>JAGYIV010000007.1 GCA_018402345.1 Terrimicrobiaceae bacterium
TGGGTCCACCTCAAAATGACCCGAGGCAAAAAACCTGGAGGGCGATGCGCCGTCAGCGCCGTGGTATCCGAGCCGAGCTTTCATTTACAAGGTAGGGGCGGATCGCCGAGCGGCCCCAAGATTCAGGCGCAACGCGCCGCCAACCCAAAATCCACCATCCACCATCCACCATCCAAAATCTCCCGCCTCCTTCTCCCGCCACTGCATCACGCCGGAGTCGCCAAGCGCGTAGGAGGACTGTCATCTCCTGCCAATCCAAAATTCAAAATCCAAAATCCACCATTTGCTTCACCAACCCACCATCCCAAAACCCACCATTCAAAAGCCAAAATCCAAAATCTCCCGCCTCCTTCTCCCGCCCCTTTCATCTTTCTGCCTGCTTCGCTTCGCTACGGTTGGCTCCCAGCCTACACATTCGACTTTCCCGCAGCCTATGCGCTCTCGCGCGGGTGTTCATACTTCTTACTTCTTACTTCGCTTCCCCCCTGTTGCAGTCTTTGCGACAACCCTGGGTTCAGGATTCGTTGAAATGATCTTTTCGCTATCAGAAATCCACCATCCACCATCCACCATCCAAAATCTCCGCTCGTTACGCGTTACCAGCAACTCGCTACTGCGCCTTCGGCGCAATCCTCCTTCCTGCAAATCCTATCCTCCTGTCTAAAATTCACCCAAAATCCAAAATCAATATTCCGCTTCTGCCTGACCATCAAATCTCATGAACTTCGACCAACTCGTTGACCTTTGCCGCAAGACCCACGAGCAACTCCTGCTTGCGGCCAACCGCAGCATAGACACTCACCTCGTGGCTCGAAACTTCCTTTTTGGCCTCTATATCGTCCAATTCGAACAGGAGGGTGCGGATCGGGCTCGATATGGAAAACAAACACTCAAAGAGCTTTCCAACGCCTTGAAGCCCTCCGCCAGTCGAGGTTTCTCCGTCGACAACCTCGAACTGATGCGGCGCTTTTATCTCGAATATCGCTCCGCCATTCTTCGCCCGCCAATTTCCGAGACACCATCCCGGAAATCCCTTTCCGACACTCCAGGGAAATCCGAGACGCTGTCTCGGATTTCTGCCGAAGCGATCACGGCCAACTTCGCAGCCAACGAACTGATAAGCCAGCTTCCCCGCCGCTTCACGCTCGGATGGTCCCACTATGTTGAGTTACTCACCATCGATGGTGCCGAAGAGCGCCGATTCTACGAGATCGAAGCCGCCGCCAACCAATGGAGCGTGCGCAAGCTCCAACGCCAGATTGCCAGCTCGCTATACCAACGCCTCGCCCTCAGCCGAGACAAGAATGAGATTCGCCGCCTGGCCAGCGAAGGGCAGGTCGTCGAAAAAGCCGCCGACCTTGTTAAAAATCCGCTTGTGCTCGAATTCCTGGGCCTCGCCGACCATCCCAGCTACTCTGAAGATGACCTCGAATCCGCCATCATTAGCCAACTGGAATCCTTCTTGCTCGAACTCGGAAAAGGCTTTCTCTTCGAAGCCCGCCAAAAACGCTTCACCTTCGACAACGACCACTTTCGCGTCGACCTCGTTTTCTACAACCGCCTCCTGCGTTGCTATGTGCTCATCGACCTCAAGCGAGACAAACTCACCCACCAAGACCTCGGGCAGATGCAAATGTATGTGAATTACTTCGATCGGCATGTGAAGTTGCCCGACGAGTCGCCTAGCGTCGGCATCCTCCTTTGCCACCGTAAAAACGATGCTCTGGTTGAACTCACTCTCCCGCCCGATACCAATATCTTCGCCTCGAAATACCAGCTCTACTTGCCGACCAAGGAAGAGTTCAAAGCCCGCCTGGAAAGCATCACCACCAGTTTGGACGATTCCCGCCATGCCGACAGATAAACCCAACAGCCGCCTGCAAAAATACCGCTTCACCGGAAAAGGCCGCGCGGGCTGCGAAATTTTGAATGAGCAATTTTGAATTCTGAATGAATCCACCATCCAACATTCAACATCCAGTCTCACCCCTGAAAATCCATGACTCCATGAGGGAATTTTAAATTTTAAATGCTGAATTTTGAATGAAAGAAGCGAACCCGATTTTAGAAATTAGCTATCGTTTCGCCCTCGATGTCACGGCGGCAGCAAGGATCATGCGCGAGCGTAAGGAATACGACCTTGCCTCCCAATTTTGGCGCTCCGGGACAAGCATCGGCGCGAATGTCGAAGAAGCCCAAGCCGCGCAAAGTCGGGCTGATTTCAAGTCCAAGATGGGAATCGCGGCGAAAGAGGCACGCGAAACCATCTACTGGCTCCGCTTGGCCCGCGACACTGGGATTCTTGGCCCCAAGAATGCGGAAGACCTCCTGGCACAAGCTTCAAGCATTCAAAAAATCCTCACCTCCATTGTCAAAACCACCTCCGAAAATCCCTGACTCCAAGGGGGAAATTTTGAATGATCCCAAGGTCCCCAAACCCATAATCCAACATTCAACATCCCTCTTCATTCCAACATCGGCCGAAGGCCAATTTCCCATTCCGCCTTTCGAATTTCACCAACCCACCATTCAACATCCAAAATTCACCATTAGGCTTCTCCTCGCCCCAACCCACCATTCAAAATCCATAATTAAAAATCCAACATAAGCCAAAGTTCTCGGAAACTTCGAAGCCCGGAAAACTCCCAAATGAATCCAAAATCCACAATCTTCAAAAAATCCGGAGGGCGATGCGCCGTCAGCGCCGTGGTATCCGGAGCCGAGCTTTCATTTACAAGGTAGGGGCGGATCGCCGAGCGGCTCCCAAGATTCAGGCGCAACGCGCCGCCAACCCAAAATCCAAAATCCAAAATCCAAAATCTCCCGCCTCCTTCTCCCGCCCCTTTCATCCTTCCACCTGCTTCGCTACGGTTGGCTCCCAGCCTACACATTCGACTTTCCCGCAGCCTATGCGCTCTCGCGCGGGTGTTCCTACTTCATCCTTCTTACTTCTTACTTCGCTTCCCCCCTGTTGCAGCTTTTGCGACACCCCCCAACCGAGACTGCATGGAAATGATCACAGACAAAACGAACCCATCTGGAAGCAGCGAGCACTAGCATAGCCAAGAATCCCCACCCTATGTGCCCTCAGCCCCCAATTTGGAACTCGATTTATAAAAATCTCTGTAAATTCCATGCGAACAAATGCCCGACCGCTCCTCCGCCTCCGGTCCCTTTGATTCTTGCGGGATGGGCGTTCAGTAGTGATGGGCAGAAAGCGACCCGCTGGCAGGATACCCTTGATTGGGTGCAAACCCATGGGGCACTCGATTTGATCCCAGAACTTTGCGAGTCCGATTTTTACGGGGCACCCAGAGCGCAAGCAGGGCCAGATTTATGAGCAAGACAATCAAAACCACCCAAGTGGACGCCAATGTATACAACAGGCTCTGCGAAGTCGTTAAGGACGGGACATTTGTCAGCATTGATTTCTCTCCATGGCACAAAGGTTGTGACACTTGCCTTGATGCGACCTGCGATTGGCCTGAGCTGCAGGACGAGATGGAAGAATGGTATTACGAAAATATTAGCGAATTCGATGTCCATACCACGCTTTATTTAACACCAGAAATAACTAATGATCAACTGCTTTTTAAGATATATACTGTATGGGATCGCAACTTTGACCAGTTTAGCGATCTGAGCAAAGAATGGGACGAGGAATTGTTTCAAGACTTTGTCTTCGATTTGCTGCCGAAAGCGATTAAAGAGAAGGCACCTTCAGAAAATCTGTGGGTTTCAGTTGATTTGGAATATGAACCTAAAAAACTATCCGTAAAGCAGTTTTCTGTGACTGATTCTGGCAAAAGCGCAAATATCTGGTAGGTGCATTATCGCCTGAAAATCTCGAGGCCGTCGGCAAATATGTCCTCGAATGGTGTCAAAAAAATCATGGGCCGCAGGACAACTTTTCGATTTCGATCGAGAATAATGAGGTTCGCGGCGTGGTTTCTGCCGGCGAGAGCGTCTCGAATTTAGTGGTTCCTAAGGAGGGAAAAGCATGACGATAACACTTCAACCTCTTGGCAAAGATTTGGGGGCTGTCTCGGCCCACATTTTCAATTTCAGGCGTTCTTTCCCGCTAATCTCCCATCCTGGATTTCAGGAACTTATTCTTGGAATTAGCAAAATTGTCGAGGGCTCAACAGTAAAAGGCATTGTCATTGACCATACATCTTTCGGGGAGTTTAGAGCTTTCGGTTTAGTTGAAACCCTATTGATGGTTTTCCCAAAGTTCCATCGGCGAGGATATAGGCGGGCGGTTGTCTCACTTTTAAGGAAGAAACTCAGGTTTTTGTTTCGGCAACTTCGAATCCTGCAAGCCAAGCGTTTTTTAACATCCAATCCGCTCTGATTCCTGCTTATTCAACTAATCGTTACAGGCGTCTACAAGACATCGCAGAGAAAAACAACTGCCTCAAAAAAACCGTCAGCAGCTTGGCTGATCCGAGCCGAAGCGCGGTGAAGACGAAAACGCTGTCCTGTCGCGCGGCTTGGCGATTATTGGCCACAGCGAGTTCCCGGATTTGAGCGGGCTCAAGAGCACCGACAAAATAGCAGCAGGCTACAAAGGTGACCCTGCCACACCCAAGTCTGTCAGCGCCCGCGCTGCCCAACTCGATAAGTTTGCGAATCAAGCGAAGATCGGGGATTTAGTTGCGCTTCCGCTCAAGCTGCAAAAAGGGATGGTCGCCCTGGGCTATATTTCTGGCCCTTACGCTTTCACTAAAATCAACGGCATAGGTCGGCACACGCGGCCAGTAGATTGGGTGATTCAAATCCCGCGAACATCCTTCGAGCAAGACCTGCTGGACTCCCTCGGTGCCTATAATACCGTCGCGCCAATCACCAGGAATGGCGCTTTGGACCGCCTCGCTGCCCTTGCGCAAGGAAAGCCTGATCCGGGGCCGCCGAGCGGCGAGGAGTTTGTCACAGGCAGGGAACTTTAACGGGTAAAAACGAAGCCACTCGAACCCTCCGGTGACACCGACGAGGACGAAGGCTCATTCTCGCAGTTTGAAGATTTTAATACTCGTGCACGCGATCGTATCGAGCGGCATATACGGCACAAATTTCCTGCAGATATGCTCACTTCTCTGATTGTCGAGATTCTGCGTGCGGATGGATATACCGTCGCAAACCTCGGGGGCAGTGGACCGGATGGCGGGCAGGATATCTTCGCTGCAAAAGGTCAATTTGGTTTTGAAGGGCCCACCATCGTTGCCCAAATCAAAGCCAGAAGCCAGCTGGGCGATGTCAAGGACCTGCGCGAGCTGACGGGAGTGATGAACAGCCGGCATGCCACACACTGCCTTTTTGTTTCATGGAGCGGCCTCACACGGGCCGCTGAAAAAAGAACCCGCGAGCAATGGTTTCGAGGCCTCCGGCTCTGGCAATCCGTGGATGTGGTGGATGCACTTTTGCGCGTTTACGAAAAACTACCCGAAGAAATCCAGCTTCAGATCCCGTTGGAGAGGGTCTGGGTGCTCGTGGACAAAGATTAAAAACAACAACCAAACCACAACTATGAACGACACCTCAAAATTCAACGCCGTTGTCAGCTTCCTGTGGTCGATAGCGGACCTCCTCAACGGCGCTTTCAAGAAAAGCGAGTTTCAAAAAATTATCCTGCCTTTTACCGTGCTGCGGCGGCTGGATTATGCGCTGGAGAAAACCAAGGACAAGGTGCTGGAGGGCCGAGCGCTCTCTCAAAGGGCAGGGCCTTGGCAGCCGCCACGGCCAGCTCTGCCGCGCGGCGGGATATGCTTTCTACGACAGCTCGGCTACCACAGAGCCTCCGATGACACGGTAGCCTCGCGGTACGCGTTGCGGAACCTCCGCCAGTATGTGATGGGCTTCTCCCCGAATGTTCGGGAAATCTTCGCCGCGTTTAATTTCGACGACTCCATCCGCGACCTCGATCGCGTGAATCTGCTCTACCTGCTCATGGAGCGGTTCAATGAGAAGAGCAGAGATCGACCTTCGCCCCTCCCCGCCCTCACCGAACCACGAGATGGGTTATGTCTTTGAGCACCTGCTCCGCAAATTCAACGAGGCCTTGAATGAAAACCCTGGTGAACACTTCACGCCCCGCGATGCGATTCGCCTCATGGTCGATCTGGTGCTCATGCTGGATTCCCTGCTCGGCACGGGTGAGGGCGTGGCCCGCACCGTGAACGACTGCTGCTGCGGCACCGGCGGTATCCTGTCTATCACTAAGGATCACATCCTTGAGATTAACCCGCAGGCCAAGGTCTTCCTCTATGGCCAGGAGCTGAACCCGTTCACTTGGGCCATTGCCCGCGCCGACATGCTCATTCTTGAACCAGAGGGCAAGGACGCGGAAACATCAAGCTCGGCAGCACCCTCTCCAACGACCAGCTCGCGGACATGCGCTTCGACCTCCAGTTCGTGAATCCTCCCTATGGCTACGAGTGGAGCAAGGACTACCGAGGCTGTCATGGCAGGAGGCCGCCAGGGCTTTGATGGCCGCTTTGGAGCCGGGACCCCGCGCAAGTCGGATGGCCAGATGCTCTTTTTGCAGCACCTCATCGCCCGCATGAACGACCCGGAGGAATCCCAGAGCCACATCGGCATTATTCTCAACGGCTCGCCGCTCTTCACCGGCGGGGCAGACTCGGGCGAATCGGAGATCCGACGCTGGATATTTGGAGAACGACTGGCTGGAAGCCATCGTCGCCCTGCCTGCAGCAGATTTTCTACAACACCGGCATCGGCACCTACATCTGGCTCTTGAGCAACCGCAAGCCAGCTGCCCACCGGGGCAAGGTCATGTTGGTCGATGCCTCTGGTGAGGAATTCTGGTCGCCCATGTCCAAGAGCCTCGGCAGCAAACGCCGCGAAATCACCGAAACCCACAAACAGGCCATTCTCCAGTTGGTCAAGGCCCGCAAGGAAGGCCCGCATGTGAAGATCTTCGACACCACGGATTTCGGCTACCGCGAAATCAAGGTGCTGCGACCGCTTAAGCTCCGCTTCGAGGTCACTGACCGAGTCGCTCGCCCGTCTCGACACTCAGTCGGCCTTCAGGAATCTGGCCGTGAGCAAAAAGAAAGCCGCTGCCGAGCAGAAGCGCGAGGAGCAGGAGGGCCAAGCCCTGCAAGCCGAGATCCGCGCCGCCCTGCAAACGCTCGCAGGACAGACCTACATGAACCGCGATAAGTTCACCGCCGCTCTGGAGGCCGTGCTCAAGAAGGCCGGACTGAAGCTCAAGGCTCCCGTGCTCAAAGCGATCTTGGCAGGCATCGGCGAGCGTGATGATGCGGCCGAGATCTGCCGCGACAGCCAAGGAAATCCCGAGCCTGATTCTGACCTGAACGATACCGAGAATGTGCCTCTCAAGGAATCCATCGAGTCCTACTTCGCCCGCGAGGTCACGCCGCATGTGCCCGACGCGTGGATTGATACCGCCTACTGCGATGCCGAAGGACGGCAAGGTGGGGCGCGTGGGCTACGAGATCCCGTTCAATCGACATTTTTATGTCTTCCAACCGCCCCGCACCCTCAGCGCGATTGATACCGACCTGAAAGCCACCACCGACCGTATTCTCACGATGATTGGGGGGCTGACCCAATGAGCTTCCCGCGTTATCCGAAATACAAGGCCAGCGGAGTTAAATGGCTCGGTGATGTGCCGGAGGAGTGGGAAATAAAGCGCTCGGACAGCTTCTTGACATACTCCCGAGCTCAACTTGACCCTAAGGAATTTCAGGGACTTGAAGTGTTCCACTATTCTATTCCTGTTGTTCAGGAAATTGGACAGCCAATTTAGAAGACGGGTCTGAGATCGCGAGCGGTAAGCAGGTCGTCAAAAAGAAGGTTGTCTTGGTCTCCAAACTGAATCCGCGCAAGGGGACAATCTGTATCGCAGAGCCTCAAAATGCACTTACCCTTTGCTCCACTGAGTTTGTGGCGCTTGAACCCAATGGATGCGACATCCGATATCTTAGCTATTTGGTCAGAACAGAGGGCTTTCGCCAGGGTCTTGAATCAAAAGTAACATCCGTAACAAACAGTCATCAGCGCGCAAATCCCGTAGATATTTACCGGTTCTGGACATGCGTGGCCTGACCTCACCGAGCAAACGGCCATTGCGGAGTTTCTGGACCGGGAGACGGGGAAGATTGATGGCTGGTGGCGGAGCAGCGGCGGCTTGATTGGAACTGCTGAAAGAAAAACGCCAGCCGTCATCTCCCACGCCGTCACCAAAGGCCTCAACCCCCACGCCCCCATGAAGCCTTCCGGCATCGAATGGCTCGGCGATGTGCCGGACGGGGGGTGGTGCGGTCATTACGACGTGCAATTGAATGTGGCAGGCTTTGCAGTCAGGAACGGCCGGTGAGCCTTTGATACGCGACGATGGAGTTGCAGTCGTACAAAATGCGTAACCTCGCGTTCTGTTTCAAGCGAGGGAGACCAGATTTATCGAGGCAACGTCGCATTCTGAAATCATCGGCCCAGCGAACGGAACGACGGCTTCTGATGGTGATGATGTGGCCTGCGGGTATGGTCGGGCAGCTCTAGGCGAAACGGGCAGCTTGGGTCACTTTGCGCGGGTCGATGCAGCCGACCTTCCCTGCCGGCTCAACCAACAGTGTCGGCAGCCTTCAGGCCCGCTAGCTTTCCCCAAAGCTAGCTCTGCTACCTTCATCGAACAGGTTACTCGGACGTTCCTTGCGGCACGATGACGGAACAAATCATGCTTCTTGTTACGGGCACAGCTCAATACAATGTAAGTTCTGAGCAAGTGCAGTCATGCATCTTTGCGCTACCTTCGCTATCTGAGCAGGCTGCCATCGTCGAGTTTCTGGACACCGAAGCTCGCCAAATTCGACACCCTCACCGCCGAAGCTCAACGCGCCATCGACCTCCTGCAAGAACGCCGCACCGCGCTGATCTCTGCCGCCGTCACAGGCAAGATTGATGTGAGAGAGGTTCCCCTATGAAATTCGACACCTACTGCGACGAATCCCGGCCGGAAGCTTTATCGACGCGATCCGAGAGCGGCGCGCGGTATTTGGTGATCGGAAGCCTGTGGTTGCCCACGGAGCAACGCGAACAGCGCAAAGCCGAGCTTCACGCGCTCAAGAACGCCGGAAAGATTGGCGGGGAGCTAAAGTGGAGTAAAGTTTCCCATTCCAGAGTCGCCGCCTATCAGGAGCCTTGTGGATTGGTTTTTCGGAGCAGATGAGAATCTTCGTTTTCGGGCGATCGTGGTGGATCGGGCGAAGGTCGACTTGGTCAAGTTCCACAACGCTGATGGGGAATTGGGATTCTACAAGTTTTACTACCAGCTATTGCATCACTGGATACTGGACCAGAACGACTACACGATCTTCTGCGATCTGAAGCGAAATCGGGAGCAGGACCGCTTGCATGTGCTCCAGAAGGTGCTGAACCGCTCGAATCTCACCTCGGATATCTCCACGGTGCAGGGGATCGAGTCGAAGCAATCGGTGCTGATCCAGGCGGTGGATGTGTTGACGGGGGCAATTGCCGCCAAGTTCAACCAGAGCGCGGCCGCCGGAACGGCGAAGAGAGGAATCATCGAGCGGATCGAGTCGAAAATCAGGCACCCAATCCGGCACACGCCAATGGGTGAAAGAAAGTTCAATATTTTTGAAATCCAACCTGGAGGAGGGTGGTGAGGGTTGAGTATCCCCCTCTGTTGATTCTGGCCGATGAGGCGGCTTACAAAGCGCACTTCGTGGCCAAGTATTGCCGGGTGCCCGTCGAGACTTTCGATGGAATCCAGGTGTGGTTTCGTTCGGATAAGTTTGATCACGACTTTTTCGAGAGTTCGCAGAGGAATGGGGTGAAAGACCGGTTTTCGATCGTTCGAGCGCAGCGCATGAACTGGATCGAAGCCACTCTGCAAGATTCTCAGGCGGTTTTGAAGCAGGGCTGGATCAAGAGAGAGAAGAGGTATGATGCGATGCGCCGTGTCGCGATAGTGAGAGGAAACTATATCGTCGTGATCGCCCTCCATCTGCGAGATTTTCAGAAGGCCAACTTCGTGACGGCGTATCTGGCCGATACACCAAGAACACTCAGCCAAATCCAGAGTGCGCCGCTATGGCCAAGACGATAGAAAAAGAGAACCGCCGATTCGCATAGCTGGCTCGGCGGAGGCCTCTGTAGGTTCTGCTACCACTGGTAGAGACGCGAAAATTTTCTCCAATTTTAGAAGACAAGCAATAAAATTTTTTGGAATTTTTTTGAGCCGGATGCGAAACGCCCGCACGCCATGCCCGCAGTGCCAAGAAAACCGAACCAAGCCAATCAATATGCCAAAAATAACCTCCGAAGCCTCGTTTGAAGAGCACATCGAAAATGTCCTGCTGAACCAGCACGGCTATTTTTCCGCCAAGCAGGAAGACTACGACAAGGCCCTGTGCCTGCGGCCTGAGACGGTTATTTCCTTCATTCGCGCGACGCAGACTGAAAAGTGGGACGACTACTGCAAGCTGATCGGCAATCTGGATCAGGCGCGCACGAATGTCCTTAAACGAATCAAAGAGGTGGTGGACAGAGAGGGCGTCTTGCATGTTCTGCGAAAAGGCGTCGACGACACTACCTTTGGGCATTTTGACCTCTGCTACTTTGAGCCAACGAACCCTGTGGCGGCGGAGGCTCGACGGCTCTACAAGGAAAACCTCCTGCACGTGCAGCGGCAGTTGAAGTTTTCCGAGGCGGATGAGAAGTCGCTCGACTTGGTGATTTTTCTGAACGGCCTGCCCATTTTCACCACCGAGCTGAAGAATCAAGTCTCGGGGCAGAATGCGGGCCACGCAGTGAAGCAATACAAAGAGACACGCGACCCGAAAGAACCGCTCTTCCGCTTCAGGCGCTGTCTGGCCCACTTTGCCGTGGATAACGACCTCGTCTATGTGGCCACAGAACTGGCCGGTCCGAAGACGCTCTTCCTGCCCTTCAACCAAGGCTGCGACGGTGGTGCGGGCAACCCGCCGTGCAAGATCGGCTACGCAACCAGCTACCTGTGGCAGGAAATTTGGCAGAAGCCTCGCATCCTTGATCTGATCCAGCGGTTCATCCGCGTGGTGGATGTGCTGGATGACAAGGGCAAGAAGACCAACAAGCAGAGGCAGATTTTTCCGCGCTACCACCAACTCGGGTGTGTGCGCGAACTCGCGGCGGATGCCCAAAAGCACGGTGCGGGCAAGCGCTACCTGAACCAGCACAGCGCAGGCAGCGGCAAGACGAACTGCATCGCATGGCTGGCCAACAGCCTCGCCACTCTGCACACGCCCGACGGGAAGCCTGTCTTCAGCTCCGTGATTGTGATTTCCGACCGGCGGGTCATCGATCGCCAACTCCAACGCACGCTGGGCCAAGTCATCGAGACGAAGGGCAAGCTGGTGAATATCTCCGGCGATGATGGAATGACCTCGCGCGATCTCAAAACGGCTCTGGAAGACGGCAAGCGTATCATCGTCACCACGCTTCAAAAATTTGGTGTCATCATGGACAGCATGGGCGATCTGCCGGGCGAGCGCTTCGCGGTGATCGTGGACGAGGCGCACTCCTCGCAGGCAGGTGAAAGCGCCAGGGCGGTGCAGAAGGTTTTGTCCTACACCTCCGAGAACGAGCAAAAGGAGGAAGAAGAGAAATCCACCGAAGACCGGATTTTGGAGGAGCTGAAGGCGCGCGGCCCGCAAAAGAATGTGAGCTACTTTGCCTTCACGGCGACGCCCAAGCCGGAGACCTTACAGCAATTCGGAACCAAGCACCCGGATGGAACCTTCCGCCCATTCAGCCTCTACACGATGCGGCAGGCGATCGAGGAGGGCTTCATCCTCGATGTGCTGCGGAACTACACGACCTACGACCAGTATTGGGCGTTGCTGAAAAAGGTGGAAGACGACCCGCAGTTCGACGGGGCAAAAGCAAAGTCGCTGCTGAGAAAATTTGTGAGCCGTGATGAGCGCACGATCACTAAAAAGGTCGCCATCATGGTGGACCATTTCCAATCCACAGTGAGCGGCAAGCTCGACGGCAAAGCCAAGGCGATGATCGTGACCTCCTCCCGCTTGCACGCGGTGCGCTACAAGCTCGCGGTGGATGAGTATTTGAAAACCATCGGCAGCCCATTCAAGGCGTTGGTGGCTTTTACCGATGTGGTGAAGGATTCCAAGGACGGCAAGGAATACACGGAAGCCAACATGAACGGGTTTCCCGACACGGCAACGGCCGACCGCTTCGAGGCGGATGAAAACCGAATCCTCATCGTGGCGAGCAAATTCCAGACGGGGTTCGACCAACCCAAGCTGGTCGCCATGTATGTGGACAAAAAACTGAGCGGTGTGACCTGTGTGCAAACGCTCTCGCGTCTGAACCGCACCACGGCAGGCAAGGAGGAAACCTTCGTGCTGGATTTCGAAAACACTGCCCAGGACATAGAGGAGAGCTTCCAGCCCTTCTACGACCGGATCATCCTTTCGAAGGAAACTGACCCGAACCAGCTCTACAACATCCGCACGGATTTGGAGAAATTCGGTATCCACGAAACGGCGGATGTTGATGCGTTCGCTCAATTGTGGTTTGCCACGAAGCCAGATATCGAAAAGCTCCACGCGAAGGCCGACCCAATAGCCAAGCGCTGGCAGGACGAGCCTGAAGAGCAACAAGTCGACTACAAATCCAAGGCGCGGGATTTTGTGAAGCTCTATTCCTTCATGTCAGGGCTTGTCCCAATCCATGACACGGGGCTGGAAAAACTCTTCGTCTTCCTGCGTTTTTTGCCGAAACTTCCAGCCAAGACGGGCAGCCTGCCCCCAGAAGTCACCGGCATGGTGGACATGGAAAAGTTGGCCGTGCGAAAAAAAGAGAAAAAAGACATCGGCTTGAAGCGCGAAGAAACCAGAGTGGATCCTCTCGATTATGGGAGCGGAGCCACACTCACCGAGAAGAGCGCGAGGCACTCTCGAAAATCATCGAAGACCTCAACTCCCGCTTCAACACCTCTTTCACCGAGGACGAGATCATGGTCATCAAGCAGCTTGAGAAGAAGATCGGTGAAGACGAGGCGCTCCAACAGCAACTTAAAAACGGCTCCAGACACGCTGTTGCCGCGACCTTCCGGCAAGTAGCTGAGGACGCGCTCGAAGACATCATCAACGAGAACGACAGGTTTTACAGAAAGGTTCGGGACGATGAAGAAGTCTCCAAGGAGTTTTTCAGCAAATTATTTGAGTGGTATATGCAAAACAAGGCCCCGAGGAAACCGAATCAAGCATGAGCCTGACAACGACAGTTCTTTTCGACCGCCCGCAAAAGGAGATCGCATCTCTCATTCAAGCGCGACTGGCAGCGTGTGAAACCGCCAAAATCGTTACTGGATTTGCCACACCGGGTGGTCTGGCAGCCATAGCCGGTCCCATCAAGACAAGACCGAGCATCCTTTCCACACTCATCGTGGGTGCGGGCACCTACCCGGCGTTTGAAGCACTGGATGGGTTGTTGGCTGCTGGAGTTTCCCCGAGCAGTTTATTCATTCACCTTGGGCATACGGCTAAGACAACTAGCAAAACGAACCCTTTTGCACGATACCGCCCAATGCTTCACAGCAAGATTTACTACTTTGAGATGCTGAATGGAACGGCGAGCGCCATCATCGGGTCAAACAATCTCACCTCATTTGCTTTGAATGGGTTAAATGGCGAAGCAAGTGTTCTTTTAGAGGGTGAAAAGCAGAATCCGGCGTTTGAGGAAATTCGCAAACACATAGCCGAGGCTCAAATTCAAGCTAGACAATATAACACCTTAATGAAGTCGGCTTATGCCTATTGGTTTAGGGAGTATTTGGCCGGACTTGCGGCGGAGATACAGGAGCCGCGTGATTCTACAAAAGTAAGAACAATCCTAATTTTTGCTCAGTCAGAAAAGGGTTCGGATCCCTGCACCGGTGATAAAATATTCTTTGAAATACCGCATGGGATTACGCTTCTTGAGAAACTGAAAACTGAAGTTCACTTGTTTCTTTTTGATGCCCTGCCGCCAAATCCAATGGCTGCACTTAATCAAGCGGCAAGCTCCAAGCGCAGATTCTCATGCATTGTAACTGGTCTTACTGACAAGCAAGGCTTTACAGAGGTTCCGGCTGACTGGAAAATTTTGGACGCGGCAATCCCCCACCTTGAAGAAATTCCCTCTGGGACACTCCGACCTGCTACCGCCAAAAATAAGGATCAAGTGCAGGCTGAGGTAAAAGAGACCGCTTGGCACCGTTCCAAACTATATTTTTAAGCATGGTATTAATAAATGGGATCCAGTTTATAAGCATAATGATAAAACATCTTTAATCCCTGATCATGGAGGACCTGCATTTGAATCGAAAGGGGCGGCATCAAACCAAGAGATGTGGCATTTAGTGACAGATTTGAAACCGAGGGAGCGGGGCTCTAAAGAGAAAGACCAAATGTTCTTGGACCTAGTGTCTCCCACCTCCCATTCATTTACTTTGGTCTCAATTGGGCTCGAAAAAAAACCAATATCAAAAGCAAGACAAGGTGTAAAAGAGAAAGACGATAACCAGCGTGACCTTTTTGAAAAAAAATAGTTACCTTGGGCTCTTTACGGTTGAGTCATGGCGCGAGTTTAGGCGCCACGGCGGAACAGTGATGGGATTTACCGAGAAGAAGCGTGCTGCTGCTGCTCGATTAAATCCCGGAGACAAAATCCTGTGCTATCTCAGCAAAGTGTCTGCTTTTGTGGGTGTGATGGAGGTAACGGGGCCATCCTATTTCGATACAGCTAAAATCTGGAGCGATGGCCTTTTCCCGGTTCGTCTTCCTGTTCGCCTGATTGATGAACTGCCTCTTGCCAACGCCGTCCCCATCCGAAGCCTCATGGGAAAGCTCAGTTTTCTTAAACCCGGACCTGGATGGACAATCCATGTCCGCAGTTCCCAAGGAAGTGGCAAGAGAGCGACGCAGCAGCAGTCGAAGCAGCCGTAGCCGCTGCGAAAAAAGGCGTGTCCAAAGTCAGCAGCAAAATCATTTTGCCTAATTCATCCCCGAGAAAAGCTACAAAACTGCCGGAAAGCGTTCGCGTGGGAAAAATCGTCCGTAAAACGCGGGAGCTATTGGCATCAGAAAAAACCGAGTTGCTGGGCTCCTACGAAAATGTCCTCTCCTTTAACAAGGTTACCGGGCACAGCGTGAATGTCCCGATCGCAGAGACCTGCAAGCCCACAGCGGTCTGCATGAAGACATGCTACTTCGCAGTCGGGGCACCGAGCTGGTCCAACTCACTGCGCCACCAACGCAAAGTGATGGCAACGATGAAAGCCGATCCGGCAGCCTTTGCGGAGCGTGTCGCACTGGAATACGACAGCCTTAGCTTGTCATTCATTCGATGGAATGGTGGCGGGGATTTATTTGCGGAAAATGTGGCGGCAATCAACCACCTGGGGAAAATTCGACCGGATATCCCAATTTGGGTGGTTACAAGGCTCCCCGAGTGGGCATCCCAGATCGAGCAAGCTCCGAATGTCTTCATCCACTTTAGCTTGGATAAATATTCCTTGATCGCCGTGGCGATTTCCTTCGCCTAAAGCCCAAGAGCAGTAACTACTTTTTCTCGTATCAATGCGATAAAGACGAGGTGCCGAATCCCAGGAATTTGGAAAATGTGGCCGTGCTGTTCTTCGATGGCTACAAACCAACATGCGATCTCAAAAATTACTCCACTGAAGTCGTTTGCCCGCTCAATTTAAGCAGCGATATCTCGGATGTGTGCAGGAAATGCAGGCGGTGCTTCAATGGTGCTGCCGTAAATTTTTCCAGAGGCATTAATTTACAACAAGAAACGACCAAGAAAATTACAAGCGCACATGAAGGATAAATCGCAACCGTTAGAGGATTTTTATCCTGCTCTGCGCCAATGAAGAATCAGTCCGCGCTATGTTGTTGCAGGAGTATGGCGACCGTGCCCCCACTCTTCTCGACGCGATGGAGAATCGGACCGAGATTCCAGATGAGTTTGAGTTTTTCAGTGACCAAATTCTCGAACACATCAACGATTCCGCCGAGGAGGTCGATAGTTTCGAAATTGAATGTCTTTCGTCCTACTCAACCACCTCAACAGTCTCAATTAAATGTTTTTCTGAAATCTATTGGGTGAGCAATTTCGAGTTTGGTGACATCTGCTATTTCTCCAAAGAGGAGGATGCTATGAAGGCAGCCAAAGAAGAATTTGGCAACTTTGATAACCCTGAAATCAATCTGGACGATTTGGAATAGTGAATATGCACCCAATTTAGGGCTGCAAATTGCTGTTTTCTAAATCGGGCAATTTTTCGACACTAAAAAAACAAACTCCACAAATGCCCCAACTGGCTCGATATTTGCAGGAGGCGTTTGAGCGGAATTGCCCGAGGGGGTGGCAGAGATGATTTGCATGTAACGAGTAGCGAGTAAAGAGTAACGGGTCCAGTGGCGGAGGGCAGAACCCAGTGCTGCAGGAGGTGGCGACGGGACGGAGGGTTTGGGTGGAGTTGGCTTCGAGTTATTCCATTTTTAAAATAAAACATCTTGCAGTTGCAACATCCATACAACAGATTGACTGCATGAAAATGGTAGCCACCCGTGATCTCGCCGCGAAATCCGGTTTCGTCATGAAGGAACTCGAAGCCGAGGGGTTTTTAGTTGTAACGAAGGATGGGAAACCTCGTTCGATTCTGATTCCGACCTCGGACGAGACTCTTGTTGAGGATCTTCGGGACTGCATGTATGCGAGAGCTTCCCGCTTGCTGGGCAAAGCACAAATCGAATCCCTCGCGAAGGGCTTGGACTCTTTATCGCCGGATGACATTGACAAGGAGATAAAAGCCACGCGGATGTCCCGCAAGAGATGAGAATTTGGGTTTTCGATACCAATGTGATTGTGTCCGCGCACCTTTCCCCTTTCGGTGTGCCAGCCAGGTTGCTTAGTGAGATTTATGCGCGGCGTTTGAGGATGGCTTATGATTTTCGAATTCTTGCCGAATACCGGGAGGTTCTTGGGCGGAAGAAGTTCGGCCTTTCCTCGCTGGCAGTGAGTGGGTTCTTGCAGGTCTTGGAAGATCAGCATCTTGTAAATCCCATCCCTCTCAAAAGAAGTCTGCCGGATCCTGACGACCTGATTTTTCTGGAGGTGGCGCATGCCACGAGCGATCGGCTTCTTGTGTCGGGAAACACCAAGCATTACCCGCAAAAATGTCGGGGAGTTGTTCAAGTTTTGACGCCGACCGAGGCTTGGTCGCTTCTTTTAGAATGATTCTTTCCCTCGTGCCACCTGCGGAACAATTGAAATTAATCCTATGAAAACCATTCCCTATCGGTGTGATGAATCCCGCCACAAGGCATTGCTCGGTGCGGCCAAGGCCTCGGGAACAAGCGTGCAGAAACTTTTTGATCAATTTGTAACCGAGGTTTTGACGGAGCGACAAGTGGAAGCCCGGTTCGCTGCCCGGCAAGCGAGGGGAAATCCCGAGCGGGGCCGCCAATTGCTGGCCGAAGTTCGTCAACGCCTTCGCCCAGTGGAGCCATAAGCTCCCCCGAGCCTCATGGGGATGGGCCTGCAGGCGTATGCGGAGATCGACCAGAAGCATCCGCTCTTCGATGGCAACCGGGCTTGGCGGCATTTGCACGAAAAACTGGGGATGGCGGCGACGCCGCTGAAGGAAATGGAGTCGCGGCAGGTGGACCGGTTCTGGCGCTGGGCGGAGGGATTCAAGGATGTGCTGGGGATTCAAAAAGCCCCGGTGGTGCTGACCGCACCGCTTTGGGGATACTGAGGAAGAGGGAGTTGCGTGTGGCGGGTAAAAGAGTAGCGGGTGGGAGCGCCAACGTCCCCGTTGGCAACTCTGGCACCGAGGGGCCGAGGAGGACCTCGGCGTTCCCATGCGTTGGGGATACCTCGTCGAAACAGGTTCGTTGTTCCGCTACACAAGCAAACATCGCCTTCGCTGATATATGGACAAATGGCAATAAGTCCATAGGTCATTCAACTGATCAATCCCAGAATTCAAGCTCCCATCTCAGGCAGGAGACAGTCCCGCGTGGCTGCTTGACATTGTTTCATTTTAAGGCAACATAAGTGCCGTGCTTGTCATTGATTTTTTCGTTTCTCCGGACGGGAATTCACCCGTGGTGGAATATCTTGATGGTCTCAATGGCAAGCAGGCAGCCAAGGTGCTGTGGACTCTTTCCGCGATAAAACTGACCCACCCGGCACCTTCGGTTTACCTGAAAAAGATGGTGGCGACGGACGATCTTTGGGAGGTGCGTGTGATCTTTGCAGGAAACATATTCCGCCTGTTGGGGTGGCGGGATGGCACGGACAAGCTGGTCTTGGCCCACGGCTTCACCAAAAAGACGGAGAAGACCCCGTTGCAGGAAATTCGAACAACCGAAACCCGAAAGAAAATTTATGAAAACAAAGAAACCTGATGACTTGGACCGCTACATCGCTCAGCGAAAGACGAAGGATGCGGAGTTCGCGGCCGCCTACGACAGTGAGCAGGCGGAGTGGGAGATCGGCCAACTTTTGTCAAAGTCCCGCGAGAGCGCTGGTCTCACTCAAGAGGCATTGGCTCAAAAAATAGGCTCCACGCGCAGTGCAATCTGCCGCTACGAAAGGCATCCGGCGAACCTCACACTCTCCACACTGGAAAAAGTCGCCCGCGCCACCGGGAGGCGTCTGGTCGTGAAATTTGCTTGAGCGAAGTGCGGCGGGCTTGAGTCGCGCTTGCGGAATGATCCTGGCTGAATATCTGAACACGATCTTCATCGCGAAGAAGCCGCCGGAGGGTGGTTGGCCCGAGAAATTTGCCATTTTTTCGGAGATTTTTCCAAAATGACCGATTGCTTGCCGCTTATCCAGAGTTCGCCCCAAACTCCCCATCCATGAAAACCAAAGACTGCGAAGTCTGCGGGAATCCGATTCCGGCACAGGCATTCACTTGCCAATTCTGCAGTGCCTCGCAGTCGGTGGAGAATTTTCCCAAAACCCGCGAGCGCGTCATCTCCAGCAATCTGGAGGCGGGCCTTCCCTCTGCGGAGCAGGCACTGGAACGATTGGAACGCACCCTCCGCGAAGCCCGATCCTGCGGGGCAAAGGTCGTTCGACTCATCCACGGTTACGGGTCTACCGGGCGGGGCGGCAAAATCCGCGAGGCCGTTCGGCGCGAACTCGGAAGAAAACTGGCTCGTTGCGAGGTTAAGGCCGTGGTTCCCGGAGAAAACTACTCTTCCACAACGAACTCTGGCCGAGACCTACTCTCCCGTTTTAAGGAACTCAAAACCACCGAGCGCTCGGACTCCAGCAACCCTGGATTGACCATTATCGAAATCTGACTACAGAAAAAAATCGCGGGTAGGACAGTTTTTGTCCTACCAAACCTGCGAGGATGGTCGTCGAACAAACGGATTTCTTTTCAGCCGTGGATGCGGTGCAGGCCTTGGATCTCAAGGTGACATTGCTTACCGGTGGTGCCATCGAGAATCGGGGCTTCTGGGTTCAACGAACATTCGAGTGATCCTGGCTGAATATCTGAAGACGATTTTCATCGCGAAGAAGCCGCCCGAAGATGGCTGATCGGAGAAATTCGCTGTGATCACCGCCTGCAATCCGATGAGCAGCGGGCAGCGAGATCCTCTCCAGCGAAGCCGCACTCGCTGTGAATTCAGGGAAGTTGAGCCGTCCCACTTTTGCGGCGGAGATGCCTTTGGGTGGGCACGAGCGCGGAGTATAGAGGTTTGCGAAATCTCTTGGTGTGCCAGAAACGGCGCGTTGCGCCTGAATCTTGGGGCCGCTACGGCGAGCCGCCCCTACCGATGGGGTCGATGGGCGCTGCCGCGCCGGGGAGATTTCTTTTTGTGCCGGATCACTGGATCGGTGGGTGATTTCCAGTCTCTGTTGAGTGGGAAGACACTCAGTGGCGAGTGATTTTTAGTCGCCGTCGAGGGGAAGGATACTCAGTGACGAGTGGTTTTCAGTCTCCATCGAGTGGGAGGAGACACAATGACGAGTGAATGTTACTCATCACTCCATAGCGGGGCACTCGATGCTGATTGAATTTGAGTCGAGGTTGTCTCAAATCCACGCAACGTTGTCTCAACTCTTCGTCTCCGTTGTCTCAATTGTGAGTCTTGTTTGGCATATCCTTGTCTGGCAGAGGACAAAAAAAGTCCGTGCGCCTCTGGGAAGCGCGGGTCGGTGTCAACACGGCCGGGACGGCCATGCCCCCCTATTTGTAGCGTGGCGGCGTCGAAGCGTAGGGTCAGCATCCCGCCTGACCTCGAAGGAATTCCAGACGCAGGCGAGAGGCCCACGCTACGATCCGGAACATTGGTCGTGTCATCAACTTGGCTCAGTCGGCGGATGTTTCCTCAGCCATCGAGTTGGCCATCAGCAGATCGAGGGCTTGGGCGGGAAGCAAAAGCCTTATGCCAAGTTTGCCAGTGATCTCTTTTGGAAAGTGTCGGAGGTTGCCTGTAACAATGGTTTTCGATGTAGTTGCGTAGGAGAGGGAAAGGAACGGCAGGTCGGTTGGGTCCTGAAGGTCCAAATTCAGCGACAAGACCTCGTTCATTTGTCCCTTGGTGGGAAGACAGGATAAGAGATTTCTTATGCTCGCGGAATCCAGTGCGAATTTGGGGCGACTGAGCACGTCCCGGTATTCTTTGAGGATGATATTATTCCAAGTGATGCGAAGCGTTCCTCGGGCAGCGTGGAGCAACAAATTGTGGCATATTCCTCCAGGTGTAATTGCGGCGGACACAAAAACATTCGTGTCGATAACCCAATCATGAATCATCTCTGGGCAGTTGATTTTCTTGATTTTGCACGCACGGCATCGATTTCCGCATCGATTTCATCCATAGAAATCGCGTTGGCTCCCGATAGAACCGCATCCCGTTGCACGCGGTCGAGTGCTTTGGCAAATGCGATGCGTTGGAGAAGGTCGATATCCTCCTCGATGCCTCCTTTGCATGCAGGAAGCAAGATGCCGACGGGTTCGTTTCCCCGGGTGATGATTTGAGGTCCGGTCTTGGGCAGGTTACGAAGAACCTTTGCAGTGCACTTGGAGAGTTCGCGGGTGTTCAGCAGTTTGACAGGCATGTTTGAAATGTCCGACAAACGGCTGACACGGGCAACTGAAAATCACCTTCAGCGCTCAGGCGGACAGGCAGTCTCTACGCCAAGGTGTCGTCGAGTGCGGCGAGGAGGGTGTCGATGGACTCCGGGGTTTCGTCGCCCATGTTCGAGAGGCGGAAGGTTTTCCCTTTGATTTTGCCGTAGCCGCCGTCGATGGCGATGCGGTGTTTTTCGCGGAGGCGTTTGACCCACTCGGCGATATCGATCTCGCGGTTGTTTTTCACGCAGGTGAGTGAGAGGGAGCGGTAGCCTTCCGGGGCGAAGAATTCGAATCCGCGGGCCTTGACCCAGTCGTGGACCTTGGCATTGAGGGCCGCGTGGCGGGCATGGCGGGCTTCGACGCCTTCGGTGAAGATGTCGTCGAGCTTGGATTCCAGCGCGTAGATGAGGGAAATGCAGGGCGTGCTGGGTGTCATGTCCTGCTCCTGGTTTTTGGCGAATTCAACGAAGTCGAAATAGTAGCCGCGATCCTTCTGCGTGGCCGCGCGGGCCATGGCGCGCTCGGAGACCGAGAAGAGGGCGAGTCCCGGAGGGAGCGCGAGGGCCTTCTGGCTGCCGGTGAGGAGGACATCGATACCGAGTTCGTCCATCGGGATCGGTTGGGTGGAAAACGAGGAAACCGAGTCGACGATGAACATGACCTCGGGAAACTCGCGCATGACGGCGGCGATGTCGGGGAGGGGGTTCCTCACGCCGCAGGAGGTTTCGTTGTGAATGAGCGTGAAGGTATCGAAGCCGCCTTGGGAGAGCTTTTCACGGATGAGGTCGGGAGTGATCGCCTGACCCCACTCGACCTGGAGCGCCTCCGCGTCCTTGCCGCAGCGCTTGCTGACATCGAACCATTTGTCGGAAAACGCCCCGCACATGCCATTGAGCACCTTCTTTTGGGTGAGATTGCGGATCGCGCCTTCCATGACGCCCCACGCCGAGGACGTGGAGAGAAAGACCGGGCGGTTGGTGCCGAAGAGGGTCTGGAGGCGTGGTTGCATGCCGCCGTAGAGTTTTTTGAAGTCGCCGCTGCGGTGGCCGATCATGGGGCGGCACATCGCCTTGTAGGTTTTTTCGGAGACCTCGATCGGGCCTGGAATGAAAAGTTTGATATGGGATGACTCGCTCATCCTCGAACTATAATCGATCCGCTTCGTGCCTGACGAAGAAATTTTGCAATCCCGCGCCGCTGGCATCATTCTCCCCGCCACCCGACCATGCCCGCAAAAACATCCCAAGCCCCGGTTTACTTCGTGAGTGGATCGGATGATGCCGCCGTCAAGAAGGCCGCCTCGGAACTCGCCGCCAAGATCGCCCCCGGGGCGGATGCCTTCGGACTCGAAGTAATCGACGGCGGGGTCGAAACGGTGGATGCCTCGATCTCGCGTGTGTCCGAGGCCATGCAGGCGCTTGTCACGCTCCCCTTTCTCGGGGGCACAAAGCTTGTCTGGCTCAAGAGCGCATCGTTTTTGGCCGACACGGTGTGCGGTCGCTCTGAAAGTGTGCTCGAGTCCCTCGAGGCGCTCTGCGACTTGATCGAGAAGGGACTTCCCGAGGGGGTGACGTTCCTCATGAGCGCGCCGGGCGCCGACAAGCGCCGCTCGGCCTTCAAGCGGCTCTCTAAGCTCGCCAAGACAACGATCTGCGACAAGCCGACGCTCGGGTTCGGCGCAGGCGAGGGGGAGATTGTGGACTGGACTGCGCGGGAGTTGAACAAGCACGGGCTCAAATTTACCGTCGAGGCGGTCGAGGCGCTCGCCGCGCGGATCGGGCTCGATTCCGGCAGACTTCAAAACGAGATGTTGAAGATCGAAACGGCATTCGGATCAGCCCACGAGATCAGCGGCGAGGACATTCGCGGCCTCGTTCCAGCGACACGCGAGAGCGGCGTGTTCGATCTGGGAAATGCCATCTCCGCCCGCGACCTGCCGCTTGCCCTTGAGACGCTGGATCAGTTGTTCCACCAAGGGGAAAAGGCGGTCGGCATCCTTCTTGCATCGATCGTTCCAACGCTGCGCACCCTTCTTGCGGCAAAGCATCTCATGGTGCGCCACAATCTCCGCGCTCCGGCACGTCCGCAGGATTTCGCCTCATCGCTCTCGAAGATCCCCTCCGCTGAGACTGAGTTCCTCCCGCGCAAGAAGGATGGGACATTGAATTCCTACGGCCTCGGCGTCGCCGCCAAAAACTCCGTGCACTACACGCTCGGAGAGCTGCAGGCCGGCATCCATGCCTGCGCGGAGGCCAACATGCGGCTCGTCACGAGCGGTGGAGCGGAGGACGTGATTTTGACCCGCCTTATTGTCGGATTGGTCGGCCGCCGCACTTAAGCCGTGGCGGGGGATTTCTGAATCTCCATGAGCCTGTCATAAAGCGGGCGCAGTCCCTCGGGGATGATCCGCGTGCCGCCAATGACAGCGATGAAGTTTGAGTCGCCCGCCCAGCGGGGCACGATGTGGATGTGCAGATGGTCCAACACGCCCGCTCCGGCGGCCTTGCCGAGGTTCCAGCCGACATTGAATCCCTGCGCCTTCACCGCCTCGCGCAGGAGGCGTTGCGCGAGGATCGTCAATGACCAGAGATCGAGCGTCTCGCTTTCGGTGATCTCCGCCATGTCGACCACCTTGCGGTTAGGCACGGCCATGAGGTGACCGGCGGAGTAGGGGTATTTGTTCATGACGAGGAACGCCGTCCCGCGCCGTGCCACGACGAGGTGGGCTGCATCGTCCGACGCGTTCGCGGCCTGGGTAAGGAAGTCTGTGCCGCTTTGGTGTTCCGCCTGGAAATACTCCACACGCCACGGGGCCCAGAGCGAGGCGAGTTCGTTTTTTGGAAAGGGTTCGTTCATGAGGCAAAGAATGCCCCGCGAAGCGCCTCGTTGGAAAGAGCGATGACAATCACCGGGGGCAGAGCCAATTCACCTTGAAGGGGCGTGAGAAACAGATCCGACCTTGATCGGGTGAGAGATTGGCAGGTGATGGCTCGCAGCATCGCGCCGCCCGATGACCAACGGCCGAACAAATAGCCTTCATCAATATCGAGCGCTCTGATGTTCATGGCGAACGAAACGGCGCCATGAAGCAGAAATCGTTGTTCTGTATCCAAACGTTCATGAGCGAATCCTCAGGCGAGTTCGCGTTCCAGCGAGTCGTCGGACTTCGGCGGCTTGCGGACGATGGCGACGTAGAGGACGGGGACAAGAAACAATGTGAGGACCAGCGAGCCGATCAGGCCGCCTACCACAGCGCGGGCGAGGGGAGTCGATGCCTCGGCCCCATGACTGAGCCCGAGAGCCATGGGTGCCATGGCGAGGGTGGTGGCGAGAAATGTCATGAGGATCGGGCGGAAGCGAGTGGAGGCGGCCTCCTTGATGGCCTGCAATGCGGAAATGTCCTGGCCGCGCCTGAGGCGGTTTGCGAACTCGACGAGGAGAAGACCGTTGTTCACCGAGATGCCGACGAGAAAAACGGTCCCGAGCATTGACTGGACATTGAGCGTGGTTCCCGTGAGCCAAAGCATCCACACGACACCGATGAAGCCGAGCGGCACACTGGCCATGATGACTGCTGGAGCGCTCCAGGAGCGGAAGAGGACGACTTGAAGGAGATACACGAGCACGATGGCGAGAAGGAGGCCGATGCCCAGCAGGCGGAAGGTTTCGTTCATGCGGTTGTATTCCCCTTTCATGGTGAGGCGCATGCCGGGCGGGAGTTGGATTTCGTCGAGGATTTTGCGGACATCTGTGGCAACGGCACCGAGGTCGCGGCGTTCGGTGTTCACAAGCACGTTGGCTACGCGCTTGAGGCTGGAGTGGTGGATTTCGACCTCGCCGTTGGTCCTGCGCGGAGTGACGAGCGTGCCAAGGTTCACGCGATTGTTGGTCGAAGCCGAAATGCCGACGGGCATGCCAAGGATATCCTCGAGGGTGCGGTCGATGTTTTCGGGGAACTGGACGCCGACGAAGTATTGGTTGCCCGAGGAGGAATCGATCCAGAAGTTGCGGTCCACCGACACACTGGAATTCATCGCGACCACGACCTGTTGGATGACATCCTCGGCGGTGAGACCGAGTTGGGCGGCCTTCACGCGGTCCACATCGAGCACGAGATAAGGGGCGTCGTCGCGTTGCAGGATGCGCACATCCACCGCGCCTGGGATCGCTTTGACGAGATCGCGGATCTTGCGCGCCTCCCCAAGCAACTGAGCGGTGGTGCCGCCTTCGATTTCGAGATCGATCGGCGAGGTGGCGCCGAGGTTCAAGGCGGTGGAAATCATGCCGCCGGTGTCGAATTCGGCCTGGATGTCCACCAGCGCAGCGTTTTCGGAAAACGCCTTGCGGAGGTGTGCCGCAAGTTCCATCGCGCTCATCGATCGGTCGGGGGCGAGTTGCACTCGAATGATGGCATCCTGCTGCCCTGAATTTGTCGTGTAGGCCGAGGACCAGTCGGGATTGAGGCCGATCTCTGAGATGATCGACTCGCGGTCCGTGGCGGGAATTTGCTCGCGGAGAAAGGCCTCGAACGCCTTGACGCGTTGTTCGGCAGCTTCAAGACGGAGCGTGGAGGGAGTGCGGAGGCGGATGGTTAATTGGCCCGAGTCGACCTTCGGGAAAAATTCACGACCGATTTCGGGGGCGATCGGGATGGTCGAGGCGGCAATGGCAAGGATGGCGAGGCAGGTCTTTGCGGGGTGCGCGAGGCAGGCCGAGAGGGCTTTCGTGTAGAGGCGCGTCAAGGGGGCAAGAACGACTTCGAGCCATGGGGTGTGCTTGGTATGGCCTTCTGGCAGAAACCTTGAGCACATCATGGGAACGAATGTGCGGGAGAGGAGGAACGACGTGAGCATCGCGAAGGCCACAGCGACGGCGAGGGGACGGAACAAAAACCCGCCGATGCCCGGTAGGAAGGCCAACGGCGCGAGAACGAGGATCGTGGTGCAGGTCGCCACGAGGACTGGAAGGATCACTTCGCCGCAACCGTCGAGCGCCGCCTTGATGCGGGATTTTCCCATGAGGTGGTGCCGGTGGTTGTTCTCGAGTTCCACGATGGCATCATCCACCAACGGCCCGATGGCCAAGGCGAGCCCGCTGAGGGTCATGATGTTCAGCGTGTTTCCTGTCCAAAAAAGACCTGTCACCGCTCCGAGCAGGGCGAGGGGGATGGAGAGTGTCGCGATCAAGGTCATGCGCCAACTTCCGAGAAATCCGAGGATCATGAGCGAGACGAGCACCGCGCCGAGCAGACCCTCGAAGACGAGCGCCTTGAGGGATTGGACCACGGCAACCGTCTGATCCATGACAAGGCGGAGAGAGGTGCCTGTCGGCAGGCGTTCCTCCATGGACGGGATTTGTTTTTTCAGGTCCTCGATGACTCCCAGGCTGCTGGAGCCGCGCTGGCGGTAGATCGGCACGAAGACCTCGCGTTTTCCGTCCACGAGCACGCTGGAGGTTTGAATAGTCGAGGAGTCCTCGGCGTTTCCGATGTCGCGGAGAAAGACCGTTTGGCCGCCGAAGGTGAGCGGCATGGCATTGAAGTCCTCCACCCGCTCAAACATGGAGTTCGAGTCGAGGAGCATTTTCTCGGGTCCGAAATAGGCGGTGCCCGGCGACACCATGAGATTGCTCCGGCGGAGGGTCTCGACCACGGCTGTGGGAACAAGGTTGCGGGCCTCCATGCGGAGCGGGTCGAGGTAGATCATGACAGTGCGGTCGCGTCCACCGAGCACGACAGGCGCGATGCAGCCCTGCACGGCTCCGAGCATGTTGCGAACATCGATGCGGGCGATGTCCTTCTGGCGGGCATCGTCCATGCCTGGGTTCGTGACGGTGAGAATTCCCACAGGCAATGTGCCGGTGGCATCAAAGGGCAGAGCGACCGGCGGCAGCGTGTTCGGCGGAAGATTCGGCAGCGCGCCGAGAGCGAGCGAGTTCACCAGCGTGAGCGCCTCGTTCGGATCGATGTCCTCGCGGAACTGGACCTTGACGACGCTTACTCCCGGCACGGAGCGCGATTCCACAAGCCGCGCCCCCGGGGCCTGCCCCACCCAGCGTTCGAGACGGTTGGTGATGGTCTTCTCGATCGATGCCGCAGGCATTCCCGGGTAGTAGGTCAGCACCTGCACGGCAGCTGCCTTGAACACGGGGAGGATATCGATGGGAATCCGAACCAAGGCCACCGCTCCCAAGATCACGATAGCGGCGACCAAGGCGAACACCATGTGCGGATTGCGAAGCGATGCCTTGATGAGCCACATGGGAACAGGCAGGACTTCTATTCGTTCCACCCCAGCTTGGAAGAAGAAAAAAGGAACGCTGCGTCACCAATGAACTGTCTGGAGCGACCGATTTGGGCGGGGCCGACGATGGCGGCAAGCTCGGCCTCGATGAACTTGCCGTTCTCGGGTGTGATTTCTTCGTCTGAGAGGTTCGGATATAGGATGTATGACTTTTTCATCTGCTTCGAAAAAGCGATTCATTTGCGCCCTAGTTTCTTTCATTGCGGGCAGTCTGGTAAATGGCTATTAATCATTGATTTGCCCAACAAAATTCCGTCATAGCGGCTCCAAGCATATTATGAATGCTTAGCGCGAAATCTATCGAACTTTGCTGCATTATTTAGCTGCACATCAAATTCACCGCCAAAAAGCAGCACCAGTTCATGCTTTGTTCTGAACGGCGTCGCGGGTTCAAGCAATATTTTATCCAGATCACTCCAGTTACAGTCGCAAAGTAAGATTTCACTACTTGGCCTACCTTCAAAATGGCACCTTATATCATCAAGCCAATCGGGAGGGGTCTGAGGGTATGCGTCGCCATATTCATCTTCATCCCAAAAGGCTAGTGCCTCGCGCCCCCACCGGTCATACATATCCATGATCGAGACATTCGGGCGACCAATCGCAGCAGCAAGCCCCAGAATTACCGATTTATCTGCATAGCCGATGTAATGGGCTCGGGGATGCCCGCTCTCACGAACCAGCGAGAGAATCGTCATAAGCAGGGCTTCAGATATGGCTGAGGGCATGGTGCGCATTTTTTTAAAAATGGCTGTTCAATGGTATTCCTGCCTTGGAGTTCGAAAAGAATGTAATCTATCCAAATGCGCTGCCTGAATTTTTTCCACATCGGCATCGTGGAAACGGAGTTTGTATAGGGTGGGATGAAAATCCACATAACGCAGTTTGGCATGAGGGAGCTTTTTCAAAACAGGCTCAAGAGATTGAATTTGAGCAGCCGTGCAACGGTATCCGAAAATGATTTCGACGACATTTTCCGGTTTAAAAAGAATAGCTCGCCGAGGTTCTTCACTCGGCTTGCTTGAGGTGAGATGAAAAGCATCGGCATCCTCATAATCAGAATAAACAAATCGTCTTTCCTGCTCGTAGCTCCATGCGTCATATTTATGGCCCAAGAGTTTGAATAAAGCCTCTTGGTCTACTGCCTTTTCTTCTTCATGAGAAACGAGAGTTCCATCTGCAAGTTTACGATATCCCGTGGGCCAAGTGGACTTGTCGAACCAATCAAGCTCTTGATGGCGGTATAATTCGATCGGGAGCATTAAGCTCGATCGATCAGTTAGATAATTCACCTTTAGGCCACTTTTAATTCTTCCCTGCGGAAAAGAACCCCTCTCCAAATCAAAGCCGATCGCAATTCCCTGGTGTGAATCGGCATATTGGGACCATAGCAAAATCGGATCAACCACCTCGCTAAAGCAAACTACAGAATAATCTTTGCACGCACCGCTAAGAAAAGAATCATGAAAAATGGCTGAAAAATCAACAAATGACTCGACAGGGAAATTTTCCTCATTGCCATAAAGTGCAGGGTCATACAGATCGTGAACCTCCAGCGCTTCGGCTAACTGTAGATTGCACCTCAGCGCTATATTTTTTCGCTCCTCGTCCAAAGAGGGAAGCATTTCAAAAGGGTCATTAAAACTTAACGGGCTGTTACTCCACAAAGCACAGTTTTCCAAAATCGATTTGGCATTTTCAAAGTTCGAAAATTTATAGAGTTGCATGTGAGAGGTCGTGAAGCTTTGTTAATGCTTTCGCAAAATTTGCGAAAGAACGGCTTTGGTGCTTGAGTATTCTGGCGTTTCGCGGCCCTTCATTCAGCTACACGCCTTAAAAGAAATCCGCCTATTCAACGATATTCTTTCTTGTTTGGTTGTAGCGTTATAACCGCCAAATTTTAAGGCAGACGGCAAAGCTGCCGCAGAGATGATATAAATTACTTAATTAGATGAGCTTTTATTACTTTCAAGGCGTGCTTGTGATGCATCGATTAATTCATTTAATAAGTCATGAATTTCAACGGGGGAATTTAATTTAAATTCATTTATTTCATCTATAGAGCTTTCAATAAATGTCAAAAATACACTTTTGTTAATTATAGAGAGAGGATTGCTATCAATGCCTGTAAATTTTTCATGCAGCGTAAGTTTATTTCGAGAAATACAATTATTAAGCATCTCGTTTTCTTTCTCTTTTTCAAGGCTACATAATTCGCTTTCAAGGAGTTTAATTTTATACTGTATATCAACTATTTTATTAACAATCAGATCTGTTTTTTTGCGATAATCGATAATTTGATTCCTTAGAATATTTTCTACATAAACTTCCTTATTGAGGTTTTTATGTAAAAATTTATTGCTTAAAAACCAATTTATAAACTTTATTTGAATTGTATTTTTATTGAAGACCTCTTGATCTAACTCTATTTTACCTTCAACCATATCTAATAATGGTGTTTTTAATTCATCTAAAATCTTATTTAAATCATCAATAGTGTGATTAAATAAATTGTTAGGATTATAATCCCAGCTTTTGCCACCTTCATCGTTGACTTTTATCATTTGATTCCCATCTTCAAATTGATTATCTATACTACTTGACTCAAAGTTTTTAAAAAAACTTGCTAGCCGCAGCCCCTTAGATTTATCAAAATATGATGAGTCATTTAAATTTTGAATAAGAACATCATCATTTACCTCTTCCTGATCTGAGTTATATAGATCATCACTTTGCATAAAAAGTTTAGAAAATAATAATGTATATTTTAATCAAATCTTAGCATGGCACTTGTTTCATCCCAAATTTTACTCCCAATCCTTGCGTTTAAACCCAAGTGCATTGGCATTTTCCGAAACGGCTCGTTTGATGTGGTCGGCAGCTCCTTGCGGAAAGTCCACGGCGATTTCCAAGGTCACTTTGAGTGCAGCGTTCGGGTCGCTGTTGAGGACGGCGATGATTTCCTCAGCGATTTGGACAAGCCGTGTTTTGGCTGTATTTGGGGCTATATCGACTGAACCGTTAAAACATTTTGGCTTAGTAGCCGCCGGAGTGCTTGGCGTTGGAGAGACCGGTCCCGTTGATGGTGGAGTGCCGCCTTTTGACGGCTCTTCCTGAATAATGCCCGGCGCTGATACAGCAGGAACAGGTTCTTTGGGTTTGGCATTTGCCGTCTCATAGGCGGCGGCTGCTGCGGGCTCGATGAGTAGAAGGGTGTCGTCGAACTGCACATTGGCTTCGCCGAATTTGAAGCCTTCGTATTTTTCGCCGGTCAAGCCGTAGGCTGTGCCAAAGAAGTCGCGGGTTGCTGCTCCTTTGACGATGGCTTGAGCCAAGGTGCTGCGATCTTTGAGGCGCGAGAGGTAGGGATAGCGCAGCGAGTCTTCCCAGTAATCCATGGCTTTCACGGCCACTTTCTCGGGCTTCCAATAAAGCTCCTTGAGCTTGTTGCGGAGATGGACTGGCGACCACGTGGAGATGACGAGTTCGTTGTCGATGCAGACGCGTTCGATCTCCGGCCCTAGGGCACTGCCAGATGTGTTTAATGGGAATGCCTCAACTTTCAGTTTCTCCGTAGGCGTGTCCTGTGTCGGGCAGAGAAGCCACTTGAAGCACTCTCTTGCCACGCGAGGCAGCACCTCCACGGCGCTGCTCATTTCTTTTTTGGCCTGGGCGGCTTGGAGATTGTCGAGCACGAGGCGGTTTTCTGACACATCCTTCACGATGGATTCCCACGCGAGGGCGATGCGGATGCAGTCGCGCAAGCGAGTGAGAGTGGCGTGGTCGGGGGCGACGAATAGAAGACGGTTTCCGCGATAACGGGGTTTGGTGCCGTTGTTTCGCGCGTAGTCGAGCACCGCGTCGAAAGCGATCCGCGCTTCTTCCTTCGAGTAGAAATGCTCGGGGGCCATCATCACGAGGCGGAGTGAACTGTCATCCGGCACATCGCTGTGTGGAGTGAAAATATGGACCCCATCGAAGAAAGTCGCTCCGGCAGCCAGTGTCTTGGCGACCTCTGCCATCCGTGCACGAACATCCGTTTTGTCATCGAATCGTTTTTTTCGCTCCTCCATTTCGCGACGCAGATTGGCGCGGATATCGAACCAATACCTCGTTGTCTCCTGCGTCTTGTCACCAGAGGAATTGAGATAATGCAACTGGTCAACGAGGCGATTGAGAGCGTCTGAGTAGGTCGAGGAGGTTTGTCCTGGCTGCAAGCACCCAAGGAGGATGCGCGAGCGTTCGATCCCCCGAGAGCCTGGAGTGCTACTCACAGAGGAGGGAGCTGTGCTTAGGAAAACCGCCCGTGCTACCCGGCGCGCAGCCTGCACAGCACCAAAGCGGGTTTCTTTGGATTCCAACAGGGTCGTCTCGGCACCAGATCCGTCGATATCCCTGTCGATAACTGCATCCCAGCCGGGGCTGAGATAATAAGTTAATTCATTGCGGGAACCTCCATCATGGAGAGGCAGGCTGCCGGGCAGAATCATCAGGTCGCGGTTGTCATCCTGCCACAGGCGATAAATGGTTTTTGCCATGAGCTTGAGCACTCCGCGCGTGCGCTGGAAGCCGTCGATGGTGGTCCATGTCTCGTAAAGTTGGGCGAAGACCTCGGGATGGATGGGATAGCTCTGGAGCATTCGCTCGTAGTAGCGGGCCTCTTGGGTCTCTTGCGGCAGTTTGGTGCCTTCGGAAACATAGGCATCCGCAAACGCCCTGCAGACTTGGTCCCGCGCTTTGGGATCGCGCGTTGTTTCAAAAAGTCGTCGTCTCACGATTTCAAACGCCTCCTCCGGTGCCACGGTTTTCCAGAGCGCTTGCACACGGTTGAAGATGGCCTCTAGTGAGCGCAGGGCGGATACGCCTTGTTGACCACCGGCTTGGTTGTCGGATTCGGGAAGTGAAGCCAGCACGGCGGCATTGGGGACGAGTTTTGCCGCTTCGGTGAGGGATTGGATGAAAGAAAGGTTGCTGTCGTAGGTGCCACCGCTCAGTTGCTGACCCGTCGCAAATTGGCGGATGTAGACCACCAATTCATCGAGTAGCACAACACATGGCGCGAATCGGGAGAGCAGTTCCGCGAGGAGTTCCTTGCCCGGCGAGGTGCCGTTTTCATCGGCCTCCTTCACCATGGCGTATCCCTCCGCTTTGCCGAGTTGCCAAGCCATCTCGCCCCAGAGGGTCCTGATCGTTTGTTTGCCATCTTTCCAGGGCTGGCCGAGGTGAATGTGCCGTGCCATCCAGCACAGCCACTTTGGCCTTGGGCACATCCAGGAGTCCTGCACGATCCAGCAATGCCGGAACTCCCGCCAACTCCCCCAAGGCACATTCGCGGGAGGCCAGGTGATACACCGCCAGCATCGTGTGCGTCTTGCCGCCACCGAAGGCCGTTTGCAGTTGGATGACCGGTTCGCCTCCCTTGCCATTGAGGCGCTGAGCCACTTGCGTGAGCAGGCGTCCCATGCCTTCGGTGATGAAGGTTCGCTCGCAGAATGCCTTCGCGTCTCCGTATTCCTTCGTTGCCTTGCCCGTGCGCACCGCCGTGAGGTCGGCGGCAAATTCAGATTGCTGGAATGTGCCGCTGAGCACATCCGGATGCGGGACGATGACTTCTCTCCAGGGTTTCAGATTCATAAAATTACTCTCCCAATTCTTGTTTAGGCAGGCGACCGGATGCCTGCTCCAGTTTGCGCTCCTCGGATTTTACCCGGCGCTCCAGTTTTTTGATATCCTCCTCAGGCGGCAATGACTCGGGTTTGATGCCTCGTTCATCGAGCATTTTCCGAACGCTGGTGTTGTTTTGAATGTGTTCGTTGCTGATTGCGAACTCGCCCTGCAAATCCTCCTGCCGGACATTGTGATTCGTCATCTCGGCCGCCAGATTTTTTGCGGCAATCGTGAGCGTGGGCAAAAAATCCGCCAGCGGTCGGGATTGGGTGATGCCGAATTTGTCTTTCATCGCTTGCGTGGTGAAGCCGCCAAACAGCGCTGCGTCACCCTTGGAGCGGATGCGCGCAAACCCCTCGTCATCGACTCCCCGTTGATAAATATTATCGGAGAGGACTTTCTCTGCGCTCCGCAACTTCTCCCGAGCTTCAAGCCTGCGGCGAAGCAAGATGCGCTCTTCGATCAATTCCTGCCTTGCGCGTCTGCAGCGCAAAGTAGCTTTGCGCAAATGCGATCGGCTCCTTTCTGGGGTCGCCATTCTGGGCCAACAAGTAGCAGGCGTAGCGGGTCAACATGAAATCTTCGATCCCACGGTCCGCCCCACTCCCGATGGGGACCATTTTCGTGACGCCACGAAAATGGTGATCTGGGTCGTAACCTGTTGTTTTGCAGGATTGGATAGCCTTGCCGATAACGGTCAAAAAATTTTCCCACCTTGCGTAGCCGAGACGCTCCTGCAAATCCCGGGCAAACCAAAACTCCAAGCCCTCCTCTTCCGGATGAGTTTGCACCAAGGCGTCAAACTGCACCTGCAATTCCTTAATCAGTTCGATCTTCATAGATTGAATTCTCCCTGCGGCTCGGAAGATGTTGTGCTTCTGCTGGCGTTCTCGATCCCCGTCCAGCTGGTGATGAGTTCGTTGTAGGCGCGGGCGTCTTCGGCGCGGCCTTGGCGTTCGCAGAGGGTGTAGAGGCGGTAGGCGAGTTGGCGCACGGCTTCGGCTTTGCCGCTGAGGGCGGCGAGGAGTGGTCCGGCGCTGGTGTCGCCACCTTGCTTGTGGGCGCGAATGAGGCTGGTGCAGGGCTTCCCACACGGGCGTGCGCTTGTCGGTGCGTGGATCCCAATCGGTGGGATACTCGGCCCACTTGAGCAGTCGCACTCTGCCACTGCCGCTTTGCAGCACCCCGGCTTCCTTCATGGCGTCCACGCTGGTGGATTTGGAGCGGGCCAGCACGTCGGCTTCGCCAAAGACGCTTTCCGTCCAGCCGTGTTGCTCGAACCAGTGCAGGCAGAACTGGGTGTCGGCGTCGAAATCGTCCTCGGCGAGGAAGCGGTTGATGAGCTGAAGGGCGGTGCGCACACTCATGGGCGAGCCGTCGGCCTCCAGCACGGCGGCGTATTTGGAAAAGACGGCCATGCCCGGCCCGATGATGGCCTGCGAAAGGTCCACTGGGGCCACGGGCGAACGCTCGTCGCCGGAACCTTTGGTCATCTCGTCGAGCGCCTCGGGCAGCACGCCGTTCAATTCGCGGATGAACTCGCGGCGGGAAATGGAGGGCGCGTCGGCGGGCCGTTTGCGGCAGACGAGGACGATGCTGGAGGCGAGGGCATTTGCTCCTATTCCACGCATTCGGAACTCTTGTTCACTACGTAGTGGCCAAGTCCCAACAATAGAGAAACCACCTTTTAACACTGCGCTCAAAAATGTTTCCCATCCTGTCGAGGATGTATCCGCCGCATCGCTAGTTTGCTGACTGCTTAAAGGCGTAATAAATTGTGATAGGCCCCTCTGGATGGGCCTTATCTGAAAGGTTGTGAATGACTTGCGTCATCCCATCCAAGAAAAAGAGTTCGGCATCATCTTTGGAACCGTGACGAATCGGCGTTGCCACAAGTTCTTCATTTTTCGGCACCGTCATAGTAGCCAGCGTGGATGGGAAGACTGAACGCAACGAGCGGCGTAACCAAATGTAGAAGAAGTCGGACAAATCAGCGTAGCCGATGTTGTCATAGTAAGGAGGGTCGGTTGAAACCATCTTGTGCCGCGACACCACTTGAGTCTGCGCGTCTGCCTGCGTCGAAAAACCACTGGCAGATGGCGACAGTTTCTCAATGCAATCGGCGATGTATTCCGATGCGGGACCAAATCCGCCTACTGTATTTGCAAGTATTGCCGCTTCGGGATAATCCCAAGTCATTGATAACGTTTGTTTTCCAAATAGGTTCATGACCTTTTGATTTCCTGGGACCCACCGCGTCACTGAATTGGAAAAGTCCGCGCAGCGATCGACAGCAAAAGCGAGATATACGCTTAAGGCTTCTGCGTATGCGAGTGCCCCAGTGCCACCAGCGTCGAGGGCCTTGCCGTCATTAGGGAGTCCGTATGAAATAGCATCTTGCCTAATACGCTCGCGCGCCTCGCCAACGATATCACTAAGCGTAGTTAATGACACCAATTGGCGCGGAGTGAAAAGGTCGGACCATTTCGACATGCCATAATTGCCAACCCGGAATCCCAGGGCCTGCTGAAAGAACTCAATATCTGGCTTCCAATCGGGTATTGCTGAACGGGCGATGTTCTCGCTTTCTTGATCAGGAGTAAGATAAATACGACCTCGTATTCCTTCGGCCACGATAGCCATTAGGCGCTGACCCATGCGCCCATTCTGAGCTTCCTTTCTGATGTATTCCGCAGCAATTGGCACGCCCGAAATAAGACATCTGAAATTTGCGCCGCTTGCCTTTGTTCCTGCAGCTGCATCAAGGGTTGGCGTGCCTATCTTCACCGCGAAGTGAAATTTATCGCCATCAATAACGGGTTGCACGAAGGCTTCCTTGCCTTCTTTATTCGCAAGAATAAAGTTTGAGGCGAGAGGGACTTCTACATGGGAAAAAGCTGGGTTTGGACTCTTGATCGTTCGTGCCCAGAGCCATGCGATAACGGCGACTTTCTTTCCAACCAGCGGCTTGAGGTCCGGTCGTTCCTTCGCCATCTCAGTGGTTATTTCCACATCTGGGTAAAGGTGCCCAATCCGCCTATGGGCTTCTGCCCGCATCCACGCGCCGTAGCGGCGAACATCTTCTGCAAGACCCGTTGCACCAGGCCAAGATCGCGTGAGTGCGAGCTTACTACCCTCCTTCTGCTCTGGATCTGGTCCCACTGGCGGCCTTCCCGCGAATTTTGGCGGGATCTCGATCATAGCCTTGTTGATGAGCACGGCCACGGGGTTGAGGTCAGAGGCGTAGGATTCCAAACCGAGGCGTTGTGCCTCCAGCGGGATGGCTCCGCCACCGGCAAAGGGATCGTGGAACGCCGGAAGCTTGTCGGGATTGAACAACTCGGCCGCCTGGGGGTGCTCTTTGTTTAGTTCGCACACTTCTTGCCATGAGCGGCGAATCTCAGCACGGGCACGATCCAGCACTTCCTCGTTGGTGCTGTTCTCCCATTTCACGAGGTCTTCGATGATTTTAAAGAGTCTGGCGCGCTCCGTTGCCGCATCCTTCTTGTTCATCCCGTATTTAAACCCGCCGCCCTGCTGGTAGCCGGGATCGTTGACCAGCTGCGCAAATAAAATTGCCCTTGCTGCCGCCAGCGGACGACGAGCCCACCACAAATGAATGCCGCGAGGATGCGCTCCGATGCCCGGCATCTTCTCGTAGGCACAAGCCGCATTGATCGCATCCAGAGGCAGGGCGACTTCGATGAGCTTGCGGGGGGATTTGATGGGATAATCAGTCATGTCATAAATGTGCGTAATCAGGCCGGTCTATCGTCGCGGCAAGAACGAGTCCGCGAGGGTTCACCAAGCGAGTCGTGACAGTGCCATCCGGCCAGTTGAGTTGTTCGATTTTGCAACCTGGAAAGACCAGCCTGGCGCTCCATTCCGGCCAGTCGTTCAAGTGATCGCGAGTGATCGTTTCTTCGAGAATAGGGTGAGGAAAGGGCCCGAAAGTCGGCATGATCGCGCGGGGTTGCCACTCTGCGGTGGCCTGAGCGAGAGTAAGAAAATGCTCCGGCGCGCACCCGCAAGCCGCAGCCCGAGTTCGCAAGGCTTGGCCGAGTTCGGCATCGGAGGAGGAAGAGTTCATGGGCGAGTGCATTTTCAAGTGAGGGCTTTCAGCGGGGAGTCCGGGTAGGCGCGCTCGATTTCGGCGATGAGAAAATTCGCGAACTTGTCGATACCGCCGAGATCGTGCAAGCGGGGGATGGGTTGGTGTGTCAGGCGGCGTTTGAGGTTGGTGAGGACTGCCAAGTGATGAAGTCGGGTGGCAGCCCCGCTTTGCGGTAGCCGGGGAGAATAGTTTCAAACTCCCGATCATAATTGGGCGAATGGAGCGGTGTCTCGAAATGTCCCCTGCGGCCAAACTCAAGCCATCGGTGAAACGGCTCGTCCGCGAGGTGTAGAGCGAGGAAGTCCTCAAAATTGTGAAAGGAAAAAAGGAAGTCGGGCAGGGTGGCGGGCTTGCTCCGGTAGTGGGTGGCACAAGCGTGGTCGTTGCGAGAGGTAGAGGTCAAAGTCGGCCCAGATGCGGATGGTGACTTTTTTGTTCTCTTTGCGGACATCGTTGTAGCACCTCTTGAGAGCAGAAAATTTGCCGGATTGGGCAACGGCGGTTTGGCGGAGCGAATATCCGGAGGGGCGGCTCGAAGCTGCCGCTGGGCAGGGGCTGTTGCTCGAAGAACGCCAGCAAACGCTGGAGGTAGGCCCGCTCGGACTCTCCTTCGCAAATGATCAAATGGCGTGTGCAGGGCATGGACCTCAGATAGCAGGGTGAGGAACGCCGGGTAGAATCCGGCAGAGGTATTGCTTGCGGAAGTTGGTGACATTGCGGATGTCCTCGCCTTCGCGTTTGGCATCGACCAAGCGGCGCACGAGGGTGCCGTTGGCGGCAGTCTTGCGCACGAGGGCGATCTCGGAGAGGCGCAGAATGGAGTCGTCGAGGATATCCGTGTTGTGGGTCGTGAAAACGAGCTGGGCCCCCTTGGGATTGTGGGAGCGTTTTTTGAAGAGCATCACGATCTCGCGCATGAGCAAGGGGTGCAGGGAGCACTCCAGCTCGTCCACGAGCAGGACAGAGCCGGTCTTGAGAGCGAACAGGATCAAGCCGACCAGCCCGGCGAGACGCTGAGTGCCTGCGGACTCATGTTTAAGGAAGTCGAAGAGTGAGGGGTTGCCAGCGACATCCTGATGCGTGGAGATGATCTGAACGGCGTGTTTGGTTCCGGTGCCGTGGTCGAGCATGGTGATCCCATGCGGAGCGTCCTCGTGAGGGGCGAGTTCCCTTTGCACGAAATCAATGGAAGAAATGTCGATGTCCAACCGGCGAACGACATCGGTAATTTCCGCCAAGGCGGCTTTCTCATCCCCACCGAGAGCGGATGCAAGGACTTTCACGGAAAACGGGAGGGGAAATGAGATAGTGTTTGTAAAAAACCTGATCTGGTTGACGAGGTAGGCAAAGGCGGTCTTCGTATCGGAGTGCAGCCCAGAGTAGCCGAGCCCAATCCGGTGGAGGAAGGGCTTTGTCTGGCGGCCCTCGCCGTCGGAGCACTCGACGCGAAGTATGTCCGAAAGCTTTTCCTGGGAGTAGGTGGCCGAGAGGATTTGCCGCGAGAACTCGGCTTTCAGGGACTGGATTTGAAAAAGCAGCTTGGCGTTTTTCCGTAGGGACTCCTCCAGAATCTCGTTTGCATTGAGGGTGATCGAGTATTCGTAGGATTCTTCATCCGCGAAAAATTCAATAGTAAATGTCGAGGTGGCGAACTTGGGATTGATCAGGTTTGGCTCGTAAATTTCCGCCGGAGGTTTGCCCTCCAACACAAGGCGATTGAGTGCTTGGAAAGCCAAAAGAATGTTGGTCTTGCCCGAGGCATTGGCTCCGAAAAAGGCCGTGCAGGGCACGAGGCGCTTTTTTTGAGGAGCATCCAGAAACGGCATGACTTCTTGATCCAGATAGCCATTCGGGGCCTTGCCTTCCCGTAGGTGAAGTCCAAGCGGAGTTCCAGGATCGAGCGGAAGTTTTGAATGAAGAATAGAAGATAGCATCGAAATGAAGGAGGTTTCTGGATTTTCAGGTCAGAAACACCCCTCGTCAATCAAACATAAACAGATTTTTTGTTTATTTTCGTGTTTTTAGGAAATTCATCGGGTGGCGCGGGCGAGGAGGTCGCCGAGGTGGTAGTTGATCGAGGAAACTCCCCACCCCGGTTCGGAATCAAAGGGATTGGCGACAAAGTGCGGGCCGTCGGTTTTCTCGTTTTCATCCACCAGCACGATGGCGAGGTGGAATTTGTCCGCTTGGTTGAGGGCGTAGAGGATTTCGTTTCGGGTCACAGTGATGGTGTCGGCTCCTTTGGCGCGGCCTTTGACCTCGATGTGTCGGGCGAGAGGTTGCTTGCCCTCGACCGCGGGCGGGTAGGAAGTGATGTCCCAACCGCATTTCTGCGCGGAGACATCCACCACGCGGCAACCACGGGCTTCCTCGATGCTGCGAACGGCATCCATGGCGAGTTGCTCGATGCGGCTGCGTGCCACGGCATTGGCTGAAAAGGTATCTGGCGTGGGATTTTCGCCACGGAGCTTGCGCAGCAACCCACCGGGCACGATCAGAGCGCCACCCAGCACAACAGGTGTGCCATTGGAAACATGGCGCATGGCTTGGAGTTCTTTTTTGCGGGACTCCAAACGGCCTTCGAGGTCGTTGATGGTGCGCTGGGCGTTGTCGAGATTCAGGCGAACATCCTTCCCGGCTTCCAAATCCTCTTTGAGCTTCAGCCAGCGATCCGACCAGAAGGAGATTTCTTTGGTGAGGCGCTCGTGGACAGCGGCGAGGGTTTTGTCCACATGGGCGATGCGGCGCTCGGCGACTTCCTTGTAGTGCTCAGGAACAAGCGTGGATGCGGCGAGGGCCAGTGCCCGTTGCTCCTGGCCAGAAGATATCCACGGCTCTGAAAGGATGGGCTTGATGAAATGCTGATCGCTTGAGGCAAGTGGCTCCAGATCGAGATGGGGTGCCCACCCGGCAAAGTGGGCGAGGCCATCGGGAGTGACTCGGACGAATTGCAGGCGCTTCGAGAGCACGATGCCATCGCCACCTTTGATCTCATGCGTGATGAGAAAGAGCAGAGAGGGCTCGTCTCCAGAATCGGCAGGGTCGATCAACACCGTGCCTTGGCGCAGGAGATTCGTGTGGCGCTCCAAAACAATATCGGTGACCGCAAGCATGAGCGGGTGTCCGGGATGGAGGAGTTGGGCAAATGGTGCATCTGCTTGATCCAGCGGGCGCACGGCGTCCTTCGTAAAGCAGACGCGCTCGTAGCGCTTCAATACCGGAGCGAGTTCTCGGCGGTTGCGTCCTGAGATGATACGGTCGCGCTCACGAATGAGGGCAGGCACATGGGTAATCTCGAAGCGGCCGCTTTCACGACGGAGTAAAGAGCCCCCAAGGTCGTCGAAGGCTTTGGTGAAAAAAGAACGAACGAAAAATGGCTGAAGCCTGCGAGCCTCGGCCTGCTCCATCTGCTCCTTCACGGCAAAGAGCCGTTCAGGGTTCATGGTCTCTTGGGCCAAGGCCGTCCGATTCAAGAGGGACTTGAGGTGATCGGCGTCGAAAGCGGCATCGATGCGTTGATTCAGCCGCTCGCGGATATCAGGGCGGTCGTTGTAAATGATGGCGTCGAGGAGGAGTTGCTTGAGGCTTTTCTCCTCAAAGACCTCGCCAAGGATGTCGAAGACGCGCCCCTTGAAAGCCGTGCTGATCGTTTCCAACTTGGTGAGGAGGCGGTGGTAGACCTCGCCCTCTCGGGTCTCCTTGGCGACGAGATTCCACAAGTGGCAAACCTCCTGCTGGCCGATGCGATGAATGCGGCCGAAGCGCTGCTCCAAGCGATTCGGATTCCATGGGAGGTCGTAGTTCACCATGAGGTTCGCGTTTTGAAGGTTCACGCCTTCGCCAGCGGCATCCGTGGCAATAAGGATGCGAACCTCGGGATCGGAACGGAAGAGAGCCTGCCGCTTGCGGCGCTCGTCGCGCTGGGTGCCGCCATGGATGGTGGTGATCGCGCCTGGGGTGCCAAGCACACCGCCCATCTTTTGTTCCAGATAGTTCAGAGTATCCCGGTGCTCGGTGAAGATGATGAGCTTGCGGAGCCTGCCGCCTGCGTCCCGCATGCGGGAGTCGTTTTGGAGAATCTTGGAGAGTTCATCCCACTTTCGATCCAAGCCGGACGCGACAACGCCACCGGCTTGTTGCTCCAGTTTTTTGAGAATGAGAATCTCGGCTTCCAGCTCAGCCTTAGTCTGCGCAGTCGTGGCGTCGTCGATGAGTTCCTCTTCGAGTTCCTCCTGCTCCTCGGCAGTCAGATCGTCGTCGTCATCTGGAATAGCCGATTTCGCAGCTTCGCGGCCACGGGCCATGATGTTTTCTTCACGAAGCTTGCGCTCCAAGCGTTCTTTACGGCGGCGAAGAGATTGAAAAATCGCCTCCGGGCTTGATGCCAAGCGGCGCTGAAGAGCAGTGAGAGCAAATCCCACCGAACCTTTGCGAGAACCTTCCAGTGCCTCAGCTTTGCCCATTTCCTCCTTCACATAAGAGGTCACAGCCTCGTAGAGCGAGGCTTCGATATCGGAAAGCGTGTAGTTGAGAGTATATGCGCGCCGCTCGGGAAAAAGTGGAGTGCCGTCGAACTTCAGAAGCTCTTCCTTAACCATGCGGCGCATGAGGTCGGAGGCATCGACTTTGTGAACGCCATCGCGGAATTTTCCGTAAAAGCGGTCTGAGTCGAGAAGCGAGAGGAACAACTGGAAGTCCTCCTCCTTGCCATTGTGTGGCGTGGCGGACATGAGGAGGAGGTGGCGAGTGCGTGCCCCCATTTTTTCCGCAAATTGAAAACGGCCGGTTTTCTCAACCTTCGATCCGTAGAAATGCGCGGCGAGTTTGTGTGCCTCGTCAAAGACAACAAGATCCCAACTGGTGGAGAGGAGTTTTTCCTGCAACTCCTCGTTACGAGCCATCTGATCAAGGCGAACAATCAGGTGATCATGGTCATCGAAAGCATTTCCACTCGGGGAAGCAGCTTCCAGTGCGTTGGAAAAGACATGGAACTGCAGACCGAACTTTTCATACAGCTCGTCGCGCCATTGCTCGACAAGGCTGCCGAGCGCACCACAAAGAATCCCGTCTCTGGCGTCGACCTCATGATGAGCTCGCGAATGTAAAGACCCGCCATGATCGTCTTGCCTGCGCCGGGATCGTCGGCAAGGACGAAGCGCAGGGGCTGGCGAGGCAGCATCGATTCATAAACCGCCGTAATCTGGTGAGGCAGTGGGTCAACATTCGATGTGTGAACGGCCATCATCGGATCGAAAAGGAACGCGAGATCAATACGCTTTGCCTCCACAGCCAACTTGAACGCCTCCCCATCTCCATCAAACCGCCATGGGTGGGCAGTGACAGCCTCCGAAATCGATTTGCAATCGGCCTCCGTAAGAAGGCGCTCTTTTATTGATCCATCAGGCAAACGGTAAACAAGCGTAAGGGCTGATTCAGAAACCGGCAGCGCAGCAACGACCGAAACAATTAGCTCAGGCTCAACCCCAGCCATACTCATACCTGCTTTGATGGAGGAAAGTGTCATTTGCGATGCAATAAACCGAGGGATATTAAAATAGTTTGGGTCTTTCCCAATAGCGGGGCAATTTTAAAGCGACGCGGTAGTCTTTTTTTCTGCCATGCCCTGTTCGCGCTCAGCGTTTGCGGTAGGCGACCTTGATTTGGTGGGTGTCGACGGGGGTTTGGATCGTCACCAATATCTCTTGGGGAATTTTTCCCGGTGCGGGCGGGAGCTTGAACACGATGTTGCCGCCGTAGGCCGCGCCGGGGGGGATCGTGGTGGTTCGCAGCATGGATTCGAGGTCGGCGAGCGAGGCGTTGCGGTTTGCGGCGATGGTGTTCATTTGCTGAAGGGTGTTGGCGTTCACCGCCGCTTGGGCGGTGGCCATGGCGGCGGGGTTGTAGGTGGTGCTGGTGGCGGAGTAGGTGCCGAAGGAATTGAAGTTCCCGGAATATTGCCAGGGGTTGTAACCATAGGTGGGATTTGCCGTGCCGGAGAAATTTCCATAGCCGCGGGAGGTGCCGTAGGTGGTCGTGGTGGTGGGCATGGATGCGGCGGCAACCTGCATGGCTCCGGCCATCCCCATCGCGATGGCGGAGGCGGCGGCCCGTTGTTGGATTTCGCGTTTGAGGGCCTCATGGGTGAATGTTTTAAGAGGCTTGCCGTCGTAGGTGAGTTTGATGTTTTCCGGGCCGAAATGCAGGGGTGTCTTGGAGGTGTTGGCGAGGGTCACATTGAGGCAACCGCGTTGGTTTGCCGGAAACGCCTCGGGGCTGAAGGAGACGAATGCCGTGGTCTTGTTTTTCGAAGGAATCACCGGGTTGCCCTGCACGTAGGCAACCTTTGCGGTGTCGCCTTCGGGGACATCGAACTTCACCGAGGCACAGGCCGAGAGGGAGAGCACGGCAGCGGCGACGAGGGTGCGTCCGACAATGGCGCAGCGCGATCCCTGCTTCCGCACCATGAATGCGAACTGCAACTGCAGCATGGATTGGTTCCCTGCAGGGACACGGGGTTGCGGGAACGGAATGATTGTCAGAATGCGGGACAGGATTTTTGTGATCATTGCCCGGGAAGGTTGGCAATGTTGGTGGGACATCCACGGGGGGAGCAGATTATTTTTTAGGAAAAATTTGAAATGCGAATTCTTGCCTGTGCGAGGGGCGAGGGGAGCCTGCCGAGGGAGACTTTGGCGGGGTCGGATATTTCTTTCGCTGGATCGGAACCCCAACCGAAAGGCGTCCGGTGCGCCTGCTGGCGCCTCATCGCTATCGAGAGGGATTGTCGCGGCGGCCTGTGGCCGTCGTGGGGGTGCGGTGCAGTTATCGAAACCCGTTCTGGGTTCCGCGATGGGGGATTTCTTCGTGTGCCGACGAGGACGTCGGCGCGCCTGGGCGGGGCGTTTTTTAGCCTGCGGCGTCGGTGTCGGCGAGGAGGGTGGCGTTTTGTTGGGAGATGGGGCCGGCGGGGATGGTGGGGTCTGCGGCGAGGAGGCGGGGGATCATGGGTTTTTTCTCTGCTCCGGTGACGACCCAGAGGATGTGGCGGCTGCGGTTGAGAACGGGGTAGGTGAGGGTCATGCGGCGGCGGTTTTGGTAGATGCCGGTGAGGGCGACTTCGGCATTTTGGACGTGGCAGACGGGGTCGCTTGGGATGAGCGAGGCGGTGTGGCCGTCGGGGCCGAGGCCGAGGTGGGCGAGGTCGAGGATCGGGGGGTGTCCGCAAAGGGACTCGAGGGTGGCGGTGTAGTCGCTGCAGGCCTGGTCGAGGTCTGTGGCGTTCACTGGCATGGCGTGGATGTGGGATTCTGGAATGGGGGCGTGGGAGAGGAGGCTTTCGCGGAGGTGGGTGAGGTTGCGGTCCTTGTCGCCATCGGGAGCGATGCGTTCGTCGACTTGGACGACGTGGAGCGATGCCCATGGGACGTCTTCATGGGCGAGGGCGCGGAGCATTTGCCACGGGGTGCGGCCTCCGCTGACGGCCATGACAAAGCGTCCGCGGGCGGCGACGGCGTTGCGGGCTTCGGAGGCGATGATCTGTGCGGCGCGAGCGGCGACGGCGTCGGAGGTGGCGAGTGTTTCGATGTGCATGGGTTGGAGGTTAGGTTGGTTCGTCGGATGAGGTCACGCTTCAACCGCCGGAGTAGGTGCCGGTGGTGACGCCGACCTGGCTGTTGGCGCGGAGGGATTGGAAGAGGCGGGTGCCGGGTTGGCGGCCGGCGAGGAGGGACTGGTAGGCTTGAATGACGGCAGTGGTGTCGTTTTTGGATTCCTCGAGGAGTTCGATGCGGAACGAGCGAAGTCCGGCGGCGTGGAATGCCTCGAAATAGGCTGCGCCGGTTTGCGGGGTGGCGTGGAAGAGGGTGTTGCGGCACCCGACATCCGCCCGCAGCGGGTGCTCGACGCCCACGCGGTCGCGGAGGTGGACGCGGTGGAGTTCGCAGGGTCTGCCGCAATTGGTGTGGTCGGTGCCAGTCGAGAGGAACGCGGCGAAGACGCAATGCTCCATATGGAACATGGGCATGTGGTGGTGCAGGGTGAGTTCGAACCACTGCGGCGGAGCTTGTCGGAGGAGGGCGAGGATTTGTGGGACGTTGAGGTCGTGGGAAACGGTCAATCGCGAGAGGCCGCGGTGCATGAAGACCGAGGCCGTGATGGGGTTGGCGACGTTCAGCGAAAAGTCGCCGACGAGTTCCAGCGGGGAGCCGGAGAAATGCTCGATCGCGCCGATATTGCGCACGAGCACGCCATCGGGCGCGGCATTGGCGATGAGTTTGAAAAAGCCCTCCTCGCCGGCTTTTTGGATGCGGGGTGTGGCGAGGAGAATGCGGGAATTGCCATGGGAGCGCACGGTGGCTACGGCGTCCTTGAATCGGCGGATGTCCTCGTAATCGGCGTAGATGGTTTGCACGCCGGCGTCGAGGGCGGCATCGAGTTGCTCGGGGGTGCGGATGAGAACGGAGAGGTTGGTCTCGGTGGGATGGGGTGTGGTGGGCTCTGGTGTTGCGGGCGAGGTTGTGTTGAAGGAATCGGTGGGCGGACGGCTCGGAGATCCGTCCCTACCATCGGCGGGGGGTTCGGGAGAAGTGGAGGGCAGGATTTCCTCCAGCGTGGCTTTTGGAATGGCCTTCGGGCGGGGAGGGGAGAGTTTGGCGACGAGTTCGCGGCGGAGGCGGTTGAGTTCCGAGAGGGGCAGAATGACATCGCCCTCGAGATGGTTTTCCAGAGTGCCGAGGGTGTAGGGGGTGCCGCCGAGGCGGCCGAGTTGGGCGTGGAGGGTTTCGGTGGTGAGGGGGCGTGTGCGGGCGGGTTCGAGCGGGGATTGGGAGGTGGCTTGGATGGCTCCTGACGAGATAACAAGCGGCGCTCCGGCGGAACCGGTCACGATGAGATCGATGGGGGTGAGGTTTTCTTGAAGTCCCTCGATATTGCCAGCGAACGAGTGGCGCAGGTCGCGGTCGAGGGCAGGGTCGCTGGTTTTCCACACGCGTGTGCCTGCGGGGATGTCCGACAGGCGAGCTTGCCGCGCTCGAAGAAGAGGCGGTTGCCATTAATGGAAAAAATCCGCCCGCCTTGTTCGTGTTCGGTATTGCCGCCGGTGTCGAACACAACGCCGTCGCCTGCTTTGAGGGGAACCTCTGGATTGTCGATGCAGACGTTGTCCTTGCCGGTGCCAACGACACGGCCGACGTAGGCGCCGCGTTTCTTGCCGTAGCGCGCACCGACGAGTTCCTGGTGGTTCACTCCGTGCATCCAGCCGCTGAAGAGACCGCGGGAGAAGGTCATTTCCAGTCGATACCAGTCATCGGCGGAGGCCAGATGTGGGGCTCCCGCGAGGGCATTGTCGATCGCCTTGCGGTAGACGGAGGTGACTGCGGCGACGTATTCGGGCGATTTGAGGCGGCCTTCGATTTTGAACGAGCGCACGCCACGCTCGATGAGCGCGGGGATTTCATTCACCGCCGCGAGGTCCTGCGGCGAGAGGAGGTAGCGCTTGTCGCCGAGATCGCGCAGGGTGCCATCCACAATCAATTCATACGGCATGCGGCAGGCTTGGGCGCACTCGCCGCGGTTCGCGCTGCGGCGGCCGAGGGCCTCGCTGGTGAGGCATTGGCCCGAATAGGCCACGCAGAGGGCGCCGTGGACAAAAGTCTCGAGAGGCACCGAGGGCGGGAATTTTTCAAGTTCGCGGAGCGAGAGTTCGCGCGCGAGGACGACCTGCTTGATGCCGAGCGACTCCGCAAAGCGCACGCCCTCCGGCGAGGTGATCGTCATTTGGGTCGAGGCGTGGACGCGGAGGTCTGGAAACATGCGGCGGGCGATCTCGGCGAGACCGACATCCTGAATAATGACGGCATCGGCCCCGCAATCGGCGAGGGCTTGGAGTTCCGCGATGGCGTCGGAGAGTTCGTCGGTGAACACGAGGACGTTTAGCGTGACGTAGGCCTTCACGCCGCGGGTGTGGAGAAACTCCACGACGGCTGGCAGGTTCTCGAGGGTGAAATTTTCCGCCCTCATGCGGGCATTGAAGCGCGAGAGGCCGAAGAACACGGCATCCGCGCCATTCGCCACGGCGGCCTTCACGCACTCCATGTCGCCGGCGGGAGCGAGGAGTTCGGGGGCGGGCGAGGCGGCGGGCGGCATGAATCGAGGGCGATCCACGGGGTTAGTCCACCGGGGGTTGAATGATGCGGACAGCGGGGTCGAGTTGCTTGTCGACGATGTAGATCGAGGGTGGGTTCGTGCGGAGGAGATCGTAGCCGGTGAGGACGAATTCCGGATAGAAGCGATCACTGGCCGGTTCGTAGACGGTGTCGCCGCTGAAGAACCCTTCGAGGCGGTAGTCGTGGTTGTTGTCAGTGCCCAGCTTGCCGCCTTCGCGGTCGGGGGCGATTTTGCGCTGTTCGTTCAGCATGACGAGCTTTGCGGTTTTCCAAGGTTGGCTTGGTTCGCGCACCCAGCCCCACATTTTGTAATCCTTCTTATACATACGGCGGCCAAAGAAGTGGGAGCCTGGCGCTTCGTTTAAAATGGCGGCCTTCATCGCCGCGCGGGCGGGATCGGGCGGCGGCGTCAGCGTCTGGCAGCCCGCAAGAAGGAGAACGCCGAGAAACAGGAGGGGGCGCAGGGCGGTGAGTGTCGAGTGAATCAAAACCGGCATGGCGGGACATTGGCTTGGCGTGGGCGAAAAATCCAGCCTCTGGATGCCATGCGAGAATCAGCCTCCCCGCTTTGAAAAGAAATATGGACGGGTGCCACAGGCTGGTGGTAGTGGAGTTGCTGTTCTGTCCCCCCAAGGTTCAGAATAGCGGTGCTCCGGAACGATCCGGGAGCCGCGTGAAGTATCAACCTCAACATAACGATCTACCTATGCCGACCGAATCCAAACCCAAACGCAAAGCCAATCCCGCGCTCCTCAAGCCAGTTCAACCTGACGCCGTCCTTGCCGCCGTGGTGGGCTCCACCCCGGTCTCCCGTGGCGAGTTGACCAAAAAAGTCTGGGACTACATCAAAAAGCACAAGCTCCAAGACGAGAAGAAAAAGACCATGATTAACGCCGACGCCGCGTTGAAGGCCGTGTTCGGAGGCAAGAGCCAAGTGACGATGTTCGAGATGACCAAGCTCATCTCCGGTCACGTGAAGTCGTAACCCACTCTTCGATCGAGCAATTTCCAGCCCTTTCCGGTCATCGCGGCCGGAAAGGGTTTTTTTCATGCAAGTTGACTTGTTGAGGTCAGTTCCTTTCGTGACATGCGAGTGACATGAATTCGACGATCCTTATTGTGTTAGCGCTGGTGTGGGCTTTTGCGCTCACTCGCGCCTTGAAGATGTCGCTGGCCAGTCCGGATCGTTTTCCTGTGGTGCATTGGCAGTGGCCTGAGGGGCTTTTCACAACATGCATCGTGTTGTTTTTTCTGAGCACCGGAGCGGCCGCCTTCGGCAAGGAGCCGCAGCGCATCACGCTCGAATCGCTTGAGACCAGCGTGGCCCTGTATGCGGCGGTGACGTTGTTTTTGATCGGGTTTCTTGTGATGAGAAACGTGCCGCTGGTCGAGGCATTTGGTCTTGGTGCGGAGAGGGCGAAAACGATTTTCGGACCTGTGTTGATTGCGGTGCTGGTGGCTGTTCCAGCTATTTATGCTGTGCAGTGGTTGGTTTACACGTTCCTCGCCGATGCCAACGCGCCGCAACCGATCGTCACGTTTCTGCTCGAGCACGACGGATTGCGCGACAGGTTGGCGGTGGCTGCGATCGCCTTGATCGCCGCACCGTTGACCGAGGAGTTGGTTTTTCGCGGCTGCTTCTATGGAGTGCTGAGGCAGGTGGGAGGGCGCTGGCTGGCCATCGGGGTGACGGCGGTTGTCTTCGCATTGATCCACGGGCATGCGGCATCGATTCCCGGCTTGTTGATTTTGGCGGTTGCGCTTGCGTTGCTTTACGAGGTCACTGGGTCGTTGTGGGCCCCGCTGGCGCTGCATGCGGTGTTCAACGGGTTGAGCCTGCTCGGGACGATTCTTTGGCCGGAGGCGATGCAGTGAAAAAAAACGCCGAGGATGAGCTGTTGGAGCGGTCTGCTCAAATTGGTGCCGCTGCCGGAGAAGGGCATCTTGGGCCCCGGGGACGACTGTGCGGCGATCCCGTGCGGCAGGGACTTGCTACTGCTGAAGACCGACTGCGTGGCCGAGGGGGTTCATTTTCGGCGCGGGGAGAATCCTGCGAAGGTCGGCTGGAAGGCGCTTTGCAGGCCGCTGAGCGACTTGGCGGCGATGGGTGGAGTGCCCGGCGAGGCCTTGATCACGTTTTTTTCGCCGCCGGATGTCGAGGAGGAGTATTGGGAGGAATTCTATCGCGGTCTTGGGCGCGCCGCGCGGAGGTTCGGCGTCACGATCGCCGGTGGGGAAATGTCGCGCCAACCCGCAGGCATCGCCATTTCGGTGACACTCACCGGTCGTGTGCCCCGTCGGGAGTTGGTCACGCGATCCGGCGCAGGGGCGGGGGATTTGATCTATGTGACCGGCAGTCTTGGAGGCTCGGGGAGGGGACACCATTTGAATTTCACGCCGCGCCTCAAGGAAGGCCGCTGGATCGCCTCCCGCCGCCTTGCCACGGCCATGATGGATCTCAGCGATGGCCTGGGAGCGGACCTGCCTCGCCTCGCACGCGCCAGCGGGTGCGGGTTTGAGGTCGATCAATCTCTCGTTCCGAGGAATCCCAGGGTCACGACGGCCTCGGCCCTCTCCGACGGCGAGGACTACGAATTGCTCTTCACGTGCAAGCCAGCGCTGGCAGGGCGATTGGAGTCGGAATGGAAAAAAGCATTCTCCAAGACACGCCTCACCCGCATCGGGAACACCACCAAGGTAAAATCCATGCCTCCAGACTGGCCCGGCGGTTGGGACCATTTCGCCACGAGCGCTTGAGGGCTCGGACGTAAGCAGGCCAAAAATCGCCATTCCGCCTAACGTTCGCGCCATTTTATTAGCGCGCTCCCCTTTGGTCTGCTTTGATGACTTGTTTCACCGCCGCAGCCCCCTTTTTTTTCTCAAGGCGCAGGCTCTCTCCCGACAGGCTTGGTTGCTCGAGATCAGGATGTTGCGCAGTTGCCGGAGCACATCTCCTCGCAAGCTTCCGAGTTTGCCTCTGTGCAAAAGGGGGCCCATCCAATCCAGCGCCATTTTGGAATTTGAAATGACCTTTGCCATCCACGCGAAGGAAGCCAGGGGCGAGATTCCAAGCGGAAGTTCCGAGCGAGTTCTGTCCCGGTTCCAGACCGATCTCCAGCGAGGGCGCTACCTGCTTGTGCCCTCGGGCATCGATATCAAGGCCAGCGCCAAGGAGATCGCCGCCAGAGTTCTCAAACAGAACCTCCAGTTTTTTTGCGAATGCTCGACGGGATTCATATAGCCACAGCCATGGAACTGGGCTCGCCAAAGTTAATCACCGCAGACAAGAAAATGGCTGACCCAGCCACTCTGCTTGGTATAAAGACCAGCCTCCTCAAAAAAATCACTTCCGAGTAATACCTCCCCACCAGAACCATTTCTCACGTAATATTTAACTCCTTCCCAGGCCACTGAGACTCACCCCCTTCGAAAGACAGACCATCCGCGAGACCGCCCGCAGTCATTTTGGGGAAGATTGTGCCGCCTATTTGTTCGGCTCACGAACCCGGGACGATTTACTGGGCGGAGACATCGATCTTCTCACCGAGACAGGATCTAATGATCCCGTGGAATATGCCAAGAAACTCGCCTTCCGCAGCAATCTGAAGTCCAGAATCCGTGATCAAAAAATCGATTTGCTTTACACCTAACCAGGCGATAACCGCTCGATCATCCTCGAACTCAAGAAGGCGATAATAAGACTATGAACTCCCTTCAAAAATCCCCGCCGGAAATCTATCAATCTATAACCTTCTCTATTGAGTATTTGACATAGGCCGATATAGATCGATACAGATTATGGACTCGATTCAAAATCCCTTCTCTCAAGGCGCAGGCTCTCCCCCGTTAGATTTGGTTGGTCGAGATCAGGTTTTGCGCCAAGCACAAATTCTTTTTGGCTGGCTCAGACTGGGAATATCCGAGAAGAGCCTCCTCCTTACAGGACTCCGTGGCGTCGGAAAAACCGTGCTGTTGAATGCGAGAGGGTTTTAATCTAATCTATTGATAAAAGATGCTATGCCATTGAGACAACTCCAACATCCCTTACAAGTCGAGAATTGGCTCATCGAGTGGGGGAATCAAGTGCAGGCTCCAGCCGAAATGATTTTGATTGGATCCGGTGCCTTGCTCTGGCATGCGGCGCAAATTGGAATTGAAACCCCTCTTCCGGAAAACAGTATGGATGTGGATCCAGTGACCGAAAGCGATGAAGTAGCCCTTTTGGGTTACGAAGCGATGATAGGGAGTGACTTTGAGAAAAAGCATGGATGGCATGTGAATTTGATGCCTATGGCAGTTCTCAAGGAATTTCCGCCTGATTGGAAAACTCGTGCCAAGCAGAAAAGCTACGGTCTACTCACGGTGCTTGTGCCATGCGCGGCAGACCTTCTCGTTTCCAAATTAAAACGCGGTGAACCACGCGATATAATCCATGCAGAATGGGCGAGACAACTCTTATGAGTCCTTGGGGCAAATATCCTGTTTACAAAGACATTGCTCGTTTTGAGTATGGTCGCTTGCTTTGGAGGAATCCCTCCGCAAGGCAACGACTCCTTGCCCACTGGAACACCCCAGAGCATCCCTATCAGCAACGATTTCTATTGAACCAAGCACTCATTGAAGAAGCGCTCGGTTCGCAATCCAGCGAAGAGGAGTTGGATGAAACATTTCGAAAACGAAAACTCAGCCTCCGGGTCGTCGCGAGGGAAATCCCTCCCGTCTTCGGCTCCATCTGATGAAATTCAAGGAACGAAAATTGATGTTTATCGTATCCTCCACAGGAAGGAAGTTTATCGCTAATAATAAAATGAGTATAAATCCACAAATTACAGAAAAAATGGAATTAAAGAGTTCGCCGTTCTTCCCAAGCACGAGTTTTTGGAAATCAAGCAACTTTTAGAAGATTTTGAAGACCTTCAAGAGTTACGCGAAGCCAAGATCGAGGAATTCAACGAACCAACATGCCCTCTCTCACAAGTTTTAGCAGAACTCGCTCAGAGTTGAAACCCGCCAGCAAGAAGAGAAAATTGAAAAATGTTGCTCAAAATGGGATTCACCCCTATGACGCCCGAAATGCGTTCGCAATTGATCGCTGCCGGGCATTACGGCATGCCTTCGGGGTAAATCCAGCAACGAATGAAATCCCGTCTCCTCTGTCTCCACGTAATCAATAAAAAAATGAGGCTTGATTCCCAAGAAATCCAAACCGTGCGAGCTGCGGTGGAGACGATTGTGGGCGATCGTTCCGAAATCCGGGTATTTGGCTCGCGGTTGGATGATTCCAAGCGCGGTGGGGATTTGGATTTGCTGATCGAAAGCGAGGACCCTGTGGACGCATTAACCCGCGCGGACCTCAAATGGAGTTTGGAAGAAAAACTCGCCCTGCCTGTGGACATCATTTTTCTGGAAAAAGGAAAAAATCGAAGCGCTTTTCAAGAACTCGCGTTTTCGAGAAGGGGAATCTTATGTTGACACCCGACCCCGCCAAATTGGAGTGGCAGCATTTAAACTCCAAAAATTAAATACTTGGGACTAATCATCTATTAACTCAAATTCAAATAATCTATGCTTCCAAATCTCGCTCCTTATCTCCAGGCTCAATTTTTTCAGTGCATCAAAAATCTTGGATTTGACCCTAAACACATTGTGGATGTCGGAGCGAATCGGGGAACTTGGACGCGGAATGCATTCCAGTATTTTCCGGATGCTTATTTCTCGATGTTTGAGCCTCAAGCCTATCTATCAGGCAGTTTTACCGACTTGCTCAAAAATCCAAAGATCAAGTTTTATGCCAAGGGTGCGGGCCCCTGCTCGGGGATTATGGATCTTACCACATCCGACCGAGACGATAGTTTCAGCTTTTCATTTACAAAGGAGCAAGCGCAGTCTCGAGGAAGGACGCAAGTAAAAGCTCCGGTTGTTGCACTTGACGAATTTCTTCCGACACAAGATTTGCCTGCCCCTGATTTCGTCAAAATTGATGCAGAAGGTTGGGACTTGGAAGTTCTAAAGGGTGCAGAAAAAACTATCAGCAACGCGCAAGTTGTTTTGTTGGAAGCTGCGGTGATGTCAAAGTCCTTCACAAATTCGGTTGCAAAAACGACTCAAGCCATGTCCGATAGGGGGTTCTGTGTATTTGATATCACAGACCTAAACCGAACACAAAAACACAACGCATTGTGGCTTATTGAATTGGCGTTCGTAAAAGCGGGGGGGCCGCTGGCCTGCACTGTTGACTCGTATGCCTAAGAGTAATAATTGTGTGATTTCCCTGACAATTCCAGCTCGGTCTGAGAATCATGTTTTACGAAACGCTACGGATTTCAAATGGCTCGCGCAATCTTGATTTGAATGCCGGTTTAGCCTTGTGCATTTCCTATCGACTATATAAAGAGATTCACTAATTGTAAATCAATCTAATTATGTATTTATAAAATTAAAATATTAAAAATATATTGAAAATATGATTTACATTATCGGAGCAGGAATATCCGGCCTTGTTTCTGCCTATCAGGCTTCTAAAGAAGTTGGTGGTAACAACATTGTGATACTCGAAAAGGATACAAATATTGGCGGCGCTTTAAGAGGGGTATTTTATCCTGAACAGGGCATGCATTTTGATAATGGAACGCACATTTTTCGGATGACTGGAATTGCTGAACTTGACCAATTGTTGATTAATTGCATAGGTGACTCACAAGTTGTATTTCACGATAAAGTAAAAATTGGTGCGGTCTATACTAATAAATTACAAGAGAACTCACATTACCCAGACATCCGCGAGAGAAGTAACCTAAATGAACTTAAAAAAAATATATTTGATACACAATTAGAAAAATCAGGAATAAATATAAGAGAGCAACATGTTAATCTTTTAAATTTTGCTTATGAACGATTCGGGGCTTTATATTCAAATGAGATATTATTGCCGGCGCTGAGTAATTTATTTCGTTCAGACCCTAAATGCTTATCAAGCATGGCGCTAAATTTATCAGGACTATCAAGATGTATAGCATTTAGTGAAGATGAGTGGAAATCTAATTCTACTTCAACTGATTTTCGGTCTGTTTTTGGCTACCCCAATCAAGACACTATGCCTATTGAATTTGAAAACAAGTTAAAGCAATTCTATTCTAAAGAAAATGGAACAAACTCTCTGATCATCGGACTTAAAAACTTACTAGAAAAGGCAGGTGTTAAGATTGAGACCGGGGTAATCGATTTTCAACTTAACCAAAAAACAAACACGATCATTTTCAAAAATCGGAATGGAACGATCATTCAGGATAAGAATCCGATCGGCATTATATTGGCCAACGGTTTGCTGGGTTCTGCAATAGTTCTTGGTATACCAATCCCAAAATTTCAAAAAACTCCCAGACTTGCAATGTATCACATAGGCCTCGATTCATCACCTAAAAGAAATCTAGCATATTTCTGTAATTTCAACCATCACTATAGTTTTTTTCGAGCCACTAATTACAAAATGCTAACGAATAATTGTAATGACAATCGCATTACAGTAGAGATATTAGTTGATAATCCAAGCAATATCCCAGCTATTAGTGAGATTATCAAAAATCTCAAAGATATTGATTTTTTAGATAACGAAAGGGTTTCATTCTGTGAATTTGCATATTTAAAATCATACTACCCATATCCAGACCTGAAAAATACGCAATTTATAAATGCATTAAAAACTGATATAGCTCAACATAAAGTTCCAGAAAACATTTGTTCGTTTGCATCTCATGGTGGGGCAGGCTTTTTTCAGAACAATGTAGTGGCACTAGCGTTTGAAGAGACAGCCGCATTCATTAAATCACTAAAGTAATTCTTTTTTATATTATTAATAGAATTATATGAACATTTTACCTCTCTTGCATAGGAAAGCGCGGTTACATTGCAAATTTTTTTCGTGATTCTCTGTCGCCTGATAGTAAGATTATTGGGACAAGCAACACATTTTGGACTCCAGGTTTTTCTTCATGTGATATATCACTGGTTCTTCCGCCCATAAGCTCAGATGAATACATTCCAGTATTAATTAATGAATGTCTAAAACATGATGTATCAGGACTCTTGTCATTTTATGATCCAGATGTTCATAGAATTTCTAAGTGTCGGGAGGATTTTCTCAAAGCCGGAATTATACCTGTAATTCCAAAATACGCAGGATCTTTGATAGCATATGACAAGCTTAAAACGCATAGTTTTCTCTCTGATTTAAATATACCGGTTCCACTGACAACCAATTCATATTCGGAAGCATATGAATTTTTGAAAGAGCAACGATTATCTTTTCCATTAGTAGTGAAACCCCGTTTTGGTTTTGGCAGTTCGAATACATTTATTGCTAGAAATAATTTGGAATTGGAAGTATTTTATAATTATGCCCCAGAAATGATTATTCAGCAATTTATAGACGCAGAAGCTGTAAATATTGATGGATTGGGAGATTTGATGAGCAATCCAATATCAATTATTCCATGGAGAAAATTGCTTTCAAAAATGGGTGAGACCGAGCGCTGCATCACTATTGACTGCCCCGAAATTATTCAACTTGGAGATCAACTGATCAAGTCTGTTGGAATAATTGGACCGTTTGATGCCGATATTTTTAGAGGCACCGATGGCAGACTTTGGGTGCTTGAATTAAATCTGCGTTTTGGCGGTGGTTATCCTGTTTCTCAACTTGCTGGCGCAGATTTTCCAAGTAAGATTATTCGGATGATAAGGGGCGAGAATCTTGAGTCTTGCATGGGTTCTTATAAACGAGGGGTTACAATGATGAAGCGATTGCAAATAATCAATGGGCCAAGTCAGCAGACCATCTAAACATGTTAAAATCACCAGACGAATGGGATTCCCAGTGGGAAACATGGTTTCATAGATACTCGCAAGGAAATCCAAGGCTTGGAAAGTGGCTATTGTCTAATTATTCTATCACTAATGAAAATATTCTTGAAATCGGAGCTGGCAGCGGAAGAGAATCTCGTTTTTTATCGCAGAAAGTTAAATCTGTTACATGCGTGGACTTTGCGCCCCATGCAGTGCGTCTTCTAGCTAATTCGAGTTTGCCAGGCAACATGCATGTTTTGATGGCTGACGCTGCAAACCTCCCCTTTCCCGATAAGTATTTTGATTTAACTTTCCACAAAGGCTTTTGGATTCTTTTTGATAGTAATGCAAAGCTTGAGATTTTGCTGCATGAGCAGTTGAGAGTAACGCGGCATATTTCACTAGCAATCGTCCAAAACGGATTAAATAACAGACAAGTTCGAGAGGCAGGCACTAAGGCGCAAAAAGATCCTTTATTTCGCTTCAGATTTTTTATACCATCAGAAATTAACAGTCTTGCATGCAAAATTGTGACTGAACATGGTATCCGTGCTCATATTCAAATTCTTAAATATGGCGCTCCAAGTTTGAGTCGCTTTCTTCTTCCTCTGGGTGCTTTGGGTGACAGGTTTGCTGTTAAAATCTACAAATTTCTTCCATGGAAATTCGTTGAATGTGCAGTATTGCAAATCGTAAAAGTTTAACATATAATTCTGCTAGAATCAATTGATTTTTCAACATGTCTATAAATAACACCCTGCTAGTGGGACGCCCAAACCTCGGCGATCGGGGCGTCCTATTAAATCGTATAAACGACATGCTGGATCGGCGTTGGTTTTCCAACAATGGCCCATTGGTTCAGGAGTTTGAAAAGTCAATTGCGGATTTTCTTGGAGTGAAGCATGTGATGGCGATGTGCAATGCCACGGTGGCTCTCGAGATCGCCAGCCGGGCGCTGAATTTGCAAGGCGAGGTGATCGTGCCGAGCTACACTTTCATTGCCACGGCCCACGCCCTGCAGTGGCAGGAAATCACCCCGGTTTTTTGCGACATGGACCCCGCCACGCACAATATCGATCCGGCCAAGATCGAGCGGCTCATCACACCGAAAACGACGGGAATTCTCGGGGTGCATGTGTGGGGGAGGGGGTGCGACACGGAGGCGATCGAGAAGATCGCTGTGCGGCGACATCTCAAAGTAATGTATGATGCCTCCCATGGATTTGCGTGTTCCAAAGGCGGGCGGATGCTGGGAACCTTCGGCGAATGCGAGGTCTTTAGCTTCCATGCCACGAAGTTTCTGAACTGCTTTGAGGGCGGCGCGGTGGTGACGAACAACGACGACCTGGCCGAAAAAATGCGTCTCATGCGGAATTTCGGTTTCCAAGGATTCGACAATGTCATTTACCTCGGCGTGAATGGCAAGATGAGCGAGGTGCACGCTGCGATGGGACTCACGAATTTGGAGGCGGTGAAGGAAATCATCGCCGTGAATCGGCGGAATTACGAAGCGTATCGGGCGGGTTTGGCTGAAGTGCCGGGAATCTCACTTATATACTACGATCCCGCCGAGAAAAATAATTACCAATATGTGGTGGTCGAAGTAGACCATAAAGTTTGCCCACGCAATCGAGATGAAATCGTCGAAGAGCTGCATAAGCAAAACATCATCGCGCGGAAATACTTTTGGCCAGGGTGCCACAGGATGGAGCCTTACAGATCGCTGCAACCAAACGCAGGGTTGCTCCTGAAAGAAACCGAAAATATCTCGGCAAGGGTCATCGTTTTGCCTACCGGTCAAACAGTTGAAGTCGAAACAGTCAACTTCATCTGTGATCTAATTCGCGGATTTTTAAAAATTTAACTGTAAATTTAATGGAGAAAGCCAAAGATATAAAATCCGCTTTTCAATTACCGGTGCCTGTTAGAATTTCGGAACAGGTTTGGGAGGATGGCACGATTCCATTGTTAAGTATATGTTGTTTAACATATAATCATGTAAATTATATTGAGAAAACGATTGATAGTTTTCTCATGCAAGAAACTGTTTTTCCTGTTGAAATTATTATAAGAGATGATGCATCTACCGATGGAACACAAAAAATTGTGGAATCTTATGTCAAGAAGTATCCATTGGTGATCAAAGCAAACCTTCATCTTGAGAATCAATTCCAAAAGGGCAAAAGGGCTTTTTCTGAAATTTTTGCGTTGGCGAATGGGGATTTTATCGCATTGTGCGAGGGCGACGACTATTGGACGGAACCAACTAAACTACAGAAGCAAATTTTTCTGTTAAAACAAAATCCTACAGCCAGCTTTTGCTTTCATAATACATTGATAATAAATGAGCAAATGAAAGTAAAGGGACAACTTCGACCGCAAAATCCAAGGTTATTTCATTGCGTTGATGAACTGCTTAGTTATAATTTTATTCATACATCATCAATAGTCTTTCGGAACACTTTTCTGCTTGGTTCTTCGAGATTATACAACAAAGCACACATGGGCGATTGGCCGTTATGTATTCTTTTGGCGGAGAGGGGTCAGTTTCTCTACATCGATGAAGTCATGTCGCACTACAGGTTACATGGCCAAAGCAGTTGGAGTTCACAAAGCGAGGCAACACGGTGTGCAAAAACTGCTCATTTGTTTGATTTGTTGAGAGATCACTTTGCCAAAAAACCTGAACTTTTGGCCAAGGTGAATAATGGGTTTATCATGCATTGCTTGAATGCGGCTAGGGATTTCAAGAATCTTAATGATACGGAGAACGCTAATTTCTTTCATGAAAAAGTTATTGAGGCGCTTGCTGGCGTTAAGATTTCTGAAAGGGTCCAGGAGAGATATGCGAAACAAACTCCTCTGGATTCAGAAAATGCCCCTCTCATAAATTCCGAACTTCAATTTAAAAGCAATGCAAATCAGCATGATCCAGTAGTTAGCATTTGTATTCCGACTTTTAATGGCGAGCTTTTTATAAAAAACACGCTCCTATCTGCTTTATCGCAAACTTTTCCGAATACAGAAATCATTGTTTCAGATGATTCCTCAACGGATAGGACTTGTGAGATTGCCGAACATGCCCTGAGAGATTCCAAGTTTCCTTACAGAATCCTTAAACACGCTCGCTTGGGATTGGTAGAAAATTGGAATTTCTGCATCGAACAAGCAAAAGGGAAATACATTAAATTTCTCTTTCAAGATGACCACTTGGAGTCATCTTGTGTTCAGAGGTTAGTGGAAGTTGCCGAAAGCGAGTCCAATATCGGCATGGTTTTTTCGCGCCGCGGGGTTGAGTCGGTTGGTGGCGCCATGATACCAGCGGACTCAATTGACCTTCATAAAGGTTGGTCAAGGCTTCAAAGAATTCAAAAAGGACGAGATTTGCTTCATGACCCCAAACTTCTAGCTAATCCGATCAATAAAGTTGGGGAACCAACAACTGTTCTTATCAATAAAGAAGTGCTGCTTTCCTTGGGCGGGTTTGATCCAAACTTGCGGCAACTTGTGGATGTGGATATGTGGCTGAGGATTATGATGGTTTCCAACATTGGGTTTGTGGATGAACAACTATCCACCTTCCGGTTGCACCAAGGTCAAGCCACTCGCGATAATGTAAAAACCGGCATCATTCAAAGGGATTGGGAAACTTTTTACAGGAAGCTTGCGGAATCTATTGATTTTAAAAATTTACCGACATTCAACAAGCGGTTAGCCGCGCAAATGCTTGAGAAAATCTCTGTGAAATCACCTTCCCACTCTTCCGATCTTCGGTTGATTGGTGCGTGGCGCTTAAATCCCACTGATCCAGAACTTTTAGAAAAAGTCAAAAGTTTGCGGCTGCAATTAGCAAAGCTGATATTCCAAGCAGAACAGGGGCAATTGAATAGGTTGCTCCAAGACAAATCTGCAGATTCCTACTCGGCACTTCTATCGAGTGGAATCCAAGCCGAGTTTGTTTCTGCTGAGGATAAGGATTTTTTGCAGGGTATAAATTCCACCGGGCAAACAAGCCAAAACGCTTTCTTTGCCGCAGCATTATTTAAAACGGCACATCTTATCCCAGAATTTGACGATTTATCAATACTGCCCAAAGAATTTCGCAAAACCTTTTTTGAATATCTATTCAAGTCGATCGAGGTTTTTCAGCATCCGGTGGAGGCGGAGATTTACTGCGCGCATTTGCTGGCTTGGATGCGCGAGGCGGTGAGGAGGATTGAGAAGGAACCGAGTGCGGAGTTGGCCCGGGAATTGGCGGCGGCGGCGATGCAGTTGACCAATCAAATTCCGGCTTATTGCTCGCCGAAAAGCAATTGCGATCTGACGGGGCTCCGAGCGAGGGTGATCGAGTATTCTTTGGAAAAACTCGGTGGCGAGTTGACCATGCCGGCAAAGTCGAGGCCTGCCAAACGCGGAAACAGGAAAATTCGCGTGGGGATTTTGAATGCCCATTTTGGTTTGCAGACGGAGACTTTCGTGACGATGCCAGCGATGCATTTGGACAAGTCGCGGTTTGAGATTCATTTGTTTCATTGCGTAAAGAATCCGGGGGCGATCGAGGATCGGTGCCGGGCGTTGGCGGATGGGATGCATCTTTTGCCCGAGGCGATTGGCGAGCGGGTGAAGATGATTCGGAACGCGAATTTGGATGCGATCATTATCGGGACGAATATTTCGGCGGTGACGAACCAGATTGCGCTGTTGGCGGCGTTCCGGTTGGCTCCGCTTCAAATCGTATCGCATTGCTCGCCGATGACGGTGGGCTTCAAGAGTTGCGATGCGTTTCTCTCGGGGTATCTGGCCTACAGCCCGGGACTGAGTGAGGAGGAATTCCACGAGAAGTTGATCCTTCTGGATGGGCCGCCGGTTTGTCTGGATTACTCGTGCGAACCGCGTGCGGCGGCAGGGGCGGTTCCGGATCGCGCAAAACTGGGAATACCTGACGGGGCACCGGTTTTCTTCAATGCGGCCAGTTGCTTCAAGATGCCACTGGAGTTGTTGCAAGCCTGGGCGCGGCTTTTGAAGGAGGTTCCGGAGGCGTATTTGTGCCTGTTGCCGTTCAATCCGAATTGGACGAACAAACTGCCGGAGGTTTCTTTCCGCCGGGTGCTGGAAGGGGTGCTCAAGGAGGCGGGGGTGGAGTCCAGTCGGGTGGTGATCGGGCCTTCGCTGCCGAACCGAGCGGCGGTGATGGAGTTTGAGCGGATCGCGGATGTTTATCTGGATACCTTTCCGTTTGCCGGGAGCATTTCGACTGTGGATCCGCTGCAGCTTGGGATTCCCGTCGTGGCTTGATGGGAAAACGACGCGTTCGAGGTGTTCTGGAGCGCAATTGAGGGAGATCGGGATGGAGGAACTTGTGGCGAAGGGCGAAGGGGAATATTTGCAAAAAGCGGTCCGCCTGTCTCGGGATGTGGAGTATCGAAAAGATGTTTCATCGCGGATTCAGAAGGCGATGTCCCGGAGGCCGAGGTTTCTGGACCCCGCAGCGTATGGGCGCTCGCTTGGGAATGCTTTGGAGATTCTTGTGGACGAGGGAATCGGGGCGCTTTCGGATGCTGCTGCGTTTCATGAGAGGCTGAAGGAAAAATCCACTGGAGAATCCGTTGTGCCTCAACCGGCCTTCAAGCCCACTTCCGCCACGCTGGAGGTGGCGGTGTCGGCGTTCCATGCGGGGCGGTTGGCGGAAGCCGAGGATGTTTGCCGGGAGTTGCTGCAGGCGGATGAGAAGTGCGCGGGGGCTTGGAATCTCATGGCGCGGATGGCGGCGCTTAATGGCGATCTTGAGACGGCGGGGGATTTCGGGGCGGTGGCTTGCGAGCTGGAGCCGGAGAATGCGGGGTTCGTTCGGTTTTTGGCGGAAGTGTTTTTGCGACGGAAGGAACTCGAGCAGGCGGAGCAGTTGGCTCGCCGGGCGATGGAGTTGGAGCCGGAGTCTTCGGAGAGCTTGGTCATGCTGGGGCGCGTGCTCGCGGAGAAGGGGGAGCAGGGGAATGCGCTGGGGGCGTTTGAAAAGGCCCTTCGGATCAAGAAAGACGATGCGGAGGCGATTTCGCATTATGCCATGGCCTTACAGAAATTCGACCGGGGGAAGGATGCGATTTCGCAGATTCGCAAGGCGTGCACGCTGGAGCCGGATTCCGTGGAGCATCAGACGAACTTTGCGACCTTGCTGGAGCAAAACAAACGCTACGTCGATGCGCTGGCAGCCTATGGCAAAGCGGCGCGGATGAATCCCGATGTGGGCTATATTTGGTTCCGGCAGGGCAAGCTGTTGAACGGGCTGAAGCGCTACGCGGAGGCGATTCCGGTGCTGGAAAAGGCGGTGGCGTTGCCCGGTCAACTCGGGGAGTTTTACTACGAGTTGGGGCTGGCTCTGCACATGTCGAAGCATTTTCCCGAGGCGCTGGCTCAGTATGAGAAGGCGCTGGAGCACGGGTTCGACTCCGCGGCGTTGCAGTGCAATCGTGGCGTGATTTTCAAGGAACTGAGGCGGGGAGGGGACTCGATCATGGCGTTCCACACGGCGGTGAAGATGGACCCTTCGAATGTGTCGTATTTGAACAATCTCGGTGCGGCGGCGCTCGAGATCGGCTTGAACACGGAGGCGCTGGGGTGCTTCGAGGAGGCGGCGCGGCAGAATCCGAAGCTCCCGACCGCGCAGAATAATATCGGCAACCTGCTCAAGGACCGCGCGCGGGGCATGGATGCGCTGCCGCACTATCGCAAGGCGATGGAACTGGATCCGGAGAACCACGACACGCAGAGCAACTATCTCCTCTGCCACATGTATCTCGCGGAGATGAATCCGCAGGCTGTCTTCGAGGAGCACCGGAAATGGGGGCTCACCAAGGCGAAAAAAACGCCGACGGCATTCAAGTTCAAGCCGCGTGCGCCGGGAGCCAAGCTCCGCGTGGGGTTTCTCTCGGCCGACCTGTGCCACCATCCGGTCGCGCATTTCATCGAGCCGCTCTTCCGCGAATACGACAAGGAGCGCTTCGAATTCATCGCGTATGGCGACCAACGGAAGTCCGACGATTTCTCGGCGCGTTTTGCAACGCAGGTCGATTTGTGGCGCGAGACATGCAGTCTGACCGACCAGGCGCTGGCCAAGAAAATCCATGAGGACAGGGTGGACATCCTGTTCGAACTGTCGGGCCACACCGCCTACAACCGCCTCGGCGCGCTGGCGCTGAAGCCCGCGCCGCTCCAGGCGAGCTATCTCGGGTATCCCGGCACGACGGGTCTGCCGGCGATTGATTTCCGCATGACCGACACGCTGGTGGATCCGGCGGGCATGACGGAAAAATACCACACCGAGCGCCTGATCCGCCTGCCCCGTTGCGCGTGGTGCTACGAGCCCGATGCTGTGGCGCCGCCTGTCGGGCCGCTGCCGGCGCTGAGGAATGGCTACATCACATTCGGCTGCTTCAACAACATGGCGAAACTGAATCCCGCGCTGTTCGAGATGTGGGCGGAAATTTTGCTCCAGGTTCCAGGGTCGCACTTGCGGCTCAAGGCGCGCACGCTCACCGACGAGGGTGTAAGAAACGAGTTGAAGGACTATTTCACCGCAAAGGGCATCGCTGCCGAGCGGCTCGATTTCTTCGGCCACACCCGGAAAATCCATGAGCATCTCGACCACTACCACCAGGTCGATATCGCGCTCGACAGCTACCCCTACCACGGCACCACGACGACCTGTGAGGCCCTCTGGATGGGGTGCCCGGTGGTCACCCGCGCCGGTGCGGCCCATGTGTCGAGGGTCGGAGTCAGCCTGTTGACAGCCGTGGGGTTGGAGGAGTTCATCGGCGAAACCGGGGACGCCTATATCGCCAAGGCAGTGGCGCTGGCGGGCGACACTGGTCGCTTGGAAGGCCTGAGGAGCGGCATGCGCGAGAGGCTTCAAGCGTCCCCGCTGATGGATCAAAAAAGCTTCGCGCGCGAGTTCGAGGCCGCCTTGCTGGAGATGGCGCGATTGGGCGGCTTGGCGGCGAAGTGAATGCGCGTCGCTCTGTGGATTTGTTCGGAAGTGGGTTTAGGCGTGAAGCTCCTGTTGCAGGAAGTGCATCGCTGTTTCTAATGTGCAGACGGGGGTGGTTTGGGCGATGTAGGTGTCTTCTGCGATGGGGGGGAGGTTGCGCAACATGCCGAGTTGATGCTTGAGCAGGAGTCCGGCGGGTGCGGGAAGATCCAGCTTGTCGAGAAAGCCCAGACCACGCTTGCCGAAGAGGTCTCTGCATTGAGGGAGGTGCAGGTTGTGCTGGGCGCCGAGAAGGCGATGGATGCGGTTGCGCACTCTGGTGCGTTGCCGAACGCAGAAGGAGCGCTGGTGGAGAACCTCCTTGCGCTGCCAAGCGGGCTTGGAAGGAATGTAAACTTCGCAGATCATTTCAGCACGCAGGAGCCTAGCGAGGATATGGGCATCGACCTTATCGTTTTTGACTTGGGATTCGGCGATGATGCGGGTCTTGAAGGCATCGGCGAGAATGATGTCTTTTTGTGCAAGATGGGGCTCGAGGAGTTCGTAGAGCCACGCCCAGTTCATGGTGGTCTCGAACACCACACGACAGCGGGGATGTCGCTGGATCAGGTGAATGAAGAGCTCCGGTGTGCTGTGATCGATGCGCCCCTTATCAAGGACGCGGTCTGCGGAATCGATCGCGCAAAAAACACTGTATCGCTTATGGAAGTCGATTCCGATAAAGGTTGTGTTGTTGTGGGATGTGGTTGGTTTGGTCATAAGACCGCCCATCCTACAACATCCATTTTATCAACTTCCAGAGCCCGATCCGCCCGCCGAGCCAGACAGGATCAAGCTTTCATGTCGGCTGACCCCTCTTGCGGGCCCTTCCACCAAGGCTTGTCTCCCGCCCGTCAAGCTTGCGCCAGATTTCCGCCGTTCACTATCTTACCAAATCCCGGTATTCCTCCAGAGTTTCAAAGTGCTTGTCTTTCGCCAATGTTTTCACTCCATGGCTAAATGCACACGCGGCAATCATTAAGTCACTTGAGGGAACCGGAGTTCCCTTGGCCCGACAGATGCGGGCAAGGCGAAATGAACGCTCCCAAACTTCTTCAGACATCGGCAAGCACCGCAAAACCGCGCTCAAATCCGTCAAGTCGTCTCGATCCTTTTTCGAGCCAGCTCCCATCCACAACTCCGCGATAACCACAGGACATAGAACCGCCGCCCCATCCAAAAGCAAACTACGGACTTTTTCCTTCATTTCTGCTTCCCCATCACGGCGGAGGTATTGAATCCAACTCGATGAATCGACCAGCGTCATTCCGGTTTCTCCTGAAGGCGCAGGGTTTCTAAATCCACAGCTGTCATGAATGTTTCAGAATTTCCCAATCTCATGGCTATCTCGCGCATTCGGCCACGCCTCGAGAAATCATCCAAGGCAGCCAGCACCGCAGCGCGTTTCGTCTTCACTCCAGCCAATCTCATTGCCTCACTCAGCAAACCGCTTGGAATATCCAAAGTCGTTTTCATATGGAAATAATCATACGATTTTAAATACAAATCAACCTAATCTTGACTTACTCGCGCCTCGCTAAAGCTGGATGCGCCTGACCTCAAATTCCATGCATGTCAAAAATTAAATCCGACCCCTCTTGCGGGTCCTGCCGTGTGTTTGCGGGGATAACAATGCGTGGGCTGGGTTGCGCCGTATAGGAACGCCGAGGTCCGCCTCGGCCCGAACGGAAATCCGATTGCGGCAGACTTTGCAGGCTTTGGTTTCCAGGGGGGGAGTTTCGAGCGAAGAGCCGGATTTCGGCTGCAGTCCATCGCATTGAAGTTTGTCTTCGAAAAAAACGACAATACACGGTCCCGTGGCGCGACGCAGCCGATGGGATGGGGCGCGGAGGAATTGAATGACGGATCGCCGGACAGCTGCGGAATGAGAAGCAGTGAGAAGGAGTAGTTTTTCTGATTTTAAGCCATAGAAATCATTGGATTGCATTTTTTATGCCGACCGGGTAGGGGGAAACCGTAAACTTTTTGGCCGATCGGCCAAAAAAGTTGCGGGATTATTTTTTTTGGCGGGGCTTGTTTCGGAAGGGGGTGAGGTTGGCGAAGAGTTCGAGGCCTTGGAGGAGCATGGCTTGGCGGACGGAGCGGAAGGCGCCGGGGAGGGTTTGGCGGGTGGTGCGGCCGGGTTCGGGGATGGCGAGGAGGATGAGGAGTCCGGCGAGGAAGCCAATCGATTTGATGGCGAAGCCGAGGTGGTAGATGCCGATGCCGCCGCCTTGCCGGGTGACGAATGTTTCCAGGAGGAAGCCGGAGAGGATGGGGGCGACCGCCATGGCGGCGGAGGTGACGGCGAGTTGGAGGCCCACGGCGGCAGCGCCGCTTTTGAGGGCACGAGGTTGAGCAGGAGGTTGAAGCTGCCCATGAAGAAGGAGACGGCAAAAAAGCCTCCCCACAAAAACATGGGGTAGAGGAGCCAGGAATTTCCGGGAACGAGAACAGCCCACAGGATGTTTGAGATTTCCCACAAGGCACTGCCGATGGCGATGACGGGGATCGCGCCGGCGAGGTCGGTCACGCGCCCCCAATAGGTCCAGCCCAACACGCCGCTCACGGTGCCGATGGCTGTGAGAAAGGCAAAGGCGCCGGGATCGAGATGGAGTTCCTCGAAGGCGAACACGGCGGTGAATGGTCCGGTGAAGGCCATCCAGAAATTCATCCAGGCGGAGAAGAGGATGAATGGCACGAGTCCCGGAGTGGCGCGGCATTCGGCGAGCGAGTGGTGGAGCGGCGGGGCGGCGAGCGGCGAGTTGTCATGCCGGGTGCGGATGCCGTGCTGCCAGAGCAGGCTGAATGCGCGGCATGCCACCATGACGGCGAGGATACCGAGATACGGGACCAGCGAGCTTTTTTGAGCCTCGAGCCAGGCCACGGATAACAAAAGAAAGCCGAGGGTCGCGGCGCTGATGAGCGAGTTGCGCTTGCCGAGGTAGGCACCGCGCAGCCTGCGGGGAACCCACTCGCGAATCCAGACGGTCCAGCCCACGGTATGGAATGCCCCGCTGGCGCTGGCGAGGGCGAAAAACACGCCGAAGAACATGGCGGTGGCGGCGGGATCGTTCTTCGGCAGGAACGGGAGCGAGGCGACGAGCATGGCCCAGAGCCCGACATTCAGCCATCCCATGCCGAGCGCGAGATCTTTCGATGTGACAAGCCGCGCCAAGGCGGGGAGGGCGAGCACCTGCAGGGCGTTCGCCCAAGAGGGAAGTGAAACGATCCAGCCGAAGGCGGATTTGTCGATGCCGAACCACTGCGTGAGAAGGGCTGCGAGGAGGAATCCCCCGGGAATCGACACCACGGTGAAGGGGGTTGAAAACAGTCCCTCAATCAGGCCCGTGCGGAGGTTGCTGCGGGAGTTGGTGGCGGGGGCGATTGCGGGATAGTTTGTATTTGGCCGGTGATGCATGGGCTGTGCCTCGCGTGATTTCATTTTCACAAGGTATTTCCAAGGAAAAATGCTGGTCAGCCCATCAAACAGACTCTTGACGAGAGCCTCCGTGTTGAATTATAAATACAAAGCATTGCACATTTTCTGCCCAGTCAAGTTTCGTCCCCCCACTTTTTGAATTTCTATGAGTGATACCAACTACAACATGCACCTGATCCTGAACACGCACTGGGATCGGGAATACCGGTGGAGTTTCCGCGAGACGCAGGCGAGGCTTCTTGAGGCGGGGGATATTCTTCTGGATGCGATGGAGAAGGACCCGCGGTTCGCCTATTTCCATCCCGACGCCCAGTCGTCGTTTTTGGAGGACTACTTGGAGTTCCGCCCCGAGCGGCGGGCGCTGGTCGAGAAGTTGGTAAAGGAAAAACGTCTGCACGCCGGGCCGTGGTATACGCTGCCGGCGGAGTTTTTGGTGAGCGGCGAGGCGCTTGTGCGGAACCTCCTTCTCGGGCACCGCATCGCGGAGTCGCTGGGGGGGGTGATGAAGTGCGCCTACAATATTTTCAGCTGGGGGCAGGTGTCGCAGTTGCCTCAGATTTACCGTCAGTTCGGCATGGACACGATTTTGTTCTACCGCGGGATCGACCAGTCGAACATCGACAAGCTCGAGTTCTGGTGGGACGCGCCGGACGGGTTCGCGCGCGATGGGGTTCACCTTCGGATCCTTCCACCGCCTGAATTTCTGGATCTATGTTTACAACCCCTACATCCGCGCCACGGGCGGCGCGAGCAGCCTGCCGACAGGTGACTACGATCTGGAATCGATCCAGCAGAACGGGGGTGTGATCGCCCGACTTGCCGACACCTACAGCACCGACGACATGAATTACCATGTCCTGCGGCAGCCGATCATGAAGAGCATGGAGTCGGCATTGAAGGGCATGGAAACCCTGCGCGACACGGTGAAGGACAAGTGCTCCACCAAACATTTGCTATTCTATCAGGGCTTCGACCAGGAGAACCCCGACCCGCACATTCCTGATCTCGTCGAAGAGATCAACAAGCGCATCGACTATGGCAAGATCACCATCAGCAGCCTGCCGGAGGTGGTGCAAACGATCCGCAAGGAAATGGAGGAGTCTGGAGCCGACAAAAACCTGCTTCGTTTCGAGGGCGAGATGTTGAGTGTCGAGACGAAGGCCGACGCGTTCGCGCCGCTCTATATCGGCGTCTTCTCGGCTCGTATGCCGCTCAAGTTGCAGAATGCCGATTGTCAGCACCGGCTGGAAAAATGGGCCGAGCCGACCTCCGCCTGGCAGCTCCTGCAAGGCAAGTCCTATCCCGAGACGCTGCTTCGCTCGGCATGGAAGGAGATTTTGCAGAACCAACAGCACGACGGCATCGGCGGATGCCATATCGACCGGGTGCAACTGGCCATGGAGGAGCGCTACCGCAGCGCCAACGACATCAGCGAATGCGTGACCCGCGACAATCTGAAGGACCTCGTGACGCGCATCGATTACTCCGCTGTGGGCAGTCATGAATTGGGAGTGACGGTGTTCAACAGCACCTCCGCGCCTCGCAGCGAAGTGGTCGAGGTGGCGGTGGATATCCCGATCGCATGGGGATTGCGGAATTACGGCCCTTACAAAAAGCCGCTCATGGTCGAAGTGTTCGACGCCGCTGGCAACTCAGTCCGCTCTCAGGTGCTGGGAACAGAGGACGACACGTTCTACGCGTATCTAAAATACGGCAACGCCATCAATGTCGAGGCCACGCGGCTTCGTGTTGCCATCCCAGTGGAGGTCCCTGCATTTGGCTACAGCACTTATCGCGTGGTGCCGAAGCAGGCGGCGTCGCGCCGGTGGACAACATCAGCCCCTCCGTGAACGTGCTCGAAAATGAATTCCTGCGCGCCGAGGTGCTGGCGGACGGCACGGTGACGCTCACCGACAAATCGACCGGACAGGTTTACAAGGGACTCAATGCCTTCGAGGACGAGGGCGAATGCGGCGGGCCGCTGGTGCACTACCGCACGAATGCCGATGCCTGCTACACCACCTTCGGCCAACCGGCGGCAGTCGCTCTTGTGTCCAACGGGCCGATGACCGCCACCTACAGGGTCGAGCGGGACTGGGAGTTGCCGGAGGGGCTCGAGCAGGAACTCAAAATCCATGTGCCGCACGGCTCCGAGTGGATCGACAACGGCGCGATGCGCCGCTCCACGCGCAAGTCGGTGGTGCGGCTTGTCACGGAAATCACCCTCCGGCAGGGAAGCCGCCGATTGGATTTTGTCACGACTGTGGACAACCGCTGCCAGGATCACCGTCTGCGCGTGCTTTTCCCGACGGGTCTGGAAAAGGCCACGCATTGCCATGTGGACAGCGCGTTCGATGTGGTGAAACGCCCGATCTCGATTCCGGATTCCACCGGTTGGTATGAAGAGGCGGCGCGCACGTTGCCGACGCTTTCCTTTGTCGATGTGGCCGACGGCAAAAATGGTCTCGCTGTGCTGCACTATGGCTTCTCGGAATACGAGGTGCAGGACAATGCTGACCGTTCCATCGCACTCACCATGCTGCGTTGCTTCGGCACGGCGGGAAACCCGACCGAGACGCATGTCTTCCAAGCGCTGGCCCAGTGCCAAGGAAAGCATGTCTTCCGCTATGCGGTGATGCCGCATGCAGGGGATTGGCAAAGTGGCGGGGTTCCGCAGGCGGCGGGCGCCTACACCAGCCCGCTCCGCGCGATCGTGGCCACCATGCACGACGGGGAACTGCCGCCGGTGAGCAGTTTTATTTCCTTCGACAATCCCGGATTCATCGTCACTGCCTTGAAGAAGGCGGAGCATGAAAACGCCGTTGTTGTGCGAGGCTACAATCCCGCGCCGGAGGGCATCGAAGTGGGCATGACCGTGCCCGGCAACACCGCATCGGTCACGCGCATCACTCTTGAGGAAAAACCGCTCGGCGATCTGACGCTGGCAAAGAACAAAGCAGCATTCACCGTCGGCAAGGGTGAGATCGTGTCGCTGTTGATCAAGACCAAGTGAGCGATCTTTTTCCAAACCTTGGCGCGGACGCGCAGGAGCTTGGTCTCATGCGGATCGAGCGGACATCCGACGACCGCTTTGTGGCTGGCGCGGGCGGGGTAAATGCCATCGCGCGCACCAGCGACGGAGTGGTCGAGTTTGTCGGGTTCGACAGTCATACGCTGGCGCATGTGCGCTCCAGCATGGGCTACCCAGCTTATTATCCTGTGCCGTCAATCCACCATGACAAGCCGCTGCAAGCTGTGCTTATGGACCTCGACGGCACCACGGTGCATAGCGAGGAGTTTTGGATTTGGATCATCCAGCAAAGCACCGCCAGCCTGCTCGGGAATCCCAAGTTCGAACTCGAGGAAGCCGACCTGCCGCATGTGTCCGGCCACAGTGTGTCCGAGCACTTGCACTATTGCCTTTCGAAATACTGTCCCGACAAGACGGTCGAGGAGGCGAGGGGATACTATTTCGAGCACACGCACCGCGAACTCGCGGCGATCATGGCTGGGGGAGGGCGTCCCGGCGCATTCACGCCCGCGCCGGGGTTGAAAGACTTTCTCCTCGAGCTCAAGGCGAGGGGGCTTCGCATCGGCCTTGTCACGAGCGGCCTTTATGAGAAGGCGTATCCAGAGATTCTCTCGGCTTTCCGGGATCTTGACATGGGGGATCCGGCGGAATTTTACGATGCGATCATCACGGCCGGATTTCCGATGCGGGGCGGGCAGGCCGGCACGCTGGGCGAGTTGTCTCCGAAGCCCCATCCCTGGCTCTACGCCGAGGCCGCCCGCGTGGGGCTTGGAATCCCTTTCGGAGACCGCGCCGGGGTGGCGGGGATCGAGGACAGCGCGGCCGGGGTGTGTTCGATCCGGTTGGCCGGATTCACCCCCATCGGGTTGCAAGGGGGAAACATCGTCTCCGGGGGTGCCGCCGGTCTGTGCCATTCCCTCTATGCCGATCTCCAAAGCGTGCGGGACGCATTGTTCGCTTAAAAGCGCAAAGGATGCGAAAAATCCCTCTCCAGGTGCCAAATCGGAAGCCTTTGAAATTTCTATTGCTTTGGCTCCTCGTTTATTGAAATCCTCACTTAAGTGGGAAAATTCTCTTCGCCAACATTGATCGACATTGCACGCGTGTGCGATGTGAACATTTCCACCGTCTCGCGTGCGCTCAGCGACGACAGCCGTGTTCATCCGGAAACCAAAAAACGGATTTCCCAAACCGCCAAGCGGCTGGGTTACCGCCCGAATCTCGCCGCCCGGATGCTTCGGGCAAAAAAATCCCAGTTCTTTTGGTTCATCGCCCCGGATCTCGGCAACCCTGTCGACAGCGATTTGGTCGAGGAAGCGGCCCTCGCCGCGGCGGACAAGGACTACGACCTGCTTATCTCGCTCCACCTCGGCAAACAAAAAATCTTCGACCGCATTATCACCGCGATGCACTCCGCGCTCGCCAGCGGCGTGATTGTCAATCGTCGCGACATTGAGGACCTTTCCGCATTGCACGGCCTTGTGCACCAAGATTTTCCCGTCGTGCTCGTCGATGTGCCCATCGATTCCATGAACCTGCCTACGGTCACCACGGACCATGCCAAGGCCGCGGACGCGCTGGTTCAAGCCTGCATCGACGCCGGTGCGAAATCCTTTCTGGTGCTCTTCAATCCCTCGCTCAACTTGGTCGACAAGCGCCGCCACGACGCCACACTCGTCGCGCTCAACGCCAGAGGCATTCCCTTCTCGACCGGGGCAAGGTTTTCATCCGGCGCCCCCTTGGCCGATCTGCCTTCCCCGCTGTGTCTCATTGAGTCGCATCAGACTTCGATCCAAGATTTTCTTTGGAACAATCCCGCCGTGGCCGAAGGCCGCGACATTCTCATCGGGTGCTTCGACCAGTGGATCGGATCGCCCGCACCGGCCCAGCGCGTGCTGGTCGCCGAGCAGGATTGCCAGGGAATCGCCCGGCGCACGGTCGACAAACTGGTCTCCCTCATCGAGACGGGCGTCTCCGTGAACGGGGCCAGCGAGATCGACCTTCCCCTGCTTCGCATCACCTCGAAAATTTAAATTTTTTACCGGCCCATACAAAGCTTTGCATTTAGGGTTGACGCACCGTGGCAGCTATGGGAGTGTTGTTATTCCCGCTCCCGATGAAGCCCCTTGAATCCCCGAACCCCGCTTTGCATGCAGAAGTCCACCCGGAGGACCGTCGGCGATGAGTCTGTGGGACTGGGTGATCGTGGCGGTGTTGTTCGGCGGGATGTTCCTTCTCACGAACGCCACGCGGAAGTATCTGCGCGGAGTGAGCGATTTCCTGGCGGCGAACCGGCTGGCCGGGCGCTACATGTTGACGATCGGGGCGCAGGTCGGCGGCACCGGGGTGATCGCGGTGGTGGGAATGTTCGAGGCCTTTTACATCGCGGGCTTCTCCGCGACATGGTGGGGATTGATGGGCTTGCCGGTGGGGGTGATCATCGCGCTCACGGGATTTGTTTATTACCGCTATCGTGAGACGCGCGCCTTGACGCTGGCGCAGTTTTTCGAGACGCGGTATTCGACGGACTTCCGCAAATTCGCGGGAGTGGTCTGCTTCATCACCGGAGTGATCAACTTCGGGGTGTTCCCGGCGGTCTCCGCGCGGTTCTACATTTATTTTTTGGGATTGCCCGCGAGTTTCGCCGTGCCGGGGCTGCCTTTCGAGCTATCCACCTTCGCCACGCTCATGGCGCTGGATTTGGGAGTCTCGGTGGCCATGGTGTTGTTTGGCGGCCAGATCAGCGTGATGCTCTCGGATTGCTACCAAGGCATCGTGAGCCTCGTGTGTTTCGTCCTTCTGGCGGCGTTCTGCCTGTGGCTGGTGGGATGGGCGAATGTGGTCGAGGCCACGCGGCTGGCTCCCGAGGACGCCTCGATGACGCACCCGTTGATGGGCGGCGGCATCAAGGATTTCAATGTCTGGTTTTATCTGATCGGAGTTTTGAGCGGCATCTACACGCGGGCCGCGTGGCAGGGGTCGCAGGCCTACAATGCCTGTGCGCGGAGCCCCCACGAGCAGAAGATGGGGCAGATCATCGGCGGCTGGCGCTGGGATGTGCAGATGTGGATGGGGGTGGTGGTGGCTGTGTGCGTCTTCGCGATCCTCGGCCTGCCCGAGTTCTCGGGAACGGCGAAGGCCGTCGAGGCGCGCCTCTCGACGATCGACAGCGAAACGATCCAAGGCCAGATGCGCGTGTCGGTGACCCTTTCAGAAATCCTGCCCGTGGGCCTCAAGGGGCTGTTCCTTGCGGTGATGATCTTCCTCTCGATCAGCACCCACAACACCTACATGCACTCATGGGGCAGCATCTTCATCCAGGATGTGTGGATTCCCTTCCGCAAAAAAATCTACTCGCCCGAGGAGCACATCCGCTTGCTGCGGCTCGCCGTGGCCGGCGTGGCGGTGTATGCGTTTTGCTTTGGCATGTTCCACTCGCCCAGCGTGCCGATCTTCATGTTCTGGGCGATCACGGGAACGATCTGGCTGCCGGGCGCGGGTGCCGCGGTGATCGGGGGCCTCTATTGGAAAAAGGGAACCTCGCAGGCCTGCTATCCCGCGATTCTCTTCGGAGCGTTGGTGGGTTTCTTCGGGCTCATCTATCCCCCGATCCACAAGAGTTCGTTCGGCGAGGACTTTCCCATCAACAACCAATACCTCTTCTTCATCGCCCTGGTCGGCTCGGGACTCCTCTACATCGTGGTCTCGCTGTTCACGCACAAGGGGCGGTCGTTCAACCTCGAAAAAATGCTCCACCGCGGCCAGTGGGCGGTCGCCGAGGACCACGGCCAAAAGCCGCACGCGGTTTCGGTGTGGCAAAGGTTCATCGGAATCAACAAGGATTTCGACACCTTCGACCGGATTCTCGCCGTGTCCCTCGTGGTGTGGAACCTCTTCTGGATCGTTTGGTTTTTGAGCGTGACCCTGCTGAACCTGGTCCAACCCTTCGAGAGCGGCTGGTGGGAGCGATACTGGAAAATCCATATCTTTTTCTACCTTGGCTTCAACACCGTCGTGGCGATCTGGTTCACCATCGGGGGAACGATCGACATCCGGCGGCTCTTCCGCTCGCTCCGCACGGTCGAGCGGCGTGAAGAGGACGATGGACGCGCCGAGGTCGTGGGGGAAAAATCCAAGACGGAGGAGACACGATGAGGGGGATGGTGGCGGTGCTGATTTCCCTCTCGCTCTCGTCCGCCGCATCCACGCTGGTCGATGTGGGTAGTGGGGTCGCGAACAAAAGCCCCGAGGTGGTGCACGAGATGCTGCGCACCGAGATGGGATCGTTTCGCGATGCGTTTGAGGTTTGCACGATCCCGGCCAAGGGTGCCACGGCCTCGTTTCAAGTCCCGTTCGCCCCGGAAACCTCTTCGCTGGTTCTCGAGGTTCAGGAAATCCACGACCGCCGACCGGATGCGTTTGGCTACATGGTTCTGGTCAACGGCACCGAAGTGTATTTCCGCACTTACCAGGAGCTCGGGGCAGGGCCGAACCACTATTTCATCGAAGTCCCCGCGGATCTTTTGAAGTCCGGGTCGCCCCTCGAGGTCACGCTGCGCCACGAGGGCGGGGGACCGTTCAGCATTGGCAAGGTGTGGGCGCACGGGGATTTTTTCGCGAAGGCGGATTCCTCCGGAAAAGTCGCCCGGCCGATGGCGATTCTGTTTCCGACGAGTTCGATCCGCCTCGAGGGGGAAACCGAGGAGACCCTTCGCAAGGATCCCGGGGCGGAACTCGAGCGCTTCCGGAAAATGAAGGAACTCTACTCGGGATTCGAGGACTACAGTCCCGTGGGGGTTCTGGCGTTCGCTGGCGGCTACGGCCATGTCGATCCCGCCGAGGGCCGGAAATCCCTCTTTGAAAAAGTCGATCTTTCTTCCGAGGCCGGCATGCCGGGCCTCTGGCTCATCAATGGCACGGGGTGGGGCGGCAAGCCGATCGGCCCCGATGGATTGGGCGGCTGGTTCAGCGATATCCAATACACCTACACCACCTACGAACCCGCTCCCGGCGTGTGGCGGGCGTCGTGGCCGAACATGTGGGCGAACACGCCCGGCGCGGCGTTGCGGGATCCCGTGATGAACCGCTTTCTGGGAATCCGCTTCGGCCAAATGGTCGATGGGCTCCAAAACGAACTCGCCCTTCGCCGGTTGGCCGGAAAGCCATCCGAAACGATGATCATCCGGGAGTTCGCGCCCGCCAGCGGCGAGATTTCGCAGGCGGTGATCGAATCCGCCGCGAGGGACGGCGTGACCCTCGATCCCGTCGACGGCCTCGATGCCGCCGAGCGTTTGTGGCTTCACCGGGATGCGGTGAACACCTGGCAGGAACTGGCGGATGGCACGGTCGGCGCGCTGGGCCGCGACATCGTGGTGGTGGACCGGGGCGACATCCGCCTGCCCCGCGAGCAGCTTTTCGACAATCTCTATGCGCATCCGGATTTTCTCACCGACCGTCCGATGAACGATCCCCGCTGGGGCGGCGGCCAGCACGGCATGGTCGATGGGCTCTGGAGCAGCGGCGAGATGGGGGAGGGGAAAAACTTCCGCGACATCGCCTCGTATGACTACCTGCGTGCTCGCGGGAAGCTCTCCATGATCAACATGGAGCGCACGATCCTCAAAGAGGACTTCAGCGTGATGAAGCGCCACTACGAGCGGGGATTCCAGTTCCTTTGCTTTTTCAACGCCGACCCCGGGGACGAGAAGTTGGTGAAGGCCGTGGACGGAATTTCGGGCGAGCCCGCCGATCCGCCGGTCCATCGCCAGCCCGTGCTGTTGGATATCGTGGCGCAGCGCCCGGGCGTCTTCGACGAAAAGCTCGTCTCGAGTGAAAACATGAAGGTCCACAGCGGTCTGCGGCTGGCCGTGGAGACTGTCGCGCAGCCCGGCGAGGTCGTGTATCGCATCACCAATTCCGGAGACCCGTTTCCGTCCGGATTCGCCTTGGAGCTGGACGGCCGGATTTCTCCCGGCGAGGGGAATCGCATCGAGGTGTTTCTTGGGGCCACTCCGCAAGGGATGGAAAAAATCGCCACGCTCACGGAAGCCGATCTGCCCGACCCGACACATTGGACGCCCTACATGACCACGCGCACGGAGATTCCGCTCGGCGAGTCGATGGTCGGCAGGACCGAGGCGTTTCTGAAACTTGTCTTCCATGCCCGCCACGCGCCCGATGCGGCCTTTCTTCTGGGATTCGGCGTGCAAAGCCAGTGGCCCCTGGCCAGCGGCCACCGCCGCCCCGCGACGCTTACAAAAGGCCAACTCCGGGCCCTGCAATTGATGGTGCAGGACCGGGCCATCGCGCAACGCTTGCTCGAAAAATACCGTGCCGCCGGCGGGGACGGGGATGAAATCTCGCGCGAGGCCGCGAAATGGATCGCCGAGGGGCGCTCCCGCGACGCGGCCCACCTTCTTTCGGGATCCATCTCCGAACTCCCGCCCGCCACCTATCTGGTTCGCGGCCACGGGCGCCTCGGACGCCATCCCCTCGAAGTGCGTTTTCAGAATCCCGAGGCTGCCGCTTTCCTTACATTGGAAAAGGCGGATTCGCACGAATGGGTTGTCTCGCTCGAGCCGGTCGGCGATCCGGTGGATTGCGAGTTGGTCCTTCTCGACACGCTGGCCAAGTGGACGGCGGAGCCCCTCGGCGAAAATCGCTGGAAACTGCTCGCCGCCTCGTCCGGCGGATCGGACCGTTTCACTCTGCAAGCTGCAGCCAAGTCGTCCCCCGCACCCGTTTACCCCTCGCAACTCACGGGCCGTTGCCTGCTGGCGAAGGCCGATTCGATTCAGGTGGAGATCCAGGATTTGGAGCTGATGAACCATGCCTCGAGCCTCACCCTTCCCGTCGCCAAGGATGCCACGATCGTTCGGCGTCCGGCGCTCGAGACCGATCCCGAGGAGGAGGCAAAAGGAAATTCCCCGCAGCCATTCGATCGGGTCGAGTTGCAGTTGGACGCCGAAGGCCGCGTTACCCGCATCGAGGCGCTTTATGGATTCGTCCGGGGCACGATCAAGGCCTTCCATCCCGCCGCCGTGGTCGGCCGGCCATCGAATGGCGCGATCGAACTCGAGGACGGCACGCGCTACGGATTGATCTTCGATCGCAAAGCCACTCACTTCGACACCGTGGCCATGCAGGGGCAGATTCTCGCCTATGAACTCCGGCATTTGCCATTGGCGATCCAAACCGGGCACCGTGTCGATCTGCGCTTCACCCCTGCTCTGGAGGACGGGGGCCTTCCCCGGCTTGTCTCCGTGAAACAGCCCCGGCGCATTCTTCTCGATGTCGATTACACGGCCGATGTCGATGGGGCTTGGAAAAAAGCCGCGCACTCCGTGGAAGGCGCCGATGTGCTTCCTCACAAGCCGGAGCCGAACTATCTCTACCGCGTCGTCATGCCCCTGCTGCGTCCCACGGAAGCCTTCCTTCCCGGATCCGTGACCTATCATGTCGAATCGGCTCACCCTCTCGGCACCACGGTGGCCGAGATCGCCGCCCGGGCCTTCGACGACTCGAGCCGGGTGACCGTGTATGCCAGCGCGGACGGCCGTGAGTGGACGAAGTGCGGGCAGTTCGACAACACCTGGCAAAACAACATTTCGCAGACGCTGGACACCATTCCCTACCAATTCCTCGACCTCACGCCCGCCGTGCGGGGGCTGCGATCCTTTTACCTCAAACTCGAACTCGCGGCGAATTCCGCGGACCACCGGTTCTGCGTGGCCAAGCTGCGCGTTGCAACAGAAGACATCCAGCCATGAAAAAACTCCTCGCCACCGCCCTAGCCCCGCTGATCCTGGCCCTACCCACCGCCATGGCCGCCGACAAGCGGCCGAACATCATTCTATTCCTTGCCGACGACATGGGCATTGGCGATGTGGGGGCCTACGGAAGCACCGATGTCTCCACTCCGAATATCGACCAACTCGCCGCGGAGGGGCTCAAATTCACCGATGCCCACTCGCCGGCCGCCGTGTGCCAACCCACGCGCTATGCGATTCTCTCGGGCCGGTATTACAGCCGATCCGGCTACGGACGCATCCAGTCGGGGATTTATTTCCGCAAGGACGAGATTCTCTTTCCCAAACTTCTTCAGCAAGCGGGCTACAACACGGCCGCGTTTGGCAAGTGGCATCTGGGCTTTGGACTTACCAATCGCGACGAGCCGACCGATTGGAATGGCGAGCTGAAGCCGGGGCCGAACGAATGCGGGTTCGACTGGTTTTTCGGCATGCCGCAAAGCCACGCGCAGCCGCCCTATGTGTTTGTCGAGAACAGCCGCGTTTACAAAGGCGATCCGAACGATCCGATCGAGATGATCAGTTCGGCGGATGCCAAGGCGCGCGGGATCAAGCCCCCGGCGAACGCGCCTGCGGGCTGGGGGATGAGCATCGGAGGGAAGGCCGCGCACGAAGCCTGCGACATGTATCGGTTGGACCTCATCATGGCGGACAAGGCCTGCGAATTCATCGGCCGTCAGTCTGCGGAGAAGCCGTTTTTCATTTACCTGCCATGGTTCGCTCCGCATGTGCCGTTGGCGGTCGCCGAGGAGTTCCGGGGGAAAAGCCCTTTGGGCAAGCGCCTCAAGAAACACAACAACAACGCGGTCCGGAATGCCGAATACTGCAACCAGTTGGATTTCGCGGTTGGCAAGGTGATGGCGAGCCTGCGGGAACGGGGGCTTGCGGACAACACGCTTGTCATTTTCACCAGCGACAATGGCGGGGCGATTTTTGCTGATAGTGCCTCGGTGGGTTACAAGACAAACGGCGAGTTTCTGGGAACCAAGACCGACACCTGGGAAGGCGGTCACCGCGTTCCCACGATCGCCTGGTGGCCTGGCAAAATCGCCCCCGGCAAGACGACCAACAAACTGTTTTCGCTGACCGATCTCTACGACACCTTTCTGGCGGCGGCGGATGTGCCTGTGCCGCCCGGCGCAGCGGTGGACAGCGTGAACATGCTTCCGCTCCTGCTGGATCCCGTCAACGCGCCCGGCCTCGATGGCATGCTCTACAAGGGCAAGGCCTCGGCGTTGCGTGTCGGCGATTGGTCCTACCATCCACAGCAGGGACCGGGCGGACTTTTCGGGAAAGGTCCCATCGTGAAGTTGGGGCAGCGGCATTCGGACTATGACGAAAATGGAGAACTCCTTCCCGATGCCGCCGAGGAGCAGCTCTACAATCTCCGACTCGATCCCCACCAGACACGCAACCTTCTGCGGGAGGAGACCGAGGTGGCCCAGGCGATGCGCGACATCCTGAAAAATTTCAATCAGGCCAACCACAAAACGGAAGTGCCGCTGCAGGCCATCCTCGCCGACTTGCCCCCGGAGATGCTCTCCAAACTCAACACCAACCCACTGCCTGCCAAAACCCGATGAATCTTGTAGCCGACGCCATCAGTGTCCTTGGTTCCCGCCATGGAATCCTTCTCGATCCCGTGGCAGGAAACGCCCGGATCATTCGATTCGACATGTTTCACGAGGCGGCGGCCTTTGAAATCCGTGCGGGCTTGCGCATCGGCGACCAGGAGATCGTGTTTCCGCTCAGCCGCGACGGGGAGCGCTTCAACTTTCTCGATCAAAGACTCTCCCCGTGCACCAGTCGCTTCATCGGCATCCATGCCGACTCGGGGATCAAGGCCGTGCTTGAGTTTGCGACGCCCTTCCGCCCGAAGGATGCCGCGTTTTCCACGATACCCGTTGTGGCCGCGCGCCTCTCTGTATCGAAAATCTCGGGCAATTTCCGCTGGAGCCCGGTGAAGCTCGATCCGGAATTGGTGGAATTGTTTTTCGAGGTTTCCAGCCAAAAGATGAGGATCGAGCCTTCGGCTGCGGACGCACTTGATGTCTCGTTCAGCAGTCTCCCGCTCCGCAGTTCGCATGAGAATGCCTCGGACCCCGCCAGCTGCCTGCCCCAGCTGGACCGCATCGTCTCGCCGGGTGCCGCGTTGCACGGGAACCGCTTTTCGATCGAGGTGCCCGTGCGCGAGTTCGGGTCGCGCACGCTGGATGTTTTCTGGTGCGCCCACAGCGGGCCGGTGCTCGAGGTTTTGGGAACGAAACATCCGTTCCTGTATGCGAATCGATTCACTTCGCTCGAGGCCGTCTCCGATTGGGCGCGCTCGAATGGAACGGAGATTTTTACGAATGCCGAAACAGTCGATGCCGTCGTGGGAGCCAACACCCTCGGCCCCTCGATCAACAACCTCTTGGCGCAGACGCTTCATTCCTGGCTCATGAACACCTGGTGGGTGGACCGCGATGGAAGGGACTGGTTCAGCGTCTGGGAAGGCAGTTGTGGTTTCCACTCCACGGTGGATGTCGAGTTCACCCAATCGCCATTTTACCTGGCCGTCTGGCCCGAGCTTTTGGGGATCGAGTTGGATTACTGGCCCGAGTTTTCCAAGCCCGGCACGCGAACCTTGGGTGAGCGCGGGGAGGGGACGGAATTTCTCTCCCACGACTGCGGCGCCATGGCCCAGGCTAACGGTCAAGACTACCCGCACGAGATGGAGGTCGAGGAGACGACCAACTACCTCATCATGCTCTATGCGCACTGGAGGAGAACCGGCGACTTCTCGATCGCCCGCAAGTGGGCGCAGACGGTGGGGAACTATTTGCGCTTTCTTGAGCAGTGCGACACCAAGGGCAAAGGCGTGCCCGATGTCGGCGTGGCGAATACCATCGATGACGGCGCTCCGGCCCTTCAATACGGACGCGAGCAGGTTTATCTCGCCGTGAAGACGCTGGCTGCCTTCCAGTGCGGTGCCGCGATCCTCGAGGAGCTTGGCGATGCCGCCACAGCGAGCCATTTCCGTAAAAAAGCCGAATTCATCCGTGGGCGCGTGGAATCCGAGGGCTGGAAGGACGACCACTACATTTGTCTGCTCAACACCGACGGCAGAGGGCTCAAAAACCCCTGGACCGGCAAGGATCTCGGCATGGACATCGTTCCCGGCTGGGATGGGTCGCACATCTATACGGCAAACGGCCTCGCGCCGCTCGACATGGTGGGCTTTTCCACCGGCCTCGACGAGTCTCGGATCGCCATGGATCTGGCGAGTGCCGCGGAGGCATGCTTGTGTGAATATGGGTGCTCACACAGCGATTACGAGGCTTCCGAATACGCGCTCGGCGGCCTGCAGGACGGCTTGGCAGGCGTTTCTGCGAAGCCGGGCTGGATTTCCATGAATATGCTTCGCGACATCGCCGCCTTCTATCGGGGCCTTGATTTCCGACATCTCTCCGAACGCTACTGGAACTGGCAACTGACCACCAACGCGCAGGCGCCGGCCCTGTTTTTCGAAACTTTCGGCGGCAACAACCTCCACTTCTACCCACGCGGTGTGGCCGTGTGGGGATTCTTCGACGCAGTCGCCGGCCGCGTCATCGACCGCGTCGCCGGTGTGGACGTATCCTCACCGAAAATTCCCGGCATCAAAGCACCCTGCCTCATTGATGCGGACTGGATTTCCAATCAACCAACGACCCTATGAAACCACGCACCCGCCTCGGGCTTTTTCTCGCCCTGATATTGCCAACGATTGTTTATGCCGATCGCAGCCCGTCGGGGGTATCCGATCAGTTGGTTTTTGGAAACCCTGCCAGCGAGAGCGCGCATGGATTGAAGGTCGCATCCGGCGATTCTCAAGTCGTGCAGATCGATTCGAAGCTGGGCGTCCTCGAGCGCCGCTACACCGCCCGCGAACTCAAAGGGCGTGATGCCGCCCTCGAGTTCGACTTGAAGATTCCGCCCGCTGAGTTGCGCGCATCGAAGGCGCCATTGACCTTGGAATTTCGTGAAGTCCACAACCGTCAAACGGGCGTGTTCGGCTACCGAATCCTTGTTTCGGGCAAGGAGGTCTATTTCCGCAACTACGAGGAGGCCGGCTCCGGGCCGAATCATTTTTTTGTCGAGGTGGATCGTGCGCTGGTTCCGGCGGATGGAACGATGCGCGTCCGCATCCAGAGCGAATCGAGCGTTCCGTTTTGCCTCGCGGAGGTGTGGGCCTATTCGGACTTCAAGGCGCTGGCGGCTTCGCAAGACATCGAACCGGGTAAAATGGGATTCATCCTCGGCCTTTCCGCGGAACTCGCCGGTGTGCCGGTCGATCTCAAGAAGAACCCCGACCAGAAAATGAAGGTCGTCGAGGCGCTCGAGCAAAAATACGGGGATTGCAATCCTACGAGTTGGGTTTGATGGGCAGCGTCGCCTACACCCTGCGTCCCCGCCCCGAGGGTCAAAAGTCGATCGACGACACGCTGGAAATCTCTGCGGCGACGGGGTTGCCTCTATCATTTGATGTTCAGCTCCTGGTGGGGTGGCGCGGCCACGGGCATGGATGGACGCGGCGGGTATTTTTCCGATCTCGAATACGAAGGCATCAGCTACAACGCCGAAACCAAGACCTACAATCCCTCCTTCCCGAACCAATGGGGAAGCTCGCTCTGGCCGACACGAAACGACCCACATCTCAATAAAATCAACAACCTCCGCATCGAGCGTCTCACCCGCTATCTGGTGGACCGCCGCGCCACAGTCGAACTCGGCGGGGCGAAGCTGCCCACCGGCGTGATCTATGCCGAGATGGGCCCGGGCTATGGGCTCGAGGCCAACCAACAAACTCGCGATCTCGCCAAGAGGGATGGCGTCACACTTGATCCCGAGGATGGCATTTCGCGCGAAGAGGCCGAGTGGGCTTTGAAAAACTACGGCGCGTATTTTGCCCAGCAGGTGCCGGCTTACCGCGCCGGTCTCGGCCGCGGCACGATCAAGATCGACAACGGCAAGGTCGAATTTCCATCAGATCCTGTGTTCGACAACATCTACACCCACGGATTCTGGGGAATCGGCGGACCGCTCAACGATCCCAAATTCGCCTTCTGGCAGGCGAATCTCAACGAGGGCATGTGGAACAGCGGGGAACTCACCGAGGCCTATCCACAGGCTTGGTATGACTATGTCGTGGCCAACGGACGCATCGCGTGCGTGAACATCGAGCGGGTGATGATTCAGGATCTCCGCTACATGCCATTCGCCTATGGCAACGGACTTCAATTCGTCTGCCTCTTCAACGCGAAGCCCGGCGATGAGGAGTTGCTCAAAAAAGACGATGGCATCGCCGACAAGCCGAACCCACCCATTGACTATCCCCGCCGCGTGCTCGATGTGAATTTCGCACGCGACAAATCCCCATCGAAGTCTCCCGGCGTGATCAAGGCCCATGGCCTGTCGGATGCGATCAAAGGGGGAAACATCCACGCGATCAAAAGCAATGAAGAGGGGGAAATCGTGTGTGAAATCAGTGATCCAGAAACGGCGTTTGAAAATGGCTTGGAGTTGAAAGTCTCCGGCGTGACCAGTCGTGTGCCACGCAAGGGGTCTTATATCAAGGTGCTGGCTGGTGAATCGCCGGATAAACTTGCGGAAGTAAAAAGCCTCCTCGGAACGGACTTTGTTGCCGGTGGCGGTTGGGGGAGCAAAAGCTTCGCCACAGTCGATCTTTCCAGCATCGCCAAAGGAAACAAGTCGGTGTTCGTGGCCGTCAAAATCGCCTCGGAAGGAATGCCCGCCGAGGTGACGGTCAGCCAGATTTCGGCCTACATCCCGTGGAACATCAAAGCGGGCCAAACGGACAACTGGGTTCCCACCCTCGGCGACAGCCGCCGTCGGAGCCTGTGGGTGCAGCAGCGCGCGCGTTTGGATCGCTTGATGCAGATGTTCGAGCAAGCCGGTGGTTCAGGGGAGGTCCTCGCCAAAGCCTCCGAGATGAAGACCTCGGGATTCTACACCCAGGCGCTGGAGTTTTTATTCCGCGAATACGCCCAGGTTTTTCCAGCACGCTTTGCGGTAAAAGGCACCGGCAAGCTCTCCAACCAACCGGTTGAGGTTTCCGTGAAGACTCCCGAGTCAGTGGTGGTTGTGGATCTTTTGAAAGTCTCTCCCGAGGGGATCGATCTCGAACTCCGTGCCGAGACCGACACTCCTTGCTCAGTGGCTTTCAGCGGGCTTCCCGAGAATTCCACTTGGAAGCTTTCCCGCGTCTCCGGAGCGTTGTTCCATCTGCGTCCCGCCACCAAGGACGATCCCGAGGCCGTAGTCGCCACCGCTGACCGAGCGTCCTTCGATCTCACCATCGGCCAACCGCTGCTCCCTCCATTGCCAAAAACTCTGATCGCCCAGAGTAGCGGTGGTGGGTTTGCGATTCAGGATGTCGAACTCACCGACGGGGAAATGATCCGCCGCGTTCCATCAGTCAAAGACGCGCTTGTCACACGCAGAATGGTCGGGGAACCTCTCACCGACAACCGCTTCCGCGGCGGGTATGATGGCGATCGCCTCACTGTCACGCTCAACGACGCCGGTGAGGTCGAGCGGATCGATGCCGAGCGCGGCAAGGACTCCGGCATGATCAAATCCTTCACGCCGCCATCGGCCTACCCCGAGCCATGCAACGGCATTATCGAATTGGAAAACGGCAACCGCTACGAACTCGGCTACAATCGTGGCATGACCGAGACCGATGTCGTCGGCCTCTCGGCGCTCAAATCGAGCAGCCTCGAAACAATCAAGCAGGCGTTCGCTCCCGGCCAGTGGGTTGAGATTTCCTACGCGCCCTACACCAGCCACAACCGTCCGCCGCGTGTTCTCAAAATCAGCCAACCCGTCGAGACGATTTTCAAGGAAGACTTCACCAAAGCCGACGACTCGTGGACCGAGCGAACGCTTGAAGTAGAAAACATCCATGTCAAGGACCTGCGCGGTCTCAAGCTCTGGCCGCAAAAAGCCTGGACGCCAGGACATGTCGTTTACCGCATCGATTCTCCGCGCACCCTTGGCCAGACCTCGGTCGGCTTCACCGGGCGACTGATCCTCAATCCCGAAAACCGCATCACGCTCTTCGTGCGCACGGACGGCGGGGAGTGGAAAAAATGCGGCGAATTCGTCACGGCGTCTTCGGGCTCGAACAATTTCGGCGCGCTCAAAATGGTCGATGTCACCCCTTGGGTGCGCGGGAAAAAGTCCTTCGACCTCAAAGTCGAAATGCTCACCACCAACAGCACCTGGTGCTCGATCGGTTCACTCGAAGTCCGGACCGAGGGAAATCAATCCTCAACAACCAACCAACAATGAAAAAAACGCTGCTCCTCGCATTCGCAACCACACTGGCCGTCCTACCGCTCCGTGCGGTCGAGATGTGCTGGGTTTTCGGAAACAACATGATCCTCCAAGCCGATCGCCCGGTTCCCATTTGGGGGCAAGGCAAGCCCGGCGAGGAAGTGGTTGTGGAATTTGCCGGCCAACAGAAGAAAACCAAGGTCGGCGAGGATGGCGAGTGGAAGGTGACGCTTGATCCCATGCCGATGAACGCCACCGGTCAACCGTTCACGGTTACCGCGGCCTCGGGCAACAAATCCTTCACCGATGTGCTCCTCGGCGATGTGTGGTTGGCTTCTGGTCAGTCGAACATGGCGCAGCCCGGAGCGGAAAAATCCGAGGGCGGCGACGCATTGGCCTCCCAACCTCCCAACCCGCTCTTCCGCGTCTATCCAATCGCCTACAACGAGTGGGCGCCGGAGCCGAATACCAAGCAGTTTGCTTGGGATAAGAAGGTCTCCAACTGGTTCGAGTGGATTCCCGCGAGGCCCGGCACTTCCGGTGTGCCGTATTGGTTCGGCTCGATGCTCCAAAAAGAAACCGGCCGCCCGATCGGCGTGATCCTTTCCCCCGTGGGAGCCTCGAATGCCGAATGCTGGATTTCCATGAAAGATCTCGAGGCGGATGCCTACTTCAAGGATGTGGTGGAGAACTCGAAAAATCGTATCGCAAATGCTCCGGCCGAGCAGGAAAAATTCCAAGCGGAGGTCGATGCCTGGAAGAAACGCAAGGCGGATGCGGCAGCAGAAGGGAAACCTTTCACCGAACGCCAACCCCACAATTTGCGTGACGAGTTGGCTGTGCGTTGGTGGGTCGGTGCTCTCTACAATGCCCGCATCGCCCCGCTGCGCGATCTCGCGATCAAGGGTGTGATCTGGTATCAAGGCGAAAACAACGCCGGCAAGCGTGGCGTCAATGCCTACACCACCGAGTCCTACGATAGGCTCATGAAAAACATCATCGCCTCATGGCGGAAACAGTTCGAGCAACCCGACCTGCCGTTTCACACCGTTCAGTTGTCGATGTTCAGTTGGAACGATGGCAATGGACGCACACCACGCGATCCAAACAAGCCTGGTGGCTGGACGATTATTCGTGAAGCCCAGGAGAAAACGGCCAATGAAACTCCAAACTCCGAGATGGTTGTCTCGTGGGACATTGGTGAAAAGGCTGACATCCATCCAAAAAACAAACGCCCCGTCGGGGAGCGTCTGGCGAAGGTCGCCCTGCGCGACACCTACGGCAAAAAGGATGTGATCGCCGACAGCCCGTCCTACGCCTCGCACAAGGTCGAGGGAGAAAAAATCCGCGTGTCATTCAAGAACACCCATGGCGGCTTGAAAACCAAGGGTGACAAAGTGCTGGGGTTTGCCATCGCCGGCGCTGACGACAAATTCGTATGGGCCGAGGCCGCAATCGACGGCAAGGACGAGGTGCTGGTCTGGAGCCCACAGGTCTCACAGCCGACAAATGTGCGTTTTGGCTACATCCAGTTCCAAGACTCCGACCTCTACAACTCCGCCGACTTCCCGCTCGTTCCTTTCCGCACCGACTCGTTGTCCATCGCGGACAAGAAAGGTGCCGAGCCAGCCAATCCCGAATCCTGAACCCGACTTATGATTAAAAAGACCCACCTCCTTCTCGCCGCAGCCATCGCGCTGCCCCTTGCCACTCAAGCAGCCCCTGCCAAGGGCAAGCAGCCTGTCAAAAAACCCAACCTCGTCCTCATGCTCGCAGACGACCTCGGCTACGGGGATGTCGGCTGCTACGGAGCGACGCTGCTCAAGACGCCGAACATCGACAAACTCGCCACCGAGGGAGTGAAGTTCACCGACGCCCATTCGCCGGCCGCCGTCTGCCAACCCACGCGCTATGGCATTCTTGCCGGGCGCTACCACTGGCGTGCCAAGCGCACCGAGCCAGCCTTGTATTTCGCCGAGAACGAAATCCTCCTCCCGCAGGTCCTCAAGGACAACGGCTACAACACCGCCGCGTTTGGAAAATGGCACCTCGGCTGGGGATCTGGTCAACCGAATGACGACGCGTTCTGGAACGGCGAAATCACTCCCGGCCCGCTGAACACCGGGTTCGACTACTACTTCGGCCTGCCCCACTCCCACTCGCAGCCGCCGTTCGTCTTCATCGAAAATACCCGCATCTACAAAGGCGATCCGGCCGACCCGCTGCGTCTCACGAAAGAGCAGCCCGCCCATTGGAAACACACCATGAACTCCGGCGGCAGCGCCGGGGCCAAGGCGGCCCACGAGGCCTGCGACATGGACCGGCCTCGATCTCATCCTCGCCGAGCGCGCGTCGGACTTCATCGCCAAGCAAACAGCGGAAAAGCCGTTCTTCATCTACCTGCCGTTCTACGCGCCGCATGTGCCGATCCTTCCCGCGAAGGAATTCCAAGGCAGCAGCGAGGCCGAAGCCCTCGGCGACTATGTCCAGCAACTCGACCACGCCGTCGGCATGGTCATGGAGGCCCTGAAAAAACACGGCTTCGATGAAAACACACTCGTCATCTTCACCAGCGACAATGGTGGCTGCCACATTGTCGAAACCATGGCGCTCGGACACAACAGCAGCGGCGAGTGGCTCGGCCTGAAAACTGACACTTGGGAAGGCGGACACAGAGTTCCCTTCATCGCCCGCTGGCCTGGAAAAATCCCCACCGACACCACCTGTGACAAGCTGCTCTCGTTGACGGATCTCTTCCCGACTTTCGCTGCCGCCTCGGGCATCCTTCTGCCGAAAAACGCCGCGCCGGATGGATTGAACATGCTGCCCTTGCTCGAGCATCCGGTGGACACCCCTTCGATCCGCTCCGAGATGGTTTACTCTGGTCGCGGCCGCGCGCTGCGGAGCGGAGATTGGGTTTACATGCCCTACAACGGCTCCGGCGGCTTGTTCGGCACCTTCTATTTCGAGAAATTCGGCTACTCGAACTCCGATCACGATGCCCAAGGCAAGTTGCTCGAGGCAGCTCAATCCGAACAGCTCTACAACCTGAAGGACGACCCTCGGCAATCCACCAATGTCGCGTCCAAGTATCCCGAGGTCACCCGCCAGATGGCTTCACGCCTTGCGGAAATCTCCCGCCAAAACAAATCCCGCTGATCTTTCGATGAACCCACTCCGCCTTCTTGCGGCGCTTGCTTGCGCCCTCATGCCCTCAACCCTTGCCGCTGTGCAAGTCGTCCCGATCGGCGATCCATCACTGCCGGTTCAAGCTAAAGGAGCGATTGCTCTCGAACGACTCGACACCGAAATGGGAACACTCAAAGGCTCCCACTCGGTGCGCACCGTTCCGCACAAGGGGGGTGAACTCACGTTCGAGGTTCCGTTCGATGCCGGAGCAAAGTCATTGATCCTCGAGATTCAGGAAATCCACAACCGCCGAGCGGCGGCCTATGGATACTCCGTGTTGATCAATGGCCGTGAGGTCTACTTCCGCACCTACCAGGAACTCGGCGCAGGTCCGAACCACTTCTTCGTCGAGGTGCCCGCAGACCTGCTCAAAAGCGGGTCGCCACTTCAGGTCACGCTACGACATGAGGGTGGGGGAGCCTTCAGCGTCGCCAAGCTCTGGGTGTGGGAGGACTTTTTCGAAACCACGGCAAAAGCCGAGCAGGTCTTCAAGCCCATGGGCCTCCTGCTTCCACCGAACGCCATCAAGATCGATGGCAAACCGGCAAAACCGAAAACCGATGAGGAGTGGGCGGCATTGTTCGAGGAGCAAAAAAAACGCTTCTCGGGCCTGAAGGATTACTCGCCCGTCGGCACGCTGGCCTTCGGCGGATCCTACGGCGGACGCGATCCGAAGGAGGGCAATAAATCGCTTCTCCAAGGCTTCCGTCTTTCGGCTCTCACTGGCATGCCGGGGGAGATGATGCTTAACGGCCTCGGCTGGTTCTCCGGCCCCACCGGCCCGGACGGCCTCGGCGGCTACTTCAGTGACATCCGCTATCAAAAAACCCAGTTCAACCGTGAAAAAGGAGCGTGGCAGGCCTCGTTCCCGAACATTTGGGGGAACACCCCCGCCTACACCCTGCGCGATCCGAACATGAATGCGTTTCTTGAAAAACGCTTCCAGCAAATGATGGCCGGCGCTCCGGAGGAACTGGCGCGGCTTCGTCTGGCGGGAACTCCGTCCCAACCGATCCTCATCCGAGAATTCGCTCCTGCCAGCGGCGAGATCACCGACGAGATCGTCAAAGCCGCTGCGAAGGACGGCGTGACACTCGACCCCACCGACGGCATGAGCCTCGAGGAGCGCATGTGGATGCATGTCGACACGCTTCGCACCTGGCAGGAATACGCAGACAGCCTCCGCAAAGCCATGGGACGCGACATCGCCGTGGTCGATCGCGGCAAGCTGGTGCTTCCCGACGAACAGAGCGTCGACAATTTTTACGCCCACCCGAATTTCATGACCGACGATCCCGCTGGCGACGAACGCTACGGCGGCGGCCAGCACGGCATGGTGGATGGGCTTTGGAGCAGTGGCGAGATCGGTGCCACGAGTGGACACCAGGACATCGGAGCCAACACCAAGTTTCGCGATGTCGCGATGTATGACTACCTCCCTGCCAATGGCAAATTCGCCGCCATCAATCTCGAGCGCACCATGCTCAAGGAGAACTTCGAGGTGCTCCGCCTCTACTACGAGCGCGGGTCGCAATTCCTCTGCCTCTTCAATGCCGATGACGGTGACGAGACCTTCGTGCGGAGCGTGGATGGCATCGAGAACGATCCCGCATCGCCTCCGTCCCACGCCCAGCCGGTGGTAACGATGGAGAAAATCGATACGCCGAAATCCCAAGGGAAAACTCCCTTCCACCGCGAAGCCCTCTACCGCCTCACCAGCGCGGGGGATCCTTTCCCAAGCGGCCTCACGCTCGATCTCGACGGCCGCATCTCGCCAGGTGACGCCAATAAAATCGAGGTCTTCCTCGGTGATTCGCCGAAAAACATGAAGTTGGTCGCCACGCTGACCGATAAGGAACTCCCCGATCCCGACCACTGGACTCCACAAATGACCAGCCAGTTTTCCATGGAACTCGGCGACAGCATGGTCGGAAAAAGCGAGGCCTACCTGAAATTCGTGCTCCATGCCGAAGGAGCGGAGGACGCTGCGTTCCTCATTTCCCAAAATGTGAAAACCCGCTGGCCAAAGCAGAGCGGCTATCTTGGCAAAACCAACCTCACCCGCAAAGACACCCGCACCCTCCAGCTTTGGCTGCAGGAACGCAGTGTCTGCGAGCGACTCCTCCGCTACTACCGCGAAGCCGGTGGCGAGGATGCGGCTTGGAAAGAAGCGAAGGCGCTTTACGACGAAGGCCGCTACGCCAGCGCACGCCGACTTCTCGGGCCGGCGATGTCGGAGATTCTTCCCGCCCGCTACTTGGTTCGAGGACATGGAAAACTCGGCAGGTATCCTGTCGAGGTGCTTCTCCCCAGCGAGGACGAATCTGTTTTTGTGACTCTGGAGAAAATCGCTCCCGACGGCGCGGCGTTCTCTCTCCGCTCCGACAGCGATTCCGCCAAGGTTGATCTCGTCTTTGACACCCTCGACTCGAAAAAATCCTGGCGACTCGAGTCTGGAACGCCCGGAGCATACCGTTTGGTGGAGGGTCAGGATGCCGACAACCGCGTGGCCGTGAAGGACGGCAAGGTGAGCGTCACACTCGACCACATCAACCCGCTTCCCGCGAAACCCAAGTTGCCATCCAAGCTGGTGGCCCGTTTCCTGTCGCAGCGGGGCGATAAAATCACGGTCGATCTCCAAGACCTCGAACTCATGGATTACGGCAGCAACATGACCCTGCCTGTTGTGAAGGGGGCTCCCCACACTCGCGAAGCCGATGGCATGGAAAATACCGAGCTTGCTGCGGCGAAATCCCCGAAGCCGCACGATGAAGTCACGCTCGATATCAACGACCAGGGAGAAGTCACCGCGATTCATTCCCGCTACGGCTACGACAAGGGACGGCTCAAAATGTTCCATCCACCTGTCGTGATCGGCGGGGCCTCGAATGGCGCGATCGAGTTGGAGAGCGGCAAGAAATACGAACTCGTCTTTGAGAAAGGCAGCGCTGCTGGAAACTTCGAAACCGTAGCCCTGCAGGGCGGTATCATTTCCAACGAACTCCAAAGCCTCGCCAGTGCCTTCAAGCCCGGCGACGAATTCGAAATCTTCTACTCGCCCTACGCCGAGAAAAAGGGCCTGCCACGCATCATCACTGTGAAGCAACCCCGCAAGATGCTTCTCGATGTCGATTACACCAAGGACACCGAGTGGAAGAACGCCACGCACAGCGTGACTGGCGTCGATGTGAAGCCCCACCGCCCGGAGCCGAACTACCTCTACAAAATCGAAATCCCAATGATGCGCCCGGTAAAGGCATTCGAGCCGGGGAGCGTGGTCTATCACATTACCAACGACAAACCGCTCGGCACAACGGCGGTGGAATTCGCAGCGCGCGCCTTCGACGCCTCGAGTCGGGTGACCTTCTCCACGAGCCCGGATGGCAAGAAATGGACGCGTGTCGGCCAGTTCGACAAGACCTGGCAGAACAGCATTCCGCAAAATCTGAACGCGCTGCCCTACCAGTTCCTCGACCTCACGCCGCAGGTGCAAGGCTTGAAATCCTTCTACCTGAAAGCCGAGTTGGCGATGAACAGCGCGGATCACCGCTACTGCCTCGCCAAACTGCGCGTGGCCACGGAGGACAGCGGGGAGTAGCCGATCATGGTTCGACCAGGCCGACCGTTTCTCGATCTGGATCGCAATCCCATTCAGGCCCATGCCGCCTCCATCCTGCGGCATGGCGACCACTGGTATTGGTATGGGCAGGACATGGGCGGCCGCCACACGCCGGTGGATCCCGCGTTCACCGGCATCTCCGTGTATCGCTCCAACAATCTGGTATCGTGGAAATGCCCGTCTCCTTGTTTGACCTCAAGACAGAGAGCACCGAGAGAAGTCGATCTGGGCTGCTCCAAGCACTAAAAGGGGCAGCCCTTTAGTCCGCCAATCCCCGGCGGACACGATGTTCCTTGCGGTAATTGCGTGGCTGAACGCCAAATTGCCTGCGGAAGCAGCGTGAAAAATAAAATGCGTCCTCGAACCCGCAGGCATTGGCGATTTCCGAGACTGAGTTGCTTGTTTCAATCAAAAGCCGGCACGCTTCTTGGAGACGCAGGCCCAGCGTGTATCGGGCTGGAGTTGTTCCCATGGATTCATTCCAGCGGCGCTGAAAAGTGGAAACCGACAAGTTGCAGGCGCGGGCTAGCGACTCAAGCGGCGGGGGCGATTGCCAGTTCGCTTCGATGGCCGCCAAGGCCTTGGAAATAACAGAGGGGGAAACCTGCGGGGGAGCGAGAGTCTCCAAGATCAACTGCTCGGCGATGCGGTCGATACGCGACGATCTCTCATGGACCGCAAGGCACTTTCCCATTTTCTCAAGAAGAGGCTTGATGGTCGTGGGGTTTGAAATGGGCCAAGCCGGCCGGTCCTTATCAACGAACCCGCATTTTTCAAGGGTTGTCATCAGCCCGCTGGAATACACGAGGTAAAATTCAGTCCAATATGCATGCGGCTCGGTTGGCCCGTATTCCAGATACTCACCGGGCCACTGCGTGATCACAAATGGTGCCTCGACCTTCCAAGTCCTTCCTTTTCGATGGAACACGCCGCCGCCATTTAGGATCAGGGAGAAATTCACCGTGTCAAAACTGGTGCGCACCCACCCTGTCTTGCGAGGCATAAATCCGAGTGCACTCAGCGGGAGCAACGACCTGTAAACCCAATCATCCTCATGCCAGTGGCTGACCGGAAAAGACATGTTTTTGAAGGTAATATCCATGGAAATCACAACTCAACCGCTTATTAATATCGGCTCTGGCTGATGAAATCTGTAAAAATTTTATTCCTCCAAGGCGGATGGGATGGGCACAAGCCTGAACAAATCGTCCAGAAGTTTCGCAACGCCTTCCATGAACTTGGATGCCATACCGAAGCGATTAGCAGCCTCGAACGCCTCGCCGACACGGACTGGCTAAAGTCTTTCGATGTCATTTCGCCCTGCTGGACCTGCGGCAAGCTTTCCACAGAGGAAAGCTCCGGTCTGCGAAACGCCGTGCGGGCCGGTGTGGGCCTTGGCGGGATTCATGGAGGTATGGGGGATGCCTTCCGTGGCGACATTGACTACGAGTGGATGGTTGGCGGGCATTTTGTAGGCCATCCCCATGTGGGCGATTACTCTGTTCGGGTCACTCAACCCGGCGATACGATCGTGCAAGGACTGCCGCCGGAATTTCCATACAACTCCGAGCAATACTACATGCTCATGGATCCAGGTGTTCGCGTGCTTGCCGAGACGGATTACACCTTCGAGGAGAGGACCTGCAGCATGCCGGTGGTATGGACAAAACACTGGGGCAAAGGTCGCGTTTTTTACTCGGCACTCGGACACGATCCCGCCGAGTTCGATAGCTATCCGCAGGTCTTCCAAGTGTCCCTCAAAGGAATCCTATGGGCAGGAAACGCCTTTTGATTTTTCCCAACACAACACCATGAAAAAATACAAAAACGCATCAGACATCCGTGTCGGAGTCATCGGCTACGGCGGCGCCTACAACATGGGGCGAGGTCATCTCAAGGAAATGGAACAGGCCGGCATGACACCGGTTGCCGTTTGCGAGGTCGATCCCGAGCGCTTGAAAGTCGCCGAGACCGATTTTCCCGGCATTCAGACCTACTCGACAGTCGCCGAAATGCTCCGCAAGTCGGATGTCAACCTGGTGACGATCATCACGCCACACAACACGCACGCGAAGCTCGCGCTGCAATGTCTCAAGGCTGGTCGCCATGTGGTCTGCGAGAAGCCGCTGGCCATCACCACCGCCGAGTGCGACGCCATGATCGCCGCCGCTAAGAAATCTGGCGTTGTTCTATCAACCTACCACAACCGGCACTGGGATGGATGGATCCTGCGCGCTGTGGAGCAGATCAAGGAAAAGAAGGTCATCGGGGATGTTTACCGAGTGGACACCCGCATGGGGGCCCGCGCCCTGCCTGGTGACTGGTGGCGCACCAGTCGGACTATCTCGGGCGGCATCCTTTATGATTGGGGCGTTCATCTTCTGGAATACGGCCTCCAATTAATCGACTCCGAGATCACGGAAGTCTCTGGTTTTTCCAAAACCGGCTATTGGGCTCCAAAGACCAAATGGAAGAAAGACACCAATGAGGATGAAGCCGAAGCGGTCGTGCGGTTCCGCAATGGATCGTGGTTGACGCTCAATATCACCTCGCTCGACTCGAACGCCAAACCCGGCTTTCTTGAAATCACAGGCACGGAGGGAAGTTATGTCATCGAATGGAGCGGCTACACGATCCACAAGCGTGATGGCCAGAATTATTCCATGGAGCAAGGCGCTCATTATCCAAACGCCTGGGAGAAGTTTTATGGCAACATCGCCGACCACCTCACCAAGGGTGCGAAGCTTGTCATCACTCCCGAGTGGTCACGCCGCCCCATCCACATCCTCGACCTCGCGGCGGAGAGCGCCAAAAAAGGACGCACACTTGCTGCCAAATACCGCTGATCGAACCCAACATGAAAACCGAACAAATCGCCGTTCAGCTCTACACGCTGAGAGACTTCACACAAACGCCTGCCGATTTTGCTGCGACGATGAGCCGCATCCGCGAGATCGGCTTCCATGCCGTCGAGCTTGCTGGAACCGCAGGCCTGACTCCGACCGAAGCCGCGAAAATCGTGCGTGATACCGGCTTGCAGATTTGCTCAAGCCACGAGTCGCCTGGAATGATTCTGGAGAGTCCGCAGGAGGTGGTTCATCGTTTAGGGGAATTTGGAATCACCCACGCCGTCTATCCCTGGCCTGCGGACATTGATTTTTCGAACACCAAGCAGGTGGATGATCTGATTGCCGGACTGAATTCCTCTGGTGCCGTGTTGCGCCGTGCCGGCATGACGCTGTGTTACCACAACCACGCCCTCGAGTATTTTCAACGCGATGGCCGCACGGTGCTGGATGACATTTTCGCCCGCACCTCCCCGGAGCATCTCCAAGCCGAACTCGACATCCATTGGGTCCAAGCCGGCGGGGGCAATCCTGCCGAAGCATGCCGCCGCCTCGCCGGACGCCTGCCATTGCTGCATGTGAAAGATTACACGGTTACGGCCCAAGGTGAGCGCCAGTTTGCCGAGGTCGGTTCTGGCAACTTGAACATCCCGGAAATCCTCGCCTCCGCCGAGGCTGCCGGATGCCAGTGGTTCATCGTCGAGCAGGACACTTGCCCCAGCGATCCCTTCGAATGCATCGCGCACAGCCTCGATTATCTCAAAACACTCTGCGCAACCAGTTGAGGCTTTGGTTCCGGGCAAATAATCCATCCTGCTGGGGCCTCGCTTTTTTTGGCAGGGGATATCCTGAACCTCATCTAAAATTGCGGGATCGACCCTGCGGGCGAAGTGTTCACAGCGGTCCTGATCCGCTACGCCAATGATGAACCCCAACGATCACCCCCCGCTCCAGCCCGAGCGGTTTGTTATGTAAGTCTGATTGCCGTGTCCCCGCCGCATCTGCGCGCCGAACTCGTTTCAAGCGACCGGCAAAAAAATGGCCGATCGGCCAAAAAAATGGCGGATTCAGAGGGGGGTTGCTTTGGTTGGTTCCAGGTTCGAGTGGAGACGTTCAGATGCCGCAGGAAGAGACGTTAACCCGCAACGTATTTTTCCAACCAACCACGCTGGATCATCTCTTGGGCCAATTGAAAGAATGAGCAATTTCTTACGCCGGAGAGGTCTGATCCAAACAGGGGGCTAATTGCCGGCGCTCGCCAGTGAGAAGATTATCGGCGCGGCAGCCCACTGCGGCGGCTTGGACGGGTGAGCGCCAAAACCATCGGCCTGCAAGAATCGCGTAGCGCGAAGGTTGGCACACGGCGGTGGGAGAGTGCGCATCGATATTCGGCGTGGAAAAATCCGGCTGGTCGTAGCAACTGAGGTTGGCGTAGCCCAGGTCGTCGGCGAGGAACAAAATAATGTTCGGGCGTTTCGACTCCGCCTGGACGAGGGGGCTGAGGGCTGCGAGAAGGGCGAGGGAGGTGACGAATAGCGGTTTTATGGCGTCGGGGTTATTTGGATTTGGACTGGCGCTGGATTTCCTTCAGCCGGGCGGCCATTTGTTTGGCGATTTCAGGGTGCTTCGCTGCGAGGTTGGTTGTTTGTGAGGGATCCTCGCGGAGGTTGTAGAGCTGCTCGGGGAGTGCGTCGGGCAATAGCTTGCCATCGGCGTCGTGCTGGGAGTTTTTATAGCCGAATGGCTTGAAGTAGAAGGTGCCGAACGCGCCCATGTTGCCGGGCTTGGGGAGATAGACCCAATCGCCGCTGCGAAGGGAATTGCCATTGTAAATCATCTCGGAACGGATACCGGGCGTGCCCACTGGATGCTCAAGCAGTGGCAGTTGGTTGACTCCATCTGGTGCCGCGTCGCGAGGCAGGACCGCTCCGGTGGTTGCGGCGATCGTGGGGAAGAGATCGGTGAGGGAGACCAATTTATCTGATTCGGAATTGGCGGGAATTTTTCCCGGCCAGCGGGCGATGAATGGCACGCGGTGGCCGCCTTCCCACGAATCGGTCTTCAAGCCGAGCAGATGGGCGTTGCTGCGATGGCCCGCGTCGATCGAGCATTGGACATGGCAGCCGCCATTGTCGCTGGTGAGGATAACGAGGGTGTTTTCAGCGAGGCCGTTTTTTTCGATAGAATCGAGCACGATGCCGACGGCATGGTCGAGTTGTTGGAGGAAGTCGCCGTAGATTCCCGCCTGGCTTGTGCCCTGAAATTCCTTCGAGGGCAGGATTGGCACATGGGGAGCGAAGAAAGGCAGGTAAACAAAGAACGGCTTCGTTTGTTCAGTGATCCAGCGGGAGGCGCGTTCGGCGATCTCGAGATCGAGGCGTTCCACATCGTAGGCTTCATGCGCGGCCTTCGCACCCTTGCTGGCGCCTTGGCCACCGGCGTAGGTGGCGATGAAGTGGGGTGGAGTTTCCTTGATGATCTCGAGTGGATCTTTCGGGTCGAGTTTGTAAACCGTATCGTTTTCGACAAAGACGAAGGGAGGCCACTCGTGGCCGCTGGGCTGCATGAAGGAGTAGTCGAAGCCGGCCTGGTTCGGCCCGTGGCTGATCGGTTTGTTCCACAGATCGGCAGGCCATTGCTCGTCGAGACCCCAGCCGAGATGCCATTTGCCGAAGGCCGCAGTGGCGTAGCCGGATTGGCGCAGAACCTCGGGCAGGAGGATTTCGTTGTTTTGAAAATAATATCCATTGCCTGTTCGCTTGGCGCGCCAGTGGTAGCGCCCGGCGAGAATGCCATAGCGGGTGGGTTGGCAGACGGCGGCCGGGGCGTGGGCGTCGGTGAGGCGGATGCCTTGCGAGGCGAGGCGGTCGATATTCGGGGTTTTGACTTTCTTGGCTCCGTAGCAGCCGAGATCACCGAACCCCAAGTCGTCGGCCACTATGAGGATGACATTGGGCTTCGGAGGTGGAGATTTTTTGTCGGGAGCGGCGGAGAGGTTGGTGGTGGCTGCGGCGGCCAGCAGGATGGAGAGGGTTTTTTTCATGTCAGTTGTTGGCGGGATGGGTGTGGGCGGTGAGGACGCGGAAGCCGCCGAAGCAAAAGCGATCGTCGGCATCTCCGGTGGTGAGGGAGATTTTCAGGTAGAAATCCTTCAAGCCTTTGACGCTGGATGTCAGATCCACGCTCTGCGGCGGGAATTTCCAGGTCTTGCTGTTCGGGCTTTGCGGGATGTTGTTTTGCCAGGTGTTGTCGAACCGGCCGACCCTCGTCCAATTGGTGCCATCCGGACTGGTGAAGAATTCCACGCTGCTGGAATCCTCAAAGGCGCGTGCATAAAACTCCAGCGAAGTGTCGCCAAGTGGTGTGTCGCTTTTCACCTGATAGACCACGCTGCCGGGTGTGAACCATTTGGTCGGACGCAGCAGGCGGATGAATACATTATGCAGATAATTCGGCTCAGGTCGGTGGTCGATGACATCGACGCCATCGATCGAGACGGTCTTTTTCCTCCAAGAGTCATCGGCGGCTTCGGTGTAGTCCTCTTCCAAAAGCACACGAGTAGGCTGGGTGACGAGGAAGAGACGCGGTGGCCGCCCGTCCTGCAGTGATGGCGTGTAGGAGAGTTCGACCTCGGTGCCGGGTTTGAGCGCCTCGGCGAGGTGGGAGAGTTCGTAGTTCAGAATGAGGTTATTCAGCGCCACAGTGGAAAAGCGGGTGCCGTGGGACTTGTCGTAGTTGAATTCGTAGCGGTGGCCGTTTTCCAAGGTGATGCCGCCGACGGCGAGGTCGCCGATCAACACCGGCGCGTGGAATTCCTTGATGCGCCCTCGATCGCGCCCGTAGACAGATTCGACCTTCACGACCTCGCCCTTGTCGTTCAATTCGAGCTTCACAACGTCGAGTTTGTCCGGAGTCGCTTCGGCGTTTGGATCGGGGAGTTGATCTGCTTTGCGTGACACCTCGACGGATTTGGAAACGGGGATCGCCATCGAGTCGTTGTGATCCATGAGTTCGAGGTCCTGTGTGTCGATCGTGATGCGGGCTTTGTTCCAGCCGAGCACACGGCCGACGATGTGGCGGGGGAGGGGGGGCGTCGGGACTGGTGGAACAGCTTCGAGGCTGATGTTGGCTGCCACCTTGCCGTTTTCCAGGGCGAGTGGTGCATCGGAGGATTCGGCGGGCAGGATTTCAAAACTGTTAACGCCGGTTTTTTGGAGGGTCCATTTTTTGGTGGGATCGAGGGCGGGAAAAGCAATCGTGACTTGTTGATCCGTTTGATCGCCTTTCAAGGAGAAGGCCGCCTTGTCGGGGGAGGCTGCGAGCAAGCGGACCATCACGCTGTCGTCCTCGGAGGGCAACGATACCTCCACCGGCCAGCAACCCAGCGGGCCACCACCTCGAACCACATAGCGTGCCGGAAGAATCTGCGACATTTCCCCTGCGAGCAGGCCGTAGGCAGTGCGATACCATCCTCGCTGGATCAGGTCGCTGGCGCGTTGGTGGATTTCCGCATCGCGCGAGAGGGGATTTGCGCCAATGCCTGCGGCTTTCGCGTAAACCTCCAGCAAGTTCGCGGCCATGGCCCGGTCCTGCACCCAGAGGTTGAGAACCCGTTCGTTTCCTCGATTCAGCGGGTTGCCGGAGACATAGCCGCTTTTGCGAGGCCACTGCGTGCCAACGGCGATTTTGAGCAGGAATGCGGCGTCGCTCGAACTTGGCGAGTTCAACACGAATCGGAGATAGAATTTCTTTTTGCCGAGCATGGCATCGCCGAGATCGACGGTGGCCGCTGAGGTCACATGGGGCGTCCAGCGTTTCGGGGTGGGCAGATCCTTCGAAGTGAGCGCCTTGATTTTTTCAAGGGAGTTCGGCGAGTCACCGCCGAGGATTTCGATGCTGTTTCCCGCGACACTGGTGATGCGGCCTTCCAAGTGAAGATTCAGTGGAGCCGTGAAGGTGTCGGGATTTTCGATGCGGTAGGTGATTTCACCGGGCTTCGAGGAATCGACCACTGCCAGTCGCGGGGCGCCGTGTTCGCCAACGCGGAAGATCTTGGCATGCTCGATCGTGACGTTGTTTTTGGAAACGATTGCCTCTTCCGGGCCGAGTTGCCTCTGGCGTGGAAAGTCTAGCGCGAGAAGCGAAGGCTCGCGGTGGACGGCAGGCAGTGCGGGTTCATTGTCGCAGCGGTCCGCCGCTTGAACCAGAGCTTCGTCGCCATCGTAGGTGTTGAAGAGGGTCATGAATTGGAATCCGCGTGCGTAGTGGTCTTTTAAAACCGAGAAATCGTCCTTCAGGATCGTGCGTTCCATGTTGACCATTGCGAGACGGCCGCGGGCGCGGAGGTAGTCATACATGGCGAGTTCGCGGTATTCGGTGCCTTTGCCCATCTCGCCGCTGCTCCAGAGTCCTGGCACCATGCCGGGTTGGCCGGCGTTCCAGCGGAGGTCCTCCATCGGCCAATCCGAGAGGAAATCGGGCTGCGAGTAGAGATTGTCGAGCAATTGGGTCCCGGGCAGAACCACATTTCCATTGTTCACGATCACGCTGTCGCGTTCCACAGTTCGGCGCGTGCTGGCTGCAAAATCCTTCCAGAGCCGCACGCCGTCGCGATGCATCCAGAGACGGGCTTGCGCTTCGAGGCCTGCCGAGGGATCAAGATTGATTCCGTCGCGGCGCGCATCCTCGATGGCGGTATTGCTGATTTCCCCGATGGCAGGGCCCCATTCGCGCACGATCACGAGGTTCGGATCGAGTCCTTGAGCCTTGAGCCGATCGATGGCTTCGGTGTGACCGTCCATGATCCGTTGAAATCGTTTTTCAAGAAACGCGTTCATGGTTGCATCCCTTAATGTCGGCCATGCGGTGTTCGACCACATGCCGGGCCAAGAAGGAAGAAAACGCCCCCGCTTTGCGTCGTAGCCGAGCAGGCTGTATATGGGATCGCTGAAGTAGCCCCCGAGGCCATCCGGACCGTTCGGTTTTCCACCCCACGCCAGGCCGCTGACGAGCCAGACGCTCATCTCGCCTTCGGCCGCGTCGGCGTTCAGGCTTTTGATCAAACTGTCGCGGCCGGATTCGGGGTGGCGTGACCCGTAGGAGGCGATCGAGAGGGTGCCGAGCGGGTAGAAGGATTGGAATTTCGGCTTCTTGGCGTCTTTTGGGGGTTTGAGGCCGTGCAATGCCATCGGACGATTGACCTCCTCGCGCTTGGCGACCTTGGCGGGAAAATCATGGTAGGCCCAGATGTCCGCGATGTTGAACGGAGCGGTTCCCTCGCTGCGCAATTCCACGCGCACCATGCCTGAACCGGTGAGTGAATCGCCTGGAATCTGAACGAAAAAATGGTTGGGGCCCGCGCCGTATTCCTCATAGGTGCGGAAATACACCTCCCGCCCATCGACCAATACGGTGTAGCCGAACACCCCAGGCCGCCGGTTGTGGATTTCACGAATTTCCAAAAGCAAACCTTCTCCGGCTGCTGGCGCAGGCACCTCGACGCTCAGACTCGCTCCTTTTCCGGCAAGTGAGACGGTTTGAAAGCGGTCCAAATACCCGCCCATTTCCGTTTCCATGGGTTCCAATCGCACATCGCCCGATCGGTGTGTTGCGAGTCCAGTCGAAACATCGAAATGGGCAACGAAAGCGCTATCCGGGGACTGAGCATTGAGCGGGAGGATTGTCAGGAGCATGGCCATGGCAGCAACCGCACGGGAATGAAGTCCATAGGCGGAGATGGGTGGGTGCAGTGTCTTTTTCATCAATTGAGCCATCCAAGCAGAATGTGGTGTTTGCATCATCGAAAGGTTGATTTGAATAAAATCGGGGCAGAACTGAGGAATAAAACGTTTGCATTTTAAATCACCGCGGCATTTGGTGCAATTGACGATCGTGCTTTTTTCTTGTTGTTTCGTGCTATCGAGGAGCGCTTCACAGTGCGAAGCCAACCCTATGGAGAATCGATCGATTTATATTTCCAAGGATTCCACCACGGCGAGCAGTTCGCGGCGCCTTCGCTGGGACAAATCGCCGAATGGTTCCGGCGAGTGGAGTTTTGAATTCACGCTCTCCGGCAGCGAGCGGATCATTTCTCCCGAGGGAGTGGCAACAGAGATCGGCCAAGGAACGGCGGTGCTGATCAAGCCCGGCACCCCGAGGAATCTGGGCCAAGCCCCCGATTGCCATCACTGGACGCGATTTTATTGCATTTTTACACCTCCGACGGATTGGTTGAGGCTCCTGCTGTGGCCGGAAATCTACCCGGGGGCCATGCGGCTCACGATCGAGCCTCCACTTCGGGACAAAATCGAAGCCGCGCTTGAGCAAGCGTTCGAGGTTCAGCGAAGCGCCTGGGACCTGCGTTCGGAGATGATGCAAAACCTCATGGAGCAGGTCTTGCTGTGGTGCCACTCGGCGAATCCCGCCAGCCGCCATGCGGGCATGCACGAGGGCATCCTCAAAGCCATGCACTTTGTCAGTCGTCGGTTTGCCGAACCCATCGGAATCGATGAGATGGCCCGTCACAGCGGGTTGTCCCGATCACATTTCATTCGGGTGTTCCATCAAGAGACAGGCATCACGCCGCGCCGCTTCATCGAGGATTGCCGGATTGGCGAAGCCACCCACCTGTTGCGAACCCGGAATCTGTCCGCAGCCGAAATCGCCTTCGCGTGCGGATTCAGCGACCCGGCCCGATTCAGCCGGGTGTTCAAAATTCGAACAGGCCTGTCCCCATGCGATCTCCGTCGAAAAGAACGATCGGTGCCAAAACCGTCAAAAAAATGACCGATCGGCCAAAAAAGTTGCGGATAGTTGCTTATCAATAGGATACGATTTTTTTTGCGGCACGTTCATGGAAGGGGCTGGAAAGTTCCTTTTGCTGGATAAAAAACCTTTGCATGAGTTGTTCTGAGGCTGTGCCGGCTGTTCATGGTATTTCTCTTCCGATGGATCGCTGGGTTGAGATCGATTTGTATTGGTTTGATCGGGAAAACATCGCGGCTGGCTGGTGGATTTTGAGACCGAGTGGAATTGGCGATCCGCATTCGCGCATTTTGTTCCCACTGAAAATGAGCATCCAGATTTAGGGATCGATCCAGAAAAGCGTGGAGTCAGGATTTTGGAACACAGGGAGCGGCTGGAAGGATCAAAGGGAGAACCTCAGGCGCGAAGACCTTCACACGTCGTTGCACTGAAAAAAAGGAGTGCGAATCCTGCTGCCATTTTGCTGCCAATAAAACATGAAGATTGATTTTTTGGGGTAGAGAAAGGGCGACTTATCATCGTGGCCGATTCAAATGGCAGATCTTGTATTTAAGCCTATCAGCAAGAGCTGAAGGGGTGGCGACCCTAACGGGATTGATGTCGGCGTTCCGCCGCCACCCTTCGGGCTGCTCCTGCGTCGCAGTCTGTCTCGCTTCGCTCGGCTCGAACGGTGTTCGAATTTTTTTGCTGTGCAAAAAATCGCCAAAATGAATTTGGCGACCCTAACGGGATTGATGTTGGCGTTCCGCCGCCACCCTTCGGGCTGCTCCTGCGTCGCAGTCTGTCTCGCTTCGCTCGGCTCGAACTGTGTTCGAATTTTTTTGCTGTGCAAAAAATCGCCAAAATGAATTTGGCGACCCTAACGGGATTCGAACCCGTGTTACCGCCGTGAAAGGGCGGTGTCCTAACCGCTGGACGATAGGGTCAGTGGAAAGAGGCGAGGAATCTGGTGTGGGGCGGGGGATTTGGCAAGCATAAATGTCAGCCCAATCCTCGTTCGTTGATTTGGGACTCGTCGAGTTCGAGGAAGTGGCCGAGTTCGTGGAGGAGTGTGGTGCGGATTTCGTTGCGGTAGTCGGTCTCGATTCCCTCGCACATGTCCCAGTGGTTGCCGAGCCAAAGGGTGATGCGCGGGGGGTGGGGGGAATTGGTGTCACTACTGGAGGCGCCTTCGAAGAGACCGAGTTGGGTGTCTTCGATGCCGTCGGCGAGTTGATCGGGGCCGGGGAGGTCTTCGAAAAGAATGGCAATCGTGTCGAGGCTGAGGCGCAGGGGGTGGGGGAGGCTTGTCCTGAGGGACTGGAATTCCTCTTCGGCGAGGCGAAGGAGGTGCGCAAATGGGGCGTCAGGATTCCCCTGGTGGCTCATGGTTGCTGTGCACTTGGAGGATGTCGTCGAGTTCCTCGAGCGCGTCGCAGAGTTCCTCGACTTGCGCGGCGGTGGGGGCATCGACGGCGATCGTGGTTGCCGGTTCGTAGGTGAGTTTGCCGGCGGGGGCGACGAAGCCTGCGTTGCGGAGTGCGTCGAGAACGATGAAAAGTTTTTCGGGCGGGGTGGTGATGTAAAATGTGCCGTCTTGGTGGCTGCAATCTCCGGCCTCGGCTTCGAGGAGGACTTCGAGCAGACGGTCTTCCTCGCTCTCGGGGGCTTGAAGCTCGATATGGCCGAGGCGCTGGAAAAGGTAGGACGTGCTGCCGGAGGAGGCGAGGTTGCCGCCGTGGTCTCCGAGGACGAGGCGCAGGTCGGGGGCTGTGCGGTTTTTATTGTCTGTGGCGGCTTCGATGAGGAGAGCGACTCCTCCTGGGGCGTAGCCTTCGTAGACGAGTTCCTCGACGGCATTGCCAGAGCCGCTTTCGCCGGTGCCTTTGCGGATGGCGCGGTCGATATTGTCGTTCGGCATATTGGCGGCGCGGGCCGATTGGATGGCGCTGCGGAGGCGGGGGTTCATGGCGGCGTCACCACCGCCGAGTCGCGTGGCGACGGCGATCTCCTTGGCGTAGCGGGAAAAAATCTTGCCCCGCTTGGAATCGAGCACCGCTTTCAGGCGCTTGATCTTCGACCATTTGTTGTGACCTGCCATGGATGAACGGGTGGTGGAGCCTAGGGGATTCGAACCCCTGACCTCCTCAATGCCATTGAGGCGCTCTACCAACTGAGCTAAGACCCCGTTTGAAGGACGCGCAAGGTGAACGAATGCTCGGCGAAGATCAAGCGCGAATCTTCGCGAAACATGCCGCGCCGATGATGCCGGCGTCGTTCCTCATTTTTGCGGGTTCGATATGGACCTCGGTTTTGGTGGTGAGGTAGGGGAGGAACTTGTCGGCTTTCTTGCTGATGCCGCCGCCGATGATGAAGAGTTCGGGGGAGAAGAGTTTTTCGAGGGAGGCGAGATACTCGGAGACGATGCGTGCCCATTTTTTGAGGGACATGTCTTTTTCCTCGCGGACGCGCTCCGAGGCGCGGAGTTCGGCGTCCTTGCCTCGGAGTTGGAGGTGGCCGAATTCGGTGTTCGGCAGAAGAACTCCGTCACAGAAGATGGCGGATCCAATACCGGTGCCGAAGGTGAGCATGACGACTACGCCGGAGCGCTCGCGGCCTGCTCCAAAGCGCATCTCAGCATAGCCGGCGGCGTCGGCGTCGTTCACCACGGTGGCGGGGCCGCCGACGTGGCTCTTGAAGAGTTTCGAGGCGTCGGTGTGGAGCCATGCGGGATCGACGTTGGTCGCGGAAAAGATGACGCCTTTTTTCACGATGCCTGGAAACGTAATGCCGGCGGGGCCTTTGTAATCGAAGTGCGCGGCGATTTGGGCCACAGCATCGGCCACGACATTGGGCCGGGCGGGTTGGGGGGTGGGGAGCCGGAAGCGCTCGGCGGCAAGTTCGCCGGTGCGCGTGTCGACGGGGGCGCCTTTGATGCCGGTGCCGCCGATGTCGATGCCGAGGATAATGTCAGGAGGGGATTTGCGGGCGAGGGAGCGGGAGGGCTTGGCGGTCATGGCTGGAAGTAGAGGCGCGGGGCGGTGGCGGCGTCAAGATATAGAGGCGGAAAACGCTGCGGCCCGGGGTGTGGGAATTTGGGTTGGTTCAAGGAACGGGAATGATATGCAGTGGAGGTGTGATACGGAAACTGGCGATGCATTTTCGCTCCCTCTTCGGGAAGCTCCTCGATCTTCACGATGCTCCCCACGCGCTGGCTGGCGGGGTGGCGATCGGCATGTTTGTGGGGTTCACGCCGTTGTTCGGACTGAAGACACTTCTTTGTCTCGGGCTGGCGTATCTGCTCCGGTGCAACCCCATCGCGGCGGTGATCGCGGTGTCGCTGCATGATGTGGTGACTCCGCTGTGGCCTGTGTTGCTGGAGATCGAATACACGATCGGACGCACGGTGATGGGGTTTTTCGGGGACGAGCCGCCAAAGGCCGCGCACCTGCAGTTTCACATGCATGACCTCATGAAGTGGACGACGTTTTTCGGCTTGGGATTCCCGATGCTTGTGGGGTCGATGTTTTTGTCCACTCCGGCGGCTTTGGTGAGTTATTGGCTGACCTTGCCGGTTTTCCGTAAACGCATCGAAAAGCGCGCTCAAGGCGACGACGCACGATAGGGCAACGGTGCGCCTCCCGTTTTTCAATCTATTTGGTGGTGACGATGATCGCCTGGCTCCGATGGAGAACAAGATGGCGAAGCGGTGGGTCAAGGAACGCTTGAAGCGGCTTTTTCCAGAGCTGCGGAACGACCCGGAGGTCTTGGATAGGGCTTATCGGCAGCTCGGCATCGAATCTCTTCCGGGTGCGGGCAAGGGCGGCACTGTTGTTTATGAGATCACGCTTCCCGAGCGGAAGATACCCGGCGGGGCTGGTGCCGACTGACGCCAGAGGGTAAAATCTGGGTCGACTTGCCGAGGGCGCTGGTGCACGTTGCGCGCCACATGAAATTTGTCGATGAGATCCGCGTCCATGCCAAGGCTGGTGACGGGGGCAATGGGTGCTGCAGCTTTCGCAGGGAAAAATACATTCCGCATGGTGGGCCGAATGGTGGTGATGGCGGCAAGGGCGGCGATATTGTTCTCGTTGCGGATCATGATGTGGCGAGCTTGGTGGCGCTTTTTTTTGAGCCGTTGATCCGCTCGAAGCGCGGGGCGCATGGTCAGGGAAAAGACAAGCATGGCCGCAGCTCGAAGGCGACTTATGTGCGTGTGCCAATCGGAACGGTCGTCTATCGCGCCGGTCAAGACCAGCGGGACGAGGTCGAGGAGGAACCGATTGCCGACCTCAGCGAGCCGGGCCAGGAATTTCTCCTGTGCAAAGGCGGCGACGGCGGAAAAGGAAATACCCACTTCAAATCCTCAACAAATCGCGTGCCTCGCCAGCACACCAAGGGGTATCCCGGCGAGGAGGGTTGGTTTGTTTTTGAACTCCGCACGATGGCGGATGTCGGGCTTGTGGGGTATCCAAATGCAGGAAAGTCCACACTCTTGCGCGAGGTGTCGGCGGCGAAACCCAAAGCGGCGGCTTATCCATTCACGACATTGCATCCGCTGGTGGGCGTGGTCGAATTACCCGACTACAAGCGTGCCACCATCGCCGATATTCCGGGTCTGATCGAGGGTGCCCATGAAAACCGCGGCCTTGGACATGAATTTCTCAGGCATATCGTTCGCTGCAAGACCTTGTTCTATGTCCTCGATATGGCGGGGAGCGAGGGGCGCGATCCAATCGACGACTATCAGCAGCTTCGCAAGGAGCTGAAACTTTATGATCCGACTCTGGCCAAGAAGCCGTCCTGCATCGTCGCCAACAAGATGGATCTGGAGCAGTCAGCGGATTATTTGAAGGCGTTCAACCTCCGGTTTCCGAAACTCAAGGTCATCCCGATCAGCGCGGAGGGTCACGAGGGTCTCGAACCCTTGATTGATTATCTCCAGAAGAAGGTTCTCGGCCTTCTGTGAATATCTCCGTCAGGTTTCCCTTCGGCAGAGGCTGACGAGGGGCAGCCGCCGGGTTGTTCCATACTTATTCACAAGACCACATACAGGCATGATTAAACGGGATAAATATAACTTCGCATAATATATGTAACAGGTAATAAAGACGGGTGGATGCCATTGCGGGTGAATTGATTCCTTGGAATCCCGAAAGCCCCTCCGGCTCCTGTCGTTGTTATGGATTGCCGGAGTCGAGAGATTCCATGATGCGAATCTCGATCTCGTAGAATGAAGACTCGATGCCTGATATCCCACCAGACACCGCAGATTGAAACCCAAGTGAATCCAAAGCCGAGTCGAACTCGCGTGACTTGGACGCTGGGATATTGACGATCCAGCGGGTGCCACCCGACTCGATGCGTTCGGGAGTGATCACAGTGCCCCCCAAATCGATCGCAACTGTTTTGACGCGCTCTCCGAGATTTAGGCACTCGGTGCCAGTGCGGCATGTTTGCTCGAACCGAGTTGCCGTGGAACCCAATCCCGCTGGAGGCTTCCAAGAAGCATCCGCCGCATGTTCCAACACCTCACGCAGGCCCGGAGGTTCGGCGACCACCGTTTCCGTCGATTCCTGGCGCATGGCTTTCCTCATTTCAAGGAACCCCAGCACCGCCACAGCGATCGGAAGCCCCATGGCAATGAGAATAATGATCAGAAACTGGGCAACCTTGGCATTAAAGCGAAACGGCGGTTGCTGCCCGTCGGGATGCGAAGAGTTGTTCGAATCTTTCTCCATGGCGAAAAGCCCTAAGCACCAGAGGAGGATTTCGCCACATCAAAAAACGAACGGAGATTGACCGACACGGGACGCTGCCCGATATTCCGCACCCTTTTCATGGCCATAGAAAACACGCGCAACTTTTGCATTATCGCCCACATCGACCACGGAAAGACGACGCTTTCCGACCGGTTGCTTGAAGCGACCGGGACCATCCAGAAACGCGAATCCCAAGAGCAGTTGCTCGACGCCATGGATCTGGAGCGCGAGCGCGGCATCACGATCAAGGCCCACCCGATCGCCATGGATTACACGGCGAAAAACGGCCGTCGCTACAAATTGAACCTCTCCGACACCCCTGGGCATGTCGATTTCTCCTACGAGGTGTCGCGATCGCTCGCCGCGTGCGAAGGCGCGCTGCTCATCATCGACGCCGCCCAAGGCGTGGAGGCGCAAACGGTGGCCAATGTCCACCTCGCCGAAAAACAAGGCCTCAAGCTCATTCCGGTCATCAACAAAATCGACCTACCGAATGCCGACATCGACATGGCAAAGCAACAACTCGAGGACATCCTGACCATTCCCGCTGAGGAGGCGATCCTCGCCAGCGCCAAGGCGGGGATCGGCATCGAGGAGATTCTCGAGGCCATCGTCGAGCGCATCCCTCATCCCACAGGCAAGCCCGAGGCTCGTCTCCGCGCACTCACGTTCGACTCGTATTTCGACACCTACCGCGGCGTCGTCATTTACACCCGCGTCATGGAAGGCACCGTGAAGGCCGGCGATCCGGTCAAACTGATGGCCACGAACTCGAACTACGAGGTCAAGGAGGTCGGCGTCTTCAAGCCCCAGCAGCCGAAATTTTTTGCCAGGGAACAACTCATCGCCGGCGACATCGGCTATGTCATTGCCAACATCAAGACCTCCACCGAGGTGAAGGTCGGCGACACCCTCACAAGTGCCCGCCAGCCCGCAGACCAGCCCCTGCCGGGCTTCCAGGTTGTCCAACCCATGGTCTTCAGCGGCATTTATCCCATCAATACTGCCGACTTCGAGCGCCTCAAGGCCGCTATGGCGAAACTCCAACTCAACGATGCAGCCTTCCAATACATGGCCGAATCCAGCATCGCTCTCGGGTTCGGCTTCCGGTGCGGGTTTCTCGGCCTCCTCCACATGGAGATCATCCTTGAGCGCCTGCGCCGAGAGTTCGACATGGACATCATCGCCACCTACCCCTCGGTCATCTATGAGGTTCTGCGCACGAACGGCGAGGTCCTCCGCATCGACAATCCCGACCAACTTCCCGACCCGAGTGTCATCGAGGAAATCCGAGAGCCTATGGTGCGGTGCTTCGTGATGGTTCCCAACGAATACATCTCGCCCATCCTCCAGCTCGTTATGGAAAAGCGAGGCGAAGTCAGCAACACCGAGTCCATCGACACCAAGCGCGTCATGCTCACCACGGAATTGCCGCTCAATGAAATCCTCGTCGATTTCGTGGACAAAATGAAATCCATCACCCGCGGTTACGGTTCCATGAACTACGAGCAGGCCGGTTACAAACCCGCGAAGCTCGTGAAACTCGAAATGCTCGTCAATAACGAGCCGGTGGATGCCTTTTCCTCGATCGTGCACCGCGAGAAGGCCGAGTCCCGCGGCCGCGCCCTCGCAGCGAAACTCAAGGAAGTGATCCCGCAGCAACTCTACCAAGTGGCCATCCAAGCCGCCATCGGCGGAAAAATCATCGCGCGCGAAAGCGTCAGCGCCATGCGCAAAAACGTGACCGCGAAATGCTACGGTGGCGACATCACCCGCAAACGCAAACTCCTCGAGAAGCAAAAGGAAGGCAAAAAACGCATGAAAGCCGTCGGCACGGTGAATATCCCCCAAGAGGCGTTCGTGCAGGTTCTGCGGACCAGTTGACCCGACTCCCCCACCCTTTTCACGGCATGTTCTTTTTCACTCCGAGATACATCAAAGAGGCCAAGCACTTCCTGCATGGAGCGCGCAAATTTCTCGCCTACAAGAAAGACATCCTCACCGACGCCCACCGCCGCGATCTCGAGGGTCTCATCGACGCTCTGAAATCAGCCATCCGCTCCCGCGACCAGAAAGCGATCGACCGAGTCATCCACTCTATCAACACCCTCGTCGACCGCGCCATCCCACCCGCCAAGCACGCATGGATTCGTGAAAACGTGGAAGTCATCCTTGTGGCGATCGTGATTGCCGCCGGCGTGAAAGCCTACCTGCTGCAACCCTTCCGCATCCCCACCGGTTCGATGCAGCCCACGCTCTACGGTATCGTGGGAGTGCCCACCGACACGCCTCCGCCGAACATCCTCGTCCGAGCCTTCGATCTTGTTGTCCGCGGACGCCACCACTTCGACCTGCGCGCGTCGGCGACCGATGTCGTGACCTCGCTTCAGGAGAAGACGTATCTGAACTTTTTCACCTTCACCACGATCCGATTCCGCAATTCCTCCCATACACTTTTTGTCCCGCGCGATCCGCTCATGCGCTATTTCCATGTCGTGCCAGGTCGCGAATACAGCGCCGGCGAAGTCATCGCCCGAGGCCACATGGACACCGGCGACCAGATCTTCGTCGACAAACTCAGCTATAACTTCGTCAAACCTGACTTGGGGGATGTCTTCGTGTTCAAGACCACCGGCATCCGCGAAATCGAAGACGGCCTTGATCCCGCCATGGGCTCCCAGCATTACATCAAACGCCTCTGCGGCCTCCCCGGGCAGACCTTGCGCATCGCCCCGCCGAAGCTGTTCATCGACGGCAAAACCCCAGGCCTGTTCGTGCTTCAGCGCATCATGAGCTTGAAGGACGGCTACCAAGGCTTCTCGAACAACGGCCGCAACGGCCCGCCCTTCCGCTTTCTTGGCTCTCCCCAAGCCACCTTCACCGTGCCTGTATCCACATACTTCGCCCTCGGAGACAACAGCTACCACTCGCGCGACAGTCGCGATTGGGGCGGCGTGCCAGAGCGCAACGTCGCCGGACGCGGACTTCTCGTCTACTGGCCGTTCAGCGAACGCTGGGGCTTGATTCGCTAAAATCCGTCACCAACCACGGCACGGTAATGGTTCAGAAAAACCGTTGCCTTTTCAGTAACGCAGGTCGGATTTGCGCACAAAGCCGACCCGCCCGTTTTCAGTCCGCACCTTTACCCAGTCCCCCTCCTCATCGAGCACTTGGAGACGAACATCGTTCAGGATTTGCATCATCAAAAGCGAACTGGGCTTCGGCAGGCCGCGCAACTCGGTGTATCCCGAGAGGCTCATGACCGTGCCTTGGCGCACCACCGCTGGGGGCTTTGCGCTCTCTTCCCGCGCCAAGTTGATGACATACAGGCCGAGAAAAACACTCCCGGCCGCGAGGAGAACCAAGATGAGTTGTTTGATGTTCATGGGGTGGAACCTTTCAAAATATAGACGCCTGACTTCATTCCGAACAGCTCTTAACGTTTTGCCACAGCCGCCAAAACGCAACTCAATTTTTCAGCCTCAGACGGGAAGGGAAAAAGTGGTGCGCGATGCAGGGTTCGAACCTGCGACTTCTTGCGTGTGAAGCAAGCGCTCTACCACTGAGCTAATCGCGCAAATCAACGGGTTGCCACGCATGGGCAGCGCCATCGAATGCTGTTTTGTAACCCCGCCCCCGCTTGAAGACAAGCCGCGAATCGGCGTCAGTTGACTTTTCGGCGCAACACGCCAGCCACGCGGGCCATCTCCTCCTCCGTGTTGTAGAAGTGCGGACTGAAGCGCAACCACTGCTCACCGGCGCGCGTTGTTCTGAGCGAGGCGGTGATCCCCTCCCCTTCCAGAGCCGCAAAAAATTCGGCTGACGGCGTTGATGGATGCCTCGCCGTGAGGATTCCCGAGCGCATCGGATCTTCGGCGCCAGGCGAGAGAAATTCGAACCCCGCTTCGCGAAGTTGCGATTCCAAAAAATCCCGCGCCCGCAGGATGGCTGACTGGACGTTTTCCAACCCGCATTCCTCGAGCATTCCGAGACTCGCCTTCATGCCATACATGCCGATGATGTTCAGCACACCGGGTTCGTAGCGCCTCGCCGTCGGCTCGAACACAATCTCCCGCTGGGCGATAAAATCCGGCGACTTCACATTCCAAGCCCCAAGCAACGTCGGGCGGCATGTCTCGAAGTGACGCCGCGCCACATACACAATGCCAATCGCCAGCGGGCCAAGCATCCACTTGTGGGCATCGGCGCTCAGGAAATCCACGTGCCTTACACTCAGCGGCGCCGCACCCACCGTCTGGATCGCATCAAGAGAAAACAACACCCCCCGCTCATGCAGCAGGCTTCCGATCGCATCGACATCGATCCGGCGTCCGCTCAGAAAATGGCAGGACGCCAAGGCAACAAGGCGCGTGCGCGGCGACAACGATGCCGCCACCAGTTCGGGCGTGATCGCTCCCGTGATTTTCGGTTCGAGATATTTCACCACCACCCCGCGGGAAGCCAGTGCCGCCCATGGATACACATTCGACGGGTAATCATCCCCGTAACAAACCACCTCGTCACCCGGTTCCCACTCGATGCCGTTTGCAAATAGGCTTAAGCCGAGGGATGTCGGCCCGAGCAATGCGATCTCGTCAGCCTCCGCGCCGATCACCCTCGCGCAAAGCGCACGGGTATTCGTCACATCACGCAGCACATCGCCGAACTCCTGGTGCCGCACACAACTTGCCTCGGCGTGCGCCTGCATCGCATCCGCCGCGCAGCGCGGCAGCACCGTCACTCCTGCATGCGCCAGGAAGATACCCTGCTCCACCACCGGAAACGCCGCGCACCGCGCCGCCTCGTCGCGAAAAATGCTCACTTCCGTGCCTCCTCGGCCTCATGGATCAATTTCCAGAAATCATTCGTCTTCGCCAACCCGCCATCCTCCTCATCAAGCGGCAAGTTCGATCGAAAAAGAAAATCCCGGATCGTGTTTTTGTGGAGCACTCGGTGGATCAACAAACCCTCGGCGTGATTCTCGAAATAGATGCGATAGTCCTTCGCGCGGTAGCGGTGAAGCGTGCGTCCGTCGCGCGAGACCTTGCCGAAATGCTCGCCGTCCAGCGACTCGAGGTCCCCGGGCAGAAATTGAAACTCGGCGAGCAACTCCAGTTGCAGCGTCTTCGGAAGCGCCGCCATTTCCGCAGCACTCAGTTCGTTGAAGATGACTTGAAACACGCCACGAAGATACGCGCCCTGGACTCACGATTGGCAAGACGCGAATTCAAGCAAGCCACGGCGGTTGACCATGCCGCTGGTGCCCCCTATTTAAAAATCACCCATGACCTTCGACCTCTCCACCCGCCGCCTCTATGGCATTCTCGACCTCGGATACGTGACACCCGAAAATGCCGCACCCACCGCGTTGGCCATGCTCGAAGGCGGTGTTCAGTTCCTCCAACTCCGCGCCAAAAACACCGCCAAATCCGACATCCCGGCCATCGCCCGCCCATTGGCTGCTCTCTGCCGCGACCACGCCGTGCCGTTTATCTTGAACGACCACCCCGACCTCGTTTCGCAAGTCGGGGCGGATGGAGCCCATGTCGGCCAAGACGACATGAGTGTGGCCGAAGCCCGCGCCCTCGCTGGCCCAGGCAAAATCATCGGCCTCTCGACCCACAGCCTCGCCCAAGCTCGCGCCGCTGTTCCTCAGTCCCCTGACTACATCGGCTTCGGTCCACTCTTCGCCACCCCCACAAAACCAGACTACACACCCATCGGCACCTCAGACATCCAAGCCGTTCACGAAAGCATCCCGCTCCCCATCTTCTGCATCGGCGGCATCAAAAGCGAAAACCTCCCCTCCGTTTTAAATCAAGGCGCCCGCCGAGTCGTCATCGTCTCCGGCATCCTCCAAGCCCCCGACATCCGCTCCTACTGCCGCGAGTGTCTTGAGCTGATCGAGCAAGCCAACTGAGCAGCGGCCGCAAATCTCCTCGCGACACGTCTGCTCTCACTCAAGCAACCGGAGCACACTTCGCGAGTCGACACGCTGCATCGCAAGCAACGCCGACCCCGCCTCAATGAAAACTTTCGTCTTGGCCAAATCAGCACTCGCCCGCGCAATATCCGTGTCCTGAATCACGCTCAACGCAGCCTCCCGATTTTGCTTGTTCGTGGAGTTCATCGCCGAAGCGATCTGGAGTTGGTTTTTCTCGGCACCGTTGATGGCGCGAGCTTGGGCGATGTTTTGGAGGGATACGAGAAGATCAGAATGTTCGACATCCTTTATACTGATCGGGGACCTCTCAAAAATGTAGCCGTAAGCCAAACCACTTGAGTTATGAGTATCAAGCCAGGATGCCAAACCAGGCGGAGCATAAACATAATCAGTAAACCAACTTAGGTTGTCATCGTTGAATGGATTCCAAAACTCAAAATCCCACGGCGTTCCATCAACCCATTCGAATGTCCCTTCGACTCTTTCATCAGTTCCCCCAAGCCAGGTCCAACCCTTTGTTGCACCAGCAACCAAAGGCTTGATTAAATCCCACTCCTCTTGGGATCCTACTGTTGCCAAGTGCCCTCCTCTGGACTCGGCATCAGATTTGGCTTGTTGCCAAGTGTATTTTCTATCGTCAATCAATTCATATTCCGATTCACCCGCGACATTTAACACATCACCCACAAAAAGATTTTCAGATATAGGCCTGTTGATTTGTAAATCGGAACCTGTCTCTCCCATAGCAATTGATAGTGGTTCCTCACCAGACGATGGACTGAATAGGACGGTGCCATTGAACGATTCAGCCTTGAGCACCTCCAAATGCTCCTGCAACGCCACATATTCTGTCTGATAAAGCGCGACATCGTCGCTCGACTTCGTGACATCATCCGAGAGTGTCTTGAGTTCGGCCATCACGCTCCAACGCCTGCCCCATTTTTGCAAGCACCCCATCCTGCACCTGCAAAAAGGAGATCGCGTTTTGAATGTTTTTTTCAAACGCCTCCGCAGAGCGGATCGAGACGGACATTTTCGTTGCCATCGATAAGCCCGACGGATCGTCCTTTGCAGAATTGATGCGTTTCCCAGAGGAAATCCTCTCCAGCGTCTGGGCGTGGCGATTCAGGGACAACCTCAAGTTGTCCGCAACCACACTTGCCGCGACCATGCTGCTTCCAACAATCATCCGTGATTGAGTTTGTTAAGGATTTGCATCACCTCACACACGGGTCAACATAATTATCCACCCTTGATCAGCAAAAACATCGGTGAAGCAATTTGCCCAATGATTTTTCCCACACCCTCCATGAGCAGCATCCACAAGACCCTCCAAGCGCCATCGCAACATTCTTTCCTACAATCTACCGCAAACTTTTTGGCCGATCGGCCATTTTTTTGACGGTCTTTGCGCCGACTATTCTGTCGGCCCAAACACAATCTCCCCCACCCGCAAAACTCTTCCAATCCTACCGAATTCCGCGACGTGACCATCGCTCAGCGAATCCTTAATTAGAATTGTTCTTGATCAAGAAAGTCGGGCGGCTACATTGCCTCGCCATGCCAAAGCGTTCGTCAACGCCCCTCGGCTACGAGGAAACAATCAGCCACAGCGGACACCGCCTTACTCCGCAGCGCCGCGAGGTCTACAATGTCCTCCTCTCCGAACGTGACCACCCCACCGCCTCGGAGGTGTTCATCCGCGCGAAGAGACACATGCCAAGCATCTCCCTCGCCACCGTCTACAACTGCCTCGAGACGCTTGTCGCCTGCGGCCTCGCCAAGCAGGTCAACGTCGAGCGCGAGGCCACACGCTATTGCCCGAATCTCGAGGAGCACGGCCACTTCATTTGCGACTCCTGCGGCACCGTCTCCGATGTCCCATTGGCCAGGCAGGGATCGCTTGCCAGCGTTTTCAAAGTTCCACCCAAGTTCACCGTCACCCATTCCGAAATCACGCTCCGCGGCACCTGCCCGGCATGCAAATCCAACCACGTCCAAATCCAATGAGCCTAAAAATCGAAAACCTCCATGCCAATATCGGCGTCCGTGAAATCCTCAAGGGCCTCAACCTTGAAATCCCCAAGGGCCAAGTCCACGCCATCATGGGAAAAAACGGCTCCGGCAAATCCACCCTCGCCAAAGTCATGGCGGGCCATCCCGACTACGAGGTCACCGGCGGATCGGTCTCGCTGGACGGCTTGAACCTTTTCGACATGGAAGAACCCGACCAGCGTTCCCGCGCCGGTCTCTTCGTCGCCTTCCAATACCCGATGGAAATTCCCGGCGTGACGATCGCGAACTTCATTCGCGCCGCGCTCCAAGCCCGCCTTCCCGAAGGCGAGGAACTCGACGCTGTCGAATACTACGGGGAACTCTACAAAAAGATGGACGCGCTGAAGATCGACCGCTCGTTCACTTCCCGCGCTGTCAACGAAGGCTTCTCCGGCGGTGAAAAGAAACGCTGCGAGGTGCTTCAGATGGCGATGCTGAACCCCGTCTACGCCGTGCTCGACGAAACCGATTCGGGCCTCGACATCGACGCGTTGCGCATCGTCTCCGAGGGCGTCAATGCCATGCGCAGCCCGGAGCGCGGCTTCCTGGTCATCACCCACTATCAGCGCCTCCTCGAATACATCGTGCCCGATGTCGTTCATGTCATGGTCGACGGCCGCATCGTCATGAGCGGCGACAAGACCCTCGCCCACAAGCTCGAGGCCGAGGGCTACGACTGGGTCGAAAAAGAAACCCTCACGAACGCCTGATCCACCAACCCGGAGGAAACACATGGAAACAAAACCCGACATCAATATCGACCGCTCGATCGGAGACTTTCACTACGACGTCGATTACGAATTCGACGCCGGCACGGGCCTCACGGAAAAGACGATTGACTACATCTGCGACGTCAAAAAAGACCCCGAGTGGATCCGCGAGTTCCGCAAAGAGGCCCTGCGAAAATTCAACTCCATGCCCATGCCCACCCACTGGGCAAGCCACGACCTGGAGAACATCGTTTTCGACAACATCCGCTACTACCTCTCGCAAGGCACCCAACCGAAGCGTTCCTGGGACGATGTGCCCGAGGATGTGAAGCGCACCTTCGAGCGACTCGGCATCCCCGAGCAGGAGCGCAAATTCCTCGCCGGCGTCGAAGCCCAGTTCGACAGCGAGGCCGCCTATTCAAACATCAAGGCCGCCGTCGGCGAGCAGGGCGTCATTTTTGTCGGCTCCACCGAGGGCCTGCAAAAACACCCTGAGATTTTCAAAAAGTGGTTCGGAAAAGTCATCCCCACCGGTGACAACAAATTCTCCGCGCTCAACAGCGCCGTCTTCTCCGGCGGTTCGTTCATTTACATCCCGCCGGGCGTGAAAGTGAAGCACCCGCTCCAAGCCTACTTCCGCATCAATGCGGAAAACTTCGGCCAGTTCGAGCGCACGCTCATCATCGCCGACGAAGGCAGCGAGGTGATGTATATGGAAGGCTGCACCGCGCCGAAATTCGAGACCTCCACACTCCACAGCGCCGTCGTGGAACTCGTCGCCCTCAAAGGCGCGAAAATCCAATACATCACCGTCCAAAACTGGTCGGCAAACGTCTTCAACCTCGTCACCAAGCGAGGCCTCGCCCACGAAGAGGCCGAGATCAAATGGATCGATTGCAATATCGGCTCCCGCCTCACCATGAAATACCCCGGCGTGATCATGAAAGGCCGCAAGGCCCGCGGCGAGGTCATCTCGATCGCTCTCGCCGGCGACGGACAACACCAGGACACCGGCGCGAAGATGATCCATGCTGCCGACGAGACCACGAGCAACATCGTTTCAAAAAGCATCAGCCTCGGTTCGGGCCGCTCGACCTATCGCGGGCTCGTCCAAGTCGGTCGACACCTCAAAGGCTGCAAAAACAACACCGAGTGCGACGCCCTGCTCATCAACACCGACAGCCGCACCGACACCTACCCTGCCATCACCGTTCGCGGAAAGGAGAACGCCTGCCAGCACGAAGCCTCGGTCAGCAAAATCAGCGCCGAGCAAATCTTCTACATGCAGCAGCGCGGCATCACGGAGGCCGCGGCGGTGAGCCTTGCTGTGAACGGATTCGTAAACGACCTCGTGCAGCAATTCCCCATGGAATACTCGGTCGAGTTGAAGCGCCTCATCGACCTTGAAATGGAAGGATCGGTCGGTTGACCCTAGAGACAAGACAATGAGCACAACACTTATGGATACAACCGCCCCGGCCACCACTTGGCCCGACTGGTTCGCCGCCCAGCAGCAAGCAGCCCTTGCCGAATACGAAAACTCCCCCGACCCGACCCGCAAGGACGAGGCTTGGCGCTTCGCAAATCTCAAGGCGCTCGACCTCTCGGCATTCGTTCCCGCCGAACCCGTCGCCAGCGAGGGCCGCCTCATCAATGCCTCGACCGGACTTGGCGACACCTCCGCCAAGCTCATCCTCGGCAACAACACCCTCCTCCACCGCGAGGCCAGCGCGCTTCCCGCAGGCGTTATTTTTGAGCCCCTAGAGACCGCCGCCGCGACCCACGCCGATCTGTTCAAGAAATACTTCATGGCCCAGCCAGTGGAACTCGGCTCCCGCAAATTCGCCGCCCTGCACAAGGCCCGCGTCGCCGGAGGCGCATTTCTCTACGTGCCGGCAAACACCTCGGTCAGTCTGCCCGTTGAGATTTTCCAGTGGGTCGAAGGGGCCAACGCCTCGGTCTTCCCCCACACCCTCATCGTGTGCGGCGAGAACAGCAGCGTCACGGTCGTCGATTATTTCAAATCCGCCGACAAGCTCCCCGCCTTTGCTTGTGGTGTGAACGACCTCCACCTCGATCGCGGCGCCAAGCTCACCTACATCGCCGTGCAGGACTGGTCACGCGAGACAACAGCCTTCCACATCAACTCGACCGTGGTTGACCGCGACGCCACCTGCACCGCCCTCATCGCAAATTTCGGAGGCGCCTACATCCGCGGAGAAAGCCTCAGCCGCCTCGTCGGCGAAGGCTCCCGCAGCGAGATGTTTTCCATCAATCCCGTCGAAGGCACCCGCGAGATCGACCAACGCACCCTGCAGGACCATGTCGCCCCACGCGCCACCAGCGACCTCCTCTACCTCAACGCGCTGGACGACAAATCCCGCACCATCTTCGCCGGCCTAATCAAAGTCGAACCCGGCGCCGCAGGCACCGATGCCTACCAAAAGGTCAAAAACCTCATCCTCAGCGACGATGCCGATCCAAACTCCATGCCGGGTCTCGAAATCCTCAACGACGAGGTCCGCTGCAGCCACGGCGCCACCAATGGTCCCGTGAGCGCCGACGAACTCTTCTACATGGAAGCGCGCGGCATCGCGAAAGACCAAGCCCGCCGCCTCATCGTGAACGGCTTCTTCAACAACCTCCTCGAGCGCCTGGAAAATGAAACCCTCCGCGCGCACTTGGAAACCCTCGTCGCCGCCCGCCTTGCGGTTGCGTGAAGGTTTTCGCCGAGCAGAAGCCGACAGTCCCAAAGCTGATGATGGAATACCGACGCTGTGGTCGCAGCGGTCTCAAACTCCCGGCCCTTTCCTTGGGGCTGTGGCACAATTTCGGGGCGAACGACGACTTCGACAGCGCTCGCGAAATGATCGTGAAGTCCTTCCATGCCGGGATCACGCATTTTGATCTGGCGAACAACTACGGGCCGCCACCAGGCAGCGCGGAGGAAACTTTCGGTCGGATCCTGCGCGATGATCTCGCCTCGCATCGTGACGAACTGGTCATCTCGACCAAGGCGGGATACCACATGTGGCGCGGCCCTTACGGCGAATGGGGCTCGCGAAAACATCTGCTCTCCAGTCTCGATCAGAGTTTAAAGCGCACGGGTCTCGAGTATTTCGACATCTTCTACAGTCATCGTCCCGATCCGGAGACGCCGCTGGAGGAAACGATGGGCGCGCTCGTGAGCGCGGTAAAATCGGGGAAGGCGCTCTATGTCGGCCTTTCCAACTACGATGCCGAAACAACCCGCCGCGCCGCCGGAATGCTCCGTGCCGAGGGCGTTCCGCTGCTCATTCATCAACCCGTTTACAATCTCTTCGTCCGCCAGGTGGAAGAGGGACTCGGTGAGGTTTTGGCCGAGGAAGGCAGCGGGTGCATCCCGTTCAGTCCGCTGGCTCAGGGCCTTCTGGCCGGACGCTACACCAACGGCATCGCCGACGACTCCCGCGCCGGCAAGCCCAACGGCTTTTTGCGTCCCGAGCACGTCACCGAAGAAAAAGTCCGCCGTGTCCGCGCCTTGGCCGAAATCGCCGCCGCTCGGGGCCAATCCCTGGCTCAAATGTCCATCATGTGGCTGCTTGCCAAGCCTTTTGTCACCAGCGTCCTCGTAGGTGCCAGTCGTTGGAGTCAAATCGAGGAAAATCTGGACGCCTTGCAAAAGAACTCGTTCTCCGCGGAAGAACTTTCCGCAATTGACCACGCCTGCCAGGTGTAGCCCTCATCACCCAAGCTTCTTGCGCTAACCCCCGCCGCAAAAAGGTTATGTCGGGATCCCAGAGGTCCTGCTTCGGCCCACGGGGTCAGCGATGCCAACGAGACCGTTGTCCCCCCAAGCGCAAGTTCACTCCAACGCACCGCCCCACAGTGCCGTGGAGGTGCCGAGGAGTTTGAGGGTTTCATGGTCGGGGTGGCCTTGATAAAGCCGCTGAAGCGCTTCGGTAAATGGATCTCGACCTCCTGAGGCCACCGCAAAAATGGTCGTGCTCGAGCGGAATTTCAGATCGTCGGGATACGTAAAAATCGTCGAGATATTTTCACCAGAATCCAAAACGGCGCGGGTGCATTCGCAAAGGCGACCCCCCAGAACCGGATGCGCAAGATACGCCTTTGCCTCCTCCAAAGAGGATATGGCGTAGCGTCGCGACATCTCGCTTGTGCCGAGTCCGGCGAGTTGCGGAAAAACAAACCACATCCAATGACTTGATTTCCTGCCAGAGCGGAGTTCTTCCAAGGCGGTTTCGTAGACGCCGGACTGGGCATCCAAAAAGCGGGAAAGCTCACACGATAGGGGTTCGATTTTCATTCATCTTGAAGGCTCGACAGTCCGATGAACGCTGCGAGAAGCATGGTTTTCACTTCTATTGGAGTTCGGCGCGAATTTCAGGAGCGGAAAGCAGTTCACTCAACACATCGCCTGTGGTCCGGAGCACCGATTTGCGGGCGTGGAGCGCCGGCAGGAAAAAGTTACCGCCCAGGTCTGCGATTTTTGTCCGACTGGCGGAGGCAAGCAGTCGGCCTTGGGTGTCGTAGACCTGCACCGTGATGGAGTAATCCAACTCCGTTCTGATCAGCGTGTCGCTGTTGTAGCGGTCGATGAGGACGAGAATTTGCCGGTCAGTGCCGGTTCCACGAAGCGCGGCTTTCGCCGTGGTGGTGTCTGCATAGGACATCGGCGGAGCCAGTTTGCGGTTGGACCCAAACCCTCTGACGACAACCCCGGCGATTTCCTTCGCCACTGGGGACTTCGTGGCGGTTTTGACCCGGTAGGGAATGCCATATCCATCGCGTGTGACGCCGATCAACTCGGGGCCGATGTCGCCTTGGCGGAGTGTCTCGCGTTGATCGACGCATGCGACAGCCACTGAGGGCAATCCTGACGGTGCTGTGATAGTGACATTCCGGAGGTCGTATTTATTCCAAGCAGCGCAACCGGTGAGAGCGAGCGTGCCGATGAGGATGATGGCGATGGGCGTTCGGTTTGACTTCATGCGATCAGGATTTCGACGTGTCGTCGGGCTTTTGTGGAGGGGTGATTTTTTTCACGGAGTATGAGGGAGCCTGCTCGTCGAGTGTCCATGCAGCCATGCTTTTCATCTTGCGCATGTGGCTGGATCGGAATTTTGCCGATTTGCTCGCGCGGGCGTCGAGGGATCCGTAGTCCTCGATGGTGGTAAGCAGCGAACGCAGCGCCTCGATGCCGTCGGCGGCCTTGACGGCATTGCCAAGCGCTTCGAGTTTCACAAGCGCCTCCCTCAGGATGCTCACGGCCTTTTGGGTTTCCTGCTTGTTGGCGGCATCGGTGGCTTTTTCGACGGCGAGGCCCGCGCATTGTGTCGCGACGGCGGGAATCACATCCTCGTCGATCCGAATGTCGGCTGGATCCTGAGTGGGCAGGATACGAACCGTTTGAGTGTGCGTGCGGGAGGCGAGATCCGATGCGGTGAGGTCGTCCCAGAGGATTTCCAACTCAACGAGGCGCTCGCCCTCGAGGGAGGCAGAGGGCTCTCCCCCGGGCAACAAAGGAAGCGGCAGCACATCGAGGTGGAAGACGAGTGTGGCTGACTCATCGCTTGTGAGATCGCCAAGGGAAATCTCGATCCGCCCGTCGGGAAGAACCACCGAGTGGTAGGAGGCGTAGAGAATCCAGTTCTCGCAGAAGTCGAGCTTGCGAACCCTCACGCGGACATTCTGGCAGGCGGTTCGTTGCAAGCCCTCCAACTCCGCCTCGAAAATGGCGGGAAGTTTTTCCGCCGAATTCGCGTCGTAGAAATTCCCTCCCGAGCAACTGGCAAGCCTCTCGAGGAGATTCTCGTCATAGCCGTCCCCGAATCCCAACGTGGCCGTGCGGATGCGTGAACGCTCAAGACCGTCGGAGACAACGCGGGCGACCTCTTCGGGAGCTGTGATTCCCACATTGAGATGTCCATCGCTCAACAGCAGGGTGCGGCGGGTGGTGGAATCGGGGGCTTTGCGCAGTTCGTCACGACCGAGCATCCAACCAGCAGTGAGATTCGTGCTGCCGCGGTCATGAATGCGGCGAATCGCTTGGATTGCGGCGCTCTTGCGGGTCACGGTTCCCATCGGCAGGATGACTTCGGCGTGGTCGTCGAACACAACGAGAGCGAATTGATCGTCGGCGCGGAGGTTGCGAATGATCGATTCGCAGGCGGTCTTGGCTTTTGAAAGGGGCTCGCCTCCCATGGAGCCGCTGCGGTCGAGCACGGCGCAGAAGGCCATGGGTCGCCGCGAGGTGGCTTCGGCATGCGGGGCGATGAGATCGAGGGCGAGATGCACTGGGCGGCCTTGGTTGGCGAGGATGGTGGCGTGGTCGAGTCGGGCTTGGATGTTCATATTGATCTTGGGTTGATGTTGAGGAGTCGAATACCGAGGCGTGGAAATTCAGCGGATTTCGATGTGGATGTTTTCATCGAGTTCATTGAGGCGGTGCTGGAGGCAGGCAAGCGCGCACGTGTAGCGAATGAGTCGGGCAATGGGAGCCGGGATAATCACCGATCCGATCGCAAGGCCGCACTGGGTCAGAAAATCCCGTCGTTTCATCGTGTGCGATGGTCGGACTTGCCCACACGTGAGGCAACGCCTCCTCGCGTCATAGGCGCGGCTGGCACGAAGGGGCGTTTTTCAGAATCAAACAAAAACTCGCTTTGCCATTCGTTGCTCTTCCGAGGGCGTGTGCCAGAGCCCGGATGGCGGACGATTGCCGATAGCAGGGAAAGAAGATGAGCGATCATTTCGCCCGTCACACTAAACGCACTGGTCGGACATCCGCAGGGGGACCAAAACCTTTCCTGAAAAAACTCACCGACAATTCCAGTCATGTGTCGCGAACATCAGAATGCGACACTCATCATTTCATTCAGACTTTCTCCGACTCCAAGAGCGGAACACGCAGAGAGAGCCTCATGAATAGTGGGGGGAGCGGGTGACGAGACTCGAACTCGCGACATCAACCTTGGCAAGGTTGCACTCTACCAACTGAGTTACACCCGCGCGAGAGATTCCCTATGTATTCCAGACCTCTTGGAACGTCAATTCAAAGTTTCGAAAAAAAAGGGACGCCTGGAAACATGCCAGGCGCCCCTTGGGATTGAATTAACTTTCGCAGCCGGAATCAGCGGCGATCGTAATCGCGGCGTCCACCGCCGCCACCACCACCACCGAAACGACGCTCCTCGCGTCCGCCACCGCCTCCACCGCCGCGGAAGTCACGGCGAGGGCCGCCAAAACCACCACCACCACCGCCTCCGGCGGGGCGATCCTCGCGGGGACGAGCCTCATTGACAGTGAGAGCGCGGCCGTCCAATTCGCGGCCGTGGCCTTGGTTGACGGCTGCTTGAGCTTCGGCGTCCGTGGCCATTGTCACGAAGGCGAAGCCGCGTGAGCGACCGGTGAACTTGTCTTGCATGAGCAGGACTTCGGAGACTGTGCCGAATTGTGAGAACAGGTCTTGGATGGCGATTTCGGTCGTGTTGAAGGACAGATTGCCGACATAGAGTTTGTTACCCATATTGATATTACTTTTTTCTTTTCGCAAACGATCGAGGTCTGTTCCCGACTACCGGGTTTCAAACCGCCCGAAAGTGTCTTCCTGGGCTGTCCACCAATTCCTGATCAATTCTGCAGATTGGGTTATTCGCCCTTTTCCAGTCACTTGGCAATGAGTTTTTTCCCACATTTCCGCCGGGTGCATTTATCAAGACGGGAGATGAAGCATGCAGTTGACGCGCGGGTTGGTTCCAAGGAAATTGAACGCCATGGGTGCGTTCAGGCTTTTTTTGTTGGGATACATGGTTGCGGCAATGGCTTCCTCGTTGAATGCCGCTTCTGAGATCCGTGTGCCGTTCAACTTCCAATGGGGCGACTCGATGACGCGTGTGGAGCAGAGCCTCTCGGGCACCAAGGCGAACATTGTCGAGCGCAAGAAGACTTCGAGCGGCGAGGTGCTCGTGGTGCAGGGGATTCCCCAACGCCACTTGGACCGCACTGTGTTTTATTTCAAGGACGGGGGTTTGTCGGAGGTGGAGCTTCAATATGGCAACAATTCCTGGGACACGTCCCAATACGAGCGCTTCTTCGACGAGGTGCGCCGGAATGTGGATAAAAAATACGGCCTGGGGCGACTGGTGGTGCGGGATCGCAACCGCGAGCAGGATGTGCTCATGACTCTGGCAGGTTACCAGTGGGTCCAGGGCTTCATGTCGCTGCGATTGTTTTTTTACACGGCGGAAAAAAACGGCGAGTCGATGCGTGTGCTCAGCCTGCACTATCGCGAGGTCTGACCCGCCAACCAGCGCAGGGCATCGCCGATGCGTGCCCTCCAGGAAAGATCGTCATGCCCGCTCTCGGGCACGCGCCTGATCTCAAAGTCACGCCCGGCCACCCAACCTTTCTCACGCAGCAATCCCGAGAGGATCGTATGGTAGATTTCATAGCATTCATCGAGGCCGGTGTCTCCGTGGTCAAAATAGAAGCGACCTGCTCCAGGTGGAAACATCCCCTCCTCCACAGCCAGCAGGGAGCGTGAAGTTGCGGGGAGGGATTGGGAGATGTCCTCGAACGAGGTCGATAGACAAGCGGCGCGGCCAAAGACCTCGGGGTAGCCCAGCGCGGTCCAAAAGGCACGAAGCCCCCCCAACCCCGCGCCGACAACAGTGCGCGAGGCACGCTTCGGAATCGTGCGGTAATGCCGTTCCAAAAATGGCGTCAGCTCGAGAGCTGCAAACCTCGAGAAGCGCTCTCCGCCACGTTCCTCGGACAATTCGAGATCCCTCAGCGAGTGTCCAGAGGAGTCCTCGCCTGCGGACTCCACCACTCCGGCGACGATGCACTCGGGCATGACTCCCCGGCGGGACAAAAGGCCCACCGTCTCATCCCATGCCCAATCAACTCCGGAGGGGCTTGTCACCGGATTGAAAAGACGGCTTCCGTCAAACCCGATGATTAGTGGAAATTGGGTTGCCTCGTTTTCGAAATACCCTGGAGGCAGCCACACAAGCACCTCACGGTCGGCTTGAAGGATTTCTGAAGGCACGGTCACTCGCTCCAACCTTCCGGTGAAACGGTCCTCCCAATCCGCCACAACATGCACAATCGTGTCGTTCAGCCCTGTGTCATGCGAGCGGGTCGCCATGGGACTGCCAAAGGCATCGACCTCGCAGGCCCGCGACCCTCGTTGAACGCGATAACGGAGGCTTGTGCCCACAGGGACTTCGATTTCACCGACATGGAATGGCGGTTCCCATGCCAACTCCAGCGGTTCACCGCCGCCGTGTTCCATGGCAAGAGTCACAGGATCGCCTGGTCGGTCGATCGGTGGAATGATTTGGAAGCGGACTTGCGCCATGGAACCCACACTAACCACCACGGCTCCCGAAACAATCCCAAGCACGAAAACAGACCGCCGCGCTGCATCGTGAAATTTTTCAGCATAGGAAAAATCGCATCGACGCAGATTTCAAAATGGTCAGATTGATCGCCATGTCGAATGACACAGACGTGGAGGACACCCTCGCCGGCTTGCAAGCTGTCGACACAAAGCCTGCCCCATCGCAGGGAGGCGTGAGATCGTATTACCGCGTCGCGGAGGAGGCTGGAACTGTCGTGAAATGCCAACCGTCGGATGCCCAGGTCATCGTCTTCAACAGCCCGACGATCGAGGACGAGGCGGACCTCATGGAATACTACAACATCGACTACCACACGTTGCAGTCTTCCCTGGATCCCGAGGAACTCTCACGTCTCGAATTCGAGACCGACCATGCGGCGTTCATTTTCAAACGGCCGAAGAGCTTTTCGGCGGACGACAATTTTCTGCTCAAACTCACATCCACGGGTGTCTTCATCTACGAGGACCGCGTGGTGGTGGTCATGCCGGATGACGCGCCGCTGTTCGAAGGACGCGCGCCGCTTCGAATTTTTTCGATCCAGGATGTCGTTCTCCGCCTCCTTTACCAGAGTATCAGCCACTTCGAGGGCCACTTGAAGGCGATCAACATGCTCTCCGACTCGCTCGAGCGCCGCATCATCACTTCCATGGAGACACGCTATCTCCTCAATATGTTCGCGCTGGAAAAGAGCCTCGTCTACATCCTGAACGCGATCAATTCAAACGGCGCGCTCTTCGACAAAATGAAATCCATGGCCGTGCGCCTGGGGTTCGATCACGATCAGACCGGCATCCTTGAAGATATCATCATCGAAAACCAACAGTGCCTCCGCCGCTCGGAAATCTACGCGCAGGTCATCGCTGGCCTCATGGACGCGCGGGCCTCGATTGTGAGCCACAATCTAAACACTCTCATCAAAAAGTTCACCATCTGGACAATTGCCATCATGATGGCAAATCTTGTCGTGGGTGTCTTTTCAATGAACGTTGCACTCCCCCTCCCCGGAGAGCAAATTCACTGGCCGTTCTACCTCGTCAACATCCTTGCCGTGGGTGCCGGACTGACCGTCTTCTGGTTCTCGAAAGTGAGAAAATGGTAGGACCGATCAGAGGATGCCGAGCTTCATCTTGCCGGCCTCGCTGATCATCGACTGGTTCCACGGCGGGTCCCATACCAACTCCACATCCGCCTCTTCGATGCCGTCGAGCGCAAGAATCTTCGCGCGTGCATCGGCCGCAATCGTCGGGCCCATACCGCACCCCGGCGCAGTGAGTGTCATTTTCACCAGCACGGAGGTTTTTCCATCGGCGGCATTCAGCGTGCAATCATAGATCAATCCCAAGTCCACGACATTCACAGGGATTTCCGGATCGAACACGGTTTTGAGTTGGTTCCAGACAGCCTCTTGGAGATCGCCGGTGACTTGGATTTTTTCGATCCCCTTCTCGGGATCCAATCCGAGCGCATCGGAATCCTTCAAGTCGATCCGCGCCAACCCGCCTGGCGTGGCCACGGTGAATGTGCCGCCAAGCGATTGGGTGATCACCACCGACATGCCCGCGGGAAGGACAATCGGGTGGCCGCTTGGAATCTGAACGGCATCGCATTCCCTCGACAGGATGATTTCGCTGTTGGTGCTCATGCGAGTGACGACTATTTCGCGACGTTACGAGTGTCGAGGGAAATCCCCCCGTGCTCATGCCGGACGTGGTGGGATTTGCGGCGGTGCTGTGCGTCGGCAAGAAATTCCGCCTGCGCGTCGAAAGGCTCCTCGCCTTCCAACCTTCCACGAAACGCATACGTTCCGTCATGCTGCATGACTTGCGCCTTCACGTTGTCGCGCCAGAACCACTCGAGGATTTCCTCCACGTGCTTGCGCATGCCGGGGGCATGCACTGGGAAGACAGTCTCAACCCGACGGAAAAGATTTCGCGGCATCCAATCCGCGCTTCCCAGAAAAATCTCGGGCTCCCCGCCATTTGTGAAATGGTAAATCCTGCTGTGCTCGAGGAAGCGGCCCACGATGCTCCTCAGCTCGATGTTTTCGCTCACCCCCGGGATGCCGACCTTCAGAGCGCACATGCCCCGCACAAGCAGACGCACAGGCACACCAGCGGCCGAAGCGCGGTAGAGAGCCTCGATGATCCCCTCCTCCACCAGCGAGTTCACTTTCGCATAAATGCCGCACGGCCGGCCGGCCTTGGCGTGTTCGATTTCCTTATCGATTTGGTGGATGAATCCATCGTAGAGCGACCAAGGCGCCACCATCAAATCCCTCATGCCGGGAAAACGCGACACGCCGGTCAGACAATTGAATGCCTCCGCAAGATCAGTGGTCACCGACTCCCTCGCCGTTAATAAGCTCAGGTCGGTGTAAATCTTCGCCGTGGAGGGATGGTAGTTCCCCGTGCCCAAGTGAGCGTAGCGGCGGATTTTCTCGCCCTCGCTCCGGATCACAAGCATCGCCTTCGCGTGTGTCTTGAGCCCAGTCACGCCATAGACCACATCCACTCCAGCCTCTCGCATGAGGCGCGCCCAGTTGATATTTGCTGCCTCGTCGAAGCGCGCCTTCAACTCGATCACCGCCGTGACCTGCTTCCCGTTGCGCGCCGCCGCGATCAACGAATGCACGATCGGCGAGTCCGAGCTCGTGCGGTAAAGCGTTTGCTTGATCGCAAGCACATGCGGGTCCTCGGCGGCCTGCGCCAGAAAATCCACCACCGTCTGAAAGCTGTCATACGGATGGTGAAGCAGGATGTCGCCTTTCCTGATGTGGTAAAAAAGGTCCGACTCGGCATCCAGCGACACCACCGTGCAAGGCGTGAAGCGCTTGTAGCGCAGGTCAGGGCGGTCGATCTGCATGGCCAGCGGCATGAGGCGCGAGAAGTTCAGCGGCCCGTCGATCCTGAATACGTCCTCTTCCTCGAGATTGAAAATATCGAGCAAGCGCTCAAGCACGTGTGGAGGACAGTCCGTCTTCACTTCGAGGCGCACCGCCGCTCCGCGGTTCACTTTGCGCAACTCCTCCTCGATCGCGTGAAGCAGGTTTCCAGCCTCCTCCTCATCCACGTAGAGATTGCTGTTGCGCGTGACGCGGAACAAGTGTGCCCCCTTGACCTTCACGCCGTGGAAAAGCGACTGCACATGGTTCTGAATGATGTTGCCCAGAAACACATAGTCAGTGCCCTCCTTGCCTTTCGGAAACGGCACGACACGGGGAAGGATGCGCGGCGCCTGCACCACGGCGATATCCGTGCTGATCCCCTCACCCTCCAACTCCACAATCACGTTCAGGCTTTTGTTCAGCAACTGCGGAAACGGATGCGCCGGATCGACCGCAAGCGGCGTCAACACAGGATAGATCGACTCCTGAAAATATTTCTCAAAGTAAGCCTGCTCATCGGGCGGCACATCGGGGTAATTGTGAAAGCGGATTTGTTCACGCTCGAGCGCCGGTTGCAGCAGCTCGCGCCAGCACCGGTATTGATCGTCCACCATGCGCCGCGAGCGCTCACTGATCCGCGCCAGCGTTTCACTGGAAGACAATCCGTCCGCCTCCACGCGCGAGGCGCCGATCAGTTTTTGCTGCTTCAGGCCCGCCACCCTGACCTCGAAGAACTCGTCGAGGTTCGAACTCACGATACACAGAAACTTCAGGCGCTCGAGGAGAGGGTTCGACTCGTCGAACGCCTGATCCAAGACCCGCTGATTGAACTCCAGCCAACTCAACTCGCGGTTGATGAAATGCTCGCTTTTGGAAAAATCCATGCCCCCACTGCACGTCCACGCGATCATGCGGTCAAGGGTGGAGTGCGAAGGGGTCGAAAATTTCACAAAAACGTCTCCGTTCCCCCAGTGCGCGTGTTTTTCCGTTCCGAAAAATTTTCACACAGTTTGCCCTTGTCCTCGCGCCTTCGGATGGGAAACCTATCACTCACATGACGCACAAAACTCCCTCCGAAAAAGGTTACAGGATGCCAGCGGAATGGGAGCGCCATGAAGCGACTTGGATTTCCTGGCCCCACCCCGAGGGAAACAGCTTCCCCGGCAGCTACGACCGCGTCATCCCCACCTTTGTGAAAATGGCCGAGGCTCTCGCCGAATCCGAGATCGTGCGCATCAACGTGAGCGGGCCCGCGCAGGAAAAAACCGTCCGGCAACTTTTGAAATCCTGCCCGCCCGAGCGCGTCGAGTTTTTCCACATTCCGACAGACGAGCCATGGTGCCGCGACCACGGGCCTGTGTTTCTCGTGCGCGACGAGGCCCCTCGCCTTGCGGCGGTGAACTTCGGCTTCAATGCCTGGGGCTACAAGCTCTCGCCCTTTGACGAAGACAATGCCGTGCCGCCCGCGGTGGCCAAGGCGCTGGGCGTGCCGCTCATCGACGAGTCGCATTTCATCCTCGAGGGGGGCTCGATTGACTCGAATGGTCAAGGGGTCGTCCTCACCACCGAAAGCTGCCTGCTGAACGCAAACCGCAATCCGTCGCTGGACAAACACCAAATCGAAAAAAAGCTCCGCGATACGCTCGGATTCAAATCCACCATCTGGCTCGGAGACGGCATCGAAGGCGACGACACAGATGGCCACGTCGACGACATCACCAGGTTCATCGGACCAGCAACGGTCATCACTGCAGTCGAAGAGGACAAATCGGACCCGAATTTCGAGCCTCTCCAGCGTAATCTCGACAGACTCCACACCACTCGCCTGCCCGGCGGCGAGCCTCTCCACGTCTTCACTCTCCCCATGCCGACACGCATCATGCGCGACGGACAGCGCCTCCCCGCCAGCTACGCGAATTTCTACATCGCGAACACCGTCGTCCTGCTCCCCGTCTTCGGCGAGGCGAACGACTCATGGGCCCTCTCCGCTCTCCACGAGGCATTCCCCGACCGCCGCATCATCCCGATCGACTGCCGCGAGCTGATCTGGGGACTCGGCGCCTTCCATTGCCTCACCCAACAGCAACCTGCTGTCGGTTGAACAATCGCTACGCACCCTCTGGCTATTTCGTCGAGGGAAGCTCCGAACAATACTCCGCCATCCGCACCATCGCGGTTTTGATCTGATCAAGGCCCGTCGCGAAACTGCAGCGCACATGCCCCTCGCCACATGGCCCGAACGCCGTGCCGGGAACAACCGCGACTTTCTTGGAATTCAGCAACCCCATCGAAAACTCGCGGCTCGAGAGACCGGTGGGTGCGATTTTAGGAAACACATAGAACGAGCCGCGGGGCGAGCGGCACTCGAGTCCCATGTCATTCAGCGAGGAAACGATGTAATTGCGCCGCATCTGATATTCGCTCCGCATCGCCGCCACACTCGACTCACCCCGTTCCAAGGCCTCGATCGCGGCATCCTGTCCCATGATCGAGGCGCAGAGGATAGAATACTGGTGAATCTTCATCATCGCCTCGATCAAGACCGTCGGCGCGCACGCAAAACCGATCCGCCACCCTGTCATCGCAAATGCCTTGGACAACCCGTGCAAAAACACAGTGCGTTCCTTCATGCCAGGAAACGCCACGATGCTCGTGTGCTTGCCTCCGTCGAAGGTCAACTCGCTGTAAATCTCGTCGCTCAGCACAATCAGGTCGTGCTTCACACACACTGCGGCGATTTTTTCCAACTCCTCGGGAGACATCGTCGCGCCAGTGGGGTTCGTCGGGAAATTCAGCATCAGCACACGCGTATTCGGTCGGATCGCCTTTTCCAAATCCTCGGCGCGGAGCGCGAACGCATCCTCGTCGCGGGTCTGCACGACCTGCGGTTCACCGCGCGCCATCACGATCGTGGGGGCATACGACACGTAGCACGGCTCGTGGTAGAGCACGCCGTCGCCTGGATTCAAAATCGCCCGCAGCGCAAGATCGATCGCCTCGGACACGCCCACCGTGACCAGCACCTCGGAAAGCGGCTCATAGCGCACTCCGAAGTGTTGCTGCACATAACTTGAGATACTGCGGCGCAGCCTCGGCAAGCCGAGATTCGACGTGTAACCTGTCCTCCCGCGCTCCAGCGCGTAAATCGCAGCCTCGCGGATATGCCACGGCGTGGCGAAATCGGGCTCGCCGATACCGAGGGACACGACGTCCTCCATCGTTTGGACGATTTCAAAAAAGTCGCGGATTCCCGAGCGGGGAATATCGCGGATGTGAGCGGCGATCGAGATGCTCACGGCGTGACAGCAAGGCGCTCCGTGGCGACATCAAGATGGTGGAAAGTGCCGTTTTCCTTGTAGGTCTTGAGGCGGAAATGCGTGGCGGTGGATTGGACCGCCTCGATCGTGCTCAACTTCTCGGCCACAAACCCAGCCGCGGCACGGAGGTTCGGAGCCTCGACCACGATCAACAAATCATAGCCCCCGCTCACCAGATAACAGCTCTGCACCTCCTCGAACTTCGCGATGCGCGAGGCGATGCGATCGAACCCCCCGTCGCGTTCGGGAGTGATTTTCACCTCGATGACCGCAGTGACAGTGTTCGTGGCCCATTTCTCGCGGTTCAGCACAGGTCGGTAACCGAGAATCACTCCGTCGGACTCCAGCTCCGCGATCACCGCTTCGACCTCCTCTTTGGGCTTGTTCAGCAAACGGGCCATCTCATCGCGCGGCATGAGGGCGTTTTTTTGGAGCAGTTGGATGATTTCTTCCATCGGCCGCATCATGGAAAGTGCGACTCACCTTGGCAAGCGCGCCGATGAAGCGTCCAACAGTGCTCCTCTCGAGCCGCTTGATTTGAACAGACTTTTTGCAAAGATGCCGCAGTCCCAGTGAGCAACCATCACACTCGAGTCCTGATTCTGACCGCCAGCATGGGCGAAGGCCACAACACCGCCGCCCGCAACATCCGCAATGCCATCGCCTCGGCTGCGGGCAACAGCTCGGAGGTTCTTGTCGTCGATCCCTACACCCGCACCAACCCAGCCGTGAACCGCCTCATCCAGCGCGGCTACAGCGCGGCGATCAACAACTACCCCCGCCTCTGGAAAATCGTCTTCACCATGCTCAGCCGCCCGGCGGTCATCGAGGGCATGGCGCCCCTTCTTGCCCAGTTGACCAGCGCCGTCAGCGGACTCATTCGCGAGTTCAAGCCTGACATCATCGCCTCCACCTACCCGGTCTTCGGCTATGTGATGCAAAAAATCAACGCCGCAGCCCCTGCCCCTTCAGTTCCTTTTTACATGGTCATCACGGATTCCACGATGATCAACCAGACCTGGTATCACTACCCCTGCGACGGCGCCATTGTTGCCGACGAACCCACCGCCGATGTTCTTCGCCGTGGTGGTGTGCCAGAGGAAAAAATCCACACATTGGGATTTCCCGTCGGTTTGGAATTCGAAGAATTCATCCCCGCCCCACCGCCTCGCACGGGCTCATGGAACCTGCTTTTCTTCCCCGGCGGGCCGCAGGATCGCGCCATCCACACGCTCGAGTTGCTCGCGACCCTCGACGGCGTCTCGGTGAGCGTCATCACCGGCCGCCGCAAGGACACCCATGCGGCGCTGACCAAAGCCCGCCTTCCCCATCGCGGAAATCTCATCGGCTGGACGGACAAAATGCCGGAACTCATGGGATCGCACCATTTATTCATCGGCAAAGCGGGCGGTGCCACGGTTCAAGAAGCCATCGCCGCGCAAATTCCCTTCATCGTCAGCCATATCGTTCCAGGCCAGGAGGAGGGCAACATCGCGCTCATCCAACAATCGGCCATCGGCGCCCTCGCCTCCCAAAGCCCCGAACACGTCCTGCACCTCGTCAAGGGCGCCATGGCGAACGACGCCGCCCTTTGGCGCACATGGAGAAAAAACCTCCTCCACATGCAAAAACCCTCTGCCTCCCGCAAGATCGCAGAGTTCTTGCTTTCGCGTGCCGGCGCCCACTGACCCGCCGCTGCGCTCGCCAAGAAGAATTTACCAGTCGGGCAATTCCTCCCCGGGCAGCAGCATGTGCACCCCTGGGATCCGCGAAAAATGCCCGTCATCGGTCAACACCGCCGCACCGATCGCGGCGGCACTCTCCGCAATCAAAATATCCTGCGCCGGAACAGTGATCCCTTTTCTCCCCAACGCCCACGCGGTCTCTGTGGAATCCTCCCAGATTTTGTTGGTGGTCGGCACGTTGATCATCACATCGAAAAATCCAGCAACCCGCCGCCGGATTTTCTCGATCCGCAACCCGCGCTCGACCTCCATCCGGACCATCCCGCAGATCACCAGATCGCCGTTGCCGATCCAGTCGCCCAGACTGACGACAGGATCTACCCCGCGCCTCAGCAACCCGATGTAGATATTGCTGTCAACGAGAACGCTTACTGCCATATTTGCTCCCGTATGGAACGCTGCTCTCAGCGGCCCTCATGGACAAGATGTCGTAGTCGGGATCCACGGCGTTTTTCATTTCCTCGGGCGTCACCCCGATCCCCTTGCTCACGACCTCCTTGAACCTGGCTTTTCTGTCCATCTCCCTGAGGGCCATCTCGACGGCCTCGGTCTTGCTGGAAAACCCAAACCTTTCGATCACCCTGTTCAACAAGGCTTCGTCTATGTGCATCGTCATTTTCATGCCATACTCAGTATGGCATGACTGAAGGTGCGTCAAACGTTTTTTAAAAAAACTTCCCGATTTTTTTTAAAGCGACTTGCAGAATTCCTCGATCCGATCGAGACCGCTCTTGATCACATCAAGGCTGGTGGCGTAGCTCAATCGCACAGTGCGGTCATCCCCGAAGGCGACACCGGGAACCACTGCGACATTCCCTTTGCTGAGCAAGCGGTCGGAGAAGTTCTGGGACTTCAACCCGAGCGAACTGATGTTCGCGAGCACATAGAACGCGCCTTGCGGCTTGACGGCGGTGATTCCAGGAATCTGTGTCAACCGCTCGAACATGTATTGACGCCGGATATCGAATTCCTCGCGCATATCGGTGACACACTGCTGGTCGCCGGTCAGCGCGGCGAGTCCGCCGTATTGGGCAAAGGAGCACGCATTCGAGGTCATGTGGCTCTGCATGGAGTCGATCGCCTTGGCGATCGCTTCAGGAGCGGCGAGGTATCCAAGCCTCCAACCGGTCATCGAGTAGGCCTTGCTGAAACCGTTCACAGTGATTGTCAGGTCGTAAGCCTCGGGAGACACGGAGGCCATGCTCACGTGCTCGGCACCGTCGTAGGTGAGCTTCTCGTAGATTTCATCGGAGAGGATATAAATGTCCTCCTCGGCGGCGACATCGGCGAGGGCTTTCAATTCATCCTTCGTATAAACAGCGCCTGTGGGGTTACCAGGGCTGTTGAGGATAATCATCTTAGTGGCAGGGGACATATTGCCCTCGAACTCCTCTGGCGTGATCTTCCAGTTGTTCTCCTCGCGCGTCTGCACGATCACTGGCACGCCACCGACGATCCTGACCATCTCGGGGTAGCTGAGCCAGTAAGGAGCGGGAATCAACACCTCGTCACCCTCGTTCACGACGGCGGCGATTGCATTGAAGCACGATAGCTTGGCTCCGCTGCTCACGATCACCTGGTGCGCCTTGTAATCAAGGCCGTTGTCTTTGAGAAATTTTTGGGAAATGGCCTGCCTCAACTCGGGAATGCCGGAACTCGGCGTGTATTTCGTGCGACCCTCCTGAAGCGCTGCGATGGCTGCCGCCTTGATATGCTCAGGCGTGTCCATGTCGGGCTCGCCTGCACCGAATCCAAAAACCTCGATCCCCTCGGCTTTCATGGCCTTTGCCTTGCTGTCGATCGCCAAGGTCAGGGATGGGGTGAGTTGTTTCAAACGGGTGGCTGTTTCCATAATTATTTTAAGATTTTTAAGGGATTCGGGATCTCGCCCCCATTTCGGACCAGTCACGGACCATGCATGGCGGCGACGAGAGCGCGGAAAGGTATCGGCACCGTCGGGAAAAGGTCAACACACAACTTGCCGACCGAGTCCCCGAATACCGCCCCCTCGCCGCCATGCGATGGAGGGTTGATGCCTCCTGCCGTTTTGAGTTTACTCCGATCTGCATGTCCGCCGTCCTGCTCATTGTCGACGATGAAAAAAACACCCGCGATGGCCTTAGAAACGCCCTTGGAGACGAATTCGAGGTCTATGTCGCGGCGGACGTCGAGAGCGCGCTGGCCACTTTGGAGGCGATGCCGGCCGACGTGATCCTCACAGACCTTCGCCTTGGCGGCGAGGATGGCATGTCGCTCATCGAGACGGTTTCCAAGCATCCCAACCCGCCAATTTGCATCATGATGACCGCCTACGGCTCGGTAGACACCGCCGTCGAGGCCATGAAGCGTGGAGCATATGATTTCGTCACCAAGCCGGTGAACATCGATCGCCTGGAGTTGCTCATCAAGAGGGCCCTTCGCGAGCGCGACACCTCTCGCGAAAACAAGGAACTCCGCTCGAAAGTAGAAAAGCAAAACACCGTGGAAGGCATGATCGGCCGCTCCCCCGCCATGGTCGCGGTGTTCGAGACCATCAAGCAAGTCGCCCCCTCCCGAGCCACCGTTCTCATCCAAGGCGAAAGCGGCACCGGCAAGGAACTCGCCGCCCATGCCATCCACCACCTCAGCCCACGGGCCAATGAGAAGTTCATTGCCGTCCACTGCGCGGCATTGACCCCGGAACTCCTCGCCAGCGAACTCTTCGGCCATGAAAAAGGCGCGTTCACCGGCGCGTTCGAACGCCGCATCGGTCGCTTCGAGCAAGCCAAGGGCGGCACGCTGTTCCTCGACGAGATCGGCGAAATAGATCACACGACCCAAGTAAAAATTCTCCGCGTTCTCGGTGAGCGCACCTTCGAGCGCGTGGGCGGCTCCCAGACTATCACCGCCGATGTCCGGCTCGTCGCCGCCACCAACAAAGATCTCGCAAAACTCGTCTCGGAGGGAAAATTCCGCGACGACCTGTTTTTCCGTCTCCATGTCGTTCCCCTCACCATGCCCCCACTGCGCGACCGCAAGGTCGACATCCCGCTACTGATCGAGGCATTCCTCAAGGACGCCGCGCTTGAGAACGGCAAGCCGGTGCGACCACTCTCCCTCGAGGCCACGCACAGCCTCCTCGAATACGACTGGCCTGGAAATGTCCGCGAACTCCGCACCGCCATCGAACACGGAGTAGTCATGGCTTCGGGAAAGGAAATCACCCTGCGCGACCTTCCTGCCTCAGTCAGAAACGGCTCGCTCGTTCCAAACCCACAGCCTTCGTTTGATAAAAGCCAACCCCTGCACGACCACGCGTTGAATCTCAGGGAATCCGAAACCTCTCTCATCCTGCGTGCCCTCGAGGATGCCAGAGGAAACCGCAGCAAAGCAGCCACACTCCTTGGCATCAGCCGCCGCACACTCCACCGCAGGCTTAAAGAATTGAACATTTTCAAGCGCAACCCCCGCTGACCCCCATGCCAGACCAACCCACCGAGCCTTCAAGCGGGGCAAGTAATCCAACGCCATCGCCCGAGCCATCGCCCGAGCCAGTCTCAGAGTCCGAGGACACAAAAAAAGCGAAGCCCAGAAAAAAAGCCAAACTCAGCACCTCCATATCCACAAAAAAAACCACGCGAACTCCCAGAACCAAAAAATCACTCTCCGCCGAGCCTGCACTCCAGCCCGAGCCCTCCCCCGCTCCCTCCGAACTCCCCAAGCCACCGCCTCCCACGTCCCCTGCATATCGCTTCGCACCCGCCTATCTCCTCGGCGCTGCAATCCTCTTCGCCGTCATTTACATGGCATTCCAATGTCGCGGCCTTTCCTCAGCCACCGCCATGGATCAGGCCCAAATCGCCCGCCACATCGCCGAGGGCAAAGGCTTTTCCACCGCCTACATCCGTCCCCTTGCCCTCTGGCAACTCGAAACCTCCGGCAAACCAATTCCCCAAGGCAACTTCCCCGACTTCTTCCACGCACCCCTCAACCCCCTGCTCAACAGCATCCCACTGAAACTCGTCGAGCCACACTGGAAACTCTCCCCCACCGACATCATCTACATTGGTGACCGCGCGATTGCGGCATTCGGCATTCTCATATTTCTCGCCGCTCTGGCACTTTGGTATCTCGTCGCGTTGCGCCTATTTTCGCCATTCGTCGCCTTCCTCGGCACGGCAGTTCTCCTGGCCACCGACCTGCTCTGGCAGTTCTCGATCTCTGGCCTGCCACAGCCCCTTGGCCTCCTTTTCTTCAGTGCCGCCACTTGGCTGTCATTGAAATCCACCGCCGCCTCGCTCTCCTCCCCACGCAGACTGTTGCTCCTCGCCGGTGCGGGCCTTTGCATGGGCCTCCTTGTGCTCACCCACTCCGCCGCTGCTTGGATTCTGCCTGGCTGGATTTTTTTCATCTCCCGATTCTTCCAGCCACGCCTGCCGTCGATCGGTGTGGGCATCATCGCGATCGTCCTCGTCGTCACTCCGTGGCTCGTCCGCAACCACTCGGTCTCGGGCAGCGCATTCGGCCTCGCCGTCTACGAACTCGTCGCACCCGCGAACACCACAGAGACCGGCTACATGCGGAACCTCTACAATCCTCCCGCCGCCACGGCCACCAAACTCCTCGCCAGATTCCAAGACAACCTCGCCACCCATGCGGACTCACTCTTCGCCTTGCTTGGAACAAACATCGCCGCCGTTGTGTTTTTCATCTCGCTCCTGCACCGCTTCGATTCCCCTGCGGCAAACCGCTTCCGCTGGCCCCTTCTTGTCATGTGGCTTTGCGCGACCCTCGGCATGATCATCGCGGGAACAAGCGGCGCGCTTTCGCCAAACAACCTCCACATCCTCTTCCTGCCTCTCTTTGTATTCTACGGCGTGGCATTTCTATGGGGTCAGGTCGCGAAGCTTCCCCTCCCCCATCCCCGCATCGCCTTCCCGACCGCGCTCATCCTTCTCTGCGGCCTCCCCATGTGGAACACCCTCCTGGCCAACAAACCCCCTGTCCAATGGCCTCCCTACGTGCCACCATTCATCGCGATTCTCGGTGAGTGGTATGACACCGATGAAGTCATCGCCTCCGATATGCCATGGGCCGTCGCGTGGTATGCCCAGCGCAAATCACTCCTCCTCCCTCAAACCATCAAGGACTTCAATCGCATCAGCGACTACCGCGTGCTTGGAAACGCCATCACCGGACTCTACCTCACCCCGCTCACCGGCAACCGCCGCCTCTTCACCGAGATTTACAAAGGCCCCTACACCGACTGGGTCCTCCAAATTACCCGCCCCCCCGTTGTCACCGGCTTCCCTCTGCCAGTCTTCACCCCGTTGCCGATTGACGGCGAGTGCATCCTCTTTTCGGACCGCGACCGCTGGTCCCGCCGAGACTAAATATCAATGGAAGCCCTAGCCCTTACCAAATCCGATTGGGAATCGCTCATGACCGAATGCGGTCAACCCAACTACCGCGCCGCTCAAATCCTCGAGTGGCTCTTCCAAAAACGCATTCGCTCCTGGGAGGAAATGAAAAATCTCCCCGCTTCCCTGCGCGAGACCCTCGCTGCGAAATTCCCGCCGCACCTCCTGCAGAGCATTCGCGAGACCGGTTCCCGCGACACGACACGCAAATTCCTCTTTCGCCTCCACGACGGCCAACTCATCGAAAGCGTCCTCATTCCAGCTTCTCCCGCCCTCTACGGCGATGCCTCCGACCGCCGCACCATCTGCGTCTCGAGCCAAGTCGGGTGTGCCTACGGATGCAAATTCTGCGCAAGCGGCCTCGATGGCTGGAAACGCAACCTCACCGCCGGCGAGATCGTTGACCAGTTCCTCCAAGTCGAGGCCCTCTCGGGGGAAAAAATCAACAACATCGTCTTCATGGGCATGGGCGAACCCATGGCGAATTACGAAAATCTCATCCGCGCCATCGGCATCCTCAATGCCTCTTGGGGCGTCGGCATCGGCGCGCGCCACATGACCGTCTCGACCTCGGGACTCGTCCCGCGCATCCGTGACCTCGCCGCCCAGCCCCTCCAAGTCCGCCTCGCAATCTCCTTCCACGGCGCCACGGACGATGTGCGCAGCCTCATCATGCCGGTGAACCGCAAATACCCCATCGAGGAACTCCTCTCCGCCTGCGAAGACTACGTGCGGAGCAAAAAACAAAAGATCACCTTCGAATACATCCTCATCCGCGACATCAATGACTCGCTGGAGCAAGCCCGCCTCCTTGCCCGACAGGCCCGCCGCGTGGGCGCGAAAGTGAACCTCATTCCCTACAACACCGTGGAGGGCCTCGAGTGGGAACGCCCCGCCGAGGACCGACAGGAGGAGTTTCTCGACATCCTCCGACGCGCGGGAACCGATGCCACCCTCCGCCGCGAGAAAGGCCACGACATTGCCGCCGCCTGCGGCCAACTCCGCCTTCAGGTGGAAAAATCCTTTGCAGCGGCGGACGCCTTGCATTAGCCGTTTTGTAATGGCCGACGAGCACGAGTTTCCGCCGGAAGAAGTCTGGGACGAATACACCTGGGAACGTTTCCTCCAGCAACAGGACAAAAACACCGAGAAATACTTCCAACTTCTCGAGAACTACCTCGACCACCCGGACCGCGACGAGATCATCGCCGAGGAAATGGGGTGGAACGTTTTCGAGGCTGCCGTCGAAGACCAGGAGGAGGTCGAGGAATTTCTCGGCGAAGCCATGGAATTCCTCACCGACAGCGAGCAGGAGGAATACGACGAGGAGTTCGACGAGTTCACCCAGTCCCCCGCCTACGAGGACACGCTTCGCCTGCACCGCTGGATCAATACCCTTTTTGAAAAACGCGAGGATCTCCGCGAGCATCCCGAGGCCGTCAGGTTCGCCACGCGCTCGGCGGTCTGCGGTGCCAAGCTCGCCGCCGCCCTCTGCGGGCACGAGACCTCCGAGATCGGCATGACCATCGCCTACCTCAAGCGCGCCGCCAAGGCCGCGAATGACGCCCTCGAGGCGGCAACGAATCTCGAGGAGGCCGGCCTGCTCGACCGCCGCCGCGCGAATACCGCCCGCCGCCACGTCTTCCGCATTCGCGACTGCATCGTGGACCAGATGCGCCACTACCGCATCATGTGGCGCGAACGCTACGGCAAGTAATCCTCCCGCACATTGCGGATTCCCCAGCCACACGGCATCATTCCCGCCGAATGAGCACCACCAAGCCTCGCGCGGATTTTCAAAACTCCTCCGTGACATGCCTCACAAGCCGGGCGTCTATGTCATGCGGGACCGCCTCTCCCACGTCATCTACGTGGGCAAGGCCCGCGACCTCCGCAAGCGCGTGGGCAGCTACTTCATGCCCTCACGCAAAGGCTCGGCGGACCTCAAAACACGCGCCCTCATCGAAAGCGTCTGGGACCTCGAATACCACGTCGTGGGCAGCGAGGCGGAGGCCATCCTCTTTGAGGGTCGCCTCATCAAGGAATTCCGTCCGAAATACAACATCAGCTTCCGCGACGACAAACGCTTCCTCCTCGTGCGCGTGCATCTCGCTGACCCCTTCCCTCGCTTCTCGCTCACCCGCCTGCGGAAGGAGGATGGAGCGAAATATTTCGGCCCCTTCGCCCACGCCGGAGCTCTCCGCTCTACGCTGGACACCATGGTGAAAACCTTCGGCCTCCGCTCCTGCCGCGCCGCGGAGCCCGGCGAGGCCGAATACAAGCACTGCCTCGACCATGTCATCAAAAATTGCAGCGCCCCATGCGTCGGCAAGGTCACCCGCGATCAATACCTCGCCCGCGTCGAGGAGGCCTGCGCGTTTCTCGAGGGAAAAAGCCGCGACACCGTGGAGGACATCGAACGCGCCATGAAGGAGGCGGCGGAAAAGATGGAATTCGAAAAAGCGGCCCAGCTCCGCAACATCCTCCAAGACCTGAAGACCACCACCCGCCCCATGGTTCGCTTCACGCGCAAATCACTTCCCACCACCATCAATCCCGAGGCCGACATCCTGGCCCTGCGCGATGCCCTCGCTCTTTCGTCTCCCCCGCGCATCATGGAGTGCTTCGACATCTCAAATATCTCGTCGACCCACATTGTCGCCTCCATGGTCCGATTCCGCGACGGCGTGCCCGATCGCGCTGGCTACCGCACCTACCGCATCAAGGGAGTCGCCCACCAGGACGACTTCGCCAGCATGGCCGAAGTCGTGCGACGCCGCTACAGCCGCATTCTCCGCAGCCCGTCAAAGGACGGCGAACCCGCCACACTGCCGGATCTGGTGATTGTCGACGGTGGGCGCGGCCAACTTTCCAGCGCCTGCGAGGAACTCCAACGCCTCGGCCTGCGCTCGCTCCCGATCATCGGCCTCGCGAAGGAATTCGAGGAAATCCACCGCCCCGGACGCCCGCTCCCCATGCGCCTGCCGGAGGACAACGGCGCCCTTCGCCTCCTCCAGCGCATCCGCGACGAGGCCCACCGCACTGCCAATGGCTACCACAGCCTGCTACTGAAAAAACGCGTGCGCGAGAGCCTCCTCGACGCCATCCCGGGCGTCAGCGCGAAGCGAAAACAACTTCTCCTCGCAACCTTCGGCTCGGTGGACCGCATCAAATCACTCACTCCCGCAGACATCGCGGAACTGCAGGGTTTCAGCATTGCCCTAGCGACTCGCATCGTGACCACTCTCTCGGGCGATAAGGACTCCTCATAGCCGCTTTGGCATTGGCCATCGGCCGATTCCTGCGTTTCATTCCCTCCATGCAACTCAGCTTCGACCTGCGCGGAACCCCGCCACCGAACAAGCCGGCACCAAAAAAGGACGAGCCCCTCGTGCTCACCGTCACGGCACTGACACGCCAAGTCCGCTCTCTCTCTCGAGGACCGCATCGGCAACGTGCAAGTCGAAGGCGAGGTCTCGAACCTCCGCAAACAAAATTCGGGCCACGTCTACTTCACACTCAAGGACGCCGGAGCACAAATCACCTGCGCTCTTTTTGCCGGTCAGACCTCCCAACTCAAAGGCATGGACTTTCGCGACGGCGCGCATGTTCGACTGTCAGGACAACTCACGGTCTACGAAACGCGCGGCGTCTACCAAATCATCGTCCGCCGTGTGGAACCCGTCGGAGTCGGCGCGCTTCAGGCCCGCTTCGAGGAACTCAAAAAGCGCCTCCACGCCGAGGGCCTCTTTGCGCAGGAACGAAAAAGAGCCCTCCCTCGATTCCCACGCCGTATCGGTGTCATCACCTCACCCACCGGCGCCGCCATCCGCGACTTCCTCCATGTTCTCCACCGCAGGCAACGCGGCATCGAGGTCCTCATCTATCCCGCCAGAGTCCAAGGCCGTGGCGCTGCCGCCGAACTCGCCGAGGGCATTCGTTTCTTCTCGGATGAAGCCACTGCACTCGGGGCGTCCGTTGATCTCCTTGTCCTGACCCGTGGCGGAGGAAGCCTGGAAGACCTCTGGGAATTCAACGAGGAGGCTCTCGCCCGAGCCATCGCCGCCTCGCCCATTCCAATCGTCAGCGCCGTTGGACACGAAATCGATTTCACCATCTGCGACCTCGTTGCAGACCTCCGCGCACCCACCCCCAGCGCCGCCGCTGAGATCATCTCGACCGATTCCACGGAAATTCTCGACCGTCTCGCCCAACTCAAATCCCGCCTGTCAACTCCCGTCACCACGCGCCTCCAATCCCTTCGCGCCTTTCTCGAATCCCTCCCCCGCACCGCGCTGTTCCTCGAACCCCGCCGCGTCCTCCGCGATCACCTCCTCACCCTCGACCACATGAACGAGGCGTTGACCACCTGCACCGAGTCAACCCTCCGCGATCTCAGGCTCGAACTCTCCAGCCATATCCACTCGCTGGAAAAACGAAATCCCGACCGCATTTTAACCCAATTCCGACACTCCCTCGAGACCTCCTCCTCGAAAATCCAACGCGCCGCCAAAACCCGCCTCGAACAACACGCCGCGAACCTGCAACGCCTCCACGGACTCCTCAACGCCCTCAGCCCCGCAGCCTCTCTCGAACGCGGCTACACGATCACCCTCGCGCCCGACGGCACCATCCTCCGCAGCGCAAAAGACGCCGCCAACCAACAAACCCTCACCACCAGATTCCACGACGGCGAGGTCGCGTCCGAAAACCCTCGGCTCCCCTGAAAACAACGCTACCGCTTCGACTCCGCAGCGGCGCGCACCATGGCATCAAACGCCTCAGTCACTGAAACAACCAACCCCGCAGGCCCGGTCATTTTCACAAAGACATCCCCCGCGACCGCATCCTCCAAAATCGCCCCGCGGAGCCCATATCCAGTCTTTGGCGTCAGCGGACCTCCAGGCATTCCGCTGAAAAATGTGCCCTCGGCTGTGACAAATACCACACGCACCCCGTTGACCGTTTGTTCCTCCTGCGATGTCTTGGCATCCTGGAACTGCCCGAACCAGCGATCGACGTTCGCCTGAACCCCGCCGCCCTGCCCCTGGCCAAAGTGGAAAAACGTGACTTCCGCAGGATCTCCGCTGTCGCCGGGCACATTCAACTGCGCCTTCCGCATCGTGCTCGAAGGAACAATCCACTGCCACCCCGACGGACGCTCAAACGCAAACGCCCCGACGGAAAACTCCACCGGATCGGCGGCACTCAACATTCCTGCAAAACAACAGAACAACAGAGCAAAGATTTTTCTCATATACCGCTTGGGATTGGCGTGGGAGTTGGCGTTGGTTCAGGCGTGGGAGTTGGAGTCGGCGTTGGGATTGGCGTTGGGATTGGCGTTGGGATTGGCGTTGGGATTGGCGTTGGGATTGGCGTTGGGATTGGCGTTGGGATTGGCGTTGGGGTAGTCGTAGGCGCCGGCGTGGGTGTCTGAGTTGGCACTGGAGTAGGCGTTGGGGTCGCTGGTGGAACAACGGGATTTCTTGAGGCCTCGGAAGAAGCGGGCGGCGCAACCTGACCTCCGGTGCCGCCACCGGTTCCGGTGGATTGTTGCACACCTTGCTGAACAGCGTTGTTCACCGCATCCGCGTCAAGCCCGCCCCCAGTTTGAGAGATGGCATCAGCGATCTGGTCGGCCTGCTGGATCTGCGCCGCAGCAACCGCCTGCGCCACGGCAAGTGTGGATTGTGGAACACTCGACACTACTGCCGCTGCGATTTGCGGGGTCAATGTCGGCACCGTGTTGGCAACCGCTGCGGCAATCGCAGGGGCCGCACTTGCATTGACGCTGGACACGGCAGCAGCAACCGCTGGCGCAGAGGGTGGGACAACCGACGCGACCACCGCGGCGATTTGAACAGCATTGCCAGGCGAGGCCGTTGCCGCAGCGGCGGCAATTCTCGAAGCCGCCCCGGGAACAAGTTCGGCTGCCGCTTCGGCGATTCCCGCTGCTTGCTCGGGCGAGTCGGTCACAAGGCGCGAGACAGTCTCAGTGACGGCATCCTCCCCCTGTGTCGCAGCCTGTTCGATCGCCTGTTGCTGTTCGGTTGTCACAGTGCTGATTGGTGCTGCGTTCATCGTTTCGACAACGCCCGCATCCACCGATGCCCGCAACGAATCAGCGGCTTGAAGAATCCCGGCATCCACTCCCGTAGGACTCGCCGTGGGTGCATTGGAGGCATCTCCTTGTGCACCCCCTGCTCCAAGCGTGCTGGAAAATCCGGCATTCACAGAAACCTGCTGTCCGCCGGGCGAACCAAAATTCACCTGCCCCCTCGCCACACTCAACTGCGCCTGCTGCGGACGCCCGTCTGGCCCGCGCCTGGCAGCAACGCGAAACGCCGTGCCGCGCACACCCGCCGTGCCAAGCGGCGTGGTTACTTGAAGCGAAGAGCCTTTGTTCAGCTTTTTGACATCCGCGATTACATCTCCAAAATCGAGAAATACAGACGTCTCGGATGTGGTCGGTTCGGCTTCAAGATTCTCAAACTCTTGCGCGCTCAATTCATCAGGCACCTGCATGAACTCCTGAATCACGAATTTCGACCCCTCGGTCACCTGCATCACCGACCCATTGGAAAACGCCAAATCCGCCACAGCCCCCTTGCCGGTGAGAATGGTGGCGCCTTGCCGCAGCACATCGCCTTTTTTCAACGGCTTGGGCTCGGAATCACCGGGCTTGGTGAACAGCACACCGCCTTGCACACCCGTGACCACAATCACCCCGCGCTTCATCCCCTCCGCCGCATAAGAGGACGACGCAAGGAGAGCGGCACTCAGCACACTGCAAACCAACCAGTATAAAGAGAATGGATTCTGTTTTTTCATAGGATCATTGGGAACACCGCATGGGTTAAAACGATTCACACTCGTTCACAAGGCAAAAACCGCACGAGATTGCAACTTGGCTCCACGAGCAAGAATGTTAAATTCCGGTCTTCAGATGCAACACCCGCCCGTCACCAAATACCGGCCCTTCCCCCGAATCGATCTTCCCGACCGCCAGTGGCCGAACCGCTCGATCACCCACGCCCCAACTTGGTGCAGCGTGGACCTCCGCGATGGCAATCAAGCGCTCGCCCAGCCCATGAGCGTCGAGGAAAAACTCGAGTATTTCGACATGCTCGTCGGCATCGGATTCAAGGAGATCGAAATCGGCTTCCCCTCGGCCTCGCAGATCGAGTTCGATTTCTGCCGCCGCCTCATCGAGGAAGAGCGCATTCCCGCCGACGTCTCGATCCAAATCCTCTGCCAATGCCGCGAGGATCTCATCCTGCGCTCGCTCGAGGCCCTGCGCGGAGCGAAAAACATCATCTTCCACCTCTACAACTCAACCTCTCCGAAACAGCGGGAATACGTCTTCGCCGCCTCCCGCGAGCAGATCACGGCCATCGCCACCCACGCGGTGTCGTTCCTCAAGGAAAAGATGCAACCCCTCCTCGCCGACGGATCGCACATCCGCCTCGAATACTCGCCGGAGAGCTTCACCAGCACCGAACTCGACTTCGCCCTCGAGATTTGCGAGGCGGTCACCGATGTCTGGCAACCCTCCGAGGACAACAAAATCATCCTCAATCTCCCGGCCACCGTCGAATACGCCACGCCGAACATCCACGCGGACCAGATCGAGTGGATGTCACGTCATCTCACCCGCCGCCACCTCACCACCCTCTCTCTCCATACCCACAACGACCGCGGCACCGGCACTGCAGCCACGGAACTCGGTCTCCTCGCGGGAGCCGATCGCGTCGAGGGCACCCTCTTCGGCGTGGGCGAACGCACCGGCAATCTCGACATCACCACCGTCGCCCTCAACCTCTACACCCACGGCATCCACCCGAATCTCGACCTCAGCCGACTCAACGACATCCGCGAGGTTTACGAACGCTGCACCCGCATGGAGGTCCACCCCCGCCACCCCTACGCCGGCGACCTTGCCTTCACTGCACTTCAGCGGCTCCCACCAGGACGCCATCAAGAAATCCTGGGAAAAACAAACTCCCGGTAAACCTTGGGACGTCCTCTACATTCCCATCGACCCCGCCGATATCGGCCGCAGCTACAAGGCGATCATCCGCATCAACTCCCAATCAGGCAAAGGCGGCGTGGCCTATGTCCTCGAAAAGGAATTCGGCTACCAACTCCCCAAATCTCTCCAAAAGGAACTCGGCCGCATCATCAATGCCGTCTCGGATGAAAAAGGCACCGAACTCGAGGCCCAGGAAATCCTCGACCTCTTCCACTCAACTTACTTTGTCACCAGCGGCGCCATCTCGCTCCGCGACTTCCGCGCCATCGAACGCACCGATCGAGTCACCATCGAGGCGGACCTCACGGTCGATGCGAAGGACACCACCGTGCGCGGCTCGGGAAACGGCCCCATCGCGGCCTTCGTCGATGCCCTCGGCCAGACCACCCTCCCCCTTCGAAATCCTCAACTACTCCGAGCACTCGCTGGGAGCTGGTGCGGATGCCCGAGCTGTCTCCTACATCGAAATAAAAACCCCCACCGGCCGCACATTCCACGGCGCCGGAAGCAACACCAACATCGAGCTCGCCTCGATCCACGCCATCGTCAGCGCTCTCAACCGCGCCAACCCCCGCCCCACCCCGTAGCAGTAACCGAAACGGCTTTCGACTACTCGCTCCGCAAGAAAAACAAATCTCACCCGCGCTTTTTGCGGCTCGGCTTGGGATAACTCGCTTTCCTGCGTCCCGACGGAAGCGCCATGCCATCGGGCGCCGTGCCGCTCTTCAACTCGGCGATCTGATCACGCAACAGCGCGGCACGCTCGTATTCCAGACGCGCTGCAGCCTCGGCCATGTCGCGTTCCAGTTCGGCAATCAAACCCGCCGCATCAAACGACACCGACGGATCCTCGCGCAAGCTGCCGGCGTGCGTCTCGGCGCCCTTGATCACCACATGCAAGCTCTCCTGCACCGCTCGCACCACACTCTTGGGCACGATGCCGTGCTGCTTGTTGTGGGCATCCTGACGCTTGCGCCGGGCAGTCGATATCTCCAACAACGCCTTCATGCTGGTGGTGACTGTGTCGGCGAACAAGACCACCTCGCCGTTCTCATGCCTCGCAGCGCGGCCTGACGTCTGGATGAGACTCGTCTTGCTTCTGAGATACCCCTCCTTATCGGCATCGAGGATACACACCAGCGAGACCTCCGGCAGGTCGAGCCCCTCGCGCAGCAGATTGATCCCCACCAGCACATCGCAATCCCCGGAGCGCAGCGTGCGCAAAATCTCCACCCGCTCGATCGTGTCGATATCACTGTGCAGATACCGCACCTTCAGCCCGATCTCGCGCAGATAGTCGGCCAAATCCTCAGCCGTGCGCTTCGTCAGTGTCGTGATCAATACCCGCTCGCCGACTTCGATCCTGCGCCGGCACAATTCGATCGTCTCGTCGATCTGCGCCTTGAGCGGACGCACAGTGATCACCGGATCAAGCAGGCCCGTGGGACGAATGATCTGCGGCACCACCAGTGGCATGCCACTCGTGGTCACATCCAATGGCTCGACGGCATCCGAAAACCTCGTCCAGTCAACCCCGCCCTCGCCGAATTTGTTCTCGGCATTCTCGATCCAAGCCGTGTTGCCAACGACACTGTTCGCGATCTCGAACTTCCCAGGAGTGGCGCTCACATAGACCAACTGATTGGCCATTTGCATGAACTCCCCGAAATTCAATGGACGGTTGTCCAGCGCGCTGGGCAAACGAAACCCATGCTCGACCAGCACGCTCTTGCGCGACCTGTCCCCGGAATACATCGCCCCGATCTGCGGCACCGTGGCATGCGACTCGTCGATCAACACCAAGTGGTCCTCAGGCAAAAAGTCGAGCAACGTGTAGGGACGCGACCCCGGCGGCCTGCCGCTCAAATGGCGCGAATAGTTCTCGATCCCGCTGCAGAACCCCATCTCCTGCATCATCTCAAGATCGAACTCCGTCCGCATGCGGATGCGCTGGGCCTCGAGCAACTTCCCGTCGCGCTCGAAGGATGCCACGCGCTCCTCGAGTTCCGAGCGGATTCCCGCCAGCGCGCCGCGCAACTTGTCGTGCGGGGTCACGAATTGCTTGGCGGGAAAAAGCGTGAATGTCTTCAGCGTGCCCCCCACATGCCCTGTCAGCGGATCCACCAAGCTGATGCGCTCGATCTCGTCGCCGAAAAATTCCACCCGCACCGCCTCGTCCTCGTTCTGCGCCGGAAACACCTCGACCACATCCCCGCGCACACGAAACCTGCCGCGCGCGAATTCGATATCGTTCCGCTCGTAGAGCATCTCGACGATCCGCGACAGAAACGCCTCGCGCGAAAGTTGCTCGCCGGGGCGGATCGTGACCAGCATTTGAAGAAAATCATCCGGCGAGGCGAGGCCGTAGATGCACGACACACTAGCCACAATGATCGTGTCGCGCCGCGTCAGCAGCGAACTCACCGCCGACAAGCGCAGGCGCTCGATCTCCTCGTTGATCGACGAATCCTTCTCGATATAGGTGTCCGACCGCGGGATATAAGCCTCGGGCTGGTAGTAGTCGAAGTAGCTCACGAAATACTCGACCGCATTGTTCGGGAAGAACTGCTTGAATTCGCTGTAAAGCTGCGCCGCGAGCGTTTTGTTGTGCGACATGATCAGCGTGGGCTTCCCAGTGTCGCGGATCACATTTGCCATGGTGAACGTCTTGCCCGACCCCGTGACGCCGAGCAGCGTCTGGTGCCGATTCCCTGTGGCAAGCGAGCGCGTCAGGGCCTCGATCGCGCGCCCTTGATCGCCCCTCGGTTCATATGTCGATTCCAACTCGAAGCCCATCGCGCCGCACTATTCCCCTCTCGCGCGGCGAACGCAACCCCGCAGCGGCCGCCAAAAGATATTGCGGCTATTTCAGCAGCCGCTTGAGGTAGGCTCCGTAACTGGATTTCCCAAGCCGCGCGATCTGACGCTCGAGATCCGTGAGCGTGATCCACTTGTTGCGGAGCGCGATCTCCTCAAGACACGCGATCTTCAAGCCCTGGCGGCGCTCGATCACACTCACAAACTCGGCGGCCTCCATGAGGCGACTCGTGGGTGCCGGTGTCGAGCCATGCCGTGCCGCGCCCGAGTTGCTCGACATGCAGGCTTCCCTCCTCGAGGTAACGGCGGTTCAGATCGGTGATTTCAAGCTCTCCGCGCGCAGAGGGCGCGAGATTCGCAGCGATCCCGACGGCACGCTGGTCATAAAAATACAGCCCCGGCACGGCAAAGTTGGATTTCGGCTTCGCTGGCTTTTCCTCAAGCGAGAGAACCCGTCCGTCGGGCCCAAACTCGACCACGCCGTAGGCGCTTGGCTCGGCGACATGGTAGCCGAAGATCGTCGCCCCCTCGGTGCGCGCGTCGGCGTTTTCCACCGCTTCGGAGAAATACTGGCCGTAAAAAATATTGTCGCCGAGCACAAGGGCCGAGGGCTTGTCTCCCACAAAATCCGCGCCAATGTGGTAGGCCTGCGCGAGTCCCTCCGGACGCGGCTGCTCGGCGAACCGAAGCGAGATGCCGAACTGCGATCCGTCGCCAAGCAGTCGCTGAAAAAGCGGCAGGTCGTCGGGCGTGGAAATCAACAGAATCTCCCGAATCCCCGCCAGCATGAGCACCGAGAGCGGATAGTAGACCATGGGCTTGTCATACACGGGCATGAGCTGCTTGCTTACCGCGATGGTCAGCGGAAAGAGCCGGGTGCCGGAACCTCCGGCGAGGATGATGCCGCGGCGTTGGGAGTCGTGTTTCATCGGTTACTTCACAGCGCCAAGGCGCTCGCGGCTGTATCTGTTTTGAGTGATGTCGTCGGTCCAGGCGCGGTTCGCAAGATACCAATCCACTGTCTTCGCCAGGCCGGTCTCGAACGACTCGCGTGGAGCCCAGCCCAGTTCGCCTTGGATTTTCGCGCAGTCGATCGCATAGCGGCGATCGTGCCCCGGGCGGTCGGCGACATAGGTGATCTGGGATTCGTAAGAAGCACCGTCCTGCCGCGACGACTTGGCATCGAGGAGCGCGCAGAGGGTTTTCACCACATCGAGATTCGCCCGCTCGTTCAACCCGCCGACATTGTAGGTCTCGCCCAGGCGGCCCTTGCGAAGCACAAGCCAGATGGCAACCGCATGATCCTCGACATAGAGCCAGTCGCGAATCTGCTGGCCATCGCCGTAGACAGGAAGCGGCTTCCCGTCGAGCGCGTTCAGGATCATCAGCGGGATCAACTTTTCGGGAAAATGGTAAGGGCCGTAATTGTTCGAGCAGTTCGTCGTCAATGTCGGCAAGCCGTAAGTGTGGTGGAACGCACGGACCAAGTGGTCGCTGGCCGCCTTCGAAGCCGCATACGGGCTGTTCGGCGCGAATGGCGTGGATTCGCTGAACGCCGGATCCTCGGGCGCCAACGTGCCGTAGACCTCGTCGGTCGACACGTGCAGGAACCGAAACTCCTCGCGCTTGGCTCCCTCGAGGCCGCCCCAATACCGGCGCACGGCATTCAACAGGCGCAGCGTGCCGGTGACATTTGTTTGAATGAACGGCTCGGGCGAATCGATCGAACGGTCGACATGCGACTCGGCCGCGAAATTCAGCACCGCATCGATCGCATGCGCCTCGAGCAACCGCGCCACAAGCGCCTCGTCGCCGATATCCCCCTCCTGAAAAACATACCGCGCATCACCCGCCAAGTCGGCAAGATTCGCGGGATTCCCCGCATACGTGAGCAAGTCGAGATTCAGCAACGTCCCAAGCGGCGACCCCTCCTCCAAAAGCCGCTGACGAATAAAATTGCTGCCGATAAACCCGCAGCCCCCCGTGACAAGAATGTTCATCGAAACAACCCGGCAAGCGCCTCAGTCGATCTCCTCGCCGGCGGTCAACACCTCGTCGAGCAATGTCTCGAAATCATCCAGACCCGTGCTGGGAATGATCACCGAGTTCCGGCGCCCGTGGGCCTCTTCCGTGATTTTCAGAAAACGGCCACGATCATTTTGACGAAGCTCGATGATAAAATGTTTGCGCTCGATTTGAAGTTCGCGCAGGGCGAGGGACTGTTCCATATGGATTAAACTCGGACCCTAACGGAGGTCGGGACCATCGATCAACCGAAAATCCGCTCCAGAGGCGGAACCGGACCATGCCTATAGAAATTTCAACTTCATGGCCGCATAGAAAAGCATTCGGAACAGGAGACTGCCATCGCGCCAGCGATTGATATTTGTCTCCCCGTAGCTTCGGTCGCGGTAGCGGATGGGAATATCCCGAATTTTCAGGTTCAACTTGGAGGCTCCGAACAGAAGATCGAAATCGCCAAAGGGATCGAACTCGCCGAAGTAGGATCGGTTCCGGGCGATACGATCATATGCTTCGCGGGTCAGCACCTTGGTGCCGCAAAGGGTATCCTTCACGGATTGGCCGAGCAACCATCCGAAGGCGATTGCAAAAAACTTGTTTGCACAGAGGTTCAGAAAACGCATCGCACGTCCCTCCATCGGGTAAACGAGACGAACGCCATTTGCAAACTCGGCCTTGCCAGAAACAAGGGCGTCCCGGAATTTCGGCAAATCCTCGGGAGGCATCGTCAGATCGGCATCGAGAATCATGAGAATATCGCCGGTGGCCGCTTGGAACCCCACACGCACGGCATCGCCCTTCCCTTTTCCCGGTTGCTTGAGGGCTTTGATATTCAAGTGCGGGTAGGCGTTTTGCACTCTCAATATTTCGTCCCAGGTATTATCGCGCGAACCGCCCTCGACAAAAACGATCTCGGGATCATCCCCCAAATCAGGCAGCCTTCTGATCGCCGACTCGATATTGCCTGCTTCGTTTCTTGCAGGGATTACCACCGACACCCTTCCACTTTCAAGTTCAGTTGGTGCCGGACGCGCCACAACGATGTTCGTCAAGCAAAACCACGGCAGAAGCGGTGCAATAAAACGGTTAACCACCCAGCCAAACACAGGCACTGGCAAGGGACACAAAATCCGCGGCTGGAAAGTCACAACCTCCCAGCCGGCCAACTCCAAAAGGTCGCGCACATCATCGGGAGTGAGCCAGTTTTGCTCAGGCATCGCAACACGCAATCCCATCCGGCGGGCCATTGAAAGCAGGGGCCTCCATAGTGAATTCATGGAGGTCACGATCAGACGGCTTCCGGGGTGCGAAATCCGCAAAGCGCTTTCAAACATTTTTTGCACATCCACAGCCTCGTTCACTGTGTCAGCCATGACGATCCAGTCGTAGGTCTGGCCTCCGACGCCACTCTCGCCTGCGGTAGTGTGAATACTGGCGTCCGGCAACCGCTGGGCTGCAGCGATGGCCTGCTGCGGGGAAACATCACAGCCCCCTTTTTGAGCCCCGTTCAACAACTCCAACAAATACCCACTCCCGACCCCAACCTCGAACACCGATGCTAATTTCGGTATGAGAAAATTCAAATAGTGGGCAAGCAGGCTGCGGTAGTAGCGGGAAGTTACCGGCAACCTCTCGTGTTGCCCGTAGTGGTCTCGGAGCCTCTGATAATATACCTCGTTCAATCCTTCCGGCTCGGTGGAGTCATTTGCTGCTTCGCTGGTCATGAAAAAGTATTCTCTATCGCCCTCTGTTCACCGAAAAAGCCAAACCACAGATTCGATTCAATGTCCCGCATCAATTTCCCCAAGCCATCCCCGGTCCTCTGGCTTACGACCGCCGCCATTCTGTTCATCGTGGCAGCCCTGCTGGCATATCCCGGCAGAGTTGGACTGATACAGGAGGCGGCTTTGACAAACATACAAAAGGAGGAGGGGCTTTTGCTTTACTCCCCGTTTCCCCCTGAAATGAAAAAATCCTGTGGCAGAGTTTTTCTGCCACAGGACGAGATTCTGGTTCTCGAGGATGGTGTGGGATTGACAATTCTTGCTCCCGGAAAAAAAGACATCGAATTGGCCGGCTGGGGACGGTATCGCAGTGGGTCGAAAGGTATTTTTTTCTCTACAAGTGACGGGGAAGAAGCAAAAGGAAGGAATTACCTGGTTCGATGGCCTGCTTGGAGCGTGAGGGAATGGATGCCGGGGATTCTGTTTCTGGCGGCTTTTGCATCTTCCGGTATCGGTGCCGCGCAACTCCAACCTCTAAAGCCCCGATTGGCAGCGGGTCTTGGAGCGGCAATCGCAGGGTTTGTCACGCTGGGCATGCTTCTGTGGCCGGGCTGTGTTGCGGATGGGTTTTTTACAGGGGGCGGCCTGCCTCTGGCGTGGAGCTTTTCCGTAGCCTTGCTGGCGGGCGGTGGACGGACCGGAGCGATTTTGCTCTTCCCTGCGGGAGCCGTGCTGCCAGCCTGGATTTGCCATGAATACTTCGCGGTTCTTGGCGCTTCGCATCCATGGTTTCTCGTCGGAGGACTCCTTCCCTTGTCGGACGCCAACATGCATTTCACCCAGGCCTTCGAAATTCTGCGCCAAGGCGTGGCGACTACGAGTTTCAACGGGCGCTTTCTTTACCCGCTTTTTCTATCGGCCCTCATGCATTGGACGGGTGAAAACGCCCACTTGGTCCAATTTTTTTCAGCCGCCATCGTGCTGGGATGCCTCGCCCTCCTGGCCCGCACTATTTCATCCCTCGGCGGCATCACAGGAACGGCCGTCGTGATTTTCCTTTTCTGGTTATACTTCCGCTTGAATGGCGCCTGGCTGTGCATGACGGAAAATCTCGGCCTGCCTCTCGGGCTGCTGGCAACGGGCCTCTTTATTGTTGGGGCGAGGGACAAACGGTTCGGCATTTGTGCGGCTGGGTTGTTTCTTTTTTCCACAGGAATGGCGACCCGTCCGGGAGCGATGTTTGTGCTGCCCGCGCTGGCGGTTTTTTGTGTAGTGAAATTCGGTGGGGGGCTGGGCAACTTGCGGCGATTGGCATTCGTGGCCACAGCCGCAGGCTTTGCGATGGTGACCGGCTTGGGAACAAACTCCCTCGCCTCGGCGCTCGTTTACAAAGGCTCGAGTCCGGCCTACCAGAATTTTGCTTTTTCACTGAACGGACTTCTTACCGTGAGCGATTGGTCAAAGAGCCACAACGGGGGAAAAGGAGATCCAGCTCAAGTGATGGAGGAAAATAAGCGTCTCCTGCGAGAGAATCCTTCCCTTTTGTTGACGGGTTCCCTTCGAACTTTTGAGTATCTTTGGCCGAAGGGGTTCTTTTTCCGATTCGACAAGGATATCAGGTTCGTCGGCGTCGGCTCACTCTTGGCTTTGGCTGGATTAGCCGCGCTGGCTTTTCAACGCTCGCTTGCCGAGCAGCGAGGCTGGATTTTTGCGGCCCTCGCGGGGATTTTTTTATCCATGCCCTTTGCGCCTCCATGGGATGCGGGCTCCCGACCCTATGCGGTGACGATGCCGATTGTTTTTCTCCTGTGCGGACTTGGCATGGCTGCTTTTTTCGACCTCTGTAAAATTGCGGCCAAGGCTTGTGCTATCCAGTCAACTGAACCCGAGGTGCGCGCCCACCTACAAACAAATGCCACCCCTCTTCTGGCCGCAGCCGTTTTTATCATGCTACTGACCTGCACTCCGGGGATTTTTTCAAAAAAACCGACGATTGAAAATGCCGGGCGCCTGACGAAGCCTGGCGGGGTTTATCATGTCGGCGGCACTGACAACCACACTCTCTCGAAAACAGAGTTTTTGGCGAGGTTGTCCGTTCTCGGAATGAACTACCCCGAACTGCAAGGGGCATTTCAGGACACCCAGGACAGCTTCGCTTTGATGGTCGATTGGAACGGTCCTCGTTTTCGGGTCGTGGACTTTTCAAGCGCCCTGACAAACCAACCGGGCAAGGAAATTCACTCTGTGGTTTTTGATCGATCTGTTCTTGCGAAACCTACGGGCGACTGAGTTGGGATTTCGTGCGAAAGCCTCTTTGCAGCCACCTCATAAAACACCTCGCAAACTCACTCACGAAAGCGAGCACCCACGTCGGATCACGCCTCATCGCGGCGGGGATGACACTCAAAAATCCCACCGGATCAAATGCCTCGATCGCGCACATCGCGGCTTGGACAGATTGACGGGAATGCCACACAGCAAGGGCCCGTTTGTCCTCGGCCCCCCACGAGGGATCAGCCAAGTGCTTGCGGGCGATTGCCAGATTTTCCGCCGTGAGCCGGCGACTGAGGGAATTCCCCGAATTCATCGTGCGTGACCCCTCGTGCCAACGGTAGCGGTAGGTCATCGCCTCGATAGCCACACACGGCAGTTCCGCCATGGCAAGCTTGAGGAGGAAATCCCGATCCGAGGCCAGCGAGTAGGCCAAATCGAACGGACCAACTTTTTTGAAAATGCTCTTGCGAATCGCCCGCGCATTCAGCATCGGCTCGCCCAAAGCAAGGATCTCGGCCTTCAAGGCCTTCTCCCCGCCTCCGCCCGCCGCCACTCGAGTTCCACCATCCCATCACCCACCGAGCGCACCGCCTCGGCCGAACCGGTGATGACTTCGGCATCAGGATTCGCCTCGATCGCCTCCTGCCATGCCGCAAGCGCTCCATCCGGCAACCAGTCATCGGCCTGCAAAAAAACCAACCACTCCCCGCGCGCGAAAAACGCCCCGCGGTTCATCGCATCGTAGAGCCCACGATCGCGCCCGCTGTGCACCGTGCATTGCGGAAAACTCGATGCGATCTCAACCGTCCGATCACTCGACCCGCCATCCATCACCAGATGCTCGCAAGGCACCCCCTGAATTAACACACTCGAAATCGCCTCCTCCACCGTGCCCGAGGCATTCAGGGTGGGAGTGACGATTGTGAAAAGCGGTTCTGGGTTGCCCATACGATAAAAATCTAACGGATCGTCTCCACCACAGAAACATCAACGATGCGGGCCCTCGAGCGGACGCCGTGCGGAGAAGCGTTCCGGATTCGAAGTCGATCGGGAACAGCCGCCTTGGAAGGCTCAAGAAAAATCTCCACCGGCATATTCGCCCGGGAAACAATGCGAGTCTGGTCCCCAGGGGCATTTCGATCGCCTTCCGCCATGTCCACCGCCAGGGCCCCCTTCAAAACCTTGAGAACCACTCGCAGGGCCTGTCCTTCGGAGAGTTCAGGCAATGGCACAATCACAGCACGATTCCACTTGCGTGGCCCCGTAAGGAATTCCAAACGGTTTGATTCGGAGACCTTGGCTTTGCGATGGTATTCGAGTCGATCCAGCAAACTCGAAACTTCCCTCCAACGCGGCTCTCCAAAGGACAAAAGTGCGCCATAAGCAATTGGCGAAGCCGCCGGAATTTGGAATTGTCGTGCCGCTTCGGGCAATCGATCAGACGTCTGCAGCCGATCCAAGGCGGTTCGCAACTCGTTCTTCGAGTTGGCCAAAACCACCAAGTCCCCGGCGCCACCATGCCAGGATACCGAACCTCCGCCCTCCGGATCGGGAAATGGAACATAAGCCCCATCGGCATCCTTCCACTTTGTGAATTCGTGCAGGCGGAACGATTGGAGCATTCGGAGATCAGTTCCAACCTTGTCGTCATACCAAAAAAAGACCGGTGATGGCTTTTGCTCATGGCGAGGAAGAATTGCAGCCAGTTCCCGTGCTGCGCTCAACACGGGGAGGTCGTCCCCTTTCCAGTAATTTCCTAAGGCAAGCCGACTGGTGGGAGCGATAGCCGTGAGCCCCATGGCCACGGAAATTCCGAGCGCGACCAAAAAATACCGGCCCATCGGGCGAAGCAAAAAAAACGCCGGCACCGCAGAGATCATCGCCAACGCGGCAAGGGACCAAGGGGTGTTTGTGATGTTCCACCCGACTGCCAATACTGGGCCGCACAAAGCCGCACCGACAGCCACGAGAACCTTCCAACTGCTTCCGCCCATCGAGGCATTGCCGATGATCGCCCCGACCAAAAAAACAAAACCCGGCAAGGCAAAGGAAAAGTAATAAAACAACGAGAGCGAATACCCCCCATTGAACACATCACCCCACAACAGGAACGCGATGTAGCCGGCGAAAGCAAAGAAGCAGGCGTAGAGAAACCGGTTGCGGTTAGGAACAACACACAACGCCGCGGCCAATGGGACCGATGCCAACCAAAACGGGCAATGGCGAACCACCTCCACCCACTCGAGCTTGGGCGCGGGAATATGGCCGTCGCGGAGGGTTTTCAGAAGTTCCCGAGTTGGACTCGTCAAATCCCAAAGACCGAATTGATAAAAATAAAACCCCGACGCAGCGATCGTCGGAACCAGGAACCCAGCCAGCATCCACCCCATCAACAAAAATGCCCGCTTAGTTCCCTGCTCCCAAAGAGCCACGAGCACAAGCGGTCCAGCGAACACCAGCGCCACCGCCGCGTGAAGGTGACCCCAAAACGCCAACGAGAACAACACTCCCGCAGCCCCCGCTCCAACAATCCCAACCCCGCGCAGACACGCCAGCGCAAGCCCGATACACAAAAACGACGACGCGGTCACATCCACATACGCCGTTTGCAAAAACCGGATCGCCGCAGGATTCATCGCCCAAGCCAGCGCCGCCAAGACCCCCACGACTGTGGAATACCGCTTTTGAAAACACACAAACAGCGCCACACAACAAGCCCCTGCCAACCCATACCGCACCACCACCAACCCAGCCTCCGGTCCAAACAGCGAAAACGCCCAAGCATCCGGAAAAATCCCGCTGAACCTCACCGCGTAGTAATTCAGCCCGACTCGATCGACCAATTCCCTGAAATCCATCGCATACCCGAGATAAAAACCCCGTCCGTGAAATTCTGAAGCATCAACCATGGCAACCCGAAAAGAACCTTGGGCACCCATGGCAGAAAAAACATGGCTGCCCAAAGCCAATTTGGCGCGTTCATGTTGGGTTTCTTCATAGGGAGTGACGGCGTGCCCTCAACATGTGTCCGGTTAGGACTGAGGTCACAAGGAACCCAGCCCACATCACAGATTGCTTCAAGAGAGGCATTTGCGAAGCGACTCCTCACCGAGAAAAAGTCCAGTAGGAATACACTACCATGGCAACTATCCATAACTTGGCCAAATGGCTCAAGGCGTCACCCCTGCGCACCAACTCAAGGGCGACCGGAACCAAAAACAGTAAAAACGTCCATTTGTAATCCATTTGGTTGCTCAAAACGAAAAGAACAATGGACATCGGTGCCGCCAAACCAAAAGGCAAACTGTGATCTCTCTGAGACCGTTGGAGCACTTGTTGAGTTGCCCATAAAAAAGCCGGCGCCGATTCCAGAGATGGCCGCAAACAATGCCAGCAACTTCGTGAGATTTGATGAAATTGCCGCGACCGAGGGATCAATTGCTCCATGGGCAAATAAAATATCCACCACAACATCCGCTCCCAAACAGGATTTTGACTGGTTTTGCAGACTTCCGCTGATTGCGGACAAACTCGGCAGCAAGGTGAGCAAATAGAGTATCAGCATCCCGCAAAAAATACTCGCCCACACACGCCCATGACGATTGCCCGACATCCAAATGGCAGCGTTGGTTTCGCGCCGGGGTAAAGCTTCAAGAGACCTGCAATCAAGGTCAGCGCCCGAAGCCCATGGAGCAGCACCTCAGGCTCAAAGCCAATCCAAAGCACACAAAAACAAAGATATCCAAATTCGCTCTGCTCAATGACCATCAACGAAAGCGGCGACACAAGAAACCCGGCCCACATCACCCCATCCTTCACACCACAGCGCCCCATGAGGTAAAAGCAGGTGCCTATGTAAGCCAACCCCAGCAGAATCCCGAATACCACCACACGATCAGGCGACAAGCCAGCATGGCGCATCCACAGCACCACGGGAGGATAGTTCATAAGAAAGTTGGGATGCCGCTTGCCGTCAGCCAACTCAATGTGGGTTTGCACCACTGCCGGGTCGATTCCTTTGGAATCAGCCTCACACCACGCCGCCACCCCATGCAAATCCATGAAGGGTTGATCCATTGCTGGAACCCCCAGCCCGTGCAAGATCGGCACATGACGCTGACCGGCAACACCGAAGGCTCCGGCAAGGATGACTCCATAGACAGCAAGCACTCCGGCAACAATCAAACGACCGGAGCCGATTCGCACTATCCAAGCATGTCTGCTCATAACATTCGATCCGCCAACTCCCGCGCCGTGAAGGATGTCCATCACCGCTCGATCCCCTCCACCCTCCGGCGGATTCTGAAGACCTCCCGCGCCATGCGCCAAGAATCCCTCAGCAAGCTCACCTTGCTGCCCGGCACATCACGCCAATCCACTGGAAACTCGATCACGCGAAAACCAAACTTCAACAGCAACAGGCAAAGCTCGACATCAAACGCAAATCCCACCGTCTCCTGCCGCGAGCGAATCTTTTCCATCGCTCGGCGGCGAAGAATCTTCAACCCGCACTGCGTGTCATAGGCCGGAATCCGCGCGACATTCGACACCAGCGTGGCAAACACGCGGCCTGACAAATGCCGTTTGAGCGAACGCTCCACACTCCGCCCGAGCATTTTCACCCGATTCGCGAAAAGCGCATCATAGTCCGCCCCCCTGAAAAACTGCTCCGCCCGCACGATCTCCCCCGCCCCCACCGCGCCATCCGCATCGGCAAACGCCACCAAATCAGCCCCAGTCGCCGCATCCCATCCACGCAACACCGCCCCTCCCTTGCCCGTATTCTTGTCGACAAACAGCGGATCAAGCAGCTTCGACGGCCCACCCCACCCCACTTGAGCCTCCCGCACCACCCGCCGAAGCGCCTCCCGCTCCTCCGGTCGCGATCCGTCATCGCTGACCAAAATCTCGAAATGCCCCGGCAACTCACGGCAAAGATCCACCAAAAACGGAGCCAACCGCGATGCATCATTGTAGTGCGGAATGACAAGCGTTGTTTTCATGGGCGCGTTGTTTCTTCCTCAAAAAACTCTATCCGCAAATTGGGGCGTTCCGCCATGTCATTAAGCCCTACGGATCGGGCTCCCAAGATTTTCTCTGGCCAGATGCTTCTCCACTTGTCCCAAGCATCCGAATCCTCGAATTCCACAATCACAATAGGCCTGCCTTGATACTTCACCGAATAACGATTCTTTCCACCCAATGGTTCCGCTGATTCCGGACCCGCATAGACCATTTCCCATTCTTGTTCAGAGCTTTTTCCCTGCATGAAGTAAACGGTAGGCCAAAAGGCAAACCAGTTTGAAGAGATCAAGACCGGCGACGCGGGTGATGTGTTGTTTCGTGCCCAATCGATGATGAGATCAGCAGCAGTTGCTTTGATTTGCGGGACGCCAACCCGGGAATCCAGTCCGCCATCCCCAGCCGTCCGCCAAAAGTGGAGGAAATACTGACTCCCGAAAAGCACGAGCAATGACGCGCAAATCGCCATTCCGCCGAGTGTGGTGAACTTCTCGATCCTCGGGAAACGTCTCGAAACCTCGGCATACCCGATCGCCAATATCAAACACCCCGGCACCAGAGCCCACAACCCATAACGGTCGAACCAGACAGCCACTTTGGCGGGGCCGTTCATCACTCCAAAAAGAAGCGTTCCGGTGACCGCCCCGACAAGGAGAACAACCTGCATTCTCGAGACGACGCCCGACTGCCCCGCATCCTTATGGAACACTCGCGCGACCATCAGCGCCATCGCCGCCAAAACCGCCAAGCCGGTGATCAGGTCGAGCGCAAACACAGACCATGGCTTTCCTAAGTTCAAGATTTCTGCCGCACCGGGCCACGATCCAGGAAGGAATCTAAATGTGTTGATGCCATTGAAATTTCTCACCCATGCCACCAAAAACCTCGGCATCTCACCGAACCATGCCCCATTCGTGAATCTCTCCAAGATCTCCGACTGAATCCACGGCGGAGCCTTCAGATACATCGCCAACCCGAGTCCCGCCGCCACCATCGCTCCAGCAACAAAAAACCAAGCCTGCCTCCACATCGATTCCTCGGGGCGAATCCATCTACCCATGAGCCCCAGCGCGGTGAAAATCCCCAGATACGCGATCGTTGGGTGAACCAAAAACCCGGCAACCAACCCAGCCCCAGCCGCCGGCAACCAAAAGTAAAGCGACCTCCCACGATCACTCAGTGCACATGCGGAATACACCACCACCACCGCAACCAACGGAATCTGGCTGGGCTCCCAACCAAACCGGGAATACGCGATACTCATCGGCACCACTGCAAGCAACACCGAGGAGGCGATCGCCACACGTTCATCAAAAAACCTGCGGCAAAAAACAAAATTCACCAGCAAGGTCAGCACGCCACTGAGTGCGGCCGTCACTCTCAGCACCCATGCCGACGGTTCGAAGAGAGAGTGCAACCAAACCAGTGGCAGCAAAAAAAACGGATTCGTGAAATTTCCCGAATTCGTCCGCCATTCCAAGTCCATGCCATGTGCGGCACGATACGCCTTCCACCCCAGCCACGCCTCATCCCCATTCAATCCCGGCACGGTATCCAGCCAGACAAATCGGAAAACCACCGCCACCAGAAAAATCGCCCCCACCCCAAACAGGACAAACCGATTCCAAATCCCCGACCCGTTGGGCTGCCCACCCCCCTGGGCACTAAAATCGTTCATGATGTGCGAATCCCTCCATTCGTATTGCCTGCCCGCTCTCAAGCAGCATCTGCAGCGGGGCACCTCCGTAGAACGAGGCCCAGAGCGAGAATGTGCTCGGGGGCCCAATCAAAAAATCACACGCCGCCAAGGCATAGAGATCCGTGATCGCCGCGCCCGGTCCCGCACTCGCATTCACGCCCGGCAGGTGAAGAAGGTCATCCACATTTTCGTTGGAGCAGACCAAGAACCGCACCTTCCTCCCAGGCCACAATGCATTAGCCTGCAGAATCCAATGCGCATAATCCTCCAGCCCATAAAAATATTTCCCCCCAAGCCACCCTGCATAATCCCCCCGCCGCACATGTATGCCAACCACTACATCCGCAGCACTTCTCATCGCCGCCATCTTCTCAGCTACCTGCCGCTGGATCCCTACTTCAGGCGTAAAAAGTTCCACCATCTCCCCGCGCTTCGAGCGCAATGCCCCATGGGCTCGAAATTTCCACCCCTTTGCCACAACCAACCGACTCTTTCTCAGCAAGGCGGCGAACTCCCGATCACAGAGATCGTATTCCACCTCCCCGGCGTCATGGGTCTTGGCCACATCCAATACCGATACGCCAACCGCAGCCCATGCCCCCCTCGCTAACCGTCCGGTTAAAACATCTACCATCTTGCAAAAAAGAAGCCTCCCGGCACACAGCGGAATCCCCCCTCCAGGGCGACAGAAAAAATCCCCACCGAGCGCCGGAAAAAAACCGGCATAAGGCCCGAGGGATGCATTCAACAGCGGGAACCCCATCTCCATCGAAGCCGCTAAAAATGCCGCCCCCTGAAAAAGCCGGTTCCCCAACTGCCCCTCAGGGCGCC
>JAGYIV010000008.1 GCA_018402345.1 Terrimicrobiaceae bacterium
CATGCAAAACCTCCCCATAAAAAGGGCTGGATGAGCTCACGCTGGCACCGCGCACGGCGGCCAAGAGGGTATTGCATTGCAGTTGGGAATGGTGCTCAGGAGCTTCTCGTAAAGCATTCGCCACCAATCCCGTTGCTCGGGTGGAGCGGCCAAGCGGATGGTGGTCCGGCCGCCGGTTTTACTGATGATGCCACCGGTGGTGAAGAGCCGGAAGCGCAGGGTGGAAGCGGTGACCCGATCCATCCATCCGAGGTGGCGTTGGAAGAGCACGCAGAGGTTGTAAGCCACCACGGCCAAGCTCATGGCGGCTTCGGTGGCATAGAACTTCTTCAAACAGAGCTTGTTCAAGGCGAAGTCCATGTCGAGTTGCTTGATGACACCCTCGCAACCGCTGCGCCCGTTGTAATCGCGCCAGACGGCCAGGGGAGCGACACTCTCGGGCAGGTTGGTCACCAAGGCTTGGAAGAGGTAGCCGGGAACATCGATGAGCACCTTGCCCCCGGGACGCTTCTTTTCGGCCACCCGGTGGCGGATCAAGATGATGCGGCGCTTCTTGTTCCAGCCGTATTCCTCGTGCCAGACCTCGGCCACTTCGGTGCCCGGCACTTCGGTGGCCCGCCAGATCATTTCCTTGCGGCAGAGGTTCTTCAGCGGCCGCAGCAACCGGGCCACGACAATGTAGCGCAGGTTCTGGCTTTCCAACACCGCCAGCCATGAGTCGACGCAAAACCCCGAATCGGCCCGCACCAAACGCAAGCGGATATGCCGCGGCAGATTGGCCAGCAACTCCAGGGTGAAGGCCACCACATTGTTGGCGCAGGCGCTGTTGCCCGCCCGCAGCCAGAACCCGACGACCAGCTTCGCCTCCTCCAGAACCGCCAAGAGCGGATGCAGGCAGGGCTTGTTGCCCAGGCGCGTGTAGCCCACGGCCACGCCCTCCTGATGCCCGTCCTCGTGCAAGAGCCGCGTGCTGTCCAGATCCAGACTGTAGCCCCCGCGCAAGGAAGGCAAACGCCTCATGGCCCAGTTCCACAGCGGCACGAAGGCCTGCTGGTTGATCCCCGCGTGCCGGAAGATGCCGAAAAAGCGCGACAAGGTGGATTGGCTGGCCAGGCCGGCCACGGCCAAAAGTTGCCGCAGCATCGGGTCGGCCCGCAAAAAGGCCACATGGGTCAAGCGCTGGGCCCCGCCGAGGATGCCGGTGATAAACCCCAGCGCCACGTCCTGACTCGAGAGGGCCGGCCGGCCACCACATCCCTGGCGCCTCGGGCCATCTCGCCGCGGCAGCACCCTGGCCAGCAGCGCCCCGAACTGGTGCCAGTGCAAGAACCCGCAGAAGGTCGCCAACCCGGCGCGCCCGCTGATTTTTTGGTCGGTGAACCCGATTCGAATCGACTCCCCGGCTGTCTTTAGCTCAATAAATTCCTCGGTCACTGTTTGGTGAGCCGTGTGGCTCGCGTGTTTTGTGTTGTATCTTTTCACACACCAAGCACATCCAAACAGTGGCCAACTTCAATTCTGAATTTTTACGGCTTAGCGCGCGCGCAAAATAATGCGTCTTTTTCTTCCATCTCCATCGGCAAAGTTTCACCCCGCTCCGTGTCTTGGTGCCTCCGTGAGAGAACATCCAGTTCACGGGTCTTCCTGCGTCGTCTTCAATTCTAGCAATCCTTGACACCCCGATCGATCGGGATACCGTATGACGCATGGAAACTGTTACAATTTCTCCAAAGTTCCAAGTTGTTATTCCGCAGAAAATTCGTGAAGGCATGGGGCTGCGGTCCGGCGAAAAAGCCAAGGTGTTTTCCTTCAAGAATCGGATCGAAATCATCCCCGTGCGCGAAGTTCGAAAACTGCGCGGATATCTGCAGGGCATGGATACGACACTGGTTCGGGATGGTGACCGCCTATGAATCTGGTGGACTCTTCGGCGTGGCTGGCCTACTTCGCGGACGAGCCGGAGGGCGATTTCTTTGCCGAGGCAATCGAGGAAACGGATCTTCTCGTGGTTCCCTCGGTGTGTATCTACGAGGTGTTCAAGGTCGTTTTGAGGGAGCGAGGCGAAGATGCGGCTTTCTCGGCTGTGGCAGCGATGCATCAGGGAACTTTGGTGGATTTGGATGCCGGTCTTGCGATGGAAGCCGCCGCATTGGGGCTGGAAGAGGGGTTGGCTTTTGCGGATTCCGTCATCTACGCCGTCGCGAAGAAACACGACGCCATCCTATGGACTCAGGATGCCCACTTTGAGGGCAAGCCCAGCGTTCGATTCAGAGCAAAATCACCGAGAGCCTGAGAAGAGCCTCAAGGATTGTCCTGCACAGATGCTTTAGCGGTCGTGAGAGTGATGCCGCCAACCTTTACCGATGTGTGCGAATCGCTTCGGCATACTGTGGAAAGAGGTGGAGCGCGGGATGCTCGTCTTGCGCGGTGCTATCAGGGCTTCCGTAGTGCCAGTGCAAGACGCCCGCGAAGGAAAACGTGGAGAGTGCCTGGTGGAATTCACGCAGCAGGTTCACGCCGGTCTCGTGGGGAATCGTCTGCCAGTCTGGACCTCGGCGCATGTGGCGCGCGGCGACGCCGCTTTCGCCGACCAGGATTGGTTTGCCGAGGCGGCGGGCCTCGCGGGCGAGGTGGGAGATTTCGACGGAGTCGAGGTCGCTCTTGAGATGTTGGGCGATCGACTCGGATTCCGATTTACCCGCGTAGATGTGGATATCCGCAAAATCGATTCGGCTTTCCAGCAAGGCGAGGGGCCGCGCGGGGATGCGCATGTCATTTGTCTGATCCTTCAACCAGGTGCCGGGTCCTTGCCTGCCGATGGCGTGGATGGCATCGGCGCAGGCATTCGCCCAGGAAACGCTGGCGGCGTCCATGAGCGCTTGAGCTCCGCTGTCCGTGCCAAGCTCAAATGTGCGGCCCCCAAATGCAAAGGCAGTTGAACGGCTCAGGAAGGGGTCTTGATCGAGATTGAAGTGGACTTCGTTTTCCAGTTCCCAAGCCAGCACGACGGGCAGCAAATCCGGCGCACTCGTCTTCAGACTCTGGAGAAGCGCGCAGATGGCATTGGCCCTCGCGCGAATGGGTTCCGGGCTGAGGCGAAAGCCGTTGGTCTTGAAATCATGGCCGGCCTCAGGAATCCAACCGTATTCGCTTTCGTTGGAAAGTGGCATCTCCGCCCAAGCGCGGGATTCCGGCATCCAAGTGTCCCAAGTCAGAATGACGCGGCTTCCGTGAGCCTGCGCCGCCCGCAGAAAGTGGATCACATTGAGAAGGTAGGCTGGGCTGGGTTCACCGGGCTCGGGGGTTGCAACAATGCCGTTCGCGCCGCTGTGGTAACTCAAAAAGGTGTGGACCGTGTTGAGCCCGTCTCGCGCCAGAGTTTCCATCATGCGATCGACAAACTCTTCGTTGTAGCTGCCAGGGCTGAAGGTCGAGTGCCCCTCTTTCCTCTCCCGAATCGGAGCGATGCGGAAATAGTTCACGCCAAGTGGATGGAAAGGCTTGTCTGTTCCAGTATCGAAAAAACAGCCCTCGCGAATGACGATCCGGCCAGTCATGGCGGGCGAGATGGTCTCCGCGGCGATGAGTGCGAGCGGCACGAGGAGCGCCATGAAAAGTCGGCGGATCACATAGGACGGGAGGAGGTAAAACCCGAGGGTTCGGAGATTGGTTACGGCGCGCGGAGGATTTGTCCTGCGGCGGCGAGATTTTTTTGGAGTTCGTCGATCGGCACATTGTGGACGGGGGCGCCTGACTTCGCGGCCATGGCGGCGGCGGTGCCGGCGGCTTGGCCGGCGATCATGAATTGCGGTTCCATGCGAAAGGAGGCGAAGGCGATGGTCGAAGCGCTGATGCAGACGGGCACGAGCAGGTTTTGGCATTCGCCGAACTTTGGCAGGAGGGCGCGGTAGGGGATGTCCCATGGCTCCACGGGCTGGCTGATGTAGCCTTCCATGTAAACCTGGTCTTCGGCGTTCGGGAAAAAGAAGGTGCGCATCGAGACCCATTGGACCTCGCGGATGTCGATATTGTAGCCGGCCATGCCGATCGCGTCGTTCTTGCGGCGGTCGGTCATAAGGTCGTGCTGGGTGAGGAGGTATTCGCCCTTCATCTTGCGGGCTTCGCGGATGTAAAGCTGGTGCGGCCAGCCGCCGGTGTCGGTGAACTCGTCCTTGCAGAGGCCCCATTGCGAATATTTCTCCCGAACGCTTTGGGGCACCGAGGGGTCGTTCTGCACGAAATAGACAAGCCCGTGCGCCCAATCGAGGTGCTGCTTCCAGATTTCTTTGCGCCGCTCGGGCGAGCCGTCGGGGTAGTCTTGGTTCGCGCCGGGGAGGTTGAGGGAAATCGGATAGCCCGCATTCACATCCGACTTGCCGTTCGGCATTGGCTTGATGCCCAAGATGCGGTCGACATTTTCTCCGCCGACCTCGATACAGCGTCGCAGAAGCTCGTAGCGGGCGGGGTCGTAGCCCTCGGGCTTGGTGATCGGAATGCGGTTGGCTTCCACATTCGTAAGGCAGAGGCGGAAATTATAGGCTTGGAATTTTCCATCACCCGCGCCGGTGGCTGCGAGGTCCTCCTCGGCGGTGATGTGTGGCAGGAGCTTGCCGTCCTTCCACGGCGAGATGGGATAATTGATCTGATGGTTGCTGCGAAGGATATCGCGGCGGCCGGCAAGGGATTCGCCGTAGGTGTCGCGCCCCTCACGGCCGACCTTGTAGGAGACGCCGGCCGCTTTCATGAGGTCGCCCTCGTAGGTGGCGTCGATGAAAACCTTCGCCGTGTATTCGGTGCCGTCGGTTGTTTTGAGCGAGCGAATGCGGCTGTCAGATTGTTCGATCGAAGCAAGCGCTTGGCCGAATTTCACGGACACCTTCTGCTCGGCGAGCATTTCCTTGAGGATTTTTTCGGCGACATGCGGCTCGAACATCCAGGCGATTTCCTGCCCATAGTGTTTCCCCGCGCGGCGGAAAAACTCCAACGCGAGCCCGCCGATCACATTCTCCTGCCGGTCCATGTCGGTGCGGCCGAGTCCGCCCGAAAGCATTCCGCCGACATGGTTGCGCGGTTCAAGAAGGACGACGCTGGCGCCTTGTTGGGCTGCGGCCACGGCAGCCATTGTGCCGGACGCGGTGGCGCCGTAAATGACGACATCCACTGGCGACCCAAGGCTGCGGAAGGTTGCAAAACAGAGGGCAAGCAGCGTCCAAACGAGACCCGATTTTTTTGGAATGCCGGCGACGCGGCCAAACCGCCGCTCCTCGGAGCAAGGTGCGTTGTGTTTATTCGCTTTCCACATCGCTCAGGAATAACGCCGCAGCGGAATCGGGGTTGACGATGTCCTTGTCATTATTTTGGCCGACCACGATTTGGCTGAAGTAGTTTCCCTTGCCGTGGGAATTGCCCGTGAGGATGCCATCCAGCCAGTTCTCCCGGCAGACATTATTGAAAAAGAAATTCACATTGGCGGTGATGTCCGACGCCCGCCCGCCCACACTGACTCCGCGGCGGTTGCCATGGAGCCCAGAGCGAAGAAGCCAAGCAGGCCAGCGCTACGGCAGACAGTTTACCAGAAGATAGCATAGAGGCAGAGGGTGAGGACGACGATCCCGATGCCGATGAATTTTGCGGAGCGGGAGGATTCCAGGTTGATCAAATCTGTCGTCGGCAAGACGACAGGCTTGGCCATGGGCTTGAGGAAAGTGATCGCTCCAAGAACGAGGACCACCACGCCGAAGCAGACGGCCATGCGATTGAGAAAAGCCATCTCGGGAGCGAGGAACCATTTCAGGCCGCCGTAGAGCGCGGCATTAAGCACAATGCCGAGCCAACCGAGGTAACGCGGTGCCCGGGGAACGAGAAACCCGAAGAGGTAGACGGCGAGGATGCCTGGGCTGATAAAGCCTTGGAACTCTTGGATGAAATTAAAAATGCCGCCGAACGCGGGGTTCGAGAGGCTCGGTGCGATGAGGCAGGCGATGAGCACAAAGAGCAGTGTGAAACCCCGCCCGGCGCGGACCAGAGCGGATTGCGAGGCATTTTTGTGGACCTTGTTGTAGAGGTCCATCGTCGCAATGGTCGCGGCTGAATTCAGCATCGAAGCGAGAGAGGAGACAACCGCGCCGAAGATGGCCGCGAGCACAAACCAAGTAAGGCCCGGCTTGAGCAACTCGCGCAGGAGGGTGGGGAAGGCAGCGTCGTAGTCGTAGCCGATGAGCTTCGTGCCTTTTGGTGTGCCTGTGGCGAGTAGCGCGTTGTTGGCGGCGAAGAGTTCAAGCGCGCCGGCAGCGGGAGGTAGGTCGATTGTATTTCCAACAACCGAAGCGTTGTGCCGAAGGACATCCGCCGCCTTCGCCGGCTCGGTGAGAGCGAAGTTTTCTGTGAAGGGGTAAACGAGTCGGCTGCCGGATTGGACGGCCGCGAGGGTGGTTAGATTTTTGCGCGCGGCCTCGCTGCGGAGTTCGCCGCTGTAGAGGTTGAAACACAGAATGCCCGGGATCACGACAATGAACGGAACGAGGAGCTTCATGGCCGCCGCGAAGACGATGCCCCGCTGGCCCTCGGCGAGTGATTTTGACCCCAAGGTCCGCTGGACGATGTATTGGTTCAGTCCCCAGTAGAAAAAGTTGGGGATCCACAGGCCGATGAGCAATGCGGTCCATGGGATACTCGGGTCGCTGGCCGGGCGGATCATGTGCAGTTTTCCGCCAGCCAGATTTTCGCCGGCTGCGGCCGGCCCGCTGTTGAGCAGCTGGAATCTTTCCCACGCGTTGGCTCCGTCCAGTTGGTCGACCGTTGCGGAGGAAGTAGCAACCTTGGTGGTGATGAGTTCCGCCGGGTCGGCTTGACCAAGCGCGCTGAAGGCGAGCCACATGACCACCGCGCCGCCGAGAATCAAAGAGACCCCCCACACCAGATCGGTCCACGCGCAGGCCCGCAGACCGCCGACCATCACGTAAAGGGCGGCCGAAAGACCGATGATCCAACAACCGACGGTGAGCGAACCGAAGTCGAGTCCGAGCAGCGAGTGTCCTTGGAAAAACACCGAGACGACTTTCGCTCCGGAATAAACGACGGATGCGGTCGGAACGCCGACGAGGATGACCAGCGTGGCCACGGCCATGATGAATCGCGAGAAAGCGCCGTAGCGGTATTCGAGGAATTCGGGAATCGTATAAATTCCGCAGCGCAGCAGTTTCGGCAGGAAAACGAACGCGACCACGACGAGCGTGATGGCGGCCATCCATTCGTAGGAGGCGATGGCCATGCCCAGCCAGTCCGCCGCCGCGCCGGACATCCCGACGAATTGTTCGGTCGAGATGTTGGCCGCAATGAGCGAAAATCCGACCAACCACCAAGTCAGGCCACGACCGGCGAGGAAGTATCCCGCCGCGCCGCCCGCGCCGTCCTCGCCTTGCACGGCTTTCTCGCCCTGATAAATGCCGAGGGCGACGACCCCGACGACAAAGACGAGAAAGAGGATGATGTCGAGGGTCGAGAGCGGCCCGGCATTTGCGGCCAGGAGGAGGAGGGGGGAGGTCATTGCTTCAGGGCTGCGTCAGGGCGTGGCTGGCCGGATTGTATTCAGAAACACAGCCTCTGCGCTCCCAGGGTCGACGATATCTTCCTCGTTGTTCTGTCCAACGACAATCTGGCTGAAGAAGTTTCCCGTGGCATGTGAGTTGCCGGCCAAGATTCCGTTCAGCCAGTTCTCGCGGCAGATATTGTTGAAGAAGAGATTCTCGTTGGCTGTCATATCCGAAGCCCGCCCGCCCACGCTGGCGCCTCGGCGGTTGCCGTTGCACTCGTTGGCGGAGATCACATTCAGTCCGGTGTTTTTTTTCACTTCCTCGTTCCAGACATGGACGCCGGCCTGGCGGTTCGCGTTGAGCGTGTTTGCGAAGGCGATGTTGTGCTTGATACCTTCCTCGATGAAAACGCCGTGACGGCGGTTGCCGGTGCAGGTGTTGAAGAGCGCCGTGCCGTCAATGCTGCCGGCGTCGAGGTCGATCCCGTCCATATTGTTGGCCACGCAATTATTGGCGATCGAGTGGACGCGCGAGCAGACATGGGCCCAGATACCGCGGCCGCCGTTGGCGTAGACATTGCAGCGGTAAATGAAGAGAGGGTCCTTCGTCCGCGCCTTGGTGTTGAGACCGTCGCGAGCCCCCGAGGCAAGGCTGACGCCTTCAATGACTGCCACGCTGCCGGTCTTCGCGTTGATCGGAAAGAATGCCTGTCGGGCCGCGTCCAGCTTGCCGCCGGAGACGGAGCAGAAGCCTGTGGCCGGAAGAAGGACTAACTGCGTTTGCTCGGCCTCCCGCTCCCAAGGTGGCTCGAGGGGAATGCCGAGTTCGGCGAGGATGCGGCCCTTGAGGATGAAGCAGGTGTTCGGCGGGAGCACGAGTCCCCTCCCCGTGCGGGAGACGAATTCGCCTTCGAGTTCGGCCACGATCACATCGTTCGGATGCTCGGCGCGTGCTTGGTCAAGCGCGGTCTGGACGATGGCGATATCCACAGGTGGGGATACCTCCTGGTCTGCTTTTCGTTTTAGTTCGCCGCCCTTGATGATCGGCAGGTCGTAGCGACCCATCCCCGCGACGATCACGGCATCCTTATGGGGATGGCCATAGGTCGTCGGGTTGAAAAACTTAAGCCCCGGGGCGGACATGTCGGTTTCGAGGTTGGCATTGCCGATGAGGAAAATGTCCCTGGCAGCCGCATCCAGCGTGGCCGAGCCGGTGATGTCATTGCGGAAAAGTTGCTGAGTGGATCCGGCGATAGCGAGTTGGTGGTCCTCCTCTTGGCCGATGTTCTCCGTGACGAGGTTTCCTTGACTGGCGGCGGTGAGTTCGAGGGCGGCTTTGTCGGCGATTTTGTTGCGGGCGATGACCCCGCGGTCCGAGCTGCTGCGGATGGCGGCCTTGTTCCCTTGGAATTGATTTCCGGCGACGATGCTGTTGATCGATGTGATTGTCAGCGCCGTCCCGGTGTTTTGGGAAAAATTATTGTCTAGGCACTGGAAAGCAGCCGTCTCGTCCACGCGGAGCCCGTCGGCATTTTCGGAAAACTGGCAACGGGTCGCGCTGGCGGCTTCGTTGAACGCCGCTGCATCGCGGCCCTTGTAATCAATCGCCACCACGCCGCAGCCTTGGATGATAACATGGTCGATATTGATCCTTGCGCCGCCCGTGACACTGATGCCGGTAACGGATTTCCCTGCCCCATCGACAACTCCACTGCCTTCCTCAAGGCTCGTGATGGAAACATCCTCGCTGTTTTCGATGGCAATGAGCGCCGAGGCGGTTGATTCCGGCGACGCAACGATTCCTCCGTTTCGCGAAATCAAGAGCCGCATTTTAGAACCAAGGCGCAGCGGGTCAGCACCGACCTCGACAGGATCCTGCGTTTCGATCTCAAGCAACGCCTCGGGATTGGCCGCCCGGGCAGCATCAATGGCCGCCTGCGCCGTCTCCGCAGGGACGACTTTGCGAACTTCCTTACCCATCATTCTATCCAGAAAACTCGACTCGGAAGCCGCCGCGAGGGGAAGCTCCACCTTAACGACCTCCTCCCTGGCACTGATTGAAAACGGGGCATCCGGTTGCGTAAAAAATCGCTCCGCAGCATTTGCCGTGATGGCAATTGAGAGGATGCAAATGGCGCTTTTGAGCAAGCAAGAAGGGGTTTTTCTCATATTTTTGGTAGTGGGTTTTGAATTTTCGGAACGAAGGCGAGCAAGCATTCCATATATTTTTTATCATTACAATAATTTTGTTTATTCATGTATATTCATGAAAATTATATTGAATATTTCTCTGACCGCAGTATTTTTGAGGCCCTATGAAAATCCACAAACACCTCCTTCCAATAACTCCTTTATTAATAACTCTTTTATTGACGATCACCGCGCATGCACAAACACCCGCTGCTGTAACACTGATTCCGATTTCGGGCTGGATGATCATTGCAGACAAAACCAAAACCTACGGTCCGAAAGAAGAGAATGGCACGATCACATTTTCCGGACCGGGTTACGGGGACAAAGGAAAAAATGGCGCCGGGTATTTTGCGAAAACTGAATTGCCCGAAGGCTCCTCGCTGGAGTTTAGCGCCAACGTCACATTTGCTGGCGTTTCAGGCATGGGCAATTTCAGGTTTGGACTGTTTCAGAAAAAATCCAAAGACCACTCTCGCGGTTGGGTCGGCTATTGTGCCTACGCGGGAATCGATAAAAAATTCCCCAAAGGAGGCCTCTTCGCTTCAGAAGCCTCAAACGATACAGGCTTTGATGCCGCAACATCCCGAGTGCTTGGCGAGTCGCTCGTCCCTTTTAAAACATCAAAGATGGCAGCTACAATCTAAATATGAAGTTAACTCGAACAGGCGCAAGTATCGAGGTGCAAGCCTCTTTGGTTCCAGAAGCGGATCCCGCCACACCCGCCGTTCGTTATGCCGGGACCGATAGCTCACCAGCCAGCTTTACATTTGATGCGTTCGGATTCTCGACCCACGAACTGCTTTCCGCAGACTCGATCCAGTTCAGCAAAATAAGCCTGAAGCTCGTAAAAAAATAAAACACCGAAAGGCGGCGCAAGCTTTCTGCTTGCGGGGGGAGTGGGTGTGGTCTATCGGTTGCGCTCGCAGCCATGGATCGCTATAGACCCAACCGGCTCGCGGCTTGGTGCCACAAGCGCCTGAACATTGCCTCGTGGTGTAACGGTAGCACTGCAGATTCTGGATCTGTTTGTCATGGTTCGAATCCATGCGAGGCAGCCATCTCGACCATAATCCGGGCGATTATTGGCGAGTGCCGTTCGCTCCCTGACATTCCATGAAATCACTCGTTCTCCTGCCGAGCTACAACAGCGGCCCGCAACTCGCTGCGACTTTGCGTGGCGCGCGTGCGCAATGGGAGCATGTCTGGGTCTGTGTGGATGGCAGCACCGACGGGAGTGACACCTTGGCGGAGGCCGAGGCGCCTGCCGGCACCCGCTTCCTTCGCATGCAGCGAAATATCGGAAAAGGCGGCGCGTTTCTCGAGTCGCTGCGCATCGCCAGATCAGAGGGATTTTCCCATGTCCTTCTGATGGATTCCGACGGGCAGCATCCCGCTGGAATGATCAGGCGTTTCATGGAAATCTCGGAGTCACACCCCGAAGCCTGTATCTGCGGAGTCCCAAAATTCGGCCCCGATGCCCCACTGGAGCGGGTCAAGGGACGCTTGATCGGAAATTTCTTCGCCACACTGGAAACCCTCGGCACAGGACCCGAGGACTCGCTTTTCGGATTCCGCCTTTATCCGATCGAGCCGGCGCTCCGCGTCATGGAGTCGATCAACAACGCACGCCGCTTCGATTTCGATACGGTCTTGGCTGTCCGCCTCGCATGGGCGGACGTGCCGTTCATCAATGTCTCCACGCCGGTCGCCTACCCGGCCCCCGAGGACGGAGGGGTGTCGCATTTCAGGTATCTTCGCGACAATCTCCTGCTCGTCGCGGCGCATTCACGCCTGCTCCTCGAATTTCCTTTCCGGATCCCGTCGCTTCTCAAGCCTCCGCAGGTTTCCGCATAAGCCAGTAGATTTCACCGGGCCAACCAGGAAACAAACGGCCCCAAAGCAAATTCAAACGCATCCACGCAGCGGAGTTCTCCATCGGGCTCCCCTTGCTGCGCATCAGAAACGCGCCGCTCATGAATTCGACACTCAATCCGGCGTCTGCCGCCATGCGCCGCACCCGTGCGGGCGAAAACACGCTTACGTGTCCCATAGGCTTCGCTGTTTTGCGCACCTGCTCCTCGCGAATCCCAGCGAAAAGACCGGGCACCACCGGGAACCCGCCTATCAGCGAACCGCCGGGACGGATCGCCGCGGCGACCCGCTTCAACACTGCTTCGGGGTGGAACAAGTGCTCGAGCACATGCAGCAACACGGCGGTGTCATACTCGTGCTCGAGCGCAAATCCGGCATCTTCCAAATTCGCCTCGAGAAAATCGGAATACCCAGCCTGCTCCAGACGCTCGCGGCGGATAATCGCATCCACCGCCGTCCAGCGATTGTATTGAAACCCGCCGGGCGCGGAGCGCACAAACTCGAGCATCTGCCCGACATGAACACCGATCTCGGCAACATCCACCGACCGACCCGCGCGCTCGAACTCCTCCCGCAACAACTGCTGTCCGAACCAATACCGAAGCAAGCGAATCGGATACCGCACACTCTTCGCCTCTTTTGTCATCCCGAACTCCTTTGAGCGCACCACGGTGTTCTCGGCTAAAAACTGAATGTCCCACCGGGACGGGGAATAGGTCTTCAAAACAACGCGGAGCATGTCCCCCCTCCCCCCGCACGGTCAAGCCGACGAATTCACACAGCAACTCACACGCATTGACAGCACCACAGCGTTGCCCGTTTTCCAGACCCGAACATAATGCCTCCCGGTGTTCAGAATGTTGGAATTTTTTGTGGCACGTTATTTTTTATTGCGCCACTAAAAATGGAATAAACGATGTTTTTTGTCACGCTATGCATTATATTATAATTGATTGTTTTTTGTGGCGCGTTTTTGTTTTTTGCGCCATTATTCATCTTATAGCGGCACCATAATAACCAACCCTGATTCCTCATGCCTCGTCCGACTCCAACCTTTCAACTCTTGTCCGTGCAGCGGACGGCGGGCCTTTTTCCAAATGGGGCAACGGTCTCGGATCTGCTCGGAGCGATGAAAAACCCTCCTGCCCGCAGGAGCCTCCAGCGTTGGATCGCCCAACTCGTGGCGGAGGGAATTCTTGAACAGGAGGGCGAGGGGCGAACCACCCGCTACCACCTGATCGAAACAATGCGCTTGAACGAGACGCCACCCAGGCAGGTGGTGGCGGCGACACCCGTCGAGATATCGGTCTCCAGCGAGTCGGACACCGTGAGAGACGCCGTGCGGATGCCGCGCATCCATCGCAAACCGGTGGGCTACAATTTGGATTTTCTCCGCGACTACATTCCGAACCGGACATTTTATTTGCCGTCATCGGCCCGGGCACATCTGGCTGCCATCGGAGACGCGCGCGAGGAGGAGCTTCCCGCGGGAACCCGCGCGCGGCAGCTTCTCGGGAGGCTCTTGATCGACCTTTCATGGAACTCGAGTCGGTTGGAGGGAAACACATACTCTCTGCTGGAGACAGAGAGGCTGTTGGAGGGGGGGCCGGGCGGGGAAGGGAGAAACGCGAGGGAGACGCAGATGATCCTGAACCACAAACAAGCCATCGAGATGCTCGTGCAGGATGCCGAGCAGATCGGATTCAATCGATACACACTCCTGAACCTCCATGCGGCGCTTGCCGAGAACCTTTTGGACAATGCGGCGGCGGCGGGACGCCTGCGGGAAATTGCGGTGGGGATCGATGGCAGTGTGTTTCACCCCATGGAAGGCCCGCAGCGGATTGAGGAGGCATTCGACCTGCTCCTTCGCAAGGCCTCTAAAATCCGGGACCCCTTCGAGCAGGCCTTCTTCGCGATGGTCCAACTCCCGTATCTGCAGCCGTTCGAGGATGTGAACAAGCGCGTCTCGAGACTGGCGGCGAACATTCCATTCATCCGCCTGAACCTGTGCCCGCTTTCGTTTGTGGACGTGCCGCAGCGCGACTACATCGACGGTCTCCTTGGAGTCTATGAATTGAACCGTGTCGATCTGCTTCGCGAGGTTTTTGTCTGGGCCTACGAGCGCTCATGCGCCCGCTACGCGGCGATTCGCCAAACCTTGGGCGAACCTGATCCGTTCCGGCTGCGGCACCGCAAGCTGCTGGGCGAGGTGATAGCCGCCGTGGTTCGTGCACGCATGGACCGCCAGGCGGCGTCAACATTTGTTCGCAAGGAATCGCTGAAATTGACCGATGCCACGGAGAGCCACCGCTTCGCCGAGATGGCCGAAATCGAACTGTCCTCGTTGCACGAAGGCAACTTCGCGCGCTTCCTCATTCGCCCTTCGGAGTTCGCTGCGTGGCGGGCTGGCTGGAAATAATGGATTAGCCGCCCGTTTGATTCCTCAGACGCGGAAGATCGCGCCGAGCTTCTTGCCGAGGATTAAGCTGGCTCCAATGATTGTTACCGCGAGGAATCCCATCGCCCACACCCCGAGGGCGCTTGCGACAAACCTCCCCTCGCCGAGCAACTGATACAGCTCGTAGATCGCCTTGGTGATCGGAAAATCCTGCTGCTTTTGGGCGAGGATCAGAGAGTCGCTCACCTCCAGCATGGCAAAGGAAAACGCCAGCAAGCCTCCCGCGAGAAGGTTGGCGGCGATGAGTGGGATTGTGATCTTGCGGAGCGTTTTCAAGGGCGGACAACCGAGGTTTTGGGCCGCCTCCTCGAGCGTCACGCTTGTTTGTTGGAACCCTGCGGCGGCGGAGCGCACGACATACGGCAATCGCCGCACCGAGTAGGCGATCACCAAAATGATCAACGGATCGACTGCCGGATTCAGGAACCCGAAAAACTTCCCCTCCTGCGTCATGGCCAGATACCCGAAGGCCAGCACCAAGCCGGGCACCGCAAGCGGCAGCATCGCCATCGCATCAAGAATCTGTCGACCAGCCAACTTCGTGCGCACCACAACAAAGGCGATCGAGACGCCGAGAACGAGATCAAGCACGGTCGCCAGGCAGGCATACTTCAAGCTGTTTTGAATCGATGGCAGCGTGAGGTTGTGCCCCAGCGCGGTTTCAAAATGCCCGAGCGTCCAACCGGTGGGAAGCACCGTGCGATACCAGTCCTCGGAAAAGGCGACCAGCACGACACCGATATGCGGCAGCACGGCGAGAAACGTCACCAATCCGAACACCCCGGAGCAGAACAGACCCACGGCAAGTGATGGCTTCCTCGGCCCGCCCAGGCTTGTCGCCTTGGCCATCATCGCATGCGCGGTGCGACCGAAGAGAACCTTGCTCAACGCATAGAGCAACACAGTCGATCCCAGCAGCACCACAACCAGCGCGAAGGGAAACGGGTTGCCGCCGATATCCTTGATCCCATGGAAAATCTGCACGGAGGTCACCCGCGTGAAATCGAACATGAGCGGCACGCCCAACTCGGTGAATGACCAGATGAACACAATCGTCCCGCCGGCAAAGACACCGGGCATGATCAATGGCAACGTGACACGACGAAATTTACGGAACCCGGTGCAGCCCAGATTTTCAGCAGCTTCCTCCATGGCGGGGTCGACGTTCGCAAGCGAGGCGAGCACATTCAGATAAAGAATCGGATACAAGTGCAGGGCATTCATCACGATGATCCCCCACAATCTCCCCTCGCCCAACCAATCCATCGGCGCATCGGGATTCATCATGCCAAGCGATTGCAGCAAGGCGTTCAGCGCCCCCTCCTGCCCGAGGATTTGCTTGATCCCGATCGCCCCGACAAACGGCGGCATGATCATCGGCACCAGAATCAACGCGCCGAGCAGGGATTTTCCGGGAAACAAAAACCGGTCGGACATCCAAGCGAGCGGCATCGCGATCAATGCCGCCAGCAACGTGCTCCACACACCCATCATGAGGGAATTCCACAGCCCCTCGAGATAGATGGGATTGCGGAACACCTCAGCGATGTATTCGAGCGTGAACCGCCCGTCGCTACCGACAAACGCGCCGCGGATTGTTTCCGCGATAGGCCAGATGAAAAACAGGGCGAAAAACACACCTGTGGCGAGGAAGACGAGTTTGGCGGTTTGATTGGACATCGGCGCTTATTTTCCCTCCTGGGCGAGACGCACGGTCTCGCGGTATTGACTGCGGAAATGGTCGGACAGTTCCTTAGCGAGGCGCACCTCGTCGATCCTGTTGCGAGAGGAGAGCACCTCGCGCATGCGACCTGAGGCCGTGAAATAGCTCACCGCTTCCATATCACCAAATGTCCGATACGCCTCTCGAGGGAACCCCGCCTTCACCAGTGCCTGCCAGGCCTCGATCTGCTCGTGGTGCAAATCCAGGCTCATGACGCGAACAATGAACGCCATCGCGCGGAATACCGGCGCGGTCCACTCCGCGTGGTAATGAAACATCTTCGCTTCCTCATACGGTTGCACCGTCGGGTCGCTTTGGTATTCGGCATAAGCGGGGCTGTAGAGTTCCTTCCGCACCGGAAGGCGCCTCAGTGCGTATTTCACTGGACCGCCGGGCGTGCCGACCTTGAAGTTCCACAGCTTCTGACCCTCGGAAGAGAGCACAAACGCAATAAACATCTCGGCGGCCGCCTTGTTCGCCGCCCCCCGCAGGAGCCCGATCGGATCCACTCCGACCGAGGAACCGCCCACCGGCGTGAAATACTGCAAGCGCGAGGACCCATCGCCAACCCGCACCGCCTCGCTTTGAAAACGACCGTAAAAATCAATACACATCCCGATCGCCGCATCCCCCAGCGACACGTCCATCGGCACCTTCGAGGCCGCATCCGTGAAATAGCGGGCATTCGCCGAGGCCGCCTGGATGATCCTCAACCCATTCGCCCAGCCCATGGCCAGCACTTCGCGGTCGTCGCGCCCCGTCTCCTTCACGAGGTCTTGCATCTGTTGCTGAATGACCATTTCAAAGGCCTTTGCAGCCGACCCGCTCTTTGTCGGATCAGCCAGCGCCACCTGCTTGAAAAACCTTGGATCACCAAGATCGCTCCACGATGCGGGCAAACGCTCGATCCCAAGTCGCCGCAGCGTGTCGGTGTTGTAGCAGATACCAAACGAAGACAGACACGCGCCGATCCAACGCGCCTCCTTGTCGTAAAACACCTCGCCGGAGACCCTCCACGGGATCGTGTCCTCACGGAACCACTCTGCATGATCGCGCAGGACATCGCTTGGCACCAACCGCCCGGCGGCGGCCTGCCGCTCGAAATCATACGTGCCACCACCGAAAAACACATCGATTCCGATCCCCACCGGAGATTCCAAAAAGAACCGCCGCGCGGCCTGCTCGGGAGTGTCCGCGGCGGGTGAATCAGCAGGCACAACCTTGGGATCGTCGAATGCCGCCGCCACATCGGGACTCCATTGCCTCCCGGCGCGGGTCCATGCCCGCTCGAAGGCACCCATATATTCCCCCGCAAGATACCGCGCGATCTCGCTCGTGCCGCCGGGCAACCGCCAATCGATGCGGATCGTGCGCCCTGTGCGCTCGCGGTAGTAGCGCGTGAACGCCAACGTGAACTCATATCGCACCGCCTCGTTGTGCGGAGAAATCACGACCAGCGTCTCATCGGCATCCGCAAGCAGGTTTTCGCTGGGCTTGAGCAGAAACGGCAGCGCAAGAACCACCACCAAGGCCAACCCCACCAGCGAGACTCTCGACATCATGGAAAAACCTCCATCGTCATCGCCGCCTCATGGTTTGATCGCCACCACATCATCCCTCTCGACCACCGCCAGCAACTCCTGCCCCGGCGGACGCGCGGAGGGATGCGGGTTCAGTTCGAAAATCTTGAGATCCAGGCCGGACAGCGCAAACCGGTATTGCGAGACCTCGCCGAGATACGTCGCTTCGCCGATCCGTCCGCTCACGGCATTCACCGCACGTGGCTCGCCGGAGAACTTCCAGCACTCTGGCCTGATCGACAACACCACATGCCCGCCGGGTTGAGGCTTCCAGCCCGCATCTCCACACACTCCTTGGAACCTGCCCCAAACCGTCTCGACCTCGACCCCCTCCTCCGTCACGGCCTCGATCCTGCCGGGGAGGAAATTTGTTTCACCGATAAAATCCGCCACGACCTTCGAGTGCGGACGGCGGTAGATTTCCTCGGGCGATCCGACCTGTGCGATCGAACCTCCATCGAGGATCGCCATGCGGTCGGAGACCGACAGCGCTTCCTTTTGATCATGCGTCACATAAATCGCCGTAAGACCGTATTCCTTGCACACGCGGCGGATTTCCGTGCGCATCTCGAGTCGCAGGCGGGCATCGAGATTGGATAGCGGCTCGTCCAGCAGCAAGCACCTCGGACGCACCACCAGCGCGCGCGCAAGGGCCACACGCTGTTGCTGCCCACCCGACAGTTGCGCGATGCGGCGGGTCGCATAGGCATCCATCCTTACCGAGGCCAACGCCGCACCCACACGCTCGCGGATTTCCGCCGCCGACACCCGGCGCTCCTCGAGACCGAAGGCGACGTTTTTCTCGACAGTCAGATGCGGCCAGAGCGCGTAGCTTTGAAACATCATTCCCGTGTTGCGCTTGTGGGGCGGCAGACGCGTCACATCCTCATCGCCGAAAAGAATCCTTCCCTCCTCGGGGATGTAAAATCCGGCAATATTTCTCAGCAGCGTCGTCTTTCCACATCCACTCGGGCCAAGCAAAAAAAACAGCTCGCCGGGTTCGATGCGCAACGACACCCCCTGCAACGCGGTGACCGCACCGAACTTCTTAACGAGATTCTCGATGACGACAGGAATCATGGCAACCACAGGGGTAGTGCCACTTGGGGAATGCGGGCAAGACTCATCTCCGCGAAACTGTTACAAATCCGTGACAGCAATCCACCCGAGACGCTCACTCGAACCGTAGCGCGCGGGCCGGCGGGATGTTCGCGGCGCGCCAAGCTGGCCCCCATGCGGCGACCAATGCCGCCGGAACCAACCAAAGCGGCGTGGTCAAAAACACCTCCAGGGGAAACCTCAGGTCGATCGTCCAACCGAAAAACGCCTTGTTCACCACCCATGTCAAAATCGCAGAGAGAAACACCCCGCACACCACACCCGTGATCGAGGCCAACCCGCCGACCAACCCCGCCTCGGCCAGCACCAATCCCCCGACCTGCCTGCGCGAGGCCCCCTGCGAGCGCAGCACACCGATCTCACGCTCGCGCTCGAGAACAAGAGTTGTCATGGAAAGCAACACCCCAGCCACGGCGACCACCACCGCCACACTGCGCAGGACGGATGTCACCGCGAAGGTCTGGTCGAAAATCTCGAGCACCCGCCCGCGCAACAACGCATTCGTGTAAATCGAGTATTCCCCCGCCGTGCCGAACCTCGCCCTGAAATCGTCGGCAAACGCCTCCAAATCGGCCCCCTCGCGCATCGTGATCGACAACGAATGCAATCGCGCATCGCTCCAGAACCTCTCGAAGTTCCCCCGCGTGAGCATGACAAGCCCCCTGTCGCGCGTGAAATCTTGAATCACCCCGGCCACGCCGAACTCCGCAGGCCCGGCGGGCGACAAAAAGGTCAGCCTGTCTCCAGTGCGCACCCCATGCCTGTTCGCAAAACTCTCCGATACCGCGACCATTCCAGCGCTTTCAAAAACAGCGGCATCACCGCCCTCCAGAAATTTAAGATCCCCCCGCGCCCCGCCGTCCACCACCGCAAGGTTCGCCGTTTCCCCGTTCCACGGCACGGGAATCTCACGAAACGTGCCGACCTTATCGACCCTCGCATCACCCCGCACCCATTCGAGTGCGTCGGCGGGGAGAAAATTCTGCAAGCCGATCAGATCGTTCGCCGCAGGAGCGATGTAAAGATCGGCGGCCAGCGTCCGCCCGAGCCATGATTCGACACTCGAGCGAAAGGAAAAAATCATTACCGCCACGCTCACCGTCAGCGCCGCCGCCACAGCCAGCGAGGCGATCGTCACGGCATTCCTGTGCAACGACCTGGTCAAATGCTGCGCCGCCATCTTCGGCAGCCATCCGAACCCATGCAGCAACCCGCAACACACCACCGCCACGCGCGGCACCAGCAGGGAAAAGCCAGCAATCAAAAAGCCCACCGCCGCGAATCCGGGAAAACCGCCTCCGCCGCGCAATGCCCATACCGATAACCCCCAGGCGCAGGCCAACGCCACCACCCCCGCCAAATCACGGCGGATCGACAGGCGATCGAACCTCTCCATCGCCGATCCCGAGCGCAAGACAACCGCTGGATCGCACTGCGCGGCCTCCTGCGCGGGCCTCCACGCGGCGACCAACGAGGCCCCCATGCCGACAAGAAACGCCAGCGCGATTTGATCCAGATCCGGCGACGGCGCATCGATCGCCACCACCGCATAAAGAGAGGTCACCGTCTGCTCGACAGGCGTCGACAGCAACGCCGCCAGCGGGCCCGCGCCGGCGATTCCAAGCAACGTGCCGATCACGCCACAAACAAGCCCCTCCACAAGAAAGAGCGTGGTCACCTCGCGGCGCGTGGCTCCGATCGCGCGGAGGATGCCGATATCATGACGCCGGCGCACCACCGCCGCGGAGAGGCTGTTGTAGATGAGAAACACCCCGACCACCATCGAGACGAGGCTCAGCGCCGTGAGATTCAACTGAAACGCCGCAAGCATCGTCTCGGTCTCGGCCCCGCGCCTCGCCGGCGGCCCGACCACAGCGTCGGGCGGGAGAATTTTCGCCAATGCCACAGCGACCTCTGCGGCCTCGAGAGGATTCTCGAGGAGCAACTGGATCGACGTGATCCTCCCGGGCAAGCCGAGCAATTGCTGCGCCCACCCTATATCCATCGACGCCATGCGCGGATCGCTCGCAACCACGGCATCCGTCGTTTTCATACGAAACACCGGCTCCAGCGTGTAGATGCCGCTGGTGGAAAGCACCCGCACCTCTCCGCTGAACGGAGCTTCGGGCGACACAGCGAGACCGAATGGCTCGCGCAACCACGCCTCGAGATCGGGCGGTCCACCCTCTGCACCGGCCAACTCGAACACGCGTATGCCCTCACCGGTAAATGGATCAACCCCGAGGATCCGCAAGTATTCGCCGGGCCGGTCTGGCAGCGTCACGATGCCTTCAACAAGCGGAGTCGCCGATGCCACGCCGCTCACCGCCAGCACGGAGGGAAAGACATTCTCGGGCAAATCCCCCCTCACCTCCAAATGCGCCCTGCCTGCAACCATCGATACCGCGTTTTGAAAACTCTCGAGCGCTCCGCGGTTTGCCAACTGAATCGCCAAAAACACGACCACCCCCACCGCGATGCTCAAAATATTCAACACAGGCGCGAGCGGGTGCGACGCCCACGCCCTCATGACCTGCATCCAAAAAAGCCGAATAAAGCAACGTGTCATTCAGGGGTCTTCACCGCCGCGCGGTGGAGGAGTTTTTGCAGGTTTTTGATCGCCGAGACGGAGGAGACCTTTCCTCCATCGCGGCCGTAGACGTAGAAGGAGTCCATCGCGACATCCATCTCGGTCGTGATGCGCGAGATTTCGATCCGGATTTCAGCTTCGCTCATCGCCTGCAGGAGGTCGTAGAGCAACCCAAGGCGGTCGGGAGTTTGGATGTCGATCAGCGTGTAAACAGGGTGTGACTCGTTGTCGATCGTGATGCGTGTGGGCAAGTCGAACTCCTGCGAAAGACGGTAAGTCAGCAGGCGCGTCTCGTTGCATATGATCGGTGAGAAATTGAAATTCTCCGTTAGCATCGCCTCGGCGAGTCGCTTTTCCACAGCCGCGATGTCCTTTTGATTCGTGACCGGTTGGAGATTCGTGTTTGCCAGTCGGAAGATGTCGAGCGCGAGGCTGTCTGTGCGGGTGAAAATATCCGCGCTCAGGATGTTGAGGCGGACAGAGAGAAACGCACCAGCGATCCGTTCGAGGAGACGCGGGCGGTCCCATCCGCATACCCACACCTCGGTATACCCCTTGTCCACGCGCGGTTCCCAATGCAACACAGGCGCGAGCGCCACATCATCATTGTCGTGCCGGCGTTGGAAAAATGTGCGGAACAGCCGCATGTGGCCTGCGATATCCACGGAATCGAACATCTGGAAATACCTCTCGGGCATGAATTGGAAATGCGCTTCGGCTTCGTCCACGAAGCCGCCGCCGAGGATCCCGAGCACCAGTTTTTTCTTTTCCTGGCGGTCCTGTCGCGTCCGCTCCAGCGCGTCGACACCCCCCTCCAACCACTGGCCCGCGCGGCGGTAGAGCGTCCACACCAAACCCTCCTTCCAATCGGACCAGTTCTGGTCGCTCGTGCCCATGCCGTCGGCCAACGTCAGGAGCATGAGTGCATCGAGATTTTTCCTGTTCTGCACGATGCCCGCGAACTCCTCGACCGTCGCTGGATCCTCGAGATTCCGCGTCTGCGCCATCTTCGACATCACATAGTGCGAATCCACCAGCGTGATCAGCATGCGCCGGCGGTCGGGGGTCAATTGGAGCCGTCTCGCCACCTTGTGCGCGAGCAACGCCCCAGCCTCCTCGTGGTGGCGCGTGTTCGCGGCCTTCCCGACATCGTGCAGCAAAATCGAAAGGTAAAGGATGCCCGGATCCTCGAGCTTCTGAAAAATCCTCCGGTAGCCAGCGAGCCGCTGCTCGGCTGAAAATAGAACCTCGTCGAGCTTGCGGATGCACACCAGCGTGTGTTCGTCGGCCGTGTAGCGGTGGTAGAACTCGTGCTGCACCAGGCAATCCAGCGCGCCGAACTCGGGCATGTATCGCCCGAGCACCCCGAGATCATGCATGAGCCGCAGAATCCTCCCCACATCCCCTTTGCGCGACAGGATCGCGAAAAACGTCTCCCGCGCCGAGATCGAATATTGGAACGTCCGGTCGATGAGGTGCAATCGCCGCCGGATCAAATCCACCAACTCGGGGTGGAACTCGACCTGCCTCACCTGCGCATGGTGGAACGCCCGCATCAACCGAAACGGATCGTCGTTGAAAATGTCGCGCGACTCGGGCTCCAGCATGCCGTTCCGGATGATAAAGCGGTCGAGCTTCTCTGGCTTCTGGCGAACTCCCAGCAGGCGGAGGATGCCTCCGTTCCGCTGCACCGGCACAGCCTCCATCTTGCGCAGCGCGGCCTCGGTCACCAGATAGATCGTGCGGGCGTGGCTGTAGTAGTCGCGCATGAACGCCTCGACCTTTCGGAGGATGTTTTTCTGCGGGTAGTTGAACGACTGCGCCACGCGGCCCTGCAACTGCAGCGTGAGGACATCCGCCGAGCGGCCGTTCAGGTATTGCATCTGCGCCCGCGTCCTCAGCAGGAAATCATAACTCCTCTCAAGCCGCTTGCGGTCGGCGTCGCGAAGGATGCCAGCTTCGACGAGTTTCGCGGAACTCGTGATCCCGAGCTTGAATTGCGAAATCCACAACAGGCTCTGGTAGTCGCGCAGACTGCCCGCGCCGCTCTTCACATTCGGCTCCTGCATGAACACCGTCTCGCCGTATTTGTGGCGTTGCTCGGACTGGTTCGCGAGCCGCCAGGTGATGTATTTCTCAGCGTGCCCACGCACACACTCGTCATGGAAACGCTCCTTGAACTTGATAAAAATCTCGCGCGCGCCGGCCAAAAATCGGCTTTCAAGCATCGAGGTCTTCGTCACCGGATCCTCGTTCGACTTCCTCACCGCCTCGTCAAGCGTGCGCGTGGCCTGCCCGACCTTGAACCCGATATCCCAGAGGGCAACGATCGTGCGGCGGATAATTTCCTCCACATCGTTCGCTCCGTTGGATTTTCCCTGCAGGAAAAGGATGTCCACATCGCTCATGGGGCTCAACTCGCGGCGCCCGTATCCCCCGAAGGCGACGACTGCCAAGCGGCCTGCAAGAGGCTTCTCGGCGCACTCCTTGACGATCGATCCGAAGAGTTCGCGGAACATGATATCGACCATGTCGGACCGCTGGCGGCCGGTTTCCCTGCCTCCCCCGCCGGCATCGTGCCACGCGCGCAGGCGGTCCTCCTCCTCCTTTCGGAAATTTTTGAACACTGGCACGCGCTCCTCACTGCCGCTGCGGACTTTTTTCGACAGCTCGATCGCCGACTTTTCAAGGGTGTGGGGTTCCTGCGGAAAACTCATTGGGCGTTGTTTTGAATCACAATCTCGACACGCCTGTTCAGGCGCTGGCCTTCGACCGACTCGGTGGCAGGAACAATATGCCGCGTCTGGCCGAGGCCGCGCGTCTGGATGCGGCCGGCATCGATCCCCATGCGCGCGGTCAGCCACGTTTTCACGGACTCGGCGCGCAATTCACTCAGTCGCATGTTGTAGTCTGGCGGCCCGAAGGAATCACTATGCCCCTCGATCACGAATCTCGCCCGCGGATTCCTGCTCAAAATCCGGGCCAGCTTCTCCAGGCTCGCGACAGCACCCGGCTGCAACTCGTAGGCGTCGTATTCAAACAACACATCTCCGGGAAGCATGATCGGAGCGGTGTCGGCACCCAGCGGACCGGTGCTCTCCAACAACTCGTCAAGATTGCTGAAGCCAGGCGCAGACGCCGCCTTGCCGACAGCGCGCACCGCTCCTGATCCGGGCAGTTCGTTGGCAAGCGGCAGAGCAGGCGTGGCGGGAAACGCCTCGCTCATTTCCCTTAGCAATTCCTCCCGAAGAGCCTCGTCAGCGCGTTCGAGAAGGTTGGCGGAAGCTGGAGTGGCCACGGAATCCGGAATCGCTGGCTTCTCGCCGGCGAACGCCCCATCGAGCGAAGGGAGCGCGGCATCCTTCGAAGGAGTGCCTGTCGCCTCGAACGGCGATATTTTTTCGTCAGGCAGGCGGATCGGCTCGATGGGCGGGGCTGATGCCGCCGCTTGCGGCACTGGCTCGAGCAGGCGTGGATCGATATCCACCCGCTCGACATGGAAGGTTCGCGGCACGATTTGCTCGTAGAACGAATCACTCATCGATTGCACGGACACCTTCCTCGTGAGGTTCCAACCGATCCCGTGCAGCACGAGCGACACGACCAGCGTGACCAGAATCCAACGCCCGAGCATGTCCCGGCGCCTGTCGGGCATCTCACTGTCCAAAGGTCTCCTGCGTGTCATCGCGGCAACCTACAAGGCGTTACAAAAAACTCCAAAACAGAAAAAACACCCCCGTTCGACAACCCCCCGCCCGATGCCGTAGTCTCCTCCCCATGTCATTCGTCCATTTGCACTGCCACTCGGAGTTCTCACTGCTCGACGGAGCGATCCGCCCGGCCGAACTCGTGGCAAAGGCTAAGGCCCTCGGCATGCCTGCCGTAGCGGTCACGGACCATGGAAACCTCCACGCGGCGGTCCCTTTTTACCAAGCGGCCGAAAAGGCGGGCGTGAAGCCGATTATCGGGTGCGAAGTCTATGTCGCGCCGGGTTCGATGAGGGAGCGCGGCGGATCGAACTCCAAGCCTTCCACATTCCATCTCACCCTGCTGGCATCGAACGAGACGGGCTACCACAACCTCGTCAAACTCGTCACCGCCGCACACCTCGAGGGCTTCTACTACAAGCCGCGCGTGGACCGCGACCTGCTTGCCGCCCATGCGGAGGGCCTCATCGCCCTCAGCGGCTGCGTCAAGGGCGAGGTGCCGCGTCTCGTCGCCGCGGGGGACCATGCCGGCGCGATGGCCGCCGCAGCAGCCCACCGGGATATCTTCGGCGCGAAAAATTACTTCATCGAAATGCACAACCACGGGCTCGACACCCAACTGCGCATCAACCCCGGCCTCCTCGAGATTTCCAAGAAACTGGGCATCGGCCCTGTGGCGGCAAACGATGTCCATTTCCTTGAAAAATCCCACCACGAGGCCCACGACGTGCTCGTTTGCATCGGCACCGGCGCGATGCTGGTCGATGAGAAACGCCTCCGCTACAGCCCGGAACTCTGGTTCAAGTCGGCCGAGGAAATGCGGGCTCTTTTCTCTGAACTTCCCGAAGCCTGCGACAACACCCTCCGCATCGCAGAGCGCTGCAGCTTCAACATGGAATTCGGCGTGCCGAAATACCCGAACTTCGATTCTCCCGACTCCCGCACACGCAGCCAGTATCTCCACGACCTCTGCTACGAGGGCCTCCGCCAGCGGTTCGGGGAACGCGCCGGCTCGGACACGGAACTCTCGACCCGCCTGGATTACGAACTCTCGGTGATCGAAAAAACCGGCTTCGTCAGCTACTTCCTCATCGTCTGGGATTTCATCAAGCACGCGAAAGACAGGGGTATCCCCGTGGGCCCCGGCCGTGGTTCCGCCGCCGGCTCGCTCATCGCCTACGTGCTGGGCATCACGGATATCGACCCGCTCCGCTACGGCCTCATCTTCGAGCGCTTTCTTAATCCCGAACGCGTCAGCCCGCCGGATATCGACGTCGATTTCTGCATGGAGCGCCGCGGCGAGGTCATCGACTACGTTCGGCAAAAATACGGCGAGCGTGCGGTGTCACAGATCATCACCTTCGGCACGCTCGGCGCGAAGAGCGTGGTGCGCGACGTGGGCCGCGTCATGGGCTGGAGCTACACGGACGGCGACCGCGTGGCGAAAATGATCCCAAACGAACTCAACATCACCCTCACCTCCGCCCGCGAAAAAAACCCCGAACTCGCCGCCGCAATCGAGAACGAGGATGCCGTGCGCCAACTCTGGGAGCAGGCCACCGTGCTCGAGGGCCTCAGCCGAAACACCGGCATCCACGCGGCGGGCGTCGTGATTGGCGACCGTCCACTGGACGAATTCATCCCCCTCTGCCGGGGCAAGGAAAACGAGGTGGTGACCCAATACGCCATGGGCCCCCTCACCGATCTGGGCATGTTAAAGATGGACTTCCTGGGCCTGCGCACCCTCACGATCATGCAGGAGGCCGTGCGACTCATCCATGCGTCGAATCCCGGCTTCGATATCGCGGCGATTCCCACTGACGACCGCGCGGCGTTCGACATCTACAACCGCGGCGAGACACTGGGCGTGTTCCAGATGGAAAGCGGGGGCATCACAAATTGCTGCAAACGCTTCGATGTCGGCTCGATCGAGGACATCATCGCCATCGGCGCGCTCTACCGCCCAGGCCCGATGCAGTTCATCGACGATTACATCGAGCGCAAGAAGGGCCTGAAGAAAGTCGAATACCTCCACCCGCTTCTGGAACAGGTCTGCGCCGAGACCCACGGTATCATCGTCTATCAAGAACAGGTCCAGTTGGCCGCAAGCGTGTTGGCGGGCTACTCGCTGGGCGACGCGGACCTCCTCCGCCGCGCCATGGGAAAAAAGGATGCGAAAAAAATGGAACTCGAGCGGGAACGCTTCGTTGCCGGTTGCGGCACGAAACACAACATCCCTCCGAAGGTTGCCGACGCCATCTTCGGCTTCATCGCGAAATTCGCCGAATACGGCTTCAACAAGTCCCACAGCGCGGCCTATGGGTGGATCTCCTACCAGACAGCTTATCTCAAGGCGCACTACCCTCGGGAGTTCATGTCCGCGATGCTCACCTACGATGCCAGCACCACCGACCGCCTCGCCGAGGTCATCGGTGAGTGCCGCCGCATGGACATCCCGATCCTCCCGCCGGCCATCAACACAAGCATACTGAAATTTTCGCCGGATCACGAGGGCCCAGGCATCCGCTTCGGCCTCGCCTCGATCAAAAATGTGGGCTCGGGCGCCATGGAAGCGGCGGTGAAGGAACGAGAACGCGGCGGCTCCTACTCATCGCTGGAAGACTTCTGCTCGCGCTTGGACTCACGCACCGTGAACAGGAAAATCCTCGAGAGCCTTGTGAAATGCGGCACGTTCGACGAATTCGGATCCAACCGCGCGGCACTCTTCGCCACGATCGACCCCGCGCTCTCGGCGGCGGCCTCACACCAACGCGACCGCGCCAGCGGCCAAGGATCGCTTTTCGGCGACCTCGCTATGGAACCCGCGGCAGCATCCCCCACGGCACCCACTGTCGAACCCTGGAGCCAACTGGACACCCTCCGCAACGAAAAGGAACTCCTCGGCTACTACGTGAGCGGCCATCCACTTGACTCCTACGCGGGCCACTTCGACTCGGGAAAATACCAGACCATCGCCGAGACGCTCAAATCCTCAGAACAAGGCACCTTCAAACTCGCCGGACTGGTCTCGGGAGTGGAAAAGAAGTTCTCGCGCAAGGACGGAAAGCCCTTCGGCATCATCGTTCTCGAGGACTTCACAGGATCCCTCGAAATTACGGCATGGGACGAGTCGTTCGCGAAAAATGCCGCCCTCCTCGTGCCCGGCGCGGCGGTGGCGATCAATGCCCGCATCACCCGCAAGGACGAGGCCGTGCGCGCCACCGCGGGTGCAATCGCCGCACTCAAGCCCAAAAGCTCCGTGCGCCCGGCACGCATCCGATTGGAACGGCAGCGCCTCGACGAATCCTCACTCGACACGATCTTTGAAATCGTGGCGAACAACCCCGGCAAGCGCCCGCTTGTCTTGGAATTCGTCATGCCCGGCGGACGCTGCATCGAGCTCGCGGCTGGCGACAACTTCCGCGTGGCCGACGAGCGCACCCTCGCCGCCGCCCTCGCGGGATTCTCACCCGCCGCATGAATGCGGCCCGCACCGCGCGATGGCTTCTGGCATCCGCAGGCGCGGCATTCTGGCTTTTCACACTCTTGGCGGATCCTCCGGCGGAGCTACCGCTTGCGGGCTGGCGCACACTCGGAGTGGCGGTGCTCATGGGCTGTTCTTGGATCTCCGAGATTCTTCCGTTCGCGGTCACGGCGCTTTTTCCCGTTGTTCTCCTCCCCGCCTCGGGCGTGGCCTCGATCCAATCCGCCACCGCCCCCTTTGCGAATCCGGTGATTTTTCTCTTTCTCGGTGGAATCTTCATCGCCATCGCCATGGAGCGCACCGGCCTGCACCGCCGGATCGCCCTCGGCATCATCTCCTGCGCGGGCGTGCGCAAACGGGCGGTCATCGGCGGATTCCTCGTCGCCTCGGGATTTCTCTCCATGTGGGTCAACAACACCGCGGTGGCGGTGATGATGCTTCCGATCGGCCTCTCTGTTCTTGCCTTGTTCCACATGGAGGAAGAGCGCCCCTTCGCCTGCGCGCTTCTCCTCGCTATCGCCTATGGCGCGAACATCGGCGGTATGGCTACTCTCGTCGGCACCCCTCCGAACGCGATTCTTGCGGGGTTCATGGAAGAAACCCACGGCATCGAAATCGGCTTCACCGGCTGGCTCCTCATGGCGGGCCCGCTTTCCCTTCTGCTCCTTGCCGGCTGCTGGATTTACCTCACGCGCCTGGGATTCGACATCGGAACAGGCGAACTCCCCGGCGGACGCGACTTGATCGCCTCGGAATCCCTCAGCATCGGCACGATGAAACCCTCCGAATTCCGTGTGGCCATCGTCTTTGCCGTTACTGCGCTACTGTGGATTCTGCGCGGCGCGTTGTCGGATATCGCCCCGTGGCTCACGGACCCCGGCATCGCGATGAGCGGAGGCCTTCTGCTGTTTCTCCTTCCCGAAGGCAAAGTGGACTCGCCAAGAATCCTTGATCTTCACGCGTTCAAGAAAGCCCCTTGGGATGTGCTGATCCTCATTGGCGGCGGCCTGAGCCTGGCCCAAGCCATCCAATCCACCGGGGTCGCGGCATGGATCGGCTCTCTGGCATCCCACCTCGGTATGCTGCCGATGCCACTTGTCATCGGCACCGTCACCCTTCTGATCGTGTGGCTCACGGAAATCACCAGCAACTCCGCGACCACATCGACATTCCTTCCCATCGCCGCCTCGCTCGCCATCGGCCTTGGAGAAAATCCCCTCTTCCTCGGCGCGGCAGTGGCTCTCGCGAGCAGTTGCGCCTTCATGATGCCGGTCGCCACTCCTCCGAATGCCATCGTCTTCGGCAGCGGCAGGATTCCCCTTGCGAAAATGATGCGCACTGGCGTGGCATTGAACTTCCTCGCTTGGCTCATTGTCACAAGCTGGCTTGTTTGGATAGCACCACACCTGCCAGGGCTCGCCTTTTGACCGGCGGGCGGGTCTGGAACACCCTTAAAAAATCAAGGCGTGCCCTGCATGGCCGCGCCCATCGCACCCGCGCCTTCCCACGCCTGCGGTCGGTTCCAAGGCAGGGAACTTTCGTTGTGGGATCCATGGGATGTCCCCTCAGTGGCGCAACCGCCGAGCAACAAAACCGCCGCAATGATCAAAAGAAGGCTACAATTTTTCATTGGGGTAGATGACTTGGTCTCCGGGCTGAATGGTTAATCCCGGAGCAATGCTCGCTGGAATGATATCCGCAATCGACGATGCGGGCTCGACCGAGGTGATTCGCACCCGACCGATCGCCGTGCCGCCACGTTTGACGAGCAACTCGGCGTTTGTCAGCACACCTTTCTTGTCTCCGACATCAAGCACCACGAAGTTCCAAGCTTGGTTCACCGCGAGGATTCTTCCCGAAAGGTTCTTCATCGAGGTTTTCATGACCTTCTCGTCCACGCGCTGCTGGAGATCGTTGACCCTGCCCTGCAACGTAGAGACCTGGTCGAGAAGCCTCCCCTTTTCCTCCTCGAGCTTGGCGAGCTTGTCAGTGTCGTCGGCGGGAGTCTCTGTGGCCGCTTCCTTCGCGGCGAGGGTCTCCTTCAACGTCTCGATTTCCTTGGTCTGCGTGTCGGCGGTTTCTTTCTGGGAGGCAATCTCAGCCTCCCTGGCCGCCAGCTTCTCGTTGAGATCGGACACCTTGGTTTTTTCCACGGCGATCTCGGATTTCAGCTTTTCCTCATCGGAAGTCATCGTGGCGATCTTGCCGTTCAAGTCCGATACGTTTTTCTGGAAGTCGGTATTCGACTTGGATGATTGCTCCAAGGTTGTCTTGGTCTGCGCGAGTTGCGTCTCTGTGTCACCAAGTCGACCCTTCAGGTCGCCAAGTTTTTGGAAATTCAGAAAGCCGATGCCAGCAGTTGCCAGTCCAAAGACAATGCTGAGAATAAGTGTGATCTTTGCCATTTACGGAGGGGCTGGGTGCGGGCGGTTTTAGTGTCGCCACCCCTGTGGATCAAGGAGGAAATCCAAAAATTGCGATTCCTTGCCCGTGACAGCGCAGCGCGTCTCCAATTGCAGGCGCGCATTGGCAAGTGGGGAAAATGCTTACCCCCTTAAAAATGGATTCAAATTCCACAGCCGAAAACGGCCTCTGTCCGGACATCACAAAAAATCGCGGGATTGCGGCATTATCCTCGGGCCACTTCCGCGGTGATTTTCAAATCCGGGCCCACGCGCTTGTAGACTGTATTGATCAATCGCACGCCCGAGATGTTGTCTTTGGCACCAATGCCTCCCACGGCAGGAACAGGCCCGCCGGTCAGAATTGGCGCCACATAAAACACAATCCGGTCAACCAAGCTTTGATCAAACGCCGCACCCAGCGTGCGCCCGCCTCCTTCGATCAACACATGCTCTACGCCGCGACGGCCGAGATCTTTCAACACCCTCCCGAGCGACTTCCCCCGATAGACAAGCGTCCGGTCGCGTTCCTCATCGGCGAGCAGTAAACACTTTGGATCAATCCTTCCAGAGCGGCTCCACACAACCCTCAGCGGCTGGCGAGCCACCAGCACTCCACGCACTGTCAACCTCGGATTGTCCACGCGCGCCGTGCCACCTCCGATCAAAATCGCCCCGCACTCGGCGCGAAGCCGCATCACATCACGCCGGGCGGCCTCCGAGGTGATCCAGCGCCTTCCCGGTGGCGAGGCGATCCGCCCATCCAAGGTCATGCCGCATTTCGCCGTGACATACGGCAGCCCCGTCCGAATCCACTTGTTCCAATATCGGTTCAACTCCTCGCACTCGGCTCCCAGCACACCGTGACCCACCGCGATTCCAGCGCGTTCGAGCACATCCTTTCCACGCCCGGCATGCTTTGGATTCGGATCCTGCGCACCGTAAACAACCCGCGCGATACCGGCGGAAATGATCGCCTCCGTGCATGGCGGTGTCTTGCCGTGCGTGGAGCACGGTTCGAGCGTGACATAAAGCGTGGCACCTTTCGCCGAAGAAGCCGACGGCAGGTTTCTCAATGCCTCGATCTCCGCATGGGGACACCCAGCGGCCCGGTGCCAACCCTTGGCAAGAATTCCTCCCGCCCTCACCAGCACGGCTCCCACAGCGGGATTGGGTGCGGTTTTCCCCACCCCCTTGCGCGCCTCCGCAAGAGCCGCGCGCATCATTGCCTCGTCCAGTGAGCGGCGGACGGCCATGGCACTACCGTCTCTTGCTGCCAGCTCGCGGCTTGCGAGAGGTTGTCTTTTCAGGTGCCTGCCGCAGGAGTCCGAGCTCCTTCACCGTGAGCGGCCGCCACGTGCCGGGAGGCATGCGGTGGTCTTGCAACTTTCCGATACGAATCCTGCGCAAGCGCTCCACCTCGTAACCAAGATCGTAAAACATGAGCCGAATCTGCCTTTTGATTCCCTGCCGGAGCACGACGCTCAACTTTGTCGGCGTGATCGCACGCAAGCGCTCGAACCTTCCCTTCCCTCCCTCGATATGGATTCCCTTCAGCAATTTTTCGGCGTGTGACGGATCAAAACTCTTGTCCAATTCAACCTCGTATTCCTTTTCGATCCCGTGGCCGGGATGCGTCAATTCCTGCGCAAGCACCCCGTCATTGGTCATGAGCAACAACCCCTCGCTCTCCTTGTCCAGTCGCCCGACATGGAACAGTGAGGCATGGCCGTCTGGAAGCAGATCGTAGACCGTGCGGCGTCCACGCTCGTCCGATCTCGTGACCACATAGCCACGGGGTTTGTTGCAAAGGATCGTGAGCGGCGGAGCAACGCGTGTAGGCCGCCCATCCACTCGCACATCGTCTCCCTCGGCGACATGCGTGGCCAGATTGGTGGTCTTGTGGCCGTTGATCACCACATGCCCACCGGAAATGAGTTGCTCACAGGACCGGCGGGAGCCGAACCCGGCAGCGGCCAGAAAACGATTCAGCCGCATTGGGCGAATGCCGGGGCTATTCCTCCGGCTTGGTTTTCGGAAGGCCGAGCACTCGCTGCCCCTCCTTGAATTGTCCCCTCTTGCGAAGGAGATCGACGCGCTCAAAGCGCTTCAACACACTGCGTTTGGCTTTAATGGCCCCTTGGCCTTTCAGACTTGGATGCTGGCTCATGATTTTTGGAAAAGGGCGGTTAGACTTATCGTATCACTTCAAGATTGCAATCGGATTCTTTGAAAAATCAACGCGCGACTCTTATTTCTTCAACGCATCACGGATTTCCTCGAGGAGCACCTCGGAGCGCGAAGGCGCAGGGGGCGCCTCGGCGGGCTTCTCTTCGGCCCGCTTGAGCTTGTTTACCACCTTCACCAAGGCAAACACACAGGCGGCGACTATCAAAAACTCGATCACCGTGTTCACGAACATCCCGTAGCCAATCACTGGCGCTCCGGCCTCTTTGGCCTTGGCAAGCGTCTCGTAATCGATTCCATCGAGCGAAATAAACAGGGTGCTGAAATTCACGCCCTTCAAAAGCGCCCCGATCGGCGGCATGATCACTTCCGCCACCAGGCTGTTCACAACTTTTCCAAAGGCGGCACCGATAATCACACCCACCGCCAAATCCACCACGTTTCCGCGTGAGATGAATTCCCGAAATTCCTGAGCAATCTTCATTGGCGAATATCAAACCGATCGCACCGGGCTTGTCGAAAAAAATCTCTCAGGGGGCAAAAAAACTCTCAAGGGTCTATGCCCAGTCCTGCAATCGAGCAGTGGGCTCCTCCTGTGTGTAGGTGGTTTTGGAAATGTGTCGCATTTGGCGAATTCTCACCCTCGCGGCGTTCATCTCCTGAAGTTCGTTCTTCAATTCCTCCACCCCGCGATCCACCTCCATGCGGTTCGCCTCCCGTAGTGCGTCCGCCTCGGCCAAGCGCTTCGCCAACACCGCCGCAGTGGCATCGGGCAAACCCAACGTCGGCATCATCTCCTCGATCGCCCGAATCAAATCCCCCTGCTGCGGCAGAATCTCCAGCAAGCTCGCCGTGTCCTTGTTGCGAATAAAAAAAACCTCCAAGCGGAGGTTTTTTTCATAGGTGGCCAGCAGGTTTTCCAATCGCGCCGGTAATGGCGCCACCGCTGCCTTGCGGATCAGCATTTGGCACCAAGTCCCTGACCGGTTCCCACCGTGGCGCTTTCGGCCGAGACTTGAAGAAGCATCTGCGCCCATGCATCGCGGATATCCTGCAGCAATCCCGCCACCACCTTGATCTTCTCCACGTCTTTCTCGCGGTTCGCCAAATTCAGGTGATTTTGCATGAAATCATACAAACGGTAGAGATTCTCGGAAAATGCCCCCCCCTGCTCCATGTTCAAAGTCGCTTGCAACTCGGTGATGATCGCCTGCGTCCGCATGATATTGTTATGAATCGCTTCGTTGCGGCGGGCGAAATTTTCCTCATTGAATCCCAACTCCGCCGCCGCCAGAAATCGCAACGCCCCATCGTATAACATTAAGACCAGTTCCCCCGGACTCGCTGTTGTGGCCGCGGTTTTCCGGTAGATGCTAAGTGGGTTTTGCGATTTCAAAACATTAGGAAATTGTCCCGTCAGTTAGCGCGGAATTAACAAACAATGTTGCAATTCCGTTAACGACGTTGAGCGGAGGGTAATGCGGGTCCGCATTCCAATCAAGGCCTTTTTTCACCTCTCCGGGACGCACCTCAAGCTGGGATCCAACCCACTGACGGACCATTTCCCGATGAGGCGCTTCAAGCGTATCGTTCATGGTTTTCTTGTCGGGCAAATCCGTCTTGCCGGTGGCAATGACAGACTCACGGATTGGAACCTCGCTGGCACCGACCTGAGGCGCAGTCATGTTGCTTTTGGCAGTGACCGCATTCACCTCCGGCCAGGCGGGTGAGGCTGTTGGCGCGATAGGTTGCACGTTGTTCATGGTTTTACTTTCTGTTGAGTTTGGTTGATGTGAGACTCTGGTTATCTTTAAGTATCGGTCGGGTTCTGGGTTTCTTTAGGGAAAATGTTGCTTTATTTTTGCTTGAAGGCGTTCGCCAAATACGATCCCTGTTGCTGATATGTTGACTGCGCCCTTTCCATGGCGATAAAGGAACTCTCCAACAGGGAACGCTGGCTTTCCAACTGCGCGCTCAAATGCCTCGATCTGCTTGTCCAAGCCCTTCGACTGGCGATCCATCGAATCCGTCTGCGTCTTGAAGGACCCTGGCGAAGTAGTCGATGTGCTCAGGAGGTTCTCGAGGTATTCCTCCATGCGGGTGATTAATCCGTCATCCTCATCGGTGAAGTAGCTAATCACGTCCTCAGCGGAGTCTGCCAGCGCAGCATCCAACTTTGCACTATCCGTGATCGAAATCGTGTTCTCAATTCCGGCAAAATTAATGCCCAGATCCGAAAGTCGCTTCACACTACCCGTCAGGTCTGTGTTTTCGTAAAGCAACCGCCGGGTGGACCGCGAGATATCCGCAAGCTCGCGGTTGCCTGCCAGGAGCGCCGCACTCACCTTGTCGCCGTTCACATCCACCTTCGTGTATTTCTCGATCGCGGCCTGCGCAGCGTTGTATTTCGAAATGAAATCGTTCAGCGAGGATTTGGTCGCCTCACTATCCCCAGATATGGTCACCGTTTGCGGGTCGTCTTCCGTTGTCGCCGTAATGCTTAATCCAGTAATCCCATGCGCTGTTTCATCCAGCACATTGCTACGACTGGTAAGCGTGCTACCGCCGTTGATTGTGAACTGGGCGTCTGAGCCAGATACGAAATTGCTGCCCACTGCCAACCCCATCGCGGTCGCCAACCCACCGGTATCGTTGGTGACAAAAATTCCCACATCGCCGGTCGTCTTGTTAGACAGCACAAACTTCCCAGCTCCGTAATCATAACTGGCATTCACTCCAGCAGATGAGGAATTAATTTGATTCAAGATTGACTCAACACTATCGCCGGTCGTGTAGGTAATTGTCTCACCATTAAGAACGAAAGACCCATCAGAAACCGCACCGGAAAAATTCGCGCTCGAGATCGGATTCGTGAGGCTGATCGCTCCCAAAGCCGAAGCGCTCGACACAGCGCCAGAGTTAATTCCTGTAGACAACTTCATCGCCTGCAGGAAGTTGCTCGTATCATTTGCCGCACCCAAGCGGATTTGGGAGGCGCTGGACAACTCGATTTGATCCGTAACCGCATCGTATGTGGCGGTGGCTGTGGGATCTGAAAGCTGAAGAGCTGTTTGGATATCATCCAGCACAGACTGCAACGAGTTTGCCGTGGATCCGATCGTCACGACCTCACCGTTCACCGTAAATGTCCCAGCCGTGAGCGTCCTGCCCACTTCAAGTGAAGCCAAACTTGACGTGGTATCCCCCCCGGGAACACCTGTTCCGGCAACTCCAGCCGCCCCCTCCAACTTCGCTGCAGTCGCCTTTTGAGTCAGTTCGAACACGTATTGCCCGACCGGCGTATCCTTTGTCGCCGAGGCGCTCCAATCGGTCGTCGAGCTGGCAAAGGTCGCCGACCGCTTCAACACGGTTTCATCCGAACCCAGCCCCGAGAGGCTCGACTTCAGCGACGTCACCAAGCCTTTGATTTCGTTCAGGGCGCTGGTCTTGGAAGCGAACTGGCTTTTCTCCGCCCGCATGCGCTTCTGCGGGGTGCGACTGACCTCGATCAGTTGGTCGACGATCGACTTCCAATCAAACCCCGAGGCTAATCCTGATAATGCGAGACCCATAATAATCCTTCAATCGGCGGCGTTTCTTGAATCTTGAGAGATTTTTTCAAAAAAAATCACAACAGAATTCTGAGGGGCACCGTGATCATCTTATGTCGCTTTCGAGTAGACACTTGAGTCATCAAAAAGCTTGTTCTCACGAACGGGCACCGGCGTTCCGTCACGATCCATTTCCTGGAAAAAACAACTCTCGTATCCCGTGTGGCAAGCCCCGGTTGTCTGCTCGACCTCGAAAAGCAACACATCCTTGTCGCAGTCCACATACCAGCGCACCACCCGCTGCGTGTGCCCGCTGGTCTCGCCTTTCAGCCAGAGTTTCTTCCGGGACCGGCTCCAGTAAGTCATCATGCCGCTCTCGAGGGTCATCGCCAACGACTCGCGATTCATCCACGCAAACATCAACACCCGCCCGGCCGGCCGATCATTTCCGGTTGACTCCTGCACGATGACAGGAATCAACCCCTCGCTGGTAAATTTGAAATCGAATTCCACAAGATTGCCAATTGAGCTTCATGGGATACCCTCGGCGCCTTCGGGAGACAACACAAAGAAATGAGCGAATCCACCCCGTCCGACACAATCATCCCCCGCCACCGCTTCCTGCCAAGCGAGTCGCTCACGGTGAAGCTCTCGTTCATCGAGCCGCTGATTCCCCCCGCCCGCCTCCTGCGTCCCGCCGCTCCGGAGGAAACCCTCGACCTCCCCACAGCCAGCGCCCTTGCCCACGTTGTTCCACACATCAGCCTGCGCCAACTCGCCAGCCTGCGCCCCGATTTTGTCGAACCCTCGAACGATCTCATCCGCCTCCCCGTCCGATCCATCGCCGTTTCCTACCCCCTCAAGGAAACTCCCGTTCGCCGCACCGACGAACCATTCATTCCCGCGATCGACGCCAGACTCCACTCGCCCATCGCCAACCTCCGCAATCTCTCCGCGCCACTCGGGGAAATGATCTCCCCCCTTCCAGAACCGCCTGAGGCCTTGATTGCGGACCCCAGCCCAGAGCCCCCTGAAGCCACTGCAGCATCCCCCGCGACACCGCCGGAGGCCCTTGCAGAACCCCTCCCCCGCAAGCTCGCCGAGATCTTTCCGAACCTCCCGACCTTCCGCCGCGTGGAGGATTTGCCTCCCCCAACCCAACTCGCAAGACCCCTCAACACCACCCTCGAATCCCCTCACCTGCCGCACCAGCTTCCCGAAGACACCCAAGAATCCCTCCAAGCCCTCTTCCACACCGAAGACGAACTCGACCTGCAGAAAGTCGTGGAACTCTGCGGCTCGCTTCCAGGCATCGAATCCTGCGTCCTCGCCCATGAGGAGCGCGTCCTCACGGCGCACAACGCCCCCGACGGCCTCGACCTCGTCTCCCTCAGCTCCCACGCCTCAGCCATGCTCCGCTCCATGCAGGACGCCTCGGCACAAATGGGCATCGGCGACATCCCCGCCGTCACCCTCCACACCCCGAAAGGCCCGCTCAGCATCCTCCAACAAGACCGCCTCACCCTCATCGTCCTCCACGGCAAACGCGGATTCATTCCCGGCGTGCGCGAAAAAATGACCGCCACCCTCGCGGAACTCACCCGCACGCCACTCCAACTCCCCGCCCCACCCACACGCCAAGCACTCCCCCCTCGATAGCCCGCCTGCGGCAAATCCCCATTGCCGCAGCCGCACGCGATCAATTAGAACCTTCCGCACCATGATGGAACTCCTTCAAAAAGGCGGCCCGCTCATGTGGTTGATTCTGGCCGCCAGCATCACCGCTATGGGGGTCTTCGCCGAACGTCTCGTCTTTCTCCACCGCGCCTCCATCCACACCGGAGACTTCCTTCGCGGCCTCGCAAATCTCCTCAAGGCCAAAAATTTCGCCGAAGCCATCCAAGAGTGCGCCGCCACCTCAGGCCCCGTGCCACGCGTTCTCCACGCGATCCTCCTCAAGCACGGCGCCCGGCGCGCGGAACTCCGCGAGATCGCGCAAGAGGCCGGTCAACTCGAAGTCCCCCGCCTCGAGCAAAACCTCGCCCTTCTCGGCACCATCGCCTATGCCACCCCGCTCATCGGCCTCCTCGGCACGATTCTCGGCCTCCTCACCGCTTTTCAGCAGATCACCGCCCACGGCGGCTACAGCACCGCTGTCGAGATTTCCGGCGGCGTCTACGAGAGCCTCCTCACCTCCGCCGCCGCGCTCACCGTCGCCATCCCGGCATTCGTCGGCCACAGCTATCTCACCGCCCGCGTCAACGACGTCATTCACGACATCGAACGCGCCTCCATCGAACTGCTGGAACTCCTCGACACCTCCGCAGCGCCCACCGACGCGCAGTGAAACTCGAGCGCTCCCCATCGCCCCACCCGGCCTTCCTCTTCATCGCTCCGGCGTTGGATGTCATCCTCGCGCTCGTCTTTTTCATCGTCCTCAGCACCTCGTTTCTCCTCCAACCCGGCATCGAGGTCTCCGTTCCCGACTCGCCGTTCCTCCTCGCCCCCCAGCGCGATCCACTGATTATCAGCATCCTCGCCGCTCCGCTCTCCTCCATCTATTTCGAAAACGAAGAAGTCGACGCCGCGGAACTCCGTGAAAAACTCCAGTCGCGAAAATCCCGCAACCACACCCTCATTCTCAAAACCGACCGCCACGCCCCGTTCGAGCACCTCGCACTCGTCATGAACATCGCCCTCGAGCTTGGCTATCCCACCGTCATCGCCACCTCGGAGTCGCCGTGAAAGCCTCCCCCTCCTCTTCGACTGGCCCCACCGGCATCGCATCCAATTCCTCCTGCCCGCGGGCATCCTCGTCGCCACCCTCGCCCACGCGGGCATTCTCGTCCTCATCGGCATCATCCACCCCTCCCCCCGCTTCGATGGTCCGAATCCCGCACGCGTGTATTTTCTTTCCCCCGAAAATACCTCCCACTCCCATATTCAAGGCCTCCTTCTCTCTTCCGACCCCGCACTCTACGCACCGAAACAAGGCCTTCCGCTATCGGACATCACCACCACCGCCACCTACACCCCGCAATTCGAGGCCGCCACTCCTTCTCTCATCGCCCTCTCCTCACGCCCCAAGCCCGAAACCCCACTCCCGGCGCTCCCCGCCAAGCTCGATCCGATCAAGCACCCCCGCCCCCCCACCCCCAGCAGGGCTCGCGCTGAAAATGTCATCCACCTCACCGGCACTCTCGCCAACCGCGCCACAGACACCCTTCGCCAACCACTCGACTTGCCGGACACACTGCAAGGCACCCCCTCTTTTCTCGTCGGCGTTTCCCCCGCCGGCGAAGTCCTCCATATCACGCCCAACCGCTCCACAGGCGACCCGGCGGCCGACACCCGCCTCTTGCACAGCATCCGTTCCCTCCGCTTCAGCGCCACAGAATCGCCGGGCACGGCTTGGGGCATCGTGGAAATACGCCCTGGAGCAGTGCCATGATCCGCCTCACTCTGCCTTGGCTTGTTTTCACGGCCCTTTTCATCTTCCTCGCCGGTATCCTTCTTGCATGGATTTCCTACGCGATCGCCCGCCGCCGCGTGGAGAAGCGAAAACTCCTCGCCTGGACCGCCTGCCGCGTCTGCGCCTTTCGTTACAAAACCCCTCCCTCCTCCTCGCCAACCCGCTGCCCACAATGCGGCAGCCTGAACGAACACCACCCCCTGCGCGCGCTCTGAAGCTTCTCCGCTGCGCTCTTGACCTACCCACCCCAAGCTGGTTTATCCGACCCATGGCACTCAACGAACCATTTCTCCCCCCGGCGGGCATCATTGCCAACCTGAGCAAGGAAGACCGCGACATGCTCAGTTCCTACGGCACGTTCCACCTCGCCAACCCGGGCACAGCCATCATCGATCAAGGCAAACCCCACGGGAAACTCTTCTTCACCATCAGCGGCACATTCCACGCCCGCCGCTCGGATGCCGGCTCGGACATCCTCCTCGGCAGAATCAACCCAGGCGACTGGATCGGCGAAGTCGATATCTTCGATCCCAGCAGCGCCGTCTGCTCGGTCGTCGCCATGGAACCCTCGCAATACTGGGTCATCACCCGCGAATCGCTCGAGGAATACATCAACAACTCCCCCGCCGCCGGCACCATCATCCTCATCGGCCTCGCCTCCACCCTCGGCCGCCGCGTGCGCGACATCACCCGCAAGCTCTCCGAACAAACCGAACTCTCGAAAATCCGCGAGTCCCTCTTCAACGAACCGCCGCCCTCCGAGACCTAAGCCTCAGGGTTCCTCTTGGCGGTCCTCAGCGCGCTCCTCGAAGCGCGTGAACTCCTCCAGAAACGTCAACGGCACATCCCCCGTGGGGCCGTTGCGCTGCTTGGCGATGATCAACGTGGCCTTCCCCGCCGCCTCTTTCTTCGATTCATCGTCCTCGGCGTAGTATTTTTCGCGGATCAACAACCCCACTAGGTCTGCATCCTGCTCGATCGTGCCCGATTCGCGCAGATCGCTCAACCGCGGCCTCCCCTTCGTGCCGCCGGTCCGCTGCTCGGGATTCCGGTTCAGCTGCGCGAGCACGATGACTGGGATTTTCAACTCCTTCGACAGCGCCTTGATGCCATACGAGATTTCCTGAATCTCGATCTGCCTGTTCTCCTGCGCCCGCCGCGAACTCGATCGGAGCAACTGCAAATAGTCGATCACGATCAACTCGATCCTCTCGCGATTGCGCAACCGCCGCGCCTTTGCACGCAATTCCAAAATGCTCAAGCCAGGCGTGTCATCGATAAAGATTTTCGCCTTGGACAACACCGTGGCAGTGCTGCCGAGGCTGGCCATGTCGGACTTTCCGATAAACCCGTCGCGCAACTTCTTCGCGTTCACCCGCGCCTCGAGCACAGCAGACCGCTGCACCAGCTGGTGCGCGCTCATTTCCAGGCTGAACACAGCCACAGGCTTCTCGCCATCCAGCGCCACATGCTCGGCGATATTCATCGCCAACGCGGTCTTGCCCATCGAGGGCCGCGCCGCGATCACAAACATCTCACCCTCGTGCATGCCGTTCGTCATGCGGTCCAACTCGGCAAACCCGGTGGACAACCCAGTGATGCTCCCCTTCAACGCGACAAGCTTCTCGATTCCCGTGATCGCCTCGTTGACCATCTCCTTCATCGACGGCTGCGCGCTGCGAAACCGCTCCTCGCCGATCTCCAGCACCCGCGCCTCGACCTCGTCCAACAGCACCTTCACATCCCCCTGCTCCTCGTGCGCCCTCGCCACATACTCGGTGCATGTCGAAATCATCTGCCGCAACAGAAACTTCTCCTTGATAATCTCCCTGTAGTAATCCGCATTCGCCGCCGTGGGCACAAACGCGAACAACTCGGTCACCGCACCGGCCCCGCCGACCTCATCAAGCATCCGCCGGTCCTCCAGCGTCTGCGTGATCGCGATCAGATCGATCGGCCGCCCCGTATTCCGCATCTCCACCAGCAATTCGAAAATCTTCTGGTGCGCGGGCAGATGAAAATGCTTCGCCTCCATCTGGGCCATGCAATCGTCCAGCACCGTGGCCGAGTGCATGATCGAGCCCAGCAACCCCTTCTCGGCATCGATGCTCTGCGGCAATGGCCGGTGCGCATCGGGCAAATACGCCGCCGCACGCGCGGCATAGTCGGGCTTCTTCCCACGCCCCTTGCCCTCGCGGCCCCCGCCACCATCTTTGGGCGGGTGTTGTTCGGGAGACGACGAAGCCATCAGTGGAAAATCAATAAAAGCCGTTCAACTGGGGGATACAACCAACCCGTCAGGCCCGAAGGCGGCAGCACCGCCTCCGGCTCCCCAGGTCAAAAAACCTCACTCCTTGGCATCAGTCGCAGCGACATGCACCTTGATCTCAAGTTTCAAGGTCGCCGTCACATCCGGATGCAACTTCACGCTCACCGAGTGATCGCCGCTCTCCTTGATCGCCTTCTCGAGCACCACCGCATGCTTGGGAAGATCCTCAAGCTTCAAGTCCGCCACGATCCGGTCGTGAATATCCTTCGCAGTCACCGACCCAAACGCCTTGCCGCTGCCGCCGGCCTCGAGAGTGAACACCGGCGAAAGTTTGTTGATCTTCGAAGCGATCTCCTCGGCGGCGGTCACCTCGCGGGCCTCACGCTCGGCGCGCTTGGCCTTCAAGTGGTTGATCTGACGGAGCGAGCCGGAGGTCACCTCCATGGCCTTGCCTTGCGGAAGGAGAAAATTGCGGGCAAATCCGCGGCGGACTTTGACGATATCAGCCTCGGCGCCGAGATTTGGAATGTTCGCGATAAGAATAACTTCAGTGTGTGCCATAAATTGTGATTGGTTCGAGCGGGCCGACGAAACTATCGGATGCCCGATCGATGTCAAGAAACCGGCATGGGAAATTTCCCGGCCCCAAACGATCCTCAGGCGGTCTTCAATGCGATCTCCGCCTGCCTCACATTCGTTTCCAACCGCTCAAGAAACGTCCATTCCTCCGCGAGAATAAAGACGCCCGCCGCATCAAATGGCTCGACCCGCACAGCGCGCGTCTTTGTTTCCAGTTGGATTCTCCGCTGCGACAGCAACGCCCCCACCTCCGCCAGCCGATCTTCGCAGGCCTTCGCCCGCGCCAGCATCCCCGCGCGCACGATCGGAGAACCGCTTTTGGTCAGTTGATCGGCCACGGCGGTCGCCTCGCGCACAGCCTCCCCTGTGCTGGAGAACAACGCCCAATCAGGTGCGGGCTTTTGATCAGGCGCGAAGCCTGGCTCATGCAACTCGAGCAGATGCCTCAACCTGCCGGAAGGCGATTCCAGAACACGCCGCGCCTCGTTCAACATCGAGGCCCTCGGCACATCCCCGCCGGGCTTGTCGGGATGCGCGGCGGCCATGCGCGCGCGGTGGCTTGATTTCACCTCCTCGACATCCACCCAGGCGCTGGGCGGCAATCCCAGCTCGGCGAAAAAATCCGTCACGCCGAAAAACTTTCCCCGCAGGAACAATGCGCCACCGCATTCGGATTCGTCACCTTGAATCCCCCCTTCTGCAAGTCGTCGCTGAAATCCAACTCCGACCCGCTGACAAAAAGCGCGCTCTTCGGATCCACCACCACCTTCACCTGGTTCGACTCGACCACAATATCGCGGTTCGCCGGGCCATCCACCAGATCCATCTTGTATTGCAGCCCCGAGCACCCGCCCCCGATCACCGCCACCCGAAGCGCGCCACCCGGCCGCCCCTGCTTTGACAAAAGAGAACGCAACCGCTCGCTGGCGGCATCAAGCACACGAATCAACTTCTCGTTTCCGATGCGGTATTGGACAGCTTCCATTGGCTCGAAAAAATGCACACCCCCGCGGCGCGCGCAAGCGAATCAGAGCGGATCAAACACAAACCCCGGATCGATCCACTCGCCGGGAAACGCATAGGGGAACGGCGCCTCACCCCAATACAGCGGATCGTTGAAATACGGATCGTTGTCCCACTTCGAGCCGCCCAACTGAGCAGCCTTCGTCGCCTCGTAATACCCCACCGACTTGCCAAGGTAGTTCACCAAATCCGAACCCGCACCGGCATCCGAGAGTTGCTGGAGCTGCGCGGTCGTGAAGGTGTAGGGCGCATGCGTGCTCTTCAAATAAGCCACGACTCCCTTGCCGGAGACATTCGCCCGCACCAGCGACAGGATGTCATCGAAATCCAACACACGCCCCGCGCTGATCCGCTTGATCGTTCCCGACGGCACCCCGCGCTGCCCCATCTGGGCAAGCAACGCAGGCGACGCCGAGGGTTTCTCCAGCGACGCACACGACGGCATCGACATCAGAATCACAGGCAAGGCAAGAAGAGCGACGAGAGATTTCATATCAGTAGAGGTGTTGATTTTTTAAAAAAGCCCGGCATTCCAAAGCCCACCGGAGTCACCGCACAACCATCGACCTTGCAGGGACACCGCACAATCTTTTTACGCCACATTCAAGCCGCCGCCGCCTGACGCGCAGATCAGGCACTTGCATTTTAAAAATCCACACGTAGGTTGGCAGTCCCAATAGGGGGCGTAAAGGTTTCGACTTTGAGTGTGAAGCCCGGCCCGCATGTCGAGGATGATTCGTTGGCCTCGTAAAAAATCGGATCACAAAAATAAAAGCAGATTACGAAGATCTCGCACTCGCGGCCTAATTGAGCCACGACGCATTCCCGGTGACGCCTGCTGGCCAGGAATGCGACGACAGCAGGCTGGTCTGGGATGGAGCGACCGCTACCCCGGATGAATCGATTACGTGGACGCTCTGGGGAAGGACGCGTGACGGCTCGCCTGCCCTCCCCGAGACTAAAAACCGTCTAAACATGTAGAAGGTTGTGTGGATCGTTTGAAGGACAGGGGTTCGACTCCCCTCGCCTCCAGCCTTCGCTCGCAGCGCAGCAAGAGCGAAGGCTGTCACGCCGGAGTCGGCGACAGCCGCGAAGGCGGACCCCACCCCCACTGCGAGACTACGGCTTGGCAAGCCAGCCTTTTGAATCACGTGTTTCACTACGTCTACATCCTCAAAAGCGAGTTTGCGCCCGAGCGCCAATTCATCGAACCTGGCAGCCCGCCAAACCGAGCTCACCTTTTGGCCGTTTGGTGAGACTCATCGTCCCACGCATTCCGTTCATCCAACTGCTCCGGGTTGTTTGCCACGCAGCATCGCTGCTCCTGCGCATCAAGCCTTGGCATACGCAATCACACTTCACTGCGGAAACGACGAGGCTCAGTGCGTTTTGACACAAGAAAAATATGTGATGATGTGTGCGGACATTTCTCCGATTGGAACCAGGGGAATCCAATCTGCTCCAATCATTTAGGCCAATTTATTTTGTGCGTCGTAAAAGTCAGGCAGGCGCCCCCCTTGCCACGGAATGCTTGGCCCCGCCGTGGGATGCCTGCGCTATGCTCCAACAGGGTAATGCCGCCAACCTTTACCAATGTGTGGAAATTGCTTTGGCATGCTGTGGAAAGAGGAGGGCGCGGGATGCTTGCCTTGCGCGGTGCTATCAGGGCTTCCGTCGGGGAGATCGCAGGGGGAGGCCAGTTGGCCTGCAACGTTTTTGGCACAACGTCATCCGCATGCCTTCCGAAGCGGCATGCAGTGGGTTTGATTTAGGAAAGACCGATTTTTTTTGGAGTGATCCAGCCTGAGAGGCGGACGCGCTCGACAAGTGCCATGTGTGGCACGGTGAGAGCCGCCAATCCCACGAAGACTATCTGAATGATGCGTGCGTCGATTGGTGTGGTTCGCAGAAAATACCAGGCGGTAAATGAAACGGCCAGCACACCAACCATGGGTAAAAGGGCGGCGCCGAGAACAAAAAAGCGGGGCGACTGTGCCGAGTAGTCGATGGTGCGGAGGATGTGCCGGGCACTGTGCATGGCACAAAAGAAAAGGGTGAAAGATAAAAGGGGGGGAGCAACCAACGAGAGAATGCCCACGGAAAAGAGCTCCATGGCGGTGACCCAATCCGATCGCACCCTTTGAATCGCGGCCAATATCAATCCAACGAACCAAGGCCACGAAAGCAGACCGAGCCATGGCATGACGAACCCTGCTGCATTTTCGCCGGCGAGGAGTGAAAAGAGGCGTGTCGTTTCGGCAGCGTGCAGTGCGGCGGGAAGGATGACGACCGCGCCTCCATAGAAAGCGCGGGCGGGCCAAGGAGTCCCCTGCGCCGGGTCGCCGGAAAAGTGAAGGGCCGAGATAAAAAGGAAGGCAACGAGGAAGATGGCGGGTTGGATAAGCCATATGCCTACGACCAACGCCGAGAGAAATAGGTATATCGATCCGAAGCAAATCCAACCGCGCAGGCCAGTGATGCCGTAGATTTGTCGGGCAAAGATCGTGTCGAGGGCGCCATGGGGGACGCCAAGGACAAGGATGAGGGACGCAATGACGAGCAACTCGATGTGCGAGCCAAGTTGGCCGAGTGTTGCCGACATGGCGGCGAGCAGGATTGCCGCACCACAAAAAACCAAGCCCTGCACGCGCAGTATGCTCATGCGATCGGGCCTCCCGCGATTTTGTATTTGCGCCGCGAAATGAAATTGGGGATTTCCCCCAAAAAAGGCCAAGCGGGGAGGGAAAAAACCACCGATGCACAGTCGGCCGGAGTGGCTTGGTCGCTCATAAAACGAATGAGGCTGTGCGGGGTTTTGACTCCGAAAAGCGAGAGATAGAGGTTCGGCGAAAACTCGGGGCGCGCCCGGAGAACCCGGAGGAACAATTTGTCCATGGCCGCGAGACTCCAAGAATCGGGAGCATGCGCAACTGGGGCGTCGCCAGCCAAGAGAGCTTCTGCGCAAGCCTGGGCCCAGCGCTGGATTCTTTGAAAAGCAAAGCCTGAGGAAGGCCTTGCCCCACCTGATGAGACTCCCACGCGCACAGACGAAGGCTGCGCCCTCGGGGCGGGCTTTGTCAGGCCCATCGGAAGAATGCCGTGTTCGGTCCTTCCCACCGAATACTCAGCTGCACCAACCTCAGCGGCGATCCCAAGTTCAAGGCCTTGGGAAAGTTCATCGGCACTCAGTGGGATCGGTGAGAAAACCGTGAACTCAACAAGGGCTCGTTTCGGCGAAAACGGCAGCACATAGACGAAAGGAATACGTGCATCCTCAACTGGCAGGAATTTCATGAGCGTCGCGGATGTTGGGTCAAACACTGGTTCATCACATTCGATTTCCTGCCCTGAAAAAGACTGCCAGAGCACCGCCTCGCCAGTTTGAATCGGGAGACTCGGGCGGGTATCGATGAGAATCCTTCCTGCAGACTGGCCGGCGGTTGTTTCGATCCGCCAGAGGTCGCCATCTCTCCAAGGCTCGGAGGTGAGCGCCGTGCCAGTGGCAAGTTCGATGCAAGGATGCTGCGAGATTTTCTGAAGTGTGGCCGCATAAAATGTCTCGGCGGAGATCATCTCGTAGGGTGCCGCGCGGCAGTCGACCTTCACTTTGCGATCTTGGGTTTGCAGCGAAACAGACTGCCAGCGGTGCGAGACCAAGTGGCGGAGTTGGGCGGAGTCAGTTCCCCAGAAGCACCACGTGCGATCGTTGCGGTATTCGGTCCGGGATTCCACGATGAGGACTCTTTTTTTCTCAGGCAGGCTGGTGAGCCTCATGGCAAGGCTGAGGCCTGCGCACCCGCCTCCGATAATGATCATCTCGAAAGGGGGCGTCATGTTTTGGTGATCGTTCCAGGCATGCCTCTCAAGGCCTCATGCAGTTTGGAATCGTGTCTGTAGGATGGTCGCCAGAAAAACCGACTCATGGGAGCGCGGAGAAGGGTGGATGCCGTGACAAGCGCCTTTTGCCGGGAGCCTACCGCGACCCGCTCGCTCCAGTAGTCGCACTCACGGTGGAGCAATCGGGAGCCGATGGCTCGATAAACGCGGGCCGCAACCAAGATTCCACCGCGGGCTCGAAGTGGAAGGTAGGCGATCCCGCTTTCCCCACTGGCGTAGTAGCGGTCGGCCATGTCGAGGAGGCGCGAGACAGAATGCCGCAAAAGGGGTCGGAGATTTTCCGCGGGCTGGAGCAAGTGCGCGGGCTCCATGTCGCCAATGAACGTCGCAGGAAGATAACGGCGGTTCATGGCGGCGTCTTCGGTGATATCGCGGCAGATATTGGTGAGTTGCATGGCGATGCCGAGGTCCATCGCATGCGGGTAGGCGAGCGGATCGTGAACATCCAGCACCCCGCACATCATGATACCCACTGTGCCGGCCACCCGATAGGAGTAGCGCAGGAGAGCCGCTTCGTCCGCAATGCGAACAGGATCAAGATCCGAAAGAAGCCCCTCGATCAGCTCGAGAACGATTTCGGGGGAAATTCGACACTCGAGCATGAGGTCGAGTCCATCGCGAAGAACGGGATCGGAGGTGACTCCCGAGCGAACGGCACCCCGCACCCCGATAAGATTATGCCGCGCGGATTCGTGTGATGACGACTCGTCCGCAAGGTCGTCGAGGTGGCGGCAGAGGGCATAGAGTCGAGTCGCTCTGGAGGCATGCGGCTCTCCAAGAAAATGCCGTGCCCAATAGAAGCTTCGGCCATTCACGGCCAAGGTCTCCTCGGCGCTGGTCGATAGAGGGAGGGAAGCGGAAAGCGTGCCCGTGCTCACAAAGGGGCGGGAGTTGGGATTAATGAATCGAGGACTTTTGCCGAGCAGATGACACCTGGCAATCCGGCCCCGGGGTGCGTTCCGGCACCCGCCAGGAAAAGGTTTTTGATTCCTTCGGCTCGATTGTGGAAGCGGAACCATGCGGATTGCCTGAACAGCGGGGCCACAGAAAAGCCTGCGCCGTGCACGCTCAGATAATCACTTTTGAAATCCTCGGGCGTTTTGAAAAAATCCGCCGTGATGGATGAGGAGAGGTCCGGGAGAATGGTGCGTTCAAGTGCCGCAACGATGCGGTCTCGAAGGCGCGGGCCCTCGACTTCCCAATCGATGCGGGCCTGGAGGTTGGGAACCGGACACAGCACATAGAAACTATCGCAGCCTGCGGGCGCAAAAGACGGGTCGGTGGCCGTTGGGCGGTGCAGGTAGAGGGAAAAATCCTCAGCCAGTTTCTTGTGGTGGAAGATGTCCTCGAGCAGTTCGCGGTAGCGGGGGCCCATCCAGATCGTGTGGTGAGCCACATCGGGATATGTCCTCGTCGTTCCAAAGTAGAGCACGAAAAGCCCCATCGAGTAATGGGCGGCGGCGAGCTTCAGTCGCGCGGAGACGGCCTGATCCGCGGCTGGAATCATGTGGCTGTAGAGATGCGCGGCGTCGGCATTCGCGACAACCACATCTGCGCGGAGAACCTCTCCGTCGGCCAGAACCGCCCCCTTGGCGACTCCGTCTTCGATGTGAACCGCGCGAACAGTTGTGTTGAGTCTGATCTCGATTCCCTGCCGCTCCATAAGACTTCCAAAGGCCTGCGTGATGGCTCCTGTGCCGCCCATGGCGAAGTGGACGCCGTGGGCACGCTCAAGGTAGTGGATCAGACCGTAGATGCTCGTCGTGTCGAAGGGATTGCCCCCCACCAGCAGAGGTTGAATGGAGAACGCCTGGCGAAGCTTTTCGCTCTTCAGGTGACGCGACACCATTTGCCAAACGGTTTCGTAGTTTCGCAGGCCAACAAGCGCGGGAACTTGGCGCATCATGGTCGGGAAGGAATCAAACGGTTGAGCGGAAAGCTTGGTAAACCCGATATCGTAAATCCGCTGGGAATGGGCGAGCAGAGCCCGGTAGCCGTCGCAGTCGCGTGGTTCGATGCGGGCGATCTCTTGGAGCGTTTCCTCCAGAGTGCCGCCGTAGTCGAAGTGATCGCCATCGGAAAAATGAAAGCGATACCAAGGCTTGAGCGGGACGAGATCGACATGGTCGGAGAAGCGCTCCCCAAAAAGGGCGAACAGCTCCTCAAACAAAAATGGAGCAGTAATGACAGTCGGGCCGGCATCGTGGCGGAAGCCCCCTTTTTCAAAAACCTGTCCCCTGCCCCCAAGGCAGGGCATCGATCAACAAGCCTAACCTGATATCCTTTGGCTCGAAGACGCAGGGCAGAGGCGATTCCCCCGAAGCCAGCTCCTATGACGAGGGCGTTCATGGGAGCGAGTCTTTTAGAACCGTTGGCAAAGCGCCAGCGCGAGATTCTTTAAAAAAAGGCCGGCTCCATTTGGCAACCGCTCGGCAATCTCGATCGTGTTCATAAGACGATGCAGCGCCATTTCCCGGGCGACAGACAGGGAGTTCCCGCCGTGTCCGGCAGCGCGCAACACCAGGAGCGCATTCACAGCCCGGGGCCCGCAGTCGCCCGCGGCATCACTCTCGACATCCGCGATATCATCCATCATTTGATAGCTCAACCCGAAGCCCTCGGCGGCTTCGCGCACTTCGCCAAGCCAAGCTTCTTTGCCGGAGAGCAGGAACGCCATCTCCAACGGGAGGCTCAGCAATGCTCCGGATTTCGCTAGAGCCATTTTTTCATAAAAGGCTAGGCTATCAACCTGCTGGCCTCTCGTTGAAAGTTCGATGCATTGGCCGCAGATCACCCTCAACGTGCGTTGGTGAACCAAGGAGAGAAGTTTGGGCAGAAGTTGCAAATTGCTGATGTCCGCAACTGCCGCGTAGGCGGCGGACAAAAGCAAATCGCCCGTGCATACAGCCACCTCGTCTCCATAGGCTGCCCAGACAGAAGGTCGTCCGCGACGGGTCTTTTCGCGGTCGTGAAGGTCGTCGTGAACCAACGAGGCGTTGTGGAGCAATTCAGCGGCAGCGGAGATCGCCATGGCATCGCGGGATTCCAGCCCAAGCGCGATGCCCGTATCAAACGCCAAACGGGCTCTGACCCGGTGTCCTCCAGAAGAGAGAACCTCTGACGCGGCAGAAATAGGACCCCCCGGGAAATCCGCATGGCTTCCATCGCCTCTGACAAGGCGCAGCATCAACCCGTTCAACTCCTCTAAAAACTCACCCGTGGAATCGGGCACCGAAATAGAACCTTCGGCAGGTAAGGGCATAATATGAAACGACACTCCAGATTGGAGAAAGGGTTCTGCGACTATTGGAATCGCAGAACCCCTCGCAAATTTTCCAAGAAAACCTTCACACTCTGGAGGAACACCCCCAGAGTGCGATTGAAGGCAACCAAGGAATCCTCAGTTGGCCTTGGCGGTATTTTTGTCCGACTCGCTGACCGCAGCGGTCCAGATGATCACGCCGAATGCGATTTTGTTCACCACATCGGCCAGGTTGTAGGTCACGTTCAGCAAGACCATGCTGTCTTGGGGAGAACTCCCAGTGAGGTAGCCCAGGTAATACCCGATTGGATAAATAGCCCAACCGACCACCACGATCCAGCGCATGAGATTGAAAGCGACCTGAACGGATGGAGGAGCAGACTTGGCGTTGATTTTGCCAGCTTCTCCGGCGAAAATTTCCCAGATGATGTAGAACCAGCCTACCATTCCGATGGTGAAACCGACCCAGACGTTCAGTTTCCCGGCTTCGCCGAGATAACCGCCAATGAGCATCACAAGTGTGCCGATCATCAGTCTCCAAAAAACTCCAATCGGAACTTTGGTGATTGCTGAAAGGATGAGGTAGAACTCAACCATCAACAACGGAACTGTGATAATCCAGTCGATGTATCGGAACACCGTGGGGCTGTCACCAGTGGTCACCCAGACGTCGCGCATGTAGAAGTAGTGCGACGCAGCCACGAGTGTGACGAGTCCTGATACTGTCAAGGATGTTTTCCACTTCGCGGAAACACGCTGGATTTCCAAAAAGAAAAACGCAGTTGCCGCCACGAGGGCCATTGAGATCATCCAAAATGACACGCCAACGAGGTCGTCTGCCTTCAAGTCTCCGCTTGAAGCGGCAAAGAGATCGGAGGGAAGCGCCAACGCCATCAATCCAAATAAGGATGCTTTTGATATTACACTGCGGGGTTTTATGTTCATTTTTTGTTTTTTGTTGCTGCTACTTCACTGACATCGGATAAGAGCAAAAAGTGGGGAGGGGGGCCATGAGTGGGGGGGCGGTTTAATAAAATTCGGGGGGACCTATTCAGAAAAACAAGATTCCTCAGTTGACGCAACAATTTTTTGAAAAATTTCTTGACCACGCCGGAAGCGCTGGCCTGCTTTTTTCACTCCCTTCGATCTTCCTGGCATTGCCCGCCCACAAGTGGCCAATCCCATTTCATCGACCTTGCGTCAGTTTTCTTTTCACCGCACCAATCCGGCAAACTGCTCGGGTTGCCGACGGCTTGCGCAGGATACGTGTTTTTTTAAAGAGAGACTTCTCTTTCGATCACCATCCCCTTCGGTTAGCACTGACGTTGATGTCGATGGAATCCGAACAGCACGAGATCGCCCTGGCAAAGGAATCTGAATCTTGGAGGGCCCCATCTTTCCTACAGCGCCTCTCCGCGAGGGAATCTCCGCGCGGCAGGCCGGTCATGCGCCAGCGGTGGAGTAAACTTCTCTTCCTTCATTGGCCGATTGAGGCCGCCTTTATAAGCTCCCGTCTCCCAAAGGGGCTTCATGTGGATTTATTTGATGGCACTGCATGGATTGGAATCGTTCCATTCTCCATGGAGCGCGTTCATCCAGTCGGACTCCCTCCGCTGCCATGGATTTCATGGTTTCTGGAGCTCAATGTCCGAACCTACGTGCACGACGACGCAGGTCGTCCGGGAGTTTGGTTCTTTTCGCTCGATTGCAACCAGCCAGTTGCTGTCGAAATTGCGAGGCGGCTGTTCCATCTTCCATACAACCACGCACGGATGCGCATGGATTCTCAAGGCCGCGACATCCTTTATTCAAGCCAACGCAAAGGCTCCCAAGCCATTTCCAGATTCCGCTACCGCCTTCCGGTTGAGGCCAAGCCAGCGCGTGACCGGTCGCTCGAATGGTTTCTTGTGGAGCGCTACCTTCTCTTCACATCGGATCGGGCAAACCGGATTCGATGCGGTCGAGTGCATCACAATCCTTACCTTATCGAGCAGGCGAATTGCTCTGACTGGACCGTCGAGCCTATTCGTGAAAATGGATTCCCCGTTCCCAGCGGGAATCCCCTATCGATGCTCGTAGCCGAACCCGTGGAGGTGAACATCTACCCGCTGGAATTACACAGCCCGATCGGCGGGAATCATTAAAAAACAAACGGCACACCTTCCCGCTTAAACGCCGCTTTTTGCTCGCTCAGGTATTTGTCTCCGAGACGATCAAAACCACCCTGTGCGCGGAAATGTTTCAAAAACGCATTGATCTCCCCGCGAAGCGCCTCGTCGCCTTTCCTTAAGCCAATCGCCCACGATTCGACCTGAAGCGGCGCCAACAGCGCGCGGGTCTTGGCGGGGTGCATCCGCGCGTTCTGCCACACGCTCATCTGGTCGTAGAGAAACGCATCGGCATTGCCTTGGATGACCTCCTGCACGGCGCTGGACTCTTTTTCGAGGGCGAGCACGTTCGCATTGTTGAAATTCGCCCTCGCCCAGACCTCTCCGGTTGTGCCTTGGCGCACCGCCACGGTCTTTCCCGCTTGATCCAACTCCTCCGCACCGCCCATCGGCGACTCCTTGGCCACAAGCAATGCCAAGCCGGTCGTGAGATACGGGTCCGAAAACGCGATCGACTCCTGCCGCTCGGGCGTGTCGGTCATCGAGGAAATGATGCAGTCGATCTTCCCCGTCTTCAGCGAGGGGATCAACCCGGTGAAAGGCAGGTTCTCCAAGCGCACAGGCCTCCCCAGCGCCTCGCCAAGCGCATGGGCCAGATCGACACTCACCCCGGTGGGGTTCCCCTCGGGAGTGATTGTTTCAAACGGCGGATAGGACAAATCCATGCCCACCACCAACTCGTTTGGATTCCTCGCCTCGCCGCAGGCGCCGAGCATCAACCCCAGCGCCAACACAAACCCCAGCGCAAGTTGCCGCATACTGGTCACTCGCCGGCAGCCGCGCCTTCGATCTTGTTGCCGACCTTGGAAATCCCCTCGCCGACTTTGTAAATCGCGCCATCCACCGCCGCACCGGCACGCTGCGCCGGCCCGCCGGGACCTGAGCAGGACACCGCCACCCCGCACACCAAGAGAACAAGAAGAGTTTTCATCGGGCCTCTTAAACCACACCCCGCCTCAGGCATTCAACACGAATTCGCCCCTTCGGGTTCAATCAAGCAACCGCAGCACCGCGCCGTTCATCGCATGCGCTTGGGCCAGCAATGCGCCGCTGAAATTGCTCGCCACCTGGCCTCGGGCATCCACAAGCGTGTCCTGCACCCCCGCCATTTCCACATCAACACCCTCGCCCCTGAGCTGCAGCACCTTTTCACGGAGCGCCTGGTTTTCGGCGCGGAGACGCGAGATATCGCTCCGCAACATCTCACCGGGTGTCGCCTCCTCCCATGGCATTTCACCCGCCCCGCTTCCCAACAGGTAAAACCCGCCGCCTTCCAGAGCATCGAACGCTTCAGGGCACTGCAACCCAAGCAATCGCACCTCCGAATCCCCTCCCAAAAGCCGCACGCCGTTGAACGTCTCGCCGGCGATCTCGCGAAATCGGCGGTGCAACTCCTCCAACCCGCCATCCTTCGTGCCCAGTGCCTCTTCCAAGGCGTCCAGCGCGGTCGCCTGCGTTTCAAGGTAAGCCAGCACCTCGTCCAAACCCGCGAGGCGATCCCGCTCGCAACGCACCTCCCAGAGGCCGTGCTCGTCGGCTTCGTCAAGAAACTCCTCCTCCCCGCACCTTGGGGGCCAGGCCGACTTGCGGCCCGACCGCCCCCCGTTGCGGGCAACTTTCCTGCGCAGGCCGTAAACGGGTGTCGGCGCAGGCAAACTGCTCTCGATGGTAAATGACATGTCCGTGTCTCCTTTTGCGAATTCCGTTCCGCCTTCGAGACACCGGGTGATTCCGGCGTCTACAACTACTAATCGACCCCCCGCCGCCGGACTTTAGGGGATTTTTTCGCGCTCGGAGCAATCACGCCAAGGAGCACACTGTGGACACGAATCCCTATCCGTGTATTTTTTTCTGCATGGCAACTAAAACACTTTCCGTTGATGAAGATGCCTACCTTCGCCTGGTGGCTGCAAAACAGAATCATCGCGAATCCTTTTCGGCGGTGATCAAACGCGCCCGTTGGGATACCGGCGTCAGGCGATGCAGCGACCTGTTGGCCCATGCGTCAGGCCATGTCCCGCCCGAAATTCTAGATCGTCTCGACCGCGCACAAGCCGAAGACGCCCCGCCGCCTGAGCGATGGAAGCCTTGATTTTCGACACCACCTTTCTGATCGATTTCCAACGCGAGCGCCAACGTGGCAAGGGGGCTGCCCACTCGTTCCTCGAAGCGCATGCCGAGTCGATCGCCTACTTGCCTGTCACCGCTTACGGTGAATTTGCGGAGGGGTTTGTGAACCGCATTGATCCAGCATTGGTCACGATGGTTGAATCCTTTGAGTTGCTGCCGGTGACGATCAATGTCGCCAACGCCTACGCAAAAATTTCGCGACTCCTGCGGTCAAAAGGCCTCCTGATCGGCGCAAATGATCTTTGGATCGCGGCCACAGCACTTGAGAAAAACCACCCGCTGGTTACTCGGAACACCATCGACTTCTCACGGATTCCAGAGCTCGAGCTGCGATCCTACTGAGCAACCGCCGCCGGACTTTAGGGGATTTTTTCCCCTCACACCCACAACCGACGATCGAGCGTCCTGTATTGAATCGCCTCGCCGATGTGGTCGGAGGTGATCGCTTCGCTTCCCGCCAGATCAGCAATCGTGCGGGACACTTTCAGGATGCGGTCGTAGGCGCGTGCGCTCAAGTGCAGGTCCTCCATCGCATGGCGCAGCATCTCGGTGGATGCCGCATCGAGCGCGCAGCATTCCTTGATCCGCTTGTGGGCCATCCGCGCATTCACCGGAGGCGTGGAAGCGCCTTCAAAGCGGCTTCGCTGCAAGGCACGCGCCCCCAAGACACGCTCGCGAATCGCACTTGAAGGCTCGCCGGCTTGGCCTCCAGAGAGTTCCTTGAACACCACCGCAGGCGCCTCGACATGGATGTCGATCCTGTCCAACAACGGGCCTGAAATCCTGTTCCGGTAGCGCTCGATCTGCGCGGGCGAGCAGCGGCACTCGCGCTGCGGATCGCCGAAATACCCGCACGGGCAGGGATTCATCGCCGCCACAAGCATGAAGCCAGCGGGAAATGTCATGGTGCCGGCCGCGCGACTGATCGTTACCGTGCCATCCTCGAGCGGTTGGCGCATGACCTCGAGCGTCGAGCGCTTGAACTCCGGCAACTCGTCCAGAAACAACACGCCGTTGTGCGCGACACTCACCTCGCCGGGCGTGATATTCGTGGACCCACCAAGCAGCCCGACATCGCTGATCGTATGGTGCGGAGAGCGGAACGGGCGCTTGGACACAAAGGCATGCGTGGAGTTCAACAACCCGCACACGCTATGAATGCGTGTCGTCTCGATCGCCTCGTCCAGCGACATCGGCGGCAACACCGTGGGAATGCGCTTCGCCAGCATGCTTTTCCCCGATCCCGGCGGGCCGATGAGCAGGAGATTGTGCCCCCCGGCCACAGCCACTTCGATCGCGCGTTTCACCTGGTGCTGGCCCTTGACTTCCGAAAAATCGATCTCGTCCGGCGACTCGGCAGCCAGCAACGATGCGGCATTGCCACGTATTGGCGCGATCTCGCGGCGGCGCGACAGAAACTCGTAGGCCTCTCGCAGCGTCGACACCCCATACACATCGATCCCCTCGACGATCGCCGCCTCCGGAGCGTTCTGCGCAGGCAGCACCACCGCCTTCATGCCCCTCGCCCGCGCCTCGACCGCGATCGGCAACGCGCCTTTGATCGGCCGAATCTCGCCGGTCAACGCCAATTCACCCACAGCGAAACACCTCTCCAAGCGCGGCAACTCGGCCCTCTCGGCGGCGGCGATCATGCCCAGCGCGATCGGCAAATCAAAACTCGGCCCCTCCTTTTTGATATCCGCCGGAGCCAGGTTGATCGTCGTGCGCTCCCTCGGCCAGCGAAACGCACTGTTCGAGATCGCCGTCGCCACGCGGTCCTTGCTCTCCCGCACCGCCGCATCGGGCAATCCCACGACAATCACCGCCGGATTCCCAGACCCCGTATTCACCTCCACCTCCACTGGAACGGCATCCACCCCTGCAATGCCGCTGAAAAGACGCGTGTAAGCATGTGGCCCGCAATCAAACAACGATCCCCACCCCCACCGCAACCGATATTGCATCACAAAAAAAGAGGCGGCCTCATCGGCCGCCTCCTTTCTGTTTACCAAAAATCGATCAATACCTGTAGTGCTCGGGCTTGTAAGGACCGTTGGATGGCACGCCGAGGTAATCAGCTTGGTCCTTGGTGAGCTTGGTGAGCACGACGCCGATCTTCTCGAGGTGCAGACGGGCGACCTCCTCGTCGAGATACTTGGGCAGTCGGTAGACCGTGTTGTCGTATTTGTCTTTATTCTGCCAGAGATCGATCTGCGCGAGTGTCTGGTTGGTGAACGAATTCGACATAACGAAGCTCGGGTGGCCTGTGGCGCAACCGAGGTTCACCAAGCGACCGTCTGCGAGCATGTAGATGCTCTTCTTGCCGCCAGGGAGGTAATACCGGTCGTATTGCGGCTTGATGTTTTCCATGCGCACGCCTTTGTGCTCTTTCAGTTGCTCGACTTGGATTTCGTTGTCGAAGTGCCCGATATTGCAAACGATCGCCTGGTCTTTCATGGCGAGCATGTGCTTGAGGGTGATGATATCCTTATTGCCAGTCGTGGTCACATAAATGTCCCCAACTCCAAGAGTGCTCTCGACAGTATTCACCTCGAAGCCCTCCATCGAGGCCTGGAGCGCGTTGATCGGATCGATCTCGGTGACGATCACGCGGGCACCATAAGCACGAAGCGAGTGCGCGCTGCCCTTGCCGACATCGCCGTATCCACACACCACGGCGACCTTGCCCGCGAGCATGACGTCGGTGGCGCGCTTGATGCCGTCGGCAAGCGATTCGCGGCAGCCGTAGAGGTTGTCGAATTTCGATTTCGTGACCGAGTCGTTCACGTTGATCGCGGGAACGAGGAGTTTCTTTTGCTCGGCGAGTTGGTAGAGGCGGTGCACGCCGGTCGTGGTTTCCTCGGAAACACCCTTCCAGGCCTTCGCAATCTTGGTCCAGAACCCGGGCGCTCCTTGGCCACTCGGCGCAGCAGTCCTTTGACGACGGCGACCTCGTGGTTGTCAGCGGGTTTATAGGCCCATTTGTCGCCCTTCTCGAGTTCCACACCTTTGTGGATGAGCATTGTCACATCTCCGCCATCGTCGACAACAAGCTCCGGCCCCTTGTTTCCTGGGAAGGTGATCGCCTTCAGTGTGAGCTCCCAATATTCCTCCAGCGTCTCACCCTTCCATGCGAAGACAGGCGTGCCAGTCTCCGCAATCGCAGCTGCGGCGTGGTCTTGAGTAGAAAAAATATTGCAACTCGCCCAGCGGACATCCGCCCCGAGATCAACGAGCGTTTCAATCAACACCGCAGTCTGGATCGTCATGTGGAGCGACCCGGTGACACGAACGCCCTTCAACGGTTTTTGCTTCGCGTATTTCTTCCGAACCGCCATGAGCCCGGGCATCTCATGCTCGGCGACCGAGATTTCCTTGCGGCCCCACTCAGCAAGCGCGATGTCGGACACAATGTAATCCGCCCCCTTCGGAGTCTGCGCGGAATACTTCGCAAGATTGGCGGTCGTCGCAGCAACTTCAGCAAGAATGGCAGCCGCGGTGGATGTGGATTTTTTGGTTTTGGTAGGCATGGGAGTTTTAAGTTTTCAGTTTGGAGTTTTCAGTGGTTGGTGTTCGGGCGATGGATTTCCAAAGGCCGCGTATCATGGCGGATATTTCTTTGGATTCGTTGATGAGGTTTTGGAATACAGGTTGGTCGATGAGGTTGAGTTTTCGGGCGATGTAGAGCTGGGTTTGAAATTCGGCATTGGAGCCGAGGGCAATCGTCAGGAATCGCTGAAAATCCGGAACGCTATTTCTCTCATGGCCTTCAGCAACATTCGAAGGAACCGACAACGAGCAGCGCTCGATTTGGTCTTTCAGCGAATATTTTTTGCAGTCCTCAAAAATTTCGTAGGTCGTCGTGCATTGACGACAGGCGCGTTGCCAAACCTCGAGATCTTCAAAGGAGCGATATGCCATGGCGATTTCTGAAAACTGAACCCTGAAAACTGAAAACTTTATTTCGCCGCCTTTTTCAACGCCGCCGCCTTGTCGGTTTTCTCCCAAGTGATGTCTTTGTCATCCTTGCCGAAGTGGCCGTAGTTGGTCGTCTTGCTGTAGAAGGGACGCAGGAGGTTGAGTTGTTTGACGATGTCGGCGGGCTTGAAGCTGAAGACGGTCTTGACCGCTTTTTCGATCTTCACCTCATCGATTTTGTGCGTTCCGAAGGTGTCGATGTGGATGCTCACCGGGTGCGGGTGGCCGATGGCGTAGGCGAACTGAACCTCGCAGCGGTCGGCAAGACCAGCAGCAACCACGTTTTTCGCCACATAGCGCCCCATGTAGGCGGCACTGCGGTCGACTTTCGTGGGATCCTTGCCGGAGAAGGCGCCTCCGCCGTGGCGCCCCATGCCGCCGTAGGTGTCGACGATGATTTTGCGACCGGTCAACCCCGAGTCACCCTGCGGTCCTCCCACCACGAAGCGGCCAGTGGGGTTGATGAGGAACTGTGTCGTGGCATCGAGGAATTCCTTCGGAATGACCTTGCGAATGACGTTGTTGATGATGAAACGCCGGATTTCCTCGGTTTTTACGTCCTCACTGTGCTGGGTGGAAATGACGACGTTCGTGACGCGCACGGGCTTGTTGTCCTGATACAGCACCGAGACTTGGCTCTTCGCGTCGGGGCGGAGCCATTTCACCTTGCCGGACTTGCGAATCGCCGTGAGTTCGCGGCCGAGTCGGTGGGCAAACATGATCGGCGCGGGCATCAACTCGGGCGTCTCGTTGCAGGCGTAGCCAAACATCAACCCCTGGTCCCCTGCCCCCTGCTCGTCGGTGTCCTTGCCGTCGGTCTTCTTGGCGTCCACGCCCTGCGCGATGTCGGGGCTCTGGCTGGTGAGGAGATTTGAAATGAACACGCGGTCGGCGTGAAACACATCGTCGTCGTTCACATAGCCAATCTCGCGAATCGCCTTGCGAATGATATCGCCGATGTTCAGCACGCTATCCAGCGGCGCCCCCTTGATTTTAGGAATCGTGATTTCGCCTCCCACGACCACCGTGTTGCTTTTGACAAACGTCTCACAGGCCACGCGGCTGGTTTTGTCAATCGCCAGGCAGGCGTCGAGGATCGCGTCGGAAATGGTATCGCAAACCTTGTCAGGATGGCCTTCGCCGACCGACTCGGAGGAAAAGATGTAACTACGGGACATGGGTGTTGATGGTGGGTTGAGGTTGGACTTTACGTATCTACGTATCCGGATATATGAATATGTAAGTATGGCGTCAATCCTGAAATCGCTTCGCGTTCTTTCCGACCCCGTGCGCCTGCGGTTGCTCCTGCTGCTGGGTGAAGAGGAACTGACCGTGGCCGAGTTGCAGGAAATCGTGGGCCTCGGACAGTCGCGCATTTCCTCCGGCCTTGCCCAACTCAAGGGCGAGGCATTCGTCGAGGACCGGCGCGTGGGGAAAAATATCTTCTACCGCGCGGCAGACGATCTCGGCGGCGCCACGCTGGCGGTGCTTGCGGAGGCGCGCTCGGAACTCAAGGAGACCGCCAATGACAAGACGCACTTGGCCTTTGTCCTCAAGAAACGCAAGGACCGCGCGGCGGAATACTTCAACAAGCTCGCCGGCCGCTTTAGTCGCACCTACGTGCCCGGACGCTCATGGGAGGCTCTCTCCCACGCCCTGCTCCGTCTTCTCCCGCCCATGGTGATCGCCGACCTCGGCGCCGGCGAGGGCACGCTCTCACAACTCATGGCCCGCACGGCAAAGCGCGTCATCGCCGTGGACAATTCCGAAAAAATGGTCGAGTTCGGCGCGAGCCTCGCCAAGGAACACGGATTCCAAAACCTCGAATACCGCCTCGGCGACCTCGAGGACCCGCCGATCCAAAGCGGTTCGGTGGATCTCGCCCTCTTCAGCCAGGCCCTCCACCACGCATCAACTCCCCAACGCGCCCTCGACGCCGCACACCGTATCCTGAAGCCCAGCGGCCGCGTCATGATCCTCGACCTTCTCAACCACACCCAGGAACAAACCCGCAAACTCTACGGCCACGTCTGGCTGGGCTTCTCAGAGATCGAACTCCAACGACTCCTCAAAAAAGCAGGCTTCGCCAAAATCGAAACCTCCATCGTCTCCCGCGAAACCGAATCCCCCTTTTTCCAAACCCTCCTCGCCACCGGAGTCAAATAGTCCCGCAGCGAAAGACAGGATCAATCCCAGGACCGGACTTGAAAGCGCGCGTTGGAAGTCACATTCCACACACCCACTTTTTTGCGCAACGTCGTGGAACCGGTCGCGACGCCATTCGTGGAAACGGAAATCGTGTTGTCGTAGTCGCTGTCCAACGCGATCGAGTAGGGCACAGCAGAGTTCCAAGGATCGCAAAATCCGGCGGCATTAGTGCCGCCCTTTCCTTTTTTCCACTCCTGCGCTTCCAAAAACACAATCTTGCGCGGGTTGTTTGCTATATCCTGTCCAGTGAGGATGTTCACGAGCGCCGACCCCACAGTCGTGGTGCCATTCCCACCCGGCAGCTTGCCGTATTCCGTCTCGTAGGCCGTCACCGCCGTCGCGATTTGAACAGCGCTGTTTTTGGCCTGCGCCTTGCGCGCCGAGTCGATCGCTCCATTCACAGCGGGAAACGCAAGGGAAGCCAGAATCGCGATGATCGAGATCACCACAAGCAACTCGATCAAGGTAAAACCGGAAATGGCAAGGCGGCGAGAGCGGGCGGAGGAGTTCATGCCACGAACAATGCCCAAAACCACCCGCCTCTTGCAACAAGTTCCCAGCACCTCAACTCCCCGTGCCGATGTATCGGGCGCGGTAACCGTCGAAATCTCCCATCTCACCCACAGGTGGCACCGAGCGCATGTCATAGACCGTGTCACTGACGATCCGACCGACATTGATGTCGTAGATCATGACCTGCGCCTTGCCTTGGGCGCGGGTGTCCTCCGTGCGCACGGCGATGTAGCGCGTCGAGCGCTTGGAGAATTCGCCGGTGCGCGCGACATACTCCCTCGCCCGGTCCTCTGCCACTTGACGCTGCCGCGCGCTCGCCTGTTTTTTGGCGATCAAATACGTCCCACCACCGGCAAGAACGGCAGCCCCTGCAGTCACCGGGATCGTCACCGCCGGATTCACCCCAGTCAGCGCCAGAGGCAAGCCGACAGCCAACCCAGTCGCCGCACCCGCGATCGCCGCATTCTCACCCGGAGTCAGATTCGAGCAACCGGACAAAACAAACGAAGCCGCCACGGGAACCATGGCGATCCGAACAAACTTGGTGGATTTCATCATAGCGATAGAAACCATATCCGCATTCGGCATCGAAACAAGCCCCCCCCTGCTGGCTCGCTTGATTTGAAAAATTAAAAAAAACGCCATTGACTCCAACCCCAATTTCCCCTTTATTACGCGTCCCTTTTCAAAGCAGCCGTAGCTCAATTGGATAGAGCATCTGACTACGGATCAGAAGGTTAAAGGTTCAAGTCCTTTCGGCTGCACTTCTCTTAAGAATCAACATCTTAAGCCCTCCAAAAAGTCCAAACAATCGTGTCGAAAAACGGGCTTGTGACAAATGAGTGACAAATAAAACCAGCTCTGCCTTCTCTGCGTGGAGCTCATTCCCGCTGCGGGCGGTGGGAAAAATGGGCGTTGTAGAGCAGCGTCCAAAATTCCTCGTAGGGCTCTAGCTTCGCCTTTTGATGGGGCGTCGCCTTGATCATGTCCTTGAAGTTATCGTAGTCGATCAGGGCCGCGAGCTTCGCCATCACGACATCCATCTCCTCCTGCGTGTTGAGATACACCCGATACGGATTGTCGCTTCGAGTGTATTCATGCACCACAGGACGCTTCGCCAGATCCGGAGAAACGAGTTCCGCGAATCGCTTGAGGTCGTCCTTGTCGCGGCCAAGAATGTTGAAAAACTCTGGTCCATCAGGGTTGAGATGCGAGGGTTTTTTGGTGATCGAGTAGAAGCCGATTTTGGCGAGAATCCACATGCAGAAAATCTACCACCCCACGCAAGAATAGAAAGCCCTTTGAGGCCCATCCCACCTAGCTTTCCCATCGTTTTCAGGAGATAAATCAAGCCCTCATTCTGCCTTTCAAAAAAGCACTCGCTTTTTTCATAGTTCACACCTGTTTTTGGATAACTTTCCCACGTGAACAAACTGCCTCCCCTGACAACCCGGCGATCTCCAACGACGCCTCTTTCAAATCTCCGAAGCGCTCTCGCTTGAAGAGCGCAATCCAGTGCCTCACGTCCTTCTCATCGCCCAGAACCGGTCCAAGAAAGTCGGCCAACCGCTGGACCACTGCGTGAGCTTGCCCGGATCGCTTGCAAATTCTGGCGTGAGCGCCACTGGCATTCTCTTCGGCATCGTCGTGCCCCGCCGCGCAAAGGTATTTCGGACGGCCTCGCGCAGAATCGCGAGATCGAACTCCCTGTGGCGGCACAGCCAATCCAGATCGAAGAAATCTTTCATACGGCTGTTGGCCAGGCCAAGCACTGTGGCGGCTTCCAGTTTCTCGGCGATCACCGTCTCCGGGGGATAGGCCAAAAGCCGCGCCTCGGGAAAACCAAGCAACTCCCGCCACTCCACCTCGATCGCCCCCGGGGTAATGGCATCTCCAAATCCCACATCGATCTGCACCCGCACCACCGCCCCTGCAAGCGTGGCATGCGTAACCACTCTCACGCCCTGATATTGCTGGTCTTCACGGATTGGAGCAGCTTCCACCTTCCCCCAGATCAACCCATCCTCCGGCTCCACTGGGGTATCCAGAAGCATCTCAAAAAGCACCTTCAAGCTCTCCGGCGAAGCCTCCCCCGTTCCCAATAAATCCACATCCCGCGTGGGACGGTGCGGCGCCTCCGCCCAAAGCGTAAACAACTGCGCACCCTTTAAAACAAAACGATCCGCCGAATCGCTCCGACTCAACCTCCAAAGCAAACGCCCCAGCGCGAAACGCTCCATCAACGCCGCTAGGGGAACTCCCGTTTCCCTCGCCAGATTCGACAACCGCGCCCGCACGGAGGCTGCCACATTTTTCATGCCAGCGCCTCCAGATACGGCTTCATCACTCGCCAGGCTCCCAGCTTGCGGGCGTAATTTTCAATGGCCGGCAGGCTTTGCCGCCGATTGCGCAGCCTCTCGCGCAGAGCCTCCAGACACACTTCCAGCGTCACCGTTCCCCGGTGGCGGAAGCAATCCACAATCGTGCGGTCCGGGTCTGTGATCCGCACCGCGTGGCCGGCGATCCGATGCGTCTCCACGCCCAGCGTGAACGCCTCCGGCTTGCGGCTGCGAATGATCCTCAATGGCGGATGCCCGATCCTTGGAGTCGGGTAGTTCGCCGGAAGTTGCATCCAGACTTGCCGCGCGGCTTGTGTTCCAATCCCATGGAAAACCAGCGCGCTCAGGAGCACCACCACGCCTTTGGTAACGCGCACCGCTGCCTCGACCAGGTCCGGATGATCATAGCTCTCGCCCTCCGCCAACCGGTAAAGTCCGCGCCCCACCCGCTCCACCACGCCAGACTCCGTCAGCCGCACAAGCGAAGTCCTCGGAATGCCCGCACGCACGGCATCAGATGCCCGCACCACCGGAGTGCGGCGGCTGAGGGCTTTCATTCTCTGAACTGGCGAAGCGAGAGGCATGGCTTGTATTTTAGGATATTTTAAAGATTGTTATAGTATTTACAACTAAAGATTGGCCGCCCGACTCCAGGGGCAGATTTTTTCTGGAAAAAAATTTGCGCGGCTCTATCGCACGCGAATTCCGCTCCCATCTACTCCCCTAAATGCCTGGCGAGTTCCGTGGACTGGCTTTTTTACTCGAGCACTTGTTCCGTCCTGCGGATTTGCTCGGCGAAGGCTATGGGTTGGCGCTCTTGAAATTTCCTCAGATTGATCAACCTCCATTGAATGCCCGGCAATTCCGAGGCATGGGGACAGCGAAGCAGGCTCCAATCGGGCTCGGCGCGGAGCAGGCTCAAAAGAAATTCTTTATGGTCGGTGGTAAGCCGATTCATCAATTCGTGTCGAAGGCGGGAACGGGTTTCTATCAATTGCTCCAAGGGCACGGGAACCGCTGCCATCCCGGCGAACTGCCCTGCGTAGATCCCCGAGATGTCCTTGTCGCGGGCGTCCAGAACCTCGTAGGGCGGCCGATCATGTCCGGAAAGGTAAACGATGAAGCATTCGACCATATCGTCCGTGAGTCCCTCGGATCCGAACAAGCAATGGACATCAAAGAGGTCCCTCGGGTGCTGTCGGTCGAGAGCAGCCACTAGTTTGCCTCCGTATAATTCGGCTTCTGAAAGCACGGGGACGGACAATTCAGCCATGAAGTGCTTGGCGGCAGTTTCAACGAGCGGGCGGTTTTTAACAGGATGAACGGTGCCGCGAAGCACAGTGTTGACCTCGATTTTGACCATCGTGGAACCCTCATCGATCAGCAGCTTGGTATCGCCCATTTCCTTGTTGCCCACTTTGCGGGTGGATAGCCCTGTTTTTTCAAGACGATGGGCAATTGCTTGAAGGCTTGCCGTAATTTCTTCCAAAGCCTTTTGCCTCGGTGTTGCGCGGTTCACATAAACGAGATCGAGATCCACAGAGAGACGCGGCATTTCTCGGACGAAAAGGTTGATGGCCGTGCCTCCCTTGAGCGCGAATGGGGTGCCTTCAAATACATCCGGAGCGATGCGAAGCATCAACTTCACGGCTTCGATGTAGGTCTTATCCATTCTTGAGAGTCAGCAGGGTGCCGTCCTTCAGTCGGGTGATCCAGCGGCTTTTGCTGCCGGTCTTTATTTTGTGGTCCTTGAGAAGTTGATCGACATCTACAACAGCGGTTTCGCGTGCCCATGTGAGAAATAGACGAACTGTCTTCACGCTGGTGCAGGAGGCTAGGAGGTGACCCAAAAGTTCAGTGCGGAGGTTGCGCAGACCATCGAACAAATTGCGGGCTTCTTCCAAATCCTGATGAATGCCGACATCCGATAGAAGCTCCAGAACAGCCCTTTCAGGCACAGACACCTTCAGGTTTTCCAAAGCTCCAGCTGGAGTCGAAATGGTCTCGTCATTCAACGAGGAAGGCTTCCAATCAAAAAGCTGGGTGTGGACAAATCGTGCGCCGAAACGGGATGTGAACCACTCAGGCAGGAGGAATCGGCTCTCACCCCAGAGAATCCAGTTTTGACGGAATGCGAGGTTGTGACGAACCCCATGCAAATCGAGCGCGCTTTTGCCGCCCACATGCAGTCCGGGGGATTTTGTTTGGAGGAGGCGAATGCAGCTCGGTGTGTCCAGCGAGTCAGAGGGATAGGCATAGACTCCCTGACCCAACCTGACGAGCCAACCGCTTTTCACATATTGGGCGGCCTGCTTGGCGGAAATCCTCTGAGTAGCCAGCGCCTCCAAATCGAAAGGAGCACCGTGGGGTATGGCCGCATAGAGGTTTTTGATTAGAGAATGCCTTTCAGTTCTCTTCATGAGCAAATAATAATGCATTTTCTAAACAATCCGTCAATGCATGTTTAGGTTTAGATTCAAAATTCTATTATGAGGGAATTCTGAAATATATTTTTCAAACAACAAATGGCCTTGGCATCGGTATTGAAAAATACTACTCCAGTAGCTAAAAAAAACGCCCTCAAGAGCAGGACGGTTTTTACTTGGAGGTCTGCCTTCAGCGCCAAGTGTCCCCAGTTTGCTGGATAGTAAAAAATAACTTGCCGATAAAAGAGCGTTTGGTTAATAAACACACCCGTCTTTTGTATATGATCAATCGTAATGCCGCCCTTTGTTTGCATGATTGGCTCAAAAAATCACGCCGCAAGCCTTTGATTTTACGCGGAGCCAGGCAGGTGGGCAAGTCGACCTTGGTTCGTGAATTCGCCAAGTCGGCTGGACTCGAGCTTTTGGAAATCAATTTGGAAAGACACCCCGTTTTGGACACGGTTTTCCGAAGCCTTGATGTGGTGCGAATCTGTCGGGAGATCGAGGGGTTACTGGGTCGACGGATCGAGGCGGCGAATTCGCTTCTGTTTCTGGACGAAATCCAAGCCACGCCCCATGCACTGGCGGCCCTCCGTTATTTTTATGAGGAGATGCCAGAGTTACCGGTGGTGGCGGCGGGGTCGCTTTTAGAGTTCACCTTGGCGGATCATGAATTCTCGATGCCGGTCGGGAGAGTCGAATATCTCCATCTCGGACCTCTGGGATTTTCGGAGTTTCTTGCTGCGGTGGATACGGGGCTGGTTTCCTATTTGGAGGCTGCGGGGAGATTCGAGGAGATTCCCGATACGGCTCACGCGAGACTTGTGGAGCATCTCAGGGAATTTCTCTTTGTAGGAGGGATGCCCGAAGCAGTGTGTGAATTTCTGGAAACCGGTTCACTGACCGGGGTGCGGGAGGTCCAGCGCTCGATCGTAGAGACTTATCAGGATGACTTCGCCAAGTATGCGCGGAGGGCGGACTTAGCGAGATTGCACGGCGTCTTCCAACGGATTCCGGTGAACATTGGCCGCAAGATCAAATATGTGAACCTGTCCCGTGAGGATCTGGCGCGCGACACGAAAGGTTGTGTGGATCTTTTGATTCGTGCACAGGTTTGTCACCGGGTGTCGGCATCCCATTGCTCGGGCTTGCCACTTGCTGCGGGTGAGAACCAAAGGGCCTTCAAACTCATTTCCATGGATGTGGGTATCGTGAATTTTCTGTGCGGAGGGCGATGGGAAAGCCTCTCTCAAGCCACATCGCAAACTCTCGTGAACGAGGGAGCCTTGGCGGAACAATTCATCGGGCAGCATTTGGCATTTCTCGATCCGGGCAAGCCATCGCTCCACTACTGGCTTCGCGAGGGAAAATCCGAAAACGCGGAAGTGGACTATGTGGTCGCGCAGACTGGAAAAATCCTGCCAATCGAGGTGAAAGCGGGAGCGGCTGGCTCGCTCAAGTCGATCCATCAATTCTGCCACGAAAAAAAATGCGTGATGGCTCTGCGATTCGACCTGAACAAGCCCAGCCGTTTTCAAGTCGCCTTCAAGACTCGCGAGGCATCCACAACAGCGGCGGTCCATTTCGAACTTCTGTCCCTTCCTCTCTACGCCGTGGAAGCTGTCGGCAGGCACTCCCTCTTTTCCTCGATTACGAAAACCCACGACTGATAGCTAAAAAGACCGCCCCCGAGGGCATGACGGTTTTTCTTCAGCACCTTGGCGGTCGGTGCTGGTGGAAAATTTCCAGATCTAAGTGAGCAACTGTTTATCAGAGCAACCGGGGATCGAAAGAGAATGGCACTGGCTTGCGGATAATGATTTTTTGAAAATCCCGGTGTGCCGGGTTGAGGAGATAGTTTGATTCACTGGGAATGATGGCGCTGGGAAGTTCCAGCACTGCGGAGCGTCCCTCTCTGACCCCACTTGATCGCCTAATCGCATCGTCGAGCCGGCAGGTGGTTCCTCAGTCCAATCCGGAGGCAAACCACACTCGCGGCAATACCTGGGCAGGGTGGCGACTTGTTATCTCCAAACTGAATCTGCTGCGGGGACTGCACCATCTCGCCGAGCGACTGATTCATGAGGTTTCCGAGGCGGTATTGCGGATACACATAATGATCGCAGGAGTAGATGTCGCGGTCGTGCTCGATCGCCAGCGCCGAGCCACATTTTTCGGAGAACACGCAGAGGCCTGGTCCGGCGCCGACCCAATTGCCAAGAGCCACATCGAAAATCTGCACGAAATGGCGACCCACATCCTGTCGCACCCATTCGTCAAAAATAGCGCAGAGGAACTCGCCATACTGCGCGGCTTGAACGCTCCAAGGGGTCACAGAGGATTGATGAAATCGGCCGGTGTCCCCGGCGTCTGTTCCCAGCGAATTTCCCGCACTCCGAAGCGCACGGAACGGGCGTCGAGCTGGCGACCGGTCGCAGAATCCTCCAGAACAACCTTCAGCTGATAGAGTGGTTGGTCGCCATGGCCGTTGGGCCACCACAAAGCGGGGTCTTCTAGCAGCAGTTCTGCCTCAATCATGTTCATCCTCGCTTGGCGGTGCCGGCATGGCGGTTTCTGCAAAAACCAAACACCCGGGTGAGGCCATGGATTTTGCCTGCTTCACCGCATCCCCCGCAATCCAGTTCAGCGGCCCCGAGTGCGAACACGACTCCTACGATTTGGTGGATCACGGCGGCATCCCAACCAATGGAATTGCTCCGATGTATTCAGGAGCGCACCAACATGTGTATAGCCGCCGAAACTCCGCGCCATCAATATCTCCAAACGCTTTCATGTATTATGATGCAAGGCGATCTGGGGATGGGAAGCCCCCCCTCTCCGGTTGTGGTCAATTCTGTGGAATCCGGCAAAAAGCACGTCTCGAAATGCTCTCTCCTCCCGCGTTGACAGCGGCCTCTTCTTTCTTAGCCTTGTGAGCACATGCTTGACTCCGCCAAATCCCCCCCTGCGCCTCACCGCCGCCAGTCGCGCGAGGCGTGTGGCATCGTGCTGCGGCGATGCATTTGCCTCACCGTCGCAGTGCTGGCTCTCGCGCTCGCCTCCTGCGCCTCGCAAGGCGACACCCCCGCGTCGCGGATTTCGGTGTATTCCACCGCCTACCTCACCGAGGACAATCGCATCGCCTACACCACCCACGGCGGCACCCGCCCCGCGCCCGCCCCGAAACCCGCCGAGACCTGGACTTGGAACGGCGACGGCATCCTCGGCTCCCCTTCGATCGTCATCAATCTCGGGTCCCAAGAGGCTGTATTTTACAAGGGCGGACAGGAAGTCGGGCGTGCACCGGTGTCCACCGGCCGCGAAGGCTACAGCACCCCGACCGGCTCGTTCAAAGTCATCCAAAAAAACAAAAACCACGTCTCGAACCTCTACGGCGACTACGTGGATTCCGCGGGAACTGTCGTGAAAGCAAACATCGGCGTCAAAACCCACAGACGCCCCTCAGGAACATCGTTCCGCGGCGCTCCCATGCCCTACTTCATGCGAATCCACGGCGGCATCGGCATGCACGCAGGCTACCTCCCGGGCTACCCGGCATCCCACGGCTGCATCCGCCTTCCCAAAGGCGCCGCCAAACGCTTCTTTGAAAACGCCCCGCTTGGAACCCCTGTGAATGTCGTCCACTGACGCTTCTTTCTGCTTGCACTCCGACACCTCCCGCCTAGGAGCAGTGCCATAAACGGCCGCCTACTCGACTACTCAATCAATGATCGAAAAAGCCACCGTCTACCTAGAAACGACAATACCGAGTTACCTCACCGCGCGACCCTCGAACGACCTCATCACCGCCGGTGAGCAAGCCATCACGCGCGAATGGTGGGAGCAACGCCGGACTGTATATCGATTGTTTATCTCGGAAGCGGTTGTGGAGGAAGTGAGCCGTGGAGACGCCGAGGCTTCCCGCCGGAGGCTTGAGGCGATCAATGGACTGGAAGCACTCGCGATCGACGAACCTTCGATCGAGCTTGCGGGGAAACTCCTTGAAAATGGTCTCATTCCCAAAAAAGCGGCCGCAGATGCCATCCATATCGCAGTTGCCGCAAGACATGGAGTGGATTACCTTTTGACATGGAACTGTCGGCATCTTGCGAACGCGGAAACCATCCGACAAGTCAGCCACATACTGGATCGCGAAGGATATTATGTTCCGATCATTTGCACCCCAAGAGAACTTTTCGGAAAACAAGATTATGAAGAATGAAATTGTTGAGGAAGTGCGACTGCATCGAGCCGCCATCTTGGAGTCGTTCGGAGGAGACATCGGAAAAATGATGCGCGCCATGATGGCGAAGCAAGAAAGCCGCGGGCAAAAAGTCGTTACCCTTACAAATCGGGAACCCATTGTCCCAAACGCCTACCCACTCCGCAAATTCAGTTCTCCTCTGGAACAGACCACAACCGTGCGGTGACGGGAGATAAGCCATGAAAGCGAACATCGGCATGCACGCAGGCTACCTCCCGGGCTACCCGGCATCCCACGGCTGCATCCGCCTTCCCAAAGGCGCCGCCAAACGCTTCTTTGAAAACGCCCCGCTTGGAACACCCGTGAATGTCGTCCACTGACGCCGCTTTCTTCTTGCACTCCGGGCACGCCTGCAAAACCTACACCGCATGCCGCGTCTCCTTGCACTCCTGATTCCTGCGCTTCTCTCGATCCACCTCGCCGCCGCCGCCCAACCGCGCGAGGAATACATTCTGGTCAGCGGTGGCCCCTCCCTCGAGGAATGGGAAAAATACAAAGACGAACCCCATGATCGCTGGTGGGGCAATTTTATCCGAGCCGCCCGCGTCCGCATCCAGCAACTCCAAAAGGAAAAAGGCCCGCAGGTCCTCATCACCTGGCTCGTGCACAAGCCCAGCTACGCGCGCCGCGCCTCACGGCAGGACAAGACGGACCTCCTCGCCAACATCATTTCCGTCCGCGACAAATACAACATCCGGCTCGTCTGGTTCGACACCGGAGACGAACTTGTCGCCTACCTCAACAACGGCATGCCACGCGACAGCGTGAAGATCGCGAACTTCGAATACTACGGCCACTCGAACCGCACATGCTGGATGTTCGACTACAGCAACGAAATCGACAGCGGCTCAAAAAGCTGGCTCCACGAATCGGAGCTGAAATCCATCCGCCGCGGGATTTTTGTCCGCAAGCCTTTCATCAAATCCTGGGGCTGCCACACCGCCGAAAGCATGAGCAAGGTGTGGAAGAAAGCCACCGGCACACGCATGATCGGAGCCATCGGCAAGACCGACTACGCCTATGGCCACCTGCGCGGCTGGATCCCCGCCCTCAGCAAGGGCGCCCGCTGGGGAGGTTGAGAAAACACGATAACGATCGTTGAAAAAAAGTGGGGGAGCTACCGGCGGTCGGGGTCGAACCGACACTCCTTGCGGAACGCGATTTTGAGTCGCGCGCGTCTGCCAATTCCGCCACGCCGGCTCGCAGAGAGATGTAATAAAATGGATGCCCCCCGGATTTGCAATCAGGAAAAAAACTGCTGCGCGCATTGCCCGCTTCAAAACACCAGCGCCTCGGTCGAGATGTTGCCGACATCGAAGAAGTCATCGACGGATTCGGCGATATGATTTGCTCGGCCACCGCACCATCGCTCCCGTGAAGGCGTCGATTGGCGGCCTGGCGTGTGCCTCTCATGGCCCAAGGCCGAAAAGGGGGCTTTGCTATCCTCGAAGAAACCCCAAGAGAGCCGCCGCATCCTCTTTCATGGCGTCCAAGGAATCGTCACGAACAAATTCCAAATAGGCACACATTTTTTCACTGGCCGCTTCTCCTGCTGTGCGAAGGTAGTCTCGCCATTCCCCACCGGCTTCCACAAGCGGACGTCGCTCCACAGGCGATCCAATCCAGTGGAAAACATGAACGTGGCACAACTCGGGCAGAACCATTTCCAATCCCTCCACCCGGTGTTCAACACTCGTTTCCTCTCGCGGCTGCCAGTAGGTTTTGACCGCCGGGTGCTCCACCTCATCCAACAACCTCCGCGCCGCGGCATTCGAATCCATGGCCGTGTGGCGATGGTATTCCAACCCGATCAAGCAACCATGCTCGAGGGCCAGCGCGCCGATCCGTTGGATTTCACCAACCAACCGGTGACGGTATCCAGCGTCCATCTCATCGCTCGGCCTGTTGCCGGCCCAAACCCGGATGGTGCTCGCGCCCAAGGTCAATGCGGAATCCAGCACTTCTCGAAAATCAGGGACGCGGCATTCGGGATCCATCCGAAAATACGAACCGTAGCTGGGCGTTTCCAATCCGGCGTCCGCGCACATCTTGCGAAGCTCCTTGGCGGCAGCAAGATCCCCATGGGGACAATGAATATCGCCACCCCACTCGATTGCCTGCAGTCCCGAGGCAGCACAGGCGGAAACAATCTCAGACGCCGACAATCTCCTGAAGGTCACCGAACATAGGCCGGGAAGGATCGTCATAAGGTGGCAACGCGAAAAAAAGTGAGGCGAGGGCCGGAATCGAACCGGCGAATGCAGCTTTTGCAGAGCCGTGCCTTACCACTTGGCTACCCCGCCGCCTTGAAAGCAAAACCTCTACACCCGGCCACGCGGAATGACAATCCCCCGATTCAAGAAATTTTCACGCGGCACGCTCTCGCACGAGCGCGGATGCTTTGCTTGACCCCGTCTGGAGCATCCGATAATTCCAACGCCGTCGTCGCCGTGCGGCGGTTTTTTTGTCCACATCCCATGAGAATCCAACGAATGTTCTTCCGCCGCATGGCCCAGCTTCTGGCCGCTGCTTTCTTGGCCGCCACCTTGCCGCTTGAAGCCCAACTCCCCGAAGCCGAAGCCCCAATCGTCCGCGATATCGTGGTTGAAACTGTCGGCGCCCCGAGCATCTCCAAGGACCGTGTCCTCGCCAACCTCGCCACCAAGGTCGGCCAACCCTACAGCGAGCGCACCGCCGAGCAGGACGTGCGCGCCCTGTATTCCACAGGCGGCGTGTCGAACGTGCGCCTCTTCGCCGAACCTCTTGGCGACGGCGTGCGCGTCACCGTGCTCCTCCAAGGCCGCCCAGTCATCGAGGAGGTCATCATCGAAGGTGCCGCCCAGATTCCTCTGAACCGCGTCCGCAAGGAAATCACCGTCAAACCGGGCGATGTCGTGGACGAGGAAAAAATCGAGGCCTCCCGCCAAAAAATCCTCACCCTCTACGAGGACCGCAACTACTCGGATGTCGATGTCCAATACCGCGTTCAGGAAATCCCCGGCACCAACCGCTCCCGCGTTGTCATCGCCATTTCCGAGGGCCCGAAACTCATCGTCAAGCGCATCACCTTCGTTGGAAACGATTCGATCCTCGCCCGCGACCTGCGGAAAGCGATGAAAACAAAGCCGCTCGACATCCTCACCTTCTTCAACAAAAGCGGACGCCTCACCCCCACCCAACTCGAAGAGGACCGCGCCTCCCTCCGCTCGATCTACCAGAACCGCGGCTTCGCGGACGTCGAGATCCAAGACATCCAGACCGAACCCCTCGCCAAAGACGGCGTGGAACTCGTCGTCACTATCAAGGAAGGCACCCAATACCGCGTGAACCAAGTCATCCTCGATGGCGTGAACGTTGTGCCCGAGAGCGAGATTTCCCGGTTCCTGAAAATGAATGCAGGCGAACTTTTCACGCCCACCGGCATGGGCGACGACATCAAGGCCGTTCGTGATTTTTACGGCACCCGCGGCTACGTCGACACGCTCATCGTCCCCGAGGTCTTCCCCGCAGGCCCCGGCGCAGTGGACCTCTCCTACCGCATCGACGAAGGCGTCCAGTCCTACGTGAACCTCGTCAACATCCAAGGCAACACCCGCACGCAAGACCGCGTCATCCGCCGCGAACTCGCCGTCAAGCCCGGCGACGTCTACGACACCACCCTCGTCGATGTCAGCAAGAAGCGCTTGGAGAACCTCAACTACTTCTCCCGCGTGGACACCCAACCGACCGACACCATCGTGCCGGGCCGCAAGGACCTCAATGTGATCGTGGAGGAAAAACGCACCGGCTCGTTCAACTTCGGCGCGGGCTTCAGCACGATCGACAGCCTCATCGGCTTCGCGGAAATCCAACAGTCGAACTTCGACATCCTCAACTGGCCGAATCTCACCGGCGGCGGCCAGCGCTTCCGCATCCGCGCCCAATACGGCATCCTCCGCAGCGACTTTGTCGTCTCCCTCACCGAACCTTGGTTCCTCGGCTACAAACTCTCCGCTGGCGTCGAAGCCTACTACCGCAACGCGGACTTCCTCTCGGCGGTCTACGCCCAGGAAAACGCAGGCTTCGCCGTGCAAACCCGCCAACAAGTCTGGCGCGCCCTCTCCGCACGCACGGAATACCGCTTCGAGCGCGTGGTCATTTATGATGTGGGTGACGACGTCGATCCCCTTGGAAACACCGTCTTCGGCGGCTTCAGCGGCGACGGTCAAGTGGGCGATGTCATCAAGGATTCCGAGGGCACCTACTACAAGAGCGCCGTCACCGGCTCGCTCATCTGGGACACCCGCGACAGCCTCTTCCTCACCCGCAGGGGCGAACTCCTCGAACTCACCGGCTTCGTGGGCGGAGGCTTCCTCGGCGGCGATGTCCAAGACTACGGCGTCTCCCTCGAAGGCGCGAAATACTTCCCGCTCCCATGGGACCTCATCTTCCTCGTCAAAGGCCAACTCGCCGTGGTGGACGGCTGGGGCCCCGATCAATCCGGGGACGACGCCGGCTACGGAAATGGCGTGCCGATCTTCGACCGCCTCTACCTCGGTGGAGCGAACAACATGCGCGGCTTCAACTTCCGCGAAGTCGGCCCCGTGGATGAATTCGACAACCCCATCGGCGGCAACTCGCTCGCCTACCTCACGCTCGAGGTCACCTTCCCGATCGTCAGCCGCGTGCGCGGCGCGTTCTTCTCGGACGCCGGCTTCGTCAATGCCGACGCCTACGACTTCGGCACCTCGGGCTACAATGTGGATATCGGATTCGGTCTCCGCCTCGACCTCCCCATCGGCCCCATTCGCGTCGATTACGGTATTCCCGTTGTCTACGACACTTGGAACGGCCCCCCCGGCAAGTTCAACTTCAACATCGGCTATCAATTCTAATGCCTCCCCGCCAATTCAAGCCCCGCGCTTGACCAAGGAGGCACCCGCCGACTACACCAACATTCCGCAACTCCACTTCCCTACAGCAAAATTCACATGATCAAATCCACACTCACCATCGCAGCCATCGCCCTCAGCACCCTCGCCACCGCCCCCTTGGCCCAAGCCCAGTCCAAGATCGGCATCCTCGACATGAACGGCATCTTCACCCAATACCACCGCACGAAGGATGCCGAGGCGAAGCTCAACGACGCCCGCGCCGCCGCCAAGACCGAACTCGACACCCGCCTCGAGACGCTCAAGAAATCGATGGACGAAATCAACAAGCTCAATGCCGATTTCGAGAAGCCCGAACTCAGCAAGGACGCCAAGGAAAAAGCCGCCCGCGCCCGCGACGAGAAGGTCGTCGAGGCCCGCAACCTTGACCGCGAGATTGCCGAATTCCGCGGCACCCGCGAACGCCAACTCCAAGAGCAATTCATTCGCATGCGCAAAGACCTCATCGACGACATCATGAAAATCGTCACCGAGAAGGTCAAAGCCGGCGGCTACGATCTCGTCCTCGACAAGTCCGGCATGAGCATGGGCCAAGTGCCCGTGGTCCTCTACTCGAAAGAAGGCATGGATTTTACCAGCGAGATCATCGAACTCCTCAACAAGGATGCCGCGAAGACCGCAGCCCCCGCGAAGAAACAATGAGGCTCCGCGACCTCGCCGCGAAGGTGGGTGCGACCATCGCACCCGAAGCGGGGGACATTGAGATTTCAGGCGTCGCCTCGCTTGCCGACGCCAACCCCGGCGACCTCTCGTTTTTCGGAAATCCGAAATACATCGGTGCCCTGCGCAAATCACGTGCGAGCGCCATTTTGGTCCCTGCAGCGCTCCAAGAGCCACTCACCCCCGTGCTCCTTACCGTCGCCGACCCGGCGGCGGCCTTTGCCGAAATCCTCCCCCTCTTCAGGCCCGCTCCCATCGAGCACCCACCAGGCATTCACCCCTCCGCCGTCGTTTCTCCCGAAGCCACCCTCGGCCCGGATTGCTCCATCGGTGCCTTCGCCGTCATCGAGGCAGGCACTCGCCTCGGCGCGCGTTGCGTTCTCGAAGCCCACACCCATGTGGGCCGCGAAACCACCCTCGGCGACGATTGCCACCTCTTTCCCCACGCCTCCGTGCGCGAACGCTGCACCATCGGCAACCGGGTCATTCTCCACAACGGCGTCGTCGTAGGCTCCGATGGCTTCGGCTATGAATTCCGCGAAGGCCGCCAGCAGAAAATCCCGCAAACCGGCACAGTTCAAATCGACGACGATGTCGAGATCGGCGCGAATTCCGCCATCGACCGCGCCCGCTTCGGCCGCACCTGGATCCAGTGCGGCACCAAAATCGACAACCTTGTCCAGATCGGCCACAACGTTACCATCGGCAAACACTGCATCCTCTGCGCCCAAGTGGGCATCTCCGGCAGCACCCGCATCGGCGACTATGTCACCCTCGCCGGCAAAGTCGGCCTCAGCGGCCACATCGAGATCGGCGACCGCGTCATGATCGGCGCCATGTCGGGCCTCGCCAAAAACGTGCCCCCCGATACCATCATGTTCGGCGCCCCCGCCCAACCCATCCGCGAATACAAGGAAAACTACGCCCTCCTGAAAAACATCAGGAAGCTCTACACCCGCGTCAAGGAACTCGAGAAAAAGTCGACCTGATCCCCTCCCTCCGGCATTTTTCATCCCCTCCAAAGCCGGACCGCCTCTGCGACAAGACCCCTACTTCTTTTTTGCTCTCTTCGAGCCCGAAGACTTTTGGGACTTCTTCGAAGTAGACTTTTTAGAGCCTTTTGAAGTTGATTTTTTAGAAGTCTTCGCGGTGGATTTTTTGGATTTTTTAATTGTTTCAGGCTGGCTCCCTCCTCCGCTGGAACGCTGCGACACCCACAAATCTGCCATGGGCGGATGTGGACCAAACGACCTGTCGGGCCGAAAGCGGTTGACTGCCGATGATCGTTGAATAACTGATGCTACAGACTTCTGCCTGTCATGAAAATCGACGACCAACTCCCACCCGAAACCAGCGATGCCCTGTTGGCCGTGTGCCTGATGGCCGCGATGTGCGATGGTGAGAAATCGGAACTCGAACGCTCGGAGGTGCGCCGCATCGCAACCGAACTCGGCTCGGGTGATCCTGCAGCCCTCTCGCGCAAAATTCTTTTGGGCCGATTGTCCCTTAATGAGGTGGCCGCCCACATCGTCTCCCCCTCGCATCGCCTGCTTGCCTATGAAATGGCACTCGGCGTCTGCGAGGCCGATGGAGCGGTCTCCGAGAGTGAAGGGCGTTTTCTTGAAGAGCTTCGTTCCTTGCTTGGCTTGCATGTGGAGGAAACACAGGAGGCTGCCAAAGAGGTCGACTCCATCCTTCTCGCCCCGGCTTCAATCCCACTCGATTCGCCTGCCGCCTCCTCTGCAGCGACCGACAACAGCGGCATGATTTTGAACTACGCGATCCTCAACGGTGCCCTTGAGTTGCTGCCCGAATCCCTCGCAACCATGGCGATTTTGCCCCTCCAGATGAAGATGGTTTACCGTATCGGCAAGTTCCATGGAGTGGACATGGACAAGTCCCGAATCAAAGAGTTCCTCGCGGTCGCAGGCGTGGGAATCGGCTCCCAAATGCTCGAGGGATTTGCCCGGAAATTTCTGGGGGGTCTCGGAAAAAAACTCGGCGGCAAACTCGCCGGGAAGGCAGCCAATCAGATCACCGGATCCGCTTTTTCATTCTGCACGACCTACGCCCTCGGCCATCTCGCCGAGCAATACCACAAGGGAGGCCAGCGCTTGGATGCGAATTCGGCCCGAACTCTTTTTGAGGCGCTCAAGACGAAAGCCTCCGAATTGCACTCGCGCCACCTGCCTGAGATCCAGTCCAAAGCCAAATCGATCACCCCCTCCTCGATCCTGCAAATGGTCTCCGGCCAGTAATTCAACCGCCAAAGGCGGCAGCCGCCATGGAAGCGTGATCCAGCTTGGTTCAGCAGGAGGATTGGGCGGTTTGCCGTGGCGAAGTCATTGCCCCGCCGAGCTGCCCTGCATATAACGAAAACCCTCCAATGGACTTCCAGAGTCCGACCATGGTCGCTCTGGTTGCCGAACTCGGCGGCATCAGCAAACTCATGCGCCCCCAAGCGCAGCCAAGTGTGCGGCGCTGGGTCGAAGCCCAAGAGGCCATCCTCCCCAGCGTGCTCTCTTTGGAAGAACTCCATTTCGGTCTGCTGCGCAGGGCCCCCCGCCAGAAACGCGACTGGCTGAATCGCTTCGTAGCCACACGCTGCGAGTGCCTGCCAATCGATGTCACCATCCGCGCGGGGGAAATGCACGACGATCTCACCAAACAATGCCAGACCCGCTCCCAAGCAGACCCTCTGATCGCAGCAACCGCCGCCACGCACCAAGACATCCTCTCCACCAGCAACACCCGCGACTTTCAGAATCTCAACCTCCCGATCTTCAATCCCTTCACCACCCGCAGCCCGTAACCGATCCCCATTCACAGGCAAAACGCCCTCGCCCGTTCATCCATGAGGGCGTTTCACGGGAGATCAAGGCTGACTCAGTGGCACCAAGCCTTGGATCATAGCGGTGGTCTTCTTGCTTCGAAAACTCCTCCTACAACTTCCTGCCATCCTGTCTAAAAAACTCTTTTCGTGTAAACTCTGTCCGGCATCACTTCTTTTTCCCTCCGGATTTTTTCTTTTCGCCACCAGAGGATTTTTTGGCGCTCGACTTCGATCCGCCGTTCTTTTTCCCTCCGGATTTTTTCTTTTCGCCACCAGAGGATTTTTTGGCGCTCGACTTCGATCCGCCGTTGGATTTTTTGCCGCCGGAGGACTTGGACGCGGATGTCTTTTTTGAGCCTTTTATGGATTTGGAATTTGACTTGGCTTTCGCCGACTTTGAGGCCGAGGATTTTTTCGAGCCCTTGCCTTTTTCCTCTACTTTTTGAGGCGGAGTATCGGCGCTCTTAAGCGGAGTTACACTTGGAGAGGATATGACTGTGCCTTCTGCGGTTGGAGTGCCTACTGCCACTAAGCTGTCCACGGCACCGTCTTCCGGTATTTCGAAGGCATTCGTGCCACGCTCACTCTCGATTTGATTCGAAGTGTAGTAAGAATAAGGTTTCCCCCCGCCGCTTGAGCCTTCCGGAAACCAGACCATGGCCAGCTTGTCGCCGCTTTTCCAACTGGTGGATTCCAGATTCCGAGGTGTAACATTGAATCCTCGGCCCACACCTGGAAACTCCACTGTTCGGAGTCCAGCCATGACCACGGTGTCGTCATCCCCCCACTTGGAGCCGACTACCGATTCGCTTTTGTTTTCCAAGATCGTTGGGGACTTGGCAAAGTCGAAACCATCACCTGCCGTATCGACGATGAGGAATCCCTTCGAGCCCTCGGGAAATTCCGCAGGGCTTCCACCTATGGCGACTTCGAGTTTTGATGTGGAGGATTCAGCGATTCCCGTGACGCCAAGAATCGATGCAATAAGGGAAAAAAGAGTTTTTTTTGACATACCAGTGGATCAGTAGTTGGGTTGATTGTTCCAGAACGTGGTTGAGCTGTTGCCTTGGGATTTTCTGATGATTAGGGAGCCAGATGCTGAGAGTGAAAATGTTGCAGCGGCAGAATTGGCCCCGGCTTTCCCCTCATCGAGAAACCATGTTTGGGAATTTTTGTAAAAAACAGCTGAAGGGCTTTTGTTGAACCTCGCCAAGCTGTTATCGAAGACCAGCAACTCGTCCTTGCGCGCCCCGGATTCATGGGAGGCACTGGAGGCGAAGGCTGTTTCGTCCAAGCCTGCATTCGACAATGGCACTTCCACTGGCCGAAACAAGGCAACCGAATTGTCTTGGCGATTGGCAGGGTCTTGAGTGAGCGCCACTGAGTCTGCCGAGCGAAGCACCCGGCCGACGGGTTCAAAATTCGTGGCGACGACTCCGGCGGGGTGGCGAATGATGAATGGCAGACCGGGCGGAAGAATTGTGCTTCCCGCATCTGGGTAACCGGGCTCTGACAATTTCCAACCTTCCTCTAATTTTTTCCAAACCCCTTCGGATTCTTCCCAGCGCTCCGCTGCCAGAAAATAAATATTCTTTGCCGGCAGGTTGATTCCCACAGACTCAACATTCGGGATAAGCAGCTTGGATTTCTGCTGATACACCAGATTACCGGTGGATTTATGAAAGGTTGTCTGGCTGCCGGGAGGGAACAAGGTGTCGAGTGTCCAGAATTCCACAACCATGAAGGCATCGCCTGCCGCGAAAGCCGAGCCAGCTTCTCCATTCAAATCAATTGTGAGACCACTGGCGGTATTTCCCACAATTTCATACCACCGACCAGCCAAGGCTCCTGTGGTGAAACGAGCATAATGGGTGTTTTGCAATTCATTGGGAGCCCATTCTGTGGCCTCAGCAGGCGTCAAGGCGGCTTGCCCCTTTGCGAGCGTCGGTGCTGACGCCAGCGTTTTGCTCGCCTTTATAGGCAGCTTCATGAGAGGGACCGAAACAAGGGTATCGGATTTCGCGGGGCACTTCACACGGTTGAATCCCACGATAGGGTTTTCAGCCGAAGCCAATGGCAACCCAGACAAAGCCAAGGCGACAGAAGTTGCCAGCAAATAATGGTAAAAGACCGGTATTTTCATAATATGTAATTTTTCGAGTTAATTGGTTGGATTATATTTTGGGATTCCGGAAGTTGCTGGACCAAGTCTGCGGCGCCAGCCATCGAAAACAGCGCCTTAGAGTCTATCCAAAATTATCATTTAAATTTTCATTTTGAGCGATTTATATCGAATAGTTAATCCAACGGTATATCAATCCAAAATCCCCACTCGGGTCCTTCTGTTTTAATTATAGACACGTCTCCATCGAAGCCCTCGACTAAATCAGAGGCGAATGCGAATTCATCTTCGTCGAGTAAGTAAAAAGGATCCACAGCGATGCGTTCAGTCAAGCCACCCTCGAAATCGGCTCCAGCATCGGCTCCAGCATCGGCTCCAGCATCGGCTCCAGCTTCGGCGACTGCCTCTCCTCCAGCATCTACAGCAACGTCAGTTACATCTGCGGCAAGCGCGATATCCCCCACTCCCCCCGTGGCGACGGTTAAGATCGCCACACCAACGATTTCGCCGACGATCTCCTCGGTAACCACAGCCCATGGGGGCTGAAACTTGATTTCGTTCGCCGTCTCGAGCTGAAAGTGGGCGCCCGCCGGTGTGCCACCGCTGGCGTCCGGAAGGCTTTGCCCGCTCGGGGAATCGAGATAGCCATAGTATCCCAAGCCCGCGTTCTGGATCGTCATCGTCCAGTGCTGGCCGGGCTTCATCTGGGAGTTGAGCGACGGGGAGATGTTTGCGGCCCATTTCCCGCTCGAGCCCGAGCCATTGTTCCAGTTTGTGAGGTAGGTGCTGCAATTGGGCCCTACGCAGGTGCCGTCGGCCTTCTGGACAAAAAAGGTCATCTGGCTCGTGCTGTCCGGCGCGACATAGGCGATCAATGTTTGCTGCCCCATCGGCACCGTCACCTGCTTCGTCGTGTAGGTCGGGGGCGTAATCTGGATGTCGAGCAGGCGGACGTCCGAGTTCGTCGGCAGCGTGATGCTCTTCAGCGTCTTGCCAGAGGGGATCGTGTAGCTGTATTGGTAGATATGGTTCGTGGTCTGATTCGTGTCGCCGGAGGCGTTGTCACGGTATGACGCCGTGGCGATGATCGACTCGTTCGTGTAGTCCTCCGGGTTGCACCAGTCGCTGAACGACTGCGTCCAGACCGCCGTCGAGTTGTCGGTGAAGGTCAGCGTGAGCGGCTGGTTCTCCTGGCCGCCGTTGACGGCGGCCCCGGCCAGGTTCAGCGTTGTGTAGCTGCTGCCCTGCGGCACCTGAATCGTCTGGCCGTTGGCGACCACGAAGTTGGGCTGCCCGGGGAGGCCCAGTGTGAAGTTGACGCTCGTCCCGCGGAGGATCTTCGACGATCCGAGGGCCTCCCACGAGTAGGCGTTGCCATCGCCGTCGAAGCCGCCCCCGCTAAAAGACTGGCCGTCTCTGCTGATGCCGCCGATGGAGGCGATGCTGCTGAGCGCGACGGACGTCGTCGATCCCTTCACCGGCTGGTCGGCGAAGAAGAACGTGAGCGGCCCGCCACCGGCCCCGATGTTCGACTCATTCGCGATGGTCAACGCCATCAGGTCGATGCCCGTCAAGTTGGTGGTGGCGAGCACAAGCGATGCGAAACCCTCGTCCAGGGCGATCACTGGGGCCTTGGACACGACGGCACTGAGGATGCCCACATTCTCGTTGTTCGGCAGAGTGAAGCTCGCCAGTTGCTTGCCGCGCAGGTTGCGGACATAGGCGAAGATATGAGCTGGAGTGGTGACCAGATTGCCCTGCTGGTTGATCCGCTCGGGCTGGGTCTTCAGGAGCAACTCCCCACTAAAAGGGCGGGGTGCCGGACCGGAGTTGCCATCCGCACTCGCTCCCTGCTGCGGTGGGCCGTCGCTCGCCCAGTCGTGGAATGATTGATACCATGTCTCCGTGGTTCCGTCGGTGAAATTGAGCATGATCGACTGCGACATTTGGTTGCCGTTGGATGCCGCTCCGGCGAGGTAGAGGTAGTCGGACTTGTCGGCGTCCACGCTGACCGTGATCGTCTGCCCCTTGGCCTGGACAAAGTTCTGCGGGCCTTTGCTTCCACCCACCTGGGAGTTGCTCGTGGGAATCGGGCCGATCGGGAACTCGATACCGGCATAGGTGATGGGCGTGCCGGGGACGGGATCCTTTGTGCTTCCGCCGGTGTAGTCGGAGTTGTAATAATTGCCGTTTCGATCGAAGCCTTGGTGGTTGGCCACCTGCCACGGGCTCGTCGTGATGCCGAACGCGTTGAAGTAGCTCGACAAGTCGATCGGCGTCGAGACCGGGGCCGGCGCGCTCGCGCCCAAAGTCGCCGGGCTTGCGGACCGGGAGAGGGTTGGGGCCATCGCCGTGGAATACTCGAGACGCTTGCGCAAACTGATCATACCGTATGGCACAGTATAGTCGTGCGAGAAGCCCCCGTCCGAACCCACTGGGATTCTGGCCTCTTCCAGCCACGGGCCGTATGAGCCATCACCAAGGATTTGAGCTGATTCCACCACGATCGTGGCCCCGGCTCGGACGCTCGCATCCACATTCCCGGCGAACCGGAGCGTCTCCCCGGCCTGGAAGTGGACCCGCGTCTGATCGGGCTGCACCTCGCCATTCACGGTGCCGGGAAAGAGATGGCTGGCGAAGATCGGATTGTCTTTGAGTATGACGTTTTGGGCAGGCGTCAACTTGTTGGAGTCTGATGAGATGATCATCGGGGTCTCCGCCGGCAAGCCCCGTGCGGCTTCGGTGGCGTCCGGGAGAGCCTGCACTTCCAGATACGCGAACTGCGCGTGGCTGCCGCCGAGCGGATGGTTTGTCGTAAACTTTGTCGCAGTGGGGCTGTTATCAAGCTGCGCCCGCGCTTTGATGCCAAACCCTACGAACGAGGCGCTGCTGGTGACGGTGTAATTCAACCACCTCACGGCTCTTTCAGTTGCAACGGCTTGGTAAGGGTGAGCCTTGCCGGCACCGGTCTTGGTCGCACCCCATACCTTGGCCTTCATCACCGCACCTCCTTCCACGATCGAAAGTGCGTTGACGCTGTAGGGCAGGTTGTAGAGCAAAGTCTGTCCATCTTCGCGGGTCGCTTCGATCGAGTATCGGGTGCTCGGGCAGCCGCAACCATCGATGGGTTTGCTCCAAGTGATGGTGTTTCCAACACCGTCCTGCGATTGAATGCGGGCGTTCACGACATTGCCCGGCACCGTCCCAACCGCCGGGACCGGCTGCGTGGCACCACCCACCCTGTCCAAGGGGATCACATCAAATGCAGCTCCCATGCCCCTGGCACTTGCGGCAGGCGTCCATCTCACCGTATCGGTGTATGCGATGGTGCGGATGGCAGGAGCGTTTTCCAAAGTGGTCGGGTCTGTTCCCAAGGCTTCCGCTGGAATCTGCACCCATGCGTTGTCAGCAGCCACCCACTTCTGGAGTGTGCCGCCGTGCACCTTGGTCACGATGAACCCTTGGGACTGGCCGCCGAGAATATGCGAGGGCGTGAGTTCGACAGTCCACCCGCTCGAGGCATCGAGCATCACTGTCCGAGGCCCGATGACAACAACTGTGAAATTCGCCGGGGCGCTTTCGAGTCCGGCTTCGCCAGTGGCCACCGCCAAAACTTCATGGGAGCCATTTGCAAGGCGCGGCGACTGGAACGACCATATACCCGTTTGGGCATCAGCCTGCGCCTGACCCGCCACCACCCCGTTGATAGTCACTTTCACCTGACTGCCAAGTGGAGCAGTTCCGCTGAAGAGGGGTTCGCTCTCGGTCGTCCGCCCATCGCCCTTTGCGCCAGTATCCGATGCATCTCCAAGCGCAAGCGTCGGAGCCGCAGGCGGAGTCGTTTGGATAGTGACAAACAGGGGCGAGGAGAGTTCACCGGCTTCCTCCGAGGCATCCACCGGAGTGACGGCGATCGTGTGGACGCCAGCAGAGAGTGGCGCCTCGGCAGGCACCGTGTATGTCCACACGCCATTTTCCACCGGGACCAGTTCGCCGGGTTGCCCGTTGATAGAGATCCGCACATGGCTCGCTGCGCCCAGCACGCTGCCGCGAAGGGTGGGTGTGCGGTCGTATGTCACACCATCGACAGCGGAAGACCCAGTGTCGCTGGAAGAGGCGAGGCTGGGGGATTGTGCAAACAGGCCTAGGACCTGCAGGCGGTAGAAACCACCCGTGGAATTTCCCACCGCGTGTAGAAAGGAGCCTGTGGTATTGTTCGAGGAAAGTGTTTCCCAGCTCAGGAGATTCAAACTGTGCTCGAGATTTGCCGAGCCGCTTGCCGTGGCGTTCCAAGAGACCGAGGCGTTGCCGCCATCGAGCAGAATAGTGAGGCCCGGATCGGCTTGGGCGGGGGGGAGCGCGAGGTTGGCGAACAAATTCGCCGTGAGGAGGCAGGGAGTGAGGCGTCCGGAGAAAAGTTTTTTTAGTCCAGCCGCAGCGGCTGAGGATTTTGGGTGATTATTTTTCATAGTGTGATGCATTTTTTCTTCTGTGCGCGATAACCAAAAAAGTGAGCGGCAATCCCATCAGGCCCGGCCAAGAGAGCAGGGATGTGAATGTAAAAATGTGAGGTTTCTGGATGGGTTGTAAAAACAAGGAGTGTCTTTAGTTCATTTCACCTCATGAGCGCAACAGGCTCATCGGGGTATTTTCGGGGTATTGGCGCCGGTATGCGGGTGCGGCGGGACGACCAACCGGCGGAGGGAAAATGCAAGCGGTCTGGACGCCCATTGCCGCTACAGGGATTCTTCCTTGTGCGCGAATACCGGTTCGTGTTCATAGTCGGGGAATGGATCGTCGAGCCGGGTTCCGACTGCCCGCCGTAGCGGAAAGGCGAACAAAGGATAAACGGCTCGCCGCGTTTTCGGGTATCCCTCCTGCACTTCCTGTTCCTCCTGTCATCTTGTCTAAAATCCCATTCCCCGAAATTCTCTTTATTTTGTAAATTCTGTCTGAAGAACCAACGGCGGTCATAGACGCGCCGCTACAGCAGGAGGCATCATGCCTTCTTCTTCTTTTTCAGTTTTTTAGTGCCAGATTTTTTTGCTGAGCTGCCAGTGGTGGATTTTGATTTGGCCCTCGCCGATTTCAAAGCGGAGGATTTTTTGGCGCCTTTGCCTTTTTTGGCGCCTTTGCCTTTTTTGGCCTTTTGAGGCGGAGTTCCATTAGACTCCTTGAGCAAGACAGCCAAGCCGGGATCGGTTGTTGTAGGCGCCTGGGCCTCCACCCGCATGAGGCCGAGCTCCGTTCCCTGATAAAGCACCCCATCAGGACTGATCATGCCGACCATCTGCAGCGGGTTGTCTTCGGTTGAGGATCCGTAGGGAGCGCTGCTGAGCAATCGACCGGTATCCGGATCAATCGTGATGATGCTGTAAACTCCGGTGCTGGTGTCGAGTCCAACGGTGTAGATAAGGTTGTCGGCAACCGACAGGCGCGGCTCTGCGGCAGAGGCGATCGAGTTATTCGACCAGACGGTCCGGAGGGAGCCGTCGAGCACATCCACCCGCTGCATACCCCCCACGAACGGGGCGGATACCGGAACGCTTTCTTCGGGGTTTTCGGCCGATTTTGGATATGGGTAGCCATAGGTGCTCGGGTAATAAATGCTGTGCCCCACGGCAATCGCCGCATCCTCGTTGCCGCTGTTGACGCCGGCAGTGAGTAAGGGGACCGAGCCCACCAGATTGCCGGAGAGGGTTTCGTAAACCAAGATGTTCTCTTGCGGGGCGGCATTGTCGGTGATCGTAAGGTATTCGTAGCCGGTTTCGGGCCCGAAAAAAGCCGGCGTGGCACCCGTGCCCCAACTCAACTGCCCCGGCTTGCGGCCTGGACCTGCGTCATAGGTGTTCCGCCATAGCTGCTGGGGTCCGCTGGTGCCCGCAGTGAACAAATAGAGCGCTGCTGTGGAAGCAACAGCCACACCGTCGGGTGAGGACGAGATGCTATTGGCAACCTGCTCGCCGGCTGGTAGTGCAAACACCGCAGTGACCGAAGTGATGGGGTCGTAGTAGCCAATCACCGCTCCCGAGGCGGAGGATGTCCCTTGGGCGGTGGCAAACCAGACATTGCCCTGGTAGTCGGGGACAAGACCAACAACGTCTGGATAACCAATTTGCACCGAGGAGTCGACATTGAGAGTCCACGAACTGTTACCACTTTGGGTGTGGGAAATCCTCTGGAGATAGCCTTCGGCGTTGACGAGAACCAAGTTGTCGTTGTTGTCCAAGTAAGAGTAAATTCCACCCGCAAGGTCGCTCGTCGTGGACTTGACGAGTTGCATCGGCGCCGCAAGCGTCTTGAGCGTGGTCGGGTCGAGGAGGAAAACAGTGGGTGTTCTGTCGGTCACCTTGGTGGCGACCGCTACGATCAAACCGTCAGACCCCATAAGGATGGTTGGAAAAACGGCACCGAGATTCGTGCCAATAATCGAGAGATCTCCAGATCCCGGCCCAGGGTTCGTGGTGGCGCCGGTAGACGCTGCGTTGGCATGCATTGTAGCGGTGCCGGGCTCGCCCATGAAAGGATTCGCCGGAGGAAAAGTTTGTGCTGAGACAGCGATCGCAAGAAAGAAGAAACAACCCCCGATACACAACCTCAGAATAAGAGCCATTGAATGACTCTCGCTTCGCCCACCAGAAATTCAATGATGAAATCGAGGGTAAATTCTTTCTGAAAAACCAAAGGCGGTCATAGACGCGCCGCTACAGAGGAAGGCAGCATGCCTATTTCTTCTTTTTCGATTTTTTAGCGGTGGATTTTTTCTTTCCGCCGCCACTCGACTTTTTCGCCGAGGACTTTTGGGATCCAGCAGATTTCTTGGCCTTGGATTTCTTAGCAGAGGAGGATTTGCCACCGCTTTTTTTGGATTGCTGGACTTGCGAGGAGCCCCCGCCTCCACTTGGCGCACCTCCGCCTCCGGTGCCCCCACTTGCTGGAGTTGCTGGAGTTACTGCAACTCCTGTCACAGTCAGCTCCTGCGTGACACTGGGTGCCGCATTGTAGTTGGCATCCCCCCCCTGGCTGACCGTCAGCGTCGCGGTCCCGGCGCCAACCACGCTCACCGTGCCATTGGCCGCCACTGTCGCCACGCTCTCGTTTGAACTCGCGTAGCCGAGCGTGAGATTCGAGCTCGCCGTGGCATTCAAGGAATACGCCGCAGACGCCACCTCCTTGGACAGCGTCGCGGCAACTCCGCTGATCGTCTGGCTGCCTTTGGCGATGGTCAGCGTGACCGATCGATTCACTGTGTTGTAGTTTGTTGTGTCAGCGGGCGTGAAGACGACGGCCAGCGTTTGATTTCCAGCCTCGGGGACGGTTCCAGTCACCGGCGTGTAACTGAATGTTCCGTTGACGCTTGCGCTTGCGTTCAACTGCGCTCCACTCAGGGCCGATCCATAGGTGATCGACTCTGCTGTTGCTCGTATCAATGCTGAGGCACAATGACTCCGTCGCCGCATCGAGAAGAATCACATGCTTCAAATTTGCAATAGATGAAACCGCCGTGGCATTGCCCGCAGTCCAATCTGTGGAAAAGCAAGAGGTGAGGATTTCGTCAAATGGCTTGGGACCGCTAACCGAGACGGCGCAATCTGCATTGCAGAGGAAAAGGAACAAAAAGCAAAAAGCGGAAGAGACGAAGCGTTTCATTTGATTTTTAAGTGCAATGATAAATTTATAGTTTTGAGAGATTTGAAGAAAAATCCATCTAGTCGACCTTTCTATCCGTCGAACTACAAATGTAGCTCTGCATTTCTCCCAACCTGCACCTTGAGTAGCACTGGCGTCGCAACCCCAGATTATTAGATGTGGTCGCGGATTTCCGCGAAGTCATTGCCCCGCCGAGATGCCCTGCATATAACGAAAAACCTCCAATGGACATCCAGCGCCTGATTTCCCTCCCGCCCGCCATGACGGGGTATTTTCCAACCGCCGTGGAGGGCCGCGACTGGTTCGCCGCATGCGATCCGCCGGGGGGAAAACTTGGATCCGGCGGCGGCATCGCCCACCTGCTCGCCTCGGCATGGAGGTCTTCCAGTGGCGGCCTATCCTTCGAAGAATGGTGCGAGCGCGGGCTGAAACTCTCCCTCATGGCCGGGGGCCAAAGCCGCCGCCTGCCGGCCTACGCGGCAACAGGAAAAATCCTCATGCCGTTTCCCGCCCTTCGCTGGGCGGATGGCCAACGCCTCGACCAGACGCTGCTCGACATCCAGTTGCCAGGCTTTCGCCATATTGCGGCGGCGGCTCCCGCTTCGAGCCGCGTCATGGTGGCGAGCGGCGATGTCCTGCTGCGATTCCCGCCGAAGCTTCCCGCGATGCCCGATGCCGATATCGTGGGCCTCGGCATGTGGGTCGATGCCCCCACCGCCTCACACTTCGGCGTGTTCTTCACCCGCCGCGAGACGCCCGAACAACCTGCTTTTTTTCTTCAAAAACCCGACCCTGCCGAGATTTTGCGCCTCGCCGCCGACCACTTGTTCCTCGTGGATACCGGGCTGTGGCTGCTGAGCGCGCGCGCGGTGTCGGTCTTGTTCAAAAAATGCGGCTGGGACCCGTCGCGGCAGGAATTCCCGAACGGCGTGCCCGGTTTTTACGAACTCTATGCCGGCATGGGGCCTTGCCTCGGCAGCGATCCCGCCGAGCATGACACAGACGTCTCCCCCCTCACCTGTGCAGTCGTCCCGCTGCCCGAAGCCGAATTTTACCACTTCGGAACAAGCCGCCAGATGATCGAATCCGTCTCGGCCCTGCAAAACCGCACCCTCGACCAGCGCGCCCAATCCCCGCTGGTCCTCAAGCCGCATCCCGACATGTATGTGCTGAACTCGGACTTCGCCTTCAGCGCGCGATCCACCGAAAACAAGCCGGTCTGGGTCGAAAACTGCACCCTGCCCGATGACATGGCGCTTTCCTCGGCAAATGTGCTCACCAACATCCCGGCGGGCGTCGGCTTGTTTCAACTCCCGCCTGGCCTCTGCGTGGACACGCCGCCTGTCGGCACTTCGGGATTCGCCATTCGTGTCTACGGCATGGACGATTCGTTCAAAGGCGCGATCGGGCAGGCGGACACAAACTTCCTCGGCAGGCCCGTTACCGAATGGTTCGCCCGGCGCGGATTGCAGCCCGATCAATGCGGCATTCCCGACCCGGTGGATATCCAAAACGCGCGCCTGTTTCCGATCCTCGAACCCGGCGCCCCAATCGCTCGTCTCATCGAGTGGATGTCCCAACCCAATCCCCAGGCGAACCCCGAACTCGCCACGCTCTGGCGCGACAGCGAGCGCCTTTCCGCTCAGGAAATCACCGAGCGGTTTTCCCCGGAGCGCCTCCTTGAGGCCCGCCGCGCCAATATCACAGCGGCTGCGCCAAGAATCTTCGAGCATCGCCACCGAAACGCCTTCCAGCGCCTCGATCTCGACAATGCCGCCGCATTTTACGCTGGAAGCCCCGCCCCTTTGCCCCTCCTCGCCCCCGCCGACTCCCTCGACTCCGTCTCGGAATCGATGTTCTGCGCGGCCGTCGCCTCCCGCCGCGGCGACCCTTCAACCGCCGAATCCCTCGAAGCACACGCATTCAAGCGCCTGTCGGACATCCTTACCTCGGCGCACGCCTCCCGCACTGTCTCGCCGCGCTGCAATGCCGTGGAAGACCAGATCGTCTGGGGCAGAAGCCCGATCCGCATCGATCTTGCCGGCGGGTGGTCCGACACCCCTCCCTACTGCCTCAAGCACGGCGGCGCGGTGGTAAATGTCGCCCTCGAACTCAATGGCCAGCCTCCAGTCCAAGTGTTCGCCAGAGCCACAAAACAACGCCACCTCGTCATCCGCTCGATCGACCTTGGGGCGGAGACTCGCATTCGCTCGTTCGGCGACTTGGAGGACTTCACCACTGTCGGGGGCGAGTTCTCCCTCGCGAAGGCGGCTCTCGCACTCGCTGGATTCCATCCACTCTTCAGCGCCCACTCGACTGCACCATCCCTCGAGTCGCTCCTCGAAAGTTTCGGCGGCGGGCTTGAGATTTCCATGCTCGCCGCCACCCCGAAGGGATCCGGCCTCGGCACCAGCAGCATCCTCGCGGCGACACTCCTCGGGACACTCTCCGATGTCTGCGGCCTCGACTGGGACCGCGACGAACTCACCTCACGCACCCTCGTGCTCGAGCAACTCCTCACGACCGGCGGCGGATGGCAGGACCAAGCCGGCGGCATCCACCGAGGGCTCAAAATGATCGAATCCCGCCCCGGCATCGTCCAACACACGCATCTCCGCTGGCTCCCCGAGCACATGCTCAACGAGGCGATCGCGAACGGCACAGCACTTCTCTACTACACAGGCATCACCCGCATCGCGAAATCCATCCTCCAAGACATCGTGCGCGGCATGTTTCTCAACCGCTCCGGCACGCTCTCGCTCCTGCACGACATCCAATCCCACGCGCGCGATTCCTTCGACAGCCTGCACCGCGACTCCTGGGAATCCCTCTGCGCGATCGTCCGCCGCAGCTGGGACCTGAATCGCGCCCTCGACTCCGGCACCAACCCGCCAGCCGTGCAGGAAATCCTCGCGCGCATCTCCGATTGGACAGCCGCCGCGAAACTCCCCGGCGCGGGTGGCGGGGGCTATATCCTGCTTCTGGCAAAAGACCCCGATGCCGCCTCCAGAATCCGCCACGAACTCACAACACGCCCGCCAAACGCCCTCGCCCGCTTCGTGCGCATCTCGGTCTCACCAACCGGCCTGCAGGTCACCCGCAGTTGATCGGGCCGCGCCGCCTCAATGGTAGTAGGGAAACGGCCCCTCGGGCATCATGAGCCGGTAGCGGGGTTGTAAAAATGCCACCAGATCGATCATTTGCCGCACCGTCATGCGGGCGGTGAAATCGGGCATGGGAGAAAGTTTCCCCTCCTTTATCTCCTGCTTGTATCTGCTGCTCACGACGTGTGAGGGGTTGATCACCGACGTCACCAACTCCCCATAGGTCTTGATGCGTGGAGACTCACCTCCGAGGTGGATATTGAACTCGACCGGCGCGGGGAGATCCACACCCTCGACCGAGTGGCAGGTATTGCACTGGAGCGACAGAAACGCCTGCTTGCCGGCGATCACATCCCCGTCGGGCAACCGAAACCCACGCGCGGATTTCGGATTGTCACAAGCGGAAAGCATGAGAAGGGCAAGACCGGCAACCAGCGGAATGTGGAGTGGAGTTTTCATCGGGTGTCGCCCAAATCGATGCCACACACCTCATTCATAAAAAATGGGGGGTTCACCCCTCTCCACCCCCACCCCTTCGCGCTAGGCGGCGTTTGCTGGCTGTATGTTGACACAGCAACTCCCGCCTGACGTGATCATTGCATGGCCGATTCAAAGAACTCGCAGGAGAACCGCCGGATTCAAGACACCCTCGAGTCTGGCACGCTGCCAACAAGGCTTGACGCGACCACCACTCAAGGTGAATTTCAAAAAATCAATGAAAACGACGATCCCTCATGTGATTCTCGGCCCGGAGACGAAGCGAATTCTTCGAGAGATTTCCTCACTGCCGCGTCCGAAATCAACGGCGGAGGAAGCGAAACGGCAGACCGAGAGACATCTCGAATCAGCCAAACGGAATCTCTTGAGACCTGGGCGCGATCCAATGCCCGCTTGATTGAATCATGGTTGATCGACTCCCTCCCGATCGTTTCCAATTCCACCAGCGAGCACGAGGTCCATTACAGGGAATCTGACAATCGTGCAGTCAAGCGCACCTGGCCCGGCGTCTATGGGCAAATTCCGATCCCAAACCACGGCAAACTTGATCGCGCGAATGCGACCCCATCGGAGTATCTTGTCCGCCAAGCTCTGCAAATCGCGGTCTTTGGAAGCGATATTCGTCTCGAGGGTGTTTCCGTCTCCGATAAACCCAGCATGGTTCTTTTCGAACCTCCCGGGCAACCCTCATTTGTCATCTCCCAGGAGTGGTTCGAGAAAAACGACGCTCCAACACTCGATGAGATTTCCGACCGTTTGATTCGCGATGGGTTCATTCAAGTCCATGGATCTTACTTTGGTTGGTTTCGACCGGGTGATCGCGTTGTCATCGTTGACGCTAAAACCGACAACTTTGTGAAAACCGGGGTGGGCATCATTCCGATTGATCTCCAGATGTCTGTATTTTCAGAGACTCAGGTTGCGGAAGCCGGCCTCGAATCGCTGAAATAACACGACACGCAGGAGGCGCTGCATAAGCGTGTCCCACACCTCCATCCTCACGGCTCTGCCCCACCCCTTCGCGCTAGGCGGCGTTTGATTCGCTCGCGGCGTTTTTTTCCGTTCGTTGTTTTTTTGGCCCATTGGAGCTTGGAGGAGGCGCTGCTTTCCACGAATCCGCGGGGAACCGCCTGATCACTGGTTTCCTCCATCCGCGCTTCCTCGCAGCGTCTCCAGGCAAGAAACGGCTTCCAGATTTCGCCATCCGCTAGCACGTGCTTCTCCTCGCCGAAGGGCAGGACAGGAATCTGGCAATGGTTCGGAACCTCGTATTCGACAGTGGATGTGGCGCGCAGGGTCTTCATGGGCGAAACAAACACCCCGCCCGATGGTGAATCCATGGGGTCTTGTCCTTCCGCGTGCGCCGCATGCCGTTTCGACTGGATCGCCATCTCGAATCGCCGCTACCCTCCGCCGGTGGACACAACTCGCATCAGGGAAATGCCGCATGACGAGCGGCCACGCGAAAAGGCGGAGAGCCATGGCATCGAGGTCCTTTCCGATGCCGAGCTTCTCGCGATCTTCATCCGCACCGGACTCCCGGGCAAAAACGCCCTCGATGTGGCGCGCGACCTCTTGAATTCCTGCGGTGGCTTCGAGGCGATCGCTCGCTGCGCCCCGAAGGAAATCCGCCGCCACGCGAAAGGCATCGGCGCCGCGAAATCGATCGAACTCGCAGCCGCCTTCGAGATCGGCAAGCGGCTCGCCCGCGGCAAGGCGCTCGCCCCGCTCATGGATACCCCAGCCCGCATCTTCGACGCTTTCGGCAGCGAAATGATGGCCCTCCGGCAGGAATCCCTCCGCGTGTTGCTCCTCGACTCGAAACTCCGCCTCATCCGCGCGGAGGAAATCTCCCGAGGCTCGGTGAACGAATGCCTCGCCCACCCGCGCGAGATTTTCCGACAGGCATACATCCACAGCGCCTACGGCATCGTCATCGTGCACAACCACCCCAGCGGCGACCCGACCCCCAGCACGGCCGACCACCGCATCACCAGAAGCCTCTCGGAGGCCGCCAAGCTTCTCCAGATCACCCTTCTCGACCACGTCATCCTTGGCTCGCCGGATGGCGGCCGCGTCCCGTATTACAGCTTCCGCGAAGCAGGCATCCTATGAATATCCACCCTACCGCCATCGTCTCACCCTCCGCCCGCCTCGGCGAAAATGTCGAGATCGGCCCCGGCGCTGTCATTGAAGACGGAGCGGAGATCGGCGCCGGATGCGTGATCCAGGCCCACGCCGTCATCGAGGGCTCGGCCACGCTCGGAGAGGGAAACCTCGTCGGCTACGGCTCGATCATCGGCAGCGCACCGCAGGACCTCTCGCACACCCCCGACATCTCCAGCCGCGTTGTCATTGGAAACAACAACCGCATCCGCGAATACGTCACCATCCACCGCGGCTCGAAGGAGGGGAACACCACCCGCGTGGGCGACAATTGCTTTCTCATGACCGGCTGCCACCTCGCCCACGACGTGCAGGTCGGCAACCACGCCATCATCACCAACAACGTCCTTCTCGCCGGCCATGTCCAAATCGGAGACCGCGCCGTGCTGGGCGGCGGCTCGGTGTTCCACCAGTTCATCCGCGTCGGTAGAAACGCCATGATCTCCGGCGGCCTTGGCTTCCGGCAGGACATACCGCCATTCACGATCGGTGGACACGACAACACCATTGTGGGCCTGAACACGGTCGGCCTCCGGCGCGCCGGGTTCGATGCTGCAACCAGAAATGCCCTGCACGACGCATATCGCCGCGTGTTTCTGGGAACACTTCCGCGCAGAGAGGCGATCAACGAACTGCTCGCCGAAGACCAGATTCCCGAGGTGCGCGAGTTTCTCGAGTTCATCGCCTCCTCGAAGCGCGGCTGTTGCACGGCCCGCCAGCGCGACCGCGAGGGCTGAACTCCCGCGCCATTGACACTCCGGCCCTGCGGCCCCACTGTCCCGCCCTATGCCATTTTCCAAGCTTGGGCTCGCCAAGCACATTCTCCAAGGCGTCGAAGCCATGGGCTACGGGGATCCCACACCGATCCAACTCCGCGCCATCCCGCCCGCACTCGAGGGGCGCGATGTCATCGCCTCGGCCCAGACCGGCACAGGCAAGACCGCTGCATTTGCCCTGCCAACGCTCCAAAAACTCGCCTCCCGCGGCGCGAAATGCCGCTGCCTCGTGCTCGAACCCACCCGCGAACTCGCCATGCAAGTGGAAACCGCCATGCGCGACTTTGCCCGCTTCACAAACCTCCGCATCGCCTCGGTCTACGGCGGCGTCGGCTACGGAGCGCAACGCACCGCCTTGAAGGAAGGGGTCGATGTGCTGGTCGCCACGCCGGGACGCCTCGAGGACCACTTGCAACAAGGCACCGTGAAACTCGACGGCATCGAAGTGCTCATCCTCGACGAGGTCGATCGCATGCTGGACGTGGGCTTCCTCCCGCCCATGAAGCGCATCATCTCGAAAATCCCGAAAGCCCGCCAAACCCTCTTTTTCTCGGCCACTCTCCCGCCGGAGATCGCCGACCTCGCCGGCTGGGCCTTGCGCGATCCCGTGCGCATCGAGATCGGCGCGGCGCGCTCGGTGGCCTCGATCGTCAAACACGGCGTCTACGAGGTGCACACCAGCATGAAGTTCGACCACCTCGCCGCACTGCTGGACTCGCTCGATTACCAGAGCGTCATCGTCTTCTCCCGCACCAAGCACGGCGCGGACAAGATCGCCAAACGACTCCGCGCGGCGAATCACTCGGTCGCCGTCCTCCACGCGAACCGATCCCAAAACCAGCGCATCGAGGCGCTCAACGGCTTCAAATCGGGCAAATACGAAGTCATGGTCGCCACGGACATCGCCGCCCGCGGCATCGATGTCGCAGGCGTCAGCCACGTTGTGAACTACGACATCCCCCAACACCCGGAGGATTATGTCCACCGCATCGGTCGCACCGGACGCGCCGAGCAACCCGGCGACGCCTTCACCCTCGTGGCACCCGATGATTTCAAAAAACTCGCGGCGATCGAGCGTTTCATCGGCCAGAAAATCCCCCGCCTTGTCCTCGAGGGCTTCGCTCCGCCGCCGAGGGTCGAACCGCCTCAGCGCAAGATTCCCATCAACGAGGTGCGGGCGGACGGACGCCCCAAACGCTTCCGCCCCCGCGGCCGACGCTGATGGATTGACAAAAATCACGGTTTTCAGGTTTGCCCCGCCGCACCGAACCAATTAAATCCCTCACCAATGCTCGATTCCTACATACCGATTCTTATCCACATCGTCGTTGCGCTGGGGTTCGCCACCGCGGCGATGCTGGCCAACGTGATCCTCGGCCGCGCGGGCAAGAGAAATCCCACGAAGGACATGGTCTACGAGTGCGGCATGGTGCCTGAAAGCACTGTCCAGCCCCGCTTCAGCGTCAAATTCTACCTCGTGGCCATGCTTTTCATCCTCTTCGATATCGAAGTGGTCTTCATGTATCCATGGGCGGTGATCTTCCAGGACTTCGTTGCCGAGCACGGCCCGGGCATCCTCTGGAGCATGCTCAGTTTTGTGGTCATCCTCCTCTTCGGCTACATCTACGCCATCAAGAAGGGCGCGCTGGATTGGTCGCGCTGAGTTAGCCCACCCGCCGCTGCCGGTTGGCGGCAATACCACCTCCCGTCAGCGCATGGATTTTTTCGAAAGCCAGGAAAAAGCCCGCCGCCGCACGAAGTGGCTCGTCTTCTACTTCGTCCTTGCCGTGGCTGGCATCATCGCCGCCCTCCACACGGGCTTCTGCCTCCTGACCGGCGAATCCTTCGCGAACCTCGAACTCCTCGGCATCACCTCCGCTGGCGTTGTGGTCGCCGTGCTCATCGGTAGCCTCGTTAAACTGGCGGAACTTTCCAAAGGCGGCCGCGTCGTCGCCGAGATGCTTGGAGGAATTCCCGTGAACCCGGGCACGGCAAACCCGACCGAACGCCGCCTCCTCAATGTCGTGGAGGAAATGTCTCTCGCCTCGGGCGTGCCAGTGCCGTCGGTCTACATCCTCGACGACCCCGCCATCAATGCCTTCGCAGCGGGCTTCGGCACGAGCGATGCCGCCATCGGCGTCACCCGCGGCTGCATCGAACTTCTCTCGCGTGATGAACTCCAAGGCGTCGTGGCCCACGAGTTCAGCCATATCCTGAACGGCGACATGCGCCTCAACATCCGGCTCATCGGCGTCCTCCACGGCATTCTATTCCTGGCACTCATCGGCGGTGTGCTCGTGCGCATGGCGACCTACAGCCGACCCCGCTCACAGAATGGAAAAAACGAAGGCTCCATCGTCGCCCTCCTCATCGCCGCCGGAGCGATCCTCTACATCGTGGGCTGGATCGGCGTTTTTTTCTCGAAGCTCATCAAGGCGGCCGTGAGCCGCCAGCGCGAATTCCTCGCCGACGCCTCGGCGGTTCAATTCACACGCAACCCGCGGGGCATCGCTGGCGCGCTCGCGAAAATCGAGTCCCATTCCTCGCGCCTCCTGACCCCGCGCGCCCAGGAGGCGAGCCACATGTTTTTCGGAAACGCCCTCAAATCCGCCTGGTTCGGCCTCTTCGCGACCCACCCCCCGATCCCCGAGCGCATCGCGGCGATCGATCCGAACTTTTCCACCAAAGCGCTCTCCGCCGCCGAGCCTCCCCCGCTCCCGTCCGCCGCTTCTTCCAAAAACCGCCTCTCCTCCCCTGGAAATATCCACCTCGCCGCGGCAGCCTCACTGCTCGACTCGCTGCCGCAAACTGCCGTCACAGCATCCCACGAACTCCACAGCGCCACACTCCAAGCCTACGCCCTGCTCCTCTCCGACGACCCAAGCATCCAACAACACCAGTTAAGCATCCTCACCACCAGCGCTTCAGCCAACCAAGATCTGAAAGCCCTCCATGCCTCTCTCGCTCCCCTCTCCTCTTCCCAAAAAATCGCCCTTCTCGAACTCTCCATTCCCGTCCTTCGCGATCTCTCCAAGGACCAATACCTCGCCTTCAAATCCAATATCCAAGCGCTCATCGAGGCGGACGGCCACATCCTCCTCTTCGAATACACGCTCCAAAAACTCCTCCTCCGCCACCTCGACTCGGCGTTCCAGAACCCCAGGCCCCAACGCATCCGCCACCGCACCATCACCCCACTCCTGCCGGATCTGAACTATCTTCTCTCGGCCATCGCCAATGCGGATGCGACACAGGACGCCGCCGCGCTCGACGCGGCATTCGCAGCGGGCGTCCAAGCACTCGGCCTGGCCGCAAAGGGGTTCCCCATGGAACGCCTCCCGCAAGTCGCGCTCGCGGAATTCGACAAATGCCTCGCCCGCCTCGGATCAGCCTCTCCGGCCGTGAAAAAATCCATCATCGACTCCTGCGAAGCCGTTGTGATCCACGACGGCGAGGTCAATGACACGCAATTCGAGTTTCTCCGCGCCGCCGCCGACACCTTCGACTGCCCGATGCCACCACGCCTCCCATTGACATGAGGCCCGACACATGGTGGCTCGATGCATCTGAAGCGGCATCGTTGATCAGTGGCGGCACCACCGCCTTCCGCATCGCCGCCGGATTTGGATTCTGGATCGAATACTTCGGCGGCGTGGCGCTTGTTTCGACCCGTGAAAACACGCCCGCAGACACATTTCTCAACGATCTCGACCGCTGGTCCCGCGACACCACGCTCTCCCTCGACTGCGTCTATGTCCGCCGATTGGTGACCGGCCCAGGAGCACAGGACACGCCGCTGCCCGTCGCCGGAAATCCCGACTCCCCCAAGCGCATCGTGAGCGAACTCTCGCTCCGCTACGAAGTCGACTTCAGCCTCGGCTACAACCCGGGCCTCTTCACCGACCAGCGCGCCAATAGAGCCCATCTCGCCAGCCTTGCCCCAAAGCGCCTGCTCAACACATTCGCCCACACCTGCGCGTTCTCCGTTGCGGCCGCAGCGCGAGGCGCGGAGACCGTGAGCGTCGATATCTCGAAATCCTCACTCGCACGGGGACGTCGGAATTTTGAACTCAACGCGCTCGACACCGCCAGCCACCGCTTTGTCGCGGAGGACGTGCCCACCTTCCTGCGTCGACTCTCCAAGCGGGGAGAGACCTTCGACGCGATCATCCTCGACCCGCCCACCTTCGGCCGCGGCGGCGGTGGAAAGACATTCCGCTTCGAGCGCGATTTCCCGCAACTGCTTGGCGACGCCCTCGCCGTCTCACGCGCTGGCGCATCCCTCCTCCTCTCGACCAATTGCTCGTCCTGGAACGATGCCCGCCTCGAGGCGCAGGCACGCCACATCCTCCCCGACGGCACCCGTTACGAATGCGCCCAAATTCAGGCTGACCACGCGACAGGATCACCCTCCTCCACCCTCTGGGCCATCCTCCCCTGACCCCTCTCGCCGCGCAAAAAAGCCCCACGCCCAACGCCCTCACCAAAAATTGACGGTTTTGGGCTGTTTTCCCCATTTTTGAGTTGGCCCGCATTATGCTTCAAAACCACAATATGTAGTGGGTGTCGTTTTTTGACCACTACAGATTGTGGAATTTTTCTCTTGAATCCACGCGTTATCCTTCTAAAAACCCACCCCACAACCTTGCTGATTCCCCCTTGGAACCAGCCTGCCGACCAGCCAAATTTCACCTCAACATCCACCACACCACCATCCCATGTCCAAAACCACCACCGTCACCCTCGGAGACCGCCAGTTCACACTCGACCGCGACAAGGCGGAAGCCGCCTTCGCCGCCAAGCGCGTCATCAACGGACGCCAAACCATGTTCTTCAACATCCTCCCCCTGAAATACACGTGGGCCTACGACCTCTACAAAAAGATGAAGGCCAACCACTGGGAACCCGAGGACATCCAGATGCAAAAAGACTGCGAGCACTGGCGCGACAAAAGCGGCTTCATCTCGGACGTCGACCGCTGGATCGTGAAGATGGGTATTGGCTACTTCTCGGCTGCAGAGGGCATCGTGGGCGACAACATCCTCCACGTCATCCGCGAGGCGGTCACCGCCCCTGAACTCAAGCTTGTTCTCGGCCGCCACGCCCAAGAGGAAAACATCCACGCCGACTCGCTCGTCTACATGATCAGCTCGCTGGGCATCAACCCCCACGAATGCGAAGCCATGTTCGAGGACGTGGACACCATCAAAAACAAAACCGATTTCGTCGTGAGCAACAGCCGCGCCCTGCGCCGTGACATGGATTTCACCCTTCCGGAAACCAAGGCCGCGCTGGCGAAAAACATCTTCCTCTTCGGCCAGTGCATGGAAGGCACCCAATTCTACGGCCTCTTCGGCATGATCCTCGCCCTTTACCGCCAAAACAAATTCCCGGGCATCGGGCAGATGTTCAGCTACACCCTGCGCGACGAGTCGAACCACATCGAACTCCTCCGCCAACTCTTCCAGGACCTCATCGACGAGAATCCCGAAATCTGGACCGACGAACTCCGCGAGGAACTCCGCTCGACCATGCGCGAGGCGATCTCACTCGAAAAACAATTCATCCGCGATTGCCTCCCCGTCGCCGCCGTGGGCCTCACCGCCGACGAGTTCTGCCAATACATCGACTACATCGGCGACCGCCGCCTCGTCGGTGTCGGCCTCGAACCGCTCCACAAGAACCTCTCCAACCCGCTCCCCTGGCTCTCCGAAATGATGGAGATCAAAAAGGAGACGAACTTCTTCGAGGGCCGCGTCACCGAATACCGCCGCGGCGTCGACCTCGCCGGCGTCAGCGACGACGATCTCTAAAAAAATTCCGCATTCCAAAATCCACACCCACCGCCAAAAGACCATGCCCCGTCCACTGACCCTCGACGAAGACCTCGCGCTCAAGCGCCTCGTCACCACCCCCCGCAGCCAGAAGCCTGATTTCTCCTGGCGCGAGGCGATCACCACACACGCCCCGGCCCACCCGGGCATCACCGTCACCCGCAGCACCGGCGAGGAAAAAATCTTCAACCTCGAAGAAGTCGCCGACGAAATCGGGGAGGCCCTCACCGACCTCCTCCTCTCACGCGAAGAGAAAAACATCTTCAACGAGGAAAACCGCGGCTTCGTCGCCAATGTCGCCCACTCAGTCGCCACCAGCCTCGCCACCCAGGCGAAGGAAACCGGCGGCCTCAAACTCTCCGAGCACGACCTCTCGCTTCTCATCGAAAAGGCGCTCATCGAAAACGACGCCCACGACGTCGCGAAAAGCCTCGTCTTCAAGCGCTCGGTCCGCGCCAAACACAACTCCATATCGGACATTGAGGCCCCGCCGCTCAACGTCCGCCTCATCCGCCGCAACGGCACCGTCGTTCCCTGGATGGAATCCAAGATCGAATCCGCGTGCCGCCATGCGTTCCTCTCGATGAAGGAAAACCCGGAGTCGGCCATCGCCATCTCGCGCTGCGTCACCGAGAAAGTCCGCGAGCGCGACACCGCCTTCGTCCATATCGAGGACGTCCAGGATCTCGTCCAAGAGGAACTCATGCGCCAAGGCCACTACAAGGTCGCCGAGAGCTACATCCTCTACCGCGCCCAACGCGCCAAGCTCCGCTCGAGCTCGGAGGACACCGAGGCCGCCACCGATTCCGGCGACATGCAGGAATCCCTCATCATGGTCTCCCAGCGCGACGGCCAGAACATCCTCTGGGACGGCTCCGAACTCAGAAAACGCATCCAGTTCGCCATGATCGGGCTGGACCTCATCCTCGACGCCCAGCAGATCGAACGCGAACTCCGCCGCTCGCTCGCCACCGAGGTCACCGAGGACATCCTCAAGAGCACCATCATCCTCAACGCCCGCACCCTCATCGAGCGCGACGCCGACTTCGCGAAATTCGCAGCCCGCATCATGCTCTCCTACATCTACGAGGAGGTCCTCGACTGGAAAATCGCCCGCGACGGCATCGAGGGACTCCGCGAAGCCCACCGCGTCGCCTTCAAGAACTACCTCCGCACCGGCGTGGCCATCGAGCGCCTCACCCCGAAACTTCTCAGCTACGACCTCGACGCCATCGCCGACGCCATCGATCCCACCGCAGACATGGACTTCGATTTCCTCGGCATCCAGACCCTCTACGACCGCTACCTCATCGTCGACAAGACCCGCAAACCCGCGCGCCGCCTCGAGACCCCGCAGTTCTTCTGGATGCGTGTCGCCATGGGCCTCTTCATCGAGGAACCCTCGAACAAGGAGGACTGGGCGATCCGCCTCTACAATCTCTACAAATCCCGCCGCTTCTGCTCGAGCACCCCGACCCTCTTCAACTCGGGCACCCTCCACAGCCAACTCTCGAGCTGCTACCTCTACAAAGTCGACGACTCGATCGAGTCGATCATGCAGCGCGGCATCGCCGAAAACGCCTACCTCTCGAAATGGGCGGGCGGCCTCGGCGGCTCCTGGACCTCCGTCCGCGGCACCGGCAGCTACATCAAGGGCACAAACGGCGAATCCCAAGGCGTCATCCCGTTCCTCAAACTCCACAACGACCAACTCGTCGCCGTCAACCAAGGCGGCAAACGCCGCGGCTCGGGCTGCGCCTACCTCGAGACCTGGCACAACGACCTCGAGGACTTCCTCGAACTCCGCCGCAACACAGGCGACGACCGCCGCCGCACCCACGACCTCAACACCGCAAACTGGGTGCCCGATCTCTTCATGAAGCGCATGGAGGCCCGCCAAGACTGGACCCTCTTCCGCGCGAACGAAGTCCCCGACCTCCACGAGACCTACGGACGCAAGTTCGAGGAGCGCTACGTCCACTACGAGGCGCTCGCCAAGGAGGGGAAAATCACCGGCACCGAAATCCCGGCGATCGAGATTTGGAAGCAGATGCTCAAGATGCTCCTTGAGACAGGCCACCCGTGGATCACCTTCAAGGACCCCTGCAACCTCCGCAGCCCGCAGGACCACACCGGCGTCATCCACTCCTCGAACCTCTGCACCGAGATCACCCTCAACACCAGCGAGGACGAGACCGCCGTGTGCAACCTCGGCTCCGTTGTTCTCGACACCCATATCAAACCCGACGGCTCGCTCGACCACGCCTTGCTCAAGGAGACCATTCAGATCGCCATCCGCGCCTTGGACAACGTCATCGACATCAACTTCTACCCAACCGATGCCGCCAAGCGCTCAAACAACCGCCACCGCCCGATCGGCCTCGGCGTCATGGGCCTCCAAAACGCCCTCTTCAAGCGCGGCCTGGGCTTCGCCAGTGCCGAAGCGGTCGACTTCAACGACGAGTTCATGGAAGCCATCGCCTACTACGCCTACTCGGCCTCCAGCGACCTCGCCGCCGAGCGCTCGCCCTACAGCAGCTACCGGGGCTCAAAGTGGGACCGCGGACTCCTCCCGCAAGACACCATCGACCTCCTCGAGCGCGAACGCGGCGTGAAGATCGACGTCCCGCGCGGCGGCCGCATGGACTGGTCACCCGTCCGCGAAAAAATCAAACGCCACGGCATGCGCAACTCAAACGTGCTCGCCATCGCCCCCACCGCCACGATCTCGAACATCATGGGCACCACCCCGTGCATCGAGCCGAACTACAAAAACCTCTACGCAAAGGAAAACCTCGGCGGCAAATTCACCATCCTCAGCCCGGAACTCGTTCGCGACCTCAAGAAACTCAGCAAGTGGGACGCCACCATGCTCGAGCAGATCAAATACTTCGAAGGCGAACTCACCAACGTCGAGGACATCCCACAGCACCTCCGCGAAAAACACCGCACCGTCTTCACGATCGACCACGAATTCATCATCGACGCCGCCGCCCGCCGCCAGAAATGGATCGACCAGGCCCAGTCCGTGAACCTCTTCGTGGGCGAACCCGACATGCGCGTCGTCAGCAAGATGTATCGCCGCGCCTGGCACACGGGTCTCAAGACGACCTACTACCTCCGCACCCTCGGTGCCTCGAGCATCGAAGGCCCGACCACCAACGTGAAAAAGGAACTCCGCGGCGTCGTCGCAGGCGCCCCCAAGCCCGAAATCACCGAGGCCCAAAAACTCGCCTGCTCGATCGAAGCCATGCGCAACGGCGGCGAGTGCGAAGCCTGCCAGTAACCCACGCTTTCCCGCCCCCCCGCGAGGAAACCCAAAAAACAATCACCGCCATGACGGGACCTCCCGTCGTGGCGGTTGCTTTTTTTACAAACCGGCGGCCGACCGAGCAGCGTCCACGCTCACAAACGAAAGATGCCTACTTTTTTTCCTGAAGCTTCTGCAACTTCGGCGCGATCACGGCCCGCACATACGGATGGTTCGGATGCGCCTTGGCGAAATCCTGATGGTAATTCTCGGCGGGATAAAATGTCTCCCCCTCGACGATCTCCGTGACGATCGGGTTCTTGAACTTCGATGCCGCGGCGGCCTTGGATTTTTCGGCCTCGGCACGCTGGGCGGCATTTTGGGCGATGATGATCGAGCGGTATTGCGTGCCCACATCCGCCCCCTGGCGGTTCAGTGTGGTGGGATCATGGGCGTCCCAGAAAAGATCGATGATGTCGCTGTAGCCGACCACGCTTGGATCGAACGTGATCTCGACCACCTCGGCATGCCCGCTGCGCCCCGAGCAGACCTCCTCGTAGGTGGGGTTCGGCGACTCACCGGCCGCATACCCGCTCACCACCGACTTCACACCCGGCAGGTTCTCGTAAACAGCCTCGACGCACCAGAAGCACCCGCCGCCAATCACCGCTTTTTCATCGTTCATCTCCCCAGCGAAGCACAAACCGCCCGCACCCGCCAGCAATGCGATCGCCGCAATCACGCGTAGCACCCTCATCCCCAATCCTCCGTCAACATCTGCAAATCCTCCAAAACCCCCTCGAGTTTTTTCAAATCCTTCCTTTTGCACTTGGCGGGGTTCACCTTGCTGCCGCGCAGCAGCGTGAGCATGTCGCGCGTGTCACGGCTCCTCCCCTCGGGAAATTTTTTTGACTTCGCAAGCTTGGCCACCCGCCCTTCGATCTCGTCAAAGCCCGCATCCATGCGGCGGCGCTGGGCATCGAGGAGCACGTGAACCGTGCGGCGCATCACCGCCAAATCCGACAAAATCGCGTCGGTCGGCAGGAGATCGGAACCTTTGGATTTCACACAGTCCACTAAACACGGATTCGCTGCCGCGGCAAGGCGGGGTGGATTTCCCATGGACGAATCATTCGCGCGGATTCACGCTTCCAGTCATGGATGACGTCGATCTCATCGAACTCGCCCGGCTGGCCCGCACCCATGCCCACGCTCCGTATTCCGGCTTCGCCGTGGGTGCTGCCATCGCGTGCGACGACGGTTCGACCTTCTCGGGGTGCAATGTTGAAAACCTCAGCTTCGGACTCACGATTTGCGCGGAGCGCGTGGCGATCGGTTCGGCCGTGGCCGCTGGAAAACGCGGCTTCCGCTGCATCGCCATCGTTGCCGATACAGACGCGCCTGTCAGCCCCTGCGGCGCGTGCCGTCAGGTCATGGCGGAGTTTTCGCCCGACTTGCGCATCCTGTCTTCCACACTGAAGGGGCAAACTCAGGAATTTCATTTGGGACACCTCCTCCCACGCGCGAGCACCGGCATCCTCAACAGGCCCTGAGACAGGCCATGGCTTGTTGCTCCTCGCATTCCGGCGACTCGCGCCACAGCGAAGCCCCGCCGCCGGGCGCTGCTTGGTTTTGCCCGATGTGCCCGGGCGTGTTCAGCGAGCACCCCGGAGCATGTCCAAAATGCGGCATGGAGCTGGAACCCCTCCCAGCTGCCCATTCCTCCAACACGGAACGCGACCCGCTACTGCCGCGTCTTGTGCTCTCCCTCGTCCTCGGCATTCCACTCATGGCACTGGCGATGGCCCACATGCTGCCCGGCGGCACTACAGCCGCTTGGACCCAATCGCCCCCAGCACGCTGGCTGCAATTCCTCCTCGCGACTCCCGTTGTCTTTTTTTGCGGTTGGCCGTTTTTCGAGCGCGCCGCCCGCTCGATCTCCTCGGGCCACTTGAACATGTTCACGCTCGTCTCGATCGGCATCGGCGCGGCATGGGCATTCAGCACGGCGGCGCTATTGATTCCCTCGGCCTTTCCAGAGGCCCACCCGCCGCTTTACTTCGAGGCGGCAGCCGGCATCACCGCGCTCGTCCTGCTTGGACAGGTGCTCGAATCCCGCGCCCGGCGGCGCACTGGCGGCGCGATCAAGGCGTTGATGCAACTGGCACCCCCCGTCGCCAGACGTCTCACCGGCGACTCCGAGGAGGAAATTCCGATCGATCAAGTGCGCACCGGCGACCTCCTGCGGGTGCGGCCGGGCGATTCCATTCCGGTGGATGGCCAGGTCAAGGAAGGCCACTCCGCCGTGGATGAATCGCTCCTCAGCGGCGAGTCCCTTCCTGTCGAAAAATCCCCGGCGCGCAGGTCACCGCAGGCACTCGCAATCTGAACGGAGCCCTATTGATCACCACCACCAGAACCGGCGCGAACACCACCCTCGCGAAAATCATCCATCTGGTCTCGGAGGCAAGCCGCTCCAGAGCCCCGGTGCAGGCGTTGGCCGATCGCGTGTCCGCCGTGTTTGTGCCTGTGGTGCTCGCCGCCTCGCTCATCACATTTTGTGTTTGGATGCTTCTTGGACCCGAACCTCGCCTCTCCTTCGCGCTCTCAAATGCCGTTTCCGTGCTGATCATCGCCTGCCCATGCGCCCTCGGATTGGCCACTCCGCTGAGCATCATGGTGGGCCTTGGCCAAGGCGCCCTCTCGGGCATTCTCATCCGCAACGCCCCCGCCATCGAGACTCTCTCCCGCATCGACACGCTCGCATTGGACAAAACAGGCACCCTCACCACCGGCAAGCCGAGCCTCGCCAGCACCATTCCCGCCGCCGGCATCACCGAGTCCGAATTGCTCCAACGCGCGGCATCCCTCGAATCCGCAAGCGAACACCCCCTCGCCGGAGCCATCCTGAAGGCCGCAAAAAACGCATCGCTCCCGTTGCTTCCCACCACATCATTTCAAGCCACACCCGGCGGCGGCATCACCGGCCTTGTCGATGGCGCGCCCACCGTCATCGGCACGGCGGCATTTTTGGAAACACATGGCTTGCCCGGCATCGCCACCCGCTTCCCGGCGGCACTGGAGGAACACGCGCGCGGCGGCACGCTTCTTTTTGTCGCATGGAACACCTCACCCGCAGGCTGCCTCGTGGTGCGCGACACCCTCAAACCAACCACCCCCGAAGCCATCGCGCGCCTCAAGCACCTCGGCATCCACCCAGTTATGCTGACCGGCGACTCAAGCCCCGCCGCCGCTGCCATCGCCGCCGCCTCGGGCATCACCGAATTCCACGCGGAACTCTCGCCCGAAGACAAACTCGCCCTCATTTCATCCCTGAAATCCCAAGGCCACACCGTTGCCATGGCGGGCGATGGCGTCAATGACGCCCCGGCACTCACCGGCGCGGATTTGGGCATCGCCATGGGCAACGGAAGCGATGTCGCCATCGAATCCGCCGACATCGCCCTCGTCCAAGGCGATCTGACCACCATCTCGAAGGCGATCCTCCTCGCCCGCTCAACCATGCGAAACATCCGCCAGAACCTGTTTTTCGCCTTCGCCTACAACGCACTGGGCATTCCACTTGCCGCTGGCGTGTTCTATCCCTTCACCGGCTTGCTCCTCGACCCCATGGCCGCCGGCCTGGCCATGACCCTCAGCTCCCTATCCGTTGTAGGAAACGCCCTGCGCCTGGCCCGACGCCATTAAAAACCATGCCTTCTTTGATCATTCAGAGCCCTATCGCAGTGCTTCCGAAAGCCATGTCACGGACTGCGCTCGCCGCATGTAGGGCATGTGTCCCACTTGCCATCAAAACAAGTCCGGCCCTCGGCCGCATCCTTTCGAATCCAACCCGCGAGGCGCGTATTGGTGCGCCCGAGGGCGGGCACGCTCCCCGAGGCCCTCACACGCGACACCCCAGCGTCCCACAAGAACTCGATTCCTGCTCCTTCGGGGTCTTGAAGGAGAGCAGCGGCTAGTCGGCGAGTTCGGCGGCTTCTTCGCTGATCTTTTTGCGGTTGGTGATGCTGCGCGCCTGAACGACGGCATGGCCGTTCATCCGAAGCGTTACGATGCTGGCCAGATCGAATCGCGGTCCAGCCGCACACTGATCACCTAGGCATTCACGCCAAAGCGCGCAGCCACCGTTTCTGAGAATTTGTCCCGCAAGGAGCCGCTTTGCACAAAATTGGGGATGAGTTTCTCCGCTTGGGGCGCAAACTCGTCGAAGCAGGCACTCAGCCGAGACTCGGGCACCAGCAGCCGCCCGGCAAACTCATTGGCCTCTTGTTCCGCGCTATACTTCTTGCCTCCATAGTTGGCTGTCCAGTGCGCAAAATCCGGCAACGTCGCAAAGTGCCCTGGCTGCGGGAGATCGCGGTGAAGGAAGTAATGCGCCAATTCATGCGCCACCGTGAAACGGAGCCGGTTGAGTTTCCAGTTCGGGCCTTTCTCCATCAGTGCGTATTGCTCGGCATCCAGATAAATGCCGGTGAAGTCCGCCTTGATCGCGGCCTCCACTCGATATTTGGCGGTCAGATTATCGAAGGGGATCGCGTCCAGCCCGAGATCCAGCTCGAAGAACGCGAACACATCAATAGGCGTCCGGTCCTCCTGCAAGAGCTCATACTGCGCGCGCAATTCCTCAATTTTGTTCCAGACGTGTTCCATGGTGGCGAATGCCTATTTGTGGTCGCGCGCATGCAGTTTGCGAATGTCCTCAGCCAGATTCGTCATTTCGGCTTCCGTCAGCTCGTGACCACGAGCCGCGCGAAAAAATGCCGGCAGCGCCTTTTGGAGCAGCACATGGTCCGCCACATCTGGCGGCAGCTCGCCGCGTTGCAGGGCCGCCTGGTCCATGAAGGCCAGCTTCTCTGCACCTGTGAGTCCAAAAAAGGTGGCTAGGCTTTCCAATACGCCGACATCGCCCGGCGGCGGATTGATGCCACGTTCGACTTTGCTCCAGTTGCTGGGATCGAGACCTGCCTGATCACAAAAATCCCGCAGCGTGAGGCGTTTTTGAAGGCGAAGCGATTTAACGGTTTCGGAAAACATAATCGTAGTGGGTTGTTTGTGGTAGAATATTACCACACTTGTCAATCCCCCACATCCGCCGCAACAACATCTGGCTTTTCTTCGCCCCAGATGCGGACGAAGCCGGCCATGTTGCTCGGAAAGCTCGGCTTTGTCGGCAAACTCCGGCCAGCGTTTCACGGTTGCCGACACTCCAACCCCCTGTCGACCGTTCCCATAACTGCACCTCCGCGATCATGACGCGTCACCTCATGTCCATTCCCCCACGCTTGGCGGATACCGCTTTTTTTACGAAGACTTGCTTGCGTTCGTTCTGCTGATCGATCCGGGAGGGCCGCCGGATGTGGCTCTGGAAACGGGTTGAGGGAGTCTCGGGAGGGATTGCGCCTGGCAAAAAAGCCTCCTGTGAATCCAGTCATTCCTGTCCTCTTGTCTAAAAGTCCATCTTCGGGCTTAACATCCCAAACGCTTTCCGTTTAACCTCCCCAATACCGACTGGACGGCGAGTGTCCCCCCGCTCAAAAGCCAGTCCACGCGTCATTTTAGATTTTATGCAAGATACCACACCACAGGGAGACATCGGTCTCATTGGCTTGGCCGTTATGGGCCAGAACCTCGTCCTTAACATGAACGACCACGGATACACCGTCGTCGTCTACAACCGCACCACCTCAAAAGTGGACGAGTTCCTGGCCAACGAAGCCAAAGGCACAAACGTCCAAGGCGCCCACTCCATCGCGGAACTCGTCTCGAAACTCAAACGCCCCCGCCGCATCATGATGCTCGTCAAAGCCGGCCAACCAGTTGACGACTTTATCGCGCAGATCGTTCCCCATCTCGAACCCGGCGACATCATCATCGACGGCGGAAACTCGCTCTACACCGACTCGAACCGCCGCCAGCGCGAACTCGAGGCAAAAGGCCTCCTCTTCATCGGCACCGGCGTCTCCGGCGGCGAGGAAGGCGCCCGCCGCGGCCCGAGCATCATGCCCGGCGGCTCCAAGGAAGCCTGGCCCCACGTGAAGGACATTTTCCAATCCATCTCCGCAAAGGTCGAGGACGGCTCCCCCTGCTGCGACTGGGTCGGCCAGGAAGGCGCAGGCCATTACGTCAAGATGGTCCACAACGGCATCGAATACGGCGATATGCAGCTCATCTGCGAGGCCTACAACATCCTCAAAAACGGACTCGGCCTCAACGAGCAGGAACTCCACGACACCTTCGCCGAGTGGAACAAGGGCGAACTCGACAGCTACCTCATCGAGATCACCCGCGATATTTTTGCCAAAAAAGACACCGACGGCACCCCGCTCGTGAACAACATCCTCGACACCGCAGGCCAGAAAGGCACCGGCAAGTGGACGGTCATCAACTCGCTCGACCTCGGCACACCCATCACCCTCATGGCCGAGGCCGTCTACGCCCGCTGCGTCTCGGCGCTCAAAGACGAGCGCGTCAAGGCATCCCGCAAACTCAAAGGCCCGAAAGCACTCATCCCCGCCGCCCGCGATCCCAAGAAACGCGCGGCCCTCGTCGAAGAAGTCCGCCAAGCCCTCTACGCCTCGAAGATCATCAGCTACGCCCAAGGCTACATGCTCATGCGCTCGGCCGCCGAGGAGTATGGCTGGAAGCTAAACTGGGGCGGCATCGCCCTCATGTGGCGCGGCGGCTGCATCATCCGCTCCCGCTTCCTCGGAAAAATCAAGGACGCCTTCGACAAGAAACCAAAGTTGACGAACCTCCTCCTCGACGACTACTTCCGCGGCGAGATCAAGAATTGCCAGAAAGGCTGGAGAAACACCGTTGCCGCCGCCGCGAAGCGGGGCATTCCCGTGCCGGCCTTCTCCACCGCCCTGTCGTTCTTCGACAGCTACCGCTCGGCGGTTCTTCCCGCGAACCTGCTCCAGGCCCAGCGCGACTTCTTTGGCGCGCACACCTACGAGCGCGTCGACAAGCCCCGCGGCGAGTTCTTCCACACCAACTGGACCGGCCACGGCGGCACCACCGCCTCGAGCACCTACACTGTGTAACCGCGCTTGCGCGTTTTCGTTCTCAAACCCGACGCCATCGGCGATTTCATTCTGGCCACAGGATGTCTTCGCCTGCTGGCCCGGGAAATCGGCGAGGAGAACCTCCTCCTCGCCGTGAGGACGGATGTCGCCCCTCTGGCCCAAAGCCAGTTCCCCTCCGCAACCGTCCTTCCCATCACCCTCCGCACCAAGCGGCGGATTCTGAACATCACCACGGTGAATGTGATCCACAACCTACCGGTGTGGGCGCGCCTGCTCGCCACCCGCGTCGATGCCGCCATCTGCCTGCGCAGCATGCGCGCGTATCTTCACACCATCACGTTCTATCTCCCCCGCGCCAAACGCCGCATCGCCTGCGAAAACCTCCTCCTCGCCAACCCCCGCGTGCGCAGGCCGGCCGTGGAGCGTTTCGCCACGCGCGCGTTTCACCCCACCCTTCTCCCCTACCCGCCCGCAGGGACACTGCCCACCGACATCGAAGCCAACCGCATCGTGATCGAGGCACTCCTCGGCCGCCCCATCTCCTCCGCCGAAGCCCTTCCGAGCCTCACCCCCTCTCGCCCCCTTTCCCCTCAAGGAAACTGGCTCCTCGCGCCCTTCAGCTCCAGCAAGGCAAAAGACTACCCCGCCGCCCTGTGGGCCGAAGTCCTGCGATCCACAGCCCCATTGCGCGGCGACGCCCCACTCCACCTCGCCGCCGCTCCAAACCAATCGGACCGCCTCCGCGACTTCGCCGCCACTCTTCATGCCTCAGGCATCGACAACCTCTCGATCCTCGCTCCCCGACCACTCGAAGACTACATTCAAACCATCGCCGAGTCGGCCCTCGTTCTCACCGTGGACACCGCCGCCGCCCACATGGCCTGCGCCACCGGCACACCCGCCGTCATCGTCTCCGCCGGCCAGCACCCCGGCGTCTACGCCCCCTACTCGCCAAACGCCCGCCAACACTGGATTCTCCCGCCACCCAACCACCCGAAAAAAGAATGGCGCAGCGCCATCCCCCCGGCCCTCGTCGCCAACCACATCGCCCTGGCCACAGCCTGACCCGCGATTTTTTTTCGATTCGGGATTGCATCCCCATCCAAAAAATCTAAATTCCGCAACTCTCTAATCTGGGTTGGTAGCTCAATGGTAGAGCAGTGCCCTTTTAAGGCATTGGTTGTGGGTTCGAGCCCCACCCAACCCACTTCCTTAAAACAAAGGAAACCCGCATGGATACCCGTTCTGCGGGCTTTTTTGTGTCTTAATCCGATTACGAAGCGGACGGCTCGGAGATCCGTCCCTACCATCGGCGTGGGTTTCGCGGGAGTGGTAGGGCGATTTCTCCGAAAGCGCCGGGGCGGGTGGTGTGGCGGGCAGGGGGCGAGCGCAGTGGTTTTGAACACTTGAAAAAAGTCCCATGAAAACCATTCCCTATCGGCGTGATGAATCCCGGCACAAGGCGTTGCTCGCTGCAGCCAAGACCTCGGGAACAAGCGTGCAGAAACTATTTGATCAATTTGTGACCGAGGTTTTGACGGAGCGTCAAGTGGAAGCCCGGTTCGCTGCCCGGCAAGCGAGTGGAAATCCAGAGCGAGGTCGGCAATTGCTGGCCGAAGTTCATCAACGCCTTCTTGCAGCAGGGCAGTAAGCCCCTGCGCGCCTTTTGACAGCGCTTCGTGTGAGGCTGCCTTCTGGCTTTGATTCGCAAGTCAGTATCTTTCACGGTCGGGACGACCGTCCCCCCCTCTCTTTTTCTCAGCGCCTCAGCGTCCCTGCGGGAGGCTTTTCGGAAGTTCGAAATGCGCGGTGCGTGCTTCCAAGTTTACCTGCCGGTCCGCTTGGCGAGGTTTTGACGCAATGTTGCTGAAACATGGGAGCCAAGTCGAAATCCAACTTGAGACAAGCGCTGCAGGGCATCGTCAAAATCAATCAGGTCGGTAGCAGCCGCTTCCATCAAAAGGCCCGCAGTGCCGGTGATTTTTAATCCAAGGGCGCTGGCCACCTTGCGTCCCCGTTTTTCATCCAAGATCAGAAGGCTGGCCGGGCGGTTTTGCCAAACCAAGGTGATCGCGGAGGCTTCGCCGGAATCAAGCGTAACAGTTTCTTCCAGATAGGGCGATGGGTCTGGAACCACTTCAAGCCAAGAAGGGATTGATGAAAACAACTCTCGCAATCCCTCAGGCGCATTCCGATGTCCGGCTTCCCTGCAGATCGTCTCCGTGACAGTGATTTTCCCGAAAAGTTTTGGGAGGAGATTCAACTCCCCGATTGCGGCCGATCCCGACAAAACGGAGGAGTCGCTGACGACAATCATGAAGCAGCGTGCCGGAATTCCGCCAATGTGCGTGCATCCGAAAAAATCTCATCGGCTGAATGGCTGGGCCACGCACCATGCTTGGATAAGATGGCTTCTGCATCCCATCGCGATTCCAGGTTCAACATTCTCCGGACCTGCTCGAGCGACAAAAGTTCTTTGGAATAGGCATCTGCAGCAAAGGCTTCCAAGGCTGCTTGGTTGAGATTCTGGAAGCCGACCTGCAAGTCATCCACCAAGTCGTCTGGTATCTCCATAGTGACAATCATTGTTTTAAAAAGTGATTCAGCTCTTGAGATTTTGCAAATGCGAAAGCTTGGAGAAAGTGTGACGGCGCTTCGCACCTGAGGCTTGGGTCGGCAACGGCGTGCCGAGCCCTACCCTTGGTTTTCGATTTGAGGGTCCTGATCGATTCGCGCTCGTCGTGAAAAGCTTCGCCGACTTCGCTCTGAAAGGGGATGATTCACTGCGAGTCGGTGCAATTTCTCTGTTTGCTTCGACTCGCTCGCACCCACCCCTCTTCCGGTGCGCTTCTGGAAATCCCCCACGCAACACCGCCTTGCATTTTCCACTGGGTGAATCGACCATCCCACCACCATGGACCAACCACCACCACCACTTCCCGCAGGCCCGACGCCGAACCAGTGGACCACCATCCTGCACCTCAGCGCGCTCGCTGGTATTTTTCTCGTTGGGTTCGGCCATATCCTCGGCCCGTTCATCATCTGGCTGCTCAAAAAACAAGACGTGCCGGGCATCGACACCGCCGGCAAGAACGTCCTGAATTTCCAAATCTCGTGGACTCTCTGGGGCATCGTCGCCGCGGCCGTCGCGGCGTTTGGTTCCTGCCTGGTCTTCCCGCTCGCGATCCCGCTGGTTCTTTTCGCCTTCTGGCTTTTCTACGTGATCAAGGGCGCCATCGCCGCGAGCAACGGCGCCACCTACCTCTTCCCGCTCACCATCCGCTTCTTCTCTTGATCCACGCCCGGCGCAAGCCGTGTGCCGATGCGGTCAGTCTCTATAGAAACGCTCCACACGCCGCCCGATGCCGGTGAGGATGTCCCATGCGATCGTGCCGGATTGCGCCGCCAACTCGGACACCGGAATCTCCGCATCCCCATCCTTCCCGAACAGCGTGACCTCATCCCCCTCGACCACGCCCTCGACTCCAGTGGCATCGACGATGATCTGGTCCATCGTCACGCGGCCCAGCAACGAACAGCGCACACCTCGAACCAACACCCCCGCCCCATTTCCCGAGGCCTGACGGGGAAATCCGTCGGCATACCCCACAGGCACCACCACCGTGCGCATCGGTTTTGTCGAAATAAACGTGCGCCCGTAACTGATGCCGGCCCCCGCAGGCATGTCGCGCACCAAAGCCACCCGCGCCTTCCATGACATGACCGGCCGAAACACGCTCTGGAAGGCAGGCAGCGGGGAGACACCATACAGAATCAACCCAGGCCGCGCGATTTCCAGGCCGCCATCGCCATTGGTCAACACCCCCGCGCTGTTCACCGCATGGAATTTCGCACGCGGAAACACCCCCCGCAGCGCCTCCCGCAACACCACGAAGTCCCGAAGCTGCCGCGCCGTGAACCGATCGTCCTCATCCGCGCTGGGCAGATGCGTGGACACGCTGTGCACCTCCACGCCATCCAGCCGCGCCAAATCAGCCGCCTCGGATTCCGCCGTCCCGGCATCGCACCCCACGCGCCCCATGCCCGTATCGATTTTGAAATTCACCCGCACCCGCCCAAAGGCCGCGTAGGCCGCCGCCTCCGCCGCGCTCGAGACCGTGACGACATGACCACCCAGCACAGCCTCCCGCCGCTCGCCGGGCAGGCATGGACTCAGCAACATGATATCCCGCCCACCGGCCACCGGAGCCAATTCCATGGCCTCGCGCAAATTCGCCACACCGAAAATCGCCGTGCCCTCGGCCAGCACCCCCGCCGCCCTCAACGCCCCATGCCCGTAAGCGTTCGCCTTCACCACAGAGAGGATCCCCACCCCCGGCCCGAGCCTTTCGCGGACACGACAAATGTTGTGCCTCAACGCCCCAAGATCGATCTCCGCCCAGGAACGCAGGTCTTCAGGAACAATTGGATTCGGCATGGAGAGAGGTTTGGTGGAGGTAAGGGGATTCGAACCCCTGGCCTTCTCATTGCGAACGAGACGCTCTACCAACTGAGCTATACCCCCGGGAAATTGGTGTTTGCAATGGCGGATCAGCGCCACGCGTTCAAAAAATCAACCACCCCGCCCCCGCACGCGCAAGCTCAATTCCGAATCACACCCCTATTAAAACAGGGACGGGTCGTCGGTGTGAACGGGATGCCCTTGTGGATGGAAACCTGACTCAGGAAAAGGTTGATCGCATCCGCGACCGAAATCCCAAGCTTGGAAAAGATTTTTTCAGCGGCTTGAAACTTGTCGGCTTCAACTCTGGCTCGAAGAATTGCTGTTTTGCCCCAGCGGTGCGTGCGGGAGATGCCGCCGATGTGGGGCGAGGCTTCGAGGACGAGCGGAAGGAGGCCGGTCTTGGCGAGTTCGAATGCGGCGGTGAGTCATGCGGGGCCGGCTCCGATCACAAGGTGAGGCGTGTGGTCGGGAAGCAACACCGCAGCGGCTCAGCGGGCGGAGGCGGCGGTGCCGGCGACGCATTTGACGATATGCGTTGCGATGTCGCCGAGGGCGACCTGGCGCTGCACGGCGCCGGCTTCGAAGGCTTTGCGGGGCATGCCGTAGACGACGCAGGTTTTTTCATCCTGCGCGAAGGTCTTCGATCCGGCGTTGCGCAAGGCCATGAGTCCCCTCGCCCCGTCTTCGCCCATGCCGGTGAGGATGCCCGCCACGGCTTTGTTGCCGACGAGTGGCGCGGCGGATTCGAAGAGGACATCGACCGAGGGGCGGCACTGGTGAACTTTCGGGCCATTTTTCAAGCGGACGGCGTAGCCGTCGTTCCCGCGCTTGAGAAGGATCATGTGCATATCGCCGGGGGCGATCAGCACAGTGCCGCGAGCGGGCACGTCGCCATCCACCGCCTCGCGGACCTCGAGTTTTGACAGTTCGTTCAGGCGTTTTGCCAGTGCCGCGCTGAACCCAGCGGGGATATGCTGGACGATGCAGATGGGAGGAAGATTCGGCGGCAGCACGGGAATGATATCCTTGAGCGCCTCAGTGCCTCCGGTCGAGGAGCCGATGAGAATGATCTGGCCGGGGAGGGATTTGTTGATCGCCGAGTTGTAGGCGATCATGGAGGTTGGCGGCGCTGGGCGGGGGATGCGGGTGGAGCCCGCTGCGGCCTTGACCTTCGAGATCAATTCGCGCGCAAGGTCGTTTCCAAACACGCCGGAGGAGGGCTTGGCGAGCACGTCAACCGCACCGGCCTCGAGGGCTTGGAGCGCGTATTGGGAACCGCGGGCGCTGAGCGAACTGAACACAACGGCCGGCAAGGGGTGTTGGGTGGAGAGGATTTTCAGGAATGTGATGCCATCCATCTTCGGCATCTCGATATCAAGAGTGAGGACGTCGGGCTTGAGGCTGAGGATCAAGTCTCGGGCCTCGTAGGGATCGGCGGCGGCACCCACGACCTCGAGGCCGGGATCGGCGGAGAGTGCGGACGAGAGAAAGCGCCGGAAAATGGCGGAGTCATCGACAATAAGGACCCGTTTTTTTCCAAAGGTCATGGGAGAAACCGCCGGGCGCCCGGCGCGCAGGAAGACTTGAAAGCCATGTCAGGCGAGTTGCTCGGCGGGGAGCCTGACGACCTCGTCGGAAATGACTTTTTCGATGTCGAGGAGGCTCTTCACCACGCCCTTCACCTTGGCCATGCCAAGGAGGTATTCAACGCTCACGTGCCCACCGAAGTCCGGCGGGGGCTCGATATCTTCGGCGACAACGTTCGCCACCTCCTCAACGGCATCAACAATAAGCCCGATATTCCGGAGTTCTCCAGCCCGAGCGGGCAACTGGACAACCACGATGCAATTGCCATCCGTGGCGGGCGGGTCGGGCATGCCGAGCTTGGTGCGGAGATCGATGACGGGAATGACCTTGCCTCGCAGATTGATGACGCCCTTCACGTGTTTGGGCATCTGGGGAACGGCGGTGATGGGGAGCATGGTGATAATCTCCCGGACCTTCAACACAGGCACTCCGTAGGCCTCTGTGGAGAGCGTGAAGGTGAGATACTTGCCGGCAAGCTTGGCGAGGGGGGGTGAGGACTGGGACAATGCGTGGTCGGCAGGGTTGGCCATGGGGTTGAGATTAGAAATTTGACGGCCCATTTCGAGAGATTTTTTCCCGGCGGGATCGGACGCACCTGCTTGATCGCTTGGGCGGATTCGATACGATTGAGCCTTATTTTTCGCAGCCCGACCTTGATGCAAAGCCCGCCCCTGACAGATACCGACTACGCGCTGATCTCGAAGCTTGTTTACAAACATAGCCGCATCCACCTCGGCGACGGAAAGAGGGAGCTTGTGGCCTCGCGTCTTGGCAAGCGGCTGCGTGCGCTCGGATGCGCGAGTTACTCGGATTATTGCGGCATCCTCACGCGCTCCGGCGCCGAGGAGGAACTGGCGCACCTGGTGGATTCGATCTCGACGAACCACACGTTTTTCTTCCGGGAAAAACAGCACTTTGAATTTCTCCAGAACACTGTGCTCATGAATTTCGCTACCGACCGCGCGTTCCGGCGCGATGGTTGCTTCAGGTGCTGGAGCGCGGCGTCGTCCACCGGCGAGGAACCGTATTCGATCGCATTGATGCTCGCTGCGCACGCCGACAAGACCCAGGGCTTCCGCTGGGAGATGGATTGTTCGGACATAAGCCGTCCGGCACTCGAGGCGGCACGCTCGGGCATTTACCCGGCGGTCAGGCTGCACGAGGTGCCGCTGGATTTGCGGCAGAAGTATTTCCAGCGGGGAATCGGAGCTCAAACAGGCCGCTACCGAGTGAAACAGGAGATTCGCAACAAGATCATGTGGCATCAACTGAACCTGTTTCAGGACACCTACCCGTTTCAGAAAAAGTTCCACCTGATCTTTTGCCGGAATGTCATGATCTATTTCGACAGGCCGTCGCAGGAGGCGCTTGTGGAGCGCATGAGCGAGTTGCTTGTTCCCGGCGGCTACCTGAAGGTCGGGCACTCGGAGAGCCTCGCGGGCTTGTCCCACCGGCTTGTCCAAGTGAAGCCGGCCGTGTATCGGAAGCAATAGCCGTGAGCGATTCCCCTCACCCAGTCCGTGTTCTTTTCATCGAGCGGCCTGCCGCGCCGGGCTGCTCCGCCATGGAAATGGTGCAGGCCGACCCCGGCATCGAGGCGCTCCGTGGAACGCCCGAGCCGTTTGCGGCGCGGCAAGTGCTGGCGGAATCCAAGCCCGATGTGCTCGTGCTTGATCTGGAGATGGAGCGCATGGACGGCATGTTGTTTCTCCGGATTCTCATGGAACAGGCCCCGCTGCCGGTCGTTGTTCTGAGTTCGCTCACGCCGCAGGGGTCGTGCCTGGGACTCGATGCCTTGGAGTTGGGTGCGGTGGATGTCTTTGTTCGGGCCTCCTCGGCCCGCATCGCCTCGTGCCAGCAGCAGGATTTCGCAGCGAAATTGAAAGCCTCCGCGCGAACGACTTTCCGGCAGCCTTTGGCAAAGCCTGCGCAGCGCGGCGAGGAGCCAGCTCCCGGCGGCAAGACACTGATCCTTCTCGGGGCTTCCACCGGAGGGACCGAGGCGATCCGTGAAATCCTCGCGCAGCTGCCCCCCACTCTTCCGCCGATTTGCATCGTCCAGCATATTCCCTCGGATTTCAGCGGACTTTTTGCCGAGCGCCTGAACAGCTTTTGCCCGCTGTCGGTGAAGGAGGCGGCACACGGCGATGTGCTCAGGCACGGGTGCGCATTCGTGGCTCCGGGAAACAAGCACATGACGCTCGCTCACAATGCCGCTGGCAAGCTGATGCTCAAAATCCGCGATGGCGAAAAAATCATGCACCACCGCCCATCGATCGATCTCATGTTCGAATCCGCCGCGGCGGTGGCCGGCGCGCAGGCGGTGGCGGGCTTGCTCACCGGCATGGGACGCGACGGCGCCTCGGGGTTGTTGAAACTCCGCCAGGCCGGCGCCAAGACGTTTGCTCAGGATGAAAAATCGAGCATCGTCTACGGCATGCCTCGCGCGGCGGCGGACATCGGGGCTGCCGCAAAGATTCTCCCCTTGAATGAAATGGCGGCCTATATCGTCCGGGCCTGCGGTTGCAGAAAGGCTCAGGAGGCCTGACTCGAGAGCGAGCCCGCTTGGACGAGTTCACGGGGATCGAGGATGAGACCCACAAGGCCGTCGCCGAGAATCGCCGCGCCGGCGATGCATTTGTTCGTCTTGAAGCGCTCGTCGAGGCTCTTGATGACGACCTCCTGTTTGCCGATGAGTTCGTCCACCATGATGCAGCGCCGCTGGCTGGCCGACTCCACGACGATGAGGAGGCCTTCGCAGGGATCGGTGGTGCGGGGGGTGATGTTGAAGTGGTTGTAGAGGCGCAAAATCGGGCACAAGCGGTCGCGCACTTTCACCACCTCGCCTTTGCCTTGCACCCGGGAGATCATGGAAGGCACTGGGCGGAAGGATTCGCAGACCGAGAGTGTCGGGAAAATATAGCGCTCCTCACCGACGCGGGCGATGAGTCCGTCGATGATCGCAAGAGTGAGCGGGAGGAAGATGCGGAAGGTGGTGCCGGCGCCGGGAACCGACTCGATCTCGATCTTCCCACGCATCTTCGCGATATTCTGCTTCACGACATCCATCCCGACACCCCTGCCTGAAATACCGGTGATTTTCTCGGCGGTGGAAAAACCGGGGGCGAAGATGAGATCGAAGATTTCCTTGTCGGACAGCGAGGCGTCGGCCGAGACAATGCCGCGCTCGACGGCCTTGTCGAAAATGCGGGTGGTGTTGAGGCCTGCTCCGTCGTCGGCGATTTCAACGATGATGCTGCCGCCTTGGTGGAACGCCGAGAGGCGCACGACTCCTTTTTCCGGCTTGCCTGCGGCGAGGCGTTTTTCGGGTGCCTCGATGCCGTGGTCCACGGAATTGCGGATCATGTGCATGAGGGGATCGGCGAGCTCCTCGACCATGGTGCGGTCCATCTCGGTGTCCTCTCCGCGGATAACCAGATCGACATTTTTGCCAGTGCCCGCATTGAGGTCGCGCACGAGGCGGTTCATTTTTTGGAAGGTGCCCTTGATCGCGACCATGCGGAGCGACATGGCGATCTTCTGGAGCTCGAGCGCGACCTGGCTGAGCTGCGAAAGGTTTCTGGTGATAGGACTGCTGGCGAGGCTGATCAGGTCGGGATGCTGGGAAATCTGGGACTGGGCGATGACCAACTCGCCCACCAACTCGACGAGGCTGTCGAACTTCCGCGTGTCGACCTTCATGACGGTCGAGACAGCCTTGAGCGAATCACCAGTGGCGATCGGCTTGATTGGTGAAGCCTCCCCTCCCCCGGCGGTTGCCGCGGCGGGAGAAGCGACCACTGGCGGGGCGGTTGGGTTCTCGATCACCAACCGCACGCGCACGACGAGGTCGTTCACCGGCACATGGATCGGCTCGACAGGCTTTTCACCAGAGAGTTGAAGCTGAAGCTCGTTGGTGAAATTTTTCAAGACATCGCGCCCCTCGAGGATGAGGTCGATCACGGCGGGATTCAGGACGAGCTTCCCCGAGCGGGCGAGATCGAGCAGGTTCTCAAGCTCGTGGGAGAGCCGGTTCACCGGCATGAGGCGCAGAAACCCCGAGGCGCCCTTGAAGGTGTGAAACGCCCGGAAGATCGAGCTGAGCGTGGCGGCATCGTCAGGTTGGTCCTCGAGCACAAGCACTCCTTGCTCGATGTTGTCGAGATGCTCGCGGGCCTCGTTGGAGAACTCGTGCAGGATATCGCCGTCCGCCTCGATATTGATGGATGTCGTCTCGTCCTCATCGGCCGGGGGAGTGGACTGAATGGCGGGCTGTGCCGTGGAGCCGGCGGCAGCGGGGGCGATGGGCGGGACGAATACCGGTTTGTCGCCTGAGCGGAGCTCCTCGAGTTGCGCGGCGAGCGCGCCGAGGACATCAAGTTGGTCGGCGGAGTAGGGCTTGCCGGAGAAAAGAATCTCCTCTACCAGCGCGTTGGTGTGGACCGCGCCTTTGTGGAACTCCTCCAGCCCGACGATGGCGGCGGACTTTTCGGCGATGTTTGAAAACAGATCGCGCAGCGGAAACTGGCTGCGGTCGGTGCCTGGCTCGGAGAGGAGAATCTCGCGGGAGGCCTGGTTGAGCCACAGGTCGATCTTTTCAAGTTGTTCGTTGACTGCCGAATCTGGAGCAGAAGCGGCCGGCGGCTCGAACACAAAGGCGTCTCCCGAGCGCAAGTCGGCAAGTTGCGCAGCCAGTCCGCGGAGGGTGTCAAGCTGGAGGGCGGTGTAGCAATGCCCTGAAAAAAGGATTTCCTCGACGAGGGTGCCTGTGTGAGCCGCGCACTTGTGGAACTCCTCCAGACCGACGATGGCGGCGGACTTTTCGGCAATGTTCGAAAACAGGTCGCGGAGGGGAAACTGGCTTCGATCAGTTCCTGGCTCGGAGAGCTCCACCTCACGCGTGGCCTGAACGACCCACAGATCGATTTTCTGGAGTATTTCTTGCGACATGCGGTCGGGGATGGCGCGGTCCGCGGGGTGCCACGGACCGCTGGGCCGGAATCAGACCTCGTCCACGAAATCGTCGTCGGAAGCGGGCTTGGACCCGCCTTTTTTCGGAGGCGAGAGCGGGAGCCTGCTGGCGGACCCCAGCGACGCGTGCTTCTTGGACTCCTTCGAGTGTCCTTTCGAGGCGGGTGAGGCTTCGAAGAAGAAGGTGTCATGGGACATGGAGGAGGCTTGGATGGACTTGATGGACTCCCCGGTGACCATGGCGCGCATGTCGGCGACCATGTCGTGCAGGAGTGCGGCATGGGAACGGAGTTGCTCGGCGGCGCTGGCGCTTTCCTCGGCGGCGGCGGCATTCCCTTGGGTGACATTGTCAAGCTGGCTGATCGACGTGTTGATCAACCCGACGCCCTGACTCTGCTCTTGCGAAGCGAGCGAGATCTGGCCGACGAGGTCGTCCACCTCGCGGGCTTTGGAGACGATGGCGGTGAGACCCGCTGCCACTTGCTGGCTGATCTCGCTGCCCGCGCGGCTTTTGACAATGGATTCCTCGATGATTTCGGTGGTTTCCTTGGCGGCTTCCGCGCTGCGGCGTGCGAGGTTGCGCACCTCGTCGGCCACCACCGCGAAGCCCAAACCGGCCTCACCGGCGCGAGCGGCTTCAACAGCGGCGTTCAGCGCGAGGATGTTTGTCTGGAAGGCGATCTCGTCGATCGTGCGGATGATTTTTGCGATTTTGTCGCCGGATTTTTGAATCTCGCTCATCGCAGTGATCATATTTTCCATGTCGGAGAGCCCGCTTTCGGCAGCGGCACGGGCGAGGTGCGAGGATTCCTTCGCTTGGTGGGCGCTTTCGGCGTTGAGACGGGTGACGGTGGAGATTTCCTCCAACGAGGAACTGGTTTCCTCAAGCGAAGCGGCCTGCTCGCTGGCGCCGTCGGCGAGGCGCTGACTGGCGGAGGAGACTTGGCCCGAGGCGGCGGCGAGTTGCTGGGAGCCGTTTTCCAGTTGGTCGGTGGTGAGAAGGAGTCGCTTGTTGATGCGCATGACGACGCCGATGGAAATGCCAAGAATAGCGAGTGCTGCCGGAACGCTGTAGGTCAGCGCCTCGACCATGGACTCGCGGCGGGGACCATCGATCTCGCTCACGGGAGCGCTAAGAATGTATGCCCCACGGCGGTCGCCGGGGCTCCAGTTCTCCATCTGGAAGCCGAGCAGGTCTTTGCCATCGCCGGTCGGGCTTTTGGAAGGATTGCCATGGCAGGCCATGCAGCTTTTCGACATGATCACCGGGCGGGCGTAGGCGATGACCCCGGCTTCGCGGTCAACAACAAAGACTTCCGGCTTGCCGTCTTTTTCCACGGCGTTCAGCAACTCGCGGTCGAGGTTGCTTTTGGGCGAATTCTCCTTGTTGCGTGGATTGTCGCGGACGATGCGGAACTCGGTGGAGGTTCCCTCGATGGATTTGCGGACGGCGGCCCAAGCGGCAACGACCGGAACGGTTTTGTAGAAGGTGGTCTCGCGGTAGTTTTCCTTGCCCTTGTATTGGAGTTCGTTTGAAAGCTGCGCGTAGTTGAACGCTCCTGCTTCCGCAAGATCGCCGATCGAGTCGGTGGTGCTCTCCGCTTGGATGAGCGTGGCACGCATATTGGACTCAATGTCGTGATAGATGATGGTGGTAACCCTGTCGTAGATGACGTAAAGGGACGCGCCGAGGGTCAGGATAATCCCAAGAGCGACAATCAGAAGGATGCGCCCACCAAGTGAGCTGAAAGGGTTTTTAAACATGGTGGAGAGTATTTAAGGAGTTCGCCGCTTTTGGAGGAAGCGAAATGTGCCGGGGGTTAGAATGACGCGCTGGCTGCCGCGCGCGTCGGGTGGATATCGATGGTGTTTTTGCCCTTGAAAGGATTCGGGAGGCTCTTGAGCGAGGCGATCTTGAGGTTCGTCTCGACGATGGTCGGGAGGTTCGGGAGGTTGTCCAGGTCACTGCCGACGATGCGCCATTGGAGGCCGACATTTTCGCATTCCTGCACGATCGAAGTGACCGCGCGGATGATCGGGACTTTGACATCCGAGACGCCGGTGAGATCGATGATGAGCTTGGAGTGCCCGGCATTCACGAAATCGGGGACCTTCGTGCGGGATTGGCGCGCAAGGTCGATCGAACCGACCTCGGAGAGATCAGGAGGAATCGTGACCATTTGAACATCCCCTTCGGCGCTGTAAAACACTGGGGTGATATCGAGATCCATGGCGCGGGCGATACGATCGGCGATCTCCGAGGCGTCAAGCGGCTTGGTGAGCACGCCGGCGAAACCGACATCCTTGGCGTCGTTTTGCTCGAAGGTGGCAGTTTTGACGCACAGCCCGAGGAATGGAATGTTCTTCAGCGCGGGATGCGAGCGGGCGATGGCGAAAAACTTGAGCGCCGCCTTGTTCGGATAAGCAAGGCTGATCATGACAATGTCGGGCGTCTCCTCGGCGGGAACGTTGCCTGCCACCTGTGCCTGCGCAGCCTCGGGACTCGGACAGGAGACGACCTTCCATCCGCGCTTGTCGATTGCCTTCTGGATCGACTCGATAATCGCGGGATGCTCGTCGACCACGAGCACTTTCAGGGCATCGGTGACCACTCGGGCTTTCTTGTTGGCTGTGGCAACGGGGGCGACCGGTGCCGCCGCGGGCGCTGCGGGAGCGGCTCCGGACTTCGGCTTGAGGTCGACGATGCGACTCACACGGTCGATCACCGCGGCCTCGGAGAAGGGCTTCACGATATAGTCGCGCACTCCCATCTTGGCGATTTTCAGGACGTTCTCCTTGCCGGCCTCGGCGGTGAGCATGATGACGGGGATGTCCTTCAAGGCGGCGTCGGCCTTGAGCTTCGACAGGCACTCCACGCCGTCCATGACAGGCATGGTCACATCGAGAAGAATGACATCGGGTTTTTCCCTGGCCGCGACCTCGAGACCCTCGGCGCCGTTGCTGGCGAAGACCATCTGGACATCATAGGAGCTGAATCCTTTATTAATAAGGGTGTGGATCATGCGACTGTCGTCCACACTGAGAATTTTTGGTGCGCTCATGGTATTTGCTGCTGGTTATTGAAGAACTGCGAAGACGTGAAGGATAAGGGGGTCCGGGTGGCCTTCCACGGCGAACGAGTTGTTGACACTGATGGTGGCGGACTTTGCGGAAATGGTGATTTTATCGCCCCGGACCACGGTGGGGATGGTGAGCGAGCAGTTGTAGCCGCGATCGCAGAGCACGGATTTGAGGTTTCCGGTGAACATGTTTGTGAGTTCCGCAACCACGTCGTTCACATCCTGCTCGCCGGCAGCGCCTCCGAAGATTTTCTCCGTGACCATCTGGCCCAGTGAGGGGGAAAAGGCGGTGTAGACTACTCCGTGGACCCGACCGCCGAGGCCGATCGAACCTGAGATCCCCGCGAGCACAGAGGGTTGCGGTGCATGGGCATTCCCTTTGCCGGGAACGGCACCCAATCCGGCCATGGTCTGGAGGACTGTGGGAACAAAGTGGTTGATGATCTCGAGGAACATCGTGCTGTCTGGCGTGGGTTGGCTCATCTGGATTTGTGGGTGAAGTGATAGACCGCAAGCGGACGTCGAAACGGATTGGGGTATAATCCAAAGCCCACCGAACGAGTCAACCCTGATTCCAGACGCCTGCTAATCGAGTTCCGCCGTGTCCACCTGGGCGACGGAGCCATTGAAAAACCACGCCATGCGCTTTCCGTGGACAGGCTCCGCAGGGGTATTGGCCGACCAAGGGGCGCCCGAGACGCGGGGGTGCAACCGGTCGGCATCGGAAAATGCCCACGCCGATGGCGGCACCATGGCCAACCGAAGAGGGGAGGATGCCGCGGCGCCGGCGAGGGAGCCCCATGGATTCAATGTGGCGGCACCGTCCACGACCGCCATGTTCATGACAAAGGTGCGCGAGGTGGCAAGGGCGGCAGCCCCCATGGCCTTGCGGTAGGCCGGAGGCACAAAGAGGCCGATTGTTTCGGGTTGCGACGGCGTTTCGATCCCGAGATACGGCGCGAGTTCTCGGACCATGCGACCGCTGCGCGCGGGGTCGAGTTCGGGCAACTGGCCTGGCCAGAGCGGGCCCGGCAGGCTGCCGTTGTGATCGGCGGCATAAGCTGGAATCGCGCTGCCGATGGCGCGCATGTTGCCCATGGCCTTCGAGCGGTCTGCGGAGGCGCTTGCAATCCCGAAGCCCGCGAGAGCAAGCGCCGCGAGAATGCCGACAATCGCGAGCACGACCAACAACTCGACAAGAGTGAATGCGGCGCGGCGGCGTGTCATTTCACTGCATCCGCCACGCCACCGGCAGGAACAAGCCGAATGATGCGGTCGGGCTGGTTCAGCACGACGTAAATGAAGCCATCCGGCCCGCAACGCACATCGCGCACGCGTCCCACCGAACTGTCAAAAACCACCTCATCCTCGACCACCCTGCCCTCGCGCAAGCGCAGGCGGTGGAGCCCGCCCTTCAGACCGCCAACGAAGAAATCGCGGCTCCATGCGGGAAATTTGTCGCCGTTGTAAAACGCGAGCCCACAGGTCGCGATCGAGGGGGTCCAGTGGTGCAGCGGCGCATCGATGCCCTCCATTTCAGTCTTCGCCGTGAGAGGCGATCCGTCGTAATTCATGCCAAAACAGACGAGCGGCCAACCGAAATTCGCACCGTTTCGGATCAAGTTGAACTCATCCCCTCCGCGCGGCCCGTGCTCGGTGGCGTAGATCGCATGGGTTTGCGGATCGACCACGAGCCCCTGCGGGTTCCTGTGGCCGTAGCTCCAGATCGCCGGGTGGGCGTCGCTCCGGCCTGCAAACGGATTGTCGTCGGGGACACGACCGTCGGGGTGCAATCTGAGGATCTTGCCGATTGGGACCGAAAGATTCTGGGCTTTCGCGGCGTCTCCTCGGTCGCCGATCGAGAAATACAGGTATCCGCGGTCGAAAACGATACGCGATCCGAAATGGACTCCGCGCGTGGTGTGGGTGTCGGGATCGCCCTCGAAGACGGTCTCGCCGTCCACCCAGGCATTGCCGCTCAATCGCCCGCGCGTGACTTTTGTCATGCTGGTTTTCGTGTCGGGAGAGTCTCCGGGCAGCGGTGCGGAATAGGTGAGATAAATCCAGCCGCTGGTATCAAAGTCCGGCGCTGGCACGACATCGAGCAACCCGCCCTGGCCGTTCGGAACAACCGATGGGGTTCCGGAAACCGGCTCTGGCAGTGGCTTCCAGGCTTCATCGAGAATCTTGAGGCGACCGCCGCGCTCGGTGACAAGCTTGCGGCCGTCCGGCAGGAAAGCGAGCGCCCAGGGAGTCTCCAATCCGCCGTCGAGCATGGTCTCAAGCAGATAGGATTCATGGGTTGTTTTTACAGGAACAGTCGAGGCAGCGGCGGGAACGGGCCTCGCCGCGGGCCGATTTGAGGATTCCTTTTCGCGGATATAGACGACGAGCGAGCGAATGACCTCCGGCGATAGCGCGCGCTTGAAGCCAGGCATGCCCGCATCGGGAATCCCCTCGGCGATCGCCTGCGAAATGGCCTGGTCAGTGGATCCGTGGTTCCACAGCCCGTCAGCGAGGCTCCCCCCGGATCCTCCCTGCATGGCGGCGCCGTGACAGGAGGCACAATGCTCCCGGTAAACTTCCTCGACTTTCGTTTTCACGGCGTGGGCAGGCGCTGCAACAACGCAACAGGCGGCGACGAATGAAAAAAAACGAAGTGCTGGCATTGCCCCCTGTTACCAAGAACCGGCCCGCTCTGGCATGGGAAAACAGCCGCGCCGACGCAATTGCCTTCAACTCGATCGGCTCAAGCCGCGGACTTCCCCTGCGATTGTCACGCTTGGATCACAAGCGATTCACCGTCCAGCGCACGGCGCCGCGCGCACCGATCTCAAGCCACGCCCAACTCGCAGGCGCTCCCTTGTTGGGTTTGCCGACCGTGCCTGGGTTGAGCACGCGGCACCCCTCCACCATTTCATCCCTCGGCACATGGGTATGTCCGTAAAGCATCACATCGCACGGCGGCAGCCTTCTTGGAGGGATGTGCACCAGATGAAACCTCTTCCCGCCGCGCTCGAGATCCAGCGTTTCCGGCAGATCGAGGCCGCAATCGTTGTTGCCAAGCACCGCAAGAAACGGCCTGCCGATCGCGCGGCACGCCGCAAGCGTGTCGAGATTGCAAAAATCACCCAAGTGCCAAATCTCATCCGCCTCGCGCAACAACGAGACCAACCCCTCAGGCAGGCGACCATGAGTGTCGGCGATGACAGCGATGCGGTGCGCCGCGGCTTTCACATCTCGCCGCGCAATGTTTCCAGCGCCATGCGCGCCGCCTCAGCCGGCGCCATGCCATCCACACTGCCGCTCTCGATCCACGCCTCGGTTTTCTTGAATGCCAACTCGACCGCCGGCGCCAACCGCTTCACCTTCGCGACCACAACCGCAGGTTGCACCGGGCTTCTCAAGGGCGCGGCGGGCTCGGGTTCGCCGTTCAACCAAGCCTCCAACAACGGCCCGATGTCGGCGGGATCCTGGAACTTCTGCCACACTGCATCCTCGCGACCGGGGTCAATGCTTGCCACAAACTCCTCGGCAAGCGCGAAGCTTGGAGCGTGTCCGTGAATGAATTCGCGGCACTGGTCGCTGTGCATTTTCAAGCGGCCTTTCGTGCCTGTGCTGTATTTGCGCCCTTCCATACCACTCATCTCATCCGCCGCGCATTTTTAGTCCAACCATTTCGTTGCCCGGCGCGAGGCGGTTCGCATAGTCTCCCGCCCCATGCCGAAGGACACCTCGATCAAAAAAATTCTACTTATTGGCTCCGGTCCCATTGTGATCGGACAAGGCTGCGAATTCGACTACTCGGGGGTGCAAGCCTGCAAGGCACTCGCGGAGGAGGGCTACGAGGTCGTCCTCGTGAACTCGAATCCGGCGACCATCATGACCGACCCGGAGTTTGCGAACCGCACCTACGTGGAGCCGATCACACCCGAGGCCATCGAGAAAATCCTGGAGCGCGAAAAGCCCGATGCCGTCCTTCCGACCCTCGGCGGCCAGACCGCCCTCAATGCCGCCATGGCCCTCGTGGAGAACGGCGCGCTGGAGCGCCACGGCGCCCGACTCATCGGAGCGAACGCCGAGGCCATCAAGCGCGGCGAGGACCGCCTCATCTTTAAAAACATCATGATCGAGATCGGGCTGGACTGCGCCCGCTCGGGAGTCGCCCACACCCTCGAGGAGGCCCGGCAAGTCGCCGTCGAGATCGGCACGTTCCCGCTCATCATCCGCCCCGCCTTCACCCTCGGCGGCGCAGGCGGCGGCATCGCCTACAACCGCGAGGAACTCGATGAAATCTGCCGCCGCGGTCTCGACCTCTCGCCCGTCAGCGAGGTGCTCGTGGAGGAATCCCTCCTCGGCTGGAAGGAATTCGAGATGGAGGTCATCCGCGACCGCGCCGACAATTGCGTGGTCATTTGCTCGATCGAGAACCTCGACCCCATGGGCGTGCACACCGGCGACTCGATCACCGTCGCCCCCATCCAGACCCTCACCGACAAGGAATACCAAGCCATGCGCGACGCGAGCTTCGCGGTCATCCGCGCAATCGGCGTCGAGACAGGCGGGTCGAACATCCAGTTCGCCATCAACCCCGCCGACGGCCGCATGGTCGTCATCGAAATGAACCCGCGCGTCTCGCGCAGCTCGGCCCTCGCTTCCAAAGCCACCGGATTTCCGATCGCCAAGATCGCCGCCAAACTCGCCGTGGGCTACACGCTGGACGAACTCAAAAACGACATCACCCAGGTCACCCCCGCCTGCTTCGAGCCCTCGATCGACTACGTCGTCACGAAAATCCCGCGCTTCACGTTTGAGAAATTCCCGAAGGCCGACCCCACCCTCACCACGCAAATGAAGAGCGTCGGCGAGGCCATGGCTATCGGCCGCACCTTCAAGGAATCCCTTCAAAAGGCGCTCCGCTCGCTTGAAATCGGCCGCTTCGGCCTCGGAGCCGACGGCAAGGACCTCGCGCCCAGCCTCGATACGATCCGCCAAAAACTCCGCACCCCGCTCCCCGAGCGCATTTTTTACATCCGCTACGGCTTCCTCGCCGGCCTCACCGTGGAGGAAATCCACGACCTCTCCTCGATCGACCGCTGGTTCCTCGAGCATATCCGCCTCATCGTGGAGGAGGAAAAACGCCTCGCCGCCCTCCCCTTCCCGCTCTCTGCCCCCGACTTCCGCCGCGCCAAGCGCTTCGGTTTTTCCGACCGCCAACTCGCGACCCTCTCCAAGACGACCGAACCCGAGGTCCGCAAGGCCCGCAAAGCCGCCGGCGTCGTGCCGACCTACCGCCTCGTGGACACCTGCGCTGCGGAATTCGAAGCGGTCACCCCATATTACTACTCGACCTACGGCGACGAGGACGAGACGCGCCCGAGCGACAAAAAGAAAGTCATCATCCTCGGTGGCGGCCCGAACCGCATCGGCCAGGGCATCGAGTTCGACTACTGCTGCGTCCACGCCGCCTTCGCCCTCAAGGAACTCGGCTGGGAAACCATCATGGTGAACTCGAACCCCGAGACCGTCTCGACCGACTACGACACCAGCGACAAGCTCTACTTCGAGCCCCTCACCCTCGAGGACGTGCTCAACATCTACGAGCGCGAACAAGCGGATGCCATCATCGTTCAATTCGGCGGCCAGACCCCGCTCAACCTCGCCCAAGGCCTCGAGGCAAACGGCTGCAACATCATCGGCACCCAGCCCGCCAGCATCGAAATGGCGGAGGACCGCAAGCACTTTGCCGCCATGCTCGACAAGCTCGGACTCAAGCAGACCCAGGGCGGCACCGCCACGAATGAGCAGGAAGCCGTGGATGTCGCCGCGCGCATCGGCTACCCAGTGCTCGTGCGCCCCTCTTTCGTCCTCGGCGGCCGCGCCATGGAGATCGTTCACGACGAGGCCGACCTCCGCCGCTACATCCGCACCGCCGTGGAAGCCAGCCCCGAGCGCCCCGTGCTCGTCGACCGTTTCCTCGAAGACGCGACCGAGGTGGATGTCGATTGCATCGCCGACGGCGAACTCTGCGTCATCGGCGGCGTCATGGAGCACATCGAGCAGGCAGGCATCCACTCGGGCGACAGCGCCTGCATGATTCCCAGCTTCTCGCTCTCCCCGCAGGTCCTCGACACCATCAAGAGCGCCACCAAAGCCATGGCGCTCGAACTCCAGGTGCGCGGCCTCATGAACGTCCAGTTCGCCGTGAAGGACGAGACCGTCTACATCCTCGAAGTCAATCCCCGCGCCTCGCGCACAGCCCCCTTCGTGAGCAAGGCCACCGGCGTGCCACTCGCGAAACTCGCCGCCAAGATCATGGCCGGAAAAACCCTCCGCGAACTCGGCTTCACCGAAGAGGTCGTGCCCCCCTACTACTCCGTCAAGGAAGCCGTCTTCCCGTTCATCAAGTTCCCCGGCATCGACATCATCCTCGGCCCAGAAATGCGCTCCACCGGTGAAGTCATGGGCATCGACGCCGATCCCGGCATCGCCTACGCAAAGAGCCAGATGTCCGCCCAGCCGGCCCTCCCGCTCTCAGGCACCGTCTTTATCAGCATCAAAGACTCGGACAAACCCGCCGCCCTCGAAGTCGCCCGCGATCTCCACGCCCTCGGCTTCCAGGTCCACGCCTCCTCCGGCACCGCTCGCTATTTTGCCGAACACGGCCTCGACGTGGCCGTCATGCTCAAAATCCGCGAAGGCCGTCCGAACGTCGTCGACTCGATCAAAAACGGCGAAGTCAAATTCATCCTCAACACCCCGAACGGCCAAGTCCCCGCGAGGACGAAGTCGCCATCCGCAGCGCCGCCGTCGCCGCCCGAGTCCCGACCATGACCACCCTCCGCGCCGCCCGAGCCTCCATCCAAGCCATCCGCGCCATGCAAAAATCCGGCTACAGCGTCAAAAGCCTCCAAGAATACCACGCATAGCGCCCCCGGCGGTCATAGACCGCCGCTACAGACCCACCCGCCTAGGCGCGCCGACGTCCTCGTCGGCACCTGAATCAATCCTCCGAAGCGGAACCTGGAACAGGTTTAGAGCAACGGCCCTGAGGTTGAGTCGGAATGCGGTCCAAATCACTCTGATTTCCACTACATGCGCGCCGCGCTGTTGCGCCCCGCCCGGCAAAGCCCATTTGACAATCGCACCCTTTTCATAAGGGCGAAAAACCATGCTTTGCATTTTTATCAACTATTTGCATAGTATGGTTACATGATTGACCGCCCTTTCTGGACCCGCCGCATCGAATCCTCGTGGCGGGAGGCACCGATTGTTTGGCTCAGCGGGGTCCGTCGCTCCGGCAAAACCACCCTCGCGCAATCCCTCGGAGCGGGCGAATCCCTCTTCGTGAATTGCGATATCCCCGCCGTCGAGGGCATGGTGCGCGATCCCGTGCTGTTCTTCCAAAACTGCGGTTCCCGGATCGTGGTCTTCGATGAAATCCACCAACTCCGCGATCCCGCCAGACTCCTCAAAATCGGCGCGGACATGTTTCCAAAAATCAAAATCCTCGCCACCGGATCCTCGACGCTCGCCGCCGGGAAAAAATTCCGCGACACCCTTGCCGGTCGCAAGCGCACCATCCACCTCGTCCCCGTCATGCTCGAGGAACTGCCCGATTTCGGAACCACACTCGAGCGCCGATTGTTTCACGGCGGGTTGCCCCAGGCGCTTTTGGCCGAATCCAAAAGCCCGGCATTCTATCGCGAGTGGATGGACTCTTTTTTCGCACGCGACATCCAGCGCCTCTTTGGCTTTCGCGACATCAACCGCTTCACCGCGTTCCTCGAATATGTGTTGCGGCAAAGCGGAGGCCAGTTCGATGTCTCCAAAACCGCCTCGGAACTCGGCATCGCCCGGGCCACGGTGGAAAGCCACCTCCGCGCCCTCGAGACCACCCACGCCGCCACCTGCGTGCGCCCGTTCCACCGTGGCTCCAGCACGGAACTCGTCAAGCAACCCAAGGTCTATGGATTCGACACCGGCTTCGTGTCCTTCGTGCGGGGCTGGAATCCCCTCCGCTCGGAGGATCTTGGCGATCTCTGGGAGCATGTGGTTCTCGAAACGCTGCAAGCCCGCCTGCCCGAAACGCCCCCGCTCTACTGGCGGGACAAACGCGGACGCGAAATCGATTTCGTCATCCCCCGCAACCGCGACGCCGTCGATGCCATCGAGTGCAAATGGAATCCCGACGCGTTCGATGCCGACGCGCTGGCTGCATTCCGGGCCATCCACCCACGAGGCCGAAACTACCTCGTCAGCCCCGGCACCACGCACCCGCATGTGCGCTCTTCAAAAGGCTTCGAAATCGAAGTCGTCGATCCCGCAGGAATCCCTGTTTGAAGTCCCGGACAGCGCACGCGATCCGCAGGGCTTTCTTATTTGGAAATAGATAAGGCCATGCTGCTCGCCAATGTAGCGAAGCCCGAACAGGCCATCAAATCAACCACCGTCGCCACGCCCTCTGTCGCGGCGTCTCTATGAGCGCCGTTCTGCAGACTCCCCCCCGACATTCTGCCGCCGTCCTGCCGGCGGTCATAGACCGCCGCGACAGGGGGAGGCGCGCTATCGCGCAGACACCAGAAAAATACATTTTATGGAACATTATTATTGATACTCATAATTATTGGGACAAATTTGCGGGCGTGAGGCTGGCTTTTACAAATCGGGTGCGGGAATTGGAGGCGCTGGATGCCTCGGCGCGAGTGGGCGGGTTGGTGGTGCTTTTTGGACGTCGGCGCGTGGGAAAGACGCGCCTGCTCACGCATTGGCTGGAAAACCGGAGCGGGTTTTATAGTCAGGCCATCGAAGCAGCCGTGCCGATGCAGATCGAGCAAACCGTGCGCGATATCGGCTCCGCCCTTCCGCAAGGCATCCAACCGAAGACTTGGATGGAGTTTTTTGAACTCCTGCGTTACGGACCGGCGGAAACCGTGCTGTGTCTGGATGAATTTCCCTATCTGGTGGCCTCGGACCCTTCGTTACCGAGTGTGGCGCAGCGTTGGCTCGACCATCACAGGCCGCAGGGATTCACGCTGGTGCTGTCGGGATCCAGCACGGGGGCGATGAACGATTGTTTCCTGAACCGCGCGGCGCCGCTTTACCAGAGGGCGCGCAAGCTCATTCACCTGGAGCCGATGGACTACGCCGCCTTCTGCGGAGCGTGTGGACTCGATCGCTCGTGCGAAGAATCCTTTACCCGCTATGCGCTGGTTGGCGGCATTCCGAAATACTGGGAATTTATCGAAGCGGGCGCCACAGCGTTGGATCTGGCGGAGGAGCTCTTCTTCGGGCGTTCGGCGTTTCTGGAGGATGAGCCGGTGCGCATCCTGCGCGAGGAGCGGATCGCCGGCCTGGCTCCCCTCTCCGTGCTGGAGGCCGTGGGTCGCGGCGCATCAAAGACCTCGGAAATCGCCGCCCGGCTCGGAACCGCCCAAACAAACCTCGGGCGCACGCTGCAACAACTCCTCGACGCGTCCCTGCTCGAGCGCGAAATCCCTTATGGCGAAAGCCTGCGAACGACCAAGAAGACGCACTACCGCATCGGCGATCCGGCACTGCGTTTTTGGTTCCGGGTTTACTCCCCGCAAAGAAGCCTCTGGCACCGCCTCGCGATTGAGGAAAAAACCAAGCTCCTGCACGACCATGCGGCGACGGTTTTCGAAGACTACTGCAGGGCGCGGCATCCCGATGCGGCGCGCTATTGGGAGGCAAAAGCGGAATTTGATTTCGTGCGGCGGGAGGGTGACCGACTGATTGTATCCGAAGTGAAATTCAAAGCCCTCACAGCCTCGGATCGCGAAGGGTTGAAAAAAATGGTCATCGGCAAGTGGCAGGGTAGCCATCTCGGCCGAAAGCACCCTGATGCCGAAATCGAAATCCTCGACACCTCCGTGCTGGCCGCAGATTTGCCTGACCACGCAGAGGCTCTCGGAGAAGGATTTTAGCGCCCCTTCGCGCCGGGTTGATTTTCTATTCGGCGGTCATAGACCGCCGCTACTGGACTTGACTCCACACCCCGCCAAAGTCACTTTTTCTTCTTCTTACCACCGCTAGAGGATTTTTTGACAGACGACTTCTTCGAACCACCCCCAGACTTCTTCGCCGAGGACTTTTTGGAACCAGCGAATTTTTTAGCGGACGACTTTTTCGATCCGCCGCTGGACTTCTTCTTCGCCGAAGAAGATTTGCCTCCGCCTTTTTTGGATTTTTGCACCTGCGACGATCCCCCGCCACTTGGCGAACCTCCGCCACCTCCTCCGCCTCCGCCACCGTTGTTAACTCCGGACTTTGCGTCCGATCCTTCGTCTGGGAATGCTTCAACAGATGGACCCCAAGCAATAACCGAACCATCATTTTTAATAGCATAAAAACCCTCCGAGCCTTCATGTATTGACATTACGCCTGAGGCCAGCTTACTGGAAACCTCGCTTGAGACACCAAAAAGGCCACTGCTGCCCCAAGTTATTACTGAACCATCATCCTTAAGAGCAGCAAATGCATCAGAATTTGCAAATATATTAACAACGCCTGAGGTGAGCTTATCAGACACATTGCTTGAATCTCCTCCATTCGCTTTATCACCCCATGTTATGACTGATCCATTAACAGTCAGTGCGGCAAATCCTGGGGGAGCAGGCGTTTTCGTTATTTTAATTTTAGTAATGTTATTTAATTTACTTTTAATTTCTGTGTAATTTTCTGAAGGCACACTCTCACCCCACGCAACAATCGAACCGTCGTTTTTGCGAGCAAGAAACGAATGCTTATCCGCAATTATTTCAACAACTTCAGCGTTCAACTCGTTAGCAAGTAAACTTGAATTCGCACCTGCGCCAAGCCCCCATGTTACAACAGAACCATCTTCCTTCAAAGCAGCAAAAGCCCAGTAGGAACTCCATAAAGACTTTACTCCAGAATTCAATAAGCCTTGCACATTACTAAATGGAACATCATCACGCAGCCCAGCGCCAGGCGTTTCGGACACCAATTGAACTGAGCCATCAGAGTTTAATTGATATGAACCAACTAATCGACTTGCAATCACTTCTGCACTATCGTAAAGACTTTTATTTCTAAAAACCCATGTTTTGCCAGATTCATCTTCAGCATAGATTTTCCAATAAACTATTTCTTCGCCTTCTCTTCTATAGTTTTTATAATTATATGATTTAAGGACTTCCTCACGATCATCTCCATAGATTTCTTTGATTTTAGGCATCTGTGCACTTTTTTGAGTATTCCAAAAGTTTACTTGATCTTGTTGACCCCAATATGAAATAGACCCATCCTCAAGAAGGACGAAAAAACAATTATGGAAGGCAACGAGTTGAGATACTTTGGAGGAAAAATTAACGTTTGAGACATCACCACCAAATTCAGGGTCACCCCACGCAACAATCGATCCATCATTTTTTAATGCTACAAACGCACCAACATTACTAACAATATCAACAATCCCAGAGGAAAGAGATGACTTTGTATCAGAACTAATAAAAGAATCATCTCCCCATATAACAACGGAACCATTATCTTTCAGCGCAGAAAAACTTGTATCAGCATCATTTGAACAAATCTTCACAACCCCTGAAGACAATAGATTGGAAACACTACTATATTCACTAAAACTAGCAAATGAAGAGTTTGATATTATTATTAAATAAATAAAATATGCGGTTATTTTTTTCATTGTTAAATTTTTTATTGTTTTACTCTATATTTAAATATCATTTAGTTCTTCGTCTTCTTCCCGCCGGATTTTTTCTTTCCACCGCCAGAGGGTTTCTTGGCGGACGACTTCTTCGATCCGCCACTGGACTGCTTTGCCGAGGACTTTTTGGATCCGGAGGATTTTTTAGCAGACGACTTCTTCGATCCGCCACCAGACTTCTTCGCCGAGGACTTCTTGGATCCGGATGACTTGTTGGCACTCGATTTCTTAGATCCGCCGCTGGATTTCTTGGCCGAAGAGGATTTGCCTCCACCTTTTTTGGATTTCTTGACCTGTGGGGCACCAACACCGCCACCGCCGCTTGGCGCAGTTCCTCCAGCACCGCCACCTCCATTAAAAGTTGGAGATGATGGCACCACACCACCGGATACCAGAGCCAAAGTATAACCAAAGCCCCCTGAGACTTGGTGATACTTGTAGGGGGTGACCGGAACGTCTGTCTGCCCGGAGCCATTACTACCCCAAGCAAGCACACCATCCTGACTTGTAATTGCAAGAGAGTGATAAAAACCTGTTCCAATCTGCTTGATATTTGCGCTTTCGGGGTTGTTTTTAAGTGACGCCGACCTGTTTTCACTTCCCCATGTGACGATCGTATTATTCATGGTAAGTCCCACGGCATGGGAAACTCCGACCGCGATCTCTTTAAGGTTCGGCACATTTTGGGGAATTGTCGCAGGATCGTTGACATTCAAATCCCAAAATCCCCAAGAGACTACTGATCCATCGTCCTTCAATGCCAGTGTGTTATTCGAGCAAGCAGCAATTTGGGACACTCCAGTCAGGTTTTCTGGAACGCTAGTTTTGTTCCCAAAGTCGGTGCCCCAAGCCACAACGGTGCCGTCATTTTTAAGTGCGACACAAAAGTTCGCTCCTGCGGCCACTTGAACGACATTTTTTAGATTCTCAGGGACATCTGTCTGACCCGATTCGTTCGCTCCCCATGCTGCCACAGTGCCATCCCCCCGGAGAGCAATTGATACGCTTGAACCTGCAGCGACTTGCACAACTTTTTCAAGCCCAAGCGGCACGGTTGCCTGCCCACGGTTGTTTTCTCCTTCCCCGCCTCCCCACGCGATCACTGATCCATCTTTTTTGAGGGCAAGACTGTGATCCCAACCGGCAGCTACTTGGATCACATCTTGCAGGCCGCTTGGTGTTGTGGAGGCACCGAATGGATTGTTTCCCCATGAGATAACACTGTATCCTTGCCTTAACGTATTAGGTGTTTGAGCCGCATCGACGAGCGAGGAACCGAAATAATGCTCCACCGCATCGGAAAACCCATCTCCATCGGTATCAACAAGCAATGGATTCGAGCCCAATGCACTTTCCTCACCATTCGTCAGCCCATCACCGTCTTCATCAGCATCCGGGTCGAGTGCCACCCTGACGACACGGGTAACAGGGCTCGCTTCCAGTCCGGATAAATCCTGAGCCGCATAGATTAGTTCGTAATCCCCAAGTTGGGCCGTATTCACAACTCCAGTTCCAACGATTGTCCTAAGCGCATCGTAATCATCAGTCACAACAGCGCCCGGATCTGTAAAAGGTGCACCTTTAAAAATCAAAAGCGGGTTTTGCCCGATGATCGTGATCACTGGAGGGGTGTTTGTGAGTGTGGATGCTGCAATCCGGTTATTCCCCGAATCCGCCACAATCAATCGCCCCGAGGGAGGCACCGCGATATCCAGGGGGAGTCGGAAAAAGCCCTCTGGCGTGTGAGCAACGGTTGTCACTACCCCCGCAGGCGAGATTTTCCGAATTTTGCCCGAACCACTATCTACTACAAAGATGTTTCCCTGAGCATCGACCTCGACATCCGTGGGAAAACTGAACCGCGCTTGATCTCCTGTCCCATCCACACTTTCAGGCCAACCCAAGTCGCTGCTGCCCGAGAATGCCGCTGCAGATCCGGTAAAGCTATAAGGTGAATCTATTTCGACCTCTGTAAACGTTGTGAAATAATCAGTAAAAATGCCAGAATAACTTTTAACACTAGAACCGTTTGTGATTTCATAAACGAAAGGCTTACCTTCTCTGGCTGCTGTATACTCTACTTCAGCTACAATAGTATTTTCGATGTTAATGATCATATATTTAGTTGCATACTCTAGTGGATCATACGCAGTATTATCATAAATAATTTTATGACATTCCCCTGATGGGAGAGTTTTTAATACATTGAAAACTAATTGATCTGCTGCTTTCGCAACAAGTTCATTAATACAGGTTGAAATTTCTAAAGGCGTAGCTGTAGTGGTATCCGCTGACCCATTGAATCCATCCATGCTTCCGGTAAAGAAATCCCTTGCCTTACCAACCAGACCGGACCTCCCGCCTTCCCCTTTGCTGCCAGTAAATGCCGCCCCACCGCTCCCCTCAAATGCCGCCCCGCCGTTTGTGGTAAATAAAGCACCTGCGATCGTGGAGACAACTCCCTGCGAAGTGATCTTTCGAATGATTCCATTTGTTGTATCTGCAACTATGATATTTCCTTCCGCATCGATTGCGATGCCTTGCGGAGAATTGAACTTCGCTTCTGAAGCACCCGCATTCACGCTTCCCGATTGGCCCAAGATCCCAGCCAGCGTCGTGACATTACCACTCGAGTCGATTTTGCGAATCGCATGATTTCCGGAATCGGCTACGTAGATATTTCCCGTAGCATCCACCACAACATCGGAGGGGAAATTAAACCGCCCACCACCACCATCCGCGCTGCCTACAAGCGCCGGTCCATCAGAACTTCCGATCAACCCACCGGTTCCACTGCCAGTGAAGCTACCCGCAATCGTGCTCACAACACCCTCGGGCGTCACCTTGCGGATCGCGTGGTTTTTACGGTCCGCGACAAGGATATTACCCTCCCGATCAAGAGATAATCCTTGTGGGTTTTTGAAACGCGCAGCGTTTCCGGCTCCATCTGAACTTCCCGAAAAAATCCCGTCGCTGCTACCAAGGAAATTGCCATCGGCACTTCCAACAAAATTGCCCGCCAGTTTCGTTACTGAGCCATCGGGCGCGATTTTACGGATCGCATTGTTGCTCGTGTCACTCACATAAACAGTCCCATCCTCCGCAACAGCGACTCCCCCCGGTCGATAAAACATCGCTTCACCACCGATCCCATCCTTGTTGCCGATCCAACCTCCACCTGCGCCGCTTCCCGAAAATCCTTCCGAACTCCCACCAAACCCCTCGCCACTTCCACTAAATCCAGCATCACTCCCGCTGAAAAATCCATCTCCGCTTCCGGAATACCCATCACTGCTTCCAGAGAATGATTCAACCAACCACCCAGCAAGATTTTTGAAGACATACCCCCCGCCATTTGCTGTTTCAGGGATAACTTGCGCTGGCACCCATGCGATTGTTCCAGCAAAAATAAACATGCTCGCCAAAAGCCGCCTCGGCATCACCGCACTTATTAAATTTGCCGGGGAGTAAGTAGAATGATGGTTTTTCATGGGTCCAAAAAATCAATGAGTCGAAATGTGGAATGGACTTTCCAAAAGGGAGCCCTGTTGGTCGGGGGAGGCTTTGCGATCCGGGGAGTATCGGGAAATCATGCGGTTCCGAAATGAAAAGGAGCACCCACTCTCGGGTAGCAGGATTTGATGGCAACAAAAAAAATGTGAAATTTTTTCGCGCATCATCAATCCCCTATGCGCCCCCCCGCATTGATCCCATACGCCGGTCGAATCATAGTCCCTTTTTCGAAACGCGGCCCCTGTAGCGGTGCTCTATGAGCGCCGTTCCGCCGTCTTCCCCCCGACGGTCGCAGACCGCCGCTACAGGGATTGCCTCCCGTTACACATCACATGCCTCAAGTTCTCCACCAGCGCGAAGATCCGCACCAGACGCGGGTGCCCTTTCCAAAATGAACTCCCGGGGCTTATTCTGCGCCGCGTGATAGAATCTTCGACGACCCGGCAATCCACAAATCATCGCGCCCAAGCTGTGATTTGGTGGATGGCCCTGTTGGCTGCGACGCTACCCATCGCCTACCGCCAAGTCACGGTCTCGGACGCCTGGTGGCATGCGGCTCTGGGGAAGTGGATGGTTGAAATGCGCACTATCCCCGACCTTTCGCGCTTTTATTTTTCTCCGGCAAATCCAGCCCCGCTCCTGAGTGAACTCCGCTGGGAATGGCTCGGCGATATCCTGCTGTATCTGGCCCACGCGCTCGGCGGCGCGGCAGGCATCCAATGGCTCGTCGTGGCCTGCCTTCTCGCCGGCCTGGCCTTTCTTTCAAAAGGCACCACCACCTCTCGAGGCCCATGGCTGCTTCTTCTGCTGGCTGCCGTATGTCTCGGAACCTACCAACTCCAACTCGCACGCAACTCCGTTTACTCCCTCGCGTTTTACCCCGCACTCCTCTGGCTCGGCACGCGCAAATCCACCACCCCCGACTGGCGGGAATACGCCTGGCTTCTGGCCCTGCTCGCCCTCTGGAGCTGTCTGCATGGGAGCTGCGCGCTCGGCTGGGTCACCGCATGCGCCTTGTATGGGCCGCGCGCTCTGGGCGCATTTCGACCCACTCCACCCACCGCAAATGATTCCGGAAAAATCCGCTCCGCGTCGCGAAAAAAATCCAACCCCTCCAGCCAACCTCCCGCACTGAAATCACCCATCCGCTGGCGGGCGGGGGTGCGATCCATGGCCCTCTACACCGCTGCGATGCTCCTCTGCCTGCTTGTCATCTCCGCCGGACGACGCGATGCGATGCATTTCCTCGGACTTCCCTTCCGGCACCTCGCCACCACAGCCAGCGAGCGAGTCGAATCAACGCTCTCCACCACTCAACCTGCTTCCAAGCCCACCACCGACGCCGCCAAGAACCCATCAACCACGCCGAAATCCCTCAAAGAGTGGCTCAACTCCTCGATCTGGAAGCGGGACCCCTCCGTGCCGTGGTCGAACGACTACTGGTCCCCGATCGACATGCTCCCCGGCATGCGCCCGATCGAGGTCGCCTACGCGCTCGCCGCGTTGGCTGCAGTATCTGCCATTGTGTTTCGAAATGTCCCCGCCGGCCTGCTTCTGGCCTGGCTCGGCGCGATTTTCCTCGGTCTCGGCTATGTCCGCATGTTCGGCTACACCGCCCTCGCCTCCGCTGCGATCCTCATCGCCGCCACACGCCACCTCCCCCGCAGACCCGCCTTGCAAGCGGCAGCATGGCTTCTTCTCGCCGCATGGACCGGCGGGGCATGGTGGATGGTTTCCAAAGGAAAAATCGATGCCTTCATTCCAGACGGCCAGCATGTCTCGAGGAGCGGGCAGGTGCCGATCTACGACGCCGCCACCGCCGACTGGGTGAAACGCGAATTTCCCGACACACCCGTCTTCACCACCATCGAAACAGGCAGTTACTGTGTCCTGCGATGGAACTTCGAGAAACAAGTCTTCCTCGACGGATTCTTCGCGCCTCACCCACCCGAGGTCTGGAACGCCTACCACGCCGCCATGCGGCTAGGCGACCTCCGCCCGCTCGAGGAAAAATTCGGCATCCGCCTCGCCATCATCCCCACCACCTCCAAAGGGTGGGTAGACCGCTTCCTCCGAGCCAAAGACTGGGCGCCCATAGCCCTCGGCAACGGCACCGTTGTCTTCGCCCACCGCTCCATCGACCTCTCAAACAAATCCCCCGCTCTTCTCGCCTCCGCACCCGCCCTTCGACAAACCACCCACTTCTACCGCGAGGCCACCCTCCGCTCCCTCTTCAAAATCATCGCCGCCTCTTCGCCCGACAAAGGCTTCCGCCCCGACCAATGGACCTCCCAATCCGCCTTCGAACCCCTCCGCAACATGGCTGCCTGGGTCTTCCCGAAACTCTGACTGTAGCGGAACCCGGAACGGGTTTAAAATCTCCGCAGCACCACCCCGCTCCCTCCCCTTGAAAAATGTTCCATTTTCCAGGCCACCTGTCGCGGCGTCTCTATAAGCGCCGTTCCGCCGCCCCTCGGCGGTCGCAGACCGCCGCTACAGACCCACCCGCCCAGGCGCGCCGACGTCCCCGTCGGCACCTGAATCAATCCTCCGAAGCGGAGCCCGGAACGGGGTTCGATTCGGCGACTGAGGCACTGAACACTTCAACCTGAAAACTGAAAACCCTGTCTTTTCTGCCCGCAGAGCGCGCATCCTCCCTTTTTCTGATTGCAACCCCCTGCCCTTGGGTGCAGGTTGACGCCTCTGTTTTTTTTCGGGGCGTAGCTTAGCTTGGTAGAGCGCCTGGTTTGGGACCAGGAGGTCGGAGGTTCAAATCCTCTCGCCCCGATTTTTTGTCGTCAATTTCCCCTCAGGAAAAACCACCCAACGATACCGCCGACAAGCATCAGCAAGGCCGGGTTGATGTGTTTGGCAAAGAGGATCACTGTCACCGCAAGGCCGATGCCCGCGGTGACCAGATTGTGGTGCAGGCTGTGCGAGGGGTTGATGCAGGCGGTCTTCCCGACGGCGTGGACCCCGGCGAGCATGAGGCCGATCGTGATCGGGGCCATGCCGCGCTGCACTGCTTCGCGCCAGGGGTTGTCCTTGAAGTAGTCCCACGCGTAGCTGCAGCCGTAGGCGAGAAAACTGGAGGGCAGGTAAAACGCCACGAGTGTCACCAGCAACCCGGCGACTCCGGCGGCCTGCCATCCGATCAAGACAACCATCGACATGTTCGGCCCGGGGGCCATTTGCCCCAGACTGTAAATGGTGGCGAACTGTGTCTCGGTCACCCAGTGGTTTTCCCCCACCGCCTCGTGCTGCATCTGCGGAAGCACCGCCGTGCCGCCCCCCACAGCCATGAGGGAGAGCAGACAGAACACATTCAGGAGCCGGACAAGATCACTCATGGGTTGTCTTTTTGGGCGGGCGGCAGAGGGCAATGGCCACCGGCGCCACAAGAAAAAGGATCACCGGCAGCGAGGTGTGGAAAAACGCGACCAGCACAAACGTGACAAGCACAAACGCCAGATCTCGGAGGTGCAGGAATTGCTTCGCGCCGATCTTCAGCGTGACCTGCAGAAGCAGGCCCACCGCCGCAGCGGCGACTCCGGCGAGCCCGGCGGCGATATCGGGATTGTGGTGAAAGCGCTGATACAGCAACCCGAGCACAACAAGCAACACAATGCCCGGCAGAAGCAACCCCGAGGCCGCGGCAATGGCTCCGACTGGACCTGCCAGCTTGCGCCCAGCGATGATCGAGACGTTCACCGCATTGCCGCCGGGGAGCGTCTGACCGATCTCCAGCGCGGCGAGAAACTCCTCCTCGTTCATCCATTTTTTCTGCGTGACGATGGCATCCTGCAAATAGGCGATGAGACCGCCTCCGAAGCTCGTCACGCCGATGCGGGCGAACGCCATAAAGATGGCTCCGGCGGTGGGGGCGCTATTCGGTGCGGACAGCATTGGATCCGAGGTTGTAGACGAGTGCTGTCTTTGTGGTGCCGAGCGAGACCCACTCGTGCGCCTCCAACTGAAGCGCCTTGTAGAAGTCATCGGCGCGGCGGAGGCTGGATTTGTGGATCTCATCCTCGCTGTCGAACCTGCACTGGAAGGCGAACTCGCCGCAGAAGGCCTTCTCGTATTTCCGCGTGCGCCAGACCGCGATCGATGTCTTCCCGTGAAATCCCTCTCCGAAATTCAACTCGCCGACATCCACCTGCACCTCCTCCACGGCCATGTCGTTCACAAGCCGAAGCGGCGCCTCGTGGTCGGCCTCGAGGCTTTTGACCGCCGGAAACGACGATGCCAGATCCTTCAACGCCAACTCGAGCCCCTCGCGCGTCTGCGCCAGCACGCAATTGTGCGAAAAAATCGACCGCACCCCGCCAAGTGCCTCCCGCACCGGCAGTAGCTCTTCCTTGAACTTGATCCGCGCGATCGCCCCGGGGATGACAGGATGCACGTTTACCACTGAGGCATGTTTGAACTCCGGATGCCTGAACTTGAACGTCAACTCGGGAATTCCATCCGGCCAACCCCCCCTGTAGCGCGTGCGCAGGCGCAGGATAAAATGGTTTTTGTAGAGGGCGAAATCCTCGGTGTCGAAAAACAGCACCTCGCGCACATGGCTCTCGAAGCCCCCCTCAGCCTCCCGGACCTTCACATCGAACTTCTTTGCTGTGTGGCGGACAATTTTCCAGAAATCCTCAAATGCCTTGGGCGTGATGAAATGCTGGGGCTGCAAAATGATTTTGTATTCCCGGTATTGAATGCGGTCTTCGGGAGTGTTGAGGATTTCGTGCTTCGACATGGCTACAATCAATGCCCCAGCGGGCACGGGATGGAAAATGGATTTTTCGGGATCTTCACTCCGTGAGGGTGCCTGACCCAGCGCCAACCCCTGCGTTTTTACTTGCGACACCCCACGGGCAATGAGATCAGTCCTGTAAGTCACTCAACAGTGGCGCAATTCATATCGGGCCGTGGCTCAGCTTGGTAGAGCGCCTCGTTCGGGACGAGGAGGCCGCGGGTTCGAATCCCGCCGGCCCGAGATTTTTTTTTCGAATGGACACCACACTTCTTGTTCTGGCTGCCGGCATGGGCAGCAGGTATGGCGGATTGAAACAATTGGACGGCCTCGGCCCCTCGGGCGAGACGATCCTCGACTACTCGGTCTTCGATGCCATCCGCTCGGGCTTCTCCCGCGTGGTGTTCGTCATCCGCCGCGATTTCGAGGCGGAGTTCCGCGAGCGTGTGGGGGCGAAATTCGAGGACCGCATCGATGTCGGATACGTCTTCCAACAACTCAACGACCTGCCGGAGGGCTTTGCTGTTCCAGCGGGCCGCGAAAAACCCTGGGGCACCGCCCATGCGATCTGGGCGGCTCGCGAGGCGGTGGATACCCCGTTCCTCGCCATCAATGCCGACGATTTCTACGGACACGGCGCGATCTCGACCGTTGCCAATTTTTTGAAAAACTCGCCCTCCAGCTTCTGCCTGGCGGGTTACCGTCTCGACTCGACCCTATCGGAACACGGCACCGTCTCGCGCGGCGTCTGCCGCATGGATGCCAGCAACCGGCTCTTGACCGTCCAAGAGCACACCCGCATCGGAAAAACCGCGGCGGGCATTCGAGACGAGGCGGATGGCACCATGTTCGAGGGCACGGAGCGCGTTTCGATGAACTGCTGGGGCTTCCCGCCCGACGTCTTCGGGCTGCTCGATGCCCTGCTGGTGCGCTTTCTCGAATCCCATGGCAATGAGGAAAAGTCCGAGTTTTACATCCCGGCCGCCGTCACTGCCATGATCGATGCCAAAGAGGCTTCGGTGAGCGTGCTTCCCGTGGAGAGCCGCTGGTTCGGGGTGACCTACAAAGAGGACCGGCCTGTGGTGGTGGATGCCCTTGCCTCCCTCGTGCGCGCCGGCGAATACCCTTCGCCTTTGGCTTGAGCGCTGCCCGGCATCACTTCGGTTTCGATTTTTTGCCAAGCGCCTTGGACAACGCGGCGCTGAGCAACTGGAGGGCCTTGACCCGCGCAAACCACTTGTAGTTTCCTGGAATGGCATGCCAGGGGGCGATATCGGTCGATGTCTTCTCGAACATGTCCTCAGCGGCGACGATATGCTCGTTCCAGCGCTTCCGGTTCCGCCAATCCTCCTCGCCGATCTTCCAGTGCTTGTAGGGATCGGCTTCCCGGCGCTTGAAACGACTCAACTGCTCGTCCTTCGTCACATGAATCCAAATCTTCAGGAACACGGCTTCGTCATCGACGAGCATTTTTTCAAATGCGTTGATCTCGTCGTAGGCACGGCTCCACGCCGCCTTGGAGCAAAACCCCTCGACCCGCTCGACGAGCACCCGCCCATACCAGGAGCGGTCGTAGATCGCGAGATGCCCACGCTGCGGCAACTTGCACCAGAACCGCCAAAGATAATGTCTCGCGAACTCCTCGGGCGTGGGCTTGTTGATCGAATACACCCTCATCAATCGCGGATCGAGCTTCTCGGTGAGGCGCTTGATCACCCCGCCCTTCCCGGCGGCATCGGGCCCCTCGATCACGACCACGACTGGAATTCCCTTCTCGTGCAGCTCCAACTGCATGTTCAGCAACTCGAGTTGGAGCTGCTTGACCTGGGATTTGTATTCCTCCTGGGTCAGCGATTGGGTTTGGTCGAGGTCGTTAAGAAGAATGCGGGTGTCTGGCATGGCGGCGTCCGTTTTCGGTGCTCATAAACCGATCGCCACGGATCGAAAAGCACGGAATCCCGAATTTTCCGCGCCGGGATTTACTCGCCTGCAAGACGCGTCTCCATTGGCTCGAGCGCCAGCGGCCTGTCATGGTCGAGATGCCTCGTGCAAACCGCAAAAAAATCCACCCGCGTGTCGCAGCGCCTGATCTCATGCAGGAAGCCGGCAGCATCCTCCATGCCCTCGCCGAGAAAGTTCATATACTTTTTCATCTTCTGCACCTGCATGCGCTCGGGGAACTCCGGCTGGCACACCTCGCCGTAGAGCTCATTCACATAAGCCAACACCTCACGACCCGTCGGCAGCACCGCCACGCGTCCCGCCAAGTCATCCCGAATCTGCGAAAACACCCACGGATTCCTGATCGCCCCACGCCCGATCATCAAGCCCGCCGCCCCCGTTGACTCCAGCACTTCCCGAGCACTCCTCGCCGAGACGATACTCCCGTTGGCCTGCACAGGACACCCAAGCCGCCGCACCGCCTGCGCGATGCGGTCGTGGTGCACCTTGGGGCCGTATTTTTCGGCCACCGTCCGCCCATGCACTGTCAACAAATCGAGGGAATGCCTCGAAAACACCTCGAGCAACGCGTCGAACTCCCCGGCGCTTTCAAAGCCCACACGCGTCTTCACTGTGAACGCCCCGCCGATCGCCTCGCGCAACCGCGCCAGCAACGCGTCGATACGCGGCAAATCCCTCAGCAACCCGCCCCCGGCGCACTTCCTGTAAACCACAGGCGCAGGGCACCCGAGATTCAAATCAATCGCGGCGACATCATGCCGCTCCAATTCCCTCGCCACCCGCGCCATCGCCTCCATGTCATTGCCGATCATCTGCGCCACCGCAGGCCGCCCCGTGGGATTCTCGGTGATCGAGCGGAGGATGGATTTCTCGGGCCGGTAATCGGGAGTCACCCGGAAATACTCGGTGAAATACAGGTCCGCCCCGCCGCGCCGCGCCATCAAACGCCAAAACGGCAGGTCTGTGATGTCCTGCATCGGTGCCAGCGACAGCACCGGCCGCCCGCCATGGAACAAGCCCGCAAACGCCTCACGGCGCCCGCTCAGATCTTCGACTTGATCCATCGGATCACGCCTCCCAGCACCGGCAAATGCTCGTAGAATCCCGCCGAGGAGTCCCAGAAATCCTGATGCATCACCACCCGCCCCTCGCTGTCGAAGCGCAGAAGCGTCATGCCAACCGTGCGCACCGGTTCCTTCGCGCCCTTGAACCGAACATCCATCACCCAGCGCACATAGCAATTCCTGCCCGAGACGGCCGAATCCACCACCTCGGCCCGAATGAAATCCACATGCTCCGCTGTTTTTAAAAATACGCCTCCACCTCCCCTCGCCCCCGCAGCGTCTTGAGCGTGTCGTTGAACCACACGTCCTGTGCATACAACTCCGGCCCCAACCGCCGCACCGACTCGGGTGTCACATCCGCAAAAAATTCACGAAACCTCTCCACCCCGCTCCGCGCCATGTCGCTGTCCACCTCGACGCCGCGCACAGTGCTCTCGGCAGTCAAAAATTCCGACGCCGCCGTTTCCTTCGACACTCCGCTGCAGCCCGCCAGACAGGCGATCACCAGCATCCCCGCGATCAAATGTTTCATGGCCGCACCCTACCCCGCCCCAGCCACCGGAGAAATCCATTTTCCCACCCCGACTCAGGTGAATTTGTTTGTCCACGCCCCCGACCCCGCGTTTATTTCCACCAACCAGCAACACTTCATGCGCGACGGTTCCGTCCTCATTCTCACCGCCGGCTTCGGCGAGGGTCACAATGCCGCCGCAAGAAATCTCGCCGCCGCCCTGCGACTCGAAAGACCAGGCATCAAGGTGGCAGTGCACGACATCTTCGCCGAGTCGCTCCCCCTCATCAACCGCATCGCACGCTTCGGCTACCACTTCGCCATCAACCGCGCCCCAACTCTTTGGGCGCTGACCTACTCGCTCCTCGACCGCATTCCAGCCACATCCACCGGCGTGAAGCTCCTCGCGCCCGCCTCCCGCCAGCTCCGCCATCTCGTGAAACGCCACGCGCCGGACGTCGTGGTGAGCGTCTTCCCAGGCTGCGGGCCGCTCGTCGACCACATCGCCCCGCCCGCCACACGCCGGTTCGCCTTTGCCACCATCATCACCGACTCGCTCACCATCAATGCCATCTGGCTCCGCTGCTCGAGCGATTGGTTCCTCACCCCGAACGAACCCACCGCACGCGTCCTGGAGGAACGCGGCATCCCCCACGAAAAAATCCGCGTCACCGGCTTTCCCGTTCCGCCTGTCTTTTCCACCCCGCCGCCAAACCGCGCAGTCCCGCCCGCCGACGGCCGCTGGCGCGTGCTCTACATGGTGAACGGCAGCCCCGCGACCGCCGTCGATACCACACGCGCACTCCTTGGCATCGACTCGATCTCGCTCACTGTCACCTGTGGAAAAAACGAACGACTCCGCGCCGAGCTCGAAGCCCTCGCACGCGAACTCGACCGCCCGATCGAGCTTCACGGCTGGACTCCCGAGATGCCCCAACTCATCCGCTCCCACCACATCCTCATCGGCAAGGCTGGCGGCGCCACAGTGCAAGAGGCCCTCGCCGCCCACACGCCGATGATCATCACCCAGATCGTGCCAGGCCAGGAGGAGGGCAATGCCCGTCTCCTCATTGAAAACTCCGCAGGCGACCTCGCCACCTCCCCGCAAGCCATCGCCGATACCGTCGTGGCCCTCACTGAAAAATCCGGCGACCTCTACAAATCGCGCCTTGCCGCCACCACCCGCCTCGGCCACCCGAACGGCGCCAAGGTCACCGCCCATTTCATCACCTCGCTGTTGTAGGCCTTCCCCAGCCACCGCTTTAAAAGCTGAAGGCCTGCCTGGTTCATGCTTGATTCCCTGCAATGACATTTTCCATTTCCTCCGTCCCCGCTCGGCTGGCAACTGCCTTCTGCGCCCTCCTGCTCTCGATCCCGACACTTCTCGCCGCCGATTCCTCCACGGAGCAATGCCTCACCCCCACCTCCCGCGCCGCCAGCCTGCTGGCAAGCAGCCAACCCGCCGCCACCACACCTCCGAAGCCGCACCCACCGGGCATGGTCTGGATTCCTGCAGGCGAATTCGATATGGGTGGCGTCGGACCCGAGGCACGGCCCGATGAATTTCCAGTCCACCGCGTGCGACTCGACGGGTTCTGGATGGATGCCACCGAGATTTCCAACGCCGAATTCCGCCGTTTCGTCGAAGAGACCGGCTACATCACCACCGCAGAGAAAAACCCCGAGTGGGAGGAAATCAAAAAACAACTCCCCCCCGGCACCCCGAAGCCCGACGACTCTGTGCTCGTTCCAGGCTCACTCGTTTTTTCTCCCCCCGCCGGCCCCGTTCCGCTGAACAACCACTCGCTCTGGTGGCAGTGGGTCAAGGGAGCCGATTGGAAACACCCGCTCGGCCCCCACAGCAGGCTCTCCAAGGCCCACGACAGCCTCCCGGTGGTCCATGTGTCGTGGGACGACGCCGTCGCCTTCTGCCAGTGGGCTGGAAAACGCCTCCCCACCGAAGCCGAGTGGGAATACGCCTCGCTCGGCGGCGAACCCGCCCGCCGCTTCACTTGGGGCGACACCCCGCCCTCCGATTCCTTCGTGCCGGCAAACCTCTGGCAAGGCGACTTTCCCCACAACCCCAAGACCCTCGACGGACACCTCCTCTCCGCGCCCGTCGATTCGGATACACCGAACGCCTACGGCCTCCACCACATGATCGGAAACGTCTGGGAATGGTGCGCCGACTGGTATCGCGAGGACACCTACAAACGCCGCGCCGAGATAGATGCCGTTTCAGTCAACCCCCAAGGCCCAGACTCCAGCCTCGACCCGAGCGAACCCAGCGTTCCAAAACGCGTCAACCGTGGCGGCTCCTTCCTTTGCGACGCCTCTTACTGCGCCAGTTACCGCCCCGCCGCCCGCATGAAGACAAGCCCAGACTCCGGCATGATCCACACAGGCTTCCGCCCCGTCCTCTCCGATCCAGACTGGCGCCGCCTCCTTGAGAAAAACGAAAAGCCGGACTAAAAAACACGACCCCCTAAAAGAGTTACAGCCCGCCGCAGCGATTGCTGCAGCGGGCTGTTGTTCCCCCCAGAACGCTGATCACCATAGTCAGGCTTTCTCATGGCACAATCTTTTTTTTCGATTTTTTTCTGGGGGATGTCCCTCGGCATGAAATCCAGTGACAGCACCGCACGACGACGACCTGCTTTCTGCTCACTCCGGGCATTGAAACACGCCGGGCTTTGCGGTCATAGTGTGCAGTCTTTCCCATGGAGTTTTACCTACTGACCGGAGCCACCCTGTGTTTGATCGCGGGATTCGCGCACACGCTTGTGCGCGTGTATGCCGGCAAACTCCAGCCTGGCCGCGTGAATCTGGCATCCATGATTGGCGCGTTCGCTCTGCTCTCGGTCGATCTCTGGCTGCGCGGGCAGGTCCAACGCTCCTGCCCATTGTATTCGTTGTTCGATGTCCTGCTCTTCATGGCGTGGGCGACCTCGCTTCTTTATTTTCTGGTGGGCTCGGCCTACCGCTTGTCGCTTCTCGGCACCTTCACCTCGCCCCTTGTTCTTTTGCTTCTCCTGCTGGCCCAACTCGCCCCGCTTTCCCGCGCCCCGGTTCCGGCGGCAGCCCGCGACCCGTGGATCGAATTCCATGCAGCCCTCTCGCTCATCGCCTATGGCGCCTTCGCTCTGGCGGGCATCGCGGGAATCATGTTTCTCGTGCAGGATCGCCAACTCAAAAAACGCAAAGGCGGCTCCCTCCTCTACAACCTCCCGCCGATCACCGAACTCGCCGTCGCCAACACGCGCCTTATCCGCCTCGGCCTCGTCATCCTCACCGTGGCCTTTGCCGCCGGCTTCATCAGCGGCATGCAGGTCAACACCCTGAAATTCTGGACCTCCGCGGTCATTTGGGCGGCCTATGGGATTCTCGTCCTCCTCCGCCAAATCCACACGCTGGCCCCGAGAAAAACCGCCATCCTCTCCGTCGCCGCCCTCGCTTTCATCCTCGTCACCCTTCCGGCGATCCAACACCTCTCCTCCGCGAAATGACGATCCTTTGCGCCGGTATCAACCACCGCAACGCAGCCGTCGAGGTCCGCGAGCGCTTTGCCGTGGGCACGCACGAACTCGAAGCCACTCTCGAGCGCATGCGGCTCATCGACGGATTGTTCGGTGCTGTGATCGTCTCGACCTGCAACCGCGTGGAGTTCTACGCCTCAAGCGTCTGCCCGCTCCGCGCCATGGAGGGCCTGCGCCACTTTCTGACAGAGCGCACCGGGTGCACCGACCTTCCCTTCTACAGCCACGACTCGCTCCCGAGCGTGCGCCATCTCTTCCGCGTGGCGAGCGGATTGGACTCGATGGTCATCGGGGAGACGGAAATCCTCGGCCAGCTCAAACAAGCCTACAACGCCGCCGCGGGCCATGGGGCGACAAATTCCTACCTCAACAAACTCTTCCAGCACGCCTTTCGCGTGGCCAAGCAGGTCCGCACCGAGACACGCATCACCCGCGGCTCGACATCCGTCGGCTCTGTCGCCGTGGAACTCGCCGGAAAAATCTTCGGCGATCTCGGCGGGCGCAAGGTCATGGTCCTCGGCGCGGGCGACACCAGCGAGCGCGTGGCTCGCAGCCTGGTCTCCCGCGGTGTCCGCACAGTGATCGTCTCGAACCGCACCTTCGACCGCGCGGCGGCCCTCGCAGACTCGATCGGCGGCCTCGCCGTGCATTTCGACCACTGGCACACCGCCTTTGACGAGGTCGATATTCTCATCTGCTCGACCGCCGCACCCCACCCGATCGTCACCCGCGAGAAACTCGAAAAAATCCTCCAGTCCCACCGCGAACGCCCGCTCTTCATCATCGACCTCGCCGTGCCGCGTGATGTCGATCCCGCTGTGAACGCCATCGACAACGTCTACCTCTACGACATGGACTCGCTGGAACAAATCGCCCGCCAATCCATCGAAGTCCGCGAAACCGAGGTCATCCGCTGCGAACAGCTCATCGAACGCCACGTGGGCGAGTTTTTGACCTGGATGCGACACCACCCCTCCATGCCACGATGACCACCTTGATCCTCGGCACGCGCGGCAGCGATCTCGCCCTCGTCCAAACCCGCGAAACAGCCGCACGCCTCCGCGCCGCCCATCCGCACCTCGCCATCGAGGAGCGCATCATCAAAACCACCGGCGACAAGCGACTGGATGTCAGCCTCACCGCCCCCGGCCCGCTGGACAAGGGGCTCTTCACAAAGGAACTCGAGGAGGCACTCCTGCGCGGTGAAATCCACGCCGCCGTTCACAGCTTGAAAGACCTGCCGACCACCCAGCCTCCGGGCCTTGTGGTCGGCGCGGTGCTCGAGCGTGCCGATACGGCGGATGCCCTTGCCTCCAAGCACAGCGGCGGCTGGCGGGGCCTTCCCGAGGGCGCGACAGTCGCCACCTGCAGCCTGCGCCGCAAAAACCAACTCGCCCACCTCCGCCCAGATCTTGCGTTTGTGGAGATCAGGGGAAACATGGCCACACGCCTGCGCAAGCTGGTCGAAACCCCAGAGATCGACGCCCTCATCCTCGCCCGCGCGGCCATTGACCGCCTCGGCGCGGCGTTGATTCCCGCCGGCATCGATGTCTCGGTGATCGAGGAAATGCTCCCCGCCCCAGGCCAAGGCGCGATCGGCATCGAGTGCCTAGAATCCGACCAAACCACCCTCGCGCTCTTGGCAGCCATCAACCACCACGAGACCGAATTGTGCGTGAACGCCGAACGCAACCTCCTCACCGAACTCGGCGGCGGCTGCAGCATGCCCCTCGGCGCTCGGGCCACCATGGAAAACGGCAAAGTCGTTCTCGTCGCCGCGCTCTTCGAGGAATCAGGCGTCCGCTGGATTCACCCCGCCGCGTTGACTTGATTTCAGTAGAATTAACCACAGGGGACACAGAGGTCACAGAGATTCCATTGGTTGCATCTTCTGAGGATTCGACATTTGGCGCAATTTCCACCTGCCCCAAAACAATTCCTGTGAATCCTGCTCATCCTGTCATCCTGTTTAAAACGCTGAATCCCCTCAAGACCCCCGCTTGGCAGCTTGGATGATATCCACCCAGATCGGCAACGCGAGCGCCCCGCCGTATCCGCCGGGCCGAATCGGACGCGGCTTGTCGAACCCCACCCACACCCCGCAGGTGAGATTTCTGTCGAACCCCACAAACCACGCATCGAGGTAGTTGTTGGTCGTGCCGGTTTTTCCGGCCCCATATCCCTGAAGCCCATAGGCAGGGCGCCCGCGAGGCGGTTCCACGCTCGACAACCTTCTCGAGCAATGACGTGGTCATCTTCGCCGCCACAGGGCTCATCACAGGAATCCTCCCGCGCGTGGCCTTGTAAATGACATTTCCCGAGGCATCCAACACGCGGTCGATCAGGTAGGGTTGCAGCTTCGTGCCGCCGGTGGCGAAGACCGTGTAGGCAGCCGTGATGTTTTTCAGGCTGGTCTCGAACGCCCCAAGGCAAATCGAGGGAAAACGCGGCGGATCGTCGGCGATGCCTGCGCGCACGATGGTGTTCGCCACACGATCCAGACCCACAGACAGCCCCACACGCACCGCCACTGTGTTGCGCGAATCGATCAACCCCTCACCCACTGGGATCATGCCGCGGTATTCCTTGTCGGAGTTCGCCGGATCGTATTTGCCGTATTTTGAAGGAATCTCGCCGGGCCCGATCCGGTTGTCGGAGATCAACTCGTTTGGCCCCACTCCGGCATCGAACGCACTCGCGAAGACAAATGGCTTCACCACCGAACCGGCCTGCCGCACCCCGAGCAGCGCACGCTGGAATTTGCTCCGCTTGAAATCCCGCCCGCCGACAATCGCACGTATGCCCCCAGTCTTGTTGTCCAACGCAATCGCCGCCCCCTGCAAATACGGCGCCGATTTCTCGCGGTCGAGATTCGCCCCCTCAAATGCCTGCATGCCTTCGTGCGGATATCCCGGTTGCCCCTCGACCTCGGCCAACCGGTCGGACATCGACTTCTCCGCCGCGTTCTGCAGCGGCCCGTCGATTGTGGTGTAAATCTTCAATCCGCCGCCATCCATCTGCCCCTGCTCCAGCACCAGATCCAACTCGCGAAGGATCGCATCCATCGCCCAATTGTCCTCGGGCCAGGTCTTCGTCCTCGGCATGGCAAGCAGTGGCATGGCCTGCACCTCTTCGCACTCCAGCGGGGAAATCAAGCCGATGTCCCGCATCCGTCCGAGCACGACATTTCTTTCCCTGATCGACCCCTCGGGATTGTTCAACGGCGAGAACCTGTTCGGGCTGCGGATCAACCCAGCGAGCGTCGCGGCCTCCTGCAGATCCAGACGTGAAGCGGGCTTGCCAAAATACGTCTGGCTCGCCGACTCGATGCCATAGGTGCCGGAGCCGAAGTAAATCCTGTTCATATAGGCCTCGAGGATTTCCTCCTTGGTCAACTCGGTTTCGATCCGGAACGCCAAGGCGGCCTCGATGCATTTGCGGTGCAGGTTTTTTCCGCCGAGCGGAAAGCTGTTCCTCGCCAACTGCTGCGTGATCGTGCTCGCCCCCTCGCGGAAGCCGCCTAGGAGCAGATTCCTCACCACCGCGCGCGCCACGCCGATCGGGTCCACCCCATGGTGCTGGTAGAACCGCGTGTCCTCGCGGCTGATCAACGCATTCACAAAATCGTTCGACACCTTGTCAAACGGCACCACCTCGCGGTTCTCGCCGGCAAGGCGCGAATAGTATTTCCCCTCATGATCGAAAATCACCGACCGCTCGTTCATGTCGTGGATTTCCTTCAGGTCGAATGTCAGCGCCCAGGCGTAATAGAGCCCGCCGATCGCCGACCACAGGAGCAGCGTCACCAACCCGATCTTGAACAGCGACACCCACAGCCCCCGGCGCTTCTTCCGGCGCTGCTTGGCGAGCGGCACAGATGTCCTCCGCCGCGCGGGGGCTGCTTTGTCGGTTTGGGCTTGGGCACGTTGAGGGATTAACGCATTTTCAACCGGTTTCCCATCCGCAATCTTCACCGCTCTTGAAAATCCAAATCCTCACCATCTTCCCGGACGTCTGCCGCGCCGTGCTCCAATCAAGCATCCTCAAACGCGCTGGTGAAAAAGGCCTCGCCAACCTCGAAGCGGTCGACCTGCGCCAGTGGACCGGCGACGCCCACCGCACGGTGGACGACGCCCCCTACGGCGGTGGGCCTGGCATGGTCATGAAAATCGAACCCATCGACAAAGCCCTCGCCGCCCTCCGCTCGCCGGACTCGAAAGTCATCCTCATGTCGCCGCAGGGCCGCAAATTCTCGGATGCCGTGGCCCGCGACCTCTCGCGCGAGCGTGACCTCATTCTGCTCTGTGGCCACTACGAGGGCATCGACCAGCGTGTGGCCGACCACTTGATCGATGACGAGATTTCCATCGGCGACTATGTCCTCACGAGCGGCGTGCTTCCCGCGCTGGTGGTCACCGATGCCGTCGTGCGCCTCCTGCCCGGCGTGCTCGGCGATGACCAATCCGCCCAGCAGGACTCCTTCGCCCACGGCCTCTTGGACCACCCCCACTACACCCGCCCGGCGGATTACAACGGCTGGAAAGTGCCTGAGATTCTCCTCGGTGGAAACCATGCCGCCATCGAGTCATGGCGCCATGACACTGCCCTCGAAGCCACCCGCCGCAGACGTCCCGATCTCCTCGGGGAATCCCGTTAATCTCCGATTGCCTGGCGCACTCCGGCGGCGATCTCGCGGAAGACCTGCGCGGAGGCGCTCGAAGGATGCGAACCCACCACCGGCTTCCCTGTGTCTCCAGCCTCGCGCACCGCAGGCTCGATCGGCACCTCGCCGAGCAATGGCACCTTCAGCCTCGCGGCCTCGCGGCGTCCACCGCCTGTCCCGAAGATTTCATGGCGCGTGCCGTCGGTCGGGCTGATGAAACAACTCATGTTCTCGACGATGCCGAGCACCGGCACATTTGTTTTTCCAAACATCGAGATCGCCTTCCTCGCATCGATCAATGCCACCTCCTGCGGCGTCGTGACGATGATCGCACCGGAGAGCGCGACCGTCTGCACGATCGTCAACTGGATGTCCCCCGTTCCTGGCGGCAGGTCGAGAATCAGGCAATCCAAGTCGCCCCACGCCACCTGACGCAGAAATTGCTGGGTGTATCGAGTGACCATCGGCCCGCGAAGCACCGCAGGCGATCCGTCGTCCAAAAGAAATCCCATCGACATGAGCGAAACCCCGTAGCGCTCGATCGGGATGATCCGGTTGTCATCGTCCGCCATCGGGCGCTCGTTGCCGCCGAACATCAGCGCGATGCTCGGCCCGTGAATATCGCAATCGCACAAGCCTGTCTTGACCCCTGCCTCAGCAAGTGCCAGCGCGAGATTCGCGGCGACCGTGGATTTCCCCACCCCGCCCTTGCCGCTCGCCACGGCGATCACATGCCTCACCCCCTCGATGCGCGCCGGGCCCGCCGCAGCGCCTGCTGGAGCGGATGCCGGAGCCTGCACGTCGACCTTCACCTCCACGCGCCCGGCACCCGGAAGCGACTTCAGCGCCGCCACTGCGTCGAATTGGATTTTTTTCGCCACCGCCGTGTCGTTGGTCGATAGCACCAACTGCACCTCGATATCCCCCTCCCTCGCCACCGCCTCCTTCAACAACCCGAAGGAGACGATATCCCGCGAAAAGCCGGGGTATTTGACTGCACGCAGCGCTTCTCGAATGGAATCTGGATTGATCGATGACATGGCGCAGCATTTTGCACGCCCGCCACCACGGAGCAAGAATGTTGGAGCACCCCCTCCCGAGGAATTCATCCGAAGAGTCCGGAAAACCTGCTACGAAGGGGTCGAAGTCGCGTTGCCCGATCGCGACAAGCCTGCCGTAAATGCAGCCGAACTCACGCTCGGAATCGCCCGTGCCCGTCACCCACATGTTCAATTCCTCGCTTCCTGCGGGAACGCTGAGGTCCCCCCTCGGCCCTGTCGAATAAAGATGCTCCCGCTTGGGCATTCATCGAGGATTGCAGCGAGTATGTTCCGGGAGAGAAATCCTGAAATATGTCAAGAATTCATGCCTGACCCCTCAAGCCCAACTCTTTTTTGCTTTCCAGTCGTAAGTCGCAATGCATAATTACCAATTATGCGAATCACTCTTTCCATACCTGACGCATTGGCTCATCGGTTCCAATCGATTGTTCCACCTCGGCAGCGCTCGCGACATGTTAGCCGTCTCATCGAGACCAGTTTGGCAAGCCACGAGGAGGCTCTGGTCGCAGCGTGCCAGGCAGCCAATAAAGACAGCGAGTTGGAGCGCGAGATTGATGATTGGCAGGCATTCCATGATGAAATCGCGGAGGAGGCGCCGTGAAACGAGGCGATGTTTGGTGGGTTGCACTCGACCCTGGCCAAGGCTCGGAGATCAAAAAGACCCGACCCTGCGTTGTCCTCACAAATGACATTTTGAACCGTTTGCGTAAAACCGTTGTCGTTGTGCCCCTTTCCACAGCCGCCAAGCCACATCCCCCAATCACGGTTGCTGTCAATTGCCAAGGCAGACCAGCTGTAGCCGTGATCGATCAGGTTCGAGCCGTCGCAAAGCATCGGCTACAGTCAAGAATAGAAACCGTGGATTCCAAGGACTTGAGTGCAATTACACGAGCCCTGTCAACGATTCTCGAAATCCGATAATCCAACGGCATGCCCTCGGATTACATCGAGTCAAGAATTCATCACCCCGGCCTCAATCTTCCGCACCTCAAGCCAAGCAACCAATACGCGGAATTCCTGTGCCGGCAACGCCTCAATCGCTTTCTCGATTTCCATTACCATGCAAATAGGGCTTCTAACGACTGAATCAAACGGACAGACAAGAATTTTTTTACGCCCATTCTCAGTCTTGTAGCGGCTGTCTGTGACTGCCGGGGGATTTTCCCGCGCTTGGGAACGCCGAGGTCCTCCTCGGCTCTGTGGAACGCAGATTACCTGAGGCGGGAATTCTCCTGCGAGCAAGGCGAGGTTATGCCTAAAAGTCAAGAATTGATTCCTGACCCCTCAAACTTGAATGCCGACAAAAAGGGGGATTCCTTCCTTGGAATCCCCCTTTTTTACAGAACCGATGTGCTCTTAGCTGATGAGCTTCAGCACACTTGTCGAGGATGAGTTCGCCTGCGCAAGCATCGCGATACTGGCCTCGCGCTGGATTGTCAGGCGGGTGTATTCGGAGCTTTCGGTGGCCATGTCGACATCCACGATGCGCCCGTTGGCCGCTTCGAGGTTGGTGACATTCACCGCCAGGATGTTTTGGGCAAACGTCAGGCGGTTTTGCTCGGCGCCGTTTGTGGCCTCGGAGTTCACCGAGGGCGATGATTTGGGCGTCGACGGTGGTTTGAGCTGTTGCGGCGTTTCCAGCAGAACTGACCGAACGTGCGGCCACGGCGGTATTGACTGCGGCGAGGTCTGCCTGAGTCATGGCCACCGTCGAACCGGACTCGCCTGTGATGACTTCCAAGGTGTTTCCACCGGCGTCAAAGAGGGAAATCCCGTTGAATTCCTCGCTGAGAAGCGCATTCATGCTCCCTTTGAGTTCTGTGAATTCTTGGTCGTATAGGGCCAAATCATCCACTGTCTTTGTATTATCCTGCGCCAGGACGGACAATTCCGACATGCGCTCCAGAATCGAGGAGGCCGCTGTGAGAACTCCATCCTGTGTTTGCAGGAACGAGACAGCATTTCCCACGTTGGTGGAAATGGCCTCTGTCTTGCGGATCGATGCGGACAACTTGAGTGAGACCGCGAGGCCTCCGGCGTCATCTGCCGCGGAGTTGATTCTGTAACCGCTGGAGAGTCTCGAAAGGCTCCGCTGCAGGTTGCGTTGGTTGTCGTTGAGGTTGTTGGCGGCAGACGAGGCTGCAGCGACCGAGTTGATGTTTATCATAACTTACTTCCTTTTATTTATATTTGCGACTTCCGTGCCGCTTCCGGGCATATGAATTGGGCCACATGCCAAGCCATTAGGGTTGTTCCTAAATTGTTTTGTTAACTGATCAATCGCAGCACGGATTGGCCGGATTGGTTTGCCTGCGCCAGGATGGCAGTGCCTGCCTGATACAAGATATTTTGCCGAGCGAGGTTGGCACTCTCGCTGGCGATATCGACATCGACGATCCGCCCGTGGGCGGCCTCCAGATTGGCTTGGTTGACCTCGAGCATATCGATGGCGAAGCTCAAGCGTTGTTGCTCGGCGCCGTTGGTCGCGCGGTAGGTCGCACAGTTCTTGAATCGCGGTGTCCAATGTCGCCACAGCGGATATCGCCTGGGCTGAGCCGGAACTAAGATCGATGCCGGAAATGGTGGTATTCACCAAGTTGTCCAGATCCGTTCTTGTGATGCCCACGGTGCCGCCGTCTTCAGTGACGACTACTCCCAAGCTGGCGCCACCAGCTGTAAACACATCGGTTCCATTGAATTCCACCGCAAGCAATGAGGAAATCGAATCGTTCAATGCATCTAATTCAGTCTGATACAACGCGGTGTCGTTGGTCGTTTTCGTCTCATCCGTCGCCAATGTGGCCAACTCGGACATCCTGGTGAGGATACTGGATGCCGATTTCAGCGCCCCGTCCTGAACTTGCAGGAGGGACATCGCATTGGAGACACCAATTTTGGTGGCCTCCGTGCGCCGGATCGCCGCGCTCAATTTCATGGAAACAGCCAAACCGCCGGCATCATCCACGGAACTATTGATTCGCTTTCCGCTCGAGAGTCTTGTGAGACTTTTTTGCAGATTGCTGTGCGTGTTGTTTAAGTTATATGACGCCGACATCGACGCCATGTTAGTAAGCATACTAATCATTTGATATGTCCTTTATGTTTTATATTACAGCTTCCGCGCTGACCTCGGGCCGGTTTGCTTTCAGGTGTTCGACCCCACCTTCTCCAGTGATTCCGGAAAAATTGTTTTAGACTATCGTTATTCCAAAGGTTTTCGGTTTTTGTCTTCTGTAGTGTGGCATTAGATTCTAGTGCTTAATTGCATAAATTAACGATAGTATTTTTGAGTTGCGCTCCCTTGACCTCGCGCTTGCGCCATTTGAAGGGTTTGGCGGTGGGGTTGTAGGCGGCGATGAAGGCATCAATGGCTCGACCCAGCTCCTCGACATTCTTGAAACTCGCCCCGCGTAAGGCTTTTCTGGACATGATTCCAAACCAGATTTCGACTTGGTTGAGCCAACTCGCAGACGTCGGGGTAAAATGAAAATGCACGTGCGGGTTTTCGGCCAGCCATGCATCGCATTTTTTGTGGGTGCAGTAGTTGTCGAGAATGACGTGCAACTCCCGATCCGGCGGCGACGAATCCGCCACAATCTGGTCCATGAACTCCAGAAACTCCTCCCGGCGTTTCAAGACGGTCTTGCTCGTTTTGATCTGGCCGGTGGCGACATTCAAGGCAGCAAACAAATTCAGCGTGCCGTGCCGCTTGTAGGTGCTCTTGAAGCCGCGCACGATCTTGCCGTTGTCGGTTTCCACATAGCCGGTGGCGCGCTCCAAGGCTTGAATGCTCGGCTTTTCATCCACGCTGATGATCAAAGCTTTTTCCGGAGGATTCAGATACAGGCCGACAATATCGGCCGCCTTGGCGGCGAACTCCTTGTCTGTGCTCACGCACCAGGATCGCTGGCGCTGAAGACAGATGCCTTCCTTGCGAAGCACCCGCCAGACCGCATGGACCGAACCGCCCGCCACGGCTGCCAATCCCGGACCATCCCATGTCGCTTGACCCGGCGGAGGAGGCGATTCCAATGTCGCTAGAACTCGGTTGCGAAAACTCTCGCCATAGATCGGCTTGGCTCCCGGGCGCGGAGAGTCCTTCAACCCGTTCAGGCCATCGGCGACGAAACGTTGCCGCCATTTGATCACGGTGTTGGGGCGGGTGTGACAGCGCTCGGCGATTTGAATCACAGGCAATCCATCGAGACAGCCAAGAATCATCTGCGCTCTTTCCGAGTCTTGCTTGGCCTCGGTTCGACTCGCCGCTCGCTGCTCAAGAATCTTTCGGTCGTTGTCATCGCATGAGATAAGGGGTGTAGTTCGAGGCATACCAGATTTTGGCATATATCGCTTAACATTGCAAGTAAGCACTAGCTGCGGGCGGAAACCGCCCGGTGTCAGAGCGGGACTCATTGCTACATGGGGCGAGTCGCTCAAAGACCGCCGCGATACCACAGATTTTTCATTAGAAATGTCCGATACTATTTGTTTACTCCAATAGCCTTAGGATCACACGACTGGATTGGTTTGCCTGACTCAACATGGCCAATCCTGTTTGGTTCATGATGCTGCTCTTGGCTTGCTTCGCGCTTTCGGTGGCCAAATCGACGTCGAGAATGCGACTGTTTGCCGCTTCGATGGAATTTCGATTCACCGTTAATGCATCCAACGCGAACCCAAGGCGGACTTGTTCGGATCCATTTTGCGCGCGGAGTGTCGCAAGATCCTCCATGGCGGTATTCAGCCTGCCGATCGTTGTGGTGATCGTGGAGACATCGGTAAGATCGATCGATCCAAGGTTGTTATCCACATAGACACCTGCCAGGTTCGATTGGGTGATCCCGATCGTCTGCGTGCCATCCTCGGAGGCGACGACGGTGTTGACTGCGCCATCCGTCGTAAACATCGCGTTGCCATTGAATTCCACCGCAGAGATTTCAACCAGTGCGGAGTGTCAGTGCATTGAACTCTGTCTGGTAGAGGGATGTGTCGTTTGTCGACTTCGGAGACATCCGCCGCCATCTGAGCCAATTCCGACATGCGGGTGAGCACTTTTTGAGCACTTTCCAGTGCACCGTCTTGTGTTTGCAAGCCTGAGATGGCGTTGTTGATGTTTGCCTGGGTGGCTTCGGAGCGCCGGATCGAGGCGGCGAGTTTCATTGAAACCGCCAGCCCACCGGCGTCATCCACCGAATTGTTGATCCTCAATCCGCTCGAGAGCCTGGTGAGGCTCTTTTGCATGCTTGCAGTCGTGTTACCCAACGTATATGCAGCCCATGTGGATGCTATATTAGTGTTCAGCGTAACCATTTTGTATTCCTTTACATAATCTTACAGCTTCCGCGCTGACCTCAGGCCGCTTTTTTACCGGGTGTCCGACCTCACCTTTTTTGAATTGCGAACTAAAACTGAACAATTCGCTTTCCTAGAATGTCTTAAAGAATATAGAAAACACACAACTTCTTCTCGGGCAGGCAGAAGGTTCAAACCCTCTCTACCCACCCGCAAGAAATTAGGCCGAAGCTTTTTGCCTTACATCAACAACCGGAGAACCGATTGGCTCGACATATTAGCCTGGGCAAGCATCGACGTTCCTGCCTGTTGCAGGATATTTTGCTTGGCAAGGTTGGCGCTTTCCGATGCGACATCGACGTCGAGAATCCGGCTGTTGGCCGCCTCCAACGTGTTGCGATTGATCGCCAGCATGTCGGCTGCGAAGGTCAATCTGACTTGCTCAGAGCCATTGGTTGCCCGCAATTCCGCAAGCGTTTGGATGGCTGTATTGATAGTATCAATACTTGTGCTAACTGCTCCTGTGGTTAAATTAATACTATCCAATTCATCCAGAATATCCGTATTTATATCTGCACGCGATATCCCCACCGATTGCGAACCATCTTGAGATGTGACAACGTTTAAGGTTGCGCCACCACTTGTAAACAATACAATTCCGTTGAACTCTTCAGCACTAATTTGATCAAGCGCTGCAGTTAAACTCGCGAACTCAGTTTGATAAAGTGCTTTATCTTCGTCAGATTTGGTAACGTCTGCGGATAACTGCGCAAGCTCTGACATCCTTACCAAAACCTTTTCAGCTGATTTCAGCACTCCGTCCTGGGTTTGTAGAAGCGAGATGGCGTTATTGACATTGGCTTGCGTTGCTTCCGTCCGTCGAATTGCCGCAGACATTTTCATCGACACCGCCAGGCCACCGGCATCGTCATAAGACGAGTTGATTCGCGATCCGCTTGAGAGGCGCGTGAGGCTCCTCTGCAGATTGGTGTTTGTGTTGTTCAGGTTATATGCTGCCCAAGTGGACACCGTATTCGTATTTACTGTGATCATTTGTATTCCTTTACTTCTTGTTACAGCTTCCGCGCTGACCTCGGGCCGCTTTGTATCTCAGGTGTTCGACCTCACCTTTCGGGTAAATCCCGGAAATTTCGTTAGACAAGATGACAGGAGTTACAGGATGTAGCGCAGGCGTCCCGCTTTCCGAGGCGTAGGCTGAAAGCCGAAGGCCTGCGGGGTTGTGGGTTTCGATGGCAGGCGAGACGCCTGCCCTACAATTTGGGCTTGCGCTGCGCCAACGGTCTTCTGTGTTTTTCCCATGTAACCTTTTGGGCTCATGATTTTCCTTTCGGATTCTGACTTATCTCATCCGTCTTGTTTGCGAGTTGATCCTTTCCCGTGCGGCAGGAGGGATTTACCTCCCACCGCATGCGGGGTTGATCCGCTGCCTGCGATTAGGAAATCAGGCGAAGCACCGATTGGCTGGACATGTTTGCCTGGGCAAGCATGGATGTGCCTGCTTGTTGCAGGATATTTTGCTTCGCTAGGTTGGCGCTTTCCGATGCGACATCGACGTCGAGAATCCGGCTGTTGGCCGCCTCCAACGTGTTGCGATTGATCGCCAGCATGTCGGCAGCAAATGTCAAACGGACCTGCTCGGAACCATTCACTGCTCGAAGCTCTGCCAGTGATTGGATTGCCGTATCAATTGTCTCGATATGGGTCGAGATACTCCCTGTTGTAAGCGTGATACCCAGAGCATCAATGATGTTGGTATTCAAATCGGCACGCGATACTCCCACAGTTCTGAGAGCCATCTTCGGGATGTCGCCACGCCGAGCGTGGCTCCCTCCACTGGTCATCAAACGAATTCCATTGAATTCTTCCGCGTTCATGGCAACCAATGTGGCTGGTGAGATTATTAAACTCCGTCTGATACAGGCTCTTGTCTGCGTCTGACTTGGTGACATCAGCCGAGAGTTGCGCTAATTCCGCCAAGCGTATCAGCACCTTTTCCGCCGACTTCAGCACACCGTCCTGCGTCTGCAACAATGAGAGTGCATTGTTCACATTCGCTTGTGTGGCTTCAGTCCGCCGGATTGCTGCAGAGAGCTTCATCGAGACAGCCAAGCCGCCGGCATCGTCCATGGATGAGTTGATGCGAGACCCGCTTGAGAGCCTGGTCAAGCTTTTTTGCAGGTTCGAGTTTGTGTTGCTCAGGTTATATGCTGCCCAAGTGGACACCATATTTGTGTTTACAGTGATCATTTGTATTCCTTTACTTTTCTTTTTACAGCTTCCGCGCTGTCCTCGGGCCGCTTTATCTCAGGTGTTCGACCTCACCTTTTCGGGGAAATCCCGGAAAATTTAGGTTAGTTTTTAGACAGGATTGCAGGAGTTACAGGATGGAGCGCAGGCGGGGTGCTTTCCGAGGCGTAGGCTGATAGCCGTGGGCCTGCGGAATTGTAGGTTTTCGATGGCAGGCGGGACGCCTGCCCTACGATTTGGGCTTGCGCTACGCCACCATTCTGCTGTGTTTTTCCCATGTAACCATCTGGTTTCATGATTTTTCCTTTCGGATTCTGATTAGCTCATCTGTCGTTCTTGCACTTTTATTCTTTTCCACTCGGCGGCGGGAGGACTTTCCCCCCACCGCTGGTGGGTTTGATTCGTTTGCCTGCGATTAGGAGATCAGTCGAAGGATCGACTGGGTCGACATGTTCGCCTGGGCGAGCATTGCCGTGCCGGCTTGCTGGAGGATATTGAGCCTCGCAAGGTTCGCGCTCTCGCTGGCCACGTCCACATCCGAGATTCGGCTGTTTGCCGACTCAAGGTTCGTCTTGTTGATCGCCAGCATATCGGCTGCGAAGGTCAGGCGGGTTTGTTCGGAGCCGTTGGTGGCTCGCATGGTTGCAAGACTCTGAATCGCAAAACTTGATAGATTTGCATAGTCAAGCATATTATCCTGATTCAAATTAGTTTGTCGAATAGAACTTTCATACACGCCATTTCCAATCAAATCATCTAATGATACATCGATTGATGGTGCGGCTGATGTGCTTTGTCCAGTCAATGTATAGTTAGCCTGAAATGTTCCCGCCGCACCGTGGAGATTTCCATCAGTGTCATAAAGCTGATAATTAACTGTGTGCACTGTCACATATGTTCCGGGAGGATTACCTGGAGCTGGAGGAACGGTCCCAGTTGCAGCTACATGCGGCCCATCCGTATTCATTATAAACTCTTCACCGGTTGATAAACTATAAATACTTACGCCATTAGAGTTAGAGCTTTGCATAACCCCGTTATTTATATCTGTCCTGGCTATATAGGTTTCTCCACCTAAAACAAATTTATTGAAACCATTAATCATCATGTTCATGAATGGGTTTTCAGTCAAAGCAGTTTGAGTAACTTGAAAATCTTGATCGCCACTTTGAGAAGTCACCACGGTTAAGTTAGCTCCAGTCTCGGAATCTGACGAAAATAGAGAAATACCATTAAATTTCTCCAAGAACATGCTTTGAAGCTGTGCTTTGAGTGTTGCATGCTCAGAATTATAGAGGCTAATATCACTGCTATTTTTCGTTACATCCCCGGCAAGTGTCGCCAATTCAGACATGCGGGTCAGCACTTTGTCGGCACTTTTCAGCACGCCGTCCTGGGTTTGAAGCAACGACAGCGCGTTGTTTACGTTGGACTGGGTCGCTTCGGTCCGGCGGATCGCCGCAGAGAGCTTCATTGAAACAGCCAGCCCGCCGGCGTCGTCGTAGGATGAATTGATGCGGGATCCGCTCGAGAGCCTTTGCAGGCTCCGTTGCAGGTTCGCGTTGGTGTTGTTCAGGTTGTAGGCAGCCGCCATCGACGCCGTATTGGTATTGATCGTGATCATTTTGTATTCCTTTACTTCTTATTACAGCTTCCGCGCTGTCCTCGGGCCGCTTTGTATCAGGTGTTCGACCTCACCTTTTCGGGGAAATCCCGGAAAATTTTGGTTAGTTTTTAGACAGGATTGCAGGAGTTACAGGATGGAGCGCAGGCGGGGTTGCACTTGCGGGTTGAGGTTGATGGCAGAGCTGGAGCGTAGTTTTACGAATGGCCGGCGTCACTTGAACCTGCGATTCTGCTGTTTTATTAGCCTGTATCCTTTTGGTGCTTGGGGTTTTCATATTCCTCAATTCCGTGAATTTGTTCACTTCTAGTCTACACTCCATGCCGTTGCCTTGCAGCTTGTTATTGTGTTCTCCACTCGGCGGCGGGAGGGCTTTCCCCACCGCTGGTGGGTTTGATTCGTCTGCCTGCGATTAGGAAATCAGGCGCAGGATCGACTGGGTCGAGCATGTTCGCCTGGGCGAGCATCGCCGTGCCGGCTTGTTGCAAGATGTTGAGCTTCGCAAGGTTCGCGCTCTCGCTGGCTACGTCCACGTCCGAGATTCGGCTATTTGCCGACTCGAGGTTGTTTTTGTTGATCGCCAGCATGTCGGCCGCGAAGGTCAACCTCACTTGCTCGGAGCCATTGCTGGCACGCAGGGTGGCCAGATTTTGGATCGCCGTGTCGATCACCGCGATGGCCGCTGTTGCCGCTTCCACGCTGCTGACTTGGATGCCACTTGCTGTGGTAACCGTTGTGCCAATACCGCTCGTGTGCGAGAGATCCGCGAGGTTCGCCTGGGCGATTCCGATCGTTTGACCTCCGTCCTGGAAGTCACCACTGTCAGCGAGGCCGTATTGGCTGTGCCTGTCGGGACTGAACCGCTTGTGTGGACTCCGCCGCCGAACAGCGAGACTCCATTGAATTCCTCGGTCAGCATGGAGCCGAGTTGTTGTTTCAATGAATTGACCTCTGTCTGGTAGAGCGCCAAGTCATCGGTGCTCTTGGTCACATCCGTCGCCAATTGCGCCAATTCCGCCATGCGGGTCAGCACCTTGTCGGCGCTTTTCAGCACACCGTCTTGGGTTTGCAACAACGACAGCGCGTTGTTTACATTGGCCTGGGTCGCCTCGGTCCGGCGGATCGCAGCAGAGAGTTTCATCGACACTGCCAAACCGCCGGCGTCGTCGTAGGAGGAGTTGATGCGGGAACCGCTCGAGAGCCGGTTCAGGCTCCGCTGCAGGTTCACGTTGGTGTTGTTAAGATTATACGCCGCCGACATCGACGCCGTATTGGTATTGATCGTGATCATGTTGTATTCCTTTACTTTTTCTGTTGCAGCTTCCGCGCTGCCTTCGGGCCGCTTTTAGCTCAGGTGTTCGACCTCACCTTTCGGGGAAATCCCGGAAATTTCTTTAGACAGGATGGCAGGAGTTACAGGCTGTGAACTTGGGATTGGACAGAGCTGAGGGAGTTTGAAAATGACCGGCGTCACTTGAACGCAGGATCAGCTTTTTTATTAGCCTTATCCTTTTGGTGCTTGGGGTTTTCATATTCCTCAATTCTGTGAATTTTGTTCATTCTGTCTACACTCCATGCCGTTGCCTATGAGTTGTTATGTGTGTTCGTCCACCCCCGCGGTAGGAGGGCTTTTACCTCCTACCGCTGGTGGGTTTGATTCGTTTGCCTGCGATTAGGAAATCAGGCGCAGGATCGACTGGGTCGAGCTGTTGGCCCGGGCGAGCATTGCCGTGCCGGCTTGCTGCAGGATATTGAAGCGGGCGAGGCTGCGGAGCTTTCGGTTGCGACGTCCACGTCGATGATCCGGCTGTTGGCCGACTCGAGGTTCACTTTGTTCACCGCGAGCATGTCCGCCGCGAAGCTCAACCGGCTCTGCTCGGCGCCGTTGTTGGCGCGGAGGGTGGCGAGGTTTTGGATCGCTGTCTGGATGGCTTCCACGGCCGCCGTTGCGCCAGCATTGGTGCCGATGTTCATGAAGCTCCCCGAGGCGGTGTCGGTGACACTGTAGACAATTGCATTGAGGTCAGCGCGGGTGATGTCGATCGTTTGATCTCCATCGTGGGAGGTGACCACGGTTAGTGTGCTCGCATTGGTGCCCACTGTGTCCATTGCGCCTCCTGTGCTGGAGCCTTCGTTGAACAACGTGATCCCATTGAACCTCTCGGTCAGCATCAGGTTGAGCTGGCCTTGGAGTTGGTTCAATTCGGTGTTGTAGAGCGCGAGGTCGTCTGTGGACTTGGTCACGTCTTGGGCCAGGGTGGCGAGTTCCGACATGCGGTTCAGAACCTTGTCGGCGCTTTTCATGACGCCGTCTTGGGTCTGAAGGAACGCAAGGGCGTTGCCCACGTTGGCTTGGGTCGCTTCGGTCCGGCGGATCGAGGCGCTGAGTTTCATCGACACGGCGAGGCCGCCGGCGTCGTCGGAGGAAGAGTTGATGCGTGAACCGCTGGAGAGCCGGTTGAGGCTCCGCTGCAGGTTCACGTTGGTGTTGTTGAGGTTGTAGGACGCCAGCGAAGCCGACGTGTTGGTGTTGATTACTACTGACATATCCGTTGTCTTTCTTGTGCGAAGTCCGTCTCGCTGGCGGGCCGTTTTGGATCACTGTTCGACCTCAGTGTTTGGAGATTTTCTCCTTGGTTGAATGAATCGTCCGGCCAAAAAAAACCTTTAGCGTTTTTTTAAATCTTTTCCTTGGCCGCTAAAAAGCTGATGGATTTGAAACCGCCCACCATGAATTACCCCCCACGTCACGGTGTCACCCTCGCCCTCATCGCGCGTGATGAGGCATCCGTCATCGCGCGCTGTTTGGAGTCCGCGAAATCAATCGCGGATGAATTGATCGTCGTGGACACGGGATCCAAGGATGCCACCCGTGAGATCGCCCGGAATGCCGGAGCCAGCGTGATCGACTTTCCTTGGGTGGATGACTTCAGTGCCGCTCGCAATGCGGCTCTGGAGGCGGCGACCGGCCGTTGGATTCTGGTGCTGGACGCCGATGAATACTTACCAGCGTCAAGCGCCCGCGCGATCCGTGACCTCCTTGCAGAGACCGGCGACGCACCACGGGCATTCCACCTTTTAAACAAAAGCAGTTCCGATGACGGCAGGACTGGGGTGGTCGGAAAAATCGTGCGCCTGTTCCCGAACCGCCCCGATGTGCGCTATGCATGGCCCGTGCACGAGCAGGTTGTCACGAGCCTGCGGCGAGCAAACATTCCGATCCACGACACAGAGATTGAAATCATCCACACCGGCTACACAAACGCCGAGGTCAACCTGAAAAAACAAACCCGCAATCTCCGGATTCTGGACTCGTTTATCTCCTCGACCGCGACACCCCTTCCCATGGCGCATTTTCTTCGCGGAGGCGCCCTCCTGGATCTTGGGCGGACCGCGGAAGCGCTTGAATGCTACACACACTGCCAGTCCATGCTGTTCTCCGGCGAAGCACTGCACGAGGCAGCGATGGTTCGGCGCGCCACATGCCTGGCGGACTTGCACCGCTTCGCGGACATCCTCCTCTTGCACCCCGCATCGCCACAGCAGCAGTGGCACCCCGAGCTTCTTGTTCTTCGCGGCCAGGCGGAACTCATGCTTGGCGATCCCAAATCTGCCGTCACGCACCTGAACCTCGTCTTCGAGTCCCCCGATGCACCATCCATCCCCGCCTACGACCCGGTCCGCGTGCGCGCTCGCGCTATTTTATTGCTCGCCGAAATCTTCAAACAATCGGCCCCGTCAGCCTCCATCGCCATGCTGCGACTCGTAAAGGAGTCACTGACCAGCGGCTGCAAAATCACATTGCCGGATGTGCTCGCACTCCCGTTCCCTTGAGCCAATCACCCTCCGGCTAAAAAATTTGAAAAATTTGTTGACATATTTGCCTGACGTTCAATGTTCTGAGCAGAAAATTTTCCCACCCTTCCTTGAATGGGTGCTGTAAATCAATAACAATTTTGAAAAAAAAGCGTATTGTTAATTTGTGGGTGATAATCTCCTAAGCAAACGTCTCCGTAACCTCCGTCGCTCCCTCGGTCTCTCCCAAGAAGCCATGGGGATGCAGGGTTTCGTATCCACACCCGGTTGGGTGAAAATCGAAAATGGAACCCGGCATCCCAGCGACGAACTCATCAAAAAAATTGTCGATTGGCTCGTCCGTGATGGCTATCTCAAACCGAACGAAAAAGACTCCATGCTCGATGAATTTCTCACCTTGAAATACATGAGCCACCTGTCGCCATTCGTCCGCAAATTGGCCAGCGACTACCATAGCGGTCAAGGAACCCAGCCTGCTCAAAGTAGCTGAGGATCCCACGCCCTACGGACAAAAACGCTGATCTGTCATTCGCTACCCGTTTTTCGGACGCGACATCACCGGACTTCTGAGACTTCTGGAAACTCCAGAATCTTTGAAATGATTCCAACCGCGTTGCGACTCCGCAGTGGAGAATGAATCGTGACCGATGAGATTCCATTGCGAAATGCAACTTCTGCCTTTTGCCGCTCATCGGAGGAGCGAACAAGCGCCCTGAGTTCACCGAGCACAATTGCCTCTTCAAAAAGCGGCAGCGGTTCATTCATAGGATTGGTTCGCGAGACAATCAATGTCCCGGGACTGGGTTGGCTCACAGCCACGCCGGTCCCCAATTGACCAGCCAGCCACTCCTCCAAGCCCAGAGCTTTCGGCTCGCTTGAGGGCTTCCCACCCCGTCGGTTCCGGTCGATCGGCGAGGCCACGGCCGGCGTGCTCTGATCGGTGCGCGGAGAACTTGAAATGCCCGCCGCCGTAAGCGAATCGTATCTTTGTGTTGTGGCATCCCTTTTCGGAGCATCCATGGCAGCTTGCACCAAAGGAAGATTCTTTGCAGCAGGCAAATCTGCCTCACGGCGTGTCGCACACGAGGAAAAGGTGAGCACACACAGACAAACAGCACCGGCAGCAACACCGGGCTTGTTCGTCCACGAAAATTGTCCTGCCAAGATGGGTTGTGCGACAAACGGGAACATAGATCGGTTCAAGGCACCACCTTGGGACGAAAAACGACCGTCTGCAACACACCGAAAGGCAGTGCAAAAATAAATCCCGCCCTTGCGGGAACAATCTCTACGACTTGTAGCGCAGGCGCTTCTTGTGGCGGTTTTCCTTCATGCGCTTGCGCCGTTTGTGTTTTGCAATCTTCGTTTTTCTTTTCTTTTTTAATGAACCCATGTGATGCGGGATTTCCTAAATCAATGAACAACTTTGTTGAGCGGATACTCGATGATTCCCTCCGCGCCGAGTGATTTCAGGCTGGGAATAATCTCGCGGACGATTTTCTCTTCGATCACCGTTTCGATGGCGACCCATCCGGGTTGGGCCAAAGGCGAAACGGTAGGATTTCTTAATGCGGGCAATGTCTCAAGCAAATTCTTCAAGCCAGCTTCGGGAAGATTCATCTTCAACCCCACCAGAGTCGCGCGCGGCGAGGGCGGCCTTGAGCAAGATCGAGACACGCTCGATTTTTGCACGCTTCCACTCGGACGCCCACGCGGCGTGATTCGCGAACAGCGCCGGATACGACTCCATGAGCGTGTCGACGATGCGAAGCTTGTTTGCGCGGAGCGACGAGCCCGTCTCGGTGATGTCCACGATCGCATCCACCAGATCGGGCACCTTCACCTCGGTCGCACCCCATGAGAACTCGACCTCAGCACACACGCCGGCGCGCTCGAAAAAACGCTTTGTGATTCCCACCGCCTCGGTGGCGACCCGCTTGCCTGCGAGATCCGCCGTGCACTTGATCGGCGAGGCCTCGGGCACCACCAGCACCCAGCGCGTGGGATTCGAACTCGCCTTGCTGTAGGGCAACTGCACCACCTCATGAATGTCGGAATCGTTCTCCTCGACCCAATCGCGGCCCGTGATGCCGCAATCAAGATAGCCGTGCTCGATATAGCGGCTGATTTCCTGGGCCCTCAGCAACCGAATCCTCAACTCGGGATCATCCACCGAGGGCCGATACGAGCGACTCGAACCGGAAATCGAAAACCCCGCCTTCGCAAAGAGGGCGATCGTGGGCTCCATCAAACTGCCGGATGGCAACCCGATTGTCAGAATATTGTCTTCCATGTGAATCGTGGACTCTAACCAGACACCCCTCCCCCCGCGCAGAAAAAAATTTCCGCATCGTCGGGACGAGGCATCGGATTGCTACTCGATCCCCACCGCGCGGAGCTTGGCCTCGACATGGTGGAAATGCCGCTCGGGCGAGCAGGCCTTGTCGATCTCCTCCGCGGACAGGCGCGCCGCCACATCGGGTTCCTCCGCGAGATTTTTCGGCAGGCCGTCCCTGTTCCTCCACGTCTTCATCGCCGCCCGCTGCACAGCCTCGTAGGCGTCTTTGCGCTCCATGCCCTTCTCGGTGAGCATGAGCAATGCCGCCTGGCTCGCATACAGTCCACCGGTCAATTCCATGTTCCGCCGCATGTTCTCGGGATACACGATCAGCTTCGCGACGAGCTTCCGGAGCGTCACCAGCATGTAATCCACCAGCGTGCAACTATCGGGCAGAATGATTCGCTCCACAGAACTGTGGCTGATGTCCCGCTCGTGCCAGAGCGCGACATTTTCCAGCGCCGCCATGGCATTTCCACGAATCACACGCGCCAGACCGCTGAGGCGCTCGCCGGTGATCGGGTTGCGCTTGTGCGGCATCGCGCTGCTCCCCTTCTGCCCCTCGCTGAAATACTCCTCCACCTCGAGCACCTCGGTCCGCTGCAAATGGCGGAACTCCGTCGCCCAGCGGTCGATGCTCGACGCGATCAACGCGAGTGTCGTCATGAACTCCGCGTGGCGGTCGCGTTGCAAAATCTGCGTGGACAACGGCGCTGCCTTCAGCCCCAGACGGCGACAGACAAATTCCTCCACCCGCGGGTCCAGGTGCGCATGCGTCCCCACGGCACCGCTGATCTTGCCGACCTCCACCCGCTTGCGCATCTCGCGAAGCCTCTCCAACGCCCGCGTGAACTCGTCATACATCAATCCCATTTTCAACCCGAAGGTGATCGGCTCGGCATGAATCCCATGGCTGCGTCCGATCATCGGAGTGAGCTTGTGCTCACGCGCCCGCTCCGCCACTGCCTCGCGCAATTCGAGGATGTCCTTTTCCAAAATCGCGCACGACTCCGACATCTGCACCGCAAGCGTCGTGTCGAGTAAATCCGAAGACGTCAATCCTTGGTGGATCCACCGCGCGGCCGGCCCCACCCGCGAGGCCACATCCTCGAGAAACGCGATCACATCGTGGTTCGTGCGCTTTTCGATCTCCTTGATCTTTTCAATGTCGAACGCCCCCTTCGCACGAATCTCCGCGGCATCGGCGGCGGGAATCGTCCCCAGCTCGGCCATCGCCTCGCACGCGAGCGTTTCGATCTCGAGCCAGATTTCCAATTTTCTCTTCTCGGTCCACACGGACCTCATTCCAGGCAATGAATAGCGTTCAATCATGAGGGCGCAGATCAAACCACTCCCCACCCCCTCCGCCAACTCCGGATTCGGAAAATTCCCTGCCTTTTCCCGCAGGCAAATCGATTCGGTAAGCCGCCACCGGGCCTGCCCGAAGCGCGCTCAATAAGGCCCGCGAATGTGCTGCCGGACCCTCTCGCCGTAAAACGCAGCCATCTTGGCTTGCAACTCCGGCGCTAGCGGCGGCAAAGCCGATGCCGCAGCGTTCGCCCGTGCCTGCTCCGGAGAACTGGCTCCGGGAATGACCACTGTCACCGCGTCATGATCGAGAATCCAACGCAGGCTCATTGCCGCCATGTCCATGCCACCAGGCAGGTCGGCCTTCAACGCATCAGCCAACTCGACCCCGGTCGCGTAGGGAAGCCCAGCGAAGGTTTCGCCCACATTGAACTGCGCCCCGTCGCGGTTGAAGTGCCTGTGGTCGCCTTCCACAAACCGAGTCTCCAACCTCAACTTCCCGCTCAGCAACCCGCTGGCCAGCGGCAATCTCACGATGACCGCTACCCCGAGCGCCTTCGCCCTCGGCAGCAACTCCTCCAGCGGCTTCTGGCGAAAAATATTGAAGATCACCTGCAATGACGACACCCCCTCCTGTTCGAGGCAGATCAACCCCTCCTCGACACTCTCCACACTTGCCCCGAAATGCTCGATGAGCCCCTCGCGCTGCTGCTCGCGCAGCCAGTCAAAGACCTTCCCCTCGCGCAATACCGCAGAAGGCACGCAGTGAAGTTGCGTCAGGTTCAACCGCTCGACCCCGAGACGCGACAACGAAGCCTGCGTCGCCGCAAGCAATGACTCGCGCGAATACCCGTCCGGATAAATCCCCGCGCGCCCGAGCTTCGTTGCCACAACGCAATCGCCATGCGTTTTCAAAAACCGCCCGATCGACCGCTCGCTCTCCCCGCCGCCATAGACATCCGCCGTGTCAATAAACCGCACCCCCGAGTCATACGCGGCCTGCAAAATTTCCTGTGCCACGCCGTCATCCCATGGCTTTCCCCACCCCCCGCCAAGCTGCCAGCAGCCAAGGCCAATTTCAGTCCATGAAAAACCGTGGTTGGGAAGAGTGCGAATGTTCATGAATTTTTAATACCCGATCCTATGCAAGCGGGATACGCGAGAGAATTGGATGACCTCTAAAATGAGTCAGAGGAGTAATATTAGAAGTCCGATCCGAAAAACGGGTTGCTGACTTGGACTCCGCCGTAGTCTTGGCCGTGCTTGAGGTCTTCAGCAAAAAGGACGGGGCAACCAGCGGCAGAGGCAGCGCTCACGATGGCGGCATCCCAGCAGGAAATCGGGTGAAGCGATTTCAAGTTGAGGGCGTTTTGCAGGACCGCGACAGTGAGGGGAACAACTTGGAATCGAAGCCAATTTGAAATGAGAGCGCTGGCTTCCTCATGGCTTAAAGGATCGGGCCGACTCGATCGAGTGGCTTGGACATAAAACTCCTGCAAGACTTGAACAGAGACAACCAGTTGATCTCTCCGCAGGATGGCGCGTGCCGTGTTTCGTTTTTCCTCCTCCTCCGGGGCACTGCTAATTGCGTAGAGCAGGATATTCGTATCAAGGAAGGTCATCAGCATTGATAAATCTCTTCGCGGGAAAGGTTGTCTGCGGCCTTGAACTGGGGATGCCGCCGGGCGATACGATCAAGCAAATCCTCTTGCTCCTTTTTCAAATCACGGGGTGCCGAAGTCTCCTCGGTCAGTGAACAGAGGTATTTTTTCACCAGAGCAGAAATAGATGCATCCCGCTGAGCGGCAATCACACGGGCTCGGCGGTATGTTTCATCATCAATCGCGACTGTAATGTTTTTCACATTTTCACAGCATCACAGGCGGAAGACCACTGAAATACCCTTTTGCTATCGAATCGTAGCGAATTTTATTAGCCGCTTACTTCTCATCCAGCGCCGCAACTCCCGGAAGCGCTTTTCCTTCCAGAAGCTCGAGCGAGGCGCCACCGCCTGTGCTGCAGTGGGTCACCTTGTCGGCGACTCCGAATTTTTTCGCGGCGGTGGCGGTATCGCCTCCGCCGACGACAGTGATGGCGCCGTTCGCGGTGGATTGGGCCACGGCGGCGGCCATGGATTTCGTGCCCTCGGCGAATTTCTCGAATTCAAACACGCCGGCCGGGCCATTCCAAATGATGGTCTGCGCGCGGGCGATGGCGTCGGCGAAGATTTGGCGGGACTTGGGTCCACAATCGAGACCCTCAAGACCGTCGGGGATGCCGGCGTTGTCGTCGGCTTCGCCGGTGGTGGCATCGGGGGCGAATTTGTCGGCGGTGATGAAGTCGACGGGCAGATGAATCTTCACGCCGCGCGCGTTGGCTTTTTCCATCAACTCACTGACGATCTTGGCGCCCTCGGCATCAAAGAGGCTGTTCCCGATCGGCATGTTGTTCAGAACCTTCTTGAAGGTGTAGGCCATGCCTCCGCCGATGATGATTTCGTCGGCAGTCTCGATGAGGTTGCGGATGAGCGGGATTTTGTCGGCGATCTTCGCGCCGCCGAGGATGGCGAGGAGCGGGCGTTTCGGGTTGTCGAGCACGGCGGAGAAGGCGTCGAGTTCTTTCTGCATGAGGAAGCCGGCGACTTTTGGAAGATCGACTCCGACGACGGAGGAATGCGCGCGATGGGCGGTGCCGAAAGCATCGGAAACAAACACATCGCCGAGCTTGGTGAGGCTGGCGCGGAAGGTTTCGATATCGTGTGGGGCGGCCTTGGTGGAGGTGCCGTCCTCGTTTTTGGCTTTGCCTTCCTCTTCGATGTGGAAGCGGAGGTTTTCGAGGAGGGTGACTTCGCCGGGCTTCATGTGCGCGCAGGCGGTTTCGACTTCGAGGCCCACGCAGTCATCAAGAAAACGAACGGGGCGGCCGAGGAGTTCGGAGAGTTTTTCGGCGACGGGTTGGAGGGAGTATTTGGGCACACGGCTGCCATTCGGGCGGCCGAGGTGGCTCATCAGGACAACGCTGGCTCCTTGGTCGAGCGCGTGCTGGATGGTGGGCAGGGCGGCAACGATGCGTTGGGTGTTCGTGATGGCACCGGTGGTTTTGTCTTGGGGAACATTGAAATCGACGCGGATGAGAACGCGTTTGCCGGAGAGGGAGATGTCTTTGATGGATTTTTTCATAGCGGGTCTTGGGTTGGGTGTTTCAAAAAAATGACCACAGAGTTCACAGAGCGCACGGAGGTTTTAAATTCCTCCGTGGTCTCTGTGTCCTCTGTGGTCAATCAGTAATCGTTTCGTTACTTCGCGATGACGCGGGCCATTTCGAGGACCTTGTTCGAGTAGCCCCACTCGTTGTCATACCACGAGACGAGCTTCACAAAGGTCGGATCGAGCGCGATACCGGCTTCGGCGTCAAACACGGAGGTCTGCGTCTCGCCACGGAAGTCGGTGCTGACGACCTTCTCCTCGGTGTAGCCAAGGATGCCTTTCATCGGCCCTTCGGAAGCGGCCTTGATGGCGGCGCAGATCTCCTCGTAGCTCGCGGGCTTGTCCAGTTCGACCGTCAAGTCGACCACTGACACGTCGGAGGTCGGCACACGGAATGCCATGCCGGTGAGTTTTTTGTTCAACTCCGGAATGACCTTGCCGACCGCTTTGGCGGCCCCGGTCGAGGAGGGAATGATGTTTTCAAGGATGCCACGTCCACCACGCCAATCTTTGCTGCTCGGGCCGTCGACCGTCTTCTGCGTCGCAGTGGCGGCATGGACTGTGGTCATGAGGCCGCGCTTGATGCCGAAAGTGTCGTTGATGACCTTGGCAAGCGGTGCGAGGCAGTTCGTCGTGCAGCTGGCGTTCGAAATGATGGCCTCGCCGGCGTAGGCGGTGTGGTTCACGCCGTAAACGAACATCGGCGTGTCGTCTTTCGACGGAGCGGACATGATGACCTTCTTCGCACCTGCCTTGATGTGCGCCTCAGCACTGGCCTTGTCGAGGAAGAGCCCAGTGGATTCGACAACGATATCTGCGCCAACCTCGTCCCACTTCAGCGTGGAGGGGTCTTTCACTGCGGAGAGGCGGATGGTGTTGCCGTTCACGATGAGGTTGCTGCCCTCGACCTTCACCTCGCCATCGAAGCGCCCGTGAACCGAGTCGTATTTGAGCATGTATGCCAGATACTCGGGATCCAAAAGATCGTTGATGCCAACGACCTGGATGTCCTTGCTGAAATTCTTGACCGCCGCCCGGAAGACCATGCGTCCGATGCGCCCGAAACCATTAATGCCGATTTTAACCATAGAGTTTTTTGTTGATGTTTGTGTCGTTTCTAAGACGCGCGCATTTAAGGGACGTCAGGCTGGGTCGTCAATGAGGAAGCAGGGAAACGAGCAGCACCGCTCACTTCGCGGAGCCCGGAATCGCTCGAGAGATGCCCGCTTTGATCCACCGGCCCAATCCCGAGCGCGATTTGGCGTCTGCGGCGACATTTTTTTCAGGAAGGATTCTTCCATCCAAAGCCGCACGCAGATGCTCAATCAACTCCTCGTAGGAGGCGAAACGATCTGCGGGATCGGGTGCCACCATGCGGTTGATCACAAGCACCGTCGAGGCGGAAACACCCGGAGCAAGCGTTGCCAAATCCATCTGCTCTGCTTTTTGCTTTTTCAACTTTTCGTAAGGCGGCCACTCCTCGTCGAGCGGCGGCACCTTGGAGATGGCATGCACCAGCGACATGCCGAGGCTGTAAATGTCGCTGCGCAAATCCTCCGGCAACTGGTCGAGACGCTCGGGGGCGATATAATACGGCGTGCCCAAGACAGCATCGCCATGCCCTCCCTCACCCCCCAGCGCGGTTGCCAACCCGAAATCCACAAGCTTCGCCGTGGTGTCGTCCGCAAAAAGAATGTTCGCTGGCTTGATATCGCGGTGGACCAATCCCTTCCTCAACGCCGCCTCCAACCCCTCGGCCACGTCGATGCCGGCCCTCAAGGCCTGCTGTTCCGTGATACCACCCTCCTGATGCATGCGATCGTGCAACGACCCTCCAGGAATTAACTCCATCGCGACATAGAATTCCCCCTTCGACTCGCCGAAATCATAAATCTTCACGATGTTCGGATGCTCGACCAAGGCCGTCATCCGGGCCTCCTGCGCGAGCTTTTCACTTTCCTCGGGAGCGCCCTCACCCTCCAAGCGAAGGACTTTCAGCGCCACATTCCGCCGCAAATATTTATCACGAGCCAGATACACCGTGCCCATCCCCCCCTGCCCGAGCGTGTCGAGAATCTCATACTGGTTCCAAACGGAACGCGCCCAAATAGGCACCCCGCAGGACGGACAACTCACCTCGTCCAACGGCGAAAGCCCGCTCATATCGAGCGGCGCGGAGCACAATGGACAATCTTCGACAATCATGGAGGGCGATGAAAGCACGCACACATACCGGCCACCTTCCAGGTGAACAACTCCAAATCTCGCCCACAGGAGTTTGATTTACCCCACGCCCGCGAGCGCGTATCACCACCCGCAATGACCTCATCCGCCGAGCCCCCCCAGCGACACTTCACCGCCGCCGCGGAGGATTCCAACATGCGCTTGGACCGCTTTCTCGGCCGCGAATGCCCCGACTTTTCCCGCGCCCGCCTCCAGGAATTCATTAAAACCGGGCGCGTGCTGGTGAATTCCTCACCCGCGAAACCCTCGCTGCCGCTCCGCGCGGGCGATGTGATCACGCTCGACATCCCCCAAGACACCGCCCCCTCGCCGCTCGCCGCCGAGGAGATTCCCCTCGAGATTCTCTTCGAGGACGACACGCTCCTCGTGCTTAACAAACCCGCCGGCCTCGTGGTTCATCCCGGAGCCGGCAACCGCGAGGGCACCATGGCAAACGCCCTCCTCCACCACTGCCCCGGCATCGCCGTGGCTGGCGGCACGGAGCGGCCGGGCATCGTCCACCGCCTCGACAAGGAGACATCGGGCTGCATCGTGGCGGTCAAAACAGAAGCTGCCCACCTCGCGCTCTCGACACAATTCGCCTCGCGTGCCGTCGAGAAAACCTACCTCGCCCTCGTCGATGGAGTCCTCCGCATGCCGCACGGCAAAATCGAGGCTCCCATCGGTCGCCACCCCGTCCACCGCCAGAAAATGGCAATCGTCGAGCGTGGCCGAGAGTCGCTCACCCGCTACCGCCTCCGCGCCTCGCAGGAGGGAAAATCCCTCGTCGAGTGCCATCCCCTCACCGGCCGCACCCACCAGATTCGCGTCCACTTGAAGCACCTCGGCCACCCAGTCACCGGCGATCCCGTCTATGGTCGCCGGGGCACCCACACGCGCCACTTCCTCCACGCCTGGAAAATCTCCTTCATCCACCCCTCCACAAAAAAACGCCTCTCCTTCACCGCCCCGCCCGGCACCGATTTTCCCGCATGGGCGCTGGCGGCGCTTCAAGACTGAGGCCATTCGACACTTTACAACCCCGCCGCCACGCACGGATGCTCATCCGCTCGAAATGACAACGCTCGACAACTTGGAAAAACACCTCGGCCGCTTTGCCATCCCTGGACTCATCCGCTACATCGTGGCGCTGAACGCCCTCGTGTTCATTCTCGTCACCCTCCTGCCGGAATACGCCAACGTCCTCTCCCTGAACCGTGGCGCGGTGCTCCAAGGCGAGGTCTGGAGGCTCGTGAGCTGGATTTTCATCCCGAACACCATGAGCCCGTTCTGGGTGCTTTTTTACCTCATCTTCACATGGTGGATCGGCGACATGCTCGAGGGCCAGTGGGGTGCCTTTCGCCTCAACGCCTACTACTTTCTCGGCATGCTCCTCTGCATCCTCTCAGCCCTCGTCTTCGGCGCCTCGGGCGGAAATTTCTTCCTCAACCTCTCGCTCTTCCTCGCAGTCGCGACCCTCGCGCCGAATTTCGAGATCATGCTCTTTCTTGTCATTCCGGTGAAAATGAAATGGGTCGCCCTCTTCAGCCTTCTCCTCCCGGCCCTCTACCTGATCACCGGCCCGCTCAGCATCAAAATGATGGTTGTCATGTGCCTCGGAAATTACCTTCTGTTCTTCGGCCCGGGCTTCCTGCAGGGCCGCATGGAATCACGCAAAAACACCCAACGCCGCGAGCGTTTTAAAGCCGCTTCCACCTCCGACACCCTCCACCGCTGCGAACAGTGCGGCGCCACCGAGGGCTCCCACCCCGAGAAAGAATTCCGGGTTACCGCGGACGGCAGGGAATTCTGCACCGACCACCTCCCGGCAAAAACCGCCTGAGGCTCACGCCATCGCCTCGACCAGCGGCGGCACCTCGTGCAACCCGCGCACCGTGTGGTGCGGCTTCACATCGTCGTGCTCCTCGGATCCCGGCACCTGCAGCCAAATCGCCGCCGCAAGCTCGGCGTTCAACGCCCCGGCGATATCGCGCTCGAGACTGTTGCCGACCATCACCGCCGCCCCGGGAGCGACTCCGAGGTCTTTCAGCAACAGATGGAATATCTCGGGCCTCGGCTTACCGATCCCGCGCTCGCCGGAAACCGCAATCGCATCGAAATGCTTCCCCAACCCCGATGCGGCGATTTTTTCCCTCTGCAAATCCGGAGCACCATTCGTCAGCAACGCGACCTTGTGATTCGCCTTCAAACGCACCAGCGTCTCGACCGCATCGGGCATGAGGCGCTGAAGTTGACGCCGCACCGTGCTGAAATGTTCGGCCAACTGCTCGGCGACGTCCTCGTCGCTCACCTCCTGCGCCCGCAACGCACCGGCGAAGACCGCCTCACGATAGTCAAGCGCCCATGCGCGCAGCGCCTGCAACTCGGGCGTCTCTCCATGGAATTCTCCCCAGAGGCATTCGTTGAAGCTGATGCCGATCGATTTCGTGTAGGCATGGCAGGCCCCCTCGCGCCACAGCGCGGCACCTGTCTTCCTCGCCTGCTCCACAAACAACGGCGCGGACACCCCGGCGAGCTTGGCGGCAAAGTCCGCCGTTGATTTCATCGCCTCCATCGAGACTGCCTCGTCGACAATCAACGTGTCGTCCAAATCAAAAAGAATCGCTTCGATAACCATCCCCTACCCGTTTCATATCCGGCGCCGCCGTGTCTATGGGATTTCTCGGAAAATCCCGTCGCAACCGCTCCTCGAGCCCGGTGAATCGTCTCTTGGCATCCGCATTCCTCACAGCCGTCCTCACAGCCTTTCCCTCCCCGACCAGCACCACAAGCCGCCGCCCGCGCGTCACACCGGTGTAAAGAAGGTTCCGCTGCAACAGCAAAAAATGCTGCATCGCCAGCGGCATCACCACCACCGGAAATTCCGACCCCTGGCTCTTGTGGATCGTGATCGCATACGCCGGAGCGACCTCGTCGAGTTCGTTGAAATCGTAGACCACCTCGCGCCCGTCATAGACCACCACCAACTCGCGCTCCATCGGGTCGATCGCCCCCACCCTCCCGATATCGCCGTTGAACACATCCTTGTCGTAGTTGTTCCGCGACTGGATCACCTTGTCGCCTCGGCGGAATTCCCAGCCGAACCGCTCGACCACCGCCTCGCCGCTCCGCGCTGGGTTCAATGCCTGCTGCAACAGCCGGTTCATCGCCGTCGTGCCAAGCGAACTCCTGTTCATCGGGCACAACACCTGCACGTCACCCCGCGCATCGACCCCCCACTTTTTCGGAATCCGCCGCGCGACCAACTCGAGCACCGTAGCGGCGATCTTCTCGGGATCGTCCCGCTCGATCAGATAAAAATCGGTGTCCTTCTCGGACTCGGGCATCTCGCCACTGTTGATACGGTGGGCATTCACGATGATCCTGCTCGTTGCCGCCTGGCGGAACACCTCGATCAACCGCACCACCGGCACCCGACCGCTCCGGATCACATCCCCCAGCACCACACCGGCTCCCACACTGGGCAACTGGTCGACATCCCCGACCAACAGCAAATGACCCCGCTCGGGCAATGCCCTCAACAGCCGATCCATTAGCAGCGTGTCGATCATCGAACTCTCGTCGACCACCAACAAATCACAATCCAGCGGGTTCTTTTCGTTTCGCGAAAACCCTCCCCCCTGGAACTCGAGCAGCCGGTGGATCGTCTTCGCCTCGAGGCCTGTGGACTCCGACAAACGCTTCGCCGCACGACCGGTCGGAGCACACAGGAGGCATTTCACGCCCTTCGCTCGCAGCACGGCGAGAATCGCGTTCACCAGCGTGGTCTTCCCCACCCCCGGCCCGCCGGTCAGCACAAGCACGCGGGAAACAAGCGCCTGCCTCAAGGCCGTTTCCTGGCTGGGCGCGAGCTCGATGCCGTTTCGCTCGGCAAGCCAAGCGATCGCCTTTCCGGCGTCGATCTCAGGATACATCGCAGGCAATGCCACCAACCGCCTCAAGGCCGCCGCGATTCCCTCCTCGGCGCGCCTCAACGCGGGTTGGAAAACCAATTCCTCTCCGCCGATCAATTCCTCCGTCACCTCCCCTCGCTCGAGCATGCCGCCGAGCACCTCGCCAACTCGCCCCTCGTCGACCTCGAGGAGCGCCTTCGCATGCTCGACAAGCCTGCCGCGCGGCAACGCGCAATGTCCGCTCCCGCCTGCCTCCAACAGCACATGGCAAATCCCCGCCTCGATCCGGATCAACGAATCCCGTCCGATCCCGAGCTTCGCAGCAACGGCATCTGAGGTCTTGAATCCAATCCCGCTGATATCGCGCGCGAGCAAATACGGGTTGCCCCGCACCCGCTCGACGGACTCCTCGCCGTAGGTCTTGTAAATCCTCACCGCTCGGCTGGTGCCAACCCCGTGGGAATGCAAAAACACCATGATGTCGCGCACCACTTTCTGCTCGGCCCAAGCGGCCTTGATGACTTTTCGCCGCTCCCGCCCGATGCCACGCACATCCTCGAGGCGGGCGGATTGTTCTTCGATGATCGTGAAGACCTGCTCGCCGAATTTCTCGACGAGCTTCTTCGCATACACCGGCCCGATCCCTTTGATCAGCCCGCTTCCGAGGTATTTCTCGATCCCCTCGCGCGAGGTCGGGGCGCTGGTGCGCAGCGTGTCGGCCTTGAATTGCATCCCATGCTCGGGATCCCGCACCCACACCCCCTCGGCCTGGATCCACTCGCCGGCATTGATGTCCGGCGCACTCCCTAGCACCGTGACCAAGTCGCGGCTCCCCTCGGCCTTCACCCGCACCACAAAAAAGCCGGTCTCGGCGTTGTGATACGTCACCCGCTCGATCAAGCCCGTCAGCGTCATCGCTTTTCCCTCCGCGACAAGATCGCCGCCCGCCACGCGTCATCGGGAACCATGAGCACGAATAGCCACCAATCCACAAACGGCGAAGCGTCAAGGACCGAATCGACAGGTGTGGTCGCCATGTCCAATGCGCGCCTCTGCGCTTCCTACGCGGTCGCCAGCGTCGTTGTCTCCCTCACCCCGCGCGGCGGCTTGCCGAACAACAGCAACCTTCCCGGAATCACCTGCTCAATCCAACCCAGATGCCCCGGCACCACCCGATGGCGGCTTTTCCACTCCGACTCGACGAGGATGAAATCCGGCGCTGCGTCTTGAAGGATGTCGCACAACACAAATCCCGTGTTCGTCTTCACGACGCGGACATCCACCTCGGGCGTTATCTCCCCGAGGATTTCCGCGATTTCGTCGAGCGTCTCGCCCTCGCTTCCACGCCCTTTTGCCGAGGCGAATGGACTGTCCGCCGCGAGGATCGAGATTTTATTGGGTTTCATGAGCCTCAACGACTCCTCGGCAGCACGCCAACGGGGCGCGTGGGCCTCAAGCAGTAGACAGACGCTTGTTTCCTCGCCGGCCTCCTCCTTGGGGTCGGGGATCAGCAACAAATCGCATGGCGTGCGGGTGATGAGTTCCCGCACGATCGAGCCGGTGAAATTCCGGTAATCATCCGCCTTTGCAATCGTTCCGGCGATGAAGAGATCGAAATCCTCGCTCGCCGCCGCATCGACCAGCGCCTCGACGGGCGTCGCCCCCTCACACCAGAAAATCTCCACATCCTTCCTGCCCAAATCCGAAAAAACCTCACCGAATGTGGCAATCTTTTCATCTGTTCTTTCCCCCGCGTGAAGCACGCTCAACCGCGCGTCAAAACGGCGCGCCACTCGATCCGCTTCCATGATGACCCCCCGGAAGCGGGGCGAGAATGTCGAGGCGACGGCGAAGTGGAGCTGTCCCATGCAAATCAAACGTCCACCCAAACTTCCCGGAGCGCGAGAGGAATTTCACCCGCCCCCGAGTTTTACGATCCTCGCAAACTCGGCGGGCTTCAGCGGCATCACGCTCAACCGCGACTGGCGAAGCAAGCCGATCTCCGCCAACGCCGCATCGGCCTTGATGACATCAAGCGACACCGGCGTTTTCAACGCCCCCACCGGCTTGAGGTCCACGCACGACCAGTCGCCCTCCTCCGCCGTGGGGTCCGGATACGCCTCGCGCACCACCTTCGAGATGCCCACCACCGCCTTGCCGGTCACGCTGTGGTAGAAGAGCACCTCATCGCCGCGCTTCATGGCTCGCAGGTGGTTCCTCGCCTGGAAATTTCGCACCCCGGTCCACGCCGTGCCGCCGTCCTTCACAAATTGCTCCCACGAATACGCCGTGGGCTCCTGTTTCACGAGCCAGTGGTTCATTCCTGCTTTGCTTAGCTCGATTTTCAGGGAAGATCAAAACCCTTCGCTTCATGTCGCACTCAGGTTTTTTCATCACATTCGAAGGCTCCGAGGGCTGCGGGAAATCCACCCAGATCCGCCTCCTTGCCGACCACCTGCGCGCCTCGGGCATCGATCCACTCCTTCTCCGCGAGCCGGGCGGCACCCCGTCGGGAGAGGCCATCCGTCATCTTCTCCAACACGCGCCGGAGGGCGAGGCACTCACCGCGGAGGCCGAACTCCTCCTCTTCGCCGCGAGCCGCGCCCAACTCGTGCGCGAAGTCGTCCAGCCAGCCCTCGCCGCCGGGCGCATTGTGATCAGTGACCGCTTCATGGACTCGACCACCGTCTACCAAGGCGTGGCTCGACGCATCGATCCGGCACACACCGCCCAGATCAACGGCTTTGCCGTGGGATCCACCCTGCCGGATCTCACATTCGTTCTCGATGTGGACCGCGCGACCGCCCGCCGCCGCATGAGCGCCTCCCGAGACAAACTCGACCGCATCGAGCGCGAACCGGAGGCGTTTTTCGATGCCGTTCGCCAAGGCTACCTCGCCCTCGCCAAAGAAACCCCTGGCCGCATCGTGCTCATCGATGCCTCGCAATTGGTCGAGGACACATCCCGCGCCATTCTCGAAGCAATCACCGCTAAACGCCCGAACCTCATCCGCACACCACCAGCGGATGCTTGCCCGCCCTGAAAAACTCGGCATATTTGGCCCAGCGTCGGGGGCATAGCTCAACGGTCAGAGCAGGCGGCTCATAACCGCTTGGTTGTCGGTTCGAATCCGGCTGCCCCCACACTCACTTCACCGAGGGACAAAAATCCCGTAGTTCGCACCCCCCGCAGTCTGGCTTCCGCGCCGCACAACGCCGCCTGCCGTGGAAAATCAGCCAGTGGCTCAGATCCGTCCACGTATCGCGCGGGAAAAGTTTTATCAAATCCTTCTCGATCCGCACCGGATCGCTGAATTTCGTCAACCCCAACCGCTGCGCCAATCGCCCGACATGCGTGTCGACCACAACCCCTTCGTTTATTGAAAATGCGTTCCCCAGCACGACATTCGCCGTCTTCCTCCCCACCCCGGGCAATGCCGCAAGCTCCTCGAGTGTCTCGGGCACCTTGCCTCCATGCCGCTCGACCAGCGCCGCCCCCATCGCTCGAATGTTTTTCGCCTTGTTCCGGTAAAACCCCGTGGACCGCACCAGCGACTCCATCTCCTCCTGAGAAATCGCCGCATAATCCTGCGGGGTCTTGCATCGCGCAAACACCGCGGGTGTCGTCAAATTCACCCGCTTGTCGGTGCACTGCGCCGAAAGAATCGTGGCAACCAACAACTCGAGCGGATTCGAAAAATCCAACTCGCAATGCGCCCCGGGGTAAATCCCCGGCAACCGCTTCAACAACTCTCCTGCACGTTCCTTCCGGTTCATCGGCCCATCAATAGCCCCTTCCTCTCGCAGCGTAAAACCACAATCGCCAATCGCGCCCATGAAGGCGCGACGTTCAGACTCCCTGTCTTCGAATCAGCAACAACACAAACTCGAGGGAAACATTTCCCCGAGAACTGCGGCTGCGCTACTTGAGGATCGAAATCGCTCAGCGGGCCATCCGGCGCAGAAGCGCGTCGGCCATGTCGGCGGGCGTCGCAGCGACTTCGATCCCGGCGGCTTCGAGCGCCTCGATCTTGCCTTGTGCAGTGCCTTTGCCTCCGCTGACAATCGCTCCGGCATGTCCCATGCGGCGCCCGGGAGGGGCAGTGGCACCCGCGATGAACGCGGCCACAGGCTTCTTGCAATTCTTCCCGAGCCACTCAGCAGCTTCCTCCTCGGCGGTTCCCCCGATCTCACCGATCATGATGATCGCCTCGGTGCCGGGATCGTCGTTGAACATTTTCACCACATCGAGGTGGGAAGTGCCATTGATCGGATCTCCACCGATGCCGACGCAGGTGGACTGGCCGTGCCCGCGGCTGGAGAGTTGCCACACAGCCTCGTAGGTAAGCGTGCCGGAACGGGACACGACACCAACCTTACCGGGCTTGTGGATGTAGCCGGGCATGATGCCGATCTTGCATTGGCCGGGAGTGATGATGCCGGGGCAATTCGGTCCAATCAGTCGCGAGGCGCTCTTCGCCATGGCGGCCTTGACCTTCATCATGTCGAGGACAGGAATCCCCTCGGTGATGCAAATGACAAGCTCCACACCGGCATCGACGGCCTCGAGGATCGAGTCGGCGGCGAATTCGGCGGGCACGAAAATCATCGAGGCGTTGCAACCCGTCTCGCGGCGCGCTTCGTGGACGGTGTCGAACACCGGCACTTTGCCTTCAAAGACCTCGCCTCCTCGGGCGGGGGTGACTCCGGCAACGACGTTGGTTCCGTATTCCATGCAGGACTTGGCATGAAACGCACCGGACTTGCCGGTGATGCCCTGAACGAGCAGGCGTGTGTTTTTATCAACGAGAATGGACATTGGTTTATGAGGGAGTTGAGGTTCAGGCGACAGCAGCGACGACTTTCTTGGCGGCATCGGCGATATCGGTCGCCGTGGTGAGTTGGAGTCCCGACTCGGCCAACAACTGGCGACCGGCCTCCACATTTGTGCCCTCAAGACGGACCACCAGCGGCACTGGCAGGTTCACTGCCTTCACGGCGTTGATGATCCCCTGGGCGATAATATCGCATTTCATGATACCTCCGAAGATGTTCACCAAAATCGCCTTCACGCGCTTGTCGGCGACGAGGATTTTGAAGGCTTCGGTGACCTGCTGTTCGGTCGCACCACCGCCCACATCGAGGAAATTGGCGGGCTCGCCGCCGTTGTGTTTGATGATGTCCATCGTGGCCATCGCAAGGCCAGCGCCGTTGACAAGGCAGGCGATGTTTCCATCCAACCCGATGTAGCTGAGGTTGAACTTCGAAGCCTCGACCTCACGGGGATCCTCTTCCTCGATATCACGGTAGGCTTGAATCTCCGGATGACGGTAGAGGGCGTTGTCGTCGAAGTTGAATTTCGCGTCGAGCGCGAGCACCTCGCCGCCCATGGTCACCACGAGCGGGTTCACCTCGACCATGGAACAATCGCGGGCGATGAACAATTTGTAGAGATTCGTGAAAAGCTTGCAGGCAGCACGCATGTCGCCGGGAGCGAACCGAAGCATCTTCGCGAGCTTGCGGGTATGGTAGGGCTGCAGTCCGAGCAACGGATCGATCGGCATGCGGATGATTTTCTCGGGGCTCTTCTCGGCGACGGTTTCGATATCCACCCCACCCTCGGTGCTGGCAACGATCATCGGCGCGGAGATCGCCCGATCGATCAGAATCGCGAAATACAACTCGCGGGAAATCTCGACCGACTCGGAGACCAACACCTTTCTCACCACACGCCCCTCAGGGCCTGTCTGGTGGGTGACCAAGGTTTGGCCGAGCATTTGCTCGGCGAGGTTGCGGACTTCACTGGGAGTCTTGCAAAGTTGGACACCTCCCTTGAATCCACTGGTGAACGTCCCCTTGCCGCGCCCGCCGGCGTGAATTTGGGCTTTCACAACGAGGTTGTTGCTGCCCATGGAGCGTGCGACTTTTTCCGCTTCCGTAGGCGTGGAGGCGACTCCGCCGGGACTGTTTGCAACCCCGAATTGATCGAGGAGTTCCTTGGCTTGGTATTCGTGGATGTTCATCGGGTAGTGAGAAGAGGCCCGCTTATAGACACATGAATTCTGCGATGCAATCCCGTGGGCGCTTTTATTTAGACACCGAATCCCAATCAGGCAGCGGCGCCTCGAAAACGACGGTCTCGTTGTCAATCGGATGCCTGAACGAGAGCCTCCATGCGTGGAGACACATCGGAGGATCGCCAATCCCAAGCGTTTGCGTTGACCCGAGAACGCCCCCCGCCCGATACAACGGATCGCCACACACCGCATAGCCAAGATGCCAGAGATGAAGTCGAATTTGATTCGTCCTCCCCGTCAAAGGAACCGCCTCGAGAGTGGACGTGCCGTCGGCATTTCTCGCAAGAACCCGGAACCGCGTGCGGGCCGCCAAGCCTTCGACGGCATCTACCTCTCGCCCGCCTATGTCGATCGGATCCGCTCCAATCGGAGCATCGCACTCGAATTCCTCCTCCACCGGGTGACCCTGAACCTGCACAAGATAGGTTTTTTCGACCCTGCCCATCTCGAACTCGGGCTGGAGCAACTTGGCGAAACGCCTCGCCCGAGTGAAGACCACCACACCGGTAGTGTTGGCATCGAGCCGGTGCGCGGGGCGCGGCTTCTCGGGATGGTATGCCGTCTGCAGAATCGATTGCAGAGTGTTCCTATTGAAGCGCCCGCACGGGTGGATCGGCAATGGCGCCGGTTTGTTCACGACGATCAATGCCTCATCCTCGTGCAGAATTCGAATACCCGCATCCACCGAAGGCTCGACGATTCCAGACAGTCTCCTCGCGTAGCGCTCGCCGGCCCGCACGACTCGATCCGCCACCGCCGGATTGCCCTCCGGATCCAAGATGTTTCCCTGATCAAAAAAACTGACCCACTCCGCATGCGGCGTGTGCGGAAACATCGACCCCAACGCCTTGATCAACGTCTTCCCTTCCTGTTCCAGCGGGATTCGCACCGGGCGCCTGTTTTCATAAGGCGCGCTTCCGGGCAATGGCGAGACCGCCCGCCGAACCGCCTCCTCTCGCTCAGCGATCCGCTCCACCATTTGCTGAGCGGTGGATTTGTGACAATACGGACAGGACTTGCCGGCGATATACCTGGGGTCCTCCTGCTCCTCGCCCGTGAGCGGCGCGAGGCAACGGTAGCACTGGGCGGATGATGTCTCCCGAAGCGCGGGATCCACGCCGACTCGCTGGTCGAACACAAAACACTCGCCATCGTAGTGCGCTCCGCCGCACTCCTCGAAATACTTCAGGATGCCCCCGTCGAGTTGGTGGATGTTTCGAAACCCCCTGCTCTCCATATACGGCCCGGCCTTCTCGCATCGGATTCCACCAGTGCAAAACATCACGACCGCCTCGTCCTTCATCGAATCGGGCAACAGGTCCACCGCCTTCGGAAAATCACGGAAATGGTCGATTCCCGCCGGAATCGCGCCCCGGAATGTGCCCAGCTTGACTTCGTAATCGTTGCGGGTGTCCAGCAATGTGACGCGTCGCCCCTCGTCCAGCCACTGCTTCAGCGTCGCTGGAGAAAGCTTGGGAGAGGTCCGAATACCTGGGCGAATCCCCTCGACACCGAAAGCGATGATCTCCTTCTTGACCCGCACCAGCATGCGCGAAAAAGGCTGGTGCGCGCTGCTGCTGTATTTTGGCTGGAGCGCCTCAAGACCCGGAACCGCCCTCAACTCGGCGAGTAACTCCTCAATGCCCCCGGACTCCCCGGCGACAAAAAGATTCACCCCCTCCGTGCTCAGCAGAATCGTGCCTTTCAGTCCCCTCTCCTTGCAAAACCCGAGGAGGCGCTGCCTCAAGGGCTTGAGATCCGCAAGCTCGGCGAAGTGATAGGCCGCAATATTCGTGATCTCCACCACGTTCATTCGCCTCCCGCTTCGGTTGCGCACATCCTCTCCGAACCCGTCTCCAATACACTCATTACCCCGAAAAACCTACCCTTCACACCCGCAAGCCCCAAGAAACTTTTGCCCCGCCACACTCACAGCAACACTCCGCCTTCAGCGACCATCGAAAGCGGATGCACCGAGCGTCCCCACGTGCGCGCGGACCTTTTTCCAGAACGGGAAAAAGCCCGCGCGAGCATACCCAAAAAACAGCCGATCCCACTCCCGGCGGCACTCGACCACGCCCACGCCGGATTGCTCCAACGCCGAGCGAACCGGCCTCCAGGCGTCGGCATCAGGCCCGATAAAGGGAGCCTGAAGCACGATAGCATCGCAATCCGCGCGCCGCCCCCAATCAAGCACGGCACCCCAGCCAACCAAGCGCTCCACCTCCGTCCCGAAGTGCTCCGACCATCGCGCCGCAGCATCATTCAAGGCCCGCAAGCGCCACACCCGCTTCGCTTCTCCGTCCGTCGGCGGTATCGAATCGACCACCGCCACAGCCACTGGGCGCACCCGGCCTAACGGACCGGTCTCGATCGACAAGTCGTCCAAGTGTCCAAGCAATGCCACTCTTCCAGCGCCCACCGACGGGGCCTCGGGATACTCGACCAATCGCACCCGCGAACAATCGGCCGTGTCCACTGGCACGAATGCGCTCGCGTGATCGTCGATCCCGTCCAACGAACCCCCGCACTCCCAGTATTTTTCAAGGTTCCCGCGCCGGAGCAGATAGGTCTTGCCGGGCGTTTGCAACCCGGCAACCCACCGCCACCCAAGCGTGTTGCTCGCCGGATCGGCATCAATCAAGTGGTCGAGGAAAAACCGCGCCCCCTCCGCCCAATCTTGGCGGAACTGGTGGCACCACCATGCGGCCCACCACATGCGCGCATGGTTGTGCAGATAGCCCGTCGCGACAAGTTCCTCGGTGAATATTGCCATTGGCCCACAGAACTCCGTTACCACAGGGCTCCCAGCCTCCGCGGCGCGTCGCTTGGAATCCTCCCACGCACCGGGATGCAACTCCAGCCACCCCTTCCAATACGTGCGCCAAAGCACCTCCTGGACGAATTTTTCAACCACTGAAAACCTGTGTCGCTCCAGAACCGCCGCCACCACCTCCTCCTCGGAAATCAACCGATGCCTCAACGCCGCCGAGAGACGCGACACATTGTCATGCGCCGAATTCACAAAATTCCGACGCCGCGCGTAATCAGCGACCCCGCACCGCACAAATTCATCCAACCGCTCCAATGCGCTCCGCCGGTCCGACGGGAATCCTCCCCCCGTCATTTGACCCCCTCGAATCCCGGAAGTGACGGTTGCAGGCTTTTCGATGCGGTTCGCGTGGCTTGGCGCTTGCGGCTGCCGTGCCGCACGAACACGGCACGGGCTTCGCTGCGGGTTTCCATCCGCCTCCTCACAGCGGCAATCCGCTCCCTGGCCTCTTTGACAGCAGCTGCATGCTCGACGATCGGCGCGGGGTAATTCTTCCCAATGAGGCACCCGCACCGACTTTGGATTTCCTGCGGCATCTGCTCGGGCTTGGAAAGCCACGCCACAGGCACATCACGGAGTTCGGGCACCCAGCGCCGAATAAACTCCCCCTCGGGATCCTGCTCGAGCGCCTGTTTCGCGGGGGAATACATCCGCAGCGTGTTGATCCCGCTCGTGCCGCTCTGCATCTGGAATTGGCTGAAATGAATTCCCGCCTCGAAGTCGAGGAAGTGCGAGCCGAGCCACACCGCCGGGTCGCGCCAGTGCAACCACAAGTGATAGGCGGAGAAACTCGCCAGCATCGCCCGCATGCGGAAGTTGAGCCATCCCGTGACTTTCACACAGCGAATGCACGCATCAACCATCGGATATCCCGTGACGCCCTCCTTCCATGCCTCGAAACGGCGACGCCCCTCGGCCCCGGCGCTGAATTCCTCCCTGAGCCCGTCATAGGCGCGAACAAAATTGCCGAACTCGATCCGCGGCTCGTCCTCGAGCTTTTGCATGAAATGGCAATGCCAGCGCAACCGCGATCCAAAGCTCTTCAGCGACCCGAGCCAGCGACGGTCAACAGAGGCCCCGATCGCCTTGGCGACGCGCAAGTCCGCGCGGCGCTCCTCGAGCTGGCGCACAACAGTGCTCAGGGAAATGCACCCAAAGGAGAGATACGGGCTGATGCGCGAACACGCGTTCCATCCCGCCACCGGACTCGACATCGCCGCCCGGTAATCCACCCCTCGCTCCTCAAGAAACGACTCCAGCGTGCGTGCAGCCATTTCCGCTCCGCCCCTCTGCGCCTCGGGCTTGTCGCTTGGCGGCAATCCCAACTCGCTTGGCGACTGGACACCCCCGCTCTCCACCCCCGGCACACACCTCAATGCGGCCGGCGGCGGCAACGGCTCGCCGCCCATCACAGACTCCCAATGCCGCGCCCATCCATTCCGCGAGGACAAGCGCCGCACCACACCATCCTGCCGGTATTCATGCCACGGAATTCCCCGCTCGCGGCACCACCCCGCCACCGCCCGGTCCCGCCGGTAAGTGGCATCGCTGCCCGTTTCCTCGTGCGACCAAAGCGCGGAAAATCCCGTCTCCCGCCGCAGCGCCTCAAGCACGTCCACAACCGCTCCGCGCCGCAACACCAGTGCGCCTCCCAGTCGCCTTAGCGAGCGCTCCAACGAACGCAGCGCTTCATTCACAAAAACAAGATGCGCCGCAGTGAACTCCGGCCCGCCGAGCAATTCCGTCTCGTAGACATACACGCAAACAACCAGTCCGCGCCGCGCCGCCTCGACCAGTGGAGGGTGATCCTCCACGCGCAGGTCGCGCTTGAACCACACCACTTGCACCTGCCCGCTCATCGGACATCCACCCGTGCCCGGCGGCACCTGTCGCTGCAATAGCGCACTTCGGCCCAGACACGTTCCCATTTCTTCCGCCACGCGAACGGTCTCCCGCAGGCCACACAGACCTTTGTCGGCAAATCCTGTTTTTTCACACCTCGCATGCTCCAATCCTTACGAACCGCCAACAGCAACCGATACGCCGGGAAGGGAAATCCCCGCGCGTTTTTCCCGCTCCCGCGAAAAAGCGGCTTCCGCAATCCCACGAAGATCGAAAGAATACCCATACGCTATGACCGATCACGACACCCTTCACGCCGCCGCCACCCGCTCGCTCCGGGACCTCCTCTCCACCGCCGTAGCCCTTGGATTCAACAAGATCGGCCAAGCCACGTTCCGCAAATCGGATACAGGCTTTTCGATCCACCACGTGGAGGACGCCTCCCGCGAGAGGTTGGAAACCCTCACCGATCCCCATGACGCCGCCACCATCGCGCTCACGGACGACTCAAACGCCTACCGACCACTCAAAACCGCCCCGAATTTGCGGCATGGTTGGATTCTCATCCTTCCCGATATCGCCTCCCTCCACCTGGCGCTCGATCTCCTCTACCCCGCCGCCCTCGGCAACTGGCGCGCCCTTCTTCTGAATAAAACCGTCGCCACGCCCCTCCGTGACACCGTCAACCGGCAAACCGGCATGTATCGTGTCACCGGCCTGATCACCGACGAGGAGGCCCAAGGCATCGTCGACACGCTCTGCCGTCCAGGCTGCATGCGCCAGATTCAGTGGCCGATCCCATCCGACGCCCCGCACCACGCCCCACGCCTCGATCCGCACGAAATCCCGCTCCTCTGCACCGACGCCTGCAGCCTCCTCATTGCCGAGGCCCGCAAGGTCGTGAAGGCCCGCATGGCCAAAAACCCACCCCAGGCCTGATCACTCGCCGTCCCGGAATCGCACCCTCGGATACGTCTCGAGGTGGTTGGCGATCTCGTCGGTGAACAACTTGCCGAACTCCGCCGCCTTGCGCTCGCCAATCCCTCCAATGCCCCCCAACCCGGACACTGTTACAGGATAATCCCTCGCCATCTGGCGCAGCGTGTTGTCGCCGAGGATCACATATGCCGGCACGCCACGCTCGTCGGCGAGGCGCTTCCGCAACTTGCGCAAACGGTCGAAAAGCGTCTCGTCACACTCGATCCCTCCGACACGCGGCGCGCGCAGCGCCTTGGGCGAGGACATCGGCTTGCTGAGATGAATCATCCGCCTGCTTCGCAACGCCTCGATGCCAGCCTCAGTAATCGAAACCGTGGGGTATTGACCGCCGTCAAGCGTGAGAAATCCGTTTCGAAGCAACTCCCTGCCGAGCACCCCCCACTCGCTTTTTCCCAGCTCCTTGCCGATCCCGTAGGTGCTCAGCCGGTCATGTCCCCAGCGGCGGATTTTTTCATTCTCGGAACCCGTCAGGATTTGAATCACATGGTTCATTCCCACCCCGAAACTCCCGCCCTGCCGGACGCGGTAGACGCACGAGAGCAGCTTCTGAGCCTGCGTCGTCGCATTGTAGGTCTCGCGCGGCTCGAGGCAGTTGTCGCACGCGCCGCACGACTCCCCGCCGATCTCCTCCCCGAAATACCGCAGCAACTCGCGCCGCCGGCAATCGGGACAATCCGAATACCTGATCATCAACCCCAACTGCTCGCGCGCGATGTCGCGCTCCTTGGGGTTCGTCATCTCGTCGATAAAGTGCGTCTGCTTCGCCGCATCCCCGGCGCTGAACAGCAAAAGACAATCCGCCGGCAGTCCGTCCCGCCCGGCGCGCCCGGTTTCCTGGTAGTAGCCCTCGAGGTTTTTCGGAAGGTCATGGTGGATCACCCACCGCACATTCGGTTTGTTGATGCCCATGCCGAAGGCGATCGTGGCGCAAACGATCCGCACCTCGTCGCGAATAAACAGTTCCTGGTTCGAGGCGCGCTCGGTGTTCGTCAACCCGGCATGATAGGATACAGCCGCGAACCCGCGGTCGGAGAGGCTTCCCGCGACCCTGTCGGCGCTTGCCCTCGTGGCGCAATACACAATCCCGCTGTCCATTGGCCTCTTCCGCACGAAATCCACAATCTGCCCGACCGGCTGGTCCTTCGGGATCACCCGGTAAAAAAGGTTTGGCCTGTTGAAGCTGGCGACAAAAACCGCCGGGTCTCTCATCTTCAGGTGGTGGACGATGTCCCGCCGCACACGCTCGGTGGCGGTGGCCGTCAGGGCCATCATCGGCACGCCGGGCAGCAACGCGCGCAACCGCGAGATTTGTCGGTATTCAGGCCGGAAATCATGCCCCCACTCGGAGATGCAGTGCGCCTCGTCGATCGCGATGCCGGTCACATTCCACGCAGCGAGGTTGTCCTTCCAGTGGTCGAGCATGAGGCGCTCGGGCGCGGCGTAAAGCAACCGGTATCTACCCTCGTGCAAGCCGCGCAGCCGCTCCTTGGTCTCGCGCGCTCCAAGCGAGGAATTCAAAAACGTGGCTTCGACACCCGCTGCCTCGAGCTGACTCACCTGGTCTTTCATCAAGGCGATCAACGGCGACACCACCAGCGTCAACCCCTCCCGCAAGAGGGCGGGCAACTGGAAGCAAAGCGATTTCCCACCTCCAGTGGGTAGAAGAGCAAACGTGTCCTTCCCGTCGATGATGGAATCCATGATCTCGCGTTGCAACGGACGGAAGCTGTCATAGCCGAACGTCGATTTCAGTGCCTTTGCGAGTTGATCCATACGAATTGAAACGCCGACACCCTTTTCCAAGACCGGCCCCCTGATCGAGCTGTTTCTTGCCCCACCTCCGCAAGATTATTTGTGGCAATCCGGTCACCGACGTTTAAATTTCCCACATGCTCGGGTCTACCGCTCGGATTGTTGCGCTGGGAGGCGCTGCCGCGTGCATGGTCATCATGCCCTTTCTCGCGGCGGAGGCCACTGTGTCGGACATGCTTGTCCCGGAGGAATGGATCCAAGCCTCGGAATTCTCCCTTCCCGAAAGCTCTCAAAAGTCTGCCGACGCCCATGCCCACTACATGCTGGCAATCTTCGAGGAGGAGAGCGAGGGCCCCGACAAATCGATCACCTCAAAGGAACGCGTGCTCCACCACGACCCGGGCTTTTCCGCTTTGGCGATCGATGTCGCGCAGCACCACCTGCGCCGCGGAAATGTCGCGGAATCGCTCTCCGTGCTCAAAGACGCCACCACCGCGAACCCGAAAGACACCACCCCGCTCATGGTGCTCGCCACCATTTATCTCCGCCACTTGGAAAAACCCGCCCTCGCCGAAAAATACGCCCTCCGCCTCCATAAGTCAGACCCCGCCAACACCGACGCCATCGCACTCCTCTGCGACATCTTCCGCGCCGGGGGAAAATCCTCGAGGATCGATCTACTCCTCGACACCTCCGCCAGGCTCGACTCCACCGATCCTGCCTACTGGATCGGCCTTGCGGAAATCCGGCTCCGCGAACTCTCCAAATCACGACGCTCGCCCTCGGAAAAAAACCAGCAAGCGGTCCTCGAGCTCGCCCGCAAAGCCATGGAACTCGCAGGTTCCGATCCGACAATCCTCGCAGCGGGCGGCGATATCCACGCCCTTCTCGGAAAACCCGGCGACGCGATCGTTGCCTATAAGGCAGCCTTGGAGACAGGCCACGCGCCGGATGGCGTCCGCGAAAAACTCGCCAACTGCCTCCTCGAAACCGGCGACACGGAATCGGCCCTCGGATTGCTGGAGCAGATCGTTGCCCAAAATCCACTGAACCTCGCTGCATACGACCAACTTGCCAGAATCCACTACACCCGGAAAAACCATGCGCTTGCCGTGGCCGCCATGCGGCAGGCCATGCGCCTCGCTCCCGTTGATCCCGCACGCTTCGAGGAGATCATCCGCACCGCCCTCCTCGCGGAGGACCACAGCACCGCGATCCAATTCTCCACCGAAGCCGAGCAACGCTTCCCCTACCTTGCCGGCTTTACCCTCCTTCGCGCGGTTTCCCTCAGCCAGTCGGGCGACCACAACGCCGCCCTCGCCGCGTTCGAGCGAACCCTTGTCACCGCCCCGAACCACAACCCCGAACTCCTCAACAGCGGCTTCTACTTCAGCTACGGGGCTGCCGCCGAACGCGCGGGCCACTACACCAAGGCTGCGGAACTCCTCAAAAAATCCATCGCCCTCGACCCGCAGGGCTCCGCCGAGGCCTGCAACCACCTCGGCTACATGTGGGCCGAAAGGAACCAACACCTCGACGAGGCGGAATCTCTCGTCCGCCGCGCCTTGGAACTCGACCCGGGCAACCCCGCCTACCTCGACAGCCTCGGCTGGGTCTACTACCGGCAGGGCCGATACTCCGAGGCGCTTGCCGAACTCCTCCGCGCCACCTCGAGCACAGAGACGCCGGACCCTGTCATCCTCGAACACGTCGGCGACACCTTGGAGAAGCTCGACCGCTCCGCGGAAGCCCTCCAATACTGGCAAAAAGCCCTCCAACTCGCCCCGGAGAACACCGCTCTGGCATCAAAAATCGACCATCTCACCCGCCCAGTCGCCCGCCAACCGGAACCTGCACGCCTGCCTCGCACCCCCTGAGGAAATTCGCGGTTCATTTCTTGTCGCAGGGTGGCCGATTGGATACACGCATCCCATGGCAACCAAACCTCTCACCGGCCACGACACCCCTGGAGACTCCTGCACCATTGTGATTTTCGGCGCCTCCGGCGACCTGACCAAGCGCAAGCTTCTCCCCGCGCTCTACAACCTCAAAGCCCTGAAGCTCCTCCCGGAAAATTTCGCCGTCATCGGTGTCGCAGTCACGGACAGCAACGACGAGATGTTCCGCTCCCAGATCACTTCGGACATCAAACAATTCGCCACACGCCCGGTCGACCAGGCGGAGTGGGACGACTTTGCCAAGCGCAGCTACTACATCTCGGGCGATTTCAACTCACCGGACACCTTCGCCCACCTCGGCGCGAAAATCGAGGACGTCCGAAAAACATGGAACCTCCCGGGCAATGTCCTCTTCTACCTTGCCATCTCTCCTTCATTCTTCGGCAAGGTCGTTGAACAACTCGGCAACGCGGGCCTCACCAAAGAAACTCCGGATACCTGGCGCCGCATCATCATCGAAAAACCTTTCGGCCACGACCTCCAAAGCGCCCGCGATCTGAACACACAGATCACTTCCCACGTCCAGGAATCCCAAATCTACCGCATCGACCACTACCTCGGAAAAGAGACGGTCCAAAACATCATGGTCTTCCGATTCGGCAATAGCGTCTTCGAGCCGATCTGGAACCGCCGCTACATCGACTACGTGCAGATCACCGTGGCCGAGCAACTCGGCGTCGAACTCCGCGGCGGCTACTACGACCACTCGGGCGTCACCCGCGACATGGTCCAAAACCACATTCTCTCCGTGCTCTCCCTCGTGGCCATGGAACCACCAGCCTCGATCTCGGGCGACAGCGTGCGCAACGAAAAGGTCAAGGTCCTCGAGGCGATCCGCCCCATGGAACCCGAAGAGGTTCTCGCAAACACCGTGCGCGGCCAATACGGCGCAGGCCTCATCGGCGGAAAAAACGTCCCGGCCTACCGCAGCGAACCCGATGTCAATCCGGCATCGAACACCGAGACCTTCGTGGCCATGAAGCTGAATGTTGAAAACTGGCGCTGGGCTGATGTTCCATTCTTCATCCGCAGCGGCAAGCGCCTCGCCGCCCATACCACCCAGATCGTCATCGGCTTCAAGCGCACCCCGCTCCTCCTCTTCGGAAAGGAAGTCCAAGACGACTTCATGCCGAACCGACTCGTCATCCATGTCCAACCCGACGAGGGCATCACCATGGACATCCACGCGAAGCGCCCGGGACCAGGCATCTCGATCGCGAACGTCCCGCTGGATTTCAGCTACAACGAATTCGGGGAGTCGACCGCCGCCACCGGCTACGAGACGCTCCTCTACGATTGCATGATCGGCGACATGACCCTCTTCCACCGCTACGACAGCGTGGATGCCTCCTGGCGCATTGTGAATCCCATCCTCGACGTCTGGCAGGCTCTCCACCCGCGCGACTTTCCGAACTACGCCTCGGGCACATGGGGCCCCGAGGCATCCGACCGCCTTGTCGCCAAAACCGGTCACGCTTGGCACCACTACGAACTTAAAAAATAATGTCCTCCTCCAGCCACCTCATCCTCGCGGGCGACATCGGAGGAACGAAATCCCACATCGCCCTCTTCCGAGTCGTAGGCTGCAAACTCTCGCTTGTTCGCGAACAACGCTACCCGAGCGCCAACTACCCTGGCCTCAACGCCATCCTCCGCGAGTTTCTCGGAGCCACCCCCCCACCGATCCTCGCCGCGGGATTCGGCATTCCCGGCGTCGTTTCGAATGGTCGTGCAAAACCAACCAATCTCACATGGGGTGTTGATGCGGGGGAAATCTCGGCCGAGTTCGACATCCCCCACGTTGCCGTCCTGAACGATCTCGCCGCCAATGCCCACGGCATCGCCCACCTCCATGCGGACGACTTTGCCGTCGTCCAGGAGGGAATCCACGGCGCCTCGGGCAACCGCTGCGTGGTCTCGCCGGGCACGGGCCTCGGGCAGGCTGGACTCTACTGGGACGGCCGCCGCCACCACGTCTGGGCCTGCGAGGGCGGCCACTCGGACTTCGCCCCTCGCAACGAACTCGAGATCGCCCTTCTGGAATACCTCATCAAGCAATTCGGCCACGTCAGTGCCGAACGCGTCGTCTCGGGTATGGGCATCGAAAACATCTACAAATTTCTCCGCGACACCGGTCGTGGCACCGAACTCACCGCCGTGGCCGAGGAGATGAAATCCCGCGACGCCGGTGCCGTCATTTCAAAACATGCGGAGGACGGCTCCTGCCCGATGTGCGCGAAGACCCTCGACATTTTCGTCGGCTGCCTCGGTGCCGAGGCCTCGAACATGGCCCTTAAGACCATGGCCACGGGCGGCGTCTTTCTCGGTGGCGGCATTCCTGTAAAACTCCTCCACCGCATCCAGAGCGTTTCCTTCGTGCACGCCTTCAACGACAAGGGCCGCCTCTCCTCGCTCATGGAACATACCCCCGTTCTTGTGATCCTAAACGACCAGGCCGCCCTCCTCGGCGCGGCCCACAGCGCCTTGGATAAATCCCTCGCCAAGTGAGCGCCGGCGGCCGCATCAACATTCGCACGCCGGATGTCATGCTCAGGGTCCAGGAGCAGGTGGAAAGCCACTACCACAGCTGCCTCGTGGACACCCTCCGGGAACAAGGCGGCGTTCTGGTTTCGGGCTACACCACCATCCGCCTCGCGAAGCAATTCGGATTCTGCTACGGCGTCGAACGCGCCATCGATCTCGCCTACGCGGCGGCAAAGGTCTTCTCAGACAACCGCATTTTTCTCCTCGGCGAGATCATCCACAACCCGGACGTGAACGCCCAAATGCAGGCCCTCGGCATCCACCACCTGCCTGCCCGCCCATCGCCCGCTGACCTCGAGACCCTCGGCCCTGAAGACATCGTCGTCGTTCCCGCCTTTGGTGCCGAGACAGAGACCGTGGAAAAAATCGGCGCACGCGGATGCCGCATCGTGGACACCACCTGCGGCGATGTCATGAGCGTCTGGAAACGTGTCAGGCAAAACGCCCGCGAGGGCGTCACCTCGATTATCCACGGCAAGTCGTCACACGAGGAAACACTCGCCACGGCCTCGCGCGCGCGCGGGACGGACGGACACGGCCGCTACCTCGTTGTGTTCGATCTGCAGGAGGCCGAAGCGGTCGCCCGCTTCATCGAGGAAGGGGGCGACCCAGTGGAATTCATGAACCGCTTCGGCGCTGTCGCCAGCCCGGGCTTCGATCCAGCCCCCGATCTGCTCAGTATTGGACTGGCCAACCAGACCACCATGCTCCGCAGCGAAACCGAGGCAATCCAAGCCCGCCTCCGCGATGCTGTCGCCAAGCGCGACCACGGCGACACCTCCCGCTTCCGCGTCTTTGACACCATCTGCGGCGCGACCCAGGAAAGACAGGACTCGCTCTTCGAACTCTTGGACAAACCCCTCGACCTGCTCGTCGTGGTGGGCGGCTACAATAGCTCGAACACCACACACCTCGTCGAAATCGGCATCCAACGCGTGCCAACATGGTTTATCCGCAACGCCTCCTGCCTCGTCTCGAAAAACGAAATCCGGCACTACGACATCCACAGCAAATCTGAAACCACCTCGACCAACTGGCTTCCGGATTCCCAGTCCCTCTCGATCGGCATCACCGCCGGGGCAAGCTGCCCGAACAACCTCATTGAGGACGCTATCCGCCGACTCCTCGCCCTCCGCGGCGAAACGCTTCCAGCCTGAGGGCTGCTTTACAGGACGAAAAAAACCTACTCAACACCCTTCGGACTTCCTTAAAGGAAAAGTCCGTGGGTGTTCAGAGCACCACTGCGATTACTCCGTGATGATGTCCTTGTAGGTCTTGCCCGAGGGAATCATCGGAAGCACATGCTCGGTGAAAGGCACCATGACATCGAGGAGATAGACCTCCTTCGAATCAAGCATGCGTTGAATCGCCGCAGGCAGGTCTTTTTTGTGAACCACACGCTCGCATGTCACACCGAAGCCCTTCGCAATCTGCACATAGTCGGGGTAGACGCGCTCGAGATCCTTGGGGTCGCCGAGAAATGTGTGCCCGCGGTTTCCGCCGTGGAAGCGGTCCTCCCACTGCACCACCATGCCGAGGTGCTGGTTGTTCAGAATGATCGCCTTCGCGGGAATCCCCTCGATATGCGCGGTGGCCAACTCCTGCACGTTCATCAAAAACGAGCCGTCGCCATCGATGTCGATCACGTGCCTGTCCGGCGCCGCCACCTTCGCTCCCATCGCCGCCGGGTAGCCGAATCCCATGGATCCAAGCCCTGCGGACGTAATGAACGTGCGCGGCTTTTCAAAGTCGTAGAATTGCCCAGCCCACATCTGGTGCTGGCCGACACCCGTCGTGATGATCGCCTCACCCTTGGTCATCTTGTGGAGGAGTTGGATGACATGCTGCGGCTGGATGACGTCCTCGGTGTCCTTGAACGAGAGCGGATGCTTGGTCTTCCACTCATTGATCTGTTTATACCACGCTGGGAAGCGGGTGTAGTTGTGCTTCGCCGGACGCTTCTGGCCGGCTTGGTCGAGAAACTTGTTCAAGCGGCCAAGGGCGTATTTGAGATCGCTAAGGATCGGCAGGCGCACGACCTTGTTTTTGTTGATCTCGGAATTGTCGATATCGATATGCACGATCGTGCCGTGCTCGCAGAATTTCTCGACTTTGCCAGTCACGCGGTCGTCGAAGCGCACGCCGATTGCCAGCAGCAGGTCGGCCTCGTTCACCGCGTTGTTCGCGTAGACCGTGCCGTGCATGCCGAGCCACTTCAGAGAGAGAGGGTGCGACTCGGGGAAGCAACCGATGCCCATGAGCGTGGTGGCCACCGGAATCTGGGTGCGCTCGGCGAACTCGAGCAATTCGGCGGAGGCCCCGCCGCTGATCACACCACCACCGCAATAAATCATTGGCGCCTTCGCCTGCTTGACCAGTCCGATCAATTCATGGAGCGCGACGTCATCTGCCTTGGGCTCTTCCTTATACCCGCGAAGCGACACGGATTTCGGGAAAATCGGCTGCGTGGTCTGGTTCTGGATGTTCTTCGGGATGTCGATCAACACTGGGCCCGGGCGGCCGGAGTTGGCGATGTGGAACGCCTCTTTGACAATGCGCGGAATCTCGTTGATGTCCCAGACAAGATAGCTGTGCTTCACGATCGGAAGCGTCATGCCGAACACATCGGTCTCTTGGAACGCTCCGCGGCCGATCATTTCCTGCGGGACCTGGCCGGTGATCGCCACCAGCGGAATCGAATCCATGAACGCGTCGGCGATGCCCGTGACAAGATTTGTCGCTCCGGGCCCTGAGGTCGCCATGCACACGCCGGGCTTGCCAGACACGCGCGCATACCCCTCAGCCGCATAAACACCACCCTGTTCGTGCCGAGGCAGAATCGTGCGGATTTTTTTTGTTTTCGTGAGCGCTTGGTGGATCGGCATCGAGCATCCACCCGGATACGCAAAAATCACCTCCACTCCCTCGCGCTCGAGGCATTCGACCAGAATCTCCGCTCCGTTCATGACTTTGCCGCGTTCGGGTGCGGTGGCGGATTTCTTGGGTGTGGGCTTTTTGGTTTTCATAGGGCTGATTGGAAAAAATTGGGCACGTAGTAAAAAACCCCAATCCCCGCTTGGCGAGACGAAAATCCGGACTTCAAGCCAATGAAACCGCCAAGGCGAGAGCGGCGCGCATGCTGTCGGGCCTCGCAACGCCCCGGCCAGCGAGATCGAATGCCGTGCCGTGATCAGGACTCGTCCGCACATAGGGCAGACCGAGAGTGACATTCACCCCCTCGTGAAAGGCATGCAGCTTCAGCGGGATCAGGCCCTGGTCGTGATACATGCACAGCACACCGTCGTAGCGGCCCTCCACTGCCTGGTGGAACACCGTATCGGGCGAAAGCGGCCCCTCAAACCTCCCGATGCCGCACAATTCCTCGACCGCCGGCGCGATGATTTCCCCCTCCTCCGTGCCAAGATCGCCGGATTCGCCGGCATGGGGATTCAATCCTGCCACGGCAATCCTTGGATTCACGACCCCGCGCCTTAAAAGGAACTCCCTCAACAGGCGCCCCACCCTGACCACCTCGACCGTGGTGATTGCTCCCGCAACCTTCGAGAGGGGCACATGCGCCGTCACCAGTGCCACCGTCAGCGCACCTCCAGTCAGGCACATCGCGAAATCCCTCGTTCCCGACCTCGCCGCGAAAAACTCGGTCTGCCCGGGAAACTCAAACCCGCACGCCTTCATCGCATGCTTGCACACCGGCCCAGTCACCACCGCATCCCACGCGCCGGCATTCAATCGCCGCGAGGCCTCCTCGAGGGCATCCAACGCGGCACGGGCAGATGCCGGAGTGGGCTTGCCGGGCTCATGCACCGCCGCCGAACCGACAATCTCGAAGTGAACGCCCTCGGTCGGCGCGATAGATGCCAAGGCGGCCTCGACAACCTCGGGACCAACCCCGGAGGGATCTCCCAGCGTGATACCGATGCGTTTCGGACGACTCATCGCGCGTTCTGCGGAACAGCCCGCCACGCCGGATCAATCCTCATGGGCGAGCGAGGCCGAAAGGAATCCGCGGAAGAGCGGATGCGGCGCGTTAGGCTTGGATTGGAACTCGGGATGGTATTGGCACGCGATGAACCACGGATGGTCCTTCAACTCGATCAACTCGACCAGATCGCCGTCCGGCGAGGTGCCCGCGATTACGAATCCCTTTTCCTCCAGCGCAGCGCGGTAGGCCATGTTGAACTCGTAGCGGTGCCGGTGGCGCTCCATGGCCTCGGTCTTTCCGTAGACATGGTGGGCGTGCGTGCCTTCGAGAATCTTCGTCTTCCAGGTGCCAAGCCTCATCGAGGCGCCCTTGTCGGTCACATCACGCTGCTCCTCAAGGATCGTGATCACCGGATTGGTCGTGTCGGGATCGAACTCCGTGCTGTTCGCATCCGCAAGACCACACACATTCCGCGCGAACTCGATCGTCGCCACCTGCATGCCGAGGCACAGGCCGAGATACGGCGTGCGTGACTCGCGGGCATAGCGCACCGACTTGATTTTCCCTCGACTCCGCGGTCGCCGAACCCGCCGGGAACAAGCACCCCCGCGACCCCGCGCAGGTATTTGTCCGCCCCTTCCATCCCGATGTCCTCGGCGTCCACCAGCACCATGTCGATGCCGCAATCCAACGACGCTCCGGCATGCGTGAGCGATTCGTAGATGCTCTTGTAGGCGTCCTGCAGCTCGATGTATTTGCCGACCACCGCGATCCGCACCCGTTTTTTGGGAGCCACCACGCGCTCGACAAACCGCCTCCAATCTGTCAGGTCGGGCTCCGGCGTTTCCAGCCCCAGCAACCGGCAGACCGTCGCGTCCAAGCCCTCCTCGAACAGATTCAACGGCGCCTCGTAGATCGTGTGCTCGACATCCCCCGCCTCGACCACGGCATCCAGCGGCACGTTGCAAAACAGCGACAACTTCTCGCGCGTGTCTTGGTCCAGCGGCATCTCGGTGCGGCAAATCAAGACCTGCGGCTGGATGCCGATCTCGCGCAACTTGGCGATACTCTGCTGCGTGGGCTTGGTCTTCAACTCTCCGGCGGCCTTGATGAACGGGACCAAGGTGACATGCATGATGATCGCGTTTCCGGCTCCGACCTCGAGAATGAATTGCCGGATCGCCTCCAAGAATGGCAGGCCCTCGATGTCGCCGGTCGTTCCGCCGATCTCGGTAATCAGGATGTCCCCGCCGGACTGCGCAGCGACCTCGCGGATGCGGTTCTTGATCTCGTCGGTGACATGCGGAATCACCTGCACCGTCTTGCCGAGGTAGTCTCCTCGCCGTTCCTTGGCCAGAACGGTCTCGTAGACTTGGCCGCTTGTGAGATTGTTCGAGCGCGTCAGCACACAATTGGTGAACCGCTCGTAGTGGCCGAGATCAAGATCAGTCTCGGCACCGTCGGCGAGCACATACACCTCGCCGTGTTGAAACGGATTCATCGTCCCCGGATCCACATTCAGATACGGATCGAGCTTCTGCAGCACCACGCGCAACCCCCGCCGCTCGAGAAGGGTGCCGAGCGATGCCGCCGCAAGGCCTTTTCCCAACGAACTCACCACGCCACCCGTCACAAAAATGTATTTCATTCGCCGGGATCATACGGTTCGCGCCACGAAAATCCAGCATCCCTTCCGGACGCTCGAATTTCCGGCGGCTCCGAGTCGCGCTTGGATGCTCTGGGATTTATTCGACAACAAAACTTGCTACCCGCCGACCCCCCGTTTCTAGTGAATCCTGAAAAACGACAGCCCGTTTTTTCGCATAACCCAAACGAAAAAAAATACATCCATGAGCACCACAAGCCCCACCGTCGCCCAATACACTCTTGCCCGCCTGTCCCAACTCGGCATCAACAGAATCTTCGGCGTTCCCGGCGATTATGCTTTCTCCATCGATGACGCCGCCGAGCAGGTTCCCGGCATCCAGTGGGTCGCCTGTGCCAATGAACTCAATGCCTCGTATGCCGCCGACGGCTACGCTCGCATCCGTGGCGCAGCCATCCTCTCCACCACCTACGGCGTGGGTGAACTCTCTGCGATCAACGGCGTCATGGGCAGCAAGGCACACCGCCTCCCGGTCTTCCACCTCGTCGGCATGCCCAGCGAACGCATCCAGCACCAGGGACTGATCACCCACCACAACCTCGGCGACACCGTCTACGACCGATTCCAGTCTCTTTCCGCCGCGGCCTGTTGCGTGAGCGCCGTGCTCACCCCCGACAATTGCATCGACGAACTCGAGCGCGTCATCCGCGAGGCCCTGCGCCTGAGCATGCCGGCCTACATCGTCATCTCGGAAGTGCACGGCATCATGCCGGTCATCGGAACCCCCGTCACCGGCAAGCCCCTCGCATCGATCAAACGCCAGCAGAGCAACCGCAAGGAACTCGACGCCGCCGTGGCCACCATCCTCAAACGCCTCTCGGATGCCAGCAATCCCGTGGCCATCGTTACCGCCCTCACCTCGCGATATGGTGTCGCCGACCGCGCCATGGAGTTCATCAAAAAGGCGAACATCCCGGTCGCGGTCATGCCAAACGACAAGGGCACCGTTGACGAGTCCATGCCCCAATTCATCGGCCTCTATGCCGGCGACTGGTCCAGCTCGAAGGAAGTCTGCGAAGCGGTGGCCTCGGCCGACCTCGTGCTCGATCTCGGCGGCATCGTCCAAACCGAACTCAACACTGGCCTGTGGACCAGCAATATCGATCCCTCCAAGCTGATCAGCATCCAGGACAACTGGATCAAGGCCGGCGACAAGGTGTTTCTCAGCGCCGCGCTGGACGATGTTCTCGAGGCGCTCACGGCGCAGACCGCCACACGCCCAGCCAGCACCTGGCCCAAACCGGCCCCGATGCCGCTCGTGGGCGCGGCCTCCGATGCCCTCGGCTCCGCCTCGTTCTACCCGCGCCTCCAAAAACAACTCCGCAGCGGGGACACCCTCGTGATCGAGACCGGCACTTGCATGACACATTTGAACAAACTGCTCCTGCCTGGCGGAGTTGATGCCGAGGGCCAGGGACTCTGGGGATCGATCGGCTGGGGAACCCCCGCCTGCTTGGGCGTGGCGATGGCGAAAACATCCGGCCGCACTTGGCTTGTCACCGGCGACGGCTCGCACCAACTGACCCTAAACGAACTCGCTGTCATGGGCCGCTACGGCGTCAAACCCTGCATTTTCGTCCTTAACAACGGCATCTACGGCGTCGAGGATGTCATTAGCGAGCGCGGGCACGAATACGACAACCTCGCCCCTGTCAACTACCACCTCCTCCCGGCAGCCTTCGGGTGCAAGGGTTGGATTGTGGAAAAAGTCGCCACCGTTGCCGAACTCGACGCCGCCCTTGAGCGCATCGCCTCGGCCGATTCCGCAGCATACATCGAAGTCATGATCCCCAACGAGGAAAGCCAACCGCTCCCCGCATCGATCATCGAAGGCGGCTACAAACTCGAAACCCCGCCAGTCGGCTGACACCCTCCCGCCCGGCCGCAACTTTTTTGTCCGATCGGACAAATTTTTTGCGGCCCCGTCGGGTTGCCAAGCGAGCGGACGTCAGTCGAAAGCTTGGTAGCGGAACGTTAAAAACGTTTCGACTGGCAGGCCGAGAGAACCCGGTGCACGGGAACCGAAAGCCGTTCTGGCTTCCGCCACAAGAATCCGAAGAACTGCCGCCGGAGCTTCAGGCCTTGTTCAGGTGGGCGAGGACTTCGGCCTCGATATCGGCGTAGATTGCAGCGTCGGCTTTGAGGACTTCCTTGGCGGCGTCGCGGCCTTGGGCGAGTTGGCTGCCCTTGTAGCTGATCCAGGAACCGCGTTTTTCAACGACGCCTTTTTCAAGGGCGAGGTCGAGGAGCGAACCGGTGTTGGAGATGCCCTCGTTATACATGATGTCAAATTCCGCCTCGGTGAAGGGCGGGGCGACCTTGTTTTTGACGACCTTTATTTTGGTGCGGTTTCCAGAGACACCGCCATCGCCATTTTTGATCGCCCCGATGCGGCGGATGTCGATGCGGATGCTCGAGTAGAATTTGAGGGCCTTGCCGCCGGGAGTCGTCTCGGGGTTACCGAACATGACGCCGATTTTTTCGCGAATTTGGTTGGTGAAAAGGCAGATGGTGTTTGCCTTCGAGATGAACGAGGTGAGTTTGCGGAGAGCGTTGCTCATGAGGCGGGCCTGGGCACCGACCACAGCGTCGCCAATCTCACCTTCGAGTTCGGATTTCGTGACGAGCGCCGCCACGGAGTCGAGCACGATGATATCCATGGCGTTCGAGCGGACGAGCGTTTCGCAAATGCGGAGGGCCTCCTCGCCCGAACTGGGCTGGGAAACAAGGAGTTCGTCAAGGTTCACGCCGAGCTTGCGGGCGTAGTTCGGGTCGAGCGCGTGCTCGACGTCGATGAACGCCGCGAGGCCGCCGAGTTTCTGTGCCTGCGCGATGGCGGTGAGCGTGAGCGTCGTTTTGCCAGAGCTTTCCGGGCCGTAGATTTCAATGATGCGCCCGCGGGGAAACCCGCCCACGCCGAGCGCGCGGTCGATCATGATATTGCCGGTCGGGATGCTTTCGACTGGGGAGACGGTGGCGTCGCCAAGGCGGCGAATCGCTTCGCTGCCGTAGTCTTTTTCGATTTGTTGGAGGGCGAGGTCGAGGTTCTTGAGGCGCGCGGCCTGAGCTTTGTCGGTGTTGTCGTCGGATTTTGCCATGGTGAGAAAAAAGGTGGCATGAGTATGGCGGGCGGGCCTCGGCGGTAAAACAAAATTCCTCGCCGCCGCAGCAAAATCTGGCCCGATCCGGTGCCCTCTGCTACTTCCCTGCGCCCATGAGCGATGTTTTCCATCAGGCCCTCGCACAAACCCTCCCCATGCTTGAGGAAATCCGCGACGGGATCAAACCGCCGCCCGCCGCCTCGGGCAAGGCCCTGCGAAAACTGCTGAAGGAGGTTGCCGCCCAAGGGGTGTCAACGCCCCCGCAGGAAGCCGCAGAGGCTTCTCCTCAGCGTGTCTGGACATGGGAAGAACTCGAGAAGGCTGTGAAGGGGTGTGAAAAGTGCCGGCATTTGGTCAAGTCGCGCACCCAGGTGGTCTTCGGGGTCGGGAATCGCAAGGCGGACCTCATGTTTGTCGGCGAGGCGCCGGGTGCGGACGAGGACGAGCAGGGCGAACCCTTTGTCGGCAGGGCCGGCCAGTTGTTGACGAAGATCATCGAGGCGATGGGGTTCACGAGGGACGATATTTTCATCGCCAATGTGCTGAAATGCCGCCCCGACATGCCCGAAGGGGAGTCCGGCAACCGCAAACCGCGTCCCGCGGAAATGGCGACTTGCCTGCCGTGGCTGCGCGAGCAGATCGGACTTGTCCAACCAAAGGCAATCGTCGCGCTTGGCGCCACGGCGGCCGAGGGGTTGCTGGGCGAGACACGGCCGATGCGGGAACTGCGCGGCGCGTGGCTGGCCTTCGGCGAGGTGCCCGTCATGGTGACCTACCACCCCGCTTACCTGCTCAGGAACCAGTCGATCACCGAAAAACGTAAGGTCTGGGAGGACATGCTGCTGGTGTTAAAAAAACTAGGCCACCCGATCAGCGCGAAGCAGGAGCGGTATTTTACCCAGCCAGCACCTTAGCCACCATGTTCCGCGCCGCGTTCCACAGGGTGTTCTACCACGTGGTGGTCACTGGCCTCCGCTGGTTCCTTCATTTTGGATCGCGCACCACCCTGCGCGTCTATGGAACAATCCCAAAGGGGGCGTGTGTCATGGTGTCGAACCACATCAGCCACTTCGACCCGCCGTTTTTAAGCGGTTGGCTGCCGCGAAAGATCGATTGGATCGCGATGGCGGAGTTGTTCGGCGCGTCGTGGTCGCGGGCGGTGTTCACCTGGCTCGATGTGATTCCCGTGGATAGGACAGGCGATGACCGCACAGCGCTGCGTCATGCGCTCAGGCGACTGGAACTGGGACGAATGATCGGCGTGTTTCCCGAGGGGGGCATCCGCGACGGAGTGCGCTCGATCCTCTCGGGGGCGGAAATGCGCGAAGGCGCGTTTCTGCTGGCGACAAAAGCCGGTTGCCCGGTTGTGCCGGTCGTGATTCTCGGCAGCGAGCGGCTTTACAACGCGAAAAACTGGCTCCCTTGGCGGCGGGCGAGGGTTTACATCGCCGTGGGCGATCCGGTGGAGCCACTTGCGGGAGCCGGTCGTGGAGCGGCGCGCGGGCGCTTGCGAGACGACACAGCGGCGGCATTGGTCGCGTTGAAGGATCGATTGATGGCCGACTGCGGGCTCGCAGAGGACGATCTCCCCCACTCCCCGCAGGAACGCATGCGCGAGCCATGAAGGGGATTTACGAGCGCTCACTCGCTTGGATGGTCGACGGGGCGATGTGCAACATGATGCATCTCGTCCAATGGCGGCGGCGGGCCGACACCTGCACTCCGGGCGCGTTGGATGACTACCTTGCGCAGTGCGCCTCGATGGAGCGCGAGGATTTTTTTGAGATGCCACCTGTAAAGAACCCGGTTTTCGGCGATGGGTGGATCGAGTGGGAAAGCCCCAGGCCGAGCGGACACGCGGAAAACGATCGTGTGCATGTGCGGCACTATCCGGCGGAGAAAACCGGCGCGCCGACCGTGTTGATCCTCCATGCCTTGATGAGCGCGAGCGATATCGGCTACCGCCGCCTTGCGTCTTGGTTCAACGCCCGCGGGTGGGGAGTCGTCTTTCCTCACCTGCCATATCACTACTCGCGCACACCAGCGCGAACCATGAATGGCGAGTTAGCCGTCACTGCGAACCTTGTGCGCAACGCCGAGGGGATCAGGCAGGCGGTGGTCGAACTGCGGCAGTTGATGGACCTGCTGCGGGCGCGTGGCACTGGGGAGTTTGGATTGCTGGGGACGAGCTACGGGGGCTGGAATGGCGCCCTGCTGTCGTTTTTGGAGCCGGGCTTCCGGTTTCTCGCCCTGATCCAACCGATCGTGAACACCAAGAAGGCTGTGTGGGAAAGCCCCGGCTCGGCCATGATGCGGCGCGCGTTGCGGGCGAAGGGCCACCTGCCCGGCAACACACGCCAACTCGAGCATCTCGGCTCGCCGCTCCACGGCATCCCGCTCTGCGATCCGGCCTTCATCGTGGTCACCGGCGGCGTTTATGACAGAATCTCTCCGATCACCGATCTCGAGGAACTTGTGGCGCGTTGGAGGGGCGCGGAATTGCTGCGGTCGCGGCAGGGCCACTTCGGCTACAGGGCCCTCAGGGACACCATGGAGCGGGTGGAGAAATTGGTGGGGGGTTGAGGCGGGCCTTGCGCCGACCGAGAAAAGACATCATGTCTTGCCTATGAGATTCTATTCCTTTGCGCTCGTCCTGTTGCTTTCCGCCGCCTCCCTCGGCGCTCAGGAGGGGAAGAAACGTCTGGTCTTTCCAACGTCCCCGCAGCCCGCCCCGGAGGATGCCTCGGCCAAAGGCCCTGCAGCGACGATCGACCGGTTTTTCGCGTTTCTCAAGGAGGGGAAGCTGGACGAGGCGTATTCGGATTTGTCGAAGATCATCAATATTCCCGGCCGCCCCGAGAGCGCGAAGGAATTCAAGGAGCGCACCCAGGCGGCGATCGACAATTTCGGGCCGGTGACAGGCTATGAGGTGGTTGACTCGATGAGCGTCGGCAAAGCGCTGCACCGGCAGACCTGCGTGTCGCTGAACGAGGACAGCCCTCTGCGCTGGCGGTTTTATTTCTACCGCAACGGCGGCGAGTGGAAGCTGATCGACCTGAGGGTGGACGACGGCATCGTCGATCTCTTCGAGGAAGTCTCCCGCGCACGCCAGCGGTAGGGGGTCTCCCATGGCTGTGAATCTGCCGAGGGCGAAGAGGCGGTTCCCGACATATTGGGTGCTGTCTGCCGCTGCGGTGTTGATCGTCACAACTGGCGCGGCGCTGTATTGGTTGTCTTCCGTGGACCTCACTCCGGTCGCCAGGCAGGCGTTGAAAACATCTCTGCCCGGCGCGCAGGTCGATGTGCAGGACGTGCGAATGGACGCCCCGGGCGAATTGGTTTTTTCCAACCTCGTGATCGCGGATCCTGTGACCGGCCGTGAATTGGTGCGCCTCGAACGGGGGAAGGCGGTGTTCGGCTTCGAGGATCTTGCCCGCCGGCAAATCGGCGAATTGCGCCTGGAGAACCCGCTGGTGCGGATCTCGCCGGGCTGGTCGGGGGTGCTTCCGGAAATGGAGGCGGCCGGCGCGCCGCTGGCGATCCGCCGTATCGTCTGCGATTTCGGGCAAGTTATCTACGAGGGGGCCGGGATGCCAACGGTGCGCGCGAACTTCAGCCTGGACTGGTCGGATGTCAGCTCGGCGAAAACCGATTCGGTGGAGTTGGTGTTGTGGGATGTGCAGGCTTCCGCCACGGGAGCAGATCGGCCGTTTCTGGTGCTCGACCTGGCAAGAATCTCGGGCGCGCCGGCCGAGATGTTCGGGAAGTTCGAGTTGCGCTCGGTCGATGTAAAAGGCGGCTTGCTCGCCTTGGGATCCGCCCTCGAGCAACTGACAGCAGCCAGAGGAAAGATTCCTTCACAAAGCGATACCGGAGGAGCTGCCGCCATGTGGAGGATCGGTTCTGTTGGAATCAGTGGCCTGAAAGCGTTTCTCGGAAACAACGCTTGGCAGGATTCCGGCGATGCGACGTTTTACATCAATACCCTTCTCGCCGACCTCTCGCCCGCGGAGATGACGAGGGAACTTGGCGGAACGATGCAGACCGTCGAACTCGCCGACATCCTCGTGCCCTCCCCCATCGATCCGTTCACCCACGTGCTGACGCTGCGAAGCGTGTTCCTCGGGTTCACACTGGCCGGCATCCTTCGCTCGGAGCTTGAGGAGGTGAAAATCCTGCACCCCGTCGTCCATGTCGGGGAGGACTTGTTTCTCTACATGGAAGAGGCACGCAATCGCTTCGGAGGCGATATGAAAAGCGGCGCCGGGCCGGGCTGGAAAATCCAGCGGCTCGAAGTGGCCTTCGGCAGCCTCGTTGTGGGAGGCGCCGGTGGACGACAATACGGCTTGCCGCTGAATTTCCACACCACCGCCGAAAATGTCGCGCTGAACGACCTGGCCTCGCTCTCGTTGAAAGGAGGCTTGGAAATCCCGGCGCACGAATACAAATTCCCCGCCTACCAGATCGAGTTCGAGACCAAGCCCGGCGAACTGTTGTTTTCCCATCCTCCGGACAATGGCGTCGAGAACATCGTCGGCACCGTGGGAATCTCCAAATTGCGTTGGCGCCAATATGTCGCTGAGGACGCGTGGGTCTCCGCAACCTTCGACCGAAGCGGCATCCATGCCAAATTCGGTGGCTTGATCTACTCGGGCATCATCGGCGGCGGCCTGAGCTTTTTCTTCGAGGACGCCTCGCCGTGGATCGGATGGTTCAGCGGCACCGCGATCGACCTCAAGAGCCTCACTGATGTCATCGCGCCCGAGAATTTCAGCTTGAGCGGACCGCTGGATATTGTGCTCCAGACAAACGCCCGCGCCCGCGAGATCGACCGGATCGCGGGAACCTACAGCGCGCCGGAACCCGGCCGCATGGAAATCCGCAAGATCGACGACCTGCTGGCGCGCATTCCAGAGGAATGGTCGGGCCTCAAGAAAAGCGCCATGCGCGTGGCCCTCGAGAACCTGCGCGATTTCGACTACGACAGCGGCGGCGGGAGATTGTCCTTCGCCGGCGGGCAGGGCGTGCTCGACTTGAAGTTGCAAGGCCCGCTCGGTTCCCGCAAATTCACAGTAAATCTCCATGCCGACGGTGCCCCATCGAATCCGCCTGGCGAGACCTTGTCACCATGATGAAACACCTGAGCCCGATTTCGGCAGCACTCCTTCTTTCCTCGTGCGCCACACCGACAGTCAATCTCTCCACCCCGGAACCCGTGAAGGTGGAAATCGACATGCGAATCGATGTGTATCAGCACTCCGGAGAGCAAACCGAAAAAACGGACTCCGCCAAACCGGCAGCAGATCCCGCCACCACCCGCCGCAACCGCATGACGGAGGTTCAGGCCTTGAAAAACTCCCGCGTCGCTGGCGAGGGCGGCGATGGACTCCTGTCACTCCGCGTCGATCCCCCGGGCGATTACGGCGACTGGGCAAGAGCCACGGTGAGCGCGGAAAACGCCGATCGCATGGCGCTCATGAAAGCCGAAGCCGCCAGGCTCAAGGTGCCACTCACGGACATTCAGAAAAAGCAGGCCGCCATGGCCCAAAAGATGGCCTTCAACGACGAGTGGATCGAAGTCGAAAATGACAACGGCCTCCGGGAGTGGATCCAGAAATCGGAATAAAATATCCCCGTAGCAAAATCCCGTAGCAGAAGCCGGATCGGCTTTCGACCGCCACTGACCTCGCCACACCTCCCACCCTCGAAACGTTTTCAACGTTCCGCTACGGGCCAGAACGCAGGAGGAGATTTTATTTTTTCTTTGAAAACGTGTCCTGCATCGCCAGCGCGATGCGAAAACCGACGCTTGTTCCCTTGCCGAAGGGGTCGTTGGCGTTGCGGGCGGAAGACATGAGTCCGCTTCCGTAGAAATCCCAAGCCCCGCCACGGAGGGTGTGGTAGGTGCGGGAGGTGTTGAAGTTGTCCATGCACCACTCCCACACATTTCCGCTCAAGTCGTAAATGCCACGTTCATTCGGGGGGAAGGCATCGACCGGGGACGTGAAATCGTAATCATCGCACCTGAGCGAAGGGTGGTAGTTGCCGACGCCTTTGCGTGGGGGGTAGGCCGGTCCCCACGGGTAAACGGGCTTTTGTTTGCTGCGCTCAGCAGGCGTGTCCTCACTTTCGTTGGGCAGACCGACCGCCGAACTCCATTCAAGATCGGTCAGCAACCGGTAGAACTGATCGTCGCCGATCAACTCGGCGTCGCGTTCCTTGGCGGTCAACCACAGGCAGTAGTCGATACATTCGTGCCACGTGACGTTCACCACCGGGTGGTTCTCCGCTGTGGGGTTTGCTTGGTCGGGAAACGGCGTGCCCTTTTCCTGACAGTAGGATTTGTATTCGGCGACCTTGATTGGATACACGCCAACGATGGTCTGGAATCTCGGGATCGGCACGAAGGGCATGCCAATGCTGTTGATGTGTGGATTCGTCGCACTGGCCTTGGGCATGGGCGTGGCGACCCGGAATCCATCCTCTTGCGCGAGTTTTGCAAAAGCGGCCAACAAGCGGCGGCGGTCACCAATCCGGCTGACACCAATATCCTTCAGATCAGCATCGGTCAGATAACCGAGCACCGCATCATCAACCCCCTCATCCAAAAAGTTTTTGAGAAGATTTTCCCTCTTCTCGGCTTTCAGGATTGATTCCAGTTGTAGCGTGATATCGATAAGATTTTCTCCAGTTCAGTAAGTAGAATGCCCCAGGGAGAAAGTAATGCAACAATTAGCAAAATCTCCGCCCGGCCAAAGGTTTTTGACCAGTCGGGAATCACCTCGAATCTCGCCTCGGATCGGAGGCGTCGGATCAAGCGGCTATTTCACCTTCACCGACGGCAATTTCCAAATCTCCTTCGCGTATTCGGCAATCGTGCGATCGCTTGAAAATTTGCCGACTCTCGCGGTGTTGTGGATCGCCATTTTCGACCAGCGCGGCTTGTCCCGGAAGGCCACGGACACCTTGTCCTGTGTGGCGCAATACGACTCGAAGTCCGCGAGGCAGAGGAAGGGATCGTGGTAAAGGAGATTATCGCGGAGGGGCGTGAGGATGTCATGGCCCTCGTCGCCGGTGAAATAATCCGAGGCCAACCAGTCGATCACCGCCGCCAATTCGGGATTGGCGTTGTAGTAGTCGGCGGGATTGTAGCCCGCCGCCGTGAGCTCGCGGACCTGCTCGACGGTGTTTCCGAAGATGAAGATGTTCTCGTCACCGACCTCCTCGTGGATTTCCACATTCGCCCCATCGAGCGTGCCGATGGTCAGCGCGCCATTGAGGGCGAGCTTCATGTTTCCGGTGCCCGAGGCCTCCTTGCCGGCGGTCGAGATTTGCTCGGAGAGGTCCGCCGCCGGCACGATGCGCTGGGCCAGCGACACGCGGTAGTTCGGCATGAAGGCGACCTTGAGCTTCCCTTTGATCCGCTCGTCGACGTTGATTTTGGCCCCGACGGAGTTGATGGCTTTGATGATCAACTTCGCCATATCGTAGCCGGGGGCTGCCTTGGCCGCGAAAATGAACACGCGCGACGCGATGTCGAGGTCCGGGTTCTGCAACAGGCGGCGGTAGAGCGCGAGGATGTGAAGCAGGTTCAAATGCTGGCGCTTGTATTCGTGCAGACGCTTGATTTGCACGTCGAACATCGCCGCGGGATCCACTTCGATCCCGCACTCGTCTGCGATATAACCGGCCAACCGCTTCTTGTTGGCGAGCTTCACCGCCATGAACTCCTCGCGGAACTCGGCATCCTCGGCATACGGCTCGAGCTTGCGCAGCTTGTCCAGATCGCGTTCCCAGCCGTGCCCGATCCGCGAGGCGATCAGGTCGGAGAGGCGCGGGTTGCACGCGAGCAACCACCTGCGGGGCGTGATGCCGTTCGTCTTGTTGTTGAACTTGCCGGGATACATGGCGTCGAAGTCGGGGAAGAGTTCCTTCTTGAGCAGCTTGGTGTGCAGCGCGGCCACGCCGTTCACCGAATGGCTTCCCACCACACTCAGATGGGCCATGCGCACCATTTGCACCTGTCCCTCCTCGATCAACGACAAGGCGCGCACCCGGCCCATATCGCCGGGCCACTTGGCCTGGACCTCCTCGAGAAAGCGCTTGTTGATTTCAAAAATGATCTCCAAATGCCGCGGCAGCACCTTGCGGAACAGGCCCACGCTCCACTTCTCAAGCGCCTCGGGAAGCAACGTGTGGTTCGTGTAGGCGAAGGTTTTGGTGACGATGCCCCATGCCTCCTCCCACGACAACCCGTGATCGTCGTTCAGTGTGCGCTGGAGTTCCGCGATCGCGATGGCGGGGTGCGTGTCGTTGAGTTGGATCGCCACCTTTTCATGGAAATTGTCCCATGACTCGTTGCTTGTTTTGTAGCGGCGAATGATGTCCTTGAGCGAGCACGCCACGAAGAAATACTGCTGCACAAGGCGCAGTTCCTTGCCGGCCTCGGTGCTGTCGTTCGGGTAAAGAACCTTGCTGACCGTCTCCGCCACGTTTTTCTCATGCACGGCCTGCTCATAGCCGCCCCGGTTGAATGCCTCGAAGTCGAACTCCTCGGAAGCCCTCGACTCCCACAGGCGGAGGAAATTCACCGTCTCCGTGCCAAAACCGGGGATCGGAATGTCATACGGCACCCCGATCATCTTCTTGCAGTCGACCCACTCCGAGCGCGTGCGCCCGTCCGAGGTCGCGACAGCCTCGATATGCCCGTAGAGCGGAATTTCCGTCATGTATTGGGGGCGGATAATTTCCCAAGGAGAGCCGAATTGAATCCAAGCATCGGGCAACTCGACCTGATGGCCGTTGCGGAACTCCTGCTTGAACAGACCGTATTCGTAGTGGATGCCGTAGCCCACCGCCGGCAGGTCGAGCGTGGCGAGCGAATCGAGGAAACACGCGGCAAGGCGCCCCAAGCCCCCGTTGCCAAGCGCCATGTCGTATTCCTCGTTCCGCACCTCATCGAGCGTGTGTCCGAGGCTCTCGAGTGCCTCAGTGACCTCTTTAAGCACGCCGGCGCAAATCATGTTGTTCACAAAAAGCCTCCCCATCAGGAACTCCATGGAGAGATAATACACTCGCTTCACATTCGCCTCGTTGTGCACGGCGAGGGTTTTCATCATGCGCTCGATCACCTTGTTCTGCACAGCCTTGGAAGTGGCGATCCACCACTCGCGCTTGGAGGCGTTCATGGAATCGCGGGCGAGTCCGAACTTCAACTGGTGGAGGATTTCCTGGGCAAAGGCCTCGTCGGCGGTTTTCGTCTTTTTCATAAAATCTGATACTTGGTTTTATTGGGCGCGCTGGTTCCTGCGAGGAAAAAATCCCCCCGCACTGACAGGCTGCGAGCTGAAGCAATTCCCGCACCATCTCAATCGAGCAACTCTCCTGCAACAGGTTGCAGAATGGAGTAAAAAACCACCTTGATGCATGCAAAAAAATCGACACCTACAACCCGGTCGGGTGGTCGATAAACTGCCACGGGAGCGCGAACTTCCTGGCCAGCAACTCGGCAAGCGCCTTCACCCCGAACGTCTCGGTGTCATAGTGCCCGGCATAAAACAAATTCACCCCCGCCTCCTCTGCCGCCGTGTAGGACCAATGCGGCCCCTCGCCCGTGATGAACGTGTCGACCCCGGCCGCAGCCGCTTTCACCACATCGCCTCCCGCCCCGCCGGTTACCACGCCGATCTTGCGCGCCACCACCGGACCTCCCGGCGCCAAATGCACCGAACCGCCGACCGCGCGCTCCAAGTGGTCCCTCAACACCTCGCGGTTCATCTCGGCATCGAACATCAACCCGATCCGCTGGCCGAACGACTCGAAAAAAGGCTGCCCGCCCTCGAGCCCCACCGCAGCGGCCAGCAGCGCGTTGTTGCCGACCTGCGGATGAATGTCGAGCGGCAGATGAGAACTGTAGACAGCCATGTCCGCCTCCATGAGTAATCGCATCTTCCTGTAGTTCGCCCCCGTCACCGGCGCCAAGCCGCTCCAGAACAACCCGTGGTGAACCACCAGAAAATCCACCCCGGCATCAGCCGCATCGCGGATCACCGCCTCGGTCGCATCCACCGCCGCCCCGATCCGCGACAACCCGCCGGAATTTTCCACCTGCAACCCGTTTTTCGCCTGCGGATAATCGCCCACCACCGATGTTTGCAGGAGTTCATCGAGGTATCGGACAGCTTCATTCAAATGCATCTCGCTGGAAACTATGCACCCCGCAGCAGCGGATGAAGAGGTTTTTCACGGCGGGAAAACTCCCCGCATGCGACATCCCCAAAAAGTTACAGCCCGTCGCGACGATTGTCGCAACGGGCTGTTGTTCCCCCCAGAACGATTTCAAACCTATCGGGGGATTCTTCGACGACAAGACTTTTTTTCAGCACGTCACGATTTTTTCCCCTACCCGGAACGCAAGGAGACATCTACCTCGCCTCGCTGAGGCACTCTCCTTCAAGACCGCTTGGGGAGAGAGAAAAAAGATCAACTCCGCTTGAGAATCTAAGAGTTCCGCAAAGATCCCGCTATGCTTCGCAGCGGACCATGGCACATCTCATCCTTGGACACTGATAGACCGCCGCCACAAGCGCCCGCTTGTGGCGGTGTTTCTATTTCAGATCTTATGAGCCTCTCACGTGGAATCCTCGCGCTCCATATGTCTCACCTCATACCCGCAGGGGCAAAAGGCGCCTCTACCGGGGGGAGTTGGCCGACTGCGGAGGTGCGGGGAGGAGGGGCTTGGCGCTTTCCTGGAGGAACCAGCCTTGCTGGCCTCCGGGGAGTTGGCCATGGAACCAGCGCCCGCTGGTGCCGAGGACAGTGATGAGCGTGCCGGGGGCGAGGGTGGTGATTTTTCCAGAGGGGTCTTCGGTGGGAGTGCGTTGGAGCGGGGCGCCGGTGGCGTGGAGGATCATAACCTCGCGGGCGTCGAGGATGCGGGGATCGGTAGTCCAAGACAGCAGGACCGAGGCGGATCCAAGCACAAGGAGAAAGCCACCGGTTACGCGGCCGTTTTTCTTGTTCCAAAGGAGGGGGGCGAGGAGGAGAAACGCTCCAGCCCAGAAGGCAAGCGCTCCGGCTGCCGTCAACACATCGGCCGGCACCGCGGCGGCGACCTTGTCGCGCCAATCCAATGGGGGAGTCGGAATACCAAGATCGCGGTTCGCCGCCTGGAGGGCCTCGCGGGCGGGAGTGAACGCCGGATCGAGCAACAAGGTGCGGCTGTAGGCCAGCGCGGCGTCGGCTGATTTGTCGGCACTGTCTTGGAGTTGGCCGAGTTCATAGTAGATCGCGGCACTCGGCGCCGCGCTGTCGAGATGCCGCTGGAACAACGCGGCAGCGGCCTCGCGTTCACCGTTGGCCAACCTATCCCTCGCCTCGGTCAACAGATCGGCGCACGAGAGAAGGCCCGTTGCCTGCACGGCGAGGAGAATCGCGAACACACGGAAAAACGGACGGCGGAAATTCATACGATTGTCTTCCTCAAGGCGGTGGCAATACGCGCACGGCTGTCGCGATCGAGCGGCTTCGCGGCGCCGGGAGCGTATTTGCATTCGTCGTGCCGTGCGAGCAGGTCGCGAAGCGCCGTGGCAGTGTCGTCATCGAAGGCCTCCAGTGCCACCGCCGCCCCCAGTGGGGAATCGGACGTTTGCAATGCCTCGTGCAGGATTTCAACAGCTTGCTGGGCAAAATCGGCATCGGGGGTATTCTCCAACGCCACGAGACGCGCATCGAGCGACCTGCGGCGACGGCGATTGATCCCGGCGTGAGAGGTTGCCGAGAGGCGGAAGAGCCCAAAGGCAAGGAGTGCCACCCAAAGCAAAGCGACCCCCGCGTTTGCCGCGAGGAACCAGGGTTGCTCCATCCACGGCCTCCAACTCGAGGCTCCCAGTGCTTGTTTCGCCTCGGCGATCACAGGTGCGGGGGTGGCAGTGGCGGGAGGCGCCTTTCCGTTGGAACCTGACTCCGCAGGCGTCGGCGTGGCTTTTGCCGCGAGTGCCTCGACCGGCAGGGAATCCTTTGAATGCACCACGTAGTTGCCGGTGGAGGGGTCGAATGAAGTGAATCTCACCCCTGGCGTCTGTGTTTGGTCGGCGCGCGCCACCAAAAGGTATTCATAGGTTTTTTCGCCGGAGAAGTTGATCGCATCGGTCGCGCGGAAGGTTTCGGTGGGCGGGTAGGAACGCCATTCGTCGGCACCGGTCAACACCGGCGCACCCATTGCGTCGAAATTTCCCTGTCCCGACACGACCACCCGCAGGGTCACCGGCTCGCCGGGTCCGACCCTCGCAGGGCTCACGCTGGCGGCGATCTCGAATTTTCCAATCGCACCCGAAAAATCCTCGGGCCGTCCCTCCTTCGGCAAGGAGACGACGTCCAGTGCGATTGGCCGAGTCTCAACAGCGACATCCTGCGCGTTCGTGAACATGCCCGGAGGGACCATGCCTCCGAAATTCCTGAAAAAGTCATCGAAGCCCGGAGGAGCGCTTCCGGGCACCTGCAGTCGGGCGTCCAGCGTCGCTGCGGGAATCTCGATCTCACCCGATTTCGCGGGGCTGATGGCTGTCTGGAACGCAAACACGATGTAGTTTTCGCCATTCACGATCTGCTCGCGCTTTGGCACGTTGGCGAAGCGTTGGACGGTGAACCCCTCGCCGGTGAGGTTCGGCCGGTCGCCCACCTCGCCACCGATATTGGTCTTGAAATAAAACCGCACCTCCGCCGGCACGACCTCGCCGACATAGGCCTTCTTTTTCGACAGCACGAGATCGCCGAAAAACGGCAGACCGTTTCCACCGCGCGCGCTTGGGGGCATGGGTGGTGCTTGCCCTCCGGGAATCGTGGGCGGTGGCAACGGCATCGCGGCGGCATCCGCCACCTGCAAACGGAGAGGATTTGAGCGCAGCGTCTTGTTTCCGACGCGCACCTCGATCGGAGGAATCTCGAACTCCCCGGTCTTCGATGGCGTGACTGAATAGGTGTAGGTCAGCGTCGAGGTGATACTCAAATTGTGCATCTCGAAGCGCGTCGATCGGCCGAACAACTGGATTTGCAATCCCGGCACATCGATTCTTTCCGGCACGTCGGCCGAGCGCACCCCGCGCACCGTGACCACGATCTCCACCGGCCTGCCTACGGTCGTCGAGGGACTGCTCAAACCCGCGGTCACCTCCTGCGCGGCGAGCACTGGCGCGCCGATCAATGCGAGGAGGCAGGCGAGGAGAAGCGGTGCGTGTTTCATCGGGTCGTCATTTCTACCAATCGCGCAAGACCTCTTGCGAGGTTTGCTGTTCCATGAGGTTCACCTTCTGCTCCTCGCCGCGAAGTGAATTGAGAAGCGCGCGCGCCTGGTTCGGGCTGATTTCGCCCTCCTTCTCCTCCGCTGCTGCCGCCTCGGCGGCCTCGCCGGGGTCCTGCGAGGCTGGGGTTGGCTGGGGTTGCTCGCCGGAGCTTTTCAGTTCGCCTTCCTTTTTCTCGCCGGGAGTGGGCGTGGGGACAGGCTCGGGGCGTTGATCTGAGTCGCCATTGTCCGCCTCGTTTTTGCTGTCGCCGTCTTGTGGCTGCTGATCTTTCTCCTCCTGCTGTTGATCGCCATCTTTCTGGTCTTCGTTTTCGCCGTCCTGCTGCTGGTCTTTGTTCTCCTGCTGGTCTTTGTTCTCCTGCTGGTCTTGCTGCTGTTGATCATTTTCCTGCTGATCCTTCTCCTGCTCGTCTTGGGAGGAATCTCCGTCCTGCTGTTGCTGGTCCTGCTGCTGGTCGTTCTTCTGTTGCTCCTGATCCTTTTGGTCCTGCTGATCCTTGTTTTGATCCTGCTGCTGGTCGTTCTGTTGGTCCTGCTGCTGCTGTTGTTTTTCGAGGTCTTCGAGCAGCTTCTTGGTGATTTCGAGATTGTCCTGCGCCTTTTTATTCTCGGGATTCAGGCGGAGGGTTTCCTCGTAATGCTCGATCGCGCTTTTCCAGTTGGTTTTTTTGGCCTCCGGCTCGGTGGCGGCCTCGCCTTTCCGCACGAGGGCGTTTGCCAGATTGTAGGAGGCGTCCTCCTTGAGTTGACGATCCCCGGCGAGAAGGGCATCGGTGAAATGCGTCACGGCATTTTCGAAATCGCCAGTCTTATAGGCGGCGGCACCGGCGTTGAACTGGAGCTTGTGCGAGCCGGGCTGGGATTTCAGGCCCTCCTGAAAGGCCTCGGAGGCTTTCTCGTAATTCCCGTTTTGGAAATCATCCAACCCCGACTGGGCCTGTGCGGGCATGGCGGCGAGGAGGAGCAAGGCGGCAACTTTGGGCACACGCCGACGGTCTCCGGGGAGAAGCGACAGGGTCAGACACGCCACCGCGGCGGCGAGTGGCCATTGGAAACGCTCGATCGGTTGTCGGGCGCTGAAGACGCCCATCTCGGCGCGCTCCATCGGTTCGATGCCCTCTTGGAAAATCGTTCGCGCGGCATCGGGCCCGATCGATGTGTAAAACCCGCCGGTGGCTGCCGAGATTTCCTTTAACCGCGACTCGTCGAGCTTCGACATCACTGGCTTTCCGGCATTGTCGCGCACGACATCACGCCGTCCGTCGGGTAGGGTGACAGGGATCAATGACCCCTCCGGCGATCCGATGCCCACGGTGAAAATGCGGATGCCCTCGGCCTCGGCCTTTTTGGCGGCCGCAATGCCATCCGCATCCAGTTCCTCGCCATCGGTGAGCACCAGCAGCGCGCGGACCTGTCCCTCGGCCTTGCCAAACGCCTCGCGGGCCGCCGAGATCGCGGCGGCGATATTTGTTCCTCCGCGGGGAATGATCGAGGTGTCGAGTTCCTCAAGCGCGTTTGTCACAGCGGTGTAATCGAGCGTGAGAGGCGCCTGGAGAAACGAGGAACCGGCAAAGGCGATCAACCCCATGCGGTCGCCTTGCAGGAGGCGCAGGAGATCCTGGGTGAACATTTTCGCCCGCACGAGACGACTGGGAGCGATATCTGTGGCCAGCATGCTCTTGGAGGTGTCGATAGCCACGATCACGTCCCGCCCCTCCTGTTTCGTTTCCCGCTCGATAAATCCATAGCGCGGCTGGGCCAAGGCGACAAAAGCGAACCCGAGCGCCGAAAGCAAAAGCACGGCGCGGGCCATGCGGCGAGGGAGGCTCACCGAGCCCGCCAGTTGCTCGCGCAGGCGGGGAGCGACAATCCGTTGCACAAGTTCCCTCCCCCGGCGGTGCGACCACACGAACACGCCCGCCGCCACGGGAAGCAGCGCCAGCGCCCAAAGCCAGAGAGGCGAGCCGAAGGTCAGGGAAGTCGTCTCCATACGGTTTGCGAGAGCAGGATGTGAAGAAGGAGGCAGGCGACGCCGGGAATGAGAAACCACTGGAACAAGTCGCGGTATTGCGCGGTCTTTTCCACCTCGACCTTCGATTTTTCCAACATGTCGATTTCGGCGAAGATTTTCTCGAGGGACGACGTGTCGGTGGCACGGAAGTATTTCCCGTCGGTCATCGCGGCAATCTCCTCGAGCGTCTTCTCGTCGAAGCGCACGAGGACATTCCGATACACCGTGCGGCCGAACTGGTTCACAAGCGGAAACGGCGCCTCGCCCTCGGTGCCGGCACCGATCGTGTAAATCCTGATTCCAAGCGCCTTGGCGGCCTCCGCGGCGGTCAACGGCTGGACCTTCCCGGCGTTGTTGTCGCCGTCCGTCAGCAACACGATCAACTTCGTCTTGGCCTCCTTGTCCTTGAGGCGGTTTGCGGCGGAGGCGATGGCCGACCCGATCGCGGTGCCGTCCTCGACCAACCCGATGCGCAAGCGCTCAAGGTTCCTGATGAGCCAGTCGTGATCAAGCGTGAGCGGGCTCACGAGATATGGTTGGCCGGCGAATGCCACGATGCCGATGCGGTCGTTCGGGCGTTCCCTGATGAATTTCTCGGTCACGAGCTTCACGGCATCGATGCGGTTGGCGCGCTGGGTTCCGATTGTGAAATCCTCCGCAAGCATCGAGCGGGAAACATCGATCGCCAGCATGATATCGACCCCCGTCGCCTGCACCCGAGTCACCACGCTGCCGAGCTGCGGGCGGGCCAAGGCGATAATGAACAGCGAGAGCGCCAGATAAGTCAGCGTGGCGAGGAACGCACCGGCGCGGTTTCGCTGGCGGCGGCCGATGGCAGCCAGCATCGCCGTGTTCGAAAAGGTCACCCCCGCCGTGCCGCCGAATTTTCCCTTCAGCAGCGCAAGCAGCGGCACCAGAAGCAGCAGCAACAGCACCCATGGGTGCGCAAAGGAAAAACCGCCCGGCAGGCTCATGCCCCTCCCCCCTCCTTTTTCGATTGCGGTTCCCCGCGAACAAGACGGGCGGCGATGTCCAGGAGGTCCAGCAACTCGGATTCGTTCGCTCCGGTCCGCGCAAATTTCAACAGGTCGGTTCGTTCCAACACCTCGCCGAGGCCCTGCTTTTCATTCTCGCTGAACACAGGCTTCGAGCGAATGGCGTTCAGAAACTCCAGGGATGTCTGCGTGGTGGCGCGGAAGCCATATTCCGCGGAGAGATAGAGTCGAAGCGCCTCGGAAACCCCCACCCCGAACGCATATGGCTCGGCGGTGGAAATGCCGGGCCGCATCACCTCGAGCGCGGCAAGCGCCTTTTCACGGTTCGTCGGCGGGCGCTTGCGGGAGGTGAGAAGTTTTTTCGCCAGCATGCCCAGAAGCACAAGCAGGCCGAGCAACACGATCCCGGCGGCGACCGTGATCCACAGCGGATACGGCCAGAACCACACCGGCCCGACGATGTCGTGAAGCGGCGCTGGAGTTGGATCGGGGGCTGTTGGATTCATGCGGCGAGGCGGCGTTCCCGTTGATCGAAAAAGGTGCGGAGGGCGACGAGATAATCCTCGTCCGTTGCCAGCCTGACGATATCCACACGCCTGCTGCGGAGGAGGCGCTCGAGCGTGCGCAGGCGCTCCTCGTTGAGTTCGGCAAGCCCTTCCCTAACCGCGCGGCTCGAGGTGTCCACATCGATCTGCTCGCCGGTCTCGGCGTCCTCGAGGGTCACGATGCCGACATCGGGAATCTCGCCCTCGCCGGGATCGATCACCGGCATCGCCACAAGATCGTGGCGGCGGCTGGTGACAGTGAGCGCCTTGGTGAAGTCGGGGGCCATGAAATCGGATATGGCGAAGACCACACAGCGTCGGCTCATGATGCGGTTCAGGTAATCCAGCGCGCCGGCGATGTTTGTTTTCCGCCCCTTCGGCTCGAAGTAGAGCATCTCGCGGATCAGGCGCAATGTGTGCAGGCGGCCTTTCTTCGGCGGAATGAACAACTCGACCTCCTGGCTGAAGAGAATGAGGCCGACCTTGTCGTTGTTGTTGATGGCACTGAACGCAAGAATCGAGGCGACCTCGGCGGCGAGTTCGCGCTTACTGAGATCCACGCTGCCAAACACGCCGGATGCGCTGACATCCACCAGCAACATCACGGTCAACTCGCGCTCCTCGGTGAATTTCTTGATGTAGGGCGTGTTCATACGCGCGGTGACATTCCAGTCGATCGCGCGGATTTCATCGCCGGGGGCGTATTCGCGGACCTCCTCGAAATTCATGCCACGGCCCTTGAAGACGCTGTGGTATTGCCCCGCGAAGACAGAGTTCACGAGATGTCGCGTGCGCAACTCGATGCGGCGGATTTTTTTTAGAATTTCCTTGGGATCTCTCGTCATGGTTGGGATCGGCCTCGGCAAACCACCAGGCCTGGATTGAACCACCCGGTCTTTCCGTCAGGGCACTGGCACGCCTGCGAAAATCTGCTCGATGACATCCTCTGTGGTCACCGACTCAGCCTCGGCCTCGTAGGTGACACCGATGCGGTGGCGGAGCACATCCATGCCCACTGTCTTCACATCCTGCGGCGTGACATACCCCCTGCCTGCAATGAAGGCATTCGCCTTTGCTGCGAGAGTGAGGAAAATCGTGGCGCGGGGAGAAGCTCCGTAGCGGATGAGCCCCTCGAGCTTGAGTTTCGCGGCGGCGGGGTCGCGTGTCGCCCACACGATATCCACGATGTAGTCCTTCACGCGGTCGTCGACATAGATGTCGTTCACCACACCGCGGGCCTTGATGATCTCCTCGGGACCAACCACGGCGTCCACTTCGAGTTTCGGCGAGGAGGTGGCCATGGCATCGAGAATGAGACGCTCCTCTTCGCGGGTGGGATATCCCACATGGACCTTGAGCATGAAGCGGTCGAGCTGGGCCTCGGGGAGTTGGTAGGTGCCCTCCTGCTCGATCGGGTTTTGGGTGGCGAGAACAAGAAAAGGATCGGGCAGTTTGAAGGTCTGCTCGCCGATCGTAACCTGCCGCTCCTGCATCGCCTCGAGCAACGCGCTCTGCACCTTCGCCGGGGCGCGGTTGATTTCGTCGGCAAGGATGAGATTCGAAAAAATCGGCCCGAGCTTGGTGGTGAACTCGCTCTCGCGAGGATTGTAAATGAGCGTGCCGACGAGATCCGCCGGCAGGAGGTCGGGTGTGAATTGCAGGCGCTGGAAGCCGGTGCGGATCGAGTTCGCAAGCGTGCGCACGGTGAGTGTCTTGGCCAATCCCGGCACCCCTTCCAGCAGCACGTGGCCATTGCACAGGAGGCCGACAAGCAGGCGGTGAACGAGGACGTTTTGGCCGACAACGACGCGGGAGACCTCGTTGACCAACGGGTCGACCCACTGGCGGTGTTCCTGGACGTGTCGGGTGATTTCAGAGGTGTTGATACTCATGGTTGGTTGGAAACTCGGACTGTTGAATTCGGGAGGTTGAGACAGGGTCCAGAGGGGAATTGTTCAACACAAATCCCGATGGCGAGTGAATTGGTTTTTTCGATGCGGCTGGTGAATTGTCGGTCATTCATGCCGCCAACCGTGCCGCGCCGAAGACACCGGCGCTGTCGCCGAGGGCGGGCTTGAGGATTCGAGTGTGGAGTTCGGCGTTGAAGAGGTGCTTGCAAATCGCAGCGCGGGTCTCCGCGTCGTAGAGCAAGGAAATGTTCCCCACACCGCCGCCGATCACGATGGCATGCGGGTCGAGAATGTTGATCACCGCGGCGATCGCCACACCAAATTTTTCACGCAAGCACGCGAGCGTTTGAATGGCGGGCGGCGACCCCGCGGCGGCACGCTCGACAATCACTGGAAGACGCACGGCTTCCCCGCCGAGTTCGCGGTGGTGGCGCTCAAGCGAGGGACCGGCAAGAACCGTCTCCACGCAACCGCGCCTCCCGCAGTAGCAGGGATGCGATTCGCCAGGGATCGGATTGTGGCCCCACTCTCCGGCGATACCATGGAGACCGTTCAGCACGCGTCCATCCACCACAATGCCCCCGCCGACGCCCGTTCCAAGAATCAGCCCCATGACCACGCCCTCCCCGCGGGCCGCTCCCCATGTGGCTTCGGCGAGTGCGAAACAATTTGCGTCATTCGCCATGGCCACCTCGCACCCGAGGGCCGCCTCGAGATCCGCACGCAGGGGGCGGTTGTTGAGGCACACGGTGTTCGAGTTTTTCAATCCACCAGTGTCGGGATCGATCACGCCGGGCGTGCCAATGCCGATGCGCGACGGGCGTTTGAACCCCGAGGCGCGCTCAAGGTCCGCGACGAGCGCGGCGATACCCGAAACCACATGGTCGTAGCCAAGCGAGGCACCTGTCTCCCGCCGAAGCCTGTGAAGCGGCTCGCCAGGGTTCATGGGGTTCATGACAACCCCTTCGATTTTTGTTCCGCCGAGGTCGATGCCCCAGAGACCGCTGGAATCCATCAGGTCGACACGCGCATTGGCATGATGACGTAGAGGAAGGGCGTCTGGATTTTGATGACGCCCGGGCTCATTTCGTCAATCAGCTCGAGATAAACCTCGTCGTTCGGAAGGTTGCGAAGGGGGTCCATGAGGAACTCAGGATTGAAGGCGATCGACATGTCGGGCCCCTTGTAGTTGAGCGACATCGATTCCTTGGCCTCGCCGACATCCGGCGTGTTGGCGCTGATGTCGAGGTTGTTTTTAGTGAAGGTCAGGCGAACCGAGCTTGTTTTGTCAGTGCTCAGGAGCGAAACGCGGCGGACGCAGTTTAAAAAAGCCTCACGCTCGAGCGCAACGCGCTCCTTGGCCTCGCCTGGAATGACTTGGCGGTAATTCGGATAGTTGCCGTCCACCAGTTTTGAAACCAGTTGCGAGCCGTTGAGATTGAACGACACGAGATTCGCCGAACTGCTGATGACGACATCTCCTTCGTCCGAGAGGAGACGCTGCAACTCGGTGACAGCCTTGGTCGGCAGGATGAAATCACGCTCGTGGCTCTTGGGGAACTCAAGCTCGTTGTCGAACAGGGCCAAACGGCGCCCATCGGTCGCGACGAGGGTGAGTTTGTTTTCTGTGAGGGAGAAAAGGATGCCGTTGAGAACAAAGCGCGCCTCGTCACTCGAAATGGCATAAGAGGTCTTGCGGAGGCCGTCTCTCAACTCCGCCTGCTTGAGGGTGAGGGAATTTTCCTCCTCGAATGAAGGAAATGGCGGAAAGTCCTCTTTAGGAAGCCCATAGACTTTAAAGTAGCTCGCGCCACAGCGGATGGACGCGGCATTTTTCGAGTCCACGTCGATGGTAATTTCGGAGCTGGGCAACTCGCGGATGATCGAGACAAATTTCCTCGCTGGCAGTGTAGTCGACCCAGCCCTCTCGACGCGGGCCTCGACCCTGCAGCGAATGCCCACCTCCAAATCCGTGGTCGTGAGGTGGAGTCCTTCGCTGTCGGCTTCGAGCAGCGCGTTGGTGAGAACCGGAATGGTCGGGCGGGTGCTGACGACGTTTTGGATGCGTTGCAATCCTTCGAGGAGGGCTTCTTTGGTAACCGCGATCTTCATGTGTGTGCGCCGTTGAATAGGGATTCGCCGGGGAGGTGTCAACCGGATGTTCGGCGGTTCCCCGGGCTTGCGCGCTCCCGCCGCTTGGTCGATAGAGTGTCCATCCATGAGCGATCCCATCATGCCCACCCCCGAGCAAATGCAGCGCCGGTTGCAGGAATTGCTGCGCACCACCTTTGCGATGCCGACATCCCCCTCGGACCCGCCCGAGACCGCTGTGGAAAAAAAGTCTGGCATTCCCGAGGCGATCCGCGGCTTCACGCTCACGCCACGCGAGATCAAGGCGCACCTCGACCGTTTTGTGATCCAGCAAGAGGAGGCGAAGAAGGTGCTCGGGATCGCGGTGTGCGACCATTATAACAACGCCAAGGTGATGGCCTCGCGCGATCCCGCCGCCCCCGCGCTGGAGTATTCGAAGCAGAACGTGCTTCTGGCCGGCCCCACCGGTGTGGGCAAGACCTACCTAGTCAAACATGTCGCCGAATTGATCGGTGTGCCATTTGTGAAGGCCGACGCCACGAAGTTCAGCGAGACCGGCTATGTCGGCGGGGATGTCGAGGATTTGGTGCGTGAACTGGTCCAGAAGGCCGATGGCGACGTGTCGCTTGCCCAATACGGGATCGTCTACATCGACGAAATCGACAAAATCGCCACTTCCTCCGAGGCGATCGGCCGCGATGTCAGCGGGCGCGGCGTGCAGACCACGCTGTTGAAACTGATGGAGGAAACGGAGGTCGCCCTGCGCGGAGGAAATGACCTCCAAGGGCAAATCCAGGCCGCGCTGGAATTCCAGCGGCGAGGAAAGGCCGTGAGGGAAACCATCAACACCCGGCACATTCTATTTATCGTCTCCGGGGCGTTCGACCGACTGACCAAGCTCGTCTCAAGGCGGTTGAAAACGGCTGGCATCGGCTTCGGGGCGGATCCCGCAGCGGCGGTGGAGGATGCCGCCGGATTGATGCGGCGCGCGGAGACCCGTGATTTCGTGGACTACGGCCTCGAGCCCGAATTTGTCGGCAGGCTTCCGGTGAGGGTCGTATGCGAACCCCTCGCCGAGGACGACTTGTTTGAAATCCTGAAAAGCTCGGAGGGCAGCCTGCTGCGCCAATACGAACGCGACTTCGAGGCCTATGGCATCGAGGCCACCTTCCACGACGAGGCATTGCGGCACTTGGCCAAACTCGCCGCCCTCGAAAAAACAGGTGCGCGCGGATTGATGACCGTCACCGAGCGCCTCCTGCGGGAGTTTAAGTTTTGCCTGCCCGGCTCCGGGGCAAAGAAACTCGCCATCACTCCAGAGGTGATGGAGGACCCCGCCACAACCATCGCCGCGCTGGCTGCCGAGGGGCGCGAGGAGGCGGAGCGGCTCGAGCGCGAGGCGGTGCGGGTGTTTGCCGAGTCCTTCGGCCAGGCCCATGGACTGGTCTTCCGCTTCGAGCCGGCGGCCGTCGAGGCCCTCCTGCTCAAGGCGCGGGAAAAAAACATTCCCGCTCGCGGCTTGTGCGAGAGCCTGTTCAAGGATTATCAATTCGGACTTGGCCTCATCCGCCGCAACAGCGGGCAATCCGAATTTGCGATTCCCGTCGAGGCGGTGGATGCCCCAGACCGTGTGCTGAGTCAGTGGGTCGTGGCCTCCTACCGCACAATCGACGAACATGAGAAACATTAAAGCCAGCGCCCTCATCGGAGCCGCCAGCACCGCCGCCACCCTCCTGCTCCAGGCCACAGGCCTTCCTGCCGACTTGGAGGCTTTGTTGCTCCCGCTCACCGGCATTTCGCCGGACGAGGGTCCGATCGCGGGCCCGCCGTATCTGACGATGCTCGTCTTTGCCTTCGGGATCGCGTGGGCATCGGTCGACATCCCTCGCGCCCCGCTGAGGCTTGTGGTGGCGGCGTCTTCTGCGGTGCTCCTGTGCACTTGGATGCCCGTGCTCGCGCTTTACGGGAAATTCTTTTCGCCGGTGCTGCCGGTGGCTGCGGTGGCTTGTAGTGCCGCGCTCGCAACCGCATGGCGGAGAACACGCGGAGGACAACAAAGCGCGAGGCTGGAGCAACTCTTCGGGAGACGCCTCTCCCGCTCCGGGTTCCAGACCTTGACCGAAACCTCCGCGGAGGGGGCGTTCCCGGGACACATGGTGAATGCCACAGTGGTCGTGCTTTCCGTTCAAAATCACAACGAACTCATGGAGTTGCTTCCTCCCGAGAGCTACACCGAGATCACCAATCTCTACCTCAAGACCGCCTCGGATTATCTGGTCGAATCAGGTGGATACCTCGACGAGTGCAATGGCGAATCGGTGCGCGTCGTCTTCGGCGCGCCGATCGAGGATTCGCGTCATGCCACCAAGGCCTGCCGGGTGGCGATCGATCTCGCGGCGCGGTTGGACGACCTGAACAAGGAATGCGACGCCCGCTGGCAGCGGAGACTGGATGTCCGCATGGGCATCGAGTCCGGCGACATGATCGCCGGGGTCTTCGGTGGTGGGCGTGTGGGCAGCTTCAGTGTCGCCGGCCCGCCGGTGGATTTCGCCCGAAGGCTCTGCGCCGCAAGTTCGCACTACGGAGCGCGCATCCTGGTCGGCCCTGTGGCCCACGGCCCCGCCGCCGAGTCGCTCGAGGTGCGCCCGATCGAGGTGCTCAAGGTTGGCTCCCGCCGCCGGCGCGTGGAAATCCACGAGATTCTTTCCCCAAAACACGGCCTCTCTCCCGAGCGCGAAAAAAGCCGCGACCACTTCTGGACCGGTGTCCTCCATTTCCGTGAAAAGAAATGGGACAAGGCGGTGGATGAATTCATGAAGGCGCGTATTCCAGGCATTCCCGATCCCGCGCTTGATTACTACCTGCGCCGGATCGAACAACTCCGGCACCACGACCGCGAGCCCCACCGGGAGTCGATCCCGGCGTTTTTCCATGTCGCTTGATCCGAAAATCCTCGACGCCGCCTCCATGCGCGCCGAGCGCGACAGGTTGCACGCGGAGGGAAAGACACTTGTCTTCACGAACGGCTGCTTCGACATCCTGCACCGCGGCCATGCCACCTACCTGGCCTTCGCCCGCGAACAAGGAGACGCGCTTGTGGTCGGCCTCAACAGCGATGCCTCGGTGCGGCGCGCGAAGGGCGACGGCCGGCCGGTGAATTCCGAAGAAGACCGCGCGTGGGTGCTTGGATCGCTGCGTGCCGTTGATTATGTCGTGGTGTTCGATGAGGACGAGCCCCGCGAGTTGATTTCAAAAATCCTGCCCGACGTGCTGGTGAAGGGGAAGGACTGGGCCCACTACGTGAGCGGTCGGGATATCGTGGAGGCCAACGGTGGCAGGGTGGTGCTTGCCGACATGGTGGAGGGTCGTTCGACCACCGCAACCATTCTGCGGATGCGCGGCACGGACGGTTGAGTCCGCCTTCCAATCAAGTGTTGGCGGAGGATCAGGCCCTCGCATAGACTCCGGGCGTTATGAAATACCGCACATTTACCGGCACCGATGTGAACGTCAGCGAGGTGGGATTCGGCCTCTGGACTGTTTCCACCGGCTGGTGGGGGAACTACACCGACGACGAGGCGGTGCGCCTCATGCACAAGGCTCGGGATCTCGGCGTGACGCTCTTCGACGCCGCAGACACCTACAGCAACGGAAGAAGCGAGGAACTCATCGGCAAGGCATTCGGCGGGCGGCGCGGCGAGATCGTGATCGCCACGAAGATCGGCTACGACTTTGTGAACCACGGCGACGGTCGCCGCGGCCAGCGCGAGATTCCGCAGGATTTCTCGCCCGAAGCCCTTCGCCGCGCGACCGAGGCCGCCCTCTCGCGCTTGAAGGCCGACACGGTCGATCTCATGCAGCTTCACAATATCCGGATGGAGCAGGTCGAGGATGACGCGATATGGGAAACGCTCGAGGATCTTCGCGCCGAGGGAAAAATCCGCCACTACGGCGCAGCTCTCGGACCCGCCATCGGCTGGATGGGTGAAGGCGTGCTGGCGATCCGCCGCCGCAAGCCGACTGTGCTCCAACATATCTACAACCTTCTCGAGCAAATTCCGGGTCGCACGATTCAATCCGCCGCCGAGGCCTGCGGTGCCCCGACCATGTTCCTCATCCGCGTGCCGCATTCTTCCGGCATGCTCGAGGGCAAATACACCGAAGACACAGTGTTTCCCGAAAACGACCACCGCCGCCACCGCCCCCGCTCGTGGCTGGTTAACGGCGTGCGCAAGGTCGATCAGCTCAGGTTTCTCGAGCACGACGGCCGCACACTCGGCCAGGCGGCGATCCAGTGGCTCCTCAAGGACGCCCGCACCGCCTGCGTGCTGCCGAACATCTACAACGAGGAACAGCTCGCGGAATTCGCAGCGGCATCGGATCAGGTCGAGTTGAGCGATGCGGAAATGCAGCGCATCGCAGCGCTTGTGGAGTCGAATTTCGGCCTCGAGCCGGAGGAGGCGAAGTTCAAGGGAACCATGGAACTGCCGGAAGAAACGCCGGCATGAAAAAACGCTCCGGGGTCAAGCGGTTGGCAGGGTTTGTCTTGAGGGGCGGCCGGCGCCACGCGGGCTCCGCCGGGCCACTCGAGGCGCGCCCGCGTTGCGTGCTCTTCGATTTCGACGGCACACTCGGTGACACGTTCGAGGCGGGCGTTGAGATTCTTAACACCCTTGCCGGAGAGTTCGGGTTTCGTGGCCTGCCTCAATCCGAGGTCGAGCATGCCCGCGACCTCTCGACCCGCGAGTTGATGCGGCATCTGGGGATTCCTCAAATGAAGCTGCACCGCATCTCCAAGCGGGGCACCGAGGAAATCACCAAGCGCATCATGGAGATCAATCCCCTGCCAGGCGTAACCGAAATGCTCCGGGAACTCGATGCGAGGAACATCTCTCTGGGAGTGCTGACATCGAACTCCGAACAAAACGTCCGCACGTTCCTCCGCAACCACGATCTGGAGGTCTTCGATTTCATCAAGAGTTCCTCGAAACTCCTCGGAAAATCCCGTGTCTTGCGCGCGATCATGAAGGAATTCGGCTATTCGGCGCGTGAGATTCTTTTTGTCGGCGACGAGTTGCGGGATATCGAGGCGGCCCAGGAAACCGGCGTGCACATGGCGGCGGTGACCTGGGGCTACAACAGCACTGCCGCGTTGGAGGCGGCCGGACCTGATTACCTGATTGCCGATCCCATGGGGATTTGCCGACTTGTTGAGGGAGGCCCGACTCCATGATTGCGTTTCTTGGCGCCGTGTCTGTCACCTTCGGACTCGGCTTCTTCTATTTTGTGGGAGCAGTTCCCGGGGGCGTCGCTGCAGGGTTGCCTGTCGTTGTGGCGACCTTGGTGGCCTGGATCGGATATGCCTCAGGCGCCGCTGTCATGCTGCTTCTCCCTGCACGAGCCCGCGAATGGATCGCCCGCAAGTTGCGGTTGCCCCGCGGGCGGGATCCCAAAAAGCTCTTTTGGAGGGCGTGGGACCGCTTCGGGCTGCCGGGCATGGGACTCCTTGCCCCGGTGACAATCGGCCCCCAGACCGCCTGTCTTTTAGCGCTGGCGATTGGGGAGAAGCCGGCTCGCGTGTTCGCAGCGCTCGCCCTCGGGGCCCTCCCGTGGTGCGCGGGCTTTGCGTTGGTGGTCAAGCTTGGCCTCGTGGCTGTGGGCGAGGGTTGAAATCCAATGTGCGCCACGTTCAAAAACGGCGACCGCGTCTTCAAACCGCGATCGATTGTCGAGGCGATGGGGAGAGCGGGTGATGTCAGCGCCGTGTGGGCAGGATTCGCACGCTCCGAAATTCTTGGATGGTGGAAACGCCAGGGGGCTCTGGAACTTGATGTGCAGGCTACGGAATTCGCCGAGCGCTCGGATACCACTGGAGAGCTTGTTTGGGGAACCGTGCCCGCGGGGCTTGTCCTGCGGGCCGTGCTCGACTCCCGCGGAACCACCCCTCTGCTAAAAGTCGTTACCCGCGAGGCAACCGGAGCAGAACTCACCGTCTATGGCCACCCGCGCATGCCGGTGCTGGAGCCCCCGCTCCATGCGGCGAGGGATTGATCCGCATCTTGGTTGCCTGCACCGCGCGTTTCTGCTGAAACTCCCCGCCTGTGAAACATAAGGAAGAACTCTTCGAAACACCTCCCGAGCGCGCCATGGATCTCGCCCGCTCCTCGAAAAACCCGTTGCGGAAGCTGTATTTTTGGACCCTTCACTGGGCGGACACGAAGGTTGCGATCCCAGTGTTGTTTTTCCTTTCCTTCATCGAATCGTCGTTTTTCCCGATTCCACCGGATGTCCTGCTCATGGCGATTTGTTTTGCGAAACCCAAGAAATGGCTGCAGGCGGCCGTCTGGTGCACGGTCGGATCCGTGCTTGGCGGCGTATTCGGCTGGTATATCGGATGGGGACTGTGGGAAGTCGTCGGCCAGCCGATCGTGGCCTTCTACCATGGCGAAGCGATCATGGAGCACGTGAAGGAACTCTACACCACCTACGGCTTCTGGGGCATCCTCGTGGCAGCGATCACGCCAATTCCCTACAAGGTGTTCACCATCGCCTCCGGCATGTTCCAGTTCAGCCTGCCGCTGTTGATCGTGGCATCGATTGTCGGGCGCGGGTTCAGGTTTTTTCTCGTTGCCGGATTGATTCGCGTCTTGGGCGAGAAGGTGCGGAAGTTTATCGAGAAGCGCCTCGAACTTTGTCTTATTGTCGGCACGATTCTCGGTATCGCAGGATTCGCTGCGCTCAAATTCCTCCGTTGAGGGACGATTGAATCGGAGGCGGCGCGTTGCAGCCTCCCCCGAAAAACAATTTCCGCAAAAAACCGCTAAAGGTTTTTTTCGGCCGGACGATTCATTCAACCAAGGAGAAAATCTCCAAACACTGAGGTCGAACAGTGATCCAAAGCGGCCCGCCAGCGAGACGGACTTCGCACAAGAAAGACAACGGATATGTCAGTAGTAATCAACACCAACACGTCGGCTTCGCTGGCGTCCTACAACCTCAACAACACCAACGTGAATCTGCAGCGGAGCCTCAACCGGCTCTCGAGTGGTTCCCGCATCAACTCTTCCTCCGACGACGCCGGCGGCCTCGCCGTGTCGATGAAACTCAGCGCCTCGATCCGCCGGACCGAAGCGACCCAAGCCAACGTGGGCAACGCCCTTGCGTTCCTTCAGACCCAAGACGGCGTTATGAAAAACGCCGACAAGGTTCTGAACCGCATGTCGGAACTCGCCACCCTGGCCCAAGACGTGACCAAGTCCACAAATGACCTCGCCCTCTACAACACCGAACTCACCCAGCTCAAAGGACAACTTGATCTGATGCTCAGCGAGCGCTTCAACGGGATCACTCTGTTTGATTCCGCCGGATCCAATGGATCCACCATGACTGTGGTGACTTCGCACGACGGCGACCAGACCGTTGGCATCACCCAAGCGGACCTGATCTCGATCAGCACCACCGTTGGCACCTCCGCAGGGTCGGGTATGAATATCGCTACCACGACTGCAGCCCAAGCCGCGGTCACGACAATCCAAGCCCAAATCCAAAACCTCGCCACCCTCCGCGCCAACAACGGCGCCGAGCAGAGCCGGTTGAGCTTCGCGGCGGACATGCTGGCGGTGAACAAAGTGAACCTCGAGTCGGCCAACAGCCGGATCATCGACGTGGACGTCGCAACCGAAAGCTCGCAACTCGCCCGCTTCAACATCCTGCAGCAAGCCGGCACGGCGATGCTCGCCCAGGCCAACAGCTCGACCCAGTCGATCCTCCGACTCATCAGCTAACAGACGGTTCCACGGCAACACCGGGATTGATATCATAACTCAGAGAGGCTCTTCCAAACGGGAGAGCCTCTTCTGGTTTTTGGGCGAGAGCGTTGTCGAAAACGCCCCCCGAAAAAAAATACTAAAGTTTTTCGCGGGCCGGACGATTCATTCAACTAAGGAGAAAATCTCCAAACACTGAGGTCGAACAGTGATCCAAAACGGCCCGCCAGCGAGACGGACTTCGCACAAGAAAGACAACGGATATGTCAGTAGTAATCAACACCAACACGTCGGCTTCGCTGGCGTCCTACAACCTCAACAACACCAACGTGAATCTGCAGCGGAGCCTCAACCGGCTCTCGAGTGGTTCCCGCATCAACTCTTCCTCCGACGACGCCGGCGGCCTCGCCGTGTCGATGAAACTCAGCGCCTCGATCCGCCGGACCGAAGCGACCCAAGCCAACGTTGGCAACGCCCTTGCGTTCCTTCAGACCCAAGACGGCGTCCTCAAAAATGCCGATAAGGTGCTCAACCGCATGTCGGAACTCGCCACCTTGGCTCAAGACGTGACCAAGTCCACGGACGACCTCGCGCTCTACAACACCGAACTCACCCAGCTCAAAGGACAACTTGATCTGATGCTCAGCGAGCGCTTCAACGGGATCACTCTGTTTGATTCCGCTGGATCCAATGGATCCACCATGACTGTGGTGACTTCGCACGACGGCGACCAGACCGTTGGTATCACCCAAGCGGACCTGATCTCGATCAGCACCACCGTTGGCACCTCCGCAGGGTCGGGTATGAATATCGCTACCACGACTGCAGCCCAAGCCGCGGTCACGACGATCCAAGCCCAAATCCAAAACCTCGCCACCCTCCGCGCCAACAACGGCGCCGAGCAGAGTCGGTTGAGCTTCGCGGCGGATATGCTGGCTGTGAACAAAGTGAACCTCGAGTCGGCCAACAGCCGGATCATCGACGTGGATGTTGCAACCGAAAGCTCGCAACTCGCCCGCTTCAACATCCTGCAGCAAGCCGGCACGGCAATGCTCGCCCAGGCCAACACCTCGACCCAGTCGATCCTCCGACTCATCAGCTAACAGCCGGTTCCACGGCAATACCGGGATTGATATCATAACTCAGAGAGGCTCTTCCAAACGGGAGAGCCTCTTCTGATTTTTGGGTGGGACTGGATCGCAGAACCACCACACAAAAAACGCCGCACATTTACGTGCGGCGTTGAATTTTGAAATGGAACCGGAGTTACTCGGCGACTTCGAGGCCCATCTGTCGGGCGGTCCCGCAAAGTGTGCGGAAGGCTGCCTCCTCGGTGCGGGCGTTCATGTCTTTCATCTTCACTTTGACGATGTCCATGACCTGCTTTTTGGTGATTTTGCCGACCTTCGTCTTATTGGGTTCCTTGGATCCCGAAGCGAGGCCCGCCGCTTTCTTGAGGAGGATGGCGGCGGGAGGGGCCTTCGTGATGAAGGTAAAGCTTTTGTCTTTGTAGACGGTGATCACGACCGGAAGAATGTCGCCGGACTGCTTTTGGGTGGCGGCATTGAACTCCTTGCAAAAAGCCATGATGTTGACGCCCTGTTGGCCGAGAGCTGGGCCGACGGGCGGTGCCGGGTTTGCGGCACCGGCGGGAATTTGAAGTTTGATCTGTCCTACGATTTCTTTAGCCATATGAGTAATTAAGCCGCCAAGCTGGCGGAAAAGCGGGTTAAGTCATCACGAACCCGCTCGCCTGACAAGGAGATTTTTCGGGTTGTTTAGAGGCTGGAGAGAGCTCCGGTGATTTTGTTGAAATCCGGGAGGTCTTTCGGGGTCGGGGTTTGTTCGCTGTGGCGGATGACGCCGTCCTTGTCGACAACGAATGCCGCACGGGCCGATGTGCCGCCGAGTCCGATCAGGTCCTCGAGGAACACCCCGTAAGCCTTGGCGGTTTCCTTGTTCAGGTCGCTGAGGAGCGGGATCCGGATATTTTCCTTTTTCGCCCATGCCTCCTGCGCAAACGGACTGTCCACACTGATCCCGAGCACCGAGGCGTTGAGATCCTCGTATTTGTCGAGGCCGGCGGTGACATCGCACAATTCTTGGGTGCACACGCCGGTGAAGGCCAGCGGGAAGAAAAGGATCACGGTCGGCTTTTTTCCGAAGTTTGAAGAAAGGGTGAAGTCCGCGAGGCCTTCGGAGCCGATTGTTTTCAGGGTGAAGTCAGGGGCTTGGGTGCCGGGTGCGAGTGCCATAGTGGTAGTAATGTTGAGAGTTGAGAGGCGCATTTTGCGTTGAGGCGGCGGATTGTCAATCGCCGCGGCGGGTTGCGAAATCCGAAACCGTGTGGCGCACGGGGGTGCGCTACATTTTCGGGATCGTGATGCCTCGTTGGCCCATGTATTTGCCGCTGCGGTCCGCGTAACTCGTCTCGCACGTTTCGCCGGCCTCGAAAAACACCACCTGCGCCAAACCTTCATTCGCATAGATGCGCGCCGGGAGCGGTGTGGTATTTGAGATTTCGAGGGTGACATGCCCCTCCCACTCGGGTTCGAAGGGCGTCACGTTCACGATGATGCCGCATCTGGCATACGTGGACTTGCCGACACAGATGGTCAGCACCTCCCTCGGGATTCGGAAATATTCGACACTCCGTGCGAGCGCGAAGGAATTTGGCGGCACGACGCACACGTCGGTCTCCATGTCGACAAACGAGCGGTCGTCGAACGATTTGGGATCGACCACACTGCCGAAAACATTGGTGAACACCTTGAACTCGTTCGAGACGCGGAGGTCGTAGCCGTAGCTCGAGAGCCCATAACTGATGACCCTCTTGCCGCACTCAAGCTGCTTCACTTGGCCGTCCACAAAGGGCTCGATCATGCCGCGATCGCGGGCCATGCGGCGGATCCACTGGTCGGAACAAACAGCCATTACATCGAGAGGCCGGGAATCTTCATTCCGCCCGTGAGTTTCCCCATTTCGCTACCGGCCATTTTCTTCGCGTCCTCGACAGCCTGGCGGACGGCGCTGAGGACGAGATCCTCGAGCAACTCGACATCATTTGGATCGACGACCTGCGGGTCGATTTTGATGGAGGTAATGTCGCCTGCGCCGGTGGCGGTGACGACGACTTTCCCCCCGCCGGAAGAAGCTTCGATCGACTTGGCGGAAAGTTCGGCCTGGGCCTCCGCCATGCGTTCCTGCATGCGCTGGGCCTCCTTGAGCATTTTTGCGATATTCATGGGCGCGGAGTCTGCAAGGTGCCTTGAAATTTTTCGAGGGCTTTTTCGATGAGGGGGTCGTTGAGAAATTCCTCCATGGGGTCGACAGGTGCGGGAGCGAGGGCTTCGATTTGCGCTTTGGCGGGTTCCTTCGGCTCGGGAGACTCCTCGCGCGCGGGCTCCTCTTCGGAAATCACGGGTGCCTTGGGCTGAAGCGACTCGTCGAACTCGAAGGTCACCCGCAGCGGTTGGTCCATCTCCTTGAGGATTCCCGCTTCAATGGTTCGCACTCCCTCTTCCATGAACACCATGGCGGATTCCTTGGAGGACCCAGGGAAACGCACAATCATGCGACCTTTTTCCACACGGTCGAACACACCATCACTCAGCCAACTGAAGCGGATGAACGAGTTTTTTGCGAGATCGGTCGCGATTTTTTCCCACACCAGCGAGGCATCCACACTCGCCGGGGAATCGTTTACCGATGCGGGAGGCTCGGGGACCATCACTATGGAAGGCTCTGGCTCAGGGGCTGCAAGCGGTGCTGGAACCGGCACTGCAACAGGATCAAGCGCCACGACCACCTCCCGCTTCGGTGCAATCGCTCGCGGGGACGGAGAGCGGCCTCCACAGAGGTCGGTCAACGATTGGATCACATCTGTCAGGCTCGTCTCGTCGAGGATATGAAGAGCTTTGATCACCGCCACGTCGAGTTGCAGTTTTTTGTCGGCGACCCATTTCATGGCAGACTCGGCGGCACTGAAATGTTCGATCAGGTCGAGAAGTTTTTCCTGCGAAATAGCGCCTCCTCCGCCTGTGGCTCCGGCCACAAGCTGATCGCGCAGATAGGATACCAACTCGGCCGTGAGGCGGGACAGATCCTTCCCGGCGTCGGACTGCGCCGCGACCGCGTCCAGCGCGGCGGGGGCGTCGCCTTCAAAAAGACTCCGCGCCAACCGCTCGACCACCTCTCGGGGAGTGAACCCGAACACGTCCATGACATCGGAGACCAAGATGTTCTCGCCGCAAAAGGCGACCATCTGGTCGAGCATGCTCTCGGCGTCGCGCAACCCACCCTCGGCGCCGCGCGCAATGGCATCCGCCGCGGCGTCCTCGAGGACGATGTTCTCGTTTTTCGCGATGTAGAGAAGATGGTTCTTGATGAGATCCGATGGGATTCGGCGCAGGTCGAACCGCTGGCAACGGCTGGTGATGGTCGCGGGAACCTTCTGGGCCTCGGTGGTGGCGAAGATGAACTTTACGTGGGGCGGGGGTTCCTCGAGGGTCTTGAGCAGGGCATTGAAGGCCCCGGTGCTGAGCATGTGCACCTCGTCGATGAGGTAGACCTTGAACGGACCGCGATTCGGGGCGTAGGCCGCGCTTTCGCGGAGGTCGCGGATGTTTTCCACGCCATTGTTGCTCGCGCCGTCGATCTCGATCACATCAAGACTGCGGCCCTCGGCGATCTCGAGACAGGCATCGCACGTGCCGCAGGGCTCGGCCGTGGGGCCGTTGGAGCAATTCAACGCCTTCGCAAGGATACGCGCGGTCGAGGTTTTTCCAATCCCGCGAGGACCGACAAAGAGGTAGGCTTGGGCGAGGCGTTTCAAAGTCACCGCGTTCTGCAATGTGCGGGTGATGTGGTCCTGTCCAACGACCTCCTTGAAGGTTTGGGGCCGGTATTTGCGGGCGAATACGCGATAGCTCACGGCTTGGACAATAGGTCTGCCGGGCGGGGTCATCCAGCACGATTTGAGAAATCCATTTGCCGCGGCCGGGTTTTTGCCAATTGATGCGCGGTGGGTGCTCTGACACCCTTGCGGCCTGCAATGAACCCCGCCGAGCTGAGCCTCCACCCCGCCCATGGTGTGTCGAACATGAAATTCGCGCTGTGGTGGATGCCGCGCGACCGCCGTCTGGATGCGTTATTGTTTTACCGGTTTTGCCGCACGATCGACGACATCGCCGACGAGGAAGGACGCTCGACCGCGGAAAAAGAAGATCTCCTCGGCAGGTGGCTTGTTGCCGCGGAGGAAGGATTGCCCGAGGACTTGGAACAACTCGTCGAGCGACATGGCATCGACCGCCGTCTGCTCGCGGAGATCGTTCGCGGATGCGCCTCGGACATCACTCCCCGCCCCCTCGCGACAATCGCCGAACTCGAATCCTACTGCTGGAAAGTAGCCTGCGCGGTGGGATTGGTGTCGGTCCGGATTTTCGATTGCGAGGACCCGCGGAGTGACCAGTGCGCCGAGCATCTTGGCCACGCGCTCCAACTCACAAACATCATCCGCGATGTCGGCGAGGATGCCAAGCGAGGCAGGATTTATCTGCCTCTGGAGGTGTTGCAGCGGCACGGGGTGGATGCCGCCGATCTTCTTGCATTGTCGCCGGGGGATGGATTTCGCGGCGTGGTGGCGGACATGGCGGCGCGGGCACGAGCGCGTTTTGCGGCGGTGGTCGTTCCTGCCGTGGATTTCCGCGCATTGCTCCCGGCACGGATCATGCGGGCTATTTATGAAAAAACACTCGCGCGGATCGAGGCGTCGGGATTTTCCGTGCTCAATGAACGCATCAGCCTCGGCAGGCTCGAAAAAATCGCCTGCGCCTCCTCAGCCTTCCTCGGCCGAAGATGATTCCTCCACTGTGGGAGCGGACTGTGGATCGGGAGGCGTGACGGGCTCTGTGACAGGCGAAGGTGTCGGTTCCGGAGTGGGAGTGGGCCATGGCTCGACCAGATTCGGCCATTCGTGCAATGCAACACCGAGCCCGCCCATTTCATCGACAAGCCGCTGGCAGGTATCGCGCCATTTCGCAAGATCGGGCGGACCGGGCGTAGCCTCGGCTGTGCCGGGAAAGATGAGATACGAGACCTTCAGCGAACTGACCGGCCTCGAGTATTGGCTCGAGCGGTTGTTGAGTTCCATGCACAGCAGGACCGAGGCCTCGCCCGCCTTGTGCGATGGCCCCGAGTCGCCGAGGATCGCGGGGTAGGCCGCTCCTTTGTAAAACACAACCGCATAATCCCCGATCTTCGGAACAAACGGCCCCTTGTGGTCGCGCATGATGAACCCTGGAAGCACGATGAACGGATCGACCGAGGAGATGAGGAAGCTCCACTTGGTCAAATCATGGATACGGCGCTTGGCCAGATCGATGCCGGCATTGATCTCCGCAACACGCTCTTTTTTCAGGCCGGGCTCTTTCAATGCCTCCTGGAACTTCGCCAGCCGTGCTTTTTCTCCGGCGAGAAACGGATTTTCGCGATCGGTCCGCTTCGGCCAGCGGTAGCTTGTCTGAGGCAGGAAAAATTCGGACGATCCATCCACGGTCACATTCCTGTCTCCGTCGGAGCCGTCGGTGTTCACATCCATATCGGCGATGACAAGCAGCGCCTTCCTGGAGGTATCGGGGTCCTCCAGCTCGAGCATCGTCTCGCAATCATAGAAATTGTGTCGCGAGAGGACGGCATCGAGACGCGAGAGACGGCGGCGGAGGTCGTTTGTTTTGAGTTCGTAGAATTTTTGGTGAAACGGGGATACTGTGGCCCCCTCGAGCAACACAGGTAGTTTCGGAAGCGCTCCGGGCAGTGTCGGGTCGTTAGACACCAACTCCTCGAGCGTCGCAGCTGGCCGCGGGAGGCGGGCGCGAAGCGTGACCTCGACAGTGTAGGCGTCATTGTCGACACGCTCGGCAGAGGCGAGCCCGCCGTCAGGCTCGGCCACTACCGCAGCTTCGAGCGACAGTCCGTTGAACAGGGTTGCTGTGGGCAGTGGCTTTCTGACCAACGCCGGGATCGGTGTGGGCGTTGGAACAGGCGTGGGGGTCGTTGGCGGCAGGGGCGGAGGCTGCGGTGGTGGAGGAGGCGGCGGTTTGCAGGCCCCAAGCGCAAGCGCAACCACTCCCGCGAGACCCGCTGCGGCAAGGGCGTATCGAGTATTGCGGGTCCGCTCCATCAGACAACCTACGTGTGGGCGATGAACGCCGAATACACATCCGGCGGGATGTCGAGCATCTTGTAATCCGACGAGGAGACAAACAGCAGGCTCTGCTTTCCCTTGCCCAGAAGCTGGCCGAGCGAGTCGTAGATTTCATGCTCGAGGGTGGCGAATTTGCGGTTGTAGCCCGCCACACGGATTTTCACCTGCACGGTTTCAAACTCGCGGGTCTCGCGCACGAACTTGTGCTCGAACGAGCGGGTCAGGATGTAATACGGCGAGTTCTGCAGGTTGAACTTCGGCATCACGCGGTTGAAGAACAACTCCCGCGTCTTGCCGACCCACATGGCATACATGCCGAAATACACGTTGCCCACGGAGTTGGTGTCGGCGTATGTCGCAATAAGTGTGTGGACGAACCACTTGTCCTCGAAATGCCCGCCGAGGCTGTGCTGCACCGCCCCTGAGTCGATCAAGGTGACGGGACTGGCGACGCTGACTGCGTTTTCGCGACTGGTTGCCGAGGCAACCGAGGGCGTTGGGGTATCGAGTTCCTGAGTGTCGGCCACGAAGTCGTCGCCCGCGCTTGGCTTGATCAGCAACCAGAACACATACCCAAGGGGAAGAAGGGAACCGACAATCTGCAGGACCGGCGACCGCAGAAAATAACCGAAGGAAAAAATGACCACCGCAATGCTGCCGATGCAGAACATTTTCACCTGCGGAATCGCATTCGCCGGACCCACCACATAGCAGCGCACAATCGAAAGCATCGAGTAGCCGACGAAGAACGTGGCATAGAAGATCATGAAAAACTCCAACTCGAAGCGGAGCAGCGCACCCACCAACGCCACAACGCCGGCAACCACGTAGAGTGGGATCGGCGAGGTCAGGAATCGGGTCGGGATCAGCGAGAAGATCGGGTGGTTGCTTGTGCTCGCGTTCGATTGCAGGAACCACTTGAGCGCGATATAGCCGCTGTCCAGCGTGCTCAGCACGCACACTCCGATGAAGACGGCATAGGCTCCAAACGTCCACGGCGACGCGGCGGAGAAAATTTTTGTCAGCACCTCCTGGCCGTAATTGTGGCCTGTGATTCCCGGGCGAATGAACTCCGCCGCCCCCCAGTTCAGCGCCCACAGGGTCGTGAGCCCGTGGAACAGGATCAGGCCAAGAAACAAGCTTGAGCCGATGATATATCCTGCGGCGATCGACACGCGCTCACGGTGCATCTGGATCGCGCGCTGCCATTGCTGCAAATCCAGCCACGGCCCGACAAGAAACCCGATGATGATCGGCACCGCATAGCCCCAGTAATTCCAGTCGTTCGTCGGCAGCTTAGGAAACGCCAAGGGTCCCGTGCCCTTGCCGATCGAGTGCGCGATCAGGATCGCCACCGCCGGCACGAGGAGCAGGAAAAACACACCGTGGCTGTATTTGATTCGTTTGATGTCGAACTCCTCGCCGAAAAGAATCGCCGCGGAGAGAAGCACCATGAGCGTGAGCGGGAGGTAAAGAAGCTCGGGTTGGAATCCCAGCGGCATCCATGCATACCGGATGAACGCGAAGATCGTGAGCGTGATGGCCAGAATCTGGTAGAGGAAAAACACCAGCCGGAAAGGCCTCGACCAAGTGCTGAAAAACCGTGCCAGCGACTCGGCCCCAGAATCACGACGGGCCAGATGGTGGGTCACCAACCCGAAGACCAGCAGGCCGAGAAAATTCGGAATCGCAAAGGTCAGCAGACCGAACAAACCGAACTGAGTGGTGAACTGAACCGAGAAAAACAGGCCGAGACCCCACATCCAAGATAGCGCCACAGAGATGCCCCAGAGCACAGCGCCGATTGATCGGGGGAGAGTGAAAGGTGAGGACGTAGCCATTGCCGCGGTATCCATACAACGCGTGCCCGCACCCCGCAACCACTTCCAGAAGCACCTCTCCCGGGAGCGGGGGGGCGGGCGTTTTTGGAACTCGCCCGGCGGGAATTCCGAAGGTATGGAATCCCCCCATGCCGAAATCCGCGATCGTCATTCCCGCCCGCTGGGCCTCCAGCCGCCTCCCTGGCAAGCCACTCCTCGAACTCGCCGGCAAACCCCTCTTGCGCCATGTGTGGGAACGATGCCTCAAGGTAAAGGGCGTCGATACCGTGATCGTGGCGACAGACGACATGAGGATCGCTGAAGCGGCCTTCGCATTCGGCGCGGAGGTGGCCCTCACCTCGCCGCGACACCCTAGCGGCACCGACCGCATCGCCGAGGTGGCAAGCTGCTTGGCGGGCTTCGACATCGTGCTCAATGTGCAGGGCGACGAACCGTTCATCCCCCCCGCCCTTCCTTCAAAATTGCTCGAGGCCCTACAAATGGACCGCTCGCTCTCCATGTCCACCGCCGCCTGCCCGCTGGCGGTGGACGAACTCGAGAACCCGAACTGCGTGAAGGTCGTGACGGCGCTGGACGGCACCGCGCTTTATTTTTCCAGGGCGCCGATCCCCTGCGACCGCGACGGCGACACCTCCCCCGCCCGCCTGCGGCATTTGGGCATCTATGGATACCGGCGCCGGTTTCTCCTCGAGTTCGTCCGCTGGAAACAAACGCCCCTCGAAAAGTCCGAAAAACTCGAGCAACTCCGCGCGCTCGAGCACGGAGCGAAAATCCACGTCGTCAAGACGCGCCCCACGGGTCCCGGCATCGATACGCCAGCGGACCTCGTGGCTGCAGAGGCGTTTCTCAGGAAACGCTGACCCCCCTACGCCGCCGGTTGCCTGTGCAGGACCACCGTGTGGCCGACCTGCTGAACCAGCGCCGCCCCGGTGGAAGCCGCCAACTCGCGCGAGACCTCCTTGCGCTGCTCCTTGAAGCCCTCTAAGCGCACTTTCACCAGCCCGTGCTTGTCGAGGAGCATCGTCAACTCGGAGAGAAATGTCGGCGTGGCCCCGGCCTTTCCGAGCTTGATCGATGGCTTCAGGAGTTGGGCGCGGCTTTTCAGTTCGCGCATGGTCGGCGTGTCGGCGGGCATGCGCGGATTCTCTCCGGAACCCCGCAAAAAGACCATCCGATTCCGCTCCCGCAACGATGCCATGTGACGGAATTTTCACATTTCCGCCATTCATGGCTGACTGGTGCTCGGGTGTCGTGATGCTTCGATATGCCCACCCATTACCGGACCGGATGGATTTCGGATGTGCACCTCGGAACCCGCGGCTGCAAGGCTGGAGCTTTGCTGGAATTCCTCCGCGAGACGGAATTCGACACCCTGTATCTGGTGGGCGACCTCATCGACATCTGGTCGCTCCGGCGCGGCATCTACTGGCCGCAGCCCCACAACGACATCATCCAAAAGCTTCTCCGCAAAGGCCGCAAGGGCACCGAGATCATCTACATCCCGGGCAACCACGATGAATTCGTCTCGGGCTTCCTCGGCCACTACGCCAGCGTGACCCTCCGCAAAAACGCCATTCACACCACGGCGGACGGCCGACGCCTCCTGATCATGCACGGCCACGAACTCGACAACGTGGTGCAAAACCTCGGCTGGCTCGCCCACCTCGGCGACATCGGCTACGTGGTATTGATGAGGTGCAATTGGATCGTCAATTTCGCCCGCCGCCTCATGGGACTCGACCACTGGTCGTTGAGTGCGTATGTCAAAGCCGAGGTCAAGAACGTCGTGAATTTCATCGGCAAGTTCGAAGAGTCGATCGTGCGCTACGCGAAGGATTACAGTGTCGACGGCGTCCTCTGCGGCCACATCCACACCGCGGCCATGCGAACCATCGGCAGCACTTCCTACTACAATTGCGGCGACTGGGTCGAAAGCTGCACGGCGATGGTCGAGCACTCCGATGGCAGGATGGAACTGCTCTCTTTCGACCCCTCCCTGCCTGTCACGACTCCTTTAGCCGACGAGGAGGAGGCACCACTTCCCGACCGCCAACCGGCACTACTCTGACAGCTCGAGCATCCGCCGCACCGACCGCTCGGCGCGGGCGCGGAGTTCCTCGGGCATCTCGATGCGGGGCTCGAGGTTCGCGAGGCAATCCCGCAACTTCTCCAGCGTGTTCATTTTCATGTAGCGACAATCCGCGCAGGCGCATTGATCGGTCGGACCGGGAATAAAGTTCTTGCCCGTCACCTCCCGGCGCAACCTGTGGAGCATCCCGCTCTCGGTGACGATGATGAAATCCCGCGCTGGATTCTCCCGGCAATACGAGACCATCTTTTCCGTCGAGCAAACCTCGTCAGCCAGCAACCTCACCGCATGGGTGCACTCGGGATGCGCCACCACCACCGCGCCTGGGTGCTCGGCCTTGATGCGATGAATGCTGTCGCGGGTGAATTCGACATGCACGTAGCAACTTCCCCTCCAAAGATCCATCGTTCGCCCTGTCCTCTCCATGACCCAAGCCCCGAGGTTCTGATCGGGCACGAAGAGAATGTTGCGGTCTGCCGGGGCGGCCTCGACGATGCGCACAGCGTTCCCGCTCGTCACGATCACATCCGCCAGCGCCTTCACCCCGGCACTGCAATTGATGTAGGCAATCACGTAATAATTTTTCTCCGCGTGTTCCTCGAGAAAAGCCGCAAGCTTCTCCGGCGGGCAGGAATCCGAGAGAGAACACCCGGCATCCATGTCGGGAATCACGACCGTCTTCGAGGGGTTCAGGATTTTCGCCGTCTCTCCCATGAAATGAACGCCGCAGAAGGCAATCACATCGGCGCCCGTCTCCGCCGCCTTGCGGCTCAAGCCAAGAGAATCCCCGACATAATCAGCAACCTCCTGTATAGGAGAAATTTGGTAATTGTGAGCCAGAATTACCGCATTGCGCTGGCGCTTGAGGTCGAGAATCTCTGAGATGAGATCGGTAGAGACGATAGTCATGCGGGCAACCTTGGACGATTCCCGTGTGCCAATCAAGACCACACCGACTGGAACGCCCGAGCGGATCAACCAGCCAAGCGGCTAAATTTTTGATTCGTTATTAACACGGAAAAAAACTTGGCATTCCCTCCAAGTTCGTTGAGTAATTCGCACCCCAACCCGTTGGTTTAACCAAAGTATAATAGACCGATCCGCTTCTTTCACCAAGCATCGCACCAAAGACAACCCCTTGCCGAACCTCGAATCCCTTGAAAGATTCATGCTTCTCAACCATCCATTCAACCATGCGACCAGGCGAACATCGACCAGCCTCCCTATTGCCTTAGGCGCGTGGATTCAACACTCGTGACCCCCACACGCCTCTCCTTTCCGATAGTGGTTCCCCTGCTCGCCGCGGTGGTGATGGCCCTATCCGTCAATCAAGCGTTCACCCAAACTGTCCTCACGGTCAAAGAGGCGGAGTTCCGCAGTCGCTGGGCCGGTCCGCAGGAGGATCGCGAGGTGACGCCACAGTATTTCCTGCCCGACGGCGGCCTCTTCGAGGACGATGCTGGAGAAATGATCGGCGAGGAGCCCGACTCGACCAACGACTTCGTGGGAAATGTCGACCGCATGGCGGAAAACCTGCAGCGCGGCCTGCGCTTCGGTCCCCTCGACTTTCAACTCGGGTTCGCCTCCGGTTGGGAATACTCCTCCCAGAACTCCCAAGGCACGGACACCGACTTCGCCGACAACAACAGCTTTTTCGCAGCCCCCTCGATCGGGATCATCTACGACCGCCAAGTCGGAGTCTGGAAAGTCGCCGCCCGCTTCGGAGCGGGATACCGCTACTACTTCAACCAAGATTACACGGCTGCGGGCACAGGCAACCAGCGCAACCCGTTCTCACTCACCGGCGGCATCGATGTCGGTTACAATACCAGCCGCCTCTCGGTGGCGTTGACTGCCGCCGCTTCGTCCGGCACCGGTTACGACATCGTCTCGGGCAACAACATCTGGCAAACTTCCGCCTCCACCGCCCTCACGATCCGCTATATCCTCACCGAACAGGCCAGCATCGGCGCGGCAGGCTCGGTTTCCTACTCGAATAATGCCGATGCCCAAGCTGCCATCGGTGAGGCGGGCCAATCCGACTCGAACAGCCTGAATACCGCCGTCAGCCTCTTCGCCGACTACCTTGTCACTCCAAAAACAAACGTGCGCTTCATCCTCAGCGCCGGACAAGACCTCCAGACCTTCGAAGAGGGACTCACCACCGAAGGGCGCCGCTACCTCGACGCGATGCTGCAACTTACCTACCAACTCGCCCCCAAATTCTCGATCGATGCCGGCGGTGGCATTGGCTACGTGTCCGATCAAAACATCCCCGATCCCGAGTTTGTCGGCTGGCGCCCGGTTTACACCGCAGGCATCAACTACACCCCGACCGAAAAAACCTACCTCAAGGCGAACTTCGGCATGCAAGGTGCCGACATCCGCCCGAACTTCAGCCTCATCGCCGGCTGGAACGCCCGCGAAAAAACCCGCCTCTCGCTCTCCATCTACCAGAACCAAGGCTTCTCCACTCTTTCGCCCGACCAATACAACATCACCCGAGGCATCATGGGCACCATCTCCCAAAGCCTCTTCACCGGCATCGACCTCTCGCTCTCGGGCGGCTACGAGCAATCAGAATACGTCTCCCTCACCAGTGAGCGGCTCGACGGTGCGGTGGACGGCCCGCCCGAATACTTCCTCACCAGCGCGACCCTCTACTGGCGCATCCGCGAGTGGCTCGCCTGGCAGAACACCTTCATGCTCTCCACCGGCCAAGGAAACAGCGACGAACTCCAGACCCGCTTCTCCACGAGCTTGAATCTCAATTTCTGACGCATACCGGCGTCACACCTTGCGCAGGTGGATGAGATACTCGACATTGCCGTCCCGACCGGTGATCGGCGAACGCATGCTCCCGAGCCACTCCTGGCCTGCCACCAGCACAAACTCCCGCACCTTCGCCACACAGCGCTCGCGCACCCCCTCATCCCGCACCACCCCGCCCACACCCACATCCCTTCGCGCCGCCTCGAACTGGGGCTTGAGCAAAAACACCACATCGGCTCCCGCTGGCAGGATACCGAACACCGCAGGTAAAATCAGCGTGAGCGAAATAAAACTCACGTCGCCCACCGCCATCCGCGGCCGGGGGTCGAAGTCCGCAGCTTGAAGAAACCGCGCATTCGTTTTTTCCCTCGATTCGACCCGCAAATCCCCGCGCAGCCTCCAGTCCAGCTGCCCGTGCCCGGCATCGATCGCATAAACACGCGCCGCCCCCCGCTGAAGCAGGCAATCGGTGAATCCACCCGTCGACGCCCCGACATCCACACAGACCAACCCGCTGGGATCGACACGGAAGGAATCCAGTGCCGCCTCTAACTTCAGCCCCCCGCGACCGACATATTTTTCCCGCTCCACCAGCGAGAGCACATCGTCACCCGACACCGGCGTGCCGGGCTTCGTGACCTTTTGGCCGTTCACACACACCAGCGCCGCCATGACAGCACGCCTGGCCTCGTCCACACTTCCAAAAAAACCCTCCTCCGCCAGCGCGGCATCCAATCGCCTCTTCGGGGCGGCCATGGTCGGGGTGCCGCCGGTTACCAGGCGGAAGGCGCCTTGGGGAAGGCATCGTTCGAGATCACCGTGCCATCGGTCGCGAGAAGTTGCATCTCGCCGAAATAATTCTCCGAAGGCCCGTAGCACCAGACCGACCAGATCGGCACAGCGGAACTCCCCTTCTGATTCAACACGAAACTCACCGACGCGATCGTCTTGCCATTCGCGTTCGCATACCGCTGGGCAATGTCAAACGCGTCCCTCGAATCGATCCCGACCTTGGAAAGATCGATCGGCTTGTCGGAGGAAAAAATCTGCCTCAATCCCAGCGCTGGCGCGTCGGATGTCACCTCGCCAGAGGCCGCCGTCAGATTCCGGATTCCAGCGTCTTTCCCCGCCCCCTGCGCGACCACATACCACGTCGCTGGATTCGGATTCGCGTTGTCCGCCGAAAGCTTCAACACTCCATTGCGGTATTTTTCAGGCAGCGCCTTCAAGCACGCGAGCGCCCCCTTGGAATCCCCAGCGTGCACTTGACAAGCGCTTAGTAAAAGAAGAACGGCAATCAGCGTTTTCATCCCCGCGACGTTATTCAACACACCTCCCAGAATCCATGAAAAAGCCGCCCGGGATTGACACCCGCCAGCCACATCACCTATGGTTGCGGATCCAAAGGGCACCCGCCCGATCAGTTCTTTATCTCAGCAAAAAACCAATCCGTCGGCCTAGGAAAGCAAGGGTGGAAGTCCCTCACTGTCGCGCAAAGGTCAAAGTCCGGGTTCGAACCGGCGGAGAAAACCGCACAGCGCCTGCAATGGCGCAACGGCAGCGCACGACTGTCCGTGCCGGGGGTGGTCCTTTCGCATACGGGGGAAGGGATTGTCCTTTGACATCCCCGTGTTTTTGAAAAAGGACACCTATGAAAAAAATCATCCGATTGCTCACTGCAATCCTCCTCGCCTCGGGCATTCCCCATGCCGCCGCGGCAATCATCAATCCAGGCATCACCACATGGGTCGGAGCCGGTTCCAACGAGTCCATTCTCGCCATCCAATGGCGCGATGCAAAATCCCCCTCGGCCATCGCCTTCGGCTATCGCTGGACCTCCGGAACCACCACGCTCAACGACATGATCACAGCTGTCCTCGCGGCAAATGTCGGTCTCTACGCCAGAGGTGATCTGATTTCCGGTGGGTTCGGAAATGCCTACTTCGGATTCGGCTACGATACCGGCCTGGACTCGAGCTTCAGCATCACCGGAGCCGAGGACGATCTTGGCGACCCGGCCACCCCAAATTTTATCAACGGCTTTTGGGACATGGGCAGCGGATACGCAGGCCCATGGTCTTCATTAAACGCTGCCCCAGCAAACTCCTCCGACCGCTACCAGGAGGGCTGGATGGACAACGGCTTCTGGGAACTCTTCACCGCCACCTCCACTTTCACACCCACCACTTGGACCGCCAGCAACGACGGCGGCACCCAACTCCTCGGAAGCGACTCGTGGTATGCCTACAGCCTCACAAACGCCGACTACACTTCCGTTACTCCAAATCTGACCTCGCTAAGCGCCTCCGTGCCGGAACCCTCCCAAATCGCCTCCTCCCTCTTGTTGATGCTCGGTGCCGCCTTTTTCCTGTGGAAGCGGCAAAAAGCAAAGCACCAAGCGTGACACCAAAAACTGGTTCCTTTTGGATTTTAGCAGGGGGGCACAGGCGTCTCGCCTGTGAGAGTCGCTGCGTTCCTTGGTTCCAATCGGGGGGGGGCGACTCGCTGGCCAAATTAAAGCTCAGCACTCATGCATTCACGCTGGTGGAACTCCTCGCCGTGCTGGCCATCCTGCTCATTCTTGGAACCATCTCCTACGGCACCATCTCAACAATCAGGAAAAGCTCATCCCTGGCAGTCTCCGCAAACAACATTCGCCAACTGTCCGCTGGCGGCATCGCCTACCTGGCCGACAACAACAATGTTTTCTGGAAATACTACGACAACAGGCACCCGACCAATGGACGCGGCATCACCTGGTGGTTCGGCTTCGAAGAAAATTCCAGCAGGAGCAGGCCGGAAGGAGAGCGGGAATTCGACGCCTCAAAGAGCCCCCTCGCCAACTATCTCCCAAAAAACATGGTGCCGGACCCCAGCCTCGCCATCGCCGGAAATGCCTTCAAACCCAAATACAAACGAGGCTACATCGGAGCGGGCTACAACACTCTTCTTGGAGGGGGTTGGGTCGGGCGGGACCCCTTGCGCAACCGCTTCCAACTCTCGGATCCATCCAAAGTCGTCGTCTTTTTCACTTCCGCCCAAGTGAATATCTTCCAACGCCCAGCCTCCCCCTCCAATCCCATGCTGGAGGAATTTTACGGCATCGACGCTCGCGAGGTCACCGTCCACTTCCGACACGGCGGCAAAGCCATGGTCGCTTTCGCCACGGGAAATGTCGGGTTTCTCGAAATGGAAGAGTCCACAAGGGATTCACGCTACCCGGACGCGAATGTCGGCCGCTTTGCTCCCGCAGGCAGCACCGCCTACCTCGAGTAGCAGCCCTACTGCTGCATCCCGGTGATAATGCTGATCAACGGCAGGAACAACGCGATCACGATCGTTCCGACAATCACCGCGAGGAACACAATCATGATCGGCTCGAGCAGCGATGTCAGACCCGACACGGCATTGTCCACCTCATCGTCGTAGACCTCGGCGACCTTCAGCAACATGTCGGGCAACTGGCCGGTCTCCTCGCCGACATCGATCATGCTGATCACCATCGGCGGGAACACACCGCTCGACTCGAGCGGCTGCACGATCGACTCGCCCTCGCGCACGGCATCGTGAACCTTCGAGATCGCATCCGCTACCATGGCATTCCCTGCCGTGTCACGCGTGATATTCAGCGCCTGCAAAATCGGCACACCACTCGTCACCAGCGTTCCCAGCGTTCGGGAAAACCGCGAAATCGCGCTTTTGCGGGTCAGGTCGCCGAACACCGGGGCCTTCAACAGAAAGTTGTCGATCAACACACCGCCCTTCGGCGTCTTGGCCAGAAACTTGAACCCGAACGCCAGCGCCACGATCCCGCCGATCAGCACAAGAAGGTTGTTCTTCACCAGGTTGCTCGTGCCGATCACAAACTGCGTCAACGCCGGCAGCGGCTTCCCGCCAAGCATGTCCGCGAAGATCGCTTCGAACTTCGGCACGATAAACACCAGCAAAAACGCCATGATCACAATCGCGATCACCAGCACGATCACCGGATAGAACATCGCCGACACCACCTTGTTCTTGATCTTTTGCGCCTTCTCCTGGAACTCCGCCAACCGCAACAACACCGTCTCGAGCACGCCGCCCAACTCGCCGGCCTTCACCATGTTCACATACAGCTTGTTGAAAATGCGCGGATGCGACGACAGGCTCTCAGAAAATGTCCCGCCGCTCTGCACCGACTCGGCGATGCTCGTGATCACCTTCTTCAACACCGGATCCGGCTCCTGCTTGGACAGCACCGTCAATCCCCTCAGCAACGGCAACCCCGCGTCAATCAATGTCGCAAGCTGACGCGTGAAGATCATCAGCGTTTTCGGTTTGATCGTCTTCCGCTCCAAAAACGGAATATTGATGTTGATCTTGATATCCTTCTTCGCCAGCGAGGCCCCTCCGCCGCCGGCGGCTTTTTTCTTCGGCCCCTTCCCCTCCTCCGCGATCGTTTTGGGAAAATACCCGGCCTGCCTGAGTTGGGCCACGGCGTCGTTTTGGGATTCTGCCTCGAGGATACCGGAGGTTTCCTGACCGCGGGCGTCCAAGGCAATATAAGTGTATCGAGGCATAAGCTGGGAAGGATTGAAGGGCTGCTATGGGGCGTAACCAACCGACCGCGCTTTGTCGAGATTCGTTTTAGTTCGAAATAGGATTTTAAACAGGACGACAGGATGAAAAGAATCGGAGGCTACCAGCGGAGAAAGACTGCCAACGGCAGCCCGCAGGGCGAGCAAAGCGAGTCAATTCACAGGAATTCCTTGGGAGGTTGGTGGAGATTGCACAAAATCCGGGATTCCAAAGAAAATCATAACCTACTAATTCTCTGTGCCCTCTGTGGTTAATTCTGATAATTCGATCTCAGTCCACAGGCGAGACATACGGATTGTGTTCCCGCTCATACCCGATCGTCGTCTCCGGCCCGTGCCCAGGCAACACTCGCGTCGCGGGGTCCAGTGGATACAACTTCTCGCGAATTCCCTCGAAGAGCAGCTCTCCGTCGCCTCCAGGCAGGTCCCACCGCCCGACTCCCTCGCGGAACAACACATCACCACCGATCAACACCCCCTCCCCAGGCAGCAAAAAACACAAGCTCCCAGGACAATGCCCCGGCACATGCAGCACCCGCAGATTCACACCAGCCACCTCGCTGGTCTCCCCCTCGCCGAGAAGCAGATCGGGAGACACCGGCTCGAACTCGATATCGAACCCGTGCTTTTTGAAAAATGACCCGTCGGCCACCATCGGCACTGAGTCGACATGGCAAGCGACCTTGCATCCGTGCCGCCGCCGGATCGCCGCTGCATCCATCACATGGTCGAAATGCCCGTGCGTCAGCAACAACCAGTCGACCCGCTCGCCGGCGAACGCAGCATCCGCACCCTGCGGCGCGTCGAACAGCAGGTTTCCCTGCGGGGTTTTCAGCAAAATCGCATTGGTCGCCAGTGGACCACCGGTAAAAAATTTGAACTCATTCATGGATGTGATGTCGAATAATGGTCGGCAAAATTTGATTTTAGCCACCCGCTCTGCAAAGTATTCCATAATATTCATGAGGCACATTTTAAAATCCTCCACGGCCGCCGCGATCGCCCTCTCCCTCGTTCTCGCCGGTGCCACCCGCGCCAATACCACCCAAGCCCCCGCTGATCAGGCACAGATCGCCCTCGCGGTCGCCAACTGGCTCCAGCAAGCACACTACAGCCGCGCGAAGCTGGATGACGCCATGTCCGCCAAGTTGCTCACGAACTACCTCGAGCTTCTGGACTACAACAAACTCTACTTCACCGGCGAGGATGTCGCCGAGTTCACCGAAAAATACGCTACCTCCCTCGACGACCGCATCCTCCGCGGCGACCTCGCCCCGGCCCACGATATCTTCGCCCGCTACAAACAACGTGTCGAAGACCGCGTCGCCAAGAACAAGGAACTCGCAAAAAAAACCTACGACTTCAAAGGCAACAGCACCGTGGAACTCAACCGCCAGAAATCCCCCTGGCCGGCCACCTCCGCCGAGGCCGACAAACTCTGGCAAGACCGCGTCGAGGCCGAACTCCTCCAAGAGCACCTCAGCGAATTCAACCTCCGCACCCCGGAGGAAACCGTCACCCGCCGCTACGACCAGGCCCTCCGCAACGTCAACGAAATGGACTCGTCGGATGTCGGAAACACCTTCCTCCGCGCCCTCGCCCGCACCTACGACCCCCACTCGGAATACCTCAGCCCGAGCGAAATGGAGAATTTCCAAATCTCCATGAAACTCTCCCTCGTGGGCATCGGTGCCGTTCTCCGCTCGGAGGACGGCTACACGAAGATCGTGGAACTCGTCCCCGGAGGCCCCGCCGACAAGGACGGCCGCCTCAAGGTCGGCGACCGCATCGTGGCCGTGGCCCAAGGCGATGTCGAATTCGAGGACATCGTAGACATGCGTCTCGACAAGGTCGTCGAAAAAATCCGCGGCAAGGAAGGCACCATCGTCCGCCTCCAAGTCATCCCGACAGATGCCGATGACCCCTCGAAGCGCACCCTCGTCGAGATCAACCGCGACAAGGTCCAACTCAAGGACCAGGAGGCGAAGGCCGAACTCATCGATGTCACCGAGCCGGACGGCAAGGTCACCCGACTCGGCTGGATCACCCTTCCCTCGTTCTACTCCAACATGAGCGGCAACGGCGAACCCAAGAGCACCACCGAGGATGTCTCGCTCCTCCTCTCCCGCCTCAAAGAGGAGGGCATGGAAGGCCTTGTCGTCGACCTCCGGCGCGATGGTGGCGGTTCCCTCGAGGAGGCGATCAACCTCACAGGCCTCTTCATTCCAAAAGGCCCCGTCGTTCAATCCAAGGACCCCAGCGGCAAAATCACCGTCAACAGCGACCGCAACCCTGACATTGCCTACTCGGGCCCCATGGTCGTCGTCATGAACCGCCTCAGCGCCTCGGCCAGCGAGATCTTCGCCGCCGCCCTCCAAGACTACGGCCGTGCGATTATCGTGGGCGACGAGCGCAGCTTCGGCAAAGGCACCGTCCAAACCGTGGTCGATCTGGACAAATCCCTCTCGCTCCCGTTCTTCAATATCAAACGCCAAAATGCCGGTGCCCTCAAACTCACCATCCAAAAATTCTACCGCATCCGCGGCGGCTCGACACAACTCAAGGGCGTGGAATCCGACATCGTTCTCCCCTCCCGCACCGACAACCCCGAAATCGGCGAAAACTCCCTCAAAGACCCTCTCGAATACGACGAGATCGCCCCGGTCGTTTTCACTGAAAAAAACCCGAGGGACCTCGCCTTCCTCGAGGAACTCCGCAAACGCTCGTCCCAGCGCATCACCACCGACCCCGAATTCCTCTACGTCAGCGAGGACATGAAGCGCCTCCGCGAGCGCATCGAACAAAACAGCATCAGCACCAACGAGGAACTCCGCCGCAAGGAACTCGACGACGACAAGGCCCGCAAGGAGGCCCGCGACAAGGAACGCGCCGAACGCGGCCCCCTCATCAATGCCAAAGTCTGGGAACTCACCCTCGACGACGTCAAATCAAACCGCAAGGACCTCAAGGTCGTCGACTTTGAACGCGAACGCTCCAAGAATTACGACCTCGACGAGGAACTCGAAGCCGATTCAGAGGACAGCGAAGACAAGGAGGATAAAGACAAAGCCCCCAAACCCGACCCCATCCGCAACGAAACCGTTCGCATCATATCGGACCTCCTCAACTTCCTGAACGTCGGCAACACCGCCGCCGCAAAAAACAAAACCCCCTGATCCTCGCAAAAGCGCTTACGATCGGATGGGCCTAGGGGGATTGCGCCCCGTATGCCTTCTACACAACCGGACATGCGGTTTGCCACATCCGTCGGTTGAACCCGGCAGTGGTCAGCATGACTCAGGTGCTGCCTCCGCGAAAGTCCATGGCAGGATGAACCCATATTGATGAAGACGCTTGTTGGATAGGGCCTGATTCATTAGCCAGAGCCGCGCTATGCGCCATACCCCCAACCCACTGTAGGCCAGGCCACAAGCTCGCGCTCCTACGCCGAGGCGCCGTAACCCAAGTTTTGCATGACATCGGGAAAATCCGCTCGAAATCGCCGATTTTAGCCATTCTTATTTACGCAACCAACTGAAATACAACGTAGTAATTTTTTGCAGGCGTTTTGTAGTGCTTAATCCTAAAAACGGCAGTTGAGTCGCTGTGATAGGCGCGGAAGTTGCTTGCGGGTTTGGTGATGGATTCGATTTCCCTATCCGAAAAGACTCACCTTGCGGGTGAGGCAAAAAACACACTTCCGCCTCCGGAAAAAGATGCCGCCATAGGCCCCTCGATGCCCGTTGATACCGAGGGTGGGCGCTACCATGTGCAATGGGACGACTCGGCTCCGATGACGCCGCTGGGCCAGTTGGTTTTCTTTGCCCAGTTCCTTCATGCCGGTGGGCGCTGGGAGGACTTTTGCCGTGAGGCACCCTTCGACTTCACCAGCCCCAACGCCCCAAGCAACGAGGATGTGCTCGGATCGATGCTTCTCTCCATTTTGTGCGGGCACACGCGCTACGCCCATGTCAACGCCCTGCGCTTCGACACGGTCACCCCACCGATGCTCGGCATGCGCAAGGTCGTCAGTGAGGACAGCGCCCGGCGCAACCTCAAGAAGCTCGATCAAATCGGAGCGCGGCGCTGGCAGGGCAAGCATCTGCGCGCCACATGGGAGCGCTTGCTGCGGCATCCCTGGATGCTGGACATCGACACCACGGTCAAGACGGTCTTCGGTTCCCAAGAAGGCGCGCAGGTCGGCTACAACCCGTACAAGCCCGGACGCCCCAGCCATGCCTACCACACCTATTGGATCGCGCGCCTGCGCTTGTGTTTGGATGTCGAAGTGCGCCCCGGCAACCAAAGTTCCGCGTGCCATGGCATGCCCGGGCTTTGGGAACTCATCGACTCGCTGCCTGCCGAATCACGCCCCCACGCCATCCGTGGGGACTGCAACTACGGTAGTGAAGGCGCCATGGCCGAATGCGAAGCCCGCGGCATTCCGTATTTGTTCAAGCTGCGCCAAACGCCAAAGGTCAAGACCCTCATCAACGCGTTGGAACACGTCGGCGGCTGGATCGATTGCGGTCAGGGATTCGAAGGCATCGAAGGCGAACTCCAGTTGAACGGATGGAGTCGCAAACGCCGGGTGATCGTGGCCCGTCGGCGCATCAAGCCCGAAGAGGGCGAGACCGAAAAAAACACCCTCCCCCTGCTCAGTCGGTGCGGCGAGTTGCCCATGGAGGTCATCTCCTACGAATACATCGTGCTGGCGAGCACTCTTCCCTACAAAGCGCCCGCGCTCGTCGCCCTTTACCGGGAGCGCGGCGATGCCGAAAACCCCTTTGACGAACTCAAAAACCAGTGGGGTTGGGCCGGGTTCACCACACAAGACCTCAACCGCTGCCAGATCACCGCCCGACTCATCGCCCAAATCTACAACTGGTGGAGCCTCTACGCCCGCCTTGTCGACCGCGAGAGGCACCGCGAGGCAGTAACCACCCGCCCCGAACTCCTTGGCGGAGTCGCCCGCCAAACACGCCACGCCGGGCAAACGCGAATCAGCGTCAATCTCAGCCACGCCAAGGGCAACAAAATCAAAACCCAACTCGCCGAGGCCAGCGCGTTTTTACAAGGGCTACTGGCAAGTGCGGAGCAGTTGAGCAACGCCCAGCGCTGGGAGCGCATCCTGATTCGGATATTCGAGAAATTCATGCCTCAAAAACTGCTCGACACCGGCACGCCGATTCCCGCCACGGGTTGAAAGAGTCATTTTCAACACTCGACTGCCGAATTTAGGATTAGTAGAGAGGCTCTGCGCCGATGGCGTGCGACTTTTGCGGCGCACCCGCTATTTTCATGCTAGGAGACGGTGCGGCACCCCAACAGTTGGAATGAAGACGTAGCGCCCAGTTTGCGATGGGCGCGGAGGCCTCAGACCGCGGGTGTCTCCTCTTCCTCCTCCTCGTCGCTGATGACGGGGGCGATGCCTTGGAGGACTTCGCCGGGGCGGAGGTCAATGAGTTTCACGCCTTGGGCGTTGCGACCGGTTTCGCGGATTTCTTTGATGCGGGTGCGGACCATTTTGCCTTTGTTTGTGATCAACATCAGCTCGTCGTCGTCGCGGACGGTGAGGGCTCCGGCGACGCCACCGGTTTTGTCGGTGGTTTTCATGGTGATGATGCCTTTGCCGCCACGGCCTTGGAGGCGGTATTCCTCGAAGCTGGTGCGCTTGCCGAAGCCGTTCTCGCCAGCGACGAGGAGCAGGCAGTCTTTGTTCACGAGAGCGGTGCCGACGATGTAGTCGCCTTTACCGGGGCGGATGCCCCAGACGCCGACAGTGTTGCGGCCCTGGTCGCGAAGCTCCTCTTCGGTGAAGCGGATGCTCATGCCTTCATGCGTGATGAGAACGATCTCGTCGTGGCCAGTGGTGAGTTTGCAATCGATGAGGCGGTCGCCTTCCTCGATCTGGATGGCGATGATGCCGCCTTTGCGGATGTTTTTAAAATCCGAGAGGTTGGATTTTTTGACGATGCCGCTGCGGGTGGCGAAGAGGATGTGGAGGTTTTCGTTCCAGGTTTCCTCGGGGGTTTTCTGGCCTTGGACGCGGATCGTGGAGGCAATTTTTTCGTCCTGTTTCAGCTCGAGAAGGTTCGCGATGGAGCGGCCTTTGCTGGCGCGGGAGCCTTCGGGGATTTCGAACACGCGCTCGACATAGCAGCGGCCCATGGTCGTGAAGAACATGAGGTAGTCGTGCGTGGTGGCGGTGAAGAGATATTCAACGAAGTCGCTGTCTTCCTCTTTCTCTGACTCGCGGGCGGTCATGCCGATGACGCCTTTGCCGCCGCGTTTCTGGGCGCGGAAGGAGCTAACGAGCGTGCGCTTGATGAAGCCGTTGTGGGTGAGGGTAACGATGACGCCTTCGTTGGCGATGAGGTCTTCGATGGCCATCTCGCCTTCGTCGGGAACGATCTGGGTGCGGCGCGGGGTGGCGTATTTCTTTTGGATCTCGCGGAGCTCGTTTTTGATGATGGTGAGGACGCGTTTTTCCTTCGCGAGGATGTCCATGAGGTCCTTGATTTTTTCGATCAAGGCGTCGTATTCGGCTTTGATGCTGTCGCGCTCGAGGCCGGTCAACTGATAGAGGCGGAGGTCGAGGATGTGGCCGACTTGTTTCTCGGTGAACTTGTAGTTGCCATCGACGATGCGGGCCTCGCTGCGGATGAGGATACCGATTTTTTCCACGGCTTTCTGGGTCCACGAAAGCGCCATGAGTTTAGCCTTGGCTTCGTCGCGGTCTTTGGAGTCACGGATGATTTTGATGAAGTCGTCGAGGTTCGCGAGGGCGATGAGGTAGCCTTCGAGCTTCTCGCAATCGACTTCGGCCTCGTCGAGGAGGTAGCGGGTGCGGCGGAGGATGACTTCGCGGCGGTGCTCGATGTAGCAGGTGATGGCATCTTTGAGCGAAAGGAGCTTCGGCTTGCCGCGGTCGATGGCGAGCATGTTCGTGCTGAAGGAGGACTCCAGCGCGGTGTGCTTGTAGAGATTGTTGATGATGACCTTCGGGTTGCCGTCGCGCTTGAGTTCGATGACGATGCGGGTGTCCTCGGCGGACTCGTCGCGGACATCACTGATGCCGGTGAGGATTTTTTCCGTCACGAGACCGGCGATGCGTTTGACCAACTCGGCACGGTTCACATTGAAGGGAATTTCGGTGACGACGATGGATTCGCGTCCGCCTTTTCCTTCCTCGACGCCGATGCGGCCACGGACGCGCACGGAGCCACGGCCGGTTTCGAAATAGGAACGGATGCCGGCGGCGCCTTGGATGAGGCAACCGGTGGGGAAGTCGGGGCCTTTCATGAAGGCCATGAGGCCTTCGACGGTGATGTCGGGGTCATCAATCTGCGCGCAGATGGCGTCGATGCATTCGCCGAGATTGTGGGGCGGCATGTTCGTGGCCATGCCGACAGCGATGCCTGTGCCGCCGTTGACGAGGAGGTTCGGGAAGGCGGCGGGAAAGACGATGGGTTCCTCACTTTTTTCGTCGTAGGTGGCGACGAAATCGACGGTGCCGAGGTTCATGTCGGTCATGAGCGAAGCACCGAGGTGGTCGAGCCGGGCCTCGGTGTAACGCATGGACGCGGGCGGGTCGCCGTCCACGGAGCCGAAATTTCCCTGGCTTTGGACGAGCGTGTCGCGCATCGCCCAGGGCTGGGCCATGTGGACGAGGGTCGGGTAGATTGCCTGGTCGCCATGCGGGTGGTAGTTGCCCATCGTCTCGCCGACGATCTTGGCGCACTTGACGAAGGATCGGGTGGGAAGGACGCCGAGTGTCTGCATCGCGTAGAGGATGCGGCGCTGCGAGGGCTTGAGGCCGTCACGGGCGTCCGGCAAAGCGCGGGAGACGATGACGGACATCGAGTAGTCGAGGAACGACTTCGACATCTCGGTGGCGACATTTACGAGTTCGACTTTTTCGTTTTGGGTATACATGGGTGCGGAGAGATATGGTTAGACGGGGAGGGTTTCAGGAAAGAGCGGGATGCGGAGTTTTTCGGCGGCGGCGCGCATGCGGGAGTCGGTGGCACAGAGGGGGAAAACTTGAGAAATGTCGCAAGCTGCCAATTGGATTGCATCAAGAGTGCGCAGGGCAGTTGACAAGTTGCAGCCTTCCATGACTTCCGCTGCCTTGGTGAAAACAGGTTCGTTCAGAGGGAATATTTTAATTTCTCCACACATGATTTTCTCCTGAAAGGCCTGCCAAGCAGACAATCGTTGTGTTTCGGAAATAATCTTTCCCCTGCGCTTTGAATAAAGGGCTGCCCGGACTTCCAATAGCGAAAGTGCGGATGTGGCCACACGCAGATTTTTCAGAGATGCCTCAAAGAAGTCACTGAGCTCCTCTTTGACCAACAACTTCACAATTATAGCGCTGTCGAGATACATCACCAACCTCGTGAATCGCGATCTTCGCGGATGATTTCCTCGGCGGTTGGCCCACCGCGCCAAGGAGGCATTTTTGCCAAATGCTCGCGTGTGCCAGTGAATGGAACCCAGCGTTGCTTATCTGCCGAGACAATCACTGCCTTGGGTTTCCCACCGCTGGTGATTGTGATGTCCTCACCTTGTTGGGCTATATCGAGGAGTGCGGAGAGATGCGCTTTCGCGGCGCGGACACCAATGGTTTTACCGATGCCCGGGACGAGCGCAATTTCCTGAAGCACGGGCGATGACTCGTCCTTAAGATCGTTGAAGTAGTTGATAGATTTCTTCATGACTCAATGTAGTCACGCGTAGTCACGGTGTCAAATTTTGGTTTTCTGTCGCGGGCGGGACGCCCGCGCTACATTAGATGTCCAGTCGGGCGTTGAGGGCGTTGTCCTCGATGAACTGGCGGCGGGGCTCGACGATATCGCCCATGAGGATGGTGAACATCTTGTCGGCATCGAGGGCGTTTTGCTCGTTGAGATCGACTTTGAGCAGGCGGCGCTTCTCGGGGTTCATCGTGGTTTCGAAGAGCTGCTTAGGGTTCATTTCACCGAGACCTTTGAAGCGCTGGATGGTGAGGCCGCGTTTGCCGATCTCGATGATGCGCTCGAGGATTTCGGGGATCGAGAAGACGGCGTGCGTGGTGGCCTTGTCGCCATCGCCTTCGATGAGTTCGAAGAGGGGGGCGTCGTGGTTTGAGAAGTGCTCAACCTTGAGGCCCTTCTTGGCGAGTTCGTCGATGAGTTTTTGAACAGGAACAGACTCGTGGAGCTCGACCAGTCGGGCACGTCGGCGGATGGCGGGTTCGTCCTTTTTGGACTTGGCGGCGGGTTTTTGCTCGATGGATTCGCCTTCGACAGGCGTTTCCGGAGCCTCGACTTCAAAGAGGTTGAGGTCGGCGTTCTCGGCCGCGAATTCCCGCACCTGATCCTCGCCGGGGAAATAAGTGACCCACTCCTCGTTGCCCTCGCGGACTTTCAGGAGGTAGGTCGGCAGTGCGCCGGTTTTCTTGTCGCGCTCGTTCAGGTAGGCCTCGAAATCCCCGCCGTGGCGGCGGATCGAGTCGCTGTAGCGGGAGAGGCGCTGGAGCAGGTCGAGCATCTCGCGGAGTTGCGCGGGCGTGAATGTCTTGGCATCGGCGAGGTTTTTAAGCTTCACCTCCTCAGCGCCGAGCGAGATGAGGATTTTGTTCAGGGCGTTGTCATCATCGACATACTCCTCGCGTTTCTTGCGCTTGATCAAATAAAGCGGCGGGCAGGCGATGAAAATTTTGCCCTGCTTTACGAGCTCCGGCATCTGGCGGTAGAAAAAGGTCAGCAGGAGCGTGCGGATGTGCGATCCGTCAACGTCCGCATCGGTCATGATAATGATGCGGCCGTAGCGAAGCCGCTCGATATTGAACGAGCCTTCCTGCTCGCCTCCGCCGATGCCGGTGCCGATGGCGGTGATCAGGGTCTGGACCTCGGTGTTTTGAAGGACCTTGTCGAGCCGAGCCTTTTCGACGTTGATGATCTTGCCTTTGATTGGGAGGATCGCCTGGTAGCGGCGGTCGCGGCCTTGCTTGGCGGAGCCACCGGCGGAGTCGCCCTCGACGACATACAACTCGGTCAGGTTCGGGTCGCGCTCGGAGCAGTCGGCGAGCTTGCCGGGAAGACCGCCGCCGGTGAGGGCCCCCTTGCGAACGGTTTCACGCGCCTTGCGGGCGGCCTCGCGGGCGCGCGCGGCAGTGAGGCCTTTTTCCACGACGCGCTTGGCGACGGCCGGGTTCGCGTCGAAATAGGTCATCAAGTTCTCGTAGGTGATCGAGCTGGAAATGCCCTCGACCTCGGGATTGACAAGGCGCGACTTGGTTTGCGCGTTGAAGCTGGGGTTCGGGTGCTTGATGGCGAGAATGCAAATCAGACCTTCGCGCACGTCGTCGCCACTGATCGAGGGGTCCTTGTCTTTGAGAAGATTGTTTGCCTTGGCGTATTGGTTGATCGCGCGGGTGAGAGCTGTGCGGAAGCCGGTGAGGTGCGTGCCGCCGTCCGGATTCGGGATGGCGTTGGTGAAACTGAGAATCTGGTCGTTGTAGCTGTCGTTGTATTGCAGGACGACATCGAGGTGCATGTCGTCGGTGACTTCGTTTTGATCCTTGTTCCTGAAACTCACCTCGCGCTTGCCGGAGATGACGATCGGCTTGGGGTGGAGAAGCTGCTTGTTCTCGCCGAGCTGGCGAACGAATTCCTCGATGCCGAGCTTGTAGAGCCAACTCTCGGAGCGGACCTTCTCGCCGCGCTCATCGGTGAGGGTGATTTCAAGTCCGGGATTCAGGAAGGCGAGTTCTCGAAGGCGCGCGGCGAGCTTGGCAAAGTCGAATTCCGTCGTGATCGTGAAGATCGTCGCATCCGGCATGAATGTGATGAGTGTGCCGGTTTGCTTTTTGTTTTTTACCTCGCCAATGACATTGAGCTTTTGCGTGGTCACCCCGCGCTCGAAGGCCATGTGGTAAACCTTCCCGTCGCGCTGGACCTCGACCTTGAACCAATCGCTCAGCGCGTTGACGCACTTTGCGCCGACGCCGTGGAGACCGCCGGAATATTTGTAGGCACCCTGGCCGAATTTGCCGCCCGCGTGGAGGTTCGTGAGAACCAATTCGAGGGCGGGAATTTTGAACTTCGGGTGGATATCCACCGGGATGCCGCGGCCATTGTCACGAATCGAGCACGAGCCATCGACATGGATGACGACATCGATCTTCGTGCAATACCCCGCAAGGTGCTCGTCGATCGAGTTGTCGAGCACCTCAAACACACAGTGGTGGAGGCCGCGCTCATCTGTCGGGCCGATATACATGCCAGGGCGTTGGCGGACGCCGGCGAGGCCTTCAAGTTTGTCGATTTTGGAGGCGTCGTATTTTGCGCCTTCGGGAACGGGGTTGGTTTCTTCGGACATGCAGGAAAAGGGATGCGTTTTACGTGATTCCGGCATCTCAGCCGGAGTCGCGAACCCTACGGACTTCAACCCATCGGGACAATATTTTTCTCGCTATGGCCACAGGATGTTGGGATGAAGCAATCGGCATCCCACAACATATTGGGTCGATTCATGCTTTCCAAAAATCTCCGATTCCGGGTTTTTGAAACCTGCTGGCTTCTCTTGATGCTCACAATGGCCTGGGCGGCATTTACATGGAATGCAGATCACGTCTTTTACGAAGGGAATGTATATTTTGCCGATGGCGATTGCTACGCACGAATGACACGTGTGCGCGATCTTGAAAACACTGGATTTCATACTATTAGATATCATTTATTTGAAAATTATCCCGACGGCACGGTTCCCCATACCACGTTGCCGCTGGATGCGTTGATCCTCGCGCTTTCGCAGGGGCTCCGGTTGTTTTCGGAGCGGGGATTGGCTCTTGCAGGCGCCTGGATATCGCCGATTCTCGGGATGACCCTTGTCGCGTTGCTCACGGTGTGGGGAGCGGCGATAAAACTGCCATATCGGCATGCCATGGCTCTGATGCTCGTCGTCTCGCCGATTCTCGCCCATGGATTTCAAGTCGGCCGGCCGGACCACCAGTCCCTGCTTGCGCTTTTGATCGGCATTTCTCTGGCCGCTGAGGCAAGCCTTTGGCAACGACGTGGCAACGCTTGGGCCTATGTCGCCGCTGTCGCTTGGGCGCTGGCACTATGGGTGTCCCTGTTCGAGCCGTTGGTCCTTCTCGGAGCGGTGCTCACCGCCAAGGCAGTTCGCCGGTTCGCCAGCCCAAACATCGAACAAGCACCCTTTGCATCGATTGCGGGTCCCCTTGGAATTTTTTGCGGCATTCTAGCGGTCGCGTTTTTCACCGATGGCCGCACGCCCGGACCGCTTGATCCCGCCTTCGGGCGATGGACACAAAACATCGGTGAACTGCGCAGTCCGGGTTGGGGCGGGTTATTTTCCTGGTGCGGGTGGGTGCTCCCCGCAATCCCATTGCTTCTGGCGTGGAGGGCATTTCACGGCGGGGGGCCGATTTGTGGATTCTGGTCTTGGCTGGTCGCCCTCTTGATTGGCCTCTCCGCAATCCATGCCCGGTGGGGGTATTTTTTGGCGCTGGCCATGGCGATGTCCATACCCTTTGCCTTGCCTGCTTTTCGCATTCCTTTTCTCGCGTGGAGTGTATTGGTTCTTTCACTTTGGCCAGTCGCGGCCTTCTGGGAGGAAACACTCTTCCCCTCCCCTGAAACGCAATCTTTGAGATTGGAACGCATGGTTGACGCTGTGGCGCTGCGCGATGCCTCACTCTCGCTAAGCAGAGAACCGGATGGCGGCGTCGTGGCTCCCTGGTGGTTTTCTCCCGCCATCGTCTGGTGGAGCGGCAAACCCTGCGTCGCGGGGTCCTCCCATCAAAGTCTCCCGGGCACACTCGACACCTGCCGGGTGTATTTGGCGGAAACGCCGGATGCCGCCCTCGAGATTCTGGCCGCTCGGAGAGCGCCGTATGTCATCACCTACGACCCAGACCGCGTGATCTCAAATGCCTCCCAAATCATGGATGCGCCCCCCGCAGAACGGCCTCTGGCGTCAATCCTCTACAGATCACCGCACGCCCTCACCAGCGATTTCACCCCGATCCATGGGAACCGTTTTTTCAAGATTCACCGCGCCTGCCTACATGACCTTGCACAGCCGGAGTGAAGAGCGCATGGTTTCCGGCATGAGGATCATGGGATACTTCATTGTTGCCGCAGGCATCGCGGCGATTCTCGCAAGCGCGCCGCTTCGCGCGGATGAAACCGTGCGTCAGGTGCAACGCCATCTCTCCGCACTGGGCTACTACAACGGGGCGACCGATGGAGATGCGGGCAGCATGACAAATGCCGCGATCAGGCGTTACCAGATCGCCATGAACCTCAAGGTCACCGGCGAACTCAACAAGCAAACCCTCGAAAAAATGGGATTGGACGCGTCGGCCACTGCTCCCGGCTACAACGCCATCCAAGCCCTGTTCCGCGGCGGCCCACTCGCCCGCGCGGATGCCGCTAGGCAGGTCGAGACACTCCGCGCGGCCAAATTGAAACTCGCCGAACTCGGCTACTATGCCGGAGCCCACAATGGGTTACCCGGCCCCGCCATGACCGCCGCCATCAAGGAATGGCAAACAGCCAACGGTCTCCGCTCCAACGGATTGCTCGACACAGAAACCATGCACAGCCTAGCCCTGGCGCCATGAGCGGCAAGCACCACCGCGTCGCCGCCTTTGTCGACTCGCTTTCCAAAACATCGGAAAGCTCCCACCACCCCTGCTACTCAGGGTATTTCACTTGCTTCAACGCCGGCGACTATTACGAAGCGCACGATGTCCTCGAGCACCTCTGGCTCGAATGCTCGGATGACAATCACAACTTTTACAAGGGGCTCATCCAAATCGCTGGTGCCTTTGTGCATCTGAAAAAACAACACGCACGCCCTGACCACCCCGTTGATGGTCGACGCCTGCATCCAGCCGCACGCCTTCTCTCGCTCGGCAGCCGAAACATCGCCACATACGGACCCGTCCACATGGATTTGGATATCCAACGCCTCTGCGCGGTGTGCTGCGAATGGAAATACGGCATCGAACGGCACGCGTTTTCCAAAAATCCCTGGAACCCGGATTCGAAACCCGCGATCACCCTCCTCAACACGGATTGACGACACCCGCCGCGGCGAGCTCCAGCACCTCCGCCGGACTCATGCCCCGCCGCCTCAGTTCCCGCAACGCGAGCCCGCCGCTCCGCTTCGCAAGCCGCCGCCCTTCGGCATCGCACACCAACTGACAGTGACACCAAACCGGCGCGCAACCGCCCAGCGCCTCGTAAAGGAGGAGTTGCCTCGCTGTGGATGTCAACAAATCAGCCCCCCGCACCACCTCGGTGATCCCCATGGCCAGATCGTCGACCACCACCGCCAGTTCATAGGAGGGGATGCCATCCCTGTTCCACACGAGAAAATCCCCGAAATCCTTCTGCGCCATTTTTTCGATCGGCCCGAACGTTTGATCGTCAAAAACAACACGCCGCCCATCGGGAACACGGAACCGCCAGTTCCATCCCGACGGCGTCTCGTGGCACCTCGCCTCCTCAACAGACCCTCGCCACTCGACTGGAAAAACCGGTTCCTCCACATGCGGAGCGAGGGTGGACATCTCCTTCCGCGAACGCCCGCAGCGATAAACAAACCCGCCATCCCGCAACCGCCGCCAAGCGTCCAGATACAACTCCTCCCGGCGACTTTGAAACTCCGGCGCGCCATCCCAATCCAACCCAAGCCACCGGAAATCCTCCAGCGCTCCCTCGACAAACTCCTCCTTGCACCGCTGGAGATCCAAATCCTCGATCCGCAACAACAACCTCCCCCCGCACTCCCGCACCCGCCGGTGCGCCATGGAAAACGTCCACGCATGCCCGAGGTGCAAGAATCCCGTCGGTGTCGGAGCCAACCGCCCGACAACCGGCACGCCCGATTCCGCCCCGCTCATCGACGGAAAAAAACTTTGCAAAACAATATCATGACAGTGGATGGCATTTCCATATCCTACGACACCCCCGCTTGGCGCAAGACTCGATCACCAGCGGTAGAAATCTGGACAGCCCGCCGACCCCACCATCCATGCCCGACCTGACCACAGAGATTCTCAGGAGCCGCAAAGAGGTTTTCGAGTTGGAATCCGAATACAGGGAACTCTACGACTCCCTGTCCTGTCCGAATGTCTACATGTCTCCGGAGTGGGTCTACACATGGCTCCTGAGCCTTGGGCGTTCCTACGAAGCATGGTTCCTCGTTTGCCGCGACGGCGGACGACTTGCTGGCGTGTGGCCGTTTTTCGAATACCGCCAACCCGTTTTCGGCACCGGCCTCCTGCCTATCGGAGCCCAGGTGGCCGACGCCTTCGATCCTGTCGCCCGGGCGGACTGCATGGAGACGATGAGTGCCGCGCTCATCCACGCAGCCGCTGACCATACATTCATCTGGTTGCCACTCGTGACCCTCGACTTCACCCAGCGCGTCCTCAAACCCGCCCTCGCCGACCTCTCCCCCCGCCACCTTCTCAGGAAAAGAACCCCACGTTTCCTCATCGGCCTCGACCGCTTTGCGAACGCACAGGATTTTCAGGAACGTGTCTTTGGCCCCAAAACCCGCCAGAGCCTCCGCCGCAAGGAACGCAAACTCCACGATGCCGGCGAAGTCTCGATCTCGTTCCTGGAGGACCCTTCCCTGATCACCCCTTGGCTCCGAAAAATCATGGAGGTAGAACTCGCAAGCTGGAAGGGCGAAAGAGGCGTGGGCATCTTCCGCAGCGCATCCCTGCGCTCCTTCTACCATCTGCTCCTCGAGAACCTTGCCGCAAACAACCGCTTCCGTCTCGCGATCATGACCCTCGGCGACCGGCTCGCGGCCTATGAAATCGGCCTCCTCGGCCCCGACACCTACTGCATGCACTCGACCTCGTTCGATCCCGAGTTTGCTCCATTCTCCCCGGGCCGCCTCCTCATGCTGCGCTCGATCGAACGTTGCATGGAGGAAAAGCGCCACGTCTACGACTTCATGCAGAACGACCAGGAGTTCAAACGCCAGATGTCCACCCACGAATCCAGCCTCTGGGATTGCATTCTTTTTCCAAAATCGACCAAGGGCGCTCTGGTCTCCCTCCTCGTGCGCTCCATCCACGGGTGGAACGAATGGAAAAAACGCCGCGCAAAACCCTCCCCCGGCTCCCCTTCACGAACCCCAGCGGATTCAAACACAACATCCGACTGACTTCCTTGGCACCCATCTCAACCGGTCGACATAAAAAAACGGGACCGCCGCAGGGCGATCCCGTTTTGTCGGGAAGGGAAAGCGGTCTTAGCGCTTGGAGAACTGGAAACGCTTGCGCGCTCCGGGTTGACCGGGCTTTTTGCGCTCCTTCATGCGAGGATCGCGGGTCAAGAGGCCTTCCTCTTTCAGGGAACCGCGAATCTCGCTGTTCAGCTCGACCAGCGCGCGGCTCAACGCCAAACGAAGGGCGCCGGCTTGGCCATTGATGCCACCGCCGCAGGTCTTCGCAGTGATGTCGTAGCTGTGCACGGAGTTCGCGATCTCCAACGGACGCAGAATCTGGTTTTGCAACGAGAGGCTGGTGAAGTAATCGGAAAAATCACGGCCGTTGACCTTGATCTTGCCACTGCCCGAGAGCAGTCGAATGCTGGCGACCGAGGTTTTGCGGCGGCCTGTTGTTTGAACGGGTGTTGTGTTGCTCATGGTCTTGGTGTGGTTCAGGCCGGTTGGGGATTCTGTGCGGCATGGGGATGTTCCCCGCCGGCGTAAACCTTGAGTTTCGTGTAAACCGAGCGGCCGAGACGGTTGTGCGGGATCATTCCACGCACGGCGCGCTCTATCAGAAGCTCAGGGCGGCGCTCGCGGCGGGCGCGGAAGGTCTCGGTCTTGTGGCCACCGACGAATCCGGAGAAGCTCATATAAGTTTTGGCAGTCTCCTTCTTGCCGCCGACCTCGACCTTCGAGGCGTTGAGGACAACGACAAAGTCACCGGTGTCCACATGCGGTGTGAAGATCGCCTTGTTCTTCCCGCGAAGAAGATTCGCGGCCTTCACGGCGACACGGCCGAGAGGTTGCCCGGCGGCGTCGATGACCCACCAGTTGCGCTTCACCTCTTCGGATTTTGCTGAGTAAGTTTTCATCTTTGAAATATTCGGAGGGGGCGGAATCTGGCGAACCCGCGCTCCCATGTCAAACACTCATCGCCAACATTTTTGTCCGCCACTGCCCGGTCGGGGGAAATCCAATGAATCGCGCTCGATCGGTTTGCCCACCCCCACCGCCTATGACTATGGTCCCGCCCATGCAATCGGAGGCAATCGAAAAACACCAGTCGCGCGCTGAAACCGCAGCGGCACTGGCCGCATCGATCCTTCTCCATGTCCTTCTGATTCTCGCCATCGGCTTTTTCCTCTACGGCGTGGCGCAGGTCGCCGTTCCCGTCGCGCCCGAGATGCCCGAGGAACCACTCCAACTCACCATCCTGCCGCCCCCGCCGCTGGAAAAACCCCGCCCCGCCTTCGTAGAAACCCCGGCCACGCAATCGCCGGCCCGCAAACCAAAAAAAGACACTGCCTTCGAATCCAATAACGACTCGATCGCCGCCAGTGAAGCGCCCCCGGAAGGAGCGGCCCCACTACCCTCCCTCGCGGGTCGCGAGGAACCCGGCATCACATTGCGCAACCAGGATCACACCGCCGGAAAGACCCCGCAAGCTGCCGCTCCAGCGGAAGCCTCCCGACCTGCAACCCCAGCTGAAAGCGTGGAACCGGTCCCCAAGCCGAAGTCCGATCTCGCCTTGATCGAAGCCCCAGCACCCACGCCCGCCCCTCGCGAAAAGCCCGTCGAAAAACCACGCGCCGCGACCGCCTCGCCGGGCGGCTACCAACCCCAAACCCGCGTCACCCGCCTCAAGGGCAACGTCTCGGACCGCGGCCGCGCCTCGATCGAAGCGGAGGCCACCCCCCTCGGACGCTATAAAAACAGGTCTCCGACGCCATCGGCTCGCGGTGGTATTACTATGTGAATTCCCAACTCGGCCTCCTGAACATCGGCCGCGTGGAGATTCGCTTCACCGTGACACCCGAGGGAAAAGTCAAATCCCCGCAGGTCCTCTCGAACTCGTCGAACGAAAGTTTCGCCTCCGTCAGCCTCGCAGCCATCATGGCGGCGGAAATACCCCCGATCCCCCCGGATGTTGCGAAAATCCTCGAAAACGGTCGCCTCGAAATCGACTACTCGTTTAGCATCCTCGGCCACTAATGACTCCAGACTCCGTTGTTTCCAGCATCGCCCGGTTTTTCATCCTCGGCGGCCCGTTTATGGGCGTTCTTCTCATCCTCTCCGTGCTTTCGCTCGCGGCCATCATCCTTCGCGCCCGCCGCCTTCGCGAGAAGGCCATCATCCCGCGTGCTGTAGTGGATTGCGTGGGCGGCCTCCAACCCGGCGACACGCTCGACCGCCTGCTCAAGATCATCGACAAGCACCCCTCCGCCATTTCCCGCATTCTCTCGACCCTCCTCTCGCACCTCAACTGGTCGAAATCCGAAAACCTCGAAGCCGTGCAAACCTGTGCCCGACACGAAATGGCACGCATGGAAAAGGGCATGATCATCCTCGAGATCGCCACCGGCGCGGGCCCGCTCATCGGCCTCCTCGGCACCCTCTCGGGACTCGTGGGCATCTTCTCCACCCTCGGAGGATCGGGAGATCCTGTTGTCATCGCCAAGGGCATCTCCGAGGCCCTTAACACCACCATTATCGGCCTCGCCGTAGCAGTGCCGAGCCTCATCGCCCACAGCTATTTCCAACGCCGGATCGAGATGATGGCCGTGGAGATGGAGTCCGTGGCAGCCGATCTCCTCGCCAAGCTCTACCAGCCCTCCGCCTGACCGCCCACCCCATGCAGTTCTACACCCGCAAGCGGCGCAGCCTCGTCATCAATGTCGTCTCACTCATTGATATCCTCGCGATCCTCCTCATTTTTTTCATCGTCACCACAAACTTCCGGAAACCCCAACCCCGCCTTCAAATCAACCTGCCCGACTCGAAGGCCGCCGAAACCGCTCCGGCTGAAAGCTCCCAACCCCTCGTCCTCCGAGTGAAAACCAGCGATGAAATCACCCTCGACGACAAACCCGCCACCCTCGACTCCCTTGCGGAAAAACTCCGCACCGCCCGCGAGGCCCAGCCTGGCCGCCCCATCGCACTCCAAGCCGACCGCGACGCCCCCTTCGGCGTGGTCGTCAAGGTCCTCGACGCCCTCAAAGCAGCGGGACTGAAGGACGTCCCGGCATTCACCCAACCCGAGAAGACACCATGATCCTTGAAATCACCACATTCGACCACCCCGCCCTCCGCACTCCGGGATCCCGCATTCCTGCCATCACCGACCGCATCCGCTCGATCGCCGCGGACATGATCGAAACCATGCGCGACGCCGAGGGCCTCGGCCTCGCCGCCCAGCAAGTCGGCCTACCGCTCCAGATGTTCGTCCTCGACGTCCCGCAAATGAAAAAACGCCCGAGCGCGATGTGGATCGACGGCCATCCCGCCGATTTCGAGGCCCTCATGCCGCTTGTGCTGATCAACACGGAGGTCGAACCCTTCGGCGACACACTCCTGGAAGGTGAGGGCTGCCTCAGCTTTCCGGAACTCTCCGCCGACATCCCCCGCGCGTTCTCCGTGCGCGTGAAGGCACTCACCCTCGAGGGCTCGCCCATCGAGTTCGAGGCGGACGGCCTCTTCGCCCGCGCCATCCAACACGAACTCGACCACACCCGCGGCATCCTCTTCATCGACCGAGCAGTGGAGGAGTCCCGCGAGGCATTCCCGCCGGACATCCGCCGCCTCGTTCTCCCAACCACTTGATTCCACCCCGGAAAAATTCCATACATTAATTCCATGAAACGTCTCCTCGCCACATTGCTTCTCGGTTTGACATCCCAGCTCGTCTCGGCCACAGACACTGGCTCCATGCAAGACATCCGCATCATCCTCACCACAAACAAGGGCGTCATCGAAGGCACCCTCCACCCCTCCAAGGCCCCGGTCACCGTCGCGAATTTCCTCAACCTCGCCAAGCGCGGCTACTACGACAACCTCACCTTTCACCGAGTCATTCCTGACTTCATGATCCAAGGTGGCGATCCCACCGGCACCGGCCGCGGGGGCCCCGGCTACCGCTTCGAGGATGAAGTCCGCTCGGGCCTCAAACACGACAAGCCGGGTATCTTCTCGATGGCAAACGCCGGCTCGGGCACCAACGGCAGCCAATTCTTCATCACCCACGTTCCGACCCCTTGGCTTGACGGCAAACACACCGTTTTCGGCCATGTCACCAAAGGTCAGGATGTCGTGAACTCCATCGCGGGCGATGACAAAATCCAGAAAATCGAAATCCTCGATCCCGTGGACGACCTCTTTGCGGCGCAAAAATCGCGCATCGACGAGTGGAACACCATCCTCGACAAAAACTGATCATCCAAACGTCAAGGGGCGGATCCTCGGGTCCGCCCTTTTTTTCGCACTCATGAAACCCTTCCTCGCCACCCTGCTGCTGCTTGCCGCGCTTCCCGCCGCTCGCGCCGTCACGATCGAAGGCGTCGCCGTTCCTCCCGATCTCACTGTCTCCGGCCAACAACTCCCCCTCAACGGAACGGGCCTCCGCACCTTCACCCTCCTCATGGTGCCGATCAAAATCTACGTGGCCGCATTCTACTCGCCGACCCCGTTGCGCTCGGAGACCGCGGTCCTCTCCGCCCCCGGACCACTGGCTTTCACATTCACCTTCCTCCGTGCGGTGGGACAACAGGATGTCGCAAAAGCTTGGCGCAGCCAGTTCCAGACAAGCAACTCGCATGATTACCGCGGTCTTCAAAAAGACCTCGACACCTTTGTCTCGATGTTCGGCCCGCTCGGATCCGGCGGCGTGCAAATGGTCCAACTCACCGGCACCGACACGCAAATCTTCGATCAGGGCACCTTCAAGGGAAGCATCCCTGGACGCGATTTCCAACGCGCCTTTCTCAGCCTCTGGTTTGGTCAAAACGCCGTCTCGCCGGACTTGAAAAACGCCCTCTTGGGCCACTGACGCCGCCACCAGCCTGCATTCGTTGCATTTTCCTGCTTGGCAAGGCGCAGGGACTTTCCATGATTCCCAGCATGCCCCGAATCCAGCGCTCTGGCTTGCAATCTCTCTTGCGGGAGGTCGGTCCCGTGGACCGCATCGGCCTCGAGGAACGCGTGGCGAAATACACCACCCGCAGCATCAAGAAATCCTCGAAACGGTTCGCTCTCAACCTCGCCGTGTCGATGGTCGACCTCACCACGCTCGAAGGCAAGGACACACCTGGCAAGATCGCTTCGCTCTGCCTCAAGGCCCTCCGCCCCCACCCGGACCCCTCGATTCCTTCAACCGCCGCCGTGTGTGTCTACCCCTCGCTCGTCCGCCACGCGAAGAAACACCTCGCCGGAACCAGCGTTAAAATCGCCTCGGTCGCCACGGCGTTTCCTTCGGGCCAAGCGCCGCTCCGGACCCGCCTCGAAGAAGTTCGCGCAGCCGTCGCCGACGGAGCCGACGAGATTGACATGGTCATCAACCGGGGCGCGTTTCTCGCCGGCGAAGTGGATCTGGTGCGCGACGAGATCGCCGCCGTGCGGGAAGCCTGCAGCTCCGCCACCCTCAAGGTCATCCTGGAAACAAGCGAACTCGAGACCTGCGACAACATCCGCGCCGCTTCGTTCCTCGCCATGAGCGTCCTCCGCGAGGGCGATTTCATCAAAACAAGCACCGGCAAAACCTCTGAAAACGCCACTCTCGCCAACAACCAGATCATGCTGGATGCCATCCGCGACTTCTATCTGGACACCGGCACCGCCATCTCCATGAAACCAGCAGGCGGCATCCGCACCTCCAAGCAAGCCATTCAATTCCTCATCGCCGTCAAGGAAACCCTCGGCGACGCCTGGCTGAACAACTCCCGCTACCGCTTCGGCGCCTCGGCACTTCTCAACGACCTCCTCCGCCAAATCCTCAAGGAAACCACCGGCCGCTATCAGGCGCCCCACACATTCAGCGAAGCCTCCGGATCCTACTGACCACCATGCCCGCGAAACGCCCGAAAAACCCCGCCCGCGAACTCCTCTTCGGCGACCTCTGGGAGTTCGACCCCGCCCCCGAGACAGCCCCGGCCCACATCGCTCCCCGCTACGACCTTTTTATCAACGGCAAATCCACCCCGCCGAAGTCGAAAAAGTGGTTCGACTCGATCTCGCCGGGCGATGGAAAAAAAATCTCCGAAATCGCCCTCGCCAACGAGGCGGATGTCGATGCCGCCTACGCCGCAGCTGCCGCCGCGTTCCCAAAGTGGAGCGCTACGCCGGGGGCCGAACGCGGCAAATTCCTCTATCGCATCGCCCGCCTCCTCCAGGACCGCTCGCGCGAATTCGCCGTGGCCGAGACCATCGACGGCGGCAAACCGATCCGCGAGTCCCGCGATTTCGACCTCCCTGTGGCCGCCGCCCATTTCTTTTACCATGCGGGCTGGGCGGACAAACTCGCCTTCGCCGCCCCGGGCCGCACCCTCGCGCCGCTCGGCGTCGTCGGCCAGATCATCCCCTGGAATTTCCCGCTCCTCATGCTGGCGTGGAAAATCGCCCCCGCACTCGCCTGTGGAAACACCGTCGTCCTCAAGCCCGCCGAGACCACATCCGTCACGGCGATGAAATTCTGCTCGATCCTCCAGGACGCAGGCCTCCCGCCGGGCGTCGTCAACATCGTCACCGGCGCGGGCGATACCGGCGCGGCCGTGGTCAAGCATCCAGCCGCCGCCAAGATCGCCTTCACCGGCTCGACACCCGTGGGCAAGTGGATTCAGCACACCCTCGCGGGCACCGACAAACGCCTCACCCTCGAACTCGGAGGAAAAGCCGCGAACATCGTCTTCGAAGACGCCACGATCGACCAAGCCGTCGAGGGCATCGTGAACGGCATCTTCTTCAACCAAGGCCACGTCTGCTGCGCGGGCTCCAGACTCCTCGTCCAGGAAAGCGTGGCGGCCGAGGTGCTCAAAAAACTCAAACTCCGCATGCGCCACCTCCGCGTGGGCGACCCGCTGGATAAAAACACCGACATCGGTGCCATCAACTCCCGCAAGCAACTCGAAAAAATCCGCGACCTCGTCGGTAGCGGCCTCCAGGAGGGCGCCGAGATATTCCAACCCGACTGCCGCCTGCCGAGCCGCGGGTTCTATTTCCCGCCCACCCTCTTCTCCGGTGTCTCCCTAAGCCACCGCATCGCCCGCGAGGAAATCTTCGGCCCCGTTCTCTCGATCCTCACCTTCCGCACCCCAGAGGAGGCGGTCGAGAAAGCCAACAACACCCCCTACGGCCTCAGCGCGGGCATCTGGACGGACAAGGGCTCGCGCATCCTCGACATGGCCGCCAAGCTCAAGGCGGGCGTCATCTGGGCGAACACCTACAACAAATTCGACCCCGCCTCGCCCTTCGGAGGATTCAAGGAATCCGGATTCGGCCGCGAGGGCGGAAAACAAGGCCTCCTCGACTACGCGAAAATCGTCTGACTACCCAACCGATGGAATTGACCACAGAGAACACAGAAGACACGGAGAGGGATTTTAAGTCCCTTCTTCCTGCCTATGCCTCTGTGCTCTCTGTGGTCAACCCTCTCCCTCAGCCCCTCTAACACCATGTCCCGACTACCCGTCTCCAAAACCCCGAAATGCCTCGTCGGCGGCTCATTCATTCGCTCCGAAAGCGGCCGCGTTTATCCGATCGCCTCCCCATCCGGCGAGTTCCTCTGCAACATCCCCCTCTGCACCCGCAAGGATGTGCGCAACGCCGTCGAAGCCGCCGCAAAGGCAGGCCCCGCTTGGATCAAACGCAGCGCCTACAACCGCGGGCAAATCCTCTACCGCCTTGCCGAGATGCTTGAGTCGCGCTCGGAGGAATTGGCCGGCTCCATCTCCACCACCACCGGCGACCACCCCGCTGCCCGCCGCGAAATCGATGCCGCCATCGACCGCGCCGTCCACTATGCGGGCTGGACCGACAAATTCGAGGCGCTCCTCGGCAGCGTGAATCCCGTGGCCTCGCCGCATTTCAATTTCACCGTCACCGAACCCATGGGCATCGTGGGCATCCTCGCACCGGAGGAGGCTCCGCTGCTGGGCCTCCTCTCGATGGTCCTCCCAGCAATCACCGCAGGGAACACCGTCGTCGCTCTCGCTTCGAAAGCCCACCCGCTCCCGGCCATCCTCCTGGGAGAAATCATCACTGTCAGCGACCTGCCCGCCGGCGTCGTGAACCTCCTCACCGGCTCGCGCGCGGACATGGTCGAGACATTCGCGACCCACGAGCACATCCGCGCCCTCCACGCCACAGCCACCCGCACCGAACGCACCTCGATCGACCAAGGCGCCTCGACCAACCTAAAGCGCACCGCCCTCCTCCCCGGCGAATCCCCACGCGACTGGTTCAACAACGGCGCCGCCGGTCTGGACGAAATCCGCCAATTCCTCGAATTCAAAACCGTCTGGCACCCGATAGCTTCCTGACGATCCGCCACACAGCCAAAAAAATCCCCCTATCCCGATTTTTGGTCTTGCTTATCCCGGGAATTCCCCCATGTTTACCGACCCTATTCAACAAAGTTTTTCTATGGCATACGCAGTCATCCAAACAGGCGGCAAACAATACCGCGTCGAATCCGGCAGTGAAATCGATGTGGAAAAGCTCGATGCCGAAGTCGGCTCCGAAATCAATCTTGCCGAGGTTCTCCTCGTCTCCGAGGGCGGCGATGTAAAAGTCGGTTCTCCTTTTGTGGACGGCGCCAAAGTCGGCGCGAAAGTTGTCGATCAGTTCAAGGACGACAAGGTCATCGCCTTCAAATTCCGCCGCCGCAAGGGATACCACCGCACCGTCGGCCACCGCCGCCAACTCACCAAGCTCAAGATCGAATCCATCTCAACCAAGTAACATTTTATGGCCCATAAAAAAGGACAAGGAAGCGTCAAAAACGGACGCGACAGCGTCAGCAAGCGCCTCGGAGTCAAAAAATTCGGCGGTGAATCCGTAATCGCCGGCAACATTATCCTCCGCCAGCGCGGAACCAAGTTCGTCCCCGGTCGCAACGTCGGCCTCGGCCGCGACTACACCATCTGGGCGCTCGTGGACGGCCATGTCAAATTCGACAAAAACGGCCGCCGCGTGAATGTCGATCCGGTTGTCGCAGCGAACTGATTTCTCTTTCCCGCCAAAAATCCGCGCGGACTCCGGTCCGCGCGTTTTTTTTGCCCTTTTCCAAGTGCCACCGCCCCCCGCTTATGCTTGGCTTCCGACACAAACCATGAGCAACAAGGCCACCAACGCACTGGATAAAGCCACCCGATCGATTGCACGTCACAGGGGCGTGGTCGAGGCCCATCCCGTCCAAGGTAAGACCGCCATCGAGATCGCTTACGACCCCACCACCCTCGGCGAGGAAGACCTCCGTCGCATCGCTGAATCCCACGCCCCGGGCGCCTCGCTCAAAAAAAGAACCCTCCGCCTCGTGGGCGATGCCTGCGAAGCCTGCGCGATCCGCCTCGAGAAAAAGGTGGCAAAAATCCCGGGCGTCAGAAAAGCCACCGCCACCTACATCGGGAAAATCCTCTGCCTCACGTTCGACGAAAACACGGCGGATGAACAAACCCTCATGCAGGGCCTCAAAGCGGCGGGAGCAAATGTCTCGGAATACAAGCCCGAGCTCGCGGAGGAAACCGAAACGCTCTGGCAACGTGTCAAATCCGGCTCGCTGAACGACGAGATTTCCTGCGCTACCGGCTTCCTGTTTCTGGTCATGTCCTTCGCCGCGGAGCACCTCATCGGCCCAGCGGCCATCGGCACGTGGTTCCTCTACGCGGGAGCGTATTTCTTCTGTGGCCAGCAGGGCGTTCGCTCGGCCATCGCCTCGCTTCGCCAGCGCGTGCTGGATGTCGATGTCCTCATGGTTCTCGCGGCCATCGGCGCCGGACTCGTCGGCCAGCCTTTCGAGGGCGCCCTCCTGCTGTTCCTCTTCGCCCTATCGAACGTGCTTCAAAGCTACGCCCTGCAACGCACGCGCAAGGCAATCCACTCCCTTCTCAAGCTCCGCCCCGAAAAGGCGCTCCTCAAGCGCGACGGCACCACGTTCGCCGTGCGGGTGGAGGACTTGCTGGTGGGCGATGTCGTTGTGCTTCGCCCTGGCGAGCACGTTCCCGTGGACGGCACCGTGCTCGAAGGACGCAGCCATGTGGACGAATCCAGCCTCACCGGCGAGTCGATCCCCGTCCAGAAGGAGACTGGCAGTAAACTCTTCGCAGGCACCCTCAACCAGAGCGGCGGACTCGAACTCAGGGTGGACACCCGCGCGGAGGACTCGACCCTCGCCCGCATGGTCAAACTCGTCGAGGAGGCCCAGGCGGAAAAATCCAAAACCCAGCGGTTCCTCGAGGAGGCCGAGCAATACTACGCGACGGGCGTCATTGCATTCACGGCGCTCGTTTTTGTTGTCCCGTTTTTCCTCATGGGCGAGGCGTTCACCGAGGCCTTCTACCGAGCCATGACCGTCATGGTCGTGGCATCCCCCTGCGCGCTGGTCATCAGCACCCCTGCCACCGTCCTCTCGGCCATCGGCGGTGCTGCACGGCGCGGCATTCTCATCAAGGGCGGCTCACACCTGGAACAAGCCTCCCGCATCGATATCGTGGCCTTTGACAAAACCGGCACACTTACCGCAGGCAAGCCGGTGGTCACGGCGATCGTCGATCCCACAGGCGCCTACAAACCGGAGTCGGGCATCCCCGATTCCCTGCACCCGCTCGTCGCCGCCACCGCAGCGCTAGAGCAAAAATCCGAACACCCACTCGCCCGCGCGATTCTTCATTGCACCGCATCCCTTGACCTGAAACTCCCGCCTGCCACCGACTTCCAAGCCATCGCGGGCAAGGGTGCCGAGGCGACAATCAATGGCGAACGCCTCGTCGTGGGAAGCGAACGCTTTTTCAACGAACTCGGCGCGGCGGGCATGGACCCCATCTCCTCCCATGCCTCTCCCCTCGCCTCGCGCGGCCACACCTGCGTCTGGGTGGGCACCCGCTCGGGAGACCGCGTGACCGCCCGCGCTGTCCTTACCCTCGCGGACACCCTTCGCCCAGAATCCATCGCGATGGTCCGCCGCCTCCACGAACTGGGAGTGAAAAAAGTCGTCATGCTCACCGGTGACCAGAAGGCCGTCGCCCATGCCATCGCCGCCGAGGCGGGCGTGGACGATGTGCGCGCGGAACTTCTCCCCGAGGACAAGGTCGCCGCCATCCGCGAACTCAAGAAAGAGGGCAAGGTCATGATGGTTGGCGATGGCGTCAACGATGCCCCTGCGCTTGCCTCGTCGGATATCGGCGTGGCCATGGGGGCCGCAGGCACCGACATCGCCATGGAAACGGCGGATATCGTTCTCATGGGAGACAAACTCGAGAACATCCCCCTCCTCCTCGGCATGGCCCGCCATGCCCGCCGCGTTCTGTGGCAGAACCTCGTCTTCGCCTCGACAGTGATCGTCCTCCTCCTCGCGGCAACATTCGGCATCAACCTCGCCCTGCCCATGGGCGTCGTGGGTCACGAGGGCAGCACCGTCTTGGTATGCCTGAACGGCCTGCGCCTCCTCGTTTACAAACCCAAAGCTTGAGTCAAAGCCCCGCACCAGATTCCGCACAGGCGGCGTAGACCCTTGCCGCCGTCTCCGCGAGGTCGGCATGCGCGGCGGGCGGCAGGACGATCATCCGGCGCATATCAGCCACGTCTCTCCGGTATTGATCGCAGGCACGTTCGTAGGTGGCCCGCGTTTTCGTGCAAACGAGTGTGTAAGGGCTGCCCTTGCGCTCGGTGACATGGGTCATATCGAGCCCCAGACGCTCAATAAAGTTGTGGATCTGCTCCCTGGTTTCCTTCTTTGACCGGAAGGAACACACCTGCCTCACAGGATCCCGGGCGAATCGCACGAGTTCACGAAGCTCGGGCATGTTGAAATTCGCTTCGGCCACGTCCTGCCCCCAGTCCACCGGAGCAGGCGGCGGCGTCTCGCTCCGCTTCAAATAAAACACCACTGCATGGAGCCAGAGCGGATTCGCAAGTGGAGCAGGCAGCTTTTCAGGACGGGAGAAACACGCTTCCAGCGCAGGAACAATGGTGGATGACACATCAAGGCGCAGAGGATTTTCCCTGGGAAGATTTGCCACGCGGGCTTCGAAGGATGCGAACCGTGGCTCCGCGACAAGCAGGAGAAAGCTCGAGAGCGTCTGCGCCCCGATCCTATTCGCTTGGGGTTTCGCATATCCGCCGGGCGTCGATGCCGATACAGACCCATTTTTCTCGATGGCTGTCAGCAGAACCCCGAGCAGGGGGGCGGCGAACGCCTCCGATCCCGTTGCAACAGCAAGCCGGTTCCATAAATCCATACATGCGGCGGCGAGAAACGGCCCGAACATTGCGATGTGGTCCCCGAGAATCCGTTGCACTTCGGCGGGTGGCAGAATCCTCGCCGCTTCCACAAGCGCCTCGTTCTGCGAGCCATCATAGGATTCCTCCACCAACTCCGGGAGCAACCCCTCCATCAACTCCGGATCGCCGTGCGCCGCAAGCGCCCTGAGAACACGGTCAAGACGCCCTGAATCATGCGTGGACCACTTTTCACCCAGTCGCACAGCAATCCTCTCGACGGATTCTTTCGCCCCCGAGCGGACAAGGTCCTCAAGGCGCACGAGTCCGGCATCCATGCCGACCGAAAGGCAAATCTCGTCATACGATGCCTTGTGCCACAGCACAATGGCGGCGCGCAGGTAGGACCTTTCGAAATCCACCCCGGCATTTCCCGTGGCCTCGGAAAATTGAATGTCGTCGGGATCCTCGCCCTCGAGCGCATCCGGCGGCAGCACCTCCTTGTCTTCAAGGGGAACCCTCCCAAAATCGACCCTGCGGTCCAGGGCATCGCACCACTCGTCGATGTAAGCGTGGGAATCGCACACCTCGCCGGGCTCATATTCGTCTTCGTCATCGCCCCAGCGACTGTCTCCATAGCCGCTGTATTCTGCCCACCCGGACTCCTCGATGTGCACAATTCCAAGATGGAACGCACACTCACTCGCCTTCGAGGCTTCCAGCAAGACGCCGGCAATCGCGGCATCGCGCCCCTTCAATCCCGAAAATGAAAGGCCTGAGGGCGTGTATTTGTGCTCGAGCAAATAAGCGACCTTCTTCGGCGCGTCATCACTGCGCGCGGTCCATTGGCGCAGCGCCTCCGCTGCCTTCCGGATATGCGCCCTGTCATCGGGAGGTCGCGGGGCCCCATCCCGCTTCCGCGAGTCGAGGATCAGATTGTATATGAGACACACGCGGTTTCCCGAAACCACTGGCCGGACCTCATGCTCGCAGTCGGCGTAAAACGCCGCAAAACCAACTTCTCCTGGATCGGTCCCACGCAAATCAACCGACACCTCGCGCCCAGCATGGCGGACAAGCAACTCGCCACCCTCGTGGGCAGACGGCAGGCTGACCACCAGCGTGCCAAACATCCCGCCAGCTTTTTCCGAATCGCGGTGGGCGAGAAAAAACCCTCCCTCGTCGTATACAAGCAGTTTGTAAAACTCGGCCCGCACCTCCTCCGGAACCAAACCCAACCCCTCCGCCACGCGCGCGACCAACCCCTCAAAGCGCTTGCTCCACCCCTTGCCTTCGATCGAAACTTTCGCAGGTGCGATTTGCCAGACCTTGCGCACCTCCTCGTCCACCAGCGTCTGGTCCCCTTTCCCATATGGCGCGCGCTCGGCGGCAGCGGCGATCAACTCTCTGGCCTGGGCGGGCGGCACTGGGAAAGACAACTGCCCGACCCCCTCAACCGTCAAACATGGCATCAGCGTTTCATATTTTCCCGAAACCTCGAAATCCCCCGGGCGCTCAAGCGTTTCAAGCGCCTCCACCAAATCGCCGAATCCCTCGGCATACGTCACATGGATCTGTTCGTCGGACATGCGCGGATTGTTCCAAACCGGCGGATCGACTGGCAAGAACGGTCCGCTTTTCCAGCACAGCAGCGGCGCTGCCGGCTTAAAACGATTTCCTGAGGTGACTGGGAAGGATGCCGAGTTGCTCGCGGTATTTGGCAACGGTGCGACGGGCGACGGCGAGGCCACGGTCTGAGAGGAGCTTGACGATGTCCTGGTCGCTGTAGGGTGCCCGTCCGGATTCCTCCTTCACAATCTGGGCGATTGCCTGCCTGACACTTTCGTTGCTGACGGTCTCGCCATCGCTGTTCGTGTATCCGTGTGTGAAGAAGTATTTCATCTCGAAGATGCCTTGGGGGGTTGAGATGAATTTTCCGGCGGCAGCCCTGCTGACGGTGGTCTCATGGACTCCAACCGCCTCCGCAACCTGGCTCATGGTCATGGGCTTGAGGTGGGCGGGACCATTGATGAGGAACTCGCGCTGTCGCACGGCGATTTCGCGAGCAATATTGAGGATCGTTTGCTGGCGCTGCTGGATGCTTTTGATGAAAAAATTCCCCCCGCGAATTTTATCGCGGAGATAATCGCGAACCTCCTTGGTATTGCCTCCAAGCATGTCCTTGCAGGAGTCAGCGATCCGGAGCTGCGGAATTTCATCGTTGTTCAACCCCACCGAGAAATCCTCACCGTCGAACTCGATAGAGACCTCGGGAACGACGACCTGGTTCGTGTCGGCGGCGAAGAGGCGACCGGGCGCCGGGTTGAGGGATGCGATTGTTTCGGCGGCGTGCTGGACCTCGGGCAACTCCAGATCGAGCGCCTTGGCGATCTCATGGAGCTTCTTGCGGCCCAACTCGTCGAGGTAATGGCGCACGATGCGCGACTCGGTGGAGTATTTTTTGCCACGGCGCTCGAGTTGCAGAAGGAGGCACTCGGAGAGCGTGCGGGCGGCCACTCCGGGCGGGTCGAACTCCTGGACTTTCGGCAGGACACGCTCCACGTCGTCCACGGGCGTATCGAGAGTGGAGGCAATCTCCTCAACACTGGATCGGAAATAGCCGCCCTCGTCGAGGTTGCCGATGATCTCGACTGCGATCGCGGCATCATCCTTTGGCCAGGAGGCGGTAAGAAGCTGCTCGAGCAGGTGCTCGGAAAGAGTGGGCGGCCGGACCTGGGAGTCGAGAAAGTGCTGGCGGCGCTCAAGCGCCTCCCGGGTCCAGGGCTCGGAAGCCTGGCGCTGGATGTAGTATTCGTTCCACTGCTCGTCCATCGACGAGATTTCCTGTTTTTTCTCAAGCTCGGGCTTGTCGGGAACAACCTCCTCAAGTGCCGGGTTCGAGCGGAGCTCGGTTTCGATCAGGGAGCGGAGTTCGGTCAGAGGGGCCTGGAGAACATGCAGGCTTTGCTGCATCTGGGGCGACAGCGTTTGCTGCAGCGCCATTTTCGCCACTTGTTGCATCCCTGCCATAAGCGGTGAGGGTAGGCATGGATACTGCTCAGACAAGCAAAAACCGCGCCATCTTTGCGGGTGGCGCGGCTTTTGCGTTATCCCCTCTGCAGGGAAAGAAATCAGGCCTTTTCGACCTGCCAGTATTCAAGATCCACGAGCGTGTCGCGACCGAAAATGCTGACCGACACACGGAGCTTCCCGCGCTCGGGATCGATCTCCTCGACAAGTCCGTTCTGGTTCTGGAACGGACCGTCAGCAACCTTGACCTTGTCTCCCACTTCGAAATTGATCTTGGGTTTCACCGTATCCTCGCGGTCGCGGACTTGGGCGAGGAGGGCTTCCACTTCCTTCGGTCGCATCGGAGTGGGGCGGTCCTTGGTGCCAGCGAACCCGAGCACACCATTTGTCTCCTTGATGAAATACCATGCACGCTCGACGAGATCATTCTTGTCGTCAAGGAGATGCATATTGACAATGATGTAACCGGGAAAAAACTTGCGGGTGGTTTCCGTCTTTTTGCCGCGCTTGATTTCTTGAACCCGCTCGGTGGGGATCAGGACTTCATAGATGAGGTCGGACATTTCCTCGGTGGCGATGCGGCGGGTGATGTTTTCCTGCACTTTTTGTTCCTGTCCGGAAAGGACATGAACAACATACCACTGATCTTTCGGGGCTGGCGGCATTGTTTATTGTGTTCGGGGTGGAGGTGGGATTAGGGGCGGGTTAGGAACCCGACCACGTTGATCAAAATGAAATCAAAAAAAGCAATATATCCACCGAGGAGGATCATGGCGATCATGACTACGACGGTCGAATCCGTGAGTTCCTTGTAGCGGCGGAACCCTTTTTCATTCGGATCCCATGGCCAGTTGGCCTTGCCGAGTTCGACACGGACTTCGGAGATGAATTTGCGGCTCTTTGAAAACATTTTTAAAGGGAGTGGGGCGGCACAGGTCAGGAGGGACTCGAACCCCCAACCAGCGGTTTTGGAGACCGCTGCTCTACCAATTGAGCTACTGACCTTCGGAGTTTATCCGGCCTGTGGCGCGTTCCTTACTTGATGATTTCGGCAACGCGTCCGGCACCCACGGTGCGGCCACCCTCGCGGATCGCGAAGCGGATGGTTTTTTCCATCGCAATCGGAGTGATGAGTTCGACCTCCACGGAGACGTTGTCGCCGGGCATAACCATCTCGACTCCCTCAGGGAGCTTGACGGTGCCGGTTACGTCCGTGGTGCGGAAGTAGAATTGCGGACGATAGTTCGTGAAGAACGGCGTGTGGCGTCCACCCTCGTCCTTGGAGAGGACATAGACCTCTGCCTTGAACTGGGTGTGAGGCTTGATCGAGCCTGGTTTGGCGATCACTTGGCCGCGCTCGATGTCGTCCTTCTTGATGCCGCGCATAAGCACACCGACGTTGTCGCCGGCTTCGGCGGTGTCGAGGAGCTTGCGGAACATTTCGATGTCCGTGATGGTTGTTTTGGCTGTGGGCTTGAGACCGACGATCTCGACCTCTTCCATCTTCTTGAGGATGCCGCGCTCGACACGACCAGTGGCGACGGTGCCGCGACCTTCGATATTGAACACGTCTTCAACGGGCATTAGGAAGGGCAGATCCTTCGGACGCTCTGGCTCGGGAATGAACTCGTCCACGGCATTCATCAGATTAATGATTTCCTGCTCGTAGGTGGCGTCTCCTTCAAGGGCCTTGAGGGCGCTGCCTTTGACAATCGGAATGGTGTCGCCTGGGAACTCGTATTTGCTGAGGAGTTCGCGGATTTCCATTTCGACAAGTTCAAGGAGATCCTTGTCGTCGACCATGTCGACCTTGTTCATGAACACAACGATCGCGGGCACGCCGACCTGGCGGGCGAGAAGGATGTGCTCGCGGGTTTGGGGCATGGGGCCGTCGGCGGCGCTGCAAACAAGAATCGCACCGTCCATCTGGGCGGCACCGGTGATCATGTTTTTAACATAATCGGCGTGGCCGGGGCAGTCGACGTGGGCGTAGTGGCGTTTGTCGGTCTCGTATTCGACGTGGGCGGTGTTGATCGTGATACCGCGCTCTTTCTCCTCGGGAGCCGCGTCGATGTCCGCGTAGCCCTTCGCCTGGGCCTTGCCGGACTTCGAGAGGACGGTCGTGATCGCGGCGGTGAGTGTGGTTTTGCCGTGGTCAACGTGGCCAATCGTGCCGATGTTGACGTGCGGTTTGTTTCTCTGGAACTGTTCTTTAGCCATCTGTGGTTGGTGTTTTTGTTGATTTTTTGCAGGGCGATGGTGGTGGAGCCCATGACCGGGATTGAACCGGTGACCTCGTCCTTACCAAGGACGTGCTCTACCGACTGAGCTACATGGGCATCTGGCGGCTATCGCCGCGGGTTTGCGCATCGACCAGCGTGGGTTCCGATCGGAGTCGAGGTGATGACGCCTACCGCCACAGCCTTGCAGGACGGCGGCGAGCGTCGTCTCCCCACGACGATCGGAGGGCACAAGCTATCCGTTGCCGCATGCGTGTCAAAACAAAATCCACACCAAAAAAATTGCCGCAAATGAACTCGTGCAAGATAGGGGAAAGGGGTTGCCTGCGAAATCGGTGCCACCTAACGTCGCCGCCATGTCGTGCGAGAGGTGGTCATCGCGTCTGGGGGTGATTCTGGCCGTGGCAGGAAGCGCGGTCGGGTTGGGGAACTTCCTTCGCTTTCCGGGCCAGGCCGCCCAGTATGGTGGCGGGGCGTTCATGATCGCGTATTTCGTCTCGCTCTTGATTCTCGGCCTTCCGATTTGCTGGGCCGAGTGGACGATGGGACGCATGGCCGGCCGTCACGGGTTCCACTCTTCGCCAGGGGTCTTTCATTTCTTCCTCCGGAACCGGTGGGGGAAATATGTCGGGGTGATAGGAGTCGTCGTGCCCGTGGTGATCTACATGTATTATGTGGTCATCGAGTCGTGGTGTCTGGGATACGCGGTGAACTTCCTGACCGGCGGCATCCGATTTGATTCGGTGGATGGAGCAAGCAAGTTCTTCGGGAGATTCATCGGGATCGAGGAAAACGGGCTCTCGCTCGGCTTCGGGTTCGATCAGGTCGGGAGCTACCTTTTATTCGTGTTCGTGTTGAATTTCGTGTTGATCTACCGCGGGGTTTCGAAGGGGATCGAGTGGTTCTGCAAATGGGCGATGCCTGCCCTGCTTGTGCTGGCACTGGTGATTCTCGCCCGCGTCCTCACGCTCGGCGCACCGGACCCCTCGCTGCCGGAGCGCAATGTGATCAACGGACTCGGCTATATGTGGAATCCCGGAAAGGTGTTTCTGGAAAAAAACGGAGAAGCTGGTTGGACGAGGGAGCGCGAGTTGATCGGGGACACCGAAATCGAGCAGGCCCGCGCGGAGGCGGCCGCCGATCCCTCGCTCCGGGTGGAAACGGTTGGAATCGCCGGGCAACTGAGGAAGCCCCAGTTGTGGCTCGCGGCCGCCGGCCAGATTTTCTTTTCTCTCAGCGTCGGCTTCGGCGTGATCCTCACCTATGCCAGCTACCTTTCGAAACGTGATGACGTCGTGCTGAGCGGACTCTCGGCGACCAGCGCCAACGAATTCTGCGAGGTCGGACTGGGCGGTTTGATCACGCTTCCGGCGGGCTTTGCCTTTCTTGGCGTGGCCGGTGTTGCGGGCATGGGCACATTTGCCCTCGGGTTCAATGTCCTGCCGCTGGTGTTCGCCAAGATGCCCATGGGCGAACTCTTCGGTTTTGTGTTTTTCCTTCTCCTGTTCCTCGCGGCGGTCACCAGTTCCCTGTCGATGCTGCAGCCGGGCATCGCTTTTCTCGAGGAGGCACTGAACATCGGCCGCAAGGAATCCGTGGCCATCATGGGATTCATCACGGCAATGGGCTCGGCGTTCGTTGTGTATTTCAGCAAGGACTTGAAGGCGCTCGACACGCTGGATTTTTGGGTGGGCACGTTTCTGATCTTCATCCTCGCGACATCGCAGATCATCGTTTTCTCGTGGAGGTTCGGTGTCGAGAAGGGCCTCGCCGAAGCCGCCCAAGGCTCGGTGTTTGGTATTCCACGGGTGTTTGTGCCTGTCATGAAATTCATCTCGCCATTGTTTCTGCTCACGGTCTTCGCCCTCTGGATGCTTACCAATGTCTTCGGGATTTCCTTCTCCGGCGGCGAACCGGAGTTCAGCGGATATGTGAGGGATTTGTTCATCGATCCGGAACCCGTCGCGATCCTTGCCGTGGGCCTCGTCGGGTTGTTCGCCCTCTTCGTCGCCCTGTTGGCATCGCGGGCGCGCGCTTTCAGGCATCAAAAAGGAGGCAACCCATGACCACCGGCGGCTGGATTGTCATGACCATGTCCGTCGGCGGCGTGGTGACGCTGTTTCTTTGGTGCCTGTGGAAAGTCATCACCTCTCCCAGGGAAACCGACCACCTCCATGGCGCCGCAGGCTTGGAAACGCCGGACACGAAAGAGGCATCCCCCGAGCACCCCCCCAACTCCTCGATCCGGGGAGTCCATCAATCGTGAAAGTATTCCCGGTATTCAGCACTCCCGCAGAGTGCATGAATCAACCCTCCGCCACCGGCGGGCAGGAGCAGAAGACGTGGCGGTCGCCGTGGACGTTGTCGACGCGGGCGACGCTGGGCCAGAACTTGTGCTGCCGAAGCCACGGGGCGGGCCAGGCGGCTTGGGAGCGCGGATAGGGACGCGTCCACTCGTCGCTCGTCACACACGCAGCGGTGTGCGGGGCGTTTTTAAGTGGGTTGTTGATTTTATCCAACGCCCCGGACTCGATCGCGAGCAACTCGCCGTGGATCGAGATCATGGCGTCGCAAAAGCGGTTGATCTCTGCGAGGGATTCGCTCTCGGTAGGCTCGACCATGAGCGTTCCGGCGACAGGCCAACTCATCGTGGGGGCATGGAATCCAAAGTCCATGAGTCGCTTGGCGACATCCTCGACCTCGATGCCGGCACGCTGCTTCCACTCGCGGAGGTCGAGGATGCACTCGTGGGCGACGCGACCGGATACTCCCCGGTAAAGAATCGGGAAATGGTTTTCGAGACGGGCGGCGATATAGTTGGCATTGAGAATCGAAACGGCAGTGGCATCGCGAAGCGCACTGGGACCCATCATGGCGATATACATCCACGAAATGACCAGGATACTGGCGCTGCCGAGGTTTGATTGCGACACGGGACCGACGGCATGGTTTTTTTCAAGCGGATCGCCGGGCAGGAAGGGGGCGAGGTGCCGGGCAACTCCGATCGGACCCACGCCGGGCCCGCCTCCACCATGGGGGATGCAGAAGGTTTTGTGGAGATTCAGATGGCAGACATCGGCCCCGAAATCACCGGGGCGGCAGAGACCGACCTGGGCGTTCATATTCGCGCCGTCCATGTAAACCTGCCCGCCGGCGACATGGACGATCTCGCAAATCTCGCGGATGCCCTCCTCGAAGACACCGTGCGTGGAGGGATAGGTGACCATCACGCAAGCGATGGTGTCGCGGTGGGCCTCCGCCTTGGCGCGGAGGTCGGCGAGATCGATGTTGCCGGATGTGTCGCAAGCGACGGGAACCACGTTCATTCCAGCCATGACGGCGCTGGCGGGGTTCGTGCCGTGTGCTGAAACCGGAATCAAGCAATCTGTGCGCCGGATGTCGCCGCGCGAGCGGTGGTAGGCGCGAATGGCCAGAAGACCTGCGTATTCACCCTGCGAACCGGCATTCGGCTGGAGCGACACGGCAGCGAACCCGGTGATTTCGGCGAGCCACTCTTCGAGCTCACGTGCCATTTTTTGATAGCCGAGGGATTGGTCGGCGGGCGCGGCGGGGTGCAGCGCAGAGACGCTGTCCCACGTGACCGGGAGCATCTCGGAAGTCGCGTTGAGTTTCATCGTGCACGACCCGAGCGGAATCATCGAGGTCGTGAGCGAGAGATCCTTTGCCTGCAATCTCCTGATATAGCGGAGCATCTCGGTCTCAGTGTGGTGGGAGTTGAAGACCAGATGGGTCAGGAAGGGAGAGGTGCGGCGGGGAGTTTCCGTGGAAGGTTCAACAAGAGTGGCCCCGAACAATTCAAGAAGGTGTCCGAGATTCTCGGTTGTTTCGTCGAGGGAGATGGTAACAGTGGAGTCGTCAAGCAACCGGAGATTGATGCCGGACAGGGCGGCGCGGGCAACCAGGGCGGGGGCTGATTCATTTTTCGGGGTGACGCAGATCGTATCGAAGAACGCGGTATGATGGATAGCGTGGCCGGCATTTTTCAGCGACTCGGCGAGATTGAGCGCATGCCGATGGATACGTGCTGCGATGGCATGCAGGCCCTCGGCACCATGGTAAACGGCATACATTGAGGCCATCACGGCGAGCAGGACTTGGGCGGTGCAGATGTTGCTGGTGGCTTTATCACGACGAATATGCTGCTCGCGGGTCTGAAGCGTGAGGCGCAGGGCGGGGTTTCCGGCGGCGTCCTTGGACACCCCGACAAGGCGCCCAGGCAGACGACGCTTGTGTTCATCGCGCGTGGCGAGGAAGGCCGCATGGGGCCCGCCGTAGCCGGGCGGAACACCAAAGCGCTGACTGGAACCGATGACGACATCCGCCCCGCACTCGCCCGGCGGCTTGAGAAGCGTCAATGCCAGGAGATCAGCGGAGACAATGGCCAGGGCGCCGGAGGCATGGACGCGGGTGATGAGTTTTTCAAGGTCGCAGAGCGACCCGTCGGTGGCCGGGTATTGGAAGAGCGCTGCAAAGAAGGGCTCTGCGGGAGGATGGTCGGCCGGCCCGGTGAGCACCTTGATTCCGAGGGGTTCCGCGCGGGTCTGGAGGACGGCAAGCGTCTGCGGATGGACATGGTCGGCCACAAAGACGGCGTCACCGCCCTTGATATCATGGCAAAGAGTCATCGCCTCGGCGGCGGCAGTAGCCTCGTCGAGCAACGAGGCGTTCGAGATTTGCATTCCGGTGAGGTCGCAAACCATCGTCTGGAAATTCAACAACGCCTCGAGGCGGCCCTGCGCGATCTCGGCCTGGTATGGGGTGTAGGCGGTATACCAACCGGGATTCTCCAGAATATTTCGGCGGATCACGGCCGGGGTGTGCGTGCCGTGGATACCCATCCCGAGATGGTTCGCCGCGATTTTGTTCTCCGACATGATCGCGCGGAGATCTGCCAGAGCCTTTTCCTCGGACCGGGCGGCGGGGAGGCTAAGTTCGCGTTTCAGGCGGATCGAGGAGGGAACCGTCTCGTCGATGAGAGCGTCGAGCGACGGCACGCCGATGGCGGCGCACATGGTTTCGATTTCCTTGGAGTCGGGGCCGATATGGCGGTGGGCAAAGGCGGTCATGTCGAGACGTGGGAGTATGCGAAAGCCACCAAAAATGGCGAAGAGAAATCGCGAAAAACTCAGCCCTGCTTTTGGCGAAGGGCTTGCAACTCGCGAACCCCTTGCGGATCGCGCAGCCTCCCCATGGCACGCTTTGCTTTAATCAAGGCATCGAGGGTGAGTGTTCGGATCTCCAGCCCGGAAATCCGGATCACTTGACTGAGGGGCAAGCATTCTTGAAAGCCGCCCAATCCCTTGATTTCTCTGAGGCAATCGAGTTGTCCCCAGTCGGTGCCGAGATAAAGGTTTTGAGCTCTCCCTTTTGGGCCTACTCGAGGGTGAAGGGAAGCCTATGTGGAGTCATTCGATGGCAAGGTTTCAATCCGTCGAGGGCTGCGAAGATCCGACACAAGTTCACCGAATTCATGGGGCAGACAACATCGACATCCCTGATCAAAAGAGTCCCTCCATGCAAAAGCGCCGAAAGTCCCCTGCAACCGATGAATTCGGCATTCGATCGGGCCAACCTCTCGGTAATCCTTTCAAGACTGTTCATTCGATTGAGCGAGGGCGGCCCGCAATGCTTCAGCCTTGTTAAGCAGCAGGTCGTTTTGGCGGTGCCGCTGTTCCGGGGTGAGCCGAAGATTTTCGTCAAGGAGAGAGAGATCGATTCCGAAAAGCTCAGCGCGCTGGATGACTGTGAGTCCGTCGCCGGTGCCCCAGAAGCGCTCGAGTTCGGGCGGGAGCGTCCCCATGGGGGCTCGAGATCAGCCTCCGATCTGCTCTCGGTAGCCGGTGGCGTCCTTGAGGGATTCCACCTCGGCCGGATTGGCGAGCCGGATTTTGAAAATCCAGCCTGCCCCGAAGGGATCGGTGTTCAGCATCGAGGGGTCGGCTTCGATGGCCTCGTTGCGCTCGACGACCTCCCCACTGACCGGCGAATAGATGTCGCTCGCGGCTTTCACGGATTCGACAACGGCGGCGACGTCGCCCGTCCGGACCGTTTTCCCGACGGCGGGGGGTTCGGCGAAGACGATGTCGGTGAGTTCGGCCTGGGCATGGTCGGTGATGCCGACCGTGCCTGTGTCACCCTCGACAAGAATCCATTCATGACTGGCTGAGTAGCGGAGGTTTTCGGGAACGTTCATGGTTTTTTCAGGAAAGGTTTTTTGACTATTTCGGCGCGGAAGCGGCGATCGCGCACTTCGATTTGTGCCTCTTGGCCCGGATCGCAATACGCGGGCGGCAGGTAGGCGAGAGCGATGCCGTAGCCAAGGCTGGGCGCGAGGGCGCCGCTGGTGGTCTCGGTGACGGGTTCGCCATTCACAAAAACGCGGTAGTGCGAGCGGATCGGCGGGACTTTTCTGTGACGTGCAGGGCGCAGAGTTTGTGGGGGAGGACGCCATGTTGCTTTTGCGAGATGAGGGCGTCGCGACCGGTGAATACGGGCTTTTTGAGGTCGCAGAAAAATCCGAGTCCGGCCTCCAGCGGTGTGCGGTCGGGCGAAAGGTCGGAGCCGTTGAGCGGGTAGCACATCTCAAGACGGAGCGTGTCGCGCGCGCCAAGGCCGCAGGGAGCAGCACCGGCGGTAAGAGCAGCTTGCCAGGAGGCGACAGCTTCCGTGGCAGGAATGACCCATTCAAAGCCAGCTTCGCCCGTGTAACCGGTGGTGGCAATGAACGCGCCGGGCTGGATTTCCAGCACGCGATTGCGCTCGGCGGGCATCGACTGGTGGAAAAGTTTTTTGAAAATAGAGGCGGCGTTAGGTCCTTGAATCGCAAGGGCGGCAAATTCGTTACTACGGTCCGCGAATTCCACACCGGGAACTCTGTGCAGGCGCAACCAGGCGGCATCCTCATCGATCTTCGCGGCGTTCACTATGAGAAGGTATTTTTCCTCCGCAAGCCGGTAAGCGATGAGGTCATCGATCACCCCGCCTCTCTCGTTGAGGAGCAGCGTATATTGGGCTTGCCCGACGGGAAGCGATGCGAGGTTGTTGGTCAGGAGCGTGTCGAGCCATGCGGTGGCACCGGGGCCTTCAACGAAAAACTCGCCCATGTGCGAGATATCGAACACGCCGCAGGATTCACGCACGACTTTGTGCTCCTGCAGGATTCCCGTATATTGGACAGGCATCTCCCATCCGGCGAATTCCACCAATCGCCCTCCGGCGGCGAGGTGCTGGTCGTATAATGGCGTGCGCATCGAGTGCAGCACTATGGGCATGCCCGCCCGCCCTGCGAAGGAATTTTTTGGATCATGTGGCTACGCCTCCCCAGCGAGCCTCCGGCTCAACATGATCCGCCCCCTCGCCACCGGCCGTCCTTCCGTAGAAATCCCGACTTCGAACTGCGCCAAGGGCCCCAGCGACTTGACACACTCGACCCCCGCCGCCAGCGGTGTTCGGGGTGGCACACTGGCCATGACACGGAACGCATCCACTGATGCCACAAACACCTCGCCCCCGCCCTGCGGCTCGGTGCTCATCCAGTGAACCCCAGCGGCCTGCGCCGCGAACTCGAGAAGAATCACTGCGGGAACCAGCGGTTTCCCCGGGAAGTGGTCTTTAAAAAACCAGCAGTCCTCCGAGGGAGTCCAGCGACCCACCCCCTTGCCTTCCACCAATTCAAAACTGTCCAGAAAACGAAACCCCGGGCCGTGGGGTGTGAGTGCGGCGTTCATTGGGAAAGACGATGGTAGTGGTGCCATTGATCGGGGACATTGCAAAACATGGGAACAAGCCCGTTCACGGCAAGCTCTCGAGTAAATTTCTCGAATGTCGCGGCTCGTCCCGCCGGGAGCCACTCAGGCCACACGGGCGGCGCGGCCTCGACACGGAACCGCCCGTCGGCCTCCCGCGTGATTCCGACAGGAACAATCGGCGCTCCAGAGAGCAGTGACAGCAGGACCGGCGAGGTCGAAAACGGAATCTCCCCGTGCGGGAGCGCCACGGGAACCGTGTTGCCGTCAAAGGGCCGGTCGGCAAGCAACGCCACAAGAGCGCCCTCCCCCAACGCACGCGTGATCTCGACTGCCGAAAAAGCATCCGCACCGACCACCACCGTTTCGACTCCCCATGTTTTCCGGAAATCCGAGCGCCAATTTGTCAACGCGGCGCTCGGTTCGGGCAGGGTGAGCGTGACCACGCGGTATCCCAGCTGCGACATGATCAGCCCTCCCAACTCGAAAAACCCGAGATGTCCGGTCACCAGAAGGCATCCCTTCCCTTTCGCGCAAGCCGCCTCGATATGCTCCAACCCGCTGTGCGGCCCCATTCTCCCGGTCACCGCGTCCGGCGTGTCCTTCTCCATCCAGAGATCGGCGTATTCGCAGAAGTTCAACGCCTGCTGGATGCAGAGCCGAACGGCGTTGGCCCTGGTCGCCTTCACGGGATCAAGCAGGGCGATATTTTTCCGGATCGCGGCAAGGACTCCCGGATGAGACACCGCGTATCCTGCTCCGATCATCCATGCCACGGCCTTGCTGAGGGTTCGCCCGAGCAACCGGCGCAACAGGATCGCCAATTCAAATCCCTTCGAGGTGTAGAGCACCTTGTAGAACGCCGCACTGCGGTAGCCCGCCTCATCCCTCCTCCCGCGGATCGCTAAAAAAAACACCAAGGCACCGGCCCCGATGGCAAAAATGGAGAGCGCACGGATCAAAATCGTTCTACCTGCCTCACCGACGGAATGCGCGGCGCGATGCGCAGAATCCGCTGCAAATTACAGACCAATCGGAACGCGGCGATGCGAACATGGTCGGCAAACGAAAGGTCCATCATGCCACCAACCAGATACCCGATGCTACGCGGAATTTGGAACACAGGCATCGGATGCATGAAAATCTCGAAACCCGACCGTTCGTAAAACGCCTGGATCACCCGCCCGTAGAGCTTCATCCACGAAGCCACCCGTCGAGTATAACGGCGGCAGGCTGCGGGCGACAGCACGCGACCGGACTCATCCGCCGCAACGATCTCCTCGGCGGCCAGTTTCCCCGATTTCATGGCGAGCATGACCCCAGAGGAAAAGATGGGATCAACAAACCCAGCGGCATCTCCAGCCATCAAGACCCGCCCGGAGGCGAAGGCGCGAAACCTCCAACTGTAGTCGGTGGTGGCCCGCAGCGGCATGGTTTTCACCGCCCCGTCCATGCGTGTCCGCAGCTCGACATTTGCCTCGACACAGCTTCCGAAAGCGGCCTCGGGGTCGCCTCCGGCGGCGCGCAATCCCTCTGGCGGGATCACCGCGCCGACCGACGTCACCCCGTCCGCCAACGGGATCAGCCAAAACCATCCTTCTTTGATCCGAACGATCACCGTATGCCCGGCAGCCTCGCCACTATTCCGCTGCACATTTCTGAAATGCCCGTAGAGCGCCACCATGCGGCGCTTGCGTGTGGGAATCTTTGGGATCCCAAGCGACATCCCCGCTACCCCGCGGCGCCCTCCGGCATCGACCACCCACTTGGCACGAAATGTCCTCCCCCCATCCAGTGTGGCGCAATCAACCTCGACCCCACTCCGCCCGATCTCGCGGATCCCCGACACCGACACTCCCTCGCGCGTCCAGCACCCGTGCCGACGGGCGGCATCGAGCAAAAGACTGTCGAAACTCGCGCGATCGACCTGATAGGTGTGCGCATAGCGTTCCCCGAGCGCTTGCCGGAACCAATACCTGTTGAAGCGCTCGCTTTGACCGGTGCAAAAATCCGCGCCGAATTTTTTTACAAACCCGCGGCGCTCCATCTCCGGCCACACGCCGAGGTCGCGGAGGATGTCATTGCCGTAGGGCAACAACGACTCGCCGATCGCGAAACGGGGAAAGCGCTCCCTCTCGAGAATCAACGTGGACAGCCCGGCCTTGGCCAGATACGCGCCGGCGACACACCCAGCCGGACCGGCCCCGATCACAATCGCATCGGGACATTCCTCGGCGGGATTCTTCGTCGTCATTTACGCGGAGGCTCCGAGTCGTCTGTTGATCCAATCCCGAAGCACCCCGAGACTTTGAAGGGCGTCCTTAGCCGCGGAGGCGTCCCCGATGGCCACCCCAAACTTCTTCTCGACAGCGATGATGATTTGAAGGGCATCAATCGAGTCCAAGCCCAGTCCCTCAGGACCGAACAACGGAGTATCCTCCATGATGACGGACGCATCGGTCTTGAGCATCGCATTTTCTGCCAACAATTCCCGAAGCTGATCGATCGTGACGGATTTTGCAGCGTCCATACTCAAGGGCGCAGGAAGCTTTGCGTCCGGCGACCCGTGGTTGTTTTTTGAACCACCCGAGGGTGGTCACAAATCGTTGCAGAATGAATATCCATCTGCCGCGAGCGTATTCAATAGCTTCAAAAGTGTGCAAGCCCGCTCTCCCCCGGACATTCCTTGCAGGTGGCTCTCGTGGAGAAGAACAATCCCCCCGGGCCGCACCGCCCGCCGGATTTTTTCAATCACCCGTGCCGGATCGTGCGCGATTCCGTCATGACCGCTCGCGGACCACCCGATCAACGGCAACCCCGCCTCGGCAGCTGCCAAGTGCACGAACGGGTTCGCCATGCCCACGGGAGCGCGAAATTGGCGCGGATGGCTTCCCGTCGCTTCGAACACCGCCTCGGAACAGCCTTGGATTTCCCGCCCCGCGCGTGAGGGCATCGCTGCCCAAAACGTCCCCGCGGCATGCGACTCCGTGTGGTTCTGCACCGAGTGCCCCTCATTCACCATGCGCCTGCACAGTCCCGGGTGCACCCGCGCATTCCGGCCAATCACGAAAAAAGTCGCCCGCACACCGCACTTCCGGAGCACGTCAAGAACAGCGGGCGTCTGGCGCGGATCGGGCCCGTCGTCGATAGTGAGCCAGAGTTCCCTCCCGCTCGTGGCAAACCCGCGCCGGACCGGACCGAACCAACGGCAGTTCCTCCACACGCAGGGCACAACCGCCATCCAACCCAGCCATGCCCAAAAAAGCCGACGGGAAATCATGGGGCAGGAACCCTCGAAATCCGGTTCCCGTCTCGGCGCAGGTTGGCACGGAAATACCCTTCGATCTCCCTCGAAAAATCCCGCGCCCGCCGCCCGCGGGAGGCTTTGAAGACCTCGCCGGTGGAAATACGGAAACGCAACGGCAGATGCGCCTTCTTGAAAAACGAAAACCCCTTGCCCAGCGCCATGGAATCGCACTCGATGAACACCGTGCGGACACTCCCGCCGGACTGGATCGCGGGCAGCGCGAATCCGCCCTGAAAGCCGTTCAAAGCACCCACCGCCGTGCGCGTCCCCTCGGGAAAGATCACGATGTTCGCCCCGTCAGCCAACCGCCTCCGGCACTCGCGGAGCATAACTCCCGCAGGCTCGCTCGGCACATAACCGGCCCGCCGTGCGGGCACCGCCAGCAAGGGATCGCGCCTAGGATTCCGCCCGATCACGCAGTCGACATCTGGAATTTTTGAAAAAAGAAACAACGCATCCAGCAGGGACGGATGGTTCGGACACACCACTGATCCCCTCCAATCGGCGGCATCCTCGAACCCCAGGAATTCCACATGCAGTCGGCCCATCTCTCCCAAACGGCGCAGGAACGCAGCGCAATGCCTCTGCACTATCCCCCTCGCATTCGCTGACCCAGGCGCAGCCAACAGCGTCAGCGACAGCCACACACTCCGAGCAAAAAAGGCCCCGTGTGCCCGCGTCTGCGAAACCCACCCCGCCGGTGACGCCCCCGGGTGAAACGCGGCAAATCCCGCCCCGCGTGCCGGGGGACCAAAGTTCGTCTGCAGGCGGTTTGTTGCCATCTACCAGATTATTTGATCAACATCCCGGCCTTCCACCAGAAGAACCTTGTCCACCACACCCGAGCATCCCAATCCCTGCCCGCCCGCCGCGGCGTTCGATGTCTTTGTCGCGGGCGCGGGATCCGCCGGTGTTGCCGCCGCGATCTGCGCCGCCCGCGCTGGCATGCGCACCCTGCTGGTCGAGCGCAGTCCGGCCCCCGGCGGCAATGTCGCAAACGCCCTCGTCCACAGCATCTGCGGACTTTACATCATCAGTCCGGACATGATCCCGAGACAGGCGAACGGCGGATTCGCCGAGGAGTTCGCCCTCGCGCTGATCGATGACGGGGCCGCCACCGGTCCGGTGCGCATGGACCGCTTGGATGTCCTCCTGCAGGAACCAATCCTCTTCTCCCGCTTTTGCTCGAGAATCCTGGCAAAGGAAAAAAACCTCACCTTTCTCCCGAACACAGCCATTCAGGACGTGGAGATCGACGACTCACGCATCCTCTCGGTCCGGGTCGACTCGCTGCCGGATCCAGTCCGTGCCACCGCCTTCATCGACACCACCGGCGAGGCGGACCTCGCGCACTACGCAGGAGCCGAGTGCGAATCCGCTCCTCCCGGTCAACTCCAGCGGCCGGCTTATATTTTTTCGATCGGGAATGTGAAAATGGACGCTGTGGATGAGCAAGGCCGCCTGGAGTTCTCCCGGAAGATCGTCGCGGGTATCCGCAGCGGCATCCTCGATCCGCGTCTCGCTGCCGCCGTGATGCGTCCAGCCTGCGTTCCCGACCAGGTGCAAGTCACCATCGATCTCGATGCCGAGGGCGACCACTACAGCCCGCTCAATCCGGAATTTCTCACCAAGCTCCAGATTCTCGGACAAAACCTCGCCACCCAACTCCAGATCCACCTCCGCTCGCAGGTGACTGGATTTGAAAACTGCGAGATCACCACCTTCCCGGCCCGTGTTGGCGTCCGTGAAAGCCGACGCATCGCCGGCCGCCACCGCCTGACCGCCACTGAAATTCTCGAGGGCGCGGAGTTCGAGGACACCGTCTGCCGGTCTGCATGGCCGATCGAGTTGAGGGAATCCGCCTCGGGCCCGAAAATGAAATACCCCCGCGACGGCAAACCCTGCGGAGTCCCCCTCCGCGCGCTTCTCTCGAAGGACTTCGACAACCTCCTCATGGCCGGCCGCTGCATCTCCTCGACCCACGAGGCGCAGGGCGCGCTGAGGGTCATCGGCACCTGCCTCGCCATGGGACAGGCGGCCGGACTCGCCGCCGCGCACCTCGTCCGCTCAGCGTCTCAACGGATCGACCCGGGCACCGAGGCGGCCGTCTCCAAACCGATCCGCGAAGCTGTTCTCAAGGGCATCTGACACCCGCCATGGAAGACGTATTTTCCAGAAAACAAATCGCCCGCTCGTATGGATCCTCCCGCTGGGTGCGGGGATACGTCGGCGGCAAACTCGCTCTCGACCCGGTGTTCCGGGTCGCCCGCCGCATCATCGCCAGACGCAACCGCGCGGTCGTCGATCTCGGCTGCGGACTCGGCATCCTCGGCATCTGCCTCCGCACGTCGGGCATCACCCTCAAATACAAGGGCACCGATCCCGAACCATGGAAGATCAATTCAGCGAAGCAGGCCATGCGATACTTCGGGTTCGAGGAGGTTGGATATGAGGTTGCGGACGCCCTCAGCACTGAAATCCCTCAAGGGGCGACAGTCTGCCTGTTCGATGTCCTCCACTACCTCGACAAGGCCGATCAGGAGCGAATGACCACCCGCCTGGCCGATGCCGCGCGATCGGGGTCGCTCATCCTCATCCGCACTGCCCTGCGCAGCGCTGGGTGGCGCTATTGGATGACCCTGCTGGAGGAAAAATGGACACGTTTGTCGGGATGGATCCGCGGCGGGAAGATCAACTTCCCCTCCCGCGAGGAAATCACCGCGTCCTTCTCAAGGCATGGCCTGAATCCCCAAATCATCCCCCTCTGGGGAAAAACCCCGTTCGCGAGCCACCTCATCGTCATCTCTCCGCCGGGCGAACCGGTTTTGCGCCTTTGAAACGCTCCCGCAGCAGGCTTATGGTCCACGGCATGTCGTATCGTCCTCTCATGGTGACCCTGTGCCTGCTGGGCATGGCGTTTTCAGCCGTCGCGAACGACACCCCCCTCTCCTTGGAGGAAATGCAGTCCACTCTTTTTGTGGAGACGATCGCCATCCCGTCACCGGGCGAATTCTTTCTCGCCCTGGACAAGGAATGCCAACCGAACTGGACGCAATTCGCTTCCCCGCCCGCTGCCGCCGCCACGGCGGACCGCGAGTTCATCGCGATCCAACTCGGAATCCTCATGACGGATGGCTACATCGCCGTTCAGGCAAGGGACGCCCAGGCCCTACGGAACACCGGCATCGACATCCTCATGCTGGCCAAAAAACTCAACGCCAGCCAAAATCTCCTCTCCCGCAGTCAGAGCATCGGCGACTTTGCTGAGAAAGGCGACTGGAACACCCTCCGCGAGGAACTCGACGCCTCCCAAAACGATGTCCGCCTCGCGCTCATCGAGCAGATGGATTACAATCTCGTGACTCTCGCAGCCACAGGGGCCTGGGTGCGCCAAATGGGCGTCGCCGCGAGCGTCCTCTCCGCGAACTACAAACCCGCCCCCTCGGCGCTCCTCGTGCAACCTGCCCTCGCCGGCCACTTCCTCGCCCGTCTCCGCTCGCTCCCGGAACGCAACCGCAACAGCCCGGTCGTCCGGCAATTCATCGCCGGCATCGAATCCACCCTCGGCCAGATGGAGCTCGCCTCCGCCTCCTTCATGGCTAAACCCTCTGTGGAAAAAATCGCCGAGACCATGTCGGGCCTCTCCGCCCTCGCTTTCGCACCCCCCGCCAAGCCATGAGACTCACCCTCCCCGCCGCACTGCTCCTGATTGGCGCCACCCCCCTCGCCGCCAACGACTCAAAGCCATCCCCGGTCAACTGGAACGAAACCCCACAGTGCTCTCGAAGCCGGGCGCTGGAAAGCATCCGCCCCTTCCGCGGCGAGGGCTACCAACTCCGCGATGGTTACTGGACAGGAGTTCTCAAGCGCAGCCAACCCGTCATCCTCGACCTCCACCTTTTTTCAGGAAACAATTACTGGTTCTCAGCCGCGAACTGCGACGCATCCACTCGCTTGAAACTCTCCCTGTTCGACGCCAAAGGCCAACCCGCCGGATCCGTGCCGCTCGCGGAACCCTCCCGCGCCACCGCCGCCATCTCGGTCGCCCGCAGCGGCAGGTATTTTCTGCGCTTGGAAATGACCGAAGGTGACAAAGCGGAAACCAGCATGGTATATTCATACAAATAGGAATCATCTCATGAGCGCGATCACCTCGGAAAAAATGAAAACCCCTCAGGTCCGCCAGTTTTCGGTGTTTCTCAAAAACAAAGTCGGCGCACTGCTCGAACTCGTCCGCCTCCTCGATGAAAAAAACATCGTCGTCCTCGCACTGAGCATTGCCGAGTCATCGGAGACAGCCATCAGCCGCATGATCGTCAGCGACCCGGACCGCACCGCGGAACTCTTCCGCGAGCACGACATCGCCCATAGCGAGTGCGAACTCATGGTGGTCGAACTCCCCGGCGGCCCGGGCGACCTCTCGGGTGTCCTCGCCGCCCTCCTCATGGCCGAGGTGAATGTCTATTTCATCTACCCACTCCTCGTTCGCCCGCGGGGACATCCCGTGCTCGCCCTGCACATGGACGACATCGAGTGCGCGACCTCGGTGCTCCTCGGCGAGGGGTTCAAGCTTCTCAATCAAGGCGATCTCTCGCGCTGATGCCCCCCACTCGGACGGCTCCGATCGCGTCGAACTCAGAAGCCCATCCCGACATGTCGCGCGTCCTGCTCATCGACATCAGCAACAGCTTCACCAAGGCTGCCATGGCCTCAGGCAACCGCATCGGCAAGGTCCACCGGTTTCCGACATCTACACTGACTGAGGCCATGCTCAAAAAGTCATTCCCCCGCCGGCAACTCGACGGCGTCGTGCTGTCCTCTGTCGTCCCGTCGCGGACGCCCATCGTGGAGTCCGCATTCAGCAATGTGTGCGTGGTCGGACCCGACACCGCACTCGGCGTGGGCATCGACTATCCGAATCCGGCCACCATCGGCGCGGACCGCCTCGCAAATGCCGCAGGCTGCGCCGCCCACCATGGGTTCCCGGCGATCGTTGTGGATTTCGGAACGGCGGTCACCTTCGATGTCATCTCGGAAAAGGGATACTACATCGGCGGTGTCATCGCGCCTGGACTGGAGGCCATGACCAACTACCTCCACACCCGCACCGCCCTGCTCCCGAACATCCGCCTTGCCGAGCCCGCCAAGGCCGTCGGACGCACCACCCGCGAGGCGATGCTCTCCGGGGCCGTGCACGGATACCGCGGCCTTGTGCGGGAAATCCTCCAACAAATCCGCGCCGAGACCTTCCCGCGCAAACACCCCCGGATCATCGCGACTGGCGGCGACGCCGCGCTCATCGGATCCCGCGTCGATTTCTTCGACGACATCGACCCCCTCCTCACCCTCAAAGGCCTCCTCGCCATCGCCCACCTCAACCCATGACCATCGAAGCATTCCAAAACCAACCCGTCGTAAAACTCGCGAGCGGCCACGCCACCGCCCTCGTCTCCCCCTCCCACGGTGGAAAACTCCTGAAATGGCAACGCGCCGACTGGACAGTCATCGACTGGCCGGCAAACGCCGATTGGGACCTTGTTCAGAAGGTCCGCGGCGGCGACCCTCTCCTGTTCCCGTTCATCGCCCGCACATTCTGCGACGGCCGGATCGGCCGCTGGCGCGACGCCCACGGCATCGAACGCCCCGCCCCCATGCACGGCTTCGCGAAGGATTTTCCATTCCACATCGTGGATGGCGCGGAAGACTTCACCACCCTCCGCCTCGAGGCGAACGAACTCACCCTTGCCGTCTACCCGTTCGCCTTCCGCCTTGATATCACCCACCGCCTCACCGGCGAATCGCTCGAAACCTCCTTCACCGTCACCAATACCGGCCCCGACCCCATGCCATGGACCGTGGGACACCACTACTACTTTCATGTCCCCGCGGCCGAGCGCCCGGACTGGACACTCACCCTCCCCTGCGAGGAGTGGGGACACCAGGATTTCTCCACCGGGGACATCTCCCTGCACCCCGCCGGACCCGCCACCGCCCCCGTTTCAGACCGCGCATGGTTCGACCGTTTCCAATCCCGCCCCGACCTGCGTGCCATCCGCCTCACCCACCAAAAATCCGGTCGCTCCATTTCCTTCGACGCCCCGGATTCCCACCTCGCCCAGTGGATTTGCGCCACAACCTGGACCGAGAAGCCGGACTCCGATTTTTTCTGCATCGAACCCTGGAGCGCCTTTCCAAACGCCATCCACTCCGGCCTCGGCCTGCAAACCCTCCCACCCGGCGAAACCACGGAACTCTCCAGTTCGGTCAGAACCGATATTCGTTCTTGAATCCGGCACGCCCACGGCGCAGATTACGCTCGCAAACGGGCCGTGGCTCAGCTTGGTAGAGCGCTTGAATGGGGTTCAAGAGGTCGAGAGTTCGAATCTCTCCGGCCCGATATTTCAACCACTCGGTTGAAATCCGATCGGATCATCACCGGTTTGCATGCCTTGCGGCAAACGGATTGAATCATCCCCCAATGAAATGCACACAGGAGTTGGAAGGCGCCTTGAAAACCCACTTCGGGCACGTGGGGTTTCGCGAGGGCCAGCAGCGCGTGATCGAGATTCTCCTCGAAGGTCGCCATGCGTTGGCAATCTTTCCCACCGGGGCAGGGAAGTCGCTCTGCTACCAACTCCCTGCGGTGCTTCTCGATGGGTTGACCATCGTGGTTTCGCCGCTGATCGCTCTCATGAAGGACCAAGTCGACGCCCTGCAAAAACGCGGCATCGCCGCCGCCCGCCTCGACTCGACGCTCACGGCGGACGGCACCGCGGAGGTTCTTGACTCGATCGTTTCGGGTTCGCTCAAGTTGCTCTACGTCGCCCCCGAGCGCTTCGGCAGCGAGGCGTTCCTCGCCCGCCTCCGCAAGAACCCGCCTGCCCTCCTCGCCATCGACGAGGCGCACTGCATCTCGGAGTGGGGACACAACTTCCGGCCGGACTACCTCCGCCTCGCCGCCCTCGCCAAAAAACTCCGCATCCCCCGCGTGCTGGCACTCACCGCCACCGCGACTCCCGCTGTGGCGGAGGAAATCCGGAAGGGTTTCGGCATCCTAAAGAAGGACTGCACCATCACCTCGTTCCACCGCAGGAACCTCTCGATCCACGTCACCCCAGTCTCCTCGATCAAACGACTCGACCTTCTGGTTGAACTCCTCGCAGACACAACCCGGCATCCGTCCATCGTTTATGTCACACTCCAACACACCGCTGAGCAAGTCGCCGCCCGCCTGAAATCTTCCGGACTCTCCGCGAGGGCCTACCACGCTGGTATGGCCGACGAGGTCCGCGCATCGGCCCAGGACGACTTCATGCACGGCCGCTGCGACACCATCGTTGCGACAATCGCCTTCGGCATGGGCATCGACAAGGCGGACATCCGCTCTGTCATCCACTACAACCTCCCGAAGACGCTGGAGAACTATCAGCAGGAAATCGGGCGCGCGGGCCGCGATGGGAAACCCTCCCGGTGCGAGATGCTCGCCTGCGCGGATGACCTCACCGTGCTCCGCAACTTCATTCTGGGCGATACTCCCGACGAACCGTCACTCCGTCGATTGATCGACCACCTGCTCCGCCAAGGGGAGGAATTCGACATCAGTCGCTACGATCTCTCGCGCACGACGGACATTCGCCAACTCGTATTGGAAACCGTGATCGCCCACCTTGAAAAGGAACGCCTCCTCGAACCGGCGGGCATGTTCCACTCGCGCTTCCAAATCGCATTCAGACATCCGGAGGAACGCGTCATCGCGGGCCACACGCCGGCCCGCCAGCGGCTTCTCAAATCCCTTTTCGACTCGGCCAAACGCGGCACCCGCCTCCTCACGCTGGATGTCGATCAATCCGCCACCACCCTCGGCGAATCACGGGACCGGATCGTCAAGGCCCTCCGGTATCTCGAGGAATCCGGTGATATCGAATTGAAGCCCGCCGGGCTGCGCCACCGGTTCCGCCTCCTGCCAGCCGCGAAGGACCGCACCCCGCACCAGGTCGCCACCTGGCTGTTTGGGATTTTCACCAACCGCGAGGCGCGCGACCTGGGGAGGCTTGACGGCATCGTCTCCTTCGCCACCGGCTCAGGCTGCCTGACCACCCGCCTTCTGGCCTACTTCGGCGAGTCGATGGACGCCCCGTGCGCCCATTGCGGCGGCTGCGATGGCGCGTCCGCCGACTCCCTACCGGCGTCTCCCGTTACTGAAATCACCACCGAACACATCGCCGCGATTCATTCCCTCAGGGAGGAGGGACACGCCGCATTGCGAAGCAAGAGGGCGCTGGCCCGCTTCCTCTGCGGCATCACCAGCCCGGCCACCACCCGTGACCGCCTGACCCGCCACGATGCCTTCGGCATGCTCGAATCCGTTCCCTTCGCCAAGGTGTTGGACCATCTCGAAGCCTCGCTTTGAATCCCGCTTTGCCGGATTGCGCAATCCGGCGAAGTCGGCCAGTCTCGAAATCAAGCGATGACCACCGAACGCTTCACATTCCTCATGCGGCTCTCGAGCACACTCGTGCTCTGGGCGCTGATGCTGACCACTGTGTTCGCTGGATGGGAAATCGGATTTTTTGCCCTCCTCGGATTCATGGCCCTGCGGGCGCTATGGGAATACTACCGGATGCTTGAGGTGGACGGCATTGCCGTGTTCACGCTCACCGGCCTGATTTGCGCCGCGGTGCTTCTGTTCGGCGGATTTTGGTTCATTAGCAGAGAGGGCCCCGAGAACAGCATGGATTTCGAACTGCTCGTGCCGGTTCTGTTTTTGCTCACGGTCTTCACGCGGCAGATGTTTCGCGGCGCGTCGGATGATCCGTTGAGGGCGATGAGCTACACGGTCTTCGGCCTCCTTTACATCCCTTGGCTGTTCAGCTTCGTCACGAAAATCATCTATCTCACCCCTCGCCTCGAAAACGGCATGACCACCGGCCAGTATTACGTTCTCTATCTGGTGGCCGTGACAAAGTTCAGCGACATGGGCGCGTATGTGTTCGGCACGCTCTTTGGAAAACATCCGTTCGCTCCCCATATCAGTCCCAAGAAAACATGGGAGGGCTTTGCCGGCGCTCTCATCTCCTCCCTCCTTTGCAGTTACTGGATATATGCGCTCATGCCGGAAAAGCTCAGCCTCTTCCGCTTCGACGACCTCACCCTACTCGGTCTTGGCTTGGGCTTTGCGGCAGTCATCGGCGATCTTGCCGAATCCGTGGTCAAACGCGGGGCGCACACGAAGGATTCCAGCACGATGCTCCCGGGCATCGGGGGCACCCTCGACCTGATCGATAGCATCCTGTTCACCGCGCCGATCCTGTTTTTCTACATGCGCTTCGTCCTGGGGGCCGGCTGAGACGCGCGCTGCTCGAACAGAGGAACGAGGAACAGCGCAACAGCGGCGTTCAATGCCAACCCGATCGCCGCGACCTTCCCGAGCATTGCCAAACCGGCATGGGTCGAGAATCCCACCGATCCAAACCCGGCGACCGCCGACAGCGCACACAGCGCGATCACCAGCGCAACCTCGCGCCGCGCCTTTGCCACATCACCCCCCTGCCGCTTCAGCGCGAGCAACATCAGCATGCTGTAATCGGTCCCCGTGCCCAAAAGGAGCAGGATTGCAGCAAGGCTGAAGATGTTCCATGAAATCCCGGCAAGCGACATCGCCCCCAAGAGGGCGGCGGTCGAAAGGACGATTGCCCCGGCGAACACCACCACCCGCCTGACGCTGCGGAGGGCGATCCCGAGGACGCCCAGCACCGCCACCGCCAACCCGAAAGTCAGATTCAACAGCCCTCCCGCCAAAACCCCGGCAATCTCATGGCCGAGCAGTGGCCAACCGGTCAGCATCACTCCCTCCGACGCGACACGCTCCGCCACCGCCACCTCGCGACCGGGCGCGGGCACCACATAGCCCGAGGCGAAAAATGTCCCGTCCGGCGCGACCCGCACGAAGCGCTCGAGAATCCATCGACTGGCCGGGTTGCCGGGCACATCGGGCAGCCCGGAGGCGTTCCATGCCATCCACCGGTCGAGAATCCCCGCATTGAGCGCGAATGCCTCGCGGGTGAACCCGGCATCATAAGCCGCTTGTTCGAGTTTTCCCTTCTCCAACGACACCTCTCTTGTCAGTGCCAAATTTTCCCGCAACGCCCCTTCCCGCGGCCAGAAATCGAACGCGGTCTGGAACCGCAGGACATCTCCACTTTGTTGCGCCGAGGCGAGCGCCCGGTTTGCAGCATCCAAACGCCCGCGCACCTGATCCACAGAATCACCCTCGACGAGTAGGTTCAAAACCTCCCGCTCTCCAGAGAGTTCGCGGGTCAATGTTTCGAGCGCCTCATAGGCTGGGGTATTGCCGGGCCTCAGGCTGTCAGGCGAAAAATCGAAGGCCGGCGGCCCCTTCACCACGAGCGCCACAAGGCAACCACACACGACAACACCGGTTGCCACCGCGCCACTTCTGTTCCAAGGTGTGGACTGGAGCAAACGGCGCATCGCCAATTCCCCGGCGGATGGCTCCACACGCCACCGCATCGCCAATGGTGCGAAGAAGAGCAACATCACCCCGAGCCCGGAAATGACCCCGACCCCGACAAGCAAGCCAAGCTGGGACAGCCCGGGCAGGCCGCTCGCATCGAGCATGAAGAATGCTGCCGCCGTCGTGCCGACGGTGAGCGTGAGTGTCTTCAGACAATCCACACGCAACTGTGCGACCGTTCCCTGGAACCACCGCGACCGCTCGAACACAAAATACCCGTAGTCCACACTGAGCCCGATCAGAATCGCCGCGCACCCGGCCCCGATCGCCGTGAGTGTTCCCGAAACCACCCCAGCCACCCCGAGCGTGATCGCGAAGGTGAACAGCAGGAGTGCAATCAACCCGGCAAGCGGCCTCAAGCGCCTGTAGCAAACCCAAAAAACAAATCCCACCAGCACCAGCGCAACCCCGCCAGACAATACCATGTCGCTCTCCATCGCCCGCGAGATTCCGGCGACAAAGGCCGGCTCGCCCGTGACCCCCAACCGGACATCCAATCCCTCCACCGCCTTCGTCGCCGCCCCAGCCACCCCGTCCACGATCCTCCCTAGATCACGGTAGCCAAGCCAGGCGGCTCCCGTCTCGATATACAGCACGCGAAACGTGCCGGCGGCATTCGCAAATCCGTCACCGCCCCGCCACACCTGTGCGCCGCTGGGAAGCCCGTCGACCACCAACCGGTAGGGATCGTTTGAAATCAGGGCGCTCTCTGCGGGAGACACACTCTCGGTGAGTCGTCGGATGGATTCGCGAAGGGTTTCCTTGCGTTGCCCAGGTGACATTCCCTCCATCGTTCCCCGAAAATCCTCCGGCGCACGGTTGAGCGCGAGAAACGCCGCGATTTCGACAAGCAATGTCGGCTGCGCCTCCCAGGGCGGCGCGGCCAGCACCCCGCCGGGGGCCAAGTCCTCGTCCCCCTCCAACCGTGCAACGATGCGCCTTGTCGCATCGTCGACGGCTTCCGCATCGCTCCCTGACACCGTCACCAGCAACCTCCCGGGTTGTGAAAAATTCTCCAAAAACACCCGCAATCCGCGCACCTGCGGCAGGTCGCCTGGAAGTAACTGGAAAAGATCACCCTCGAAGGACAGACGAGACAATCCCACCACAGCCACCGCAACCAACGCGGCTGCCGCCAAGCCCAACCTCACAAGCCGACCTCCCGCCAGCCAGCGGTTTCGATGCGAAACACCCCCATGTCAACCGACCCGTTGACAATCGCTTGCCGGAATTCGTTACGGATAGTCCCCCCGTTCGACAAACGAATCTCAAACTCCACCACCGCCCCGCCCTCCACCACAAACTTCAATACCAACGCCTTCACAAAGCCTCTCGCCCGAGCCTCTCTGGGCAACATCTCGACACGGCAAATCCCATCGTCTTCAACTGCCACTCCAAGCACGTCGAACCGTCGGTGGAACTCCTCGACCCCCAATCCACCAGGAAATTCCAGCGCCCCGCGCCACTCGGCCCCCTCCGCCTCCGCCGGATCGACCTTTTGAAACTCCCTCCTCCGCGGCCACGCCAACCACACACCCTCCGGTGTCTGCAACACAACCACACCCGCCGGATCCCCGATCTGCCAACGGAAATAGCCGCCCCGAACCATCCATAACCTGCCCTCGCTCCTCAGCGGCACGCGCAGCGCGGGCAACTCCCGTGTTTGCACAAAACCGGCCTCGACCGACTCCAACCGGGCCTGCGACTCGATCCAACGCTCAAGCACATTCCCCGAGTCCACAGGAGCGGCCACGACAACAGCCGACATCGCAATCCACACGGCGAGGAATCTGGGTTCGAACACCCGCGCACGATAACCCCGCGCCCCCTCATGCCTGCAATGCGGAATGCCTGAGAAAATCCAACTCGTGGAAAAATTCCTGATGCCCAGCGGCAACGATCGTGACAAAGATGTCACACGTCAGGCATTCCTGCGCTGGCAGACCGTTTGAATCCTTCTCTTTTCATGTCAACGCCCAGACACCATACCCTCCTGTCCGCCGCGTTCGCCTTCCTGCTCTGCGCGCTCCCCTCGACAGCCAAGCCAGCGGACGCCCCGCTTCGCATCGGGGCATGGAATCTGGAGCACCTCGGGAGCCGGAACGAACCCAAGCGGACTGATGCCGATCTTGACGCCCTTGCCGCCAAAATTCGGGATCTCAATGTCTCTGTCCTAGCCGTCTCCGAGGTCAACGGCTGGCGCACCCTGCGCGATCTTGCGCGCCGTATCGGCCCCGAATGGGACGGCGTCCTCGGCCGGAGCGGATATCTCGGAGGCAAGCCCCCGAAGCAGATCGGCATTGGATTTCTTTGGGACACCCGCCGCGTCGAACTCCTCGAAGCGTCGGATTGGAGAGCACTCCCCCGCCGCCGCGACGGCCTCCCCGTCTTCCACCGCATTCCAGTGACCGCATGCTTCCGCGCCGTTGGCGGTGGCCCGGACTTCCGCCTCGTCGCCGTCCACCTCAAGGCAGGCTTCGAACCTGCCGATACCCAAAAACGCACGATCGAACTCTCGGAGATCAAAAAACGCATCGATGCCCTCCTGGCCACCCCAGGTGAGGATACCGATATCGCTGTGCTCGGCGACTTCAACCACGGCCCTGTCTCGCCAGAGCATGCCATTCTCACCAAGGAAAACTTCGCCACCTACCTCGCAAGCGATCCTCCCGAACCCTCAATCATCCACTTCGACGATCAAATCGACCACATCGTGCCCTTGAATGGATTCAGCGAAATTCGGAAGACCACCTTCGATGTGGTCGACGACAAGGGGAAACTGGACAAAACCGCCTGGCGCAACCGCTATTCGGACCACTATCCAGTCGTTGTCGAACTCGACCTCGGCCCGGATGACGATCCTGAAGCGACCTTCTCCTCCGGCGAATCGCCCCTCCGCCCGTTGTCGCAATTCCGCGACTGAGCTTGCAAATCCTCCATCTTCGGCGAATGTATCGGCCTCTCAAGGGACCACCTCGCCTCCCCCGACGGCGTCAGCTCCCAGCCAAGCACAGACTTCATGAAACACATTCTCAGCAAAATCCGCGTCACCAACAGCGTCTTCCTGATTGGAACCTTCGCCACCACCTGCACTGCCGTCCCGCTCTACATCTGGCACTACGGGCTCGACACCTTCCAAATCGCCCTCTTTCTGTTCTTTTTGATCTCGAGCGGCATCAGCATCACCCTCGGCTACCACCGCCTCTTTTCCCACCTGACCTTCAAAGCAAATCCGCTGGTCAAACTCTACACCCTTCTTTTCGGAGCCGCCGCCTTCGAGGGTTCGGCGCTGGCATGGTCGGCAGACCACCGCAGGCACCACAAATTTGTGGATCACGACGACGATCCCTACGACATCTCCCGTGGCCTCTTCCACGCCCACATCGGCTGGCTCCTCTTCCGCCGCGGCCCCGAAACCCCGCTCACCTGGGTGCGCGACCTCCAGCAGGACAAACTCGCCTGGTGGCAACACCAATACTACGTGCCCGTCGCGGTCTTCATGGGCTTCGGCCTCCCGGCACTCATCGGCTGGATGTGGGGCGGACCGGTCGCCGCGCTCGGAGGGTTTCTCCTCGCGGGCGTCGCACGCATCGTGTCTGTGCACCACATGACCTTCTGCATCAACTCCCTGTGCCACTGGATCGGCAACCGCCCCTACTCCAGCAAATGCTCAGCGCGCGACAGCTTGATCATGGCCTTCTTCACGTTTGGCGAGGGATACCACAACTTCCACCACGAATTTCAGCACGACTACCGGAACGGAGTGAAGCCCTGGCAGTTCGACCCCACCAAGTGGGCAATCTGGCTTCTCAGCAAGGTCGGCCTCGCCAGCAACCTCCGCACCGTGCCCGAAGAGAAAATTCTAAAGGCGCAAATCGCCGAGCAGGAAATCATTCTCCAAAAGCGCCTGCAAAGCCGGGCCACCCCAGTGACAGACCAGATTCAAGCCATGGTGGACGCCGCACGCGCCCAAATGAACGCGGCCCTGCTTGAATGGGAGGAACTTCTTGTCCAATACCGCGCCGCCCTTGCCGGGAAAACCGAACTCTCCCGCCGCGAACTCGCCGAGCTTCGCCGCAAGGTGAACGCCGCCTCGGACAGCTTCCGCGAATCGCTCCAAGCCTGGCGCGACACTTGGCAGGCGATTCCTGTCGGCTGCTAAGCCAATCTCACTTCTTGAAAAACCGAATCGCCGTCACGAGATCGACGGCCCGCTGAAGCACGGGATCACGGAGCGCATCGCCCTCTTCTGATTTGCCTGCTGAAATTTCCGGGTTTGTCCTGGCTACCAGCGCGGCCTCGTTCATCCGGGGTCGTTCGACATCAAACACAAAGCGGCTCACTCCTCCCGTTTGGCTTTGCTGGAAAACACGGTCGCGCAGTTCAGGATTGAACTCCACGGGCACGTCGGGCCGCACTCCATCGGGAAAAAGCGCGCCACCGACAGGCATAACCACCCGGGAGACGGCCACTCGCAACACCTTGTCGCCGCCAAGAGAAAACTCGCCGAACTCGACCCCCTCGCCCGCTGTCGCCGCCCCGACCACCATTGCCCCCGCATGCTCGCGGAGCGTTGCGGCAAGCACCTCCGACGCCCCCGAGGTCCCGGAATCCACCAACACCAGAAGAATCCCGGAGAACAGCGGATCCTTATCTGAGGTCAGGATGCGTTCTTGCTTGGCACTCGGATTTTGAATCGTGAACAGGATTTTCCCCTTCGGCGAAAACCTCCGTGCGAACTCGGCGGCCGATTCCATGTCGCCGCCCGCGGCCACCGCCCTCAGATCCAAAATCACTGCAGGGACTTGCTTGCCGGTGAAATTCTCCAAGGCCGCATCGGTTTGACCGAGCGCCTTCTCATCCAAGGTTCCCGGGCGGATATATCCCGCCTGCCCATCGAGAATCTCAGCGAGAAATGGCGCGCCCGCACCGACCGCTATCGTGCCTGAGCCGAATCCGATCCCGGGGGCGAACAGTGCTCCGAACCCCTCGAGCAACGCCCGCTGCTTCGCGGCGGCATCAAGCTTATCCGCTCCTTGGAAATTGATTTCGAACACTTCCAACGCCTTCTGCACTTGGGCATTGTCCAGCCCGTCGACCCATTCCCCGAAACCCGGTGCCGACACCGGCGCTGGCGTGGGTTCGGGACTCGGCGTGGGCGACGGAGCGGACTCCGTGGCATGCAGAACAGGCAACAAGGTGAAAAGCAGAAGAATCCGGCGCGTGGTCATGGCATTCGGCGTGGAGCACCAATGTCGTTGCGCCGCTGCATCCCGTCGAAGGAAATTTCATCCGCCCCCAAGTAAGCCAACGCCCGAGCAGCCTCCAACCCGAGTGCCTTGCCGGTAACACCCAAGACACGCCCGCCACTCGTCAGCACCTGCCCGTCGCTTGCCTTGGTTCCGGCATGGAACACCTCGACCCCCTCGATGAATGCGGCCTTTGAAAGCCCATGGATCGCCTTCCCCTTCTCGTAGGCCCCCGGATACCCACCAGAGGCAAGAATCACACACACCGCAGCGGCATCGTCCCAAACAGGAAATTGGTCGGTGAGCGTGCCGTCGATCGTGGCCTCGAGCAGCGGCACCATGTCGGAATTCAACCGCCTCACCAGCACCTGAGTCTCGGGATCCCCCCACCGGCAGTTGAACTCGAGCACCTTCGGCCCCTCGGCGGTCAACATCAGCCCGGGGAAAAGCATTCCACGGAAGCTCAACCCATCGGCCCGGATACCTGCCATGAAACGGTCGAGGATTTCCGCGCGGATACGTGCCGTCATTTCCTCGTCGACTGTGCCGGACGGACAAATCGTGCCCATGCCGCCGGTGTTCAAGCCGAGGTCGCCGTCGAGCGCCTTCTTGTGGTCGCGGCAATCGGGAAACAACAAATACCCGCTCCCATCGACAAGCGCGTGGATCGAGCATTCCACCCCGACCAGAAACTCCTCGACCACAACCTTCATTCCGGCGGCGCCAAACACCTTGTCCTCCATGCACGTCCGGATCGCCGCATCGGCCTGCTCGGCATCCGCGGCGATGATCACACCCTTCCCGAGGGCCAATCCGTCTGCTTTCACCACGAGCGGATAGTTCGCTGCGCGGCAATAGTCGCGCGCCTCGGCGCTGTCGGTGAATTCCCGATACGCGGCGGTGGGAATCCCGTGCCTCTGCATAAAATCCTTCGCAAACGCCTTGGACGACTCCAACCGTGCCGCAGCCGCCCTCGGCCCGAAAATCCTCAACCCGGCATCCTCGAACACATCGACCACCCCAGCCGCCAAGGCGTCATCCGGCCCGACCACAGTCAGGTCAATCCGGTGCTCGCGGGCAAATGCCAGCAAGCCCGCTGCGTCCTCGGGAGAGATCGGCACATTCTCGCCAATCAATGCGGTGCCGGCGTTCCCCGGAGCCGCATACACGCGTTCGACCCGTGAAGACTGGCTCAACTTCCAGGCCAAGGCATGCTCGCGCCCGCCGGAACCGGTGATTAGAATTCTCATGCCCATTGGTTAAAAATGCAGAGTGGCCGTGGCGGCGGGGAGCATCTCGCGGGCGAGCAAAAATGTGCTTCCATTGGCCATGAATTTTTCCCCGACACTCCATCCGCGAGCCCCGGAACCTGTGGGAATCACCAACCGCGGCTTCAATTGACCGATCAATGCCTCCCTGACGCCCGCACCCATCCCCTGCGGAGCCATGAACAACACATCCACCCGCCCGATCTGGGCGAGTTGATCGGCATCCAGCGGACGCACCGGACTTTCCGCAAAGCAATAGCGGATGCCATCCATCGTCCACAGATAAACGAGGTTCATGCCGAGCGAGGAGGCAACCTCGGGGTTCATGTAAATCGGCACACCGAGAATCTTGATGCCTGTGATGTTGTTCACCCCGATCCCGACCCCGCCACGCAGAATCGCCGGCTGGTTGGTCAACGAGTTCACATTGTTGTTCCGCGGGGATTCGGAGGTGACCAACACCACGTCGCTATTTAGGCTCGCGGGCAACGACCTCCCGTCAGTCTTGGCAGCATAAGGGTTGGTCAGGATCGATGTGCCGATCGGCGAGGTGATGCGGAAACACTCGTTGCCCAGCCACTCGATCCGAGTATAGCGGGGACCGGCAGGTGTGGCGGCTTCGCGGCCTCCGCACCCGGCCACCGCCAGGACAAACGCCGCCAAAAGCAGGACCCGGCGCATGGTCAGGCGGGAAGCGTCAGTTGCACCCCGAGATCGCCCACCCGGCTGATCGTCAGACTCTCAAGCACGGAAACCCCGGAAGCCATCAGCTTGAAGACCTCCTCGATGGTGTAGATGCCATTCGCTCCGGAGACCGCATGGATCAAGTCGCGCAGGATTTCCCAGTCGTCCCTCGCCTGGCCGGGCGGGTTCACCGCCTTGTTCAAGCGCTGCAAACGGCCTTTGAGGTTGATCATCGTGCCGCGCTTCTCGGCCCACGCGCTGGATGGCAGAACGACATCCGCAAGCCCCGTGCTGGTGTTTTCAGGATGCCCATGACAACGAGCGCCCCGAGCTTTTCCAATGCCCCGTTCGAGATGCCGCAGTCGACCGCATCCTCGCCGAGGACAAGAAGGGTTTGAATCGCGCCGGACTCCACGCCACTCACGATCCCCGCCATCTTGCCCGTGGCCATGCCCAGAAGCTTCGCGCCGGTGGTGTTCGGATTGCCGTCGTCGGACACAAGGAACCCGTCGCCCTGCTGAGGCCGGAGCAACACATCGAACTGGTCGATCTTGAGCGCCTCGGCAAGTCGTCGGGCAAGGAAGAGTTCCTCGTTCGTCATGCGCGCGGAGGCGATCATTGCCGTCTTCGTAGGATCGCACCCGCGAAGTTTCCCGGCAGCGGCCTCGATCGCGCGGGTCCATTTGGCGGGGGCTTCCTCGCCCTTCACCAGCGGATCCTTCAAACGCGCCTCGCTGTTCAGGTAGTGGAAATTCAACCGGTGGCTGTCGGGCATCCAGCAGGAGTTCACAAAATCGTTCTCACGGGGAGTGATGCGGTAAACCACATTCTCGCGGCTGGAGATGAGAATATTCGACCCCATTCCGCAATTCACATCGATGCTCTTCGTTTCCTTCAGAAACCAGACGCGCATCTTGAAACGGAAGTCCTTGCTCGTCAGTGCGCCCACGGGGCAGATGTCCACCGTGTTCAGCGAGTAGTTGCTGTCGAGCCGCTTGCCAGGGTAGACCGACAACGTCGTGTGGCTGCCGCGGTTCAAGAAGCCCAGCACGTCGTCATTGGCGATCTCCTTCATGAACCGGATGCACCGCGAGCACATGATGCACCGCTCGTCGTCGAGCACGATCCGCTCGCCGATATCCACCCGCTTGGGCTTTTTGACTTTTTCCTCGCGAAAGCGGGACTCGCCCTTGCCGAACTCGACCGAAAACTCCTGCAACCGGCACTCGCCGGCCTGGTCGCAGATCGGGCAATCGAGCGGATGGTTAATCAACAAAAACTCCATGACCCCCTTGCGGCACTCCTCCACCAGCGGCGACGTCGTGCGCACGCCCATGCCCTCGCTCACCTCGGCCGAGCAGCAAATCTCGGGCTTCGGCCCCCAGGCGATCTCCGGGCGCCCTTCGGCGTCGAGCACAGGTTGGCGGTCGGGAGCCATCTTCGGCCGCCCCGTCTCCACAAGGCACATGCGACAATTCCCGGGGGAACTCAATTTCGGATGGTAGCAATAATGCGGAATGAATTTGCCGCTTTGCATGCAGGCCTCGATCACTCGCGTGCCTTTAGGGAACTGCTTCCACTCCCCGTCGATTTGCACATTGACCATTGCCACAGGTGTTGCCGTCTCGCTCATGTTGAAAAGTATCCTTGAAAAAATCCCCGGTTCGGGGTGATGAAAATCGCGTCAACATATCGGCGGATGCCTCCTCACTGGCAAGCAAAAGAAGGAACCCGATCCATTGGGCAGCCAGCACATGGACCGTAGCCACGGAATCGGGCGGCACGATGATCCCCGGTTCCCCTGAGCATGATGCAAAATGAGATTTTTCCTCTGTGACCTCTGTGCGCTCTGTGGTTAATTCCTCCCAACCGCGCTCCACCCGTCGGTTGCTGAAAACCATGCGGATCATCGTGACAGGACTCATCGGCCAATACTCGTTCGGCGGGGTCATTTGGGATTACATCCAATACGTGCTCGGCTTCCGCGCACTCGGGCACGACGTCTGGTATCTGGAGGACACCGGCGCCTGGGCCTACGACCCCGTGCGCATGGAACCCAGCGCCGATTGCTCGATCAATGTCGCCCGCCTCTCCAACATCATGCACGATTTCGACATGGGCGATCGGTGGATTTACCGCAACGGGGCGGATGGAAAAACTCACGGCGTTACCGATCCCGAAGAGGTCGAAAAAATCCTCTCGTCGGCGGATGTCCTCGCGAACGTCTCCGGAGCCTGCTGGTTGCGACCAGAGACGGCCCGCATCCCGCTGAAGCTTTTCTTGGACGGCGACCCGATGTTCACCCAGATCAAACTGGCTGAAAACTTGCATCCGGAACACACCGCCCGCGTCAAGGCCCATGAGCGCCACTACTCGTTCGGCCTGAATATCGGCCGCCCCGGTTGCCGGGTTCCCGTGGCCGGCATCTCCTGGCACCCGACCGTCCAACCCGTGGCACTCGACCATTGGCTGTCCAACGACTCTCCTGGAACCAACTGGACCACGGTCATGAACTGGGCCAGTTACGCCCCAAAAGAATTCGAGGGAGAAAACTACGGGCAAAAGGATTTGGAATTTACTCGATTTGTTGATCTTCCACAGCACTCCAGCGAACACTTCGTGCTGGCCATGGGCGAGGGAATCGGCTCACGGCGCCCCACCGCCATGCTGGAGTCCAAGGGCTGGACCATCCTGGAACCGGACGAGCACATTCCCGACCATATCGCATATCAACATTTCCTGGTGTCCTCAAAAGGCGAGTGGAGCATCGCCAAGCACGGCTACGTCCATTCGTGGAGCGGATGGTTCAGCTGCCGCAGCGCGTGCTACCTGGCGGCCGGAAAGCCCGTGGTCGTCCAGGACACTGGGTGGAGCGACCATCTGCCGACCGGGGCGGGAGTGTTCGCCTTCACCACCTTGGAGGAGGCTCGGGCGGGCATCGCCGCCGTCTCCGCCGACTATGACCAACACTCCCGCGCCGCCCGCGCCTTTGCGGAAAAATATTTTTCAGCGGACCGGGTTTGCGCCGATCTTCTGGAACCGGTCGGCTGATCAAAAACCGGGTTCCATTCCCCGCCGGCTCTCGTATCCTTCGCCCTGTCATGAATGATTTTTCCCGCTCGGCACTTGTGATTGTCGGCCACGGCTCGACCGTGAACCCCGACTCCAGCGCCCCGACACTCGTCCACGCCCGCGACATCCGGAACCGCGGCATCTTTTCGGAGGTTGCCAGTTGCTTTTGGAAAGAGGAACCCGGCTTCCGTGAAGTCCTGCGCATGGTGGACAGCGACGAGGTCTATGTCGTCCCGAACTTCATCAGCGAGGGGTATTTCACCCGCACGGTCATCCCCCGCGAACTCGGACTCGAGGGAAAAACGACCCGGCTCGGCGACCGGACAATCCACTACTGCGAACCCGCCGGCAGCCACGACGCCATGACCTCCCTCCTGATCAAACAGGCCAAATCCGTCGCTCCGGACATCCCGCCCTCCGAAACCACGCTCTTCATCGTGGGACACGGCACCGGACTCAACGAAAATTCGGCCGTCGCAGCGAAACACCAGGTCGCCATCATCTCGGAACAGGGCGAATACGCCGAGGTCCTTGCGACCTATATGGAGGAGGATCCCCTCATCTCGGACTGGGATAAACTCTCCTCCCAACAAAATGTCGTCGTCGTCCCGTTTTTCATCTCGGATGGTCTCCACAGCTACCAGGACATCCCAGTGCTTCTCGGCATCCACGAAGACATCGGACCGGCAGCCAGCCAAAGCGAGGTCTTCCGGCACAACCCCTACCAACTTCGCGGCAAACAACTCTTCTACAGTGGCGCGATCGGCACCGATCCAGGCTTTGCCGAGGTGATTCTCGACCAAGTCCACAGCTTCACGGCCTGAGCGGACTCCGCTCGATCACAAAAAATCGCCGTCAGCCCCGAGTGCGGCGGTCGTGCTGTTGATGATCGAGGCCAGACGCTTCACCCCTGGGAAATCCAGCATACACGCCCAAGGCGACTTGGTGACCTCGAAATCCGCCGCGGGCAGGACCTCCCTCCACTGCGCCGCCGTGTCTGGCTCGACATCGGCGGGCAACACAACCGTCACCGGAAAATCGCACTGCTCGATCTGATACGACTTCCAAAGCTCAAGATGCCTCTGCTCGACATCGCCACCCAGCCCGCCGGGCTCCATGCGCCGGGGCGGGGGGGATTTTTTCAATGCCTTCTTCAACGTGCCCAGCCACCCGGCAGGCACCTCGTGTCGCGGCGGCATCGCACCAAACAACAACAACCTCGGCAACGGCCGTCCCGCCGCCGCCAATTGCCTCGCCATCTCAAGCACAACCGTTCCCCCGAATCCAAACCCCGCCAACTGGTATGCCTCGGATCGCTCCTCTTCGAACAAGGCCGCCAGATAGTGCGCGGCAGCGCTTTCCACCGACGGATGGCATGCCTCGGGATTCGATGCGCCCCGGGCCTCGATGCCGAGCACCGGGCGCTCCGGGCCGAGCGCTTTCAGCAATTCCATGTATTCCCGCGGATCGCCCGAGGCGGGATGGACCAACACAAGCAACTCCCCTCCCTCGCCGGTCTGCATTTTGACCAGCGGCGTCCATGCCTCGGCCGATGATCGGCGCGGCGGCTGTTGGCGTTGCGCGGCCTCTTGGCGCACGGGGCTTGCGGATGCCTGCTCCAATTGAGGTTCGGCAGGCGCGGCGGCGCCCCGACCTGGCAAGGCGGAAACCTCCACCCAGCCGGCCCTGTTGAGCGGCCATTCGTCCACACGCACCGCTCCAGGCACTTCATCCGTGGAAAGCACATACACGTCACCGGCGACACAGACATCAAGGGCATGCGCATTGAAAGGAACACCCGCCGATCGCTCCGCGGCCCCCGGAAGGCCGGTGCAGATGTTTTCCTCGCTCTCGATCGTGACATCCCCGAAGGCATCCCGCCAACCAAGCAGCCCCAACTCCACCCCGAGGCGCCCGCCACCGCCGGTGAGATTCTTCCAGCCGGGAAATTTCATATGCACCGAGGCGGCGAATCCCGGCAACACCTCCATGCCATCCTCGTCGGCCAGAAACACCTGCACATCCCCTGTGGGCTTTCCCACTGGGAGTGTTGCGAGGTCTTTTCTGGCAGCCCCTGCGATCCCCATGCCAACCAGACCTGCGGGACTGAAAAAGACCACCTGGTGCAGCGGCGGGTGCAACCTCGTGTGCCACACAGTCCGGGCGATCTGCGAGGGCATGCCGGCCTCGACCGCGACCACCCGGAGGGTGTCCGCCGGCGGCGGGCTTCCGCGCAACCACGCTGCGGCCTGGTTCGCCCACTCGGGTGTAGCCAACCGCAAGTGCGTCACCGGCGCGGTCGCAGGTTCTTTCAAGTCCTCGTCGGCGATGTGAACCGTCCCGCCGGTGAGCAATGGAATGAGCCACTCGTCGAAAAACGCCCCACTTCCAGGAACCGCCCGGGCAAGGAACGACTCGCCGGGCTTGAAATCCATCACCCTCGCCCCCTCGAGCGCGGCCGCAGCCATCGTCCCATGGGTCAACGCCCCGAGCACCGGCAATTCGCACCCCTCGTGTCCCGGCAACGTTGCCGCCAACCGGTCCGGGGTGATTTCCCTCGGCTCCAACAATGCAAGCTCGAGCGTGTCCCAATCCTGGTCGATCACGATGCAACGCCTCTGCGACTGGTCGATGCCCGGCGCGGTGCCCGCATCACAGACGACCACCGCGACATCGTGCGCCCCGAGGGTCCTCTCGATCCATGCGGCGTCCGCCTCGGGATCGATCGCGATGCATGAATTTCCGGCCTTCCACGCACCAAAGAGCGCGACTCCAATCCACGCGGAGGGCGACAGGATCAACCCAGTGTGCCAACCTCCCGCAAATCCGGCCTGGGTCAAATGTGCGGCCAACTTGTCGGACAACTCGTCCAATTCCGCATAGCTCATCACATAGTCGCCACATCGAATCGCCACGCTCCCGGCGTGCGCCTGCGCCACCGTGCGAAACGCCACGACCAGCGAGGAGGGCGTCTGCGGAACCTCGGCACCGCGCGTCCAATCCCGCAACACACGAATCTCATCGGGTTGCAGGATCGGCATCCTGTCGACCGGCTTGTTGTAAATAACGGAGATTCCGGAAATCAATCCGACCAACCGCGACAACACATCCTTCGCCACAGCCTCGGTCGAAAACGGCCCGGACAGAACCAACTCGAGCCGGGGCCCGGGATGCGCCTCCAGATACACCCCTGCGACATCCACCTGGCGGGGCTGCGCGTCGAAATTGATCCACCTCGGCAGGGCGGTGTGGACAACCGTGTTGATCGTCCCGGTCTTCGAGGCGTAGGCCACGGGAATGTCAGTGGCCCGAAATTCAAGACCCGCCTCCCGCAATGCGGCATCAGGCTCGATCCAAGTGTGCTCGGACAGCGCATCAGTGCGTTCCTGCTCCTCGGCAAGCCATTCGCGCACCGTGCCCCTCCACGAGTGGGCCACGGGCAACCAGTTCTGGAAATACCCGGCCTCGGCCGACTCTCCGCGCCCATCGAAGAGCACGTTCATCACATTGCCCTTCGCCCCGAGGCGCCTTAGGAGCAGCGCAAACAGGCAGCGCACCATCAGGCTCTCTTCCAAATCGTGATCGAGGCAAAACGTGGAAAACTCCGCGGTCTTGTCGCGATTGAGCAGGATCGACGCCCTCGCTATCGATCCACTTCCGTGCCGAGGAGACAACACCTGCGGCGCCTTGGCCTCCTTCAAAAACCCCTCCCAGCCCTTCGCAGGCAATTGAGCGGGCATCTCCCCGGCGGGAGAAATCCGGGCGTCGCCAAGCGTCAACAGGAGATCGACGAGAATCCGGGTCGTCGAAAAATCGTCGAGCAAATACGAGGGACAGGAAAGCAGATGGTGGCTCGCGCCCCCGGGCAACATGATGGCATGCCAGCGGAACAACGGCACCGCCAACGCCTCGAATTCGTTTCCTGCGTCGCGCACCAGCAACTCGTTCCACTTCGAGGGGATGTCCTCCGGCGGGATGCTTTTCCAATCGAGCGCGATCCAGTCGGGTTCGCCCTTCTCCGCCTCCCGCACCATGAGCCCCGTTCCGGTTTTGATGAACGCGGAGCGGAGGATGGGATGCCGGTCGAAGACCGCCCTCCATGCCTGGCGCAATTGCTCCAGATCGACAATCTCGCCGAAGCTGATCGAAATTTGGCGGGTCGCTCCGGCGACCCGCGGCGCGGCCTCGTGGCGCAGGAAGGCCGCCGCCTGCATCGGGTTTGCCGGATATTGGCTCATGCGTCGAACTACCTCGGGATCACAACCCCGCGTCGGTCACCGCACCCTCGGATGCGGTGGAGACAAGTTTCGCGTATTTCGCCAGCACGCCGCGCGTCATGCGGGGCTTGGGCTTTTTCCATTTGGCCAGCCGCGCCTCGATTTCCTTCTTTGGCAAATCCAGCGTGAGCGTGTGCGCGATGCCGTCGATCGTGATCAAGTCGCCGTTTTTCACAATCGCCAGCGGCCCCCCGTCGAACGCCTCCGGGGTGATATGCCCGACCACAAATCCATGCGTGCCGCCGGAGAACCTTCCGTCGGTGATCAACGCCACATCTTTGCCCAGCCCGGCGCCCATCACGGCACTCGTGGGCGAGAGCATCTCCCGCATGCCGGGCCCGCCGCGGGGCCCCTCGTAGCGGATCACGATCACATCCCCCTTTTTCACCTTGTTCGAAAGAATCGCCTCAAGCGCGTTCTCCTCGGACTCGAACACCCGCGCGCGTCCGCTGAATTTCTCGCCTTCCTTGCCGCTGATCTTCGCCACTGCCCCGGCGGGCGCGAGATTGCCTTTCAGAATGACAAGGTGGCTATCCTTTTTGATCGGCGCCTTGAGCGGTTGCACAATCGTCTGGCCCTTCGGATAGGGCTTGAAGGGCGCGAGGTTCTGCTTGAGCGTTTTTCCGGTCACCGTCAGGCAGTCGCCGTGCAGCAGGCCCTCACCAAGCAGCGTCTTCATCAGCGGAACGATGCCTCCGATCTCGACAAGCTCGCTCATCAAATACCGGCCACTGGGCTTCAAATCCGCAAGCACAGGCACTCGCGCGCCGATGCGCGTGAAATCCTCGAGCGCGAGCTTGATGTTTGCCGTGTGCGCGATGGCAAGGAGGTGCAATACGGCGTTCGTCGATCCTCCCAGGGCGATCGTGACCGTGATGGCGTTCTCCAGCGCCTCTTTGGAAATGATGTCGGACGGGCGGATGCCGCGCTTGAGCAGATTCAACACCGCCGCGCCGGCGTTCCGGCAATCGGCGGTTTTCTGCGCCGACACCGCGTTTTGCGCGGAGCTGTTCGGCAAGCTGAATCCCATCGCCTCGATCGCGGAGGCCATCGTGTTGGCGGTATACATGCCACCGCAAGAACCCGGCCCGGGGATCGCCCGCGATTCGACGTCGTGCAGTTCTTTTTTGGAAATTTTGTTCGCAGCGCATTGCCCAACTGCCTCGAAGACGGACACGACATCAAGTTGCCGCTTGGCCAAGCACCCAGGCTGGATCGTGCCGCCATAGACAAAGACCGACGAGCGATTCATCCGGGTCATCGCCATGACGCAGGCAGGCATGTTCTTGTCGCAACCACCGATCGCCACAAACCCGTCGAACCCTTGGCAACCGACCACCGTCTCGATCGAGTCGGCGATCACCTCGCGCGAGACCAACGAGTATTTCATTCCCTGCGTTCCCATCGAGATGCCGTCGGAGATCGTGATCGTGTTGAAGATCGTCGCCTTGCCTCCAGCGGAATCGACTCCCAGCGCGGCCTCGCGGGCGAGTTGGTCGATATGCATATTGCAAGGCGTGACCATGCTCCATGTGGAGGCGATGCCGACCTGAGGCTTGGAAAAATCACTCTCCTTGTAACCGACCGGATACAGCATCGCCCGGCTCGGGGCGCGGCTGAGGCCATCAAAAACTTCGGAGGAATACGGGCGGGGATCGGGTTTCGGCTTGGTGGGCATAAACAACTCGTGAGTATTTCGACTCCCCACCCCCAAGGAAAGGCATTTTCATTCCCTCTCGGCGGGACTGAAGCCGAGCCACCTCGACACCAACTCCCGCGCCTGGGAGCGCAATCCCTCGAGGCTTCCATCGTTCCACACCACACGGTCGGCACGCGCCGCTTTTTCCAGCGTGGGCAACTGCGCCCGCAGGATCGCTTCGGCCTGGTCCCGCTCGACACCACGCGCACAAACCCGCTCCAATTGGGTCTCGGGAGCACATCCGACCACGACCACCTCGTCAAAAAACCCCTCCGCGCGGGTTTCATAAAGCAACGGGATATCGACCAGAAAATACCTGCCGGAGCATCGGAAACCCTCCGCTTTCTCCCTCCAACTCGCCCGCACCCGCGGATGCACGATCGCCTCGAGGCGAGCCCTCGCCGCAGGGTCGGTGAAAACCACCTTGCGCAACACCTCCCTGTCCGGCAATCCATCCCCCCCATACGCCTGCGGACACACATCGCGCACCACCGCTTCGCGCACTTCCTCATCGTTCGCCAACACATCCCTCGCCACACGGTCGGCATCAAAAATCTCCGCCGGAAGCAACTCCCCGAGAAAGCCGCAAAATGTCGACTTTCCCGAACCGATGCCCCCCGTGATTCCGATCACCGCCATGGTTGTAGTCGGTAATCCGCGCCGGATCCCGTGGCAAGACACCTCACCGCAAATCCCTCCACGCGACCGTCCCGTATTTGTCACGCTCCAATACCGCCGCCGCCTTCTTGATTTCCTCGATTTCCTCGAAACGCCCGACCTCCCCGGCCAGAGCCTCCGCCAAATCCCGACATGCGAGCCCGGGGCAATGCAGCGACCCCTGATACAACACCCCTCCGCGAAACCGCCTCAACGCCCCGCCACAGATTTTCCGCACCCCATCGCCGATGTCGTATTCAACCGGACTCTCAAAACACACACCGCCACCTCTGCACTCCTCGGCCAGAACCAGACGGGCCCCCGGAAAGCCACTCCGAAGCACCCCCACCCACGCCTCGTGAATCGCCCGATACACCCCGTCCGACCGCTTCCCCGCTAGCTCCTCAGTCGAAGGAAAGACCAAGGCCAAGGTTAAATCGTCTCCGTGATACACCACCCCGCCCCCGGTCCAGCGGCGCACCGGATTCAACGCCCTTGCCGCCTTGGGCAACTCCCCGAACCGCTGCGAATACCCGAAGGTCGCCGCCGGATCCGCCCACCGATACACGCGCAGGACCGGATACCCCGCGAGACGCGCCAACGCCTCATCGCAGGCCATCTGCCCGGCAGCGGACCTTTCGGCTTCGTCCTCCCACAACCGGAGACTGGAAAAATGCTTGGTCATGAAACTCCACCTGCACCTCCGTGCTTCTTCTTGTCGGAGATCCCCTCCACGTCTAAGCTTGCGGGTCATGGCAAAGCAAGCACTCGGCAAGGGCCTCGGAGCGTTGATCAATAAACGCGTCGCCAATCCCGCCCCCCAGGAGGACCTCGGAGAACGCGTCCAAAACCTCCCCCTGTCGGATATCGTTCCCAGCCCCCTCCAGCCCCGCCAGGAATTCGCGGGCGAACAATTGCAGGAACTCGTCGAGAGCATCCGCGAACGCGGAATCATCCAACCCCTCATCGTCCGCCTCGTTGGCAAAACCCACGAACTCATCGCGGGGGAACGCCGCTGGCGCGCGGCGGGAGAACTCGGCCTCGCCGAAGTCCCGGTCATCGTCCGCGAGGCCACCGACCGCGATGTGCTGGAACTCGCCCTCATCGAAAACCTCCAGCGCGAGGGCCTCAACCCGATCGAGGAGGCCACCGCCTACGAGCGTCTCCATAAGGATTTCATCCTGACACAGGAGGAAATCTCCCGCCGTGTCGGAAAAAGCCGGGCCTCCGTGGCCAATGCCATGCGCCTTCTAGACCTTGCACCCGATGTCCAATCGCTCCTCAAGCACGGGCGCATCACCGTGGGCCATGCGAAAGTCCTTCTCTCACTCAAAAACCTCGCGGAACAACAACTCCTCGCCGACCAGATCGTCCGCAAATCCCTCTCCGTCCGCATCGCCGAGCAACTCGCGGCCGAACAACACCTCAAGGAAGGCCGCTCGAAACCCGGCCAAGGCAGGACAGCTGTCAAATCCGAACCCACCGCCGCCGTCAAACGCATGGAAAACATCCTCACCCACCACCTCGGCACCCGCGTCGTCCTCCACCACGGGGAGAAAAAGGGCCACATCACGATCGAATACTACGGCTCGGACGATCTGAACCGCATCCTCGGCATCATCGGTATCAAAGACCAAGATTCCCTATGACCTCTCTCGGCAACCTTTTTTCACCCCTCGTCCGCCTCGTCGACTCAGACCACTTTCCCCAAGGCGCCGACGCCGTGCGCGACCTCCCGGAGCGCTTCGAGTGGAAACGCGCCGTCCCGTTCGCGTTCCTCCACCTCGGCTGCCTCGGCGTGATCTGGACCGGCTGGAGCTGGACCGCCGTGGCCGTGGCTGTGGCGTTGTATGTCGTTCGCATGTTTGCCGTGACCGCCATCTACCACCGGTATTTCTGCCACAGGGCCTACCAAACCTCCCGCGCCACCCAGTTCCTCTTCGCCCTCTTCGGGCTCACCGCCATGCAGCGAGGCCCGCTCTGGTGGGCGGCTGTCCACCGCCACCACCACGCCCACTCGGACGACGAACACGATATCCACTCGCCGGGCGTGAAGGGATTTCTCTGGGCGCACATCGGCTGGCTCACCAGCAGCAAAAACTTCCCCACCGACTACCGCCGCGTGAAGGATCTGGCCAAATTCCCGGAACTCGTCTTCCTGAACCGCTTCGATGTCATCGGACCAGCCCTCCTGCTGGTTCTCCTCTATGCCCTCGGAGCCTCGCTGGAGGCTTTCGCCCCGGGTCTCGGCACCTCGGGCATGCAGCTCGTGGTCTGGGGATTTTTCATCAGCACCACCGTGCTCTTCCACGCGACCTGTTTCGTCAATTCCCTCGCCCACTGCTTCGGCAACAAGCGCTTCGACAACGATGACGACAGCCGGAACAGCTTCCTCCTTGCTATCATCACCCTCGGCGAGGGTTGGCACAACAACCACCACCAATACCAAGCCTCCGCGCGGCAAGGCTTCTACTGGTGGGAAATCGACGTATCCTACTACATCATCCGTCTCATGGGCCTCCTCGGCATCGTGTGGAACATCAAGTCCGTCCCGGTTGCCGTTTACGACAAAGCCGCCCGCCGCGACACGGCCCCCGCGAAGTGAGGGAACGCATCGCGATCGTCGGCTCGGGCATCGCCGGCATGGGCGCCGCATGGCAACTCCGCAACCATGCCGACATCACCCTGGTGGAACGCGACACCCGCCCAGGCGGACATACCAACACTGTTTGGGTCGAGGAGGACGGACGCAGCATCCCGATCGATACCGGATTCATCGTCTTCAACCACGCCACCTACCCGAACCTCGTCGCGCTCTTCAAGGAACTCGGCGTGGCCACCCAACCCTCCGAGATGTCGTTCAGCGTCCGCCACGACGATTCGGAACTTGAATACAACGGCATGGGCCCGGACAAACTCTTCGCCCAGCGCCGAAACCTCCTGAATCCCCGCTTCCACCACCTCGTCTGGCAAATCCTCCGCTTTTTCCGCGTTGCACGCCGCGCCCTCGAGGCCCCGACCGATCTCGAGTGCACCGTGCGAGAGTTTGCACGCCGGCACCGCCTCGGAAACGACTTCCTGGATTTCTACCTCCTCCCCATGAGTTCGGCGGTCTGGTCGACAGAACCCTCCCGCATGCTCGATTTCCCGGCGCTCAGCCTGATCCGCTTCTTCCAAAACCACGGATTCCTCGGCGTCACAACCCACCACCCGTGGTTCACCGTCACCGGCGGATCCCAATCCTACCGCGACAAACTCCTCTCGCACCTCGCGCCGGTCCGCCTCCCGGCGAAGGTCGTGGAGGCGCGAGAGTCGGACACGTCGACAACCATCCGCCTCGAGAGCGGTGAACTTCTCGATTTCGACCGTGTCATCATCGCAACCCATGCGGACGAGGCTCTCGCCCTTTTGGCTGAACCAACCACCGAACAACACCGCCTCCTCTCCCCCTTCCGCTACCAGAAAAACACAGCCACCCTCCACACCGACCCCGCGGTGATGCCCCGCACCAAACGGGCGTGGGCTTCATGGAACTACCGCGTCCGCTCGGGGCACGCGACCACCCACTATTGGATGAACGCTCTCCAAAACGTGTCGCAAACCAAGGACTACTTTGTCTCGGTCAATGGCGAAGCTCTCATCGATCCCTCAACCATCCTTTACCAGACCGTCTACGACCATCCCGTCTACACGCTCGAGGCCATGCGCGCGCAGACGGACCTCCCCTCCCTGAACTCCCGCTCGCCGCACCAGCGCCTTTTCTTTTGCGGAAGCTATTTCCGCCACGGATTCCACGAGGATGCCTACGCCTCGGCGGTGCAACTCGCCGACACCCTCCGTCCGCACCTGCGCGCATGAGCGCCCCGGCTTCCCGGCTCTACGAGTGCACGGTCATGCACCGCCGCCTCCACCCGAAGGTGCACGGCTTTGTTTACCGGCTGTTTCTTTTCCACCTCGATCTGGACGAACTCCCATCCATCGCCACCCGCATCCCGTTTTTCAGCCATAACACGCCGAACATCTACAGCCTCGACGACCGCGACTACATTCAACTCCACTCGCGCGGCATCCGCGAAAACATCCTGACCTTCCTCAAGAGCGAGAACTTCCCGGAGCGCCCGGACAAAATCCATCTCCTCACCCTCCCGCGCCTCCTCGGCTACACATTCAACCCGATCTCGATCTTTTTTTGCCTCGACGCCGCCAACCGCCCGATCGTGTCAGTGGTCCAAGTGGGCAACACCTTTGGGGAACTCAAGCCCTACCTCGTTCCCCTCGATCCCACAGGCACCGGCTTCCACCTCCGCACCCCCAAAGACTACTACGTCTCCCCGTTCTCCGCCCTCGACCTGGAATTCGACTTCCGCTTCGACCTGCCGGACCACACCCTCTGCGTTCAAATCGACGACTACTCCAACGGCGAAAAAACCCTCGTTAGTTCGCTCACCGGGAAAAGCCTTCCACTCACCGCTTGGAATCTCGCCTCCCTCTCGCTCAAATACCCCCTCGTCACACTCAAGGTCATTCTCCTCATCCACTGGGAGGCCCTGCGACTCTGGATGAAAAAAATTCCCTTCCGCATGAAGGAGGCCGACCCCCGACTCCAACAAGGTGCCTTCCGCGCCAAGGAGTGAAGGGCAGCCTACTTCACCACCACATTGACCAGCTTGCCGGGCACGACGATCACTTTGACGATCGCTCCCCCACCCACCGCCTCGAGCACCTTAACGCTCGATCGCGCAGCCTCCTCGATCGCTTCCTTGGAAGCATCGCGGGCAACCACGAGCCGGTCGCGCACCTTGCCATTCACCTGCACTGCCAACTCAACCTCGTTGTCGACCAGCAACGATTCATTGTGCACCGGCCAGGATTGACTTGATGCCGCTCCCTCGAAACCGAGCCGTTGCCAGAGCTCCTCGGCAAGGTGCGGCGCGAATGGACTCAACAACGGCAACAGGATTTTCAACGACTCGAGCGGACGAGGCGAGGCGTTCACAAATTCATTCGTGAACACCATCATCTGCGAAATCGCCGTGTTGAACGCCAAGCCACGCATGTCCTCGGTCACTTTCTTGATCGTCGCATGCGCGACACGCGCCTGGGCGGGAGTCATCGGCACATCGGCCAGCGCGGAGGACACCACCCACTCGCCTTCCTGGTCCTCTTCCATCGCGAGACGCCAGACACGGGCCAGGAACCGGTGGACCCCCTCGACACCCTTCATGCTCCACGGTTTCATCTGCTCGAGCGGCCCCATGAACATCTCGTAAAGCCGCAGCGAATCCGCCCCGTAGTCTTCGATCACCGCATCAGGCGTGATCACATTTCCCCGGCTCTTGGACATCTTCTGCCCGTCGGGGCCGAGGATCATCCCTTGGTTCACCAACCGTTGGAACGGCTCGGGCGTGGTCAAGTGCCCGAGGTCGAACAACACCTTGTGCCAAAACCGTGCATAGAGCAGGTGCAACACCGCGTGCTCGGTCCCGCCGATGTAAAGATCCACCCCGCCGGGTTGGCCAGACCTCCCCATCCAGTAACGGTCGGGCCCCTCACCGACAAACCGCATGCCGTTTTCAGGATCGCAAAACCGTAGATAATACCAGCACGACCCCGCCCATTGCGGCATCGTGTTTGTCTCACGCTCGGCTCTCTCGGAATACCGCACCCAATCCACCGCCTTCGACAGCGGCGGTTCGGGAGTTCCGGTCGGCTTAAAATCATCCATATCGGGCTGCACCACCGGCAACTCAGTTTCGGACAGCGCACGGTGCCGCCCGCCCTCCCACACGATCGGAAACGGCTCGCCCCAATACCTCTGACGCGAAAACAACCAGTCGCGGAGCTTGTAGTTCACCATGCCACGCCCGATGTTCCGCTCCTCGAGCCAAGCGGTGATCGAACGCTTCGCTTCTGCCGTGGAGAGGCCGTCGAGAAAGCCGGAATTCACCGCCACACCATCGCCCGAGAAAAAGCCATCGACTGCCTCGGAGGGCTTCACCACCTCACGGACTGGTAGTCCGAACTTTTGCGCAAACTCAAAATCCCGCTCGTCGTGCACGGGCACGGCCATGATCGCCCCGGTCCCGTAGCCCATGAGCACATAGTCCGCGATCCAGATCGGTATCCGCTCGCCGTTTACCGGATTGATGGCATACGCGCCGGTGAAGACACCTGATTTCTCCTTGTTGAGTTCCGTTCGGTCGAGGTCGCTCTTCGAGGCGACCGCCACCCGGTAGGCATCGATATCCCCCCGCTGCGCGTCCGTGGTGATTTTTTCGACCAGAGGATGCTCGGGCGACAAAATCATGTAGGTCGCTCCGAACAACGTGTCGGGCCGCGTTGTGAACACCTCGATTTCCGCACCGCCAGCCTCCTCGCGGAACACCACCACCGCCCCCTCGCTGCGTCCGATCCAATTCCTCTGGAGCAATTTGATCCCCTCCGGCCAATCCAGCCCGTCGAGGCCCTCGATCAACCGCTCGGCAAAGGCGGTGATCCGGAGCATCCATTGCCTGAGCGGACGCCGCTCGACTGGGAACCCCCCGACCTCGCTCTTGCCGTCCACCACCTCCTCGTTGGCCAGCACCGTGCCGAGCTGCGGACACCAATTCACCGGCATCTCGGCGACATACGCCAACCGCACAGAGTCGGGATCGGCCCCTTTATAGGTCGCAATCGACTCGGCCTTGCGCGTCGCCGGATTGAACCACGCATTGTATAGCTGGAGGAAAATCCACTGCGTCCATTTGAAATACCCGGGATCAGTCGTGCTGACCTCCCGGTCCCAGTCGTAGCTGAACCCGACCGCCTGCAACTGACTCCTGAAGTTCGCAATATTTCGCGCGGTCGTCTCCCGGGGGTGTTGGCCGGTCTTGATCGCATACTGCTCCGCGGGCAAACCAAACGCATCCCAACCCATCGGATGCAGCACATTGAACCCTTGCATCCGGTGGAATCGCGCCAGGATGTCCGTGGCCGTGTATCCCTCGACATGGCCGACATGCAAGCCGTCGCCGCTCGGATACGGGAACATGTCGAGGATGTAGTATTTCGGCTTCGAGCCATCGAAATCCGCATCGCCTGGATTCGCCGCCCGGAACGCCCCGGTTGCGACCCAGTACTCCTGCCACTTGGGTTCGAATTCGTGAAATGGAAATGGTCTGCGCTGCGTGGACATGGCGCGAGACGCTACAATGATCCGGCCGTCCTTGGCACTCCAAACATGCCCCTGACCGCCCGCTCCCCCTACTTCAACTCGAGCGTCTTTCCGCCGGTCTTTTGGGACAAGCGTCTCAATTCTTTCGTGTCCTGCTCCGTGGCCTCGAACGTGATGAAGTTGACCTTGCAGTTGTTGTCCTCCTGCAACGGCCCCTCGATGATTTTCCGCAACACATCCCATGGAATCGTCCCCCCGCCTCCGGGCGGCTTCCATTGGAAACTCCCGTCGCTGATCACAAAAATCACGTCGGGCTTCATGCCTGCGGCGACATCCAGCACTCCGGCGAACCCCCTCGGATTTTTCGTCACCGCCTTCGATGCCGAGGCCATCGATCCCGTGGTCACCCACTCGTTCTGAATCCAATCAAGCGCCGCCTTCCGGTTGTTGTCGGTCGCAGGAACCAACTCGGGTGTGAACGCCTTGTAGTTTTGCGTGAACTGGATGATCCCGAACTTCGAGGTGATGGGCAGCTTCTCGATCAGTGACGCTGTTTCGGACTGGATTTTGGAAAGCGGCACACCGGCCTTATCGGCCTTCGTAACCACACTGGAGGATACGTCGAACACCATCAGAATCCGCTGCCCGGTGGATTGCACCCCGAGAAAACTCATCCCCTTGTTGCCAAACCCACCGCTCCCCCCGGAGGCCATGCCACCGCTATTTCCGAGCGCCTCGGCACCTGAAAGCGAGGCCATCTGGTCGGAGACCAACTCCGAGGGGTCCAACGGAAGCATCTGGTCGAGCGGCAACGGCGGCACGTCGGGCAACGGGAATTCCGTCGGACGCGTGCTCTGCATCTTCTCGCTTAACGCGGGCTTAGGAGCCATCGCATCCATCGCCGCCATGTTCATCTTGTGCTCACGCTTCTTCGCGGGAAGCCGGATGTCACGCTTCACCTCGAAATTCGCCGGGGGCGGGAAAATGTATTTCGCCACAATAAACACACCAGCCACCACGCCGGCGGCGACATGGAGCAACAACACTCCAATCAAAATCGACACGACCGTGGCCCAACGCTTTTTCTTGGCCGCGCTGCTCTCCGAAATCAGGGATTCGATACCACTGTTGGCCATTACTCGTCCTCCCCTCCGGAATCAGCAAATGTCACGCCGGTGATCTCAGCCCTCGCGCAGACGTTCAGCACCGCCACGATCCGCTGGTGGTTCGCGGCGTCATCCGCGTCGATCGTGATCAATGCCTCGCTCTTGTTCGCGTCGGCCGTTTCCTTGAACCTTTTCAATGTCGCTAACAACGCGGGCATCTCGAGTGTGCCGGTGGAGTCCATCGGCTGCTCGTTCAACAACACACGCCCATCAGCCTCGATGCGGATGCGCTGCTCGTCGGGGATATCTACCACGTCCTCCTGAGCCGCGGTCCCGGGCAAGCCGATATTGATGTCGCTCTCCTGCTTGATCGGCTTGGCCGAGACCATGAAAAAAACCAGCAGCAGAAAGACCATGTCGATCATCGGCCCCATCTGCATTTCAACGGTCTGGGTGTCTTTTTTACGGAGGCGCATCGGAGTTTTAAGTTTTAAGTTGCTGCGTTTTGGGATCGGGCGCGTCCGAAAAAAAGGGAGTTTGAGAGGAACCATATCTGCCATTAAAGGAGGGACGCCTGTGCCCCCTTCTTTGGCTGACGCGTATTTTTTGGGAGCGGGCTCATCAGTCCTGGTAGGTTCCGAAAATCACGTTCACCGCGCCGGCCTCGCTGGCGATGCGCATGAGTTCCTTGATCTGCTTGCCGGGCGTGTCCTTGTCGGCCCTGACATAGATTCGCAACGGCGGCGTCACTTTGAACCGCTCTTTCAAATACGACGTAAGTTCCTTTTTGTCCGTTCGCCGCTGGCCGATGTGGTAGTTCCCCTCGCCGTCGATGCTGATGACATCCCGGTTCGACAAATCGTTCGGAATCGTGGCGTTTGCAGCCGTGGGCAGCTTGATGTCCACCTTCACCTGCTCCTTGGAAATCTTGGTGGTCACCATAAAAAAAATCAGGAGCAGAAAGGTCATATCGATCATCGGGGCGAGCTGGAACCCGATTTCGTCCTCCTGTTTCTTGGCGAGTTTCATTGCCTATTCGGCGGCCTCCTGCCCGTGTTGCTCGTATTCGGCCGAGGAACCGGAGAGTTTGATTTCGCCGCTCAGAAGATCGAGCATGAACGTCACCCGCTTCTGGATGTTCGCCACATGCACCTGCAAGAGGTTGCGGAAGTAGAAATACAGGAACATCGCAGGGATGCCCACGAGCAGTCCGGCGGCGGTCGTCGTCATCGCCTCGCCGATGCCTCCCGCCAAATCCGAAGGCTCGGACTTCCCGGCGGCGAGTTGGTCGAAACTCGCGATCATTCCGGTTACGGTGCCGAGCAACCCGAGCATCGGCCCGATTGTGGCGAAGACATTCAAGTAGTTCACCCAGATGTTTATTTTCGTCTCCTCGTTGGCGAGCGTCTCTCCGGCCGCCTGCTCCATGGAAATCTTGTTCGCAAGATCCCGCTCGAAGTTCACCTTAAGCAACGCGGCAGCCATCGTGTTCGCAAAGACATTCGGCTGGCTGTGGCACAGCGAGTAGGCGGACGAGGCGTCGCGCACCTGCATGTATTGGCCGACCGCCTCGACCTGCGCGGGCGGCATCATCTTCCTCCCCTGGATTTGCAGGAAACAATAAATCCCGACCGCCGCCGTGCCGATCGAGCACCCCAGCAATGGCCACATGAGCGCACCGCCGGAGTTGAAGAGATCCATCAATGTCTTGTCCTTCGGCGGCTTCGCAGCGGCGGCCTCGTCCTGCGCAAGCAGCGGTGCGGCGCATCCGAGCACAGCGAGCGCGAGACACGCGGTGGCGAGGAGTTTTTTCTGTTTCATACGGGTGGTTTTCATGGGTTTTCGGGTTGATTTGATTTGGAAGCCGGCGACAAGCCGCCTGCCGCGTTGGCCATTTCCTCCACAGCCTCCCGGGCGGCATCGCGCGCGAGCAACTCGGGCGGCAACGTTTCAAGGTAGGCTCCGGCCAGTTTGGCCTCGGGAGCCGCGGGGTAAAGGGCAACAATGTCGCGGGCAACCTCCATTGCCTTGGCGTCGTCGCCTCCAAGGCGGTGAATGCGAACAGCACCCCACAGTCCACGCGCGGCCTTGGCATTGTCGGATCCATAAAACAGCGCGGGATACAGAAACAATTCCAACGCCCGTTTGTGAAGTTTATGGCGCTGGTCGATCACCCGCGTTCCAGCGTCGTCGATCTCGCGCGTGTCCTCGCTCCACCGGGGATTTTCCTTCAAGAACACCTCCAACTCGCCGGCGGTTGCCTGTGCCATGATGTGGTTGGCCTCGATCAAAATCACGGGATCGTCGAACTCCTCGGCAATCTTTCTGGCTTCGCCAACCGCCTCGGCGGCGTTGCCCGAGGCAACCATGGCGCGCAACCTCCCCTGCTTCGCCCGCATCCGGTCGGCCCCGCTCCAAGCCCCGCCCTCGACTTCGCGAAACACTTCGAGCGCCTTGGCGACATCCTCCGGCGCTCCCTTGACCAGCAACAACTCGCCGAACTTGCAGCCCGCCGCGCCGGCGAGGGAACGCGGCATCGCCACCCACTGCCGTTGCCGCATCCACTCCAACTCGACCTCAAGCATCTGCTCGACCCCCGCATCCCTCAACAACTTGTTCCTCGCCGGATCATCGCGGAATTCGATCGCCTCGATATCAGCGCGCGGGATCGACACCGTGGCGGTCGCCCCGGCGGGAATCGCCCCAACACCGGAGTTCGGCAACGGAACGCGAAGCCTCAGGGTGGTTCCATCGAACCCCGCAATCTCCCCCGCACGGCTCTCGCCGTTGGCAAGAATCACCACATCACGTGCCGATGCCGCCGCGGCGAGCATCAGGGATGCAACAAAAACAAGTCGTTTCATCCCCTGCCCTCCCCGTTTGGTTGATCGCCGCCGTTCTCCTCCGACTCATTGCCAGATGGCACCGGCCCCCCGAGCGCCTCCAACCGCGCCTTGGCGTCCGCCGTCTCGGGAAATTCCTCGAGATCGGGATTGGCCGTCAATTCCTGATACGTCCGCCGCGCGCTCAACTGGTCTTGCAACAACTCGAACGCCTCGCCGCTGCGCCTGTAAGCCTTCGCCACCCACGGCCTCCAGCGCTGGTGCATCACATAAATCCGCTGGAAATACGGGATCGCCAACTTGGGATTGTTTTCGGCCATGTGCGACTCACCGATCAAATACAACGCCTCCGCCTTTTGCTCGCCCCGAACCCCCTCGTTGGAAAGAACCGCCTCGAGCACCCGGCGCATTTCCTCTCGCTTGTCGGCCTTTGCAAGCAACCGCGCCTTGGCAAGCATCACCGGGCCGAAGACCGGCGTGCCCATCGTCTCCTTCTCAAAGCGGTCGAACCAAACCATCGCGGCATCTTCGTTCCCACGCTCCATCTCCAACTGCCCGAGCGCCGCGAGAATCCGGTCCTTCTCGATCGCGCGCGGATTCCACCGCAATGTGTCCCTCAACATCATCTCTCCCTCCCGGACCCGACCGGTCTCGATCAGGGCATTCCCGAAATCCACCAACATCTCGGGACTGTGCACAGCCGGATCGGCGTATGCAGACGCCCGCGCCAGCAGACTCATCGACAATGCCGGATCGGCCTTCGTCGCCAACTTCGCCTGCGCGTGGATCAACCGCATCGCGAACGTCTCGCGACCCCCCGACAATGCGGCATCGCTCTTTTCCCTCAACATCGCGGCATAGGCCTCGGGCTCGCCGGGCCCACGGTAAAGACGCGCCAGCGATTGGAAAATCTCGCCGGTGGATTTGATGGCGGGATCGTTGCCCGACTCCTCGAGAATCCTCCAATGCATTTCCCGGGCCTTTTCGACCTCACCGGTTTGCCGGTAATACCACCCCATGTTCCGCACCGCCTCGCCAAGTCGCGGCGACTGGGGCATCTCGGCGAGGAACTTCTCCATCAACTCCCGGTAGCGCTCGGGCTCCTCCAGCAGTTTCAGCCCCTCGGCTGTCCGAAAGACTCCTTCCTCATAGGGCTTCACATCTTCGGGTGGGATCGAGGCGAACACCTTGAACCCCTCCTCAAGCGCCCCCTCGTTCATCATGGCATTGCCCAAAAGCACCTTCGCTTCGCTGTTCTCGGGCTCGGCGGGAAATTTCTCCAGATACCCGTGCAACTCGTCGATCGCCTCGCCGAACCGTTCCATCTGCTGCAAACAATACGCCTTCCGGAACACCGCCGCACCCCGATACCTCCCGTCGGGCTGCGACTCGAGGTAGGCATCCATCAACTCCCGGCACTCGTCGTATTGCTTGTCGTAGGAATACGCCATCCCGAGCCAATACGCGGCACCGTCGGCCATCGCGTGCTTCGGATGCCTGGAAAGAAAATCCCGGAACGCCTCCGCGCCATCCATGTTCCTCTCGGCGAGCAACAGGCAAAACGCCCTCATGAAGCGTGACCTAATCGCATATTCCGAGGAAGGATGCGCCTCGGTGATCCTGCCGTAGGCCGCGACCGCCTCCTCATACATCAAGGACGACTGCATCGCCTCGGCCTCGAGGAACAACGCCTCGGGAACATGTTTCGAGTCGGGGAACCGCTCGACAAACCGCCGCGAGGCATCCGCCGCCGCAGGCCAGTCCTCGAGCGCCGTCCAGCACCTCACCACATTCAAGGCCGCCTGCTCGGTCAGCGGGTCCGCGGGCAACTCACTGATCATCCCTTCCATCACCAGCGCAGCCTCCTGATATCGCTTCATCCGCAAATACGCCATGGCCAACCGGAACCGCAATGAGGCATCGAAACTCTCGACCTTGCGGAAATTCTCCAACTCCCGCCGCACCTCGGACACCAACCGAGTGAACAGCAGCCGCGTGTAGGGATCCAGCGACGCATTTTCCTCGGCGGCCTTCCTTCGGCTCTCGAGGGCCTCGAGCCGCTCCTCCTGTCGCTTCACCAACCGATCGAAGGTCCACACCCGCTGCAGGCACTGGATCGCCTTGCGGAAGTCCCCCTTGTCGAGCCACCGGTTCCCGAGCTGCAGCGTCAGGCTTTGAAACGAGATCAGCTGCGCGATGTCCTCCATGCGCGGGTATTCCTCAAGCACCACTCCAATCGCCTCGTCGTCCTCGCCCAACTCAAGGAGCGCATACAATTGGAAAATCACGGCCCTGCCGCGCGCTTCTGGAGCCAACTCCCCCTTCATCGCCTTGAAATGATCCGCCGCCTCACGGTAGTTGCCGTTGAGCAGCATCGCGGTCCCGATCAAGGATCGCGCCTCGGGCACCCGCGCCACCATCGGATTCCTGCGGACAAACAGAGGATTCTTCTCCACCCCGGGCTCGAACATGGCAACAAACCGCTCGAGCGATTCACGGGCACCAGCGTGGTCGTTGAGTTGCATGTTCACAACACCCTGCCAAAACGCCAACTCCCTCACCTGCGCCTCGGGAAGCGGGGGATCCATCGCCAGCGCGGTGTCGATCGACCCGAGCGCCTCGGCGAACCGGCCAAGCAGGATCTGGCACATCGCCACCGGATACCGGGAATTCCGCACCGCCGTCTGTGCGGCGTCATTCGATCCATAGTCCCGGATGAATTGCTCGTAGATGCCCAGCGACTCCTCGTATTTTTTCTCAAGAAACAACGCCCTCGCCTTCTCGAAGGCCTCGTCGGCGGTCATGCCCCCGATCACCACCCCGCCAAGACCGCCAGGCGCACCGCCGCCAAAAATCCCCGCCTTCGCTTTTCTCGCCCGATCCTCAAGTTTTTGAATCTCGGGAAACGATGGTGCCTTGGGTGCGCTTGTGGCCTTGCCATATGCCCTCGCCAACCCTGCTTCAACGAGCAATTCGGCCAGATCCTTGCTCTGTCCCACCGGGCGAACCACCGCGTAATGGCGCTTTATTTTGCTGTCACCAAGCGCGTCCTCGAACCGTGTCACCACTTGAAAGGGCTTCTCTAGCAACTTGGCAGTGAATTCAGTGGCCTGCTGACCGGCTTTCAAGACCGCCGTCTGATCCACACCGAAAGCCTCCATCTGCTCGGCAACACGCTCTTTTTGACTCAGGTTCGTCTCGGGCGCATCCGCAAGATACAGCCGGAAAATATATTCCTTCCCGTCGTGCCGGACATGGAAGGAGTCGCCGTCGTTGGCCCTGTTGGGAAGAAGCACGCAGCCCTCGAGCATCTTCCATTCCGATCCGGCCACGGTCGTGACACCGAGCGACACCAAACACAACCCGGCGGACAGCAGCCTGCGAAATTCAAAAACAACCCGCCCGCTGCGGCGGGTCGGGCCCCCCGCCACATCGGAATCCGGCGTCACACCGGCGACCGCATGTCGGCAATTCTCCTGAATCATTGGATCGTTGTCGGGGCAGGGAACGAGGTTCATACCATAGTTTTCTCGCGGATGTCCAAGACCAAATACGTTGCGATTTCGTGACACGGCCATTCAGCCACTCCAAGCCTCACGCTCGGCGGGAGAAGTGATTGCCACGCGCGAACTCCTGTCGTATTGATCCCAGCCCACATGGCAAAAGACGACTGCATTACAAGCGAAGGAGTGGTGGTGGAGGTCCTTCCCGGAACACTCTTCCGGGTGAAACTCGCCAACGACCACGTCATCCTCGCTCACATCTCCGGGAAAATGAGAAAGCACTTCATCCGAATCGTGCCCGGCGACAAAGTGACCGTCGAAATCTCCCCATACGATCTCACCAAAGGCCGCATCACCTTCCGCGAAGCGGGCAGCGGTCCCGCCCGCCCACCACGCCGCTGATCCGGCGTGGCCTGCCGATCCTCCGAATGATTGCCGGCATCGACCTCGGCACCACCCACTCGCTCGCGGGAGTCATGGAAAGCGGGTTTCCGGTTCTTGTCGCGGACCCACTCGGACGACGCCTCACCCCCTCGGCCGTTTCCTTTCCCGAGTCAGGCCCACCGGTTGTTGGGTGGCCGGCATTGGAAATAAAATCCACCGCCTTGGGCAGGGTCGTCACCTCCGTGAAACGCCTGATCGGCCGCCGCGCGGGCGAACCTGTCGATCTTCCCCACTCGGATATCGTCAGTCCCGGCCCCGGCGGATCGCTCCTCGTCGACTCAGGCCACGGACACCTCAAACCAGAGGAGGTCTCCGCCCTTGTCCTGGCAAAACTCAAAAACGATCTCGAGGCCTCTTGCGGATGTTCCGTCGATCGTGCCGTGATCACCGTCCCGGCCTACTTCAACGACGCCCAGCGCGCGGCGACGAAACGCGCGGGCGAACTCGCCGGATTCACCGTGGAACGCATCCTCTCGGAACCCACCGCGGCCGCCCTGGCCTATGGACTCGACCGCCTGGGCACCCGCTCGAAGATTGCCGTCTACGACCTCGGCGGCGGCACGTTCGACATCTCGGTTCTAGAACTCGACAACGGCGTCTTTGAAGTCATGTCGACAAACGGCGACACCCGCCTCGGTGGCGACGATCTCGATGCCGCCTTGGCATCGGCTTGGAACATTTCCACCGGTGATGCAGCGACCATCAAACATCTCCTCACCGATGCCTCCGAGACGGAGCGCCATGGACGCACGTTCACCCGCGCCGATCTCGAAACCGTCTGCCGCCCGGTCATCGAAAAAACGCGCACCCATTGCCTGCGATCCCTCGCAGATGCGGGAATCGCGCCAGCGGACCTCGATGCCGTCGTCCTCGTCGGCGGCGCCACCCGCATGCCGCTCGTCCGTCGCTTCGTCGCCGACATCTTCGGGCGCGAACCCGACACCTCGCAACACCCGGACGAAGCCGTGGCCCTCGGCGCCACCATCCAGGCGGGCATCCTGTCCGGAGCGATCGGGAACATCACCCTGCTGGATGTCACCCCGCTTTCCCTCGGCATCGAAACCTTCGGGGGCCTCATGAATGTCCTCATCCCCCGCAACACCACGATCCCTTGCAAGGCGGGGGAAATGTTCACCAATGCCTTGGCGAACCAAACCGGCATGCGGATTTCCATCCTGCAGGGCGAACGAGAAATGGCCCGCGACAATTGGAAACTCGGCGAGATGGATGTTGCCTTCACCCCCGCCCCGAAAGGCCAGGCACGCGTCGGCGTCCAGTTCGAACTCGATGCCGACGGCATCCTCCGCGTCCTCGCCCGCGACACCGCTACCGGCAAGGATTCCGTGCTGGAAATCAAAAGCGCCGTGGAGGTCGCCGACGAGGCAGTCGAGCAAATGCTCGGCGATTCGCTGGACCACGCCTTCGAGGACATGGACGAACGCGTCTTCACCGAGGCGAAACTCAAGGCCGAAGAGATGCTCCCGGCCGTCGAACGCGCCCTCTCCCAAATCGGCGAGGGAGTCGATCCAGCCACACGCGACGCCGTCGCGGCGCTCGTGGACCAAATCCACACGGCCATCGCCGCGAAGGCCACAAACGACCTCAAAGCCCGCCTCGCCGAACTCGACCACCTCACCGAACCCCTCGCCGCCGCCCTCGTCGAAAGCCTCATGGCTTCCTGAGCAGGGCCACTCTCAAACCGTTTTATTTCGATACCGGATTTTTCGACAGGAGGCTTGGAGGAAAAGGATTCACAGGAGTTCCCTGTGGGGTTGGTCGAATTTGCACAAAAAGTTGAATCCTCCTGAAAGTGCAAACACCTCTGTGCACTGTTGAAAGGTGGTTAATTCTGTTGAATTCGGGTTAATCTCGGAAAAAGCGAACGCTGCCGGGCCTCCTCTTTGACAAACCAGATCAGGTCTGGTTTGTTTTATCCCGTGAAGACACTGACAATTACCGAGAGCAAAACGCGTCTGTCGTCCTTGGTCGATTCGGTGGTTCGCACCGGTAATCCTGTTGTGATCGGTAAAGCCGGAAAGCCAATGGTGCAGTTGGTTCCGTATCTGCCCAAGTCGGGCAGGCAACGTTTGGGGGCGATGCGTGGCCAGATTCGTAAAGCGCCCGGCTTTGATTCATGGAATGAAGAAGAGGCCCTTGCCTTGGGGTTGAAGGAATGATCGCCACGGTGTTGGTGGACTCCTGCTCCCTGCTGTGGGCAGTAGACACGCCCGAAAAACTTGGAACCGCAGCGAGAGAGGCGATCGGGTCGGATGAAAATCGGGTTTTGGTGAGTTCCGGGACACTCTAGGAGCTTTCCATCAAAGCGGAACTGGGCAAATTGGCGTTGCCAGAGGGTTTTTTCGAGGAGTTGGCGGAACTCGGTTACGAGACGCTGGCCATAGAGGATCACCATTTGGCGGAATACCGGAAGCTACCGCTCCACCATCGCGATCCTTTCGACCGTCTTCTGGTTGCCCAATCAAAAGCCGAAGGGATTCCGTTGGTGACATGCGATCCGGAGATCGCCAAATACGGAACGATGATCGTTTGGTGATGGGCAACTGATGGGGACCGGCATCCCACACTGGCGAAATCAAAGTCTCCAAGGAGGCGGGGGTTCAATCGACTTTGCTTGGACAGTTCTCGTGCGCCCCAGCGCGCATCATGCATGGATTCCACCCAAGTCCTTCCGCACTCAGGCAGGCAGCAATTCCGACAATCTCTCGAACCCTGCACGTCCTAGCTCCAGGACATGGGCCGAATTGCGGCGCGTGATTCTCGCGCCGCGCCCGTAGGGCTTCACCGCCAGCACCGCCTCGAGCCTCACCACTGTCGAGCGGTCCAACCGCTCCGCACCGTCTTTTTTCAGGAGCGATTCCCAATCCCGCAGACCGCGGCGGTCTGGATGGCTCCCCGATGCCGTGTGGACCACCGAATGTTTGCCATCCGCTTCCACAGCGAGCACAGCATCGAGCGGGACGAGTTGATGGTCCGATCCGCCCCGCCAGCGCATCCAGCTTTGCCAGCGCACGCACCAAACGATCCTCGCGCACCGGTTTCACCAAATAATCCACCGCCTCCACATCGAAGGCGGAGAGGGCAAATTGACGGTGCACGGTCGTGAACACCACAGGCGGAAAACGCCCCGCGCCGCGCAGGAGCGAGAAGCTGTTCTCGCGCCCCAGCTCGATATCCAAAAACACCAAATCAATTCCCGGCCGCTCCAACAGCGCCTTCGCGCCCTTCAAATCCGACGCCTCGCCCACGATCTCGATGTCGGGCAACCGCTCGAGCATCGTCCGTAGCAGCAACCGCTCGTGCGGGCTGTCATCGACCAAACCAACTTGGCGGGCATTGGGTTTCATGCCCCAATCAGCGGCGGCAGCACCACCGTAAATTCCATTCCGCACGGCTCCCCATTCCGTGCCCTCACCTTGCCTCCGAGGAGTTCCGCGTTGCGAGCCACCACGGCGAGCCCGAGCCGCACGCCGCGGTCGTGCCGCGGTCCCTTCACCTCGCTCTGCTCGAATTCACCAAAAAGCGATGGCAACCGCGCGGGCTCGATGCCCGGCCCCTCGTCGCGCACGCACACCTCAAGATTTTCCCCGCGAAGCGAAATCCCCACACGCACCGTGCGCCCTCCGCCGCCGGAGAATTTGACGGCATTGTGCCCGAGGTTGAGCAGGATTTGCGACAGCCTCAGCGGGTCGGTGCGGAACCTCGCCTCGCCGTCCGGTGGCCCTTCTATTTCCAGCCTCACACCGTTCGGCGCCGCGATCGGGTGGAGGATTTTGCCGATATCCAAAGCCCAATCGGCAACAAAAAATCCCTCGACCTCGACTCTCGACTTGCCTGCCTCCTGCGCGGACACCTCCAGAATATTCGTCATGATGAGGTTGAGGTATTCGCCGCCGGATTGGATTTGCCCGAGCAATTCCGCGAACTCCTGCGGCAACTCCAGCTTCTCGCTTTCGAGGCAGAACACACGGGCCAACGCGATGAGCGAGGTCAGCGGTGTGCGCACCTCATGGCTCATGCTGGCGAGGAAAAGACTTTTCGCCTTGTCGGCCCGCTCCGCCGCCTCCCGGGCCGCTTGCGCGCCGTGATGTCCTCCATCGAGACAAGCATCTTGTCTCCCACCATCGTCGTGCTGGAAATGACATGGATCCATTTCCCCACGGCCCCCATGGCGACAAGCTCCACGGCGTTCAACGCCCGTCCAGTTTCTCGCGCCTTCGCCGCCACACTCTCCCGCCAGGCGATGTTGCGACGTCGCATCTCAGGGTCGGGATAGAGGCGCTCCGTGGCCTGCGTGACATTCTTCACCTCGTCCGTGCCGAAGCCGAAGAGGTCGCGCCACTTTTTGTTGTAGAAAGTCACCCTCGCATCCGGCGCAATGGTTCCATCGGCCAACACCGGTTCGGCCACACCCAGCGCCATGGGAAGATTCTCAAGGATCCGGAAGAGCGCCTCGGAGTCGCCGAGGGCGTCGAAGGAGGAGGGTTGGGATGGGGGGAGATGGGCTGTCAGCATTGATGGATCAACAAAACCCTACCGGCCGGTTTTGGGAAAAAGAAAAAACGGATTTCTGAGGTGCCGTCGAAAGCGCGATCGGCGCGGCAGTGCCTATCGAAAAGGAAAGGGACGCCTGGCCCAGTGGTCCCACTTTTGCGGCACAGCCGCCCCCATCCAAACAATCACGCGACCACAGCAACCTTCGCCGATTTCCGGCGCTTCAGAAACACATACCCGCCGATGCCAGCGACGAGAAGCAGCGAGGCGGCCATTTGGCCGGGCTCGGGAACGCCTGCGGTGTCCGGAACGCCAGGCCCGCCGGTCTCGCCCGGCCCGAGAGGCGGAGCGACAATCTGCCCGCTGAAGCCGGATTGCACGGTGGCTCCGGAGACGAGATAGCGTTGGAAATTCCAGTTTCCAGAGTCCGTGAAAACGACGCTCGTCAGGGTTTTTCCGCTGTAGGCCCCGAAGTCGAACCACTGGCGATCCAAGGCATAGGACGAGGCCGGGTTCAAATACACATTCCGTGTGGTCGTGTTGTTGATCTGGTTGGTGTAGGTCACGGTCTGGTAGTTGAAATCCCGGATGTCCACATTGCCGACAAGGTTTTTGGTAAACGACGAACTGTCGCTGAAATTGAAGGTCAGCGAGGCATAGGAGGAGGGTCCGGGCTGTCCCCACCAAGTATTGATCACGCTGTAGAAGCCGCGCGCATCGGCGACATTGGTATTGATCGTGAGGGTCTGGACGCTGCTGCCGGATTGGGTGATGCCGTTGGAAAGGTAGGCACCGTTCCAAACCTGCCCGAACTGATCGTTCTGGGTGAAAGGCACACCTCCCAGGTAGGTTTGATTGCCGAGGGGAAATCCCGCAATGCTGCCACTCGTGCTCATGCGGTAGTTTCCGTTCAGGTCAAGTTGCGTGAAGTTCAGGGCGGCGCTGGAGGAATCAATCCCTGCGAGGATTAAAACGAATCCTGCGGCGGTGAGGATGGAAAAAAACGTCTTTTTCATTTCTGGAATTGGGTGGATGAATTGGTTTGGGGCGTGGCGGTTTACCACGTGTGGGTTTGAAATGGTCTGCAATCAAAACCCCGCCAACCGGATTTTCCTAAAACCGGAACGAATCGGCCAAAAAAGGAGTGAATCGACCAAAGACCGCTTTGTGGCCGATGGCGCAGAAATCGAACGCGGCGCGGCAGCGCCGTCGAAAACCCAACTGGAGGGATGACCGCCGTGTCGTCCAATTTTGGGGGCGCAGCCGCCCCTGTCCCGTTCCGGCAATCGCAAGTGGCCCGTGGAACGGGCGTCCCGCCCGTCGGCAGTTGGCTTTTCACTCGCAGGCGGGACGCCCGCGCTACGCTCCCGGACGGCGCCTTCGCGCCAAGAAAAAGAGGGGCATGGCCGTCTTTCCGAGGCTTAGGCTCTAAAATCCTAAGATACCGAGCATGCCCGCTACACCAGTTGGGAGAGCAAGGTATGAAGTGGCACGACCACTGGCGTGGTATGAGCGAAGCAGTTGATCGACTCGTGCGGGAGGTCGAGCACGGCTTGGAATGCGAGAGGGCTCCGGTTTGTAATCCTGTAAATCCTGTCCTCCTGTCTAAAAATCCGTTTTCGGGTTCAAGCCATTTGCAGCCCCCTCTCTCACATCAACCCATCGAAGCCAGCACTTCAAGGTGCGGCGCCTTCCAAGCGTCCGGAACCAAAGCCACCTCGAACCCGTTCCGCGCGACCCGCGCGAGGTCTTGCCTCGAAAACCCCATCCCGTCGGCCAACATCCGGTAGTCGTCGCCTAGCGTGTTTCCGAAACTCACCGGATCGTCAGTGCTCACCGTGCACACGATCCCAGCATCCAGTAGGGCGCGGATCGGATGCGACGACGCGTCGGGAACCACCCCGAGCTTCACATTGCTGACCGGACACATGTCCAATGCCACCCCTTCGCCCCTCAACATCGCAACCACCTCGGGATCCTCCACCGACCGGACGCCATGCTGGATGCGCCTCACCCCAAGTTCCTCGACGCACCTCCTTACAAACTCCGGGCCTTGAAATTCCCCGGCATGCGCCTTGGTGAATTTGCCCGCCTCACACGCCCGCTTCCAATACGGCGCGGCCCAGTCCCCCAGTGGCATGTCCTCCGCCCCATGCAGGTCGATCCCGTCAAGTTTTCCCCACAGCAATGCGTCCTCGAGCACGGGGGCCATTTTTTTGGTCCAACCATCGTGGTGGATGCCCAGAAAAATCCTCACCTCAAGACCCTCCGGAACCGCCGCGCGGATCGCATCACACACCTCGCGCCCGTCGAGACCCATGAAATCAATGCAACCGGACGCGAAACTCGTTTCCACATACTTCACATTCGCCGTCACCCGCGATGCGAAGACCGCCTTGGCGCACTCGTGATACCTGTCGGCACTCTTGAAGTAATCCCCCGCATACCCCAGCAACTCGCCCTCGAAATGCGTAAAATTCCTGAACCGGAACCCGGAATCCCAAGACGCTGGCGGCTGCGCGTATTTTCCGGGATTCGCCTCGCGGAGCAACTCCCACGGCAAGGCGCCCTCCAGATGCAAATGTGTTTCTGTCTTGGGAAGGCGTTGGACAAACGCAGCAACCGTGTCGTCACCCGTGCTCATGCCAGCGATTCAAACATCTCCATGAATCCACGAACAGCCCCATCAACCGTCGCCTCCGCGCCGGCCTCACGGGCGCTACGGCAAGCCGCCGCATGCAAACCGGGGTTCTCCATCCACTTGAGAATTGCCGCCGCCAATTCCTTGCCATCACCAGGCGCAACCACCCAGCCAGCTCTGGATTCGCGGATCACCCGTGCGACCTCGGACTCCTCCGGCCCGACAAAAAGACAGGGCCGTCCAGCGGCGAGGACCCCGTAGAATTTGCTTGGAACCACCAATCCGCACAGATTCGAGCGCATCGTGACAAGATGTGCTTCCGCCGCCGACAGGCTCTCCGCAAGTGCCTCGCGCGGCTGCGGGGAAAGGAATCGCATGTTACCCAACCCCCGCCGCCGGGCTTCATCCTCGACCTGCGCACGCCTCGGTCCCCCGCCAACCATCAAAAATACAACCCTCTGGTCTTGGAGTGTCGCGGCAGCCTCGAGGATGGTATCGAACTCGTGTGCGAGCCCCATGTTCCCGGAATAGGCCACCACAAAATCCTCCCCGACCCCGAGCGAGGCGCGGAACCTGTTTTGTTCGGACTCCACGGGAACCACCGGCGGTGACCAATTGGGAATCTCGCGGATTTTTCCATAAACCACCCCGCGCGCCAGAAGCCGAGCGGTCATGCACCGCCCGATCGACACCACCGCATCGCTCTGCCGGAGAGCAAGCGAGGAGATGTCGCGCAGCATCCGCGAAAGCGCATTTCCTCGCGGAAGCACCCCGAGTTCCTCAGCGACCTCCGGATACAAATCCTGCGCCCAGTGGACCACCCGGTTGCGCTTGAAAAAGGAAATCATCGGCCCCACGACCGCCAACATCGGCGGATCGGTCATCGTGACCACACAATCCGTCCGCCGCAGCAGCAACGCCCGGAGAAGAAGGGACGGAATCATCAAAACATACGCGGCAGCCCGCAGGACTGTGTTTCTCCGCGAAAACATACCGCCCACTCGAACGACCCGCACCCCGTCGATCCACTCGTCGGAACCACCCCCGTCCCCCATGCACACCACGGTCACATCCAGCCCGCCAGCGGCCAGACCGGTTGCCAGATCCCGCAGCATGTCACCGGTCGCGCCCGAAGACGGCGGGTAAACGCGGTTGATGAAAAGAACGGACCTCATGGCTCACCCATCCCCCACCCAAGGGCTAATCCCGTGTATAACCCAATAATAACCGAGTTTAACGAATTCCTTCGCGGCCCAATTATCCTCCTGCGGCCGTCCCTGCGGGGTGTCCCACCATCCGATGCGTGAGGTGGAAACGCCGAATTCGACATCGGGAATCCGTTGCTGGAATGTCGCAAGGGCGCGTCTGGCATGGAACGAGGAGGTGACCAGAAGCACCCTCCGAATGCCAGCCCGCTTGAGCAACGGACGGACAAACGTGGCGTTCTCGAGCGTCGACGAGGACGAGGGCTCGATCAAAATAGCTTCCGCCGGCACACCCGAGCGGCTCAGGACTCTCCGGTTCGACGCGTTGTCACCCGTGCCAACCACCACCACGTGCGGGGCCACGCCAAGATGATACAGACGCGCAGCCTCCACCGGGCGTCCCTGCGGTTCGCCGCCGAGGAGCACGATCGCATCGGCGGTTGCCATGGGCGCCTCGACCACAAGAAATCCCCGCCACACCTTGGGAAACCACCACGGAGACGCCAAAAGACCCGCCAGAACCACCAGCGTCATCAGCAAAACCACCCCTCCCGCCGTTTTTCGAACACGTCGCATTTCAATATCACGATGGAACGGCCCCGCCCCACTGCAAGCCGAATCCCGCGCGGACCTGCCTCGGGAAATATCAGACGCCCTGCTTTTCCTCGCTCTGCACCGAGCGCAGCGCGACATCGCCGATCTCGAGATCGAGCGCGTGTGCCGCGACCCGCAGGAACCCCTCAGTGGCGTCGGTCAACGCGACACTCAACGAACCCAACCGGCGCGGCGCGGCGGAAAGGTCGGACTCGGCCAACAACAGTTTCACAGCATGGGCGCAATTCTCCGCCGAGTCGACAAGAGTCACTCTGGGGCCTGCCACCTCCGCAATCGCCTTCTTGAGCAGAGGATAATGCGTGCATCCCAGAACAAGCGTGTCGATCCCGGCGCCGAGCATGGGGCCTAGATACCGGGCAAGCATCGTCCGCGTCACCTCGTCGTCGAACATCCCTTCTTCGATCAAGGGCACAAGCAACGGACAGGCGGCGCTCAGCACCTCGATGCCGGGATTGATCCCTTGAATCGCATGCTCATAGGCGCCACTTGAGATTGTGGCCCGCGTGCCAACAACACCCACCTTGCCGATGCGCGTGGATTTCGCCGCGGCTTCCGCGCCGGGGGCGACCACTCCCTGCACCGGGACATTGAAAATCTCCTTCATGCGCGGCACAGCAAGCGCAGAGGCCGTGTTGCACGCCACGACGATCACCTTCGCCCGCTCGGCGAGCAGCAACCCGCCGATCTCGATGCTGTAGCGCTCGACCGTGCGCCGACTCTTGCCGCCGTAGGGCACCCGCGCAGTGTCCCCGAGGTAAAAGATGTTCTCGGACGGGAGAAGCCGCTGAAGCGCGGCGACCACCGTCAGTCCGCCAATGCCGGAGTCGAACACCCCGATCGGCTCGTTGGATCGCTCAGTTGCCATTCGTTTCGATCTCTTTTTTGAAGGTTTCCGAGGCGCGTTGCACGGCTTCATTCAATGTCGTGCTCATCCGGATCGGAGAAAATTCGCGCCGGATGTCCGGAACGCTGGTCGCATCTGTCGCAGTGGCCACCGCGGATGGGGCAGGCGAGGATGTCGCCGAGCGTCCCGAGATGGCGCTGCTGTAGCGGTTCACACCCTCCAGAATCGCCTTGGCAAAGGAGTCGCGGAAACTCGAACTCGCGATCAACTGGCTGTCGAGCGGATGGTTCATGAACCCTCCCTCGAGGAGCACTCCGGGAATCCTGATGTTCCGGATCACAGCAAACCGCGCCCGTTTGATGCCGCGGTCGTAAAGCCGCATCTTGCGCAGCATCGAGGAGTGGAGGGCCGTCGCGAGGGCGATATTCTCGGGGTCGCGCGCGTGCCCGGGATGCTGCTTCAAGTCGCTGTAACTGAAATTCTGCTCGTCCATCGAGGGAACCCCGCGTGGCGCAAGAGCGAACGTCTCGATGCCCGATGCCGTGCCTTTCGAGCTTTTGTTAAAATGGACACTCACAAAAATGGCGTCGGGAAACCGGTTCGCATAGGCCGCCCGCTGCTCGAGCGGAACAAACACATCGCGCGACCTCGTGAGTCGCACCGTGTATCCCTGCGCCTCGAGCAACCGCTTTGCGCGGAGCACGACATCCAACGCCGCCTCCTTTTCCATTCCACGCCTGCCCGTGGCCCCGCTGTCATGCCCGCCGTGCCCGGCATCCAGCACCACGGTCCGCACCGGCCCGGCGTTCTTGATCTTTCCGGGCCGCAAGACGGGCTCGAGGATCTTCGTCACATCCATCGCGGAAATCAGGATCGATCCGCCTTTTTTCACGATTGGAAAACAGAGGATGTATTTGACGTTGTTGATGAACACCTCGCGGGTGCCGAGCTTGCCGCGAATGCTCCTGCCGGGACTCTCGATCCGGAATTCCTTCTCGCCCTTGACTGGCGTGCCGAGCTTGTAAAAGCGGGCCACATCCTCGATCGGCACATGCCGCCGGTTACCGTGCATCACGACATTCCACGCGGAGGCGATGCCCTCCAAGGGGATCAGGAGCACACACAGGAAAATCAGCGCCGGAAATCGCACAGCGGGGTAACCTGCTTATGCCCCTGTTGGCGCGCAAGGCGATTTTCCCGGCGATTGCAGGGTCCGGCCAGAAACTGCTTCAAGCGTGGCGTGGTCGGAGATGTGGAAAAAGGATCACGTCCCGGATGCTTTCCGCTCCGGTCAGCATCATGACCAACCGGTCAATCCCGATCCCGATCCCACCGGCAGGCGGCATGCCGTGCTCTAGCGCGGTAAGGAAATCGTCGTCGAGCTTCTGGGTCTCCCCGCCGCTCTGGTGCTCGAGGCGCTCGCGCTGGACAACCGGATCGTTCAACTCGGAATAGCCGGGCGAGATTTCTTGGCCATTGATGACGAGTTCGTAGACATCGACCACGGAGGGATCGGCGGCGTTCTGCTTCGCGAGCGGCACCAGTTCCTTCGGGCAATGCGTGACGAAGAGCGGGTTCATCGTCTTTTCCTCAACCAGTTTCTCAAACACATGCTGCGTGATTTCGAAATCCTCGGCGCAATGAGAGACATCGATCTTGTGGTCAACGCACCACTGTCGCCGGCCCTCCGGCGTGCGCCCATACCAGCCGGGATCGACCTCGCGGATCAGATCGGCATAAGCCGCGCGCCGCCACGGGCGGGCCAGATCGATCACCTTGTCGACATTCCCCTCGGCGTCCTTGTGCTCGATGCGCAACGTGCCGCACACCGTCTCCGCGACATGGCAGACCATCTCCTCCACGAGGGTGGCCATCTTTTCAAAGTCCGCATAAGCCCAATAAGCCTCGAGCATCGTGAACTCGGGATTGTGGCGGCGCGAGATTCCCTCGTTCCGGAAATTGCGGTTCAACTCGAAAATCTTCGTGAACCCGCCAACCAAAAGCCGCTTCAGGTAAAGCTCCGGAGCGATGCGCAAATACAGATCGAGCCCGAGCGCGTTGTGATGCGTCTGGAACGGTTGGGCCGCGGCACCCCCAGGAATCGCCTGCATCATCGGCGTCTCGACCTCGATGAATCCGCGATCCTCGAGAAACCGCCGTATTTCACGCACGATCGCAATGCGTTTTTGGAAGACCTCCATCGACCCGCGGTTCGACACCAGATCGAGATAGCGCTGGCGGTATTTGATCTCGGTGTCTTGCACCCCATGCCACTTGTCGGGAAGCGGCCGGAGGGACTTCGACAACACCCGGAAGGTCTCTGCCTTGATGCTCGGCTCGCCGGTTTTCGTCACAAATGTCGTCCCCTCGACCCCCAAAAAGTCGCCGATATCCACCTGATCGAATGCCGCCATCTGCTCCGAAGGAATCTCCTTGGCGTTCAGGTAAACCTGCATCCGACCAGTGTGGTCGGAGAGATCGATGAAATGACTCTTGCCCATATTGCGGTGGGCGGTGACGCGTCCGGCGGTGCGGACCTCTAGGCCCTCGGCAAAGGCAGCGCGGATTTCCCCGGGAGACCCGGTGGTGTCGAATGCGGAGCCGAACGGATCAATCCCCCCGGCTCGGAGGGCGTCGAGTTTCTGCCTGCGAATGGCTAAAAGGTCGTTGTGGGAATGGTCGTCCATGCGTTGGAAAATCACCCGGGCTCAGAAGACAAGCCGGGTTATTGGTTGGATATTGTGGAAATCGTGTAAACAACCGCCCCGACGGAGACAAAGCCCGCGACGGCGGCGGCAACGAGCGGGATGCTCGAGTTGTTGTTCGCGGGGGCGCGTTTGAGCGGCGAGATGCTGGCGAAACTCGCGGGACGGCGACTCTGCCCGGGCGTGATGGACAGCTCCGGCGCGGAGATTGGCTGTTCATCGACCACTTCTGCGGGCACACCGGCATCCGCCTCAAGGGCTTGAAACCCGGCTGTCAATTCTCCGAATTGCAACTGGTCGCCATGCGTGAGTTGGATGCTGTCGATCTGCGTTCCATTCACAAATGTGCCGTTGGTCGACTGAAGGTCCTCCAGCTCGCAAACGCCATCCCTCAACACAAACCGCGCGTGCCTTCCACTCAACGACTCTTCGTCAATTGCGATGTCATTCTCGGGCAGGCGGCCGATAAATATTTCCTCATTTACAAGATCGAAAGGAACTTGTGTTCCATCCACGAGGGAGATCAGCAGGGTTGGCATGGCGCGGATTATTAGGCTCCCGCCTTCGATGCGGCAACCACTTTGGCGAACTCGGAAAAAAAGTAATCCGCATCATGCGGTCCGGGGGCGGCCTCCGGGTGGTATTGCACGCTGAAGGCGCGCCGCGTTTCGTCGCGCAGGCCAGCGCAGGTGCCGTCGTTCAGATTCACATGCGTCACCTCGACTCCCTCGGGAAGCGTCTTGGGATCGACCGCATACCCGTGGTTTTGGGAAGTGATCGCGACCTTGCCGGAGCGGAGGTCCTTCACCGGCTGGTTGGCCCCACGGTGCCCGAACTTCAATTTGAATGTGCTCGCACCGAGAGCGAGGGCGAGAATCTGATGGCCAAGGCAGATGCCGAAGATCGGTTTTTTCCCGACGAGTTCCCTCACCGTGTCCCGGGCGTATTCCAGCGCCTCGGGGTCGCCGGGGCCGTTCGACAGGAAAATCCCGTCCGTGCCGAGAGCCAGAATCTCGGCGGCACTGGCCGTGGATGGCACGACCGTGACCTCAAAACCATTCCGCCGCAACGATCGCAGGATGTTTTTTTTCATTCCGAAATCGATCGCCGCCAAGGTGTGCACGGGCGCGGGAAGATTCTCGAAAAGATTGCCCTTCCCATCGGGTTCGCCGGGCGAGTTCTCTCCGCCGAGTTTTTGAATCCACCGCCTGCTGAGGCGACTCTCCGGGTCCCACGCGAATTTCCCGCCGGTGGACACCTCCTTCACAAAATCCACGCCTTCGTAGCTGGCCTTGCGGGCTATCTCCACCGCCTCGGTATCGACCTGCGTGTCGGTCGTGATGCACGCGCGCATCGCTCCACGGGTGCGGAGGTGGCGCGTCAGGGCGCGGGTGTCGATGCCTTGGATGCCTTGAATGCCGTGGCTTTTCAGATACGTGGCCAAATCCGAGTCCGCCCTCCAGTTGCTCACCACGGGGCTGAGTTCCTCGATCACAAATCCCCTGACCTGCGGCGTGTCGCTCTCAAGATCGACCGTGTTCACCCCGTAGTTGCCGATCTCGGGATACGTCATCGCCACAATCTGGCCGCGGTAGGAGGGATCGGTGAGAATCTCCTGGTAGCCGGTCATGGAGGTGTTGAAACAAATCTCCCCGGTTGTCGTGCCGGTGGCGCCAAACGCCGCGCCGCGAAACACCCGTCCGTCCTCCAAAGCCAGAAGTGCAATCATGGCGCGTCTTCTACCATGCCCGCGCGCGGCATGAAATCGATTTTCCCGAGCTTCTCGATTTCCTCGCGGGTGTGGTTGGCGGAGAGCGTGATCCGAAGGCGGGCACCACCCTTGGGCACGGTGGGATAACGGATTGCGGGAACCAAGACCCCTCCCTCCAGCAGGCGTTGCGAAGCCTCAACGGCCGAGGATTCGCTCCCGAGCACTACGGGCAGAATCGCCGAGGCGGGTGCGGAAACCCCCAACACGGCGGCCATGGTCCGGAGGTTGTCCCAAAGCGCCCGGCGGCGTTCGTCACCTTCGGGGGACTGGAGAAGTTCGATACCCTTGATCGCGGCGGCGGCGAGCGGCGGCGGCGGGGCGGTGGAAAACACAAAACTCCGTGCGCGGTGGATCAGATAGTCCCGCAACACGGCGCTCCCGGCGATGAACCCGCCATGCGCTCCCACCGCTTTTCCCAGCGTGCCCATGCGAATCTCGACCCGCTCGCCTAACCCCCAGTCGTGCGCGAGCCCGCGCCCGCCTTGGCCGATCACCCCCGTGGCATGGGCCTCGTCGAGCAAAAGCCACGCCCCGTGTCGTTCCTTGAGCGCGACGATCTCATCCAGGGGACAGGTATCGCCATCCATGCTGTAAACCGCCTCGGCGATCACCAGGATGTTCGCCCCGGGGCGCTTCTCGCGCGCCCACTTCAAATGGCTCTCAAGACGCCCGCAGTCGTTGTGCGGAAACACCCGAATATCGGCGCCGCACGCGCGAGCGGCATCGACGAGGCAGGCGTGCGACAATTTGTCGAGGATCACCACATCCCCGCCGCCGCACAATGCGGGCACCGTTCCCGCAGCGGCGGCCGACCCGCTGGAAAACGCGAGCGCCGCAGGCGTCCGCTTGAACGCCGCGATCGCGACCTCCAACTCAGCATGGGCACGCATCGTCCCCGACACCAAGCGCGAAGCGCCGGAACCGAAACCGGAGCGGCGGGACTCGATCAATGCCGCCTCGATCAACGCAGGGTGCGCCGCGAGGCCCAGATAATCATTCGAGGAAAAATTAACGAGTTCGCGACCGTCACGCACGACCCGCGTTCCCTGCGGCCCGTCCGCGACATGCAGGCGGCGCTCCAAGCCGGCGGCGCGGAAATCCTCCAAACGGCCGGCGAGAACCCCGTCCATGCCGGATTGGTCGACCGAATCAGCCTCGCCGAATGACATCGCACATGTCCCGGACAGCGGTTTCCAGGCCGACCACCACGGCCCGCGAGATGATCGAATGCCCGATATTGAGTTCCTCCAGGCCCGGAAGCGCTAGCACTGGCGGGGTGTTATCCAGCGTGAGCCCGTGTCCGGCATTCACGCGCAGGCCCGCCCCGATCGCCCGCCGCGCCCCCTCCACGAGCTTCGCCAACTCGGCGGCGCGCTGCGCTCCGGAGGCATTCGCATACGCCCCGGTGTGGAGTTCGACAAATTCCGCCCCGAGCCGCGCGGAGGCATCGATCTGGGCATCCACCGGATCGACAAAAAGACTCACACGAATCCCGGCGGCGCGAAGCGAGGCGACCACCGGTGCCAAAGCGTCGAACTGCCCAGCACAATCCAATCCGCCCTCGGTGGTGACCTCGCGGCGGTTTTCAGGGACGATGCAGACATCCTCAGGCCGGATTCTCAAGGCGAGCGCCACGATGTCCGGAGCGATCCCCATCTCAAGATTCAATTTCGTCGAAACCCTCTCCCGGAGCTGGAAAATATCGCGATCATGAATATGGCGGCGGTCCTCGCGCAGGTGGGCGGTGATACCCGATGCGCCGGCGCGCTCGGCGATCAATGCCGCCGCGACGGGATCGGGCTCGGCGTGCGGCGAGTCCGGCGTGTCCCGGTAGCGGGCCTGCCGAAGGGTGGCGACATGGTCGATATTGACTCCAAGTGATGGCATGGAGGGATCATCCCGATCGAACCCCGCATCGGCAAGCACAGCATGGCGGCTTGATCAGCAGCGAGGGAACGGGCTATCCCATGCGTGTGACCCTTGCCCGATTGAAAAGCAATGCCCCAGAGGCCGCGATCATCCTGCTCGCCCTCGCGCTCCGGTGCTGGTGGATCGAGATCAAGCCGCCCCATTTCGACGAGGCGATCAACGGCTGGTTCGCCGACCGTATCACCTCGACCGGGCTCTACAGCTACGACCCCTCGAACTACCACGGCCCGCTGCATTTCTATCTGGTCTGGATTTTCCAGACGCTCTTCGGCCGCGAACTCTGGGCGCTGCGTGTGCCCGCGATTCTTGCGGGGGTTCTGAGCGTCGCGGCGATGCTCCGCTTCCGCGTCTTTTTCGGGGAACCCGTCTCCCGCTTCGCCGCGCTGGCGATGGCCCTCTCGCCTGCCTTTGTCTTCTATAGCCGCTACTCGATCCACGAGTCCTGGCAGGTGCTTTTCTCCATCCTTCTCCTGCAGGGCATCCTCGGCCTGTGGCAAACGGGGCGCCGCAGGTGGCTGTTTTCCCTCTGCGCCGGACTGGCCGGCATGGTGCTGACCAAGGAGACCTGCGTCCTCCATGCCGGGTGCTTCGTTCTCGCCGGGGTGGTCCTCTGGATCTGGGGACGGATTGTCCCCTCCCGCCCGGCTTGGCCGATCGCGCGCCAATCCTGGACACGCGACGACGCGATCCTCGGATTCGGCATCGGCGCGTTGGCGATTGTCTTTTTCTACTCGGGGGCGTTTCTTGATTTCACTCTCCTACAAGGTCTTTACCAGACATTCGCGCTCTGGATCAGCACCGGCGTGGAGGCCTCGGGGCACGAGAAGACGGCCCACGACCTCGCCGGACCCCTGAACTACTACTGGATCGCCCTCATGGCCCGATATGAATGGCCGGCTCTGGCAGGTCTGGCCGCGGGATTGTGGTTCGCCGCCCCCTCGGACGCCCGCTTCCGCTACATCGCAATCTCGGCGGGCGGCGTCCTGCTGGCATATTCGATCATCCCCTACAAAACCCCGTGGTGCGTCATTTCCATCCTTTGGCCATTCTACCTGCTGCTTGGTGAGGTGCTCCACGAACTGGCCCACACCCTGTCCTCGCGCCGCGTATGGTGGGCCGCCGTTCCCCTGCTGGCGGTCTCGACGGGCGTCATGCTGAAACTCAATTTCCAGGATTTCACCAATGAAAAGGAACCCTATGTCTATGTGCAGACCTATTCGGACATTTACGATTTCGTCGACCCAGTCCTGGCGGCAGCGGAGGCGGACCAGGAGGGCCGTCACATGCACGGCGCGATCATTCTCGACAGCTACTACCCGCTCCCGTGGATGCTCGGAGACTTCACCCGCATCGGCTACTACTCGGTGGACAAGCCTCCCGAACTCAACGCACTGGATTTTTTTGTGATAGAATCCTCTCGGGAAAAGGAAATCGAGGACTCGCTCAGGTTCCCATTCTTCAAGGTGCCCTTCCGCATCCGGAGCGGACAGGAGGGCTGCACGGCCTATTTCTCCGTCCCGCGATTCGCGCCCGTGTTCAACCGTGAACCCGAATTCCAGCCCTGGGAGCGGCAACAGGAATGAATAGCGGCACCCCTTGGAAGCCGGGCACGGGTCTGGTGACCGGAACGCTCGCCGGGGTCGCCGTGGCAGTGATCTGCGCCATGGCGGGGGCATCCCGCCCAAGCGGACTCGACACGACAACCGCCGCCGCCTCGCTCGGCGCGGGGTTGTTGGTGGGCCTCGGCGCATGCTGGATTTCCCACGACAGGGAATCCCGGCCGTTCACCCCGTGGGACTGGCTTCTATCGTTCATCTGGGCACTGGCATCGATGAGAGCGTTCCTGTGGGTGCTGTATCCCGCCGACAACGAATGGCGCGTGCTCTCGCCCTACAACCTCGGCGACATCTCCCTGCACATCCATCTCATCCGCTACTTTGCAAGCGGAGTGCCCTTTTGGCCCGACAGCCCGATTCTGAGCGGAGTTCCCCTCACCTACCCACCGGGCGCTGATTTTTTCAACAGCCTCCTCCTCCTTGTAGGCGTCCCTGTCGAGCGGGGATTGGTCTGGACCGGGCTCGTTGGCGCGGCGATGTCCGGCTGGGCGCTCTGGAGATGGGGTGGAGCATTTGCCATGGCTGCGTTCCTCTTCAACGGCGGACTGGCGGGCTTCGCGCTCTTCCAGACCGGAGCACTCGAGGATTTCCAATCAACCGGGGCGTGGAAAAACATGTTCCTCACGATGCTTGTTCCGCAGCGGGGGCTGCTGTTCGCGATCCCCTGCGGCCTTCTCCTGCTGACCTCCTGGCGCGAGACGTATTTTCGCGGAGGGACCGGAGTGCCAACATTCGTGCAGTGGATCCTCTACGCGGCGATGCCTCTTTTCAATCTCCACGCGTTTATTTTCCTGAGCCTTGCGCTGGGCTGCTTCTTTCTTTTTGCCACAAGCGCGCGCGCGCGCATCCTCCTCTTCACGCTGGCTTCGCTGGCTCCGGCGACCCTCGCCGTGTGGCTCGTCACCGGCGGGTTCGCCGCCGCAAATGGCCTGCATTGGAAACCCGGGTGGATGCAGGAGGACGAGGGCGCAATGTTCTGGATCATGAATTTCGGCATCGCCCTGCCGCTCGGAGCGCTTCTCCTTTGGAGCGGAGGTGTGCGCGGCGACGCGGAATCGCGGGCGGTCACACTCCTCGCGATCGGAGTCTTCGTGCTCTGCTCGCTGGTGTCGTTCGCGAAATGGGAGTGGGACAATACCAAGCTCATGCTCTGGGCCTGGATCGCGGCTGCCCCTTACGTCTGGTCGCGCGTCCTACTGCCATGGCCCACAGCAGCGAGGATTGCCACCTGCATCATTCTTTTTTTCTCGGGCGCGGTCTCGCTGGCCGGAGGACTGGACGGCCGCCATGGATACAAGCTGGCCGACCGCAGCGAACTCGACAGCATGCGCACCCTCCTTGCCGATGTCCCTCCAGCCTCGCGACTTGCCGTGGAACCGGAATACAACCACCCGGCCATCCTGCTCGGTTTCCCCGTGGTGTGCGGCTACGAGGGCCACCTTTGGAGCCACGGGTTGGATTACAGGAAGACCTTGGCCGCACTGCAACGGGTTCTGGCCCTTGATCCGGGTTGGATCGACGACGCCGACGCCATCAAGGCCGAATGGATCGTGCAGCCGGGCACCCCGCCGCGGCTTATCAAAGTGCCGCCGGCCGGCGACTGAACCCTACCCGGATCAAACTCCCTTCAGACCCGCGAGAAGAAGTTCGGCATTCGAGCGGGTGTGCTGAAGATTCGTGACAAGAATCTCCATGGCCTCGGCAGCGGGAAGCTCCGACAACTGGCGGCGGAGCTGGACCACGCGCTCGTATTCGTCAGGATGCAACAGTAACTCCTCGCGGCGCGTGCCGGACTTCACAATCTGAATGGCTGGAAAAATCCGCATCTCCGCAATCGAGCGGTCGAGGTGCAGTTCCATGTTTCCGGTGCCCTTGAACTCCTCGAAAATCAACTCATCCATGCGGCTGTGGGTCTCGATCAACGCCGTGGCGAGAATCGTGAGGCTGCCGCCCTCCTCCGTGTTGCGAGCCGAACCGAAAAACTTCCTCGGCCGCGCGAGCGCCTTTGCGTCCACACCACCGCTCATCGTCCGCCCCTTGCCGGGCTGGCTGTTGTTGTAGGCTCGGGCCATGCGGGTGATCGAATCCAGCAGGACGATCACATCGCGGCCCAATTCGACAAGCCGTTGGGCGCGGTTCGCAACGGCTTCGCAAATTTGCACATGTCGGGCGACTGGCTCATCAAACGTGGAGGCGTAAATCTCGCAATCCAACGCCCGCCGCATGTCGGTAACCTCTTCCGGACGCTCGTCGACCAGCAACAACATCAACGCGGCATCCGGATGGTTCGCCCGGATGTTCCTCGCCAGCGTCTGAAGCATGATCGTCTTGCCAGCCCGTGGCGGTGCCGCGATGAGTCCGCGCTGACCCATGCCCACCGGAGTCAACAAATCGACTGCGCGGGCCGCGGTTTCCGGGTCCTTTGGGTTTTCCAAAAAAACCCGGCGGTTGGGAAAGAGGGGTGTGAGTTTGTCAAAGGGCAATGGCTGTTTCCACTCGGCTGCCGGACGTCCCTCGATCGATAAAATCTCCTCGACGACGAACCCCTGCTCCCTATCGCGGGGAAGCCTCACGGCACACTCGAGCATCACGCCGGGCTGCAGCGCATATTTGCGAATCAATGCGTGCGGAATCGTCAAATCCTCCGGTCCGGGGCGTAAATCATGGGCCGCCCAGCGAATCGCCGAGTGGTCTTGGACCCGCTCGAGCAACCCCGCGCCTGTGACCCGCCCGCCGCGCGTCAACGCATGGCGGATGCGATCGGTGATAAACTGGCGACGGGTCGAATCGGGTCGAATCCGAAGCCCAAGCGCCTTGTTGCCTGAGATGAGATCGCGCAGCGGGAGCCGCTGGAGATCGTTGATGACGATCGACAGCTGAGGCTCGGCGGCAAGTGCCTGCGGCTCGTTCTCATTGGGTGTCATGTCAGGCTGGGAGTCTCTGGAAAGGAACAAACGGAACGTGAGAGGTGAACGGAGCACATTGGCAGACGCCAGATAGCGCACCCTCGGTCGGAGGCTCGGTGCCTCCGCTGAACATCACTCTGCCTTCGCAGGGAAATACCCAGGAGCGGCCGGATCCGTGGTCTCCCCGATCGCAGCATCTTTTTTGGCATTGGCTTCCTTCTCCTTCATTTTCTCGGCATAGCCGGGAACGGTCTGGGACGCCGGATGCATCTCGCAACCGGTGTGTGCAAGGAGAAAGGCCAAGGAGAAAAGCAGGCAGGTGGCGAGGGATTTCATGATTCGATCAGTTCAAGTGAGGTTGACAAATTGCGTCTGCGACCGGCGGCGACAAGAAGGGTGCGAAGGGCACGGATCGTGTGGCCGTTCTTTCCGATCACGCGGGGCGCATCGGATTTCCGGAGCGCCACACGGAAGTCGATGCGACCGGTGGATTCGGTTTTGGAAACAACCACGCTGGCGGGAAATTCCACCATGGCACCGATCGCGAAGCGCAGGAATTCCTCCATCGCGCCGGGTGACTCAGGCAGCCAGTTTTTTGCGCGCCTTGTTGATGATGCTGCCGACCGTCTGGCTGGCGCGTGCGCCGCAACTGAGCCAATGCTCGGCGCGGTCGAGCTTCACGGTGAAATTCTCGCCTTCCTGCTTCGGATCGTATTTGCCGATGATCTCGATGAATTTGCCGTCTCGCGGGGAGCGTTGGTCGGCGACGACGATGCTGTAATACGGATGGTTCTTGGCGCCTGCGCGGCGCAGTCTGATTGCTACTGCCATAATTCGATAGGTTTTGTGATAAGTCGGGTTGTGAGCTTGGCTGATTTTTTGGGATTTGTCTTTAGGTTTTTCACCGGACCGCATGGGTTGACGGAAGGATCACAGGCGGAAAGGCAGCCCTCCCCCGGCCTTGGCCATCAACTTTTTCATGGCCCCCATATTTTTCATCATCTTGCGCATCTGCGTGAAGCGCAAAATCAAATTATTTACCTCGGACACACTAACGCCGCTTCCGCGGGCGATTCGCTGTCGGCGGCGGGCGTTTAAAATATCCGGCTTGGCGCGTTCCTTGGGAGTCATCGAGAGGATGATCGCCTCCACACGCTTCATTTGTTTCTCGTCGATAGAGGCGTCCTTGACCTTGTCCATGCCAGGAATCATGCCAAGCAGGTTTTCGAGCGGCCCCATGCGCTTGAGCATTTTGAACTGCTGCAGAAAGTCGTTCAGATCGAAACTGGCCGTGCGAAGCTTCGCCTCCATGCGGCGGGCATCCTCCTCAGTGATGGCCTCGGCCGCGCGCTCGACGAGGCCGACGACATCACCCATGCCAAGAATGCGTCCGGCGAGGCGGTCGGGGTGGAACACCTCGAACTGGTCGATCTTTTCCCCCGTGCCGGAAAATTTGATCGGGCAACCGGTGACAGTGCGCAGCGATAGGGCGGCACCACCGCGCGCGTCGCCGTCGAGCTTGGTGAGAATGATCCCAGTGAGGCCAAGCGCCTCATGGAACCGCTCGGCGACATTGACCGCCTGCTGTCCTGTGGCGGCATCGCAGACAAGGAGGATTTCCCGAGGTTGAAGAAAATCGCGGAGCCTCTTGAGTTCGTCGATCAGCGGTTCATCAAGGTCCTGCCTGCCCGCTGTGTCGAAAACCATCACGTCGCCGCCCGCTGTTTTCGCCCATTCCAACGCTTGACCCGCGACAGCAAGCACGTCCTGCTCGCCGGGCTGGGGCTGAAACACCGGGGTGTCGACTTGGCGACCAAGGACGGCGAGTTGCTCGATCGCCGCCGGCCGCTGGAGGTCGCAGGCCACGAGCAAAGGCGAACGCCCCTGGAATTTCAACAACCGCGCGAGCTTGGCGGAGGATGTCGTCTTGCCCGCACCATTGAGACCCACCACAAGAACCCGGGCGGGAGCGTCGAGAGACAGCGGCGCAGCGTCCCCGCCGAGAAGCGCCTGCAACTCGTCATGGAAAATTTTGACGATCTGCTGCCCGGGCGTGACGCTACGCTGCACCGCCTCGCCGAGCGCCTTTTCCTTCACCCGGGCGATGAAATCCTTCGCGACCTGGAAATGGACGTCCGCATCGAGCAATGCCATGCGAACCTCGCGCATGGCGTCGTTGATATTCGATTCGGAAATCCTCCCCTGCCCGCGCAGGTTCTTGAAGGTATCCTGAAGCTTGTCCGAGAGTCTGGCGAACATCGTGGTGGAAATTCAGCGGCGGAGCGAGGAATGCGGGTCGCCGCATTTCCCCTTTGATCTCGCAACCGGCGGGGGCCGGTTCGCAAAATCGTTCAAGCCTACCCAAGCATAGCCGCGACCATGACCCGCTCGTCGACGAGTTCCTTGTTCGTCACGGCGATTTTCGACTTGGCGAAATCGTCGAGCGGAATGTCCGTGAGCACCTCGTAGGCGCCAGGCGCGGTGGTTTTGACTGGCATCCCCGCCCAAACCTCGGGATCGAACCCGTAGCGGCCCTCGGATTTCACCGCCACCGAGTGGATCGCCCCCGGAGTGCAAAGGTCGCGCACATGGTCGACAAGGGCGCTTGCGGCGGATGCCGCGGAGGACGCTCCGCGCGCGGCAATGATCGCCGCTCCGCGCTTGCCGACCTTCTCGCAGAATTCCCCCTCAAGCCATGCGCGGTCGTTGACAACCGCCTCGGCCGGCTTGCCGCAGATTGTCGCATGTCCGAACGCCGGGAACATCGTGGGGCTGTGGTTGCCGAAGATGAAAATGTTTTCCACATCCGTCGAGGCAACACCGCCCTTCTTGGCAAGCATCGTGCGGGCACGATTCTGGTCGAGTCGGACCATGGCGGTGAAGCGGTCGGGCGTGAGTCGCCGAGCCTTGCTGGCAGCGATCATGGTGTTGGTGTTTGCGGGGTTTCCCACCACCGCGACACGGGCGTTCCCGGCGGCAACCTCGTCGATCACCGTGCCCTGTGCCGTGAAGATTTTGCCGTTGTCATTCAGCAAATCCGCACGCTCCATGCCGGGTCCGCGCGGCTTCGCACCAACGAGCAGACACCAGTTCGCATCGCGAAAGGCCACCTTGGGATCGTCGCTAAGCACCATGCCGCTCAGGAGCGGAAACGCGCAGTCGTCCAACTCCATGGCCACGCCTTCGAGGGCTTTCATGGCTTTTTCAACAGGAACCTCGAGCAGTTGCAGGATCACTGGTTGATCTGCACCGAACATGGCACCGGAGGCGATCCGGGGAAGAAGGGAATAGGAAATCTGGCCGGCGGCACCGGTCACAGCGACACGAATGGGAGTTTTCATTGGAGGCGCGAGGGTAGATTCGGGCCCCTCCCGCATCCAAGGAAAAACACACGCCACCGCGGTTCACACCGGAAGCGTGCAGACGAGAATCGTTGCCTCGCCATCCGCCGCACCAACCTCGAGACCCTGACCGCTCGCTGGAACCAGGAAAAAACCGCCCTTCTGAAATTCCTTCCCGCCACAGCAAACAGCCCGGTCAACAGACACACATAGGGCAAACCGCCCCGCGGGCCTGATATCCTCACCGGAGCCCACCTTGCGTTTCTCAACGCGGAACAGTGGACAATCCGCGACGCGTGGGGAATCCACTCCGCTCACGCCAGGCTCGAAGTCATCGAAGTCGATCGACTCCATCGATTCACCGACATGCAGGGCGCGCGGCGCTCCATCGAGTCCCACCCGCCCCCAGTCATACACCCGGTAGGTCGTGTCGCTGTTCTGCTGGATTTCCACAATCAAGTTCCCCCCGCCGATCGCATGCAACCTGCCGCTTGGAATGAAAATGCTCTCCCCGGTGCTCACCGGAATGCTGTGCAGTGTTTCCTCGACCCCACCCATTGCCAAGCGCTCCTCGAAGCCGGCGCGTGTCACCCCTTTTTTCAACCCCGCATAAACCAGAGCTCCCGGATGGGATTCTAAAAAATACCACACCTCGGTCTTCGGCTCTCCCCCCAGCGCGGCGGCCTTTGAAGCGGGCGGATGCACCTGGACCGACAACGTGTCCCTGGCGTCGAGCAGCTTGACCAGCAGCGGGAACCTTGGTGCGCTCGAGGCGAGGTAGGCCGCGCCGAACACCTCCTCCCGCCGCTCCCGCCACAAACAATGCAGCGAGTCCCCCTTGCATGGCCCGGAGTCCACCACGCTCTGGGCATCCTCCCGGTCGACCACCTCCCACAACTCTCCGACAGGCACGCCCGCGGGCAGTTCCTTGCCGGGCAGGGACTCGAATGCCCGCCCCCCCCAGACACGCTCCATTGCAAGCGGTTTGAATGTGATCGGTGATGTCATGGCTCCGAGAGTTCCAATCCCGGGCTGGAAGCGCAATCGGAAATTCCCACCACTTCCCGAGCTGAGAAAAAATCCGGACTTTCTCGCAGGCGAATTCTCGGCTTACATTCAACACAGATGTCCCATCTCCCCAAAGAATGGCGATTCCTGAGGCTCGCTTGGATCTACGCTCATGTGCTCACCGGCCAACCGGAGTCGGCCACCGCACTCGTCACAGAAACGCTCAATTCCATCGCTGCCCGAGCCGACGTTGTCAGCCCCCGCCGCCGGAAGAGGCTTTTTTTCTCGAATCTTTTCCGGGCCGCCTCCGCCCACCCAAAGACCCAGCCCTTCGCCATGGATATCCCGCCCGCCGTGCGGACGTTTCACAACCTTGCGGAGCCCGGCCGCAGCGCGCTAACCCTTCTCTATCTGCGCGTCTTCACGCCGGAGGAACTCGCGGGCATCCTTGGCAAGTCGCCGATCGAACTGGCCGACCTGGTTCAATCCACCCGCGCGGAACTCTCTCCACACCTAGGCCCGGTCCAATGAATCCAAAAACCGCACGGCGCATTCTCGCGACCCATTACGAGGACCCGAACGGCGACATTCCGTCCGATGTCGAAAAGGCGCTCACAACTCTCGAAAAACACCCCGATCTCATGTCCGAATACCGGGACCAGGCGGTACTGGACAAAAAGGCCGCGCGGCATTTGTCTGATACCGAAGTTCCCGAAGATGTCATCGACCATCTCGCCAGCGCCGTCTCCTCCCTCCCGGCGTCGCGGTTTCGTTGGAACGACCCGGCCATGCTGGCGGTGCTCATTGGCATTGTCCTGCTGGTATTCGTGCTCGCATGGGATTTCCTCGGACGTCCGGCGTCGTTTCCACCGGACGCCATTGAGATCGCAGCGGATGTCTGCGGAATTCCCGCAGAGAAATTCGAAGAGGCGGACCTCACGGCCGGGGAAATGGACGACTGGTTTGTGCTCAAGGGATTCGATGCCTTCACCGCGCCGGGACGTCTGGCGGGGATGCCAGTTGGGTCCGCCACCCTCATCACCTCGGGAAGCATTCCGATGGCCGTCCTGGAAATTCCGGAAAACAATTTCCGCGTCGCTGGCTTCGACGCCGCCGCCCTCGATATTCGCATCCCCGAGGGCGAGTGGCGCTTTACCCAACTCGAAAAATCCCTCTCGGCCGCCGTTCGCATCGAGGGGACCCAATGTGTCCTGGTCGTCCACCCAGGCTCCGTGGAGACCCTGCGCGCCCGGCTCGAGTAGAGCCCTACTTCAAAGCATCGAGCGCCGCCTGAACCTCCCCGGCATGCTTTGCCGTTTCCGCCGACTCCGCCTTCCACGCGACCTTGCCGTCCTTCACCAGAAACGACTGGCGCTTGGCAACCGGCATCCCGAGGATCCCGGGAACTCCAAACGCCTCGGCGATCTTCCCGTCGGCATCCGCCACCAAGGGATAGGGCAGGTTGTATTTTTCACGGAATTTTTTCTGTGCCGACGCCTTGTCCCGGCTCACCCCGATGACTTGCAAATGTTCCGCCGAAAGCGTCTCGAACGCATCCCTCAACGAGCAAGCCTGGGCAGTGCATCCGGGCGTGTCCGCCTTCGGATAGAAAAACACCAACACCACCCCGTTGGCGTAGGCGTCGGCGAACTTGAACGGGTTCCCGTCCTGGTCGACTCCCTCCACCTGCGGCGCCGCGGCGCCGACCTCGATGGCTTTTGCTTTGCCGCCAAATCCAAAAATGCCCATGGTGATAAGTGTAACAAGTGCCGTGCGGATGAACATGGGAAAAACCCTACAAGCCACTCCCCGCACCCGCAAACGTTGATTTCCCGGACTCTGTGAACTCCCGCATCCTTCTCCTAACCGCCCTCCCGGCGTCCACCTGCGCCGCCCTCCCTGCCTTTTTTTCGAGGGAGGGCATTTACACGAGGGTCGCCGGAGCGTTCGAAGCCGGGTGGGGCACAACGTCACCGGTAAACCATGCCTTGGCTGCCGCTTGGCGCCTGGGGGGGATTCACGCCTCCGAGGCGCTGCTGTTTCTCATGACCTTTCTGCCATGGATGCTTCTCTTCGCCGTCATCGGCCTGGCCACCCACCGCATGCATCGCGGGAACGCCTCACGCATCCGTCTTGCCGCACTGATTGGCGCCCTTGCCCTCGGCGCGCTCGGTCTCCGCGAAACCGCCCATGCCATCCGCACCGATGTGCGCACCCCGGAACTCGCGGGACCAGTTCTCCTTGCCGCCGAGGCCACATCCCTCGACGGGCACGTCCTTCTCGACCGCCGCACGCGGGCGTTCGCCCTCATGTTCGGCCACCAGGTTTCCAACGAACCCGTGTCCCCGGAAACCCTCCAATCCCCCCTCGCCTGGAGAACCGCCCATCGCGAGTCCCCCTTCTCCGCCGTGGCGCTCGCCTACCCCTTCGATTCCTCCCGCCAACTCTTTGAAACCCTGTCCGCCTCGCCGGACTGGACGCTGGCGAAAATCGACAACCAAGGGGTGCTGTTTCGAAACGCCGCATCCTCCACGGAAATCCCTTCCGCCCAAACCGCCCGGACCCTCTTCGATTCCCCGCGCGAGCAAGCCTTCTGGCTCGCCCAGTCCGCCCTCGTTCTTCAATCAACCGGCCATAACACCCCCGCCACGGCTCTGATGGAAGAGGCATTGAAACTCGCCCCGGCGGATTCTGCGGTTTTGACCAAGGCCGCATCCCTTTCCTCAGCCCATGGCAAATGGCGCCGCGCCAAGTCCGAGGCGGAACAAGCCACCGCCAGGGATTCCCGCTCTATTTCCGCCCGCTACCTCCTCGCCCTCGCCTGCATGAAAACCGGATCGCTCGACCGGGCATTGGACGAATCCGCAACACTCGTGCGCCTCGCTCCAAGCGATGCGGCCAGCCATCTCCTGCGCGCCCGCATCGCGGAGGCGGCAAACGACCCAACCACCGAGGCGGATGCGTTGGAGCGCCTTCTCGACATCGCCCGGACACAAAACCAACCCACGGAAGGCATCAGAATCCTTCTTGGCCAGGCCTGGGCACGCGCCGGATTCCCCGAGCAGGCCCTCCAAAACAACCGCGCCGCCCTCGCAGGGGAACTCACCCCTCGGCAACGCAAACTGATCGAGGACTCCATCGAACTTATCGAACGCCGGGCCGGGCCGGCTCGATAATCGCGGCCCGGAAGGAATGCTTTGCAGGCCATGGCACGTTCCCTTTATAAAACCCGGAACATGTCGAAACCCAGCGAGCCCGTCACCGAGCCGGACTACCTCAAGGCCTACCGCATCATGCTCACCTCCCGCATCGTGGAGGAAAAACTCGCGAACCTCTACCGCGCGGGAATGATCAAGGGCGGAGTGTTTCTCGGCCGGGGACAGGAGGCGCTCAGCGTGTCGGTGGGCATCCATTTGCACCGCGGCGATATTTTTGCCCCGCTCATCCGCGACCAAGCCGGCCGCCTCGCCTTCGGCGACACCGTGCTGGACACCCTCCGCACCTACCTCGGTTCCCAACTCGGCTCGATGCGCGGCCGCGACGGGAACATCCACCGCGGCCGTCCGCGCGAGGGATACTACGCGATGATCAGCCACCTCGGAGCCATGATTCCCGCCGTGGCCGGAGGACTCCTCGCCAAGCGTCTCGCGGGGGAACAGGGATTCGTCGGCGCCACATGCATCGGCGATGGCGGCACCTCGACCGGCGCGTTCCACGAGGGCCTAAACGCCGCCGCCGTTGACGGCCTCCCTCTCGTCGTTGTCGTGGCCAACAACCAGTATGCCTACTCGACGCCGAACTCCCGCCAATACGCCTGCGCGGATCTCGTGGACAAGGCCGCCGGATACGGCGTCGCCGGACACAAGGCGGACGGCACCAACCTCCTCGATTGCCTCCAAACCCTCCGCAAAGCCGTGTCGGCCGCGCGCGTGGGCGGCGGCCCCCAACTCGTCGTGGCCAACCTCCTCCGCCTCGTCGGCCACGGAGAACACGACGATTTCTCCTACCTCGACAAAAAGCTGAAACAATCCCCGGTCGGCAGTGACTGCCTCCTCCTCGCGGAACAACACATCATCGCTCAAGGCTGGAAGAACATCGGGGAACTCGCCGAGTGGAAACGCGAGACCGAGGACGAGGTCAACGCCACCGCCGACCGCGTCCGCCGCGAGCCGACACCCGATCCCGAGGAGGACGACTGGGAGGCACTGTCCCGCGCCGAATACAGGGAACAACACACAGCCCCATGATCACCTACCTCGAAGCCATCCGGTTGGCGCAGCAAAAGGCGCTCGCGACAGACCCCCGCGTCTTCCTTTACGGCCAGGACATCGGCACCTTCGGCGGGGCGTTCAAAGCCACCAAGAATCTCTCGAAGGAATTTCCGGGCCGCGTCATCGACGCTCCGATCAGCGAGGATGCGATCGTCGGCATGGCGATCGGCGCAGCCATCGAGGGGGCCCGTCCTATTGTGGAAATGCAATTCGCCGACTTTTCGACCTGCGCGCTCAACCAGATCGTGAACCATGCGGCGACCCTCTACTACCGCACTGGCGTGCCCTGCCCGATCGTTGTGCGCCTTCCCTCCGGCGGCACCTCCGGCGGCGGCCCCTTCCACAGCCAGAGCATGGAGGCGGTCTACGCCCACTGGCCGGGTCTGGTTGTCGTGACCCCCGCCACCGTGGAGGACGCCTACAGCATGCTTCTCGAAGCGGTGACCATCGACGACCCTGTCGTGTTCTGCGAACACAAGTTCCTTTACTACCATCTCAAGGCCGACTCACTTCCCGAAACATCGCTGCCGATCGGCAAGGCCCGGATCGCGCGCCAAGGCCGTGATGCCACCGTTGTCACCCACGGTGCCATGCTCCATGAATCGCTTGCCGCCGCCAGGGAACTCGCGGAGGACGGCTTCGAACTCGAGATCGTCGACCTGCGCAGCGTGAAACCCCTCGATACCGACACAGTTCTCGCCTCCGTGGCCCGCACCGGCCGCCTCCTGTGCGTCAGCGAGGAATGGCCCTGGGGCGGCGTCACGTCCGAGGTCATCGCACGCGTGTCCTCGGAGGGATTCGGCCTGCTCGATGTCGCCCCGATGCGTGTGAACGCCAAAGACACCCCCGTCCCCTACCATCCAGACCTCTGGTCGGTCCACCGACCAACCGCATCCACCATCGCCGCCGCCGCCAGGCGCCTACTTCAAATCTGACACCACCATGGCACTCGTTCCCATAAAAATGCCCCAACTCGGCGAATCAATCGCCGAGGCCACCATCGTGCGCATCCTCTTCACCGAGGGCGACCAGGTCCAGGCGGACACCGACTTGATCGAAGTGGAAACCAACAAGGCGGTCATGGCTGTCACCGCCCCATGCTCCGGCACGCTCCATGAGATCGTCGCGGAGGCGGGAACGAGCTACCCGGTCGGCGCCGTGCTCGGACAGATCGAAATCACCGCCGAGGAGGCCAAGCGCCTCGGACTCGACGAACCGGAAACGCCGGCGCGCAAGGCTCCCAAGAAACGCAAGGAGGTATCGTCGGCCCCTCAAAAGGTAGAACCCACCGTGCCCGGCGGATTGCCCGTGCCCGCCCATGCCGGCGGCGTGAGCTACCTCTCCCCGCGCATGAAGGCGCGGATGGCGGAACTCGGCCTGCGCGCCGCCGACCTCTCGAGCATCGCCGGCAGCGGCGCGGGCGGACGCGTCACGATCGAGGACCTCGAGCGCTTCATGTCGGGCATCGAGAACAACCGCATCACCCCCGCCTCCCCGATGCGCAAGGCTGTGGCCGACGCGATGATCCGCAGTTGGTCGCGCCCGCTGGCGACGGTCGGCATCCCGATCCAACTCGACAAGCTCCTCACCCACCGCAAATCGCATCCCGAAAAACCCGGACCAGCGCTCTACGCGCTCCGCGCCCTTGCGGTCGCCCTCGGCGAGAACAGCGCCCCGGCGGGCCGTCTCATCGGCGAGGCATCGTGCACCCGCCGGCGGTCGATATCGGATTCGCCGTGGAGGCCGAGGACGGAGTGCTCGTGCCGGTCATCAGAAATGCCGACCAGTTCCCGCTGAACGACCTCGTCTCCCGCTACAACCGCCTTGTCGACCTTGCGCGCCAGCGCCGCCTGCCGCCTTCCGACACGGGAGGATCGATCGCCACCGTGACGAACTACGGCACCTTCGGGCTCACCTTGGCCACGCCGATCCCTCTTCCAGAGCAAACCCTCCTCCTCGGTATGGGCGCCGGAAAAACAGCCCCCAACTGGGACCCGAAACTCGAGGAATTCGTTCCTGTCGTGGAGGCCACATTCACGCTCAGCTTCGACCACCGCGTGCTCGACGGCGGGGCTGCTGGACGCCTACTCAAGCGCATCGAGGAATTGCTCAACTCCCCGGAATCGCTCTGATCCGCGTCTGTTTACGCCGCCCCCTGCCGATTCCGGCGGCTACCGTGTCTTCACGATGTGCTGGTCGTCGAAGTTCAAATACGTGTAGAGCGTGAGGCTGCGCTCGTATTCGTCCAGCAGGCGCATCGCCTCGTTCGGCTTCAACCGGTCGGATTTGATCGCCGCGTCGGTCTGCGCCTTCATGCGCCGCGCCAGTTCATTCACATCCCACTGCGTGAGCGACAGCACCTGCCCGATCGTGCTTCCGGGGAGGATTTCCTCGACGTAGTAGCCGGAGTCCTCGTCCTCATCGAGATAGATATGCATCTCGTTCACCCGTCCGAAGAGGTTGTGCAGGTCGCCCATGATATCCTGATACGCCCCCGCGAGGAAAAACCCGATGTAATAGGGACTCCCCTCCTGCCAACGGTGCAACGGGAGCGTTTCCTTCACATCCTGGAAATCAATGAACTTCGCCACCTTCCCGTCGGAATCGCACGTGATGTCCACCAGCGTCGCGTTGCGGTCGGGACGTTCGTCGAGACGGTGGATCGGCATCACGGGAAAAAGCTGGCCCAGCGCCCAGTGGTCGAGGAGCGATTGGAACACAGAAAAGTTGCAGAGGTATTGGTCGCCGAGCGCGATCTCGATTTCACGCACCTCTTCGGGCACGGGATTGGCCCCCTCGAAAAGCTCGACCGTGCGTGTGGCGATCTGCCAATAGGCGGTTTCGATCCCCGCCTTGGTGCGGAGGTCGAGCAACCCGAGGTCGAACATCGATTGCGCCCGCTCCCGGATTTCCTGGGCGTCGTGGAAATTCTCCAGCCGGCGGTTTTCACAAAGGTTCGCCCGGATTTCCAAAATGTCCGCTAACGGGCTGGGCTCCCCGTTTGGCGCGGGTTTCGGCGGCAGCACCGTGTGGTGGGCCTTCTCGATCGCGCCGAATGTCTCGACAATCAACACCGAGTGCTGCGCGACGATCGCCCGGCCACTTTCGCTCACCAGCACCGGATGCGCCACACTCTCCGAGTCGCACACTTCCTTCACCGTGTAGACGATATCGCGCGCATACTCGTCCAGCGTGTAGTTCATCGAACTGTCGAACGTCGTGCGCGACCCGTCGTAGTCGACGCCCAGACCACCTCCGACATCCAGATATCCCAGCTCGTGCCCCATCTGCATGAGCTTCGCGTAGAAGCGCGCGGCCTCTCGCACGGCACGCTTGATCGTCCCGATATCGGGCACCTGCGAGCCGACGTGGAAATGGAGGAGTTTCAGGCAGTGTGCCAACCCCGCCGCGTGCAACATATCGCTGGCCTCGACAAGATCGGCGGTCGAAAGACCGAACTTCGCGTTCTCTCCACCGCTTGTCGCCCACTTTCCAGCGCCCTTCGAAAGCAGGCGCACCCGCAGTCCGATGAACGGCTCAATCATCATCTGGCGCGAGATGTCGAGGATGTGGGCGAGTTCCTCGAGCTTCTCGACCACAAGGATGACCTTCTTTCCGAGCTTCCGGCCCATGAGCGCGCTCCTGATGAAGCTTGTGTCCTTGTAGCCGTTGCAGATCACGAGACTCTCCGGATCGGTGTGAACGGAGAGCGCCGCGAGCAACTCGGGCTTGCTTCCGGCCTCGATTCCGAAATGCCACGGCTTCCCGGCGTCGAGAATCTCCTCCACCACCTCGCGGAGCTGGTTGACCTTGATGGGAAACACCCCGCGGTAGGCGGCATTGTAACCCGCCTCGGCGATCGCGCTTGCAAAGGAGGTGTTGATCGTCTCCACGCGGTCGCGGAGCAGATCGTGGAAACGCACCACCAGCGGAAACGCGAGGTTTCGGCTCTTCGCCTCCCCGACCACCTCCATCAAGTCGATCGTCTCTCCATTCCTCTTCGGAAACACCGTGACATTCCCGGCGTCATTGACCCCGAAATAACCGCAGCCCCAGCGGCCGACATTGTAAAGCTCCATGGCGTCCGCGGCGGAGAAAGAAGGATTTGTTTGCATGCGTCTGGAATTGATGGCGTGGAAAAGCGGGCATCTTTTTGACTCCGGATGTCCCGATGGAAAGCAGTTTTTTCATCAACATCCGGCGACCGCTCCCGCGGCCCGATCCCCCGCCCTCTTCAAGGCCATCGACTTCGACTCCGCAGCGGACCGCTCGCGGCGCGCGAGGGTCCGTTTTTCAAGCGCCGCAAGCGTCCTGCCCTCGCTCCGGACCTTGCTGTTCGCCGTTTTTCCGTCAAGCGTCCTTGCTCGGTCCTCGCGGGATTCACTGACTGGCGCTTGGACGGGACCGAACGATTTTCTGTGTTTTTTGCTCATGGGTTTTTTTGGTGTTTAGCCAATCCTCGATCCGAAACGCAGGGCGAGCGACGGGGGGTATCACCCTATTGGAACAATCCACGCCAGGGGCTTTCTTGCCGGCGAACACCGACCACAGCCTATGATTTCCAAATTCTCCATCAGCTACACAATCTTCCCCGAGCACAACAAACGGATTGAAAACCACCACACCGACGACCCAGTGGCGGCGGAAACCTTCCTCATGCAACTGCTCCTGACTGGGGCGCGCATCCAAGAAATCCGGCATGACGGTGTTCCTCTCGACCCTAACCAGTCGGACCGCATGATCAAGATCGCGGCGGAACGGATCGCCTCGCGCTTGATCCGCGCCTCGCTCGACATGGACTACGTCGAAGTCCGCCACCGCTTTGGGTTCGCCTGCTGATTCCCGAACGCCCAACCACCAATTTTTCCATGGTCAAAATCCTTTCCAAGCCCCCCCGCGCGCCGCGCACCCCAGACACTCTGTTCTCGGGAGTGGTCCGTATCCCAATCGACTCGGTCGAACTCGAGGCCGAGTGGATCATGCCGCCGGCGGCGAAGGGCATCTCGCTCTTCGCACACGGCAGCGGCAGCAGCAGACATAGTCGCAGAAACCAGTTTGTCGCAGCGATCCTCCGCGAGGCGGGGATCGGCACCGTGCTCATGGACCTGCTCGGCCGCGAGGAGGAGCGCAGGGACTCGTTGGACGGCAGCCTGCGCTTCGACATCGAGTTTCTGACAGAACGACTCATTGCCGCCACTCGCTGGCTGCAGGCGCATCCGGCGGCACAAGACCAGCGCATCGGCTACTTCGGCGCCAGCACAGGTGGCGCGGCGGCGATCGCCGCGGCCTCGATCCTCGACGGGGCCGTGAGCGCCGTGGTCTCGCGCGGCGGAAGACCGGACCTCGCCTGGGAACATCTTCCTCTCGTCATGGCACCCACACTGCTCATCGTCGGCCAGCGCGACGAGGCCGTATTGAAGCTCAACGAGGAGGCATTCCAATGCCTCCGGTGCCCAAAAAAAATGGCGGTCATCCCAGGCGCGACCCACCTCTTCGAGGAGCCGGGAGCCTTGGAAAAAGTCGCTAACCTCGCCGCCGGGTGGTTCCAGCACCACCTCTCCGTGATCACCCCCGCCAACGAACCAACAACAACAATCCCATGACAACACGATTCCAAGACAGAGCCGACGCCGGCCGCATGCTGGCGGCGAAGCTCATGAAATACGCGAACCTCCACGACGCCCTTGTGCTGGCCCTCCCGAGGGGCGGCGTGCCGGTCGGATACGAGGTGGCCAAGATCCTCCAAATCCCCCTCGACGTCCTGATCGTGCGCAAACTGGGCGTGCCCGGCCACGACGAACTCGCCATGGGGGCGATCGCCAGCGGCGGGGCGCGCGTGCTGAACCGGAGCGTCATCGAAAGCCTCCGGATCCCGCCGGATTCGATCGAGATGGTGGAAAAACGCGAATCCCTGGAATTAATGCGCCGCGAGGCGGCCTACAGGGGGAACCGCCAACCCCTTGCTGTTCACGACAAGGTAGTGATCCTTGTGGACGACGGAGTCGCCACCGGTTCCACCATGCGCGTCGCCATCTCAGCGCTGCGCCAGCAAAACGCCCGGAAGATCGTTGTGGCGACACCTGTGGCGCCGCCCACCGTGCGTTGGGAAATGGAAGTGCTGGTCGACGATTTCGTCGCGGTGCTGATGCCGACGGATTTCTACGGCGTCGGACAGTGGTATGAGGATTTCAACCAGGTGGATGACGATACCGTCTACGAGATTCTCCGCATGGGCCAGAAACTCAAACCCGCGGAGGCACTATGAACGAGGCTGCCCAAATCGTTTTGCATGCTGCGGAGGCGCTGGAGGGGGGATTCAACGACCTCGATCCCGTGATCGAGCGTTGCCGCGGCGCGCGGGTAGTCCTCCTCGGAGAGGCCACCCACGGCACCCACGAGTTCTACGAAACACGCGCGGAGGTCACACGCCGCCTGGTCACCGACCTCGGATTCCATGCGGTCGCCGCTGAGTCGGATTGGCCCGACTCGTGGCGTGTGAACCGCTACGTAAAAGGCGACGGGGAGGATACCACCGCGGAGGAGGCGCTCGAGGGCTTCAGGCGCTTTCCCCAATGGATGTGGCGGAACAGCGACATGCTCGACTTTGTCGGCTGGCTGCGCGACTTCAACGACAACCGCGGAAACGCGGAGTCTAAGATCGGCTTCCACGGCCTCGATCTCTACAGCCTCAACGACTCGATGCACGCCGTCCTTGACTACCTCCGCGGCATCGATCCGCCGGCCGCGCGGGATTTTGCAAAGCGCTATGCGTGCTTCGACCACTTCGACGGCGATGTCATGCGCTACGGCCTCCTCACAGGGACCGGCATCTCGAAAGGATGCGAGGAGGAGGCTGTGGGCGCGCTTGCGGAACTCCGACGACGCCGCGGATCCTACATCTCCCTCAACGGCCACACGGCGGAGGATGCTTATTTCTCGGCCGAGCAAAACGCCCGCGTTGTCGCCCACGCCGAAAACTACTACCGCATCATGATGCGGGGCGACGTCTCGTCGTGGAACCTCCGCGACCGGCACATGATGGATACCCTAGTGGCGCTCCTGGCCCACCTTGACCGCATCCACGGGGAGGCGAGGATTGTCGTCTGGGCCCACAACTCGCATATCGGAAACGCCGACGCGACCGAGATGGGACGCCGGGGGGAATTCAACATCGGCCAACTCGCCCGCGAGCACTTCGGCGCGAAGGCTGTCTCGATCGGATTCACAACCTATTCCGGCACGGTCACCGCCGCGTCGGACTGGGACACCCCCGCCGAGCACAAGCAGGTGCGCCCGGCCCTCGCGCACAGTTGCGAACGCCTCTTCCACGAGACCGGGGTCCCCAGGTTCTGGCTGGATTTTTCGAAAAACACCGAAGCAGCGAAGTTGCTGGAACACCCGCTCCTCCAACGCGCGATCGGGGTGGTCTACCATCCCGACACCGAACGCCAGAGCCACTATTTCATGAGCCGGGTTTCGGCGCAGTTCGACGCATTGTTTCACTTCGATGAAACACGAGCCGTCGAGCCGCTCGAAAAATCCGCCATCTGGGAAAAGGGAGAGATCGACGAAACGTATCCGAGCGGGCTTTAGAGGAGCTCGGCGATCTGGATCGCGTTCAACGCCGCGCCTTTCAGCAATTGGTCCCCGCAAATCCACAGGGCGAGCCCGTTGTCCATACCACAGTCCAGCCTCAACCGGCCGGCGAGGCAGTCGTCCTTGCCGGCCGCGTCGAGTGGCATCGGGTATCCGTCGTCGAGGTATTGAAGCCCCGGCGCGGCTTTGAGGACCGCCTTCGCCTCCGCAAGGTCTACCGGCTTCTCGAACTCCGCGCTGACCGCCACCGAGTGCGCGCGGTAGACGGGAACTCGCACGCAAGTCACCGAGGCCCTGAACGTCGGCAGATGCAGAATCTTGCGCCCCTCGTTTTCCAATTTCATCTCCTCCCGGGTGTAGCCAGTATCGAGAAAGGCATCGACTTGCGGGATGACATTGAAGGCGATCTGGTGCGGGAAGACCTCCTTCTCGATCGGTTTGCCGGCGGCCAGCGCCTCGGTCTGGGAGCGCAATTCATGGATCGCCCGGGCTCCGGCGCCCGAGACCGCCTGGTAGGTCGAGGCGAAGATGCGCTTCAATCCGAACCGGCGGTGGAGCGGATTCAGTGCCATGAGGCTGATCGCTGTCGTGCAGTTCGGATTAGCGATGATCCCGCGATGCGATTTGATGTCCTCCGGATTGATCTCAGGCACCACAAGCGGCACGTCCGGCACCATGCGGAAGGCCGAGGAATTGTCGACCACCACCGCTCCACAGGCCACGGCAGCCTGCGCGTAGTCCCGCGAAATCCCGCCGCCCGCACTGAATAGTGCGATATCTATTTCTTGAAACGAATCGAGGCTCAGCGGTTCGATCGTGTGCCCCTCCCCGCGGAAATCCAGCGAGTTTCCCGCTGAACGGGGCGAGGCGAGGAGGCGGAGGCTCGACACCGGAAAGTTGCGGCGCTCCATGACACGAAGCATTTCGACCCCGACGGCACCCGAAGCACCGACGATTGCGACTCTGTAGGATTTGGACATAATGGAAAAAGTATGACCGCTGGACCCGCGAACTCGCAACCCGCTGAGAGGTGGGACATCCACGTAGACACCGCGCGACAGGTGGTTGATCTTCTTCTGAATGGCCGTCTGGTCAAGTCCTGGCCTGCATCGACCTCGCGGTTCGGAACGGGATTTACCGAGGGAAGTAACAAGACACCCACAGGCCGATTCCGCATCTCCGAGAAGATCGGGGACGGCGCTCCGGCATGGATGGAATTCAAAGGCCGTATCCAAACAGGCACAATCTCCGAACCCGGCGGCGACCATGATGCGATCCTAACCCGCATCCTTTGGCTGGAGGGACTCGACCCTGTCAACTCGAACACGAAGGACCGCTATATCTACTTCCACGGAACAAACCGGGAGGATTTGATCGGCATGGCGGCCAGCCATGGTTGCGTGCGGATGCGCAACGCGGACATCGTGGAACTTTTCGACACGGTCCCGTGCGGCACAAACGTCTCGATCACTTGACGCCGTCGTCCAGAAATCCGCTCAACTCGACCCCGGCCGCGCCGACGGTGATTTCGACCGCTCCGGTTTCATCTTGCCGGAACACCTCTATTCCGAGACTGCGGACCATCTCCTCCCACCGCTCGTCCACCTTCTCCTCGCGCGGGAATCCGGCGCCGGTCACCACCACCGCACCGGGGGAAACCAACCGAAGAAATCCCGCCTCGGGCAACTGGCCGGAACGGTGCCTCCCCAGGACGAGCACATCCGCCCGGAGATCTACGGAACCGGCGAGCCTCTCCCAGACAGCAGGACCGGCATCGGAGAGAAAAAGGATGCGCGCGTTTTCCGCATCAAGCCGGACGACCAGTGCCTTGTCGTCGGAAATGCCAACCGGAGGGGGCGAAGGCGGGTGCAACACGGCCATCGAAGCAGCCGACGAGAGTCGCAACCGGTCACCTTCGGAGTGAAGGGATCGGGGGATGCCTTTGGATTCGAGATACCGGTGGAGCGCCTTGCGCGTCGAGGAACTGTCTACGGCCTCGGACTCCACAACCACCGGCCGAACCGCCTCCGCGAGCAATGCCTGGACACCGCCGAGATGTGCGGCATCGCCGTGTGAGAGCACAATTCCATCCGGCGCGCGCCGCCCCACGGATCGCATCCATGGAACCAGTGTCGAGCGGGCGTTCCACTGCGACCCGCCGTCCAGCATCCACAGCCTGCCACCACACTCGATCGCCGAGCACCCTCCTCGACCGAAGTCGAACACGGTGACGCGCGGCGTCTCGGATGGCGCAGCGAGGGGGATCGTTGCAAATGGAATCCCGGCGGTGAAGTGGACGATCGCTAGCAGCGCATGGGTGAAGACAAGATTCGCATTGTTGAACACCGAGGCGATCCATGCGCTGGCAACCCCGCCGGCAAGGGAGAGAATCGCAGTGACCATGACCGCAAACGCCAATGGCACGGCAATCGGATTCGCCAACAACGCGGCCAGTGAAACCATATGGAAATACCCCGCCGTCAATGGAAGCGAACCGATCCACGCCGCGAAGGACACCGCCAACAGGGCGGCCAACCGCCCGGCGCTTGCATGCCTCACCCGGTCCAAGGAGCCCCACAACGCGACTGGCAAAAAAATATCGGGCTCCATCCGCCCCCGCAACACCGACTGCAACGGCCCGGCAACAAGAATGATCGCCAACACTACCGTGAAGGAAAATTGAAACCCGGGATTGAACAGCTCGTTTGTCGAAAGAATCAGGATGGCCGTGCCCGCCGCGCAGAGGGAATTCAGAGCAACCGGCTTGCGGGACGAGATCATGCCCGCGAGGAAGATAGCCGCCATGGTCGCAGCGCGGATGCTTGCGGGCTTCCAGCCCGTGACAAGCGCGTAGAAGAACAGCGTGGGCACAACAAGAAGCACCGCCTCGCGCCTGCCAAGGCCCACAGTTTTGGCGATCTGCCACAAAATAAGCCCAATCATTCCCACGTGGAGTCCGGACACGGAAAACAAATGGTAGGTCCCGGTGTCTCGGAATTGGCCCTCCAGCGATTCCGGAAGTTCCGACGTGTTCCCCAGAACGATTCCTGCCAGCAAGGCACAGGACAAGGGCTGGTCCGAAATGCCTGTTGAAAGCGTGCGCTCCATCCATCCCCGGCAGGCGTTGGCGATGCGCTGAAGGGAATAAGGCGATCCGGTAGCGACAATTTCCAAATCCGCTTCGGTCGGAACCCCCAGCCTGTTGTGAATGCCACGCAGAGCCAGATACCGGCCCAGGTCGAACTCGCCGGGATTTCGGGGCGTTGGCAACGGCGCCAGCGATCCACGCGCCTCGACAAGGTCACCGGCAACGGGCGGCGGACCATTGAATTCCACCATCAAATCAAACGGCACCCGCCAACGCGTCCCCCCGGATGTCAATTCACTCACACGAACCTCAAACCGGCAGCCCTGGATTCCCGCGGCCTGCGGCTCGTCGACCACCCGCCCTCGAATCGACACAACCTGCGGATCCGGACCGATGAACTCCGCAAGGCGCATCGCCGGGGAGTCACGGGTTTGCTGGGCATGGGCGGAGGCGAATGCAAGCACGATCGCTGCGTGCAGGGCCACCTCCCGGCGAATCGCCGCCCACACCACAAGCGCCCCGAGCGAGAGCCAAAGAAACGATGACGCCCCGACTGCCAACTGGCTCGAGAGCAGGATTCCCGCCGCGGCGGAAAGAAAAATTCCGAGAAACGGAAGCCTGCGGCGGAACACGGAGGTCGTCACGCCGCTCCCAAATCGCCCAGACTAGTTGAACGAAAACGGACTGTAGAGGGACTCCTCGTAGCCCGAGTCGTAAAACCCATCGACCGCAGGCTCGTTGTAGGCAAACGGCTGCTCATTCTGATAGAGAGGGGAATTTGTGGCGGAACCTGCCGGGGCGGATGTCGAAGCGGCGCGCGCCACAGGTCCGGCCGAGCGTCCGTAGTAGTTTTGCGCTCCCTCGAGGTAGGCAAGCAACTGACTATCTGCACCTTCAGATTTCAGGGCGTCGAGCTGTGAGGGCGAAAGATGGACAACCTCCTCGACGCTGTTGAGGTAGGCGAGGATGGTCGAAGAAGGAACGCCGCGGGTGACGAGATGTTGAAAATCTGTGAAATCCAATCGCCCGGCAGCCTGCATTTTCGAGGTCGTGGAAGAGGCCACCCCGCGCGACGTCGCCGCGGAGATGACAGAACTGTTGACTCCTGGACCACCGGAGCAGGCGCTTAGGAGCAGCACAGCAAGCAGTGACAACGAGAGTGGGGAGGAATGGTATGGACGCATGGAAAGTGGATGGTCTTGGGTAATTTTTATAGTCCTCGGCGGAACCTGTTGCAAATGGTGTTTTCAGCAATTTTCCGCAACAAACCGCCCGGTTTCGGCGGCGGCTCCGGTTGTAAACGGCACCTCAGGCAAGGGGGGAGCCGAGGGCTCTTGACGACGGATTTTCCCGCCTTGCCAAATCCACGCCCCTGAGCCAAACGGCCCGACCAACCTGGGATCGGTCCATGTGTGGATCGACAGGAGCGGACACCCAAGCGCCGCGGCCAGATGCATGGGACCGCTATCCACACTCGCCACAAACGAGGCCTGCCGCAAAATCCAAACGAGCTGCAGGAGGGTGGTTTTGCCCGTGAGATCGATGACCCCCTCCGGAAGCGCGAAGCCGGCGGCACCGCCGACCACCACGAGAGGCCTCCCGGAAACATCGCGAAACGCATCAACAAATGCGCGGAGCCCGGCTTCATCCATCGATTTCCCAGCCCCGCGCGCGAAGGGATGAAGCACGACGGCACCGCCGGGCAACATGCCGTCCGGTAGCGCATCCCCGGGCGGAAGCGTCCACTCGGGTTCGTCCGGCACCTTGATTCCCAAGGCAGGCAGGCAGCGCAGATACCGGCGCACCGCATGCTCCCCTTTCACCACCGGCACCGTGTGGTTGAAAAAAAACGAAGCCCCCTCCCGCGCATCGGAGAGACCGATGATCCGCTGCGCGCCGCTGAAGCGGGCCATCAACCCGCTTCGGAGCAACCCCTGCAAATCCACGCAGATCTCCGGACGCAACGCATCCAGTCCCCGATACCATGCCGCGGCACGGAGCAAGCCGGTGATTCCCCGAAAGTCGCCTCTCGGAAAATGATGCGCGGCGGTGATGGCGGAATTTCCCCTAAGAAGCGGAGCCCAGCGGGGATCGACGATCCACGTCAGGTTCGTTTCGGGCCATGCGGCGCGGATCGCGGACGCGACGGGCAGGGCGTGGATCACGTCCCCCATCGACCCCGGCTTGATTAGCAGCAAGGATCTTGGCGGCACGGAAAATTGGGGGAGCCCCTTCACTTGCCCTTGGCTAAACGGTCCGCCAGTTTCCTCGGCAATCCGGCATCCAACACCGCCTGCCTTGCACCATCGACATCGTAGGGAATCCTGCGGAGGTAAATCTCGGAACTGTCCGTATCGTAGATGCAATAGGCGGCACGCCAATCGCCGTCGCGCGGTTGGCCGACGCTGCCGACATTCACGAGGTATTTCTCGTTCTTTTTGACATGGAGGACGTCGAACTCCTCTGCGCGAACTCGGCCTTCCCGAATGTAGGCCTTCGGGACATGCGTGTGGCCGATGAAGCACAGGGGCGTGCGCTGGTAACCGAGGCTGGCCTCGGCATCGAGTTCGGTCGTCACGTATTTCCAGCCCGCCGGAGTGTCGAGCGTGGCGTGGACGATGGTGAAATCAAGAACCTGACGTTGCAGGCGCAGGCCGCGAAGCCATTCGATCTCCTCCGGCCCGAGTTGCCTGCGGGTCCAATCGATCGCCTCTTCGGCCAAGGGATTCAAATCCCCGGAAGTTCTGGAAAGACACACTTGCTCGTCGTGGTTTCCCTGAACGGCAGGGCAGTCGAGGGAACGCACGAACTCGACGCACTCTCGCGGGTAGGCGTTGTAGCCGACAATGTCCCCCATGCAGACAAAGCGGTCGCAGGCGTTTTCCTGCGCGTCCGCCATGACGGCATGGAGGGCGTGTAGGTTGGCGTGAATATCTCCGAAAATGGCGAATCGCATGGAACATCAACGTTCCCGGGCTGGCGGGAAAGCGGCGGACTCTACGCGATCGACCTCGGGAATATCCAGTTTGTTTTCCATTTCCCTCAGCAGGTTGATCAACGAGGGCAGCCTCTGGCTCTCGCCCTGTTCGTAGAGACGTCGCAGGTGGTCGTAGGCCTCTCGCTCGCGGCCAGGGCACTTGGCCATCTCATATCCGGCAAACCGTGCGGCGTAAGGCGGGGCATCGGGAAACTCCGAGGCTTTGAGAAATGCCTCTGCCGCGGCACAGTGGTTTTCGAGCCGGTCACGCTGAAGGACGCCCATTTGCAAATACAGTTGGTAGCGGTCGGGATTGTTGGCGATTCCCCGTTCTAGGAAATGCCGGCCGAGTTCCTCATACTCGCGCCGGGCCTTGATACGGAGCGCCTCGCTGGGCTGCTTTTCGTTCTGCATGGCCGCGACCGCGGCGTTCCACGCCATGTGCCACGAGGCCATGTCCCAATACATCAACGACCGCGGCTGCAATGTGGTGACGGTCTGGAAAATCCCCGCCATCCGCCCCCACTCGGTGTTCTCCCACGCGGTGTGGGCCTCGATCCATAGAATCGCGGCAAGGGGAGACCGAAACCCGCTCAGGGCAGCGAGGAAGCCGGACTGCCCGATCCGCTCGCGGAGGCCGATATCGATGTCCGTCTTGCGGAAATGCGCCTTCTCCGCGCTCCGCGCCGCAAGCAATTGCAGCGGCAACAGCGCGGCTCCCGCGAGCACCAACAACACAAAGGCGGCGACCAGGCGTTTTTTCATGTCCCACGAAAATCCCAGCTCACAGCTCCCTCCCTGAAAACACCAGGGCGGCAAGCGCGAAATAGACCGCCGTATAAAGAAAACCAAGCAGCGCTGTCTCGACAAACAACATCAGGGGCACAGCCGTCCCGGCAATGATGTCGTCGGTGAGATTGAACGCCTGCAGATCCGGAAACACCAACGCCACAGCCGCCGCAAGCAGGCGCAACCACCAGTCCGGATCGAGCCCCGCCAGCCAGTAATCGCGTGCCGTGGCTTGCAGGTGGCCGATGAAATACACGGCGGCGGCCATCAGGATCGTGAAAATCGACGAGGTGGCGAACGTGGAAATGAACAACGTCAGCGCAGCAAGCAAGGCTGCCTTGAGAAAAATCACCGCGATGCCGGGAACAAGATTCGCCTGAAACGTGGCATCTGTGACCTCCTTCACGGCCCTTGCCAACTCTTCGACTGGTGCGCCCTCGAATTGCGCCCGCGTCTCGGCGAGAACCACGCTTTCCTTCAGCCACAAAACCCCGAGAAACAAGCCCGACATGAGAAGCACCGCCACTGCAAGAAGGGCAATGATCCCCGTGAGTTTGCCGAGCAGGTAAAGCCAGCGGGGCACAGGCTTGGCGAGGATCGTGTAGATCGTGCGGTCCTCCATGTCCTTCGGAAGGAACCCGGCGGTCGCCAGAATCGCCAACAGGGAACTGAAGACCGACATCGCGCCGAGCGAGATGTCCTTGAGCATCTGGAATTGCTCCTGAAAGGACAGCTTCGCCATGAACGCGGAATTCCCGATCACAAGCAGGGCGAAAATCAGGAGGAAAAAGAAAACCTTCTGGCGGACAAGTTCCGTGAACGTGTTGCGACCGATCGCCGCGGTGACCCGGAGCGCCCTCATTTGCCACGGACTCCGCGTGTCGCCGGAAAGGCGGTGCCGACGTCTCCACCGCCGAGCGCCTGCTTGATCTGACCAGGCTTTCTGCCGTCGAGGATGTGCGAGGAGATTCCCGCCTCGCAGGCCATTCGGATCGCCTCGAGCTTGGTTTGCATCCCGCCCACGGATTCAGCGCCCTTGTCGGGACGCACAAGGCGGATGGCGTCGCCAATCCGGGAAACGCTTGAAATCCGGTGCCCCTCGGCGTCCTGCAAGCCATCGACACTTGTTAGAATCAAGAGGCGGGTTGCCCCGACAAGCCGCGCGACCTCGGCGGAGAGGCGGTCGTTGTCCCCGAAACGCAATTCCTCGACGGCGACCGAGTCGTTTTCATTGATGACTGGCACGATGCCGTTGGCGAGCAGGCGGTCGATCGTGTTGCGGGCGTTTTGCCGCCGCGAGAGGCTGTCGATATCCCCGTGCGTTAGCAGAAGCTGGGCGACATTCACCCCGTGCTTCCGGAAGGATGCCGCATAAAGCCTCATGAGCTCGGGCTGGCCGGCCGCGGCGCAGGCCTGCTTGCCGTGAAGATCCTCGGGACGACTGGCAAGCCCCATCACGCGCACCCCGGCGGCGATGGCAGCGCTGCTGACCAGGATGCAATCATGGCCCTCCTTGCGCAGGGTGGCGCACTCCGTGGCGATCCGGGCGAATTGCACGGTGTCGAGCGACTTCCCGGCGGGCCTGGAAAGCACCCCAGTGCCGAGTTTGACAACGATTCGTGGTTTCATGGTGCGGCAATGATTTGGAGAAATCCGCTCTCGAGCGCAAGGGGTTCGTGAACGCCGGAGGCAAGGAGGCGGCGAAGGCGCTCCAAGGCATCCAGGCGCTTGAGGAGGCTCTTCGACCCTTGGGCTTGGGCGATCCGGCGGACCGGTGCCGGACAATCAACAGAGGGTCGCACAATTTGCCGCAGCGCGGCGGCAAGCACGCCTCCCACGGCGCCAAGACATTGTTCCCGCTCACGGATGATCGCGGCCTCGGCGCTGGCCTTGATCTGGTCCTCGCGGGTGTCCTTCCAACTCCGGTCGACCGAGTCGCGGTATTGTTTAAGCTGGGCTTTGAGTTCGGAATCGAGGCCTTCGGTGATTTCCTCCCGCAGGGTGGACAGGTGGGCTTGCAGGAGCCTAGTGAAGCGGATCGCAGCACCCGTGTTGCCCCCCTCGAGAAGTGCCTCCTCAAAAGCCGAGGCTAGCGGCTCCGCACGCCCGCCACCGGAAACCGCCGCGGGTGCGCGGAGCGGCACTGTCATGCACCGCGAGAGGATCGTCTGCATGACCGCCTCGCGGAGACTGGTGGTGAGAATGATGTGGCATCCTGCGGGTGGCTCCTCGAGCGTTTTGAGAAACGCATTCGCCGCCTGCGGTTGAAGACGGTCGGCATCAATGATAAGCGCCACCTTGCCAACACCGCCGAGGGATTTCATGTGAAGCGCATGTTCAAGTTCACGGATTTGCGAGGTGACGATACGGCGGGATTTCGACTCGGGGGCCACCAGGTGGAAGTCCGGTTGCCCCGCCAGGCGCTCGGTGGATGTTTGAAGCACGAGGGCGGCAAGCCCGCGCGCGACATCGATCTTGCCCGACCCGGGAGGCCCGCTCAAAAGACAGGCATGGGCCAACCGCTTGGCGCGATGGGCCTCCGCAAGACGTTCCAATGCTCGTTCCTTGGCAAATGCCATGTGCTTCAATGTGCGCAATCGCCCCCCGGCGAGTCGATCCAATTCCCGGCCGCCTTCAAGGCCAGCGCGGACCAAACCCCGGCGCCCCCCAGCATCCCCAGTCATTCCATTGTTGCGAGGCATTGAGGTTCATCCTGGCCGCAAGCATGTTTTCATTCGCGATCCGAAGCTCGATCGCGAGTTGTTGGAACTTCGCATAGGCCTTCTCGTCCCCAAGGAACAGCACCCCCTGCTGCGGATCCGCATAGACATAACTGGCCACATCCCCCTTGAACTTTCGAACCATGGTCCACGGAGGCAGGGTGGCAAGGGAGTCCTGCCGCTCGGGGGTATTCGCCGGCAATACCTTGAACCCCGCCGCCGCAAGAACCCGCTCGGCGCCGGCCCGGTTGGCCCGCTCGATCGAGGCGCACCCGGATGTCAGCACAACCACAGAAACTAGGAGGAAACGGAAGATCATGCCCTCCTCATCGAACGAAACCCGCCCGCGCGCAAGAAGGAACACAACCCAGCCCGCGTTTGGGGCATGCGGCTTGGGAGGCGCCGACCACCGCCACATCAAATAAAATCAAGGGTGGTGAAGCGGCGTCGAAGCACTGGTTCGACGGGGGATTGAAGCCAATTCTGAAGGATCGTGGCGTAGACATTCCTGAAATCCACGGTGTGAATGAGGTCGCCATTGTGGAGTTTTTCCAAATCCGGCGCCCGCCCGTGAAGTCCGGGTTGGATTTTCCCGCCGACAAGAAACATCGGGGCGGCGGCTCCGTGGTCGGTGCCCCGGCTTGCATTCTCGACGACACGGCGCCCGAATTCGCTGAATGTCATGGTGAGCACGCGGTCGAAATTCCCTTGAGCCTTGAGATCGGAGGCGAACGCAGTGAGCGCGCTGCCGAGTTCGGCCATGAGCCGCGAGTGGGCTCCTTCCTGGTTGCTGTGGGTGTCGTAGCCGCCTTGCGAGACATAATAAACGCGGGTGGGCATCCCACCCGCAATCAGGCGGGCGACCAGATTGAGCGAATCAGCGAGTTTGCCTGCGGGGTAGCTGACCGCGGACTTGGTTTTAGCCACCGTCGTGAGGATTTTATCGGAGCTGACGCTGGCGTCGAGCGCTGTGCGTTGGAGAAAATCGAGCGCGTCGCCATCCATGTCCGTGGGGCCATCGAGCATGCCGATGCTTCCGCCCTGCATTTCATGCTCCATCTCGTTCATGCTGCGAAAAAATTCCTCGGCCGCGTCGGGATCGGAGGATTTGCCGAGATCAAGACGGAATTGGGAGGGATTCGCGAAGGAAATACCGCGGCGTTTCCCGGCCGAGAATGCTTGAGGGGCCTGAGCCGAGCCGACGCTGATGCCCACGGCCGGATCCGCCCCCTCGCAGCAGGAATCGAAATACCGTCCAAGCCACCCGTGGCGCTCGGTCTTGTCTGCATCCGAAGCTGTCTGCCAAATCTCGGTGGAGCGGAAATGGGAGCGGTTGGGGTTCGGGTAGCCGACCCCTTGGATCACGGCCAGATGGCCCTCGTCGTAGAGCGATTTCAGGCCCGGGAGTTGGGGGTGGAGACCGAATCCACCGGACAGAGGCAGGGCATTCGACTTCGGGATCGCCAGTGTCGGGCGGGCGCGAAAATACGCGTCGTTTTCAAAAGGGATCATCGTGTTGAGGCCGTCGTTGCCGCCGGCGAGTTGGAGGATCACAAGGATCGGGCTGTCTTTTCCTGTGGTTGTCTGGATAGGGGAGTTCGCGGCCAATGCGTCGAGCGAGAAAAAGGTGCGCTCGAGAAAAGCGGGAACAGTCCAGGAGAGGGCCCCGCCGAGAATCGATGTGCGCAGAAACCGGCGGCGTGTGTGGAGGGTTTGGTTCATGTGAGTTGGAATTCAGGAGTGCTCATAAGGAGGTGGAGGAGGTCCCGGCGGGCCGCGGGCGAAGCCCCGTTCTCCTTGAGCATTGAAATGGTCCGCTCGCGGAGCGCTGCCGGCATGGGGGACTGAAAGAGCCTCCATGCGAGTTCGTCGGCCGTCGCTTCCGGAGTCTGGCCCGGCGGAATCAAACGGTCGATATCCGGCATTGCTCCCCCGCCGCCGCGCACAATCGTTCCTGCGGTATTGTAGCGGACCAGAAGAGTTGAGGAACTGATCCAAGCACGCCCTCCCTCCCATCCCTTCACATTCGGAGGATCGAAGAGAACTTGGCCGAGATTCGCCATCAACGGGTGGACGATGCGCGGCGGTGGCAGCGGAATCTCGAGCACCTTGCACATCTGCACGAGCCATTGGACGGGGCTTTTAATCTGACGCCGCACAACATCCGGCGCAAAAAACTCTCGGCTCGCGAAAAGGGTTTTCAAAAACGTTCCGGTATCCATGCCGCTCTTCCGGTATTCCTTCCCAAGGGCCTCACGCAGGCGCTCGGAGGGAACCGTCCCGGCATAGAACGTCCAGATTTTCCCAGCGATAAAGTCGGCGCAGCGCGGGTGGGCGGTAACGATGTCGATCGCCTCATCACCAGAAAACGCCCCAGTAACGCCAAGAATGGTTTTTGATCCAGCATCGGCTTGGCGGGGATGGAAGCGAAACCCGCCGGCATCCCGATCAACCCGATAACCGGTGAACGCGCGCGCAACCTCGACGATGTCCCGCTCGCTGTAATGCCCCTCGCCAAGAGTGAACAACTCCATGACCTCGCGGGCGAAATTCTCATTAGGGTTTTTCGACGAGTTGCTCTGCAGGTCGAGATAGATAATCATCGCGGGATCGCGACTGATTTCCTTGGCAAGCGGTGCAAACGGGCCCAGGGCGTGCGCACGAAGCGTTTCATTCTGCCGATGCATGAAAAACGGGTCGTTTACTTTCCGAAGGCCTGTCGCCCAGTGGCCATGCCAAAAGAGCGTCGCTTTCTCGCGCACGGAATTCGGCGTTTCCCTCATCCTGTGGAGCCACCAATAGCGCAGATCAATCCCGAGTTCATTCCGGAGTTTGCGCTCCTGTTTTTTGCGCTCCTCCAACTCCGCACCCTCCAGGGCTTCCATCTTCAACTCCCTCATCTTCGCCGACAGCGGCTCCATTTCCGGGAAGGGAAACAAGTCCGCCTCCTCTTCCGCTCCAAGCAGTTGCTCGATCGCTCCCCGGTGCCCAAGCGCGTGGAATCGATCGATCTCGGCGGGAGACCCTCCAAATCCCGCTCGGTTCAACAGGTGCGCGGCGGCAACCCGTGTCCATTCGGAGGGGGGCAGTGTGTTGAGCATGTCAATGAAACAGCCCCAACAAGGCAAAGTTGCGGAAAAGTGTTGCTACGGGACAGACGTCACCGGAAAAAATCTATGCTCGGTTTCACTGGTGTCCGGTGCCTGATGACTGGCATCGATGCTGATGAAATCAAAAGGAACGGCAGTTTCAGAAACAAGGCGCGCCAATTGTGGAAGTGAATAGCCCGCGCGTATGTCCACTTGTGCGGGAGAGTCCCACCGAGGCGATGTTCGACTCGAACCGGTTGCACGCAGTGTTTCAAGGGGCATTCCATGGTGTTCAATTCCGCCCTGAAAACTGTCGATCACGGTGATCGTGTCCTCGGGAGTTTTGCAAAAGTTTTCCAAAAGCCAGCACGTGGATCGGCCCTCAAAAACACCCACCTCGAGAATTCTCAAGGGGGATACTCTTTTGGAAATTTGCGACAGAATAGCCGTCCAACCGGGAATGCTTCGACTGAACCAGTCTTGGGTGAATTGCATGGTGTTCTTCATGGTTTCAAAATCCTGCTGTGACATTTGATTTCCTTCCTCACCCCGAGAGCCTGGGCAGCGCGCGCCGAAAGCCCTCCGCCGCACGCCGCAAGGCTTCGTTGAAATCGATCTCCACGCCCGCCTCCTGCTCGAGACTTGTCATTTCCACGCCGGAAATGCCGCAGGGAGTGATGTGCGAAAACGGCTCGACCGACCCGCGCAGGATATTGATGGCGAACCCGTGCATGGTGATCCATTTGCGGACACCCACCCCCAGCGAGGCGATCTTGCGTGGGCCCACCCAAACACCGGTGAGCCCCTCCCTGCGTGTCGCCTCGACGCCATAATCGGCGCAAAATTCGATTAGGAAGCCCTCTAAAAACCGCAGGTAGGCATGGAGGTCCCTCCCGCGCGCGTTGAGGTTGAGGATCGGATAGCCGGTGAGTTGACCCGGCCCATGGTAGGTCGCCTGCCCGCCGCGGTTTGTTTCATGAACCGGATGCGGCTCCGCTCCCGAAAGGCTGGACCGGTCCCGCGTGCGACCGATGGTGTAGACCGGTTCGTGCTCGAGCAGGATCAGAGACTCCCCACCCCCGTCAACCACCTCTGCCGTGAGCCGCTCCTGCAACGCCAATCCGTCCTCGAACCCGATGCGACCAGGAAGAACGATCCTCATGCCGAACGCGGGCGGTTTCTCACCGGCGAGGCGGTGGATTGGAAATGGGCGAGGCCGACCGCGATGGCGTCGGCCGCGTCGGGCGGCGGCGTGGTGGTGAGGCCCAGCAAGGAACGGACCATGAAGGCGACCTGCGATTTCTGAGCAGCACCATGCCCGACCACCGCCAACTTCACGCGGCGCGGCGCGTATTCATGGATCGCCAACCCCTTTTGGGCGGCCGCCAGCAATGCCGCCCCGCGGGCCGACCCGAGCGTGATGGCTGTCGGAAAACTCTGCACATAAATCACGCTCTCGATCGCCATCGTTTGGGGTGAAAAGCGGGCCATGACATCCGAAAGCCTCACGTGGATTTCGAGCAGGCACCCGGCCACGCTCAGCTTCGGAGCATTTTTCACAACGTCGAAATGCAGGCACCGGACCTTACCGGCGCTGCGTTGCAACACAGCCAGCCCGGTTCCCCGCAACGAGGGATCCACCGAGATCAAGACTTCATCCGCGTCCATTTGCCCGGCACTCAATCACAATTCCCCTCCCGAGCCGAATTGATTTCCTCAACCGACCCCGCATAATCCGCCGACAGTGCCTCTCGCCTACTACATCCACGACATCAGCCCGTTTTTGTTCCGCATCGGCGACGGATTCGGAGTGCGCTGGTATGGCCTCGCCTATGTCCTCGCCTTCCTCTCGGCATGGGCGGTGTTCATGCACCTCGCACGCCGGGGCTTCAGCGACATCCCGCCGGCGGCCGTGGGCGATTTCATCACAGGCACCGCGTTGTTCGGTGTCATCCTCGGTGGACGCCTCGGCTACATGCTCTTCTACGACTGGGACAACTTCAGCCACGACCCACTCGCTATCTTCCGCATTTGGGACGGCGGCATGGCCAGCCACGGAGGCATCCTCGGCATCGTCGTTTTCACATGGGTTTACTCACGCCGGAAACACATTCCCTGGCTGAATATCGGGGATAACACCGTGGTCGCAGCTCCTCTGGGACTGTTCCTCGGTCGATGCGCGAACTTCATCAACGGCGAACTCTACGGCCGCCCCGCCACCGTGCCGTGGGCAGTCCAATTTCCCAAGGAACTCCACGACGCCCCTCCGGAAACCGTCCGCCACGTTCTCCTCGCAGCCTCCAGCATCAACCCGGACTGGACCACCGTCCAAGCGCTCGTCGACCATGCAGGAAAATCTCCAGCTCTGAATGACGTCCTCGCTGCCACTCTCACTCCCCGCCATCCGTCGCAACTCTACGCCGCCGCCCTAGAGGGAGCCACGCTCTTCGCCATCCTCTGGATTCTGCGGACCCGCTTCCGCCTTCCGGACGGTGTGCTCACGGGCGTCTTTTTCATCGGCTACGCGCTTCTCCGCATCACCAGCGAAATGTTCCGCGAACCGGACGCTCCCTCACCTGGATTCTCAGCCGGGGGCAATTCCTCTCTCTTTTCCTCATTCTTATCGGATTCGCATTCCTTGCCGCCTCACGAATCCGCCCGACATTTGCCCCACGCTTCCGCTCCTGATCTCCCCCACTGCGGGAATCACCCCGCCGCCTCAAATTTGCTGGAATCGGCCGCCCCCAAACGACACACTGACCCCATGCAAATCCACATCACCCCGCGAAACATCACCCTCACAGGTGCCATCCACGAATTCGTCGCTGAAAAAGTCAGCCACCTCGAGGGCCACGGCGAGACCATCCTCGCGGCACACATCGTTCTCCTCCACAACCACGACCGGAAAAAACCCTACACCGTCAAGGTCCACCTAGCCCTCCCAGGCCCGGATATCCATGCGGAGGACGCCGAGGCCGACCTCTACGTCGCCATCGACAAGGTCATCGACAAGCTCAGCCGCCAGATAAGCAAGCTGAAGACAAAAAAGAAAGAGCACGACAAACACCGCGCCCAACTCAAACGCGAGGGCCAAAAGCGCGGCTACCAACGGCGCTAAGCCCACGTGGAAGATTACAAGGTCAAGCTCGACGTCTTCGAGGGACCGCTCGACCTCCTCCTCTACCTCATCAAACGGGACGAGGTCGACATCTACGACATCTCGATCGAGCGCATCACCAAGCAATACCTCGCCTACCTCGAGGCATTCCAGGTGCTGAACATCGAACTCGCTGGAGAGTTCATCGTCATGGCCGCGAATCTTCTCTACATCAAGAGCCGCACGCTCCTTCCCGTCGACCTCCAGATGGCTGACGAGGAGGCCGAGGAGGAGGATCCCCGGTTCGAACTCATCCGCCAACTCATCGAATACAAGAAATTCAAGGAGGCCGCGGCGAACCTTCGGGACCAGGAGGCGCTTCGCGAAAACCTCTTTCCAAGGTCACCGGCCACCCCGGAACTCGCCCCGCAGGAGACCCTGCTCGTCGAGGAGGTCGGCATCTTCGACCTCATCCACGCCTTCCAGAAAATCCTCAAGCGCCTCGAGAAAAAACCCGAAAACCTCCGCGAGATTTTTGCCGAGAATTTCACCGTCTCCGACAAGATCGACCATGTCCTCCGCGTTATGCAGGTTGGCATCTCCCTGCGATTCGAGGAACTCTTCGTCGACGTCGCCTCGCGCACGGAAATCGTCGTGACCTTCCTCGCCATGCTCGAACTCATCCGCTTGAAACAACTCCGCGTCCGCCAAGAGGCGCACTTCGGCGAGATTTGGATCGACCGGATCAACGAAGCCCAGCCCACCTTCCTATGAGCGAAGATCCCGCACCCGAAGAAACACCATTGCCTCTCCACCGCATCATCGAGGCGATCCTCTTCACCTCCCAAAAGCCCGTTTCCGCCAAAGAACTCGCGAACTTCCTCAAGGGCGCGGCGGAGGCGGCAAAGGAAAACCCGCTCGTCGCCTGTTACGGAAAAACCAAGGCAGACGGCATCCGCGAGGCTATCCAAACCCTCGAACAGGAATACGCCGACTCGGGCAGGTCGTTCGAAGTCCGCGAAAGCGCTGCCGGTTGGCAACTCGTCACCCGAGCCGAGTTTGCCCCGTGGCTCCGCCAGCTGTTCCCCGAAAACCGCCAAGCCCGCCTCAGCGCCCCGGCCATGGAGACCCTCGCCATCATCGCCTACCGCCAACCAATCACCCGCGCGGACATCGAAGCCGTGCGCGGCGTGGCGGTTGACGGCGTCATGCAAACACTTCTCGACCGCGGCCTCATCCGCATCGCCGGCCGTTCCGACATCCCGGGCCGCCCGCTCCTCTACGAGACCACCCAATTTTTCATGGAGCACTTCGGGCTCAAAAACCTCGACGACCTCCCCAACGCCTCGGAACTCCGCCGCATCCAACTCCCTACCGCAACCCCACCCGCGCAGGAACCGACGGAAACCGCCACCCCCGAACCCGCCGCCACCGAAGAAGCCACCGACATCCAATCCGCAATAGGCCCCGACACCGACCCCACCACCCCACCAACTCCCGAACCACCTACCCCCGCTTAAAACTTAATTGATTACGCTACGCTTCACCCTTCGGGCTGCCTTTGGCAGTCTTTCCACGCTTCGCTTCGATTCTTAAAACTAAAACTTTCACCCCATGAGCGACCTCGCCCAACTCCGGATCAAAATCGACGCGCTGGACACCGAGATTCTCCGTCTCCTGAACGAACGCGCCACCGTGGCCAAGGAGATCGGCGTCATCAAAAACCGAGCCTCGCTCGCTATCTACTCGCCCGACCGCGAGATGAAACTTCTGAAAAGCCTTGAGGAGCGCAGCAATGGACCGCTCAAACCGGCCTCGATCCGCGCCATCTACCGCGAGATCATGTCTGCCGCCCTCGCGCTGGAGAAGGACATCGTCATCGCCTGCCCCGGCCCCTCGGGCAGCCCGGCTCATCAGGCGGCCCTTGCGAAATTCGGCTCCAGCGTCCGCTACGTGACCACCTCAGACACCGCCGCCGCCTTTGCCTTGGTCGCCTCGGAACAGGCGGATTGCGGCGTTGTCCCCCTTGAGGACCCGGAGCACGGCTTCCAATCGGCCACCCTCGACGCCCTCGTCGGCACCACACTCCTCATCTGCGCCGAAATCCCCGCCTCGGCAGACCACACCTCCCGATTTCTCGTGATCGGCCGGCACCCAAGCGCCCCCTCCGGCCACGACCGCACCATGATCATGCTGGAGGTCGAGAACAAACCCGGTGCCCTCGTCTCCGCTCTCGATCCATTCCGGAAAATGGATGTCAACCTCCACCACTTCGCAACCAGACCAGCCCCGGCGGACTCTCGCAGCACGTGGTTTTTCATGGAGGCGGACGGCCACGCCGCGGATCTTGAAAAAACCGGCCTCTACTCCGAACTCTCCAAAAACTGCCGCTCCGTGAAACCCGCCGGCAGCTATCCAGTCCCCCGTTTCCCATGACGATCCTCGACACCATTCTCGCCGATGTCCGACGGGAGGTCGCAGAGGCCAAAGCCGCCACGCCTTCTGCCGACCTCAAGGCAATGCTCCCCGATGCACCGCCCGTGCGGGATTTTACCGTCTCGCTGGCCACCGGCTTCGGGCTCATCGCCGAGATCAAGGAACGCTCCCCGAGCGTGGGCCCGATGCGCGAGGAAAACGTCCGCGAAGCGGCCCCGGCCTACGCCGCCTCCAAGACCGTGCGCACCATCTCAGTCCTCACGAACCAGACCCACTTTGGCGGATCGATCGCCCACCTCGCCGCGATCCGGAAATCCGTCCCCCAGCCCGTGCTGCGAAAGGATTTTATTATCGACGAATACCAGATTCTCGAAGCCCGCGCGTTCGGGGCGGATGCCATTCTCCTCATGGCGAACGTTCTGGACCGCGACACCCTCTGCCGCTTCCACGACATCACTCTCAACCTCGGCATGGAGGCCCTCTTCGAGATCCACACAGAAGAGGAAATCGCCACTCTCCCCGCAGCCGCTCGCGTCGTGGGCATCAACAGCCGGAAATTCAAATCTCAAACCGGCTTTGTGAAATCAGGCGAATCCTCATCCACGGACTTCAGCCTCGACCTCTCGGCCTTCGCCCTCTCGGACCGCCTCCCCCCGGGCACCATCCACGTGGCCGAAAGCGGTCTCACCCCGCAAAACCTCCCCGCCGTGGCTTCGAAATTCCATGCCGCCCTCGTCGGCACCTCGCTCCTCCGCGATCCCCGCGGCCTCCCAGCCTGCCTCGCGGATTTCGAGCAGGCCATCGCCACCCTCCCGGGCCTCCCATGACCAAGCGACACAACAATGGCCCCGCCGTCGCCATCGGCCTCGTCATCCTTTGCCTCGTTGCCTTTTTGGCGACCGTCTGGAACTACTCGCGCACCCACCCGTTCAGCACCTCCGCCACAGTGATCGAGGCGGGGGAAAAACCTGTCGTCAAAGCCACTTTTCATGCCCCTCCTCCCGCCACCGGCCAACGCGTTGTCCTGAAAATCACCGGCGACTCAACCCCCGCCCGCGGCGGCACCGTGATCGAATCCTCGCCCGACGGCACTGTGCTGATCGCCGTCGATTCCCAGATCGATGCGGCTCCCGGAACCCAGGTCACCGCCAGCGTGGACGGCACCGTGGGCCCGCTACCCTCAAAGTGAAGGCAGAAACAGGGGAATCCCATTGCGGGGGCTTGGTCAGGCTGATACCTTCCCCCGCTTCGTGAAACCACCCGCCGCGCCCACTCCACCCGAACCCTCCACCGACCCCGTGGAATCGATCAAAATCCGCGGCGCCCGCCAAAACAACCTGCAAGGCATCGACCTCGACCTGCCTCTCGGCAAACTCATCGTGGTCACTGGCCCGAGCGGCAGCGGAAAATCCAGCCTGGCCTTCGACACCATCTACGCGGAGGGCCAGCGCCGCTACGTGGAGACGTTCAGTCCCTACACGCGCCAATTCCTCGAGCGCATGGACAAACCGGCTGCCGATGCCATCGAGGGAATCCCCCCGGCGATCGCGATCGAACAGGCCAACAATGTCCGCACCACCCGCTCAACCGTGGGCACCATCACGGAAATCAACGACTACCTGAAGCTCCTCTTCCCGCGCGTGGCGAAGGGGTTTTGCCCGAAATGCTCCTCCCAAGTCCGCATGGCCACCGCCTCTGGCATCGCCCGCGACATCGCCGCAAGGCACGACGGCAAGGACATCCTCATCGCCTTCGAGGTGCCTGCACCAGCGGATGCAACCCCCGCCAATTTCTTCGATTTCCTCAACCAACAAGGCTACCTCCGTGTGTGGCTGAACGGAGCACCGGTCCGAACCGACGAACCGCCGCGCATCAAGAAACTTCCATCCGCCGTGCCGGTCGTCCAAGACCGCTTGAAGATTTCACCGGAAAACGCCGCCCGCCTTTCCGAAGCCGTGGAAACCGCCTTGCGACTTGGCAATGACCGCTTGCTGGTCATTCCAGCCGGGGAATCCAAGCCCGAAAACCACGCCTCGGGCTGGCACTGCCCAACCTGTGACCTCGATATCCGCCCGCCCTCGCCGGCCCTCTTCAGCTTCAACAGCCCTCTGGGTGCCTGCCCGGAATGCAAGGGCTTCGGACGGATCATTGGCATCGACATGCAACGCGTCATTCCCGACCCCTCGCTCTCGATTTCCGAAGGGGTCATCCGTCCGTTCCAAAGCGGGCAGTCGGCGGAGTGCCAGGACGACCTCGTGCGCCACGCGCGCAAGCGCGGCATCGATCTCCACCGCCCGTTTGAAAAACTCCCCGCCGCCGCCCGCAAGTGGATCATCGAGGGGGAACCGGGCATCGATCCCCGCGAGGCTTGGGAATCCGGCACATGGTATGGAGTGAACGGCTACTTCTCCTGGCTGGAAAGCAAGGCCTACAAGATGCACATCCGCGTCCTGCTCAGCCGCTACCGCAGCTACCAGCCCTGCCCGGTCTGCAAAGGCGGGCGTTACCAACCGGAAACACTGAACTACCGCATCGACCCGCCGGGACTGACGATTGCGGATATCGCCGGGCTGCCGCTGAACCGCCTGGAGCGCGTTCTGGAGGATCTTTCGATTCCGCCGGAGGACGCCTCGGCGACACTCGTCCACCGCCAGGTCCTCTCGCGCGTCCATTACCTCTGCAAGATCGGCCTCGGCTACCTCACCCTTGACCGCCCGACCCGCTCGCTCTCGGGTGGCGAAATCCAGCGCGTCAACCTCACCACCTGCCTCGGCGCCTCACTGGTGAACACCCTCTTCGTGCTGGACGAACCCAGTGTGGGCCTGCACCCGAGGGACACCGCCCGCCTCATCGAGATCATGCAAGGCCTCCGCGATAAGGGAAACACCCTCCTCGTCGTGGAGCACGAGGAGGCGGTCATCCGCTGCGCCGACCATCTCGTTGATATCGGCCCGGGACGCGGCACCTCGGGAGGCAAGCTTCTCTACTGCGGCCCTGCGGACACCTTCCACCCCGCCGAATCCCTCACCGCCGACTACCTCGAGGGCCGCAAATCGATTCCGGTTCCAAAAAAACGCCGCAAGGCCACCTCGCACATCACCCTCAAGGGCATCACCCACCACAACCTCGCAAGCCTCGACGCCGCCATTCCCCTTGGCATCCTCTGCGCGGTCACCGGCGTCTCGGGATCAGGCAAAACCTCGCTCGTGCGAGATGTCCTCCACCGCCAACTTATCGGTGAGGAGACCCCGGAGGAGGAGGCAGCTGGCTTTGTGAAATCCATCTCGGGCGACGAGGAGATCGACGAGGTCGTCATGGTGGACCAATCGCCGCTGGCCAAGACTCCGCGCTCGACTCCAGCGGTCTACCTCGGCGTCTACGACCACATCCGCGACCTCTTCGGATCTTCCAAGGAGGCGCTGGACGCTGGATTCACCCCCTCGAGTTTTTCATTCAATGCCGGCAACGGCCGCTGCGACCGCTGTGGCGGGCTCGGATTCGAAAAGGTGGAAATGCAATTCCTCAGCGATCTCTTCCTGCGCTGTCCGGAATGCGACGGCACCCGCTTCCGCGCCCCGCTCCTCAAAATCGAGGTCGTTGGAAAATCCATCCATGATGTCCTCGAGATGACCGCCGCCGAGGCGATCGCGTTTTTCAAACCCCTCGACAAGGCAGGAAAAATAACCGGCCCCCTGACCCTTCTCTCGGAGGTCGGCCTCGAATACCTCCGCCTCGGCCAGCCAGTGAACGCCCTCAGCGGCGGCGAATCCCAGCGCCTCAAACTCGTCCACCACCTCGCCCGCAAATCCCGCGAGAACACCCTCCTCATCTTCGACGAGCCCACCACCGGCCTTCATTTCGACGATGTCGCCCTCCTCATAAAGGTCTTCCACCGCCTCGTGGAGCAAGGCAACAGCGTCATCGTCATCGAACACAACCTCGAGGTCGTCAAATGCGCGGACTGGATCATCGACCTCGGCCCGGAGGGCGGCGTGGATGGCGGGAAAATCGTTGCCGCAGGCACGCCGGAGCAAGTAGCAGCCTCACTCGACTCCCACACAGCCCGCTTTCTCGCCCCGATTCTGGAGGGGCGCCCACCCGTGCTCCGCGAAACCACCGCAGCCCCACCCCGCCCGCGCTCAACCGCCATCTCCGTGCGCGGTGCCCGAGAACACAACCTCAAGAATATCGATGTCGACATCCCCCGCGACGGCATGGTCGTTGTCACCGGCCTGAGCGGCTCTGGCAAGTCGACTCTCGCCTTTGACATCCTCTTCGCGGAGGGCCAACGCCGCTTCCTCGACAGCATGTCGGCCTACGCCCGCCAGTTCGTGGACCAACTCGAAAAGCCGGATGTCGATTCCATCGAGGGACTCCCTCCGAGCGTGGCGATCGAGCAACGCGTCACCCGCGGCGGCGGCAAATCCACCGTGGCAACCGTCACCGAGATCCAACATTTTCTCCGCCTCCTCTTCTCTAAACTCGGCACCCAATTTTGTCCGGAATGCCATGTCGCGGTCGAAAGCCGCACCCCGACCGCCATCGCCGCCGAGGTCTCGAAAAAGGCCGCTTCCGGCAAACTCACCCTCCTCGCCAATCTCGTGAAGGCGCGCAAGGGGTTCCACACGGATGTCGCCCGCGCGGCGGAACGTAAGGGCATCACGACACTCATCGTGGACGGCGTCCGCACCCCTGTGGAGGGGTTCGTGAAACTCGAGCGCTTTAAGGAACACACCATCGATGCCGTCATCGGCGAACTCGACGGCCCAGATTCACAAAAAGCGGACGACCTCGTGCGGTCCGCGCTCAAGATCGGCAAGGGCACCGCGCGCATCGTGGATGCGAAGGGCAGCTCCTCGATTCTCAGCACGGCAATGAACTGCCCGTCGTGCAGCAAGGCGTTCGAACCCCTCGACCCCCGCTTGTTTTCCTTCAATTCCCCCCACGGTTGGTGCCCGCACTGCCGCGGATTCGGCGAGGTCTGGACAGGCCTCGGCCCAGCCGGGGAATTCGAGACCGCCATCGAGGCGGAACTCGACGAGGAACGCCGCCACGAGGGACTCGAAGAGGGTGAACCCCGCCCATGCCCGATTTGCCAAGGCTCGCGCCTCAATGAAACCGCCAGGAACGTCTTCCTGCAAAAGAAGCGCATCACCGATTTCACCCGCTCCCCGGCGGCGGACGCGCTGACCCTCTGCGACACACTCGCATTCAACGGCGGCGCGGCGGAGGTCGCGAAGGACATCGTGGCCGAAATCCGCCAACGCTTGGAATTCCTTGCGAAGGTCGGCCTCGACTACCTCGCCCTCGACCGCAGCGCGAAGACCCTCAGTGGCGGCGAGGCCCAGCGCATCCGCCTCGCCGCACAACTCGGCTCGAACCTCCGCGGCGTCCTCTATGTCCTCGACGAGCCGACCATTGGCCTCCACCCGCGCGACAACGAACGTCTCCTCGACGCCCTCCAACTTCTTTCGAAAAAGGGAAATTCACTCGTCATCGTGGAGCACGACGAGGAAACGATGCGCCGCGCCGACCGCATCCTCGATCTCGGCCCCGGCGCGGGCAGCAGGGGCGGACAGGTCATCGCCACCGGCACGCTGGATGAAATCATGGCTAGCCCCGCATCGCTCACCGGCCAAGCGTTGCGCGAGCCCATGCGCCACCCCCTGCGGGGAAATCGCCGTCCACCTGCCGACCAGTGGATCGAACTCAAAGGCACCCACCTCAACAACATCAAAGGCCTCGACGTCGCCATTCCCGTGAACCGCCTCACCGTGGTCACTGGGGTGTCAGGCTCGGGAAAAAGCACGCTCGTGCGGGGCATTGTCGTTCCGGTCCTCCGCGACACCATCGCCCGCAAGCGCGCCCCGGCGCACTCGGATTTCTGCAAACGGGTCTCAGGCTTCGAACCCCTCGGCGCGATTCTCGAAGTCGACCAGTCACCCATCGGCAAAACCTCGCGATCCACCCCCGCGACCTACGTGAAGGTCTTCGATGAAATCCGCAAAGTCTTTGCCGGCCTGCCCGCGGCCCGCATGCGCGGCTACACGAACAGCCGGTTCTCGTTCAACAACGAGGGCGGACGTTGCGAGGCCTGCCTCGGCCAAGGCGTCATCAAACTCGAGATGAACTTCCTGCCCACGGGATACATGCCGTGCCAGGACTGCAACGGCCGCCGCTACAACGCGCAAACCCTCGAAATCCTCCACAACGGGAAATCGATTGGAGATGTCATGGACATGACGATCGAACAGGCGCTCGAATTCTTCGCCGCCCAACCGAAAATCCGCCGCCCGCTCTCCCTCCTGCACGAAACTGGCCTCGGCTACCTCAAACTCGGCCAACCGAGCCCGACCCTCAGCGGCGGCGAGGCCCAGCGCATCAAGCTCGTTACCCAACTCGCCCGCCGCTCCACCTCCGCCGCCGAGGAGGTTCGCACCACCCGCAAGGGCAAATCCACCCTCTACGTCCTCGAGGAACCCACCATCGGCCTCCACGCGCACGATGTCGCACAGTTGATCCAAGTCCTCCACCGCCTCGTCGACGAAGGCGGCACCGTCGTTGTCATCGAACACCACCTCGACGTCATTGCCGAAGCCGACCACATCCTCGATATCGGCCCCGAGGCAGGCTCCCAAGGTGGCCACCTCGTCGCCGCCGGAACCCCCGAGAAAGTCGCCAAGTCGAAATCCAGTCGCACCGCCCCCTTCCTCCGCGATCTCCTCGCCCACGGCAAAAAATAGCAACCGCTGTGCTTTTGATGCGCCTTTGGGCATCAGGGGATTCATCCCGAAATTTCCTGTCCATCCTGTCCAAAATTCCGTTTTCGGGTCTTCCATGCCGAGATATTGCCATTTTAGCTAAATTGATTATTTTTCCCCTGTGAACACAACCTACCACATCCCACCGACCCCGGCCCCGCGCCTCTCCGAAATGCCGACCATCTCGGCCACAGAACTCAAAAACGCCACCGCCGATGTGTTTGAAAAAGTCGCATCCAGCCGCGCCGTCGCCATCACCCGCCACGACAAACCCCGCGCCGTCCTCCTCTCCCTCTCGCAATACGAAGCACTCACCGGACAGCAACATCCCGACTGGCTGGAAGAACTCCACGAGGAATACCGCGGCATGCTCGACCGCATGCAGGGCCCCGAACAACGCGCCGCAGCCGAGCGGGCATTCAATGCCACTCCTGAGGAACTCGGCGAGGCCGCCGTGTGGGCCGCAACCCAAAACAAAATCCGAAAAGCCAACAATGTCTGACCGACCTATCCTCCACGTTCTGGCGGGGGTCAATGGAGCCGGCAAATCAAGCATCGGGGAATCCAAATTCAACCGCAAAGGGTCGCCTGTCTTCAACCCGGACACGATCGCCCAACAAATCCGCAATCTCCACCCCGACATCTCCCCCACACTCGCCAACGCTCATGCCTGGCAGATCGGCAAATCCCTCCTCGAACAAGCCATCGCGCAAGGCCGCGACTACCGGTTCGAGACCACCCTCGGCGGACGCACCATCGTGCAGCTGCTCGATCAAGCCTCCCGCTCCGGCCACCGCCTGCATGTGTGGTTTTGCGGACTCGCCAGCCCCGACCTCCACCTCCAGCGCGTCCGCAGCCGCGTCGCCCACGGCGGGCACGACATCCCCGAGGAAAAAATCCGGGAACGCTGGACCCGCAGCCGCGAAAACCTCATCCGTCTCCTGCCCCGCATCGACCACCTGCGACTCTACGACAACTCTGCGGAATCCGACCCCGCCGCAGGCCACCGCCCCAAGCCGGTCCTCCTCCTCGAAATGCAGCAGCGCAAAATCACCGCCCCCACCGACCTCTCCGGCGCCCCCGACTGGGCCCAACCCATCCTCGCCGCCGCCATCCATCTCCACACCAAAGGGGTCAGGAATTAATTCTTGACTTCACTCTTAGATTGCCCCTCTCTGGACGCATGCCGAGACAAGTGCGTATTGAGTTTGAAGGGGCGATGTATCATGTGATGGCGCGTGGGAATCGTCGGGGGGATATTGTTTTTGATGACGAAGACCGGAAGACCTATGTTCGGACGCTCGCCGAGGCTTGCAAGCGGGCGGGGTTCAGGATTCACGCCTACGTATTGATGAACAATCACTACCACCTCCTTCTGGAAACTCCCCACGCCAATCTCACGGCAGGAATGGGGTGGTTTCAGAATGCCTACACGCGCCGCATCAATACGCGTCACAGGCTGTGGGGACATCTGTTTGGAGGGCGCTACAAGGCAATTTTGGTGGAGCCCGGGAATGCTTACTGGGCGATTTTGGACTACATTCATCTCAATCCCGTGCGGGCGGGACTGGTGACTGGGAGGGAAGGCATGGAGTCCTATGCGTGGAGCAGCCTGCCCATGTATCTGAGGGATGCGAGGGAACGGCCGGAGTTTTTGGAGACTGCGATGGCATTTGGTGCCAGCGGGTGCCGGGATGATGCGGCGGGTCGGAGGGAGTTTTTACTTGGGTTGGAGCGGAGCGTGGACTGGTCAAATCCCACGCAGGCGGGGGTGGTCTTTTCCTCGGCCCAGCGTGAACCGGAGTTGTCGGTGCATGCGGCACTGAGACGGGGGTGGTTTTTTGGATCGCAGGCGTTCCGGGAACTTCTCATGGCCAAACTCAAGAGCAAACTTGAGGAGGGCGGCAGGGAAATCGCTAATGGATACCACGGCCCGGAAGTCAAAGACCATCAGGACTCTATGGCGGAGCGTCTCGCATCCGCCGGGTGCTTGTATTTTGGATTGTCGGGGGAGGACTTGAGGAAATTGCCGAAAAACGATCGCCGAAAGGCGCTGATCGCGTCGTTGATTCACCGGGAGACGACAGTGCCGCTGGATTGGATCAGCAAGAGATTGGAAATGGGCGTCCGCGCCGGAGTGTGCCGAAGCATCAAACGACATCGCGACGAGATCGAAACAAATGACGAACTCAAAGCGGCGGAGAGGGAAATAATGTCAAGAATTCATGCCTGACCCCTGTGTTTGGTCTCGCTGTTTTCATGGATTGCATAATCGATCCCGCCAACTCTATTTGCTCCTCCGCTGATCAGAATCAGGGCCGATGAAGTTCGATGGGGATCAGGGGTTCATACAAACCAAAATCCGGATCGGTTGTGTAAATCGGAAAACGGCGGCGGACAGCCATCGCGCAAATCAAAAAATCGATCGGCGAACCTTGAATGCCCTTTGATCGGCAAACATTGAAAAACTTGGCGGCGGTTGTGTGATCTTCGTTGTCAGCGAAAAAAATTGGTAGCGCTTGAGTAGCCTGCTCGATCCGCTCGAAATGCTCGGGCAACTTGATTCCGGAAAGAATCTCTTGGCACACGATACCGAAAAGCGCCAATTCATTGGCTTCGATCAAGATTCCCACATTCCGAGCGATCTCGTTTGTGCCACTCGATGATCGCCGGAGAAATTGCGATAGTGCGGAGGTGTCGCACGCGATCATGGGGTCTTGCGGCGACGCAACGCTTTGTAGTCGTAGTCCTCAAAGTAGTCAATCTGGCCCCGGAGATCCAGAAGCTGCTTCCTCATACGACTTTGAATGAATTCTTTAAGTGCTTCATTGACCGTTTCCCGCTTGGTGGACAAACCAGCCAATGACTTGGCCTGCTCCAGCAACGCTTGGTCGATTTGTAAATTCGTAGCCACACAAAAAACTTACACATCCGGTTTGTGTGAAGCAACGGCTTTTTATGGCCTCATACCTTCTTCGCCGTGCTTTGGATGTAAAGTTCGCGGAGTTGTTTGAAGTCGGCCTCGGCGGGGGACTGGGTCATTAATTCGACGCCGCGGTTGTTTTTCGGGAAGGCGATGACGTCGCGGATGCTTTCCTCACCGGCGATAAGCATGACGAGGCGGTCCAGACCGAGCGCGATACCGCCGTGGGGCGGGGCTCCGAATTTGAAGGCTTGGAGGATGTGGCCGAAGAGGGTCTTCTGCTTCTCCTCATCGATTCCGAGGATCGAGAACATGCGCGACTGGAGGTCGGGTTCGTGGATTCGCAGGCTGCCGCCGCCGATCTCGACGCCGTTGAGAACGACATCGTAGGCGACGGCGCGGACGTTGCCGTAGTCTCCGGCCTCGAGGAGCGGGAAGTCTTCGGCGTGTGGACGCGTGAAGGGATGGTGGACAGCGTTCCATTTGTTCTCCTCCTCGCTCCAGGCAAGCAGGGGAAAATCGACCACCCAGAGGAAATTGAGTGCGGTGGAATCCTTCAGCGTTCCGAGCATCTCGGCGACGCGCAGGCGGACGCGGCCGAGGGTCTCGCAGGCTGTTTCCCACGTGTCAGCCCCGAAAAGGATGAGGTCACCTTCGGCGATGGCCAGGCGCTCGGTGAGGGCTGCCTTTTCGGCATCGGTGAAAAATTTGACGATCGGAGATTTCCACTCGCCGTTTTCGACTTTGATGAAGGCGAGGCCTTTCGCGCCGGCTTGCTTGGCGAGTTCTGTGAGATTTTCGATCTGCCCGGTGGTGATGCAGGCAAGGCCTTTGGCATTGATGGCCTTCACGACGCCGCCGTTGTCGAGCGCAGCGCGGAAGACCTTGAATTGCGTGTCTCGGAAGACATCGCCGAGGTCGGTGATCTCGATCCCGAAGCGGGTGTCGGGCTTGTCGCTGCCGAAGCGGTTCATCGCATCGCGGTGCGTGAGGCGTGGAAATGGAACGGGGATCTCGATGCCCTTGGCTTCGCGGAAGACGGCAGCGATGACCTTCTCCATGAGCGCGAGGATGTCGTCCTGCGTGATGAACGAAGCCTCGACATCGAGCTGGGTGAACTCGGGCTGACGGTCGGCGCGCAGGTCCTCGTCGCGGAAGCAGCGGGCGACTTGGAAGTATTTTTCGACCCCGGCGACCATGAGGAGTTGCTTGTATTGCTGCGGGGCCTGGGGAAGCGCGTAGAAGGCACCGGGAGTGAGACGCGAGGGAACGAGAAAGTCACGCGCACCCTCGGGCGTGCTCTTCGAGAGGATCGGCGTTTCGATTTCGAGGAAACCCTCGGAGTCCATCACATCGCGCATGGTTTTCACCACGCGGTGCCGCAGGCGCAGGTTGCGGGACATGGTGTCGCGGCGGAGGTCGAGGTAGCGGTAGGTGAGGCGGAGATCTTCGTTCGACACCTTGTCGTCCAGCTGGAATGGCAGGACCTCGGCGGCATTGAGGATATCCAGCGCGCTGGCGACGAGCTCAATGGCGCCGGTCGCGAGCTTGGAATTTTCGGTGCCCGCAAGGCGTGGAGCGACTTTGCCGGTGACGCGGATGACGTCCTCGCTGCGGAGTTCGTGGGACTTCGCCGCGGCGTCGGGATTTTCCTCCGGACGAAAGACGACTTGCGTGATGCCCTCGCGGTCGCGGAGGTCGATGAAGATGAGGCCACCGTGGTCGCGGCGGGAGGCGACCCAACCGCAAAGGGTGGCTGAGGAGCCGGCGTGTTCGGGGCGGAGGGCGTTGCAATGGTGGGTGCGGTAGGGCATCGGAGTTTTAAGAATTAAGTTTGTAAGTTTTAAGTTTTGGAACGAGGGCGGTGTGGTCGAGGGATTCCTCGGTGCGGGTGGCGAGGTGCTTAAGTTTCACGGCAGGCCATTCCTGGCCGACGATGACGGCGTGGCGCGCACCGAGGTGCTCGGCTTCTTGGAATTGCTTGCCGATTTTGGCGGGTTTGAGCGAAAAGTCTGTCGAGAGACCAAGTTCGCGGCAGGTTTGAACGATCGACAAGGCCTCGGCGCGGCGGGATTCGTCGGCGATAATGACAAACACATCGCTGGATTGTGCGAGTGCGGCTTGGAGTTTCACGGAAGCGGCGGGGGTTTCGTCGATGAGGTGGCCGAGCACGACATCGCCCATCCCGAATCCGATCGCCGGCAGATCGGCGGCACCGTCGCTGAGGCCATGGATGAGGCCGTCGTAGCGCCCGCCGCCAGCGAGAGCGCGCAGGGTCTTCGACCGGTCGAAGATCTCGAAGACCACTCCGGTGTAGTAGGCAAGACCGCGAACAATCGAGAGGTCGGGCTGGACAAACCCGCTCAAGCCCCGGGCGGCGAGGGCTTCGAGCACGGGCGCAAATGCCTCTGGACTGCCAGCGGCGATAAAGGCCCTCAGGTCGTCGACCGTGAGACCGGTGGGAGCTAGCTTGGCATTGAGCTTCTCCGCTGGCTCGCGCTCAAGCTTGTCGGCACAGGCGAGCGCGGTGCGGCAGGCTGCCGCGTCGCAGCCACGCGACTGAAGAAAATCCATCCATGCCTTGCGGTCGCTGAGGCGCACGACGAAGTGCTCGGCGGTGAACCCGAAGGCCCGCATGAGATCGACCGCCAACGCGATGATCTCGGCATCCGCCTGCGGCGAGGATTCGCCGATGATGTCGGCGTTGAATTGCAGAAACTCGCGCAGGCGGCCCTTTTGCTGGCGCTCGTGACGGAAGAAATTCGACACGCAAAACCACTTCATGGGCTTGCGGTAGTGCTTCTCCCTCGCAGCGACCATGCGGGCGAGCGTGGGGGTCATTTCCGGACGCAGGGCGACTTCGCGGCCGCCGCGGTCGGTGAATGAGTAGAGCTGCTCTAGAATCTCGGCCCCCTCCTCGTTTTTTTTGCGGTAGAGGTCGGTGCTTTCGAGCACTGGCCCGTCGAACTCGACAAATCCGTAGCGGCGGGAGACGGCGCGCCATGTCTCAAGGACATGGTTCCGGCGCGCACATTCCTCGGGATAAAAATCGCGGAATCCTGGCAGGGCTTGCATCACGGCGAGCACCTCCTGGCACGGGTCACGGGAAAAATCATGAACTGAGACTGCCAACTTGCCCCGCCGCTGCAAAGCCGCAAAAACTTCGCGGCCTCGGGCGGTTCAGGAAAGTTTCCGCTCGGTCGCCTGGAACCCGATGTGGTTTCCCCGAGTGTCGCTCAACGGCTCCAACTCGATCCTCACATTGTAGGGGGTTTTGTCTTTATGGTAGTTGAGCATTTCGACTTGGCAGGACTTTCTGGCGCGGATGGCCTCGCGCAGCACCTCGATGCTCTCGGCGGTGGTCGCCGGACCTTGAAGAAGCGACCCCGGTTTTTTGCCGGAAATCTCCGGGAAGGAAAAACCGCACAACTGAGAAAACGAGGGATTGATCCGCACCACACAGCCGTCGGCATCTGTCACCACGCGGGCGGGTTCCGCCTCGATCCACTCAAGGAGGTCTTCCAGCAATACCGACGAGGCATCCTCGCTGAGGACATCCGATTGGGTGCCTGTTCTTTCAAAAAGGTCTGCGATCATTCGATGTGGTATTACGGAAGGCTTGATCATGCGGATACGGGTTATTTGTTCTGTGGTTCAAAAAATTTCACAATCGCATCGACGAGGCCCGGAATGTCATGCACGGCCGCCTCGACATCCACCGGCATGCCAAGCTCGCGCATGGTGTTCGAGGTCACCGGCCCGATGCTCGCGTAGGCAACCCCCTCGCTCGGCGGGAGGTTGAGGGCGTGAAAATTCTCGGCGGTCGAGGAACTCGTGAATGTCACCAAATCCGCCCCCGACTCGCGGTAGCGGCGAATTCCGCCCGAGGCATCCTCCGTCTCGGGCACGGTGCGATAGGCCACTGCCTCGTCGATGATCGCTCCGAGGCGTGTCAATTCCCTCGGTAGCACATCTCTCGCGCCCTCGGCCCGGGCGAGAAGGATTTTCAGGTTGTCGATGCTGGTTTCCTTTTGGAGGGCGGAGATGATTTCCTCAGCGACGTATTTTTCGGGTTGCACATCGACCTGGAACCGGAAGGCGTTCACGCGCGCGGCGGTGGCGGGGCCGATCGCGGCGATGCGCACTCCGCCGAGGGAGCGGGCGTCCTTGTAGAGTTCAAAGAAGACATTGAAAAAGGCGTCCGCACCATTCGGGCTGGTGAAAATCAGCCAGTCATACGAGTGGGCGTAGGCGACCGCCTCGTAGAAGGCGCGCTTGTCGGGAGCGGACTCGATACGAATCGTGGGCATCTCAAAGGCATCCGCCCCCAGCGCGCGGAGCTGCTGGACCATTTCACCGGCCTGCTGGCGGGTGCGTGTGACGCCGATGCGTTTTCCAAACAGCGGGAGCGACTCGAACCAGTTCAGCGACCCGCGCAGGTTCACGACCTCGCCGAAGACCGCCACGGCGGGGGCCTTGAAAGAAGCAGCAGCGGCTTTTTCGGCGATCTCCTCCAGCGTGCCAGTGAGCGTCTTCTGCTCGCCTGTGGTCGCCCAGCGGATCAATGCCACTGGCATCCCAGCTGCCATGCCCGCCGCCATGAGCCCTGCGGTGATCGTGGCAAGCCGCTCGACTCCCATGAGCATGACCTTCGTGCCAGGCGCGGCGGCAAGAGCGGCATAGTCGATCGAGCTTTCGGTCTTGGTGGGATCCTCGTGCCCTGTGAAGATCGTGAGCATCGTGTTGTGGGCGCGGTGGGTAACGGGAATTCCCGCATAGGCCGGCCCCCCGATGGCCGACGTGACGCCCGGCACGACCTCGAACCTGCAGCCCGCCGCCACCAGCGCCTCGGCCTCCTCCCCTCCCCTCCCGAACAAAAACGGATCGCCTCCCTTCAGACGCGCAACAATTTTCCCTGCGCTGGTCTTTTCGACGAGCAGGGCATTGATTTCCTCCTGCCGGAGCGTGTGGGCACCAGCCTTCTTGCCAACATAGATTTGCTCCGCCCCCTCGGGCGCCCACTGAAGCAAGGCGGGGTTCGACAGGTAATCATAGACAACAACATCCGCCCGGCGGAGGCATTCGCGGCCTTTGAGCGTGAGGAGAAGCGGATCGCCGGGACCGGCGCCGACGAGATGGCAGATTCCTTCGGGCATGTGCGGGTGATGCTGCCATGCCGCCGCGCACGAAGAAAATCCTTTTGATTGACTGGATAAATCCGGCACGCCCGTTCATCATGCCCCGATGCTCGAAGTCGTCGAACACCTCCTTGCCCTCCAAGACCGCGACCAGCGGCTCCGAAATGTCCGTTTGGAACTGCAAGCCGTGCCTGCGGAAATCGCCGCCAGGCAAAAGCTCGTCACGGATGCCAACGCGCGCCTTGAGGCCTCGAAAGCCCGCGCCAAAGCGATCGAGGTCGAGAAGAAAACGCTCACCGGCGACGCCGATGCCAAGCGCGCGCAGATCGACCGCTACAAAAACCAGCAGCTCCAGACCCGCAAAAACGAGGAATACTCCGCCCTCGCCCACGAGATCGCGGCCGCCCAAAAGCAAATCACCACGATCGAGGACAAGGAACTTGTGCTCATGGAAGAGGCCGAGAGCCTCGCCCCGGCGATCGCCGAGGCTGAAAAAACATTCACCGTCGAACGAACCCGCCTTGAGGGCCAAATTGCCACCATCAAGGAAAAGGAGGCGAACCTGACCGCGCGCCTCGCCGATCTCGAGCTGGAACGCGCCGCCGCCACCGCAGGCATCGACGAGGAGCTCCTGGAGCGCTACGAGCGGCTTTTTGAAACCAAAAATGCCCGTGCGGTTGTCACTGTCGAACATGACGTGTGCTCAGGGTGCCATATGAAGGTCACCGCGCAGACCAGCCTCGCCCTCCGCTCCGACAAGGCACTAGTGTCTTGTCCCCAATGCGGCCGCATCCTACATCTTCCCCTTTGACAATTCCCATGGTCGCACGGGAGGACATCATCTTGCTCACAAGCGCCAGGTTTCCGCACACCTCGGAATTCCCCTCGGAGATCGTTCCCTTGGAAAAAGGAGGCTCCGACCGCAATTTCCACCGCATCCGCAACGGCAACGGCTCGATGATTTTTGTGAAATACTCCGGCAAGAAGGAGGAAAACCGACACTACGTCGATATCGCCCGGTTTCTTGCCAAGGAGGGTGTGCCAGTGCCCGGCGTCTTTGAGCACGATCCTGTGGAGGGGCTGATCTGGATGCAGGACATGGGCGAGGAGGACTTGTGGTCCTACAGGAACGAACCTTGGGCTGTGCGCCGCCCACTCTACGAATCGACGCTCGACGCCGTCCTCGCCATGCACACCGCCGCCAGCCGCGCGGCGGAGGGAGCCGATTTGCGGCTCGAGCGGGTGTTCGATGCCGACCTCTACCGCTGGGAACAGGGCTACTTTTTCGACAATTGCCTCGGCGCGCATTTCGGGTTGCACGGCGCGACTCTTGATGCTCTCCGCTCGCTCCCGGTATTGAATGACGCCGCCGAACACCTCGCCTCGCTCCCGCGGGTGCTCGTGCACCGAGATTTCCAGTCGCAGAACATCATGATCCAACACGGCCGCGCCTGGCTCATCGATTTCCAGGGCATGCGGTTCGGCCTCCCTCAATACGATCTCGCCTCCCTCCTTCACGATCCCTACGTGGCGCTTGCCGAGGCGGAGAAATCCGAACTCCTCGAGTATTACAAATCCCGCCTCGAGGCCTCCGGCGGCACCGTCGCTGCGGATTTCGACACGGTGTTCGACTGGTGCTCCGTCCAGCGCCTCATGCAGGCCCTCGGCGCCTACGGGTTTCTCGGGCACCACAAAGGGCGCACCGAATTTCTCGCACACATCCCCGCCGCCCGCGCCACCCTCCGCAACACGGCTTCACGCCTAGAGGGGCTCGCACCACTCGTCAACCAACTCGCATCGCTCCCATGACACAAAGCCCAGAAACCGTCGTCATCCGCCGCATCACCCCCTCGCTCGACAATGGCCGCTTCGCCATCAAACGCCCCGTCGGTGGCGAAATCACCGTGCAGGCCGACATTTTCAAAGACGGCCACGACCAACTCTCCGCCGTCCTCAAGTGGCGCCACACCGGCAACAAGACGTGGAACGAAACCCCCATGCGCCCGATTGGCAATGACCGCTGGGAGGCCACCCTCTGCGTGACCGAGCCCGGCGCTTGGGAATTCACCATCGAGGCCTGGGGCGACCTCTTCTTCTCTTGGCAGCACGAGATGTCAAAAAAATACGCCGCCGGTCTGCGCGACCTCAAGAGCGAGACACTCGAAGGCGCCGCGTTTGTCGAAGCGGCGGCGATGCGGGCGGGAAAGACGCCGGATGCAGCCGCGCTGCGCAAACTCGGTGCCGCCCTGCGCGCGGCGGTTGCCGACACGGCCCATGCCATCGCCCACGATCCCGCGCTTTGCGCACTCATGCGCATCCATGCCGACCGCACTCTCTCGACAGTCGCCACGCCCTACCAACCGGTATGGGTCGACCGCGAGCGCGCGACCTTTGCGGCATGGTATGAATTTTTTCCCCGCTCCGCCGAGGGTAAGGCCGACTCCGGATCGACCTTCCGCCAGTGCCTCGGCCGCATCGACGACGCCAAGGCGATGGGCTTCGATGTCATTTACTTCCCGCCGATCCACCCGATCGGCTCCACAAACCGCAAAGGCCGCAACAACTCGCTCAAGTGCGAACCGGGCGAACCCGGCGTGCCCTACGCGATTGGCAACAAACGCCAAGGCGTCAATGGCGGTGGCCACAAGGATGTCGCGCCGGAACTCGGCACCCTCGAGGATTTCGAGTGGCTCGTCGGCGAGATCCACAAGCGGGGCATGGAGATCGCCCTCGACTTCGCCATCAATTGCTCGCCCGACCATCCCTACGTGGAGGCCCATCCCGAGTGGTTTTTCAAGCGCCCCGACGGCTCGATCAAGTATGCCGAGAACCCCCCGAAGAAATACGAGGACGTCTACCCGCTCAATTTCCACAACGAAAACTGGCGTGAACTCTGGGACGAACTCCGCGACGTGATCCTCTTCTGGTGCGAGCGCGGCGTTCGCATCCTCCGCGTGGACAACCCGCACACGAAGCCTGTCGCCTTTTGGGAGTGGGTCATCGCTGAAGTCCGCTCGAAATTCCCCGACACCGTCTTTCTCAGCGAGGCGTTCACTGTGCCGAAGATGATGCAGGAACTCGCCAAGGCGGGCTTCACCCAGAGCTACACGTATTTCACTTGGCGGAACACCAAACGCGAACTCGAGGAGTATTTCACCGAACTCACAACGGCGCCGATGCGCGATTTCTTCCGCGCGAACTTCTTCACGAACACCCCAGACATCCTGCCCGAGTTCCTCCAGCGCGGCGGACGCCCGGCATTTCTCATCCGCGCCGTCCTCGCCTCCATGGCCTCCCCAGTCTACGGCATCTACAGCGGATTCGAACTCTGCGAAAACACCGCCGTTCCAGATAAAGAGGAATATCTCGACTCCGAAAAATACCAGTTCAAGGGCCGCGACTGGAACGCCTCAGGGAACATCAAAGACTACATCACCCGCCTGAACCAGATCCGCCGCGACAACCGCGCGCTGCGCGACTACGACAACCTCCGCGTGCATGCCGACCGAGAGCGACTCGATCCTCGCCTTCAGCAAGACCACCGCCGCGAGGCGACAACATCCTCTACATCGCCAGTGTCCGTCGATCCGTGGAATTCACAGACCGGCTTTGTCCATGTGCCGCTGGAGGAATTCGGCATCGAGCACGACGAACCCTACCGCATGGACGACCTGCTTACCGGCGAGAAATTCATCTGGCGCGGGGCCCGCAACTACGTCGCCCTCGATCCCCACAACCGCCCGGCACACATCTTCCGCGTCCGCCGCCTCGTCGGCCACCGCGCTGGAGATCCCCTGTTCGCCTGATTCCGGTAGCGCATCAGCCTCACCAAGATCGGCGGAATCTTTGGCGCAGGAGGTATAAGAGAAGCAACCCTGCGGCGGCACCAAGCACCCACTTGAGCGCGGCAGATCGTGGGATCGATCCCACCTCGACCACAAAGTCGTTCCCATGGAAATTCTTCGTGCCAGGCTGCGGCACCAACAAGCGAACGCGATGGAACCCCTCTTCGAGCCCCGGCACGCGGGCTTCCCACGAACCGTCCTCCAATCGACAAATGCGCGCCTCGTCGGGCGGCACCTCGATCCACTCGGCTTTCAGCGCTGGCTCGGGCAGTTCGCCGGGCAGCTTCAAGCGCTTCTCGAGGGGATTCGACGCGAAGAGTGCCGGTCGGCGCGCCACAAACCGCTCGACACGCATCCCCTCACCCGAAACACCCTTGTTCAGACTCCAAGTGACAACCGCCATGGCGGTGCCGCCGGCCGGCTCGAGGCGGTAGCGGATATTCTGAGGCAGAAAGCGGTCCAATGCGGCGTTTTCCTCTTTTGTCAGTTTCTTGAATGGCGACTTCTTGGGAGGCTCGGGCGTGGGAGTGGCTTGAACCAACGGCGCGGCAATCTCCTTGGCAATGGGTGCCAGTTCGACGAGCACGCTCAAATCACAACGCGATTCCAACCCGCCCGATGAGGCAATGATGGCGCCCTGCGCCGCACCCGCCTGTTCGGGCAACGCCCACTCCAGCTTGAGTTCGCGGTGTTCCGTCTGCGGGAGGGTGATTTCAGCCGGTGCGTCACCCGCAAACCGGAGGCCCTCGCCCTCCAATCGCAGAGCCACACGCGCCGCGCGGGGGCTGGCATTGCGCAAGAGCGCCGCTATCGAAAGCTTCTGCCCGGCAGGGGTCGCACCCAAATCGCGCTGGGGCCCGTCCCTCCACTCCAACAACGGAGGCGGGGGCGGCAGGTCCACTTCGATTGGAAACACGGCATCGCCTTGCCGGATTTCTGCCGTCACCTTGTTCTTTACATAGCGGACAGGCGGCACCTCCAACCGCATGGTCGCCACTCCGAGCGGGGTCAGCACGAGTTTTTTCTCCCCGACAAGCGGTTCCGGCAGCACCAACTCCATCTCCAACGGTTCGTCGACGAGATTTTTCACCTGAAATAAACGCTCTGCTGGCAAGGCCTCTTGCTTGAAAAGTGATCCGCGGCGGCGCCTCGAATTTGTAGCGTGCCGTTCCGAGCAACGTCACTTTGGCAACACCGCCATCTCCACTCTGGATTTCCAGGACTCCTTTGTTCTCTCCGCCGGCAAGCGGTCGATACACGAGCACCACTTTCCGCGACTTGCCTGAGGGCAGTGAAACCTCCGACTCGTTACCGTCAAGCGCCCATGGAGCGCCGGTTTGAAGCCGAACCCCCAGCACGCCACCACCGGCATTTGAAACGCTCACCTCCCTGCGAGCCTCCGCGCCGATGAAGACTTCGCCAAAGTCCAACTCCTCGCTGCCGACATACAACTTGGTCGGCGGCTCCACAATCTCGATGCGCGCCTCCTGATACCCCCATGCCTTTCTCGGCCCGGTCTTGAGCTTCCAGCGAAATGAATCCCTGCCGGTCACCTTTCCATCGTGCCGGTAAACATAGATCGCGGTGTCTTTCGTCCGCCCCGCGAGCTTCAATGTGCCGTGCTTTGGAGGACGCACAATTTCGAACTCCGCGACATTTCCTGGAAAAACAATCCCCTTGAGATTGATGCGAACCTCGCCCCCGCGATCCACGCGCACCTCAGCCTTTTCTCCCGTCGAAGGATCCACCGGAGGTTCCTCTTTTTGTTTGGGAGCTGCCCCGAGCGGCATCACCACCGCGAGGAACAAGAAAACAAGCGCCGCAAAGAGGACCGGCGCGCGCAAACCTCCTAATATCTTGCCGGGTGCCCACCATGTTGCCTCTTCCTCCCTGTCGTTCGCGAGCATCGATGTTTTGCGCGATCGCCCTTGTGGTTCTCGATCCATCCTTCGTTATTCGCTAGGGCTCACAGCTGGCAAGCAGCCGCGAAGCGATGCCAAGTGGGGTTTCAGGGAGGGGTCGGCAAGAATCCACGCAGGTTCGCCAAGCTTGTCGACAAATGCAGCTCCGATCGGCATGTCGGGATGCTCGTCGGCAAGCCGGATTATTTCACTCCGCGCCTTGGTATGACATGCGATCCACTCGTTTTTCATGGCGATCGGATCGAGGTTGCGCGCTTTGATTTTGTCGAGTTCAGCGGGATCAATACGGGCGAAACGCACAACCATTTGATGAAGGGAAAGGGGACTGAATCCAGGATCTTTTCCGCAAGCCGCCCAAAGAATCGCCTCCAAGGGGTAAAAGCGGGTGAGTTCAATGATACCAATAGATTCCCGAGTCTCGCTGCGACCGGCGAGGGCTAGGGCCTTGTTGACCGCCATGTCAAACAGGTGAAGACGCCACCCAAATTGTTCATCCCGCACGATAGGAAAAAACCGGAAGGCGGAGTCGTATGCCCAATCCAGTTCGACCGATTCGGTGCCACGATGCACGCGGGCTTTGCGGAACGTGCACGGTCTGGTCCAACTCTGATCGGGATCGATGAGGAGCACCTCATAGTCATGCGCACGCAACCTCGACACATCCCGCTCACTCGCTAAAGACAAATCCTCGATCGCATCATGGAAGAGATCGAAATCCTGTGAAAAACGCGCGGAGTTGTCTGTGAAATTAAGGACGATCCCGCCAGCAAAATGACTGGCCTCGTGCCGTTTTGCTACGATGACCTCAAGGACTTCTTTTTGGAAGCGGGTTAGAGGCATTTTTGCAAGTCCTGCGCCGCTTTCCAAGCGCGGCGGTCGCCGTATTGCCGAAGATGCCGAATCACCAATCTCATATCGTGCCTATCGGTCACGCGGGCATCATGCCGCCAGAACCAAAAACACCCGGGAAACTCGCGAACAAGAGCTTCGGCGCGACCCACAACCGCATCCCTGTGCGGGTCATCTTGCCAATCCACAGGCGACTTCTTAACACTCATTTCTTAAATCTATGCAGAAAAGCGTTTATTGAAAACAGACGATTTCCCAGGATTCCCCCCACTGCTGTCAATCCAGCTGATATCGGGATGATTCCCGAGAAGTTTTGACCTCGCCGTTTTGGAGGACCATCAGGTTTCCATCCCCGTGCACATCTCCGATTTCAATCAGCCACGGCATGATGGGGCCTTCTTTGGAGATTTTATTGGCGCGGTTCGGCTCGGCGCTGAAGGGGGTCGGCAAATAGTGGATCAACGGCCTGTCCTTCTCGGGAAGTGTCCGCATCTCTCGAGTGATCGTGGGGCACTGCCAGTCCTTCACCGAGAGACCATGGTCGGCCCCAATCTTCTCCACCCACCACTTCTGCTCTGCCATAGAGCCCAATGCCACACCAGGCGGCAATTGAGGCCAACCCTCGACAGCATAGGTCGCGAAGACAGTGTGGAGGTTCCTGAGCCGGTTGGCGCAAACCAACCGCTCGACACGCGGCATCACGTATTGGAGCGCCGGAAAAAACAGGGCGGCGAGAATCGCAAGGATCGCCACCACCGCCAACACCTCGATCAATGTAAATGCCCTGGTCAATTGCCTCATGGCGTCACAAGGGCTTTTTCTCTCACGAACCCGCGCTACTGTTGGAGCACTGAGAGGGAATTGACCGACGGCGCGGAGACAGCCCTGGTCGCAAAAGCACTTGCTGCATTCGACAAGCGAACACCAGTGACCGAGAGGGGAAAGGATTGGGCTACCATGACCGGTTCGCCGGAACTAAAGTCAAGGAATTGAAGCTCCGCTTCACCTTTTCCAGCAAATTTTTGGGTGGGGAAAGCATTCATCGTCCTGCAGTTGGCAAATCCATTAAGATAAACGGAATCGAGGTAGAGGTAGCGGCGGGTGGCTTGGAAGGTTGTTTCTTGGGTGGTAATCGTTGTTGTTGTGCCGTTTTCAGTGATGACGTTAGGGATATCAACCGTCACAGGCGTCAATACTCTCACATCCTGTTCCCCTTGGCCCGGCAAGTCGGCTTGAAAAGTAACCGCCATCGTGGATACCGTTGGATTGTAAGCTCCTTGGGAGTTTCCTAGGTATGTATCGCCGTCATAGTAGATGGTAGCCACGCCGGTGGATCCCAGCCCACCAATCGCGGTAGACTCTGAATCATAAGGTTGAAATGACCCAGTGGTTTCCTGTCCAGCTTCTGGAACAGGTCCGGAACCGGCCGTCGTGCTGAACTGCAACACACCCGAAAGATTTTCCCCTCGAATCACGGCCGAAAACGTGCCGTCATTTGGAAAATACGATCCATTGTCAAACGGACCGCCGGGGGCGCCACCGAATCCAGAAGCTTCCGGAGAGAAGGAAAAAAGAACACCGAGGGCAATGGCGGGAACGACAAGGGAGAATGAAGGTTTCATAGAACTCTGGTTAGACACTACGTTGTGGCTTGAATGCGGGTCAAAAGAAATCTGACGGTCTCTGCCGGTTCGGTCCAATGACCCCTTCTTCTCACCGGACCTCCTTCATTTTGTCGATCGGTCCGAGGAGGTTGTCCAAAAAGATATTTGCGACCTTGCGTTTCCTGATCTTGATATTCACGCCCACCGACATGCCGGCTTGGAGCGCGATGTCCTTGCCGCGGATCGAGAGGGATTGTTTGTCGAGCGAGATTTTGGCCGGGAAGCTGTAGAAGTCCCTTCCCTCCTCGGGCGGGAGAACATTGGATCCGACGTAATAGATTTCGCCCTCGATAAAGCCGAACTCGCGCTTCGGGAAGGTGTCCACCTCGACCTCGCACGGCAGGCCGACCTTCACAAAGCCGATATCGCTGTTGGTGATGTCCACCTTGGCGACGAGCTCCCCGCTCGGCACGATGCGCAAGACGACATCCTTCGCCCCCACCACTGTGCCCGGTTTGCTGGCCACCAACTCGAAAACCACACCGCTCGAGGGCGACTTGATCTCGTGGTAGGCGAGCGTCTCCCGCGCAGCGGCCAGGCGGCTCTCGACCTCTGAAATCCGCTGCATGTTGTCCAAGCGGATTTTGGTGAGATTCGCATCGATCTCGGCGAGACGCTTGGCGTTTTCCTGGATGCGCGTGTTCGTCTCGGTTTTGAAGACCGTGGGCAGGTTCTTTGCCTCGCTCGCAAGATTCTTGACCTGGGCGGCGGCCTCGAGCCATGCCGCCTCGTGGGCCAGATAATCGACCCTCGAGAGGTTGCCCTGCTGATTGAGTTTTGAAAACGCCTCGAAGGAGAGCTTCTTGTTTTCTGAAATCTTGCGCGTTTCCTCGAGTTGGGCGCGAATGCGGTAGTATTGCTCAGCAAGGTTCGTCAACTCGGTGACGAAATATTTCAGGTTGTCGGCGTCAAGCTCGAGACCCTCCTCCTTGGTGATCTCGCCATCCACCAACGCCTTCATCTCCCGCAATTGCCGGGTGACGGGATCCTCGCCGCCCTGCTCGAGCGGTTCGGCCTCGGACTGCAGGATCGCGGAGTGCAGCTTTCCGGTCTCGTCGCGGAGGCGGCGGAGGAGGTTGTTCTCGGCCACCAGCGCCGACCGGTTCTTGGCGAGGTCGGTGATCTCTTGCGGCACGCCCTCCGGCGCGCTCGCCGAGGCATCGCTGTTGTTGAACAAGCGCTCGTAAAAGGCCCGCTCGGCCTGCATCGAGGCCAGGCGCTCCTCCAGCGACTTGGCTTCCGCCGCCGCCACGTTGTTGTCGATCCGCACGAGCACCTGCCCCTCTTCTACGGTATCGCCCTCGCGCACCATCGACTCCTCGATCACGCCCGACACCGGCGATTGCACATCCCGAGCCGAACCCCGCGGATCAAGCTTCCCAGTGGCATAGATCACCTCATCGATTGGCGCCAAAAACGCCCACACGACAGCGAGCACAAACGTGCCGATGATCGTCCAAAGAATCGCTCGCGACCAAAAATGCGTCTGCCGCAGCACCATCGCATTCGAATCCGGCCGCAAGGCGTGGCTCATTTTCTCGAGGATGCGGTTCAGTCCAGCGGACCAGGCACTGAAGAATGGTGCTTTCATTTGTCGTCTCCTCCTCCCCCTCCGGTGTAGAGCGAGTGGTAATACCCGTTCAGCGCCATCAATTCCTCATGGCGCCCCTGCTCGATCAACATGCCCCGGTCGAACACAAGGATGCGGTCGGCATGCTGCACGGAGCGCACGCGATGGGTGACAAAGAACACCGTCTTGCCTTGGAATTCCACCGCGAGATTCTTGCACACAAGCGCCTCGGAGACGGAATCCAACGCACTCGTGGCTTCATCCAAGATCAACAACCGCGGACGCTGCAGCACCGTCCTTGCGATCGCGATGCGCTGCCGCTGGCCGCCCGAGAGCGCGCGACCCTGCTCGCCGACCTGCGTGTTGTAGCCCTGGGCGAGACTCATGATGAACTCGTGCGCTCCGGCCACCCGCGCGGCGCGCATGACCTCGTCGGGAGTGGCATCGGGGTCGCCGATCGCGATGTTTGCAAAGACCGAGGAGTTGAACAGCAGGCTGTCCTGGAGCACTGTGCCGACCTGCCTGCGCAACGAGTAAAGCTCGATCTTCGCGATCTCGTAGTTGTCCACCAGTATCCTTCCGGCGTCGGGATTGTAGAGCCTCGGGATGAGTTTGAGCACGGTGGATTTTCCCGATCCGCTCTTGCCGACCACCCCCACAAACGATCCGGCGGGAATCTCGAACGACACATTCCGCAACTGGGGTTGCTGGCCTTTGACGTAGGAGAACGTGACGCTGTCGAACTCGACCTTGCCGGTGATCGAGGGCATCGGGATGTTCGACGCCTCCTCTGGCCGTTGCTCGGGCGGGCTGTCGATCACGTCGCCCAAGCGCTCGACGGACAGTGCGACCTCTTGGAAGTTCTGCCAGCTTTGAGCAAGGCGCATGAGCGGTGTCGTGACATATCCGGCGATGATGCGGAAGGCGATCAACTGCCCGAGCGTCATCTCCCCTTTGATCACAAGCACCGCGCCATACCAGAGCACCGCGAGATCCCCCAAGCGGCTCAGGAGCGTCGTGGCGGAATTCATCGCTGTCGACGTGAGCACCGCATGGAAGCCGGCGCTCATGAATCCTGGCATACCGCTTCTGCCACTCCCAGCGCGAGGGTTGCTCGATGTTGCCGGCCTTGAGCGTCTGCACTCCGGTGATCGTCTCGATCAGGTGCGCCTGCTGCTTGGCGCTTTCCTCCGCCCGCCGCCGGATTTGGCCTCTCAGAATCGGAGCGCCGAACGCCGTCACCCCGATCATGAACGGCACGACCAGCAGCGCCACGATCGCCAGCGTGACATCGTAGAAAAACAGGATGCAAATGTAGACGACCGAGAAAATCGCATCGAGGCCGACCGTGAGCGCCGTGCCAGTCAAAAACTCGCGGATATTCTCCAACTCTCGCAGGCGCGACGAGACCTCGCCGACGGGCCGCCGCTGAAAATACCCGAGCGTGAGCTTGTAGAGGTGGTCCATGATCCGCGAGCCAACCGTGAGGTCGATACGGTTCGAGGTGTCCACAAAGAGGTAGGTGCGGATCGCAGTGAGGGCCACCGTGGCAATGGCAATCACCACAAAAAGCACCCCGAGCACATTCAGGGTATCGATCGAGTTTTGAACGAGAACCTTGTCGATGATCACCTGCGTCAGCAGCGGATTCGCGAGACCCAGCAACTGAATGAAAAACGAGGCGATGAACACCTCGATGAGCACTTTCTTGTGCTTTCGGATGGCCGGCAGGAACCACTTGAAGCCGAATTTCTCGTTCTCCTCCTTGGGCAGCGGACGTAGCAGCAGAATCTCGACCTCGCCTTGGAAGCGCGCTTGGAACTCCTCGACTCCCATCCGCTCCATGCCCGAGCGCGGATCGACCAGCACGACACCCTTCGCGCCGGTTTGGAACAACACGCAGACCGTGCCATCGCGCTGAAAAAGCGCGGGCGTTTCAATCCTGCCAAGGTTGTCCGTCGGCAGACGGATCAACTGTGCGGCGAATCCCGACATCGCTGCCAGATTTCCACAGGCATGGAGCGAGGGCTTGCGGTCGCCGGGCACCTCGTTCGACAAGACACGCCTCGCCGCCTCTTTTGGAAATTCCTTTCCGAAAAACGAAGCCACCATGCCGTAGCAGGCCACGACCTCCTCGATCGGTCCGTTTTGTGTTGTGAGCACCGGATAGTCGACCAGCGGATCGAGCAGGGTCTCGGCGTGCGGCAACTCGGGAGGCGCGGGAATGCCGGCTTCTTGGGACACCGAGGGAACCTCGCCACGTTCAAGGATGGCCGATGGCACCCCGAGACGCCGCAGCGGGCCATCGGTTTCCGCCCAGCGCAATCCACGAGCCTCGCCCTCCGCAATCCACCAAGTGAACCCCTCGGGCCCATCGACTCCTCGAGCAACCCTCGCCGCAGGCAGCGCATCGCGCACCACGTCGGGCACTTTGGAGAGATCCAACGCGCAGCGCGTGAAATCGATCGAGAGGAGATTGAACAACTCTGAAGCCACCACCGTATCGCGAATCTCCCGATCCAATTCCGGGACCTCGGCGAGTAATTCTGCCACTCGCGCGCAGTCGACCATGAGGCACATGGAGTCAACCGCTGCCGTGGCGGCATCCACTGGCACGCCTGACAAATACGACCCGAGACCAGCAATCCCGCCCTGCCCGAGCGTTTCAAGCAATTCGGGCGGCGCCCCGGTGGCTCCCGTGCCAAGCAACCGCACCCGGCCGTCAATCACTACAAACAAATGGTCGGGAAGCTTCGCAGGGGGGATCAAGACTTGCCCGAGCCCGACACGCACCAGCCTGCCAGAGGCGACAAAGCGCTCGAGCCACGCCACAGGCGCCTTGGAGAGCGGGCCACCGCCTCCAACAATGCGGGCCACCACCGCGGAGACGGGGGATTTATTCTGTTGGTCTGCCATGGGTGCGTGTTTCAAGCCATTGGGCGGCGAGTTCCTCGATCATTTGATGCGTCACCGCCTCGTCGAATTCCACCGGAAGTTGGTGCTCTACCCGCGCGACAAGAAACCACTCGGCGACGGCAAATGGTTTCAGCAACTCTCCTGGCCTGGCGGATCTCAAGACACCGGCCAATGCAGGGTGCATCGCGCCAAATGCCGCAGGCCCGACGATTCCGGCCGTGTAAACCTCATTTCCGCTCGCATAGTCAGGCGCCAACTCGGCGAACGTCGCCTCCCCTTCCTTGATGCGGAACCACAATTCTCGCGCAAGCCCGGCGTCCTTCACCCTCAGCAAGGAATACACAACGCGGTCCAAATTCGGCTTCCGCTTCTCAAAATGGGCCTCCGCGCCGGGGCCGAACACCGCCCTTTTCCATTTGGCGACGCGCACCTCCCGCTCGACAACCTCCTTCAAACGATCCGCCGGACATCCGATGAATTCCGGCGGCACGCTTGCCGGAGCCTCCGGATCAATGCGGTGGCGCTTGCAAAACGACTGCCACGCCGCATCCAACTCCACCGCCTCGGGAGGAAACCCCGCACTGGCTTCGTCAAGCAGACGCGACGCCAACAACGAACGCCACAACCGGCGCGACGCCAACTCGGCAACCTGTGATTCTGTGAACATCTCAGCCATGGCTCAATCCATCTTCAAGGCGACCCCCAGATACCGGTTGTGGAAATGGCGAATCTCATGGAACCCCGCATTTTTATAGGAGGGCTTGTAAATCCGAAAGGTTTTCATGATTCCAAGCGAGGCTGCGCTCTCAAGCGGACCGGCGAACGAGCAATCGCCGTCGAGAAACCACGGGGCGGACGCCCAGCGCTCCATTTGCGCGGCATTCAGAAAAAAGCAGCCGGAATGCGGATTCGACCAGCGCTCGAAGCCGATGTGCGAACCGAGAAATTCGGCACCCACCTCGCGGCGGTCGTTCACGTCCTGCCACTGCGCCGTGAAATCGGGCTTCACTGGCCCGTCGATGTAGAGCTTGAGGAGCGACCCGTCCGCCGCCACCTCGTAGCGGTGCGGCAACAGCAGGGTATCGTCGCCGAAGGTGCGCGCAAACCATGCGACCTTCGCGAGGAAATAGGGATCGCCCAGAACCAGATCGTCCTCGAGGTAGCAGTAAAAATCGTATTTGCCCAAGTGCGCTTTCAGCACCTGCTGGCACGCAAACCCGATCATCATCGGGTCGGCCTGCACCGGTTGATGGTGATACATCGATTTTGGCACGCCCAAGCGGTCGATAAGGTGGTTTTGTCCCACCGTGCACACGGCGATATCGAGCGAGGCGGCGGACTGCTCGTTGACCTTCACCAGCCGCCCGTTGCCACGCCCGGGCACATGATTGTGCAGGCAATAAAGAAACGCCTGGCGCGGCCCGAGTTGCTCGTGAATCGCGGCGATCGCCGCCGTCAGCGCCTCCGCCCGCCGCGCGCTCTCAGGCCCCGTGGACCCGTAAGCCCCGTTGCCGGCGGCATCATGAAAATGAGGAATCGCAACAAGGATTTTCATGTTGTTTTCACCATGGAGAATTCGGAGGCAGCAAGCTGCGTTTTAATTTTTACCACCCTCCGTGTTCTCTGTGTCCTCTGTGGTCAATCCTACCTCCGGGCATTCAACAGGCTCGAGAGCCACGCCAGTTTGTATTTCAGGCAGGCGCCGAGATCGTATTTCGCCACCACGGTCGCCCGTGCCTTCTCGCGGATGTGGTCGAATTGCTTCGGTTGCGCCAGCACGCGGTCGAGGGTTGCGGCCAGTTGATCGGGCTTGAAGAAATCAACCATCAGCCCATTGATTCCGTCTGTGATCACCTCCTGCACCGGCGGGGTGTTCGATGCCACCACCAGCGCGCCGCAGGACATCGCCTCGAGCATCGACCAACTCAGCACAAACGGCCGCGTCAGGTAAATATGCGCCTTCGTGCACTGGAGCAGCTTGATGTATTCGCCGTAAGGCAACGAGCCGACGAAATGCGTGCGCGCCGGATCAAGCGGGAATTTTTCCATGAAAATATCCTTCCATGTTTTGCCATCCGGCGCCTGCTTGCCATAGGCCACGCGGTTGTCCCCGGCGACCACCACATGCGCGTTCGGCCGCGCCTTTTGCAGCAAATGCGCCGCCTCGATGAACTGCGGAAATCCCCGATACGGCTCCATGCCACGCGTCGCATACGTCACGATCTCATCTACCCCGGAGAGGTCCAACTTGCCGTTTGCCAGCACCAGCTTCCCCCCCGGGTTCGGCTTGAAGAAGTTTGTGTCGATCCCCTCGTGGCAGATCGCCAAGTTTGAGCGCAGGTGCGTGGGAAATTGCTCATACTGGTAACGCGTCGCGCAAACCCCTCCATCGCACGCTGCCAAATCCGCCAGCAACGTGGCGTTCTTCGTCCGGATCCTCGCCTCGTCGTCGGCATTGATCGTTTCCGCAGGATCAAAATCGCAATCCGTCCCGTGCGAGTGATAAAACCACTCGAAATTCAACCCCATCGGCGTCCTCGGAAACGCATCCTTCAAAAACAAGGTCGGCCCCCACCCCGCATGACCGAAAATCAAATCCGGCACAAACCCGTCCTTCTTCGCCTCCATACACGCCATGTAAGCTGCCTGTCCGTGCAAGATCGCCTGCTCGTAACCCCGCAAATAGTGATGCGTCTGCGGCGACGGCTGACGCTTGGGCTGGTAGATGATCTTTTTCACCCCGGCGAGTTCCCCGTTGTCCGTATTCGTCAAAAACCGGACATCATTATTAGGATTCGCCGCCAGCACCTGCGCCACGGATCGGAGTTGAGAAGGAAAATTCGGATGCGTGAGTAGAAATCTCATGAGGGTAGAAATCGATAATCCTACCCAGTGTAGTCCTTATGAAAAGGCGTATTTCCAATTCATGCATTGGGACCCCTGCCCCGCTTGATATGCAAGGCTCCCCCTCTCAGCAGCCCGCGATTTCCCCCCCCTGAAAAGACTGTCCCCGCCGGTTCAAAAGTGAACTGAGACGGAACAAAAGTGGAAAAGTGCATTTGTTATGAAAATCACACTTGACCCGCTTTTTGGCGGGGACTCGGAGGAGGCCGGAGCGTAGCGCAGGCCGGGGGAGAGACCCCGCCAAAAAGCGAGCGAAAATCTGGGTCCCTCTGCGGCCGCAAATGCTGTGGATTGCGCTGATGAAAAGCGCCAACTCCTCCACCGCCATCCCCTCCACTTCGTCCAGCAAACCCTCCACGCCAGCGGCGGTGACCAGCGCACCTCCTGGCCCGAGTCCGCCATCGCCTTCCTGCGCGAATTCGTCCCGCTCTAAACCCCCTGCAACTTCCAACTCGTCGCCGACGAACTCCTGCGCCTCCACGGCCTCAAACGCGCCCGATCCAGCGTCGAAGCCTACATCAAAACCCACCTTCCCAATCTCATCCCTCCGGTCCGGAAAAAACCGCGCACCTACCGCCGCTTCCGCCGCGCCCGTTTCGGCGAACTCTTCCAGCACGACAGCTCCATCCACCAATGGTGGCCCGGCCCCGAAAAACAAACCCTCCTCCTGACCATCGACGACCACTCCGGCCTCAACATCGCCGGCCGCTTCGTCCCCCGCGACACCACCTGGGCCCACTTCGAGCACTTCCGCGAAGCCTTCGAGCGCCACGGCATCCCCCAGGCCATCTACACCGACGCACTCAGCCTCTTCGGCCCCAGCTCCTCCCACGACCACCTCGACCCCGCAGCGAGTTCCAACGCGCCCTGCGCGCCCTCGGCATCGCCCACCTCGTCGCCCCAACCCCGCAAGCCAAAGGCAAAGTCGAACGCCGCTTCGGCACCTTCCAAAACGCCTCGTCACTCCTCCTCGCCCCACGCCAAGGTCGACCTCCTACCTCTCGCCAACGAAATCCTCCAAATGGAAATCGCGCGCCAAAACTCCACAAAACTCCTCCACCGGCGAAATCCCCAACGACCTCCTCGAAGCCTCAACCATAAGGCCTAACCCCGCCCTGCGCTCCTGTCCACCCACTTCCCTGCTCGATCTCCACCTCTCCCTGCGAACCACCAGAAAGGTCAGCGCCGCCCACACCATCGACTTCGAAGGCCGCACCTACCAAATCGCTCCAACCCTCAAAAAACCGTCACGGCCCTTTACCACCCAAATAAAAAACTCTGGATCCTTGAAGAGCCCCCCAATCTCATCTGGCCCAACATCCTCGGCCATTTTTCGCTCTGAATAATGCCAGTTCACTTTTGAACCGTCTCTATTTTCCACTTTTGAACCGTCGCCGACACCCCCCCCTGAAAAGACTTGTCGGCGACATCGATCCGTGTATTTTCACCCACCCTTATGGCAAAAACCTCATGGCTTGAGCGCAACAAGCGCAAACAGAAAACAGTCGAAAAATACGCCGCCCTCCGCGCGGAACTGAAAGCGAAAAAAGACTACGCCTCTCTTTCCCAGTTGCCCCGCGACGCCAGCCCCACACGCGTTGTGAACCGCTGCCGCCTCACCGGCCGCCGACCGCGCCTTCCTGCGCCGCTTCCAGATTTCCCGCATCACGTTCCGCGAACTCGCCTCAAACGGCCTCATTCCGGGCGTCACGAAGTCCAGCTGGTAGCCAACTCCCGACGCCTTCCTCCCCGCCCAGGGGCTGGAATCCATGGGTTTTTGCCGGTCTTCATGACTCCCCTCTGGAAAAAAAAGCCCGCCTTGGGGCATCGGGATCGGCGTCGGCCTCGTCGGAGCGCTCGCCTTGGCGTTCCGACTCCGCCGCAAGGAAGAACGGTCATACATTCCCGACTCGATCACCCCGGCGATCTTCGCCACCCGTGCCTGCGACACTTCCCGCGGCCGCATCGTCTACCACACCAGCGGCTCGGGGGAGCCCCTTGTCTTCCTCCACGGGATCCACCCCGGCGCCTCCTCCTACGAATGGTCAAAGGTCTACGCGCGCTTCGCCTCGCAGGCGGATGTGCTCGCGCCTGATCTCATCGGCTTCGGCGAGTCCGAGCGGCCGCCCACCCCCCTCGACGCGGACGAGCATGTCGAGAGCCTCGCCGAATTCCTCCGCCGCACGGCCACGATGCAAAAGGCGACCCTCATCGCCAGCGGCATCTCCTGCCAAACCGCACTCCTGCTTGCGGCGCGCCATCCCGATCTGGTCTCCAAGCTGTTTCTCTTCCTGCCCTCCGCCTTCCGCGCCACCGCCCAGCGCCGCCTCTTCGAACTTCCCTCGCGCTCCCTGCCGGGCCTAAACAGCATGCGCTACCGCAACATCAATGCGCACCCCCGCTTCATCGCCACCTGGCTCGCCCGCATGTTCGCCGACGAGGAAAAAATCACACCCGAGCACATCGATGTCCTCGCATCCTGCGCTCGGCAATACGGCGCCGGACACGCCATCACCGGCTTCCACCGCCACCGCGCCACGTTCGACATCAAATCACGCTTGGCGGATGTCCACGCCCCTGTCCGGATCGTCTGGCCCGAAAACGCCCCCGGTTTTCCTGTGACCGAGGCCCACACGCTCTGCGCCGCCCTGCCTCGAGCTTCTCTTCAAATCCTCCCCACCCCCTCGCTCCTCGCCCCCTTGGAAACCCCAGACCTCCTCGCCAAGTCGCTTGAACAATGGCTCGGCGGCGGGCCTGCGGCTCTTTCTGCCGTCTGACCACCACCCTCCACCACATGAACCCCACCCAACGCCTCATGCTCGTGCGCCACGGAGAGACCGAGTGGTCGCTGAACGGCCGCCACACCTCCACCACCGACCTGCCGTTGACCACCGAAGGCGAGCGCCGCGCCGCCATTCTGCGTCCGTTTCTGGATGCCTGGCATTTCGGCCTCGTGCTCTGCAGCCCCCGCCAACGCGCGCGCCGCACCTGCGATCTCATCGGCAAAGGCGCGCAGGCCGAAACCACTTCCGACCTCGCGGAGTGGAACTACGGCGACTACGAGGGCCTCACCACGGCGGAAATCACCAAGTCGGTTCCAGGTTGGACGATTTTTTCACATCCTTGCCCCGGCGGGGAAAGCGCGGCGGATGTCGCGGCGCGCGTCGACAGGGTCATCGAGCGCGTGAGGGCGTTCGGCGGAGACACACTGCTCGTCGGCCATGGACACTCGCTGCGCGTGCTCGCCGCCCGCTGGCTGGGCCTCGCGCCACAGGCTGGCTGCCATTTCCGCTTGGAAACAGGCACCTGGAGCATTCTCGGCTACGAACACGCGACTCCGGTGATCCAGGTCTGGAGCGCGCCACCCGAACCGCCTCCTGCCCGCTGATTCGCTCGAGCTCGGCGCCACAGGAAAAATCCTTTCGTTCCCTGCGGGCATCCGCTTAGCTTCGCGCCTCATCGATTTCAACCTGGCCTGCGCGCACACCAACCCGACCGACACCGAGAGACGTTCCGGACACGGCGTGGATTCGGAGGCGACCGCCGGCCCCACCATTGCCATGAAAAAAATTGTCGTTGCCTACTCGGGCGGTCTGGACACCTCGGTCCTCCTCAACTGGCTCAAGGATACCTACGGAGCCGAAATCATCGCCTTCTGCGCGGATGTCGGCCAGGCCGAGGAACTCGACGGCCTCGAGGAAAAGGCGCTCAAAACCGGCGCGGCCAAATGCTACGTCGACGACCTGAAGGAGGAATTCGCCCGCGATTTCATCTTCCCCATGCTCCAGGCCGGCGCCATTTACGAGGGCCAGTATTTCCTCGGCACCAGCATCGCCCGCCCGCTCATCGCCAAGCGCATGGTCGAAATCGCCCTCGCCGAGGGAGCCGACGCCATCGCCCACGGAGCCACAGGCAAAGGAAACGACCAGGTCCGCTTCGAACTCACCGCCGCGGCACTCGCTCCGCGCATCCAAGTCATCGCCCCGTGGCGCGATGCGCGCTTCCGCCAGAAATTCCCCGGCCGCGCCGAGATGATCGCCTACGCCGAGGCCCACGGCGTGCCCGTCGCCGCCTCCGCGAAAAAACCATACTCCATGGATCGCAACCTCCTCCACATCTCCTACGAGGCGGGCATCCTCGAAGACCCGTGGTATGACGCCGGCGACCTCAAGAACCGCGACTACTTCACCACCCTCTCCGTCCTCCCCGAGGACGCACCCGATTCACCCGAACACGTCGAACTCACCTTCGAGCGTGGATTATGCGTGGCGGTGAACGGCGAGCACCTCTCTCCGCTGGGCGTCATGAACGCCCTCAACAAACTCGGCGGCAAACACGGCGTGGGCCGCGTCGACATGGTCGAAAACCGCTTTGTCGGCATGAAAAGCCGCGGCGTCTACGAGACTCCCGGCGGAGCGATCATCCACTTCGCCCACCGGCAAATGGAGTCCCTCACCATGGACCGAGAAGTCATGCACCTCCGCGACTCGCTCATCCCGAAATACTCGACCCTCGTCTACAACGGCTTCTGGTTCGCCCCCGAGCGCGAAGCCATTCAAGCCCTCGTTACCGAGTCCCAGAAAAATGTCAGCGGCACCGTGCGCGTGAAACTCTACAAAGGCGGCATCCACGCCGCCGGCGTGAAAAGCCCGCTCAGCCTCTACAACCCCCACATCGCCACCATGGAGGCCGATCCCACACAAGCCTACAACCAAGACGACGCCACGGGCTTCATCCGCCTCAACGGACTCCGACTCAAAGTCGCCTCCGAAGTCGCCGCCTCAGCGAAATAATCCGAATCAAAGCAGGATTGACCACAGAGGACACTGAGGACACAGAGATTTTATAATTTAATAAGCAACAAAGAATTCGCGTCGAGGGCGAAGCAAGCAGACGCGAGCAAGTCAAAGGACACAGAGCAACTGCATTGCTCCCAATTGTTGCAAACTTTCCTCCACCCCACCGCTCTCAGAAACATCTCAGGAAATTCCTGAAAATCCTGTCATCCTGTCTAAAAAATCCGGTGGGTGGGCTTCACCCACGCCGGAATCCGCTCCTCAAGCGCCGTGCAATTCTTCGCCCAGCTTCACCACCGGCAGCGGGATTCTGAGGCGCAGTTCGCCATCCACCTTCACTTCGACGGTGTAAACCCCCGGCTGCTGGAATTGCAGGCCGCCGAACACGTGGACGTTTGTGGCGTGGGCATCCAGCGCGGGCAGGCGGAACTCGACCTCGCTCTCAGCGATCGGCAAGTCGTCCTCGGGAGTCAGGATCGCGGAGTGTTGGGTGAATGTCCCGACGCCGCCACACCAGCGCGACCAAAGGCACAATTTGAAAAACCCCAAGGGAAACGCCGGCGCTGGAATCGCCCCGATCACACCGACAAGCGTCTGCTGGCCACTCGCCTCTTGGCGCACATCCTCGCACAGCAAACACGCCTGCAGGTCGGGAAGAATCTCGTCGGACATGGAGCGCAAATTAGGCGAAGCCCGGCGGTTTGCACGGAAGAATTCCACCCCCGCCACGAAGATCACCTCATCGACTCCTCGAGCATCGCCCGCTCCTGGCGTGTGATTCCCGAAACCTTGAGCATCGCGCACAATCCCGCGGACTCGACCTCAAGCAGCGCCTTGGCCAATTGCCCCCAACTGCACTGCGAGCACGCTCACCGAACCATGCGCCCCTTGCATCCTTTTCCTCACTCGCAACCGCCACCCCCGTCCGCCGCAGCGCGCTCCGCGCGTCGGAATTCCTCCATCTCGCGCTTGAGGGGTTCCCAATAGATGCGGTCTTTTTCCTGCTCGCGCAGGATTTCCTCGGCAAGAGCCCCGCGAAGCCCGGATAAATCAGCACCTCTGGCCAAGGCAAGAAGAGGTCGCGACTGTTCCAGTGTTGCCGCCTGCGAGGGGAAGCGGGTGCACAAATCAACAAGAGCTTCGGGAGAGCGGGTCTCCATGAGCCAAAATGTGATCCATTCCTCTTTCGGCGCGGAGATGTTTTCCGAGCAGTGAATGGCCACAAGGGATTCGATCATCGGCCAATCCTTGGAGCGCTGGGTTTTCTTCGCTTCAACAAGATCGGGAACCGAGAGCAGGTGGAATTCCATGCCTTGATCATCAGCAAACACAGTCTGCCGCTCCCAAAGCCCCTCGAAGGAATCGAGCGAACGCAGTCGCGTCATGACATCGATGCGCAACCCCTCGACCCCGGGTGCCCGGCAACGAAAATGAACCGCATGTCCACGCGCTAGGGCCTCGGACTGAAATGGCGGCACGGCAATGCGATTTGCCTGCAGCATTTCCATGGCCTTCAGGAGCCGGTTGAAATTCTCCTCCTCCGCGAGGATCAGAAAATCGATATCCTTGCTAACTTGCGCCGCGCCGTAGAACACGCAGGCCTGCCCGCCCATGAGCAACGCGCGGGTTCCAGTCGCTTGGATCGTAGAAAGGACTTGTCGGATCGGGGTCGGGATCAAGGCTACCTCCCATGGCTAAGTATTGAGCGAAGATTTTCTCGCTTTCGCGGAAGCGCTCGAGCGGGGTGAGCCTCGCCCACTCCTGCCACTCCTCCGGCCAGTCTTCGAATCTCATCGCGCCCCAGACCCTACGCCCCCCGCGCCGCCTGTCCAGCAGGAAGCCGCACGGAATCATGCTCTGCAAAAGGGGCCTGCTGAGTTTTCAGGTCTCAGCCCGCAACTTTTTTGTCCGATCGGCCATTTTTTTGACGGGCTAATTTTCCCCCTCCCTTCAACTCCCCAACAAGCATCGGCTTGTCATTTTCCCTATCGAGTCGGCCAGACATCCTGCACGCCCTTGACCACCATGTTCACGCCGATAGCGAGGATGAATAGCCCGAGCACGCGGTTGAGCGCGCCGACGGCGTTGACATTGAGCACACGCACCATCGCGTCGCTTTGACGAAAGCTGATCCATGTGAGCAACGCCAGAGCCGCAAACCCGACAATGTAGCCAGCGAAATGCGGGACGGAGCGACCATAGATGGCCAAGCCGATGGCGAGGCTCATCGCTCCGGGGCCCGCCAGGATGGGCATGGCCATCGGAGTGAGTGAAATGTCGCATTTTTCCTCGGCGGCGGCGTGTTCGAGAGGCGTGACACGGCTTTGGTTTCCCAACATCGCCCACCCCGAATGCGCAACAAGCAACCCACCAGCGATGCGGAGGTCGTCGATGGTGACACCGAAAAATTTGAGCAACAGATTTCCGAAGAGCAGCGAGACCGTGAGAATGAGAAAAACATAGAGTCCGATCTTGGCCGACATCACGCGCCGGCGAGCGGGACTATCATCCGAGGTCATGCCATAGAACATCGGTGCGTGCCCTATGGGATTGATCATCGGGAACATCGCCACGAAGGCGACCACGATGGAATGAAGGAAATCGGACATGACACCGAGGACGCCGCATTTTGCCGCCCTGCAATCCTTCGTCAAGAATCCACACCGGTGTCCGGCCATTTGGTTCACAAGATTCCCGGAAAATGAAGCTCGTTTGCACGGCAGAGTGCCGCCAAGCGATCCATGGACTCAGGGGTGCCTTTCAAATCAAGGAGTGGCTTGAGTTCCGAGCACACAAGGCCGAGATCGAGTTTGAGTCCCTGCCTTTGGAGAATTCCTTCGATATCGACCCAATCACGCGCGCGACCCGCAAAGGTCTTGTGGACCAGAAGATCCTCCGCCGAGCATGTCCGGAGTTTTACTGTCTTGGATACCGTCCAAAACGAACTTCTCGCGACCGAGCGATTCTCAAAATCCATGGCTCCCAGAGCGACATCCACATGAGTGCCCTTTGCATTCTTGAGAAGCAACACCCGGTTTCTGAGAGCGAACTCCCGCGCATCGGCATGCCTTGGAAGACATGATGACCCAAAAAGCAAATCCGTCACCGCCTCATCCCAGTCTGTCAGCACGGTGGCATCGGCATGGACAGTCAATCGCACCTCGCTCCACCGCTGAACAGCAAGTCCTCCGATAATGCAAAATTTCTGGCCGTGCCCGTCGAGGAATTGCTGCAACTCGAGAGCCGCTTCAATGGCGGGATGCATGGCTCCGGGACCTCATGAAAATGGCCTGCTGCTCAACAAGCCCGGATGACTCCGCGCGCTCTGGTGAAATCCAGAGATCGGCCGCTGGAATGGCACAACGGTTGAAAAGTTCCGCAGAAGCCTCTTCGCTCAAGTCACGCAGTTCGCGCCTCCTCACGTTCTCAAGCTCGACGCCGGTTGACCGCCACCGACTCATCCAGAGCATTTGCTGATCAGCATTCACGAGTGTGATACTAACTCTTGGGGCTCGAATCATCCACTCATGCCACCCGCGAGCGACACCCATGCCCCCTTCCCCACCCGGCGCGGCAGCGCCCATCGAAATCCGAGGGTAGGGATGGCTCGCCGAGCCGTCCCATTATCGCGGCGAAGCCGCCCCTATTTCCCAGAGACGGATATTTCCCCCTTCCCTCACAAAAATTCCACTCCGGTGGCAGCTTTTGCGACAGGCCCCCGTGTAGAATTCGCGCCATCCAACCGGCCAAAGGAACCCCAATCCATGAGAGGATCGGGGGGTCAGGGAGTCGGAATGTGCACGGAGGGATGCGACGCCCACCATTTTACTGACCCCCCTGTAGCAGAATTGGCGACACCAAAAAAATCACCCCATATCAGGCGGGCTGTTGAAAAAATTTGGTGAGGCGTTTTTAAGCGGTAGGGTGCTGAGGGATCGGAATACCCGGTCTTTTACTCCGGCGAGGCGCTCCAGAATTGCTCGAACGCCTCGGTCCAGTCGCGCCCCTCGACACGGATGCGGCCAGCCACGCCCATTCTCCGTCGCAATTCACCATCTGCGGCAAGGCGTGAGATCGAGGCTGCCAGATCGTCTGCATCGAGCCCGCGGGTGATCATGCCCTCAACGCCGTGGCCGACGAGGTCCCTCGGGCCGCCGACATCCGAAACGATCACTGGAATCCCGCTGGCCTGGGCCTCGAGGATGACATTGCCAAAGGTGTCGGTCGTGCTTGGAAACACAAACATGTCGGCGGAGGCATACGCGCGCGCCAACTCCTCCCCGGCAAGATAGCCGGTGAAAATCCCGTCCTTGAGCAACCGCTTCATCTCGCCCATGTAGGGCCCGTTTCCCACAATCAACGGCCGCACCCTCGCTCCACCCTGTTCCATCCGCCGCAATGCCGCCACGAGCACGTCGAGATTTTTTTCTTTCGAGACACGGCCGACAAACAACATGCCGACCTCGCCCTCCCGCAGGCCGCGGGACACCCAGAACTTGGGATCACGCTTGGCTGGGTCGAACAGGCGGGTATCGAGACCGCGGGGCAGGATGCGCAGGCGCTCGGCGGGAATCCCACGCTCGATCCAGCATTTCCGGTAATCCTCGGAGTTCACATACAACAGGTCGAGCTGGCTGTGGAACCAGTGCATGTAATTCCACGTGAGCGTTTCCATGAACGAATCGTCGGTGAGGATTCTCACATATTGCGGAAAATCCGTGTGGTAAATCCCCACCGTCGGCAAGCCAAGCGACTTCGCCGCTGCGAGGGCGCACAGGCCGACCGGGCCGGGAGTGCTGATGATCACCTCGGAAAACCCACCCCGCTCCAAGTGGTCGAAAATCTCGAGCACCGGCGGGAAACTCAGGCGCTGCAACTCGTATTCGGGCAACTCGAACTCGCCGATCGGTTGGAAATTCACCAGCGGCACCCCATGGTCAGCCACCTCCGACCGGCAGGTCATGATTGTAATATCGTGGCCCGCCGCGACTCCGGAGGCTGTCATTTTGCGGATCGTGGTGGCCACGCCGTTCACATCCTCGAGCGTGTCGGTGAACCACGCGCGCTTAGTGTTTTTGAGAAATTCAGGCACCCCTCCCGACACCTGCAGCGAGGATTCGCGCAACCACTCGCGCCGCGGCATGCGGAAGGCGTGGATATACGGACTCAACAATGCAGCCACTGGAGCAAGAGGAATCGCTGACTGGATGCTTTCAAGAAATTTCCCGCCCGAGATCTGCTGCACGCACTCGCTGAAAAACCGGTAGCCGAGCTTGTTGGCGATCGTGTTCGCGATCAAAAACGACCTCCGCTCGACCTCCGCCACGCCATCCGTGCCGCGCGCCACAGCGGCCTGGAAGTCCGGGTGGTTCAGAGCGTCCGAGAGCTGCCTCCAGAGCGACATGTTTCCCGATTTCGCCAAGTCGAAGATTTTTCCAGTCATGATGCCCTGCGTCACAAAGCCGAGCTTGTCCATGAGCGAGAACTCGGTGGGGTTCTTCCCTTCCATGAACCGCGAGGTGATTTTTTCCAGCAACTCCATGGCGGGATCCCCCTGCTTGGCGGGCAATCGCTCGCGGGCATACTGAATAACCGTGTTGTAGGTGCCATGGGCCATGGCCAGCGGCGTGCCGGACCTTCCTGCGGGCGCGCACCGCCCATCGCGCACACATTCCAAAAACGCCTCTACCCCGCCCCCCCTCGGCGTCTCGGTGAATGCCCTCGCCACGGCCAACCCGCCTTGATCATCGGACCCGCCGACCAACACCTTCCTCCACGGTTCGTCATGGGTGGGATCGATGCCCGTGCGCGCATTGAAAATCTCGATCTGCCGCGGCGTGAGCCCCCCGAGGCATCTCGACGCACACTCGCTGACGAGCGAGTGATACCGCCCGTTCAACCCCTCGAAATGGCGGAAGAGAAGCGAGAGCTTTTGCAGATGCAATGCCGTGAGCTTCCCATTCACACGATGAAAGGGGTGCGCCACCGCATGCGCGATACCCTCGGCAAAAAGATACTTCTGCAGGTCGTAAACGCTCTCCCGCACCTTCGAGATGTCGCGATGCTGCGCCTCGGTGATCCCCCAGACCAGCACATGCACACGGCATTCGTCCTCGGGAAACACCGTCACCACCTCCTCGCTCAAAAACACCCCGGGCAAATGCGCGATCTCAAGGCAACCGGCGATTGTGTTCTGGTCGGTGAGCGTCACAAAATCCATGCCTCGCTCGCGCAGGCGTTGATACAACTCCAACGGCGCGGAACAACTCGCGGGAAAATCCAAGCGCCGGAGCACCCAGTCCGCCGCGCGGTCGCTGTGGCGCGAATGCACATGCAGGTCGGCGCGGGATATGGGCTTGCTCATGGGTCGTTGCGTTGAAGAGTGAGCCACTGCTGATAGGTCATCGCCCGCCGCCCGGCAAGCATCCCACGGGTCAATGAGAGAATTTGCCTGCGGATCGCTCCATGGTCCCAGTCGGGTGGGTGAATCCCGATCCGGCACAGCGGCGCTCCTCCGACAGCCACGGCGAGTGTGTGGTTCCAAGCAAGACTGCACACACGCCGCCACCCGGCACGCACGCTCCACACCAGACTGCGCGAGGAAAAATCCCGCCCGCTCTTGAATTCCCTCACCACCGCAATCCTCGTGGTGTAGTCGAACCCTTCGGCCTTCACTGCTTCCTCCGCGCGCGCCCCAAGCAGCCACGCCGGCGCGATAAACCCCTCCGCGCGCACCCCGCACGCGGCCAACTCCGCGCGACCACGCCTCAGCTTTTCCCGCGCTTCGTCGTAATCCAAATCAAAAAACTCCCCCTCGCCGGCGGTGTAGGATTCCGTCACCACCCGCTTGGCAAGCCCATCCGCGGCTCTCGCCTCGCGCCGGTGGAAGTATCCATGCTGCACCGCCTCGTCCCCCCGCGACACCCTCCCCGCAAGCCATTCGCCAAACCCCTCGCAGGCAGAGACCGTGCCTTTGCCGTGATGGTCGGGAATCACCAACAGCGACACAGCATCGACTCCACACGACTCCAAATCCCTCAAAATCTCGCGCGTCCGGTCCCAAGTCACTGGACTCACATCGTGGATCGAAACCACCACCGCTTGTGTCTTGGCCGCCTTTTGCATTTGCGAACCCAGCGTATTAGTGGAAAGTGATCGGAATGTCAGACGAAAACCAGAAACCATCAAACGACAACCGCCAACGCCAAAACGGTGGACAGGACCCTCAATTGAACTGGCGCGGCCTCGTTCTCTTCGCCGTCGCCTTCGCTCTCATCGGTGGCGCGTTCCTCTTCCGTGGAAACAATTTCGCCCAGATCGAACAAATCCAATACCCGAAATTCCTGCAAATGGTCAAAGAGGGCAAAATCCTCTCGACCCCCGAGTCGCCCCTCCAACTCGTCGTCGAGGAGGGCCGCAACACCCAGTATTTCGAGGGCAAGGCCAAGCTCCCCTCCCCGACCACCGGCGAGGAAACCCCAGTGGCCTTCCGCACACCGATCTTCACCCAGTTCAACGGCTCGGAAATTGAGAAGGCCCTCAGCGAAGCGGGCATCACCCCGGCCATCAGCCCGAAATCCGACCTCCTCGCCTCGGCCTTGGTCAGCTTCCTGCCGATCGTTCTCTTTTTGGTCATCCTCTACTTCTTCTTCCGCTCGCAGATCAAAATGGCGGGCAAGGGCGCGCTGAACTTCGGCAAGTCGAAGGCCCGCATGCTCTCGAAGGATAAAAACCGCATCACCTTCAAGGACGTGGCCGGTGTCGAGGAGGCGAAGGACGAGGTCCAAGAACTCGTCGAGTTCCTCAAAGACCCGAAGAAATTCCAAAAACTCGGCGGCCGCATCCCGAAAGGCATCCTCATGGTCGGCTCGCCGGGCACCGGCAAGACGCTCCTCGCCCGAGCCATCGCCGGCGAGGCGGATGTTCCGTTTTTCTCGATCAGCGGCTCGGACTTCGTGGAAATGTTCGTCGGCGTCGGCGCCTCGCGCGTTCGCGACATGTTCGAGCAGGGCAAAAAATCCGCCCCCTGCCTCATGTTCATCGATGAAATCGACGCCGTCGGCCGCCACCGCGGACACGGCATGGGCGGCGGTCACGACGAACGCGAACAAACACTCAACCAACTCCTCGTCGAGATGGATGGCTTCGATACCCAAGAGGGCGTCATCATTATCGCCGCCACCAACCGCCCCGACGTGCTCGATCCAGCTCTCCTGCGCCCAGGCCGCTTCGACCGCCAAGTCACCGTGCCGCTTCCAGATGTCGCAGGCCGTGAGGAAATCCTCAAAGTCCACGCGAAAAAGGTCGAAAATCGCCGAGGGCGTCACCCTCTCCGTCCTCGCCCGCGGCACGCCGGGATACTCGGGCGCGGAACTCGCCAACGTGCTCAACGAGGCCGCACTCCTCGCCGCAAGAAAAGGCCTCAAGGCCGTCACCATGCGCGAACTCGAGGAGGCCCGCGACAAAGTGCGCTGGGGCAAGGAACGCCGCTCCATGGCGATGAGCGAACGCGAAAAAATCTCCACCGCCTGGCACGAGGCGGGCCACGCCATCCTCAATGTCCTCCTCGAACACACCAGCCCGCTCCACAAGGTCACCATCATCCCCCGCGGCCCCTACCTCGGCGCGACGATGTATCTCCCGGAAGGCGATAAATACTCGACACAGCAAAAAGAGGCCCTCGACCTCCTCGCCGTCACCATGGGCGGCCGCATCGCCGAGGAAATGTTCACCAACGACATCTCGAACGGCGCGGCGGGCGATATCCGCCAAGCCACCAGCCTGGCGCGCAAGATGGTTTGCGAGTGGGGCATGAGCTCGCTCGGCATGATCAGCTTCTCCGAGGGCAACGAACACGTCTTCCTCGCCCGCGACATGTCCCGCCCGCGCGAATACAGCGAACACACCGCCCAGCAAATCGACACCGAGGTCAAACGCATCATCGACGAGGCCTACGAGCGTGCCGGCCAAATCCTGGAGGAACGCCGCGCCGCCGTGGAACTCCTCGCCAAGGCCCTCCTCGAATACGAAACCCTCGACGCCTCCCACGTGAAGGAAATCCTCGAGCACGGTGAACTCAAAAACCCGCCAATCGTCGAAGCCGCCCCGCCGCCACTTCCCCCTCCGCCCACCGACTCGGCCCACCAACCACCCGAGCCCATCAAACCCGAATTCCCCGCCGGCGGCCTGCCATCACCCGCCCCAGCGTAGACGATTTGCCGACAAGCTTGGCTACGAAGACAAGCAATTCCTTGTTGCCGAGAGAATCGGCCACAGGTTGCTTTCTGCTCAATGCAACAACGTCCAATGGCCATCGGTGACACTCCCAGTAATAAAAAAACCACAAATGCCAGAAATTAGCAGATTTTTAGGGATTGTGATAACCATGTATTTTGACGAACATGATCGCCCGCATTTTCATGTTCGTTATAATGAATATAGGGCTTCTGTTGAAATCCTAACGCTTAATATCATGGTTGGTTCACTCCCTGCAAAAGTTCGCGGACTTGTTGTGGAATGGGCCGAACTGCATAAGGACGAGTTATTGGGAATGTGGAATTCCAAAGACTTTCACAAAATTGACCCTTTAGTGTAAAAACAATGGATTGCGTTTACATAGAGGAAGCAAAATATTTAAAGGATCACAGCGTCTTTCTGCGATTTAATAATGGCATGTGCGGAAGTGTGGATTTGAAAGAGACAATCTACAGTCACCCAATGGCTGATCCCTTAAACCTAAATTCGGCAGTTGAGTGCTGAAAATGACTCTTTCAACCCGTGGCGGGAATCGGCGTGCCGGCGGCGAGCAGTTTTTGAGGCATGAATTTCTCGAATATCCGAATCAGGATGCGCTCCCAGCGCTGGGCGTTGCTCAACTGCTCCGCACTTGTCAGTAGCCCTTGTAAAAACGCGCTGGCCTCGGCGAGTTGGGTTTTGATTTTGTTGCCCTTGGCGTGGCTGAGATTGACGTTGATTCGCGTTTGCCCGGCGTGGCGTGTTTGGCGGGCGACTCCGCCAAGGAGTTCGGGGCGGGTGGTTACTGCCTCGCGGTGCCTCTCGCGGTCGACAAGGCGGGCGTAGAGGCTCCACCAGTTGTAGATTTGGGCGATGAGTCGGGCGGTGATTTGGCAGCGGTTGAGGTCTTGTGTGGTGAACCCGGCCCAACCCCACTGGTTTTTGAGTTCGTCAAAGGGGTTTTCGGCATCGCCGCGCTCCCGGTAAGGGCGACGAGCGCGGGCGCTTTGTAGGGAAGAGTGCTCGCCAGCACGATGTATTCGTAGGAGATGACCTCCATGGGCAACTCGCCGCACCGACTGAGCAGGGGGAGGGTGTTTTTTTCGGTCTCGCCCTCTTCGGGCTTGATGCGCCGACGGGCCACGATCACCCGGCGTTTGCGACTCCATCCGTTCAACTGGAGTTCGCCTTCGATGCCTTCGAATCCCTGACCGCAATCGATCCAGCCGCCGACGTGTTCCAACGCGTTGATGAGGGTCTTGACCTTTGGCGTTTGGCGCAGCTTGAACAAATACGGAATGCTGCGGGCTTCGCATTCGGCCATGACGCCTTCACTGCCGTAGTTGCAGTCCCCACGGATGGCGTGGGGGCGTGATTCGGCAGGCAGCGAGTCGATGAGTTCCCAAAGCCCGGGCATGCCATGGCACGCGGAACTTTGGTTGCCGGGGCGCACTTCGACATCCAAACACAAGCGCAGGCGCGCGATCCAATAGGTGTGGTAGGCATGGCTGGGGCGTCCGGGCTTGTGCGGGTTGTAGCCGACCTGCGCGCCTTCCTGGGAACCGAAGACCGTCTTGACCGTGGTGTCGATGTCCAGCATCCAGGGATGCCGCAACAAGCGCTCCCATGTGGCGCGCAGATGCTTGCCCTGCCAGCGCCGTGCTCCGATTTGATCGAGCTTCTTGAGGTTGCGCCGGGCGCTGTCCTCACTGACGACCTTGCGCATGCCGAGCATCGGTGGGGTGACCGTGTCGAAGCGCAGGGCGTTGACATGGGCGTAGCGCGTGTGCCCGCATAAAATGGAGAGAAGCATCGATCCGAGCACATCCTCGTTGCTTGGGGCGTTGGGGCTCGTGAAGCCGAAGGGTGCCTCACGGCAAAAGTCCTCCCAGCGCCCACCGGCATGAAGGAACTGGGCAAAGAAAACCAACTGGCCCAGCGGCGTCATCGGAGCCGAGTCGTCCCATTGCACATGGTAGCGCCCACCCTCGGTATCAACGGGCATAGAGGGGTCTAAAGCGCCATCTTTTTCCGGAAGCGGGTGTGTGTGTTTTGCCTCACCCGCAAGGTGAGCTTTTTCGGACAGGGAAATCGAATCCATCACCAAACCCGCAAGCAACTTCCGCGCCTATCACAGCGACTCAACTGCCGTTTTTAGGTTAAAAAATCCCGTAGAGTTTTCAAAATTTTTCTTGGACTCTTGGCCGACTCTGGCATGGCAATGCGGATTCGATATAGCCCCCGAATCTCTTTACAAAAAATGCGAGCAAGGCATTCAAGGAGATTTGCTAACAAACGAATAAAATATTTTTCGTTAGATTGATTCTATCATCGGGACCTTCAAAATGATGAAGTCCAGTTTGTCCTTGATCTCCCTGCTTTGCACCAGTTGCTCGACATTGCTGACGATGAATAGCGGGGAGCCCTACGCCGGTGTGCAATGCAATATCGAGGGAATTCGAAAGACATTTGACTCTTCCACTCCCGACTACCTCATGCCGCATTGGGCCGAAGGGATTTTTTCCGCAATCGACCTTCCTCTCGCCATCGTTGGCGACACGATCATTCTCCCCTATGCTTTTCTCAACAAAAACAGACCGCATGGAGTGGAATCTCCCTAATTCAGGAGTGGTGGGGGCGAGAGTTCCCTTCTTCCGCGAGGAACCCAGCCCGATCAGAGACAACCGGCACACGCCGCCGAAGGCACAGTGCGTTCGCCGGTTCACCGCCGCTTCGACCAACCCGCCAGCACCGCTTTTTGTCCCGCGAATCGCGGCTTGCTAATCGCACGATTATCATTCACCACTTTGCCCGCTCAGTCCCGCACCCCAACCCGAGGCTGATTTCCAGCATCCAACACACCTGAATGAACACTTCCGTTCCCGCTCGTGCCAACGAGGCGTTGATCGATGAACTCCACGAATTGTGGCTGAAAGACCGGGGAGCCGTTTCCCCAGACTGGGCCGCCTTCTTCGAGGGGTTTGAATTGGGCCTCGCACGCTCCAAGAAACTCGAACAAACCCAAGGCTCCGGCGGACCGCCATCCCCTCTCCAATCCCGTGTCGATGCGCTCGTCGACTCGTATCTCACGATCGGGCACACCATCTCGAACCTCGATCCGCTGAACCTGGCGGAACGCAAGAATACCCATCTCGACATTTCCGAATTCGGCCTCTCCGAATCCGACATGGGCGAAACCGTCTCCTCCCGCCAATTCCGCGGCGGCGAGCCGATGCCCCTGCGCGACCTCCTCGATGGCCTGCGCCAAACCTATTGCGACACCGTGGGCATCGAGTTCATGCACATCCAGGATCCGGCCATGCGCAGCTGGCTGGTGGAGCGCATGGAATCCCGCCGCACGCCTGCACGAAACTCCCCGGAAACGCACCGTGAGATTTTAAGCCTCCTCTTCGAGGCAGAAACGTTCGAAATGTTCATCCACACGAAGTATGTGGGACAAAAGCGATTTTCGCTCGAGGGCGGGGATTCGCTCATGCTGGCGCTGAACTCGATTCTCGAAGGCTGCCCGCCGGCTGGAATCCTCGAGATCGTCATGGGCATGGCCCACCGCGGCCGCCTGAATGTCCTGACAAACTTCCTGAAAAAACCCCTCGAACTCGTCTTCAACGAATTCCAGGACAACTTCAACCCCGAGCTCGTCGGCGGCAACGGCGATGTCAAATACCACCTCGGCTACAACACCACGCGCGACCTCCCCAGCGGAGCCAAGGTCGACATCCGCATGGCGGCGAATCCCAGCCATCTCGAGGCGGTTGATCCCGTCGTCCAAGGCAAGGCGCGCGCCCGCCAGCGTGTGCTCAACGACACCACCGAGCGCAAAAAGGTCCTCCCGCTGTTGATCCACGGCGACGCCGGCGTTCATCGGACAGGGCGTGGTCGCGGAGACCTTCAACATGTCGCAACTCCAGGGCTATCGCACCGGAGGCACGATCCATCTCGTGGTCAATAACCAGATCGGATTCACGACCCTCCCCGCCGATTCCCGCTCGACCGCCTACTGCACCGACATCGCCAAAATGGTCGAGGCCCCGATTTTCCACGTCAACGGCGAGGACCCCCTCACCGTCGTCGAAGTCGCGCAGATCGCCCTCGATTACAGGCAGAAATTCGGGCGCGACGTGGTCATCGACATCTACTGCTACCGCCGGCACGGCCACAACGAGACCGACGAACCGGCCTTCACCCAGCCGAACCTTTACAGCACCATCAAGGGCCACCCTCTCCTGAGCGCGAAGTTCGCAGCAGAGGCCGAGGCCCTTGGCACCGTCTCCGGCGACGAGGCCGCCAACATCAAGGCGCGCCACATCGACCGCCTCGAGGCGGCACTCAAGGAGGTTGCCAAAGAAAGCGCCTCCGCCAAAAAGAAGAAAAGCGCGTTCGCCGGCTCCACCGCGATCTTCCAACCGCCCTACTCCCACGACCAAGTCAACACGGCCATCACCAAGGCGACACTCGACAAGGTCGCAAAAGCCGTCACCTCCGTTCCGAAAGACTTCCGAGTCGTCGGCAAAATCAAACGCACCGTGCTCGAGCGGCGCCTCAAGATTTGGAAAGACGGCGGCCCCTACGATTGGGGATTCGCCGAGGCCCTCGCGTTCGGTTCCCTCCTTCTGGAGGGCACCCCCGTGCGCCTGTCAGGCCAGGACTGCCGCCGCGGCACCTTCAGCCACAGAAATTCTGTCCTCTACGACGAGCAGACCCGCGAACGCTACATCCCGCTGAAAAACATCTCTCCGAAACAGGAGACCTTCTGCGTCTACAACAGCCCGCTCTCGGAATATGCGGTGCTGGGTTTCGATTACGGCTACTCGATGGACTTTCCCTCCATGCTCTGCATCTGGGAGGCACAATTCGGCGACTTCGGAAACGGCGCGCAGATCATCATCGACCAGTTCATCGCCTCGGCGGAGTCGAAATGGCGGCGCCCCAGCTCGATCGTCATGCTCCTCCCCCACGGCTACGAAGGCCAGGGCCCAGAGCACTCGAGCGCGCGTCTCGAGCGCTTCCTCCAGCTCTGCGCCCAGGAAAACATGCAGGTCTGCAACCTCACGACCCCGGCACAGTATTTCCACGTCCTCCGCCGCCAGATCCACCGCGGCTACCGCAAGCCACTCGTCATCATGACGCCCAAAAGCCTCCTCCGCGCGGAGGAGGCCGCCTCGAAGGCCGAGGATTTCACGAACTCCCGCTTCGAGGAGATCATCGACGACCCGGCGGTCAAAGATCCGAAAAAGGTCACCCGTATCGTCTATTGCTCGGGCAAGGTCTACTACGACCTAGTCAGAGGCCGCGAGGAGGCCAAGCAAACCGCCACCACCGCCATCGTCCGTCTGGAACAACTCTACCCGCTCCACGATGACCGACTCCGCGAGGTCTCGAAGCGCTACAAAAACGCCAGGTCGCACGTCTGGTGCCAAGAGGAACACCAAAACATGGGCGCCTGGACATTCATCGCCCCAAAAATCGCCGCCGTCACGGGGCACCACCCCGTCTACGCAGGCCGCGCCGAGAGCGCCAGCCCCGCCACCGGCTCCTCCGGCCGGCACAAGGAACAACAAGCCGAACTCATCCAACAAGCCTTCACGGTCTGACCCATCCAACACCCGCAATGAATATCGAAGTCAAAATCCCAGCTGTCGGAGAATCCATCACCTCCGGCGTTCTCTCCATCTGGCACAAGAAGGACGGCGAGCATGTCACTCGCGACGAACTCCTCTTCACCCTCGAAACCGACAAGGTCTCCCAAGAGGTGACCTCGCCCGACACTGGCATCCTCCACACCTCGGTTGCCGAGGGCGACGAGGTGAAAATCGGCCAGACCGTTGCGACCATCGAGCCCGCAGCGGCCCCGGCATCCGCTCCCAAAGCGGCTCCCGAACCTCCGAAAGCCGAAGCTCCCGTTGTGGCCCCGCCGAAGGAGGAAAAAGCCGCGCCTGCTCCTAAAAAACCAGAGCCAGCCCCCGTGCCGTCGGCTCCTGTCGCGTCCTCGGGTGACTCGCGCGCCGTCCGCAAAAAACTTTCCCCGCTCCGTCGCAAAATCGCCGCCCAACTCGTCTCGGCCCAGCAAACGGCGGCCATCCTCACCACCTTCAACGAGTGCGACATGAGCAGCGTCATGGCCCTCCGCAAGGAACTCCAGGAGGAATTTACCAAAAAACACGGCGTCAAACTCGGCTTCATGAGTTTCTTCGTGAAGGCGGTGGTTGACGCCCTCCAAGCCATCCCGGCGATCAACTCCCGCATCGACGGCGACGACCTCATCCTGAACAACGCCTTTGACATCGGCGTGGCGGTGGGCACCGAGCGCGGCCTTGTCGTGCCTGTGCTCCGCAATTGCGAGACGCTTTCCTTCGCAGATGTCGAGAGAAGCCTGTCTGACTACGCCGTGAAAGCCCGCGAGGGCCGCATTTCACTGGCGGACCTCTCGGGCGGCGTCTTCACCATCAGCAACGGCGGCGTCTACGGTTCGCTCCTCAGCACCCCGATCCTGAACCCACCCCAAAGCGGCATCCTCGGCATGCACAAAATCCAAGAGCGCGCCGTGGTGGTGAACGGACAAATCGTGGCGCGTCCCATGATGTATCTCGCCCTCAGCTACGACCACCGCGTGGTGGACGGCAAGGAGGCAGTCACCTTCCTCGTGCGCGTGAAGGATTGCCTTGAAAACCCCGCACGTCTCCTCCTCGGAGCCTGATTCCCAGCGTGAAAGCATCCAAAAAGGAATCCTCCGGCAGCCCCATGCGCCTGCTCGGACGGGCCTCCGATTTTCCACAGGAACCCTCTCGCGACATCCTCGACAGCTTTCAGAACAGCCACTCGGGCCGCGATTATGTCATTCGCCTCGACACCGAGGACTTCACCTCCCTCTGCCCGGTGACCGGCCAACCGGACTTCGCGGACGTCACGATCGAGTATGTGCCAGCGAAGCGCTGCGTGGAGACGAAGTCCCTCAAATATTATCTCTCCGCCTTCAGGAACACACCGTCATTCAACGAGCAAATCGTGAACCGCATCCTCGACGACCTTGTTGCCGTCTGCTCCCCCAAAAAAATGACAGTCACCGGCGCCTTCGCCTCGCGCGGCGGCCTCTCGCTCACCGTCACCGCCACCCACGAAGCGGGCCGCAAGCGCTGATTCCCTCTACTTCGTCTTCGAAGGAAGGATCGGCAACTTCAGGCAGAGGAAAAACGTGGCCAACACAATGGCTGCGGCCGCCCAGAAGGGCGTAATCGCGTATTCGGCGAGTGGCTTGTTCAGATCGAACGTCAGCAACCACCCACCGGCCACCGGTCCCACGAACCGAGCGAGGCTCCCGCCAGATTGCAATAGCCCGAGTGCGCGCCCCTGCCATTGATCGTCCACGCACCGCGAGGCGATTCCCGACAGCGTGGGGCTCATGAGGCTGTTCCCCAAGGCGATCCCCGCACACGCGAGAAGCAGTCCTCCGAGCCCGGCGCTCAATGGCGCGCCAAACAGACCCGCCACCAAACACAACGAACCCGCCGTGGCCACCCGGGCCTCGCCGAACCGCTTCACCAACCGCCCGATCAATCCCCCCTGCACCACCACCCCGATCACCCCCAGCATCGCGAAAAGATACCCTGTCTGCTTCTCGTCGAACCCATGCCGGTTGGCGACATACAGCGCGAAGACGGCGGTCATCACCGAAAATCCGGCGATCAGTAGAAAATAGGTCGCCACAACAGTGACATACGGCCCGCGCCGCACATGCTCGAGGATGCCGGGAAACAGCGGTTCGCGGCGCCCGGCGGCGCGCTTCTCCACAGGCAGCGACTCGGGCAGAAATAAAAGAATCAACACCGAGTTCACCACTGCCAGTCCGCCGGCGACAAACAACGGCGCGGAATGCCCGAACGCCGCTGCTGTCCACCCGCCAAGCGCGGGACCAAAAATAAAACCCAACCCGAACGCCGCACCGATCAACCCCATCGCCTTCGAACGCTCCTCGGGCCCGGTGATGTCGGCCACATACGCCTGCGCCGTGCCGATGCTCCCGCCCGACATGCCGTCGATCACACGGCCAACAAAGAGCATCGCCAGCGTCTGCCCGAAGCCCATGATGAAAAACCCCGTGGCCGTGCCCACCGTGCTCAACACCAGCACAGGCCGCCTCCCGAACCTGTCGGACAGCTGCCCCAACAGCGGCGCAAAAATAAATTGCACCAGCGAAAAAATCCCGAACAACCAACCGATCTCCCACGGCGTCGCCCCGAACCTCTCGGCGTAAAACGGCAGCACGGGAATCACCACGCCGAACCCGATCATGTTGATCAGAATGGTGAAAAAAATAATGCCCAAGCGGGCGCGTTTCGATTGGTTCATGAAAAAATGGTCCTCAAGGATTCCCCGTCAGCGCGGCACGGAGGGCATCGACCTGCCTCGCGAGTTCGGCGGGATGACGCCGCTTCTGCTCCTCTACCTTTTCGACGATCGCCTCGACGGTGCTGTCCATGCGCTTGAGGGCCAGCGAGCGCAACAGCTTCGCCATCGCCGACCCCGGAGTCACAAGATTCGTGTAGCAGATAATCGACCCGCCACCGCTGGGCTCCACACGCAGATTTCCCTCCGCACCCTTCGTCTGCAGCGCCCGCAGCAACCGCCAACTCACCAGATAGCCGCCACCCTCAAGCGTTTCGATCTCATTCAAGGCGGTATATTGCTCGTCGGGCAGGATCGGCACATCCACCTCGTAGTCGACCTCGAGCTTTCTGGGCGACACGCGCTTGGAAATCCGCGATTCGACCACATCTGGGATATAGGTCTTCGCCGTTGGATAATCGAAAAACACCGCCGCCACCTCCTCGGGCGATGCATCCACCCGCGCATAGATTTTCACGCGGGGCCAAGGCTTGCCCTCGACCTCGAGGTGCACCGCGACATGCTTGCCGGCATTCAGAGCCTTCAATTGGCCAGCATCCAACTCCGAGGCGAGGTCGGCGAACGACACGGACACACCCGCGGCAGTCATCGCCAAAAGCAGGGCAAACAAACGAACACGGGTCATACTCTTTCCCACAGAGAAACGCAGGACGCCGCCCGCTGGCAAGACCCGCCTGCCAAAAATCGCTTTTTCCCGACGCCGCCACTGGTATTGAATGCCCCGACACACAGGGCACATGGCAAAGCAGCAGAAAATTTTGTTGGTCGACAGGGACACGGACTTCCTCGGTTGGGCCCGCAACCAACTCCAAGGCACAAAAACAAAAGTCCTCGTCGAATCCTCGTCGGACGCAGGCTACAAGACATTCTGCCTCGAAGAGCCGGACCTCGTCATGGCGGAGATGAATCTCCACCCCTTCAGCGGCATGGACCTGCTGGCGAAAATCCGCAAGCACTCGCCGAACGCCATGGTCATCCTCACAAGCGCGTTTGGGACCACCCAATCGGTCATCGAGGCCATGAAAATGGGCGCCTTCGATTTCGTGCGGAAGGAACAGCTCCCTTTCACCCTCAAGGTCGTCGCCGACGCGGCGCTCCAAGCCGCTGCAGAACTCCGCGCGGCGAACACCTTCACGCCGCAGATGACCGTAGAGCAGCACCGCGACGAGATCGTCGGCCAGTCCGAGGCCATGCAACAGGTCTTCAAAATGATCGGCCGCGTGGCAGGCAGCGAGGCGGCGGTCATGGTTACGGGCGAAAGCGGCTCGGGAAAGGAACTCGTCGCCTGCGCGATCCACAACTACAGCGCCCGAAGCAATAAAAACTTCCTCGCGATCAACTGCGCCGCCATCCCCGACAACCTCCTCGAGAGCGAACTCTTCGGCCACGAGAAGGGCGCATTCACCGGCGCAGCCACCCAGCGCATTGGCCGCTTCGAGCAATGCGACAAGGGCACCCTCTTCCTCGACGAGATCGGTGAAATGCCGCTCCAAGTCCAAAGCAAAATCCTCCGCGTCCTCCAAGAAGGCGAATTCTCGCGCGTGGGGGGCAACCAGACGCTCCACGCCGATGTGCGGATCGTCTGCGCGACCAACAAAAACCTCGAGGACGAGGTCGCCAAAAAAACCTTCCGCGAGGACCTCTTCTACCGCCTCAACGTCGTCCGCATCCACATCCCCCCACTCCGACAGCGCGTGGAGGACATCCGACTGCTCGCGGAGTATTTCCTGCAGCGCATCGCCAACCAGAAGCACCGCCCGCCACTCAAGCTCTCCGAGGAAGCCATTCGCGTGCTCGAGGCTTATCCCTGGCCGGGCAATGTTCGCGAACTCGAAAACACCCTCCAACGCGCCTCCGTCCTCGCCACCGCCGACATCCTCCTGCCAAAAGACATCCCCCTCGGCCAGATCGCCTCGGACCCCGCACCCGCACACTCCAGGGAAGACGCCCAGTCGAAGGACCACGCCATCGAGACCCTCTTCCAAGTCGCCGCGGCCGACCCCACCCTCCCGCTCCTCCCCTGGATCGAGCGCGAATTCACCCTCCGCGCCATGCAAAAAACCGGCGACAACCAGGTCCGCGCCGCCAAACTCCTCGGCATCACCCGCGCCACCCTCCGCAAACGCCTCGACCGCAACAGCTCCCTGGCAGAGGAATCCGACGAGTAGGCTCGGCGTCTGGACTTACCCGTTCCCAACCCCCGTTGACACTCTGCCCGTAAAGCAATACTTATTGCTTTATGAAGACCACGATCGATCTTCCGGAGGATCTCCTTCACCGCGCAAAAATCGTAGCGGCTCAACGCAAAACCACCCTCAAGGAACTCGTTCTCCAAGGCCTCGAATACGCCACACGGCATGAGATGCCTGATCCGGAGGTCGCCCGAAAGGAGCGGGCAGCGAAGTTGATTGCGGCTCTCCAGGCCCGCAACACGGAACCCATGAAGCCATTAAAGCGCGAGGAGATTTATGATCGCTGACCACTTTCTGGATACAAACATCCTTCTCTATTCCGGTTCGCAATCGCCGGCGGATTCCGCCAAGCGCGCCATCGCCGAACAACTTGTCTCCGGCTTGAACTTCGCCATCTCCACTCAAGTCGTGCAGGAGTTCATATCGAACGCGCTCAAGAAAAAAGAACTCGGACTGTCCACACGCAACGTTGAGGATTTTCTCGAATCCTTGGATGACATCATGGTCTTGCCAGTCACCACCCCGTTGATCCGATCGGCGTGGCGCATTCGCTCCCGGCATTCCATCTCCCACTGGGACGCCGTCATCATCGCTGCCGCCCACGAACTCGGCTGCCACACGCTTTACTCGGAGGATTTCAACCACGGGCAGGACTATGATGGCGTTCGCGTGGTGAATCCGTTTCTCTGATTCCCGATTCCACATGAGGACTTGGAAAAAAAATGGAGACGCGTGGGAGCCTTGCGAAAGCCTTCCGTTGGCAGATCGAGGGTTTCGCTACGGCATGAGTGTGTTTGAAACAATCGCCGTGAGCGAGGGGCGACCGCTTCTTCTGGAGGCCCATCTGATGCGCCTTGAGCAGGCGGCGGCATCTTGCCAATGCGTCCCGCAGGCGTTGCCGCGCTTCGATTTTTCAACACTCGGCACAGGGCTGCTGCGTTTCTACCTGACCGCTGGCGAGGGAGCCCCCGATGCGCCGTTCGAGGGAAACGCCTACGCGCTATTCGACGAGGCGGAGGTGGGGTGGAATCTCCCAGCGTTGCGCGTGGCCATGAGCGCCGCGCCGTATCTGCCACGGCCCGGCGGATGGAAGACCGGCAACTACTGGCAGAATATCGATGCCCTTGCCGACGCGCGCCGCCGGGGCTGCGACGAGGCGCTGGTGTTCAATCCCGCCGGCATGCTTGTGGGCGCGGCCATGGCAAATGTCTTTCTGCGAATCGACGGTTCATGGGCCACTCCCGCACTGGAGACCGGCGCACGCGACGGCGCGGTGCGCGGGTGGGTGCTTGGAACGCTGGCGGCTGCCGAGGAAATGCTCGATGCCGACGCGCTCAGGCGCTGCACTGCGGCATTCCTCACAAACAGCCGCATTGGCATTTGCCCGGTTGCAGAGTTGGATGGCCGCCCGCTGGAGACGGTATGTGCCGACATCCAGCGGCAGTATTTCGATGAAATTTTCACCGCTTGAGGAATTTTTGGATCGGGCCGAATCCGGCGCGAGCCTGAAGAACTGGGGCTCGGCGCATGACGGCATGATGCTGGCGGAGATCGCCGAACCAGCCCAACCCTTCGTCGCCGCGCTGCTCCTGCGCGGGATTCCCCAGCGGACATGGGTGGTTTGCCCGGACTTGAAAACGCAGGAGGAATTCGCCGTGGAACTTGCCTCATGGTGCCCGAGGGTGCGCCTATTTCCCGATTTGGAACTCCCCGCGGAGGATTCGCTTCCCGATGCCGAGACCCAATCCGAGAGGCTGGAACTGCTCCGCACGCTGACCCGCGACGATGGCGATGAGGTCGTGGTGATTCACGCGTCCCAGTGGACCTCGACCGTTCCCGCTCCCCAAAGCATCCACGGCGGCATGTTTCAAATCACGCGCAGTGACCGCCTTCCCATCGAGGAACTCGAAAAACGCCTCGAAGACTCGGGCTACGACGAGTCGCCGATTGTGACCTCGCGCGGCCAATTCGCACGGCGCGGCGGGATTTTGGACATCTTTTCCTGGCAACAGGCGCGGCCGGTGCGCCTGGAGTGGTTCGACCTCGAGATCGAGTCGCTCCGGGAGTTCGACCTCGATACGCAGTCATCCGTCCAAGCGATCGACGCGGTTGAGATTTATACCGGCGAGGTGGGCAAAACCGATGCCACCCTCGCCGATTACCGCCGCGGGGGCGATCGCATCCTCACCATCGAACCCGATGGTGCCTTCGAGGGGATTGGCATCGGCTCGGGCGGCGAGGCCCAACACGACACTCCCGCATTTTTTCCGCCGCCATTCGGGGACCTCGGGGCTGGCGACCTCGTGCTCAACGAAACCAAGCGCGACCGGTTTTTCAACCAGCTCCACGCTTGGACGGCGGACCGCTGGACACTGGCCTTCACCTGCATGAACGAGGGAGAGGGAGAGCGGTTCCGCGAACTCGCCTCGGATTTCGATTTCGACACTTCGGAGGTTCTCTTCCTGACCTCGCGCGCCACCCGTGGATTCGTGTGCCCGAAGGCGAAACTCGCCCTCCTTGCCGAGTCGGAGGTCCTCGGGCGCTCGGCCACCCAGCGCGCCCAGCGGGCGGCCCTCCGCCGCGAACGCGTGCGCTCGGGCAGGGCGGCCATGGATTTCTCGGATTTCGAACCCGGCGACCTCGTCGTGCATCTCGACCACGGCATCGGCCGTTTCGAGGGACTGGAGGAATCTCCTGACGGCTCGGGCGACGTGCTCGTGCTGGAGTTCGCCAACGAGGCCCGTCTCTACGTGCCGCTCGACCAGGCGTGGCAGGTGGCCCGCTATGTGGGTCTCGGCAAGAAACACCCCGACCTCTCAGAACTCGGCAGCGCCCGCTGGTCGAAGGCCAAGGAAAAAGCCACCCGCGGCATCTACGAATACGCCGCGCGCATGCTCAAGGTGCAGGCGGAACGCGAGACCGCCACTGGACACGCGTTCGCCGCCGACTCCCACTGGCAGCAGGAGTTCGAGCGCTCGTTTCTCTTCACTGAGACCCCCGACCAACTCCGCGCGATTCGCGAAACCAAGGCGGACATGGAATCCCACCAGGCCATGGACCGCCTCATCTGCGGCGATGTCGGATTCGGCAAAACCGAAGTGGCGATTCGCGCCGCCTTCAAGGCGGTCACCGGCGGACGCCAGGTGGCGGTGATCGCACCGACCACCGTGCTCGCCCAGCAGCACTGGCGCACCTTCCGCGAGCGCATGAGCGAATACCCCGTCACCGTCGAACTCCTGAACCGCTTCCGCACCCCCGCGGAGCAGAAACGTGTCGTCAAGGCCCTCCACGAAGGTGGCGTCGATATCGTGGTTGGCACGCACCGCGTGATTTCGGCGGATGTCGAGTTCAAGAACCTCGGCCTCGTCATTGTGGACGAGGAGCAGCGCTTCGGGGTGAAACACAAGGACGCACTGAAGGAAAAATTCCGTCTCGTGGATGTCCTCACGCTCTCGGCGACGCCAATCCCCCGCACGCTCTACCTCTCGCTCATGGGCGCGCGCGACATGTCGCTCATCGAAACCCCGCCCACCAACCGCCAACCCGTGGAGACAATCGTCTGCGCCTACGACGAACGCGTCATCCGCGACGCGATCACCCGAGAACTGGCCCGCGGCGGCCAGGTCTATTTCCTCCACAACCGCGTCCAATCGATCGAACGCGTGGCGGCAAGAATCCGCGAACTCTGCGAGGGCTCACGCGTCATCGTCGGGCACGGCCAGATGGAACAAGGCGAACTCGAGGGCGTCATGCGGCATTTCGTCGCGGGCGAGGCGGATGTCCTTGTCTCGACCACCATCATCGAAAGCGGGCTGGATATCCCGAACGCGAACACCATCATTATCGACCGGGCGGACCGTTTCGGCCTTGCCGATCTCTACCAGCTCCGCGGCCGTGTGGGCCGCTCGGGCATAAAGGCCCACGCCTACCTCATGCTCCCCCGCGACCTCATGGCGGTCGGCTCCGCCAGAAAACGCGTCTCGGCGATCAAGCAATACTCGGAACTCGGCTCGGGCTTCAAAATCGCCATGCGCGACCTGGAAATCCGCGGTGCGGGAAATTTGCTCGGCACAGAACAAAGCGGGCACATCATCGCCGTGGGCTTCGACCTCTACTGCAAAATGCTCAAGCGCGCGGTCGATTCGGTCAAAGGCACCCGCTCGTTCGGATCCACCACCGGCGTGCGCTTCGACTTCGTCGCCACCGAGGAGGGCGCGTTTCTTGCCTCGGACGATGCCGCTCCCTCGTTCCTCCCACGCGCCTACATCTCGGACCCGAAACTCCGCATCGAAGCCTACCGCCGCTTGGCGGAGGCTGGCACTCGCGTGGATCTTGAGGCATTGAAAGCCGAGTGGCGCGACCGCTTCGGCCCCCTTCCACGCGCTGTCGAGAACGCCCTCGTCTGCGGAGCGATCCGCATCGAGGCCTCAAGCCACCGCATCCGCCAAGTGGAATCTCGCGACGGGAAGCTCATGCTCACACGCGGCGCGACTTTCGTGCTGATCGGCGGCAGGTTTCCCCGCTTGACGGCTCCAGAGCCCGATTTTAGGCTCCGCGAAGTGTTGGGCTTCCTCGAAAACATGCAACGCCGATGAGATTTTTCACCCCGTTTTTTGCCGTTCTGCTGATGTCGGCAACCGCCTCCTCTACCTTGGCCCAACAGGCGGAGATCATCGATGGCGTGGCGGCGATCGTGAACAACGACGTCATTACCATCTCGCAAGTCCGCGAACTCGTTGGCGCCCGCGAACGCGCCCTCCGCGAAGCTTACAAGGGGCCCGACCTCGTCGACCGCATCAAGGAAATGCGGCTTGCCGCCCTCAAAGACCTCGTGGACCGGCAACTGATCATTCAGGAATTCACAAAAATGCAGGAAAAGGGGGCGAACATACCAGACTACGTCATCGATGACCGCGTGCAGGGAATCATCCGCCAGGAATTCGGCGGCGACCGAGCCGCATTTATCCGAACCCTTCAAGCCCAAGGCTATACATTGACCCGCTTCAAGGAGATCGAGAAGGAAAAGATCATCGTGCAAGCGATGCGCCAGGCCAAGCTTACCGATAATTTCGTGGTATCCCCGGCTCAAGTCCAAGCCTTCTACGACAAAAACAAGACCGAGTTCAGCATCCCGGAGCAAGTGAAGCTTCGCATGATCATCCTGCGCGAAGGAAATTCCGACGACGTGGGAGGCTCCGCCAACAAAGCCCAGACGGCCGGCGAAATCCGCCAAAAACTGATCGAGGGAGCGGACTTCAATCGTATGGCCCAGATGTATTCCGAGGACGAAGCCACACGCGACCTCGGGGGCGACTGGGGTTGGGTCGAGCGCAACACCTTGAACGAGGAACTCACCCAAGCCGCCTTCTCGCTGAAGGCTGGCGGCATCAGCCCTGTGATCACGCTGGGCGATTCCTACTACATTCTCAATGTCGAGGCCCGCAAGAACGCCTCGGTCAAACCCATCAGCGAGGTCCGCGAGGCCATCGAGCAAAACCTCATGCAGCAGGAACGCATGAAAGCCCAGCAACGCTGGCTCGATACCCTCCGCCAGAAGGCCTACATCAAAATCCTGACCTGAGCCCAACCGAGTGGCGCTGCGGCCATTTCGGCTGTCTTTGAGATTGGTCTGCCCGCTCGCATCGCTCCAAAGGGCATCCAAAAAAGAAGCGCGGCCTCCCCTTTCGAGGAGACCGCGCCCGTTGTTTAGTGGCTCAAGAGCCCGGTGGGCCTACTTGTTGCAGTTGGCACACTCGTCGCATTTGCCTTTGCAGCAGGTCTTGCAGTCCTGGTCCTTGCAGCAGGTGGGGCAGGATTTGCCCGCGGCATGCAGCGACCCGGTGACGGCGGCCAAAGCCAACGCGATTGCGGTGATAAGTGATTTCATAGTTTCCTTTCTTAAGAATCGAAATGAAGAGTGATCCTCCACAGGTTCGGGAGGCTGGCGCGGAGTCAAGCCGCGCCTCGCGGCGGTGGAACCTCCGGTCGACTCGAAAGGGAGGGGGCGAACTGATCGATCGAGGGCCATTGCGACTCCTCGGGGGCGATCAACGGGGACGATGCAACCGAGGAGGCTGAAAGAACGAGAGGAACATGACCAACGGGGCAGGCTGGACACTGGCAACTGGACTTCGCCTGCATCGGCATCTCGGGGCATCCATGGCAACACTCCGAAGTCGATCCCCCCGCGACATGCGCCGCAGTCACCGGCACCATGCCCAAACACGCCACGGCGACAAGAACCGCCAACAAGGCAAGAGATTTCGTGGGTGCGCAGATGCTCACAACGACAAAACTACGCAGCCAACCACCGAAATCAAGCGGGCAAAGCGAGAGTTCTCAATCGCCGATCCTCGACGCAACCGCGATGATTGCGCCCCGTTGACTGTTCGCCTACCCTATTCACTGGGCGGCACATTGTGGCCGTCGCGTTTCAAGAAATCCAACGATGCCGATTGAAAAGACAGTCGCCAAGCACCCTCTCAACAGCCTGCGCAACCGCACGAATCCTTGGTTGAAGTCAACACCCGCCGAGCGTCTCGCCGCAATGGCTGTGATCTGTCAAACCCATGACGATGGAAACCCTGAATCCCGACTTTCTCGACTTCATTTCTCTACTCGAAAAAAAGTCCGTTGAGTATCTCGTGGTCGGGGGCTATGCGGTCGGCTTCCATGGGTTTCCGAGATACACCGGCGACATGGATTTTTTCGTTGCGGTGAACGAGAGCAATGCCGAACGCTTGTTGGAAGTCATCGAAGAGTTTGGATTCGCTTCCATGGGCCTTGAGAAGCAGGATTTCCTGACCCCTTCATTCGTTATCGAAATCGGGCGGGAACCCCGAAAAATCCAAATCCTCACAGGGATCGACGGCGTGACCTTCGAGGAATGCCGCGAATCCGCAGTGGAATACGATTATTGTGGCACAACATGCCGGTTCATCGGATTGGAAGCCTTGATCCGAAATAAAAAAACCTCCGGCCGCCCGAAGGATTTGATCGATGTCCAGTCGTTGACTGGACAATAGACGTTCAATGGGGAATTGAGCCCGCCGGATGTTTAACCTGCCCTCTGGCTTGCCGGGAGCAGGGCGGACGTTGGATCGGCCGCGCGTGCTCCCGGCTCTGGCCTGGGGAAACTCACCTCGCGTATTGGACTCGCACGCGGCGGGGACGTCCGTTTTTGCGGATGACTACCCTCCCGCTTTCGAGCAGGTCGACCATCGCGGCGATGGTTTCGCGGCTATCGCGGGCGCAGGAGCCAACGATCGAGATCAATTCTCCGAGTGAGTATTTGGTGCGGTTGATTTTTTTGTAGATGTTTTTCATAGGGGTTTCGTTTGCATATTGGACAGCATCAGTAATGCCAATGTTCAAAAGATCTGCAAATGGGGTGGAACCCTGTGAAAAGGCTCAAAAACAGGAGAAAAACCCTAAATGAGGAGCCATGCCGCGTAAAAGCAGACGGCAAAAATTCCCACAATTCCGGCAACTCCGGTCACACGGGCTGTGGATTCGCCCAGCAATCCGCTGTCTTTGTGGACGCAAAGCGAGGCGAACGCAGACCAGAGTAGAGGCACCAGAAAGAGGAGGAATCCATTGTGGGAAAGCCACACGGGAAACCGGGGAAACATGTCCTCCACGTTCGCAGCGTAGCCTCCGGCCTTTAGCAGCACACGAAGAGCAAGCATGCCGAGCGAGGCGAAGACAAATTGGGTGAAGGCGATGGTGAGGATCATGGCGTGGAAAACAGGGCTTGGCGCATCACCTCGAGGGGAGCGGGGCGATTGAACCAGATTTCAAAGGAAAGCGCGCCTTGGTGCAGCAGCATTGAAAGACCGTTTGCGGTGCGCGCTCCAGCGGCGGCGGCGTCCTCGAGCAACCTCGTCGCGCCTCCGGAGTAGACCGTGTCGTAAACGAGAAGGCTCGGAGATATCAAGCGGGCGGGCAACGCAGGGGGATCGCTGCGTTTCATGCCGAGCGCCGTGGCATTGATCACCAAATCCGCGTGCTCCAACTCGCGCGCGAGCGCCGATTCGTCATGGGGAATCGCCACCAGACGTTCGACAGGTCCGGCGGGTTTTTCAGAGCGGAAGCGCGGGGCGAGTTCGGCCGCCAATGCCTGCGCTTTTTCGACGGATCGATTCACCAGCACAAGGCGCTCGCAGGCTTCCATAGCGCATTGCACCGCGATGGCGCGCCCGGCGCCGCCACCGGCACCAAGCAGCACAACCCGAAGATCCTTCAAATCCACAAGAAACTCCTCGCGGATTGCCCGCGAGAGACCCGGCCCGTCGGTATTGAAGCCGATGAGCCTCTGCCCATCGACCACGACTGTGTTCACGCTTCCCGAGGCGCGCGCGTAGTCGTCGACCTCATCGACCCCCGCCAACGCGGCGGCCTTGTGGGGGATCGTGACATTCGCCCCTAAAAACCCCGCCGCAGGCAAGGCTCGAAGCGCCTCGGGGAAGTGCGTGGCATCGACATGCAGGCGTGTGTAGGCGACTGGAATCCCACACGCCTTGAGGGCGGCATTGTGGAATACTGGGGACCGCGAATGTTCCACAGGATCACCGAACACCCCCAACCGCACCGGCGGCGAGAAGCGCTGAAAAGCGTCCGCACCGCCCGACAAATCCGACCACTCGAACAATTCAGGGGCATCCATCGGCTCAACAAAGCAGGGCGTGCGAGGCGTGGCAAGGCGGGTCGATTCCCTACCTTGCCGATTTCACCGCGGATCCGATCGGTGCCACAAAATCGTGCACATGCTCCGCGAGGCCCGAAGACGCCCCATGCTCGCCGATGCGGCGCACGATCGCGCTACCGACCACGACGGCGTCCGAGCGCCTCGCGACCTCGGCGGCCTGCTCGGGTGTTGAAATCCCGAACCCAACGGCGATGGGCAGGTTGGTATGCGAGCGGATTTGCGCGACCTGCGCGGCGATGTCGTCGGCGAGACTGGTTTGCTCGCCGGTGACGCCTTCCCGGGAGACATAGTAGATGAACCCCTGCGCGGATTTCGCGATCAGTTCCATGCGCTGCGCGGGAGTGGTGGGTGCGATCAGGCGAATCGGCAGGAGGCCGTGAGAGGCCATGAGTTCGTTATTCCGCGCAGCTTCGTCGGGCGGCAGGTCCAAAATCAATAGTCCATCGGCTCCTGCGGCGGCCGCATCGGCATGGAAACGCTCGAAGCCGTAGATGTAAACCGGGTTCAGATACGTGAAGAGCACGATGGGGATTTGCGATGTTTTGCGAATAGTCCGCACTGCCTCCAGCACGCCCGCTACCGTCGCCCCAGCGGCGATGGCACGCCCGGAAGCGGCTTGGATCGTGGGTCCGTCGGCCAAGGGGTCCGAAAAGGGAATGCCCAACTCGAGGATATCGACACCCGCGCGCTCCAGCGCGACGGCAATTGCGGCCGTGTCGGCAAGACTGGGGTCGCCTGCTGTGATGTAGGCGATGAACCCGGATTTCCCGGCGGCCTTGAGATTCTCGAATGTGGTGTCGATGCGATTGGGTGTGCTCATGTGGTAGTGGTGGGCATCTCAGCTCCGCGAACGATCCAGACGCCGAGCAATGCGATATCCGACGGCGTGACGCCGCTCAAGCGCGAGGCTTGGCCGAGGGTTTCTGGGCGGACCGCGGAAAGTTTCTGCACAGCCTCGGTGCGGAGGCCCTTGATCGCGGTGTAGTCGATCCAATCGGGGATTTTCTTCCCCTCGTGGCGGGCGGTGCGGGCGATCTGCTCCTCCTGGCGCTGGATGTAGCCGGCATACTTGAGATCGGTTTCCACCTGCATCCAGACATCCGCCGGAAATTGAGAGGCGATCGCCTCCGGCAGCGCGGCATGGGAATTTTCGGGACGCTTGAGCCACAGCCCCAATGGCACGGCATCCACCTTGAACTCGCCGAGGCGCGCCTTGAGTTCAGCCAAGCGGGCCGTTTTTTCGCGGTATCTTGACTCCCTCAATCCGTCCACCAGCCGAAGATCGACGGCTTTGCCGGTGAGGCGCAGGTCGGCATTGTCCTGGCGCAGGAGGAGACGGTATTCCGCGCGGCTCGTGAACATGCGGTAGGGCTCAGGCGTGCCGCGCGTGACGAGGTCGTCGAGCATGACTCCGAGGTAGCCCTCGTGGCGCGCGATCTCCAGCGCGGGCCTGCCGAGGCGCTTCAATGCGGCATTCGCTCCGGCGACCAAGCCCTGCCCCGCGGCCTCTTCGTAGCCCGAGGTGCCATTGATCTGCCCGGCAAAATACAGGCCCGGCATGCGCTTTGTCTCGAGCGTGGTGTGGAGCTGGGTGGGCGGGCAGTAGTCATACTCGACCGCGTAGCCGGGGCGAAGAATCTCGGCGTTCTCAAGCCCTCTGATGCTACGGATGAACGCGTATTGCACGTCGAACGGCAGGCTGGTTGAAATGCCGTTCACATAAATCTCGTCGGTATGCCGCCCCTCGGGCTCGAGGAAGAGCTGGTGCTGGTCCTTGTGGGAGAATTTGACCACCTTGTCCTCGATGCTCGGGCAGTAGCGCGGCCCCACGCCTTCGATCACCCCGGAATACATCGGCGACTTGTGGAGGTTCGCTCGAATGATCTCGTGGGTTTTTTCATTCGTGTGCGTGATCCAGCAGGGAATCTGGCGCGCGTGGAATGCCCCTTCGCGCCATTCGTTCAGCGTGTGGAGATCGTCCTCGCCGCGGCGGATCGTGTCGGCCATGTAACTGAATAGCGGTGGCGGGTCGTCGCCGTGCTGCGGATCGCATATTGAAAAATCGATGCTGCGCGCGAGCAACCGGCAGGGCGTGCCGGTCTTGAACCGCTCAACCTCGAAGCCAAGGTCGCGGAGGCAGTCGCTGAAGGTCGACACCGAGTCTCCCAGCCTTCCGCCGCTTTGATTGCGCAGGCCGACATGCAGGAGCCCGCGCATGAATGTGCCAGTGGTGACAACCACCGCGGGAGCGTTGAAGCGAATGCCGAAGCTCGTCTCCAACCCCTCCACGCCGTTTTCTCCGGTGATCAGGCGCGACACGTTGGCCTGCTTCAAATCGAGCCCCGGCTGCCTTTCGAGAATCGCCTTGATGCGGAATTGGTAGGCTTTTTTGTCGCACTGCGCCCTCGGCGCGCGAACGCTCGGGCCCTTCGTGGCGTTGAGCATGCGGAATTGGATGCCGGTGGCGTCGGCGTTGAGTCCCATGATGCCGCCGAGGGCGTCGATCTCGCGCACCATGTGGCCCTTGGCAAGACCGCCGATCGCGGGATTGCAGGACATCTGCCCCACGGTATCGGCGTTTTGCGTGAGGAGAAGCGTCTCGCAACCCAGTCGGGCCGACGCCAGCGCTGCCTCGATGCCGGCATGCCCGGCACCGATCACGATCACATCGTAGGATTTCGGGTAGACAAAATCGCTCAAGTTAGTCGTTGGCGATGCCGTGCTCTGCGAGCTTTTTGGCCAGTTCCTCAGGGCCGAGCTTGAAGCTATTTTTCAGAACAATGTCTCCGGCGATGAAATTGTCGAAGGTCCCGCGCACGGCGATGTTCTCGCCTTGAACGATAAACGAATTCTTTTGAAGCACATCGCCATTCCAATTGGTGGTGGAGACCGTGGCTTTGGTCTCGTTGTTCGCCACCAACACCCCGCCAGAGGCGATGTAGTCGGGATCGAACACCGCCTTCACATCGGGCGTCTGGACCGTTGGCAACTGCATGAACACAGCAAGCGGAACCCCCTCCTCACCGCCGTCCTGCGTGATTTTCCCCACCCTCCCATACACGCAAATCCGCATGCCGTTGTATTTCTGAAGCGCTGCGGTGACGGACTTCGAGAAATCGCCCACAATTGTCTCGAGCGTCACAAAGCCATCCGGCGGCAGCGGAGCCAATCCGGTTTGCGCCGGCAGATTCGCGCAAAGACAAAAGATCGAAACAAGCGCCAAGGTGATCGGTTTCATGGTCATGGTGCAGAATGGAACATCCACCGCGGCGACTCAACGCAAATTCCAACGCACGGGTTTCACACAAAACTCTTTCACACCGGCACGATGAGTCCTTCCGCTTCGGCGAGTTTTTTCTGGTTCCCGTCAAATGTCAGGAAATGTGTCGCCTCCATTTTGATGGCGCTTGCCACATGAAGAATATCAAACCCTCGATGCCCGGCTGTCAGAGTGTAAATCCCGGAAAGTCGCTTCGATTCTTCGAGCACAGTGGCGAGATTGGACGTGGCCACGACCAATCTTTCCTGTGAGATGGCCGTTTCGAATCCAGCCCAATACAGAGCAGCGAAACCAGATGGGATCGCTTTCCGAAACTCGGCGAACCTCAGAGCGTTCCCAAACTCGAAGTGTGTCAGGCTGTTCAGGAAGACAGGTTTTGTATTCTGAGACGCCCATGCCACAGCGTTCGGGCTGTGTGCATCGTTTCCGTAAAGGGAAAACAAGAAACTGGTGTCGCAGTAAATCACCATTTTCCGCCAGCCTCGGCCAAAAGCGCAGCCGATTGTTCCGCACTCAGCACATGCTCCCCGCTACGGTCCCTACGGACCTCTGGACTGGAAGACCAATCTACTACTTCTGAACCTTGAGCTGTTTCAGGACTCAATCGGGCAATCACAACACCTCGCTGAGTGATAAGAACATTCTCCCCCGCCTTGATCCAGCGCAACACACTGGTGTAGCGGTTTCGCAAGTCTCGAACGGTCGCTGTTTTCATCGTAGCACAATAATGGAGCCGTTTTTTGCAAGGTCAATATCCCCGATTTGCCAAGAGCTTCACCTGTCCAAACGGATTGAAACAGGTTTCCATCTCCGATTGGGCAGGCGTCATGCTTGCCCGATTGCTTCAGCGAGGGCCGAGGCGATACAGTCGGCATGTCGGTCGATCACCTCTTGGTCGCGGCCTTCGATGAGGAGGCGGACTTTCGGCTCGGTGCCGGAATAGCGCAGGAGAACGCGGCCTTTGCCGTTCAACTCGGCCTCGGCGGCAGCGAGGTGGGTTTGGACTTCCGTTAGCGCCTCGAGAGGCGGCTTCTCTTTCACGCGCAGGTTGCGTTGGGCCTGGGGATATTTTTTCAGCACCTGCTTGAGTTCGCTCAAGGGTTTCCCTGTTTCGATCATGACGCGGAGGATTTGAAGAGCGCTCACGATCCCGTCGCCGGTGGTGGCGAAGTCGCGGAAAATCATGTGCCCGCTTTGCTCGCCGCCGACATTGTGCCCGTGGCGGAGCATTTCTTCGATGACATAGCGGTCTCCGACCTTGGCGCGGAGCACACGCCCGCCGTGGGCCTCAAGTGTCTCGTCCAAGCCGAAATTGCTCATCACTGTGGCCACAAGAGTGTTCCCCTCGAGGCATCCCCGGCGGAGGGAATCGACCGCGGCGATGGCCATGATCTCGTCGCCGTCCACCAAGTCGCCGTGCTCGTCGCAGAGCAACACACGATCGGCATCGCCGTCGTGTGTGATCCCAATATGGGCCTTGGAGTCGCGCACCAGGGCCTGGATTTGCTCCGGGTGCGTGCTGCCGCAGTTGGTGTTGATGTTTGTGCCGTTCGGTTGGTTGTGGATCACGACGACCTCCGCGCCGAGTTCGCGGAGAATCCATGGGCTCGACTTGTAAGCGGCGCCATTCGCGCAATCCAGCGCGATGCGCAGCGGCTCGAGCGTGAGTCCGCGTGGGAAGCTCTGCTTGGCGAACTCGACATAGCGGCCAAGCGCGTCGTCGATGCGCATCGCCTTGCCGATCTTCGTGGCGGTGGGGCGGATATTTTCGATCTCGCCGCTGAAGACGAGATGCTCGATGCGCGCCTCGATGTCGTCGTCGAGCTTGTATCCGTCGTGGCGGAAAAATTTGATGCCATTGTCCTCGTAGGGATTGTGGGACGCCGAGAGCACGATGCCCGCATCAGCGCGCAGGGAGCGGGTGATGTAGGCCACACCGGGCGTGGGCAGCGGACCGATCAGCAGGACATCCGCCCCAAGCGAGGTCAACCCGGCGACCATGGCGTTTTCCAGCATGTAGCCCGAGAGGCGCGTGTCCTTCCCGAGAACGATCCGCAGGCGACCGGAGTGCTTGGCGGAGCGGCATTCCGCAAAGACATGCGCCGCCGCGCGCCCGAGCTTCAATGCCGTTTCGGCGGTCACCGGCTCGATATTGGCCACCCCGCGGACTCCGTCGGTCCCGAACAATTTGCGATGAGTGCCGCTCATTTAGCGATTTTTCTGGGTTGTTGTTTCTTTCATGAATTCAAACCGCTGGGGTGTCCTGCCGACGTTCTGCTTGATGAGATACCACAGGGCGAACGCCAGGATCAGGCTCACGAGCTTGGCCTGCCAGTTGTTGAGGAGGATTGTTTTCATACTGTTCGTGGAAAAGAAGCTGGTTGAGGCGTTCGCGGAACTTCTCGACACCCAAGTTGCGCTCGATGACTCCGCGGTGGCAAATCGAAACCTGGCCGGTTTCCTCGGACACGATCAACGAAACCGCATCCGACTCCTCGCCCAGTCCAAGCCCCGCGCGGTGGCGCAGGCCAAGGTCCCTGTCGAGATCCTCGCGCTGGGTCAGCGGAAAGATGCATGCCGCCGCGACGATGCGGTCTCCGGCAACCACCATACCGCCGTCGTGCAGAACGGTTTTAGGGTGAAACACTGTCAACGCGAGTTCCTTGGAGAACTTGGCATCGAGGGCGACTCCGGTCTCCACGATGGCTTTCAGGCTGAGGTCGCGCTCGATCGCGATGAGCGCACCGAACCCCTTGCTCGACAACTCGAACACGGCATCGGTGATCACCTCGATGGTTTCCTTTTCCTCCACCCCGGTTGTGAAAAACCGGTGGCTTCCCAGCTCGGTGAGGGCACGGCGCAGTTCGGGTTGGAAGATCACCACCAAAGCGATCGCAAGAAACACAGAGATGCTCCGGAGCAACCAACCGATCACCTCGAGATTCAGCAACTGAGAAACGAGCGTGAGTGTGAGGAACACCAGCGCGAGACCGATCAGGATGCGTGCGCCGTGGGTGCCGCGGAGGTAAAGGTAGATGTAATAAATAACCGCCGCGAGGATGATGATCTCGACGCCCGAGGTCCACTGGGACTGGAGAAAGGAGAGAACAGCGTCAAGCATCTCCCAGAATCGCCTCGGTCATTCGAAGCGCCTCCTTGTGGGGTTTCGGATCGTGCACCCGGAAAATGCGCGCCCCGCGCTCGCGGCAGCAGGAGGTCAATGCCACCCCTGGCCAGTGCCTGTCCTCGATGCGCGGCGAACCGGCGATCCACCCGAGGAACGACTTGCGCGACACTCCGATCAGCAGCGGCCTCCCGAACCCCGCGAATAAGGAAAGCCCGCGGAGCAACTGCCTGTTGTGCTCGGGGGTTTTTCCAAATCCGATTCCTGGGTCGAGAACGATGCGCATCGGGTCGATACCCGAAGTTATCGCGGCATCCAGTGCCTGTCGAAAAAATTCCCCGACCTCGCGCAAGACATCCTCGTAGACGGGATCCAACTGCATCGTGCGGGGTTCGCCGCGCATGTGCATGACCACCACGCCAACACCAGACCTCGCAACCAGCGGTATCATTTCAGGATCGCCGCACAGGCCGGTGACATCGTTGACAATATCCGCTCCAGCCTCAATGGCTGCGGCGGCCACCGTCGCCTTGCAGGTGTCGATGGATATGGGCGCTTCGGTCCGGGCACGGAGGGCGCGGATGACAGGAATGACGCGGCGCAACTCCTCAGCCGCCGGCACGCTTTCCGCGCCTGGCCTCGTCGACTCGCCCCCGACATCGAGGATATCCGCGCCGTCATCGAGCATTTTCATTCCGTGATCACATGCGGCGGCGGGCTCCATGAACGAACCGCCGTCGGAAAACGAATCGGGCGTGGCATTGAGGATTCCCATGACTAGGCCCCTGCGCGAGAGATCGAGGCGGGAATTCCTGATGCTCCAAATCACTTGGCCAGGCGGATGGATGCGGAGCGCCCGTGGGCATCGAGGCCCTCGATCGCGCTGAATGTCTCAAGGTGTGGCAGCGAGGCGCGCAGCGAGGATTCGTCAAACATGACGACGCTCGTGCGGCGTTGGAACTGGTCGACAGTGAGCCCCGCGAAGGATTTTCCCGCACCGCCGGTGGGAAGCTCGTGGCTCGGCCCGGCGAGAAAATCTCCGCCTGCGACAGGCGACAGGCCACCGAGAAAAACAGCGCCTGTTGTTTGGAGTCTCAGGGCGATCTCGCCGGGGCTGTCGGTTGCGATCGCCACGTGTTCGGCAGCGTAGTTGTTGGCCACACGAACGGCCTCGTCCATGTCGCGCACCAGAATCAAGCGCGTCGCCTGGAGCGCCTTGGCAAGTTCGGCTGGGCGCTTCGAGAGCTTCACTTGGCGGGCCACCGCTTTTTCGACGGCGCTTAGAATTTTTGCGGAATCGGTCACAAGAATCGCCTGGCTGCCATGCCCGTGCTCAGCCTGGGCGAGCAAATCGGCCGCCACCCATGCGGGGTTCGCGGTCTTGTCGGCGATGACGAGCACCTCGCTCGGACCAGGCAGCAAATCGATGGCTACCGTGCCGAAGACCTGCCTTTTGGCTTCGACAACATATGCGTTGCCGGGGCCGAAAATTTTTTGAACCGGCCGGATTGTTTTTGTGCCGAAGGCGAGCGCCGCCACCGCTTGGGCGCCGCCGACACGGTAGATTTCCGTGGCTCCGCACAAGGCCAACGCGGCCAGCAGCGCAGGGTGCACGCGGCCCTCGCGGTCCGACGGGCGTCACTGCGACGATCTCGGGCACGCCTGCCGTATGAGCCAGCGTGCAGGTCATGACCGCCGTGGAGACCAGTGGAGCGGTTCCTCCGGGAATATAGATGCCAACGCGCTTGAAGGGGTCGAACCGCTCGCCGGTCACCGTGCCTTGGCGGTTTTTCATGAACCAGCTCTTGCGCAGGCTGCGCTTGGCGAAGGCCCGCACATTCGTCCTCGCGGCCTCGATCGCCTTGCGGGTGGCAGGCTCAAGCCCGTTCAGCGCCTCGGCGACCTCCGCCGGGGAGACCGGAATCCTGGTTGCGACGAGTTCGGGACCGTTGAACTTCTTCGTGTAGTCGATGAGCGCATTGTCTCCGGCCGCCTCGACGTTTTTTAAAATCTCCTCCACAGTCGCGCGCACCGAGGGGTCAGCGACATACCGCCGGTTCAAGCTCGTGAGGGCCTTCTCGTAGCCCTTGTCGCCGGGTCGAAGAACTTGCATGGCAGTGGCGGGATTACTTCACGTAGGCCAGCACAAAGGCGGTGATGAAGATATTCACCAGCGCCAACTCAAAGAAGAAATACCAACCGAGCTTCATCAACTGGTCGTAGCGGAACCGTGGCACGGTCCAGCGCACCCAGATGAAGAAGACCAACAATGCGCACACCTTCGCGAAGAACACTCCGATATTGATCAGGCCGAACAGCACACCAGCCACGCCGGGGAACGACCCGTCAGGAATCAACGGCAGCGTCCACCCGCCCAAAAACAAGGTCACGATCACGCCCGATCCGGCGATCATCGCGGCGTATTCACCGAGGAAGAAAAGGGCGAATCCCATGCCTGAGTATTCGGTGTGATACCCGCCGACCAACTCCTGCTCGGCCTCAGGAAGATCGAACGGCGCGCGGTTCGTCTCCGCGAACATGGCGACGAGAAAAATGACAAACGATAGGAGCATCGGCACCCAGATCAGGATGCGCGACAGCGAGACGCCCGCCTCGAAGGTCCCAAGCACTGCCTTGAAATCCCCCTTGAGCAGCATTTCCACCTCGAATCCCTTCGGCCACCACGGAAAGACCATCCACCCGTTTTCCCTCTGCCAGAGCACGATGTCCTGCAGGTTGAGCGTGCCGCAGATCATGAACACCGGGATCACTGACAACCCGAGCGCCAACTCGTAGGAAATCATCTGCGAACTTGAGCGGATACCCCCGAGGAACGGGTATTTGGAGTTCGATGCCCAACCGGCGAGGACGATGCCGTAGACTCCAAGCGATGACACCGCAAAGACATACAGGACACCGATATCGATGTTCGCGATGACCATCGGCACTCCGAAAAGCGAGCTTCCAAAGGGCAGCACCGCCAGCACCAGAATCGCAGGCACCATCGTGAGCTTGGGCGCGATGTAGTAGTAGAATTTGTTCACCTCATTCGGGATGAAATTTTCCTTCAGGAGGAGCTTCAAGGCATCCGCGATGGGCTGGCCGAGACCTTGGATACGGATTTTTGTGAGCGGAATGCCCGTGCGGTTTGGCCCGACGCGGTCTTGGATCCAAGCGCAGATTTTCCGCTCAGCGTATACCGTGTAGGACACCAACCCGAGGATCAATCCAAGCAACCCAATGGTCTTCGCGAGCGAGGTCCATACCAGAAAGACCTCCGGCTTCATCATCGCATTCAGAATATTCATAAAAACAAGGCTGCTTTTCCTATCGGTAGGGAACCGGACTGTCGAGACGCAAGCGGATCAGAGGTTCAATTTCTCGATCAAGCGCCCGTCGCCATCGACCTTCGCCGTTGCGATCGCCTCGGCCTCGTCGGCGAGCTTGCGCATCGTTTCAACCTGGGCGGGCGTCGGCGCACTCCCTTGCGTCTCGAGCACCACACGCCGGATGTCGCGAATCTTGGCAATGAACGCCGTCACCATCTCGGTGGATTTGAGATTCGGGTTCAAGGTGTCCAACCGGTCGAGGAAGTAGTCCATGATCGTAAGGCGCGCGAGAATCTCCGCCTTTTGGATCGAGTAGCGCTCGACCGTGCTTGTGGCCCCGAGCTGAAACCCACGCAACCACCCCCCGAGGCTCACCATGTGTGCCATTTCCTCGTCGTGCAGTTCCATCATGGATTCCTCGACGTCCTCCTGCGTGCGGATCAACTCCTCTCTCATCCCGACCCAGTCCCCCTTGTCGCTGAACTCAAAGAGGCTCTTGCTCCGCGAGGTCAGCTTGCCTCCCACCCCGAGGGCGCGGGATTGGCGAATCAACTCGCGGCCGATGGTTTGAACATCCTGCGGCCGCTCGGCGATTGTGAGCATGAAGCCGTCCGCCACCATCGAACCGAAATGCAACGCCGTTTGAAGCCGGTTATTGAACCCGATCGTGTGGTCTGTTTCCTGGATCAGCTTGAGGGGAACGGGACGGAAGGCCTCGAGATCCTGTAGTAATCCTGCGATCGAAGGCGAGGTCACGGGGTTCACCCCCAGCTCCTCGCGCATGTGCTGCTCGGAGCTTTCCGCCAACTCGCGCTCGATCTCGGCTTGGGCAAACGCCGATGCGCAAGCGATCCACCCCGCCACCACGACACTGGAAAAAAACCGGTTCACAAGATGTTGCAGAGGACACCAACCCGCTTCGCCATGATCAAGAGAGAAACTGCTTTCGGAAAAAAATCTTCAGGTTCATTGTTGTCGCGATATTTGAGCCGGCCCGGCCGCGTTTCATCTTGGGAGAACTCCTCATGACCACACTCGAACAGGAAATCCACACAATCGGCCGCCACGCTCGCGCCGCCTCGAGGGCACTGGCCCGCCTCGATGCGAAACAAAAGAACGCCATCCTCACCGCCATGGCGGACGAACTGATCGTGCGCTCACCGGAAATTCTCGCCGCGAATGCCGAGGACATCGCCGCCGCCGAGAAAAACGGCCTCACCAAAGCCTCGATCGATCGCCTCCGCCTCACCTCCGAGCGCGTCGCGGGCATGGCGGACGGCATCCGCCAGGTTGCCGGGCTCGCCGATCCCGTCGGCGAAATCCTCCGCGAGTGGACCCGCCCGAATGGCATTAGCATCCAAAAAATCCGCACACCGATCGGAGTCATCGGCATCATCTATGAATCGCGCCCGAATGTGACCGCCGACGCCGGTGTGCTCTGCCTGAAAACCGGGAACGCCGTCATCCTGCGCGGCGGGTCTGAGGCGCTCGCATCGAACCTCGCCATCGCCAAGGCGCTCCAAGCCGGAGGGCTCAATGCCGGCCTGCCCGACCACTCGATCCAACTCATCCCGACAAAGGACCGCGAGGCGGTCAAAATCATGGCGGCCATGGACGAGTTCATGGATGTCATCATTCCCCGCGGCGGGCACTCGCTTATCGAGGCTGTCGTCACCGCCGCGCGCATGCCGGTGATCAAGCATTACGACGGCATCTGCCATGTGTATGTGGACCGCGAGGCCGATTTACCGATGGCCCTCGGGATCGCCATCAACTCGAAATGCCAGCGCCCCGGCGTGTGCAATGCCATGGAGACACTCCTCGTGCACCACGACATCGCCGACGCGTTTTTCGCGCTCGCCGCGCCAGCGTTTGCAGAAAAAGGCGTGGAATTCGTGGCGGATGCCGGCGCATATGAAAAACTCTCCTTGCTCGGCTATCCCAAGCTCCGCGCGGCGGACGACGCCACATGGCGCACCGAGTGGCTCGACCTCATCCTCTCCGTGAGTGTCGTCGACGACACGGCCGCCGCCATCGCGCACATAGAGACGCACGGCTCGCACCACAGCGACGCGATCGTCACTGGAAACCCACAAACCGCTGAGGAGTTCCTTGCCTCGGTGGATTCCTCGACGGTGTATTGGAACGCCTCGACCCGCTTCACCGACGGCGGCGAGTTTGGCTTCGGCGCGGAGATCGGCATCAGCACAGACAAACTCCACGCCCGGGGGCCCATGGGCCTCGAGGAACTCACCACCTACAAATACCTCATCCGCGGGGAGGGCCAGATCCGCCCATGAAAACCCTGAAGGTCCACTACGAGGGGCGCATGCAGGGAGTGGGATTCCGCTATACTGTGAAAATGCTCGCCCGCGAATACGACGTCTCCGGAACGGTCGCAAACCTGCCTGACGGCCGCGTGGAACTCCTCGCCAGCGGCGACGGAGCGGAGGTCGAGGCATTTCTGGAAGGCATCCGCAGCAGCGCTCTGGCGGGCCATATCACCCTCGAGAGCGCCACAGAAACCCCGCGCCCCGAAGACCTGCGCGGCTTCACCATCATCCCATGAACACTCCTGCTGTCGACATCCGCAACCTGACAAAGATCTTTCCCGTTCCCCTGCGCCGGCGCCGCATCGTTGCGGTGAAAAACGTCAGCCTCACTGTCGAGTCGGGCGAGGTCTACGGACTGCTCGGCCCGAACGGCAGCGGCAAGAGCACCACGCTGAAAATGCTCCTCGGCCTCATCACTCCCACCCATGGCGAGGCACACATTTTCGGAATGGACAGTCGCGACTACCACAGCCGCATCGATGTGGGGTTCCTGCCCGAGAATCCCTACTTCCACAAATTCCTCACCGCCGCCGAACTCCTCGCCTTCCATGGAAAAATCTGCGGCCTCGGGGGGAAAGCGCTCGCCAAGCGGATCGACGAGCTGATTCCGCTCGTTGGGCTCGAGGACGCCCGCGACAGGCGGGTCAGCGGATTTTCCAAAGGCATGCTCCAACGCATCGGACTCGCGCAGGCATTGATCCACGATCCCCGTCTGGTGGTGCTCGACGAGCCAACCGCCGGAGTCGATCCCGCTGGCTCGCACCAGATTCGCGACCTCATACTCGACCTGAAGAAACGCGGCAAGACCGTGCTTCTCACTTCCCACCTGCTCGAACAGGTCCAGGAAATCTGCGATCGCGTGGGCATCATGGCCCGAGGCGAGATGATCCGCGAGGGGGTGCTCGACGACCTGGTGCGGATCAAAAACCAAACCGAATTCGTGGTGCAGAACGCCACACCCGAACTCGCCTCGCGCATCGAGGAACTTGTTGCAGGCTCCTCCGCGGAACTCGTCGCCACGCGCCAACCCGAGCGCTCGCTCGAAAGCGTGTTTCTCGAGTTGACCTCGTCGGACAAATGAAGGTCTTCCTCACCGGCACCGACACCGGCGTTGGAAAAACCTACACGACCACGCTGCTCACAACCGCCCTGCGCCGCTCGGGCGTTCCCGCTGTCGCTGTAAAGCCATTCTGCTGCGGCGACCGTGGCGATATCGATCTCCTGCGCGACGCCTCGGGGCATGTGCTTTCGGAAATAGAAACCACGCCGGCGTGGCTTGCCGCTCCGGCTGCCCCCTCGGTTGCCGCCCGATTAGAGGGAAAGACGCTCTCGCTGGACGCGATGGCCTCGTGGTTTGACTCCCTCCCCCACTCCACGGTTCTTGTCGAAGGCGCCGGCGGATGGCTCGTGCCGATCAATGACTCTGAGACCCTTGCCGACCTCGCCGTGCGCCTGGGGTTGCCTGTCGTGCCAGTGGTCGCAAACCGCCTTGGCTGCCTCAACCACACACTCCTCACGCTGGAGAGCATCCGCTCGAGAAACCTGCAGTGCCCAGGCATCGTGCTGAACACTCTCGGCGAGCCAAGCGACATCGCCGAGCGCACCAATGCCACCGAACTCTCCCGCCACACCCGCATCCTGCTGGAGATTTCCCGCGGCCAGCGCGACATCCCACCGCGCGACCTTGCGGCGTTTATTGAGGCGGTCAGTTCAGCGACGGATCATCCGGTGCCTCGGCCATCAATCTGAGAAACGGGCCGGAATTTCTCATGATCTCGATCCAGGCCGTCTCGGGAGCCTCCATCAGAATGAGGCTTCGCGTGGGTGGAATCACAATCCACGAGTTGTGCTCGATCTCGTGCTCCAATTGTCCGGCGGTCCACCCCGAGTAGCCGACAAAAATCCTCAACCCGTTTTCCCACCCCTCGCGGTCGGCCACATCATCCACCGCCCCGAACGCGCGAAACGCGACCAGCGCCGGGTTCTCACGCCACTGGATGCTAGCCAACAGCATCGTTCCGGCATCGACCGGCCCGCCAAAATACACAGGAATGTCGGGATTTTCCTCCTGTTGGAACACGTCCACCGGCCTGTTCAGCACAAAGCCCACCGCGCCATCCTCCGCGCTGTGCTGCGAAAGAAACACTATCGACCGGCGGAAATTGGGATCCCGCAAGGATGGATGGGCCACCAGCAGGGAACCCGTGAGATTGTCGCCCGAATTCATGCCCGTTCCTTATAGCACGCGTCGCACCCTCCAAAAACACAAACGCCGCCCCGGAGTGCGGGACGGCGGTTGAAAAGGGCTTGCGCGCTGCTTTGAGCGACTCAGGAGAGCGACTCGCCCAGCGTGTAGCGGGTGAAGCGGCGAATCACGATGTTCTCGCCGAGTTCGGCGATTTTCGAAGCCACGAGATCCTTGATGCTGACCTCGGGGTTTTTGATGAACGCCTGCTCCGCAAGGCAGATCGTGCTGTAGAACTTGTCGATTTTGCCATCGACGATTTTCTCCACGATATTCGCGGGCTTGCCCTGCACCTGTGCAGCGGCGATCTCGCGCTCGCGGGCTACCACGGATTCAGGCACCTCTTCGCGGTTCACGTAGAGTGGGTGCGACGCGGCGATATGCAATGTCACATCCTTCACGAAATCGCGGAAGATCTCGTTTTTGGCCACGAAGTCGGTCTCGCAGTTGATCTCAACCAGCACTCCGACTTTACCCTGCATGTGGATATAAGAGGCGACAATGCCGTCCTTCGCCGCGCGGTCGGCTTTCTTGCCGGCGCTGGCGATGCCTTTTTTGCGAAGGATGTCCTCGGCCTTTGTGAGGTCACCCTCAGCTTCCGCGAGGGCTTTTTTGCAATCCATCATTCCCGCGTTGGTTTTTTCGCGGAGTTCTTTGACGAGTGCTGCTGAAATTTCTGACATGGGATTCAAGTTTTAGGTTTTGAGAATTAAGTTTTAAGTGGACGTGGCTCGTGGGCCGGATCGGACATTGGGCGTCTTGGGTTTCAAGTTTGAAGTTGGAAGCCGACAGGGACTTCAATTTCGGCGCAGCTTAAAACTTTAAACTTAAAACTTGAGACTCTACTCCGAGACAGCGGCCAACTCTGGCCTACGGGCCTTGGCGGCAGTGCCTTTGCCTTCGAGAATGGCTCCCACAAGCTTCGACAGGATGACGCGGATCGAGCGGATCGCATCGTCATTCCCAGCGATCGGGTAGTCGATCTTCTCCGGGTTGCTGTTCGTATCGACGATCGCGATGATCGGAATGCCGAGACGATTGGCTTCCGCGACGGCGATTTCCTCGCGGACGGTATCGATCACGACCATAGCGTCGGGTTGCTTGTCCATGTCGAGGATGCCTCCAAGGTTGTGGAGGAGCTTCGTGCCCTCGCGGCGAATGGATGATGCCTCGGCCTTGTTGATGCGGGCGAATGCCGGGGATTTCTCCAAGGCTTGGATTTCCTTCAAGCGGGCCACGCTGCGGCGGATCGTCGTGAGATTGGTGAGCGTGCCACCGAGCCAGCGCTGGTTCACGTAGAATTGGCCTGTTGTCTCCGCCGCTTCCTTCACCGCTTCCTGGGCCTGTTTTTTGGTCCCGACGAGGAGGATTTTTTTGCCCCCGCGCACCACTTCGCGGAGGAAGTCCGCCGCGCTTTGCAGTTGGTCAATCGTCAGCCCCAGATCGATGATGTAGATCGAGTTTTTCTCCTCAAGGATGTAATCCCGCATCTTGGGGTTCCATCGCTTGGTCTGGTGGCCGTAATGAACGCCTGCCTCAAGAAGCTCGGTCATGAGTTCGACGTTCGGTTGAGTTGCTGATTCTTCTGACATGGTGTGGTTGTGGGATTAGCTGGCGGCTTTTTGTGATTCTTCCGTGGCGGACTGTCCAACAGGCTCGCCGAGTTGGGAGATTTGGATGTTGCGGTTGGTTTCAAAGCCCGTTCCCGCGGGGATGAGATGCCCCATGATCACGTTCTCCTTGAAGCCGCGGAGACGATCCACCCTGCCAAGAGTGGCCGCCTCGGTCAATACCCGCGTTGTGTCTTGGAAGGACGCCGCGGAGATGAAGCTGTCGGTCTCGAGAGCGGTCTTCGTGATGCCGAGAAGAACTGGATTCGCCTCGGCCGGCATGCCGCCCTTCGCGATAGTCGCCTCGTTTTCGGCCTCGAAGACAAGGCGGTCGACCTGATCTCCCCAGAGGAGCGAGGTGTCGCCCTGCTCGGTGATTTTCACCTTGCGAAGCATCTGGCGCACGATGATCTCGATGTGCTTGTCGTTGATCTCCACGCCCTGCAGACGGTAGACCTCCTGGACCTCGTTCAAGAGGTGCTCCTGGAGTTCCTGCGGGCCGCAGATGTCGAGAATCTCGTGGGGCACGACAGGGCCTTCTGTGAGTTGCTGACCCTTTTTGACCAGATCGCCCTTGAAGACAATGATGTGCTTGTTGAGCGGAATGAGGTGTTCCTCCTCGGCTCCGGTCTCCTGATCCTTGACGATCAGGCGGCGCTTGGCACGAACGGTGCCTCCGATCTCGACGATGCCATCGATTTTGGCGATATCCGCAGCGTCCTTCGGACGGCGGGCTTCGAACAATTCGGCCACGCGCGGCAGACCGCCGGTGATGTCCTTCGTTTTGCCGATTTTGCGCGGGGTGCGGGCGACACGCTGGCCGGCGGGCACCTTGGCGCCCTCCTTGACCTCGATGTGCGCACCGGCGGGAATCGAGTAGCTGGCAAGCACGGTCTTCGCCTCATCGACCACGAGAATCTGCGGGTGCAAATCCTCCTTATGCTCGATGACGACATTGCCGCGCACGCCGGTGGATTCGTCCACCTCTTGGCGGATCGTCACACCTGGAATCATGTCGCGGAAATCGATGCGGCCGGCTTTTTCGGTGATGATCGGCACGTTGTAGGGATCCCATTGCACGATGGTCTCGCCTTTTTTGACATGCGATCCATCGGCCACGGAAATGACGGAGCCGATGACAATATTGTAGCTCTCGAGCTCGCGTCCATTGGGATCGTTCAGGGCGATGGTGCCGTTTTTATTGAGCACGACGAAGGTGTTCTCCACGGTTTCAACAACCTTGAGTTCCTTGAAGTGAATCGTTCCCGCGTTCTTGGTTTTGATGATCGGTTGCTTGAACGTCTGGCTCGCCGCACCACCGACGTGGAAGGTTCGCATGGTGAGCTGGGTGCCGGGTTCGCCGATCGACTGGGCGGCAATGATGCCTACCGCCTCGCCGAGCTTGATCATGCCGCCGGTCGAGAGGTTGCGGCCATAACATTTGACGCAAATGCCGCGCTTCGATTCGCAAGTGAGGGCAGAGCGGATTTTGAGTTGTTCGTGGCCGATCTTGTCGAGGGCCGCAGCGATTTCCTCACTGACGATTTGGTCTTTCTTGATCACGGCCTTGCCGGTGATCGGATCCTTGACGGTCTCGCAGCTGGTGCGGCCGATGATGCGGGTCGAGAGGCTGACGACCTCCTCGTCGCCCTCGTAAATCGGGCGAACCACGATGCCGTTGTCGGTGCGGCAGTCGTCGATCGTGATGATCACGTCCTGCGCGGCGTCGACGAGCTTGCGGGTAAGGTAGCCCGAGTCAGCGGTCTTGAGCGCTGTATCCGCCAACCCCTTGCGGGCGCCGTGCGCGGAAATGAAATACTCCAACACAGAGAGACCCTCGCGGAAGTTCGCGGTGATCGGCTGCTCGATGATCTCACCCGAAGGCTTGGCCATCTGGCCACGCATGCCGGCGAGCTGCTTGACCTGCGTCCTGTTGCCGCGGGCGCCGGAGTCGACCATCATGAACACAGGGTTCATGTCACGGTTGTTGTCGTTGAATTCGAGTGTGCGGAAGAGCGCGTTGGCGATCTCCTCACCGGTGTGGGTCCAAATGTCCTGCACCTTGTTTTTGCGCTCGCCGTCCGTGATGATACCGCGGCGGTATTGCTTCTCGACTTCTCCGATTTCCTTGTAGGCCTTCTCGAGGAGTTGGGCCTTCTCGGCTGGAATCTTCATGTCGTTGATACCGATCGACACACCAGCGCGGGTGGCTTCGCGGAAGCCGAGTTCCTTGAGGCGGTCGAGTGTTTCCACGGTCTCCTGCTGGCCCGAGGCCTTGTAGCAGCGCCAGATGATGTCCGAGAGCTGCTTTTTGCCACAAACCTTGTTGTAGAATCCGAGCGCCTTGGGCCAAATCTGGTTGAACACAACACGGCCGGCGGTTGTTTCGATCACGTGTTTTTCAGCATCGCCGTAAACGGTCTCGATCCCAAGATCCGGATTCTTGAAACGGATGCGGGTGTGGGTGTTGATGGCACGCTCGACGAGAGCCAGTTCGACCTCGTCGGCGTTGGCGAACAGGGGCATGCGCTTGTTGGGATCGGCATCCTCGCCACGGGGCTTTTGCGTGAGGTAGTAGCAGCCCAGCGGAATGTCCTGCGAAGGCGTCGTGATCGGCTTGCCGCTTGAGGGCGAAAAGATGTTGTTCGGCGCCAGCATGAGCATGCGGGCCTCGAGTTGAGCCTCGACCGAAAGCGGCACGTGGACGGCCATCTGGTCGCCATCGAAGTCCGCATTGTAGGCGGTGCAGACCAGCGGATGAACACGGATCGCCTCGCCTTCGATGAGGATCGGCTCAAACGCCTGGATCGAGAGGCGGTGCAATGTCGGAGCGCGGTTCAGGAGGACCGGGTGGCCCTTCGTGACCTCTTCAAGAATATCCCAGACTTCGGGCGTCTGGCGCTCGATGAGTTTCTTGGCGCTGCGAACGGTGTGGACGTAGCCGAGTTCCTTAAGGCGGCGGATGATGAACGGCTCGAACAACACGAGGGCCATCTTTTTGGGAAGACCGCACTGGTTGAGCTTGAGTTCGGGTCCGATGACGATGACCGAACGACCGGAGTAGTCGACGCGCTTGCCGAGCAGGTTCTGACGGAAGCGACCGCCTTTGCCCTTGAGCATATCGCTCAGGGATTTGAGCGGACGATTCGCGGCACCGGCGACAGCACGGCCGTGGCGGCCGTTGTCAAAGAGGGCATCGACCGATTCCTGAAGCATGCGCTTCTCGTTGCGGATGATGACCTCGGGCGTCTTGAGCTGCAAGAGGGTGCGAAGACGGTTGTTGCGGTTGATAACGCGGCGGTAGAGGTCGTTGAGATCCGATGTGGCGAAACGGCCGCCCTCGAGGGGCACGAGCGGGCGAAGGTCCGGCGGGATGACCGGCAGCACATTGAGGATCATCCACTCTGGTCGTGTCTTCGACTCGGCAAAGCCTTGGGTGAGTTTCAAGCGTTTGGCCAGCTTTTTGCGGAGCTGCTTGCTCTTTGTGTTCCCCATTGCCACTTCGATTTCCTTCTGGAGTTCGGCGAGGTCGATGCTTGCCAGCACCTTCTGGATCGCCTCGGCTCCCATGCCGGCGGTGAATTCCTCGCCGTATTGCTCCTCCGCATCACGAAATTCCGCTTCGGTGAGAAGTTGGCATTTCTCCAGCGGCGTGCTGCCGGGATCGATCACGATATAATCCTCGTAATAGATCACGCGCTCAAGGTGGCGCGAGGTCATGTCCAACATGAGCCCCAGACGCGAGGGCATGCATTTGTAGAACCAGATGTGCGACACCGGCACCGCAAGGTCGATGTGACCCATGCGCTCGCGGCGCACGCGTGAGAGAGTGACCTCGACGCCGCAGCGGTCGCAGATGACACCTTTGTGCTTGATGCGCTTGTATTTGCCGCAGGAGCACTCCCAGTCGCGTGTGGGGCCGAAGATGCGCTCGCAGAACAAGCCGCCTTTTTCGGGCTTGAACGTGCGGTAGTTGATCGTCTCGGGATTCTTGACCTCGCCTTTGCTCCAGCTGCGCATGGCATCGGGGGAGGCAACAGTGATGGCTACCTCATCGAATCCGACGGGCTTTGTTTCACCGATTGCTTCACGGAAGTTGATCTCTTTCATGTGATAAATGATTCAGCGGTTGGTTGGAGACGGGAAATCAGGCGATTCCCTCGGTCAGGCTGGGTTGTTTGCCGCCGACCTTGACGTCGAGGCCGAGGCCCTGCATTTCCTTGATCAGCACGTTGAAGGACTCGGGGGTGCCCGCTTCGAGCGAGTTGTCGCCCTTCACGATGCTTTCGTAGATGCGGGTGCGTCCGGCAACGTCGTCGGATTTGACGGTGAGGAGTTCCTGGAGCGTGTAGGCGGCACCATAGGCTTGAAGCGCCCAGACCTCCATCTCGCCGAAACGCTGGCCGCCGTATTGGGCTTTGCCGCCGAGCGGTTGCTGGGTGACGAGGCTGTAGGGTCCGACCGCGCGGGCATGGATCTTGTCGGCGACAAGGTGTCCGAGCTTGAGCATGTAGATGTAGCCAACCACGACCTGTTGGTCGAAGGGCTCGCCGGTGAGGCCGTCGTAAAGCGTGGCCTTGCCGTTCTCGTTGATCCAGGTGAAGCCCTCGACCTTCTTCGCTTCAGTGAGGTATTCGCGGATTTTCGACTCCGGAATGCCGTCGAACACCGGGGTGGCGACCTTGAATCCAAGGGCCTTGGCGGCGACTCCGAGGTGGGTTTCAAGAACTTGGCCGACGTTCATGCGGCTCGGCACGCCAAGCGGGTTGAGCACGATATCGACAGGTGTGCCGTCCGGGAGGAAGGGCATGTCCTCTTCGGGCACAATCTTGGCGACAACACCCTTGTTTCCGTGGCGGCCGGCCATCTTGTCGCCGACGCTGAGCTTGCGCTTGCTGGCGATGTAGACTTTGACCTGTTTGATGATGCCGGGATCGATGTCGTCTCCGCTCTCGATGCGACCGAGGTTTTGGTCGCGCTCGTTTTCGAGGTCGACAAACTTGTGCTCGAACTGGCCGATGATCTCGTGGATTTTGTTGCGGATCGGGCTGGGATCGATCTCGACGTGATTATAGACGCCGGCGAGTTTGCGCAGGAGTTGCTTGGTGATTTTGCGGTTCGCGGGAATGATGATCTCGCCGGTCTGGGCGTTAACGACGTCCAGCGGGATTTTTTCGTTGAGAAGGATGTTCGACAAGGACGCGGTTAACTGCTCGTGCAGGTCGTCTTGGCGTTTCTTGAAATCCTCAAGAATCATCTTCTGCTGACGCTTGGATTCCGCAGGCGTCATCTTGGTGCGCTGGACTTCTTTCTTGGAAGAGACCTTCACATCCATCACGATGCCGTAAGTGCCCGAGGGCACGGTCAACGAGGTGTCCTTCACATCCGCCGCCTTCTCACCGAAGATGGCGCGCAGCAGGCGCTCCTCGGGGGCGAGTTCGGTCTCGCTCTTCGGCGTGATCTTGCCGACAAGAATATCGCCGGGCTTGACTTCCGCTCCGATGCGGATGACGCCGTCGGTTCCGAGATTCTGCAAGGCCTCCTCGCTGATGTTCGGGATATCCCGGGTGATTTCCTCGGGCCCGAGTTTTGTGTCGCGGGCGCCGATCTCGAATTCGTCGATGTGGATCGAGGTGTAGATGTCCTCCTTGACGACGCGTTTGGAAATGAGGATCGCGTCTTCGAAGTTGTAGCCGTTCCACGGCATGAAGGCGACGAGCACGTTGCGGCCGAGGGCGAGTTCGCCTTTTTCGGTGTTCGGACCGTCGGCAATGACGTCTCCGACTTTGATCGATTGGCCTTTTTTGACAATCGGCTTTTGATTGATGCAAGTGCTGGCGTTCGAGCGCATGAATTTGCGCAATTCGTAGACATGGACCCCGTTTTCGGGATCGTGCTTGATCTTTTTCTTGCCTTCCGGCAGCGATCCGTCCTTGGTCACCACGATGTGGGTGGCGCTCACGGAGGCGACCTTTCCGGCGGCCTCGGCGCAAATCACCGCCCGGGAATCGCGGGCGACGCGGCCTTCGATGCCTGTTCCCACGAGCGGGGAATCGGAAACGAGAAGCGGCACGCCTTGGCGTTGCATGTTCGAGCCCATGAGAGCGCGGTTGGCGTCGTCGTGCTCGAGGAACGGGATCAGACCAGCGGCGACGGACACCAATTGCTTGGGAGACACGTCCATGTATTGAATGGCCGAAGGCTCGACTTCGAGGAAGTCGCCGCGGTAGCGGGCGGAAATCTTCTCGCCTGTGAGGTTGCCCTTCGCATCGGTCGGCGAATTCGCCTGCGCGATGTGGAAGTTCTCGTCGCGGTCGCCGCTAAGGTATTCCACCTCGTCGGTCACGCGGCCTTTGAGCACCTTGCGGTAGGGCGTTTCGATGAAGCCGAATTCATTGATGCGGGCAAACGTGCTGAGCGAACTGATGAGGCCGATGTTCGGACCTTCAGGCGTTTCGATCGGGCAGATACGGCCATAGTGCGAGGGGTGCACGTCGCGGACTTCGAATCCGGCGCGGTCGCGGCTCAGTCCGCCTGGCCCGAGGGCCGAAAGACGGCGCTTGTGCGTCAACTCGGACAGCGGGTTCGTTTGGTCCATGAACTGGCTGAGTTGGCTGCGACCGAAGAAATCCCGGACCACGGCGCTCAGCGACTTGGGATTGATAAGCTTCTGCGGAGTGATCTGGTCGATGTTAACGTCGAACAAAGTCATGCGCTCGCGGACGAGGCGCTCGGTGCGCGCAAGACCCACGCGGCATTGGTTCGCAAGCAATTCGCCCACGGTCCTCACGCGGCGGCTACCAAGGTGGTCGATGTCATCCGTCATGCCATCGCCCGCGCGGAGGCGGACCAGGTATTTCATGGCGGCGACAAAATCCTCGTTGGTCAGGGTGCGCCCGTTTTCGTCGATCTTGAGATCAAGTTTCTGGTTGATCTTGTGACGTCCGACGCGGCCAAGGTCGTAGCGCTTGGCGTCGAAGAAGAGCCGCTTGAGCATACTGCGGGCGTTCTGCACGGTGGGTGGATCGCCAGGGCGGATTTTGCGGTAGATGTCCTTGAGTGACTCCTCCTCGTCATGGGCGGGGTCTTTTTTCAAGGACTTGATGATTGTGTCGTCCTCTTTTGTATCGACGACCTTCACGGACTTGTGCCCAAGCGCGAGCAACTGGCGGACAATCGCGGTGGTCAGCGGCTCGAAGGCTCGGCCGACGGTGATTTCCCCGTCACGGATGTCAGCGATGAGCACTTTCGTGGCGATTTCCTCCTCGTCGAGCTTCTCGCTGAGTTTGAGGTCCTCGGTTTTGTAGAAAAGATTGATGATGTCCTCGTCGCCCGGGAAGCCGAGGGTGCGAAGGAAGGTCGTGGCAAGGAATTTGCGGCGACGCTTGCGGCGGTCGAGGTAAACGTAAAGGAGGTCGCTCGTGTCGAACTGCACCTCAATCCAGGATCCACGGTCGGGAATGATGCGGAAGCCGTGAAGAAGTTTCCCGTTCGCATGGACGGAGGTCTCGAAGCAGATGCCGGGAGACCGGTGCAACTGCGAAACAACAACGCGCTCGGCTCCGTTGATGACAAAGGTGCCCTGCGGGGTCATGAGCGGAAGTTCACCCATGTAAACCTTCTCTTCCTTCGTGCTGCGCTCGTCCTTGTAACGGAATGTCACGTAAAGCGGGGCGCTGTAGGTCTGTCCCTCGCGCTGGCACTCCAATGCGGACATTTTCGACTCGCCCAGTTCGTAATTTACGAAATCCAAGGACGATTTTTCCTCGAAACCGAAAATCGGGAAAAATTCGCGGAACACTGCTTGGAGACCGACGTCGCGCCGCTTCGACATTGGCACGTCTTTTTGAAAAAACTCGTTGTAAGAGTTGACTTGCAACTCGATGAGGTTTGGTGGCTCGATGGCCTCTTTCAGTTTTCCGAAGTGAATGCGTTCAGACATGGTTGTGTGCGATGCCGCGGGTTGGGTTTGCCGACTCTGCGTCGGCTATAAGAGTCCGCCATTTGACGGAAACAAAAACGTCCGAACCAAAAAAGTCGGCTGATTCAAGCCGGTTTTCCGGTGACGGATGATTGAAACTTCTATGTTGGAGAAGGAGCAGATGTGAGTGGGATACTGGGAAATCGGACGGGAGACTGTAGGGGGACAAACGGAGGGATCAAGAAGTTTTTTTGATCCCTCCGCTGTCTTGAAATCGAAATTATTTGATTTCGACCTTGGCGCCGGCGGCTTCGATCTTCTTCTTGATCTCTTCCGCTTCCTCCTTGGTAACACCCTCTTTGAGTGCCTTTGGAGCGCCCTCGACAAGGGCCTTGGCTTCGGCGAGTCCGAGGCCTGCGACGGCGGCACGGACTTCTTTGATGACGGCGATCTTGTTCCCGCCGGCTTCGGCGAGGATCACGTCGAAAGATGTTTTCTCCTCGACGGGAGCGGCGGCGGCGCCTCCGGCACCGGCTGCTGCAGCTACGGCCACGGGAGCCGCGGCGCTAACGCCCCACTTTTCTTCGAGTTGTTTAACGAGGTCGGCGATTTCCAGGACGGTGAGTCCGCTGAGTTGATCGACGAGTGCTGATGTATCTGCCATATGGTGTGTGTGTTTTGGTATCGTCGCACCCCGAGGCTTCGGGACATTTGAGTCAGGCAGCCGCCAGACCGACGAGGAACCGGTTTGTGTTTCTTGTTGTTCGTCCCGCGACAGACCGCCGCGGGAACGAAAGTGGTGGTCTTAGTTCGATCCTCCGAGGGCTTCGCCTTTGGCTTTGAGCACGCGGGCAAGGCTGGCGCCAGGCTCGTTGAGGATTCTGACAAACTGACTGGCGGGCGTCTGAAGCAAGCCGAGCAACTTGGCACGAAGCACGTCCTTGCTCGGAAGCTCGGCCAACTCCTCGACCTGCGAGGCGCTCAGGGCGGCATTGTCAAGGACACCGGCCCGAACGGCGGGCATCTTGAACTCTGCGGCGAAGGATTTGATGATCTTCGCGGCGGCGCAGATGTCCTCTTCGCCGGTGACCATGGCGGTCTGACCGGCCATGGACTGCTCGAGCTCGGGAAGATTTAGCTCCTTGGCGGCAATGCGCAGGAAGGTGTTTCGAACCACGCTCATGCGGGCACCGGCATCGGAGAGGCGGGTGCGCAGCGTTTCGAAATGGGGCACTTTCATGCCAGAGAAATCAACGATGAGAAGGTAGGGCGAGGCCTGCAACTTCTCCCGGATGTCGGAAACAATAAGGGTTTTCTCGGGTCTCATGGAATGAAAGTCTTAATTTTTAAGGTAGGGTGACGGATCGACTGCCAAGCCTGGCGACATCGAGGCGCTTAGAGTAATGGCCTCGACAAATGCTCCCTTGGCGGTGGCTGGTCGGGACTTGACAACGGCATCGATGACCGCTGTGCCGTTTTCCAAAAGCGCGTCTTCGGCGAAGGAAAACTTGCCGACCGGAACAGCGACGTTGCCGTTTTTGTCGAGCTTGAATTCCACCCGGCCCGCCTTGACCTCTTTCACCGCATTGGCGGTGTCGTCGGTCACTGTTCCAGTCTTGGGATTCGGCATCAGGCCGCGGGGTCCAAGAACACGACCGAGCTTGCGAACCTCGGCCATCGCGGCCGGCGTGGCGATCGCCACGTCGAACTCGGAGAATCCACCGGTGACTTTTTTGATCAAATCTTCAAAACCTACATACTCCGCACCGGCCTCCTTGGCGGCCTCGGCAGCCTGACCACTGGCGAAGACAAGCACACGCACGTTTTTACCGCTTCCGTTCGGAAGGGGGCATGTGCCGCGAACCATCTGGTCGCTTTGCTTGGGATCGACGCCGAGTTTGAAGGACAACGTGACCGTCTGGTCGAACTTCACCGGCGGAAGGGTTTTCAGGACTTGGATGGCGCCGGTAAGCGGATACTTCTTGCTGGCATCAATCTTGCCGGCGGCCTCGCGGTAGCGTTTGCTGCGTTTTTTTTGCATGGTTGGTTGGCAGTTCGAACGACTCCGGAGAGTCTCCTGCAGTGGTTGTTTCCCGTAATCGGGAGGCGTGAAGCTATAGGGTCGCGCCTCGCTGTCAACCAAAAATCCAAAAAAAAATTGACTCGTCCGGTAGCACCGATAATGTCTCCACCCCGCTCAACCCAGCGGACGATTTTTCATGAAAGCCAAATATATCGAAGAAGCCCTGAAGGTGATCCCGGAACCACAAATTCTTGTCAACGCGGTTTCCCGCAGGGTCCGCCAGTTGAACTCCGGAAGTCGCCCGATGATTGAAGCGGAGATTGGCGCGGGATTCGCAGACATCGCGCTTCAGGAGATCGCCAGCGGCAAAATCGGCGTTGTCCGGCATTCCGAGGCGGAAGCCGCCTGATCCCAACCACCGCGCGGCCGAGGCCGCTGCCCCATGTCCGCGGAAATCACGACAAACCGGAAGGCATTCCGAGACTACCATATCCTCGAGCGCCTCGAGGCGGGAATCGAACTCAAGGGCACCGAGGTCAAATCGATTCGCGCTGGACTTGTCTCCCTCCAGGGCGCCTTCGCCAAAATCCACAACGGCGAAATCCATCTTCACGACGCCGCGATTCAGCCTTATGAGCGGGCAAGCCACGAGCAGCACGAGATCAAGCGCCCCCGCCGCCTGCTCCTCCACCGCGCGGAGATCGACCGCCTGACAGGCGCGGTCGAGCGCGAGGGCCTTACCATCCCCGCGCTGCGAATGTATTGGAAAAAAGGCCATGTCAAAGTCGAGGTGGGACTCGGCAAGGGCAAGCACGCCGGCGACAAGCGCCAGGACCTCAAGACCCGCGTTGAAAAACGCGAGGCGGAGCGCGCCGTCTCGGCATTCAACCGCAGCCGGGGCTGAGCAGGGCGTCGTCTGCCTCGTCGAGCAAATAAGCAGCTTCGCGGGCAAATTGAAATCCACTCAATACGGGACCGGTTGCCACACCTTTCGCAAGCAGGAGCGCCTTGAATTGCGCACCCATTGTTTCGGGATGCATCAATGTCTTGAGCGAACGCAGGAGTTTCGCGCTCTCCACATCAGGAGGTCTTCCGTCCAGGTCGCGAAGAAGGCCGGCGGATGCCCCGACTAAAAAGTGGTGCTGGTCGGTGAAGCCGCGCACCTCGAATCCCGCACCCGCAGCGGCTCGCGCAAGACCCGAGAAATCGACATGGGCAGTGATGTCCTTTGTTCCCGGAGCCTCGAGCGGCTTAGCATCCCTCCGGTGCTGCGAGTAGCACGCAAACGTTCCCTCCACGCGGTGCGGGGCGAGCAGTTCGCGCCGGCTCATCCCGTAGTCCACGGCAAGCAGGAATCCACTTGCCATCTTTTCCGAGATTCCCCGAAGAAGCGCCTTCTGAGCGGGCCTCACCTCGGCCAGAAACCCGTCGGGCCTCGCGGGGAGGAGCTCCGCGCCAAGCACCTCCTCGCCGGGCTCGAACTCGAACCCCCCTTCCGACTCGACGACATGAAGCGCGCGCCATTGGCCTCCTGCGCTTCGCAAAATCTCGAACGGCAGCGCGTCGAACAATTCGTTCGAGAAATGCACACCGCGAAACTCCCGAAGAAGCGCCGGTGATTCGACCCACTCCACAGGTCTCCCATCGAGCGCCACAGCCTGCCTGTCGCGCAACACCCCGAGCGGCTCGAGAACCACCGCAGCACATCCCTCGAGCGCCGTGCCATCCAACGCCGCCAGCACATCAGCAAGCAACCTCCCGTCGTTTGCCCCCTGCTCGACGATGGTGAAGTCCCGCGGTCCACCGAGCAGTTCGTGCATTTCCAGAAACTGCCCCGCGAGCAACCTCCCGAAGAGCGGCCCAGCACTCACACTGGTGAAAAAATCACCACTCCTCCCCACACGCTCCACGCCGTCGGCGTAATAGCCGCCAGGCTCGTTATAGAGGGCGATCTCCATGAAGCGCGAAAAGGGCATTGGCCCGCAGCGCTTGATTTCATCGGATATGACCGCGCTAAGGCTTGGTGACTTCGCGGACATACACGTTGATCTGCCCGCCGGTGCTTTCGCGAATATCCATGACCTGAAACGGGCGGCGCGCATCGCGTGTGACGGAGGCGCCATCAGGCGGAGCGCTCATGCCATTAGGGTATTGCACGATGATTCGAATCTTGTCGGTGCGGGTGCCGAAGCCGCGCCGCGGCGCGCGCAACACCGCACGGTCGCCACCCGAAGCAGTGACACTAAACTCGCCCTGCAGATAAATCCTCTCGCCGGCGGTCCCTTTTTTCGCAATGGCGGGAAGATCCGCCGCGCTCAGCAATCTTCCCCGGGGCATTCTACCAGGCTGGTAAACCTGCCAGTTTCCGGAACTCGCGGCGGCGATGGCCTTGGGAGCCTGTTCCTCAACGGGGGTCGGCTCGAGCATAGGCGTGGGCGACACCTCGGGGGTCGGCTGTGGAGTCGCGGCCACCAGGGGCTCAACAGGAATCGCCGCGCGCACCTCCATCTCGACGGAAGCGGGCGTCGCCGCAGCGACCAACTCGACTGGCGTGGCGGCGGGCACGGGTGCCGCATCGGCCTGCGACGGTTCGACGGCGATGGGTTTCTCGACCCTCATCAGCCGCTGCGGCGCGTAAACGGTGTCCACCGGCTTGGCACCTTGTGCCTTGTTTTTTGCAAGAAGCGCCCTCTGGCGATAGTGCTCGTGCTTGGCATCCGCCTCGCGTGTGCGCGCGGCATCGACCACGGGCAGACCCGCTCCGACATTCAATTCCTGCGGAGGCTCGAGGCTGAACGTCCCGTCGGCCGCCGCCGATTCATAGCTTGGATAGAGGATGGAGACGGTCGTGAGCTTCACTCGCCCATCGTGCAGACGCTCCACATTCACCACCGCTGCAAGCTCGTTCTCCCGCTTCAAATCAAGGTCCAAACCGGTCAACAAGGTGCGGTGCAGCGAAGGCACCACCCGCTTGTCGGCGCAAAACACCTGCTCGATGAGAAGATCTGGATTTTCCTTCGATTGGGCGATCGCCACCACGCCGGAAGGGAAAAAATCGCCTCCGGTCAACTCGAAGGAGTCGAGGATGGTGAATGTCCCGAGCACATAGGGCACCAAGCCATCGGCAGGCTTGTAGTTCCTAATGTAATTCCTGATCAGCGTTTCGTTCGTCCGCGCCAGTTGACGGGGCTTCAGCGCACCGTAGCGTTCCAGCAACTCGGGCGCCCGCAGGAATTCCCCCCGCGGAGCCGCCGTCAATTCAAACCTCCGCGGCGGTTCGATCTTTTTCAGGCGGCTCAGGACTTGGTGGCTGAGCGGCTTCTCGGGATGCCCGAAAATGTAAAAACTCCCGATCCAACACGCCACGGCAATGCCGATAAAGACCAGAATGATCACCGTCCACCCGAACAGACCTCCATCGTCCTTTGTGGACCGCCCGGATGGCGGGGCATCGGGGTCCTTGAACCAACCACGTCGATTTTTATCTCCGAACTCGGCTGACATGGGGACTCAGTGCGCCGTTTCCCCCGTCGGCTCGAATGATGTGCCGCACCCGCAGGACCGCGAGGCAAGCGGATTGCGAATGCGAAACCCGGCGCCGGAGAGGCCGTCCTCGTGATCCAGCACAGATCCCTTCAGAAAGTCGCCGCTCACGGCATCGATGAACACCCGCGCTCCGAGATGCTCGACCATAGTGTCGCCATCGAGTTGTGTGCCGATTTCCATGGTGTATTGCAGGCCGGCGCATCCGCCCTTCTCGACACTCAAACGCAGGCCGTCGCCCGACCCCTTGGAGGCGATTAGGTCGATCAATGCCTTGGAGGCAGCGTCAGTGAGCGTGATCACGCTCTTTTCATAGGAACGAATCCGTGCAAAGTCAAACGCATGGGAAACATTCGCCTTCTCCCCGATCATGTCGCCAGCCAAGTCGCGGCAGGCGAGGTCGTGGAGCGCCCCGCTTCGGTAGTGAAGGAACTCGTCGAAAACAGCATCGACGCTGGCGCAAGGCGTGTGCGCGTCGAATTCTCGGGCGGCGGGGCACGGCTTGTGCGCGTCACCGACGACGGCTGCGGCATGGACCGCGAGGACTCCCTATTGAGCCTTGAGCGCCATGCCACAAGCAAGATCCGCTCGGCATCGGACCTCGCCACGGTGGCCACCATGGGGTTTCGCGGCGAAGCCCTGCCGAGCATCGCCAGCGTCTCGCGCTTCCGCCTGACCACACGCCGCCGTGGCGACGAGGCGGGCACCGAGATTCTTATCTCCGGCGGGAAAATCGAGTCCGTTGCCGACAGCGGAGAAGCTCCAGGAACCACCATCGAGGTTGCCGCGCTGTTCCACAATGTGCCCGCCAGAAGAAAATTTCTTCGCGGCGAGGAGACCGAGTCGGCCCGCATCGTGCACCAAATGCAGGCCCTTGCACTCGCGCACCCCGGAGTTGCCCTTTCGCTGGTGCGCGACGGCCGCCTCCTGTGGCAGGCAGCACCCGCCGAAGACCTTCTGGTTCGTGTCCGCGACCTCTTTGGAAGCGGCCTCACCGACCGCCTCATGCCCATCGCCTCAGGCGAAGAAAACGGCATCGCCATCGAGGGCCTCATCGCAAAGCCTGGAGAGGCCCGCCCTGACCGCGAACTCCAATTCGTCATCCTCAACGGCCGAGTAGTGCAGTGTCCGGCGGTATTCCAACCCCTGCGCGAAGCCTACGCCGAAGCCCTTGCAAAAGGCCGCCACCCGCTTGCCGTTCTCCGCCTCTCGATGGACCCACTGGCCTTCGACTGCAACGTGCACCCTGCAAAAAGGGAAATCCGCCTCCACCGGCCCGACCTGCTTCGCCAAGCTGTCTACAATGCCACCCGCCGCTCGATCGAAGCCCTCCGCAACCCTCCGCCAACCGTGCCGCGGATGCCGTCGTTTTCTCCAGCCCCCGCACTCGAGCGCACCGCACAGCGGCCACAACTCGCCCCGAGCGATGCCGCATTCGCTCCGCTTCCACAATTGGATTTGCCGGCCGTGCCACCCGCTACGCAAGCCACTCTGGAAACTACTCCGGAAGCCGATTTCCGCCTGATCGGGGGACTCTCCGACCGTTGGATTCTCATGGAGGGAAGCGACGGACTAGTCATCGTCGACACCCGTGCGGCCTCGGAACGCATCCTTTTTGAAACCATGCGCAGGGAGGCAGCTGCTGGCAGCATCGCCGTGCAAACCCTCCTGCTGCCGACCGTGGCGGAACTCACCCAAAAGGATGCGGTCTGGATTTCAGAACATCTCGAGGCGCTCCGATCAGCGGGGTTCCATGTCGAGTCCTTCGGTGGCACCACCTTCAAAATCGAAGCGCTGCCGGCATGCCTCACCGATGCAGACCCCGAGGCATCTCTGCTGGAGGTTTGCGAAGTCCTCCGCTCGACAGGACTCCTTGGCTCGGAAAAATCGGCCACGGACGCGCTCATCCGCTCGGTGTCGCGCGTGGCCGCGTTGAACGGCTTCCTATACAACGAGGACCGGGCCCGCCGACTCGTGCGCGACCTCCTGCGCTGCGAACTCCCCTACGCCTGCCCGCAAGGCCGCCCCACCATGATCCAGTGGTCGCTTGCCGAGTTGGACAGGCGCTTCGGCCGTTGACCCGCCACGCAAAAAAGCCCGTCTCGCGCATTGCCTCATGGCATTCCGTGTGAGATAGGTTCCACACCCATGGCCGATCTCCGCATAGAGCCTGCCACGCTGGACGACCTCAACGAGCTGACGGAGCTGCTCTTCGAGTTGTTCACGCAGGAGGCCGACTTCACCCCCAACCGCGAAAAGCAACTTCGTGGCCTGCGCCTCATTCTCGAACAACCCTCACGCGGCCGTATTTTTGTCATCAGAAACGAGCGCATGATTATCGGCATGATCAACCTTTTGATCACCATCAGCACCGCCGAGGGCGGATTCGTGCTGCTTCTCGAGGACCTGGTCATCCACCGCGACTACCGCGGCCGCGGCTATGGTTCCCGCCTGCTCAATCACGCGATCGAGTTCGCCAGATCCAAGAAATTCCTCCGCATCACGCTTCTCACCGACAACCCCGAGTCGGCACTCGGCTTCTACCGCAAGCACGGATTCGTCGAGAGCGCCATGAGCCCGATGCGCTACCTTGTGGCGCATGAGGCCTGAGCACACGGCGGACCTTTCCACTCCGGCCTTCCCATGAAACGCCCGACCCGCGCCTTTGTGCTCGGAGCCGGCCTCGGCACCCGTCTCCGCCCGCTCACGGACAACCTACCGAAGCCGCTCGTCCCAATCTTCAACAAACCCCTCGCCACTTTCGCGCTCGACCATCTCATCGCCTCGGGCATCGAGCGCTTCGTGATAAACACACACCACCGCCCGGAGGCCTACACCCGCATCATTGGCAGCCGCGGCGACCGCGCCGACTATCGAGGACGATCGGTTGAGTTCCGTCACGAACCCGTCCTGCTCGAAACCGGCGGCGGAATCAAAAACGCCCAAGACCTGCTCGGCGACGAGGCATTCATTCTTTACAATGGGGACGTGCTTGCGGACCTCCCGCTCGACCTCGCTGATCGAGGCCCACTGCCGCTCGGAGAACATCGCCACGCTGGCGCTCCGCTCCAGCGGAGCGGAGAAACGCATCCAGTGCGATCCCGCATCGGGCAGCATCACCGACCTCCGCGGCCTCCTCGGCGGCCGCGACGAACCGGCCTTTGTCTTCACTGGCATCAGCGTCTTCTCGCCGGAGATCCACAACCACATTCCAGGCGGCGAACCCATCTCCATCATTCCTGTGCTGGCTGATCTCCTTCGCGACGGCGCGCCGATCGGCGGCGTCATTCTCGACGAGGGACTATGGTTCGACATCGGCACGCCAGAGGCCTATCTCGACATCCACCGACTGTTGCTCCAAGGCCGCCACGCGTTTTCCTACCTCCCCGGCGACTGGCTTCAACCCGTCGCGCCTGACGCCACCATCGCAGTGGGCGCCGAACTCCTCGGGTGCACAGCGATCGGCCCTGGAGCCCGCATCCCATCCGGCGCTCGCCTCATGGACACCATTGTCTGGGCCGACACCGCCGTGCCTGCGGGCGCGGACCTGTGCCACACCATCCTCGCAAGCGACTTCACCCGCCATTGCACACCGCCGACCCCTACTTCTTGATCATGGAAAAATCGCCCGCTGCCACAAACTCAACTTTTTTTCTTTTTTTATCTTGTCAGCCGGAGCGCGATCTGTAGTTTCCCCCTTCCCGATCAGCCCCGGGGGATGTGATCACCACGTTTACGTGGTTTTTTTGTCCCCTGATATCAAGGGTGCACACGGGTGAAACAACACATGACAACTCGCAACCACATCAACCGCAGATCCGCTTTCCAAGCGGCACGGGTGTGTTTTGCATCCACACAGGATTTTCAATGAGCGCCACAGTTCTCACCGCCGCGGACGCCGAAAAGGCGAAGATTCAACTCATCACAGACGAAGCCAAGGGCAACCAAGCCGTGCACGATGTCGTGGTCGCCATCCAGGCCGCCCGCCGCAGCGGCACCGCTTGCACCAAGACAAAAGGTGACGTCAACCTCTCCGGTCGCAAACCCTGGCGCCAAAAAGGAACCGGCCGCGCCCGCGCTGGTTATTTTTCCAGCCCAGTCTGGGTAGGTGGCGGCGTGGCCCACGGCCCGAAACCCCGCGATTACTCAAAGAACGTGCCGAAGGCCGTCAAGAAACTCGCCTTCCGCAAGGCCCTCAGCGCCCGAATCGCTCTCGGCGACATCCTCGTGGTCGATACCTTCGCGGTCGCCGAGCCCAAGACCCGCCAGTTTGTCACTCTTCTCAAATCCACCTCCCCCGACTCCCGGAAAACCCTCATCGTCTCCGAGGGATTCGATGAAAACACCTTCAAGGCCGCGCGCAACGTGCCGAACGCCCAACTCACCCGGGCGGCGGACGTCAACACCGAGCAACTCCTCGCCTACGACAAGATTGTCGTGACTCGCTCCGCTCTTGAAAAAATCTCCGAAAGGCTCGCGAAATGAACACAGACGTTTATGACCACATCCAGACCGTCCTTCTGACGGAAAAGGCCACCCTTCTCTCCGAGAAGCTCAACAAATACGTTTTCCGCGTCAGCCCCTCGGCCAACAAGATTCAAATCAAGCGCGCCATCGAGGTCGCCTTCAAAAAGAAGGTCGCTGATGTCAACACCGCCAACTACGCCGGCAAGAAAAAGCGCGAACGCCGCGCCGACTTCGGCCGCCAGGCCCATTGGAAAAAGGCCATCGTGACCCTCAAAGAAGGCGAGAAACTCGACCTCGTCTAACCAACACCGATTATGGGAATCAAAACTTTTAGACCGCTCACCCCCGCCGCCCGCTTCAAGGCGCTCCCCGACTTTTCCGAGATCACCAAAACGAAACCGGAGAAAAAACTCACCGAGTCGATCAAGCGCACCGGCGGCAGAAACAACCAAGGCCGCATCACCATGCGCCACGTCGGCGGCGGACACAAGCGCCGCTACCGCATCATCGACTTCAAGCGCTCCCGCCGCGATGCGGCTGCCGAGGTTGTCGCCATCGAATACGACCCCAACCGCACCGCCCGCCTCGCCCTTATCCAATACCCTGACGGAGAGAAAGCCTACATTCTCGCTCCAGTCGGCCTTTCTGTAGGCCACAAGGTTCAAGCCGGTGAAAATGCCGAGCCGAATGTCGGAAATGCGCTCCCCATGAAGTCCATCCCGCTCGGCACCTCGATCCACAACCTCGAGTTCACTCCCGGACGCGGCGGCCAGATCGTGCGCAGCGCCGGATCTGTTGCAACTCTCGCAAACCGCGAGGGCGGTTACGCGCTCGTGAAGCTCGCCTCGGGAGAAATTCGCCGCATCAACGAAAATTGCTACGCCACGATCGGCCAAGTTGGCAATTCGGACCACATGAACGTCTCTTCCGGTAAAGCCGGCCGTAGCCGCTGGTTGGGTATCCGCCCAACAGTGCGCGGCATGGTCATGAACCCCGTTGACCACCCCATGGGTGGTGGTAACGGTAAGAGCAAGGGCGGTGGCGGGCGCCACCATCCCATGTCCCCATGGGGCCAGCTCTCCAAGGGCTTCAAAACCCGCCGGAAACACAAATCCAGCGACAATTTCATCGTTCAGCGCCGCAAATCGAAATCCAAGTAATCATGTCCCGCTCACTCAAAAAAGGCCCCTATGTGGAGTGGAAGCTCCTCGACAAAATCGACCGCATCAACGAGTCGGGCACCAAAAAGCCCATCAAGACCTGGTCCCGTCGCAGCACAATCACTCCCGATTTCGTCGGCCACACATTCAATGTCCACAACGGCAAAACATTTATTCCCGTTTTTGTGACCGAAAACATGGTCGGCCACAAGCTCGGCGAGTTTTCGCCGACACGCATCTTTAAGAAACACGGTTCTCACACCGCTAAAGTGACCAAATAATACGTGAGAGTTGTCGCCACGGCGGCAGCGCTCCTGTTCCTGCCCGTCTCCGAAACGGTAACGGCAAGGAACGAAAGCTCTTTGACAGATTTTGAATCAGGCACATCCGGTGCCGCGGCTTCGTCCACGGAACCGGACTCAACCGATATTGCCGCCGTGAGGGAAAAACTAATCCTTTCCGAGGCGACTACACGCAACCTTGGCGACGCCCTCGCCGCCGCGAACATGGAGCTGGAAATTTTCAAGCGCCACCTCGCGGAGGCGAATCTCCGGCTCGAAGCCCTTGGGCTTGCCGAGAACATCACCAGCGATACCAATCCCTTGGAGGCACGCATGCTCCAAGCGATCCGCGAACTTCGCATCCTCAAGGAAAAGCAAAGGAAAGCCAACGAACAACTCCTCCTGCTCTCAGAGTCCATCCAAGTCCTGCTGAAGTCTTCGGATCAAATCCACCCGCAAGCACGCATGGCGGTGGAAACCGAACTACGCAAGACCGCAGAAATTCTCGATTCGGACTCGCTGCTTCCACAGCAAGAACCCACCTTACAAACCGCCCAAGTGGTGGATGTCAAAGACGACCTCTCTCTTGTTGTCGCGAACATCGGATCAAAGCATGGAGTTAAAATCGGGATGCCCCTCCGCATCCTTCGCGAAGGCGAACCCGTCGGAAGTGCCAAGGTCATCGAGGTGCGCGAACGCATTTCCGGTGCCGTGATTCAAAATCTCACCCGCGAGACTCTCCGGGTGTCCAAAGGAGACCAACTCATCGTCGATACCCAGTAACCAGTCAGAAAACACAACACAATGCAGGTAAAATCCATCCACAGGTTTGCAAAAATCTCGGCCTTCAAGGCCAGAGAGGTCACGCGCGCGATCCAAGGCATGCCAGCCACCGATGCGCTCGACCTTCTCCGTTTCACCCCGAAAAAGGCTGCCGCACTGGTGTCTAAGACTCTTCGCAGCGCAATCGCGAACGCCGAAAACAACAACAGCCTGAATCCCTCCGACCTCGTTGTGGTGGAAGCCGTTGTCGGCGAAGGCCCCACCCTGAAGCGCTTCCAGCCCAAGGCTCGCGGCAGCGCCGGACCCATCCGCAAGCGCACAAGCCATATCCGCATCGTCGTCACGGACGAGATCGCCATCGAGCGCCGCGAGGACAAGCCAAAAACCAAGAAGAAAAAAACCTCAACCAAGAACAGCGCATCCGCCAAAGCTCCCGCCGCCGCGGCCACTCCAGCGCCTGAATCAGAACCCTCCGCCGACACTGCGGAAACCAAGGAATAATCATGGGACAAAAAGTCAATCCAATCGGATTCCGCCTCCCCGTCACCCGCAACTGGGGATCTCGCTGGTATGCCTCGCGCAAGGATTTCGCCGACTACCTCGTGGCGGATGAAAAAATCCGCACCACACTAAAGAAAAAACTCAAGCAAGCTGCCATCGCACGCATCGTCATCGAGCGCGCATGGAACAGCATCCGAGTCACCATCCATACCGCCCGCCCGGGTGTCGTCATCGGCCGCCGTGGCCAGGAAATCGAGACCCTCACCAAGGAAGTCAGCGACCTCGCGGACGGCAAACAAGTGAAGATCGATATCGTTGAGATCAAGAGCCCCGACCTCGACGCCCAACTTGTGGCCGAGAACGTGGCCTCCCAACTCGAGCGCCGTATTTCCTTCCGCCGCGCCATGAAACGCGCCGTTCAAATCACCATGGATCAAGGCGCTCTCGGTATCAAAATCCGCTGCGCCGGCCGCCTCGGCGGTGCTGAAATCGCCCGCACCGAGCGTTACCACGAGGGCAAAGTTCCCCTCCACACCCTTCGCACTCCGATCGACTACGGCTTCGCCGAGGCAGACACCGTCGCCGGAAAGATCGGCATCAAGTGCTGGATCTGCAAAAAGGTCGAAGAGGAACCCGAGACCCGCGAACAATCCAAACCCGCCCCTGCCGCACAGGCCGAACCGGTCGCCACGGTCGTGGCTTGAGAGCAACGAAACCTTTTTAGAAAGACAAGACCATGCCACTGATGCCCAAACGCGTGAAGTATCGCAAGACCCAGCGGGGAAGCCGCCGCGGCATTGCTTCACGGAATATCAAGATCGATTTCGGCGAGTTCGCGCTTCAAACCCTCGAGCGCGGGTGGATCACCAATACCCAAATCGAGGCCTCCCGTGTTGCCCTCACCCGTAACATGAAGCGCAAAGGAAAACTCTGGATTCGCATTTTTCCTGACAAATCCGTGACCGCACGCCCGCCGGAAACCCGAATGGGTAAAGGTAAAGGCCAACCCGAATACTGGGTTGCCGTCGTTCGCCCGGGAAACATCCTCTTTGAATTGGATGGCGTCTCCGAGTCCGTCGCCCGCGAGTCACTGCGCCTGGCCGCCAACAAGTTGCCCGTCCGCACCCGTTTCCTCACCCGCCACCACGCAGCCTGATCCGAGACATGAAAATTACAGAGATCGCAGAACTTACTCCACAAGAACTTCTGGGCCGCAAAAGGGAACTCCGCGAGGAACTTTTCAAGCTCCGCGTCCAGCAACAAAGCGGCCAACTCGAGCGCCCGCACCTCATCCGTGCCGCCCGCCGCAATATTGCACGCATCGAAACCGTTCTCAGCCGCAAGGTCAAAGAAGCAGCCGCCAAGTAAATGGAAGACAATACCGCAACCGCCACCGAATCCCGCGGACTCCGCAAAGTCCGCGTGGGTGAAGTCGTCTCGAACAAAATGGATAAAACCATCGTCGTGCGCACCATCACCCGCGTCCCCCACCCCAAATTCGGCAAAATCACCAAACACACCGCGAAATTCCATGCCCACGACGAGAAAAACGAAGCCCAAATCGGCGATCGCGTCAGCATCATGGAAACCCGCCCGCTCAGCCGCACCAAGCGCTGGCGTCTCTTGGAAATCCTCAAGCATTAACCCATGATCCAGATCCGCTCTCGCGTTGATGTCGCCGACAATTCCGGCGCCCGAATGGCCACCATGATCGGTGTCATCGGCAAAGCCACATCCACCGCCCACGTAGGTGACATCATTACCGCAAACGTCAAAGAGGCCTCCACCGGCGGCACCGTCAAAAAAGGCGATGTCGTCCGCGCCGTTGTCGTCCGCACCAAGAAGCCGGTCAGCCGTCCCGACGGTTCGCTCCTCCGCTTCGACAGCAACGCCATTGTCATCATCGACAAGGACTCCAACCCCCGCGGCACCCGTATTTTCGGCCCCGTCGCTCGCGAACTCCGCGAGAAAAACTTCATGAAAATCATCTCCCTCGCTCCGGAGGTCCTATGAGCCGTCCCAAATTCCACGTCCGACGCGGAGACACAGTCACCGTCATCACCGGCAACCACAAGGGTGCCAGCGGCAAAGTCCTCGAGGTCAAGGCTGAAAAGTCCCAAGTCATCATCGAGGGCGTCCGCATGATCAAGAAACACCAGCGCAAATCCACGGAGCACCCGAACGGCGCCATCATCGAACGCGAAGGCCCGATCCATATTTCCAATGTGAAGCTCCTGGAAAAAGCCACCACTGACAACAAAGCGGACAAAGCCGCCTGACACTGAGCCATGATCCAAGAACCCGCTCTCCTGACCGAATACAAATCACGCGTCGCCCCAGCCATGCGCGAACTTCACGGATACAAAAACGTCCATCAGATCCCAAAGATCGCCAAAGTGGTCGTCAATACTTGCATCGGATCCTCCCCCGACACCAAAGAAGCCCTTGAAATCGCACGCACCGAACTCACGACCATCACAGGTCAGCGTCCCGTCACGACGAATTCAAAGAAGGCCATCTCGAACTTCAAACTCCGCCAAAACCAGGCAATCGGCGCAAAGGTCACCCTTCGCGGCCGCATCATGTATGAGTTCCTCGAGCGCCTCATCAAAACCGCCCTTCCCCGCATCCGCGACTTCCGCGGGATTTCTCCCAAAGCCTTCGACGGCCAGGGAAACTACACCCTCGGCGTTGCAGACCAATCGATCTTCCCGGAAATCGAACTCGACCGCATCAAGCGCAACGTCGGCTTCGATGTGACGATCGTGACCACCGCAGCCACCGACGCCGAAGCCAAGTCTCTCCTTACCGAGTTGGGCATGCCCTTCAGCGACAAGGTGAAAAAGCCGGCCGCCCCGAAAACCGAAACCGCCTCCGAGGAGGCCTGATCCCACGCTATGACCGATCCCATCGCTGACATGCTCACCCGCTTGCGGAATGCCACTGAAGCCCGCAAATCCACCCTCTCGATCCCCTACTCCAAACTCAAGAGCGAGATCGCACAAATCCTGAAAAAAGAGGGCTATATCAAGGATTCAAACCTCGAAACCGTGGATGGACACCAGCACATCACCATCCAAACCAAATTCATCAACAAAACCAGCGCCATCTCCGGCCTGAAACGCGTGAGCCGTCCGGGCCTGCGCCGCTACGTAGGATCCGGGGAGATTCCCCGTGTTCTCGGCGGCATGGGCATCGCGATCCTTTCCACCTCACGCGGCATTCTCTCCGGTCACGAGGCGCGCAAACAAAACGTTGGCGGCGAATTGCTCGCCTACATCTGGTAAACCATGTCACGCATCGGCAAAAAATCCATCAGCATCCCACCCAAGGTCAACGTCACTGCTTCGCCAAATGGCGCGGTCGCCGTCGAGGGGCCAAAAGGCAAGTTGGAGTGGACACTTCCCAAATCCATCACCGCCAAGATTGAAGGCGAGACACTTACTGTCGAGCGCACCTCCGAGAATCGCGAAGACAGAGCCATGCATGGTCTCTCCCGCGCCCTCCTCGCCAACATGGTCACGGGCGTGACCAACGGCTTCAAGCGCGACCTGGAAATTCATGGCGTGGGCTTCAAGGCAGCCGTCCAAGGCCAGAAACTCAACCTCAACTTGGGCAAATCCCACCCCATCGTCTTCAATATCCCAGACGAAGTGAAAATCACTGTCGCCGACAATACCAAGATCACGATCGAGGGTATTGACAACCAACTCGTTGGCCAATGCGCCGCCGATATCCGCGCCTACTACCCGCCGGAGCCCTACAAAGGCAAAGGCGTGCGGTTCGCCGGCGAACAAATCCGCCGCAAAGAAGGCAAAACCGTCCAGTAAACCATGTCCGCCACCGACAAACGCAAACTCCGCCACACCCGCCTCCGGAAGAAACTCTCCGGCACTTCGGCCCGCCCACGCTTGGCGGTCCACTTCTCGGGACGCCATATCACCGCCCAAGTCATCGACGACTCCGAGGGCAAGACCATCGCTTCTGTTAACACCACGGAAACCGATCTCCGCGCCAAGCCCGGTGTCCGCGCCAATGTGGCCACCGCCACCGAGGTCGGCAAACTCATTGCCGAACGCGGCAAGGCGAAGCAAATCACCAAAGTCGTCTTCGACCGAGGCGGATTCCAATACCATGGCAAAGTCAAGGCCCTGGCCGATGCCGCCCGCGAAGGCGGATTTGAATTCTAAGAAAGACCCACCATGCCTCCTAAATCCAAAGAAAGAAGACCCGCTCGCCAAGATACCCCGCGGGAACCCAAAGAAACCACGGAGAAGGTCGTCTTCATCAACCGTTGCGCCAAAGTCGTCAAAGGCGGCCGCCGCTTCAGCTTCAGCGCCCTCATCGTTTCCGGTGACCAAAAAGGCAAAGTCGGAATCGGCTTCGGCAAAGCCAACGAAGTCAGCGAAGCCATCCGCAAAGCCACCGATGCCTCCAAGAAACGCATGGTCAAGATCGCTGTTCAAAACAGCACGATCCCGCACCCCGTCACCGGCGAACACGGTGGTGGCCGCGTGATGCTCCGCCCAGCATCGCCGGGAACCGGCGTCATTGCGGGAGGCGGTGTCCGCGCCGTCCTGGAAGCCGTTGGCATCCGCGACATCCTTGCAAAATCCCTGGGATCAAGCAACCATGCGAACGTCGTGCATGCCACCCTCGACGCCCTCACCCAACTCCGTCCGAAGGAGGAAATCTTCCGTCTCCGTGGCAAAACCCTCCGCACCAAGCCCGCGGAAACACCTGCAGTCACTGAGCCTGCGGCCACCGAACCTGCCATCGCCTGATTCTCATGAGACTTCACACCATCAAACCCAACCCAGGAGCCAAACACCGCCGCAAACGCCTTGGTATCGGCGAAAGCTCCGGCAAAGGAAAGACTTCCGGCAAAGGTCACAAGGGCCAGAAAGCGCGCTCCGGTGGCTCGATCCGTCCAGGCTTCGAGGGCGGTCAAATGCCTCTCTACCGTCGTCTCCCGAAGCGCGGCTTTAACAATACCGCCTTCAAAACCGTCTACGGCGTCGTGAATCTTGACTCGCTCGAGAAAACATTCTCGAACGGCGATACCGTCACCGAGGAATCACTCCGCAAATCCGGCCTCGTCAAAGGCCGCTTCGATGGCGTCAAGATCCTCGGCCGCGGTGAGGTCACCAAGTCTCTCACGATCCAAGTCGACGAGGTCAGCGCCACCGCCCGCGAGAAAATCGAAAAAGCCGGCGGCAAAATCGTTCTGCCCGCCGCGTCCACCGAAGCCTAAGACCCCACCCCGACGTGCCGGATTTTTTCTCATCACGTCGGACCGGTCGATTCCTTTGAGACACCATGATCAGTGCTTTTGCCAACATCTTTAAGATACCAGAACTCCGCGCACGGATTCTGTTCACCTTGGCAGTGATCGTAGTAGTCCGCGCCGGATCGACCATTACCAGCCCGGGTGTCAATGCCGAGGTCCTGCGCGTCTGGTTTCTCGACCAAGCTGATGCCGCTACCGCAGGTGGTGTGGCGGCTCTATTCAACCTCTTCAGCGGTGGTGCGTTGTCGAATTGTGCGATCTTCTCGCTTGGCGTCATGCCGTTCATCAGCGCCTCAATCATGCTTCAGCTTCTCACCGCGGTCATTCCGCGCTTGGGCAAGCTCTCCCGTGAGGATGGCGGCCGCCAGAAAATCATGCAATACACCCGATACACCACGATCGGGTTGTGCATTTTCCAAGCCTACCTCTTGGCCAAGTCCTTTGAAAACCCACAGGCGAACCCTTTCCTGCCGGGCATCATGGACACCATCAATCGCCTCGGGCTCCCGCTGGTCATGGACCCCGGCTTTGGTTTCCAACTGATTACAATCGTCACCATGACTGCTGGCACCCTCCTCCTCATGTGGTTGGGCGACCAACTCACCGAGAAGGGGATCGGGAACGGCATGTCCCTGATCATCACGATCGGTATCCTCGCCCAGTTGCCGGCCGGCCTTATCCAAGCGTGGCGCACCTTCGTGCCATCCGCCGCCGAGGCACAAAACGCCGTGAGCCCTGTCGTGTTGGTGCTGATGATTGGATTCCTGCTCTTTGTGGTGGCCGCGGTCATCGCAGTCACCCAAGCCCAACGAAAGATCAGCGTCCAATACGCGAAGCGAGTCGTGGGCCGCAAAGTCTTTGGCGGCCAGACCCAATACATGCCGCTCAAGGTCAACTACGCGGGCGTCATGCCGATCATTTTCGCCCAAGCCATCCTCCTCTTCCCATCAACCATCCTCAACATGGCCTTCCCGGGCGTCGGTTGGGCGCAAGAACTTTCCAACCTCCTTACCTACGGCTGGTTGCACTACGTCTTTTTCGCGCTGATGATTTTCTTCTTCAGCTACTTCTGGGTTGCCACCCAGTTCCAACCGGTTCAAATCGCGGACGATCTCAAGAAATACGGCGGCTTCATCCCCGGCGTTCGCCCCGGCAAGCCCACCGCTGATTTCCTTGATTACACCATGACCCGCCTCACCTTCGCGGGCGCTATCTTCCTCACCGTCATTGCCGTCCTTCCGCAACTCCTGTCTCAAAGCATGCAGGTCCCCTACATGACCTCGCAATTCTTCGGCGGCACCGGGCTGCTCATCATCGTGGGTGTCGTCCTCGACACCATGCGCCAGGTGGAAACCCATCTGCTCCAAAGACACTACGACGGATTCCTGCGCAAAGGCCGTATCCGCAGCGCACAAGACAACCGCCGCCGTCCCGGTTCCACCGCCGGCATCAACGACCAAACCCTCGTGTGGATTTATGTCGGCATCGGCATCCTCGTCATTGCCGGCGTCACGATCTACTTCGCGACGCAGCTGTAGCGTCCCAGCCACCCTTGAAACAGCGCGTCGTTCTGCTCGGTCCGCCGGCTTCCGGAAAAGGCACTCAAGCCGCCCTCCTTGGCGCCACTTTTGCCATTCCCCACACCTCGACCGGTGAAATGCTCCGCCGCGAACGCGCCGCCGGCACCGCTCTCGGTCTCGACGCGGACTCCTACACACGCCAAGGCCTCCTTTTTCCCGACAGCCTCGCCCTAAAAGTCGTGGAACAATGGATCGACGGACGCCACCGCTTTCTCCTCGACGGCTTCCCCCGCACCGTGAGCCAAGCCCAAGCCTTCGATCGCATGCTTCAGGAGCGCCATCTTCCGTTGGATGTCGTTTACCTGCTCGACCTCTCCGACACCGAGGTTCGCCGCCGCATGCTTGGGCGCCTCACCTGCGAATCCTGCGGAGCCGTCTACAATACCCAATTCCACAAAATCACCGGCGACTCGCCCTGCCCGAAATGCGGCGGCCACCTCGCGCGCCGCGCGGATGACACCGAGGAGGCACTCGACCACCGCCTCGAGCAATACCACACCCTCACCGCCCCCGTGGCCACCCACTACAGCGACCTCGGCCTTCTCAAGACCATCGATGTCACCCCCGGCCGCGACGAAGTCTTTCAAACCCTCTACGCCGACATGAAGGAGGCCGCATGATCCCGATCAAACGGCCCCACGAAATCGAAAAAATGCGGCTCGCAGGCGAGGCCGCGTCGGAGATTCTCGGCGCCCTTGCCGATATGCTCCGCCCAGGCATCACCACCGCCGAAGTCGACCACGCCGCCTCCCAACTCATGTCCGATGCCGGGGTCAAAAGCGCGTTCCTCGGCTATAAAAAATTTCCAGGCCACATCTGCATCAGCCTCAACGAGGAAATCGTCCACGGCATCGGCGGCCCCGCCGCATCGAATACGGTGACATCGTCAAGATGGATGTCGGCATCATTCGCGACGGCTGGATCGGCGACAATGCCACCTCCGTTCCCGTGGGCATCTCCGACCCCGCCGCCGAACGCCTCCTCTCGGTCACCGAGGACATCCTCGAGGAAGCCATCACCCTCGTCCGCCCAGGCACACGCGTCGGTGACATCTCCCACTTCATCGAATCCGAGGCCGTCAACAACGGCTACAGCGTCGTCCGCGAATTCGTCGGCCACGGCGTCGGCCGCCGCCTCCACGAGGACCCCCAGATTCCCAACTTCGGAAAACGCGGCACCGGCCCAAAACTCAAACCCGGCATGACCCTCGCCATCGAACCCATGATCAACATGGGCAAACCTGGCGTCCGCATCCTTCCCGACAAATGGACCGCCGTCACCGTCGACGGCCTCCCCTCCGCGCATTTCGAGCACACCGTTCTGGTCACAAATAGCGATCCGGAAGTATTGACATGGAAAAGAAAGACGCTATCGAAATAGAGGGAAAGGTCGTCGAATTGCTGCCGAACTCCCTGTTCCGTGTCGAATTGGAGAGCGGTCAACGTGTCCTTGCCAACATCTCCGGGGAACTGCGTCTCTCACTCATTCGCTTCACCCCAGGTGACCGCGTCATGCTGGAAATGTCGCCCTACGATCTGAACAAGGGCCGCATCACCTCCAGACACGAAGACATTTCGAACACACCACAACCAACACACAACCCATGAAAGTCCGAGCCTCAGTCAAAAGATTGTGCGAAGCGTGCAAAATCGTGCGCCGCCAAAACGTCATCCGCGTCGTTTGCAAAAACCCGCGCCACAAACAAAAACAGGGCTGAGCCACCCACGGCTGATTCCCGCTACACCACACCAATATTATGCCACGCCTACTTGGAGTCGACATCCCCGGAGACAAACGCATCGAAGCCTCCCTGCCCTATATCTACGGCATGGGCCCCAGCAACACAAAGAAGGTCCTCGAGCAAGCCAATATCAACCCCGACACCCGCGCCAAGGACCTCTCGCCCGAGCAACTGAACGCGATCATCCACGCCATCAACGCCAACCAGATCCCCATCGAAGGCGACCTCCGGCGTGAAGTCCAAGGCAACCTCAAACGCCTCCAGGCAATCAACTGCTACCGCGGCATCCGCCACCGCCGCGGCCTCCCCGTGCGCGGCCAGCGCACCGGCACCAACGCCCGCACCCGCAAGGGACCGCGCAAAACAGTCGGCGTGCAACGCAACAAGGACGCCAAGTCAGGCAAAGTCTAATATCCAGCAACACCGTTAACGTATGAGCGAAGAGAACACCACACCATCCGAGGAACCAAAGGCCGAAGCCGCCGCAGCCACGGAGACACCAGCCACCCCGACCGCCGAGGCACCAGCGGCCCCAGCCGAGGCCTCTGCGCCACCCGCCGAGGCACCCGCCAAGAAAGCCCCGAAAGCCAAAGCCCCCAAGGGCAAAAAAGCAGCGGACGCCGACAAACCCGCCGCAGCCCCCGCGCCCGTCAGCATTTCGCTGGACGACACCATTGAGCCAATCAAGATCGTCAAGGCCAAAGGCAGCAAAGGCATCACCCAAGGCATCGCCCACGTCCAAGCCACCTTCAACAACACCATCGTCAGTATCACCGACCTCCGCGGCGCCGTCCTCGGTTGGTCCAGCGCCGGCAAGTGCGGCTTCAAAGGCTCCCGCAAAAGCACCGCCTACGCCGCCCAGATGGTCGCCCAAGACGCCTGCCGCCAAGCCATGGGACACGGCCTCAAGGAAGTCGAAGTCCGCGTCAAGGGCCCCGGCTCCGGCCGCGAATCCTCCGTCCGCGCCATGCAGGCCATCGGCCTCGACATCTCCGTCATCCGCGACGTCACGCCCATCCCCCACAACGGCTGCCGCCCACCCAAACAACGCCGCGTCTGAGCCCCTGCGGGGAGTTTTCAGTTTTCAGTCTTAAGTTTTAAGATCAGAAAAAACCCGAAACTTCCCGACAGCACCGCACCTCGATACTTAAAACTTAATTCCTAAAACTTAAAACTTCCCATGGCACGCTACACAGGACCCAAAACCAAAATCAGCCGCCGCTACAACACCTTCCTCGGCGGCTCCCCGAAGGCCTTCGAGAACAAAAACTACCCCCCCGGCATGCACGGCCCCAAAGGCACCCGCCGCAAGCAGAGCGACTACGCCATCGCCCTCGCCGAGAAGCAAAAGCTCCGCCACCAATACGGGGTGCTCGAGCGCCAATTCCGCCGCTACTTCGAGATCGCCAGCCGCCGCCGTGGCATCACCGGCGAGATTCTCCTCCAACTCCTCGAGACTCGCCTTGATAACGTTGTGCAAAAGATGGGCTTCTCCAAGACCCTCCGCGGCGCGCGCCAGATGGTTGGGCACGGCCATGTCACCGTCAACGGACGCAAGAGCAACGTCTCCTCGATGAACCTCAAACCCGGTGACGTCGTCGCGATCAAGACCGGTGACAAATCCAAACGCCTCGCCCAGCGCGGCATCGAACTCACCCAGATCGTCACCGTGCCCGACTGGCTCCTCGTCGACAAAGACAATCTCACCGGCAGCGTCGTCCGTATTCCCACCCGCCAAGAGATCAACCCCATCGTCAACGAACAACTCGTCGTCGAACTCTACGCCCGCTGATCCAACAGACCGGAAACACCAGTTTCCCTCCCCTATGAAAACGCGCCCCGCACCCGCAGGGCGCGTTTTTTTGTCCAGGCCAAAGTCTACCCACCGCCTGTGCCAGCCCACCGCGCCACCGGCGCGGCAGCGCCCATCGAAAACAAATGGTAGGGACGCCTCGCCGAGGGGTCCTACTCTCGCGGCTATGCCGCCCCTGTCCCCAGAACGGCGCTGCGCGCCTGAAGCTTGGGTCCGCTACGGCGAGCCGACCCTACCATTTTGAAACCAAGGGGGACGCCCAACGCACAACCAGCGCGCCAGCGCCCCTCGAAAAGAGATGGTAGGGACGCCTCGCCGAGGGGTCCTACTCTCGCGGCAGGCGAAGCCGCCCCGTCCCCAGAAACGGCGCTGCGCGCCTGAAGTTTGGGTCCGCTACGGCGAGCCGACCCTACCACTTTTGAACGAAGAAGACGCCCAACGCACAACCGGCGCGGCAGCGCCCCTCGAAAACAAATGGTAGGGACGCCTCGCCGAGGGGTCCTACTCTCGCGGCAGGCTTGCCGCCCCCATCCCCAGAAACGGCGCTGCGCGCCTGAAGTTTGGGTCCGCTACGGCGAGCCGACCCTACCACTTTGGAACGAAGGAGACGCCCAACGCACAACCGGCGCGCCAGCGCCCCTCGAAAACAGATGGTAGGGACGCCTCGCCGAGGGGTCCTACTCTCGCGGCTATGCCGCCCCTGTCCCAGAAACGGCGCTGCGCGCCTGAAGCTTGGGTCCGCTACGGCGAGCCGACCCTACCATTTTGGAACGACGGGGACGCCAAACGCACAACCGGCGCGCCAGCGCCATCGAAAACAGATGGTAGGGACGCCTCGCCGAGGGGTCTCCTACTCTCGCAGGCTTGCCGCCCCCATCCCCAGAGACGGCGCTTCGCGCCTGATGCTTGGGTCCGCTACGGCGAGCCGACCCTACCATTTTGAAACAACGGAGACGCCAAACGCGCAACCGGCGCGGCAGCGCCCCTCGAAAACAAATGGTAGGGACGCCTCGCCGAGGGGTCCTACTCTCGCGGCAGGCTTGCCGCCCCCATCCCCAGAAACGGCGCTTCGCGCCTGAAACTTGGGTCCGCTACGGCGAGCCGACCCTACCATTTTGGAACGAAGGAGACGCCAAACGCGCAACCGGCGCGCCAGCGCCCCTCGAAAACAAATGGTAGGGACGCCTCGCCGTAGGGGTCCCACTCTCGCGGCTATGCCGCCCCCATCCCCAGAAACGGCGCTTCGCGCCTGAAACTTGGGTCCGCTACGGCGAGCCGACCCTACCATTTGGAACGAAGGAGACGCCCAACGCACAATTGGGGTAGGTTCTTGTTCAAGAATTAATTCCGACACCCTCTTTACTCTTTATCTTAACCTTCGAGGCGGATGAGTTTGCGGCGCTCGTCGATGAATTGACTGATCTCGAGCGCGAAGCGGGGGAGTTTTTGGACGAGAGCATTGATGGCGCCGGCTTCGATTCGCAGGAGTGTGGCGGTGCGGAGGACCGTGGCGGTGACTTGGCTTTTCTCGCCGGGGAGGAGGACCATTTCGCCGAGGAAATCCCCTTCGCCCAATTCGCAGATCACGCGGGCCGTGGCGTTTGAGAGGGCGATGCGGCCGCCAAGGACGAGGAAAAACGCCTCATCGGCCTCGCCGCGTTGCACCACCGGCTCGCCTTCGCCGAAGAGATCGATGCGCGCATGCGTGGCCAACGAGTCGATCGCCGTGCGATCGAGATGCGCAAAGAGTGGTTGGGACTGCAATGCCCCGGCGATTTCGCTTTGGTTGGTGGATGCGGAGCCTTCGCGCAAGGGCGAGACCTCCTCGATGGCGTCGGGCACGGGATAAACCAACCCCGCGCGCCGGATGGCGTAGTGGGCGCGGGATAGGAATTCCCCGGTGATGGCCTCGGTGCGCTTGTAGTCGGTGATGAAAAAGCGGGCTTCGTAAACAATCGACCCCTTCGAGTATTCGCATGGAATCGCATCCGGTGCCGGTTCGGTGAGGATGCCGTCGATGGACATGGCGACGCGGCGGAGGGTGTCGCGCACGAGATCCGGATGGTCGCCGGCGAAGAGTGGCATGCGGATGCGCACGGCGTGAAGGGGGTCGGCGAGAACGAAGTTGATGATTTTTTCCTTCCCGAGGTTGCCGTTGGGAATGGTGACGATGTCGCGGTCGAGTGTTTTGATGCGCACGGCGCGCCAATTGATTTCCACCACCTCGCCTTCGACATCGCCGACCTTGATCCAATCGCCGACCTTGAACGGGCCTTCGATGATGAGGAGAAATCCGGAGACGAGATTGCTGAGCGTGTCCTGGAGCGCGAGGGCGATGACGAGCGAGCCGATGCCGAGGGTGCCGAGGATTTTGGTGACATCGATTTTCCACACCGCCGCAAGCAGGTAGGTGAGGGCGGCAAAAACCAGTGCCGCCCGCAGGAATTGGAACATGAGGTTCGGCATCGAGACCTGCCAGTTCCTCGCGGGTTTGCCATGCGAGACCAATGTTCCCAAAAAGAGCAGGAGCGTGACGGCTACGGCGCTCCAGAAGGCAGTCTGCACGAGGCGCATGGGGGATCCGTCACCATTCGCGCCGAAAAACCCCTGCGCCACGATCCACACGGCGAGCGGCGGCAGGGCGAGGGTGCGGGTGGCCCACACCACGCGGGAGAGCGGGTTGCCCGAGCGCCGCAACCGGAGCGTGATTTCGCCGAGCGCGATGAAGACGAGCGGCAGGCCGACCATGAAGGCCAGACCCTGCCAAAGCACCTGGCTGGTGGCGGGAAGTGTCATGCGGATTCGTTTTCGCTCAACACCCAGACGCCCGACTCGCTTGTCGAGGCGAAGGAAAACACATCCGCCACGCGGGCCTGGACCTGCTCGCCAACGAGAATGGTGTCGGGTGGTGCGGCCTCGGCGAGACGCCAAACGCTTTCGGCGGCGCGGCCCCACACATCCTGGTGGAACTGGCGTTTGCCGAGCACGGCGGCGGTCGCGGAGCCCGAGTCCACGCCGATCCGCAGGCGGAGGGGCAGGCCGGTCTTGCGCACGGATTCGGTGAAGGAGCGTAGTGCCGCGCGGGCGAAATCGACGCCGCGGCGCACATGGGGAATTTGGGGGCGAGAGAGGCCGCAGGCGTAGAAGTAGCGGTCGCCGGAGCAATTCACGCGCTCGATCTCGGAGCGCTCGGCCTTGTCCTCGAGTTGGGCGGCCCAGGAATCCAGGGCCTCCACCACGCGCTCGGCGCCGTGGGATTCGATAGCCTCGCCGATGCCATCGATGCGCATGGCGACGAAGGTGAGTTGTTGGATGTGGTCCACGGTGCGTGCGCCGCCTTGGCGGAAGCGTTCCATGGCGGGCCGTGTGAGCATGGCGAGCAGGAGGGACTCGATCTCGGAATCCTTTCGTTTGTTTTCCTCGGTTTGTTCGCGCAGGCGGCTCGCCATGTCGTCGAAGGAGCGGGCGAGTTCTCCAATTTCGTTGGAGCCGGCCTCGAGCGGCGCGTTCGAGGCGGCGAGCGGATCGCGGGCGCGCTCGAGCATGCGGTCGATGGGGGAGAGGAAACGCTTTGTGGCGAAGCCCGCGTAGAGGGTGGTGGCGCACACGACAAGCACGCAGGCGAGGAGGAGTTTGATTTCCAGCGAGCGGATGCGGCCGAAGGCCTCGTCGGCTTGCATCTCGGAGACGATCGCCCAGGAAACGCCGGGGATCGCAAGCGGCGCGTAGGAGCTGAGAACCTTTTCGCCGCGGATGCCCTCGATGGGTTGTGTGGCGGATTCCCCGCGAAGAGCCTCGCGGGCGGCGACGGTCTCGACGGGTTGCAGCAGGATGGGCGTGTCGATTTTCTCGATCAAATCCACAGTGGCGCCACGAATGCGCGCCTTGCGGAGCGATTCCAGATAGGCCGCCTTGTCCTCGATAAAGCCTCGCGAGGCCGAGCGGAGCAGGAGGTCGGAGCCCACGAGGTAGGTCTCGCCGGTCTTGCCGAGGCCGCTTTTTTCCCAGCCTTTGCCGCCGGTGAGCACGGAGTTGATATCCTCGACGGGAAGCTGCACGACGAGGATACCGATGCGTTTTTCGCCGTCGTAAATCGAGCCGCCGATGAAGGCTGCGGGGGCGTTGTAGGAGGGGCGGTAAAATTGGTAGTCCACGAGTTGGACCGCACCGCGGTCGGGGTCGTCGCGCACCTTGCGAAAAAGCGCGGCGAGGTTGCTGTTGCGGTAGGGGCCGTTGAGCAGGCTCGTGGCGTAGTCGGTCTCCTTGTAGACACTGTAGACGATGTCGCCGGTCTCGGGATCAACAAGGAAGAGATCGTAGAAGCCCATGCGCTGGATCATCGCTTGGAAAATCTTTTGGTAGCGGCGATGGACCTTGTCGTAAGCGCAGTCGTCTCCGGTTGTTTCGAGTTGCCCCTTCGAGCCCACGGGATGCGGGTTTGCGGCGATGTAGAGATGCTGCAGGTGGATGGCTTCGGGGGTGTTCGGCCGGTAGGTTTCGTAGGCCGGCTCGCCCTCGGTGTTTTTCGCGAGGCGGGGGAGGAATTCCTTCTCGTAGTAGTCGCGCACGGCGGCTGTTTCGTTGTCTTCCACGGGAACATCGTGGAGGGCGTCGAAGGCGGCATCGAACTCCCGCATGGCTTCGACCACCATGTGGTTCTCGCAGAGCGTTTCAACCCATTGGTCGAGATTTTGGAAATACTCCTCGATCTGGTAGGCCTTCGAGGCGCGCTCGGTGGTGAGTTGGCTGAAGACCCGCTCGAGCAGGATATCTCGGGCAAGGATCCAACTGAACAGGCCCACCACCGCGATCGACCCGAGGCTGGCGACGAGAAGCATCACCTGAAGTCGCGTGCGGATGCTGAATTTGCGGGAGTCGATCATTTTCAGGGCGGGCGTTTTTTGGGTTAGGGGGCGGAGTTAATTTTTTGACTTTTGCTCGAAGTGCTCGGGAGGATTTCCCAAGGGAATTTGAAGTCCGAATTTGGCGCTGATTGGAAAAGCCCCGCTGCATGGTGGGATGGAAATTAAGTCAAGACAGTTGCTGACCCCTCTTTACCATCCACAAAAGCCGGTGCGGATCGCTCCGGCACCGGCTTTTTGGTGAGGCTTGGTCGAATCAGGCAAGCGCGGGCGCGGCGCTCTTCGCGGCCTTGCGGCGCTTCAGGAAGACATACCCGCCGATACCGCCGAGGAGCAGAAGCGAGGCGGCGACTTGGCCGGGCTCGGGCACGGCGGCGGAGGAGGAAACCGAGTCACCAAAGAATACCCACGAGGAGTCCGGAGTGATTGCTCCGGAAGATACTGTCACATTGTCGAACTCAAAACCACTTCCGCTAAAGCGGACTTGGTCAAAATCGCCAATTCCATTTCTAGTCAATAAATTAATATAGGCAAATGGTGATCCGCTATAATAACTGCCAGTTCCCCAGTAGTCATTATTGGTGTAAGTGGTTCCACCTAAGGATGAGCTCGTTCCACTCCCGGAGTTTGGAACGGTATTTGCTGCACCTAAAAATGTGTTCAAATATGCTGTATCAAATTCCGCTACCTTTGATCCGCCACTAAAAAATTCCGCTATATTTCCCGGATTGCCAGCAGACCACCAAAAGCCAATATATTTATTGGGACTCGAAAAGGTAACATCCAAATATCCAGTCGTCGATCCAAACGGAATCGCCGGGTAGCGAGAGCCTCCAGCGCCACCGAACTGGTCGGCGTTACTGATCCTGAAGTCATCTGATGTGTATGCACCAACAGCGGTTGAACCGCTTGCGGACTGGATTCCTGTGGAAAATGCATTGAAGTTCTCGGTAGCGCTTGTTCCGTCACCCTCGAGGACTGAAGACTGCTCGCCAGGTGCGGAGACATAGAAATCGATGATAAGCGACGCCGAGGCGCCCTGAATGCCGAGGCTGGCGAAGCCGATGGCGAGGAGTGATGTGATTTTTTTCATCGTGGAGGTTTGTGGTTTTGTATTGATGGCAGCGGGCTGTTTGATCAGTTGCGTGATAGAATCACCGAACACCCCGCAATTCCGCAATCCACACGAATGGGTATGTTTCACAGCCCGTCGCTGGAGCGTCGGAAAGAGGGGCGCATGTCCGTCGCTCGCCCGTGGAGTTTGGAATTTTTACTCCACAGGGTTCGACCGTGCGGGCGCAAGGGTTGGCTTCCCGCCGATGAGGTTGCGACACTATCGCCTCAAACGGCCGGGACGGCCGTTCCCCCTTCCTCTCGCGCGCGGCGCTTGCAGCCGCCACAACCCAAAAAACCGAAAACCGATTGACAACTTGACAAGTTTATCCAGGCGGGGTTGGCTTTCCTCTGTGGAAACTCTTCAGCTCCCGGTTGGCGATTTCAAGGCGCGCTTTTCCGAAGCCCTCGAGATTGTCGCTCGCGGGGGCACGGTGGGAGTGACCTACGGCCGCTCGAAAAAGCCGGTCGCCTTGTTGGTGTCGCCGCCCCAAGCCCCGGCCAAGCGCAAGCTCGGAATCCTGGCTGGCAAGGTGAAGTTCCACATCGCCAAGGATTGGCGACTCACGGAGGAGGAATTCCTCGGCGAATGAGATTGCTGCTGGATACCTGCTCGATGCTGTGGGCGCTCCAAACTCCGGAGAAGCTCGGAGCCAAGGCGCGGCGGGCCTTGCAGAACGGGGAGAATTCCATCCATATCTCTCCGGTTTCCTTCTGGGAAATCAGTTTAAAATCCTCGATCGGCAAGCTCCGGATCGAAGGGGCCGCACCGGAGGACCTTCCGGGCTTTGTGGCCCGGGCCGGGTGGCATGTTTTGGAGTTCCACGCCATGACAGCCGCCTCGTTCCATGGCCTACCCCTTGTCCCCGGGCACAAGGATCCCTTCGATCGCATGCTCATCTGGACGGCGATTCGGGAGAAACTCGTCTTCGTCAGCAAGGACCGCGCCTTGCCGGAATATGGGAAATTGGGGTTGATGACCTGCCATTGAGTGCGGGGGGCTGTGCCGGAAAAAATGCGGCCGAAGGCCGGTGGACTATTTCGATGGCAAGCGAGACGCATGCCCTACATGCCGCGCCCTCGCTCCCCGGGACCTTGTGGATCGACATCGATGAGGTTTCCACGCCATCGCCATAAACGGCCGGGCCTGATGGAATAGGCTTTGCATTCCACAGGCGAGCGACGGCCGTTCCCCCCTCTTCTCGCGCATGGCGCCGCAGCGCCCCTCGAAAACAAATGGTAAGGACGCCTCGCCGTAGGGGTCCCACTCTCGCGGCTTGCCGCCCCCATCCCCCCGTCCCCGCCAAAAAATCATATTGCTGTCCATCATTTTGCCCATTTTTCTTCGCCCCGACCCACAGACACGAATACCCATTGATGAGTATTGCGGTGGATCCAAAAATCCGTGGAGATACGATTGCACAATCCTATGCCAACGAGCCCCACAGCACCCAAACCGACTCCCGGCAAGCCGCGTTGCGTGATCGTGGAGGATCACCTCATGTTTCGGGAATTGCTCGGCGCGCTTCTCGAGGCGGAGGGGCTTGTGGAGGTGGTCGCCGTGGCCCGCACAGCTCGCGAGGGTTCCAAGGCCTGCGAACTCCACCGGCCGGACCTCCTCCTGCTGGATCTTGCCCTTCCAGATGGCAATGGAGTGGCGGTGGCGCGGACCCTTGCAAAATGCAACCCTGCCGCGCGCACGATCATTGTCTCTGGCGAGGCCGATACCTTCCGCTGCCCGCCCGCCCTGAAATCCCAAGTCTACTCGATCGTGGACAAGACGCGGGCCTTCTCGATCCTGCGCTCGGAGGTCGCCGGCCTCGTTCGCCAACTCGTCGGCGGCCACGCTGTCCGCCCCGAAACCTCCTCGCTGAGCCCCCGCGAAATCCAAGTCTTCGAACTCGTCGGGCACGGCCTCACCAGCAAGGAAATCGCCGAAAAACTCCATATCTCCCACCAAACCGTGGAGACACACCGCAGGAACATAGGCGCCAAGCTTGGCGTCGGCGCTTCGGCTCTCGTGAGCCACGCCGCCATCCACAACCTCACAAGCCGCATCGAGCGGCAGCCATGACACAGGGCCTCCAGCCCGTCAGTGCCCTCAGGCGCCGCACCGTGACAAAAAAACTCCTTTCGCCAGGCCCAGGGCTAGCTTTCGTATAGTTCCGCACGAACCCGACATGCCGCACGACTCCTCGACTCCGCCGCCTACAAGCCCTCCCACCAGCGAGGAGACATGGCAACTCCTCGAAAATCTCCCGTTGCCCGTGATCATCGCCTCTCAGCACGAGAACGCGAGGGTGATTTTCCTGAACAGGCAATTCACCGCCACCTTCGGCTACACCATCGAAGATATCCCCACCAAGGAAGACTGGGCGCGACTTGCCTATCCCGATCCCGCCTACCGCAATGAGGTTTTTACCAAGTGGAACATAGCGGAGGAGCGCGCTATCCGCGAACATGGCTCGGTCGAGGCGATGGAATTCCAGGTCACCGCCAAAGACGGCACCCTTCGCGACACCCTCTTCCACGCCACCGTCCTCGGAGACACGCTTCAGGTCACACTCACCGATCTTACTGAGCGCCGCACCGCCGAGCGCGAATTGATGTCCACGCGCAAAGAACTCGAGCGCACCGCCTACGAAGTCACGGAAAACATCCCTGTGGGCACCTACACCATGGTTCTCCCCCGGGCGGCGCCATGGCGAAGTTTTCCTTCATGAGTTCCCGCTTTCTCGAACTGTGCGGGCTCGAGCGCCAGGCGGCCGAGGAAAATCCCTTCAACGCCTTCGCGTGTGTGCACCCCGAGGACCACGCCGAGTGGGTGCGCAAAAACGCCGAGAGTTTTGAGAAAAAAATCCCCTTTTCCGAGGAATGCCGCGTGGTCGCAAATGGCGTGACCCGCTGGATCCATGCGGAGTCCGTTCCACGCGACCTCCCCGACGGATCCATCGTGTGGGAGGGTGTTCTCACCGACATCAGCCGACGCAAAACAGCCGAGGCCGAACTCGCGGCCAGCGAGGCCCGCTTGCGAAAAATCCTTAACAACATACCCATTCCCATCGCACTCAACGATGCCCGGGGGGATGGCCCGATCACTTTTCTCAACGAGACATTCCCACGCACCTTCGGCTACACGCTGGATGACATTCCTACAGTGGAGGCATGGGCTCGACTGGCCTACCCGGACGCCGAATACCGCGCCGAGACCTTCGGGATTTGGAACACCGCAGTGGAAGTGGCGGCACGCACCGATGGGATCGTGCAACCCATGGAGGCCCATGTCATAGCCAAAGACGGCTCCCGTCGCGATGTCATCATCAGCGCTGCCTTGTTTGACGACATGCTCCTTGTGGCCTTCGTTGACATCACCGCCCGCCGCCAAGCCGAGGAAAACCTACGCCTCGCACGGGAAAAATTGCAGCGCACCGCCTACGAACTCACAGGCAACATCCCCGTGGGCACCTATGTGTTGGAGTTCGACCTTGGAGGCACGCCCCGCTTCACCTTCCTCAGCGAACGCTGGTTGGCCATGCTCGACCTCCGCCGCGAGGAGGTCCTCGCAGACCCCTCCCTCGCCTTCAACGCTGTGCACCCCGACGAGCGCGCCGCCTTCAACCGGCTCAACGCGGAGGTTTTTGCTGAAAAAAGGCCCTTCTTCTGGGAAGGCCGCATCGTGGTCCGGGGGAGCACCCGCTGGGTCTCGATCGAATCGATCCCCCGCAACCACCCCTCTGGCGGAACCATCTGGGAAGGCGTCATGATCGACATCACCAACCGCAAAACCGCCGAGGCCGAAGTCGCCGCACATCCGCGAGCAGGAAAGTAAAAAAGAAGCCCGCCTGCGCGACGACCTCGAGCGCAAACTCCGCACCAGCCTGACGGCCGCCGCCGTGGCCCACGAGATAAACCAACCCCTCAGCCGCATCCTGCTCACCTCACAGCTTGTGATGGAAAACAGCCCGGCCGAGAGCGCGGCCCCCGGCAAGCTGCATTCCCACCTGCTCGAACTCTCCACCGAAGCCCAGCGGGTCGTCGCCACAATCGAAAAAATGAAAGCCCTCATCCGGAACACCGAGACAGCCCACGCTCCCCTCGAGCTCCGCGAGATCATCGACTCCGCGATCCTCTACGCAGGCCCCTTCGCCCGCGAGGCGGATACCCGCATTTCCTTCCACCGCCCCGCGCGCGCCGTTCGCTTGTTTGGCGATGCCGACCAACTCCAGATCGCGCTCAACAACCTTCTGCGAAACGCCCTCGAATCCCTCATCGAGACTCCGCCGCAGGCCCCGCGCGACATTCGCGTCACCCTGCGCTCCCTCAAGCACCATACCGAACTCGTGATCGAGGACAGCGGCCCTGGCTACCACCCCCCCGACCCCGACAACACCCTCTTCAACACCACCAAAGCCCAAGGCACCGGCCTCGGCCTCTTCATCGTCCAGACAACCATGGAAAACCACGGCGGCCGCCTCGAGATCGACCGCTCCCCCCTCGGCGGAGCCGCCTTCCACATGGTGTTCCCCAAGGGCGAGGCACAAATCCAAATCGGCACCGCAGCTCAATAACCGCTTCCGGCATCCCTGCCCATGATTTCGACAGGCGCTCCCGCGCCGACTGCGCGTTGGGCGCCCCCCGTCGTTCCCAATTGGTAGGGTCGGCTCGCCGCAGCGGACCCATGCTTCAGGCGCGCAGCGCCGTCTCGGGGGATGGGGGCGGCAAGCCGCAAGAGTAGGACCCCTCGGCGAGGCGTCCCTACCATCTCTTTCGATGGGCGCTCCCGCGCCATTCGCGCGCTCGGCATCCCCCCGTCGTTCCAAATTGGTAGGGTCGGCTCGCCGCAGCGGACCCATGATTCAGGCGCGTAGCGCCGTCTCAGGGATGGGGGCGGCAAGCCGCGAGAGTAGGACCCCTCGGCGAGGCGTCCCTACCATCTCTTTTCGATGGGCGCTCCCGCGCCGTTCGCGCGTTCGGCATCCCCCCGTCGTTCCAAATTGGTAGGGTCGGCTCGCCGCAGCGGACCCAAGCTTCAGGCGCGAAGCGCCGTTTCGGGGATGGGGGCGGCAAGCCGCGAGAGTGGGACCCCTCGGCGAGGCGTCCCTACCATCTCTTTTTCGATGGGCGCTCTCGCGCCGACTGCGCGTTCGGCGCCCCCCGTCGTTCCAAATTGGTAGGGTCGGCTCGCCGTAGCGGACCCAAGTTTCAGGCGCGTAGCGCCGTCTCCGGCAAAGAAAATCCCATTGCAACACTCCTTTTTGATTTCCCTCCCACACGAATCTTCCAAAAATCAACTCCCCATGGATGCCGGCCGTAAATCCTTGCCCCATGATCTTCCGAACTGGATCGACCTGCACCATACCGTGTTTTTTATCACCTGTTGCGCCAAGGATCGCACTCTTCAGCCATTTGCCTCGACAGACACCGCGCGGGGAATTCGTAATTCGATTCTTCATCGTGTGCGGTCCCGCATTTGGTGGCTCCATGCCGCGACGATCATGCCGGATCATGTCCATCTGGTTCTCGGATTTCCACTCAAGGCGGATGTCAGCAAATGCGTGCGGGACTGGAAACGATGGACCGCAAGAACGCTGGCCATCGATTGGCAGCGGGATTTTTTCGAGCACCGCTTGCGCAGCGAAGAGGATTTTCAAGAGAAAACTCGGTATGTTCTCGAAAATCCCGTCCGCGCCGGATTGGTCGATGATTGGCGGGACTGGCCGTTTACCATTTTGCCAGAAGCGTAGCGGGGGATAGGGTCGGCTCCCGCCTCCGCGCTTCGCGACTCCGGCGTGGCAAGCCGCCGCAGAAGTAGGACCCCTCGGCGAGGCGTCCCTACCATCTCTTTTCGATGGGCGCTGCGCGCCGCGATCAAAGAAAAATCACTTGCGACTCCGAACGGGGTGGATTTGATTCCATTTAGCTTTCTTCCATGAGCTCGTTCACAGCCATCCTCGAACCCGATGCGAAAGGGATGCTTCACTTTCCAGTCCCGACGGAGTGGGGAAACGCCCCCGTTCGCGTGAAAGCCGAGTTGCAGCCACTCTCCGGCGAGGGGAATGGACCGTCTGGCCTAAACAAGGGGTTCGGATGCATGCGCGGCCTCATTTCCATGTCCCCCGACTTTGATTCGCCGCTTGAGGATTTCAAGGATTACGCGCCGTGAGGCTTTTGTTGGACACCCATGCGTTGATTTGGTTCTGCGAGGGCCACTCCAAACTGGGTAAAAAAGCAAGAGCGGCCTTGGAAGACAACTCGAACGAATGCTTCGTGAGCCACGCCACGCCTTGGGAGATGGCCATCAAGCTCTCGCTCGGACGGCTTGAGCTGCAGATGGGCTTGGAGGAATTCTTTTCCGAGGTGCTGAATGCAAACGGTTTCGTTTTTCTGGAATCCAAGGTGCCCCATTACGCCGAACTGGCCCGCTTACCTTTCCACCACCGGGATCCGTTTGACCGGTTGCTCGTTGCGCAGGCGCGAGTCGAGGACCTGGTCCTGGTCACCTGCGATGGATTTGCGTCCGATTACGGTGTGCCGGTTCTCTGGTGAATTTTTAAAGGCGGTGCCATTTCCGTGTGAACACCGGGAGCAAGCTGAACGCGTCCCCCGTCGTTCCAAATTGGTAGGGTCGGCTCCCGCCTCCGCGCTTCGCGACTCCGGCGTGGCAAGCCGCCGCAGAAGTAGGACCCCTCGGCGAGGCGTCCCTACCATTTGTTTTCGAGGGGCGCTGCCGCGCCGGTTGCGCGTTCGGCGCCCCCCCTTCGTTCCAAATTGGTAGGGTCGGCTCGCCGTAGCGGACCCAACCTTCAGGCGCGAAGCGCCGTCTCGGGGGGATGGCGGCGGCATCGCCGCGAGAGTAGGACCCCTCGGCGAGGCGTCCCTACCATCTCTTTTCGAGGGGCGCTGCCGCGCCGACTGCGCGTTCGGCGTCCCCCGTCGTTCCAAATTGGTAGGGTCGGCTCGCCGTAGCGGACCCAAGTTTCAAGCGCGAAGCGCCGTCTCGGGTGATGGCGGCGGCTTCGCCGCGAGAGTGGGACCCCTCGGCGAGGCGTCCCTACCATCTCTTTTCGACAGGCGCTCCCGCGCCGACTGCGCGTTCGGCGCCCCCCTTCGTTCCAAATTGGTAGGGTCGGCTCGCCGTAGCGGACCCAAGTTTCAGGCGCGAAGCGCCGTTTCGGTGGATGGGGGCGGCAAGCCGCGAGAGTCGGACCCCTCGGCGAGGCGTCCCTGCCATCTCTTTTCGAGGGGCGCTGCCGCGCCGCCGAAGTCCCACGTTTCAGGGGTTGAAAGCGCCGATGGGAATCCGCGAAATCCATTGCAGGAAAAAATCCGGGCCCCACAGGCTCAACTCGCGCGGGTCTTTGAGAAATGGGGCGATGTCCTCTTTCGCCTGGTCGAAATTCACGGCGGCAAATCGTTCCTCCAGCCTTCCGCGAAGCCCCTCGGCATCGAGTGGCTTTTCCTGCGGCCAATCTCCGGACTGTCGCATGCGCGCTTCCAGATGGGCGAGGTTCGGCGCAACTCCACGGCCGACATACCAGAGGAAATCGTAAAAATCGCACCCCTTCACGCGGCTCTTCCAATTCCGGCACAGCACCGCATGGAGCTTGCCGGCGAAAAGGCTCGGGAGGTCGTAAACGCGCACCTGGTGCGGCGTGGGCACGAGGCGGGCGAGGGTTTCCGTGGCCGCGCCGGGCGGCGGGTTGAGGTCGATCTCCAGCTTGATGCGGAGGAGTTGGCCCTTCGGCAGGCGCGAGGCGATCTCCGGCGGCGCCCCAATTTGCAGAAGGTTGATCATCGTGCCGCCTTTCAGAAAGGCCGACTCGATGGGCGAGGGTTTCGTTTTTTCGATGGCCTCGGCCCGGAAATCGAACCCCCACGCCCCCAATTCCTCCGCGACGGAACCCAGATACCGCTTGAGCGAAAAATCCGGCTCCGGCTGGAGCAGGGAAAAATCCAAGTCCTCGGAAAAGCTCTGCAGGCCATGGAAAATCCGCAAGGCGCTGCCGCCGTAAAAGGCTGCATGTTCGTAGAAGGGTGTGCGCCACAACCCGAGCAGCGCGATCTCCTGCACGATCTCGCGCACAGCGTTTTCGTAGTCTTTGGCGGATCGCGGTTGATAGCGGGCGATCAGGCTGGCGAGCGCGGGGTTCATCATGGCATCGGGGAATTTTTTTGAAAAAACCGGGAGAGATGGCGCACAGAGGGCCGGCCGTAGTTCGCGGCACACGCGGCGAGTTGGTCGAGGTCCAAGGCGGGAAGATCCTCGATTCGCATTCCCTCCAACCAAGCGCGCACATCCTTTTGCGAGCGGATCGAGGCATCGAGGGCCACGGTATCGCAGAGGGCTTTCGTCGGAGAAGCCACCAACCAAGGGAGCAGGGCATCCTCCACACGCTCGATGCCGATCGAAAAAACCCGCGTCGGAACATGCCGGTAGCGGTAGCGGCCAACGGGAGTCTCAAACCGCACCGGCTGCTTGGGCGTGGCGCTCGTGATTTCCTCCACGCGCTCGGGGATCAATCCATGCCACGCCAGCGCGGACTCAAAACTCACATACGACGGCCCGTGGATCGCCGAAGCCAGGCTCAACGGATCGACCGTGCGGTCGCGCAAATACAGGCCACGTCGCAGCGGAAGTAATTCCCCCGCCGCCAACATCCGCGAAATCTTCATCCGCGGATTCGCGTAGGCCGCCAAAGCGTCCTTGAGCTGCCCGTGCGAGAGGAGGGGCGACGAGGACGGCAAGGACCATGGATGCTTTATAGGCACAGCGAAGTATCGATAAATGATATTTTCAAATATGTATATTTGCTTTTTGAGGCGAGGGGGCATTTGACATTCGTGCGCGATTTTTAGACAGGGGCGGCTTCGCCGCAAGAGTGGGACCCCTCGGCGAGGCGTCCCTACCTTCTCTTTTCGATGGGCGCTCCCGCGCCGGTGGCGCGTTCGTCGCCCCCCTTCATTCCAAATTGGTCGGCTCGCCGCAGCGGACCCAAGCTCCAGGCGCACAGCGCCGTCTCCGACTCGGAGAGCGGGTCTACCGATTGGTTTCCACGGGCTGCCGCCGTGCGAAACGAAGCCGAACAGGACAACCCCTTTCGCCCCTCTCCAAGTCCATGCATGGGGTCAAGACCCTCTCCAAATAAGATTGTCAGCCCAATGGATTCTGACAGATTCCCTGCGGCTACACGCCAAGAAAGGAGGGGAAACAACAATCATGAAATTCGCTAAAATCGTCGCCACTGCGGCTCTCGCCATCGCGGCTCTCGGCCTCGGCGCCTGCGCCAGCAAGGCCCAGCCCGCACCGGCTCCCAGCACGATCGGACTCTCAAAATAGTTTCGATCATAAAGGCCGGGTGGAATACGCTTCCGCCCGGCCTTTTTCTTTTCAATCAATGACAGACAATGACTGAACCAACACCCGACTCCACCAAGCCCCTTGTGGGAATCGTGATGGGCAGCCGCTCCGACTGGAGCACCATGAAAGAGGCCGCCGCCATCCTCACCTCACTGGGCGTGCCCCACGAGTGTCGCGTGGTCTCGGCCCACCGCACTCCAGACCTCATGGCGGACTATGCCAAATCGGCCGACGCACGGGGCCTCCGCGCCATCATCGCTGGAGCCGGCGGGGCCGCCCACCTGCCGGGCATGATCGCCGCGCAGACGCATGTGCCGGTGCTCGGCGTGCCTATCGAAAGCCACGCGCTCAAGGGCCAGGATTCCCTCCTCTCCATCGTGCAAATGCCTGCGGGCATTCCGGTGGCGACCTTTGCCATTGGTATTCCCGGAGCGAAAAACGCCGCCCTCTTCGCCGCAGCGCTGCTGTCTTCGGACATTTCATGCCGTGCGCGACGCGCCTGCTGGCCTTCCGCGCAAAGCAAACAGCGGACGTTCTTGCGATTTCACTGGATTGAAGACACGCGTTTGCCAGGCGAAGGATGGGATCGCGGAGGCGGTTTCGCTTCTCTCCGCCGGCGAACCGGTCGCCCTGCCCACGGAAACCGTCTATGGCCTCGCGGCGGATGCCCTTTCGCCCGTGGCTTGCGCCAAGATTTTCGAGGCGAAGGAGCGGCCGCTCAGCGATCCACTGATTGTCCACCTTCCCGACAACGCCTGGCTGGCACGCATCGCCACGCCCACCCCGCTTGCACTGGCTCTCGCCGATGCCTTCTGGCCGGGGCCTCTGACGCTCGTTCTTCCTCGCACCGACATCGTTCCCGACATCGTCACCGACGGACGAGAGACAGTCGCCGTGCGGCGGAGCGCGCATCCGGTGTTCCAAGAGATCGTCGAGACACTCGGCCGTCCGCTGGCGGCGCCCAGCGGCAATCGCTTCGGGCGCATCAGCCCAACCACGGCAGACCATGTGCTTGCGGAACTCGACGGGCGCATTCCGCTGGTGGTGGATGCCGGCCCATGCGCCCACGGCATCGAATCCACCATCGTCGAGGTGCTCGACGACAGGCTTCGGATTTTGCGCCAGGGACCGGTCACCGCCGACGACCTCAAGGCCTTCGCTCCGCTTGATGACACCCGTGGAACCACAGCAGTGCCGGGCGGCATGAAAAGCCACTACGCCCCGCGCACACGCCTCGTCATTCAGGAAAACCCCCGCCCTTCCTCCGAAAATCACGGCCTGCTCGCATGGCAAGCCTCCGGCGAGGGCTTCGCCCATGTCGAACACCTCAGCGCCACCGGCGACCTCCGCGAAGCCGCTGCAGCGCTCTACGGCGCCATGCGCCGCCTGGATGCGGCAGGCTTGGAATTGATCACCGCCGAGCCTGTGCCGGAATCGGGAATCGGCGCGGCGATCATGGACCGCCTCCGCAAGGCCTCCGCGCGATGAACGACGGCAAACGCCTCAACACACGCGCCAGCGGCGTCATCGCCGCCGCGGTGATGTTGAGCCGCGTCCTCGGCCTCGTGCGAGAGGTCCTGTTCAACGCCCTCTTCGGCACCAAGGCGATGGGCCTGTTCCTCATCGCCTTCCGACTGCCCAATCTCCTGCGCGACCTCTTTGCCGAGGGCGCGCTCTCGACGGCGTTCATCACGGTGTTTTCGAAAAAATCGAACAGGAGGGCCCGGGAGCCGCGTGGGCGCTGGCGTCGAAGATGCTCACCCTCGTGGCGGTTTTCATGAGCCTCGTCAGCCTGCTCGGGGTGGTGTTCGCCGAATCCCTCGTCCACCTGCTCGCGCCTGGCTTCGAGACGGCGGATGCGGCATTCACGATTCTCCTGACGCGCATCATGTATCCCTTCATCCTGCTGGTCTCGCTGGCGGCGATGGTCATGGGCGCGCTCAACTCGCGCCAGATTTTCACCGCGCCGGCGCTGGCCTCGAGCTTCTTCAATATCGGCTCGATCGCAGGCGGCGTGGTGTTCGGGTGGATGATCGACCCCGGCTTCGGCCGCGATGCCTTGATCGGCCTCGCCCTCGGCACGCTGGTCGGCGGGTTTCTGCAGTTCGCGATCCAGCTTCCCAGCCTGCACAAGGCCGGCTTCCGTTTCCGCCCCGATTTCCATTGGAACGACCGCGGCATCGGACAAATCCTCACCATCATGATCCCCTCGGTCATCGCCGCCAGCGCGGTGCAGATCAACGTGCTGGTGAATTCGCGCTTCGCCTCCTACGCAGGGGCCGAGGCGGTGACATGGCTGAACAGTGCGTTCCGGCTCATGCAACTGCCGATCGGCGTGTTCGGCGTCGCCGTGGCGACCGTCACACTCCCCGTCGTCTCGCGCATCGCGGCGGATACCGACACCAGCCGCTTCGGGCCCACGCTCGGGCGCGCCTTGCGGCTGGCGGTGTTTTTGACGCTGCCCTCGGCGGTGGGGCTGTGGTTTCTCGCGGAACCGGTCATCGGCCTGATCTACCAACACGGCCACTTCGTGGAGCACGACACACAGCAAACGGCGCTTGCCCTCCAATTTTACGCAGCCGGACTGGTCGCCTACTCGTGCATCAAAGTCCTCTCACCCGCCTTCTACGCGATCGACAAAAAGTGGACCCCGATGACCGTAAGCTTCGGCGCGGTGGGTCTGAACCTGATTCTCAACTACGTATTCATGTTCCACCTCGGTCTCGGCCACAAGGGCCTGGCACTCTCGACCTCGATCTGCGCCCTCCTGAATTTCGGCGCTCTTTACCTCCTCATGCGCCCCGCCGCGCGCACGCTGGAAACCCGGCGCCTCGCCATCACGATCCTTCGCTGCGGTCTCGCGGCCGCCGCGCTTGCCGCCGTGTGCCATGCTTCGCTCACCCAAGTTCCGGCGCTGTTGCCGGGAGATGCTGTCGTTCCCAGGGCCCTGCGCCTGTTCGCGACGATCGGTCTCGCCTCCGCCGCCTACCTGCTTGTCTGCCTCGTCCTCCGCGTCGAGGAAACCACCGCGGTGCTGGACATCGTAAAACGCAAACTCCGCCGCCGATGAAAAGCATGACGCACCGCACGCGAGGCGTTACCCATTTCCACCACGGACCCACCCCACATGCAGCAATACCACAGACTCCTCCGGCTTGTTCTTGAGCAGGGCCACGGCAAAAGCGACCGCACCGGCACCGGCACACTCTCGGTGTTCGGCGCCCAGGAACGCTTCGACCTCCGCGACAGCTTCCCGCTGCTCACCACAAAAAAACTCCACCTCCGCTCGATCATCCACGAACTCCTCTGGTTCCTCAAAGGCGACACAAACGTCCGCTCCCTCCAGGAGCACAACGTCACGATCTGGGACGAGTGGGCGGATGCCAACGGCGATCTCGGCCGCGTCTATGGGGCACAGTGGCGCTCGTGGCGCGGGGCGGACGGCACTGTGGTCGACCAGATCGCCCGTGTCGTGGAGGACATCAGGAAAACCCCCGACAGCCGCCGGTTGGTGGTCTCGGCGTGGAACCCCGCGGAACTCCACCTCATGGCCCTCGCTCCGTGCCACGCGTTGTTCCAGTTCTATGTGCGCGACGGCGAACTCAGCTGCCAACTCTACCAGCGGAGCGCGGATTTGTTTCTCGGTGTTCCGTTCAATATCGCCTCCTACGCCCTGCTCACGCTCATGGTCGCGCAGGTCACCGGCCTGAGGCCCGGCGAGTTTGTCCACACCTTCGGCGACCTCCACCTTTACTCGAACCATATCGAGCAGGCGCGGTTGCAACTCACCCGCGACTGCCGCCCGCTGCCCCGCATGGTTCTCAATCCCGAGCGCACGCGCCTCGAGGACTTCACCTTCGAGGACTTCACGCTCGAAGGCTACGACCCCCACCCCGCCATCAAGGCACCCATTTCCATCTGACCATGATCGCCATCGTCGCCATGTCCCCACAACGCGTTATCGGAGCCGAAGGCCGCATTCCGTGGCACATCCCCGAGGATCTCAAATTTTTCAAACGCACCACCCTCGGCCATGCCGTGCTCATGGGCAGGAAGACCTACGAGTCCATCGGGAAACCCCTCCCCGGCCGAGAAAACATCGTTCTCTCGCGCACGGCGGACTTCCCCGGCGTGCGCATGGTGCGGTCGCTGGATGAGGTGTCCGAGCCTGCCGACGGACGCCAACTCTTCGTGATCGGCGGCGCGGAACTCTACGCCGCCCTCCTGCCACGCTGCGCGGAACTCCTCCTCACCCGCGTGGCGATCGAGGTTCCCGGCGACACATTTTTCCCCGCCTTCGAAGACTTTTTCGACAAAGGCGAACTTCTCGAAACCGGCGCGAACTATGAAATCCGCCGCCACAGACGACTCGCATGATCATCGACACCCACGCCCACCTCGACTACCCGGATTTTGAACACGACCTCCCCGCCGTGCTTGAGGCGGCGCGGCAGGCAGGCGTAGACCGAGTGATCACCATCGGCACCGGCCTCGAAAGCAGCCGCCGCGCGGTGGCGCTCGCCGAGCGCTTCGAGAATGTCTTTGCGGTCGTCGGCCTGCATCCCACCTACGTCGCGGAGGAGACCTCCGGCTGGCTCGAGGGCATCCGCGCCCTCGCCGCACACCCGAAGGTCGCCGCCATCGGCGAGACCGGCCTCGACTACCACCACCTTCCCTCGGAAAACCTCGCCTCGTCTCCCGCTATCAGCGCCCTGCAGGCCGAGATGGCCAGCGACACCGAGGCGGCGATCGTCGATGGCGCCTACAAGGCCGCACAGGCCGAGGCCTTCACCGCGCAACTCGACCTGGCGGCGGAATTCGGGCTGAACGTCGTGATCCACCAGCGCGACGCTTGGGATGACACCCTCGACCTGCTCCACCCCTACACCGGCAAGTTGCGCGGGGTCTTCCACTGCTTCGGTAACACCCCCGCCCAAGCCCTCGATCTTGTTGCGCTCGGCCACCTTGTGTCCTTCACCGGCATCGTGACCTTCAAAAATGCGGCGCTCGTGCGCGAGACCGTCGCCGCGATTCCCTTGGACGCCTTCATGGTCGAGACCGATTGCCCCTACCTCGCCCCCGTTCCCCACCGAGGCAAACGCTGCGAACCCGCCCACACCCGCCTCGTCGCCGAGCAAATCGCCGCCACCCGCGGCATCGCGCTCGAGGAGGTCGCCGCCGCCACGACCCGCACCGCCGAGGGGTTTTTCCGAATGCGCTGAGTGGAGGCAAAAAAACGCCGGCACACGTCGTGGTGACGCATGCCGGCGTTGGAAAAAATTGCCCCGCTCGTGCCGTTCCGAAGCGTTTCCCGTTCCCTTATGACAGGGTGGATGACCGCAAACCGCGGGATCTGCCTTCCAATGAAGGCCTGACATCACGCGCGGCCGCCTAGCCTCCGGGATGTGTTTACATAGGTCCGGGAGCTGCCTCGTTTAATCGCGAACACAGCAGGGCAAATTCGTAGCGGCCGAAGCCGCGAAAATTTTGGGTTGAGGGAAAGATCAACTTCGAAGATCGCCGCCTGTTTTCTCCCGCAGAACCGCTCAAACACGGTCTGTGGAGGCGTTGACCCCGACGGCTGACAACGTCCTCTCCGCGCTCTGGAAAGTCAAGGAGCCAAATACTTCAACTTTGGATTCAGCCACATATTGATCACTCATCGAGATTGAACCGGAGGGGGATGTCCAAGATCGCCCCGGCCTTGGCATTTCGTATTCTGCAACGCCACGCTCCCTCAATCGCTGCCCGATCAAGTCTCGGAAAGCCGCTCCCTTTCAGGACCGCGACTTGGGTTGGCCTCCCTCTGGAGTCAACCGTAATCCGGATGACGACTGTTCCCTCCTCACGAGCTTGGCGGGATTCTGCCGGATAAATCAGCGAGGGCCTTTTTGCAAAAGCGGCCTGAGAGGACCTCGCATCAATCAACCCGCTCACAGCCGAACCAGTAGCATGAAGGCTTGCCTTCGGCTTTCCGGCAGGATCGGCGGCTGATTTGTTTTGTTTGGGAATGCTCGGCTTGGGAGCGACTCGGGGCGGTGCTGGAGTTGGCACGCTGGGCGGCGGAGCTTGTGCTTCGGGCGAAAACTCCGTCTCCTCCACAGGTTGCGGCTCTAAGGGCGGCTCTTCGGGAAGCGGCGTGGGCTCGGGGATCGGCTGTTCGACAGGTTCGGGAGCAGAGGGTTCATCGGCAAACGCGTCGATCTCCTCGGACTCCTGTTCCCATGAGGCCGTCAATTCCACCTCGACACCTGTCGGTTCCGCGTCCAACCCAAGGCTGTGGGTGGCGGGGGCTGGTGCCCAACCGAAAAGAACCGCTGCATGGGCGGCAGCGGCGATGGCTGCGGAAACCCACAGGATGTCCCTGGATTCTACTAAACGCCACATGTCTATCGTTTGGCTGGGTTCGTTTCGAAGGTCACCTTGGAAATTCCAATCCGGCGCACTTGGTCCAGAACGGCGATGGCCAGACCAAGGCGCGCGTTTTCATCGCCGTGAATGAACACTTTGAGCTCAGGATTGGCCGCCTGCAAACGGGCGAGTTCGGCGAAAGCTCGGCTTCGGGCATTTCCCGCTTGTCGAGGTAGTATTGCCCGGCCTCCGAGATTCCGATGACCAGGTGTTCCTGGCGTTCCGAGGATTCGCCTGTCGCAGCTTTCGGCAGCACCACGGGGATGCCTTTGTTTTTGACCATCGAGAGCGAGACCAACACAAAGGCGGCAAGAAGGAAAAAAATGATGTCGATGAGGGGCACGATTTCGAGGCGCGCCCGGCGTTTGCCTTGGTGGCGTGGAATTTCCATTAGACACGGTCCAGGAGGTGGAGTTCCACATGGCTCGCGGCGTCCTGCATTTCGAGCCGAGCCTCCTCTTCGCGGGCGTTGAGGTAGTTGAATGGAAGCAGCGCCGCGATGGCGATGCCGAGGCCGGATGCTGTGGCGATGAGCGCCTCGGCAATTCCCCCGGTGATGGCAGTTGGCGCCCCGAGTTCCTCCCCACCGATCATGTTGAAACTCGCGATCATGCCGGTCACTGTCCCGAGAAGGCCAAGCAACGGCGCCAGCGTGATTGAGGTGTCGAGGATCGTGAGGCCGCGATTGAAACGCTTGAGTTCCCGGTTGGCGGCGCGGAGCATCGCTTCGCTGAACGATTTTTCCCGGTGCGACAGTGCATACCCGAGCGCACGGGCGACGAAGTCATTCGACTCGTTACCCAAACGCGCTGCCGAGCCCGGATCGCCCCGCTCGACGAGCGTGAGGATTTCGCCCACCAGATCAGGACGCCGCCGCCACTTTTCAATCGCGATAAAGACCAGTCGCTCGAGGACGACAGTGAAGGTGATCAAGGACAAGGCCAGAAGCGGCCACATGATCGGGCCGCCCTTAATAAAGATTTCGATCATGGTTTTTGCGAGGGGTTGCGGCGCGGACGTGTTATGAAAAACAGCACCACGCCGCCGAGGGCGACGATAGTGATCCCCGCCATGGCAGACACGAGCGCAGCATCTCGCACGGCCTTGTTCGGGATGAAGCCGAACTTGTGGAAGAGGAAAAACACATTCGCCTCGAATTGCTTTTTGTTGTCCGTATGCCGCGTCACGGTGCCGGTCGTAGTGCTCACATAGACACGGGTGCCCTTCCCGTCATCCGCATCAAAGCGAAAGACAGGAAGAATCCGGAAAATGTTCACATACTCATGGTTGAAGGCGGTGAGGTAATCCGTCTGCCGGACCTCGGCAGCGCCGAGGAAGGATCTGGCGATCTGAGCCGCGTATGTGGCGTCCATCGCTGGATCTACGCGCCCGTCCACAGCGCTGACATAGGCTGGGACGGGTTTCGGGCCGTAGATTTGATACCACGGCGCACCACCGATCATTCGGAGATTGATCGCCCCCACCCTGCCAAAATCGTTGCCCAGCTTTTCTAGTGCCTGACCGGCATCGGTTTGGATGTCGGCGGTAACGATTCCATTTCCGGATGGGTGAACCGGAGGCGGTGGCGGTTGTTTGTTCGCCATGATTGTATGGAGAACACCACTCAAGGCGGAGGTCAGGACAATGAGGCTGAAAAACAGCCCGAGCCAGCGGTGGAGTGAACGGATGGTTGACGTTTTCATCACCAGCGCCATTCAACCCCCGCGTAGAAGCCGCGCCCTTCGCCCGGCAGGAACTGGGCCACATCGACGCCGCCCGCGTCGGCCACCACACCGGTTGTCGCGGTATAGTTCGTGTCCACGATATTTTTGATTTCGAAATATGCCGAAAATCCCTTCGGCGACCTCCAACCGATCTTCGCCCCAAGGAGGGCATAGCTGTCGGTGAAGACAGTTCCCGCCGAATCGATGCTGTAGCCGATGGGCACATATTCGAAATTCGGGCCGATGTAGAAGCCGCTGGGGTGCTCGTAGACGAGCTCTGCGCGGATGTAATGCTCAGGAATGCCTGGCAGGGCGTTGTTACCGTAAACCGCGTCGTTCACATACTGGAAGTTGTTCCAGAGATAGTTCACGCGGAGAAGCAGTCGATCCCAGTTTGGTTTTTCCGAACCGAAAACGTCCGTGAAAGTTTTCTCCTCAGGAGATTTGTTGGTAAAAATGTTGTAAAAAACATCCCAGTTCGCGGCGAACTCAATGCCTTGGTGGCGGGTGTTTCCAGCGTTCACGGTCTGCGTCAAGCCGGGCTGGATTTCGTAGGCGAGCAGTTCATTTTCCAGCCAGGAGTAGTAGTAGCAGAGATCCCAGGTGAAGTGCTTGAATCGTCCGCGGGTGCCGACCTCGACGGTCGTTCCGGTCTGGGCGTCGAGTTGGACGAGCCCGACCTGACCGTTCGAGGCCTCCACCAACTCGCCGAAAGTCGGTGGCTCGAAGCTCCGGCTGGCGTCGGCGTAGAATTGCACTTCATCCACAGGTTGGTAGAGAACTCCCAGCTTGGGGCTGAATCCCCACCAGTTTTGGGTATCACTGTTGTCGGGGCCTGTCGGGAAATTGTCTGCGTTGGTCCGCTCGACATAATTGACTTGTGTGCCAGCGAGAACCGACCACTCATCGGTGATCCAGAATTGCTCCAGCGCGTAGGCGTCGAGGTTCAGTGCGAACTGTTCGTTGCTGGCGAATTGCGCTCCGCGTTTGCCGAAGTTATTCACATACCGCGTGTCGCTCACATATCCCCAAGTCGGCGTGAACCCGAGAGTGAAGTTGTTTCGGTAGCCGAAAAGATCGGCCATGTAGTCGTTGCGCAACCCGACACCGAAATCGTTGGTGAGCTGGTCGATGACAAAAAGAATCGGGTGGTCGAGGTCTTTTCTGGACCAGAATCCACTCAAACTCAGGCGATTGTCATCCGTCTCCCACGTCGTCTTGTTGGCCACGCGCAGCAGGGTGTAATCGCGCTTCCAGTCGCTTGTGACATTATCGAATCGGGCCACAGGTTGCAGGGTTCTTAGGGTTGCGGGAACCCGGGCGGCTTGGCGCGGATCGAGATTCAGTTGCTCCTGCGTGAGGCTGCCGGGCAACTCGGAATCGGTCTGCGCATAGGCGAAGTAGAACCGCGTCTCCAGTTCGGGATGAAACTTGTAGCCGAGGTTGGCAAAGAGCCGCTGGTTGTTTTGCGAACTGTGCTCGCGGTATCCATCCGTCGAAAAATGCGTCAAACTCACAAAGTAGTCGAACGGACCTACGACATCACCACTCGCCAACAGCGCCCGATAGGTATTGTAGCTGCCATACTCGAAGCGGGCATCGAGGAGCGGTGCATCGTATCCAGTATAGGAGATGAAATTCACCGCGCCGCCGAGCGAGGACGCGCCATATTCCAAGCCATTCGATCCGCGAAAGACCTCGATCGCCTTGGCGCAGGCGGCTCGATCGCCGGAAATCGAAACTCCCGTCCGCGAGATTGATTGGCACGCCATCCTGCAAGAGCTTGAGCCCGCGCCCGTGGAAGGTCCGCTGGATGCCCGAGCCTCGGATGGAAATACGGGCCTCCTCTGCGCCGAAACGAGGTTGCACGAAAACACCTGGAGCATAATCCAAGGCATCCTTCACCGTGGTCGATCGGCCGTATTTGTAATATTCCGCGTCAATGACCTCGCCGGCACCGGGGATTTCCGCGATTTGCTCACGAAGGGTGCGGATCGAGAGGATTGGTCAGCGACTCAGGCTTGGCGCTGACCACGGTTTCAGGGAGAACCTGCGGCGCGGCAGCTTGTGGAGTTGGTAAGGGAGAGGGTTGGGCGACCGCTTGAGCAAACGCCCCGGTTGAAGCGCAGATGAACGCAGATATAGCTGCAAGATATTTGTAAAAATTCATTTATATAAAGTTTGGATGCTTGATTTCGGCACAATATGCCGGTTAGAGACTCAACAACCCGAACCGCAACGGCAGGGTGACGTTATTTAGACAACCTCGGAGTCGAGGGAACTAACCTACCGGAATTGGAACCGGTCTGGGCGGGGCATGACCAAGTGAACACGCGAACAAATCCGAAGCATGCGGATAGGAAAATGAAATCGAGTCAGGGAGAGGCAACGTTTCGTTGTTTTGGTCGGCGAACAATTCAATCTTGATCGCTGCAAGCAGAGACTGGTTGTGTTGTTCCTTGCCTTTCGCCTCCTTGATCGAGTCGCACATATGGCAGGGGTGGTCGCCGTCGAATGTTTGCTTGGCGGCCACCAGCAACGAGCCGTTTTCGTGGGTGTAGGACCACAGCATTTTTCCCCACGCCACGGCTTGCAGCAGACCAAAATGGCCATTCACGAGCACAAAGAGGGACGCCATCGCGGCGATGCGTCCGAATCGATGAAGATGTCCAGTGCGGGAATTCAAAGCGGGGTGTTCAAAGCGGTTGGGAGCAAACCTGTCAAGCCCTCATGCGCCCCGAAGATTGATAGCAACGCAGTGTGCGAGGGCACTCTACTCGCGGAAATCGACGCCTGTCTTCTCCCGCAGAACCGCTTTGACACGGTCTGTGGCGGCGTTGACCTCGTCGGCCGTCAGCGTTCGCTCCGCGCTCCGGAACGTCAGGGAAACCGCCAGCGATTTTTTGTCGGCTGGAATTTTTTCGCCTTTCGGATCGGTGAATAAATCGAACAACTCGACGCCGTCCAGAAGCGGTTCGTTCAACGAACCGATGGCCGCGCGCACCTCGCCGTAGGGCAGGGCCAGCGGCGCGACGAAGGCGATATCGCGGGCAGATGCAGGGAACTTCGGAAGCGGAGCAACCATGGTTTCCTTGGCGGCAAGCGACCCCCAGGCATCCAGATCGAATTCCGCCGCGAGCAGCGCGCTATCGATTCCGAAGCCTCGGGCGACGGCAGGCAGGAGTTGGCCGACGATGCCGATGCGCTTTCCATGAAGGAGAGCCTCCGCCGCCGCTCCGAAGGGGGCGGGCGGATTGGCAAGCGGGCGGAGTTCGGCACCCGAGAGGCGGCTTGTCAGACCGGTGAGGTCGAAGACATCCCAAGCACGCAAGGCGCCGCCACGCCAGTCGCCGGGCTGACGCTCTCCCGTGGCAATAAGGGCGAGGCGTTGGAATTCGCCTTCGGGCGTGAAGATACGTCCGACCTCGAACAACGGGATTCCCTTCGCTCCATGGTCGAGATTGCGGGACACCGCCGCGAGGAGGCCGGGAAGAAGGCTGTTGCGGAGGCGCGACTGGTCGTCGCCAAAGGGGTTTTTCAACACCACCGCTGCTCCGAACATTTCGGTCGCTGATGCCGAAACAAGCGTGCCGGTGCGCGCCTCGTGGAAGCCCGCGCCGGCGCAACTTGCGGCGGAGGTTCATGGCGAAATCATAGGCGGCATCGGCCGCCGAACCTTGCGCGAACAGACCTGCCGCGCGCGATGGAATCGCCTCGATCCCGATCACGCGGGCGACTTCCTCGATCAAATCCGCCTCGCGGGCCACCTCGCGCCGGTAGCCGGGCACGATCCATGTGCCATCCGCCGCTTTTTCCAATCCGACTCGGCCCAATGCGGCATCGATCTCGGCATCGGACAATTGCACGCCCAAAAGCGAACGAACACGCTCGGATCGGAGAGCGACCGCATGCCGTGGCGGGATTTCACCGGCGATATGGAGGGTTTCCTCGGCGGTGCCTCCGGCGAGTTGCAAGATGAGTTCCACCGCGCGGGCGGAGGCCTTCTCGACGCCCTCGGAATCGACGCCCCGCTCGAAGCGGTAGCTGGAATCACTGAAGAGGCCGAGCGCCCGCGAGGCGCGGCGGACACTCGCAGGATCGAACATCGCGCTCTCGAGGAGAATCTCGGTGGTTGATTCCGTGACGCCGCTGGATTCGCCGCCCATGACGCCAGCGAGGGCCACCGGACCATTGTCGTCAGCGATAACCAACGCACCGGCGGGCAGATTGTAATCCTTGCCGTCGAGCGCGCGGAACGCCTCGCCCTCGGATGCCCCGCGCACACGAAGTCCGCCTGCGATCTTAGCGGCATCGAAGGCATGGAGCGGCTGACCGAGCTCGAACAGCACGTAGTTCGTGATATCGACGATATTGTTGATCGGGCGCAGGCCGATCGCCGTGAGGCGATCAACCAGCCACTGCGGGCTGGGAGCGACGTTGACACCAGAGATTTTCCGTAGGGTGTAGAAGGTTTTGCGATCGGATGGATCGCCCAGCAGGCTCGCCGTCTGCTCGACTTGGCCGGGGAGCTGCGGTGCTGGATTTTTCACCGGTGCACCAGTGAAGACGCCGATCTCTCGGGCGACACCGAGATGGCTGAGCCAGTCCGAGCGGTTCGGCGTGATCTCGAGTTCGAGCACGGTTTCCACCGGGAAGAGATCCTTCAGCGCGGCGCCCGGCACGCTCGCCGGGTCCAGAATGAGCAGGCCTTCGGCATCCTCGGCGAGTTGCAGTTCCTTCGCGCTGCACATCATGCCCTCGCTTTCGACGCCGCGCAGCTTGCCGGTCTTGATTTTGAAATCCCCCGGCAACACCGCTCCAGGCAGCGCCAGTGGCACCTTGTCGCCGACCTTGTAGTTTTTCGCGCCGCACACGATCTGGCGCGGTTGCCCCGAACCGTCATCCACCTTGCACACGCTAAGGCGGTCGGCATTCGGATGCTGGACGGATTCCAGCACCTGCGCGACCACGACCTTGTCGATGGAAACACCACGGCGCCTCACCCCGGCAACCTCAAGGCCTGCACGCCGCAGCAGCGCCTCGAGTTCGGGAACGGAAAGTTGGCAATCGATAAAGTCGCGGAGCCAGTTGAGTGAGATATTCACGGCGGGATCAGAATTGGTTGAGGAATCGAAGGTCGTTTTCCACGAGCATGCGGATGTCGGGAATGCGAGAGAGGTTCATGGCGAGCCGCTCCAGGCCGAAGCCGAACGCGAAGCCGCTGACCTTGTCGGGATCGTAAACACGGTCGCCGCGTTGCTTGCAGACGGCCTCGAAGACCGCCGGATCTACCATGCCGCAGCCGGCGAGTTCCATCCACTCGCCCCCGAGGGCCGCGGCGCGGATGTCGATTTCGTAGCTGGGCTCGGTGAAGGGGAAGAAATGCGGGCGGAATTGGATATCGGTGCCCGAGCCGAAAAGCTCGCGAAAGAAAAACTCCAGCGTGCCCTTCAGATCGGCAAGGGTCACATTTTCGGCTACGTAGAGGCCCTCCATTTGTGTGAACTGCGCGAGGTGCGTGGCATCCACCTCGTCGCGACGGTAGGCCGCGCCGGGAGCGATAATGCGCACCGGCGGCGGAGTTGTCTCCATGACGCGGATTTGCACACTCGATGTGTGGGAGCGCAGGAGGCGGCCGTCGGGAAGGTAAAAGGTGTCCTGCTCGTTGCGCGCCGGATGGTCCGGCGGGGTGTTCAGCGCATCAAAGCAATGCCACTCGGTCTCGATATCCGGCCCGTCGGCGATGGCGAAGCCCATGCGGCGGAAACACTGCACGGCACGGTCCATGAGTTGCGTGAGCGGGTGAAGCGTGCCGGAGGCTGGAAAGGTGCCGGGAAGCGAAAGGTCGAGCGTGGAGACAGCTGCGGCATCCGCCGCCTCAAGCAACCGCTGCTGGCTTTCCTCCAAGGCGCCGGTGACGGCGGCCCGCAGGTCGTTGAGGAGTTTCCCAATTGCTGGACGGTCCTCTTTCGCCACATTCCGCATGCCCTCGCTGAGCGCCGTGATCGCGCCGCTCTTGCCGAGATATTTCACTCTGGCTGCCTCAAGCGAGGCGCTATCGGTGGCAGCGGCGATGAGGGCGAGCGCCTCGGTGCGGAGGGTTTCAGCTTGTTGGTGCATGGCTTTCTAAGGATTGACCACAGAGGGCACAGAGAACACGGAGGGGGAGAAAGGGTTGGATGGAGGGGCGCTTGGAATCGAGCGTCGAGGCCATTTTAGCATCCCACGGGTCGTGCCCAGAATATCTCTTCCGTCTCCTCTGTGGTTAAATATTTTTTTTGGGGGCATCGCTTAAGGACTTCTTCAATCTAGCGCAGGCACCCGGCCTGCGAGCGTAAGCCGTCAGATGTCAGGCGAGACGCCTGACCTACATAAGCGCGCTTGAAATCCACGACATTGAAGACTTTGGGATCTCCAAATCCTGAAAAGCATCAGAGCCTGGAAATCAGGAATCGGCACCGATCCTCTTGAGGATGTTGAATTGAACCCGAGGCCACTTCGGGCGCGAAGGGTTTAGCCTCCGTGCCCTCTGTGTCCTCTGTGGTCAATCCTCAGGCTGCCTTTTTGGCGTCGAGGGCGGTGCGGACCTGGGAGACGATTGTCTTGAAGGTCGCTTCGTCCTGGACGGCGATATCGGCGAGAACCTTGCGGTCGAGACCGATATTCGCGGCCTTGAGGCCCTCGATGAAACGGCTGTAGGTGAGTCCCTCGGCGCGCACGGCGGCGCTGAGACGGGTGATCCACAAGGCGCGGAAATTGCGCTTGCGGGTCTTCCGGTCGCGGTAGGCCCAGTATTTGCCTTTCATCTGGGCATCTTTCGCATAGCGGAAGAGTTTCGAACGGCGGCCGCGGTAGCCTTTCGAGGCATCGATCACGCGCTTGCGGCGGGCGCGACTGGCTGGAGCATTGGTTGCTCTTGGCATGTCTGACTAAACCCCGGCGTTGCCGACGGGGCCTCCTTGGAGCGGTTGTTTGTTTCATTGGAATCCCCCGACTCACCGGCTCCGTGATCCCCGGAATATCTCCAGGGCAGTCGAAGGGATTTTGTTTCTACGCGCTGCGTCTTAGTGGCTGAATGGCAGATTCGCCTTCACACGATCCACATCGGTCTCATGGACCAACGCGGATTTTGCCATGTGGCGTTTCTTGTTGGCGCTCTTACTCGCCATCAGGTGCCGCCGGGAGGCATGGTTGCGGACAACCTTGCCTGTCGCGGTGACCTTGAACCGCTTGGCCACGGACTTGCGCGTCTTGCTGCGTGCTATTGGTTTTGGCATTGGAAAAGGGGTGGGACACTACCAAGCGACCCGCCGGATGCAATCAGTTTTTCGCAGGTTTTTTTGTCACGTCGGTGCTATTCAAAAGCTGAAGCGCAACCCGGCGTTCGCCCAGACCACATTCCCCTGGCCGATGTCATTAAGAGCTTCCATGGCGATGCTGTAATTGACCCCGCCAAAGACGGCAATAACCTCGTTCACGCTCCACTCCGCCTCGACACCGAATTGGAAGTTGTTCCAACCATAATAACTGCGGGTGTTGTATCCGAGGTTGATCCCCAACAACGCATACGGCTCCAACACCAACACATCCTTGTAAATAGGAACATCGCCATCCAACCGAAACTCCAAAAACGCACCGGGCGTGTTGTTCAAATCCCAAATGAATGCCGCACTCGGCACGACATAAGGAATCGCATTCGTGCCGACAACGAGGAACACTTCGTTGCCGTAGGTTTTGTGGGCATGATCGGCATGGCCCTCCTCATCGTGCCCTTCCTCCTCTTCGTGCGCCTCCCCTTCGTGAGAGTCTTCCTCGGATACTCCTTCGGGCAGATATCTCAAATTGTAACCCGGCAGTAAAAACACCGCCCCGAGGTCCAGATTGTAGGCAACGCTGAAATCCCACTCTTGAAAATCATTCCCAGTGGCGAACCCGCTCCATGCGTTGAAGACAAAATTCCCGGCCCAGATGCCCAACTCGTTCACATACGCTCCGGAATTCCCCGACTCGTTCACGCCATAATGCACATGCCGGCTTTGCCACCCCGTCGACAGCGAGGCGCCCCAGTCGCGTGCGGCAGGCTCCACCTCACGGAAATTTTTTCCGGTTGCTGAAGATTCCGCATGGGCGTGCCCCTCGTGGCCCGCCATGCCGCCGAAGCTCGTCTCCGTGGCTTGATTCACGAGAGTTGCCGACTCCCGGTGCATGTGTGCCGGACCGTGTGCCTGAAGGAGGGCAGACCCCGCCGCGAGGGCTGCCAGTGTTGAAAGAAGAGAGAGTTTTTTCATGGTTCGGCGCCGCTTCTCGCAAGCGGCTTGCATTTTGTCAAAACAAAAAATGCAAGTTGCTTGCTTTTTGCGCGAATCCGCTCAATCGCGAAAGACAATTGCGCGCGATCCGTGGACCAACACGCGGTCCTCGACATGGAAGCGCACCCCGCGGGCGAGGGCCAACCGCTCGCAATCCCGCCCAAGACGCACCAGGTCATCGGGCTCGTGGTAGTGCTCCACCCGCGCGACCTCCTGCTCGATGATCGGCCCCTCGTCAAGATCCTGCGTGGCATAGTGGCAGGTCGCTCCAATGAGCTTCACGCCGCGCTCGAAGGCGCGTCGATACGGGTTCGCACCCACAAATGCCGGCAGGAACGAGTGGTGGATGTTGATGATCCGCCCGGCGAACTCTCGGCACAGCGCATCAGGAAGAATCTGCATGAACCGCGCCAGCACCACCAGGCCGGCACCATGCGCGCGCAGCCTCGCTCCAAGCGCCTCGCAGGCCGCGGCTTTGTCGCTCGAAAAATCCAGCTCCTCGAAGGGAATGCCCTCCCGCTCGACCAACTCGCGCGCAGTGCCGTGGTTGGAGATCACCGCGGCTATCTCGATGTTCAACTCCCTCGAGCGCCAGCGCCAAAGCAGATCGGCAAGGCAATGGTCCTGGCGGCTCACCAGCACGACTGTTCGCACAGGCTGGTCGGCTGGTCGCAGCGTCCAGTCGGCGTTCATTGCGCGCGCCTCGGGCTCGAACATCCGCAAAAACACGCCGTCCGGCTCGTCGATCCCCTCGCCGACGAAGGCCAGTCTTGCGAAGAACCAGCCTGCCAGCGGATCGGTATACTGCCCGACATCGAGTAGGTTTCCTCCGGCCTTGGCGATGAGGCCCGTGACGCGCGCGAGCAATCCCACAGCATCAGGACATGTGAGTTTTAGAACATGCGCGCGCATCGACCGGAAAACTCAGGCGACCAATGTCGGCTCCGCAGGCTCGGGTGCCGTCGTCGGCGTGGTCGGCTTGACAGGACCAGCGGGCGTTTTCACATTTCCCCCACCACCGCCGCCGTTCCCCGGCTCCTCCTTTTGATGCGGATCGAAATAATGGTCGAGTGCCAGAAAAAACGCCTTGGAGTGGCGGGCGAAAAACACATTGAAAAACACCACAGGCAACACCACGGAGGGAATCAACACCTCAAGCGGAATGCGGTAGTTGTATTCGAGATAAAAATAGACACTGATGCCAAGCAAACTGCCAAATCCGTAGTTGATCGCCCAGGTCGCCAGCAAGAAATACCCGGTCTCGCGCTCGTAGGCGTATCCGCAGCGCGGGCACCCGTCGAGCGGCGTGAAGTAGTCCGACAACCGCCGCACGCGCAGCACTGGAAGAAACACCGGCTTCGTGCCGCACTCGGGACACTTCAGCAGGCAAGCACGCCCAAAAACCTCAAGCCCGCCGCAGGTCGAGTTTCACAAGACTCCCCCCTTGGCGGCGGGTTGCGGAGTTTTTTCGATCCGCGCAGCGTCGTATCCCAACCGCACCGCAAGCGCCTCGATCTCTTCATAGGTTTCCGCAGGTAGTTGCGGCGTCCGCGAAAGAATCCAAAGGAACTTCCGCGACGGATGTCCCACCAGCGCCCACGAGTAATTCCTCTCGTCCAATCCCAAAATCCAATAATCGCCTGCCACCGGGCTCCAGCCGAACCTTACCCTCAATTTCGCATTGCCCGATCCGGGCACCACCGTCGCCACCCCCCAGGCCTCGATCGCCGATCCGTCCGCACGCAGGCAGCGATTTTCAACGCCGATCCTTCCATCTTCCCTCATCGAATACCTCGCCGTCGTGCCAGAGGCGCAGGCACGCTGAAACCAATTCGGATACTTCGCGACCTCATACCAGCGGCCCTCATAGCGCCCAAGATCGACCGAGGACACGACAGGCAACGGCTTGCGCGTGGCGCATCCGGCGAGAAGGAGGCTGAAGAGCATTGCAGTGATGCGGATTCCCGCTTTCATAACAGTCATGACGCTACGCGTCCCAATTGCGATTTGCATGATAATTTTGTTCCTTGCCGGATGCGGCAGGCACAGCGACCGCGCGGAGTTGGTCTTTGTGAACGGTGCGGAGCCCGAGTCGCTCGACCCAGCGATCATCACCGGCCAACCCGAGGGCAGAATCGTCAACGCCCTCTTTGAGGGCCTCCTCTCCTACGACGAGCACGGCCAAGCCGTTCCTGGCATGGCGGAGCGCTGGGAGGTATCGCCGGATGGGTTGATCTACACGTTCCACATCCGCCCCGATGCGAAGTGGAGCGACAACTCGCCGCTTCTCGCCTCCGATTTCGTGGAAAGCTGGCGCCGCACCCTCACTCCCGCCACCGGCTCCCAATACAACTACCAGCTCCACCCCGTGAAAAACGCCCGCGCCTTTTCCGAGGGCAAAATCACAGACTTTTCGCAAGTGGGTGTGCGCGCGGCGGACGAGCGCACTCTCGTCGTGGAACTCGAAAACCCCACCCCCTACTTCCTGCAGCTCTGCGCGTTTCCGACCCTCCACCCAGTGCCTGTGCGTCTCATCGAGCGCCTTGGGGACGACTGGATCAAACCGGGCAACATCATCGGCAACGGGGCCTACACGCTCGAAAGCTGGCGCATCAACGACAAAATCCGCCTCCGCAAAAACCCGCACTACTGGGACCGCGACCACGTCGCGCTGGAGACCATCGACATCCTCCCGATCTCCGACGCGAATGTCGCCTTCAACTTCTATGCAAGCGGTCTCGCAGACCTTCTCATGGACAAGGGCCTTGCCCCGCCGGCCTTGTTGGACGACCTCAAGAAACGCCCCGATTTCCACGCCGCGCCATTCCTCGGCATCTACTTTCTCCGCTTCAATTGCTCGAAAGGCCCATTCACCGACGAGCGCGTCCGACGCGCCTTCTCCCTCGCGGTGGACAAAAACCGCATCGTGGAAAAAATCACGCGCGCCGGTGAAACGGCCGCCAATGGCTTTGTCCCTCCAGGCATCACCGGCTACACCGGCACCGACGGCCTTCCCTACGACCCCTCTGAAGCCGCACGACTCCTCGCCGAGGCGGGCTACCCCGGCGGCAAGGGGTTCCCGAACGCGACCTACCTCTACAGCAAAAGCGAACTCAACGAGGCGATCGCCGTGGAACTCCAGAACATGTGGCGCGACACCCTCGGCGTGACCGTCAACCTCCTGCGCCAGGAGTGGAAGGTCTACCTCAATTCCCTCTCACTGCTTGACTACGACATCGCCCGCTCGAGCTGGGTCGGCGACTATCCCGACCCGAACACCTTCCTCGACATGTTCCTCACCGGCGGCGGCAACAACCGCACCGGTTGGGCCTCGCAAGCCTACGACGCACTCATCGCAAAAGCCTCCGCCGAACTCGACCCCGCCCGCCGCTTCGCCATCCTCCGCGACACCGAGGATCTCCTGGTCAAAAACGCCGTGCCCATTTGCCCGATCTACTACTATGTGGGCATCCAACTCTACGACCCCGGCACCTTCGGCGGCATCCATGCCAATGTCCTCGACGAACACCCCCTCCGCCGCATTTACAAAAAATCCTCACCTCCTCCTGCCAAGCCCCAGGGAATCCTCGATTTTTTCAAACCCTCTCCGCCGGACCACAGCGCTCCCGCCGCCGTCATCCACAGCGCGGCCCAGGAAATGGCGATCGATGCCTTCGCCACCGGCAAACCGGGCATCGGCTGGCCTGCAGACATCTCCGCCACATCCGCCGCCGCCTACCTTTCGCTTCTGTCGGAACACAACTACCTCCCCGCACCCACCTCCCCATGGCCTGAGGGACTCCGCATCGCGAACCTCAGCGATGCCGACCCCGGCGAGACCGCATTTCTCGAAATCCCGCTCACGGACAACACACGCTTCATCATGCGAAAAGACGGCTCATCGGAAACGGTTCCCGCACAATCCACCCGCTTCACCCACGAACCACCACGCACTCCCGCATGGCTTCCATGAAGATTGCCCTCAGATTGACCGCCACCCTCGCGCTCATCGGCGCATTCCCCGCCTGCGCGTTCAAAAAAAAGCAACCCGACACGCCCGCCATCTCCGCTCCGCAACAACTCGGCACAGTCCGCATGGTCAATTCGCCAGAGCAATTCGCCTTGATTGAAACCACTGCCCCCGTCGCGCCAGGCCGAGTCCTGCGCTCCAAAAACGACCTCTCGGAAACCGCCACCCTCCGCGCCACCCCACACCGCGACCACCCGTTCCTCATCGCCGATATCGTCGAGGGCACACCCTCGCCCGGCGACCGCATCACCATCACCCCAGCCGCCACTGCGGGAAATTCTTCCAACGATCCGCCGGAACGCTAATCTCCACCCAACCCGTCATTTTCCATGCGCAAGACACTTCTTCGACTCTCCTCCACGCTCCTGCTCTGGCCGCTCGCGTGCCTGCTTCCAACTGCCTTCGCCCAAGCCCCGACTCCACCTCCAGTGCCGGCGGCGGAATTCAAAGACCTGCCCACCCCTCCGCCGCTACCCACATTCACTCCACTGCCACTTCCTGCCATTCCCGCTTCCACAGCGCAGTTGCCCACCCTTCCGCAATCAACCCCCGCTCCTACTCCATTGCCAGACGGGTCTATGCCACTGCCGCTCCCCCCCATGCCCGCAGCGCCCCCGCTTCCCGATGCCTCCCAAATCATCAACGAACTCGAAAAAACCGAAACCCCACCTCCCCAAACCGTCGAACCCCTTGCCGAAACCCCCGAAACTCCAACCCTCGAGCAAAGCGCTTCGGAGGCCGTGACCAAGGAAATGGCGGTCACCAATTTCTTCACCCAACTCAACGACCTCATCTCAAGCCAGCGCAACCCAAACGTCCCAGACCTCACCGTTGCCGATGCGGTGACGACCGCTATCAAACAAAATCCCGAAATCCTCGTCGCCATCCAGGAACTCAACACCACCTCGGGCCGCTTCATCAGCGTCCGCTCGCGCATCATTCCACAAGTCGCCGTGAAGTCGAATTACGGCTACACCACTCGCGAACTCCAAGTCGAACAAGACCTCGGCGCGGGAAATGTGAACGACGAGGCCTGGGGCGTGAACATCGAGTTCTCCCAGCTCATCTACGACGGCGGCTCGGCCATCGCGGGCATTCGTGCGACCATCTCTGACGAGGCTGAATCCTACTATCGCCTCCGCGGCGTCATCGACCGCGTCATCGCCGAAGTGAAGACCAACTTCTTCGAGGTGGTCCTCAATCGTGCCCTCATCATCGCAAACCAGCAATCCGTCGACCTCCTCACCGAGCAACTCAAGGACCAGCAAAACCGCTACGAAGCGGGCACCGTGCCGCGCTTCAATGTCCTTCAGGCGGAAGTCGCGCTCGCCAATGCCAAGCCTCCGCTCATCCAAGCGGAGAACAACTACCGCATCTCCATGTATCGCCTCGTGCAACTCCTCGGCATGGACTACCCGCCGGGCTTCCCCTCGGAAGTGCCGTTCAATATCGTGGGCGAACTCGACTACAAACCCCGCGCTATCGATGCCGACCAGTCGATCCGCATCGCCGTGGCACGCAACCCGGAACTCAAGGCCCAACGCCAACTCATCATCGGCGAGGCCGCGCGCGTGGATGAACAATTCGCCGGCTACCTCCCCAAAATCAACGCCAGCGCCAGGCAGTCGAACGATAGCAATGTCATGACCTCAAACCTCTCGAACATGGTGAACGGATGGTTCTTCGGCATTTCGGGTTCGTGGGCCGTGTGGGACGGTCTCCTCACCTACGGCAATGTCAAAACCGCCAAGGCCCGCCTCCAACAGGCGAAGATCAACTACGACAACGGCGTCCGCGAAGTCATCCTCCAAGTCCAACAGGCGATCTCGAACCTCCTCCAAGCGCGCGAAACCGTGGACAGCCAAGAGGCGAGTGTCGTGCAGGGCATCGAGGCCCTACGCCTCGCGAAGGAGCGCCTCGACGCGGGCGCAGGCACCCAGCTCGATGTCTTGAACCAACAAACCTCGCTCCTCCAGTCGCAGACATTCCTCCTCCAAGCCTACTACGACTACATCCGCGGTATCGCGGAATACGACCGCGCCCTCTCGCTCGACACCCGCTTCCAAGACATCTTTGACGATCCGCTCACGAAGCCCCAGGCAAAGCGCTTCAATAAACTCAACAATCCCGACCGCCCCCAACCGAAACTCCCGCGCCAGTTCCGCAAGGAGGACCCGCTGGTTCCAATCCTTGAAAAAGCCCCCGCCCCGAAAAAAACACAGTCAAAAGACACGGCCGCCAAATGATGCCGGCGGCGGACACCTTCCCGCCGCTGGATGCGCTCACGAGCCTGCGAGCCGTCTTCCTGACTCGTGCGCCGGGAGTTGATGTCAACACCGACCGCGACACCGCCATGGCCCGTCTGGCTTCACTCCAGCGCGGGGCACTCGACTCGCTGGACTTTCAAGGCATGCCACTCGCGCGTGCCTCGCAGGTCCACGGAAACACTGTCGCTCGAGTCTCCACCACCGACTCCTTTCCGGTTCCCGACTGTGATGCGTTGATCACCACAGAGCGCGGACTCTGCCTCGGCATCCACGTTGCCGATTGCGCGGCGGTTTACATCGCCGACCGCCTCGGACGCGGCATCGGCCTCGCCCACGCTGGAAAAAAAGGCACCGAACTCGGCATCGTCCCCAGCACCATCGCCGCACTCCTCGATGCCACCGGCGGCTCGCCCTCCGACCTCGTGCTGCAGATTTCCCCATGCATCCGCCCGCCGCACTACGAGATCGATTTCGCAGCGGACATTCGCTCCCAAGCCACCGCAGCTGGCATCCGCGACATCCACGATTGCGGCACATGCACCGCATCAAACCCATCGCGCTACTACTCCTACCGCCTTGAAAAAGGCAAAACCGGCCGCCTGCTCGCGGCGCTCGCCATGCTCCCATGACTCGCCTGCTCGTCTCCACCCGCAACGCCCACAAGATCTCCGAAATTCGGCAAATCCTTGGCTCCGGTTTCGAGGTTTTCGATCTCTCGCTCGTTCCCGACATGCCTGACGTCGAGGAAACCGGCATCACCTTCGAGGATAATGCCGCGCTCAAGGCCGTTGCCGCCTCGCGGTTGTTCGACGGATGGGTCGTTGCGGACGATTCAGGCCTCGAGGTCGATGCTCTCGATGGCGCGCCGGGCGTCATCTCCGCCCGCTACTCCGGCCCCGGCGCGACCGATGCCTCGAACCGCGCATTGCTTCTGGAGCGCCTCGCCGCCGTCAGAGGAAAGTCCCGCTCGGCCCGCTTCCGCTGCGTTCTCTCGCTGGCGAAATCAGGCACTGTTCTCGCCTCCTTCCATGGCACCGTGGAAGGAACAATCATCAACTCGGAAAAAGGCTCTCTTGGATTCGGCTACGACCCGTTGTTTGTTCCCGAGGGCCACTGCGAGACATTCGCCCAACTCGGCGCGGAGGTGAAAAACGCGCTCAGCCACCGCGCACGCGCCCTCGACTCGCTCAAAAAGTGGAGCGGTTGGCAGGGGTGATTTTTTTGCGGGAGCTTGTCCCGGCGCCCAGGCACGGATACGTTCCGCAACAGCATCATGCCTAAAGGATCGCTTGCTCTTCTGCTCCACGCCCACCTCCCATGGGTGAGACACCCAGAGCACGAGGAATTTCTCGAGGAGGACTGGCTCTTCGAGGCTGTTGCCGAGTGCTATATCCCACTCTTGCAACTACTGCGCCGCATGGCGGCGGAGCGCGTCCCCCTCCGCCTCACGCTCACTCTCACCCCGACACTCTGCGCGATGCTGCGCGACGACCTCCTGCGCGAACGCACCGATCGCCACCTCGAGCGCTCGCTGGAACTCGCGGCCATGGAACTCGACCGCACCGCACGCGATCCCGAACTGCACACAATCGCCCGCCACTACCACGACCGCTTCCAAAATGCGCTCGATTTCTACCGCCGCGAAATTTCCGGCGATATCATCGGCGCGTTTGCCCAACTCCAAGAGGATGGCATCCTGGAAATCATCACCTGCGCGGCGACCCACGGATTCCTCCCGCTCATGGAAATCGTGCCGGAGGCGATGCGCGCCCAAATCCTCATCGGCCGCGATGAATACCGCGAATGCTTCGGCCGCGATCCCGAGGGGATTTGGCTTCCCGAGTGTGGCTACGTGCCCCGCATCGATGCTATCCTTCAAGAGGCGAACCTGCGCTGGTTCGTGGTGGATGCCCACGGCCTCATGTATGGGGAACCACGCCCGCGCTTTGCCATTCACGCCCCCTACTTCACTCCCGCCGGCCCCGCTGTCTTTGGACGCGACCGCGAGTCCAGCAGGCAGGTCTGGAGCGCGCGCGAAGGATATCCGGGCGATCCCGCCTACCGTGATTTCTACAGGGACATCGGCATGGAACTGCCCGAGGACTACCTCCACACCATCCTTCCGAATGTCGGCCACCGCCGCATCACCGGCCTGAAATACCACCGCATCACCGGCTCGCCCCAAAAAGAACCCTACAACCGCGACTGGGCGATGGCGGCGGCGGACCACCATGCCGGCGATTTCCTCGACAGCCGTGTGAGGCAAATCAACCACCTCGCCTCGATCTTGCCTGTCGAACCCCTCGTGCTCAGCCCGTTCGATGCAGAACTCTTCGGCCACTGGTGGTATGAGGGCCCAGAGTTTTTAAACCTTTTTCTCCGCAAGGCGGCCTACGACCAGACGACATTCCGCCTCGAGACGCCCGGCGACTACCTTCGCCGAAACCCGACCCAGCAAATGGTCAGCCCCTCGCCTTCGAGCTGGGGCAACAAAGGCTACTGGGAGGTCTGGCTGGACCACTGCAATTCCTGGATCTACCCGCACCTCCACGCGGCGGCGCGCCGCATGACGGACTCCGCCCGCAAGCACGCCTCGACGCCTTCGCCATTCGCGGACCGCACCCTCCGCCAACTCGCCCGCGAACTCCTCCTCGCACAATCCAGCGACTGGGCGTTCCTCATGAAAACAGGCACAGCGGTCGAATATGCCACCCGCCGCACGAAGGACCATCTCCTGCGCTTCACCCGCCTCCACGAAATGCTGGAATCCGGCATTCCTGATGAACCGCTGCTCGAAGCCTGCGAGGAAAGGGACAATCTGTTCCCCAACGTGAACTGGAAGCACTACCTGTGAAATTCCCACTCGCGGCGCTCCTTGGTGCCTTGGTTCTCACGGCGTCGATCTCCGCCGCGCACGCGTCAAACGACATCGCCTTTGCCGTGCCAGAGGATGGCCTCGTCACGCTGGGGGTCTTCGATCCCACTGGCCGCCTCGTCCGCACCCTCCACGCGCTCGAACCGGAGGAGAACTTCCGCAAGGGGTTGAACGGTTTGATCACTGCATGGGACGGCTCCGATGACACCGGCAAACGCCTTCCGGCTGGCCATTACCACATCCGCGGCTATCTCGTGCCGGAACTTCCCGTCGAAGGCGTGGCCTACCACTTCAATGATTGGCTCGCCGAAGCAAACGCCCCGCAGATCAATTGGATCGACGACATTGCCGCTCTGCCCGGCGAGGGCCTTTTGCTCGCGGGGCGGACCGCGCAAGGCACGCTTGTCTGCGCACGCCATGACGCTGAGGACGGATTTGTTTGGAGCATCGCATTTGAGGGCCAACCTCCCGCTCGCATAGCCCCCTTCGATCGCTCCGTAATTCTCAAGACCGCCTCCACATGGAAGTCGCTCAGCCTCGCCGACGGATCCGCTTCGAACCAGGCGCTGCCCGCGACGAATCCGGCGTCGGTGGCTGCGTTCACGGCCTTCGGCGACTCGGTCCTCCTCGCCACCGGCGATCGCCTCGAACTCTTTCCTGCCTCCACCACCTCGCTGCCAAAACCACCGGCTGTCTTCTCGTCCCTCGCGACCTTTGGTTCCACTCTCATCGGCGCAACGGAGGAGGGCTGCTTCATTTCAACAGAGACCAACCCGTTTCAAAAAGTCCCGCTGCCGGTTCGCATCACCTCGCTCTCGCCGGGCGGAGAGTCCACCTTCTGGTTCACTGGCACAGCCATGGACCCCGATGAAACACCGCTCGTGGCACAGGCCGACACCAGCGGCGACATCCTCCGCCTGCTCTCCAATGAAGTCGGCTCGCCTCCCCCTGTTCTCGTTCGCGCCCTGCCGGATGGCACAGGTTTTGTCGTGCTTGCCCAATCGACCACCACCCAAACGATACGCCTCATCCGCAAGGCGGAGGAAAGCGGTTGGACGACCGAATGGGAGCGAGTGATTCAAAAGACTCCAGCATTCGGGTTTTTCAATGGAACCATCGTGCCGGACGCCTCTGCGGCACCGGAATCAAAATCGTTCCGCATTCGCCTCACGGAAAATCCGCTCACCGGAGAACATGGAGAAATCAACGTGTGTGCATCGCGCGGCACAGCGGGAACGTTTCTCTCAAGCCTGGATGGACTTCCGCTTGCCCGGATCAGTGAACGTGCCGACATCACGCGCATCGCCATCGATCGTGGATCCAAAAGCGACTCCGTGCGTGTGTTGCAAGGCACCAACTCGGGCGCCGAGGAGTTCCTTGTTCAAGACCTCGGAAAAATTATTCCGCTCAACGTGGGCGGAATCGAACTGCCTTGAATCAGAATTGCCAGAGCTTGCCCTTCTTGGCGTCTGCGAAGACCTGCGGGCTCATCATGTAGGAAACTGGAGGATTCGGGAGCTGACTGTCGTCGAGGGTGGGCAGGTGTTTGCCGTGGTTGGCGTCCCAGGGTTGGCTGGCGGCGATATTGAGCGGCGTGCCGGTGCGGACGAGATCGAAAACCTTCTTGGCAGATTTCAGCGGCATGCGCACACACCCCATCGTGTTCGGGTAGGGCTTCATGAAGCCCCAGTGCATGCCGTAAGCGGGTTTGAATTCCATCCAGTAGGTCATCGGATAGCCCGCGCCGGGTTGACTGAAGCGGCGGCGGTTGGCGGTCTTGGAGTAAATCGTGAAATTGCCGTGAGGCGTGGGCGAGGAGGCCTTGCCCACGGTGACAGGCGTAGCGAGCAACACCTCGTTGCCCTCGACAACGTAAAGCCGCTGCGCCCCAGTGCTGAGCTTGACCTTCACGGCGGAGGGGTTTGTCGGCGCCTTCACCGGCGGGTCGAAGGTGAACGAATTCTTCTTCACGGGATCCGTGGTGACACACGCCCCAAGGGCAAGAGCGGATACGGCCACACAAGCGGACATCAACAAGCGAACAGCGGAGTGTTTCATAAATTTTGGGACATCAACTGTGTTCCATCGAATCCCGTCAATATGATTTCGCCCACACCACCCGCTGGCGGCTCGGCTCGCCGGTGAAAATACAAATGCCCGGCTCGGGCGAATCCTCGAAAGGAATGCAGCGGATCGTGACCTTGAGGTCGTCTTTCACCCGCTCCTCGACTTCCTTCGATCCGTTCCAATGCGCTAGGGCAAACCCGCCGTGAATCTCAGGCTTTTGACGGTTTTCTGGCGTGAAGAAGGCTTTGAACTCCTCAAGCGAATCGATCTTCCGCGTGTGGGTGTCGCGAAAGGCGGTTGCGCGCTCGAGAAGAGTTTGCTGGATGCCGTCCAGCATTCCGCCCATCAATCCCGGAATGTCGGCCATCGGCAGAAATTCCTTCTCCTTCGGGCCGCGATCGCGCCGCGCCACCGCTGCGGTGCCTTGGGCCAAGTCCCGCGGACCGATCTCGATCCGCACAGGCACACCTTTCTTGATCCACTCCCAGTTTTTAACACCACCGCCAAGGTCGCGGGTGTCCACCTCGACTCCAAGCGTGGCTCCGTGATAGTCGATCTTGCGCAGCGCCGCAGCCAGCGCCTCTGCGGCTTCCAGCACGGCCGCGCGACTGTCCTCCTTGGGCGTGATCGGCACGATCACCACATGCGTTGCTGCGATTCTCGGCGGGACCACCAACCCGTCGTCATCGGAATGCATCATGATCAAGGTCCCGATCAACCGCGTGCTCACTCCCCAACTGGTCGTCCAGGCATGCTCGAGCTTGCCTTCCCGCGATTGGAACTGGATGCCCGACGCCTTTGAAAAATTCTGACCGAGGAAGTGCGACGTGCCCGCCTGAATCGCCTTGCGATCCTGAACCATCGCCTCGATGCAGTAGGTCTTCACCGCGCCGGGGAACCTCTCTCCTTCGCTTTTCTCACCCGTGAGCACAGGCACGGCCAGATAATCGCGTGCGAATGCCTCATAGACGCGCAGCATTTTCATGGTTTCCTCCTCGGCCTCCTCCCGCGTCTCGTGCGCCGTGTGGCCCTCCTGCCAAAGGAACTCCGCGGTCCGCAGAAACACACGCGGCCGCATTTCCCAGCGAACAACATTCGCCCACTGGTTAAGCAAAATCGGCAGGTCGCGCCACGATTTCACCCAGCGCGCATACGCCGCCCCGATAATCGTCTCCGAGGTCGGCCTGACCACGAGCGGCTCGGCCAACTCGCCGGCGGGCACCAATTTTCCATCCTTCGCCTCAAGCCGGTGGTGCGTGACCACCGCGCACTCCTTGGCGAATCCCTCCACATGCGCCGCTTCCTTCTCAAGGTAACTCAGCGGAATAAACAGCGGAAAATAGGCGTTGCGATGCCCCGTGGCCTTGAACATGCCATCCAGCACCCCTTGCATCCGCTCCCACAACGCATACCCCCATGGCTTGATCACCATACACCCGCGCACCTCGGAGTTCTCCGCCAAATCCGCCGCACGGACAACTTGCTGATACCACTCCGGAAAATCCTCGTCCCGTCTCGGAGACAGGGCTGTTTGTTGCTTGTCACTCATATGCCGCGGCATCATTGCCGCCCGCGCATCCGCGTAAAGCGCATTCTTGAGGGTTCGAGCTTTGACCCCGTCGCCGCCTCGCCTTATCCACCATGATGCATGAGGAAGCATCCTCCCATCGAGACGGGATCACTTTGGAGCAATCGGCAACGCGACGCCCACCCACTCCATGAGGTCTCCTATCGCGCCTGCTTCAAACCGGCTCTCGCAGCCTATTTCATCGATCGATTCACCAGTCCCGGCGACACCGTGCTGGATCCTTTCATGGGACGCGGCACCACCCTGCTCGAAGCCGCACTTCGCGGACGGCGGGCTGCCGGCGGGGATGCAAATCCGCTCGGCGAAATGCTTGTCTCCCCGCGCCTCTCCCCACCACCACTCGCTGACGTTGCAATCTGGCTGTCGCGCTTTGATTGGGACCGGGGGATTCAAACTCCAGCAGAACTCCTGACATTTTACCATCCAGAGACCCTTCGCCGCATTTGCCTGCTGCGCGAAGCATTCCTCGGCAAACACCTTGATCCAGTCGAATCCTGGGTTCGTATGGTCGCGCTCAACCGCCTCACTGGCCACTCTCCGGGTTTCTTTTCCGTGCGCACGCTTCCCCCGAACCAAGCAATTTCCCTCGCTGCCCAGCGCGCATTGAATGCACGCCACAACCTCAATCCACCGCTGAGGGATGTCGCCGCCTTGATTTTAAAAAAATCCCGATCGCTGCTCCGGCACCCCCTCCCCACCTCCATGACACCCTCTGCACACCATACCCTTTGGACTGGCCATGCTGAAATGCCCGGACCGCTTGCGGAGGGCTCGGTCACTTTGGCTGTGACATCGCCACCATTTTTAAATGTGGTTGATTACCGCCGCGACAATTGGCTCCGATGCTGGTTCGCTGGCATCGAGTCCGAAGCCGTTCCGCACTGCAGCGGGTCGATCTGCTCTTGGGAAACGATGCTCACAGCCGCTCTCGCTGAAATGCGAAGGTGCCTCAGATCCTGCGGTCATGCCGCGGTCGAAGTGGGAGAAGTCCGTCGAGGAAGTATCCGCCTGGAAGACCATGTCATCGCATGCGGCCAATCCGCAGGCCTTGTCCCGATCCGCATTCTCATCCACTCGCACGCATTCACCAAGACCTCCAGATGCTGGGGAATCGCAAACAATCAGGCTGGAACAAATACCCACCGCGTCGTGTTGTTTCAGAAACAATAAGGCCCATCCCGAGCGATCCAGCTTGCGATGACCCGTTCCTTTCCCGAATGATCCGACCTGTTATGAAATTCACTGGTCGTTGGTTCTTGGGCTTCGGACTTTTTCTCATCCTGTGTGGCATTGCTGGATATCTCTCCAACCCATCGGGAGCGAAAACCGCCCTGCTGTCTGGTGGAACCTTTGGGCTTCTTTCGGCGTTTTGGGGATTCCTCATGTTGCGCGGGGTCACCCACGCACGCCTTGCCGCCCTCATCTCCACCACATTCCTGACCGCGGTGTTTTCCTGGAGGGCCTCGGTCGGATGGATGGCTGTCGCCGCCGGGGAACCAAAACTATTCGCAGCCTCATTGATCACCCTCATGCTGGCTGGGTCGTGCCTCTCTATCGCTGTTCTCCTGAAATCTTGGCGTTAATGCAAAAAAAAGCCCGGTGATTTGTTTCCAAATCACCGGGCATAACTCTGGCAACGACCTACTCTCGCACAACCTATAGATGCACTACCATCGGCTCTGCAGCGTTTCACTTCCGTGTTCGGTATGGGAACGGGTGGGGCCACTGCGCGGGATCACCAGACTTCGATAATCAAGAATCCCAATTAGAGATTCCAAATTAACGCCTGTCTAGCGGCCAGAAGATGTCAGAGAACAAGCAATGTTCTTTGAAAATCGCACATTAGGTAAAAAAACACAGTTCCAAATTTGGAGCTGAAAAATGAAGAAAAAAGCCGAACGAACATTAGTATTGCTAAGCTAAACACATTACTGCGCTTTTACCCGCAACCTATCAACGTGGTGGTCTACCACGGTTCTTCAGGGAGATCTCATCTTGGGAGAGGCTTGGCGCTTAGATGCTTTCAGCGCTTATCCTTTCCAAACATAGCTGCCCAGCGGTGCTTCTGACGAAACAACTGGATCACCAGAGGTTTGTCAATCCCGGTCCTCTCGTACTAAGGATTGAACCCCTCAAATCTCCTGCGCCCACAGTGGATAAGGACCGAACTGTCTCGCGACGTTCTGAACCCAGCTCGCGTACCACTTTAACCGGCGAACAGCCGGACCCTTGGGACCTTCTCCAGCCCCAGGATGTGATGAGCCGACATCGAGGTGCCAAACCCTGCCGTCGATATGAGCTCTTGGGCAGGATCAGCCTGTTATCCCTAGCGTACCTTTTGTCCGTTGAGCGATGGCAATTCCACATTAAACCACCGGATCACTTGGACCGACTTTCGTCCCTGCTCGACTTGTAAGTCTCGCAGTCAAGCTGGCTTATATCCATATACTCGTCACCTGATTACCAACCAGGTTGAGCCAACCTTCGTACTCCTCCGTTACTCTTTAGGAGGAGACCGCCCCAGTCAAACTGACCGGCTGCCAGTGTTCCTCGCCCGGATGACGGGCCGAGGTTAGATGTTTCAATCTCACAGGGTGGTGTTTCATTGTCGGCTCATCAACCCCCGAAAGGGCTGAATCAAAGCCTCCCACTTACGCTAAGCAATAAAATCGAAACAACAGTGACAGCGTACAGTAAAGGTGCATAGGGTCTTTCCGTCCTACTGCGGGAAGGCGGCATCTTCACCGCCACTACAACTTCGCTGAGCTCCTCGTTGAGACAGCGGTCAACTCGTTACACGATTCGTGCAGGTCGGAACTTACCCGACAAGGAATTTCGCTACCTTAGGACCGTTATAGTTACGGCCGACATTCACCGGGACTTGGGCTCAAAGCTTCGCCTTGCGGCTAACCTCTTACCGTAATCTTTCGGCATTGGTCACGTGTCACACCCTATACGTCGTCATAAAACTTTGCAGAGTGCTGTGTTTTTGTTAAACAGTCGGTTGACCCATTTCACTGCGACCCATTTCTGGGCACCCCTTCTTCCGAAGTTACGGGGCTAGATTGCCGAGTTCCTTAACGAGGTTTCACTCACGCGCCTTGGCACATTTATGCCCACCCACCTGTGTCGGTTTACGGTACGGGCGCCTTAGTATACGCCGGTGCTTTTCTTGACGGACTCTTTAAAGAATCTGCTTCGGCCGAAGCCTCCACATCCGCTTGCGCGACGGGGACATTCATCACCCCGCTCTTTTCCGAATCCGTGTCACACCGGTTTAAATGTCGGCGGTGCAGGAATATTAAACCTGCTGGCCATCGTCTACGCCCATCGGCCTCGACTTAGGACCCGACTAACCCTGGGAGGACGAACCTTCCCCAGGAAACCTTGGGTTTACGGCGGACAGGGATTTCACCTGTCTTATCGCTACTCATGTCTGCATCCTCACTTCCCACCACTCCACCATGCGGTTACCCGACGGCTTCAATGCAATGGGAACGCTCCCCTACCACTCGTGTTACCACGAATCCAGAGCTTCGGTATTGTGCTTATCGCCAATCATTATCGGCGCAGAATCACTCGATGAGTCAGCTATTACGCACTGTTTAAATGATGGCTGCCTCTAAGCCAACATCCTCACTGTTTAAGTAACTCCACATCCTTTCCACTTAGCACAATTTAGGCACCTTAGCTGCTGATCTGGGTTGTTTCCCTCTCGAATACGAAGCTTATCCCTCGCATTCTGCCTCCCGTGTTACACCCTGCGGCATTCGGAGTTTGATTGAATTCGGTACCCGGGTATGGGCCCTAGTTCATCCAGTGCTCTACCTCCGCAGGTCAGCACACGAGGCTCTACCTCAATAGATTTCGGGGAGAACCAGCTATCACCGGGTTTGATTAGTCTTTCGCTCCTACCTACAGCTCATCCGGGGGCTTTTCAACGCCCATCGGTTCGGTCCTTCACGACATGTTACTGTCGCTTCAACCTGGCCATAGGTAGATCACCTCGGCTTCGGGTCTAGTGCCAGCAGCTGGACGCCCATTTCGGACTCGCTTTCGCTTCGCCTCGGTCCCAGAGGGACTTAGACTTGCCACTAACACTAACTCGCAGACTCATTAAGCAAAAGGCACGCCATCACCCTTGCGGGCTCTGACACCTTGTAAGCATATGATTGCAGGTACTATTTCACTCCGCTCGCAGCGGTTCTTTTCACCTTTCCCTCGCGGTACTTGTTCACTATCGGTCGCCAACTAGTATTTAGCCTTACGCCGTGGTCGGCGTGGATTCATGCGTCGTTTCACGTGTGACGCATTACTCAGGAAATCCCTAGGCGTCGTTTGGTTTTCGGTTACGGGTCTGTCACCCTCTACGGAGCACTTTTCCACGTGCTTCACCTAACCTCTCGACTGCCACATCGGGCTCCTACAACCCCTGAGTGCAAGCACTCAGGTTTGGGCTGTTCCGCTTTCGCTCGCCACTACTTACGGAATCGCTTCGCTTTCTTTTCCTCTGGTTACTGAGATGTTTCACTTCACCAGGTATTGCGCACGCCGAGCTATGTATTCACTCGACGGCGACTGGATATTAATCCAGCCGGGTTACCCCATTCGGACATTCACGGGTGGTAGCGTATTTGCCGCTAGCCGTGACTTAACGCAGCTTATCACGTCCTTCATCGCCTGTTGGCACCAAGGCATTCATCATATGCTCTTAGTAGCTTTTATCTTTTTTGATATACTGAAAATTCTCCTTGCATGACCATCCATGAGAGATGGCACATACAATATCAGCTTTAATTGGAAGTTGTAATTTTTCTTCCCTAATGTGCGAATGTCAAAGAACCTTGCAATGGGCTAAGTGCCCAAGACTTGATCCCATACGAAATTTAGGTCATCGTATCGGAAAAATTCAAAACGCTATATTATGATAATGTGGTGGGCCTGATAGGACTCGAACCTATGACCCTGCGCTTATCAAGCGCATGCTCTAACCAACTGAGCTACAGGCCCAATAAAAAATTACTAGTTGAAAAGAAATGGAGGCAAGGGGATTCGAACCCCTGACATCCAGCTTGCAAAGCTGGCGCTCTACCAACTGAGCTATGCCCCCGGGTAAAAAAGCCAGAGGTTAGTCAGGTGCCATGGCCATGTTTCCCGGAAACACAGTGGCTGGCTGATTTGATTGGAAGAATGTCAGTAATTGCTGAATTGTGCGCTTCTCTAGATTAAGACCTCATTGGTTTTCACTTTTGAGGATTTGTGATAACGAATAAGTTATCTCAGACTAGCCATACAAACTTCCGGCATGCCGGAAAAATGGTTAGGCGTTCTCCTTAGAAAGGAGGTGATCCAGCCGCAGGTTCCCCTACGGCTACCTTGTTACGACTTCATCCCAGTTACCGCTCATAGCGTAGGGCGCTGCCTCCTTGCGGTTGGCTTACGCACTTCGGCTACAAACGACTTCCATGATGTGACGGGCGGTGTGTACAAGGCCCGGGAACGTATTCACGGCGCCGTAGCTGATGCGCCATTACTAGCGATTCCGGCTTCATGGAGGCGAGTTGCAGCCTCCAATCCGAACTGGGCCCAGTTTTAGGGATTTCCTCCACCTCGCGGTTTTGGTTCATTCTGTACTGGGCATTGTAGTACGTGTGCAGCCCTGGTCGTAAGGGCCATACTGACTTGACGTCATCCCCACCTTCCTCCCCGTTTCACAGGGCAGTCTGTCCAGAGAGCCCGAAGGCAACAGGACACAGGGGTTGCGCTCGTTGCGGGACTTAACCCAACATCTCACGACACGAGCTGACGACAGCCATGCAGCACCTGTGCAAATTGATGATATTGCTACCACCTCGCTAGCTTTCACTAACTTAGAGATGCATGTCAAGACCAGGTAAGGTTCTTCGCGTTGCATCGAATTAAGCCACATACTCCACCGCTTGTGCGGGCCCCCGTCAATTTCTTTGAGTTTTAATCTTGCGACCGTACTTCCCAGGCGGCACGTTTAACGCGTTAGCTCCGGCACGGACGGGGTCTGAGCCCGCCCACACCAAACGTGCACCGTTTACTGCTAGGACTACCGGGGTATCTAATCCCGTTTGCTCCCCTAGCCTTCGTGCCTCAGCGTCAGGAAATGCCCAGAGAGTCGCCTTCGCAACTGGTCTTCCTCACGATATCTACGCATTTCACTGCTACACCGTGAATTCCACTCTCCTCTACATTCCTCTAGCATGGGAGTATTGAGTGCAGTTCTAAGGTTAAGCCCTAGGATTTCACACTCAACTTTCCACGCCGCCTACGCACCCTTTACGCCCAATGAATCCGAACAACGCTTGAGACCTCTGTATTACCGCGGCTGCTGGCACAGAGTTAGCCGTCTCTTCCTCTTGCGGTACTATCACTTTCTTGTTCCCGCATGACAGGAGTTTACAATCCGAAAACCTTCATCCTCCACGCGGCGTCGCTCCATCAGGGTTTCCCCCATTGTGAAAAATTCTCGACTGCTGCCACCCGTAGGTGTCTGGACCGTGTCTCAGTTCCAGTGTGGCTGGTCGTCCTCTCAGACCAGCTACCCGTCATTGCCTTGGTGAGCCGTTACCTCACCAACTAGCTGATAGGCCGCGAGTTCATCAAGAAGCGTCTTGCGACTTTGGCTTTGGAAAGATGTCTTTCCTGGCCACATGCGGTATTAATTCGCCTTTCGGCGAGCTATCCCCCACTTCTCGGCAGATTACTCACGTGTTACGCACCCGTTCGCCACTAAGCTGCCCATGTATTGCTACACAGACAACTCCGTTCGACTTGCATGTCTTATCCACGCCGCCAGCGTTCGTTCTGAGCCAGAATCAAACTCTCCGTTGAAAAGTTTGCCCAACCTGCGCTAAACAGGTTGGAAAGTTTCTGACATATCAAGTCGAGAACCGTGAGAACAGTTCACGACTGATGTCGAAGCTGAAAAAAACAAAATCGACGAGAAACGCACAATTCAGCAATTGCTGTTATTGTCATTTCCAATCTTTGCGTTCTGAATTTTACCGACTGCGGTAAAATTCGAATGGGACTATCAAAAATCTAATTCATATCGAACCTTGGTCTGAAGTGGATTTTTCACCACTTAGGCAACCAATTTTTGAGGTTCGGTTGAGATCATTTCCGCTTGGTGGTGTCACCAGCGGGACGAGCAACATAGTGGAGCTCTGAAAAACGTCAATACGTTTTTAGAAAAAAATTTCGTCTGCCCAATAAAAGCTTAATTCAAATTTGCGCCAGGAAACCTTCAGAGCCCCATTATAAGCACCTCTGCGGGCTATTTGATTTTTTTCGCTGCCTGTATTTTTTTTCAAAAAAAATCTAAAATGCCTCACCCCACAGCTTCAGCTTATGTGTTTTCCAGTCTCTTTTGGGCGTGAATAACCGCGCGATCCAAAGCCATGCAAGCGCACCACGCAGCACGCTGCATGCCCGCAGAACAAGTATTGATGCGGTTATGCGGGTCTTCACACCATTTCCGTCATTTTTTTTCAAACACCCCGCATCCTTCCGCTGCCGCTGTCGCCATTTACTCCGTCCGACAATTCAGAATCTTGAAATATCCCCAATACTTCTCTCCGAAGGTCCGCACTGCCGCTTCAAATAAATGCGCCGAACGCTGCAAACGTTGTATTCATGGGCCTCAAGAAGCCCCCTGTCTATGCACGGCCCATTTCTCCCGTGCATACAATCCTTGGCGACTAACCAGCCCCTGCCTTGTTTTCAGTTTTCGCCTCTGTGTGCTTTGTCTCCCCGCACCCCGCTGAAAACCATTTCTCCAGACAACAAAAAACCGCCCGCGAATTTCTCCGCGGGCGGCTGAATGTTAACCACTCTGCTCCTGTATCAGCTCTCGAGAGCCGCTTGGGCAGCGGCCAAGCGGGCCACCGGCACACGATACGGAGAGCAACTGACATAGTTGAGTCCCAGCTTATGGCAGAACTTCACCGAGTCCGGATCTCCTCCGTGCTCGCCACAGATGCCGAGCTTGATGTCCTTGCGCGAAGCGCGGCCCTTGTCGATCGCGGTACGCATGAGCTGCCCGACACCATCCTGGTCGAGGGTCGCGAACGGGTTCTTCTTGAAGACTTCGTTCTCAGTATAGGCGTTGAGAAATGCCCCCATGTCGTCGCGGCTGATGCCGAGCGCGGTTTGCGTGAGGTCGTTCGTGCCGAAGCTGAAGAACTGCGCGGTCTTTGCGATCTCGTCGGCCGTGAGGGCGCCGCGAGGCACTTCGATCATCGTTCCCACGAGGTAGTCGAATTTGACTTTCTTTTCAGCCATGACCTCCTTAGCGACGCGGTGGACAATTTCCACTTGCAGATCGAGCTCCTTTTTAAAGCCCACAAGCGGGATCATCACCTCGGGTTTGACCTTGATCTTCTTCTTCACGACATCGGCTGCGGCCTCGAAGATGGCTCGGGCCTGCATCTCTGTGATCTCGGGATAAGCAATACCCAAGCGGCACCCACGGTGTCCGAGCATCGGGTTTTGCTCATGAAGTCCCGCGACGCGCTGCATGATCACCTCCACCTTCATGCCGATGCTGCGGGCCAAGTCCATTTGCTGCTCCTTGGTGTGGGGCAGGAACTCGTGCAGTGGCGGATCAAGGAGGCGGATAGTCGCTGGATGGCCTTTCAAAGACTTGAAGATCCCTGTGAAATCTTCGCGCTGGAACGGCAGGAGCTTCGCCAAGGCGGCTCGGCGGCTTTCCGTATCCGTGGCAAGAATCATCTCGCGCATGGCATCAATACGGTTTCCTTCGAAGAACATGTGCTCCGTGCGGGTGAGCCCGATTCCGGTCGCGCCGAAGGCGATCGCCGTCTCCGTCTGTTCGGGGTTGTCGGCGTTGGTGCGAACACCGAGCTTCGACACCTTCCCGCACCAATCCATGAGTTGCTTGAAGTTTTTCACCTTCTCGGTCTTCAGCGCGGCCTTGTTGCCATGGATGAGACCGGTGATGATCTCGGACGGCTGGGTGGCGAGCTGACCGGAGTAGACATTGCCACTGGTGCCGTCGATCGAGAGGAAGTCGCCTTCCTTGAAGACTTGTCCCTTCACGGTGACGGTGCGCTTGTTGTAGTCGATCTCGACATCGGCGGCGCCGCAGATGCAAACCTTGCCCATCTGGCGGGCAACGAGCGCGGCGTGCGAGGAAACACCGCCCTTCGCGGTGAGGATGCCCTCGGCGGCGATCATGCCACGCAGGTCCTCGGGCGAGGTCTCGGTGCGGACAAGCAGGATTTTCTCACCCGACTCGGCGGCGGTAACGGCGCGATCGGCGTTGAGGTAGATTTTTCCTGAAGCCGCGCCGGGGCCGGCTGGCAGGCCGTTGGCGATGACTTTGGCCTTCTTCACCTCAGCGAAGTCGAACACCGGCGCGAGGAGTTGGTCGAGCTGGTCAGCGGGATTGCGAAGGATCGCTGTCTTCCAGTCGATGAGCTTCTCATTCACCATGTCCATCGAGAACTTGAGCGCGGCCATGGCTGTGCGCTTGCCGTTGCGGGTCTGGAGCATGAACAGCTTGCCCTCTTGGATCGTGAACTCGACATCCTGCACATCCTTGTAGTGCTTCTCGAGGATGGCGCGGACCTTCATGAGTTCCGCGTAGGATTTTGGCATCGCCTTCTTGAGCTTGCTGACGGGCTCTGGCGTGCGAACGCCGGCGACGACATCTTCGCCTTGGGCGTTGATGAGAAATTCGCCGTAGAATTCGTTTTCGCCGTTGGCCGGGTTGCGAGTGAAGGCCACGCCGGAACCGGAGGTTTCACCGGTGTTGCCGAAAACCATGGCCTGCACATTGACGGCCGTGCCCCACGCGGCAGGGATGTTGTATTTGCGGCGATAGACGATCGCGCGGTCGTTCATCCACGAGCTGAAAACGGCTCCCACAGCACCACGGAGCTGATCCCAAGGATTCGCGGGGAAGGTTTTTCCGGTGCGTGTTTTGACGAGTTCCTTGAAGAGTTTGACGAGTTCCTTCTGGTCTTCGGCGGTCAACTCGCTGTCCACGATGTCCTCGTGGTATTTCGCGTGTTTGAATTCGTGAATGACAGTCTCGAATGGCTCGTGGTCTTCACCTTCGCGCTTCTGCACTCCGAGCACGACATCGCCATACATCTGAACGAAACGGCGGTAGCAATCCCAAGCGAAGCGTTCGTTTTTGGTGGCCGAGGCGAGGGACTTCACGGTCTCGTCGTTGAGGCCGAGGTTGAGGATCGTGTCCATCATGCCGGGCATCGAGTCGCGCGCTCCGGAGCGGACAGCGACGAGGAGCGGGAAGCCCTTCGCGTCACCGAATTTGGTGCCCATGATTTTTTCCATGTTGCGCACGCCGTCTTCCATCTGGGCTTGGAGTTCCTTCGGGTAGGTGCGCTTGTTATCGTAGAAATAAGTGCAGACCTCGGTGGTGATGGTGAAGCCGGGAGGCACTGGGAGGCCGATGCGTGTCATCTCGGCGAGATTGGCGCCTTTGCCTCCGAGGAGGGACTTCATTTTGCCGTCGCCGTCGGCTTTTTTGTCCCCGAATGTGTAAACGAATTTGCTCTTCTTCGGGGCAGTGGATTTAGCGGATTTGGTGGTTTTTGCCATAAAATGAGCGTGAAGCATTAACAGACGCCCTCGGGGTGTCAACGCGAGCCTGTGCGCTCGACAAGGCCCGCCCGTTCGGGTAGCCAGACTTTCCAATAATCTCTTCCACGCATCCCTACCTTCCCGCCTCACCTTATGAAAAAAATCTACATCGGCACTGACAGCGGCGCCACGACTTCGAAAACGTGCGGTGTTTGGGAAGACGGCACGCCGATCAGCCTCACCCTTGCGCAAAGCTCCACCAACTCCCAACAGGGCAAATCCGCCGTCGTCCATGGGTGGATCGAAGGCGTGGAAAAATTCCTCGCTGTAAACAATCTCGCCTGGCCACAAGTCGCGGGCGTCGGTCTCGCCATGCCGGGCCCCTACCAGTCCCTCGGCGTGCTGGACCGCTCGCCGAACCTGCCGGAGAGCTTCGCAGGCTGGGATTTCCTACAAGACTACTCCGCCGCCCTCGCGCAAAAAGCAGGGCGCGCATTGCCCGTCGTGACAGGAAACGACGGCAACTACGGCGGTGTCGCGGAAGCCGCCCGTGTGCGCGGCGACAAAAAATGTGGCGTCATCATGCTCGCTCCGGGCTCGGGCCTGGGCGCCGCCTATACGGGAACCGATGGTCTCCCCCTCAACGGCGACACCCTCAACGGCATGGAAGCAGGCCACATGCCAGCTCCCCTCCATCTTCTCGGCCTTCCGGTCTTCACCTGCGGTTGCGGACGGGACTGGGGCTGCTTCGAGGCCTACACCAGCATCTCCGGCCTACCACAGTTTTTAGCACACCTCCTCCCGAAATACCCCGGCCACGAACTCCAAAACGATTCCATTCCCCCGAAGGAAAAAGCCCTCTCGCTCCGCACCCGCGCCCAGCAAGGCGACCCGCTCGCACTCGAGATTTTCGACCTCCAGGCAAAAGCCATGGGCCTCCACGCCGCCAACCTCTCGCTTGCGTTGGATGCCGAATTCGTCGTGATCGGCGGAGGCCTCATCGACCCCCACTCGACCACCGAGGCATTCCGCACCCGCTACCTCGAAGGAATCCGCGCCGCCGCCACGCCTTGGCTATACCCTGCCCAGCGCAAGACCATCCAGATCGTTCCCGCCACCCTCGGCGAGCTTTCCCAAGCCATCGGAGCAGCCCTCACCGCGCTCTACACCGCAAAAATCTCCCACCGCTGACGCCAGCAAAAGGCGCCCCCGCCTACCGCGCGCCCACTCTTGGGGGCAACGCTTGCACCGAGTTCATCACTGCCGACAGGAGCCCCTCCAGCATGTCTGAGTTCGTCGAGTAAATATCCTCCCCGGCGGGACGCGCCCATGTCGAAGCAGGAAGATCGCGCGAGAACACCATCTCCCTGACATTCACCACCCCATTGAAATTCCCGCTCCGCAATTCGATCCGCCTCGGCAAGTAGTTTGATCCCACCCACACCCGCGCGCGAAAATTCTCCGCCTTCACCACCCGCGCCAACTCGGGCATCAACCCAGCCGTCAACACCCTGTGCGGCACCCCGTCGATCTCCTCGACCTCCGCCACATCGGGCCGCTCCACTGTAAACAACGCTGGCAGAAAGATCGCCTGCTGCGCCGTGATCGGCAACGGAATCGGCGTTCCAGACTTGGCCGCCCTCCGAGGCACCACGCCAAATTTTTTCATCAAATACTCGATCTTCGCCCCCGGCACCGCCCAGACCCTGTCCCCATCGCGGCACACCACCACCTTCTCCCCAAGCACAGGAGCCTCGAGCCGCACCTTGTCGGGAAACTGCACCGCCAACCGCACCGTTTCGCCGGCACTCGGCAACAGCGCCTCTTCCCCTCCCCAGTCCATCGTCAAGACCATCGCACGGTTCGCCCCCACCGACTCGGATAAAAACACACCCCACAGCGGCTGAAACATCTTTCCAATCACATCGTAGGGATTCTCGCGCGGCGGTTGCCCCTGCGCCCAAATCCTCCCCGAGAACAGCCCCGCAAGGCAAAAAATCAAAATAATCCCCAATCGCATCCCTGCACCATACGCATCCCCCGACAGCCATTGCAAAAGAATCATTTTGCATTTCACCGCGCAGAGCTGTCTCTTGGACCCGCCCTATGGATCGCCGCACCACCATCCACCCGCCTCGAAAAAAATGATCGCCTCGGGTCTCGTCTACGCCTTCCTCGAAAGCACCATCGAGGGCAAACTCATCCTCGTCGCCCTCTTCCTCGCCTCGATCTTCAGCTGGTCGGTCATGGTCACCAAATTCCGCTACCTGAACTTCTGCAAACGCCAAAACAGCCGCTTCCTCGCCGTCTACCACCAGGACCGCCAACCCCTCCGCGTCTACGAGGACGGCCAGCACTGGGAAGGCTCGAACATTTTTGAAATCTACGAAGCAGGCGCCACGGAACTCGCCTTCCAGATGCTCGGAGCCGTCGATGTCGACGAAACCTTCGCCTCCCGCCTCCAGACCGCCGAAAAAATCACCCCCGCACAAATGCGCGCCGTCCAAGCCGCCATGGAACGTGCCGTGGGCGAGGCCGCCCTCAAGCTCGAGTCCCAGATGATCGTCCTATCGACTGCCGTCAGCGGAGCTCCCTTTCTCGGGCTTCTCGGCACCGTCTGGGGAGTCATGGATGCCTTCTCCGGCATCGCCGTGGCGGGCAACGCCAACCTCGCCGCCATGGCCCCCGGCATTTCAGGCTCCCTCATCACCACCATCGTCGGCCTCCTCGTCGCCATCCCCGCCATGTTCGGCTACAACTTCCTCGTCACCACCGTGCGCTCGATGCTCGTCCAAGCCGACAACTTCGCCGCCGAATTCTCCTCCGAGATCGAACACCGCTTCGTTGAACTCGGCACCCGCCGCAGCCAACCCTGACCCATGAGGCGCTACTCCTCGAAGCACAACCTCCAGACCCTCTCCGAGCTGAATGTCACCCCCCTGCTCGATCTCGCCTTCGTGCTCCTGATCATTTTCATGATCACCACCCCCCTTATCGAGAACAGCCTCGACCTCGTCGTCCCCAAAAGCACCACCGCACAAGGCGCCGTGAACCCCGCCGAGGTCCTCACCATCGCGATCGACAAAAACAACACCTACAAACTCAACAACGCCCCCATCTCCGCTGAGGACCTCGAAGCCCGACTCCTTGCCGCCAAACTCGAAAACCCCGACACCGCCGTCGTCGTTCGACCCCACTTCCAACTCCCCGTTCAGGAGTTCGTCTCCGTCATGGACATCCTCAAACGCGCAGGCATCGCCAAAGTCGGCGTCATGACCCTCCGCGAGGACAAAGCCTCCGCCAACTGACATGGACAATCCGCAATTCCGGCGGAACCTGATTCTCGTCGCCCTCTTCCACCTCCTCGTCATCGCCGCCATCGCCTACTTCGCCTTCCGCGAAGAGAAGAAACCCGAAGGCGAAATCGTCTGGGTCGCCCCGGCTTCCTTCACCGAAGCCAGCGAAATCGAATCCACTCCCGAACCCACACCACCGCCCACTCCGGAACCAACGCAGCAACCAACTCCAGAACCCACCCCCGAACCGACGCCGGAGCCAACCCCAGAACCCACGCCAGAACCAACTCCCGAAGAATCCGACATCGTCGAATCCACCCCAACCCCCACCCCAACCCCCACGCCAAAGCCCACACCAAAGCCCACACCAAAGCCCACACCAAAGCCCACACCAAAGCCCACACCAAAGCCCACACCAAAGCCCACACCAAAGCCCACACCAAAGCCCACACCAAAGCCCACGCCAAAGCCCACACCCAAAGCCACACCCAAAGCCACACCCAAAGCCACACCCAAAGCCACGCCCAAAGCCACGCCCAAAGCCACACCGCAAGCCTCGCCAAAAGCCAGCGCCACCCCAGCCAAGAAAGCTGACACGACCTCCGAAGACGCCGCGAAAAAAGCATTCAGCGACACCAAATCCACCGCCTCCTCGCCATCGGGCACCGCCGCAAAATCCGGCGGCGGCGGCACCGCCAGCGAGTTTGGCTGGTATCACGACCTCATCCACGACCGCTTCTTCAGCCAGTGGGAACAGCCGACATCCATCTTCGAGCAGGACAAATCCTACGTCTGCACCGTCAAAATTCACATTGGCCGTGACGGCACGATCAAAAGCTCCGAAATCGTCAAATCCAGCGGCAATCCCCTCATGGACCAATCCGTCCAAGCCGCCCTCAAGCGCGTCACCCGCATCGACTCCCCGCCCGATGGTCTTGGGTCAGGCGAAGGCTACACGGTGAACATCAATTTCGAACTGCAGTAGGCGGACTCACAGCAGCAGCGGAAAAACCTCTCGGGGATCCAACGCCCCCCTTGCGATCGCGCGCTGGGCACCAGCGGCATCCCCCGCCACCGCCGCGCCGGGCATCGATTCAGCGATCCCAAGAAATGCCCGAGCGTATTCCTCCACAGACCCCCGCCCGCCGACAGGCCAGGCCGTTGCCCGCAGCGCCACCCCCTCCATCGCAAGCAACTCCTCATTCCAATTCCTGCATCTCTCCAGCGACTCCCCCGCCGGATGCCGCAACACCTCCAATTGCCCCTCGAGCGTCAAGCGACTGAATGCCATCGCTCCATCCACTCGGTCGAGGCACACCGGCGCCGCGTCACTCCCGAACACCCTCCACCCCGCCCGCGCACCCCCCAACAAAGCCCGCCGCCGCGCCAACTCGGCCTCCACATCGATCAAGCTCCTGTCGATCCAGACCTCATCGTAACGGTGCGGAAACACAAACCCCAGCGCCTCCAAATCCGGCTCCACTTGCGGCAACCTCCGCGCCACAACTGGCGTTCCCACCGCCGCCGCCTCGACGAACCCCATTCCAAATCCCTCCCTCACCGAGGTCAACACCACCGCCTCCGCATGCGCCAGCACCTCCGCGACCGCCGGCGCACCGGGAGCATCCAGCAACCCCGTCACCACACTCCCTCCACTCTCCTGCGCAATCCCGCGCACCGCGGCGGCATACCTCGCCTCATCCGCTGAAAACGCCCCACTGGTCGTCGCCAGCACCGCCTCGGGCCTCAACCAGCGCACCAACAGCACCGCCTCGAGCAGATTCTTCCGCCTCAACATCCGCGTTGGACATACCCACAGCGGCCGACCGCCGGTGCGCTTCCTGAGCCACTTCCCAGCCTCCGCGCCGCCACCGCCCGCCGATGTCCCCACCACTGGATTCGGCAAATAATCCACACCCCCCTGAAAATACGGCTCAATCGTGCGGCAATCGGCCAGATTGATCGCCACCTGCCGGCATCTGGTTCCATTCGCGAAAAGCACCTCCGCGGCGGCATCGGGAGTCTCAAGCCCGCAGGCTCGCAGCGTCTCCAGGCGCTCCCAGCGTCCCGCGCACCAGAAGTCATGGTGGTGCATCACCACCGCCGCGCCACGCGCCGCAGCGAACCCTGCCACTTCCGCGCACACCAGCGGGTTTTTTGCCAACGCCGGATTGTGGAACCACAACAACACCCGCCGCGCATCACCGCCAGCAACCACCTGCTCCAAGGCCCGCCGAATCCTCCCGCGCAGGTCATCCAACGCAGCGCCCTGCTCTGGAAAATAATCAAACGCAGGCTCGATGCATTCGACGACTTCGACCCCGAGAGGCGGCAACTCCAACCGACCGCCCCTCCACTCAAAAGCGTCACTTTCCGCCAATTCCCCACCCGCGCGATCTCGGGCAGCGCAAGCTCGACCACCCGCCGCACCCCGCCGGGACGCCAGTGGGAATGCACCACCACCAAATGATCGAATGCCTCGCCGCTCACCAACCGAGCCTAACTCAGGCCCCGCACCCAATACCATCCCGCGCCGAGCCTTGATCATTTTCTCCCCGCCAAGGAAAGTGCCGCCCCAACCCCAATGGCCGACTTTTATCAACACGGACCCATCGCCACCCTCCACCGGTTGGGAAATCCTGACTACTCCGTGCTCGAGGAGGAACTGAACTCCCTCCACACCCCGCTCGCGCTCATTCTCCCCTGCCACGCACGCGACCTCTCCTCGCCGGCCCTCGCGGGCATCGTCGCAGAACTCCGCGGCGCCCGCTTCATCCACCACCTTGTCATGGGCCTCGACGGTGCGGACGCCTCAGATGTCGCGCTCGCCCGCCAACTCCTCTCCCCTCTTCCATTTCCCGTTTCGATCTTGTGGAACGACGGCCCGCGCGTTTCGGCGCTCCTCGCGGAACTCGAAGCCGCCGGCCTCGAGCCAGGCCCCATGGGCAAAGGCCGGAACATGCGCCTCTGCCTCGCCCACACCCTCGTCGCCACACAAGCTGCCGCCATCGCCATCCACGACTGCGATATCGTCAATTACCGCCGCCAACTCCTCGTGCGCCTCGCCTTTCCCGTCCTGCATCCCGACATGGGCTTCGAAGTCTCGAAAGGCTACAGCGCCCGCTTTTCACGCAAACTCGACGGCCGCGTCATGCGACTCCTCCTCACACCGCTCCTCGATGCCATGGACCACCTTCCGGGCTTCGAGAAATCCCCAGGCCCGCTGCGCTTTCTCCGCTACCCGATCAGCGGCGAGGTCTGCCTCTCCCGGCGCGTTGCCGCCTCCCTCCGCTTCCCCTCAGACTGGGGCGTCGAGACGGGCATGATGGCCGACCTCGCCCGCGTCTGCGACACCCGCCGCGTCTGCCAAGTCGATATCGCCGAGAGCTACGACCACAAACACCAATCCCTCTCCGAGACCGACCCCGCCGCCGGTCTCAACAAAATGGCCTGCGACGTCGCTCTCTGCCTCCTCCGCTCGCTTCCGAAAAACGCCGACACCCCCTCCCCCGACACCCTCCAACACATGCTCCAGCGCTACAGCGACACCGCCACCTCCCTCTTGCGCTTCTACGCTGCCGATGCCCGCATGAACCTCCTCGAGCACGACTGGAGCCAAGAGGAACAAACCATCCACCTCTTCGCCGAAAGCATCCGCCGCGCCATCACCCGTTTCTCCGAGGCCCCGCAAACACCCGCCGGAGCACCCTCCTGCGCCGACATTGAGGCCGCCCTCCCCGGCTTCGGCACTGCTCTCGCCAGCGCCGCCAGCCCTCTCAACTGACTTCCCTCCGCGCCGACGGACTATTCCGCGGCTTCGCCACTGCTTCCGCTGGCATCCACGCCAAACCATTCGGCAAGCTGACGGGCAACTGGATTGCTGAAATCCACCAGTTCCGCATTGGGCTTCCTCACGGCATCGAGCAGATGGACACCCCACCACGCCACCAACACCGCCCCCGCCAGCGGAAGAAACCGCGCGCCGCGCCGCAATGTAGAACCCCAATCCACCAATGCCCGCCCACGAACAGCCTCGGCCCCGGCGATGACTCCGAGAAGCACCGTAGCAACCACGACCACGACTCCCGCGGCATTCAACTCCAGCGCACGAACCCACTCCCCCGCGACAGCGGCGCACACCGAGCGCGTGGCCCCGCAAAACGCGCAGGGCAGGCCGGTGACACTGTGAAAGACACATTTCGGAGCAAACCCCGGCACCGCCTGCGCCCACTGCCACAAAAGGACTCCGCATCCCAGCAGCGCCGCAACCATGGCCACCCGCACCCCGCGCTCATGTGGCAGGAGGGGGGGAAGTTTCACTCCTCCTCCCTGCCACTGCCGCGAATCAAGAGGGTGATCTCGCCCTTCGGCGGCTTGGCGGCAAATCCCGCCAGCAATTCCCCCGGCGTGCCACGCAGGTATTCCTCAAACGCCTTGCTCAACTCCCGCGCCACACACACTTCGCGAGTGGGGCGGATGCCCTCGAGCGCCTCGAGCGTTTTCACAATCCTGTGGGGGGACTCGTAGTAGATGCTTGTCTCGCGGCGTTCCACAGCCGCTGTCAACTCAGCGGCGCGGCGTCCGCTTTTCACAGGCAAAAACCCTCCAAAGGTAAACCGGTCGCTGGGAAACCCCGAGCCCACCAGCGCTGTCACCACCGCGCTCGGGCCAGGCAGAACGGTCACTGGGAGCCCCCGCTCGACACAGGCGCGCACCAGGCGGTGCCCCGGATCCGAGATGCCGGGCATGCCCGCATCGCTCACCAGCGCCACATGCTGCCCCCGGCCATGCGGTCGAGCAATTCCCCGCAGCGGGCGGACTCGTTATGCCCATGGAGGCTCACGAAGGGCTTCTTGATGCCTAAATGCGCGAGCAACATGCCGCTGTGGCGGGTGTCCTCGGCGGCGACAAGATCGGCGGCCTTGAGCGCCTCGATCGCCCGCAGGGTAATGTCCTGCCGGTTTCCTATAGGAGTGGGAACGACTGTCAGCACGGCGGAACCCTCCTGCCGCCTACCAGCCCTCGCAAACCTGGAACATCATGTTCTTGGACAGGTCGGCCGCCGCGTCTGAGAGGGCCTGCCGCTCGATCGTGACCAGATCGTTTCCGCTGAAGAACGAGGCGCGGCCGTATTGCAAACCGCTCATGAGCACCGCCCCGCTGCGCTGGCTCACGACCTCGTAGCGGACCTTCACAACCAACCCATATTCGCTGGTCGCAAGCACATTGTTCTGCACCGCGCGGAGCGAGGTGCGGTCGATATCCTCGATCGTGCAATACAGGATCGCATCCGCCTCGTTCGTGTTGACGATCCGATAGGTCCCGTCCTGCTGGAGGCACTTGACCAGCGAATCCGCAAAGAGCGACTCGACACGTGGCTTGAAGGTTTTGTTTTTGAACATCGGCACCGCAAGCGTCTGCACAGAGCGCATCGGCGTGGGGCGGATCTCGCCAAGCTTGTAGCCGCAACCGGCGAGCAGAAGGACGGCCAGAACGGCCAGGGTCGGAAATTTCATCATGGCGTAGGAAGTCCCGGTTCGACCGCGGGCATGGGCGCGACATCACGCGCCTCGGTGCGCAATCTGGGACTGCTCACCACGGGCAACTCGTCGGGCACAATATCCCGGCGGGGCGGGCCGTTGAAATCGGCAAGCGACGAGGTCTCGACCTGCGCTTGCAAGCGCCGCCGCAGCGCGGCCGTGGCACCTGTCTCGGCACTCTCTGGTCCGGTGCGCAACGCGTCGTCTCCAACAAGACTCCGAAGTTCCTGCACACGCTCGGTCGCGATCCTGGCGTCCTCTGTGCCGGGGGAACGCCGGATCACATCGTTGTAGTAGATCGCAGCGGCGCGGGGGTTTTTGTAGCGGTCGTAGAATTTGGCGATGGACAGAAGATCGCCTGCCTCGGTGCCGCCGAGCTTGGCCATATTGTCGCGGGCCTGCGCGGCCTTCTCGCTGCCGGGATACTGCAACAGGAAATCCTCGAAGGAATTTTTCGCACTGATCACCGCCGAGAGGTCCTGGGATTTTCCGGACTCGCCGATCCGCATGTAGATATAGCCGATCTGGTAGAGCGCATCGTCGGCGATCGCGCTGTTGGGATACTGGTCGAGAACCCTCCGGTAGGCGGCTGCGGCCTCCTTCACGCGGCCTTGGCGCTCGTAGGTGAGGCCGAGGTTGAACTGTGCGATCGGCGCGTTTTTGCTGAACGGAGCGTTTTGAATAATCGAGGCGAACATCTCCTCGGCCCTGTCCGTGCCGGGCACGATCGGCAGCCCGAGGAAGCTCACTTTTTTCCCGCCAAGATAAGCGTTCGCAATCACCACCTGGCTGGCCACCGCCTTTTCGAAATCAGGCGTGTCGGGGTATTTCGACACGAGCGTCTGGTAGGCGTCGAACGCGCGGGAGGCGTTCCCGTCGGCCTCGTAAAGCTGACCGATCCGGAATTGGGCGCGCATGGCCAGCGGCGAGGCGGGATTGTTTTTGATGAACTGCCGATAGGACTGGATCGTGTCGCTCTCCGCCGCGGTGTCGTATGCCGCCTGCTCCTCTGGAGTGACGCCCTCGTTCATCTTTTGCCGGACAGGCTCGGAAGCGGGGGTCTCGAAGACCGGCGGAGGTTGCTGGGCCACCGCAACACCTGAAATCACGGAAAGGAGGCAGATCAGTGGAAATCGAAACGACATTGTTGGGCGAGTAGATAAGAGACTGCGGTGGATGCCGTCAAGAGTTCGCACCTTTCCTTCATGGGCGCGCATAGGCGACAAAGCGGCCTTCCCGGCGGAACCACAGGAACCACGGATACCCGCCCATGCGCTGCCTCGGCTTGAATTCGTAAATCCCCACCCCGCGCGACCCTTGCGAACCCGCCATCCACAGGCGCCCACCAGCGGTCGCGGCCGAGATACATCATGACATGCGTGACCGGATGTTTCCGCGTCGGGCGATGGGTGTGCTCCCAAAACAACAGGTCGCCTGCCTTGAGTTCGCGCATCAACCGACGCGGGTCGGCAGGCACCCTGCGGAGCCTCCCGCGTTGACGGAAAAACTCGTATTGCGCCGAACTCGTCCGCGGCACCAGCGCCCCGCTCCCTTCGCGCAGCATCCACCTCACTGCGTTCGAACAATCCATCACCCATGGCTTCTCCTCGCCAGGCGGATACCAGGGCTTGGCGTAGCCGATCCGCTCGGCAGCAAGCCGTCCGGCCAGCGACTCCCAATCCGCGGCGGATGCCATGACTGGCGCAAGAAAGAGGACAAGCCACAAAACCAGCGTGCTCAGATACCCGACCAGTGCCGCGTTCCGATGACAGAAGGCACACACTGGCAAACTGCTTTCTGTTTTTCCCGCAACGATCATCTCCAGACCGTCACCTTCGCAATTAGCCGAGTTTGAGTTTCATCGGCGGAGGCGTCGGGCCTATGGGAGGCGTCGGCTTCGGCCGTGGCGGAGGAGTCCCCGTTGGTTGCACAGTGAACAACTCACGATCAAGTTCAATAAATCTGTTTTGTTCATAACGCCCTTTTTCTCGATCATTCACAATAATTCCCCAACCGATTGGGATACGGGAAAATTTCTTTTCAACAAACTCGCGGGCCTTTTGATACGTCAAGAAGGAGTCCTTGGCGCGCTGCGGGTTGTCATCCAACCTGAAATAAATAACCCCATTTTTGACATTTCCAACTTTTCGCAAGGCATCGGCAAACGCATTCTGGGGCTTGTCCAATTCCGTGATATCGATTCCTTGCGTGGGATTTGTAGCAAGTCTCAATGCCGGTTTATCCCAGTGAGAGGCAAGATCAACGTTCACTCCGATATTGAAGGTGTTCGACTTCAGATTTTTCACAACCCCTTCGAGGAACTCTTTCGTTTTTGCATGGTCATGAACATCGATCGTGATCTCTTTTTGTCTTTTTGCATCGCCTACTTTGATTTTTTTCTTATCGATGGCGAAGGTCCGCTTCTTGGACGTCCACTCTTTCTTGACCTCTTCTTCGATCCCCACGTGGTCGAACAGGGCCAACTTATTCCCCCTGACATAAACGAAAAACGTCTCTGCATCATCCGGGATCGTCTTGACTTCAGGAATTTTAATGTCCTGTAGGACAGTGTCTTTAGGCTCCTCGATCTTGGTGTTGTCGAGTTGGCTTTTCATTGTCTCGATTTCCTTCTGCAGAGCGACAACGGTTTCCTTTTCCTTGTCCCGGTTGGTCTCGGCGACAACCAGTTCCTGCCTGAGTTCCGTGATGCTTTTGAGTTCAGCATCTTTGAGTTTGATGTCCGCATCGAGCTTGATAAGGCGCAACTTGGCAGCCTCGATCTCCTCGGGTGTGGGCGGTTTTTTCTTGAAGATATCTTCGGTATCTTTCTTTTGCTGAAGCAACTTTTCGATTATTTCCTTGCTCGCTTGGACCTCCTCGGGCGTGGCGGGCTCGAGATCCTCATAAAACTTGACGATCTTGTTGGTGGCGTCCGCATTGACCAAGAGAAGCACCAAAATCAGCACGGCCACGACGTTCGTGAGCGCGTCCATGAGCGAATCGAGATTCAGTCCCTCTCCGTCGCTTGATTTTCTTTTTGCCATCGGGGTCGGTTATTTGAGTTTGAACGCGGACAGGTCGATCGGGGCGTTGTGGGCCACAGGGATGCGCCCGAGGCGGATGCCAAACTTGCTATCGGCAACACCAGCCGCCCAGTCGTAGGCGTTATTCCCATCCGTCCGCACGAGGAAAACCAACATCGCATTGGCTTTACCCATTTTTTCGATCTTCGTGCAAAGCTCCAGATATTCGAGGTTGTTCGGGATCGCCTCCACTGGAGTCACGCGGATCTCGCTGTCGTTCGGCCCACGGATGACCAAACCGGTGCCGTTGCACTCGACAAACCACAGGTTGCGGGGAATCGAGGATCCCATCTTGGGTGGAGAAATCTTCACGAACTCCTTCGGTGGGGGGATTTCCTTCAACTTAGCCAACTCGGCTTTCAAGCGCTCGACCTCCTTGTTCAAGACCGGTTGGGCTTTTTTCATGTCCACCGCCTCTTGGTTGGCCATGTTGATGAGTTGCCGGAGTTGCTCGGGACTCGCATCGGCATCTGGAATTTCCTTCTCCTCCAGTTTCTTGAGTTGCTCTTGGAGTTTCTGCATCTCGGACTGCGCCTTCAGTTCCTTCTCCGCCTTCTCTTTGAGCTTCTTGATTTCGTCCTCGAGCTTTTTGGCTTGGATTTTAAGGGTCTTGTTTTCCTTCGCCCGGGCCAAATCCTCTTCTGTCTGCCCTTGCTTCTTTTGCTCGTTGATCTGCATGGAGATAGAGATCATGAGCGTGAGAATCCCAATCAGGGACGCCAAGATGCTCATGAACGGAAAGAGCGAAATCTGCGCGTCTTCTTTCTTTCGGCGAGCCATGGATCGTTAGTTGGGAGAAATACTGCGGTGCGGCATCAACGCAGGGGCGCAAATGCCAGGAGCAAACCGGGGATCAGCCTCCAAAGCCGAACAACCCCTTTTTCTTGGTTCCCGGGATTTGTCCCTCTCCAAGCTTCTTCAGTGACTGGTTCATCATATCGATGCCTGTGGCGATATGGTTGAAGGTCTCCTGGAGCTGCGTTTCGGATTTGTTCAGGATCTCGGCGCTGGATTTGCCGACGCGGGTTGCCGCCTCGCTGAGCGACTGGACGGCGACCTGCTGGCTTTCCATGAGTTGCTTGTTCATCGCGCCGGAGGTTTCGATGACATGGCTCACCGCCACGCCCAGGTTGTTGGCGAGCGCGGCGTGGAATTCCTGAATGAGCTTCTGGTTTTCCGTGATCTGATTTTGGATGAACTGCGCTGACTCGTTGAGCTGCGAGGTCGAGTTGTTCAAGTTCTTCAAGAACGTCTCATGGGCGTCGGCGAGGGATTTGACGAGTTCCGGGACGTTGTCGGGGTTTTCGAGCCAGCCCTTCTTCTTTGCCTCGAGGTCGGTGTCGTCGAGCTTGGGCAGGAGCTTTTCCGAGCAGAACGCATCGATCAGCGTCAGTGTCTCGTCCTCTTTTTTCTGAACGGCCGAGAGCGGGAAGCTCAGGAACATCGAGAGAATCAGACCGAGCAACGTGGTGTCGAACGCCACGCCCAGACCGCCGGTGAGATTGTTGATCGATTCCTTCAGAGCGTCCGGGTCGGAGTTGTCGCCCATCGAGAGCGAACCGACAGCCACCGAGAGACCCATGACCGTTCCGATAAAGCCGAGGATCGGGATCGCCCAGAGGAAGACCTTGATGAGCGAGTAGGATCCTGCCGAGCGGTTGGCGTCGAAATCGGATTGGGACCCGAGGAAACTCTCGGTCTCGCTGTTGCTGTTGCGAATCTCGAACAACTCGAGCGCCTTCCGAATCCTGTTCACGATGAGCGTATCGCGGAGGTTCTCCGGAATCTGGTAGATATTGTCGATGAATCCCCCGACGGTGGCCGAGTTGACCTGGTCGCCGAGATTTGAGGGAAACAGGTTCAACAGCGTCGCCTTTTGCTGGTGGGTGTTTTGTTTCACTTTCAACCCGAGGATCGCGAGTCCCCAGAAGAAAAGAAACGTCTCCGCCCAGTTCACCCACCCGCGGTCCAGAAAGATCGCGCCGATACTTCCTCTCAGAGGGAACATCAACCCCAAGAAAATGACCGTAGCCGCGGTGCCGATGCCCAGCGACAGCAGGAAGTTCACGTTGGCGTGGTCTTTCTCTTTCCAGCCCGTCCGCTTGGGTTTCACAGATCCGCCATCGGAGGCGGGAACTTCGGAGGCGTCCACATCGAATTTTCCATTGCACAACGGACACTCTACCGTGTGGCCGTAAAGTTCCGGGGCGATATCAAGACTGCCTTGGCAGTGAGGGCATGTGATCAGCATAGTGGGTTGGGATGGTTAGGAAATCGGGTGTGACAGGGTTCTCCGGCGGGACAGCAAGAGGATTGATCCAGGAACAGGGTTGTTTTGGAATTCCGGGGACATGGCGGGCAAGTGGGTGGAAATTACCGCCGCACTCTGCCCTGTCAATGACTTTACGGGGAGAACACCCTATGGCGGCGCTTGAAACAACCTCCTCAACTCGCTCTTGGCCTCGTCGAGAATTCTCCGCCTCTCCGCAGGCAGGCGCCTCCCCGCACGGTTCATATAAAAACTCAACATCGACATGGCGGATTGGAACGGCCCCGCCTTCCGCCTGTCGCTCGCCTCGGCGGATTGTTTCAGCGACTGCGCGATCTTGCGCGGATCCCCCAGCTTGAACACGCCCGCCTCCAGATCCAGGGCGTTGCTGGTGTTGGCCACCCGACCCACCCAGCGGGCAGAGGGGTGCCGACGGGGCGAATGCCGGGATTTCCTCATGGCGGCGAATGTTGTCGCACATGCGTTCCGCCGCCATTGGGCGAAACCCGCCTTTGCCCGGCGGCGCGGGCATGGTAGAACCTGCCCGATGAAGATTTTGCCCCTCTGCCTCATTGCCATGGCACTGCCCTTTGCCGGGAACGCCCAGGATGTCCGACTGACCGACCCGCAAGCCATGGAAATCGGCCGACGGATTTGGAAAAACGAATGCGCGGGCACAGTGTCTGGCCTCACCACATGGAACAAGGGCGAGGAATTTCCCTCGCTCGGCATCGCCCATTTTATTTGGTATCCCGCAGGCCATCGCGGCCCGTTCGAGGAAAGTTGGCCCGGCCTGGCGCGCTACTTGAAGGAAAATGGACAACCCGTCGAGGCATGGATGCTCGGTCCGTGCCCGTGGAACTCCCGTGCGGCATTTCAAGCCGATCTCGAGGGACCAAGACTCAAGACTCTCCGTCGCCTGCTCACCTCGACTGTCCCACTGCAGGCCCGCTACGCGGCGATGCGGCTCGAACGCGCCCTCCCGCGCATGCTTGCGGAGACGCCAAAAACCAAGCGCGCGCTGGTCGAGGCGAACTTCCGCCGCGTCGCCGCACGCCCGCTCGGATTCTACGCGCTCATGGATTACGTAAACTTCAAGGGCGAAGGCACGAACCCCTCGGAGCGCTACCGCGGCGAAGGCTGGGGGCTCCTCCAAGTCCTTGAATCCATGCCCGCGCAAGGCGACCCGATGGCCGCATTCGCCAAGGCGGCGGATCAAGTCCTGACCCGCCGCGTTTCCAACGCCCCCCCCGCCCGCAACGAGGCGAAATGGCTCCCAGGCTGGCGCAACCGCATCAACACCTACCTCTAATGACCAAGGATCACATCGCAGACGCCTTCGAAACAATCGCCCGACTCCTCGAACTCAAGGGCGAAAACCCGTTCAAAATCCGCGCCTACACCCAGGCCGCCCGCGCCCTCGAGTCGCTTGCGGAGCCTCTTGAAACGCTCATCGCCGAGGACAGGCTCACCGCCATCGACGGCATCGGCAAGGCCACGGGCGAGAAAATCACCGAACTCCACTCGACCGGCCGCCTCCCCTATCTCGACACTCTCCGCGAGGAGTTCCCGCCGGACATTCTCACCCTCTTCGACATCCAGGGCCTCGGTGCGAAAAAGATCAAGGTCCTCTGGGACACCCTCGGCATCCATTCGATCCCGAGCCTCGAACGCGCCTGCAAGGACGGAAAGGTCGCCTCTCTTCCAGGCTTCGGGGAAAAAACCGCCGCGAACATCATCAAAGGTATCGACCACCTGCGCGCCCACGCTGGCGAGTTCCGCCTGGGCGACATTGCGGCCCTCGCAGAGTCCCTTCTGGAGGACCTCCGCAGCCATCCAGCTGTGAACCTCTCGGCCATCGCCGGAAGCTACCGCAGAAAAAAAGAGGTCGTCCACGATCTCGACTTCATCGTCTCCTCGCGCCACCCGGCGGATGTCATGGAATTCTTCACAACCCACCCGCTGGTCGCCAACACCCTCGCCAAGGGGGCCACCAAATCGAGCGTGATCCTCAAGAACGGCATCCAATGCGACCTGCGCGTCGTCTCCGGCTCGGAATTTCCCTTCGCCTTGAACTACTTCACAGGAAGCAAGGAGCACAATGTTCGCATGCGCTCGCGCGCCCTGGCCCGCGGCTGGTCGCTCAACGAATACCGCTTCAGCGAGGCCGAAGGACGCGAACTCCTCGCGCCGCTTCCAGACATCCACGAGGAGAACGACATCTACCGCGCCCTCGGCCTCGATCCGGTCCCGCCGGAACTCCGCGAGGACCGGGGCGAACTCGACGCCGCCGAGAAGCACACCCTGCCGGCGTTGATCGAGTGGAGCAACCTGCGCGGCACATTCCACAACCACACCACCGCCAGCGACGGCCGCGCCACCCTCGAGGACATGGTCGCCGCCGCGAAGGACCTCGGACTCGCATACCTCGGCATCGCCGACCACTCGAAGGCGTCGTTCCAGGCGAACGGACTCGATGAAAAACGCCTCGCCGAACAAACCGCCCGCATCGCCGAACTCAACGCAGGCGAAAAGGACTTCCGCATCTTCACCGGCATCGAATGCGACATCCTCAAGGACGGCTCGCTGGACTTCCCCGACGAGGTCCTCGCCACCCTCGACTACGTCGTCGCCAGCGTGCACTCATCCTTCACCATGCCCTCGGCGGAGATGACAAAACGCATCATCAAGGCCATGGAAAACCCACATGTCACCATGCTCGGCCACCCGACCGGCCGCCTGCTGCTCACCCGCGACGCCTACCAGGTCGACATCCCCGCGATCCTCGACGCGGCGGCGGCCACAGGCACGATCATCGAACTCAACGCGAACCCCCGCCGCCTCGATCTCGACTGGCGCTGGTGGCCGCTCGCGAAGGAAAAAGGCGTCAAATGCGCGATCAATCCCGACGCCCACTCGACCGCTGGACTCCAGGACCTCGTCTTCGGCGTGGGCATCGCCCGCAAGGGCTGGCTCTCCAAGAACGATGTGGTGAACACCCAATCCCTCGCCCAAATCACCCGCACGCTGCAGGAAAAAAGAGCCCGCCGGTGATGCCGCGTTTCTCCTTTCGCTCGAGGCGGGCTTGCATAAATTCCGTGCGCATGAACCAAACGGGCACATGGATTTCGCGGGCGGGTATGGCTTTTTGCTGCCTCGTTTTCCTGCACCCCGCCGCCTCCGCCTCGCGCGTCGTCGAACCGGGCCTCGAAACCGCCGTGAAGTGGAAATGGGATGTCATCCCCTCGCCAGCCACCCGCTGGGGGCTTCCCACGCGTGACGTTCCAGTCCTCGCCACCCGCTCCACCCAAGGCCGCAACGATCCCTATGCGCGGGATGCCGCCATCCACACCGTTCGCAAAGGCGAGGTGCTCATCCACATCGCCAGACGCCACAAACTCACCACCGCCCAGCTCAAGGAGTTCAACTCCCTCGAGGCCGATCTGATTCATATCGGCCAGCAACTCCGCATCCCCAACGCGGCCGAACGCCTCGCCCTGCGCAGCACACCGAAACCCTCCACCAACTCCCCGGCTCCCTCGGTGCCTCTCGAATCGGAGGTTTACCTGCTGCGCGTGTTTCTCGACTCCCAAGGCTTTTCCTCGGGCCCGATCAGCGACACGCCCGATGCCGTCTTCGGAAAAATCCTCCACCGCTACCAGACCTCCGGCGGCGGCTTTTTGGACCACCAGGAACTCGTCGCAAGCGCCCGCGAGGCGGTGCGGACTCCAACCTCGCAATACGAACTCAAGCCTGCCGATTTCCGTTTTATCGCTCCGCCAAAGGCCGCTCCCGCCAAAGGAGCCGCTCCCCCGCCATCCTACAGCGAGATGGTCCAATCCCCCCTCCTCGCCTACAGCTCGCCGTGGGAGTTCGTCGCCGAGCGGTTCAATGCGGACGAGGCGTTCCTCCGCAAGCTCAACCCCTCCCTCCCTGCCCAGCCGCCTGCGGGCTCCATCTTTCTGGTGCCAAATGTCGCGCCCTTCGAAATCGAAAACGTGCCGCTCGTGAAACAGGGCGCACTGGCTGGAAATTCCAAAACCACAACCCGCGTCACCGACCTCTCGGTGCTTGAAATCCTCCGCGATGGGAAACCAGCTGCCGCCATGCCTCTCTCGCGCGTGCGGCCGGGCCTGCGCGGCAGCGGCGAATGGCGCGTGCTCGACATCGTCCCCCACCCGGCATTGTCCACTCTCCGCGAGTCGCGCTCCCCGCAAGTCGAGCAACGCAGCCCGTTCTACACCAACCCGAATCCCACACCGAAGGTCGAAAAGCCCACCCTCACCCGCTCTGAAATCCTGCCTCCGGGCCCAAACAACCCGCTGGGCGTGGCATGGATCAACCTCGCCAAGGAGGGCTCCACCCCGCTGCCCTTCGGCATTCACGGATCCTCAAACCCCTCGACCGTGAAGGAAATCGAAAGCATCGGCGGCTTCCGCCTCTCGAACCGCGACATCGTCCGAGCCGTCCAACTCCTCCCGCCGGGCACCCCACTAACGTGGAACCCCTGAAAATCCCTCTTTGCGCCATCTGAAATCCCGTTTAGCTTTTCACACCCATCGAATGAGAGTCCACCCGCGCTCCGCCCTTGCCGTTGCGGCCGTTTTGATCCTGTGCCCGGTCGCCGCCCCCGCCAAAGCTCAACTCCCTCCGAGGCCCGACGCCTCTCCGGCAGCCCTCCAAGGTGGCTTGCCAACCATTGTCACCTCACCAGCACCACTGGATCAGTCGACTCCAACACCATCGCCCGAACCCTCCCGCCTCTCCCCGGAGTATGCCTACCCCGCCGCAACACCGTCTTCCACTGCCGCCTCCGCCTTGCCTCCGGAAATGCCCTACGCCACCCCCGGAGCCTCTAGCAAATTCGTGCACAACAAAAGCAATGTCGAAGGCCCCTACGTAGCCATTTCATTCGATGACGGCCCCCACCCGACCCTCACCCCGAAACTCCTCGACATCCTCAAGGAGCGGAACGTCAAAGCCACCTTCTACGTCATCGGCAAAAATGTCGCCCAATACCCCGAGATCGTGAAGCGCATGGCCGCCGAGGGACACGAGGTGGGCAACCACACTTGGAACCACCCCTCACTGCCCAAACTCTCCGCCGCCGCCGTAGCCGAGGAAATCCATAAGACCACCCGCGCGATCGTTGACGCCTGCGGCATCACCCCGACCACCATGCGCCCGCCCTACGGCGCCACAAACGCCTCGCTCAACAAACGCATGGCCCAGGAGTTCGGACTGCCCGTCATCCTCTGGTCGGTCGATCCCCAAGACTGGAAAATCCGCCGCGCCTCGCACGTCAGCACCCACCTCGTCCAGAACACCTCCGCCGGCGACATCCTCCTCGCCCACGATATCCACCCCTCGACCATTGAAGCCATGCCGGCGACGCTCGACGCCCTCCTGGCCAAGGGGTTCAAGTTCGCCACCGTCACCGAACTCCTCCGCATGGACAAGGCCCCGGCGGCCACCTCCTCATCGAGCACCACCCCGCACTGAGGCCTCCGCCACCCCCGACATTGCAATGATCGACCTCGAGACCGAGGAACCGCATTGGTTCTGCATCAAAACAAAGCCCCGCCTCGAATCCACTGCGAAGCGCATCCTCGTGCGCGATGCAGGCATCGAAGTCTTCTGCCCCATGCTCCGCTTCGAACGCGCCCGCAAAACCGGCCGCGTCAAGGTCACCGAAGCCATGTTCCCCGGTTACCTCTTCGGCTTTTTCAACTACCGCGCCTCCCACCGCCACGTGGCCGCATCCATCGGCGTCTCCCACATCGTCAAATTCGGCGGAGTCCCCTCGATGCTCCACCCGGACATCATCCAATCCCTCCGCGAGGCGGTTGTGAGCGAGGAAACCGTTGAAATTCCCACCAGCATCCAACCAGGCGACGAGGTCAAGCTCCTCCAAGGCCCCTTCGCGGGCGTCCGCGCACTCGTCACCCAGGTCATGCCCGCCCAAGCCCGCGTGAAGGTCCTCCTCGAACTCCTCGGCATGGAACGCGAGGTCGAGGTGGAGGAAAGCGGCGTGCTCCCAGACCTCTCCCACCCCCTCGCACAGCACTGAGGCCGCACGACAGCCCGAGGCTTGTCATTCCCCGGGCAAACCCGCTACCTTCGGCCCGCCATGCACAAACTCGTTCTCATCCGCCACGGCGAAAGCACTTGGAATAAAGAAAACCGCTTCACCGGTTGGCACGACGTCGACCTCAGCGACAAAGGCCGCGAAGAAGCCAAAGCCGCCGGCCAGCTCCTGAAAAAAGAGGGATTCGCCTTCGACATCGCTTACGTCTCCGTTCTCAAACGCGCCCTCTGCACCCTCTGGGACGTCCTCACCGAACTCGACCAACTCTGGATTCCCATGGAAAAGGACTGGCGCCTGAACGAACGCCACTACGGCGCGCTCCAAGGCCTCAACAAAGCCGAGACCGCCGCCAAATTCGGCGACGAACAAGTCCTCGTCTGGCGCCGCAGCTACGACATCCCACCCCCCGCCCTCGAAAAATCCGACGAACGCTGGCCCGGCCATGACCCCCGCTACGCCGGCATCCCCGAAGACCTTCTCCCGCTCACCGAGTGCCTCAAAGACACCGTCGACCGCTTCCTCCCCCTCTGGCATGAAAAAATCGCGCCGACCGTGAAATCCGGAAAACGCGTCATCATCGCCGCCCACGGCAACAGCCTCCGCGCCCTCGTCAAATACCTCGACAACCTCACCGAAGAGCAGGTCCTCAAACTCAACATCCCCACCGGCATCCCCCTCGTCTACGAACTCGACGACGACCTCAAACCCCTCAAGAGCTACTACCTCGGCGACCAGGAGGCCATCGCCGCCGCCATGAACGCCGTCGCCAACCAAGGCAAGGCGAAGTAGCCGAAGGGGAGCGTCAGCGCCTGGTCCTGGGGACCGCTCACCTCCCGGCTTCCCCGCCCTCGCTCCCACAAAATGCAGTAGAACACCACCCCACCCAATTCCGCAAACTTTTTGGCCGATCGGCCATTTTTTTGCCGGTTTTTAACGTAACCCACTTGTTTTGAACGCCGGGACTTGTGTCCCGTCAATTAGCACTTCAGTCGCGGAAGTAACTCAGGCTGTCCCGTCGATCGATCATCGGGTGCTCGCTCCCAGAACCGCACTGTGGAAATTCAGCACCCATGCTCCGAATCCCACGGCTGCACCACAACCCCCTGGACGACTTTGTAGTGCGTTTGGAGCGCCCCCCCCCGGGTTTTATGCGCCTTTACAGCCGGCTAGGCGAGTCGGCCCTATATTTTGGGAGGAGATTTTTTATTCCCGATCGGGTTATTTAATGTCAATTCCTGAATATCTTTGAATAAAGTTCCTGATTGGTAATTTTTCATTGAATTCTTTTTGAGATTGCAAATATATTCCCGATCAGTAATATGATTTTAAAAGACCCACAGTCCCTCGGCGCGTTGATCCGCGAAACGCGTAAACAGTCCAGAGTGACCCAAAAGGATCTCGCCTTGGTGGCAGGCGCCGGGTTGAGATTCATAGGGGAGTTGGAGAACGGAAAGCCCACCTGCCATATCGGGAAGGTTTTTGAAGTCCTGAGAAGCCTCGGGTTGGAAATCAAGGTGGAGAGGCGATGAATCCCCTGCATGTATCGCTTCACGGGTCGGCGGTGGGGCTATTGAGTCAAGAAGAGGACGGCCCCCAGATATTCGTTTACGATCCCAAATGGATGGCATCGGCTTCCGCCGTTCCGCTTTCCCGCCAGTTGCCACTTCGATCGGAACCATTCACTGGTCGCCCCGTGCGTGCCTATTTCTCAGGCATTCTACCGGAGGCCGAAACGCGAAGCCGCATCGCGTCCATCCTCGGCGTGAGCGCCGGAAACGATCTCTCCCTTCTGGAGCGCATCGGCGGCGAATGCGCCGGTGCGGTGTCGATTCATGCGGAACCGCCATCCTCCACGCCCACGGGGGCCAGCGAAATCCAACCCTTGGATGTGGACAGCCTTGCGAAAATCGTGGAGGAACTTCCGCTCCGCCCGCTGATGGCTGGTATGCAGGGCGTGCGCCTCTCCCTCGCTGGCGCCCAGGTGAAGCTGCCGGTTTTTATCACCGGCAACGGGCAAATGGCACTCCCGCTTGGCACGACGGCCAGCACGCACATTCTCAAGCCGGAACCGACTCGCTTTCCCGGATTGGCCGCGAATGAGGCGTTCTGCATGGCCTTGGCACGCCAAGTCGGCCTGGATGCCGCAGAGGCAGAGTTTCTGGTTGTCGGCAAAACACCGTGTCTCGTCGTTCGGCGATACGACCGGGCTGTTTCTGCCTCTGGGGAGTTCGTGAGAATCCACCAAGAGGATTTTTGCCAAGCGTTGGGAATTCCCCCCGAGCGAAAATACCAGAACGAAGGTGGCCCTTCCTTGCGCGATTGCATCGGCCTACTCCGGGAATGGTCCACCCTTCCCGTCCTAGACATCCGGAATTTTTTAGATGCCGTGATCTATTCGACTCTGACTGGCAACGCCGATGCCCACGGAAAGAATTTCTCTTTCCTTTACGGAGCCAATTCCCGCCGGTTGTCGCCGCTGTATGACCAAGTCTGCACGCTGGCTTGGCCGGAACTCTCAGCCGACTTGTCGATGAAGGTAGGCAGCGCGTGGAAACTCGCGGAAGTTTCGCCGGAACATTTCCAGCAACTCGCCAAGGAAACCGGGCTGGGCTGGCCTCTTGTGCGCGGGCGCCTGACCAACCTCTGCGAGCGCCTTATCGACACGGCGGTAAAAACGCAAGCCACCGAACCAGCAACAGAGAAGGTCTGGCGGAAATTGTCCGAACTCGTTTGCGACCGTGCAAAGCGAATGCTCCGCCTCAGTCAAGGGTAGGCGTTTTGCCGCAAACGCCCGACTTGCGCGGCGGAGCCGCCACGGAGGACAGCCCTTCATGCATTCACATTATTCGCGGGCAACTCTTCGCACCGCCCGGAGGGCCACCCCCGCCTGCGATCGGAACCCCCACAAGCCTCCGATCAGGAGCAGCGCCGCGGCCAGCCAGGTTTCGGGCTCGGGGACTGGGATTACCTGATATTGGAAGCCGCTGCCGAGGCCGAGTTGGAACCCTGTTCCCACAAAGCTGCTCCCGAAGTCGCTGTAGAAGCTGATCCGATCAAGCTCCCCGCTGCCCAGTGCCCGGTTGAAGTAGATCTGGTCCGGGTTTGTTTCCCGTGCCGCCGTTCCACAGCGTCGTGCCGGTCCAGTTGTGCACCGCCAGCGTGTAGTGTAAGCGGTGCGCGTAGCGCCACTATTGGAGAAGCTGTAGGTGTCGTATGGTTGGGTGATAACACCAACAAAAGCAGGAACTTAAATCACTGTGGCCTCGCTGGGCAGCGAGCTTCTCAAGCAAGACAATCTGGGGCGTGTGCGTCTGGAAAAGACGATGCCTCCCTCCTTCTTGAGGGGGAGGCTGTCCCTGCCAAGCCGCGCATCTGCTCGTCGTTGAGGAAATCCTCGAGCCCGAGGGGGGGGGCCGCCGAGCCCGAACAGTGGCGCCGCATCGGCTCGCCCTTTGCCGCGCAATTCCTCTACGAGGCCCTCGATATCCTCGGCGAACCCGACGCCATCCTCGCCTCGATCAGGGAAAACTACCTTCCCATGATCGAAGCGGGCGCAACCACCGTCTGGGAAACCTTTCCCGGCAGCACCTACTCGCCCTCGGCATCCGCCCCACGGCACCGGGAGGCAGGTCTTACATCATCGACCCCCAACCCTGCGGCTTGACTAAAGCCTCCGGCGCAGAATCCACGCCCGACGGCCCGCTGCTCTTCGTCTGGGAAATCCACAACGGCCGACTTCCTCCAAAAGTTCAAGCACCACCAGAAATTCGTTGGACCTTTGCCAAAACCCCTCATTTCAAAATTGACGACAGGAAAAATCATTCCCAGCCCTCACTCCCACAAAATGCGGTAGAACACTACCCCACCTCACCCCACCCAATCCCGCAAACTTTTTGGCCGATCGGCCATTTTTTTGCCGGTTTGCACCGTAACCCACTTGTTTTGAAACCCGGGACTCGTGTCCCGTCAATCAGCACTTCGGTCGCGGAAGTAACTCAGGCTATCCTGTCGATCGATCATCGGGTGCTCGTTGCCACAAAATGCGGTAGAACACTGCGCCCCCACCGCACACCCCCAATTCCGCAAACTTTTTGGCCGATCGGCCATTTTTTTGCCGGCTTGTGCCGTAACCCACTTGTTTTGAAACACGGGACTCGTGTTCCGTCAACCAGCGCTTTGGGCCGGGAAGTGACTCGGGCTGCTTTGTAGATCAATCATCGGGTGCTCGCTGCCAGAAACGCACTGTGGAAATTCAGCCCCCTGTTCCGAATCCCACGACAGCACCACTCCCCCCTGACGACTTTGCAGTGCCTTTGGAGCGCACCTTCACAGCCCGCCGTGAGAAAGGTGGGTGAAACAAAACTCGTGCCTTCGTTTTCTGAACAAATGCCTCGATTTCGATAAGCGCTGTTCCCTCGGAGACAACTCGTGTTATCAAATCGATGACTGCTGTTCTCTCGGAGACAACCCGTGTTCTCAAATCGATAACTGCTGATCCCTCGGAGATAACCCGTGTTCTTAAATCGTTAACTGCTGTTCTTTCGGAGACAACTCGTGTTCTCAAATCGTTAACTGCTGTTCTCTCGGAGACGACTTGTGTTCTCAAATCGTTAACTGCTGTTCCCCTGGAGACGACTTGTGTTCTCAAATCGTTAACTGCTGTTCTCTCGGAGACAACTCGTGTTCTCCAATCGATAACTGCTGTTCCCTCGGAGACAACTCGTGTTCTCAAATCGACAGCTCTAAAGTTTGAAATCCGGCAGGCTTAATTATCGGCAAAATGTAGCGAGGACCCCTTAAACTCCTCGTTCAGAGCTCCGTTATCCTCGTTCAGAGCTCCGTCATCCTCGTTCGGAGCTCCGTCGTCTTCGCTCAGAGCTCCGTCATCCTCATTCAGAGCTCCGTCGTCCTCGTTCGGAGCTCCGTCGTCTTCGCTCAGAGCTCCGTCGTCCTCGTTCGGAGCGAAGCCAGGCGAAGAGAAAGCGCCCATCGGCCCCCTCGCCCCGCCAGTGGCCCAAAACGGTCGGGACGGTCATTCCCCCAAAAATCCTCCGCGCCCCTGCGTCTCTGCGGGCTGATATTCCATCAGCCCCGCTGAATCCCAGGCCAAGGTTGCCCTGCACTGCCACCTGTCGTAGCATCAATCGGTGGACTCAGTGCATTCGATCCTTACGGAACCAGCCACGCGCGGGATGCTCTTCTGGCTCGCAGGTGCTTCCTTGGCCTGCTTCGTCGGCTCGCTGATCGCCATTCCTTTCATCCTCGTCCGGCTTCCGGCGGATTATTTCGACACCCGCGTGCCGCGCAACTGGATGAAACACCATCACCCGGTGCTCAAAGTCCTCGGCCATGTGCTGAAAAACACCTTCGGCACCGTATTTCTCATCGCAGGCATCCTCATGCTCTTCCTCCCCGGCCAAGGCATCCTCACCATGCTCATCGGCATTTCCCTCCTCGACTTCCCCGGCAAACGCCGCCTCGAGGCGAAACTCATCGGCCGCCCCGCGATTCTCACCCCCATCAACCGCATCCGCTCCCGCTTCCAAAAACCCCCGCTCGTTCTGGCTCCCCGCTGAAAATCTTCAACCCCACTCACCCTGCGGATAGCTGTCTACGGATTCGACCGGAAGCGCTCGGCGGCGAGTTGGGGGCGGATTGTTTCGAACCGCGGCGCGGTGCCTTTGCCCAAGTCGCGGGTCCAAGGCGCGGGGACGGCATGCAAGTATTCAGCGAGAAACATGGCGGGGGCGGCGTAGAGCGAACGCAGAAGGCAGAAGTTCCGCCAGGCAGCATCGCGATCGGGATTTGTTTCGACGCCGTTCGCCTCGAGGAACTCCATGGCCCAGTCCCATTCCTGTCGCGAAATGCCGGGTTCGGGAGTGGATGTCGAATCGGCGGGGCCGTCGAGAATGCTCCGCTCCAGCCGCCAGGAGGTCATGGACGGCGCGTCCGCTTGACGGTGGATGCGGCCAAGTTCGCTGTCGCGGAGGAGGTGGAAGGTCTCCGAGCCCTCGGCGACCAGACGGACGAGGTAGAGGTTACGCGGCTCCTTGGAATTCGCCAACCGGATCGCGGCGGCGTCGCATAGGGCGAGCAGGGTGGCGACCCAGTGGCGATGTGGAAACGGCGAGCGAAAATGATTCAGGATCGGGTAGATGTATTGGTTCACGCGCATCGTGCAGAGCCAATCGATCCCTGAGGGGATACCCGAATCTTCGATCGTGGTGCCGAGACGCTTCAGGCGAACAAGGAACTCCGGCCCCCACGCCGGCTCGCCGATCGCAAGCGCGAGTTTTCCCATGAATGCCTCGCGGGCCGAGTAGGCGGCGTAGAGGGTCATCAGAAAGCCGATAAAAATCGCCACGACAATCGTGCCGGTGAATGCCGAGGCGACCATCGCGACCACATGCCATGGCTTGGAAACATCAAGGATTCCAAGCGTGCTCAGGCCGGAGCCGGATTCCAAAAACGCTTTCATCGGGGATGGAGTGCCGAGGCCGTGGAAGATGAGCCCGAAGGCCGCCATGAAGATCAGCAGGAAGACGCCGAGAAAAAACAGCACTGCCGCAGGCCCCTGCGACGCAAGAATGCGGTCGACCTTCACATAGGAACCGGCCCTCTTGGCCATCGACGCAAAAATCCCGTGAAGGACATCCGCCACCCATCTGGACAGCCACTGGCGGGAGGTCCGGGGAACAAGCATGGTGCTCACCACCCCGGCGGCTGCCGCCCAGAACAACCCAATTCCTGCGACAAGTGACAGGACTCTCAGCGCGGTTTCCACAACACGGAATTAAATCGCCTGCCTCAGGCCACGCCACACAAATGTCGCTGATCCATCATTCCGGACAGGCGATGCCGTCGAGGCGGGGGTCGGAGGCGCCGCAGATCGATGCACCGCCATGCTCGACCATGATGGCCTGCGCGCTGCCCTCAAACGTCCGCATGAAGTCGTGCGGGAGCGTCCAATCGGCGGGGATTTCCTCACCTTCGACGACGATGTGGCCCATGGCGGCGAGGCGCTCGGCAAAGCCTGGCGTTTCGAGGTGGGGTTCAACGCTGATGCGGTGGCCGTCGAGAACACGCACACGCGGAGCATCGATGGCCTGCTGCAGGTTCATGCCACGGTCGATGAGATTGACGAGGATTTGCACTTGGCCCTGCGGCTGCATGTTCGCGCCCATGCAGCCGAAGCTGAGGCGAAGCGAGCCGTCTGTGTTGAGCATCATGGAGGGAAGGATCGTGTGGCGCACGCGCTTGCCGGGCGCGGCGGCGTTCGGGTGCCCCTCCTCCATCACAAAATCCGCGCCGCGGTTGTGCAAAATCACGCCGGTGCCGGGAACGATAATGCCCGACCCGAAGACATCCGAGATGCTGGTGATGAGCGACACGGCATTGCGATCCTTGTCCATCACAGTGAGGTAGGTGGTGTCGCCATAGATGCGGCCAGCCGGGGGATTGTCGAGCGCGCGGTCTCGCTGGATGAGGGCGTGGCGTTCGTGGATATAAGAATCAGAGAGGAGTTTCTCGACGGGGATGTCGGAGAACCGCGGATCGCCCACCGCGCGGGTGGCATCGGCGAAAGCAAGCTTGATCGCCTCAAGAACGAGGTGCGAGGCGGCGGCGGGATCGGATTCGAACGCCGCCTGCATGTCGAATTTCTCGAGCATGCGGAGCGCCAGGAGGACCACAATGCCCTGCCCATTGGGGGGAAGCTCAAGGATGCGGTGGCCGCGGTAGGGCGCCGAGATCGGTTCGACCCATTCGGCTTGAAGAGGCTCGAAATCGGCCGCTTCGAGGAAGCCGCCGTTTTTCGAGAGCACCTCGAGGATGCGGTCGCGAATGTCGCCGGAGTAAAACGCGGAGCGCCCCTCGCGGCCGACCTTGCGCCAGGTGGCGGCGAGATCCGGCTGGGCGAAGATTTGGCCTGCAGCGGGAGCTTTTCCTCCGGGCAGGTAGGCGTCGGCGTCCGGCGAGAAGCGCTGGAGCTTCGAGGCGCCCCAGGCCCATGCCTGACTGATCTTCAAGCTCACAGCATACCCCTCTTCGGCATGCCGTGCGGCAGGCTCAAGGAGATCCTTCAACTCCATGGATCCGAATTTTTCATGGAGCGCAAGGTAGCCATCCAGCGCCCCAGGCACGCTGACCGTGGCGCCTCCAGCGGCGGGCATCGACTCGAATCCGGCGGCCTTCAGCGCGGCGATCGAGAACTTTGCCCCCGAGCGCCCACTGGCGTTCAGACCATGAAATTTCCCCTGCCAGTGGACGAGCATGAACGAATCGCCGCCGAGGCCGTTCATCATCGGCTCGGTGACATTGACCATCGCCGCCATGGCAACAGCGGCATCGGCGGCGTTTCCGCCGGCCTTGAGGATGTCGCGCCCGACAGTCGCAGCGAGCGGCTGGCTGGAGCAGGCAAGGCCGAGCTTCGAGTAAACAGGGGCGCGGCGGTTGTTGAAGGATTCCATGGCTTATTTCGCGACGGGGTTGGCTTTGGCGACGAGGAGCGAATCGGAGGGCAGCTTGGGAATGCGCGCGACCTGCTCCGCAGTCAGGCCGAGCGCGGGGCCGGTGATGCCGGTGGAGAATGCGGGAATGGCTCCGGTGAATCCAATGTCTTGCACATCGGGGGTGTCGAAGAAAATGAGGAAGCGCATCTCGCTGTCGGTGAGGTTTTCGATGTGGTGCGGGTAGGCGCGCGGAATGAAATACACATCACCGGGCTCGAGTTCGTAGGTCTCGGCGGAGCCGCCGGGGCTTTGAATGGTCATACGCGCGCGACCGGTGTGCACGAATCCCAACTCGGCGGTCTCGGGATGCCAGTGCGGTTCGCGCATGCCGATGCCTTGGACGCGCAGCGAATACATGGCCTGGTGTTTGAGGGCGGGCCACGTGTCGCGGCGGGCGACGATGGCGGAACCCACCGGCGCGGAAACGAGCGGCGGGCGGGACTCGATGGCGAATTTGAGGGCGTTGGGATACGTGGCCTGCTCGGTCACTGCCGGAGGAACGCTGGAGCGGCCGATTTGGATGTCGATCGGCGAGCGGGTGACGCCGTTGATGTCGGCCACGGGAAGCCCCCAGGTGTTGGCGAGAACTGTTGGATCGAGGCAACCGGCGAATCCGGAAATGCCGAAATCCTCGGGCATTTCATGCGAGAAGGTGATCAGAAACTCGGCAGGTTCATCGCCGATGTTCTCGATCGAGTGGAGCGATCCGCTGGGCGCGAAAAACATTTCGCCCTCCTCGATGGTGAACTGCGAGTGCTGGTTGCCGCTGGCGAAAATGGTGACAAGGGTTTTCCCCTTGAGGCAGTAGGAGAGTTCGTCGGCATTCGCGTGCCAATGGGGCTCGCGAAAGCACCCGGGATTCAACGTGAGGCGATAGACCGCCATGCCGTTCAAAATCGGGAAATTCGATTTGTTGATGGCTGTTTTGACACCGCAGTCGTTCGAGATCTGAGGCTGGGTGGTGCGGAACGATGTTTTGTGGGACATGGTTGTTGTGGTGGTTGGTTGTTGGAAAATCAGTGCACCTCTCGGAAGCAAGCCAAGGCAGCGCTCAAATTCCAGGGTGATTTCGGGCAATGAAATCCCACTCTGTGGCCGACCATACAATGGGTCAATATTGGATGGGTGATTATGCGCACGACCACGAAAAATGGGCTGCATGCGCAAGAAACCGGATTGAAGCGGCATGGGGATTAGGCAAGAGTTTCGGCCCCGATGAACCAGCGTCCAGTTCTCACTCCGCCCGGCGAGCACAAAAAGGTGCTCCTGCACTCGTGTTGCGCGCCGTGTTCCGGCGAGGTGATGGAAGCCATGGCGGCGTCGGGCATCGATTACACCATCTACTTCTACAATCCGAACATCCACCCTCGGGAGGAATACGAGCTGCGGAAGTCGGAAAACATCCGCTTCGCCGAAAAGGAGGGGATTCCCTTCATCGATGCCGACTACGATACCGACAACTGGTTCGCCCGCGCGAAGGGGCTCGAGTGGGAGCCGGAAAAGGGGAAACGCTGCACGATGTGCTTCGACATGCGCTTCGAGCGCACCGCCCTGTATGCCCACGAGCACGGATTCCCGGTGATCACAAGCTGCCTCGGGATTTCCCGCTGGAAGGACATGGACCAGATCAACGGTTGCGGCGAACGCGCGGCGGCGAAATACCCCGATCTGGCCTACTGGACTTTCAACTGGCGCAAGGGCGGCGGAGCGCAACGCATGCTCGAAATCTCGAAGCGCGAACAATTTTACCAGCAGGAATATTGCGGCTGCATCTACTCCCTCCGCGACACGAACAAATGGCGCACGTCCAACGGCCGGGAAAAGATAGAAATGGGGGTGAAGTTTTACGGCCGCGAAGGGATCGCCGACCAAACCGAATCCCCTGGCTCCTGCGCGTAGAGGACATCCGAACGATCCTCGTGACCGGCGGAGGGCGAAACCCAGTTCGCGTTACGTCGTTACGCAAAGCGCGTCTTCGAATCACCCCTCGCCATACAATTCGGTCAGAAGGCGCGTGAGTTCTGCGGATTTTTTTGGCGCCAGCTTCCCGATTTTTGGACCGAGTCTCGATTTTGAAACTGTCCGGATTTGATCCGGGCAGACTTCGGCGGTTCTCCCGGCACATCGGATCGGCAGCCGCGTGCGCCATTGGGGATGCAAACTCGAGGTCACCGGGCACACCACCACGGTGGAAAGATGCGCGTTCAACTCGTCACGGCTCACAATCACGCACGGGCGCGTCTTCGCCATTTCGCTGCCTTCGATGGGATCCAGACGACACCAGTGGATTTCATGCCTCTTCATCGAATAAAAAACGCTTCAACAGTGCCAATGCTACTTCCAGGGAATCTCTTTCAATCCGTCAGGCGAAGCGGAATCCCAGTCGGACCACTGTTCCGCGGAATCCGACATCTCCTTGGCGGTCTCGGTCCACGAGAGCTTTTGCGGAACCCTCCGCCGACGGGGCTTGAGAACCACACCGTCCCCGCAATCCTCGAGCAGAATGCCGCCATCGAAACCGAACTTTGCGATCAACCGGGCAGGCAGGCGGATTCCACGGGAGTTGCCAATCCGGGAGAGTCGAATTTCCAAAAGCGAGGACATGTAATTACTGTATGCACATATTCCCCGGAGGTTCAATTTTCATTACCGCCCGAGGGCGAAACGCGGTTCGCGTCCCGCTGAGCAACGCGCAATCCAGTCACCGCCTCAATCCGACCAACTTGCTCTTCAGGCGGGCGAGTTGCCTCATATCCACCGCGACATCGTCCTTCTCGTAGATTTCCTTGCCGATGAGGTGCTCGATGATGTCCTCCATGGAGATCACTCCGGCAAATGCGCCGAACTCGTCCACGACCATGCCGAGTTGTTGCTGACCCTCCAGCAGGGTTTCGAGCGCATGGGAGGCTGTGGAGAACTCGGTGAAGAAGACCGCCTCGTGCTTGAGATCGCGGACGAGCTTGTGCCCCTCGCCCACGGCGATCGCGTGAAGGATGTCCCGGCGACGGATAATGCCGGTCACCTCATCGATTGTTTTTTGATACACCGGCATGCGGCCGAAGCTGATCGTGCGGAGGCGTTGGAGAAGATCGATCAATCGCTCGCCTTCAGGAGCCCCGATCACGACGGTGCGGGGGGTCATGATGTCGCTCACGCGCACGCTGGCCAGCGAGAGGGCGTTCGAGATCAAGGTCACCTCCTCGCGGTCCAACTCGCCATCCACCACCCCCTTTTCAGCCAGAAGAATGATCTCGGATCCGGTCTCGGCCTCCTCGACTTTTTTTCGCATGAGCGATTTCACCAGCTTGTTCGCGACAAATGTCACCGGCCGGAGGCTCGAGCGGATCAATCGAAGGAGCGGAACCGAGAGGGGTTGCAGTGCGCGGCGGTAGTTCACGCCGATGTTTTTCGGGATGATCTCGGAGAAAATCAAAATACTGAACGCCATCGCGCCGGAGACGATGCCGATCGCGGACTCGCCGAACAATTTTGTGGCGATGCCTCCGACCACCACAGCACCGAGCGTGTTCGCGAGCGTGTTCAGCGTCAGGATCGACGAGATCGTCTCCTCGATGTCCTCCCGGATTTCCTCGAGTTGCTCCCCTTTCACGCGATCGCTCTTTTTCAGGGTTTCGATGTCGGTGGGGGTCGTGCTCAGGATCATCGCCTCCAACACGGAACAAACCGCGGACACAACTAGGGTGAAGGCGACCGCAATAACTAAGGTCAGCATGGATGAATAAGTGCGGAAATTATGCACCCCGGCTGCCAAACTGACAATCGAGATCTCTGGGCTTGCGGGATTCCCTCAGTCGTCACCGAAGCAAATTCCCACCGATCGGGCGGCGGCGACGGTCTCGCACCCGGGATCAACCGTTCTCAAAGTGCCCACGGCCTTGGCGATCGGCACCCCGCCGACATGGTATCTCAGGTAGCTGACCATTTGCCCGAAGCGGCGTTGCTCGATGAGGCGCACCGCACCGACGCCGAACCTCGTGGCGAGGATGCGGTCGAGGGCGCTCGGGGTGCCTCCGCGTTGCAGATGTCCGAGCGAGACCGAGCGCGCCTCTTGACCGGTGGCGGCTTCCAGCGCGACGGCGAGTTGCTCTCCGATGCCTCCGAGGCGGACCTCTCCGGCATCGCGGAGTTTCGCTTCCTTGGTGGCGAGTTTTTTTCCCTGCTCCTTGGCTCCCTCGGCCACGACGACCATGGTGCTTCCAAAGCCGTCCTGTGTTCGATTTTTTACAAACTGCACCAATTTATCCATGCGGTAGGGGATTTCCGGAATGAGGATGGCGTCCGCCCCGCCGCCCAATCCGCCGTGCAAGGCGATCCACCCGGCATGGCGTCCCATGACCTCGACGACCATGAGGCGCTTGTGGCTCCGCGCGGTGGTGTGAAGTCGGTCGAGCGCATCGACCACCACCGCCACGGCGGAATCGAATCCGAAGGTCATCGCGGTGGCGTTCAGATCGTTGTCGATCGTCTTGGGAACTCCCACCACCGGGATGCCGGCCTCTTGAAGCTGGAGGGCGGTGCTCAGCGAGCCGTCGCCCCCGATGCACACAAGCGCGTCGAGGCCCAGTCCCTCGAAGGTCTCGCGGGCCTCCGAGAGAATCGCCCGCGGGATCACCGCCTTGTTGCCCTCGCCGACCTTGGCCACGAAGCGCCCTTTGTTTGTCGTCCCCAGAATCGTGCCCCCCATGGCCATGATGTCGTCAATGCCCGCCGCATCGAGTCGCCGGTAGCGGACCGGGGTGATCATGCCCTCGTAACCGTCGGTGAATCCCAGCACCTCCCACTCGCGCTCCGCCGCCGCCCGCACCACACCGCGGATCACCGCGTTCAAGCCGGGACAATCGCCGCCGCTGGTCAACACACCGATTTTTTTGATGGGTTTGCGCTTCATGCCGGGGGCTGAAGCAGAATCGATGCCAGCGTGATTCGCAAAGACTGCCCGCCCACGCCACGAGCCGTGGCCCCGCGACGATTATTTCGAAGCCTCCGCCGTCGTGTTGAATGTTCCCGCAAGATCAAACATCGCCTCAAGTGGCATGGGCTTTCCATAGAAATACCCCTGCGCATAGCGACAGCCGGTCGATTTCAAAAATGAGGCATGGCTCTCCGTTTCGACGCCCTCACAGACATTGTCGTAGCCAAGCTCGGAAGAGAGATTGAGCATGGCGGTGATCAACGCCGCCTCCCTCGACCCGCGACCGGTGAGGATTTTTAGGAACCCGCGGTCGATTTTCACAAGATCGACCGGGAGATTCGCCAAGTGCCCGAGGTTGCTGTAGCCGGACCCGAAATCATCCACCGCAATCCTCACCCCCTCCTCGCGAAAGATCGCGAGGTTCTTCTGCAGATTTGAATCCTCGAAAAGAATCGGGGTTTCCACCACTTCCAGCACCAGGCGCCGGGGATCCATCCCTGCATCTCTCAACCCTGCGAGCCAATCTCGGGCGCAGGCATCCCTGGAAATGGTTCCCGGATGGCAGTTCATCGTGAGAAAAAATTCCGAGCGATCGATCTGTCTGCGCAGGTTGGCGTCGGCCTCGTGCAAGCGAAGAATCTCGTGGAAAACCCAGTCGTCCAATGTGGACTGGTATCGGATTCTCTCGACCGCCGGCATGAACCGCTCGGCCTCGATCGTTTGTCCGTGCATGTCGCGCATGCGCAGCAGCGCCTCGCAGCCACAGATCCGGTTTTTCTGCAAATCAATGATCGGCTGAAACAATGTGAAAAACCTGTTGTCGTCGTAGGCTTGGCGCACCAGCAGGTTCAGGTGGCTTTCCCCCTTCCTGCCCTCGAAAAACCCATCATTGTAGATATACACCTTTTGCCGCACGAGCACCGAACGGCCCCGCGCATCGATCACCGCGGTCTCCACGCGCTGAATCGCCTCGACCGGATGCATCCGCGGGTCGTCCAACGCCACGCAACCGATATCGACATTCATTCGCATTTCCTGCCCGCCGACATTCATGCGGGCCTCCAACGCGTTCTCCACCTCGCGGGTGAGCATATTGATGTTCCCCCGGCCTTTGTGCTGCAGCAACACCATGAGCTTGCTTCCCCCCACCCGAGCCACAAACCCCTTCCCGCAACTCAAGCCGCTCAGCCGCCGGGCAGCCTCTAAAATCAGCTCATCCCCTGCATGAAATCCAAAATTGTCATTCACCTCGCCAAGCGACGTGAGGCGGATTTCGAACAGCACATTGCCCGGCCCGTTGCAGGGGATATCGCGGATTGCTTCGGCGATTTTTTGGAGAAACAACGGCCTGTTCGCAAGACCGGTGAGGGCGTCATGGCGGCCAAGGTAGCGGAACTCCTCCAAGCGCACTGCATTCGAGGCCATGATCCCAAAGGTGGACACAAGGTTTCTGAACCGTTCCTCCTCCTGGGCGGATTGGGAGGCGGCGGCGGCGAGCATGAACCCGATCCGCATGATTTCGACCCCCTGAAAGACAACCACCACCACCCCGTATTCATTCCCACCCCGCTTCATGCTGTCGAAAGCCCCCTGCTCCAGCATCTTCTCCCCGATCGCAGCCCATGCGTTTTTTTCGGCAACACACATGCGCCATGGCACATCGACAATCCGGCCAGCGAGCCCGTTGGCCAAATATTCAATCCGGGCGCTCAACCGCCCCAACGAAAAATAATGGATTTGGAAGACTCTCCCCAGCACGCCCTCGATCGCAGTCAAACACGCACTCTGGAAATCAAGGTCGTGCGGGTTGCGGAACCCCGCATCCACGCCGTTGAATGGCAATGCCTCGGTGGCGATTTCGATGCGCTCGATCATGGTGATAGCGGTTCGATTTTCACCCAATCGACCAGCATGGTTTGCGACCCCTCCCAATCCGGCTCGCCCGCCCATGGCATGCGGCGGAATCCGAAAATCAATGTCGCCGCCCGCGCGGGCACGAAGGCCATGGATCGCGCCTGCTCGACCCCATCGACCAGAAAGCGCACCGAGTCGCTCGCCCACTCGATGGTATAAACATGGAATACCCCATCGCGGTGCGAGACCTTGTTGCCGTCGGCATCGCGTAGCGAGGCTTTGATCAACGTCGCCGGCCGGAGAGTCTCATGATCGGCTTCGGCCCAGGTGTTGAACCGCGCATCCGTCCAATCCCCCCTGTGCCCCGCCGGGCGCACTGTGGTGTCCACCGCGACGATCTCGATATCGATTTCATCGAATGTGCCGCCCTGCGAGAGGTAGGTGAAAAAGAGCCCCACCAACCCTGGAACAGCGGTGTTTTTCGCCCGCATCGACAAGCGGCTTCCAGGCTCGACCGGACCGATCGAGAGCGTCTGGAATGATTTTCCCCGGCGACGGGCGCATCGATCCAGAGCCCCCCGGTCTGCGGTCAAGCGTGCCAACCCGTCCCCAGGAACCATGTCTTCCCAAGAGACAGGGTAGGACAATTGCGTCTTCCTGCTCCACTCCATGCCAGCGGGCGCCCGCGGCCGGCCGGGGGAGTCGAACTCCTCGACATACACCCCTCGGGCAACGAGGGCGACGCCGAGCAACGGCGCCGCTGTGAGAAGGATTTTTCGCATCCTGATCATTATGCGGGAACCACACACGCCACCCTGTTTTTGGGCACCGCGTTGCAGGCGTCGACCACCAGAGGGATCGCGTCGGCGAGGCCCTTGTAATCCACCTCCGCATGCGCCGTGCACACGATAGCGGCATCGAATGTTGAGAGGATTCCAGGTTCCCACTCGAGCGAGCGGAGGCCGTCCCACGGCGTGCCCGGGGCCTCGATCACGGGCACATGGGGATCGTGGTAGCCGACCTCCGCTCCTTTTTGCCGCAGAAGATCCATGACCCGATACGTGGGCGACTCGCGGTCGTCGGACACGCCCGCCTTGTAGGCGACGCCGAGGACAAGAATCCTGCTTCCGCGCATGGAACGCTTTCTTGCATTCAAGGCCTCGAGCAAGTGGTTCACGGCGTAATACGGCATCGATCGGTTGATTTGCCCCGCCAACTCGATGAAGCGGGTGTCGAGGTTGTATTCGCGCGCCTTCCAAGTGAGGTAATACGGATCGACCGGAATGCAATGCCCGCCGACTCCCACGCCGGGATAAAACGGCATGTAGCCGAAGGGCTTGGTTTTCGCGGCCTCGACCACTTCCCAAATATCGATGCCCATCGCCGAGTAGATGCGCTTCAGTTCGTTGACGAGTGCGATATTGATGAAACGGAAGATGTTTTCCGTAAGCTTCACCGCCTCGGCCGTCTCACAACTGCTCACGGGAACCGGATGCTCCACGGCCCGCTCGTAGAGCTCCAACGCGCGAGAGAGGCACCCCTCGGTGTAGCCGCCGATCACCTTGGGCATCTTGCCGAGGATGCTGCCATCGTTTCCCGGATCTTCCCGCTCGGGGGAGAAGGCGAGATGGAAATCCTCGCCGGCCTTCAACCCGGAGAGGTCCTCCAGAACAACACGCAAATCCTGTCCAGTCGTGCCCGGGTAGGTGCTCGACTCGAGGCTCACAAGCACGCTGGGCCTGAGCCAAGGCGCAATCTCGGCGGCGGCATCAAGAATGAACCCGAGATCAGGCTCATTGTGGCTCCGGATCGGCGTGGGCACGCAGATCAAAATCGCCTCGCTGCCGGCGAGTTCGGCCTTGTCTGTGCTGAAGCGGAGCCGGTGCCTGGTAACGGCATCCGCGATCTCGCTGTCGGCAAGGTGCGGGAGCGGTGAGCGGCCCGATTGAAGCACAGCGACACGCGCGGCGTCGGTATCGATCCCGAGCGTGCGGCAACCCGCCGCTGCGAACCCCAGCGCGAGCGGGATTCCGACATACCCGAGCCCGACAACCGCGACGTCGTATTTCGAATTTTCAGGTTTTGGCATCATAGGGTGGCGGTGTTGGGCGAGAGACGCTCCATTTGCATGCCCATGTCCGTGCGCCGCAGGACGAGGTATTGGAAAGTGCCGAGCACGCGGTGCACGAAGTGCCACTGGTGGAACCCGAGGTTGTCGAGGAACACCGACGCGATCATTTTCCAAAAATCCTTCCAGCTCGCCGCGCGAAGGCGCCCGGTCTCGGAGATCAGGATCGCCGACAAGGTCAGAAACACGCCGGTGATGTAGGCGGCATAAAGCACGAGCACGATCTCCCATGCCCCTGCCAGCCCGAGCAACAACGTCGCTGGAATCAGCAGATACGCCATTAGCTCGACCACTGCGGAAAACGCCTCAAACACCAGAAAGAAGGGCATGCCGAACAGGCCGCTCAGGCCGTAGCGCGGATTGAGGATCATTTTCCAGTTGCGCAGGAGCGCCTGCAGCGTTCCCCGTTGCCACCGGTTCCGCTGCGATGCGTATTGCCGGAATTTCTCAGGAACCTCGGTGTAGCAAACGGCGTCGGGCGTGAACGCCAGATGTTGGGTGCGGTCGCGATGGCGGTCGTGGATGTGCTTGTTCAACCGGATCGTGAACTCGATATCGTCGGTGATGGCGTTCGGCCATGATCCACCGACGGCCTCGAAGACGCTTTTCTTGATGAGAAGCAACGCGCCGGAAATGCACAACATGCTTTGCAGGCGGCACAGGCCGATCCGGGCCCACTGGAAACTGCGGGCGTATTCGATCTCCTGGTTGAGCCCGAGCAGGCTCTTGGGCAGGCCTTGATCGACGATTTGCCCGCCCCTGAGCCGCAGCCCGTTCGACGGCCTCACGACACCGGCCGAGGCGGCGAGGTTGGAGTCGCGCAAAAACGGCCGCGCCATGTGCAGCAACCCGTCACGCTCAAGCACGCAGTCGGCATCGATCACACAGAGCAGCGGATACCGCGAGACCGCCGCGGCGGCGTTGATCGCATCCCCGCGGCGTCCGTTCTCCTTGGTCAGCACCACAAGATTCGGATAGTCCACCGATTCGTAGGTGGCGAGGACCTCGCGGGTGGGGATGTGTTTCGACCCCTGCTTTTCCACCCGGAACAAGCGGAAGGCCTCGACCAATCGCGGCATGGTGTCGTCCGTTGACCCGTCATCAACCACGATCACTTCGTGCTTCGGGTAATTGAGGGCCAGGGCGTTTTCGACCGTGCCTGTGATGATCCTCTCCTCGTTGAAGACCGGAACAACCACCGATACCGGCATTGTGAGGTTCGACGAGGCGATCCGCTCGAACTCGGCGAACGTGATCCCCTTCTGGTAACGGCGCGCCTGGAGCGCTCCGATCAGGATCAGCAAGAAATACAGCGTATGCAGGGCGATGAAATAGAGCAGCACGAACCAGACACAGAGTTGAATGAAGGTGGTCATAGGGCGGAGGGGGTGGGATTGCTTTCGAGGAGGCGGTGCTCCTGCAGGATTTGACGGCTGATATCCCGGGCATACCTGTCGGCGTGCTCGGTCATGGCTTTTTGCAAGGCGCGGAGACCCGGCTCGCCCAAGGCGTAGAGGGCCTGTGCGGAGGAAAACCGCACCCACCACGAGGGATCTCCCAGAGCCCTCACCAGGAGCGGAATGCGTTCCACGGCATGCAAGCGCCCGAGCGCCTGCATAGCAACATTGCGGACCTCCCATGGCAGGTCTTCCGCCAGCTCGGCGATCTCGGGTATGGATGACGAGTCGCCGATGAGCCCCAATGCCCTCACGCTGTTCAGGCGGATGGTGAACTCGTTGTTTTTCAGAAGCGCCAGAAGCACTGGGACCGCCTCGCGGGAACGAAGCAATCCCAGGGCGCGGATGACGATCTTCACGCTGGTTGTCGAATATTTCACCCCCTGTTGCCCGAGCATCGCCACAAGCGGATCGACGGCTCCGTCGCCAAGTGAAGCAATCACCTCGGCGGCGCGGCGTTCCGCCATCTCTCCAGGCACATCCAGCGCGAGCACGATCGACTCGACGGCATCGGTGCGCCCCATCGCCACCAACGAACGCGCAGCGGCCTCCCTCACCGCCAGAATGCCGTCGCCAAGGGCGGCCTTGAGCGCTCCGATGGATGCCGTGCCGCCCACATACCCGAGGCGCTCGGCGGCCCGACGGCGCGTCTCCCAGTGCCTGCTCTCGATCAAGTCCAGTTGCTCCTCCTCGAACGGAAGCGCCGCACACAAGATCCGGATCCGGTTTCTACCCTCCGGCGGTTGGGCGTTTCCGGTTTCCACTAGAAGCTCCAACGCCTCCTTGGGATCTTCGCTGAGCGTCTCAAGGGCATCGTCCTTCGTTGTGGTGCCGGCAAGGAACCCCATGACAAGCGGCTTGGCCTCCTTGCGGAACTCCGCGCTGTGTCGATGGCGACGATCCGTGCTCCAACGGATGAGCACAATGGCTCCGAGCAAAAGCACGCTGAGCACCGAGAGCGCCACGGCGACCAAAATGGCGATTTGCAAAATGGTGGGGCTTAGAATTTCCATATGAGTCCGATGGTTGGGGTGAGTTGTTGGTAGAGTTCCGCCGTGTCGTCCTCATCGAGGCGATAGACGTATTGAAGTCCCGCAAAGACGTTCAGATCGCGGGTGACCGGTTGGTTGTAGAAAAGGGTGTAGATGTAGGCGTTTGACAGGCTGGTGGTGTTGGTCCCGAACTCGATGTCGGGGTCGGTGCCATAGGCGAATCCGAGCGTGAGCCGCCCGCCACCGGGCATGTCCCCGAGATTCAACGCGGCGGAGTAGTAGTTGTAATCAAGGTCCCCGAACGCCCACCCTCGTGCATAGCGAAGGGTCAGGAAGGTCGCGTCATTGAACCAATAGGAAATCCCCGGCCTGACCTGCGAGATGTCGCCTCCGGTGAAGTTCAACTGGTCGTAGTCAAACAACAGCCCGAGCCGCGGCATCGCCTGGTATTGGAAGCCGCCCCTGTAGATTTGATTCGGCGAAAAATCGGCATCCGGGCACAGGGAGATTTCCCCATGGAGTTCAAGAAAGCTCCACGGATACCACGAGGCCATCGCACTGTAGAGAATATCGGTGCCGGAGGGCGGGCGGTTCAGCACATCGACCCCGCCGCCAGCCACAAATGTCTTCACGGGCTGGTAGTAGATGTCCATCGATTCCTCCTGCCAGCTTTCGCGGCCCTTGTTGAAGGCGCTGTAGCTGAACATCGGAACCAATGTCCACCGCCGCCACTCGCCCTCCTCCCTGACAAGTTCGACTTCCTGCTGCTCCATGTCGTCCAGCGGCCCCTCCCCGATGGCGCAGAGCGCCGCTGGGGCCCAGAGGGAAAGCACCGCAAAGAGTGCGTAGCGGAGGGTCATACCCATTCCCCCTTGGAGGAAACCCCCGCGCTTTGACGCTCGAGAAGGTCGTCGATCGTCTGCTCAAGCGACCACTTCGGTTGGAACCCCGTGGCCTCGACCAAGCGGGTGATCACCGGCCTCCGCTGTCCGATCGTGCGAAAGCTTTCGCCGTAGGCCTCCCCGTAGGGAATGAACTCGATGTCCGATGAACTTCCGGAGCGCTCGATGACAAGCCTTGCGAGGTCGATGATCGGGATTTCACGGGTGTTTCCTACGTTGATCGGCTTGCCGATAGCATTGCCGTTCCCCGCCAGAAGCTCGAGGGCCTTGGCGGTGTCTCGCACATCGCAAAACGAACGGGTCTGCGTGCCGTCGCCGAACACCGTCAACGGCTCCCCTTTCACGGCCTGACTGACAAATCTCGGAAGCACATACCCGTAGGTGCCCGCCTGCCTCGGCCCCACCGTATTGAACAATCTTGCGATGGAGATGCCCAATCCGTGCTCTCGGTGGTAGGCGATCGCCTGGAGTTCGTTGGCGAGCTTGCTGAGCGCGTATGTAGTAAGTCCCCCGGCCTCGGGCGTGAACACAAGCTCCACTTCCTCGTCGAGCACCACACCATGGGTCTTCCCATAGACCGAGGAACTGGAAGCGATGAGGATTTCCGGGGTGTCCCCGGAGCGCACCACCTCCTCGAGAAGGACCTCCGTGCCGCCGACATTCACCCGCATCACCTCGACCGGTTCGTCCAACACGCGAAACATGCCGACCACCGCCGCCAAGTGGTAGATACGGTCGGCCTCGGCAACCGCCTCCTCCAGCCCGTCCCAATCAAGCAGGTCCGCCGCCTCGAAACGGAAGTCCCCGGAGTCCAGAAGCTCTTCGATATTGGATCGCCTGCCCGTGCTCAGATCATCGACCGCGAAGACGCTGTCGCCGTTGTTAAGGTGGAGTTCAGCCAGATGTGACCCGATGAATCCCGCGCCGCCTGTGATTAAGATATTCATATGTGTGAGGCTGGAAGATTGGATTGGCTGGTGACATACAACCATGGGGTGATCACCCAGTGCGGGGATGCAGGAAAACAGGGCCGATCCGGCTATCGTTGCGCCCTCATGAACCAGATCAGACAACGGCTGCTTTTGCTTTTATTCCTCGTGCTGCTCGGCGCGTTGGCACTCCTCTCCGAGTTTTATGTGAGGGCGATCCGCGACACCGGCCGGGCCGAAGAGAACCGGTTGACCTCGTTGTTTCTCTCCGATGAACTGAGACGCTCGACCCAAGACCTCTCAACGATGGCGAAGGCGTTTCTGACCACGGGGGATCCCACCTACAGGAAAAACTTCGAGGAGATTCTGGCGATTCGAGACGGCCGCTTGCCCCGCACGGAGACCTACCAAACAACCTACTGGGGCTACCTGCTGGACCTTAACCCCCACATGAGTGCCGCCGGCGAAACGGCCCCCCTTGTCGACCTCATGAAACGGAACGGCTTCACCCCGGGCGAACTCGCTAAAGTGGAAAAGGCCAAGGCGATCTCCGACGAACTCGCGGAGATCGAAATCCAGGCGATGGATGCCATCTCGGGCAACGCCGGCTCCGCGAGGGACCGCCTCCGCGCCCACGACATGTTGATCAGCGATCCGTTTTTGAAATCCAAGGCTGAAATGCTCCACTTGATCGGCGAGGCGCAGCTCATGGCCGACCAGCGCTGCGAGAGCGCCATCGCGCGCGCACGAAGCATCGCCGGCATCCAGCGCGTCGCATTTGTCCTGCTCGCCGTCTCCCTCGTCCTGATGGTCTGGCGGGGCTGGCGAAGCGAACGCAAGCGCTCGCGTCTTCTGGAAACCCGCTCGAACCTAGATCCGCTCACGGAAATCGCCAACCGATCGTTTCTTCAATCACACCTCGAATCCGCCACACGCAAGGCCGCCGCGGGGCATGACGCGGTGGTGCTCGGCATGATCGACCTCAACAAATTCAAGGACATCAACGACCGCCTCGGCCATATCCGTGGAGACGAGGTGCTTCGCATGGTGGGCGCTCGACTCCAAGCTCACTGCCGCGAGGGGGATCTGGTGGCGCGCTATGGAGGCGACGAGTTCGTCATGGTTTTTGTGACACCTGCGGAACGCCTTGACTCTGCAGTCGAAAGGATGCGCTCGATCGTCGGAACCATCTTTCAGACGCCCCTCACCGGCCCGTTCGGAAGCATCCACCTCGGCGCTTCGATGGGTGTGAGCATTTTTCCAAGCCACGCGGGCTCGATCGAGGAACTCCTCCGCACCGCCGACGAGGCCATGTATGCGGCCAAGAGGGAGGTTGGAGCAGTCCGCGTCGCGGAATATGCCAGTCAAGCTCGCTAAAGGCCCGCCCCTCGCGCTGCGGAGCCTCACGGAACCACCAACGAATCAGCCCTGGAGCAAGTCGAGGATGCGGTTGAATGTCGCGCTCGGGCGCATGGCAGCGGATGCCTTGGCGTCGTCGGGCAGGTAGTAACCGCCGACATCCACGGGCTTGCCCTGCACGGCGGCGAGTTCCGAGACGATCGTCCGCTCGTGTTCAGCGAGTTCCTTCGCGAGCGGAGTGAAGGTTTTTTTCAATTCCGCGTCGACATCCTGCGCGGCGAGCGCCTGGGCCCAGTAGAGGGCGAGGTAGAAGTGGCTGCCGCGATTATCGAGCCCCCCGACCTTGCGGGCGGGTGAGCGATCGTGCTCGAGGAGTTGGCCGGTCGCGGCATCGAGCGTGTCGGCAAGCACCTTGGCGCGGGGATCGCGCTGGGTTTCGGCCAGATGCTCGAACGACGCCGCAAGGGCGAAAAATTCGCCGAGCGAATCCCAGCGAAGGTAGTTCTCGGCCTGGAATTGTTGGACATGCTTCGGAGCGGATCCCCCGGCACCGGTTTCAAACAACCCGCCACCGTTCATGAGCGGCACGATCGAGAGCATTTTGGCGCTGGTCCCGACCTCGAGAATCGGAAAGAGGTCGGTGAGATAGTCGCGGAGGACATTGCCCGTCACGGAGATCGTGTCCAGCCCCTTCGCAAGGCGTTCCACACTGAGGCGGCAGGCCTCGGCGGGAGGGAGGATGCGGATGTCTAGCCCCGCGGTGTCTTGGTCCTTGAGGCAGGCATCCACCTTCGAAATGAGTTGGGCGTCGTGGGCGCGGGTGGCATCGAGCCAGAATACGGCGGGAACCCCTGTGGCGCGTGCGCGGCGCACGGCGAGTTTCACCCAGTCTTGAATCGAGGCGTCCTTCGTCTGGCAGGCGCGCCAGATGTCTCCGGCCTCGACCTTGTGCTCGAGAAGAGTCGCTCCGGAGGCGTCCACAACACGCACAATGCCGTCCGTGGGAACCTCGTAGGTTTTGTTGTGTGATCCGTATTCCTCGGCGGCCTTGGCCATGAGTCCGACATTCGGCACGGACCCCATCGTCCTGGGATCGAGCGCGCCATGCTCGCGGCAGAAATCGATCACGGCCTGGTAGACCGACGCGTAGCAACTGTCGGGAATCACCGCGAGGGTGTCCTGCGGCTTGCCTTCGGCGTCCCACATCTTGCCGCCGTCGCGGATCATCGGAGGCATCGAGGCGTCGATGATCACATCGCTCGGCACATGGAGGTTCGTGATGCCCTTGTCGGAATTCACCATGGCCAGCGCCGGACGTGCGGCGAGGGTGGCTTTGAGATCGCTTTCGATCGCGGCCTTCTCGGCGGCGGGGAGCTTTTCGATCTTGGACAGGAGATCGCCGAGCCCATTGTTGAAATCGACGCCAAGCTTCCCGATCGCGTCGGCATGGCGTGTGACAAAGTCCCCGAGGAAGACCTTCACCGCATGGCCGAACAAAATCGGGTCCGATACCTTCATCATGGTCGCCTTGAGGTGCAGCGAAAAGAGCACGCCGTCCTTTTGAGCCGCCTCGATCTGCGCGGCGAGGAAGGACTGGAGCGCCTTGCAGGACATGAAGGTAGCGTCGAGCACCTCGCCGGCAAGGAGCTTCAAATCGCTTTTCCAAACAACCGGCGCGCCCCCGGCAGCAGGCATGAACTCGATCCGGGCGGTCGTTGCCTCGGGCAGCGTGACTGATGTTTCGTTCGAGCGGAAATCGTTGGCCCCCATCGTGGCGACACGAGTTTTCGAATCCTTCGCCCATGGAGCCATCTTGTGGGGATGCTTGCGGGCGTAGTCCTTGACGGCCTTCGGCGCGCGGCGGTCCGAATTTCCCTCGCGCAACACAGGATTCACCGCGCTGCCTTTCACCTTGTCGTAGCGGGCCTTGATCTCTTTTTCGTCGTCATTGGCCGGCGACTCGGGGTAGTCCGGCACCGCAACCCCGCGCGCCTGCAACTCTGCGATGGCGGCTTTCAATTGCGGGATCGACGCACTGATGTTCGGCAGCTTGATAATGTTTGCCTCGGGCTTGAACGTGAGCGCGCCGAGTTCCGCAAGGGCGTCGGACGTCTTCTGGGCCTCCGGCAAGCGGTCCGCGAAGACCGCCAGGATACGCCCCGCGAGCGAGATGTCGCGGAGTTCGACGGCGATCCCGGCATGCGTGGAAAACGCCTGGATGATCGGAAGGAGGGAGTAGGTGGCCAACAAAGGGGCCTCGTCGGTTTTGGTATAAAGAATCGTGGATGATGCGGACATGGCGGGATCGGTTTTTAGGAGCTTTCCCCCCGCCGGTCAAAGGAAACGCCACTTTTCAAGCTTGAGGGGTCAGGAATTAATTCTTGACATTTTACCGTCATGAAGCGGACGGAGGCTCACAGCAGGATACCTGTCACCGAGGAGGATGCCGTTGGTGGCCAACAAAGGAGGCTCGTCGATTGTCGTCCATAAAATCGCGGTTCATTCGGATATAGCGGTATCGGTTTTTACGCAGGTCAACGGAAAAGCTACAGCCAACACACGAAACCTCGAACGCACTGGCAGCCATCGCGGGATTATGAAAAGATGATCGCTGATCGCACAAAATGCCTTTCGAAATCGATGCCACTGGCAGCGCGGCAGCATTTTTTCGAAAAAAATTGGTAGAAACAAGGGATGGCTCGCCGAGCCGTCCGTATCTTGAGGCGTAGCTGCCGCTATCTTTTCCCCTGCTGGCTCTTGCACCAGACTCAAGATTCCCAGCTCGAACACCCTTCTTTTCTAATAAGAAAGACAGATTTTAGAAAATATCTCAATGCGTGCACCCCAATTTCTGGGGCCACAAGCTCTCTGCCAGAGGCTTGCGGGCGTGGGAGCGTCATGGCAGGAAAGACGACCGACCCGCAAAGGCGCCTTCGTTAATCCACAATCTTGGAGACAATGCTATCAGCCAACGTCGCTAAAAACTGAGCCGGTGCGTCGGAAAATTCGGGGAAATTTTCTGGCGTAACGATCAAACGGGCCGCGTGGGGAAATCTCGCCGTGAACTCACCCAGGCCCTTGGAGGTTTTTTTGCGACCGGATTTGACTTCGATCGCGTAAAGGCGGCCTCGGTATTTGTAGATAAAGTCCACCTCAGCCTGTTTTTCCCGCCAGTAGAAAAGCTCACCGGGCAGTTGGAGCAATTCCGCCCCCACCGCCAATTCAAACAATCTCCCGCGCCGCTCCGGATCGAGAGCACTTGGCGGCCCGGCAGCCATGGTGTGAAGCGCCGGGCAGGCAGGCAACATCTTCGGACTCGAACTACGGGCCAACCACGCCTTCTCCGAATACTTCTGAAGCGAATAAATCAAAAACGCCCCACCATACAGCTCGATGTAATATTTGACCAAATCCGTATTACCCCGTTCCTGTAACTGGCCAAGCAGCTTGGTGTAGCTGATTTCCTGCGCGGGATAGTGATAAAGAATTTCAAAGGCTTGACGGAATAGCGCCGGGTTGGCGACTTTGCGATGTTGCAGGATGTCTTTGCCGATCACCGCTTCGATGATGGATTCCTTCATGTAGGCATACCAGCGGTCCGGGTCGTTCTCGAACTGGACCGCTCCCGGGTAGCCACCATAGGTCAAATATCGAGTCAGATCGTAGCCAAACGCCTCGCGCAACTCGGCGAATGACCAATGGTGAACCCGTGTGAGTTCAAATCGCCCAGCGAGGCTTTCCTTTATTCCGCCGTGGAGTTGCAGGGCACTGGATCCCAACAAAAGCACCTTGAGTCGCCCGGGCTCGGCATCCCGGTGGGCCTTGATACTCTCCGCCCAATTCGGAATCTTCTGGATCTCGTCGATCACCAGCAAGGCCCCATCGCCGAGTGCAAGTGCCTTTTGCCATTGCTCCAGCAACCAATTTCTATCGCTCACAAGCACATCGTCTGCATTGGCGTAGCAGAAAGGCCTTTTGCTGCGCTGAAGGAACTGTTGAACGCCCATTGTTTTGCCAACCTGCCTCGGGCCGATAAGAACTTGAATCAAAGTGTTCTCATCCTGAAAACGCTCTTCAAGACGAGCAACAAACCGGCGTTCGAACGTTGGCAACATCACAAAAATAGGGATTTTGAAATAGGACTCTATTATTTTTACTAGATACGTCTATCAAAATAAAATCGCTGGCATTGGACGCTGCCCGCTTGCCCATACAGGCGGCATGCTGGAGATGTCGTGGCATTGACCTACGACATTTACACCTCACCCCATACAATCAAGGGGGTGCTTGGGGTGGTTTTTAAGTAGCGGAAGCCGGAACGGCTTTTGACCGCCACCGACATCGCCACACCCACCACCACGAAACGTTTTCACCGTTCCGCTACTCTGCATCTTGTAGCGGCGTCTCTGTGAGCGCCAGGTCGATCAATCGCCACCTCGGCGGTCATAGACCTCCGCTACAGCAGCGCCAGTGACATCGCCACACCTACCGCCCCCGAAACGTTTTCAACGTTCCGCTACCGCAAATCCGCGTAGCCGGGAAGCCGGAACGGCTCCCAAGGCCCAATTTATAACAGGCCCTTTTCAACAAGGAATTTCTCCGTTTGATCGATTGATTAGATCAGTTTCGCCGAGAGGGAAATGATTTCTCGATAAACTTCGACCAAGTTCTCGCTCGGATACAAGCAAACTTTGCTCATAGGCGAATCGCGGATTCCAAAACCAAAGCCTTAAAAGGATGAATCTGCGATTTTTGAAAATTCACAACATCAAGCCTCTGTTCACCTATGTCATTCAAGATCAATTTCCTGATTTTTGAATCACAGGGAGGGCAACCCTCTCCTCCGTCAGCAACAAGAGATCAATATCCCCCCTCTTTGCAGTGTCCTCCGCACGGGATCCAAACAAAAAAACCTCCGCGTTTGGAATGTTTTGCAAAAAATGCTTTTTGATTGTGGATGAAATTTCCGGCGATAATCGCATGAACAAATGGACTCTCCGCCTTTATAAATTTAGGAATTTTGCAGTGAAAAGGAAGTTTTCTATACTTAAATATTTTAATATAAGAGTTTTCCCTACCACACAGAAGCAAAGGGAAATTCGGTGTCACCTGGATTCTCCCCTGGCACATTTGCCCATGAAATTTTGTGCACGACATCTTTTAGTCGAGCCGAATCCAAAACTTCTGCACCTTGAGCGAGAAGCCAAGCATCCGTTTCCTCGATAGTCGCCTTCGATGGATTGATATGTGGGATATAAGCAATCACGGACTCGTGTTTAGTTTTTTTTAAGGAATTAATAATGAGCTCATAGTCTTTTTGAAATGTGGTTATTGCTAAATGAAAAACTTCTTTGGGAGATATATCATCATACCATATTTTCTGCAAAAGGCCGGCTTTTTGACCAAGGATATCCTGATGCGGGATTCCATGCGCTGTATCAAAACGACCAACATCCACCCAGCCCTCTTCAGTTTGAATTGTAAGAACTACAGCAAAAGAAACATACCTTCCACTTTGAGTTGATCGAAGAACGATGATCCGCACATTGTTTTCCAACCAAATATTGAACGCGGAAACAGGCATAGGACTCAATGCGAATGAAGCAGTATCTACTAAATTAGCGCATTCAAGCAATATTTTTACAGATGCATCACAATACGACTTGGCAGCTGCAGATAGGTGTGACGCCGCATAAACCTTTTCCAAAAATTGGATGCCTTTCTTTCCGATCCTCTCTCACCGCCGTAGCGGAAGCCGGAACGGCTTTCGACCGCCACCGACATCGCCACACCCACCGCCACGAAACGTTTTCAACGTTTTGCTAAACAGCATCTTGTATCGTCAGCTCTGTGAGCGCCGGGTCGATCGATCGCCACCTTGGCGGTCATAGACCGCCGCTACAGAGCGGTCTCTGTCACCCTTTATGCAGGCTCTCCCTTTTCAGTAGTATTGCTGGAATGTTTTCAAAATGCTGGTCTCGGTGAACCAGTGTCGCTTGCTTCTGGCAAGCCACTGCGGCAATGAGTGGGTCCACAAGTCTCGCAAATTGGAGTGCATTTCAATTTCACGATGCCCGAAGGCTGGGTAGTCCATATAAATGATATGACTCGCGGAACTGCTTTCCCTGTAGAGGCGTCTCTATGAGCGCCCACGCAGCCGCTGCGTAAAAGAAAATCAAAATATGTCAATGTGTGGGACTTACCCTTGACCCGGGCGCCTCAGCGCCTTTCACGAAAAAAATTGGTAGGGATGGCTAGCCGAGCCGTCCGTATCTTGCAGCGCAGCTGCCGTTATCTAATCCCCTGCTGATTGTTGCACCAGACTCGAGATTTGAGCGGGACCCCAAAATTCGGACCAGAGGTTAAGAGATAAAAAGAGGTGAATGGGTGGGGAGGAAAATCCTACAACCAAACACCAGCATGAAATCAAAACGCCGACGCCACGACGGAGCATTCAAGGCCCGGGTGGCCATAGAAGCCCTCAAGGGGGAGAAAACGATCCACGAGATCGCAAAAACCTACGATATCCATCCCACGCAGGTCACGGAGTGGAAAAAGACGCTCTTGGACAACGTGCCTGGAGTCTTTGAAGCGGGAGGCAAGAGAGCCGGGGAGGACTTTGAAAAGGAGCGGGCTCTGCTGCAGAGCAAAATTGGAGAACTGACGATCGCGGTGGATTTTTTGGAAAAAAAATCCAAACAGCTCGGCCTGTGAATCGTGCCGAGCTGGTTGAAGAAAAACATTCCAAATTGAGCATTCGAAAACAATGCAAGCTACTGCATGTCAGTCGATCCAATCTCTATTACGAGCGAGTTCCGGAAAAGAGCGAGGACCGCGCAGCCATGAAGACGATGGACAAAATCTACACCGAGGATCCGTGTTTGGGCACACGGAAGCTTGTCACGGTTTTGGAGCGCGATCACGGGCTGAAAATGAACCGCAAACGCATCCAGAGGCTGCGACGTTCAATGGGGCTGGAAACGATCTGGTGCCAACCCCGGCGCATGAGAACGAGTTGCCCGGACGCCACCCATCGCAAATACCCCTACCTTTTGAGGGGATTTGTGAGCAGGCACGCCGATCAAGTTTGGGCGTCGGACATCACCTATATCCCGATGGGCCAGGGCCATGCCTACCTGTGCGCGGTGATGGACTGGCACACCCGCTACGTTCTGGGTTGGGCGATCTCCAACACGATGGACGCCGCACTGGTGCACGAAGCCCTCGATATGGCGCACGCCAACGGCGGGAAACTGCCCGAGATATTCAACACCGATCAGGGCAGCCAATTTACCTCGCCGCAGTGGACCGGAAGGCTCGAAAAGATGGGCATCCGGGTGAGCATGGACGGCAAGGGGCGTTGGATGGACAACGTATTCGTCGAGCGGTTGTGGAGGAGCCTCAAACACGAGGAAGTGTATTTGAAAAGCTACCAAACGGTGGGCGAGGCGCGCACCGGCATCGGTCGCTGGATCGAACGCTACAACACGTGGAGACCGCACGCCGAACTGGGCAACCGCACCCCCGCGAAGGCCTATCAGGAAGAGCGGGAAAACAAACGCACCGCGGCATGATCCAGCAGAGCAAAGCACACAACACCCACCCCCACCGCGCGCTCGATTTTTTCTCCTCCGCTACGGGCCCGCGCAGGCCTCTGCGCTACGCTCCGAGGCCAGCCGGGCCCTGCGCTCCGGAGAAAAAATCGAACTACTCCCTCACGGGAGTTGAAACAACAACTCAACCCAGATAACAACAAATCCTCTCCAACCCATTACCTCTTATTTCCACTGCCAAGTGGTTCAAAGATTGGGTCCACCTCAATTCACCGCTCAGACACTCTTCTTTTCGATCAAAAAAGCCAGATTTAAGAAATATGTCAATGTGTGGGACTGACATTTCATTAGAACGATAACTCGACATATAAGCTTTCGTCATTTCGTGTTTCGCGATCGAGAGCTGAGAGTTCCGGCACAGCTCCACTTTGGTAGGTGCATTTTTTTGCCAACTCCGGAGTGAAGCCAGCGAGTCCCGCTGTGAATTTTAACTCTTCAAAATCATAAATATGCTGATGCCCCCACATGCGGAATATTTGGTTAACCAACCACGCACGGCGCTGAGGGATATTTTGCACGCCCATTGAGTTTAATCGACGGATGTGCTCTTTAAAAAACAAAGACTCAGGGTCCAAGTAGCCTCGAATATATTTCTCAAGATCAGGGGTGCTCACTCTCATGAGACCGCCCTGCTTGAGGAGTCGCCTCATATCTTTGAACCACGCAACGGCAACATTTTGTGGAATGTGCTCGATAAAATGCTCTGAGTAAATCCATTCAAAGCTCGAATCTTCGACTGGAAATGATTTGGTGGCATCAAATTGAAAGTAGAAATAGGTATCATCAATCAAAGTTAGACCACCCACTTGCGTAGCAATCCCACGCTCATCAGAAAACGCCATCGAATCTGTGTTTAGAAAACCAGCTTTTAAATTCGCTCCTGAACCGCAATGAAGACCTCGAAGGGAAAGTGACGAAAGCAAAGTGCTCCCAAAGGGAGGTAAGTGGGGCAAAAGGTCGATCTTTTTGAACCTCATGTGATGAAAGATTTTTGAACCATCCTCGAGAGGAAGAATTGCCAACCGGGTATGTTCCGGTTGAACCAATCTCTGCTAAAGGAGATTGCGGACATTTTTTGCAGTATAAAAGATTTGCAGAAAGCGACTGTCATAGAGCGCCGCTACAGGGCTTTGCGCTTATACGAAACTTCCATGGGTTGATTTGAGATTTGCGGTAGTCAGCTCGACCGAGGAAGTGATGGCGGCGATGAGATTGTCTCCTTCTTCCAAGGTGCCGTTGTTGTTTGAGTCGCGATAGAGGTAGTAATTTGATCCCGCAATCGGCCCATACAGCGCATCGCCGACGAGGTAGCCATTGCTATTTAGGTTACCAGGGTCTTCAGGCAGCGTTTTTAATTGGAGTTGATCACCCGCCGCAAAATCCGTTATCAGGACATAATCTCCTGCTCCCGCAGCCGTATTGTAGTAGGCATTGCTGGCATCCCCGAGAACGAAGGTGTCTGCACCGGAACCACCCGTGAGCGTGTCGATTTGGTTTGCGCCGGCAGAAATCGCTGAGGTTCCTTGAATCCAATCCGCTCCAGTCCCACCGCTGATCGAGTCATTGCCACCCCCCGACAGCAGCGAGTCATCGCCTTCTCCGCCCACCAAGGTTACAGCGATTGTGTAAGCAGTAGCGTTGAGGGTGTCGTTGCCTGTGCCGCCAGTGATTGTGGCGATTCCGGCTGTGACCGCATTTGTGCCGAGTGTGATACTGTTATCGCCATTTGCTGTTGTTAGCTTTTCAACCGAGGACCAGTCTTTGAAATAGGAATCAACTAAAGTTGCAGCGGCGTTGGATAGCAAAGCGGTATCAAAAGTGGTCTGACCTCCGCCGATGAAGACGAGATCGGTTTGTAGACTCGAATCAAATGTGAGCGAATCGTTGCCGGTGCCGCCGATGACAGTGGCGATCCCTGCCGCCCCGGCGTTCGCCCCCAGCGTGATTTCGTTGGCCCTATTTGCCAAAACCAACGTTTCGATCGAGGTTTTATCCTCGAAAGTGTCATCGCCAACAATTTGCTCATCTTCTGTTAAAGTAAGCGTATCCGAGGCAGCCGTTCCTGTAATGAAGGCTGTCCGCGCTTCATTCGCTGAAGCGAAGACAAAATTCAAGGCCCGATCTTCGGTATCCGGATCACCGTCGCTGAAACCGGATGCATCCAACACATCCCCAGCGTGGGAATATACAGTAGTAATACCAGCCAAGTAAGCAGTAAGGGCAAATGTGTAGCTCGCATTTGAGTTAGCTTCGGTTACAAAGTTCTCAATCGCGCCGATATCGCCCGCCAAATTCACCGAGCCAACACGGACGAATTGATTGTCTGCGAAGGCACCAGCGACATCCGTCACCGTCAGCGTATCGGACCCACTCCCGCCAACAAGCGAGGCTGCGGTCGCATCAGTGCTCAACTTCGTGGCATCCATCACGAAATTGATGCCCGTGGTGTTGGCGAGCATGCTGATGGTGTCGAAGCCCGACCCACCATAGATCGTCGAGAGTCCCGCATCGTTCCCAAGGACCACAAAGTTGTTGCCGCCTTGGAGTTGAAGCGCTTCAAATGTTCCATTGAGGGAAGTGATGGAGCGCGCTTGTGAGCTGACAATCTGGAGCGTGTCATTTCCGCCTCCACCGATGAACACCAAGTTTGCCAGCGCCCCAAAGGAGGTGAGAAGCAAGTCGTCTCCCAAGCCACTTGCAACGGTCAAGGCCCCAGCAAACGCCGTTACATCAATCGTATCATTGCCATCTGACATGGTCAGAGTGTCCAAACCGGTCCCTTGGGCCGTCGCACCAAGCGTGACGGTGTTATCCGATGCAGTCCGCATGAAAACAGAGCCGATATTGCCTTGATACATGCGGGCGAAATCGACGTCCTCCAAGACGCCCCCATCCAAAATCACAGCTCCCGGAGTATTTCCGCCAATAATTTTTGCGTATTCGAAATTATCCGTCGTGCCGACCAGCGTGTAGCCCGCCCCAGCACTCAGATCGACCGTGATAACGTCGTCATCGCCCGCTGGCGTGTAAAGCACGCTGCTGCTCATATCGATCGTATCGCGCCCCGTGCCGCCAATGATCGTTTCGAAGCCGGCATTCACAAATGTATCGGCAAACAAAAACCGGTTGTTGCCATTGGCCGTGCGCAGGACTTCTATGCCATGGAGATTATCGACATTTTCGTCGGTCACCGACACGCCGTCACGGGAGAACTTGAGGGTATCAATCCCTTCTCCGCCGACCAATGTTGTCATGTTTGAGAGATAATCTTGGTCGGTGACTTGGAAGAGGACGCCCGCCGTGCCGTAGGCAGCGGTGTTGAAGGTATTCCCCGTGCCATTGTCAGAGCCTTCCCCGCCAACAAGCGTCCGGATGCCGGCGACAAGCGCATCAAGCCCGAGCACGATATCATTTCCGGCTGCATTAAACTCAAGGGTGCCGATTTTGGACAGCGAGGACAGATTTCCATCAACTATCGTCGCATCGTTCGTGAATGCAAGTGTATCAAGACCATTGGAACCACCCATGATAGAGTTTGTTCCGACATCGCCGATCACAAACTTATTTCCCCCGGCCGATCCGCCGATGAGGGTGTTGGTATGGCTCGTTGCAGACCCCAGCAACCTCGCCCCCGAACTGGCGCTGGCATCGATCGTGATTCCCACGGCATAGGCACTGGCATCAATCGTATCCGCACCCGTCCCGCCGACCACTGTGGCAATGCCTTTGCTTCGGGCGATTGCGCCAAGAGTAATGCGGTTGCCGATAGCGGCGCTGCCGAGCTGGAGTTGCTCGATGCTGGAAATGTTGTTGAACGCCGAGTCGCCGAGGGTCTGGGCGCCAGCGAGGAGTTGGATCGTATCCACACCGGTGTTTCCTGTGATCTGGCTGTTTTGCAGATTCGCGCCGTTTTTGATTTGGAAGAGGTTGCCATCCAATCCTCCCAGCAGACTATCACTGCCGTTGCTGGCCCCCATGATCCATGTCAAAGGATTCGCATTCGTGTTGTAGCCTGCGGCATGGATCGTGTTCGGCCCGGTGCCGCCGACGATTGTGGTGATTCCCAAAGCTCCCGCCAGCGTGACCCTGTTGCCCGCTCCGGCGATGTCCAAAACTTCGACCCCGGAGACACCAGAAAGAGTATCCGCTGCAATCGTCTGGGCATTGGCGGCAAGCCGCAAGGTGTCCGTGCCGCCACCGCCGACGACGCTGGCTCCTTGAAGGGCAGAGGCCGAGTTGAAAATAAAGAGGTCGTTGGCACCTGCCGCCTGCCCTCCAAGAAGGGTGTTGTCGTTCCCGCCCGCTGTAAATACCGACCCGTTCACCCCAGCCAAGGCATCGGCGTAAATGCGGTCTGAATTCACGGCCGCGAAATTCAGCGTGTCGGCACCGTTCGCACCACCCAGGATTGAGATCGTGCCACCAAAAGCCGCTTCCGCCGTGGTTCCCAGAGTGATGGAATTTCCCCTGTCCGTGAGCAGGATACGATCCATGCCGGCAATTTTTGCAAATGCGCCGTCCGTGAGCGTTTGAAATCCTGTGGTCAATTGAAGGATATCCGAAGAAGAAGCCCCACCTGAAATCGAGTTGTTGGCGAGGAGCGACGCCGTCGTAATGCGGTAGTAGTTTTCCGCTCCAGCCACATTATTGCCAACCAGCGTGGCGAGACTGGTTCCTATTCCAGCAGCCAGCGTGTCACCCACAGTGGATGTCCCGCCAACCACATCGCCTTGAATCCAAATATTCCCGCTGTTCATGCCTGCCGCGCTCAATAAATCTGAAGATGCTCCGCCGAAAAGAGAGAGCGCAACATCTGAGGGAACGCCCGCTTGAGCATTCACACCCAGCACAATCGAGTTCCCCGCAAGCGACGAGGCCTGCACCACCTCCACCCCGCTCACATTCGCAAACTGCGCATCCGTCACCGTGGCTGCCGCCGTGAACGCAAGCGTATCGGTGCCTGTGCCACCTACCACCGTGTTGTTGGCCAATTGCACTCCACTCACAAACAGGAAGCTGTCGTCACCATCCCCGCCATCAAGCGAGGCTGTCCCCGTGGCATTTGCCACAAGCGTGTCGTTGCCAGATTCTCCAAGAAGCGTGTCGCTTCCCGTTCCGGCCACAAGACTGTCAGCATCCGCTCCACCCACGATGCTGTTGTTGCCGTTTCCTCCCAGGATCGTGTCGTTGCCAACCCCTCCGAGCAGCGTGTCGTTGTCCGCTCCGCCAACGATACTGTCGTCCCCATCTCCTCCAACGATGCTGTCGGCTCCAGCCTCCCCAAGCAACGTGTCGTTGCCGTCGCCGCCAAGGATCGTGTCGGCTCCCTCTCCTCCAAGGATGCTGTCATTGCCCTCGTTGCCCATCAAGCTATCCGCTCCGCTTCCCCCGCTTATCACATCGTCCCCGCCAAGACCAGAAATCGTGTCTTTCAGCGGCGTGCCTACAAGCGTGTCGTTGCCGGCAGTGCCAACCTGGGCTCCCAGCGCCTCCACAACGAATATCGCCGATCCCCCGTTGACCGTCGTGTAATTCGTCACATCCCCCTGGACGATAATGTAGTTCGTGCCGGCATCCACCAACTCGTTTTCAATCACCCAATCCCCGTCCTCTCCAACGTAGTAGGTGTCGTTGCCCTTGCCGCCCACCATCGTGTCGGCTCCGGCTCCGCCATCAATACGTCCGCTCCATCTCCACCCACCAGCCAGTCGTTCCCCGTTCCACCAAACAGCGAGTCGTCCCCTTGACCCCCATCGAGCGTCAACGCACGTGTAAATGCCGTCGCATCCAAAGTATCCTTCCCGGCCCCGCCGATCACTGTTGCGATTCCCGCCGCCTCGGCATTGGTTCCCAGCACAATCCGGTTGTCTCCGTTGGCTGTCCTGAGCACCTCGGTGGTGAACACATTGTCAAAGGCCGCATCCGTCACCGACAGCGCGTCCACCGAGAACGCCAGCGTATCGACCCCATCACCGCCCACAATCGAGCTTTGCGCCAGCACGGCTCCGTTTCTGACAACAAGGCTGTCGTCCCCGGCTCCTCCACTTAGCGTCATTCCCACCGTGTAGGCCGCCGCATTCAGCGTGTCGTTACCCCCGCCGCCCAGGATTGTGCGAACGCCTCCCGCTTGCGCGTTGGCTCCCACTGTCAGCGAAGAGGCTCCCGTCGCCGCCGCTCTCAGCACCTCCACCCCGCTCACATTCGCAAGATTTCCGTCAACGAGCGTCGTCGCTTCCGACATCTCCAGCGTGTCGGTGCCATCTCCGCCAACCACCGTGCTCCGCCCCACCGCCGCAGCATTGGCCAGCGTGATTCCGTCATTGCCTGCTCCAGCGAGGATTCGGTTTGCCGCGCTCGAACTGCCGATAATCTCATCAGCGCCCTCTCCCGCATCGATCGTCAGCGAAGGTCCATTGAATGTCTCCGCATCAATCGTGTCGGCTGCCGTCCCGCCGACCAGAGTCAACAGGCCGGAGGCTGCCGCCGCCGTTCCAAGGTTCACATAGTTCGTGCCGTTCCGCGTTTGGATCGCTTCAACACTTGCGATGCGAGCGAAGTTGTCGTCCGTGATCGAGAGGCCGTCTTCGGAGAACGTCAGCGTGTCGCTGCCCAACCCGCCCTCGATCGAACTCACCGACAGCACGTTGTTGTTCAGCAACCGGAACGCGTCATTTCCACCTCCGCCCAAGAGTGTCGCTCCCTGATCTGCCGTGGTGTTCGCGTTCGCGCTCGCGTCCAGCGTCACATCCACCGTGTAGGCGCTCGCGTCCAGCGTGCCCTTGCCCGATCCACCGATCACCGTGCGGATGCCTGCCGCCTGCGCGATGGCGTCCAACACAAAGCTGCTTTCCCCGTCTGCGGCCGCTTGTAGCACTTCCATCCCGCTGACTTTTGCAAACGCATCACCGTTGCCCAGCACCGTCGCCTGACCGAGCGCCAAGGTGTCTGTCCCAGCTCCTCCCACCACACTCGCTGCGGCCATCTGCGTCGCATTATCAAATACAAACCGGTCGTCTCCCGCTCCGCCGTCCAGCGTGATCGCCGTCGTGCCGAAGGCACCTGTTGCGGTGAGCGTGTCCGAACCGCTTCCTGTTGTGATGCTGTCCAACCCACCAGCCACCGTCGCAATGCCCCGCGCCACATCGCCCAGCGTCACGCTGTTGGAGCCATTGGCCAACTGAAGCGCCTCGATGCCTGTCAACCTGTCCAGATCGGTGTCCACAACGATCTGCCCGTCGGTGGTCACTTGCACCGTGTCGGTTCCCAGCCCGCCCACAATCGACGCGTTGTTGAGCACCGCCGATGTCGCCACCTGGATCAAGTCCGCTCCGCTGCCGCCGTGCAGCGTGTTGCCGCCTGTGAATGCCGGATCTCCCAACCCGCCAACCAGCGTGCTGCCAAGTGTCGATTCACTCGCATCGATCCAAATCTTCGCGTTCGCTCCCGTATAGCCCCCCGCGTTCAGCGTGTCGCCTCCTGCCGCTCCGCCCTTGAGCGTTGCCACGCCAGATGCCAGCGCATTGGCTCCGAGCGTAATCGAGTTCCCCGCAAGCGACGAGGCCTCCACGACCTCCACCCCACTCACATTCGCGAACTGAGCGTCCGTCACCGTGGCAGCCGCCGTGAACGCAAGCGTGTCCGTGCCCGACCCACCTACCACTGTGTTGTTGGCCAACTGCGCCCCGCTCGCAAATTCGAACCGGTCATTGCCTCCGTTGCCGATGAGTCTGGCAGTGCCGCTTCCCGCCACCAGCGTGTCGTTGCCAGTGTTGCCCGTCAGGCTGTCCGTCCCAGCTCCGGCGGTGAAATGCACATTTCCAGTGTAATCCCCGTTTGCCGTCAGTGTCGAATTGGCCGCTCCGCCCGAGAGCGTGGCGACGCCGAGTCCTTGAGCGGCCGAACCGATCGCAATGTTGATATCCCCCGCCACCCCACTAAAATCGTAGGACTCGATGCTTTCGAACCCGCTGAAAGCCGCGTCAACAAGCGTCATGCCCCCTGTTGAAACAAACCGCAGGGTGTCATTGTCATCGCCACCGTCCACGGTTCCCACTCGTGCCGCGTCCACCACCAGCGTGTCGTTGCCGTCTCCACCGGAAAGGTTGTTCGTGCCGGAGGACGACGCATCGATCACATTGGCCAAGGCGTTGCCGACAAAGGTCGCATCTCCCGTGCCCGTGTAGGTCAGGTTTTCGATGTTGGCGGACAGCGTGTAGTTCGTTGCCGAGACGAGCACCAAGTCCGTGCCTTCCCCGGCCTGCTCCTCGATCGCATCGTCGCTCGAATCCACCACATAGGTGTCGTTGCCATCACCACCGATGAATGTGTCCACTCCCCCGTTGCCCACGATTGAGTCCGCACCGGATCCTCCTCGAATCGAGTTGTTCAGGGCATTGCCCACAAGCGTCGCTCCGGAAACCCCCGTGTAATCAAGGTGCTCGATTTGGTCCCCGCCGCCTGCAAGCGTGTTCGACAGGTTGTAGGATACCGACGCAAACACCCTGTCATCGCTGTCGCCTCCCTCTTCAACTATCGTGTCGGTTGTCGAATCCACAAAATACGAGTCGTTCCCGAGCCCGCCGATCAGCGCGTCGATCCCCGCTCCGCCGTCCAGGCTGTTGCCCTCATCGTTGCCGATGATCGAGTTCGCCAGCGCGTTGCCAGTGCCGCTTACCGCAGTCCCTGTGAGCACAAGATGTTCGACATTCGCCGCCAGCGTGTGATCGACCGAACTGATGACCACATCCGTGCCGGCGTTCGCTCCCTCCACAACCACATCGCCCGCATCATCCACAAAGTAGGTGTCGTTCCCGGCGCCGCCGACCATCGAGTCCGCACCCGCGCCGCCAGAGATCGAATCCGCTCCGCTGCCGCCCACAAATGTATCGGCCCCGCTTCCGCCAACAAATGTCGTCGATCCGCCCGCGAAGCCCGTTACTGCAAACCCTTCGCTCTGATTGGCGAGATTCACGGTCAACCCGGTGGCTGTCACCACCACGTTCTCGATGTTCACGATCTGCTCGTCTCCGCTCGACGTGAAATTCGCCCCGATTGCCAGCGTGTCGATATCATCTCCGCCGTCCAACAACGCGTCTTCCTGCGACCCGATGATCGTGTCGTTCCCGGCCCCGCCGATCAGGCTATCCACTCCTGCGCCGCCAGAGATCGAATCCGCTCCGCTTCCACCAACAAATGTATCGTTTCCGCTTCCTCCCACAAATGTCGTCGATCCGCCCGCGAAGCCCGTTACCGCAAACCCTTCGCTCTGATTGCCCAGATTCACGGTCAACCCTCCGGCTGTCACCACCACGTTCTCGATGTTCACGATCTGACCATCTCCGCTCGACGTGAAATTCGCCCCGATTGCCAGCGTGTCGATATCATCTCCACCGTCCAGCAACGCGTCTTCCTGCGACCCGATGATCGTGTCGTTCCCTGCCCCGCCGATCAGCGTGTCGATCCCCGCTCCGCCGTCCAGGCTGTTATCCTCATCGTTGCCGATGATCGAGTTCGCCAGCGCGTTACCCGTGCCGCTTACCGCAGTCCCTGTGAGCACAAGATGTTCGACATTCTCCGCCAGTGTGTGATCGACCGAACTGATCACCATATCAATTCCCTCTTCGGCATTTTCAACCACCACATCACCCGCATTGTCCACAAAGTAGGTATCGTTCCCGAGGCCGCCGACCATCGAGTCGGCTCCAGCGCCGCCAGAGATCGAATCCGCTCCGCTTCCGCCCACAAATGTATCGTTTCCGCTTCCGCCCACAAATGTCGTCGATCCGCCCGCGAAGCCCGTTACTGCAAACCCTTCGCTCTGATTGCCCAAATCCACGGTCAACCCGGTGGCTGTCACCACCACGTTCTCGATGTTCACGATCTGACCATCTCCGCTCGACGTGAAATTCGCCCCGATTGCCAGCGTGTCGATATCATCTCCGCCGTCCAGCAATGCATCCTCCTCCGAGCCCACGATCGTGTCGTTCCCAGCCCCGCCGATCAGGCTATCCACTCCTGCGCCGCCAGAGATCGAATCCGCTCCGCTTCCACCAACAAATGTATCGTTTCCGCTTCCGCCCACAAATGTCGTCGATCCGCTCGCGAAGCCCGTTACCGCAAACCCTTCGCTCTGATTGCCCAGATTCACGGTCAACCCGGTGGCTGTCACCACCACGTTCTCGATGTCCACGATCTGGCCATCTCCGCTCGACGTGAAATTCGCGCCGATTGCCAGCGTGTCGATATCATCTCCGCCGTCCAGCAACGCGTCTTCCTGCGACCCGATGATCGTGTCGTTCCCAGCCCCGCCGATCAGCGTGTCGATCCCCGCTCCGCCGTCCAAGCTGTTGCCCTCATCGTTGCCGATGATCGAGTTCGCCAGCGCGTTGCCAGTGCCGCTTACCGCAGTCCCTGTGAGCACAAGATGTTCGACATTCTCCGCCAGCGTGTGATCGACCGAACTGATCACCAAATCTGTGCCGGCGTTCGCTCCCTCCACAACCACATCGCCCGCATTGTCCACAAAGTAGGTGTCATTCCCGGCGCCGCCGACCATCGAGTCCGCACCCGCGCCACCCGAGATCGAATCCGCTCCGCTTCCGCCCACAAATGTATCGTTTCCGCTTCCGCCCACAAATGTCGTCGATCCGCCCGCGAAGCCCGTTACTGCAAACCCTTCGCTCTGATTGCCCAAATCCACCGTCAACCCGGTGGCTGTCACCACCACGTTCTCGATGTTCACGATCTGACCATCTCCGCTCGACGTGAAATTCGCCCCGATTGCCAGCGTGTCGATATCATCTCCGCCGTCCAGCAACGCGTCCTCCTCCGAGCCCACGATCGTGTCGTTCCCTGCCCCGCCGATCAGGCTATCCACTCCTGCGCCGCCAGAGATCGAATCCGCTCCGCTTCCACCAACAAATGTCGTCGATCCGCCCGCGAAGCCCGTTACCGCAAACCCTTCGCTCTGGTTGCCCAAATCCACGGTCAACCCTCCGGCTGACACCACCACGTTCTCGATGTTCACGATCTGACCATCTCCGCTCGACGTGAAATTCGCCCCGATTGCCAGCGTGTCGATATCCGCTCCGCCGTCCAGCAACGCGTCCTCCTCCGAGCCCACGATCGTGTCGTTCCCGGCCCCGCCGATCAGGCTATCCACTCCTGCGCCGCCAGAGATCGAATCCGCTCCGCTTCCGCCCACAAATGTATCGTTTCCGCTTCCGCCAACAAATGTCGTCGATCCGCCCGCGAAGCCCGTTACCGCAAACCCTTCGCTCTGATTGCCCAAATCCACGGTCAACCCGGTGGCTGTCACCATCAAGTTCTCGATGTTCACGATCTGCCCGTCTCCGCTCGACGTGAAATTCGCGCCGATTGCCAGCGTGTCGTTATCCGCTCCGCCGTCCAGCAACGCGTCTTCCTGCGACCCGATGATCGTGTCGTTCCCAGCCCCGCCGATCAGGCTATCCACTCCTGCGCCGCCAGAGATCGAATCCGCTCCGCTTCCGCCCACAAATGTATCGTTTCCGCTTCCTCCCACAAATGTCGTCGATCCGCCCGCGAAGCCCGTTACTGCAAACCCTTCGCTCTGATTGCCCAAATTCACGGTCAACCCGGTGGCTGTCACCACCACGTTCTCGATGTTCACGATCTGACCATCTCCGCTCGACGTGAAATTCGCCCCGATTGCCAGCGTGTCGATATCATCTCCGCCGTCCAGCAACGCGTCTTCCTGCGAGCCCGATGATCGTGTCGTTCCCAGCCCCGCCGATCAGGCTATCCACTCCTGCGCCGCCAGAGATCGAATCCGCTCCGCTTCCACCCACAAATGTATCGTTTCCGCTTCCGCCAACAAATGTCGTCGATCCGCCCGCGAAGCCCGTTACTGCAAACCCTTCGCTCTGATTGCCCAAATCCACGGTCAACCCTCCGGCTGTCACCACCACGTTCTCGATGTTCACGATCTGACCATCTCCGCTCGACGTGAAATTCGCGCCGATTGCCAGCGTGTCGTTATCCGCTCCGCCGTCCAGCAACGCGTCTTCCTGCGACCCGATGATCGTGTCGTTCCCTGCCCCGCCGATCAGGCTATTCACTCCTGCGCCGCCAGAGATCGAATCTGCTTCGCTTCCTCCCACAAATGTATCGTTTCCGCTTCCGCCAACAAATGTCGTCGATCCGCTCGCGAAGCCCGTTACTGCAAACCCTTCGCTCTGATTGCCCAGATTCACCAGCAACCCAGTGGCTGTCACCACCACGTTCTCGATGTTCACGATCTGACCATCTCCGCTCGACGTGAAATTTGCCCCGATTGCCAGCGTGTCGATATCATCTCCGCCGTCCAGCAACGCGTCTTCCTGCGACCCGATGATCGTGTCGTTCCCGGCTCCGCCGATCAGCGTGTCGATCCCCGCTCCGCCGTCCAGGCTGTTGCCCTGATCGTTGCCGGTGATCGAGTTCGCCAGCGCGTTACCCGTGCCGCTTACCGCCGTCCCTGTGAGCACAAGATGTTCGACATTCGCCGCCAGTGTGTGATCGACCGAACTGATCACCATATCAATTCCCTCTTCGGCATTTTCAACCACCACATCACCCGCATTGTCCACAAAGTAGGTATCGTTCCCGAGGCCGCCGACCATCGAGTCGGCTCCAGCGCCGCCATCCAAGCTGTTGTCGCTTGCATTACCAATCAGCGTGTTGGCAAGCTCATTGCCCCTACCAGCGACGATCCCCTCGCCCAACACAAGCCGTTCGATACCGGCCCCCAGCGTGTAGTCTTCCAACTTGGAAAGAACCGTATCCGTTCCTCCGGTTTCGTTGACGATCACATCCCCCGCATCGTCAATGACGTAAAAATTGTTTCCGTCCCCGCCGACCAGCGAGTCGGCTCCCTCTCCACCATCCAAGGTATCATCCCCGCCCGCGCCGATGAGCGTTTGCGAGCCCGCATTGCCGACGATCGAGTTGGCTGCCGCATTACCCGTCAGCGTCGCGTCGCCGCTGCCGGTGAATACCAGGTTTTCGATGTTGCTGGCGAGCGTCGTCTGCGTGGCGCTTGTCGCCACCGTGTCGATGCCTCCGGCATCCACCACCATGTCGGCGCTGGAATTGATCACATAGTAATCATCCCCCGTGCCTCCCAAAAGCGAGTTACTGCCTGCTCCGCCGTCCAGCGTCACCCCGCGGGTCATCGCCGAGGCGTTCAACGTGTCATTACCTATGCCGCCGACGACTGTGGCGATGCCTGCCGTCTGGGCGTTGGTGCCGAGGATGATGCGGTTGTTGCCGTTGGCTGTTTTGAGCACCTCAGTGGTGAACACATTCTCAAAATCCGCATCCGTCGCCGACAACGCGTCGATCGCGAATGTCAAGGTGTCCTCCCCATCGCCGCCAACCACAGAACTCTGCCCGAGCACCGCGCCCGTCGACACCACAAGGCTGTCATTGCCGGCTCCGCCGCCGAGTGTCATTCCCACCGTGTAGGCCGCCGCATTCAGTGTGTCGTTGCCATCGCCGCCCAGGATTGTGCGAATGCCTCCCGCTTGCGCATTGGATCCCACCGTCAGCGAGGAAGCGCCTGTTGCCGCGGCTCTCAGCACTTCTACCCCACTCACATGGGCCAGCTGCGAGTCGCCAAGCGTGTCGTTGCCTGCTCAAGAGCCTAGCGTATCAGGTTGCCAGTCTCCGCCAATCACCGTGCTCCGCCCCACCGCTGCCGCGTCGGCCAGCGTGATTGAGTCATTGCCTGCTCCAGCGAGGATGCGATTCGCATGCGTGGCGCTTCCCGTGATCACATCACTCCCGGCTCCCGCATCGATCGTCAGCGCGGCATTAAACGCCCCCGCCTCGATCGTGTCCGCTCCGCTCCCGCCAATCACGGTCGCAAGCTCAGCCGCTGCGGCATTTGCGCCCACCTCCACATAGTTCGTTCCGTTGCGCGTCTGGATCGCTTCGATTTCCTGGATATTCGTCCCGAACATGTCGTCTGTGATCGAGAGGCCATCCTCGGCAAAGGTCAGCGTTTCGCTGCCTGCTCCGCCCACGATCGAACTCACCGACAGCACGTTGTTGTTCAGCAACCGGAACGCGTCATTCCCCGCTCCACCAAGCAATGTTGCCCCTTGCCCCACTCCTGTATTCGCGTTCGCGCTGGCGTCCAGCGTTACGTCCACCGTGTAGGCGCTCGCGTCCAGCGTGCCCTTGCCCGATCCACCGATCACCGTGCGGATGCCTGCCGCCTGCGCCGTGGCGTCCAACACAAAGCTACTTTCCCCAGCCGCTGCCGCTTGCAGCACTTCCATGCCGCTGACTTTTGCAAACGCATCACCATTGCCCAGCACCGTCGCCTGACCGAGCGCCAAGGTGTCTGTCCCAGTGCCGCCGATCAGACTCGCCGCAGCCATCTGCGTCGCATTATCAAATACAAACCGGTCGTCTCCCGCTCCGCCGTCCAGCGTGATCGCTGTCGTGCCAAAGGCTGATGTTGCGGTGAGCGTGTCCGAACCGCTTCCTGTCGTGATGCGATTCAGTCCTTGCGCGTTGATTCCCAGCGTCACGCTGTTGGCTCCGTTGGCCAGTTGGAGCGCCTCGATGCCTGTCAACCTGTCCAGATCGGTGTCCACAACGATCTGCCCGTCGGTGGTCACTTGCACCGTGTCGGTTCCCAGCCCGCCCACAATCGACGCGTTGTTGAGCACCGCCGATGTCGCCACCTGGATCAAGTCCGCTCCGCTGCCGCCGTGCAGCGTGTTGCCGCCTGTGAATGCCGGATCTCCCAACCCGCCAACCAGCGTGCTGCCAAGGGTCGATCCACTCGCATCGATCCAAATCTTCGCGTTCGCTCCCGTGTAGCCCCCCGCGCTCAGCGTGTCGCCTCCTGCCGCTCCGCCCTTGAGCGTTGCCACGCCAGAGGCCAGCGCATTCACACCCAACACAATCGAGTTCCCCGCAAGCGACGAGGCCTCCACGACCTCCACCCCGCTCACATTTGCAAACTGCGCATCCGTCACAGCACCCGCCGCCGTGAATGCAAGCGTGTCGGTGCCTGTGCCACCTACCACCGTGTTGTTGGCCAGTTGCGCCCCGCTGGCGAATTCGAAACGGTCGTTGCCTGCACCGCCCACGAGACTGTTGTTGCCGTCGCCACCGAAGAGGGTGTCGTCGCCTGCGCCGCCGAGGAGGGTGTCGTTGCCGCCCAAACCAAAGAGCGAGTTGTTCCCGCTGTTGCCGATAATGGTGTTGTCTGCGTCGTTGCCGGTGCCGTTAAGGGCATCCGATCCTGTCAACTCCAGCACTTCCAGATTGTCTCCCAGGGTGTAACTGATCGAGGCGCGCACAACATCGATCCCCTCGTCCGCTGCTTCCACCACCACATCGCCGACGGCATCCACCACATAGGTGTCATTCCCCGCTCCGCCCACCATGCTGTCGTTGCCCGTGCCACCGTCGAGGCTGTCGTTGCCATCGCCGCCAAGAATCGTGTCGTTCCCGCCCAACCCGGAAAGCACATTATTTCCGTTGTTGCCGGTGATGGTGTTATCTGCAGCGTTGCCGGTGCCGTTGAGGGCCACGGTTCCCGTCAGTTCCAGCGCTTCGATATGGTCTGCAAGTGTGTAGCTGATCGAGGCCCGGACCACATCTGTGCCCCCGCCGGCCGCTTCCACCACCACGTCGGCTGCGGAGTCCACCACATAGGTGTCATTGCCCGCTCCGCCAACCATGCTGTCGTTGCCCGTGCCGCCATCGAGAAGATCGTCGCCATCACCCCCGAGGAGCGTGTCGTTCCCTCCACCGCCCAGAAGCGTGTCGTTACCGCTGTTGCCGCTCAGGCTGTCGGCTCCGGCTCCTCCGCTGAAATGAACCGCGCCCGTATAATCGGCATTCGCCGTGAGGGTCGAGTTTGCCGTGCCGCCGGAGAGCGTGCCGATGCCGAGCGCCTGCGCGTTGCTCCCGATCGTGATGTCCACATCCCCGACCACTCCGCTGAAGTCGTAGGTCTCGATGTTGGAAAACCCGCCGAAGTCGGCGTCCCCGAGGGCCATTCCGGTGGTGGAGACAAATCGCAGCGTGTCGTTTCCTTCACCGCCGTCCACAATGACTGTGTCCGCTGGATCTACTACCAGCGTGTCATTTCCGGCTCCACCCAGCAGCGTATCTTTCCCGCCACCGCCCACAAGGCTGTCATCCCCATCACCGCCCACAAGACTGTCATCGCCCGCTCCGCCGAGCAGCGTGTCGTTGCCCGCTTCGCCCATCAATGTGTTGTCACCGCCCAACCCGGAAAGCAGATTGTTCCCACTGTTGCCGGTGATTTCGTTGTCCAAAGCATTGCCGGTGCCGGCGAGATTTCCCGAACCGGCCAGTCTCAAGTGTTCGACATTATTGGCGAGCGTGTAACTGATCGAGGCGCGCACGACATCGATCCCCTGGTCCGCTGCTTCCACCACCACATCGCCGACGGCATCCACCACGTAGGTGTCGTTCCCCGCTCCACCGATCAGTGTGTCGTTGCCGGTTCCACCATCGAGAAGATTGTCTGCGGTGTTTCCGGTGATTGTATTATCGAGGCTGTTCCCCGTGCCTGCAATGACGCCATCGGCCAGTGTCAACTGCTCCACATTGGCTCCCAGCGTGTAACCGCTCACCGAGGCCACCACCAAATCCGTGCCCTCTCCGGCGTTTTCAATCACTACATCGCCCAACGCGTCCACGAAATAGGTGTCGTTCCCGAGACCGCCGACCAGCGTGTCCGCGCCAACTCCGCCATCCAGGCTGTTCCCGAGTTCGTTTCCAGTCAGCGAGTTGGACAGCACATTGCCTGTGCCACTCACCGCCGCGCCCGTGAGCACAAGATGCTCGACATTCGCCGCCAGCGTGTGATCGACCGAACTAATCACCATGTCCGTGCCCTCGCCGGCATTTTCAAAGACCTTGTCACCGGCATGATCCACGAAATAGGTGTCGTTCCCCGCCCCGCCGATCATCGAGTCGGCGCCGGCGCCGCCGTCGAGGCTGTTCGCAATGGCGTTGCCCACAAGCGTATTGGCTTCGGCATTCCCTGTGGCTCTGACTGCTGTGCCGGTGAGTTCGAGCGTTTCGATATTTGCTCCCAAGGTGTAGCTGATCGACGCCCGCACCACATCTGTGCCCCCGCCTGCCGCTTCCACCACCACGTCGGCTGCGGAGTCCACCACATAGGTGTCATTGCCCGCTCCGCCCACCATGCTGTCGTTGCCCGTGCCGCCATCAAGGAGATCGTCGCCATCGCCCCCGAGGAGCGTATCGTTGCCACCCTAGGCCCTCAAGCACGTTGGACCCGTCGTTGCCGGTGATGCTGTTGGCTTCGGCATTGCCCGTCCCATTGCGCGCCGTGCCCGTAAGCACCAGATGCTCGACATTCGCCGCCAGCGTGTGATCGACCAAACTGATTACAGTGTCCGTGCCCTCTCCGGCGTTTTCAATCACTACATCGCCCAACGCGTCCACGAAATAGGTGTCGTTCCCGAGACCGCCGACCAGCGTGTCCGCGCCTGCGCCACCATCCAGGCTGTTCCCGAGTTCGTTTCCAGTCAGCGAGTTGGACAGCACATTGCCTGTGCCACTCACCGCCGCGCCCGTGAGCACAAGGTGCTCGACATTCGCCGCCAGCGTGTGATCGACCGAACTAATCACCGTGTCCGTGCCCTCGCCGGCATTTTCAAAGACCTTGTCACCGGCATGGTCCACGAAATAGGTGTCGTTCCCCGCCCCGCCGATCATCGAGTCGGCGCCGGCGCCGCCGTCGAGGCTGTTCGCGATGGCGTTGCCGACAAGCGTATTGGCTTCGGCATTCCCTGTGGCTCTGACTGCTGTGCCGGTGAGTTCGAGCGTTTCGATATTTGCTCCCAAGGTGTAGCTGATCGACGCCCGCACCACATCTGTGCCCCCGCCTGCCGCTTCCACCACCACGTCGGCTGCGGAGTCCACCACATAGGTGTCATTGCCCGCTCCGCCCACCATGCTGTCGTTGCCCGTGCCGCCATCGAGAAGATCGTCGCCATCGCCCCCGAGGAGCGTGTCGTTGCCACCCAGGCCGAGCAGTGTGTCGTTCCCGCTATTACCGCTCAGGCTGTCGGCACCTGCGCCTCCAGTGAAATGAACAGCGCCCGAGTAGTCGGCATTCGCCGTGAGGGTCGAGTTCGCCGTGCCGCCGGAGAGCGTGCCGATGCCGAGTGCCTGGGCGTTGTTTCCGATCGTGATGTCCACATCCCCGACCACTCCGTTGAAATCATAGGCCTCGATGTTGGAAAACCCGCCGAAGTCGGCGTCCCCGAGGGTCATTCCGGTGGTGGAGACAAATCGCAGCGTGTCGTTTCCTTCACCGCCGTCCACAATGACTGTGTCCGCTGGATCTACCACCAGCGTGTCATTTCCGGCTCCACCCAGCAGCGTATCTTTCCCACCACCGCCCACAAGGCTGTCATCCCCATCACCGCCCACAAGGCTGTCATCGCCCGCTCCGCCGAGCAGCGTGTCGTTGCCGTCGCCGCCGATCAATGTGTTGTCACCGCCCAACCCGGAAAGCTCATTGTTCCCACTGTTGCCTGTGATTTCGTTGTCCAAGGCATTGCCTGTGCCGGCGATGTCCTCGGTGCCCGTCAACTCCAGCGCTTCCAGATTGTCTCCCAGCGTGTAACTGATCGAGGCGCGCACGACATCGATCCCCTGGTCCGCTGCTTCCACCACCACATCGCCGACGGCATCCACCACGTAGGTGTCGTTCCCCGCTCCGCCGATCAGTGTGTCGTTGCCGGTTCCACCATCGAGAAGATTGTCTGCGGTGTTTCCGGTGATTGTATTATCGAGGCTGTTCCCCGTGCCTGCAATGACGCCATCGGCCAGTGTCAACTGCTCCACATTGGCTCCCAGCGTGTAACCGCTCACCGAGGCCACCACCAAATCCGTGCCCGCTCCGGCGTTTTCAATCACTACATCGCCCAACGCGTCCACGAAATAGGTGTCGTTCCCGAGACCGCCGACCAGCGTGTCCACACCTGCGCCGCCATCCAGGCTGTTCCCTAGTTCGTTGCCCCGCAGGGTGTTCGCCGCATTGTTCCCCGTGCCGAAAACAATGCCCTCCCCAAGACCAACTGCTCGGCGTTTTCCGCCAGGGTGTAGCCTTCCACCGAGGTCACCACAGTGTCCGTGCCGCCGTCCACCGCTTCGATGACGACGTCTGCCAACTCATCCACAAAATAGGTGTCGTTCCCCGCTCCGCCGACCATCGTATCCACGCCGGCACCGCCATCCAGGCTGTTGCCAGAGGCGTTGCCCGTCAGTGTGTTCGCCTGCGTGTTTCCCGCGCCAGAGACCACTCCGTCCGACAGGATCAACTGCTCCACATTCTGCGCCAGCGTATAGCCGCTCACAGAAGTGACCACGACATCCGTGCCCTCTCCGGCGTTTTCAACCACTAAATCGCTTGCCGAATCTACGAAATACGTGTCGCTACCGAGACCGCCGACCAGCGTGTCCACTCCGGCACCGCCATCGAGGCTGTTGCCGAGCGCATTGCCGGTGATCCTGTTCGCCAGCGCGTTGCCCGTGCCGTGCCCTGCCGTGCCCGTAAGCACAAGGTGCTCGACATTCGCCGCCAGCGTGTGATCGACCGAACTAATCACCAAATCCGTGCCCTCTCCGGCGTTTTCAATCACTACATCGCCCAACGCGTCCACGAAATAGGTGTCGTTCCCGAGACCGCCGACCAGCGTGTCCACACCTGCGCCGCCATCCAGGCTGTTCCCGAGGGCGTTTCCAGTCAGCGAGTTGGACAGCACATTGCCTGTGCCACTCACCGCCGCGCCCGTGAGCACAAGATGCTCGACATTCGCCGCCAGCGTGTGATCGACCGAACTAATCACCGTGTCCGTGCCCTCTCCGGCATTTTCAAAGACCTTGTCGTCGGCATGATCCACGAAATAGGTGTCGTTCCCCGCCCCGCCCACCATGCTGTCGGCACCAGTGCCGCCGTCGATCAAGTCCTCCCCGCCCCCGCCGAGAAGCGTGTCATTTCCCCCGCCACCCAGCAGCGTGTCGTTGCCACCCAAGCCTGATAGCACGTTGTTCCCACTGTTGCCGGTCAACGAGTTGTTCAACTCATTGCCTGTTCCGTTGATATCGGCGGAGCCCGTCAATTCCAAATGCTCGACATTTGCAGCCAATGTATGGGTAACCGAGGCGCGGACCAGGTCGATTCCCTCGTCTGCATTTTCCACCACGATATCGCCTGCGGCATCGACTACATAGGTATCATTTCCCGCTCCACCGACCATGCTGTCGTTACCGGCGCCGCCATCCAACAAATCATCCCCCGCAAGACCCAGCAACGTGTCGTTTCCACCAAGGCCGGACAATGTGTTTTTGCCGCTATTGCCGGTGAGCACATTGCTCAGGTCATTGCCTTCGGCGGAAATGTTTGCCCCTCCGGTCAAACTCAAATTCTCGATCTTAGGGAAATTGCGTAGGGAAAATCCAGCGACCTCGGTCTTGATCGTCTCGGTGCCAGAAAGGTTTCCAGCGATGTAGACATCCGTGCTGGACACCAAGAAGGTGGCATTTGCCGAGGCGCTCGAAAGGGTTTCGCCCGGGTAGGATTGGATAGTGTTGCTCGTCGGAGGTGTTGGGGGTTGCGGAGCCACCACCGGTGGCTGCGCAGGAGCCGGGGCGCTCCCGCCGCCGGAACTTGACCCACCGCCGCCATTGCCTGCAGCTTCCGCACCAAGGCTCAGGCGGATTTTCGAACTCTTTTTCGTGCCGCCGCCTCCGGCTTTCTTGCGATTGCTTTTGGTCTTTTTCTTGGAAGACCCGCCATCCGCCTTGGTCTTTTTCCTGCCGGATTTCTTTTTCTTGGCGCCCTCGACGAGCACCGATTCGTTGCGCTCGTCGTAAACCACACCCCAGCCTTCCTCGGACCGCCAGGCAGCGCGTTGCGCGGCTGTCGGTGCGATTCCAAGGACTAATGCGGCAAAGCACGCCCCTTCCTCACCGGGGGTCTCCTCAGCGCACAATGCGCGATCCAAAAAGTGCCCGACCTCCTCCAGCAACACCTCGGCCACCCGCTCGGGTGGGCACTCGGCGGAGAGGTAGATGCGGTTTTTCTCCCGGCTATAGCCACCCCACAACCCTGGCATCCGCTCGGCCTCGAGGGTCACCACTGGCGGCAGTTCCGCGAAATCCCCCTGCTGAAATTTGTGAAGCCATTGGGCGGCGCGTTCGGAGTCCATCGCGCTTCCAAAGATGCAGCGAAGATCCTCCATGGCTCCGGCACGGCGGCTCCAGGCGGACAAAAACGGAAGAAGGATGAGGGAAACGGGCAAGTTCATGGGATTTTTGTAGACTTAAATATTTGTAATTTGCTTATTTATAATTTTTAATGCAGAATAAAAACAACTCTATGCTTGGTTGGGGCACATCTGCGGCATGTCGAACGTCGCTAAGGTCATGGGTCGGGTCAACCGCGATTTTTCTTTTTCTTGCCCGACTTTTTCTTCTCGGAATCCTTCGACTTCTGGGTGGATTTCGATTTTTTCGAGGGCTTGGACTTCTTGGAGGATTTCTCCGAGCTGGCGGGGGATGCCGCGTGGGAACCGTGCGCGTGGGAGGATCCGCTATTCGATCCACTTGAGGTGCCCAAGGCGGCTGATTTTTCGGGTTTTTTCTGATCCGGGATCGGTTGGCCGGGGCCGGGTTGCCGACGGTCATCGATGCCGTCATTGTCGCTGTCCACCCAATCCGCGGTGGTCACTGCATCCGGCGGCAGGTTGATCCATTGCCCATAATGCGAGGCTGGCGAGGGTGCCGGTTCGGCGGGCTCGGCCTCATCAAGCGCCTTGCCTTTCAAGATGATCTGCGAGGCATTCGACGCTTGGCGCAGGAGGGAATAGGTCGCTTCGGGATCAAGCGTGAACCCAGCGGGGGTCCATTGCCCGTCGACCACGGCGGCCTCGGCGGCGGGGCCGAGGAGGCGGTCGCCTTCACTGGCGTCGTAGTCGGCCAGCGCTCCGGCGAGCGTCGCGGGATCGGGATTCACTGCGGTGGTGAAGGTGTTCCAACCGGGCGCCACCTCGACCACTTGCTCGACTTCCTCGTAGGCGACCCGGTAGCGCTTGGGCACAGAAGGAGATCCGATGGTGCCGCCGGCAGTGAATGGCACCTTCTCGTCAAGCACCAGGATTCCTTGGGTGGCGGCATCGTAGACTTTCAACCGCAACGGCTCGGGATTCGGGTCGGCAGAGGTGATGCCCAGTTCGTAGCGTGTGGTCTGCGGGATCGGCTCGGCCAATCCGAGCACCTTGCCCTCCTCGGTGGCCGACAGGAGGCTGCCGGGGGCGGTCAGGAACTGCGATCCATCCACCACCTCGGCATGAACGACCATCTCGTGAATGGCGGGCGGCACGACCACCCAGCCGAGGGCATCGGAATCTGTGTGGTCAGTGGGTTCGCAAGATACTAAATCAATGGAGGATTCCGATCCCTCAAGGAGTTCTGAAGGATCGACGGGCGACTTGGATGGCCCACCTCCGCCCATATACAGCGTTGCCGCAGAGCGTTCCAGCACCGTGAAGGATTCCTCAACGGATGGCGGGGATACCGGCTCCGCCGCGAGAATGATGTTGTCGATGAGATTTACGCCCGAGGCGGCCGTGGCTCCGGTGAGGCGAACCCGGAGGTAGGCCTGCTCCTTGTCTGCCAAATCGGAAAATTCAGGCAACTCAACCCTGGCGTAGCCGGCCGGATTGGACAAGCTCGCCTGACCCGTCGGAACGACAACGGGTTGCAGATCCCTCCAAGTTTCGCCGTCGGAGCTGTATTCCCACACATGGGCGGTAAACCCCGGCTCACCTGTGGGGTCTCCTGTGGCGGAGTAGCTCACATTCAGGTTGGAACGGCCCACCATGCTGAACTCGAAAACGAGAGATTTGCCTTCGGCTCCGATATTTTTCCCGCCGCGAAGCAGAAGCGCCTGGTTGGTCAAGGGCTCCAACATCTCCGCCACCGCGTTGAGCGGAGTGCCGGAACCCACCCAGATTTCCCCGTTTTGATGGCTCCAGCGGTTGGAGCTGTTGGAGGTCGTGAATGCGCCACTGAATGTCAAATTCCCGGAACCGAAATTGGCAGGGTATTTTCTCGCGGATTGGATCACTGTTCCCAGCGGCACTACGCTGGAAGTGGTTGTATCGAAATCCCAGGCGGCAATGGGAAGCGGCAGCACCTCGACTTCGATGCCCCGCGAGGTGGCTTCCCCGCCTTCACCGGTTGCATTCACAGTGAAGGTGTAGTTCCCAACGGCATTCGCTTGGAGTGTCCAAGTGCCATTTTCTGAAGTGCCCAAGGAATCACCGTCCATAAACGCTTCCAGTGTGATTGGGGCATGGGCATCGGACGCATGCGGGTCGATGGCCGTGGCGTTGAGGGTGAGAATCGAGCCGACGAACACACTCGACTGCGAGGCTTGCACTGTTACCACCGGTGGGGATTGCCCGTCGCCACCGGATCCGTGCCATAGACGACAAGATCGGCCTCCGTGAGACTGCCGGGCGTGGCACTGTCGCTGGTGATCGTCAGTGTCCAAGTGCCATTCGACATCTCGCCCCAGTTGCGCACGGTCATGAAGGTCCAATTGGTGAATTCGTTGCCATCCTCGGGGTCGTTATCGCTGTGCGGTTCGCAAAAGACGCTTTCCGTTCCATCCGGGGAAGTGAGCGTGATTGTGAGATTGCCTTTTTGATGTCCTCGATCGTCAGACGCAGCGTGACATGCTCGACACGAAGCTCGTTGCCACTCACAGCAAATGTTCGAGTAACCGTCGAATCTGCAGAAACCTCTGTTGTGTTGTTGGTTGGAACGGTCAGAGTTTTTTGCGGGCCGAGATTGTTCCAATTAGATGCAAGATTCACGGCAGCAGCGGCATCCACAAGGCCAGCACCGTATTTGTCGTTGAAGTGGAGACCGGCACCGTTCTCGATCCAGTCGGCGTCGTCTTCATCGACCTTCACCGCCGAGCGAATCAAAATCTCCTGCACATCACGCCAGCCGAGGTCGGGATTTTTCTCCAGCATGAGCGCGATCACGCCGGAGACAACGGGACAGGCGGAGGAGGTTCCACCGAATGTTTTTGTAACATCCCCGGAACCGGGAAAATCATCCGAATCAAATCCCGGATTGTATCCGAAACGCCCCTTGTTGTCCGTGGTCATGATGCCGAGGCCGGAACCGTCCGTTGTGTTGGAGGGTGCGCTGATCAGCAGCGCTGCACCGATTTGGCTGTAGTTGGATTTCACCCCCATGCTATTCACCGCACCGACGGCGATGGTGTAGATGGAACTTTGCAGAGCGCTGAAATCCATACGGGCACCGGATTTTTCAGAGGTGATGCTTTGGTCCTCTTGCATGACATAAAACTCGTCAGAGTTTCCCGCAGCGAAGGTGATAATCGTCCCCCTGCCGCCTCGGCCATAATCCACAGCATATTTCAGCGCCGCCTCTGTCAGCGGGCCGTTCTCGCGGAGCGGATACCAGGCTAATGACCAGTTGGGAGTGCTTTGAAAGGGCGGGTAGACCCAACTATTGCTCAAGACATGGATGTCTCCCATTTTCCAGGTCATGGCCTCGGCTTCGTCGAGGTCGGTGCTCGGACCCGCGATCAACCGCATGCCTGCAAGATTGGCCTCCGGAGCCACTCCACTGACTCCAATGCGGTTGTTGCCGCGGGCGGCAGCGACGCCGGCACAGGCGGTGCCGTGATTGTCAGGATCGAGATATCCATCCGCATCGACCTTGAAGTAATCCGGCTGGGGATCATTATCCTGCCCATTCCAGTCGTATTGAAGCTCCTTGATCACATTCGGAGCCAGATCGGGATGGCTCCACTCCATGCCGTCATCCACGATGCCGATGACGACTCCCCTGCCCCGGATGGAATCTGAAGCGTTCGTGGAGGGGTAGTTCCAAACGGACTCCACATTGATATCGGTGCCCGCAACCGCCCCCTGCTGGCCTTGGTATTTCAAGTGCCATTGAAGTTGAACAAACGGGTCATTCGGCATACGCAATTTGGCGCCCTTTCCTGCCAAAAGTGGGGTTGCCGTAACTTCGGCGACCTGTTGTGAAAGAACACCCAAGGCGGCGAGAGAGGTCGGAGCCTCGTAAACAAAAGCATTCGGCGCGAAGACGGGGGCTTTTTGGAAGACAAGCCCTTGGTCAGCCGCAAGGACATCCGCCTCGGCGCGGGTGGGGGCGTTCACGACCACCTCGCGCGTGACAATACGGCGGGTGAATTCGTCGCGCGGGAAGCCTGCGGGGTAAAGGACGAGTTCAGGCTCGGTGCCGTGATCGGCGCGGGCTTGTTCGATGGCGGCGGCGAAGGCCTCGGGGGAATCCGTGGCTGGAATCGAAAGGATGCGGGAAGCCCCATCCACGCCGCGCAGATACAGTTGGTCCGTAGCAAGCTCAAACTGACGCTCCCTGCCGCCATCTTGAATTGCAATGGGCGCGGATACAAATGAAGCGATTTGTGCAGCTTCGCTGATGGTGGATTCGGCAGCTGCGGGGGTGGAAGTGTAGGGCGGGCGTCCCGCCTGCCTTGGTGGTTCCATCACAGGCGGGACGCCTGTGTTACTATCTCGGCGGTCATAGACCGCCGCTACAGGGGCGGTGTCTGTGCTACTACGGGCTGCTGAGTTGGGACTGGGGTTGCTGGTCAGGACCAGCCCGATCACTGCGGCAAGAATCAACAGAGCAAAGAGCCAGATTTTTTTCATTTCACTAGATGGTCAAGAGCCAGAGGAGTTGGGGACAGAATTAACAGAATTTAGAGAATTTTTTGCGGTCTGAAATGTAGGGCGGGACGCTTGGGCTGCAGGCTCGGCGGTCATAGACCGCCGCTGCTACAGGGGGTGGGTTTTTTGACTCTTCCATGCTTAGGAATATTTCCAAAGGGATCAGACAATCTGGCCCATCAAGTCCGAGAGTGAGGCGATGCTGGCTTGTGGCGTATAAGGTTGGTCCACATATTGTGCAAAGTTGCTAGTGCCCAACTCATAAAATTGCCCCCAACCCATAGTTTTAGGTGCATTGGCATAATCTGATTGCAGGTAGGTTTCCCCCGTGTAGCCATTTCTTGCGACTAACTCGTTGTTTTGCACTCCATCAAAATTAGCATCAAACCCAAGAGCACCATCCCTGTTAGTATCTAATAGATCCGTTGAGGATTTAATCACAGCAATAAGCTTAGGAGCCTCAATACCTATCGTTGTAATAGCACCAGTTAATGTGTCGGCGGTCGACTGAACTTTACCAGTATAATAAATTCCGAACTCCATTCCAGTAAACTCCTCAGATCCGTCAACGCCGGATGGTGTCACCTTGATATCGCCCAATTTTTTAGAATCATCGCTTGAAGGCAATGCGCCGATCGAAAATTCATTAATATCCCCATTCAATGTAAGAACATCTCCGGGTTCAAAGTCCCTAATCACAACAAAATCATCGTCCTTGTAAACAGACGTTGCTTTTCTCCAGACCCAACGCGCTGGAGTCCCGGCGGTTGGATCCGCCGCCACATTTTCAATCTCAGGCTCCCAAGTCATTGCACCTCTGTATTCTCGCACTCCTTTCCCATCATCCACAATGAAATTATCCGAGCTTCGCGACCCATCGAGATCGATGACCCCATCCCCATCGACATCCACATTCCCATCGCCAATTAGCGTATCGATACCGGTCGCCCCAACTCCTCCACCAAAGAGGATATTGTCGAACTCATTTCCAACAATGAGGTTGGATCCTGTTCCTGGGTTGCCTGTGGATGAAGCGTTCCCCGTGCCATCCCGCGCGGTAGGAGCGCCCATTTGGAGAACAAGGTTGGAGATGTCCTCGGCGATTGTGTAGCTGTTCATGGCAAGGGTCTCGCCTTCTTCATATCCCGTCCACCAGAGGTTGTCGGAGTCGGTGAAGGTCACGGTGTCGTTACCGCCATTACCGAAGACGGCGTCACCGAATTCAATAAATTTCGAAAACCCGGGTTCAATCTCTCCAGGCCCGGCGCTCACAAAGAAGTTGTCGCCCTTTTTATTGTCGGTTTCCGAACCGACCAATGAGTCGTAACCAGCGCCGCCGTCGAGGGTAGAGGCATCGTTGGCGACCAAAGTGTCTCGGTTGCGATTGGGGTCGAAGACCCTGCCGTAGTAGCCGGGCACGAACCAGAACTGGCTGGGATCGGCGGTTCCGGGACCATTCGGGTCGGCAGGAATCGGGTCGGTATCGCGGAAGATGCTGGATGTTAATCCATTTCCTCCATCCGCAATCGAGGCAAAATCCCGGATAGCGAACCCGACATTATCGAGGCCATAGGCATTGCCGCCGATAAGCACATTTCCCGCTCCGGAACCCACGATGCTGTCGCGCCCGGTGCCGCCGACGAGGGTGTTCAATCCAAACCCTCCGTCGTAAATATAATTGTCCAACCGGTTGCCCATGCCGAATTGGCCGGCACCAGCTAGTCCGAGTTGGTCGATGTATTTGCCTTGGTGGATCAAGGTGTCACTCAAGCTGAGGTAGGACACTGCGGAGATCACAAGATTGTGTTGGCCGCCATTGAGCGAAGCTCCGACACCGCCTTCGCCGTAGTTCACAGGCGTTTCGTTCCCACGCTTCATAACCCAGTCAAACTCATCGCCGAGTGCTTGGCCACCGTTGAGCACCACAAAGGTATCGCTCCCTTGACCGCCATCAAGCGTGTTGAGTCCCTTGAAAGTAATCCCTTGGAACTCGTAGTCATCACCGGAACCGTCATTGACAAACGCACCGGCCAGGAGATCGTCGCCAAACCCGCCATCCACATACGTGGCAAATCCCTGAGGGAGAGTCGGCCTGTGCTGGTAAGGACCGGGGTTGAAAATGAAGCCCGTGGGAAGTGGCGCGATCGGATTATTACCCACCAGCGGAAGAGTGTAGCCATCTAACAAAACACCTCCGGGAAGGCCCTTGGTCAGCCGCAATCCGAAGATACCGTCGTTGCCCGCACCGCCTTGGAGCGTGACATGCTGCGCCGCAACGGGCTTGCCTGCACCATCCGCATCCCTCACAACAGGAATCGCCAATCGTTGGGCGGTCACGCGGAAGTCGTATGCGCCATCCTCCAAATTGGTCACTGTGAGCGCCGGGTTCTCCGGGGTGCCCTTGAAATCCTGCGATGTGCCGTTGACGTAGGTCAGCCAGATGGCATCCGGATTTCCAACTGCCTTGTATTCCACGGTATACCCTACGACCTCGGACTCAAAAAACGGCTCGGCAGCCCAGGAGAGGTCGAACTGGTATTTCCCGACATTCCTCAAATCATCAAACTTTGGCCCGACAGAGAGATTTCCATGCAGGGTCGTGAACTGCTCGGCTCCGTTTACGGAATACATCAATTCCATGGTGTTCGCATTATCCTGCCCTACAACAAGCGAACCCACACTAAGAGCCACCGTGCGATTGTTTCCACCCTCGGTGCCGAAAAATGACGCATAGCTGGCAACCTGGTCTTGGCCGGTGATCGAGTTGCCGTTCTCGTCGCGGTCTTGGGATTTCACCATGAGCATGAGCTTGCTGATGCCGTCCGGTGCCTTGGAGATATTCACGGAGGTGATGAGTTCATTGCCCCCGCCGCCGGTGGCGACAATATAGTCATCCGTGTGGTCCTGCACGAAGGTATCGCTACCATCCCCGCCGATCATCGTGTCGAACCCGCGTCCGCCGTCGAGGTAGTCATTCCCCGCGCCACCCTCGAGGTAATCGCTGCCATAGGAACCGACCACGCCGTCCATGAACGCCTTCGTGCGCGTATCGGTGGGCGCCGTGGCATAGAGGTCTGGGCTGGCGTAGAAATCCGGGGTGTCGCCGTAGAGTGTGTCGTCGCCGGCATTTCCGATCAAGGTATCCTCGCCGCCCATACCGAGTAGGAGCGCAGAGGAGTTGCCTGCAGTAATAGAATTCCCCAAGGCATTGCCCACGCCATAGACCGCTTCGCCGAGCAACTCGAAGTTCTCGAGATTGTAGAAGGATTCCAAATCCTTGGAGGCAAAGGAAGGCGCCTTGGTCGTGGAGGGCGAGTTATCGGGTTGGTTGGGTTGGAATTGCTCCAACTCGCTGCCTTGGATCGGGTCGAAGTTAAAATAGGTGCGCACGAGATCCGTGCCGCCATCGAGACCAGCGATTTCATTGATCACGCGGTCGTTGCGGTCGTTGACGATGTATGTGTCATCGCCGAGGCCGCCATCCATCGTGTTTTGGCCGGATCCCCCATCCAGCAGATCGCCGCCATCGCCGCCGATGAGGTAGTCGTTGCCTCCTTGGCCGAGGAGGGTGTCGTTGCCTGCCGCCCCGACAAGGAGGTTGTCGCCGAAGTTGCCCACGAGGCTGTTTGGATCGCCATTGCCGAGCACGTAGAGGTTCGCGGAACCCACGAGGCTGGCATGCTCAACATTCGCAAAATTGTTCTGCAAATCGATATCGAAGCCTTCGCCAGTGCTCGAGTCCAGACCGGCAGCCGAGGCTGCGTCATCCAACGCGAAATAACCGGCAGCGAGGTCGGTTGCGAAATCCCGAACGACCGTGCTGATCTTAAACACACCAAGGTCATCCGTGCCACCGTCGTCCTCTTCAACAACAATATCCTCAGCAACATCAATGTAGTAGGTGTCGTTCCCAGCCCCGCCGATCATTAAATCCATTCCATTCCCACCATCAATGAGATCGCCACCGGCACCGCCGAGAAGCGTGTCGAGAGGCAACGCGACTTGCCCGTCGCCGCTTCCTGCAAGAGTCGCTTGGAATACCTCACCCACAACCGACTTTGCCGCTCCCAAACTTATCCAGTTCGTTGTTCCCAAAGATGTAATCTGATAGTATCCTCCAATTGCTATATCGATCGCATCAATGATCTGCCTAACCTGTCCAGTGCCGCTTCCAGCACTAGTCGCTTGAAAAATCGTGCCTAAAGCCAAGCTTGAGGCACCAATGTTAACCCAGTTCGTCGTTCCTGGGGAGGTAATTTGATAAAATTCCCCGACTACTATATCTGTCGCACTGACCCCATGGTCTAAGTCCACACTCCCAGGGATGCCATTCGTGCCACCCATCAAGATGTCACCAAGGAAATTCCCCTCCGCATCGCGACCAGCCACCGCGACAAGCTTGTCGGCCCCCAGTCCGCCGATCAAGGTGTCGGAGGCGTTGTCGGCGAGGACTTCGGGGAAGTCGTTGGATGCCTTGAGAACAACGTCACTTATAAAACCTAACTCACCCTCGCGAATGAGGAGATCGGGGTTAACATCAAAGAAGACAGTGTAGGAACCCAATGCCGGTCCAGCTGCTGTCACGGGGATATAAAACTCCCCATCGTCAAATGATGTGAAGCTAAATCCACGAATATTATTTTGCTCGAAAAACTTGCCGTTTTGTTGACCAAAGTCAACAGGTCGCCGTAAATCAGTAGAATCTAAAATTCCTAGAGCATTTGATCTATCGCTATTTAAAATTAGAGACTGATGGGTCAAAAATCCAACAAAATCCCCAACCTCACCGAACTGGTCTCCGACTACCCCAAACGCGACATCACTATTTACCCTTAATGCTTCACTAATGCTCCCTGCATATTCTCTTACAATTCTAAAATAATAAGTCACACCCGCTTGGAGCGACACCCGAAGCCAGTCGGAGTCCTGACGAAATTCGATTTTCCCTTGATACTTTTGGCCGACAGCGAGCGTGATCGGCGTCGCGGCATCGGCAGGAATATCCGTCTGAGGTTGTCCACCACCGACCAGGAAATCATTACCCGCACCGCCATTGACGACATCCGCTCCCAGACCTGCGATCACGGTGTCATTTCCCGCCCCGGCATCGAGGCGGTTGTCGCCGTCATTGCCGGTGATGAGATTATCGGAATCGCTGCCGGTTCCTCGCAGCGCCGCATCACCGATCAGGTAGAGATTTTGGATATTGGCGGCGATGTTTGGGTTGTATTTCAGGGAGAAATCCACCGTGCTGGCGACAGTGTTGGTGCCCTCGGTGTCCTGATAAGTGTAAGCCGTCTGGGAATTCACGACATACCAGTCGTCCCCCGCGCCGCCGGCCAGCGTGTCGCTGCCCTTGCCGTCGCGGAGCGTGGTGCCGAGCGAACCGACCACCACACCATCCGCCCATTGGGTCACGACCAGCGTGTCGTTTCCAGCTCCACCGACGAGGCTGTCTGTGGTGTCGCCGCCAAATATATAGTCATCGCCATCACCGCCGCGAATGGCATTGCGAACGGTCAATCCTCCGTAAATCGTGTTATTGCCGTCATTTCCGGTAAGGTTTGAATTGCTTCTGCCTTTGTATTCCAGCACTTCGACATTGGTGGCCGCCGCCATGCTATAGGTCGGAATCGCGGTGGAAATCGTATCATTGCCACCGAGGGCATCATCCAACTCCACAATCCTGGTGGTAACGTTGTCGACGAAATAGAAGTCATCGCCCTGCCAACCAATCAAGGTGTCCCCCGCAGACCCGAAGAGCGTGTCGGCATCGGTGCCGCCGGTAAGGACGTTTGCGAGAGCGTTCCCCGAGAGGGTGGCCGAGCCAGTGCCGATAAAGGTGAGGTTCTCGACATTTGCGATGCCGAGGTCAGCCAACGAGGTTTCGTTGATGGTGGTCAGAATCGTGTCATTGCCTTCGCCGGGCAGTTCCACGATTTGGTCCAGGGTGTCGCGGTAAACATAGAAATCATCCCCCGGGCCACCGATGAGGAGGTCTTCGACGGCATCCTGCCCACCATCCAGCGTGTCGTTGCCCCCACCGCCGAAGATCGTGTCCTTCCCGCTGCCGCCGTTCAGGGAGTTGTTTCCGGAGTTTCCAACTATGGTATTGGCTTTCAGATTTCCTGTGCCGGAAATGTTCCCCGAGCCGGTCAGCACGAGGTTCTCCACGACCGGATGCTTGCTGAGATCGAAGGAGACTGAGGAATACACCGTGTCATTCCCGCCTGGATCGCGGATCTCCACATCCGCCCTGTCCACAGTGAAGGCATCGTCGCCAAAGGTGCCAAGCAATGGCTGGGTGGGAGAAGTCGTCCAGGTTTCAACTGTCATCGCGGAGATTCTTTGCGCTATGAGACACTCCGACCACCTCCGCCACCTCCAGCGTCTCCGCCGCCGGATGCCACCGCAATCCCTCCGCGTGTCTTTGAGTTCAGGCTATTCGAGGATTTTTTCCTATTTTTGCCTTTCTTGGATTTCTTGATTTGCCACCGGCTTTGCCGTTTTTACCTCTCTTGCGGCGGGCGGCTTCCACGAGGTGGCTTGCGCCCATGAAGTGGATTTCCGCAAGGCGGTCATCCTCGTGCGCTTCGGCGAGATCGAACCCGAGCACCATGGCGGCGAAGCGCGCGCCTTCCTCACCGGGCGTTTCCTCGGCGCAAAGTTCCTGATCTAAAAAGTGGCCGATTTCCTCGATCAGCACCGGCGTTAAGGCATCCGGCGGGCAGGCATCGGAAAGAAAAATGCGGCGCAACTCGCGGCTGTATCCGCCCCACAGGCCAGGCATGTCGGCTGCGGGCAGAACGGTGACAGGTGGCAACAGCGAAAAATCCGCCCTTGACAACGCCGCCAAATGGAGCGCAGCGGCGGCCTTGTCGCGGGCCGGGCCGAAGAGGGCAGCCAAGTCACGGTCGGCGCGGAAGCGGCGTGCCCAGCCAACGAGCGGCTGAAGAAGGGCGGCGAGCCGCATAGAAAGGGGGTTCAGAGGGAGGTCTGGAAGAGTCATGTGCGGGTTTGACATTTTATATCGGCCAAATGTTCAGGCGAAAAAGGTTTTTTTGTAAAAATCTGGAGTTTCTTTTGGGTGAGGGTGGGAGTTGCAGAGCATGGACCATGCCACCCGCAGCACTCTTCCCGCCGGTGTCTTTGCCCCGAACAATCCACACGCCCTCGCGCCACCCCACTCGAGGATAAGGAATCAGCGCCTGCCGCCTGATGCTCTTCATGGTTCTCTCACAGCGCCACAAAGCCCACAACGGTTCACACCTGAAATCGGATTTTTTGGACAGGATGGCAGGAGGGGAGATGGGCGACACTGAAAACTTAATCCTTAAAACTGAAAACTCCTCTCCGCCAGCCCGCAGGGCGAGCAAGGCGAGTCAATTTACAGAATTAAGGGATTTTAGACAGAATTAACAGAATTTTAGACAGGAGGACAGGAGGACAGGATTCGCAGGATTTACAGGAGGGAGGATGGGCGACACTGAAAACTTAATCCTTAAAACTGAAAACTCTTCTCCGCCAGCCCGTAGGGCGAGCAAGGCGAGTCAATTTACTGAATTAAGGTATTTTAGACAGAATTAACAGAATTAACAGAATTTATGGAATTTTAGACAGGATGACAGGATTGGCAGGATTTTTAGGAGGGGAGATGGACGATACTTAAAACTTAATCCTTAAAACTGAAAACTCCTCTCCGCCAGCCCGTAGGGCGAGCAAGGCGAGTCAATTAACAGAATTAACAGAATTTTAGACAGGATTGGCAGGATTTACAGGTTGTGGGCTTGGGCGACACTTAAAACTTAATTCTTAAAACTGAAAACTCCTCTCCAGCAGCCCGTAGGGCGAGCAAGGCGAGTCAATTTACTGAATTAAGGTATTTTAGACAGAATTAACAGAATTAACAGAATTTATGGAATTTTAGACAGGAGGACAGGATTGGCAGGATTTTTAGGAGGGGAGATGGACGATACTTAAAACTTAATCCTTAAAACTGAAAACTCCTCTCCGCCAGCCCGTAGGGCGAGCAAGGCGAGTCAATCTACTGAATTAAGGGATTTTAGACAGAATTAACAGAATTAACAGAATTTTAGACAGGAGGACAGGAGGGCGGGGGATAGGCGATACTTAAAACTTAATTCTTAAAACTGAAAACTCCTCTCCGGCCGCCCAGCAGGGCGAGCAAAGCGAGTCAATTCACAGAATTCAGAATTGCATGGAAAGGACATGCGGCCAGAAGCGAAGGGATTTTTCAGTGCTGACTGATGCTTTGTAACTCATTCTTATAATTCTGTTAATTCTGTTAATTCTGTCTAAACTCTTCTATCGCTGGATCCAGGATTAACACGACGGCCACTTAGGAACCATGATGCCATGCGCCTCACACAGCAAGAGCAGCGGCAGTGCGGTTATGGCAGAGCCACGCAGGCGTTCTCGATGACGGACGAGAAACTTTGCTTCTTTTTCTTGGCGATCGCGGTGATTTTTTGAATCGCCTCCTCCGAGAGAAGCACTTGCTTCCTCACTTTGCCAAGAGGCTTGCGACCGGCTCCCGCGCGTTTTCCACCCCACACTACGGCTCGCGAAAATCAAAATAATCACTCACATCCTTGCCGGCGTCGAACCGCTCCTCCAAGTTCTCCAGAGTAGTGATTTTAGGCGTCTTTGTAGTTTTTGATTTCATTTTTTCGACTCCTTCTTGCGCTGATGATTCGTGTTTTATTGTTTCTCCGTGTTACGATTACAGTCCAAAATCTGGAATCCAACTGCCCGACCGCAAGCCATCGTTGCTCTGAGCTGTTCCGGGCAGGAGCGGCAACCACCTTGCCATCCCAAAGCAGTTGGATTTGGTCAAAATCGATCCCATGCTTCGCAAGGTTGATGGCGCTTTTCTCGGGATCATATTCGAATTCCACTCTTGAAAAAATACACTCCTTTTCAAATGCCGCAATGTTTTCTTTGAGCACCCCGTAGCGGAAAATTGAACATTTTTCGCCCTCCGCAGGATCTACAGAAGGGGGGGATTTTAGACAGAATCGGAGCGGAGCGGAGAAAGACTGCCAACGGCAGTCCGTAGGGCGAGCAAGGCGAGTCAATTTACAGAATTTACAGAATTTTTTAGACAGGATTGGCAGGATTTACAGGTTGTGGGCTTGGGCGACACTTAAAACTTAATCCTTAAAACTGAAAACTCCTCTCCAGCAGCCCGTAGGGCGAGCAAGGCGAGTCAATTTACTGAATTAAGGTATTTTAGACAAAATTAACAGAATTAACAGAATTTATGGAATTTTAGACAGGATGACAGGATTGGCAGGATTTTTAGGAGGGGAGATGGGCGACACTGAAAACTTAATCCTTAAAACTGAAAACTCCTCTCCGCCAGCCCGTAGGGCGAGCAAGGCGAGTCAATCTACTGAATTAAGGTATTTTTTGACAGAATCGGAGCGGAGCGGAGAAAGACTGCCAACGGCAGCCCGTAGGGCGAGCAAGGCGAGTCAATTAACAGAATTAACAGAATTTTAGACAGGAGGACAGGAGGGCGGGGGATAGGCGATACTTAAAACTTAATTCTTAAAACTGAAAACTCCTCTCCGACTGCCCAGCAGGGCGAGCAAGGCGAGTCAATCTACTGAATTAAGGGATTTTAGACAGAATTAACAGAATTAACAGAATTTTAGACAGGAGGACAGGAGGGCGGGGGATAGGCGATACTTAAAACTTAATCCTTAAAACTGAAAACTCCTCTCCGCCAGCCCGTAGGGCAAGCAAGGCGAGTCAATGAACAAAATAAACAGAATTGCATGGAAAGGACATGCGGCCAGAAGCGAAGGGATTTTTCAGTGCTGACTGATGCTTTGTAACTCATTCTGTTAATTCTGTTAATTCTGTTAATTCTGTCTAAACTCTTCTATCGCTGAATCGACTTTGGAAATCAAATCGCGCCTTTTCATGCCAATTCCAACTCTTCTACTTTTTTGATCCCCGGAAAGTGTCCTTCGGAAAAGGTTTCGTAGAGGTCCCGAAGGTGAGCCTTGAGATCCTGCAGGGATTCCTCCTGTGTCCAGTGGTCCGGAAAGTCGTTCAGATAACCAAGGAACTTTCCGACATCTTCCTGCCAGTAGGTGAATTTAGTCGTCATGATGGGAGGATGACCGGTCATCGAAGTGTTGTTTGGTATTGTTTAGCCATCTTCCAAATGAACCGGACTCTGTCATCGGAGCGTTCGGTTGTTTTCCAAGACGGCTTCCGTCTCAAAGGCAATCACAACGAGCTCATCGCCATCTGGATGGGATTCTCAAGGTTTTTGTAGTCCACCCGCTCAACCACCAAAAATATGTCATTATGTGGAACCCCTCAGCCCCGCTGCCACTATCCCTCCATTTCCAGAGCCAGATACTCTCCCGCCCGAATCGACTCCACGGCTTTGGCGAGGCGCGTGGCCAGCGGCACCAACAAAGGCCAACGGTTCGTCGGCAACTCCAGGATTGCAATCCGTCGGTCTCCCATCTTTTGCTGATACCTCATGTTTTTATCCGCCAGAATAAAAACATCAAACGATGCCTCCGCCAAACTCAACAACTCCCCGTTGAGGACACCCCTCCAACCACACTCCTGAACGGTCGAGACCTTGTGGTCTGCAAGAAAGCGCTTCAGAGGCCGAGGCACATTCTCATCGAGAAGGATTTTCACACCTCCCCCTGCAACAACTCCAAAAAGGCCTCCGCATCCTGCCGATCCACGGATGGGAAAAAATCCAGAAATTCCTCCAAAGAAAAACCATCCGCCAAATAATCCACTAAAGTTTGCACTGGCACACGAGTGCCCGGAAAAACCACCGCCCCCCCCAACACACCGGGGTCCGAAGATACCGGACTGCGTTCCAATGTCAGCATAGCATGCAAACTACTCCCCAGATCGGGCGAATGCAACCCCAAACCTTTTGCATGGAAAGCCCGCTCGCAACCATGTAGGGCGGGCGTCGTTCGCCAATTGGTAGGGTCGGCTCGCCGTAGCGGACCCAAGCTTCAGGCGCGAAGCGCCGTCTCGGGGACGGGGGCGGCAAGCCGCCGCGAGAGTGGGACCCCTCGGCGAGGCGTCCCTACCTTCTCTTTTCGAGGGCGCTCTCGCGCCATTCGCGCGTTGGGTGCACCCGTCGTTCCCAATTGGTAGGGTCGGCTCGCCGTAGCGGACCCAAGCTTCAGGCGCGCAGCGCCGTCTCGGGGACGGGGCGGCAAGCCGCCGCAAAAGTAGGACCCCTCGGCGAGGCGTCCCTACCTTCTCTTTTCGACAGGCGCTGCTGCGCCGACTGCGCGTTGGGTGCCCCCAGTCGTTCCTAATTGGTAGGGTCGGCTCGCCGTAGCGGACCCAAGCTTCAGGCGCGCAGCGCCGTCTCGGGCACGGAGACGGGGGCGGCTCCCGCCTCCGCGCTTCGCGACTCCGGCGCGGCAAGCCGCCGCGAGAGTAGGACCCCTCGGCGAGGCGTCCCTACCTTCTCTTTTCGAGGGGCGCTGCTGCGCCGACTGCGCGTTGGGTGCCCCCCGTCGTTCCTAATTGGTAGGGTCGGCTCGCCGTAGCGGACCCATGCTTCAGGCGCGAAGCGCCGTCTCGGGGACGCGGGCGGCAAGCCGCCGCGAGAGTAGGACCCCTCGGCGAGGCGTCCCTACCTTCTCTTTTCGAGGGGCGCTGCTGCGCCGACTGCGCGTTGGGTGCCCCCCGTCGTTCCCAATTGGTAGGGTCGGCTCGCCGTAGCGGACCCATGCTTCAGGCGCGAAGCGCCGTCTCGGGCACGGGGGAATGCAGCGAAATTATCTGCGCCTGCCTCGTTCCAACCGGGGATGCCCTCGTCAAAAACGGCGCGGGCGTCGTTTATCAGGACGCTGTCCTGCAAAAAAACGACGCTGGGGGAGTAAAAAACGAGGCTCGCGGAGAAAAACACACCGCCCGCCTCGTTAAAAACGAGGCCATCCTCTAAAATTACCACGCTGTGCTGCAAAATCACGAGGCCATCTTCCAAATGAACGATGTCGCCCGCGAAAAAAACGCCGCCCGCCCTCTTTGCAGTGACGGGATTCTTGCTTCCTTTAACTCTCTCCCCGCAACTGCTGCGTAGCAGCTTTCTGACACGACTCCGAAGGAGTTAAAAACGTCAAGAATTTATGCCTGCCCCCTTCAGATACCCATCCAGCGCTGCGGTTCCCAAGTTCAGGCGGCGGTGAGGATTTCGGGGTGTTGGCGGGCGATTTCGAGCAGTCGGAGGGCGGCGCCTGAAGGGTTGCGGCGGCCTTTTTCCCAACTGATGGCAGTGACTACAGGCACATTGAGCATGGCGGCGAAGACAGGCTGGCTCATTTTGAGGCGGGTGCGCAGTTGCTTGAGTTCGCGAGGGCCTATGGCGGGGGCCGGGGCGGGCAGTGTGGTGGTGCGCAGGGTGAGCTTGCGGCGACCGGTGACAGCATCGCGGACCTCTTCGACACTGCGGACGAGGTCTTCAGGTTGTAAGGTGAGGGTCTTTTTTTTCATTTGGCGTGGTGGTTTTTGATGTCTTCGAGGGCTGTTCTGAGGCGTTTTTTCTGGTCTGGAGAGAGGTCGGCGAGGTCGCCTTTGGTGTAGGCTTGGAAGAGGTAGATGAGCCCGGGGTGCACGAGGAGAAGGTAAATGACGCGTGCGCCGCCGCGTTTGCCGCGGCCTTTGGCGGACCAACGCACTTTGCGAAGACCGCCCAGACCGGGAATGGGATCGCCGGCGTGGGGGTGGGCGGCGAGAAATTGCTGGAAGGCCGAGTATTCGGCGTCCGACCACAGGTCGAGGCATTGGGTTGTAAATAATGGGGACTCGACAAAGGTAAGCACTGGGCATTACTATGTGATGGTTTTTGGGTTTTTGCAAGTGCGAAAAAATGGGCCCCGCAAAGAGAAAAAAGCCGCAAGCTGAAATGCTGACCCCACAGCCAATTGGTAGGGTCGGCTCGCCGTAGCGGACCCAAGCTTCAGGCGCGAAGCGCCGTCTCGGGCACGGGCGGCAAGCCGCCGCGAGAGTAGGACCCCTCGGCGAGGCGTCCCTACCTTCTCTTTTCGAGGGGCGCTGCTGCGCCATTCGCGCGTTGGGTGCCCCCCGTCGTTCCTAATTGGTAGGGTCGGCTCGCCGTAGCGGACCCAAGCTTCAGGCGCGAAGCGCCGTCTCGGGGACGGGGACGAGGGCGGTTCCCGCCTCCGCGCTTCGCGACTCCGGCGTGGCAAGCCGCCGCGAGAGTGGGACCCCTCGGCGAGGCATCCCTACCTTCTCTTTTCGAGGGGCGCTGCTGCGCCGACTGCGCGTTGGATGCCCCCAGTCGTTCCCAATTGGTAGGGTCGGCTCGCCGTAGCGGACCCAAGCTTCAGGCGCGCAGCGCCGTCTCGGGCACGGGGCAGCTCCCGCCTCGCGCTTCGCGACTCCGGCGTGGCAAGCCGCCGCGAGAGTAGGGACCCTCGGCGAGGCGTCCCTACCTTCTCTTTTCGACAGGCGCTGCTGCGCCGACTGCGCGTTGGGTGCCCCCCGTCGTTCCCAATTGGTAGGGTCGGCTCGCCGTAGCGGACCCAAGCTTCAGGCGCGAAGCGCCGTCTCGGGGACGGGGGAATGCAGCGAAATTATCTGCGCCTGCCTCGTTCCAAACGGGGCTGCCCTCGTCAAAACCGGCGCGGGCGTCGTTTATCAGGACGCTGTCCGTGCAAAAAAACGACGCTGGGGGAGTAAAAAACGAGGCTCGCGGAGAAAAACACACCGCCCGCCTCGTTAAAAACGAGGCCATCCTCTAAATTACCACGCTGTGCTGCAAAATCACGAGGCCATCTTCCAAATGAACGATGTCGCCCGCGAAAAAAACGCCGCCCGCCCTCTCTGCAGCGACGGGATACTTGCTTCCCCTTCAACTCTCTCCCCGCAACTGCTGCGTAGCAGCTTTCTGACACGGCTCCGAAGGAGTTAAAAACGTCAAGAATTTATGCCTGGCCCCTTAAGCTCACCCCAACGGATTCACCACCAGCAATCCAGCCATTCCGGCCAAGGCCGCCTGGCGCTGGTCGCGCGTCACCATTTCTTGCACATCGAGTTGCAGGGCGCTCGCCACATGGAGCGTGTCCAATGTCCGACATCCCGTGGTCGCGCCATGCGCCCGCGCAAGTCTCTCCGCCCGTTCCCACACCGCATCCCAATCCAAAGCCGTCGGCCGCAACACCCCCGCGTCCACATCCTCATCGAGAGCCGCCAACGCCGCCGTTGATTGCTCCAAACGGCATTCTCCACGAAACACTTTCAGCCGCAGCGCCGAGACACATTCCGAGCGGTGAAGCGATGTAAAAACCAACGCCTCGCCGCCCCGCACCACCCAATCCCGCACTTCATCCGCCCCCTCCTCGACCGTATAAAGTTTGAGCAGGACGCCTGTGTCGTAATACCGCGTCACCACGCTCCCCGGCTTTCATCCAGCAGTTCGTCCGTTCCCGCACCTTGCCAAGCAACGCCCCAGATTTTTTGCGCCCGGTCCTTGAAATCCGGAAACACCGGATCCTCCTGTTTTATAGGAACAATCCGTGCCACCGGTCTGCGCCGACGAGTCACAACAAACTCCGAACCCGCTTCCACTTTCCGAACAAGCGCCGCTAAATTATGCTGCGCCTCCATGATCGAGCAAGTTTTCATAACGCATAAAAGTAACGCAGAAAAATACAGCGTCAAGCAGTCCTTGCCAAGCCGCACGCACCAAAAATATGTCAATATGTGGGACTGACCCCACAGCCCGCTCCCCGGCTTTCATCCAGCAGTTCGTCCGTTCCCGCACCTTGCCAAGCAACGCCCCAGATTTTTTGCGCCCGGTCCTTGAAATCCGGAAACACCGGATCCTCCTGTTTTATAGGAACAATCCGTGCCACCGGTCTGCGCCGACGAGTCACAACAAACTCCGAACCCGCTTCCACTTTCCGAACAAGCGCCGCTAAATTATGCTGCGCCTCCATGATCGAGCAAGTTTTCATAACGCATAAAAGTAACGCAGAAAAATACAGCGTCAAGCAGTCCTTGCCAGGCCGCACGCACCAAAAATATGTCAATATGTGGGACTGACCCTACAGCCAATTGGTAGGGTCGGCTCGCCGTAGCGGACCCAAGCTTCAGGCGCGAAGCGCCGTCTCGGGGACGGGGGAATGCATCGAAATTATCAGCGCCTGCCTCGTTCCAAGCGGGGCTGCCCTCGTCAAAAACGGCGCGGGCGACGTTTATCAGGACGCTGTCCTGCAAAAAAACGACGCTGGGGGAGTAAAAAACGAGGCTCGCGGAGAAAAACACACCGCCCGCCTCATTAAAAACGAGGCCATCCTCCAAAATGACGAGGCCATCCTGTAAAATTACCACGCTGTGCTGCAAAATCACGAGGCCATCTTCCAAATGAACGATGTCGCCCGCAAAAAAAACGCCGCCCGCCCTCTCTGCAGCGACGGGATTCTTGCTTCCTTCAACTCTCTCCCCGCAACTGCTGCGTAGCAGCTTTCTGACCCCAGCTCCCCAGGAGTTGAAAATGTTAAGGATTCCTGCCTGGCCCCTTAATCTCACCAAAATATGTCAATATGTGGGACTGACCCCACAGCTGACCCCAGCTCCGCAGGAGTTGAAAATATTAAGGATTTATGCCGACCCCTTCAGCTCACCAAAAATATGTCAATATGTGGGACCCCACAGCCACGATCGCCAACATGACAGGATTGCCCGGCCGGAAATTCCACACCACAAACCGAGCCAAGTCAGGTCGTTTCACCACATCTTGTCGACTGACTCAAGAACTACTAGTGGCCGCAAGCACTAATTAAAAGTTGGTTTAGAAAATATAAAATTCGGAACTACAACTATATTTGATTTTTCAATATTCGAACCATCCAATAAGACCAAGGTATAATGCAGCGGTTCTTGAAACTCGGCTTCAAAAACTGACCCATCTTCCACGCGAAAGGCAAAGTTTGATGAAACACTACCCATATCTTGGTATTTATATTTTTTTAATAAAACTGGGCCTTTTTTAGTTGTTATTGTAGTTGAATTTTTTGATCCAACATAAATTATACCAGCACTAAAGCCTGCATCATTTCGGACTTTATACTCGAGCGGCTCAATTTTAATAACCTCTTCTTGCGGTTCAGTTTGGTTGGTTGCAAGTAAAATTACTGCCAGATTTGATTTGTCTTTTTCAATCTTTAGAGGTTCCGACTCATCTTTGAGCCCCTCAATTTTCGCTGATATTCTGACTACACCTGCCGGAACAACCAAACCTCCGGTTATGGCACCATGTTGGAATGAAGGGTTCAACTCCGCGTCATTGACGGATAGTGCCAAAGGCTTCCCTGTTCCATTTATAATATTCAGAAAACCAACATCTCCTTCAGCAATAGCTTTAATATTTAAAATAAAAAATGCGATCAAAACGGGGGTTATTACGAAATTATTTTGCATATATTATTTTGGGATTAATGGTTGCGGTGTTTCCATTTTGAGTAGGCTCTAAAAAGACATTGTAAATCCGATCCACAGAAGAAATCACATCCCCATTTGCATCAAGCGCCTGCCCGCATACGAAAACCAGAAAGTTTCTGCTTCTTACAGTTACTAGCGGATAAATTTCTGAAAAGAGTTCTTCCCTTGAGCTGTCATTCCACATTGTGGGGCCCTCATTGGTGTTGCCGCTCCATTGGTTCGTATTGCCAAAGTAATAGCCGAGCGAGTTTGTGATATTCGACAACTGTGCGACCGACAAGTAGGGCCTACTCGCAATGACAGCCTCGGCAAACCTATTGCCTGCTTCCCCTCCAGATGACCTGGCTGCATAAATCGCGCGGTTGGTTGGTTGTAGGTTTTGGTTGGTCCGATATTGAATGCCAGCAACCAGAGCACGAAGTGCATCGGTGGTTGCCGTATTCAGATTTATGGATGCTTGATTTGTTCTGTTTGCAGAAACAGTAAAAAGATCAAGAAGTTGGTAGGACCGATTCCCTGGCGTGTTGTAAACCGGGAACTCACCTTGGCCAATTCTTAAACTATATCCTCCACCTGATGCTGTGGATGCGGTAGGTGAAGTATTTGTAATGGAATTCCATTGCGAAGGATCGAAAATGTTTCCTAATTCACAAATATTGGAGAAGCTTCCTGCATTGCTGATTCTTGCAGGAGCCAAGTTTGTAAGTGCAGTTGGTAGCGGGATACTGGTCGGCACAGTTCCGGGCCCGAAGCCCCGCCAAGTTCCTCGGCCATTCCGTGGAATAAACCATGGCCTCCCAGAAGTGCTAGGCGGGCTCTCGATGTCGGACTGCGGTCCATTAGGCCCACTCAAAGGCGATTCTGCAGTCACTGACGGAAAGTTGGGCCCATCATTACTAGGATCTGGCCAACGGGTAAAACGAACTTCCTTGAAGTTTGAATCTGAGATGCCAGACGAAAATTGCCGCCCTCCCCACGCAGTGTTGGCGTCATAATTACGAGGATAGACGGCCTGATTTATATAGAAAGAGCTCCTAGGATCACCTACTTGGCCTATGCTGTAGTCCAAAGCCGTAGCGTTTGCTTTAAATCTTCTTTTTGAGTCGCCAGAAGGGAGAAAGCTACCCGTCTCACTTCCGGAGTTCTTCGCGCCCCCCCTGAATTCATCTACGAGCTGACCGTTCCAGTGAAAACGAAAAGTTGTATTGATATCTGCGGACATATTTTTCCACTGAAGTGGTGATGCCACTGCGGCGGAAGTTGAGAAGCTGTAGTTGGTGCTACCCACCTCTCTTACAAGGTAGCCGTTAGGTGGTATGCTGGGCAGGCTGGTAAAACCTGAGAAAGTTTCAGTAGTAAAATTTTGAGTAACCCCTACCAGAATAAAGCCATTTGAATCCTCATACTCAAAATTGCAATTTCCAGCTGCCGTTGCAACGCTACTTGGATTCCAAAAGTTTACAAATGTTCTTATTTGGATTTGAATTGGACTTCCAGCACCGCCTGCCCCGCTTGTCCAAGCATATCGGCGAGCAATAAGCGTTACCAAAGGATATGAATCAAATCCCCTGTAATTAGGGCCGACAGTTGGATTATTATCTGTATCCGCATAATCAATAATATTGGCCGCAAGTGTCTCTGTATAATTTCCTCGGTCGAATCCGCCACGACGCGAAGCATCAAAGTTCGGCAGGTTTCTGCTGATTATTCCCGCGATCGAAGAGACACTTGAAAGGTTGGTATTGATATTAAATTTATTTGTCCCTTCATCGGCATATTGGAAGCCAACGGGAATAATTTCCGGCTCAACATATCTTCCGACTCGCGATGAAAGCGAGCCCAATATGTTTGTAAAAGTCTGGTCGAGCAGAAGTGCGGATTGGGGAGTAAGGAATGCTTGACGGGATTGGATGATCTGGCGTGAAAAAACTTCACCTGGGTCAGTCTGCGAGAAATTATCGAAAATTGTGAAGAGCGCGATCGAGGATGGGGCATTGTTTGTTTCACGGGAATGGGTTCCATTTATAGAGTTTGTATTTCCTGCAAATTGAAGGCTTACCCCTCCTTCAAGATCGCTGGCGGTGTAGCAGTATCGAATGGATCGAATCGGACCGCTTGTAGATATGTTTGTTTGTATCCAAGCTACGATGGGTTGGCTTGCAAAAAGATAAGAGGGGACATCTGGTTTTCCTGAGGCAATGGTTAGATTTGAAGTTAATGATACGACGGGGTTTGAATAAATATTGTTTGAACTAACCTCACCTCCTGAAAAAAGAGGAGTGTAGACAACATTGGAACTGCTGCCGCCGAGTGGGTTACCAATGAAAAAGTATTCTGAGTTGTTGGTTGATACCTTAACCACATTGAATGTATAGTTTGTGGAAAGATTTGCAGCTTTCGAAATAAAAGCATTTAACCCCGCCTCAGCTGCGAGTTCCGCTTGGTATTTATTCTGCATACTCCGGGAAATCTTCCGCTCCAGCGAGGAGCTTTCCATAAACGCCAGCACGATCGTGCTGAGAACGACCAAGACAAAAAGCGTGGTCAGCAGCGCGGAGGCTTTGTTGCGGTATTTGGTCATGGGTTTTTGGGACAGAATGAACAGGATTAAGGGGTTTTAGACAGAATCGGAGCGGAGCGGAGAAAGACTGCCAACGGCAGCCCGTAGGGCGAGCAAGGCGAGTCAATTAACAGAATTAACAGAATTTTAGACAGGAGGACAGGATTGGCAGGATTTACAGGATAGGCAGGGTTGGGTTTTGACAGAATGAACAGAGTTAAGGGATTTTAGACAGAATGAACAGAATTAACAGAATTTTAGACAGGAGGACAGGATTGGCAGGATTTTTAGGATAGGCAGGTTGCGGACTTGGGTGATACTTAAAACTTAATACTTAAAACTGAAAACTCCTCTCCGGCAGCCCGTAGGGCGAGCAAGGCGAGTCAATTAACAGAATTAACAGAATTTATGGAATTTTAGACAGGAGGGCAGGATTGGGTGGTGGGATTTTTTGGGCTTGGGTTCGGGATTTTGCGCGGCCATCGGAAAGGCAACCGTATTTGCGTATATTAATGAATATCATTTTTTAATTCTGTTAATTCTGTCAATTATGTCTAAAAAACTCTTATTTTTTCCTGTTCCTCCTGGAAATCCTGTCATCCTGTCAATTCCCTATGGAGTGGGGAGCGGGATGCGGGTGGTGAAGGTTTTGGTGTGTTTACGATAGTCGGCGAGGTCAATATCGTTGTCAGGCTGGGAAAAGTCGACCCACTCGGCGGACGCGTTCCGCGGGCTGAACCGCATGGTGCGCTCGTTGTTCACAGCGGTGATCCGGATTTCCACGAGGTCGGGCATGGGGGAAGCCACGCTCTGCGTCCAAGTGGTAAAATCGCCCGCGTTATTTGTCGTGAAATAGTTGACTTTAAAGCTGGCAATGTTGCGCGCGAGGATTTCTGAACGGTTTGTGGAGGGATCGAAGTCGGGGAAGAGATCGGAGCCTTGGGACAGATTGGTGAAGGTGTCGTTGCTCTCCACAAAGTAGCGGTAGAGATTGTAACTTTGGCGTCCATCGTCGGCGGCGACGGGGCTTTTGTTGTCGTAGGCGAAGAGGTATCCGACCGTGCAGACGTCGCCGAGGCTGGTGTCGAGCTGGGAATCTCGAGGCATGAGGGCAAGGAAAGCCAACTGGTTGGTGGAAAAAATGAAATGGGTGGTGTTTGTAGAGGGCAGGAGATTGTTTAAATCGCGAGAGATCACCTGCATGGCGGCGCGGGCCTCGCGGTAGGTCTCCATGCGGTTCTCGGAGTTCCTCCAGAGGGTGGCAGCGCTTTGGACGATATTCAGCAGCAGGACCAGCAGCATCCCGAGCACCGCCACAGCCACAAGGATTTCCAATATGGTGAAGGCAGCTGTTTTTTTGGACAGGATGGACAAAATTTCTCTGGGTTAAGAGTTACTTGGACAGAATTAACAGAATTTTCAAAATTTAAAACTGTGGGGATGGCTGTGCTGTAATTGCTTTCGGAATTTCTTTTTGAATTGAAGGCTGTCCGCTCCAAAATTGATAAGAACCCCTTCCTCAATGCCAGTTGCAGTGAGATAATTGACCAGCTGCACTTCATGGATTTGAAGAATGCTTTGGACAGATTTCAACTCAACGATCAGCAAATTCTCGACAACAATGTCAGCGACAAAATCACCAACACATTGTTCTTTATAATTCACCCTCATTTCTTTTTGAAACTCAAACCCAAGATTTGAGGCTCCCAACTCTATACCCAGCGCATTCTCATAAACAGACTCGACAAAGCCAGGCCCCAAAGACCGGTGAACCTCCATAGCCATACCAATCACTCTCCCAGCCAAATCATATTCCTTTTCCATAAGTTTATTATATTCTGTTAATTCTGTTAATTCTGTCTAAAACCCAATCAGAAATCCTGTCATCCTGTCTAAAACCCAATCAGTGTCACAAACGAGTTTGTTGTGCGGCGGGCTGCTGGGGCGGCGGCGGGGTAGGCGATATCGACTTGCACGCGGGAGAGGTTGGTGAAGTCGGTGTTAGTGATGGAGATCTGGGCGTAGTAGTCGTAGGCGGCGTTGACAGGCGCGTTTGTCGAGAGAAACAGCGCTTGCGGCAGGCCGTCTTCTGAGAAGGCTAAGTTATTCGTGCTGGTTGCGGCGAGGTTGAGATTTGTCGTTCCGTTTGCTGAGATGAAGAGAGTGCGGTTCCCTCCAGTTCCTGTCTTGAGCTCTGCAAAAACCCTGCGGGCGATCAGGGTGGCATCCGTCTCCCGCATGCTGTCACCGGCCGACTTCACGGCGACGGGCATGAGACCCATGATTCCCACAATGGCAAAGGCAATAATCCCAAGCGCCAGCACGACCTCAACAAGGCTGAAGGCGCTTTGGCAGGGCTGGACGCTCGTGTGGACCATGGTCTTCAATCAGGAACTGGAGGAATCGGGACGAGATCCATGGTCGCCCGACCGGTGTAGCGTGCAAGGGAAATGACTTCGCGGAGATCGCCTTTTTGTTTTTTCACAGTCAGCGAATCGCTCCCGCTGGTGCGTTGGCCTTCGGTAAGGGAAACGATAAGTTGTGAGGCGGTGGGGGATTTCACAGATCCTGTGGAGGAGAACCGAACCCAGCGGAGATGGGGAGTCACTGTGGCCAGATTGTTCACGCCCGGGAGGGTGTTGTTGTTCACATCAGGTAATGATGAAAAGAGTTCGGTATTTGTAAAAATCGCCGAGTGCGGGGTCCGTCTCCTTCGAAAAACAGCACGCCCTTCGGCAGCTTGCTCCACCGCGAGACCGGCTCCCAGTCGTTGTCATCAGCATTCCGCTGGAGCACAATCATGGCGTCCTGCTCATCGAACTGTGTGGTGGTGCCGTTTTTTTTCCAGAAAACCACAACCACATCGCGTCCTTTCTGGATGGAGGCGACCCGCGCTTGCTCCAGCGTGTTCATCACGATGGTGACGGCTCCTTTTCGCCCGGCCGGAGAGGCCAAGCCCTCGACCACCGGCCCCATGAACGACAACAGGAGCCCGATGATCGCGACGACGACAAGAACCTCGATCAGCGAAAATCCCCGCGCGCCCCGCTGCCTGCTGGTGCTTCTTCCCCAGGCAGGTCCGCCAAATTGATCAAAACGCTCCAGTGTTTTCATAATGATTGTCTTATTTTAGGGAGTGGAGGTGCTCCCAATGGACATTTAAGGGCACCGCTCGACGGGTCGCATCATATTGAACGTGACGTTTTTGTTACAATTTCGGCAACGCGGCAGCGGACTCGCCTCGAGCCCGGCGGCACTCGCCCGACAAAGAAGCAGGATGCGGGCCAATAGACCCGTAGGGCGGGCGTCCCGCCGGTCAGCGCCTCAGCAACTCGCGCAGGAGATCCGCCATCGGCACGATCGCAAAGCGCGATGACGTGTCCGACACCGCATACGGCAGCACGAGATTGCCGCCGTGGATCAGCGCCCCGCAACTATAGAGCACATTCGGCACATAGCCTTCCCGCTCGTCTGTGCCCGGACGCAGTAGCGGGTGCTTCAATCTCCCGATCACCCGCGAGGGATCGTTCCTGTCGAGCAACGCCGCCCCGAGACAGTATTTCCGCATCGGCCCGACCCCGTGCGTGATCACCAACCACCCGGCCTCGGTCTCGAGCGGCGACCCACAATTGCCGATCTGCACAAATTCCCATGGCAGCGAAGGCCTCATCAAAATCTGTGACTCGTGCCAGAAGTGCAGATGCTCGGAGAACATGAGGTGGATATTCTCGCCGTCCTGCCGCCCCAGCATCGCATAGAGCCCGTTGATTTTTCTTGGAAACAGCGCGAGCCCCTTGTTGCGGATCGCCGGGCCGTTCAGCGTGGTGATGTTGAACTCATGGAAATCACGCGTGTGAAGCATCTGCGGCATCACCAAATTGCCGTCGTAGGCCGTGTAGGTCGCCAGGTAGGTTGCAGAGCCGTCATCATCGACGAATCTCACAAAGCGCGCGTCCTCGATGCCGTTCACCTCGCTCGGAGCATACGGAAAGAGGATTTTTTCGGAGATATCCAACCCGTCACGAAACCGCACCGTGTAATTCGACTGCGCCAGCAGCAACGCCTGCTCGGCCGCACGGCACACCGAGGGATCCTCTGGATTGCAACGCACCCGCCGCACGATCGCCACGAGTTCGCTCATGAGAAAATGGTCGGGCAACCCTCTCGTGGCGGCATCCACCGCGACGGGTTCGACACCCATCTCGACAAGCTTTTTGCGAAACGTCCTCAACTCGTATCTCGCCGCAGGGTGCGGACGCGGTTGGTGGACAAAGCGCGAGACCGGATCCATGCGCACGTCGCCCTCCCTGTCAACAAGCCCGGAGCGGAAGGTGATCGAGGAGATATGCCCCTCGCCGGTGGCGCGCAGGCTCACGATGAAACGCAGAGCGCCCTCTGGCACCCCGCTCTGGTCGGGCGCGGGCATGATCCCCGGATTGAACAGCGCCGTGGACTCCAGCGAGTATTCATTGGTGAAATACGACCCCAGCAGCAACCGCCGCGCCTCGCTCAACTCCCGGTCGGTTGGCAACAAGTGCCGCACCTGCTCGAACCTCGCCTCGAAAATGTCGTGGATCCGTTGGTGCCTCTCGTGGAAATCCGAAAACACCTCCTCAAGCTTTGCCTTCACCCCCCGCTCGTCCAGGTGCATCACCCGCGAATACAAGCTCACCACCCGCGGATTCGGCTCGTGCGACGGCAGCGGCTTCACAATCAGCGACGGGATGAACGGCCGCAGCAGGACCCGCCGGGGGTTCGGCCCCAGCGTCAGCGCGAGACGGCGCACTTTTGATTCCAGAAGCGAGAGCGGGTGTTTTCGGACGGATGGTTCCATGGTTTTCCGGCGGCGAACCGCACGGTTGGGAGAATCGCACCGCCAACCCGCCGCGCCCATGGGGTGTTCTTGCCCCTTGATTTGAGAAAATCCCGGAACATTCCCGTCGGGCTGATTGACACACACCCGCGACCTCAGCATATTCCCTGCCCTTTCACCCCGGGGCAAGCAACCCGCACCTATGGAAAATATTCGCAACATCGCCATCATCGCCCACGTCGATCACGGCAAGACCACACTCGTCGACCAGCTTCTCAAACAAGCCGGCACCTTCCGCTCCAATCAAAAAACCGATGAGCGCATGATGGATTCGATGGACCTCGAGAAAGAAAAAGGCATCACCATCCGCGCCAAGAACGCCGCGTTCCGCTGGAAGGACTACCACGTGAATATCGTGGACACCCCCGGCCACGCCGATTTCGGCGGCGAGGTCGAGCGCATCATGAAGATGGTCGACGGCGTTCTGCTCGTGGTCGACTCCCACGACGGCCCGCAGGCGCAGACAAAATTCGTGCTCCGCAAGGCCATGGAAAACGGCCTCAAGCCAATCGTGGTCATCAATAAAATCGACCGCGAAAACGCCCGCCCGCACAAGGTCCTCGACATGGTCTTCGAGCTGTTCATGGAGCTCGACGCCAGCGACGAGCAACTCGACTTCCCTCACATCTACGCCAGCGCCAAGCAGGGCTTTGCCAAAAACGAGGTCACGGAAACCTCCGACACCATGGAGCCCCTCTACGAGGCGATCGTGAAACACATCCCGCCGCCGCCCAAGCCCACCGTGGACTATTTCCAGATGCTTGTGTCGAACCTCGACTACAGCGACTACCTCGGCCGTATCGCCTACGGCCGCATCATCAGCGGCAAGGTCTCGATGGGCCAGAGCATCGTGTGCATCCACAGCGGCGGCCGCAAAGAGCGCGGCAAAGTCACCGCCATCTTCTCCCACGAGGGACTCGAAAAAATCCAGATCGAGGAAGCCTCCGCCGGCGACATCGTGGGCATCAGCGGCTTCGAGGAGGTCTTCATCGGCGAAACCCTCGTGGACTCTGAGGATCGCGAGGCGCTGCCATTCGTGGAAATCGACCCGCCTACGATCTCGATGAAGATCTGCGTGAACGACTCGCCGCTCGCCGGCCGCGAAGGCAAGCTCCTCACCGCCCGCCAAATCCGCGACCGCCTCGTGCGCGAGACCCGCGGCAACGTCTCGATCTCGTTCGCCGACACCGACTCCGCCGGCCACTTCGATGTGAAGGCACGCGGAGAGATGCAGATCGCCGTGCTCGTCGAGCAGATGCGCCGCGAGGGCTTCGAGCTTCTCGTCTCCCGCCCCGAGGTCATCTTCAAGCGCGGGGAGGACGGCTCGGTGCTCGAGCCCATGGAAACCCTCTACGTAGACGTGCCCTCCGAAAACCTCGGCGACATCCTCCAATCCCTCGCAGGCCGGAAGGCGGAGATCGTGAACATGGAACACAAGCCCCACAGCGTGTTCGTGCAGGCGACCATCCCCACCCGCGGCCTCATCGGCTTCGAGACCGATCTCGTTAACGCCACCAAGGGCCACGGCATCGCCAGCCACCTCTTCAAGGAATACGGCGCCCACAAGGGCGACATCCCGAGCCGCGGCAACGGTGTGCTCGTCTCCATGGAGGCAGGCACCAGCATGGCCTACGCGCTCGATGGCATCCAAGAGCGCGGACGCCTCTTCATCGGCCCACAAGAGGAAATCTACGAGGGCATGATCATCGGCGAAAACTCCCGCCCGGACGACATGCCGGTGAACCCCTGCAAGGCGAAAAAACTCACCAACATGCGCAGCCAAGGCGACGGCAAGGGCATCTCGCTCGCGCCGCCAGTCGTGATGACCCTCGAGCGCTCGCTGGAATACATCGCCAACGACGAATACGTCGAAGCGACTCCGAAGTCGCTCCGCCTCCGCAAGAAAATCCTCGATGCCAACGCCCGCAAACGCGCCGAAAAATCCGCCGGCGTCTTTGCCGATTGAGCAAAGCACCGCACGGCGTCTCGCTGAATCCGACTGGCAACAGCTCAAGTCGGACCACGAGCGCCGTGTGGACCCGTGGATCGCCCCGCGCCTCCGCCGCACATCGCGCGGCGAGCGCCATGCGGTGGACGATTTTCTTTTCGAATACTATCCGAACCGTCCGTCGCTCCTGAGGCGCTGGTCGCCAGGACCGGGCGTCATCCTTGTCGGGGAGTCCGCTGCCTCGCTCCCTCTCCAGCCTGCTCTGGTTCCATGCGGCGAGGGATTTTGCCTCCCCCCACCCCCGCCCGGCAGACGCCCATTCATCCAGTGGCTGGGCCGGTTTCTCGAGTCAACCGCCGAGCGTGCGCCATTCTTCGGCTGCCACGGGCTCCACGAGTGGGCCATGGTTTACCGCACCAACGAACCCCGCCACGAATCACTCCCCTTGCGCCTCCCCCCGGAATCCATCGCCGCTGTGGTCGAGTCGCTGCCGGTGCGCTGCTCGCACCACGACGCATTCCGGTTTTTCACTCCCGAGGCCCGTCCGCTGAACCGCCTCCAACCGACCCGCGAGTCCTCGATCGCCCTCGAGCAACCGGCCTGCCTGCACGCGAACATGGATCTCTACAAGTGGTGCTTCAAACTCGCCCCGTGGTGCCCCTCAGAACTCACTGCCGATGCCTTTGAACTCGCCCGCGACATCCGCGAACTCGACATGCGCGCCAGCCCCTACGATGTGTCCGCCTACGGCCTGGAGCCCGTGGCGATCGAAACCTCTGCCGGCCGACGCCTCTACGAGGACCTCCAGCGCGGCTTCGCGGAGCGCGCATCACCCATCCGCCAGCGCCTGATCGCCCTCTGCACCGCACTCGCCGATTGATTCACCCCCACTCCCATGGACCACGTGTGCCGGTGAATGTTCCCGAGATCGGGAGCTCGGTCCAATTGACCCTGGTGAGCTCGAGATCATTAACGATCGATTCGATGGCGAACCAGCGCGGGAGTGGCACTTTCACGGGATCGGCCTCGCGCCACGGCATGTCGGGTTGGTCGCGCACGAGGACATCGCGCAGGGAGGGGATGTCCTCGCCGGGGGCCCAGCCGAGCACGACCTTGGCCTCGTGGTGACCTGAGCGGACAAGGCGCTTGGCAAGTTGGCGGGCTCGAAGCGGGCCGCAACGGTCGACTTTCCAGACATCCTTGCCGCACAGCGCGCCGCCTCCGATCGGCACCGAGGGGCCGTAGTGGTCGACAACGAGTTTTTTTCCCGAGAGTCCGTTATCACCGCGGGGGCCGCCGATGACGAAATCCCCGGCGCCATTGAGGTGCAGATGCTCTGGCAAAAAGGAGGAAAGGGCTCCCTTGAGTGCCGCGATCTCGATCCCTTCGAGGTAGGCGGTAAGGATCGGCAAGATCGTGCGGTGTTGCTCCTCCATGGTAACCCCCCGCGCATGCTGGATGCTCAGAACCAACTTACGCCACGTGATCGCCTGGCCGTCGGTGGTGAGATCGACGAGGATTTTGAAATCCGGACCGAATCGGTCGGCGTGTTGCTGCCGGAACGACCCGAATGCCAACCCAAGGGCATGCGCAAGAAAATGGGCGGGCGGCACGTCATTGGTCGAGGGACTTGCGATGGCATAGCCGATCACGATGTTCTGGTCGTCCGAGTAGGGGCGGATGTCGGCCTCCTCGGCGGAGAGTTCCTCCTCGCAAACCCGCGTGATCACCTTGAGCGAATTCGGGGAGGGGCCCCAGCGTTTGCTGTAGCCGGCGAGGTCGTAGACATTGCGGGCGATGTCCCGGAAATCAACGGGGAGGACCGGTTCTCCTTTTTGAGGGCGCTGCACGGCAATGCGTCCGTCGATGAACACTGTGGATTCGTGGATTGCGACCTCCACGCCCGCGAGCGAGCGGTTGGGTTCGCCGGGGTTGGTGCGTGGAGACTGGACGAGATCGACAATGCGGTTGGCGATGGCATCGGCAAGGCGGTCGGGGTGTCCTGGCGAGACATATTCAGCTTGGTCGTGGGTTTTCATATCGGGAGTCGTAGGATGCGGGCGTTGAGTTTTTGGAATTCGGAACCCGAGTCGTGGCCGACGATGGCGGCGAAAAACCGGAGTCTCGAGAGATTGCGGACATGCGTGGAGTGGGGCGTGCCAACCCATCCGTCGGTAACCAGCAGCACACGGCGCGGGCGTTTTCGAGGGGTGATGGATTCCAGATGCCGGAGGACGCAATTGATGTCCGTGCCGAAGGTGTTCGGCACCTTGCACTCGAGGTTGCGCGGTTCGACTTCACCCACCACGGTGGAAAACACAAAGAGGCGCAGCAGGCCCTGCTTGTGCGGACGGCGGAGCGCGGCGGCGAGTTTGGGCAGGACAGAACTCATCGAGCCGCTGATGTCCAGATAGACATGGGCGACAGGAAGCGGTTGGAGCCGGCGGCGCTCCTCGACTTGGACTCCGCGATAAATCAACGGCCATGCTCCGTGCAATGAACGCCAAGCGGGAATGCGGCGGTCGCGGGCTTGGGGCACCACAGTCTCGATCGAACGCGCGACGGCGGTTCTCGACAGGCGGCGTGGGGCGTTGGCCGCAGCAGCGCGAATGCCTGCCTTGCGGAGGAGGTCTTCGAAAATGCGACGGATGTTTTTTTGCGGATCCTCCGAAGCGTCGAGTTTCCAGGAGTAGGTCGGCAAGCCTTGATCGCGGCCGCTGAGAATGCGGTCGGGGCGGGGCCACTTGGAGACGATATCGCGAATGGCTTTCCCGAAAAACGGGTCCTCGGCGCTGTCAGCACCTTCGTCGGAATGATTGCCGAGCAACACGCACTGGCCGCCGGGGTTTTTCTCCAGCGATTCTACGAGAAGCTCGAAGACCTCAAGGTAGGTGGCTCCGACCTTGGCGGGACCGTAGAGGAGTTCGACGACGCGCTGTTCCTTGGCACTGGCGTCCTCAGGTAGCTTGAGGCTGCGCGGCCAGAGGCGCGGCGGGCGCAGGAGCCGGGCTGGAAAGCTCGCGGCATCGTTGATCGCGGCGAAGAACGACCAATAGCGCTCCTCGGGAAACTGGTGGCAGAGCATGGCGTTGATCACCGCATCGAAGGCGAGGTTGTGGGCCTTGGTGGGGCGCGGAAACAGGCGCGTGTGGCCGAGCACGACATGGTGGAGTTCGTGCAGCACAAGCATGAGAAGGTGCTCGTCGGTGCGGCAGTATTCCTCGATGAAGCCGGGATTGAGACGGAGGCGCGGACGCGCGGTGCAGTCCACGCAGGCGGTCGGGATCGACTCATCGAGAACGATGTCGAGCAGCGAGAGGAGTTCCTCCATCTGCCAAGTGGCGGCTGGGACCACATTGTAAATACGGGTTCGGATGTCGTTGGCAGTCACAGGGCGCCCTCCCACACCTCGGCGGTGAATGGTTTTTGGTTGAGGAGATGGCCCGCCGAGTAATCGGGTTGGCGCGAGCGCACATAGATCTCGCCCACGCGGCGGGAGAGGACGGCGATCGAGAAGACGGTGTCGGTCAGCGCGTAGTATTTTGAGTTGTCCGTGGAATGAGAACGAACCCCGATGAGAAAGGCTGGCATGTTGCGGACGGCGGCCTCGACCTGCTCGCGGGGTGGAATGTTGTCCAGCCCGCAGTCGAAGATCGGGCGTGCGAGATTGCGTTTCGTCAGCGGCTTTGCGGGCTGTGTCAGTTGGAACACAAAGAATGATCCGGTGACCGCTGAAACCCTCGAGTCGAACGAGGTTCGCGGGGGCGCACTCATGTTGTGGAGAACGCCTGTGGGAGTGATGGAATAGCTGCTGGCGCTCAACATGGCAGGTGGAATTTGGCCCAGAGGGTGTTGAAGGTTTCGCGCAGGTCGGCGGGTTTGGTTCCCTTGTAGCCATCGGGCAGGAGGCTCTGGAGAAGGTTGCGGCAATGCTTGTCGCGGAGGGTGTCGCTGAGGCCAGAGCACACGGCGGCGGTTTCCCGGCAGGCGGTGAGCTGCGTGCCGTGGACCTGGTGCGTGATCCTTGATGGCTGGATGGCTTCGCGGGCCTCGGTGGCGAGGGTTTCCACGGCGATGGCCGGCAGTTCCCGCCTGTCGCGCACCGAGAGGTAGACGACCAGCGCCAGGGCGCGGCGGTGGGCTTTGTCCACCTGCGCGGCGAAGGCCGTGGTGAGGAGTCCCGTGAAATCGGCGGTGTCGATGGATTTTCCCAACCCGGTGGCGAGGGCGAGTCGATCGACGGGATCGGATAGGGCGAGGATTTGTCGCCAAGGATCCGAGGCGTCGAGCCCGCAGAGGCTCCAGGCCTGACGGTGTGCGGCAAGAAGCGAAGAGGCTTTGGTTTTCACACCTTGGGCAATGCCGGGAAGTCCGTGCCGGAGCGCCAACCAAGCGGCGTCCTCCCAGCCTGGGCGCGTTTGGCCGGCCGCTTCCGCGAGCACCGTGCGCGAGGCTTGGATCGCGAGGATCGAGCGCAGGAGCGTGGTGATGCGGCGAGTGGAGAGCTCATGGCCAGCCTTGGCGGCGAGGGGCGCTAGCGCAATGAGATAGTCGGCGAGCGTCTCCGGTGGCGATTGGGTGAGGACTTCAAGGACGGTGCGGGTTTTGAAAACGAGTTCGGGAACCGCAACGGGAAATTCATGGCGGCCACGAAACTGGTCGAGGAGAATCGCCTTTCGGGCCTCGTCCGTGAGGGTGTCCCAGCCAGGGAACCTCGATAATGAAGGCGAAGCGGTCGGCCAGCGCGGGGTCGAGTGGTTCCGCACCGTGGTAGGCGGGCTCGTCGTCGGTGTCCTCGTCCGGCGGAGGATTCATCGCCGCCCAGCGGTAGCGGAGTTTCTCCAGGCGGATGCCTTGGATGCGGCGCTCGTGGATGATCGGGAAGAGCTTGTTTTGAAGCTCCGGACGCGCGCGGCTGATTTCGTCGATAAAGACGACCTCGGCATCCCAGATTGCCGAGGGCGTGCTGATGTAGCGCAGCGAGGTCTGCGTTTCGTCGGGCACGGGAATCCCGACGAGATCGTCGTAGTTGACCAGCGAGGCGTTGTAGAAGCGGAACTCAAGCGCGAGGGACTCGGCGAGACGCTCGAGGAGAAAACTCTTCGCGGTGCCGTGGCGGCCGATGAGCAGGAGTGGATCGCCCGAGGCGAGTGCCGCCAACACAACAGGTTCGAGGTGCGCCCAGCCTTCAAGACCGAGCGGTTGCGTGAGCAACGATGGCGCGGGCGGAGTGCGCTCGGCAACGGGTTGGGTTTCAACCGGGGCGGCAGCCGGATCGCCTTTGCGTTTACTCGGCGTTTTGCTGCGGGGCACGGCGCTCACAGCGCACCTCCCTTCACTGCACGGCGCAGGAGTTGGTCCCTCAGCTTGCGGGCCCGCTCGATGCACGGCGTGCCGAGGCTCTGGCGGACCCGGCGCTTGGTGTAGTCGGGGAGGTGGATCGTATAGTGACACCAAAAGGTGCCGTTGTTGTTCCAGAGGTGGTGGTCTGGATTGTCCGCAAGGATGCGGATGGATGCGACGGGTGTTTGTTTCATGGTGTGTGGCCTTTCGGGTTCGCACCGGGAATCGCCGCAATAAAAAAACCGCCTGCTCCCATCAGGAGCGGCGGTTCATTATTGGCCGTGGAGATTTTTGTTGTTCGGGTCTTTCGACCCGCACATCGCTTGGGTTGTTCCAAGCAAGCCACCGTGGGATGTTCTCCATCTCCCCGGTTGGCACCCTGACCCGCCCGATGCGGCCACAGGAATTCCTGATGCACCGCTAATCAAACAACATTTCCCGGAAACCGCCAATCCGGATTTGTGTCATAAAAAAAGACGCCCCGCGCGGGAGCGGCACCTGCATTTCTAATCCGAAACGGTGGCCTCCGCCGACTCGCGTCCACGGAGGCGCAGAAGGATCGGCAGGCCGGGGAACTCCCATTTGTCGCGAATGCGCGCCTTGAGGTAGTTCATGTAACTGTCGGGAAGCAGGAGCGGATTGTTGACAAACATCACAAACAGAGGCGGCGCGATCGAGGAGACCCCGCTTTCCTTGGCCTGGGTGGCGTAGAGCAGCTTAAACCGGCGGTTGCCCCGGATCGGCGGGGCCTGCCGCTCCATCGCGGCGCGGATCACGCGATTCAATTCTCCGGTTCCGGCGCGGCGGCGGGCGTGTTCCCTCACCTTCTCGACCATCGTGAACAGCCGCCGGACATTTTCACCGGTCAGCGCCGACAGCACGACCACCGGGGCATAATCGAGAAAGAACAAGGCTCGGCGGACCTTTTCCACATGCTCCTCGAGGAGCAACTTGGATGCCTCGCGCCCTTCCTCCTTCTCGATCAAATCCCACTTGTTCAGCACGATCACGGCGGGCTTTTGCGCCTCTTGGATCAGCCCTGCGATCTTCTTGTCCTGCATGGTCACGCCCGTGGTGGCGTCGATCACCAGGATATTCAAATCCGCACGCCGGATCGTTTTTTCGGATCGCATCACGCTGAACACCTCGACGGAAGTATTGTGCCGCGAGCGGTGCCGGATTCCGGCCGTGTCGCAGAGGATATACCGCCGCCCCTCGCGGACGGCCTCTACATCGATCGTATCGCGGGTCGTGCCGGCGATCTCACTCACGGTGGAGCGCTTGTCGTCGAGAATCGCATTCACCAGGGAGGACTTTCCGACATTCGGCCTCCCCACAAGGGCGAGTTTCGGTGCCTCCTCTTCAGCCACATCGGGCTCCTCCTCTGGCGCTGGCAGGAGTCCCTCGACGACCTCGACCAACTCGCCGATCCCCCGCCCGTGGGCCGCGCTGACCGAACACGCGTGCTCGAACCCGAATCGCGAAAACTCGAACGCCCGCGACTCGTGCCCCTCGATATCCACCTTGTTCACGACAAGAACCACCGGCCGTGCGGAACCGCGCACCAGATCGGCGATCTCGGCATCCAGCGGCGTCATGCCATCGATCGAATCAACCACAAAGAGAATCGCGTCCGCGCATTCCATGGCAACAAACGCCCCTCGCGCGTGCTTTCGGCAAAGTCCGGATCAGGCTCCGAGCCGATCCCGCCGGTGTCGGTGACCTCAAATGGCGCCATGCCCAACCGGCACACCGCGCCGATGCGGTCGCGTGTCACTCCGGGCTGGTCGTGGACAATCGAAATCATCCGCCCCGCAAGACGGTTGAACAGGGCGGACTTTCCGACATTCGGCCGGCCGACGATGGCGACGTTGCGCATGGGTTTTATCAATGGGTGTGGTCGTGGTGCCGAAGGCTGAGGATTCCTCGGGCCAAGTAGTCGATGCCACTCAGCAACGTCAGGATACCAGCCAAATAAACGGACACCAGATAATGCGGCAGTTGCAGCATGACCCAAGTGATCGCGACCATCTGGGCCGCCGTCGCCGCTTTGCCTGTCCAACTAGGTTTCACATCCAATGTCTGGTTGAGGAGATACAGCACCCCGCAACCGGTCAAAATGACCGCGTCCCTCGCGATGACCAGCACCGGAAACCAGAGCGGAAACGCATGGTTCCAGCTCCCGAGGCTCAACGTGAGAATCGCTGTGAGCAGCAATCCCTTGTCGGCAATCGGATCCAGCACCGCTCCAAGGCGGCTCCGCTGGTTCCGGTGCCGGGCGAAATATCCATCGAGCCCGTCGCTCAACGCCGCCAGCACAAACACCCCGATCGCCGCCAGGCGCTGCCATTCCTGCGGGTTGCCACTCTCGACACCCTGCCCGTAATACACACAAAAAAGGACAAAGACGGGGATCAACACTATCCGCCCGATCGTGATCTGGTTGGCCAGCGTCATGCCTGCTATCCTACCCCCGCGCCGGATCGTGGCAACCTGCCGGGTTCACCTGAGAAGAGAACATTCCCCTGATCCAACTCCCGCCAACACCCCGCCCCAAGCTTCCCGAGCTGGAACCCGCCGATCGCAACCCGGATCAATCGCAACGTGGGATGCCCAACCGCGGCGGTCATCCGCCGCACCTGGCGGTTTTTGCCCTCGTGGATTCGCAGCTCGATCCAAACATCCGCCACCGACTTGCGCACGCGCACCGGCGGCGTTCTCGGCGGCACCACCGGTTGCGGGTCCAAGACCCACGCCTGCGCGGGAAGTGTCCTGCGACCATCGATCACCACGCCTTCGCGCAACGCGGCCAACGCCTCCACACCGGGAACCCGCTCGACGAGCACATGATAGGTCTTGGCAACATGGCTCCGAGGCGAGAGCAGTTCCGCATTCCACCGCGCCTCGTCGCTGAGCAGCAACAGCCCCTCGGAATCGGCATCCAGCCTGCCCACAGGATACACCCCGGCGGGAAACCCGAATTCCGCCAGCGTGCGGTTCATTCCGGCATCCGGCGTGAATTGAGAGAGCACGCCGAAGGGCTTGTGAAACGCGAGGATCAAAGGATTTTCTGACGCGTGAGATCCTGCGAATCCACGATCCCGATCGGCTTGCCCTCGTCATCCAGCACGACCAGATCGTCAATCCGGTGGCGTTCCAGAATCTGAAGCACCTCGGCGGCCAGCTTGTCCGCACTGATCGTGACGGGCTTCAAGGTCATGAAATCCCCCACCGGCAGACTCCCGATCCCAGGCGTGTCGGGGAAGTGTCGCGCAAAGTCGCCATGGGTGAAAATGCCGGCCAGCCTCCCCGAGCCATCCACAAGCACCGCAGCCCCTGTCCGGCGCGCGGTCATCGCCAAGATGGCCTCGGTGACCGTGGCATCGGGACGAAGGATCGCCAACTCGCCGACGGGACGCATGATGGCCCCCACCTTGAGGAGCAACGTGCGGCCGAGCGATCCGCCCGGATGGTATTTCGCGAAGTCCTCTTTTTTGAACCCCCGGCTCTCGAGCAGCACCATCGCAAGCGCATCGCCGAGAACCAGCATCGCGGTCGTGCTGGAGGTGGGCGCGAGGTTCAGCGGGCAGGCCTCCTGCGAGACGCTGACATCGAGCACGCAAGTTGCCGATTTTGCGAGCGTGGACTCCCTGCCGCCTGTCACAGCGATGATCGGCAGCCCGAACCTGACAATCGCCGGCAGCACCGCCAGCAACTCCTGAGTCTCGCCGCTGTAACTGAACGCCAGCACGACATCCCCGTCATCCACGATTCCCAGATCGCCGTGCAGGGCATTCAGCGAGTTCAACACCACCGCGGTAGATCCTGTGCTGGTCAGCGTGGCTGCGATCTTCTCGCCGATGTGCCCGGATTTTCCAACACCGAGGACGACGATCTTGTTCCGGCGCTCGAGCGCAGCCCGGATGGTTTCAACAGTATTGATGAAATCCGAGCCCAGCCTTGCCGAGACGGCGGATACCTCTGCCATCTCGATATCGAACACGCGGCGCGCCCGCTCCAGATAATCCATCGCCCGATCATGCGTAACGCTCCGGCGCGGATCAAGACCGCTGTCACCACCCCAACGCCTCGACCCCATCCAGGGCGCGGGTCACAGGATCCGTCCTCGGCGGGATTTCAGGAAGCTCGGGCATTTTCTCGAGCATCGAATCACCGTCATCCTCCAACTGTGTCGCCTCATACCAGTTCAAATAATCGAGCACTTCCGAGTGGCGCTGCAGCAACAGCGCTCGGAGACGCTCGAGTTCGGCGATTTCGCCATCCACCTTCGCCTTCGGCTTGCGCTCGAGGGTCATGAAAATCCTGCGGTATTCGGAGACAACCGGCTTCATGAGCGGATGCGCACGGAACTCAAGCGCGATGCACTCCAGGGCGCGCTCCCGCATGAGGCGGTTTCCCTCGCGGGTTCTGGCCACGGCAGGCAAAGCGGCCGCTCCCCGGGTAACAATGGCATCTGGATTTTTCGGATCGGATGGTACGGCCACGGCCAACATTTCCTCCAAAGCCGCGTTGGATGCCTGAACCCCGAGTGACGAGTGGCGCTGGGGCATCGAGATTCTCGCGATCGCCAGCGTCCACCGCTTGGTCAATTCGGACTCGTTGCCACCGATCCCGGGAAACGCTGCAAGAATTCCCTCGACCCCGCCTGAGGGAGAGCCATTGACGAGAAGCCCGGCCATTCTCCTCCTCGAGTCTGGGGCGCTCCGCAGGACTTCAATCAACGCATGCGCCTGCGCCCTGTAGAGCACCAAAGACCGCGAGTCCATAATCTCCGGGCGCTCCTTCAAAAACCTTCCAAGCGACGGGGGGCGATCGGATCGCAAGAGCGCCGCGTGCACCCCCGAGGGCACTTCACCGTCCCTCCCTCGAAGAGCCTCCGCCAACCCCTCGACCAGCCACTCGGGCGGCGGCGCAATCGCCGCGCCCGGTTTGGGCGGCTTGTCGCGATAGATCGCATGGAGCGCCAAGGCGCGCAGGACCTCGCGCGCCAGCACATCGGGAGCGGACGCGTTTTTATCCCAGAGGTCGAGCTGAACCTTGGTGCCGCCGCCCTCGAGCGCGAACACCGTGATTTTGGTGCCCGGCATGCCTTTCGGGCGCACGTCGCCGGACCGTTCCTGGATCACAATCGGCGCCGTGGTGGCGACAGGGGAATCGATTGTTTTTTTCCAAACATCCAGCGATCGCTCGGCCTCGCGGGCGATCCGTCCCCTCAAGCTGGCATCGGGGGCATGGACAACAAACGCCCCGCTGCCGCTCACCGTGCGGTTTTTTAACAAAGAGCCCGCGGCGGGGAGGCACTGCCCCACCGCCAAAAGCACGATTAGCGCGAAGAGGCGGACCATTGCACAATCACCGCCCCGGGCGTGAACTCGATCCGCTTGGCGGAGGAAACCGCACCAATCGACTGCTGGAAAGACTCCACACACGGCGTCCAAAGAGGAGCGAAATAACCGACGGCGAATTCAGGAATCTCCAACCCTCCAATCGAGGCGCGAGTGAACTCAACCCCCGAGCCGCCGTCTTTCGAGACGGGCACCATGCCAAGGCGGCACACCAAGGTCCGCCCGTCGATCCCCAGCACCATGACAAGATCAAGCTCGCCCTCGCTCGTCTCGAGATAACACCTCTCGAAGCGGAGCACCTTGCCGGCAATGTCAAAGAGCGGTCGTGGCGCGGCTTTGCTCGCAAGAAACTGGTTCAGCGCTCCAATCTCGCCAACCCAATTTCCGCGACCAAACGCGGCGACCTTGGCGAACGAGCCCTCAAGATGGGCGACCGTCGAGGCATTCGAAGCGACGGGTGGCTTCACACCTGCCACGGGCTGGATGGCCTTCGACACAGCCCAACCCAACCCGCCGACAAGACAAAGCAACAGCAACAGCGCAAGATTCCGCAAGGTGTGCCTCGGACGCACCGTCTTCAATGCGGCGTATTCCTTTTTGCCGGCTTTGTAAACCGGCGGGGGCGGCTGATACGCGACCGGCGGCGCCACGGGCTTGCCATCGTCGGGTTGCGGATCGGGAAGCCGGGTCCCGCAGTCCTGGCAAATGACCCGCTTTGGGTCGTTCCGCGAACCGCACTGCCCGCACAACCGGATCATGCGGATGTCGACGGTTTGGGTGCGGGCGCAGGCGCCGCTGGCTTCGATTCGGTTTTCGGAGACGCCGCCCCGGAGTCCTTTTTCGCGGCGTCCTTGTATCCCTGGCTGCGATAGTCGGTGATGTAAAATCCGGAGCCTTTGAAAATCAGGCCGGCACCGGTGCCAAGCAGTCGGCGCACCTTCCCCTTGCCCCATGGTTGCATCTGGCACGAACCCTCCGGGCAGGTCTCAAATGCGTTGTCCTTCATCGACTGGAACGCCTCGAAGGTCTTGCCGCATTTTTCACACTCGTAATCGTAGGTAGGCATGGTGGGGCAGCATATAACACCATCCGCACCCCGCTGCAATCGCCCCCTCAGCGAATACGGTGGCGTCCGTCGCCGACACTCAACACCTCGATCCCGACGCGGGTGAGACCTTGATGGTGGAAGCCGAGTTCCTTCGCCACCGGCGCGGTGACGTCAAGGATTCTGCCGCGGATGAATGGCCCTCGGTCGTTCACACGCACCTTCGTGGAGCGACCGTTGCTCAAGTTCGTCACCCGAATCACGCAGGGAATCGGCAGTGTCTTGTGCGCGGCGGCGCGGGTCCATGGCCAGAGCTTCTCGCCCAGCGCGGTCTTTCCAGGGATCAACAAAAAATGTTCGGAATAGTGCGAGGCCACTCCCGTTTCCCGATGCCCGACCGCCGCACGGGGCTCCATGGGGTGATATCGGACACCTCGGATCGAGTAGGGTTTTGTTTTGTAGCCGTTGAAATAAGGGGCCGCGCATCCGGCCAACAATGCCGCAACGACAAGAACCATCGCGGAACGGATGTTCGACCAGCGCATCACACCCCGCCCAATAACCCGAGAACCTCGTTGCGGGAAGCGGGAATCTTTCCGCAATAACGCTCCAACTCGGGCAATGCGGATTCACCGGGCTCAAATATTCCAAGCAGACGGCAAAGCTCCTCCTCGAAAAACACCAAAGCCCTCTCGGTGGCTGGAGCGGCCCCCAGATGTGTCAACGCCCGCACGAGCAGGTTGTGGATTTCCGGCACCGCATGCCCTGGTTCTGTCGTCCGGTCGACCAACTCGGCGAAATACCCTGCCAGAAAGAGATTCGCGGCCGCGCTTGCCGCAAACGGTGCTACCAATCGTATCTCGCAGAGGGTGTGCAGATCGCCCCGCCGCGCCGGCACGTAGCCGATCTCGACGCGGTGGAACAAATCCAACCGCCCCGCAAACGCACTGCCCGCCCGCCGCGCCCCCTTGGCCATCGTCCGCACCTTGCCGTGCCCGGACGTGCTCCAGGTCAGCACGAGGCTGGTGTCGCTCCAGGCGTGACGCCGGATCAAAATCGCCTCGGTTTGTTCCATGGCCCAGCGGGCGCACCGGATCGGCGCAGGTTACAGCGAGATCACTTTGGCGCTGCGGATATCGGGATCGGCCGCGAATTTCGCAATCACATCCGGCCCGGGGGCGCTGTCGAGGTTCAGGAGCGTGAGTGCCTGCCCGCCCTGCTCGGTCCGCGACAGGCTCATGCTGGCGATATTAATGTTCTCCGCGCCTAGGAATGTCCCGATGTGGCCGACGATGCCGGGGCGGTCACGGTTTTCAAGCATGAGGACGACACCGGCGGGCGTGACCTCGACCGGATGGCCATTCACGCGCACGATGCGGGGATCGTTTTTCGCTCCGAAAAAGGTGCCGCCGATCGACACCTTCGACTCGCCGCTGAACACAGCGACATGAAGCCACTCGTTGAAATCGGTCTGCTCGCTGGAGCGGATCTCCTCGACATCGAGGCCGATCGTCGCGGCCATGCTGCGCACATTGACGCTGTTCACCTCCTCGCCTCCGGCATGCTTGAGGAATCCGGTGAGGATCGCCCGGCTGATCGCGTCGGTGGGCATCTCGACTGCCTTCCCGCCATAGGTGATGACCACACGGTCATTGCGCTTCGGCGCGAGCTGTGCGACGAAGCGGCCGAGCTTGTCGCCGAGGGTGATATAGGGTTTCACCACCGCAGCGGTCTTGGCGTCGATGCTCGGCATGTTCACAGCATTGCGGATTTCACCCTCGAGCAGCGCGGCACGAATGGCCTGCGCGATTTCGATACCCACATTTTCCTGCGCCTCGGCCGTGCTGGCACCGAGGTGCGGAGTGAAGACGATATTCGCCATGGCGCGCAGCGGGAAATCGGCGGGCGGCGGCTCGACCTCGTAAACATCAAGTGCGGCGGCCCCAACTTGGCCGGACTGGAGTGCGTCGTGCAGCGCGGATTCGTCAACCAATCCACCCCGGGCGCAATTCACGATGCGAACGCCTTTTTTGCACAGCGCAAGCCGGCGGGCATCGAGCATGTGGCGCGTCTCTTCGGTCAACGGCATGTGCATGCTGATAAAATCGGCCTGCGGGAGGAGCGTGTCGATGTCCTCAACCAACTCGACCTGCAAACTGCGCGCCCGGCTTGTGGAAAGGTAGGGATCATAGGCCAGCACGCGCATGCCGAAGGCCATCGCACGGCGCGCCAACTCGGTCCCGATCCGCCCCATGCCGAGGATGCCGAGCGTTTTGTTGTAAAGCTCGACACCTTCGAATTTCTTCCGGTCCCAACGCCCGGCCTTCATGCTGGCATCGGCCTGCGGAATGTTCCGAGCGATGCTCATCAGTAGCGAAAACGCATGCTCGGCTGTGGACACCGTGTTGCCGCCGGGTGTGTTCATGACGATCACCCCACGGTGCGTCGCGGCTTCGACATCCACATTGTCCACCCCGACCCCGGCGCGGCCGACAACCTTCAGGTTCGTCGCGGCCTCGAGCACTGCGGCGGTGACCTTCGTTTGGCTCCGGACAACGAGCGCGGCGAATTCAGGAATGATTTTAATCAGTTCGGCTTCGGGCAGGCCGGTATTGACGATGACTTCGAGTGTTCCGTTGGCGGAGAGTTCTTCGACGCCTCGTTGGGACACGGGATCGGCGACAAGAACCTTGGGAGCGGGAAATGACATTTTCTTTTTAATGATTGAAGTTTCAGTGATGGTGGAGAGGAGCAAACAATCCGTCCTCGGCACCAAGTGTTTATCGGGGATGGGCACGCGGCGGAATCACTTTTTATGAAATGGTCGTATCGGATTGCACGGATTGCAGGTATCGACGTGAGGATTCACCTCTCGTTTGTCCTGCTGCCGGTCATTTTTGGATTTATCGGCTGGCGCGAGGGAGGCCTCGCGGCGGCGGGTGAATCCGTCTTGTTCATTCTCCTCCTCTTCTTTTGCGTTGTCCTGCACGAGTTCGGACACGCGATGGCCGGTCGGCACTTCGGCATCCGCACGCCGGACATCACCCTCCTCCCGATCGGCGGCGTCGCCCACATGGAGCGCATCCCTGAAAAACCTTGGCAGGAACTTGTGGTCGCCCTCGCCGGCCCGGCAGTGAATGTCGTCATTGCCGTTGTGCTGGGTGCGATCCTCGCCGTGACTGGTGGACTTTGGATCGTCACCCCGGACGCCTGGCGCACGCTGTTGCAGAACCTCATGACCATCAACCTCGCGCTGGTTGCATTCAATTTGATCCCGGCATTTCCCATGGATGGCGGCCGGGTGCTCCGCGCGGTGCTTGGGTTCTTTCTCCCGTTCACCACCTCGAGCCGGATCGCCGCGCGGACTGGACAGGTGATGGCCTTGCTCTTTGTGGCTGGGGGCTTTTTATGGAATCCCATGCTGCTGCTGATTGCTTTTTTCGTCTTCAACGGGGCCCGGCAGGAAATCGAATACATCCGCCAACGGGAGGAATTCGACGCTCTTGTGGCTGACATGGATTCTCGCGAGGATCGGCCTTGAGTGGGCCGCAAGGCGCACCTAATCTGAATTCCTATGGGCAGACAATGGCTCCATGCCAAACGCGAAGTGGCCAACCTGAAAAAAGGTCAGGCCGTGGGAAAGCTTGTGAAGGAAATCATGGTTGCCGCCAAAACTGGCGGGCCTGATCTCGAAGGCAACGCGCGGCTCCATGCCGCGGTCGAGAAGGCCCGCAAGGCCTCTGTCACACGCGATGTCATCGAACGTGCGATCAAAAAGGGCGCGGGCATCGGCGACGAAAAACTCACCCTTGAGCATGTTGTCTTCGAGGGCTACGCCCCCCACAAGGTGCCGGTGATTGTCGAGGCCCTCACGGACAACGTGAACCGCACCGCCCCGGAAATGCGCGTCCTCTTCAAAAAGGGCCAACTCGGGACCGCGGGCAGCAACAAGTTTCTCTTCGACCATGTCGGCATCGTCGAGGCACACCACGCAGATCCCTCTGCGGATGCCGAGGCTGCCGCGATCGAGGCGGGCGCGAACGATTTTGTGGAACTCGCTGAGGGCGAGAACGACGACATCCCGGCGGGAACGAAAGGTGTCAAATTCCTCACCGACCGCACGGCTCCGGCGGCGGTATCGAAATGGCTCTCGGCAAACGGTTGGACCGTGGTCACCTGCGAACTCGGCCACACCGCGAAACAATTTCCCGACCTCACCGACGAGCAACGCGCCGAGGCGGGCGAGTTCCTCCAGGCCCTCGAGGACCACGACGACGTCCATCGTGTCTGGGCCGCGCTGAGATAGCAGATGGAAGCCACCGCCACCCGTCTGGTGCGCACCCTGCGGGAGGCCGGACACCAGGCTCTCTTCGCGGGCGGTTGCGTCCGCGACATGCTCCTTGGCAAGGAGGCCCACGATATCGATATCGCCACAAGCGCACGCCCGGAGGAGGTGCAAAAACTCTTCCCGCGCACTGTGGCGGTCGGCGCCCATTTTGGCGTGGTTGTCGTGCTGCAGGACGGCATGGAATTCCAAGTCGCCACGTTCCGCTCGGATGGCGCCTACCGCGACGGGAGGCATCCTGAGTCGGTGACATTCACAGATGCTGAGGGCGATGCGAAGCGGCGAGACTTCACCGTGAACGGGTTGTTTTTCGATCCGGTCGACCGGCGGATTCTGGACTACGTGGGGGGTGAAAAAGACCTGCGCTCTGGCATCCTGCGGTGCATCGGAAATCCGGCAGCCCGCTTTTCAGAAGACAAGCTCCGCCTCCTGCGGTGCGTGCGCTTCGGCGCATCGCTCGGATTCGAGATCGAGAAGGCGACCTTCGACGCACTGCTCGCGAAGGCCCCGGAAATCACGGACGTCAGCGCGGAGCGCATCCGCGATGAGTTGGTGAAAATCTTCACCCACCCGAACCGCCTGCAGGGATTCGACCTGCTTGATGAAAGCGGTCTGCTGGCGCTCCTCCTGCCCGAAGTCGCCGCCCTGAAGGGCTGCGAGCAACCGCCGGACTTTCATCCGGAGGGGGATGTCTTCATTCACACCCGCCTCATGCTCTCGCTGCTGCCGACGCACGTTTCTGTTCCGCTGGTGTTTTCCGTCCTGTTCCACGACATCGGCAAACCCCCGACGTTCCGCCGCGACGAGACCGGCCGCATCCGCTTCAATGGTCACGAGGGCGTGAGCGCGACTATGACCACCGCGATCTTCCACCGCCTCCGGTTTTCGAATGCCGAAACAGAGGAGACCGTGACCTGTGTGAAAAACCACATGTCGTTCAAGGATGTGAAAAACATGCGCGTGGCAACCTTGAAGCGATTCCTCGCCCGGCCATCCATCGAGGACGAACTGGAGCTCCACCGCGTGGATTGCCTCGGCTCCCACGGGCTTTTGGACAACCTCGAATTCCTGCGGGAGAAACAGGTGGAATTTTCAAACGCCCCGCTCATTCCGGAGCCCCTGATCACCGGCCGCGACCTGATCACCGCAGGGAGAAAACCCGGGCCTCAATTCAAAAAAATCCTCGATGCCGTCCAAGCGCTTCAACTCGAAGGCACCCTGGGCTCGCCCGACGAGGCGCTGGCATGGGTCGCCGCGCAACCGGAGTTTAGGGAAGCGGAAACCGGCGCACGGTAATCCGCCAGACCCCCCACGCCACCGCGAAGGACAGCACGATCGACACGCCAACATCCGACGGATGGTGCGCTCCGATCACAATACTCGACCAGGCCACGAGCGCCGCGGGAACAAGCACCAGCACCCCCCACCCCGGCGCGGCGATCAACACCACGGCGGCGAAACCAAACGCCGTGGCCGTGTGGCCGGATGGAAAGGAATTGTAGGCGGGCACACCGATCAACAAACGACCGTCGTGGTAAGGTCCGTAAAATCCCTGCTCGATTTTCGGACTCTCCCGCGGGCGCGTGCGTCCGGTCGTGAGCCGGGAGGCATTGGCGAGCATGCCCGCAAGTGTGGAGGCGACCATCGCGGCGAGCAGGATGCGCGTCCAACGCCTGTTGCCACGCCACCGCGCCAGTGCCACACCGAGCGTCGCGGCAACCATGATCCATGGCCAGTCCCCCCATTTTCGGATCGCTCCATGCATTTTCCCCTCGGGTGATTTGCTCCACTTCGGCTCCTGCGAGGCCACAATCCGTTCACGCACCGGTTCGTCCCACTGGAATGTCACGGCGGCCACCCCGCCACAAGCAATCAAGGCGATCAGAACCAAGCGTAAAAAAGCCGACATGGTCATCGGAGGGCTGCCGCCACCTCGGGCGCGAAATACGTCAGGATCACATCCGCCCCGGCGCGCTTGATTCCCAATAACGACTCGTCGCGCGTGCGCTCGTAATCCAACCAACCCAAACGCGCGGCGGCGTGGATTTGGGAAAATTCCCCGCTCACCTGATATGCGGCAACAGGCACCTGCACAGCCTCGCGCACGGCACGGATCACATCGAGATACGGCCCAGCGGGCTTGACCATGACAATGTCCGCGCCTTCCTCGACATCGAGCAGCACCTCGCGCACCGCCTCGCGGGCATTGGCGGGATCCATCTGGTAGGTTGCCTTGCTGATCGCGTCCTTCCCGATCTTGCTCCCGACCGCATCGCGAAACGGGCCGTAGTAGGCGGAACAAAACTTGGCGGCATACGAAAGGATCGCCGTGTCATGGTGGCCGGCGGCATCCAATGCCCGGCGAATCGCGACGACGCGGCCGTCCATCATGTCGGACGGCGCCACCAAATCCGCCCCGGCATCGGCCTCGAGAACAGCTAGACGACACAAGGCTTCGACCGTCGGGTCGTTGTCAACCGAACCGCCGCCCTCGGCGAGGAGCCCGTCGTGCCCGTGGCTGGTGTAGGGATCGAGAGCCACATCCGTGATGACCAACAGCCCGGGAAAGCGCCGCTTCACCTCGGCCACGCTGGAATACAAGAGATTCCCGGCGTCAAAGGCATGCGTCCCGGAGTCGTCCTTGAGCGCCGCCGGAATACACGGAAACAACGCTACGGCGGGAATCCCAAGCATCATCGCTTGCTCGCAGGACCTCAACAACGATTCCCTCCCCTGTCGCGACACACCGGGCATCGAATCGATCGCCATGTCGTCCGCTTCGGAGTGAATGAACAACGGCCAGATCAAATCCTCCGCGCGCAACACGGTTTCCCGCACCATCCGCCGCAAGGCGTCCGAGCGTCTCGTGCGGCGGGGGCGTTGAATCAGGTCGAGCAGCATGGAAGTGGTTTTTATTTGTCGGCGAGTCGCAGCACAAGCTTGAGGGCGTCGGTGCGGACGGTGGCGGAGGCGAACGCCTCAAGCAGGCTGTTTTTCAATTCCTGCAGCCCCGTGATTTCCTCGTTCCGAATCGAAGGATTGATGCGCCGCAAATCCTCAAGGCGCTCGATCTCGCCTTTCAACTGATCAGTTGGCCTTCAGCGCGGCCGCCGCTTGAACAATCGATTCCTTGCGCTTCCCGGCGATTTCGGTCGCTTTGGCGAGCATCGCCGGCAGGTGCTTCTTTTTGAAGACAGGCGTGTCGAGCAACCGGAAGACATCCCCTTTCTCGAACTCCGCCGCTCGGAAGGAGTCATCGTCACTGCGATCACCCAGCGTTTGATCGACCACGACGCGCACGGGCGTGGCGGGCAAAAAGCGGTCCGCATGCAATCCCGGCGGCGCCACACACTCGATGACAAAGTGGATCTCGAGAAGAATGCCGTCCGCCTCTCCCGATCGCCACACCCCGAAGACGGAGTTGCCCGCTTCGATGCCCAAGAGCGCGTCCAGCGAGGCTTGGACAAGCGGATGGTCCGGCGTCAGAAATCCGACATCCTCCCGCGACAGGGCGCGCGCCCGCTCAAAGGTGAACATCGCCCCCTCGGGCGTGAGCCCGGGCAGGGCGGCGTTTTGGGATGCCCCGCTCCTCAACAGATACGAGCGGCTGCCGAGCTCCTCGACCTCGACACCCAGATGGTCGAGCATGCGAATGAAGAACGCCTCGAACCCAGGGTCGCCGTCCTGTTTGCGGATTGTGTCGATCAGCGGAAGAGCCAACTCGGGCCGTTTTGAGTGGATTTCCAGCAGCCGATCATGGCCGCGCTGGAGGCGCTTGGAGATGCTCTTATTCGCAACCACAGTCTCCTCCAACAGTGCCCGAAAGGCATTTTCATCCTGTGTGACCGGCACACGGCTGCAAGACGCTTGAACGAAATTGCTCCATCAGCGTTGGCGCACCGTGCGGATGCTTCTGAAACGCATCCAATCCCTCGTGATACCACCTGCGACAAATATTCCTCGGGTAACCCCTTGAGCACAGGGATATGGATATGAATGGTCGAGGTCTGGCCGATGCGATCCAGTCGCCCGATACGCTGCTCGAGCAACTCGGGGTTTTCCGGCACATCGAACAACACAAGATGGTGGGCGAACTGGAAATTGCGCCCCTCGCTTCCGATCTCAGAGCACACAAGCAAGCGGGCCCCGTCCTCCTCGGCAAAGAACGCCGCGTTCCTGTCGCGCTGGAGCAGTGTCAATCCCTCATGGAACACAGCCGCCGGGATTTTGACGATGCGTTGCAAGCGCTCGAGCACCTCGACCGCCAACTCACGCGAATGGCAGATCAGCAGGACTTTTTGTTTTTTCAGTTCCTTGAGCAACCCGACCAGCCAACTGATTTTTGCCTGAACGGCATCGCCCTCATCATCCAATACCGAGAGGCTCGCCTTGCGCTTTGGAAACCCGCCAGGGCCGCGCGAGTATTCCGAAACATGACGCGGCCAGTGCCAAACTCGTCGAGCAATCCAGCCACCACGCGATCCCTGGCGGCCGCGTCGCCAGCCAAACTCGCGGCGTAATGCTCCGCCAGTCGCGTGCCTTCGATCATTTTCTTGTCGGGAATTTTTTTGCCGGCCAGCACAGCATCCACCGCCTTTGCCACGGCCTCGTAGCGGTCGGCCTCCTTCAAAAACCCCTCCAGATCGTTGTAGCGATCGGGATCGAGCAACCGCAACCGTGCGAAGTGGCCTTCCATGCCGAGTTGCTGCGGCGTGGCTGTCAGCAGCAGGAGCGAAGGCACCGACGCGGCGAGCGACTCCACCAGCGCGTAGGCGGGCCCGGCCGCAGCCGGAGACCACTCGAGGTGGTGCGCCTCGTCGACAACCAGCACATCCCAACCGGCCTCCCGCGCCTGCTCCGCGCGCTTGGGATTCGTGACAAGGAAGTCCAAGGCACAAATCACGAGCTGACTGTCGAGAAACGGATTCGCTCCGTCCTGCTCGAGCGAGGTGCAACGCTCCTCGTCGAAGATGCTGAAGGTCATTTGAAACCGGCGGAACATTTCGACGAACCATTGGTTGAGCAACGCGGGGGGAAGCAGAATCAGCATCCGCCCGGCCCTGCCCGTGACATGGAGGCGGTGCAAAATGAGACCGGCTTCGATCGTTTTTCCAAGCCCGACCTCGTCTGCCAACAACACGCGCGGCGACAGGCGCCCTGCAACCTCGGCGGCGATCGAAATCTGGTGCGGGATCAAATCCACCCGACCCCCAGCAGAACCCCCGGGCCGGAGCCTGCCGGATCGCCCGGCGGCGGTTCAGGCACTCGACGCGCAGGCGGAACGATTCCATCTCGTCGACCTGACCCGCAAACAGCCTGTCCTCTGGCTTGGCGAATCCGATCTGGTCGGACAACTCGGCTTCGGTGACTGCCCGTCCACCGCACCTGTAGGTGAGCAATCCGCCGTTGTCCTCAACCGAATCAACCACCATCGCCTCGCCGGAATGGGTGCGAATATTGTCGCCCTCGCTGAAGACCACCCGCCGCACCGGAGCGCTGCCGAGCGCGTATTGCCGGTGCTCGCCGGAGGCCGGAAAGAACATCTCCGCGCGGCCCAATTCGCTTTTCAACACAATGCCGAGGCCTAGCTCGGGCTCCGTGTCACTCACCCAGCGCTGGCCGGGAACCGGTGTTGTCATACTCATAAAGTGGAAAGTTCCTCCCAGCGGGCGTAGAGACGCTCAATCTCCGATTTTGCACCCCCCAGGCGCGCGACCGTCAAGGGAGCCTCGGCCGCACGGGTGGCATGGAACGCGGGATCGTTCAGGAGGGCTTCGAGATCCGCGACCGCCTGTTCTGCCTTCAGAATCGCCTCCTCCATGCCGTCGAGCTCGACTTTTTCCTTGTTGGTCAGCTTCCGGACAGGTCGAACCTCCACCGGCGGCAGCGATGGCTCGGCCGACACGGTGTATTTGCGCTCGAGATTCCTGTGGTGGCGAAGCCGCTCCTGCTTTTTCTCGAGATAATACGAATAGTTCCCCGACTGGATGTGAATCCCTCCGGCTCGAAGGCGATAATCTGGTCGCAAACGCGGTCCAAAAAATACCGGTCATGGCTGACCACCAGAATCGTCCCGTCAAACGCCGCCAGCGCCTCCTCAAGCATACGCAGGCTCCCGAGATCGAGATCGTTTGTGGGCTCGTCGAGCACGATCACGTTGCCTCCGCGGCAAAGCGCCTTGGCCAGCGCCAAACGCGCCCGCTCGCCACCGGACAGCTTGCCGACGCATTCGTTGACCCTCGCGTCGTCGAAAAGAAACCGCCGCAGATAGGAACGGACCGTGATTTTCTGGTCTCCGAATTCCACCATGCCGGCCGTTCCGCCGATTTCCTCCATCACCGTGCCATTCGGATTCAAGCGCGCGCGGTCCTGGTCGATCGAGTTGAAGGCCACCCGTTTTCCGATCGTTACGGTTCCCTCGCTCGGCTCCAACTGGCCGAGGCACAACCGCAGCAACGTCGTCTTTCCCGAACCATTCCGCCCAACGATCCCTGTGCACTGGCCGGGGCGGAGGGAAAGCTCAAGACCACGAAAGAGCCAACGCTCTCCATCGCCGGTTGGAAAACGCACCCCGGTGTTGATCATTTCTACAGCTGTATTTCCAATCTCCGTCGCGGGCGGAATCACCAGATCAAGCTCACGTTCCTCGGGCGGAGCGTCCTGCCCGGCGACTTGATAAAACTCCTCGAGTCGCTTCTTGGATTTCGTCCGCCGCGCACGCACCCCGGCGCGCACGAATTCAAGCTCGGCCTTGATGAACCGCTGGCGACGGCGCTCGGACTGCTCGGCGACCTGCTGGCGAATCGCCTTCGACTCAAGGTAGGCGGTGTAGTTGCCCGGATGCGAATACGCCTGCCCGAAACTCAACTCGACGATCCGTGTGGCGATTGTTTCGAGGAAATAACGGTCGTGCGTCACAAACACCACCGCGCCGGAAAAGCCGCGCAAAAATTCCTCCAGCCAATCGATCGACTCGGCGTCGAGGTGGTTCGTTGGCTCGTCGAGCAACAGAAGATCGGGCTGCGAGGCCAATGCCCGGCACAGGGCGACGCGCCGCTTCTCGCCGCCGGAGAGAGTGGCCACTGGCGTTTCCAGCGGCGGGGTGCAGAGCGCCCCGGCAAGCGACTTGATGCGCTGCTCGAGATTCCAACCGTCGGCATGCTGGATGCGGTCCAAGAGCGACTGAAGCTCGTCCTCGCTTCCCTCGCCGCGCTCGTATTCGCGCATCCACGCAACAAGATCCGCCGCGCCCGCCTCGATGTTTTCAAAAACAGTCCGTCCAAGATCGAGTTCGAACTCCTGCGGCAAATACCCGACCCGCAATCCGCGGCGAACGGACATCGCCCCCGCATCCGGATCCTGCGCCCCGGCGAGGATTTTCAACAGGCTCGTCTTCCCGCATCCGTTCCGCCCGACCAAGCCCACCTTCTCGCCTGGAGCGACGGTCAACGAAACGCCTGCCAGGAGTTCTTGCGGACCATAGGCCAACCGCAGGCCGTTGGCGGATAGAATTGCAGGAACCGCAGACATCAGTAGACGAAATGCTCGGGCACCTGGAAGGCGTTCTCGATATGCCTCACCTCAAGGGAATCGCCTGCGACGACCTCGACCACATCGAACCGGTAGGTGATATCTGGCATGCCGAGCATGTGGAGCCACTTCATCGCGCCGCGCAGGATAAGTTGGCGTTTCTTTTTGTCCACCGCATCGAGCGGACGCCCGAACTCCTCGCCGGATCGGGTCTTGACCTCGACAAACACAAGCTCCCCGTGCCGCTTGTCACGGCAGACGATATCGACCTCCCCGCCGTGTGGCGCTCGGAAATTGCATCGCAGAATCTTGTGCCCGTGCCGCCGCAGATATCCCGCGGCGATCCGCTCGCCTCTCCGGCCAAGCGCCATGTGGGGTGCCTCACCAAAGCTCGCGCTGCGCCACAGGCGCAAAACTTTTTCGGTGAATTGGACAAGGCCCATGGGCACGCAGTTTGTCAAAGTGCTCGCGCGTTGGGTAGCCTTTATGCTTTGCAAATCCATACTCCGGATACTCGCGGTCCAGCTCCACCATCGACCGGTCGCGCTCGACCTTCGCGATGATACTCGCGGCGGCGATACTCAAACTGATGCCGTCCCCTCCGACCAACGCGGTCTGCGGACAAGGAAAATCCGGGACCGGCAACCCGTCGATCAACACATGCGCGGGGCGAGGATCCAGCCTCGACCACGCCTCACGCATCGCCGCATGCGTGGCGCGAAGGATGTTCAACCGATCAATCTCAGCCGGTGACATCGAAACGGATGCCCAGAAAACCCCGCGCATTGTGGTCAACCGCTCGTAAATCCGCTCACGGCGAGCGGCACTCAACTTCTTCGAGTCGTCCAACCCTTCGAGATGAAACCCCTCGGGCAACACAACCGCCGCTGCAAAAAGAGGCCCCGCCAAGGGGCCTCGTCCCGCTTCATCGATCCCGGCCACCGGGGAAATTCCCCGGGCGTTTAGTGATGCCTCGTGCTCCAGCGAGCAACCCGGCATTTAGGAACGATCAGCGCGGTCTTTGACAGTCGTTGCCGATTTGCCCTTGCGCGAGCGGAGGTAATTCAGCTTCGCACGGCGCACTGCCCCACGACGCTCCACCTCGATCTTCGCGATACGGGGAGAATGCAACGGAAATACCCGCTCGACTCCCTCACCGTAAGAGACACGGCGCACCGTGAAATTCTCGTTGATCCCGGTCCCCTTGCGGCCAATCACGATGCCAGAGTAAATCTGGATACGCTCCTTGTCGCCTTCAACAACGCGCGTGTGAACTTTGATCGTGTCGCCAACATTGAAAGGGGTCGTGTCGGACTTGAGTTGTTCGGATTCGATTTTTTGGATGATGGTCATACGGTTTGTTAAATAATGCAGACTTGTTAGTTAGATGGAGGATTAAGCGCTGTATCTAATGCATTGTAGAAAGCGTCTGGGAAAAAGAGCGTATCGTTTTCTGCTTGCGCACCTTGGTATACCAAACCATCCCCACCTTTTCTAAAGACCACAAATGCTTTGTTTCCGAAAGGCTGAGCGTCTGGTTCGAGTGCCGTTCCAGGGGCCACAAAGTTTGCTGATGTAATAAAAATAGCTTGCATCGGGCTGCTCTCACGAACTCCATAAACAGTCAATGCGCTCGGTGTCGCGGTAGTGACATCTTCGGTGGCGTTTCGACTTACACCAGGCGCAACGAGCATTTTGTTAAAATCATTTGTGGACAGGTATCCACCAGTTGTAAGGGGAGTAGCCCATCCGTCCCAATCGTCACCAGTATCACCAGGCCACCCTAATGTAGTGTCACCAGTGGTCATGCCATCCGCAGCCATGTTAAAGGTAGCAACATACAGCTGTCGTGCGTTGCTCATTGTTTGGGCAGCTTGACCTCTGGTCAACGCTCCAGTGATCGCCGGCAGCGCCAAAGCCGCCAAAATCGCGATGATCGAAATGACCACGAGAAGTTCAATGAGGGTGAATCCGGAACGGAAGTATTTTTTGAGGGTTTTCATAATATGAGGGTGGTTTGAATTGCGCCGCGTTGTTATCAGTTGTTCAACGTCGGTCAACTCAATTTCGCTGAATTTTTCTCCCGCGCAACTCCCGTTGTCTTTCCTCTTGCCCCGGCGCACTTCATTGTCTAACTCAGCCGCATGAAATTTTTCTCCCTCCTCATCGTCGCATTGGCCCTCGCCGTCCCTGCCCAAGCCGACATCCAAGCACCTCCCGGCTCGGACTTCGGCCCCACACGCAAGCTCGGTCGGGGTATCGCGAACCTCGCCTATGGTGCCACGGAGATTCCTTTTCAATGGGCGCTCATCAACGACCTCGAGGGCAACGCCGCCGCGTGGAGCTACGGCCTCGTCCGCGGCACCGGCCGGACACTGGCGCGACTCGGCTACGGCATCTACGAAGTGGCATTGTTCCCCTTCCCGCTTCACAACGGTTCCTACCGTCCCCCTACCGCAGCGATATTCCATGGATCAACTCCGGCTACTCGAATTCCCACCCGAGTTGGGATTTGAAACTCGATACAACTACACTCGGTTCTATCCCGATCTGTAGGCTCGTTGCCCTCGGCATCATCCGCGTTGGCACTCTCCGACCTTGACGGGGGTCCGTCTGGCTTGGAAAACGTCGCTCGGTTTTCCTGCATGATCTCTCTTACTGTTCCAGTCTACAACGAGCGCGAGGCCCTTGGTCCGCTGTTTGAAAAAGTCCGCGCCGTCATGGAGCGGAATTACTCTGACAATTGGGAGATCATCTTCGTCAACGACGGCAGTCACGATGGCAGTGCCGAGTTCTTGGACTCCCTCGCCGCATCCTGCCCAAGGGTGAAAGTCGTCCACTTCCGCAGAAACTTCGGCCAGACCGCCGCCATGATGGCTGGCTTTGATTTCGCGCAGGGCGAGACCATCATTCCGCTCGACGGCGATGGCCAGAACGATCCTGAAGACATCCCCCGCATGATCGCGAAGCTCGAGGAGGGGTATGAAGTCTGCTCCGGATGGAGAAAAGACAGGCAGGACAACGCGCTCCAACGCAACCTCCCCAGCATCCTCGCCAACAAGCTCATCTCCGCCATGTCTGGCGTCCAACTCCACGACTTCGGTTGCTCGCTCAAGGCATACCGCGCCGAGGTCATCAAAGGCGTCCGCCTCTACGGGGAAATGCACCGCTTCCTGCCCATCTACGCCAAGTGGCACGGCGCGCGGATCACTGAGATCCCCGTCAGCCACCATGCCCGCAAGACCGGCCACTCGAAATACGGCCTCGAACGCGTGCTCAAAGTCATCATGGATCTCATGACCGTGCGCTTCCTCGACCGCTACATGCTGAAGCCGATGTATCTTTTTGGTTTCTGGGGATTCCTCTCACTCGTGGCCTCGCTCGGATTCAGCGTCTGGGCCGTCTACATGCGCACCAGGGATACTTTTTCACCGATACCCCGCTTCCCATGATGGCCGTCTTTGCCTTTATGACGGGCGTGATCTGCATTCTCATGGGTCTCCTCGCCGAGATGATCACGCGCACCTTCCACGAATCCCAAAACAAGGCGATCTACATGGTTCGCGACACCCGGAACCTCGACGGGAAAACCTCCGCGGACTGATGTGCGGCATCGCCGGATTCGTCGGCCGGGGGGGCAGCGCCGATCTGCGCCGCATGACGCAATGCCTCACGCACCGCGGCCCCGATGCCGAAGGCTACTTTGAAAAACCCGCAGCCGGCGTGTTTCTGGGCCACCGCCGGTTGTCCATCATCGACCTCTCCGGCGGCGCTCAACCCATGTCCACGCCGGACGCGCTCACGACGATCGTCTTCAACGGCGAAATCTACAACCACGCCGAACTCCGGCGCGACTTGCTGGCCAAAGGCCACACGTTCGCCACCGACCACTCGGACACCGAAGTCCTGCTCCACGCCTGGCGCGCGTGGGGCCCTGCGATGCTCGACCGCCTCAATGGCATGTGGGCGTTCGCCATTCTCGATGAAGCACACCGCCGCCTTTTCCTCGCCCGCGACCGCTTTGGAAAAAAACCGCTCTACTGGTTCTTCCACAACGGCACGTTTGCCTTTTCCTCCGAACTCACCTCCCTCCGCCAACATCCAGACGCCCCGCAAAACGCCTCCGAACTCGCCCGGGTCAAATTCCTCGCCCACGCCCTGATCCCCGCTCCACATACACCGATCGAGGGCATCCACAAACTCCCCGCCGGCCACCATCTCTCACTCCCCCTCGATGGCTCCTCTCCGACTCTCCAGCGCTGGTGGCGCTACACGCTCGAACCGGATGCCTCCCCGAAAAACGAATCCGCCCTCGTCGATGAACTCCTCGAAACCCTCACCCGTGCCACCGATCGCCGCCTCGTTGCCGATGTCCCACTCGGCGTTTTCCTGAGCGGCGGCCTCGACTCCTCCACCATCGCCGCCCTGGCAAGCGCCTCCCGGAAGACCTCCGCCACCCAAGCCCTCCAAACATTCACCATCGGCTTCCAAGAACCCACCTTCGACGAGTCCCCCTTCGCCGCCCGTGTCGCCCAATTTCTCCAAACCGACCACCACACCGACACGCTTAGCCTCGATGCCGCGCTGGAATCCATGCCGCGCATCTTCGATCTTCTCGACGAACCCCAAGGCGACGGCTCGCTCCTCCCGACATGGCTCCTGTGCCGCTTCGCCCGCACGAAAGTCACCGTCGCCCTCAGCGGCGACGGCGGGGATGAACTCTTCGCCGGCTACGACCCCTTCCGCGCCCTCCGGCTTGCCTCGCTCTACCAAAAAACCGTCCCCCGCCCTTTCCACGACGCCCTCCGCCTCCTTGCTGCCCGCCTCCCCGTTTCCCATCAAAACCTCAGCCTCGATTTCAAAATCAAACGCACCCTCCGCGGACTCGACCATGCCCCCCGCCTCTGGAACCCGGTCTGGCTTGGCGCGCTTGAGCCAGCCGACCTCGCCCGCCTCACCCAGTCACGCTTTTCACTCGAGGAAATCTACAGCGAGGCCATCGAGTCGTGGGAATCCTGCAGTTCCACCGATCCAGTCGACCGCACCCTTCAGTTCTATACAGAAATCTATCTGCAGGACGGCATCCTCGCGAAAGCCGATCGCGCCAGCATGATGAATTCCCTCGAGGTCCGCAGCCCCCTTCTCGACATCGAAGTCGCCAACTTCGCCCGACGCCTTCCCCATTCCTTCAAGCTCCGCGGCAAAACCACCAAATACCTCCTCAAGCGCGCCGCAGAACGCCTCCTCCCTCGCGACATCGTTCACCGCAAAAAGAAAGGCTTCGGATCTCCCATCGGTGCCTGGCTCCGCTCGGAGCGCATCACCCCGGCCCCCACCAACCCCCTTCTCAAGGATCACCTCGCGTCCCACCTCGCCGGACACTCAGACGAACGCCTCCACCTCTGGTGCGAATACGTCTGGCAGCAATGGGAAAAACGAACCTCCATTCCGTGAAGCGAGTCCTCCACGTCATCGACAGTCTCCACCTCGGCGGCGCGCAAGAGGTCGTGCAGAACCTTGCGACGTGCGGCTCCCCGCGTTTCAAACATGAAGTCGCCACCATGCACGGGCGCGGCATTTATTGGAACCGCTTGCGCGACGCAGGCATCGCCGTCCACTCGCTCTCTCCCCACAAGCATCTCCCCCTCTACCTCGCGACCCTTCCGGCACTCATCCTCTCGACGCGCCCGGACATCCTCCACTGCCACTTGATTCCGTCGAACATCATCGCCAAGCCCATCGGATCCCTCCTCGGCGTCCCCCTCGTCATCAATCACGACCACACAAACGACCCCCACCGCATCGACAACAAGCTCCTCCTCGCGCTGGACAAATCCACCAACCGCTTCGCCCGCCACATCATCGCCGTTGCTGCCGCCTGCCGCGATTTCCTCATCCACCACGAATCCATCCCGCCGGAAAAAATCACCCTCGTTCCAAATGCCATCGACTTGCGCCGCTTCTCACCGGGCACCATCGATCGCCGGGAATCCCGGGCCAAGCTGGGACTGCCGCCGGAGGCTCCCGTCATCGCAGGCGTCGGACGCCTGAACCCGCAAAAAAATTTCTCCCTGTTTCTGGAAATCGCCGCCGCCGTGTCGGCCGAAATCCCCGATGCCCGCTTTCTTCTCGCGGGCGAGGGTCCGGAGGAACCACTCCTTCGCGAACAAGCCTCGACACTCGGAATCGCCGACCGCGTCGTCTTTGCGGGCTACGTCCCGGACACCAGACTCGTTTACTCGGCCTCCGACATCCTCCTCATGCCCTCGCGCTTCGAGGGCCTTCCCATGACCCTCCTCGAAGCCATGGCCATGGGTCTCCCGGTGGTTGCATCCAATCTCGACGGCATCGCGGAAGTGATCACCGATGCCTGCGAGGGATTCCTCGCCGAACCGGGCCATGCCCCGGCGTTCACTTCCCGCATCCTGCAACTCCTCCAAGATCCCTCGCTCGCCTCCCGCATCGCCACCTCCGCCCGCGCAACAATCGAAACGAACCACTCGGTGGAGAAAATGACTTCCGCCGTGGAGGCCATCTACGACCGATTCCTCCCATGAAAATCCTCGTCCTCTGCTACGAATACCCACCCGTGGGCGGCGGCGGCGGACGCGTGGCGGCATCGGTCGCGGAGGGTCTCGCCGCCCGGGCACACGAAGTGAAAGTTGTTTCTGCTGGTCTCCGGCACTTGCCTCGGCGGGCCGCAACCGGCGGCGTCGAGGTGCACCGTCCAGAATCGTTTCGAAGTCGCGAGGACACTTGCTCGGTGCTGGAGATGTCCCTCTATTTGGCCACCGCTTTCTTCCCCGCATGGCGGCTTTGCAGGCGGTGGAAGCCGGATGTCATCCACGCCCACTTTGTTGTTCCCACCGGAGCCCTCGCCTTGGCGCTCCATTGGATCACCGGCATCCCCTATGTGCTCACCGCCCATCTGGGCGATGTCCCCGGCGGCGTGCCGGAGCAGACCGATTCCCTCTTCCGCGTTCTCGGCCCATTCATCCGCCCGATCTGGAAACACGCCTCAGCCGTCACTGCGGTCAGCGGATTTGTCGCCGCTCTCGCGCGCAAGAATTGCGGCACTCCCGCCACCGTCATTCTCAACGGCGTGTCGATGCTTCCTCGTCCCGCCACCATCGCCTTGGGCACTCCGCCCCGTATCGTCCTGCTGGGACGTCTGAGCGTTCAAAAAAATCCACTCCTCGCCATCCGCTCCCTCGCCCTTCTGCATGACATCCCGTGGCAACTGGAAATCATCGGCGAAGGCCCGCTGGCAGACGACGTGCGCCAACTCATCGAAACCCACACCCTCTCAACTCGGGTGACGTTTTCCGGATGGCTCGACGCCCCAACCGTGTCCCAACGACTCGCCTCATCGGACATCCTGCTCATGACCTCGACCTCGGAAGGCCTCCCCATGGCCGCCATCGAAGCCATGCGCCACGGACTCGCCATTGTCGGCAGCCGCATCGAAGGACTCTCGGATGTCATCTCGGAGGGACAAAACGGCCTTTTCTGCGACCTCACCCCCGGATCCTTCTCAGCCGCACTGCGCGGACTACTGGAATCCCCGGACCGCCTGCGCGCCATGCGCCTGGCTTCGCTGGACAAGGTCTCCGAATTCAACCTCCCCGACCGCGTGGCCGACTACGGGCGCGTTCTTCAAGCCGCCGCGAAGTGCTGACCGCGCCTACCGGACAATCCCGCGCTGGCTGGCAGCAATGAAATCCAGCACATGCGCAACCACATCGGGCCCGGCATGCTCCTCCCGGATTTTTTCGCATGCCTGTTTCACGTTCAGGTTCGAGCGGTAAAGCAACCGGTAGGCCTCGCGGAGCGCACGGGTCGCCTCGGCGGGAAACCCACGGCGCTCGAGCCCGACCTGGTTGATGCCCCGAATCTCCGCGGGATTCCCGTCGGCGATCATGTAAGGCGGCACGTCCTGGACGATCTTGGTGCAACCGCCGATGATCGAGTGCCGCCCGAGCCGGCAAAACTGGTGCACTCCAGAGAGGCCTCCGATGATCGCGTGGTCCTCGACGATCACATGCCCGGCGATCGTGCCGTTGTTCGAAAAAATCACATGGTCCCCGACCACGCAGTCGTGGGCGACATGCGAATACGCGAGGAAATTTCCATGGCTGCCGATGACCGTCTTTGTTCCCGGCAAGGTTCCGCGGTTCACGGTGCAGAATTCGCGGAACGAATTGTTGTCGCCGATCTCAAGATACGTCGGCTCGACCTCGTATTTCAAATCCTGCGACCGCTGGCCGATCGAACAGTAGGGATAAAACACATTCCCCTCCCCGATCCGCGTGGGCCCGAACACTGTGGCGTGACCAATCAGCCTTGTCCCGGTGCCGATCTCGACATCCGGACCAATATGACAAAACGGACCGACCTCCACCCCGGGGTGCAACATGGCAGCGGGATCGACCACGGAACTCGGATGCACCGTGATCATTTGTCAACCAACCCGAACAACAACTGCCCCTCGGAAACCACCTCGCCGTTCACCAGGCAGCGGCAAGAAGCCTTGCCCAGACGCTTCTTCGCGCTGGTCAGTTCGCACTCGATGAAAAGAGTGTCGCCGGGCATCACAGGCTTCCGGAACTTCACCTCGTCCGCGCTCATGAAATACCCGATCTTTCCCTCATTCTCGGTCTTCCGCATCATGACAATGCTCGCCACCTGAGCCATGGCCTCGAGTTGCAGCACGCCGGGCATCACAGGGTGTCCGGGAAAGTGACCCTGGAAAAACGGTTCGTTGATCGTCACCGCCTTCACCCCCACCGCCTTCAAGTCGCCTTCGAACTCGATCACCCTGTCGACCATGAGGAATGGATACCGGTGCGGCAGCGTGGCCATGATGCCGTTGATATCGAGCGCCCCGGGCATCGCGGGCACGGGCCTTGCCGCGCCGGCGGCAACTGTGGCGAACCGCTCGGCGAGCTTCTTCGCGGCTTCCGTGTTGATCCCGTGACCGGGCTTCACCGCAACGATGTGGGCTTTTAAAAACCGCCCGGAAAGTGAAAGATCGCCAATAATATCAAGGATTTTGTGCCTCACGAACTCATCGGGAAACCGGAGCGGCTCCTTGCTCAACACGCTGTCCCCGCGGGCCACAATCGCGTTCTCCAGACTGCCGCCCTTGATCAGCCCCTTGTCCATGAGCGGTTTCACGTCCTCGTAAAAAACAAACGTCCGCGCCGGGGCGATGTCCCTCTCATAGACCTCAGGCGTGATCTCAGTGGAAAGATACTGTGTGAACCGCCCCTCGGGCCCGACCTGCGTGCAGGAAATCCGGAATTTCGTGTCGGGCAGGATCATCAACAACGACCCGTTCGCCTCGATCGTCAGCGGCTCGGTGACCTCAAGGTAACGGCGCGGCGCATCTTGCTCGACGATCCCGGCCTGCTTGATCAACGCGACATACGCCGCTGCACTGCCGTCCCCGATCGGCGGCTCGTTCGCGTCCATCTGGATCAACGCGTTGTCGACCCCCATCCCGGTCAGGGCGGAAATGACATGCTCGACCGTGTGGATTTTCACCATCCCCTGCACCAGCGTCGTGGCCCGCTCGACCGTCTTCACATGCATCGCGGCGGCATCGACCACCGGTTCGTCGGGCAAATCAATCCGCTGGAACTTGAATCCATGCCCAACTGGAGCGGGTTGCAGGGTGAGCGTGACGTTTTCCCCGGTGTGAAGAGCGCCGCCGGTCAGGCTGGCGGAGGTGGCGAGTGTGCGTTGTTTTTCCACGTGGCTTGAATGAAGTTCCATGACTGCACGCCAGATGCGTGCGGGAGGTCGAGATATTTTTGAACGGCAATTCCGGTTCGATGGGCGTCAGACGCCTGGGGAACTTCGTTTTGAAACGATCTTCCCGTCGAGCATCTCGATCCGGGTCGGGGCGAGGGAGGCCACTGTGTCGCTGTGCGTCACGATCATCAACGTCGCGACTTTCCGCGCGGCGATCGCCGTGAACGTCTCGCAAACCATCGCGGCATTTTTTGAATCCAGATTCCCCGTGGGCTCGTCGGCGAGGATCAGTGCCGGACGCCCCGACAACGCCCGCGCGATCGCCGTGCGCTGCATTTCGCCACCGCTCAACTGATGCGGGAAATGCCTCGCGCGATCTTCCATTCGCACCAGCGCCAGCATCTCGCCGACCCTCGCGGCGACCACCTTCTGAGACTCACCCCGCAGCAACAACGGGAGCCCGATATTCTCCGCCACCGTCATCGCAGGCAGCAGATTGAAAAACTGGAATACGATCCCAAGCGTGTGACGCCGGTAGGCAGTGAGTTCCGCCTCGCCGGCCTCGTGCAAGGGAATCCCAGCCACTTCGATTCTCCCGGAGGTCGGAGTGTCCAATCCCCAAGCAGGTTCAACAACGTGCTCTTCCCGCACCCGCTCGGCCCGGTGATCGTTGCAAACTCCCCTTGCTCCAGATCCAGCGACACCCCGTCAAGGGCGCTCACATTCCCGGTGCCGGAGGAATAAATCCGCGTGACGTTTTCAAGGTGGACCATCAAGAAGGCGATCCTTCACACCAAATGCACCGCGATCAAGCAGACTTCCGCATCATCGGTGAAACAGCCGATCTGGTTGCGGTTGAAAAACCGGCGGGCCTCCTCGTCCACCCGAGCAAGCCGGGCGGCCCACGGACCCTGTGGGACGGCTTGCGCGACCTCCTTGCTTTCGAAATTGCGAACGCCGGGCAGGTCTCCCTCATCAACCGCCTGGACCGCGAAACCAGTGGCATCGTTTTGGTGGCAAAACACCCCGCCGCCGCTCGATCGGCAGCCATCGCCATGCAGGAGGGCCGGATCAGCAAGACCTATCTCGCCCTCGTTCAGGGCCACCCGGAGTGGGAAACCCTCCGCGTGGACGCCCCGATCATCCGCCAAGGCGAAGTGGCACCAACCCGCATCCACCTCAAACGCATGGTGCACCCGGAGGGCGCGGAGGCCTCCACCCGCTTCCGCGTTCTCCAACGAACAACCGGCCACGCAGGCCCGTTGACGCTGCTCGAAGCCCGCCCGATCACAGGCCGCACCCACCAAATCCGCGTGCACGCAGCACACCTCGGCCACCCGGTCCTCGGCGATAAAATCTACGGCCCGTCAGAGGAGTGCTACCTGGAATTCATCCGCACCGGTTGGACCGCCTCCTTGGCCGGATCGCCTCGTTCTCGACCGGCACGCCCTGCATTCCTCGGGACTGTCGCTGGATTGGGAGGGAGAAACACTCTCTTGGACATCCCCGCTTCCTCCGGAGATCGCGGCGTTGCTGGATTGACCCTCAACGTCCAACCAGCAATCCCGCCGCCTTGTGCTGCGTTTCCTCCCACTCCAACGCGGGCACCGAGTCGGCTACGATGCCGGCCCCGGCATGAAAATGCGCCACCCCCCGCTCAAAGACCGCCGTCCGGATCGCGATCGAAAACCCGCTTGTTCCATCACTGCCGAAATACCCGATCGCACCCGTGTATATCCCCCGCGGCACAGGCTCCAACTCGGCGATGATTTCCATGGCTCGCTTTTTCGGAGCCCCGGTGATCGACCCACCGGGAAAACACTCGCGTAGCGCCCGCACATGCGACACTCCCTCCCGCAATCGGCCACGCACCGTGGAGACCAGATGGAACACCTGACGGAACGCCTCGAGTTCCAACAAAACAGGCACTTCCACGCTTCCATATTCGCAAACGCGCCCGAGATCGTTGCGCTCGAGATCCGTGATCATCGTCAACTCCGCGATCTCTTTCGGTGAATTCACCAACTCGCTGGAATTCGTCCGGTCCGCTGCTTCATCGACCGCTCGCGGCCTCGTTCCCTTGATCGGCCGGGTCAAAATCTCTCGCCCGTCCATTTTTAAAAAACACTCGGGCGATACAGACGCCACCTTGACCCCGCCACAGTCGAGATAGGCGGCAAAAGGCGCGGGGGAATGTCTTCGCAACAATTCATGGTAGCCCCAAGCGTCATATTCCCCCGCCGCGCTGAAACGACGGCTCAGGCACACCTGATAGATATCACCAGCGGCGATATACTCCTGCGCCCGCTCGACCATCGACAAAAACTCCTCCCTACGCATTTCCGACTCGAACACCGGCACGCCGCCAATCGCAGCAACCGCGTCGAACCCCTCAGGCTCCACATCCCAGCTCCCGGACTCATGAAAAAAACGGTGCACCCTTTGATAAAAGCCAAACCGAAACCCGCCGTCATAGGCTACCCAGCCGATCGCCGCACCGCCGTAGCGACCTTGCCACCCCGCCACCTCCGTCTCGAGCTTGCCCCAATCCGACCCCTCCACCACAAACTCAGGCTCGCAGGCAAGCATCGAGACCGCGCCGCCACTCGGCAGCGCGGAATCCAGATACACGAATCCCTCCCTGCGCCTCATCGCTCGGGCCGCTTCCAATGGGCCGCGGAAGGCCGTCGCAAGGGTTGGATTCATGATCTTGCCAAGTCATCCCAAAATTGCTGTCATTTCAAGCGCGCCCGACGCGCTTCTCTCGATAGATGCGATATCACACCCTACTCTGCACCCTCCTTTTCCCTCTCGGCGCGCTTGCCCAAACCGCCTCAGAACCCTCCGACCCCACACTCGCCTCCGAGACCGTCACGGAGGGCGACGCCGCCAAGGAACCGGCTGCATTGGAGTCACCGGCCACTCCCACCGAATCCCCGTCCCAAGACGCAGCCTCCTCCCTTCAGATTTCCGATCAGGATTTCCTTCTCCTTCCCGACGATTCATCCGCCGCTGATTCGGAAAACGTCCTCTCCGGCGAGGTCCTCACCACCGAGGAGACATTCATCGAGCCCATGGAATTCGAGGACGCACCCCCGCCTTCAATCGACCCGCGCACGCTCGCAGCCTCCAGCGAAGCCGAGGAGCGCCGTCTCAAAATCCGCTACAAACAAGCCCGCCTCAAAGCCGAGAAGGACCCCTCCGTCACCGCCCTGCTCGACAAGGCCCAATCCGCCACAACCTTCGAAGCAGAGCGCGCCGCCTACCGAGCCTACTACCGCGACCTCTTCCGCCTCATGCGCAAACTCGACTCCAGCATCGCCAAACAATGCGACCTTATGGAGCGCACCTACCTTACCAAGCTCGCTCAAACCCGCATCGAGCCGACCATCCCCCTCGAACCTCCTCCCAAACCCGACCTCCTCGCCAACTAAAACCCGAACACCACACATCCCGCGTTGCCCGACCTACCAATGAATCTTTCCTCCAGCTCCGGAAATGAAACTCTTCACAGGCAACGCCCACCCCGCGCTCGCCAAGGACATCTGCTCATACCTCGGCGTCGAACTTGGAAACGCCACCGTCAGCTCGTTTCCAGACGGCGAGACGTTTGTCAAAATCAATGACAACATTCGCGGCCGCGATGTCTTTATCATCCAGCCGACCTGCCCCCCGACCAACCAGAACCTCATGGAATTGCTGATTCTTGTGGATGCCGCCCGCCGCGCCAGTGCGGCCCGCATCACGGCAGTGATCCCGTTCTTCGGCTACGCCCGCCAGGACCGCAAGGACCAGCCCCGCGTTCCCATCACCGCGAAACTCGTGGCCAACATCCTCGTCGCCTCGGGCGTCAACCGTGTTCTCACCATGGACTTGCATGCCCAGCAGCTACAGGGCTTTTTTGACATCCCCGTGGACCACCTCCACGCCCTGCCGGTCATGGTGGAATACATCCGCACCCTGAATATCCCGAACCTCATCGTCGTCTCGCCGGATGTCGGCGGCGTCAAGATGGCCTCCGCCTACGCCACCGCCCTCGGCACCCGCCTTGCCATTGTCGTCAAACAACGCAAAAGCGCCACCGAGACCGAAGCCTCCCACATCATCGGCGACATTCACGGCAAAAATATCCTCATCGTCGACGACCTCACGGAAACCGCCGGCACCAATCACCGGCGCCGCCCGCATCCTTCGTGAAAACGGCGCACTCGATATTTATGCTGGCATTTCCCATACCATCCTGACAGATTTGGCGGTCGAGCGGTTGAAGGGTTCCGACCTCAAGGAATTGATCACCACAAATAGTGTCCCCGCCCGCCTCGTTACAGGCAGCAGGGTGACCTCCCTCTCCGTAGCCGGGCTTCTGGGCGAGGGCATCAAGCGCATCCACGACGATGAATCCGTAAGTTCGCTCTTCGAAGTCAAATCAATCAAGTAACATCCAAAAGACCATGGCCAACCAAGTCAAACTCACCGCCCGCACCCGCGCCGAAAGCGGGCGCAATGCCGTCAAGCGCGTCCGCTCCCGTGGAGCAGTCCCCGCCGTCATCTACGGCTCCCGCCAAACCCCTGCGAATCTCGAAGTCAGCAAACGCGATCTGGAGGTCCTCCTCTCCCACGCCGTCGGTGAAAGCATCCTCGTCGATCTCGAAATCAAGGACGGCGAATCCACCAAAAACCAACTCTCCCTCATCCAAGAGGTCCAACACCACGCCGTCCGCCGGGAGATTCTTCACGTCGACTTCCAAGCCGTCTCCATGACCGAGGAAATCACCGCCGAAATCACCATCGAAACCGTGGGCGAGTCGGACGGAGTCAAAAACCACGGAGGTCTCCTCGAGCAAAGCATCCGCTCGATCGAAATCCGCTGCCTCCCGCAAAACCTTCCCGAGTTGCTCAAGGTCGACGTCTCCCACCTGAAGGTCGGCGAATCCATCCACATCCGCGACCTCGTCCTTCCCACCGGCGTCACCGCCACTGCGGACCCCGACCTCACCGTCATCATCGTCGCCGAGTCGAAGGTCTCCGCCGAAGCCCCAGCCCAAGCAGCGACCGCTCCGGAAGCCATCAAGGAAAAGAAATCCGAAGGCGCCGACGCCAAGAAATAACAGCCCGGCCACCACGTGGACACCCCAGCGGCATTCCGCCTTGTTGCCTGCCTCGGAAACCCCGGCGCGCAATACGACGGAACCCGCCACAACATCGGCTTTCAAATCGCCGACGAACTGGCCCGCCGCTCGCTCTGCGCTTTCCGGATCGATCCGAAATGGAACGCCCAAACCGCTCAAACCGGCGGACGCACGATCATGAAACCCCAGACTTTCATGAATCTCAGCGGGGAAGCCGTGGGCGAATTCTCCCGCTATTACAAGATCCCTCCCAATGAGATTCTTGTGGTGCTGGACGATATTTCCCTCCCCCTCGGCTCCCTCCGCCTCCGCAAATCCGGAAGCCCGGGGGGGCATAACGGCCTGGAGTCGATCCTCGTCCACCTCGGCACCGAGGCGGTCCCCCGCCTCCGCGTCGGAATCGGCTCACCGGGAACCTCCCCGCTGCACAACCACGTGCTCGGCCGTTTCAACAAAGAAGAACTTCCCCGCGTCGAAGATGCTGTTCTTCGCGCGGCGGATGCGTTTGAATACTCCAACGCTCGCGGCCTCGACGCCGCGATGAACCAATTCAACCAAAAAACACAGGAACCATGAATAGATACGAAGCACTGATCGCCCTCAACACGAAGGGCAAAGAGGAAACCATCAAGGACACCATCGAACGCATCGAAAAAGTCCTCCAAGCCGAAGGCGCCACCATCGAGCAGGTCCAGCGGCTTGAAAAACGCGAACTCGCCTACGAGTCCGAACACGTCAACAACGCCTACTACGTGAACTACATCTTTGAGGCCGCACCCGAGGTCATCGACAAAATGCGCTCCAAACTCAAATTGGAGTCGGACGTCCTTCTCCAGAACTACCTCAAGCTCGCTCCCCGCAAGGAAGCCGCCGCGGCGTAACCTCCACACAACCGATCATGGCCAACGTCAATAAAGTCATCCTCATCGGAAACGTCACCCGCGATCCCGAAATCAAGTTCACCTCCAAGGGCAGCGCTGTCACGGATATCGGCTTGGCCATCAACCGGACCTACACCCTCGACAGCGGCGAAAAACGCGAGGAAACCACCTTCGTCGATGTCGAACTCTGGGGCCGACTCGCCGAAATCGCCGGCGAATACGCCAAAAAAGGCCGCCCGGTCTACATCGAAGGCCGCCTTCGCATGGACACTTGGGAGGACAAGGCCAGCGGCCAAAAACGCAGCCGCCTCAAAGTCGTCGGCGAAAACCTCCAACTCCTCGGCTCCCGCACAGATGGTGCTGCTCGATCCCATGGCAGCGACGACTCCCGCGACTCCCACGACTCCCCACCCCAGCGCTCGAGCGCCCCGCCCCGTCGGCCAGCCACCCCGCCGCCGGCCGAACTCGAGGACGACGACATCCCGTTTTAGGATTCCACACCGATGCAACGCCAAGCCACAATTCTGTTTCTTGGCAAGGATACTTCCCCGCTCGACCTGGTCCATGCGGCGGTTTCGCGGGCGGATGTCCTAGTCTCCACAGTCACCGATTGGCTTGCTGCGCTCCACAGCGCCTCGACAAAACCTCCAACGGTGCTGTTGATCGGTCCCGATATTCCCGTAGCGGACATGCGCTCGTTCACCGAACAAGCGAAGTCCAATCCGGCATTGAAAAACATCCCCTCCGTCCTTCTCGTTTCCGAGGCGTCGAGGGATGTCATCCTCGAATTCATCACCCTCGGAGTCCGCTCCTACATTGTCATCCCGTGTCGGACAACCGCACTCCGCACCCGTCTCGCTTTTCACATTCCGGCACTGTCCGGAAACGCCTCGGCCCGCCCCCAACCACCCGCTAAAAGCGTTGGCGAACGCCTGCGTCAGCGCATGGAGCGAAAGTCGATCCAAGACCTGCAAAACTCCCTCCAAACCCCCGCGGAAACCATGCCGTTTCCCTCCATCCTTGTCGTTGAGCAAATCTTCTCGGAAAATTTCGGCCTCACCGTCCGCGAAAATGAACGCCACGTCTCCCTCTACGAGAAAATCGACGACCTGAAGCTCCGCCTCGGCGGCAACAATTCCCACCTCGTCGGGGTTGTCATCCAACTCCTCTCCGTCGGCAAAGTCCGCATCGGCTTCCGCGAAAAACCGAACGCCTTTGCCTTGCCGATCCAGCCATGATCATGCCGAGGGACAGGGCCATCGCCCTCGTCGATTCCTACCTCGCGGCGACCGAGCGCAACGATCCGGAGCCGAATCCCCTGACCTGCCGCCTCATCGTGCGCTGAACACTTCCCGGCAACCCTCCGCGCAAACCCGGTTGCAGTCCACTCTCCACCACGACTACTCTCGTTCCATGCCCGAGCCAGATGTCAAATCTCCCCACGCCGACCCGCTTGACGCCACGTTCGAGGTCTCGCTCCGCCCCCCGCTCTTCGAGGAATTCGCCGGACAGGATAAAACCGTGGAGCGACTCAAGGTCATGGTCGATGCCGCCAAGACCCGGGGCGACACGCTCCAGCACATCCTCCTCAGCGGCCCCCCCGGCCTCGGAAAAACCACCCTCGCCTACATCATCGGCAACGCCATGGGCGCCGAAGTTCGCACCACCAGCGGCCCCATGATCGAAAAGGCGGGCGATCTCGCCGGACTCCTCACGAACATCGAACGCGGCGGCGTCCTTTTCATCGATGAAATCCACCGCCTCCAACCCGCCATCGAGGAGTATCTCTACCCCGCCATGGAGGACTTCAAACTCGATATCGTCATCGACCAGGGCCCGAGCGCGCGCACCGTCCGCCTCAACCTCGCCCCCTTCACCCTCGTCGGAGCCACCACCCGCTCGGGCATGATCAGTGACCCCCTCCGCTCGCGCTTCGGCATGAACTGCCGCCTCGACTACTACTCGGCCGAGCATCTCGCCTCGATCGTTTCCCGCAGCGCGGGCCTGCTTGGCACGGACATGAAACCCGGAGCCGACCTCGAAATCGCCCGTCGCGCCCGCGGCACGCCCCGCATCGCGAACAACCTCCTCCGCTGGGTCCGCGACTACGCCCTCGTCCGGGCAGACGGCTCCATCACCCCGCACATCGCCGCTGAGGCGCTCACCATGCTCGATATCGATGCCGACGGGTTCGACGAAATGGACAAGCGCATCCTCGAAGCCCTGATCGGCCTTTTCGACGGCGGCCCGGTGGGTGTGGGCAGCCTTGCCGTCGCGATCGGCGAGGAGGCCGGAACCATCGAGGAGGTCCACGAACCCTACCTCATCATGCAGGGCTACATCAAACGCACCGCCCAAGGCCGCGTGGCCATGCCGAAAGCCTACCGCAAAATCGGCCTCGAAGCACCCGCTGCCACGAGCACCGCCCCGCAGCCCGACCTCTTCGGCAAATAATCCACCATGCCCGCCTCAGCCGCCCGATTGGTTCTCCTCGCCATCCTTCTAGCCGCCACCGCATCCACATTGCCCGCCTCCACCCTTCGCGTGGGCGTCCATGACAAACCCCCGTTCGCCATCAAAGAAAGCGACGGCTCATGGCACGGCCTCTCCGTCGCCCTGTGGCGGAATGTCGCCAACTCTGCCAACATCGATTTCGAATTCGTCGAAACCCCCTACGAAGACCTCCTCGCCGATATTTCAAAAGGAAAAATCGATGTCGCCGTCGGAGAGGTTCCCGTTCGGCCGACTTCCCTCCCGGGCGTCGAATTCACCCAACCCTTTCTGATCTCCTCGATCGGCGTCGCCATGCCCGACATACCCTTGGAATACGCTTGGAGAAGCCTCGCCCGTGAATTCATGGACTGGACCTGTCGGGCGCGTCTTGCTGGGCATTTTTGCGGCTCTGGCACTTGTCAGCATGATCCTCTGGATCATCGAACGCCACCATGGACACGGCCACTTCCACGGCGGTCTCCGAGGCTTCGGCTCGGCGCTGTGGTTCTCGGCAGTGACAATGACCACCGTGGGCTACGGGGACAAAACACCGGTCACCTTCCCGGGCAGGTTGCTTACATTTTTTTGGATGCTCTCCGGTGTCCTCCTCGTTTCGATCTTTACCGCGACTGCGACATCGCGCATGGCGGCCGCGCGCATCTCGACTTCCATCTCCCATATCCACGACTTGAACAAATTCGTCTGCGGTGCCCTCAAGGGCTCGGAATCCGAACAAATTCTCCACGAACTCGGACTCCGCACCCTCCCCTTCGAATCCCTCGAAGAGGCCCTTGCCCAAATGTCCAACGATCGCCTGAAAGCCGTTGTTGCCGATAAAAACTCCCTGCTCTACCTCCGAAAAACACTTGCTGCCACGGACCCATCCCTGGACTTCGACGTCCTCGACATCGCCGTGCGGCAAACATTTATTGCGATACCCCACCGGGAAAATCTTCCCGAGTCCCAACAAATCAACCACGCCCTCGTGGCTTTCATCAACTCCAACGAGTGGGTCATGCTTCAAAACGAGTGGCTGGGCTCGCGCGGATTGATCCCATGAGCCGCTCGGGCTGCGAAAGATGTCTTTTCCGCAGCCTCTCGATTTGTGAATGCTCGACGCCATGAACAGCGTCCAAGTGCGAGTGCCGGCGACCACGGCGAATTTGGGTCCGGGCTTTGATGCCATGGGCATCGCCCTCCGCCTCTACAACACAACCACCGTCAAGCGCGGACGCGGATCCGAACCAGGTGACATGGCCCGTGCCGCGGCGGACCTATTCTTCGAACACTCCGGAACCAAGCCATTTGCCTTTTCCTGGACCGTGGAGGGCGATGTCCCCCGCTCTCGAGGCCTGGGCAGCAGCGTCACCGTGCGCCTCGGCATCCTCCACGGCCTGAACTCCCTCGCAGGGAAACCACTCGCCCGCCGCGACCTCTTCGAACTCTGCTCGCGCCTCGAGGGTCATCCCGACAATGCCGCCCCGGCGGCCTTCGGCGGGTTCTGCATCTCCCCTCGAGACGGGGCCACCCAGCGCTATCCCGTTGCCATGGATGCTGCATTCGTGCTTCTCGTCCCGGCCATGGAACTCGAAACCTCGCTGGCACGCGGCGTCCTTCCCGCAAAAATCCCCCTGCGCGACGCAGTCCTCTCGGCGGGCAATGCGGCGGCCATCGCCGGAGCATTCGCCAGCGCCGACTACCGCAAGCTCGCAGGCTGTTTCGCAGACCGACTCCACCAACCCCACCGCGCCAGGCTTATGCCCTACCTCGATCCCGTTATCGAAGCAGGCTCAAAGGCGGGCGCGCTGGGCGGATGGCTCAGCGGCGCGGGATCGACCGTCGCCTGCATCACCCTCAAAAACCCCGCCCGCGTCGCCAATGCCATGGCGGCGGCCTGCGGCATCGATGCCTGGGCGCTCGTCGTGCGGGCGGACAACGCCGGCGTCCGTGAACTCCCGGCCACCTGAGAAAACTTCCGTGCGCTCCCCGTTCCCTATCCTCCTCGCCCTCCTCGCCCTCTCCGCATCGCTCCACGCCGCGGAACCACACCGAAACCCAGCACGCCCGCCGCTGGTCGACCTCGCGATCAAGGGCCTCGGCCACCACATCTACGAAGTGTGGACCACCCCGCTCTTCACTCTCACCGACTCGGCCATGGTCAACGGGCAAGTCGTCCAGCGCCCGAGCTCGGTGACCCTTGGCATGCTGCTCACCGCCCTAGCGATCCTGCTCGTGGGCGGCATCTTCGCGGCGGGCTTCAGCCGCTGGTTGCGCTCCCACCTCGCCAAGCGGTTCAACCTCGAACCCACCACCGCCGCGATCGTCCAGAAATTCACAAACTACACACTCCTCTTTCTGGTCAGCCTTCTCGCCCTCTCGGCCGTCCGGATTCCCCTCACCATTTTCGCCCTCCTCGGCGGCGCCGCAGCCATTGCCGTCGGATTCGGCGCCCAGCAACTCGTCAATAACCTCATCAGCGGTCTCATCCTCCTTTTCGAACGCCCGATCCGCATCGGCGACCGCATCGAAGTCGGCACGTTCTCGGGCACCGTCTCGTCGATCGGCACCCGCTGCTGCCAACTCCACCGCGACGACGGTGTCGAAATCCTCATCCCGAACAGCGTCATCCTCCAAGGGACCGTTGTAAACCACACCCTCCGCGACAACTCGAGCCTTGTCACCCTGCCGGTCTCCATCGCGCCCGACGCTTCAGCCGAATCCGCCATCCAAGTCCTCCGCGAGATCGCTGACTCCCACCCCGACATCCTCAAAAACCGCCCCTCCTCGGCCCGCGTCACCGAGATCGGAGCCTCTTCGATCTCCCTCGAACTCGCCTGCTGGATCAAAAGCAAAAACCCGGATGAAATCGACCGGGTTCAAAGCGATCTCCGCATCGCAATCCTCCAGCGTGTTCAGTCGGGCGACATCAAACTCGCCTGATCCCACTGCCGACCGCTCAAAACGATATTCCCATCTGCGCCCCGAGCACCAAAGCGTTCGGGATTTCACCGCTCCCTCCGGGTTGCAAAACCCATTGCAGGTTCGGCTGCACAAATGCCTCGCCGGGAAGCTGAATCCTATAGCCGAATTCCATCACACACTCCCACCCGCCCCCGGAGGGAAACCCACTCTCTACATCCCCGATCTGCCCGGAGGCCAGTCCGACCATCACCACATCCTCCGCTCGGCCGGGAATCAACCCAGTGTAAACAATGCCGGCATTCACTTGGAAAGGAACCTCCTCAGAGCCCAACGGCTCCATCAACACCGCCACCGCCCACAACGACATCCCCTCCTCCCCGGACTTCCCCTCGCGGTAAACCATCTGCTCGGCCTGCCAGTAGAATCCATGCGTCGCCGGAGCCGGTTCGGGCCCGCCTTGGCCTGTGGATGCGAATCCGCCGAACCCGTAACGTCCTGACAAGCCGGACCCCTCGCCGCTTTTTCCGATCACTGGAGACCAAGCCCCCTGCGCAACCAGCAATACCCCATCGCCACCGCCGATCGCCCAGTCGAATCCATGCCCGGCATACAAATCGATCGCCGTCGTTTGAAACACACCCGCAAGCACACTCCACCCGGGCGCAGGGTCGACACGCGCCGTCGCACCCCAGACCGCCTCGGGTGAGGTCGTAAAGGCGGGATTCAATCCCAGCGTCTGCGGATTGCTGTCGATCCCGTAGTTCATATACAGCTCGTAGAGATCAGCCGTTGCAAAGTCGTCCCCGACACTGAACCGCCCCGCCTTCAACGCCGCCTTCCCTTCTGCAAACTCCTGCTCGAAGAAAAGCGTGTAAAAAGAAAATGTCTGCCCGCCGTAGACCTGCTGCACCGTAAACACATTCCCGATTGCATCATCGGACAAACTCCGCCCGTTCCGGTCAAACGCCCCGGCGCTCAACGTCAAGCCATGCCACCCGGCGATTTCGCCGAAATCGATCTCCACTCCGATCTCGATACTGTCGGCATACGTGAACCCCTGCCTCACTCCACCCACCGGATTCCCTGCAATGTTGTTCGTGTAATTCGCCGAAACATCCACCCCATCGATATCCAATGCCTCAAGCGGCCCGCCCTCGGCCCGCGCCGATCCACAGAAAAGGATGAAAACAACAAGCCACCCCGCAGATTTGAAAAAAACGGTATCAAGGAATGCCATGCCCGCTCACGTATCCACCGACTCCGACCGCTTGGCAATCCGCGGATTCGCCGCCAGTTCGGTGCCGCGCGTCCGCAACCTCTCGAATCCCAACACCACCAGCGCCACTCCGCCGATAGCGAGCAAAACGCCCCCGCCCCCCAGTGCCTGACGCTCGTGGTGACACGTCCACACAAATTGCCCGACACAAAGCACCGCCACGAACACCATGGTGGTCCGGCGCCCGATCACCCCCGCCAGAAAAGCCCCCAACGGAGCACCAAGCGCCACAACCGGCGCCGCGGCCAGCCACTTCTCATAAACCCCGGACTGCAACCCTCCGCCCGCCACCTTCACCGCCAGCCCGAGCAGCGAATTGAACGCCATGATCAATACCGAGGTCGGAATCGCAATCCGCGGATCAGCCCGGCACAGCAGCACCAGCACGGCGTAAAGCAACATGTCGACCCCGACACCTGTCACCGAAACAATCGTCAGCCCAGCCGAAAAACCAACCGCCGCCCCAACACGAAAATCCCACCGCTCGTTGAATTCATTCATCCCCACCTGCCGCGAGATGTCACCGAACCTGACCAGATGCACCACCCCGAAGGCCGCCCACAATGTCGCAAAAACCATTTTGATCCAAAACTCCGGCACCACCGGCGCAATCCACCAAATCCCCAGCGGCGTCCCGAAAAGTGATCCAAGCACCGCGCCGGACAACATCGCCCGCGCCAGCGGTGTCCTCCGGCAAAGGATGAAAATCGACGCACTTGTCATGCCGACTGACTGGATCGCAAAACTGAAATCCCGCCCGAGCGAGGCCGGCTCGTCGAAGAACAGGACCAGCACAGGAAACGCCACCGTCCCCCCGCCCATCGGCGTCGATCCTGCAACATACCCCCCGAAGGCCATCGTCGCCGCGATCGGCCATTGGCCTACAATCGCCTCCCACCCTCCAGATCGCTCCACCAACAGCGCCCAGGCCGCATAGAACAACGCCAACCAGGCGAACCAAATCCACAGATGCGTCTTGCGTTCTTTCGTTAGCGGCACGCGGCGCATCCTGCCCGATCCCGCAAGCTCCTCAAGCCTGTCCTGTCCTAGAAAAAGACTTTCCCGAACGCCGATCCGGTTCAATCTGCCCCCATTCCACCACATGAGGCGCTGGTTCGAGAGTCTGGAGTCGTTTGCGATCGATGTGATCCTGGAGCGCCGCGCGGGCAAGCGCGCCCACACGCTTCGCACCATCCTGCACGCCCTCTCGAAGGTCTACCTCGGCATCGTCCAGACCCGCCTCGCCCTCTACCGCTCGCGCATCATCCGCCCGCATTCCCACGGTTGCCTCGTCATCAGTGTGGGAAACCTCACTGTCGGTGGCACCGGAAAAACCCCGGTCGTCGAAATGCTCGCCCGCGCCCTCCGCGATGGCGGCCGCCGCGTAGCCATCCTCAGCCGTGGATACAAAAGCGTCCCCCGCCCCTTTCTTCTCCGCCTTGCCGACAAATTCACCCGCCACAAGTCACTCTTCGTTCCCCGCGTGGTCTCGGATGGTGTTTCCCTACTCCTCGACTCACGCACCGCGGGCGACGAACCATTCATGCTGGCGAACAACCTGCGCGGGGTCGTCGTCCTTGTGGACCGCGACCGCGTCAAAAGCGGCATCTACGCGATCCGCGAATTCGGCGCGGATACCCTCATCCTCGACGACGGCCTCCAATACATCAAAATGCGCCACGGCCTTGAAGTCGTCCTCGTAGACCGCCAGTCGCCCTTCGGAAACGAACACCTCCTCCCCCGCGGCACCCTCCGCGAACCCCCGGCGAATCTCGCCCGCGCCACCCACATCTTCCTTACCAAGTGCGATGGCGGCGACAACTCGGAGGTCATCTCCCGCATCCGCTGCCACAACCGCACCGCGGACATCATCGAGTGCACACACCGCCCGAAACACATCAAAAACTTCTCCACCGGCGAGACCAAGCCCCTCGAGTTCCTCCAAGGCCTCAAAGTCGGTTCCCTCTCGGGCATCGCCGTTCCTGAAAGCTTCGAGAACGCCCTCCGCTCCCTCGGCGCGGAACTCGAACTCACACAGTCCTACACCGACCACCACCGCTACTCGGTGAAGGAAATCGAACGCTTCATCCGCCGCTGTGCCCGACGCAACCTCGATGCCGTCCTCACCACCGAAAAGGACGCCGTCCGCATCCCGCGCATCACCGACCCGGAAGTTCCCGTCTACTACATGCGCGTCGAAATCGAAATCCTCGCCGGCCAAGAGGAATGGGACCGCTTCGTGGACCGCCTCACCCGCGACCAACCCGTCCTCGCCCCAGAACGCATCTACTAACCTCCCGCGAAATACCTCCGCGTCGCCTCGTGGCGCGCCCGGAACATCGCCCGGAACACCAGCGGCAAAACCCACCGCGACACCAACTCACCGGCCACCCCGCCTTTCAACAGATACTCGACCCTGTCGGTCATCACACTCCCCCCGCCATCGGCCTCGAACACATGGCTGTGCCGCCACACCGAGAACGGCGACCGCACCCCCTCATCCACCAAAATGCCGGGCCTCTCGACACGCTCCCACCTCCCGGTCCAGTCGATCGGCAACCCGAATTGCGCCGCGCGGATGCGGAACTCCCCGCCCTCGACCGCCACAGGCGCGCACTCGACCGAACGGACCCTCAGGGACGCGGGCGCGATCTTCGCGATGTTCCCGGGGTTTTCATGGAATAAGAAGAGCGCATCGGGACTCGCGGAAACCCGCGTCGATGCTTGGAACACGTGTGTTGTCATGATTGTTTTACGCTTGACCTCTCGCGGGGTTCGGAAAAGTTGTCGCTATTCCGGTCTTTGGCCAAAATTACTTGTTGCAAAAAGAGCGGAGCCCAAATACTCAATCCCGCCAACAAAAACCAACAACATGTCTGAAAAATCCATCGAAGAAAAAGTCAAAGATATCATCGTCGAGCAACTCGGTGTGAATCCCGAGCAAGTCACCCCCACCGCCTCCTTCATCGAGGACCTCGGGGCCGACTCCCTCGACACCGTCGAACTCGTCATGGCCTTTGAAGAGGAATTCTCGGTGGAAGTCCCCGACGAGGACGCCGAAAAACTTCAAAACGTCGGCGACGTCATCAAATACATCGAGGAAAAGTCCGGCAAATAGGTCGACTTCCACGTTACCCTTTCAAAAAACCCCGCTCCAGCGGGGTTTTTTTGTGCCCAAACGGGCCATGCCCCCTTTTCAATCGACTTCACCCTTGCCGATTTCGCAGGATGCACCCTATGAAAATCCTCATGGCTGCCAGCGAGGTTTCGCCTTTGGCGGAATCCGGGGAACTCGGGCGCTCTGTCAGTGAATTGGCCCGCGCCATGGCCCGCGCGGGCCATGATGTCTCCGTGGCAGTTCCCTTCTACCGCTGCATTCGCGAAAACAAGGCCGCCGGGGCCCGGAAATCAAAAATCCGCTTCTCCGTCGACCTCGGATCCTCGGTCCTCCCCTGCGAAATCTGGGAGGCGCCGGGACCGGATGGCGTGAAACTCCTCTTCATCGGCCGCGACGAGTTCTTCGACCGCTCGGGCCTCTACGGTGCCGATGGACGCGACTACCAGGACAATGCCGCCCGCTTCATCTTCTTCGCCAAGTGCGTCACTGAACTCTCCCGCCTCCAACTCCCGGATATCGTCCATGCAATCGGTTGGCAACCCGCGCTTGCCGCCGTCTTCATCAGACACCAAGGCCTGCGCATCTCAACCATCTTCTCCCCGGCCTCCCTCTCCTACCAAGGGAACTTCTGGAGCCACGACTTCGCCCTCACCAACCTCCCGGGCGACTACTTTTCCGCCGGCGCGCTGGAGTTTTACGGCAGCATGAACTTCCTCAAGGCTGGCATCGTCTTCGCGGACGCCGTTGTCCTTCCGGGCGAGCGCTTCCTTTCCGGTGCCCTCACCCCGCTCCATGGTTGCGGACTTGAAAATGTCCTCCACCAGTTCTCGCACAAACTGGAAGGCATCCGGCCAGGAATGGCCCCCGGCTCCCTTCCCCGCCTCGACACCTCCGCAAAACCGCGCGCAGCCGCCCGCAAGGCCCTCTTCCCGTCCCTCAAGCCGGATTCCGCCGCCCGCCTCTTCGTGGCGGATACAGCGTCATTCTCCGGACCGGGTCTCCCGACACTTCTCCAAGCGCTCGACCGCATCCCCTCGCCGGATTTCCGCCTCGTCCTCCTCGGCCCTGTGGAGCCTGAACACACCACAGCCACCCTCGTTGCCGAGCGCCGCCACGCGGGCCGCTTCCTCCACTTTCCGGAAATCGACCCGGCGATCCTCGACAAGGTTCTCGTCGCAGCTGACTTTGCCTGCGCCCCGGGCCCGCTGAATCCCGATGCCGCGTTTTTCATCCTCGCCATGCACAACGGCATCGTGCCGGTCGCGGAACATTGCCACGGCCTAGAGGAACTCGTCACCGATTTCGACCATTCCACCGGTGGCGGCAACGGACTCGTCTTCCACCGGCACTCCGTGGATGCCCTTGCCGACGCCCTGCGCCGCGCCATTTACCTGCCTGAAGGGGAACGCGCCATCCTCTCCTCCCGCGCAAGGGACATCGACCTCTCCTGGGACGCCTGCGCGGCCAGACTCACCTCGCTCGCAAAACGCCTCACCGGGGCAACCGCGAAATCCGCCGCCTGAGCCAGATGCGGAAACGCTGGATCTTCCCTGCGCATCCAGACCCGGTCGCTGTCTCACGGGTCAGGGACGGGCTTGGCCTGCCCGATTTTCTTGCGGGAATGATCGTCAACCGCGGCTTCGATCATGCGCCGGATGCCGAGGCCTACATGAACCCGCGCCTCCGCTCCCTCTCCCCTCCGGATCTCCTGCCGGAAATGCCCGCGGCAGTCGACCGGCTCACGACCGCGCTCCGTCGAAACGAACGCATCGTCATTTACGGCGACTACGATGTGGACGGCGTCACCTCTCTGGCGATCCTCGCAAGGTTCCTCCGGGCCTACGGCGCGGAACCAACCTGCTTTCTCCCCCACCGCGTGGAGGAGGGCTACGGCCTGAGCGAGGCGGGCCTCGAACGCTGCGTGGCGGAGCACACCCCGCGCCTTCTGATCGCGGTGGATTGCGGCACGAATTCTGTGGCCGAAATCGAGGGACTCCGCCGACGAGGAGTCGATGTCATCGTGCTCGACCACCACGAACCGGGCAGCGTCCGCCCGGATTGCGCGGCGCTGGTAAATCCGAAATGCGGGGATTCCCTCCATTATCTTTGTAGCGCGGGCGTCGTCTTCAAACTCGCACACGCCATGCTCAAAGCCTCCCCGGTGGAGGACCTCGATTTACGCGACTTCCTCGACTTGGTAGCCATGGCGACTGTCGCCGACATTGTGCCGCTTGTGGGTGAAAACCGCATCCTCGTCCGCCACGGTCTCCAGCAAATGGAACGCACCCGTTGGCCGGGCCTCCGCTCCCTTCGGGAGGTCGCGGGCGTGGGCTCGCCCGTCCGCTCGGGGGATATCGGATTCCGTATGGGCCCGCGCATCAATGCCGCCGGACGCCTCGGCCCGGCCAACGAGGCCCTCGCCCTCCTTCTCACCGACGACGCCCTGGAGGCCCACCGCATCGCTTCGGACCTCGATGTCCGAAACCGGGAACGCCAAACCCTCGAAAAACAGGTCGTGCGCGATGCCGAGGACTGGGTCGCCAACCATTTCAACCCGGAATCCCAAACCTCGATCGTCGCCGGCAGCCGCGACTGGCATGTCGGCGTCATCGGCGTTGTCGCCGCACGCCTCATGCGCCAATACCATCGCCCGGCATTTGTCATCGGCTTCGACACGGAGGGCTGCGGCAAGGGCAGCGGACGCAGCATCGAGGGGCTCCCCCTCGTCAGCCTTCTGAACGATTGCGCGGAGCATCTGGAAAAATTCGGCGGCCACGACATGGCGGCGGGCATCACAATTACGGAAACACGCCTCGAAGCCTTCCGGGAGGCCTTTGAGGCCGCTTCGCGCACCATGGCGACCCCGGACTTGCTCACCCCGAAACTTGATTTCGATTGCGAGGTTCCCCTCAGCGAGGTGGGCGCGCCACTTCTGGAAACCCTGGCCCAACTCGAACCCTTCGGAAACGCGAACACCCGTCCCCTCATGGTCTCCCGCGCGGTCGCCCCCTCGTCCACCCCGCGCATCATGAAGGAGAAACACCTGCGCATCGAGTTCGGCTCCGGCAGGAACCGCGTTTCGGCCGTCTATTTCAACGCTCCGGTGGACCAAATGCCCCGCCCGCCTTGGGATATCGCGTTCACCCTCGAATGGAACACCTGGCAGGGCCGCTCGGAGCCCCAACTCCAAATCGTGGAAATTCGCGGCGCAGAATGAACTCTCTCCCGCCGGATACCCCACTGGAATCGCTCGACTGGATTCCCCGCCAGCGATTCGCCCCGCTCCGCAGGCTTGGTCTCCTCACCCTTGAGGACTTGATCCGCCACCTCCCGAGACGCTACGAGGACCGCAGAACCTTCGACCGGTTCCCCACAGACCCCTCCGAAACTCCGCTCTGCGTCTGCGGCACCGTGCAGAAGACCTCCTACCGCCGCTTCGGCCCGCGCCGCATCTTCGAGGCCATCCTGGAGGATGAGGCCCACGGCATTCTGGGCGGCCACCTCACCTGCCGCTGGTATAACATGCCATGGGTCCGCAACATGATCTGTCAAGGCCAGCGCCTTGTGATCTTTGGAAAACCCCGGGAGCGCTCGCGCAAAATTGTCATGGAACACCCGGAGTTCGAGGAGATCGAGGAGGACGCCGTCTCATCGATCCACTTCAACCGCATCACTCCCGTCCACGCGGCGGGTGATGGCGTTTCGCCGAAGGTCCTCCGCGAACTCGTCCATCGCGCCCTGGCGGAAACCGACATCTCATCCATTCCCCGCCTCTGGCCGCCCGAACCAGGCAGCCTCGCGACACCTGCATGGCACGCGGTCCACTTCCCGGAATCACCGGAGGACAGCGAAGCCGCCCGTCGCGACCTGGTGCGCGATGTCTTTTTCGGCATCCAACTCGTCATCGGTTCCCGCCACGGCGCGGTCCGCCGCTCGGGTGGCGTGGCACGCCCAGGCACCGGATTCCTATGGAAAAAACTCGAGGCCTCGCTCCCGTTCGACCCCACCCCTTCCCAACGCGAGGTCTTTGCCGAAATCTCGGAGGACATGGCCGCTCCGGCGCGCATGAACCGCCTCCTCCAAGGCGATGTCGGATCAGGCAAAACCCTCGTTGCTCTCCGCGCGATGATCCAAGCCCACGAGTCGGGCTGGCAGGCGGCCCTCATGGCTCCCACTCAGATTCTCGCCGAACAGCACTATCTGAACTTCCGCCGCCTCCTCGATCCGCTGGGCATTCCGGTCTCGCTGCGCACCGCAAGCCGCCGCGAGGAGGCGAGCACCTCGGGCCTGCCGGGCCTGTTCCAAAAGGACGCTCCCGGTGGCCTCGTTGTCGGCACCCACGCCCTCCTCTTCGAGGCCTCGGAATTCGACCACCTCGGCCTCGTGGTCATCGACGAACAACACAAATTCGGCGTCGCCCAGCGCATGCGCCTCATCGAACGCGCGGACAAGCCAGATGTCCTTGTCATGACCGCCACCCCCATTCCCCGCACGATCACTCAGACCCTCTACGGAGATCTCGATGTCTCGATCCTCCGCGAAAAACCCGCCGGACGCGGACGCATCACAACCGTCGTTCGCGGGGACGAGAAACGCCCGGCGATTGTCGACTTCCTGAAATCCGAACTCGCCGCGGGACGCCAAGCCTACATCGTCTGCCCACTCGTCGAGGAATCGGATAAACTCGTCGCCAAGGCCGCCACCGCCGAATTTGAAAAGTGGACCGATCTCCTCGCGCCCGCTTCCGTGGGACTCGTTCACGGCCGCATGGATGCCGACAACAAGGAACATGTCATGGCAGCCTTCCGCTCGGGCAAACTCTCCGCGCTCGTTTCAACAACCGTCATCGAGGTGGGTGTCGATGTGCCGAATGCAACCATCATGCTCATCGAGGAGGCGGGCCGCTTCGGACTCGCGCAGATGCACCAACTCCGGGGCCGCATCGGTCGCGGATCGCTCAAATCCTGGTGCATCCTCATGAACAACGGCACCACTGGCCAATCGCTCGAAAAACTCCAGATCATGGAACAAACCACGGACGGTTTTGAAATCGCCGAGGCGGACCTCCACCTGCGCGGTCCGGGCGACCTCATGGGCACCGCCCAAACAGGATTGCCGGATTTCGGTCCCGGCGACCTAGTGCGCGACGCTGATCTCATGACCGAGGCCCGCCGCAAGGCGCGCGCCACGCTCGACGCGGATCCCGATCTGGCTTCCCCGGAGCACACAATCCTGCGCGCCTACGTGAAGAAAAACAGCATTGCCGCGATCCTCTCGGACGGCTGAAGCCGACACATCGTGGAGCGCCGGGCCTCAGGCGGCCATGTAGGGCAGGCTGGCCGCCCGCTCATTCACGGCATCGACGCCCTCGAGCAAATCCGCAATCGCATCCCACCTGCCGCTCACAAGCGCCTCGTGGGCATGGTCGGCGATCGTCACCGGAAAATCCGTATCGGCGATGGATAGCTTTTTCTCGGTCAGATCGAGTGTGAGCATCGCCTGCGGGTCGGACTCGATCAGCTTGGCGATGGAGCGAATGTCCTCGCCGGAAGCCACCACACACGGCATGCCGAGCGTGATCGAGTTGCCGAAGAAAATCTCGGCGAAGCTTTCCGCAATGATCGCGCGGATACCGAAGCGGCAGAGCGCCTGTGGCGCATGCTCTCGGGAACTGCCGCACCCGAAATTCGAACCGGACAGAAGAATACTGGCCCCTTCGAAGCGCAGGTCGTCGAGAGGATGCACTTCGCCGGCCTCCTTGGCGAAGGCGCGGGCATCGTAAAACGCAAACTCCCCGAGCCCGTCGAAGGTGATACATTTCATGAACCGCGCTGGAATGATGCGGTCGGTGTCGAGATCGTCGCCGGGGACATAAACGCCGCGTCCGGCGACTTGGGTGATTTTTTCGAGAGCCATGGGTTTTAAAATTTCGAAATGGGAAATGCTGGTTGCGAACGTTGGTTTAGTTCACCCCGAAGACCTCGCGGGCGTCGGAGATTTCGCCGGTGACAGCCGCGGCGGCGACCATGAGTGGAGACATGAGCATCGTGCGCCCGGTCGGGCTGCCTTGGCGGCCTTTGAAATTCCGGTTGCTCGAACTCGCGCAAAGCTGGTCTCCGACGAGCTTGTCGGGGTTCATGCCAAGGCACATCGAGCATCCGGCACCGCGCCACTCGAACCCGGCGTCGCGGAAGATCTCTGCCAACCCCATGCTCTCGGCCACAGAGGCGACCCCCTGCGATCCCGGCACGACAATCGCCTTCACCCCCTCGCGGACCTTCCGGCCCTTGAGGTGCTTCGCGACCTCCTGCAGATCGCTCAGGCGTCCGTTTGTGCAACTGCCAAGGAATGCCACATCGACCTTTGTTCCCTTGATCGGCACGCCGGACGTCAAATTCATATGCGCCAGGGCCTCCTCGGCCGTCGCGCGGTCTTTCTCGGGAACCTCGTTCGGGAACGGAACCTTCTCATGAATGAACATCGCCTGCCCGGGGTTGATTCCCCATGTCACCGTCGGAGCGATCTCGGCGGCGTCATAGGTCACCACATCGTCGTAGGACGCGTCATGATCGGAGGCGATCGCCTTCCAACGGGCAACCGCAGCATCCCATTCCCCGCCTTTCGGCGAGTAGGGCCGCCCCTTAAGGTATTCAAAGGTCGTCTCGTCGGGATTCACATAGCCGACACGAGCCCCCCCCTCGATCGACATGTTGCATACCGTCATGCGCTCCTCCTGCGTGAACGCATCGAAGGTTGTTCCGCCATATTCGTAGGCGTAACCAAGCCCGCCATTCACTCCGAGCTTACGGATGATGTGCAGGATCACGTCCTTGGCGTAAACTCCGGGAGCGAGCTTTCCGTTCACATTGATCCGCCGCACCTTGGGTTTGTGGAGAGCCATCGTCTGCGTGGCCAGCACATCGCGCACCTGACTGGTGCCGATGCCGAACGCAATCGCTCCGAAGGCACCGTGAGTGGAGGTATGGGAGTCGCCGCAGGCGATTGTTGTTCCGGGCTGGGTGATGCCCTGCTCGGGACCGACGATATGCACGATCCCCTGCTTCCCGGTGGGTAAATCGAAAAAGGTAATCCCGCTCTCCTCGCAATTCTTGCGCAACGCCTTGATCATCGCATCCGCCAACTCGTCGCTGAAAGGCTCGACCCGCTCGTCGGTGGGAACAATGTGGTCGACTGTGGCGAAAGTTCTCTTGGGATAAAGCACCTTCAACCCCAAATCCCGCAACATCCCGAACGCCTGCGGACTCGTCACCTCGTGGATCAAATGCGTCCCGATCAACAACTGCGTGGCTCCATTGGGAAGGGTGCGAACGGTGTGCGCCTGCCACACCTTGTCTAATAACGTCTGGCTCATAAATTCAAGGGGGTGCATCTTAACCCCTGCCCACCGCCTTGCAAGCCGCGATCGGCGTCTTGGCGCTTGGCAGCCGCGCGGCTCGGCGTTACCTTGCCCCACTCCAAGCCATGATCGATAAAAATTACGCCCACCCCGAAGTGCTCGTCTCCACCGAATGGGTCGCCGAGCACCTCGCCGACCCGGGCCTCCGACTCGTCGAAAGCAACGAAGACATCCTCCTCTACGACATGGGCCACATCCAGGGAGCCGTCCACATCGACTGGCGCTCGGATCTCCAAGACCAACTGATCCGCGATTACATCACCCCGGAAAAATTCGCCGCTCTCTGCGAACACCACGGCATCTCGAACGACACCACCGTGGTCTTCTACGGCGACAAATCCAACTGGTGGGCCTGCTACGCCCTCTGGGCTTTCCGCCTCTACGGGCACACCAAGGTCAAGGTCATGGATGGCGGACGCGAAAAATGGGTCGCCGAGGGCCGCCACCTCACCCGCGCCGTGCCCCACTTCACCAAAGGAACCTACCGCCCGGCTCCTGAGCGTCTGGATGCCGAAATCCGGGCTTTCTTCGATCAAACCCTCGCGCACAGCAAGGCTGGCAAGCCGCTCATCGATGTGCGCTCGCCGGGCGAATTCCGTGGCGAACTCACCCATATGCCGGAATATCCCCAGGAGGGTGTCCTCCGCGGTGGCCATGTTCCCGGGGCTGCCAGCGTGCCTTGGAAAATGGCGGTCAATGACGACGCGACCTTCAAGTCAGCCGACGAACTCCGCCGCATCTACGAAGAGGAGGCCGGCCTCCGCGCGGGAGACGATGTCATTGCCTACTGCCGCATCGGTGAACGCTCGAGCCACACCTGGTTCGTGCTGACCTACCTTCTCGGCTACAAAAACGTGCGCAACTACGATGGCTCCTGGACCGAGTGGGGCAACCGCGTGGGCGCGCCGATCGAACGCAACTGATGGATTCCAGCTACCCCGCACCCCTCACGCGGATCATCTCCCTCTTCGAGGGACTGCCCGACGCGGAAAAACGCGAGTCGCTCATTTCCTATGCCGACTCCGCGCCGAAACAAGCCCCCCGCGACGGGGAAACATTCGACCTCGAGGACATCCGCAAGGACGAGGAGTGCACAGACACCGTGGGCGTCTACATGAAGGTCACGCCGGACCGCGCCTGCACGTTCCGCATCACCCTCGGCCCGCAGGTGCAAACCCTCACCAAGGCCATGACCTCGATCCTCTGCAAAGGCCTCGCCGGCTCGACCCCGGAGCAAATCCTGGAGGTTCCCGCCGACTTCGTTCCGAAAATCGTGGGCGCCGACCTCGTGCGCCAGCGCAGTCAGACCGTCTACTACATCCTCACCCGCATGAAAAGCGCCGCCCGCGTTTGGCTCAACCGCCAACGCGCCGCCTCGCACCATTAGCCGACCGCCTCAACGGCGGCGGCGGGATGTCAGAAACTCCAGCGCTTTATCGGGATTCCCACCGCTGTCGCGCACCACAATCAAGAAATCCGGCAGCGTCGCTCCGTATTCCTTCAAAAACGCACGGTCCCCAGCACAGCCATACATCACGTCGGAACACAGGCTTCCCTCCAGAAAACACTGCGCCTTGCGAATGATCCTGGGCAACCAGCCCACCCCGCGGTGCTGTTCGCTCTTCTGGGGTAACTCGGACTCTGGCACTTCAGGCTTGGCATCGGATTCAGCGCGGAATTGGAGGATTCGCAACGCCCCCAACTCGACAAAAACATCCGCCGCAGGCTCCCCGTAGCGCGACAAGTCGTCCACACAATCGTAAAGAAAAACCGGACTGATCCCCAACCCCGCCAGCGTTTCCATGCCTGCTGGCGAGACAATCCGCGAAGGGTCGCGCACCGCCTCGCGGTAAGACTTCATGGCCTCTTCGTGTAGCGACATCAACTGCATCAGATCTGTGGTGTTCATGATTCTTTCTCCCCGCCGCCGCTGCCCTGCTCCAACATGCGGACCCGCGCATCGGCGCGCGGCAAATTGATCGTGAGAGTAAGCCCCCGGCCGTGTGCGCTTTCAAGCACCACCTCGCCCCCGTGCGCACGCACGATCCGCCGCACAATAAGCAAGCCCAGCCCGTTCCCGTCCGTCTTCGTCGTGAAATACGGCTCGAAAATCCGCGTGATGTTTTCCGGCGCGATCCCGCCGCCGGTGTCCGCGAACACAACACTCACATGCGTCGGATCGACGCTCGTCTCGATGCGCAGGATGCCCCCGGTCTTCATCGCCTGGAACGCATTCCGGCAAATGTTGTAGAACGCCTGCTTGATCTGCTCGCGGTCGAGCTGCAACAGCGGCGAATTCCTCGCCAGCCGCTGCTCGACAAGAATGTCGCGGTCCTGGATCTCCGCCTGCAAAAACTCCAGCACTTCCTTGAGGATGGCATTGATGTCCTCCGGCGCGAGCTGGATGGGTTGCGGACGGATCGCCCGCAGGAACTGCGTGATGATATTGTCCAACCGCGCCACCTCCCCGCGGGCGATCGAAACCGACTCCTCGAGCTGGGCGCGCATCTTGGGCGGCACCTTTCCGAGGGTTCTCTGCATGAGCTGGAGATGGATGTTCAGCGAATTCAGCGGATTTCCAATCTCGTGAGCGACCCCCGCCGCCAGCATCGTCAACGCCGAAAAGCGCTCTACCTCGATCGTCTCCTGCGTGGCCCGGTGGTCTTGGGTGATGTCGCGCAGGATCACCGCACGCCCCACCGCCTCCGGTGTTTTTCCTTTCGGCTCGTCGCTCATCAACGGCACCACGTAAAAATTCAGCAAGCGGTTCTCGGGATAGAACACCTCCAAGTCCCGGCTCACCACATCGCCGAGGGGACCGCTGAGCGATTCCCAGTCGATTCCACGGACCACCTCCGCCAGCGGACGCCCAAGGCTCCCGTCCGACTCGATCCCGAAAAATCCGCACGCCGCCCGGTTCAAATACAAGATGCGCCCGTCCTTGTCCGTCACCACGACCCCCTCGAGGATCGCGTTGAAGATTGTTTCCAGAAAGCCCTTCTCGCGGGCGATCTCCACGAGATAGTTCTGGACCTCGCCCGGTTGCACCAACGGGAGGCGTTCGATCAACTTGTCGAGGAATCCACGTTTCATGGCGCGATCCTTCCATCGGCAACCGATCCGGCACACGACAAATCAAGCATCACCTTCCCGCCAACTCCGCCTGAGGCGGCCGCAGCCAGCGCATCCGCAACTTCGGTCAGCGGATAAATCCGGCCCACCGGTGTGGAAAAAACTCCTGTGCGCAGCAACCCGGCGAGCTTTTCATAAAGCGCACGGACCTCAGGCAACGGAGCCGACTCGCGCCAGCGACGCAACCAGAATCCCCGGAACTCCAACCCGCGAAAGATCAGCAAGCCGTTCGGGACTTTCAACGGCTGACGCCCCATCCCCCCGTATGTCACGTGCACTCCGCCGTCCGCCAAGGCGTTCGCAAGATTCAACGCGCTCGCCCCGCCCACCGCGTTCAACGCCAACGCCGGACGCTTTCCCCCGCACAACGTTTCCACACCTGCTCTCAAATCTAACTCCTCGGTCACCACCACATCTGCCCCAAGTCCCAGGAGTTCCTCGACCAATTCCTCCCGTCTCACCACATTCAGCGTGCGTAGTCCCAGTTGCCGAGCGAATCCGATCACTGCCCGTCCGACACCCGAATTCGCCGCGTTCTGCACGACCCAATCGCCCGATGCGAGCGATCGGAACCCATGAAGCATCAGCCAAGCCGTCGCGGGATTCACCCCGAGCATCGCCGCCTGAACAGGGTCAATCCCCTCCGGCAACCGCACCAACGCCTCCGCGGAAACCACCATTTCAGAAGTCCATGTGCCTCCGCATAACGGCATGACCATGTCGCCCTCGTCGAGCCCGGTCCCTTCACCCGCATCCAACACCACCCCGCACCCCTCGTTACCGATCGTCGTCGGCAACTCCGGCAACTCGCCGTAGGTCCCATGGATCACATTCAAATCCGCCGGATTCATAGGAGCAAAAAGCATCCCCACACGCACCTCCCCAGGCGCTAACGTCCTAGATGGAAACTTCTCCACACGAAGCGCCGAGGCATCCCCACCGAACGCCTGCAACTGACACCTCACCCCCTGTAATTCACGCCCACCCATTCCCGGCCCCTTTCTCAAAACCAATCACCTCAACAGAAATCGCCATCACCCTCAACATGCCCCCTCTCCTCCCCGTTGTCGATAAAAGCACAACCGCCCGCCGACCGGCCCCCCGCTGGGCGCGCTTGGTCGCCGCTGATTTCTTGAAGTTCCAGCTTGCAGTCGATCCCAAAACCCCTAACATTTCCGTTCCATCTCGCTCGGGTGGTGAAATGGCAGACACGTGCGTTTGAGGGGCGCATGCCGCAAGGCATGGGGGTTCGAGTCCCCCCCCGAGCAGTTTCCCTCCCTCCCCCAATCTTTTCTCAACCTCATCTCGAACCCATGGACTGGCGATTAGCTTCCAGCCTTGTTTTGCGGCTGTATCAAGAATGGCTCTTGATGCTCCTGATTTGGAACGACAGGCGGAAAGAAGGACACTTGTATCCTCAGACTCTCACGATCCCGCGAGAAATTTTCTGTAGCCCTCTTCGTCATCAGCAACCCACCTGTCGATAGTTTCCTTGGGAATGTCGCAGACAGGAGGAAGTTCAGCCTCAGAACCGCGAAGGCGGGTCAGAAGGAAAGCGACAAGCTCTTTCTTCTCCTCAACGGGAAGAACATCGGCGGCTTCTTCAATTTCCAAGAGCGAAGTCCTATCGAAATTTTACTCCCGTAATTTCCAGTTGCAAGAATCGCATCATCCTTGGCGATGCCGATAAAATCTAGCTCTGCCAGTAAATAGGGTGTTCCCGCATATCACAACCGACATCATTTTTATCAATGCCTCCAAAATACGCTCTGGTGCTGGTTTTTCTACAGTCCTCAGATTTCTTGGCACCTTGGAAAAAACAGGGGTCCAAAATAAAGCCGCGGCAACGACACGAATCTTATTTCTGCAGATGTTTGCTTCCCCGCTGAAAACAGAAGCGGCGGGGGATCACAGCTCCCCCACCGCTTGGCAGTTAGACCAACCAGTCTGTTTTTTGCCTTAGATTGCCTTGTCGCCTGTTTCGTCGGTGCGGATGCGGACGGCCTCCTCGACCGGCGAGACGAAGACCTTGCCGTCGCCGATTTTTCCGGTCTTGGCGGATTTGACGATTGCGGCGAGGGCTCCTTGGAGAGCCGAGTCGGCGATCACGACCTCGATCTTGATCTTTGGAAGGAAGTCCACCGTGTATTCGCTGCCGCGGTAGATTTCCGTATGGCCCTTCTGGCGGCCAAAGCCTTTGACCTCGCTGACGGTCATGCCTTCGATGCCGAGATCGGCTAGGGCTTCTTTCACCTCTTCAAGTTTGAAGGGTTTGATGATTGCTTCGATTTTTTTCATGCGGTTTGTGTTTGGTGATTTTGGTTTCCCGCGGCCTTGGACCGGATCGCGATCCAAGGCCGGTCGGGGTTTCGATTCTTACTTGTTGGGCACGAAGTTCGGGTAGGCTTCCTGGCCATGCTCCCCGATATCGAGGCCTTCCTCTTCCTCCTCGGCACTGACGCGGAGACCGATGGTGGCTTTGATGGCACCGAAGATGATGAGCGAGACGATGAAGGCGAACCCGCAGACCGCCAGCGTTCCGATCAACTGTGTCACGAAGCTCAATTCGGCATTGCCGCCATTGAGGAACCCGATGCCGACAGCGATCGTGCCCCAGATGCCACACACTCCATGGACGGAGATCGCGCCAACAGGGTCGTCAATCTTGATCTTGTCAAAAAAGAGGATCGAGAAAACCACTAGGACGCCCGAGATCAGCCCGATGATGACCGCCCCGAGAAGAGTCACCGAATCCGCTCCGGCGGTAATGCCAACCAAGCCGGCGAGAATTCCGTTTAAGGACATCGAGAGGTCGGGTTTTTTAAGTAAAAGCCAACCGGTGAAGATGGTGGCAATTCCACCGGCTGAAGCGGCGACCGCTGTTGTCACGAAGACAAATGAAACCGCCTCGGGATTTGCGCTTAGCACAGAGCCACCATTGAACCCAAACCAGCCGAAGAAGAGGAGAAAGACACCGATCGTGGCCAACGGCATGCTGTGACCAAGGATGGGCTTGATTCTTCCATCGGCAAGATACTTCCCGGCGCGTGGCCCGAGCACAATGACAGCGGCAAGCGCGGCAAAGCCTCCGAATCCGTGGACGAGCGAGGATCCGGCGAAATCATAGAAACCCATCTGGTCGAGCCAGCCGCCGCCCCATTTCCAAGAACCGGTGATCGGATAGATGAGACCGACAAGCACGGTGGCGCCCAGCATGAAGGATGGCAACTTGATGCGCTCCGCGACCGCACCGGAGACAATCGTGGCCGCGGTGGCCGCGAACATGGCCTGGAAAATAAAGTCCGTGTAACCTGTCATACAAAGACTGGTGCCTCCGTAAGAGAAGTCAGTGTTTCCGTAAGCGGCCATGGTGACTGGCGAACCCAAGGCGAAGTAGCCGTTGAAGTCCCCCGGATACATCGCATTGAAGCCGTAGACCAAGTAGACGAGAATGCCCATGCAGATGATGAACACGTTTTTGAACAAAATGTTCGTCGTGTTCTTGGACTGCGTCAGACCGGTCTCGAGCGTTGCAAAGCCCAAGTGCATCATGAATACCAGCCCGGCAGCGATCAGAATCCAAAGGTTGCTGATCGTGAAGAAATCGAACGTCGTCCCGTATTTCTTCGCCATTTCGAGGTAGTCCTCATCGGGCTCCGCGGGACCGGAGGGCTTTTCATCGCCTGCCGCCTCTTCGGCGACGACGACTGCCGTGGTCTCGACCACGGTGGTTGACGACTCTTGGGCTTGCGCCGGAGTCCCGATGAACAGACCGCCCGCAAGCAGTGCGATTGCGGCGATCCCCGACAGGATGGATGTGTGTTTTTTCATTGAGTTTGGTTTTTTGACCGACCGATGCCGGTCGCGAGTGCCATTAAGCAATCGCCATGCCAAGCTGTCCCTCCTTGGGCAGAGCCTGAAATCAGGCCTGAGAAAAATCGAACAATCGCCAATGGCCTGCATTTTTTTGACCACAAGTGCATGCCAAGATTGCAGCGAAAAGGAACGTAAGGCCCGCCGCAGATTCAAGGCGGGAACGCTCGGAAGACCTCTGGAACAGGGTTCGCAGGCGGATCGATCCGCGAGCTACCCTTGATTGGCTTGAATGCCGAGGGCTTGAAGGAGTTCGGGATTGATTGTGCCGGTGACCCCAAGGCCGTTTTGTTGTTGGTAGGCTTCGATGGCCGCTCGGCAGGAGGAAATCTGGCCGTTCACCGGGCCTTCATAGAGCCCGAGTTGCTGGAGGGCGACCTGCACAGCGGTCTCGACCGGGTAGGTCGCGTAAACGGGATAGTTCAAATACACGGGCTGCGTGACCACCGACCATCCGACCCATGGCCCGAACGGAACGGCGTAGGCGACAAAGGGATCGCAGTCCACCGCGACATAGCCACCGTTGCGCCAGATGTAGCCGTTGCGGTAGCCATCGGGACCCGCCACATTGGCGTCGTAGTCTTTTCCACTCGACGTGCGGACATTCACATTGTCCTCGTCGTCGCCGTCGGGGCGGACGCGCACGTTGGCGGAGCCGTTGTCATCATCCACGCGAAAATCGTCGTTTCCCTCGCGCTGGATGTTCACATCGTCGCGCTGCTCGTCGTTGAAGCGCGGAGCCTCTTCACGAAAACCTCCACCTTCGAAGCCTCCGCCGTGAAAACCTCCGCCTCCGCCTCCACCACCCCGGGCGTGGAGTTCATGGATTGCAACAACGAGGAGAAGGGCAGGCAGGAGGAATTTCATGGACGTTGTTTTTTTATGCGGCGGCGGGTGTTCCGACACTGTGGAACGTGGCGTCCGCAGGCAGAACGACACGGTCGCAAAAATCGCCAAAGCCCTCGGATTCGCTGCGCTCGAGGGCGTAGCGCTTGATGATGGGGCGGAGCATCTCAACCGCGTTGTCGATCGTGGTGCTTGGCGAGAAAAGGCGGTTCAAGCGGGTGCCGTCGTAGCGGGCGCCGAGATAGAGCGCGTATTTGCTCGGCGCCTTGCCGACAAACCCGATCTCGCCGAGATAGGGCCGGGCGCAACCGTTCGGGCAACCGGTGATGCGAATGCTGATCGCGTCATGGCGGAGGCCGTTTTCATCGAGGACAGCTTCGAATTTTTCCAGCACCTCGGGAAGGATGCGCTCGCTCTCGGCCAGCGCGAGGCCACATGTGGGAAGGGCGACGCAGGAGAGGGCGTTGAGGCGCAGGCCGGACCGCTCGTTTTCCTTGTCGAGGCCGTGCTTGGCGAGGATCGCCTCGATGCGGGGTTTCATGTCGGGAGTGACTCCCGAGATGGTGAGATTCTGTGATGGCGTGAGGCGGAAGTCGCCGGTGTGAATCTCCGCGATCTCGCGCAGGGCCGTCTTCATCGGCCATCCCTCCTTGTCGACAATGCGGCCGCTGAGGATATGGAGGCCGTAGAACCAGTTGCCATCGGCGCAGGCGTGCCAGCCGAACGGATCCTGAATAGTGCTGAAGGAAAACGGACGGGCGGGCGCGAAGGTGACGCCAGAGCGTTTCTCAACCTCTCCCTTGAACCACTCGATGCCGCGGTCCTGAATGGTGTATTTGAGCCGTGCATGCTTGCGGTTCGTGCGGTCGCCGAAGTCGCGTTGTGTGGTGAGAACCGCTTCTCCGACATTGTTCACTTGATCGGGAGCGATGAATCCGAGGACATCCGCCAGACGGGGAAAGGTCTCGGCGTTTCCATGGCTCATGCCTAGCCCGCCACCGACGGTGACATTGTAGCCGACGAGCTTGCCGTGCTCGACGATGGCGATGTAGCCGAGGTCTTGGGAAAAAATATCCACGTCGTTCGAGGGTGGCAGCACAAACCCGGTCTTGAACTTGCGGGGGAGGTAGGTGTCGCCATACATCGGCTCGTTTTCGGGCTCGCCACCGGCGACGAGTTCCTCGTCGAGGTAGATTTCATGATAAGCGCGGGTCTTCGGCAGGGCGAATTCGCTCCACGCCTTGGCGTGGTCGTAGACCTGTTGGGCGGCCGCGCTGCACTCGGGGTTCGGCGGCGCCATGACGTTGCGGTTCACGTCTCCACAGGCGGCGATGGAATCCAAAAGAACTTTGTGCATGCCCTTGATCAGCGGCTTCACATTTCCCTTGAGCACGCCGTGGAATTGAAAGGTCTGCCGCGTCGTCAAGCGGAGCGAAGGGGAGGAAACGTCGCCGGCAAGCTTGTCGAGCACGAGCCACTGGTGCGGGGTCGCCTTACCGCCGGGTAGACGCACGCGGAGCATGAAGGAAAAAGCCTTTTCCTTTCCGGCTTTTTTCAATGCCACCCTCAGGTCGCGGTCGTCTTGGAGATACAATCCGTGGAACTTCGTCAGCTGCCCGGTGCCCTCGGTGACGGCCCCGTTGGAGGTGTCGGCGAGTTCCTCGGCGATCTGGCCGCGCAGGTGGCGGGAGTCGGCTTTCAAGGGCTCGTTTGCGCTGAGTGGTTTGGGTTCCTGTGTGGCTGTGCTCATGAATTGAAGGGAGGTAATCTTGTAGATGATGTTTCGCTGCGCAATGCCTTTCTTGGCGTTGCAGGAATGCAAAAACAAAAAAACCGCCGCTGGGTGGCCTGCGGCGGTTTTTTGAAATACCAGTAGTTACTCTTTGGTCTTGGGCTTGACGGCGTCGACAGCCTGCCCAGCGGCCGCACCGGCGGTCTTCGCGGCGTCTGTCGTGGTCTTCACAGCGCCTTCCGTGGCGGAAACGCCCGTGGCTGTGGTGTCGGAAGCGGCTCCCAGTCCTGTCTCGACGGCGTCGGCCGCTGTTTTCAGGGTGCCTCCAACGGCTGCGCCGGTGGTTTTGAGTGTGCCCTCAACGGCGGTCCCAACGGCTTGCGTGGCCCCTTTGACAGGGTTTTTGTTCACTGCCGCCTTGCCGGTTTCCACAACGGTGTTAACGGCGGACTTGGCGGTGTTTACCGCAGTGCCTGCAGCCGATCCGGCTGTGGCAGCGGTGCCAGCGGCGGCATTGGCGGCTGTGGCACCGACATTCTTCGCGGTGGTTTTGGCCGTGTTGACAGCAGAGGAGCCAGTGGCCTTGGCTTGTGAAGCGGTTTTGTTCGATGGGGCCGGGGAGGCGGCAGCAACTGGAGACGGCGAGGGGGCCGCAGCCTCCTTCTTGGCGCCGGCATGAGCGGCTGTTGCGAGTGCGAGTGTGGTGACGCAGAGGAGTGTGGTTGTTTTCATAATGGGTTTTATCTGAACGGCCGTTCTGACAAATTCCGGCGGTGCTTGTCAACGATACTGCCTCCCTACATTCCGGCCCGTGGACTCTTTCCCATGTCGATTCCACCGGGTCCACAAACACAATATGCCGCGATCTGCCGCCATGGAGCGCGGTGCGCGCTGAGACGCAAACGCATGGACGGGGCCGCCTCGGGCGGGCCTACGCCTGTGCGCGGGGAGGGCTTTGGATCTCAGCCGTCCTTCCGGCCGATGTCCCCGCGACCCGGTGGGCGGGATTTTCTCTGCAGGTGGGTGTTTCCCTGATGGATTGCCTCCGATCGATGGGAGTCGCTGGCGTTCGCTTGCGCTGGCCGAACGATTTGTTGATCGGCGAAAAAAAACTCGCCGGCCTTCTGATAGAGCAACCCGCCACGGGCAAGCTCATCGTGGGATTCGGGTTGAATATCCACAACGCCCCGTGGGAACAAATGCCCGAACTTACCGGTGTGACCACGCGCCTTGGTGATTGGATGACCCCACCGCCACTCGAGGAGATCGCCGCCGCTGTGCTGCATGCGATCGCGTCGGCGCACGCATCCATGGAAGAGCATGGCATGGCCCCGGCGATCGAGGCGCTCAACCGCCACTGGCGGGAGCCGCTGGCCGTGGAATTGCTTCTCACCGATGGTCGCAGGCTGTCCGGAGCATTCACCGGCCTAGATGCGGTTGGAAATTTGCGCCTGCTGGATGAGGAAGAGCGGGAGTTTGTCGTGGAGCACCAGTTGGTCGAGCGCCTCAAGGAGCTTTTCTAAACGACGGGATCAAATTTTTGGACAAACGGAATCCGAACTCCTACCAATATCCAAGCATGAGCAGTCCCAATCTTGATGTCCGCGATGTCGCCCGCCTGGCTCGCATCGAACTTACCGACGACGAGGCGGCCACTTTCCAATCGCAACTGGGCCGTGTGCTGGAATACGTCGAACAACTCAACGCTCTCGATGTGTCGTCCGTCGAACCGACCGCGCATGCAAACCCTGTCTTCAACGTCCTCCGCGCCGACGAGGCCCGCCCCGGCCTGGAACGAAGCGCCGCCCTCGCGAATGCGCCCCATGCCGCGAACAACCTCGTCGTCGTCACCAAAGTCATCGAATAAAAATGAGCAATCCGACCGACCTGACCATTTCCGGCCTTCAAGACGGCTACCGCTCCGGCGCATTCACGCCGGTGGATGTCCTGCGCGCACTCGATGAACGCATCACCGCTGTCGATCCTGTCGTGGGGGCGTATCTCTCCCGCGATTTTGAATCTGCCATCGCCGCTGCCGAAAAGGCCGACATCAACTTGCCTCTTGGCGGGGTGCCTATTGGAATCAAGGACGCCATCAATGTGCTGGGCGAATCTTGCACCTGCGCCTCGCGCATGCTCGAGGGGTTCCGCTCCCCCTACGACGCCACGGTGATTTCACGCCTGCGTGCTGCCGGAGCGATTCCATTCGGCCGCATGAACATGGATGAATTCGCCATGGGGTCCTCAACCGAAAACTCCGCCTGGCAAAAAACCCGCAATCCGTGGGACCCCTCGCGCATTCCCGGCGGCTCGAGCGGTGGATCCGCCGCCGCCGTGGCAGCCCGCGAGGCGTTCGCCACCCTCGGCAGCGACACCGGTGGATCGATCCGCCAACCCGCCTCGCTGTGCGGTGTGGTCGGCTTGAAACCAAGCTACGGACGCGTCTCGCGGTATGGCCTCGTGGCATTTGCCTCCTCGCTCGACCAGATCGGACCGATCGCCCGCAGCACACGTGATTGCGCAAGCATCCTGAATGTCATCGCGGGAAAGGATGCCCACGACTCGACCTCGCTCGACCTCCCAGCGGAGGATTTCACCGCGCGACTGGGCGGGGATTTAAAAGGGGTGAAACTCGGCATCCCGAAGGAATATTTCGTCGATGGCATGGACCAACGCGTCCGCGAAAGCGTGCAAAACGCAATCCGCAAATGCGAACAACTCGGCGCGGAACTCGTTGACATCTCGTTGCCCCACACCAGCTACGCGGTTGGCGTGTATTACATCATTGCCACGGCAGAAGCCTCGGCGAATCTGGCACGCTTCGACGGCGTGCGCTACGGACACCGCGCGAAGAACCCCAAAGATCTCCTCGACCACTACATGCGCAGCCGCGAGGAGGGTTTCGGCAGTGAGGTCAAGCGCCGCATCATCCTCGGCACCTACGTCCTCTCAAGCGGATACTACGACGCCTACTACCTCAAAGCCCAAAAGGTGCGCACACTCATCCGCCGAGACTTCACCGAGGCTTTTGAAAAAGTCGATGCCATCGTCTGCCCAACCTCGCCGGACCTTGCATTCAAGCTGGGCGAGCGCGTTGACGATCCCCTCCGCATGTATCTGGCGGATATTTTCACCATCGCTACGAACCTCGCCGGAATCTGCGGCATCAGCGTGCCCTGCGGCCTCGTAGAGGAAGATGGAAAAAGCCTCCCTGTCGGCCTCCAATTCCTCGGCAAAGCCCTTGACGAAACGCGCCTTCTGGGCATCGCCGACGCCTTTGAGCGCACTGGATCAGGGAACATCCTCACACGATCAGACCTGCCCCGACCGGCGTAGTCCTCGCCCCCCAAACGCTGGGCATCGCAGCCGCTTCGAAGCCACCAACTTTTGTCTTTTCCAGCGTTGCGCATCCGGTTTAAATCCGCATGCGTATGAAAAGTTTGGCGTATCTCATTGTATTCGCGGCGGCAGCCTATTTCTGCTGGCAGCAATTCCAACCCACGCCTGAATTGACTCCGGAGCAGCAAATCGAGGCGATCGCTCATAGTGGCCACACAAGCTCAACCCAACTCTCAGCCTTGGCCAAATCTCACCCAATCCTCCTGACAAAAGCCCTGCGCGGGCGCCGCCTCTCGGTCAGCGGGGTGCTTCAAAAAGCCTTGGTGCGCGGTGTTGCGGCGGACGAATTGTCCTTGGACCTCGCTGGTGTTCCCGGCAAAAAAATATTCTTCGCATCACACCACCAGCGTCTGGCAAACAAGGGGAACTACAGACCCTCCCACAAATTCGAAAAAGTCGGCGGCACAATCTATATGATCGTCGAAGCCAAAAAAGAAATAGTGGCTGGCGGGGGTGGCGGGGCGGGGGTGGCCCAAACCGTCAAAGGGAAACTGGCCTCGTTGACCGGCGGGACAAAACCCCGCACCGCCTCTTCCCTGCCCGAAATAGAGAAAACCCCGCTTTTCGCAGAAGGGGCCCAAACGACACTCGAAGGCACTTTCAAATACATCAACGCGGCAAGCGTGATGCTTGAGTGGCATCCGCCGGGGGCCTGAATCCCTCGCTTTCTTTTCGGACCAGGCGTCTATTGCGCCTCCTTAATTGCAACCGACTTTTTTTGCCAAGATCGCGCTCTCTGAAATCGGTGGTTCAGCCGATCCCCCCTCTCCAATTGGAGACTCGATCGAGACAAAAAAGAGACAAAGAGACGCATTTTGCGTCTCGATATAGCGACAATAAGTCGCTTATTTCAGGTCGGACAGGTAGCGATGCGCTATAAATTAAACGGATCACTCTTATCACAATGATATTACATTTTGATCAAAAATCCGGCCCCATTCCTGCTCTGTGCAGGCCACTCGTTTAACATTATGGGAAAAATTCTTGGAATTGATTTAGGAACCACAAACTCTTGCATGTCGGTCATGGATGCCGGTGAGCCAGTCGTGCTGGAAAACTCCGAGGGCGCACGCACGACACCATCCGTTGTCGCCTTCACAAAATCCGGCGAACGCCTTGTCGGCCAGGCCGCCAAACGTCAGGCAATCACCAACCCCTCGAACACGATCTTCTCGGTCAAGCGCTTCATGGGCATGAAATACGAGGACGCCCGCGCCGAGGAACACCGCGTCCCCTACAAGCTCGTTAAAGCCGCCAACGGTGACGCCCACATTCAAGTCGAGATCGACGGCAAACCCAAAACCTTCTCGCCGCAGGAAATCTCCGCGATGATCCTCGCGAAGCTCAAGGCCGACGCCGAAGCCAAGCTGGGTGAAAAAATCACCGAGGCCGTCATCACCGTCCCTGCCTACTTCAACGACTCGCAGCGCAACGCGACAAAGGACGCCGGAAAAATCGCGGGCCTCGACGTCAAGCGCATCATCAACGAACCCACGGCCGCCTCGCTGGCCTACGGTCTCGATAAGAAATCCGATGAAAAAATCGCCGTCTACGACCTTGGCGGCGGCACGTTCGACATCTCCGCCCTCGAAATCGGCGACGGCGTCTTTGAAGTCCGCGCCACCAACGGCGACACCCACCTCGGCGGCGACGATTGGGACAACCGGATCATGGACTGGATCATCGCGGAGTTCAAAAACGACTCGGGCATCGACCTCTCCAAGCAGCCGGATGCCGTCCAGCGCATCAAAGAGGAGGCCGAAAAAGCCAAAATCGCGCTTTCTTCCACGCAGGAATACGAGATCAACCTCCCCTTCATCACGGCCGACGCCACCGGACCGAAACACATCCAGAAAAAACTCACCCGCGCGAAACTCGAGCAACTCACCGACGACCTCTTCGAGCGCACCATCAAACCCGTCAAGGACTGCCTTGGCGACTCGAAGTGGAGCAAAACCGACATCGACGAACTCGTTCTCGTGGGAGGTATGACCCGCATGCCGAAAGTCGTCGACACCGCCCGCGACCTCATCGGCAAAGAGCCCCACAAGGGCGTGAACCCCGATGAAGTCGTCGCCATCGGTGCGGCCATTCAAGGTGGCGTGCTCAAAGGCGACGTGAAAGATGTCCTTCTGCTGGACGTCACTCCGCTTACCCTCGCGATCGAGACCGCCGGAGGCATCGCCACCCCGATGATCCCCCGCAACACCACGATCCCGACCAAGAAATCAAACGTCTTCTCGACCTACGCCGACAACCAGCCCGGCGTGGAAATCAAGGTCCTCCAAGGCGAGCGTCCGCTCAGCCGCGACAACAAAAACCTCGGCACCTTCCACCTCGACGGCATCCCTCCCGCCCCACGCGGCGTCCCGCAGATCGAAGTCACCTTCGACATCGACGCCAACGGCATCCTCAACGTCTCCGCCAAGGATCTTGGAACCGGCAAGGAGCAAAAAATCTCCATCACCGGTTCCAGCGGCCTCTCGAAGGAGGAAGTCGAAAAAATGCAAAAAGAAGCCGAGTCCCATGCCGAGGAAGACCGCAAGGCAAAAGAGACCATCGAAATCCGCAACAACGCCGACAACCTCGCCTACCAAAGCGAGAAGCAACTCAAGGAACTCGGCGATAAAATCGACGGTGCCTCCAAGAAAGCCGTCGAGGACGCCATCGAGAAAGTCCGCGAGACCCTCAAAGGCAACGACGCCGACGCCATCAAAACCGCCTACGACGAACTCCAAGCCAAATTCCAGGAAGTCTCCACCGAAGCCTACAAGCAGGCCGCTGCAGCCGCCGGCCCAGCTCCCGAGGCCGCTCCGGAAGGCGCCGCGGAACCACAACCCAAGAAAGACGACGTCGTCGACGCCGAGTTCGAAGTCGTGGACGAGGACAAGAAAAAATAGTCCTCAATCAACTTTAACAACCCGCTCCGGCCTTCACACGGCCGAGGCATGTTAAAAACCAACCAACAAGAAAAACACACATGGCAAAAGCAAACATCAGACCCCTCGCCGACCGCGTGCTCGTCAAGCCGCTCGAGGCCGAGGAACAAACCAAGGGTGGAATCATCATCCCTGATTCCGCAAAGGAAAAACCCCAGGAAGCAGAGGTCGTCTCCCTCGGCACCGGCAAGCGTGACGACGATGGCAAACTCATCGAATTCACTGTCAAGCCTGGCGACAAGGTCCTCATCTCCAAATACGGAGGCACCGAGGTCAAGGTCGAAGGCGAAAGCTACCTCATCATGCGCGAGGACGACATCCTCGGCATCATCGGCTAACACAGCCACTCCTGAAACCTGAACTCTGAAAACTGAAAACTAATTAATATGGCAGCAAAACAACTCCTGTTCGACGAAGCCGCGCGCCACGCCCTGCTTCGCGGTGTCGAGAAACTCGCGGCGGCCGTCAAGGCCACCCTCGGGCCATCCGGCCGCAACGTCATCCTCGACAAAAAATTCGGCAGCCCGACCATTACCAAGGACGGCGTGACCGTCGCCAAGGAAATCGAGCTCGAAGACCCCTACGAAAACATGGGCGCCCAGCTCATCCGCGAGGTCTCCAGCAAAACCAGCGACACCGCCGGTGACGGCACCACCACAGCGACCGTTCTCGCCGAAGCGATCTACCGCGAAGGCCTCAAGAACGTCACTGCCGGTGCCAACCCGACGAACCTCAAGCGCGGCATCGACAAAGCCGTTGAAGCCATCACCGCCGAGATTGCAAACATCTCGAAGAAGGTGAAGGACAGCGCCGAAATCGCCCAGGTCGCCACCGTCTCCGCCAACTGGGACACCACCATCGGCCAGATCATCGCCGACGCGATGGACAAGGTCGGCAAGGACGGCACCATCACCGTCGAAGAGGCCAAGTCCATCGAGACCACCCTCGACGTCGTTGAAGGCATGCAATTCGACAAAGGCTACCTCTCGCCCTACTTCGTCACGAGCGCCGAAAGCCTCGAGGCAGTCCTTGAGAGCGCCTACATCCTCATCCACGAGAAAAAAATCAGCAGCCTCAAAGACCTGCTCCCGATCCTCGAGAAGATCGCCAAGACTGGCAAACCCTTCCTCATCATCGCGGAAGACGTCGAAGGCGAAGCCCTCGCGACCCTCGTGGTCAACAAGCTCCGCGGCACGCTCCAAGTCTGCGCCGTCAAGGCCCCCGGCTTCGGCGACCGCCGCAAAGCCATGCTCGAAGACATCGCGGCCCTCACAGGCGGCAAATGCATCAGCGAAGACCTCGGCATCAAGCTCGAGAACCTCAGCCTTGAGGACCTCGGCCGCGCCAAGCGCCTCGTCATCGACAAGGAAAACACCACCATCATCGAAGGCGAAGGCAAGAGCGCTGATATCCAGAGCCGCGTGAATCAAATCCGCCGCCAGATCGAGGAGACCACCAGCGACTACGACCGCGAGAAGCTCCAAGAGCGCCTCGCCAAGCTCGCCGGCGGCGTCGCCGTCATCAATGTCGGTGCAGCCACCGAGACCGAGATGAAGGAAAAGAAAGCCCGCGTCGAAGACGCCCTCCACGCCACCCGCGCAGCGGTGGAAGAGGGAATCGTCCCCGGCGGCGGTGTCGCCCTCATCCGCGCCCAGAAGGCCCTCGACAGCCTCACCCTCACCGGTGACGAGGCCATCGGCGCCGGCATCGTGCGCCGCGCCATCGAGCAACCGCTCCGCACCCTCGCCGACAATGCCGGCCAGGAAGGCGCGCTCATCGTGCAGGAAGTCAAGAAGCGCGGCGGCAACGAAGGTTACAACGTGGCCACCGGCGAATACGTCGACCTCATCAAGGCCGGCGTCGTCGATCCAGCAAAGGTCACCCGCAGCGCCTTGCAAAATGCCTCGTCCATCAGCGGACTCCTCCTCACCACAGAGGCTCTCATCACCGAGATCCCCGAGAAGGAAAAAGCTCCCGCCATGCCTCACGGCGGCGGAATGGGCGGTATGGGCGGCATGGACTACTAAGTCCCGCAGGCCGACAAAGCCAAACTCAACAACTCAGCCGGGTTCGCAAGAACCCGGCTGTTTTGTTTCCGGGGTCATGGGTGACGAAATTGTTTGAAAACTCCGGTGGCGCATTTGCCTGCCAAGAATATTCGTCGCCGCGATGAAACCCATCCAACTCCTTCCTGCGGCACTCAACCGCTATCTCCCGCTCCTCTCGACAGCACTCGTTTGCTCGTTGGTTCCCCACTCGCAGGCACAAAGCGACGGCATCGCCAATGATTATTGGGGACCGGCGATCACCGGCTCCGCGCTCGCCTCGCCGGCCCAATCCAACACCTCCTTTCCCTATGGTGTCGCCTCTGGCGATCCCCACAGCGACTCGGTGGTCCTCTGGACGAAATTCGCTCCGGCGGGAAATTCCACCGCGAGCCAAGAGGTGACTTGGCAAATCTCCACCTCCCGCACCGATTTCTCGGCGCCGGTCGCTTCGGGAACTGTCGAAGCCACGACGGAGAACAATTTCACCGTCAAGCTCGTCGCCCCGGGCCTCCAGGCAGGAACGGAATATTTCTACCGATTTATCACGGATGGCGGCGCCGCTGTTTCAACGGTGGGACGCACGAAAACCCTTCCAACAGGTTCTGTCGATTCGGTGCGCCTCGCCTTGTTCAGTTGCTCGAATATCACCGCAGACCCCTTCTACGCCTACGACAAGGTCGCCCGCAAAGGGGATTTCGACGCTCTCGTCCATGTCGGCGACTACATTTATGAATACGGCCCCGGTGGATACGCCGCAGCGGAATCACTCGCCGGATCGGTGGGCTTCGAGCCGAACGGCGAACTCCTGACCCTCGAGGACTACCGCGCGCGCTATGCCCAATACCACCGGCAGAACTCCCTCCAATCAGCCCGCGCCTCCGCTCCGCTCATCGCCATCTGGGACGACCACGAGACCGCGAACGACTCCTACAAGGACGGCGCTCAAAATCACACCGAGGACACCGAAGGCTCATGGAACGATCGCGTCACCGCCGCCCTCGAGGCCTATTACGAGTGGATGCCAATCCGCGAACCCGCCAGCGGCAACCGCAAGGAGGCCTACCGCTCCTTCGACTTCGGCGATCTCGTCTCGCTCCACATGCTCGAAACCCGCCTCACCGGCCGGGACAAGCAAATCTCCCTCGCTCCTGCTTCCGATGATGTTCAAACACGCATCGGCCAGATTTTAGCCGATCCCACACTGACCGCTTACTACGCCACGACCTATGGGTTGACCGCTCCAGCCACTCCAGCCGACATCACCGCTTTCGGCGCGGCCTTGGCCACGCCGGTGGTGAACGAACTCGTCTACACAAATGTCGTCGAGATGTATTCCGGCAACCGCACCCTCCTCGGAGCGACCCAGCTCGGCTGGCTGCAAAGCGAACTGGCAACCTCCAATGCCACCTACCAAGTGCTAGGCCAACAAACCCTTATGGGAAACATGGTCATGCCGGCCGAACTCCTCCTCGAACTCGCCGGGGGCGACGTCAATCCCGACACCATCGCGAAATACCTCACCCCGATCGCCAAAATGGCCGCCGGCGTGCCATTCGACGCCCTCGAATCCGCCGAGCAAGCCGCCTACACCAACGCCAATGCCCTTCCCTACAACGAGGACGCTTGGGACGGCTACGGCAAGGATCGTGAAACAATCCTCCAAACCGCGCTTGCCCACGGCAAAAAACTCTTCGTCTTCTCGGGAGATACCCACAACGCATGGTCCAACCAACTCAAGACCATGTCGCCCACCTCCGCCGGACTCGCCCCCAAGGCACAGTGGCGGGCATCGAGTTTGCCACTCCCGGCGTGTCCGCCCCGGGCATTGAAAAATACTTCCCCGGCCAGGAAGACATCCTCCGCCAACTGTTCCTCGGATACAGCCCGGGCTTGAAATTCGCCAATCTCGCCAATCGCGGCTTCCTTGATGTCACATTCACCCCCGAAAAAGTCCTCGCAAAATATTACCTCAAGCAAACCGGCGAGGGGGAGAAGGACTGGAAAGTCCAACCCATCGAGGTCGCTGCAGCCGCCCCCACGACGCTCACTGTCAATCCCGCCACCACGGAGGAAAACGATTTCCGTCTGCAAATCCTGCATGCCTCCGACATGGAAGCCGATGTCGTTTCCTTGGAAACCGCCCCGCGCTTCGCGGCCCTCGTGGACAAACTCGAGGACACCACGCAAGCGGACGCCTCCGTCACCATCGCCGCTGGCGACACCTTCATTCCGGGTGCGTTCCTCTCGGCGGGCAACGACCCCTCCACCAAGGACTCCTTGAAATCCGCGCTCGGCCAACGCTTTGGATTCGACGGCACCGCGACCGACCTCCGCGAAAACGCCGGCCGGCCGGACATCGCCATCCTCAACGCCATCGGATTCGACGCCACATGCATCGGCAACCATGAGTTCGACCTCGGGTCCTCCGAATTTTCAAACATCATCCTGCCCGATGTCCGCTCCGGTGGCCTTGCCAAGCTTCGCCACTACGGCACCGCCTTCCCCTATCTGAGCGCCAATCTCGACTTCAGCGCCGATTCCGGCCTCGCCGCCCGCACGACCTCCGAAATCCTCCCCGTGTCCCGGTTCCAGGCGAATCCCTCCACCGATACGACCTATGTCAGCACAAACTCCTCGGACATCGCCAACCATCCGAAAATCGCGAAGGCGGCGATCATCGAGCGCGGCATCCACAAAATCGGCGTCCTTGGCGTGACCCCTCCCGACCTGGCAAACATCTCCTCCCCTGGCCGCGTCGCGGTGACCGGCCCCCAAGGGGCCACCCTCGTCAGCCCCCGCACCTATGACCTCGACGCCCTCGCCGCCCATCTCCAGCCGGTCATCGACGACCTCAAGAGCCACGGATGCAACAAAATCATCCTCGCGACCCAGCTCCAACAAATCGACAACGAGAAAGGCCTCGCCGCGAAACTCGATGGCGTCGATGTCATCGTCGCGGGCGGCTCCGGCACGATCTATGCCAACGACCCCGCAAACCTTCTTCCCGGCGACTCGGCCGCCGGCGCCTACCCGTTTTTGACGACAGACAAAAACGGCCGCGCCGTTGCGGTTGTCAGCACCGAGGGTCAATACCAATACCTCGGCCGACTCCTCGTCGACTTCAATGCGAACGGCGAAATCGTCGGGGTGGGCGGCGATACCCTCCCCGCGACCGACGCCCAAGTCGCCGCCCTCTGGGGCTCCGACCCCGGCCTGCCCTACGCGGCGGGCACACGCGGCGGAACCGTCAAGGCCCTCACCGACGCTGTTGGAGCGGTCATCAGCAGCAAGGACGGACTCATCCTCGGCAAGACCTCTGTCTACCTCGAAGGCCGCCGCACCGCTGTGCGCCAGCAAGAGACCAACTTCGGCAACCTCTCCGCCGATGCCAACCTCTGGTATGCCAGGCAGTATGACGATACCGTTCGCGTCTCCATCAAAAATGGAGGCGGCATCCGGAATGCCATCGGCAGCACCGATGCCAACGGAACACCACAGCCCACCAAGGCCAATGCCGCGGCAAACAAAAACGCCGGCGACATCTCGCGCCTGGACATCGAAGACTCGCTGAAATTCAACAACGCGCTCACCGTCCTGACCGTCAAGGCCTCGCAACTCAAGATGCTCCTCGAGCACGGCGTCGCGGGCAGCAATGGCAGCGGTGTCGACAAAAACACCCCCGGCCAATTCAGCCAACTCGGCGGACTTGTCGCCGCAGTCGATCTGAGCCGCACAGCCCAGACCTACACCTCGAGCAACAATGTGATCTCAGAGGTCAACGCCGGCGAACGCGTTCGCTTCGTGGCCCTCACCAACGCCCAAGGCATTCCGACGGATGTCATCGTTGCCGATGGCCAAGTCCTCGATCCAGACCGCGGCATCCGCCTCGTCACCCTCAACTTCCTCGCGAACGCGGGAAGCAACGGGTCGGACTTCGGTGGTGACAACTATCCCTTCCCCTACATCTCGCGCTTGAACGGCGCCGATGCCTACGACCGCAAGGACCTCAATTCGGATACCCTGGCGCCCGCCTTGCCCGACAGTTTCCCGTCGCTCGAAAGCTTTGCAAAAACAGGCACCGAGCAGGACGCCTTCGCCGAATACCTCCGCGCCTTCCACAGCACCACGCCGTTCGGCACCCAGGACAAATCCGTGGAACTCGACCGCCGGATTTCACAGATCGCCGCAGGCTCCGCGCCATCAATCGATTCAAGCCAAGTCGCCATCCAAGGACGGGCAGGCAAGCCATTCAGCCACCTCATCACGGCGGGCAACTACGCCACCTCGTTCAACTCAAGCACGCTGCCTCCGTGGTTGACGCTGAACCAGACCACCGGCTTGCTCAGCGGCACGCCCACCACCTGGGGAGTCCTTGACCTCATCCTCACCGCATCGAACGGCTCGGGAACAGTCACCGAAACGCTCCGCATCCACCTCGGCGCGGACGATAGTGTTCTTGATTCCATCCGGTTCCTTGGCGGTGCCGGCATCCCGACCGGCGGGGAAGTCGTCGACTACGCCAACGGCAAGGTCTTGGCGACCAACTCGGGCAACGGCAGCCATTCCGTGGAAATCCTCACACTTTCCCCGACCGGCGCCTTCACCGGCAACTCCACATCCATCGACCTCTCGAGCGTGTTCGGCGGGGCTGCGAATATCAGCTCCGTCTCCAGCGTTCTTGCGGATCCCCGCGGATTCGGCGTGGCCACCATCATCCCGAAAGCCACCGGTGAAAACGACCTCGGAAAAATCGCCTTCTTCGACATCGGCACGGGAGCGATTCTCAATACCCTCGATGTCGGCCACCACCCCGACTCGGTCGCCATCACCCCCGACGGCACCAAGCTCGTCGTGGTCAACGAGGGTGAATTTGTTAGTATAAGCGCGGAGGAAACCTTCGCACGGCCCGGCTCGATCAGCATCGTGGACATCTCCAGCATGACCACCCCCTCCCAAGCGGGCAACCTGACCCAGTCGCATGTCGCCACCTACGACTTCTCCCCGTCGAATCTGGCAAGCGGAGTCTCCATCAACGCCCTGCGCAACCCCCGCCTCGACACCCTGGCGGCGCGCACACCAAACCCCGCCGACATCGAGCCTGAATACGCGACCACCACAAACACGAAGGCCTACATCACGCTTCAGGAAAACAACGGCATCGCGGTCTTCGACTTCGCCACCTCGAAATTCTCGGCGATTTTCGAACTCGGCGGCATCGAGCAGTTGATCGACGCCTCCGATCGCGATGGCGCCGGCGGCACACCCTCCATTTCCATCGACGATTTGGTCATCGGTCTCCCGATGCCAGACACGATCGCCCAGTTCAACAGCGGCGGAGCGCTCTTCCTGCTCACGGCCAACGAGGGCGACGCCCGCCCGGATGATGGGGATATCGCACGCGGAGCAGCTCTCACCGCCAACATGACCAGCGCCGTCGCGGCACGCGCCACAAACACCGGCATCGGCCGCTTAAACCTCCTCCGCTATGAAGGCGACACCAATGGCGACGGGTTGATCGATGAACCAACCATGCTCGGCACCCGCAGCTTCTCCATCTGGAACAGCACAAACGGTGCTCTCGCCTACGACAGCGGAAGCACGCTGGAGTTGTTCGCGGCGGCAAATGACCCGCTCACCTTCAACACCAACAGCGGCAACCTGTCGAATACCGATACCCGCTCCGACGACAAGGGCCCAGAACCCGAGGCCATCGCCTACGCGAACCTCGGCGGACGGCATTACGCCATCGTCGGCGCCGAACGCCAAAACGGCATCTATGCGTTCGACATCACCGATCTGAACAACGTCAAGGTCGTAGGTTATTTCAACACGATCTCCAGCACCGAGGACTCCGGCGCGGCATACATCTCGCCGGAGTCGATCAAGTTCATCCATGCCGACACCAACCCGAGTGGCAAAAACCTCATCATCGTCGGCTACGAGGGAACCGGCAGCAACGGCTCTGTGGCGGTGTTCGAATTCGACCCCACCGCACCGCCCGCACCCGTGCCGACCCCCCAATCGGAGACGACAACCGGCCCCCGACCGGTAGCCAGCGCAACCACCCGTGAGGAACTAAACGGCATCGTCAGCAGCAAAGTCCGCGAGGCCCTCGCCAACAACCCGGCACAAGTCAGAACAGCAAGCCAGATCGCCGAGGTTCTGGGGGTCTCCAAAGGCACGATCGCCAAGCTCGCCAAGCTTGCTCCAGGATTGAAGAAACAGGATGGCAAAATCAACCTGGCCAAGCTGGAAAAGGTGATCCGCAAAAACGCCAAAGCCGCGGCACTGCTCACCGGCAAGGCAAACATCGCGGGCGACTCCAAAAAGCAGTTCAAAACCAAAAGGAAAAAGAAGTAACCACGCCCGTCCCAGTGTCACGTTGACGCGAGGCATCTGAGTCAAAATGGAGGGGGCTGGCCCTGTGGAGACCGGCCTCCCCATTGAACTCAAGTGACTGTCCCGAACGGGGCGGTGGCCTCAGGCGCGTGCGAACTCGAAATCGGCCACCACCGCGTGGTGGTCGGACACGGCGGTGTGAACAACGCGGCGGTCGAGGCAGCAAAGGCGGTTGTTGTGGAAAATGTGGTCGACCACATAGGGACGCCTCCGCCATGTGGGCTCGGTCGATTGCACGCAATCGAAGCCCGCGGCGGCGAATTGCTCGACGAGCGTCTCGCCGGGCGCGCTGTTCATGTCACCGGCGAGGATGGCGGCCCCAGTCAACTTGCGGAGGTTGACCTCGACGATATTGCGCTGTTCCGGATGCTCGTTGCTCGACGATTTGATCATGAAAAACGCCTGGAGGTGCGTGTTCAAAATGTGGATCGGCTCGTCATCGATGATCGTTTTCGCGGAGATGAGCAACCGACTCGAGGCGTGGCGTATTTTTCCTGCGAACTCGAATTCCAGCGGTGCCGCGGGCAGATCGACCCTCTTGAAATCCACCAACCGCGTGCGCGAAAAAACGGCCAATCCCAATCCAAAGGGAATCTCGAGGGCGTTCTTCAGCGGATACCCGAAGACAGAATCGTAACCGGGCAGCATGGCGCACAACTTTTCGTAATTCGGAGGGGGATCGAGCTGCAGGCCGCCATCGAAGCCCCTCTCGACCTCCTGCAGGCAAATCACATCGGCATCCTGCGACACCAGAAAATCGCCAACGGCCTCCAAGTCAATACGGAGATCGTCGGGATTCCTATCGCACCAAGGTTGGCCGTTTTGGATGTTGAGGGTGAGGAGTCGGAAACCCATGGAGAGTATTGGGGAGGTGGCTAATTGATCGCAAACGATGCGGGAATCGAGCAACCCTTTTCTGAAAACACTTCCGTTGGACTCCACTACCACGGGTCGGGTGTCCATTTTCCGGATTCCACAGATTGACCCAGCGCGCATCATCCGTGTAGCGTCGGCGACACCATGAACCTCAACAACATCACTTCGCTGGTCTCCGAATCCTCCTCCGCCTCTGCTTCCAAAAATATTCTCACAAGCGATGTGGAGTTGAAGGGAACAATCAAATTCGAAAGCGAGATGATTTTTGACGGCAAGCTCGAGGGGGAAATCATCTCCGAGGGCACGCTCACACTCGGCAAGAACGCGGTTGTCAAAGGCGAAATCCGCACAAAGTCGGTCACGATTCATGGATCGGTGAACGGCAACGTCACGGTGCAGGAACGTTGCGAACTCAAGTCGAATGCCGAGCTTCTCGGTGATCTCAAGGCCATGCGGATCATCATCGAGGAGGGTGCCACGTTCATCGGCCACTCCGAAGTCACTCCCGGCAAGACGACCTCGCGCCTGACCACACCGGCCGCGCCGTCTTACTCCAGCGACTCGAGCGAGGATAACGCCTGAGGCGCCCCATGCCGACCACCCCGCCGAAAACACCATTCAGGTGTCCGGTGTGCGGTTTCGTGCAGCTTGAGCCGCCCCACCTTGTCTCGACGAACTGCCGCTCGTGCGGTGCGCATTACGAGGCTTCGGCCGAGGGGGTTCGCTCGGGCGGCGTCACTGAACTGCCCACATTTTCCGGAGCAAAACAGGATCCCGGCAAAGAGGTGGCCTGTCTGAAGTGCGGCCGCACCCACCGCGTCTCCAAGAAGGCCCAGAGCACGATCTGCCCAGGTTGCTACGCCCCGATCGAGCTGATCGAGGTCAAAATCCAAGGCCCCTCGTCGCGGGCGGTTGACACCCGCGGCGCGCTGAGGATTTACGACAAGGGGTCGCTTAATAATCCCTGGATCGTCTGTGGCACGGCGCGTGTCGAGGGGGTCTTCCATGGGCATCTGCGCTCCGAGGGCGAGGCTCGACTCGCGATGTCGAAACCCTGCACCGGTCGCGTCACGGCGGGCTCGGTGCTGGTAGAAAAAAAGACCACCTTCGCCTGCGCGCAGCCGCTCGAGACGGACCACTTGTCGGTGAGGGGAACCATGCTTGCGGATGTCGTCTGCGGCGGCACCGTGCATGTGCTCGGCGGCGGCCGGCTCGAGGGCCGGGTGAAGACAAAGGCGATGATCGTCGAGAAGGGCGGCGTGTTTTTCGGACACTGCCACATCGTTCCAGCCGGGGAGCCCGTTGCCGAGCCTGCCGAACAGGCCGCTACTTGACAGTGTAGGGAAGAGAGGGTGACACGCTGTCGGGCGTTTGCGGGCCCATTTCCACGGACATCGGCTTGCCTCCCGCGGCTTTCAACGCCTGCGCCAGATCGACGACCCTGACCGCCTGGTCGCCGTAGGTTTTCCAATGGAATGACGGTGTCTTCAACTGGCTGACCGCCGTCCATGTCGTGAAATCGGGGCTGGCCTCGGCGGTGCCGGCGGGCGGTTGAGCACTCCCCACGGGGATATCAAAGTTGTTGAGCACATGGAACAGCGTCGAGACGGCCGAAGGCGCGTCGGGCTGGGCGGGCAGGTTTTGAAGGAAGAACACCATGCGCACAAAACGGGAAGGAGGAGTGAAATCTCCGGGAAGCCCCACACCTCCGCCTCCCATGCCGAACGGCGACAACGTCAGCCCGCCCATGGTGGCATTCGCGGGGTAGTTGGCGGTGGCGTTGAGGTATGTCCTGAGGTTCGTGAGGTGCCATGGGAACTCTGGGGAATTTGTGAGCACGCGCACGGGATTGTCGTGGATTTTCAATTCCCCGCCGACCGGCTCGATCACGATGCAGGCGCCGCTGGCATCCTGGACCTTGTAATGCACATCGGGCACAGCCTTGAGAATCTCCAGCACCACAGGTTCCACCGCCACCGCGCCGATCTTCGCGCGCACATCCGCCACACTGGCGCAGTTGGCGAGAATCCATGTGCCAAGTTGACCTGGCGACAGGGCCTTGGCGGCGGTCTCGGCGGCGGGGGGCGGGTATTGGGCGGAGCCGGGGAAGTAGAAGAGGCCTACATTCAGTCCCTTCTCGTTGACCCCATCGAGGATTTGATCAAGGAAGTCGCCCACGGTGGCTCCGAGAAATCCAAACTGCGACGTGAACTTCAGCCCAGGGCCGTTCACTCCGGTGCCGGTGAATTCAGAGCCTGACGGCCAAATGGCGATTTTCGAGTCGAGCGGCATGCCGAACTCGAGCGTGCGGCCGACGACTACGCTACCGTCCTTCGCGGTGATCGCGCCACCGGTGCACGCCTGCAGGGAAAACGGATGAAATGACGCGCCGAGAAACGCCGCACATGCAAAAAGTGGAAGGGTCTTTTTCATAGGCCGGACCGAAGGAAACAGAATCACCCTCGAGGAGCAACCCCCGACCTGTTGCGACTGCAAGACTGCCGTGCTTCAGCGGCCCGCGGAGTGTTCAAGGAACCATTCGTAGGCGTCCTTGATTCCCTGCTCGAGTGGAATGCGCGGACTCCATCCCATCGCGCGAATCCTGCCGATATCGAGGAGTTTTCTCGGGGTGCCATCGGGCTTCGACGAGTCGAACACGAGCTTCCCTTGGAACCCAACCACGCGGCATACCGTCTCGGCGAGTTCCCGGATGGTGAGGTCCTCGCCGCAGCCAATATTAACGATCTCGGACGTCTCATGGTGGCGGAGGAGGAAGAGGCAGGCGTCCGCAAGGTCGTCCGCATGCAGGAATTCGCGGCGGGGCGTGCCCGATCCCCACACGACAATCTCGCTCGAACCCGCCAGCTTTGCCTCGTGCGCCTTACGGATCAGCGCGGGCAGGACATGCGACGTGTGCAGGTCGAAATTGTCGCGCGGCCCGTAGAGATTTGTCGGCATCGCCGAGAGGAAGGCTTTTCCGTATTGCTTGGCGTAGGCTTGGCAGAGTTTGATGCCCGCTATCTTGGCGATCGCGTAAGCGTCGTTGGTGGGCTCCAGCGGCCCGGTCAGGAGCGAATCCTCATGGATCGGCTGCGGGGCGAGCTTGGGGTAGATGCAGGAACTGCCGAGGAAGAGCAATTTTTGAACACCGAAGTCGGCGGCTGCCTCGATCACGTTGTTCTGGATCGCGAGGTTTTCGAGGAGGAATTCCACGGGCTTCTCGGAGTTCGCGATGATTCCCCCGACGCGGGCGGCAGCGTCAACGACGACATCCAGACGCTCGGTTTCGAAAAACCGCCTCACCGCCGCGCGGTCCAGTAAATCCAATTCGCTCCGCGTGCGCACGAGGATGTTGGTGAATCCCTCGCGTTCCAGGCGGCGCACCATCGCACTGCCCACCATGCCCCGGTGTCCTGCCACAAAAATTCTCGCGTTGGTATTCATCGAAATCGTCTTGGTAAAAAGGGTGAAGTTTGAGAAAGAGTGGATTCACTTGCAGGACTCCAGCGGTTCCGCAAGAACAAGATCATGAGTCGTTTCATTTTCCTTTCGCTGTTCGTGGCCTGCACCGCCCTGGGCGAATTGCCGCCCTCCGCCTACGAGACGATGCAATCGGAAGCCCCCGAGCACCTCCAAATCCAAGTCCTTCGGGTCGATATCGAGCCGGGCGAAAAAGAATCCGCTCAGGAAATTCTGATCATGGCTACCGTCGAAAAAGTCCTTCGCACCGCAAGCGGCGTGAAACCGGGCGATTTGATCAATATCTCCTACCAACTCGAAGACCGCCCGCCGGGATGGGTCGGCCCAGGGCAGGTTCCGATCCTCGCGCAAGGCGACACCCATGTCGCCTATCTCAAGAAACTCGAGAAGCCCGAAACCTACGCGCCCGCTGCCGGCGCCATGAGCTTCCACAATTTCTGAGTGCCCCGCGACACATCGTGGTCGCCGGCGGCGGGGCGGCGGGGTTTTTCGGAGCCATCGCCGCCGCCGAGACCGATCCCCGGGCCACCGTCACGATTCTCGAAAAATCCCGCCATGTGCTCGCCAAGGTCCGCATCTCGGGCGGCGGACGCTGCAATGCCACCCACGCCTGCTTCGATCCCCGCGAGCTTTCCCAGCGCTACCCGCGCGGCGGACGCGCCCTCATCGGCCCGTTCACGCGCTTCGGCCCCCGCGAGACCATCGAGTGGTTCCGCTTGCGCGGCGTGAATCTGAAAACCGAGGCCGACGGACGCATGTTCCCCGTCACCGACTCCTCTCAATCCATCATCGATTGCCTCCTCGACTCCTCGCGGAATGCCGGAGTCTCGATCCGCCTCCAGACCGGCCTGAACTTGATCGAGCGCCATCACGGCGGCGGATTCTCGCTGACGCTTTCCAGCGGCGAAATCCTCGCCGCCGATCGACTCCTGTGGGCCGCCGGCGGCTGCCGCGAGGAGGGCCATCCGCTCGTTTCCCTCGGCCACACACTCGTTCCTCCAGTGCCTTCGCTCTTCACCTTCCACATCGATTCGCCATGGCTCCGCGAGCTTCCCGGCGTGTCGGCGGATGTCCAAGTCTCAATTCCCGGCACCTCGCTGAAACAACGCGGACCGCTCTTGATCACCCACACCGGCGTGAGCGGACCAGCGGTTCTGCGTCTGTCCGCATGGGGCGCGAGGGACCTCCACGCCGCCGGCTACCGCTTTCCCCTCCGCATCGCCTGGCTGCCCGACATAAAGCCCGAAGCGCTCCTTCAAGAAATCCAGCGCCGCCGCGAGAGCGCAAGGCGTGCAAACCGTCTTGCGAGCCCGCTGGAACCCCCTTCCAGCGCGCCTCTGGGAGCAGCTCGTGCTCCAAGCCGGCATCGCCCCGGACACCCAATGGACGCGTCTCGCCAAGCCAGAGGCGTTGAAACTCGTCTCGCTCCTCACCGCCACAGAACTCCCGGTGGATGGCAAAAGCATGAACAAGGAGGAGTTTGTCACCTGCGGTGGCATTCCCCTGCCGGAGGTCGATTTCAAAACCATGGAGAGCCGCATCGTCCCCGGCATCCACCTCGCCGGCGAAGCCCTCGACATCGACGGCATCACCGGCGGCTTCAACTTCCAAGCCGCCTGGACCACCGGATGGTTGGCCGGGCAGGCGATGGCACGCTTATAGCCCCGATTTTTGAAGGGAGTTGGGAAATCCCGAGTTCCTTGAGAAAGACTTTGTGAATGCTTGGGGCGGCCGGGTTGCAGGAGGGAACTGCCCCCTTTCAAATATTGCTGCCGAGAAACGTGTGGATGCCGCACTCGCTTTTGTCGAAGCCGGTCCAGCGGCCGGCGCGTTCGCTTTCGCCGTCCGTGACGGGGCGGGTGCAGGGTTGGCAGCCGATGGAGCGGTAGCCTTGGGACGCGAGGGCGTTCACGGGGAGGTCGTGGGTTTTGATGTATTCCTGAACCTGATCGCGTGTCCAGGCGGCCATGGGATTGAGTTTGATGATGTAGAGGTCTCGGAGGACGTCGAAGTGGTAGAGTTCGACGATTTGGGTGCGTTCGCGGGTGTCGTTTTGCTGGCGGCGGAGTCCGGTGATCCAGACGTCGATCGTGGAGAGTTTTTTCTGGAGTGGAATGACCTTGCGAGAGGGAGCAACAGAGGTCGGGTTTGGATTTCCAGAGTTCCGGGCCGAGGTCGGCGGCTTGGTCGGCGACGGTTTGCTCGGGGTGGAGCGATTCGATGGCGATGCCGAGGCGGGTTTCGATCTGTTTCTTGAGCGCGAGCGTCTCGGGAAAGAGGAGTCCGGTGTCGATGGTGAAGACCGGAAAGCGGAAGCCGTGGGTGGTGGCGGTGTGCATGGCGACAAGACCCGCGCCTTGGAAGCTGGTTCCAAATGCGGCCCGCTCGCCATAGGTCTCCCAGGCCCAGGCGAGGATGTCGCGGAGGGGTGCTGTCTCAAACTCCTCCGCTTTCCTCCGAACCATGTCGCGGTCGTGAAGCGATGGCATGGGGTTAGCGCGGGGCTTGCGCCCCGCATGGTTGTGCCGCGTGGCCCGTCAAAGCGATTTGGCGACCGCGACGACGTTTGCCGCTGTCATGCCGAGTTCCTGCATGACGATATTGCCTGGAGCGCTGAGGCCGAAGCGGTCGATGGCCACAGTCTTGCCGTCGAGGCCGACGTAGCGGAACCACGGATCGGAGACACCGGCTTCGATAGAGACGCGTTTGCGGCAGGCCGTCGGGAGCACGGATTCCTTGTAGTCCTGCGGTTGGCGCTCGAAGCGCTCGAAGCAGGGCATCGAGACGACGCGGGTTCCAGCGCCGAGTTCGGCGGCGGCAACAATGGCGTGTTGGAGTTCGCTGCCCGAGGCGAGCAGGATGGTTTCAAGCGCGGCGGTTTCCTTTTTGGCGACGTAGCCGCCTTTCAACACGCCCTCGCGGCGCACGGAGACGGGGATATCGTTTTGCGTGGGCAGGTTTTGTCGCGAGAGGACCAGAAGCGTGGGGCCGTCGGTCTTCTGGAAGGCCGCAGCGAAGGCGCCAGCGGTTTCCTCGGGATCGGCCGGGCGAATGACATCGAGGCCTGGAATGGCGCGGAGGGCGGCAACGGTTTCCACCGGTTCGTGAGTTGGGCCGTCCTCGCCGACTCCGACGGAGTCGTGGGTGAAAATGTAGACGGCGGGCAGGTGCGAGAGCGCGGCGATGCGGATCGAGGGGCGACCGTAGTCGCTGAAGACGAGGAATGTCGCGCCGCTGGGACGGAAAATGCCGTCGTAGGCGAGTCCATTCATGATGCCGCACATGGCGTGTTCGCGGATGCCGAAGTGGATGTTCCGGCCACCATGGTTCTCGCGGGTGAAGTCGCCGCCATCCTTGATGTAGTTGAGTGTCGAGCCGTAGAGGTCGGCGCTGCCCCCGACGAGAAGCGGCATGGCGGCGGCGACGGGTTGGAGCGCCTCGCTGCCCGCCTTGCGGGTGGCGATGGAGACCGAGGGATCGAATGGCGGGATCGCGGCGAGCAGGTCGGGCGTTTTGCCTGAAATGGCGTCATCGATTTCCTTGGCCAGGTCGGCATTTGCCGCACGCCAGGCCTGGTAGGTTTTGTCCCACTCCGCGTAGGCCGCTTGCAGGGTCGCCTTGTGCTTCTCGAAATAGGCGGCGGTTTCCGCAGAGACGTGGAAAAGCTCGTCGGGGAGCCCCATGGCCTTGCGGGCTTCGGCGGTGAACTTCACGCCTGCCTCGCCGTGCGCCTTGTTGGTGCCGCAAACCTCAGGAATTCCTTTTCCGATGAGGGTCTTGGCGATGATGAACTGCGGTTTGCCGCTCGTCGAGGCCTTGGCTTTGGCGAGCACGCCTGCCACGGCTTCCAGATTGTGGCCGTCCACCTGGTGGACCTCCCAACCGTAGGCGGCATAGCGCGCGGCGGTGTCCTCGCTCTGCGAGACCGGGGCCATAGCGTCGAGGGTGACGTTGTTGGAGTCGTAAATGAGGATCAGGTTGTCGAGGCCGAGGTGCCCGGCGAGGGCGCTGGCTTCCTGCGCGATGCCCTCCTGGAGGCATCCGTCACCGGCGAGGGCGATCACGTGGTGGTTGAAAATCTTGTGCACGGCGGTGTTGAAGCGCGCCTCGCTCATCTTGCCCGAAATGGCGAAGCCCACGGCATTCGCCACGCCTTGGCCAAGCGGGCCGGTGGTGGCCTCGACGCCCGGGGTTTCATGGAACTCGGGGTGTCCGGGAGTGATGCTGTGAAGTTGGCGGAAGGCCTTCACGTCATCCAGCGAAACGGCAAAGCCCGAGAGGTGCAGCCAAGAGTAGAGGAACATGCTGCCGTGGCCTGCGGAAAGAATGAACCGGTCGCGGTTCAACCAGCGGGGCTCGGCGGGATTGTAGGACATAGCCGAACCGAAGAGAACGGCTCCGATATCAGCGGATCCGAGTGGCAGGCCGAGGTGGCCGGATTTGCATTTGGTGATCGCGTCCATGGCGAGGCCGCGGGCGTCGCGGGCAGCCGTCTCGAGAGAGGAAAGGTCGATGCTCATAGGTCGTTTGTTTTAGAAAGCGGAAGAAAAGCCAGTGCTGACCGAGTTGGCAAGTTGCAAACCCGTCATGGGCTGCATCTATCCCAAGGTGCGGGCGGGCTATTCGTCGTCCTCGTCGCCAGAGGCGCCTTTTTTGTAGGTGAGTCCGCGAAGCTTGCCTTCGATGAAGGCATCGATGTCGCCATCCATGACCGCCTGGATGTCGCCGGTTTTCACACCGGTGCGGAGGTCTTTGACCATCTGGTAGGGCTGGAAGACATAGCTGCGGATTTGGTTTCCCCAGGCCACGTCGCCCTTCTCACCGTAATGGCGGTCGATTTCAGCGCGCTTTTTGTCCGTCTCGATCTGGTAAAGTTTCGCCTTCAACATCTGCATGGCCATTTCCCGGTTGCGGCCCTGGCTGCGCTCGGCCTGACAACCGACGACGATACCCGAGGGAATGTGGGTGAGGCGCACGGCGGTTTCGACCTTGTTCACGTTCTGGCCGCCCTTGCCGCCCGAGCGGAAGGTGTCGAGCTTGATGTCCGCCTCGTTCACCTCGATCGGAACGTCCTCGATCTCCGGCACGGCATCGACGCCCGCAAAGGACGTGTGGCGGCGTTTGTTCGAATCGAACGGCGAGATGCGGACCAAGCGGTGGACGCCGATTTCATTTTTGAGGTAGCCGTAGGCGTTTTCGCCGGTGACGCGGAGGGTGGCGGATTTGACGCCCGCCTCCTCGCCGAGTTGGATGTCTGTGATGGCGAATTGGAGGCCGTGGCGCTCCATCCAGCGTTGATACATGCGGAAGAGCATGTCGGCCCAGTCGCAGGACTCGGTGCCGCCCGCGCCGGCCTGAATGGAGAGGAACGCCGGGCAGTTGTCGTGTTCGCCCGAGAGGAGTGCGGCGATCTCGAACTTGTCGAGAGCCTTTTCGATGGAGTCGAGTTCGGAGAGCACCTCGGCGGCGGCGGCCGCGCGTTTGTCCTCCGGTTCCTCGAGGGAGAGTTCGCGAAGGACACCGAGATCCTCCATGCGCGATTCGAGGGAGGTGAGCGGGTTGATTTTATTCCGGAGCGACGAGACTTCGGCGACGTCCTTCTGGGCGCGTTCGCGGTTGTCCCAGAAATCAGGTGCCGCCATGCGCGATTCGATTTCGGCCAGGCGGCGGGTCAGTGCGGGCAAGTCAAAGAAACCTCCGCATCGAGGCCAGGCGGCCTTTGATCGCGGAGGTATCCAAATTTTGTAGTTCCTCGGTCATGAAGGGCGGGACATTAAAGCCGTTCCTCCGCGGTGGCAACCGGTGAGTTCAAGGCGGCCGCACGTTCCAGGACGGCGAGGGTTTCCGATGCATTGCGCCGCATCGAGTATTCCGAGGCGAGGGCCTGGCAGGCCTCGCGTGCGTTGGCGCAGCGGGTTTCAACACGCCATGCCTCCATGGCCTCGGCGCACGCGAGCGCATCGCCCGGCGCGACGACTTCGCCATGAATGCCGGGTTGGATGATCTCGGAAAACCCGTTGGCGGTGGTGGTGATGACCGGCAGCCCTGCTGCGAGCGCCTCGAGGCAGGCGTTGGAAAATGGGTCATACCAGGTGGGCAGGACCAGCAGGTCAGCCGCTGCGAAGAGGTCCGACACCTCAAGCACGGGGCCTGCGAACACGGCGTTCCGCGCGCGATAAATGTCCGCCGGTCCTCGACCCGCCACGAGAAGCTGGGTGCCGTCCATCATTTCCCCGGCATGAAGGGCGGTGGAAAGCCCCTTGCGGTCCCATCCGGTGCCGAGAAACAGTGGGCAGAAGGCCGTCGTGTCGATGCCGAAGCGTTGGCGCGCGGCGGTTCGATCAATGCCGGGGTGTGCCGGTGTGATCCCGTTGTAAACGACAGCGATGCGGTCCGCCGGGTAGGAATAGCGCGAGAGAATCTCGTCCCTGACCATGTGCGAGTTCGCGATGACAACCTGTGTGTTCGCCGGGTTGAACACCTGTCGCTCGAGGGCGACGATGCGGGCATGCTTGCGGTTGAGGGCGCGCGCAAGCCGCTTCCAGAGGGGCTCAAATGCCTTCCGGCGCTCCAGCCACGCCGCATGGACGCCATCCCCCGCGCGGAACACCTCGCAGCCCGGAACGCGTTCAAGGCTGAAATGGATGTTGCAACCGGTGGCGTTGGAGCGGAAGGCGCGGGCGAACGCATCAGGCGAGGTTGCGGGAAGGCGGAGGATTTTGCCGAAAGGCCATCTGTCGGCCGGCCATTCCTCCGACGTGATCAATGTGGCCTGATGGCCGAGTTCATGGAGGCTGCGGGCAAGTCGCAGCATGTAGGCCTCCGCTCCGCCAGTGCGGGAATGGCCCCGCCGGACGAATCCGATCTTCATTTGGCGTGGGTTGCCTGCAGTCCGTTTTCGGGTTTCGGCGGACGTCCGAGCAGGCCGACCATGGAGTCTTTCGGCGGCTTGCTGTTGTGGAGGACCGAGTAGACCTCGGTGGTGATCGGGGCGTCGATGCCGAAGCGGTTGGCGCACTGCCAGGCGCTGAGGGAGGTGGGCACCCCCTCCGCCACGCTGCTGAGCGAGGCGATGATATCCGCCGGAGACTCCCCGCGTCCGACGCGCTCGCCGAACGAACGGTTCCGGCTTTTGGCGCTGAAGCAGGTGACCATGAGGTCGCCCACGCCGCTGAGGCCGAAAAATGTCTCCATGCGCCCCCCGAGGGCGATGCCGAGGCGCGTCATTTCTGCCAGCGAGCGGGTGACGAGGGCGGCCTTGGCGTTGTCACCCATGCCGAAGCCGTCGCAGACTCCGGCCGCGATGGCGTAGACGTTTTTCAACGCCCCGCCCAACTGGATACCGGCGATGTCGTCGCTGGTGTAGGCGCGGAACGCCTTCGAGGAAAACATGTGCTGGAGGGGGCCAAGGAGGTCCGCATGGGCGGATCCGATCACGCTTGCCGCCGGAATGTGGGCGGCCACCTCCAAGGCGAGATTCGGACCCGAGAGCACCGCCAGGCGGGGCTCGGGAAGGCACTCGCCGAGCACTTGGCTCATGAGCTTGCCACTGTCGTGCTCGATGCCCTTGGTGCATGAGACGACCACCATGCCCGGCTTCGGCGAGGTCGCCGCGAACTCCATAGCCACGGCGCGGATGGCCTTCGAGGGAACGACAAAGACGAGCAGGTCGGAGTCGCGGAGGTCCGCCAGATCGGCGGTGGCGCGGACCTGACCGGGAATGCTGATGCCAGGCAGGTAGCGTTCGTTCGTGTGGCGGGAGTTGATTTCTTCCGCCACCGAGGGGGTGTGCGACCAGAGGGTGACGGCATTGCCGTTTTGAGCGAGAATCGAGGCGAGAGCGCATCCCCAGCCACCGCTGCCGACGATGCCGATTTTATTGAACATGGCTTGCAGTGCGGGGTTTCTTTTCGAAGCGTTTTTCGGTGCCGGCGAGGAGGCGCGAGATGTTCGAACGGTGGCGCCACACGGCGAGGGCGCACATAAGAAAGGCGATGCCTGTGCGGACAGGATCGCATTTCCCCGCGATGAGGAGCGCAGTTGCCGCCGTCGGAAGCGCCACAGCGGCTCCCAGCGAGGCGACCGACACGTAGCGGGTGGTGAAAAACAGCGTGATCCACACAACAAGACCGAAACCAAACACCGCCGGAGGGAAGAGGGCGATCATGACGCCCGCCGAGGTGGCGATGCCCTTGCCGCCTTGGAAGCGGAGCCAGACCGGATACGTGTGACCCGCGACGGCGCAGATCGCGGCAGCGACACCGGCGCGGATCATTTCGGGTTCGGAGGCATTGAAAAAAAGCGCGGCAAGGGCGAAGGCGCCCATGACGGCAAGCCAGCCTTTGAAGGCATCGAGCGCAAAGACAGTGTAGCCCCATTTTTTTCCAAGGACGCGGAGGGCGTTGGTGGCGCCCGTGCTGCCGCTGCCTTCCTTGCGAAGATCGACGCCGTTTAGGCGACCGGCGAGATATCCCCACGGGATCGAACCGAGAACATAGGCCAACAGGGCTGCCGAGAGGTAGAGCATCGGGCCGCATGAAAACACGGGAGCGGGCGCACGTCTCAAGAAAAATCGCCGCTGTTTTTCGCAGGTGGCGGTTGTCAATCAGGCCGAACTCGGCTACACAACCCAGTCCGCTCTATTGGATGGGTGGCAGAGTGGTCGATTGCGCACGCCTGGAAAGCGTGTATACCGAAAGGTATCGGGGGTTCGAATCCCCCCCCATCCGCCAGCGGGATGCTAACATTTTTTTGCTGTCGCCAGATGCTTAAATCAATTCTTGGTTCCAAAATCCACCGCGCCATCGTGACCGATGCGAACGTGGACTATGAAGGCAGCATGGCGATCGACGAGGAGTTTCTCGAAGAGGCCGGCATCGAGCCGTATGAAAAAATCCTCATCGGCAACCAGTCGAATGGCCACCGCTTCGAGACCTACGCGATCAAGGCCCCTCGCGGGAGCAAAAGCATCGTGCTCAACGGCGCCGTCGCGCATCTCGGCAAGGCGGGCGACCGCTTGACCATCATGACCTTCGTTCAACTCACCGCCGAGCAACTTAAAACCCACACTCCAAAGGTGATCGTGCTCAACGACCGGAACGAAATCATCAACCGCCGCGGGATTTAAAAAGAGGCGCCGGACGTGGTCTCGGCAAGGATGCGGGATTGAGTGGCGGCCATTGTTTTGGCGGTGGCGGGGGTGGTGTCGTCGTGGCCGGAGAGGTGGAGGAACCCGTGGATGATATAGAGCGCGAGTTCCGTGGTCGTGGTGTGGGCGAACTCGGGGGCGCGGGTTGCGGCGACATGGGCACAGACGAGGATTTCGCCGTAGGGGAAGGTAATGACATCTGTCGCGCCCGGGATGCCAAGAAAGTCGCGGTGGACGCGAGCCATGGCGGCGGTGCCGAGGATGGAAATGTCGACGGCCTCGAGCGAGGCGAGTGGGGCGTTGTGTTGTTCGGCGATGGCGAGGCAGCGCGGGAGGGCAGCGGCGGCGAGGCGCTCGAGGGCAGCGCGGTCGTAGGGGGTGGCCTTCGCACGGTGGGAAAACGAGAGGCGCGGCGGGGTGCTCAAGGTGGTCAGGCGGCGGATTTTTCCTCGGGCCGTCTGCCTTGCGGGGTGTCGCGCTGGTCGCGGCGGGGGTAGGCGATGCGGGCGTGGAGCATGTTGACGAGGGTAAAGCGGAAGCTTTCGGCGGCGCGCCAGAGTTCGGCGATGGTCAAGGGGGCATCGTCGAGTTGGCCGCTTTCGATGCGGTCCCTGACGAGATCGCGGACGAGGTCGTCGATGCGTTGCGGAGTGGGTCGCTCGAGGCTGCGGGAGGCGCTTTCGATGGAGTCGGCGAGACTCACGAGGGCCGCCTCCTTGGTTTGGGGGCGCGGGCCGGGGTAGCGGAAGCTTTCCTCGCTGACGTCGGGGATATCGTCCGCTCGCATGTTCATGATCTTGCCGCCGAGGCGGGCGTCCTCCTGTTGCTGGAGGGCGCGCTGGAGGAAATATGAGACGGTCGAGGTGCCGTGGTGCTGGCGAATGACCTCGACGATCTCATGGTTGAGCTTGTGCTTGAGGGCGAGGTCGATGCCTTCCTTCACATGGGCGATGATGATAAGGGCGCTCATGGTCGGGGTGAGGTCGTCGTGGGGATTTTCGCCGTGGGGGATGTTTTCGGTGAAATACTGGGGTTTCACGAGTTTCCCGATGTCATGGAAATACGAGCCGACGCGGCAGATGGTGGGATTGGCTCCGACGGTCTCGGCGGCCGCCTCCGAGAGGTTGGCGACGGCGAGGCTGTGGTGGTAGGTGCCCGGCGCCTCCAGGCTGAGACGCTTCAGGAGGGGGTGGTTGAGGTCCGTCATTTCCAGCCAGGAAATATCGGTGGTGATTTTGAACATGTGCTCGAGCATCGGGAGAATGCCGCTGACGAACACGGCGGTGCCGATGCCGGTGGCGATGGCCGCGAAGCTTTGCCAACCGATCATTTGCCAATTTGTCTGCGAGGGGAGTTCCCAGACGACCGGGCCGATCTGGCCGAAGGTGGCGGCGAGAATCCAGGTGGCAAGCCCCACATAGACGCCCGCGCGGACTAGTCGGCTCCGGCGGCGGACTTGCAGGGTGACAAAGACGGCGATGAAACCGGTGATGAGGGAAATGACAAGGAACACCGGATCGATGCGGCCGACGAGGAGCGAGCCCCAGAGGCTGGCGAAGACAGCCGCGTAGATGCCGTGGTTTTTACCGAGGAGGACGGAAAGGGTGAGCGGGGCGAAGGCGTAGGGGATGAGCAGGGGGGCGAGCTGGAGGTCGATATTGCCTGCGGCCGCCTGGCTGAGAATGACTTTGATCATGGCCAGTTGCCCCAGCAGCACGCCGAGGAGGACGCCAAGGCGGGCGTTGCTGTGCATGGTCTGTGGATGGTTGATCCACAATTGCGCGACGGCGGTGACGAAGATCAGGAGGCAGAGGAGGAATTTTTTGGCGGGTTCCTCCTGCACGCCGGTGAAGATGAGCGCCGCGATGCCGAGGACGAAGGCGGCGAGAAGAATGCCTCGCATGATCCAGCCGCACTCGAGCCCCTCAAGGAACTCGTTGGTTTCAACCTGCCTGCGGCGTTTCCCACAATCCATGCCACGCCCGACAAGCTTCCAGCGTTTGAAAAAATCGAACATTAATTGCGGAGTGCGCTGCGGTCCTTGGCTGAACTCTTGGATCGGGTGAGATTAATCATATCCTGCTTTCGCGGGAGCCACGGTGATCCTTGTAGGCAAGAATCACCGCTTGGACCAAAGGATGACGCACAACATCCTTCTCTGTAAAGAAGTGGATGCCAATTTCGGAAACATTTCTTAGGGCTGCAATGGCTTCCACAAGGCCGCTGAGCTTGTTTTTCGGGAGGTCGATCTGGGTGACATCGCCGGTGACCACGCACCGCGAGCCCACGCCGAGGCGGGTGAGGAACATGAACATCTGCTCCGCGGTGGTGTTTTGGGCCTCGTCGAGGATGACGAACGAGTTGCTGAGGGTGCGGCCGCGCATGTAGGCGAGCGGGGCGATCTCAATCACGTGGCGATCCATCAGCTTTTGAAGTTCCTCGGGGTCGAGGAGGTCGTGAAGGGCGTCGTAGAGGGGGCGCAGGTAGGGGAGGATTTTTTCTTGGAGGTCGCCGGGGAGGAAGCCGAGGGCCTCGCCCGCTTCCACGGCCGGGCGGGTGAGGATGATGCGCTTCACCTTGTCTTGCTTGAGGGCGGCGACGGCGCAGGCGACGGCGAGGTAGGTCTTCCCGGTGCCCGCGGGGCCGATGCCGAAGGTGATGTCGTGGGTGTTGATGCGTTGGAGGTAGGATTTCTGACCCGAGGTGCGGGGCACGACCGGCGGCTTGCGAGGGGAGCAGAGGATGCGGGTGTCGAGCAGGCTGGTGAGGGGTTCGGCGGAGGCATTGCCCGCGGCGGCGTCGAGGGCCTGATGGAATTCCTGGTGGTGGATGGTGATGCCGCGCTTCCGGGCCTCCTCGAGTTGGGCGAAGACATGGCGCGCACGGTCGAGATTCGCCTGGTCGCCTTCGAGGCGAATCCAACCGTCGCGGGCTGTGGCGCGGAGGGACAGGCGTGACTCGAGATCGTGGAGGAACTTCGGATCGCCTCCGTAGAGGGACTGGGCCACGCGGGCGTTTTCAAATTCCAGAGTAATGGTGTCCATGCCTTGCGGGGCCGCGCCTGTGTTATTTGTAGGCGTAGACCAACGCCCAGCCGGTGCGCTCCTCGGGGGACTTAAGGACGGTCACAATGGCGTAGTAGCTGCCGGTGCGTTCGGGCACGACGCGCACGGCGGTCATGCGTCCGGGTTTGAGGGACTCTCCATTCACAAGTTTCCCCTTCGAGTCATAGATATTGATCGATAGGACTGCGCGTTTGACGTCGGTGCCGAGGCAAAACCAGTATTCGTTGCCTTTGAAAAGCTGGGCCTGCACGGCTTGGCGATCCTTGACGCCGAGGTCGCCGCCCCAGGCGTCTTCGCGCACGCTGAAGCCTAGCTTCACGTAGGGGTGGGCGGCCTCGTAGGCGAAGGAGAGGGCGTCATCCACATAGGCCCATGCGGTGCCGGCGAGGAGGACGGACAACAGGATGGCGAGGGATTTTTTCATGGGTTGGCTCAAGCTCCCTTAAGGGTGATGGCATCGACGGTTTCGCCCGTCAATTTGTGGATGCGCTTGACGTTGTCGAGGGGGATCGTGCTGCCCTCGTCGTTGCCGATGAGGGGGCGGATGGATTTGAGCAATTTGCGGATGCGCTGGACGAGAGGTTCGTTCGAGAGGCGGCGACTCGAGAGGTTCGAGAGCTTGTCGGAGAAGAAATCAAGGAGAGCCGGTTGGTGGAGGAGTTCGGCGGAGTCCGGAGAGTAGCTTTTGGAGACGATGGAAGTAAGGACATGGGTGCCACGAATCCAGCCTCCCACGCTGACGAGTTGGGCGAGGTCGTCGTCGCCAAGTTCCTGCATCGCGCCCTTCACATCCTGGAGGGCGCCGTCGAATTCGCGGCGGACTGCCAGCCACTGCTTCACTTCGGCCTTGTCGGTGATGCTTTTGCTGCGTTCGAGCACGGCTTTTTCGACATTGATTGCCTTGGAGAGGGTGAGCACGCGGCGGCCGATCTCCTTGACCTTCTCGGAATCCTCGGCTTCGACGGCGATGAAGCCTTCGGCGATGACGGTGCCGAGGAGGAGGGCGACCTGGGCGCGGTTGCCGGTTTGTTTGCCCAGCGAGTCGCTCATTTCGCCGCGCCAGTTTGGGTTGCCAAGCTTGTCGAGGACGACGAAGACCTCGCTCGGGACTGGAACGACGACATCGTCGATGGATTGTGCGGGGAAGGCGGAAAGATCGATCGACTCGGGTGCGGGATCGGCCCGGAGGACGGTGGTGGTGAGTGCCGTGAGGGCGACGATTGCCGCGAACGGGTGAAGCATGTTCGGCATTTTAAAAATTTGAGCTTTGTTGGCCGGCAGGAGCCGGATAATTTTTCTGAGAATTTGGAATGAAACCGGAGCGATTACAACATCTTCTTGAGCGGGCATCGGAGTGCAGGTTGCTTGTGGTGGGGGATGTGATGCTCGACGAGTTTGTCTGGGGGCGGGTGTCGCGGATTTCGCCCGAGGCACCGGTGCCGGTGGTCGAGGTGGTCGAGGAAACCAGCTACCCCGGAGGAGCGGCGAATGTCGCGAGGAACCTGCGGCCGTTTTGTGCCGGGGTCGAATTGTGTGGACTGCTCGGGGAGGATGCAGCGGCGGGGCGCTTGAGGGGGTTGCTTGAGGAGGAGGGCATCGCCACGGGTGCGCTGGTTGCGGAACCGGGCCGAGCAACGATCTTGAAAACACGGATTATTGCTCGGCAACAACAGGTTGTGCGCGTTGATCGCGAGCCCTCGAATGGCGTATCCAAGGAAATCCTCGACCGTGCGTGCGGGGTGGTCGAGGCAGCGTTGGCCGATGTGGATGCGGTGATCGTTGAGGATTATGGGAAAGGGTTTTTGGGGCAGGAGATGAAAAACCGCCTTGTCGCGCTGGCGCGGGCCGCCGGGAAATACATCGCCGCCGATCCGAATCCGTCGAATCCGCTGGATTGGACGGGCGTGGATTTGTTGAAGCCAAACCGCTCGGAGGCGTTTGCGATGGCCGGGCGGAGGGATTCCGGAGCGTTGGAGCATCCGCTCAAGGACGACGCTCTTTTCGAGGTCGGGCGCGGGCTTTTGGAAAAATGGAGCCTGCCTGCCGTGCTTGTAACGCTCGGCGAGCACGGGATGATGTTGTTTCAACGGGACGCGGAGCCATACCACACGCCCACGAGGGCGCGGGAGGTTTTCGATGTGTCGGGTGCCGGGGACACGGCGATTGCGCTGCACACCTTGGCAGTTTGCGCCGGAGCGACACCCGCCGAGGCGGCGGAAATCTCAAACCAGGCAAGTGGCGTGGTGGTCGCCAAGCTCGGCACGGCCACGCTGACCGCCGCCGAGTTGCGCGAGGCGTTTCTGAAAAATGGCTGAGCGGCGCGCGGTTTTCCTCGATCGCGACGGGACGCTCATGGAGGAGGTCCACTACTGCAACGATCCCAGGCGCGTGCGGGTTTTCCCCGGAGTCGCCGGTGCGCTGGCAAGATTCCGCCATGCAGGTTGGCTGGTGGTCATCGTGACTAACCAAAGCGGGTTGGCCACAGGAAAAATTTCGCCAGCCCAATACGACGCTGTCCACGCGGAATTGATGAGACAGCTCCAGGGGCAGGTGGATGCGGTGTATTTCTGCGCGGACCATCCGCAATCCCCCACCCCACGGCGCAAACCCGGCAGCGGCATGTTGCTCGAGGCGGCGGCCGAGCACGGCATCGACCTCTCGCGAAGTTGGATGATTGGCGACAAGGATGTGGATGTGGCCTGCGGGCGCGGGGCTGGCTGCCGCACGATTCTGGTGCGGACGGGTTACGGCGCTGGCATGGGCGATACGGGGGTGGATTTTGTGTTCGATGATGTCGTGGCGGCCTCGGATTTGATCCTCGCGGGGCGGTAGCCCACTTCTTGCGGATTCTTGCGCACGGCTCCTGCTGGTGCCAATGTGCCCGCCTGCGGAATGTTTGAAATCAAGGAAAAGCCGAAAATGGTCGAGCGGGCCGTGCTCATTGGAACGTATCTCCGGCCCGAGGGCAGGAGCGAGGCCGAGAGCCTGCTTGAGGAATTGGCGGATCTCGTCGACACGCTCGGGATTCCGGTTGTGGGGCGCGAGTTGGTCCACCACAGGGAAAACCACGCGCGGCATCTGGTCGGATCGGGCAAGGCCGAGGAGGTCGCGCAGCGGGCAAAGGCGCTGGAGGCGGATGTGTTGATTTTCGACAACGAGCTGACCCCCTCGCAGCAGCGGAACTGGGAAAAACTCTCGGGGGTGCTCGTGATCGACCGGCAGGAGGTGATCCTGGACATCTTCGCCAAGCGCGCGCAGACCCGCGAGGCGAGGCTGCAAGTCGACCTCGCGCGCATGGAGTATTCGCTCCCGCGGCTCGTGCGGGCGTGGTCGCACTTGGGAAAACAAGGCGGAGGAATCGGCGCCAAGGGCGAGGGCGAATCCCAACTCGAGCAGGACAAACGCAAAATCCGCGGGCAAATCGATCGCCTCAAGCGCGACCTCGAGGCCGTCAAGCGCCAACGGGCCACCCAGCGGAAGGATCGCAAGCGCACGCCCGTGCCGAACGCCGCGATCGTGGGCTACACGAATGCGGGCAAGTCCTCGCTATTGCGTGCCCTCACTGGCGCCGACGTGCTGGTCGAGGACAAGCTCTTTGCCACGCTGGACACGACCACGCGCAAGATCGCCCTCCCGAACAACCAACCCCTGCTGCTGACCGACACGGTTGGTTTTGTGAGGAACCTGCCCCACGGGCTGGTGGAGGCCTTCAATGCCACGCTTGAAGAGGCTGTGATGGCGGATTTTCTCATCCATGTGCTCGATGTGAGCCAACCCGAGGTCATGGCGTTTTACGAGACGACACATTCTGTGCTTGAGGAACTCGGGGCGGATTCGCAGCGGACGCTTGTGGTGTTCAACAAAATCGACCGGCCGTGCGATCCCGCGACCTTGGCGGTGGTGCGCGAGCGGTTTCCCGATGCGGCATTCGTCTCCGTGCAGACCGGCGAGGGCATGCCGGACCTCGTCTCGCGGATCAGCGAGTTGGTGGCGGATGATCTTGTGACCATGGAATTGAGAATCCCCCAATCCCGCGCCGATCTGGTTGCTCGACTCTACCGCGAAGCCGATATCCGCCACACGGCTTACGAGGGGAGTGATGTGCTCCTAAGAGCCCGCGTGTCGCCCCGCGCCGCTGCTGAGTTCAAGGAGTTCGATATGCTGAGTCACAAGCCGCTAAAGCCCTTCCGATCCGGAGAAATCTGGCCCGATGACCAGGGGGTCCATATCAACGCCCACAGTGGCGGTATCCTTTTCCACGAAGGGGTCTATTACTGGTTCGGCGAGCACAAGATCGAGGGGGATGCCGGCAACGTGGCTCATGTCGGTGTCGGTGTTTACTCATCGAGTGACCTCTGCAATTGGAAAAACGAAGGGATCGCTCTCCGTGTGTCGGAAAATCCCGCAAGTCCGCTCCACAAGGGGTGCATCATCGAGCGGCCCAAGGTCCTGTTCAACGAGAAGACAGGAAAATTCGTCATGTGGTTCCACCATGAACTCGAGGGACACGGATACCTCGCCGCCCTGAGTGGTGTGGCGGTGGCGGATGAGGCTGCCGGGCCATACACCTATCTTGAAAGCTTCCGGCCAAATGCAGGTGTCTGGCCTTTGAACTTCCCGGAACATCTCAAAGAGCCCCTGGGCGATGAGGACAGGCAGAAACTCGCGGCTACTCCGATGCCCGGGAACATGGTGCCCGACTGGGCGCGTGACATGCTGGTGCGCCGGGATTTCGAGGGCGGCCAGATGGCCAGGGACATGACCTTGTTTCAGGATGACGATGGCAGGGCCTACCACGTTTATGCATCGGAGGAAAACGCGACGCTGCATCTGTCTCTGCTCAGTGCGGATTTTCTCAAGCCTGCGGGCAACTATGTCCGCATCTTCCCGCTTGGGTTCAACGAGGCACCCGCGATATTCAAGCGCAATGGCAGGTATTTTTTGATGACTTCCGGCTGCACCGGGTGGGCGCCAAATGCGGCCCGGCTTGCCTGTGCGGATGATATCCTGGGGCCTTGGACAAGCCTGGGCAATCCGGTCAGAGGCACCGTGGAGCAAGTGGAGTCGACCTTCGACTCGCAATCGACTTTCGTGCTTCCCGTGCAGGGAAAGGGCGATGCGTTTGTGTTCATGGGCGACCGGTGGATGCCTGAAAATGCCATCGATGGACGCTATATCTGGCTGCCTGTCCGATTCGACAGCAGCGGGACACCTTTTCTCGAGTGGAAGGACGGGTGGGACCTTGACGCGCTTTGATTACATGCCGGATTTTTTGTGGGGCTGACCATCGGGCAGACGGTTTTTTCTGTCTCGCCGTTTCACGTTCGGGGCGGTTTCATGGTGGGGATGAAATTGATTTCATGGAATGTAAATGGCATCCGGTCGGTCTTAACGAAGGGCTTTGCGGATTGGTTGGAGCGGGTTGACGCCGATGTGGTGTGCCTCCAGGAAACCAAGGCGCGTCCCGAGCAGGTGCCGCACGACTTTGCGGGGTATGAGGTGGTGTGGAACCCAGCGGTGCGGCCGGGGTATTCAGGCACGGCGATCCTGTCGCGGAAAAAGCCGAAATCCACCACGCTCGGGTTCGGGCGCGCGGAGCACGACCAGGAGGGCCGCGTGATCACGGCGGACTTCGGGGATTTTTTTCTCGTGAATATCTACACGCCCAACTCCAAGCGCGAACTGAGTAGGCTCGACTACCGGACCCGCGAGTGGACTCCGGCATTTGTGGATCATCTGGAGACCCTTGCAAAAAAGAAACCAGTGGTGTTTTGCGGGGACATGAATGTAGCCCACAAGGAGGTCGACCTCGCCCGCCCGCGCGAAAACACCAGGAATGCGGGGTTCACGATCGAGGAGCGGGAGGCATTCGACAGGGTTCTCGAGGCCGGGTTTGTGGACACGTTCCGGCTCTTCGAACAGGGGACCGGACATTACACTTGGTGGAGCTACCAGAATGGCGCGCGGGAACGGAATATCGGGTGGCGGATCGACTACTTCTGTGTCACGGAGGGGATCGTTGACGAAGTGCAATCCGCTTTTATCCAGCCTGAAACGCCGGGAAGCGACCACTGCCCTGTGGGAATTGTGCTAAAAGGGTGAATTTTTTTGAAAAAAATTTGAACGCGCCGCATGTCCATGGGTCAAAGTAATCAGTTGAGACAACGACTCAGGTCACCGCGGTTCGGTTTTTATTGTTTTTCCGGACCACCAAGCGGTGACCTGATGTTTTTGACAATTTTGTCACGTTTGACCCCTTGTTGCTTGGAGAGGTGTTTACTATGAGCGCCGGAATGGATATCACCGTGCTTGTGGTCGAAGACGAAAACGACGTCGTGGATTTGCTGCGCTACCACTTGAAACGGGCCGGATACAAAGTGTTGATTGAGAAAACAGGGGATGCCGGACTTGATGCCGCCAGGCGGAACAGGCCGGATGCCGCGATCTTCGATGTGATGATGCCGGGCATGACAGGGTTGGAGGTGTGCCGGGCGTTGAAGGGCGATCCCGATACCGCGGACATTCCTGTGCTGATGCTCACGGCTAAAAGTGAGGTGAAAGACCGCGTGAAGGGACTGGAAATTGGGGCGGACGACTATGTCACAAAGCCGTTCAGCCCGAAGGAGGTTGTTCTGCGGGTGCAGGGAATGATCCGGCGGGCGCAAACGGTCGCCGCCGAGGCGACCATGGTGGAGCTCGACGGCATCACGCTCGATCGCACCACGCTTCACGCACAGATCGACGGGGTGCGTGTAGATTTGACCACAACCGAGTTCAAGCTTCTCTCAGCGCTTGTCGGCAACCGCGGGCGCACGATGTCGCGCGACGTCCTCTTGCGGGATGTGTGGGGCTACACGACCACCCTCGACACAAGAACCGTCGACACCCACATGCGGCGTTTGCGCGAGAAAATCGGCCGCCATGCCGCACGGTTGGAAACCATCCGGGGCGAGGGCTACCGGTTCAACGCCGTCCCCGTCGATTGATCTGGACCGCTTTCTCGTTGGCCGCGGTTGCGGCGGCGGTTTGGTTTTATTTCAGGGTTTTCGTGCCATGGCGTGAAATCCGGGCGCGTCTCGAAAAGATGGCCGAAGGAGACTTTGCGTTCCCAGCCCGGTTGGGCGGAGGATCGGTTTTTCGCGAGACCGAGGCCCATATCGGGCGACTCGCCGAGCACCTCCGCCAGTTGGACCGTCAAATCGCCGACGAGGGGCTCAGCCTTCGCGGGATTCTCGCCAGCATGCAAGAGGGAATCTTGATCGTGAACCGCGAGCACCGCATCACCCTGCTGAATCCCGCGATGGAGTGCTTTTTCCCGTCGCGCCGAAGCCCGCTCGGACGCAGCGTGCTGGAGTTTTTCCAAAGGCATGAACTGGAGAAGGCCATCTCACTCACATTGGAAACCGGAGATTCCGCGCATCTCGAGTTGATCTTCGATGCGGCGGGAAATGGCAAAACCGCCCCCCATCGGGTGTTCGACATCCATGTCGCTCCACTCGCAGCTTCCGGGGGGGGGATTCCACACGCGGCGCTTCTGGTGTTTCAGGATGTCACTGCGATCCGCGCCTTGGAGGCGACGCGCCGGGAGTTTGTGGCGAATGTTTCCCACGAGTTTCGCACCCCTCTGACAATTATCAGCGGATACGTCGAAACACTCATGGACGGTTGTCAGGAGGAGCCCGAGATGACTGAGCGCGCGGTGTCCGCGATCCACCGGAACGTGCAGCGGCTTTCGCTCCTTCTCGAGGATCTGCTGACGATCTCTCACTTGGAAGGCCGCTCACCGATGTTGGATTTCCAGAGGGTCGATCTTCACGACACGCTCTTGCGGGTTCTCGAGAGTCTTGAACCGGAGATCGGAAATTCGGGAATGCGCATCGAGGTTGATTGGCGGGAGGAGGCGAGGCACGCCGAGGTGGATGCCCGCCGCATCGAACAGGTTTATTGGAACCTTGTGAGCAATGCGCTCAAGCATGCGGGCGGGACAGGCGGCGTCTTGCGGATCACCGGTGTTTTGGACGGGGAGTGCGCGAAGGTCGCCTTCGCGGACAACGGGCCGGGGATTCCATTGGACGACCAGGCGCACATTTTCGAGAGGTTCTACCGGGTGCGAAAAGACCGAGCCCGCGATGCCGGCGGAACGGGGCTCGGCCTGTCGATTGTCAAAAACATCCTCCTCGCACACGGCGGCTCGGTTTCGGTCGAGAGCACTCCGGGTTCGGGGGCAGTGTTTTGGATGCGCGTGCCAGTGGCGCAGGCGCAAAATGCCGCCCAAAAAGAGTGACACAGAATTTTCAGCGCAACTTCTAAGCCCGTTCACAGTTTGATCTGAGTATGAACACTCGACTTCTCATCGCTGTTTGCCTGTTTCCGGTTGTTTGCCACGCCGAGCCCGATTCCCCCCGCCCACCAAAGGGCCATGCCCCAATGGAAAAGGCGGGGAAGAAAATAGAGGGGGCGATGGAACGGATGCCGGAGGAATTGAAGGAGCGCTTTAAGGCCGCCCGCGAGGCGGCGATGAACGATCCCAAAGTCGTCGAACTCCGCGGGAAAGCCGAAGCCGCAGCAAAGGAATTCCATGCCGCGATGCGCGAGGAGATGCAAAAGATCGATCCCGGTCTTCAGGAGTCTGTCCGCGGAATGTTCAAGAAGGACGGAAAGGAAAAGGGCGGAGAGCGGAGGGTTTGGAGCCTTTCGGACGGGGAGAGGGAGCGACTTGAGGCGGCTCGGTCAAAGGCCAAGGACATGCCGGAGGTCAAAGCCGCCGCGGAGGCATTGAAATCGGCGGATACCCCGGAGGTGAGGGATGCCACTAGGCGAAAATTCCAAGAGTCAATGCGCTCTGCTGTTCTTGAGATCGATCCGTCGCTTGAGGGGATCTTGGACAAAATGAAGCCACCGAAAAAGGCGCCCCCGAAAGCCAAGCAGGGTGAGATGATGCCTGATTCCGACGAGTAGCGGTCAATTCGTAGCCGGCGGAACGACGTTTTTGTTCGACGACGTTGATGCAGGCTCCTTGACCGGCGGGGCGGGAATCATGAGAGGCTTCCCTTGCCGCTCGGCGAGCAGTCTTGTGTAAGGGCCTTCCACCGGTTGTGGCGAAAAAAGGTCGCGCCGGTTTTGAAGGGTGGTGCACGAGGTCATGGCCATGGCGGCAAGAACAAGAGGGAGTGCGACGGATTTCACGGCGCCATGTAGACCTCCGGCTCCCGCCGCTGTCAAGGGCGCTGGATTTCCGGTTTGCCCGGCGCGACCATGAAGGCGACAAGTGGAGTGCCCGTGCGCGGGAGCAATGCAACTCACGGAAAAATTTCTCATTTCGATCGGTGGCTGGGACGTCATGAAAAGGGCTCGCGGACTGAAGGCCGCCGGTGGCGTGCGCGGGGCGGAGTGGGAACCCCCGGTGCTAAGGGGCAGGATCGTTGCCGAGGGGCGGGAATTCCAGGCTGGGCTGAAAATCCGCAATCCCATCGATATCGAAAACCTGTGCCCCTGCCGCGATTCGCGGGGCAGGGGGATCATCTGCGCGCACTCCGTGGCCGTGGGATTGGAATATCTCGCCCCGGGTTCGCCTGCGACCGAAGCCTCTTCAGGCCCTGAAACCGCGGCACGCCCCGCGAGAACCGAAACAAACGAGGCCCCGCGGATCGAATTCTCGATCGAGGGGACGCTCCGGCATCTCGAGGGCGCCCTGGAGTTTCGCTATTCGAAGGAGGGCTGTGTGAATCCGGGAGCCGAGACCTCCGCGTTGATGGAACTGGCTCGCATGGGATTCGAGGACTCGAAAGGCAAGGCGGTGCTGCGCGGCGAGGAGGCGGTGCTGCGATTTTTCGCCATCGGCCTGCCAACGCTACGCAGGCAATGGATCGTCACGGAAGGCGAGAGATTCCGTCATGTGACGCACGACATCGTGCCGATTGAACCTCGTTTTGCGATCAATGAGCGGGGTGACGGGTGGCTGGACTTCCATGTGCATTTCACAGCGGGCCGCGACGCGATGTTCCAAGCGCAGGATATTCAACGCCTGCTTGCCGGTGGGGACCCCCGGGTGAGGCTGTCGGACGGCCGCATCGCCGTGCCAGATGCGGCCATGCTGGAGGATTTCGAGGAGGTGTTGCGCGACTGCGATCCGCAGCAGGAGCGCGGTGGCTATCGGATTCGTGAAATCCACCGTCCGGGCCTGGAAGCGGCTATCAGCGATTGGACAAACCGTCCGCCTGTCGAAGGCAAGGTTGAAAGCGCGGATGTCTTGCCGCAAGGCTTCCGGAAGCTGCTTCGCGGGTATCAATCGGAGGGAGCGCTGTGGATGCGCGCTCTGGCGTTGCGCAAAGCCGGAGGGCTTCTTGCCGACGAGATGGGACTGGGGAAAACAATCCAAACACTGGCTATGGCGGCCTCCCTGCCGGGGCCGCATCTCGTGGTGTGCCCGTCGCCGCTAGTCTGGAACTGGGAGCGCGAGGCACGCCGCTTTTGCCCGGGATTGCGTGTGCTGGTGCTTCAGGGAGGTTCCCGCGAGGCACGGTTTTCCGAAATCGCCGCGCACGATCTCGTGATCACAAGCTACGCGCTGCTCAGGCGCGACATCGAACACTACCAGGGCATCCGCTTCACAACCGCGATCCTCGACGAGGCGCAGCACATCAAGAACCCGGACAGCCAAAATGCCGCCGCGGCTGTGGCTCTCGAGGCGGAGGCGCGCTTCATTCTCACCGGCACCCCGCTGGAGAACTCGTTGAGGGACCTCTGGTCGCTGTTTCACTTTCTGCTGCCCGGCTACCTGGGCCCGAAACGGGACTTCAAGGAGCGCTACGAAGATCCCCTGCAGGCAGGTGAGGCACCACATGTGTGGCAGCGACTCCTTCGCCGGGTCCGTCCATGGATGCTGCGCCGCACAAAATCCGAGGTTGCGGCGGATCTTCCCGATCACTTGGAACAAACTCTCGAAATCGATCTCACGCCGGATCAGAAGGCGGCCTACACGGAATTGCAAATCGCCGCCCGCGCGGGACTCGACGATATCAAGGGCAAATCCGGCGGCGCCGCACGCATGCGCGTGCTGACCGCCTTGCTGCGTCTCCGGCAGGCGTGCTGCGATGTGCGGCTTCTCGGCGCGGAGTCGCCCGCCCCGTCGGGCAAACTGGATGCCTTGCTTGAGATTCTGCGCGAGGCGGTGGACGGTGGACATCGCACGCTCGTGTTCAGCCAGTTCACCTCGATGCTCGATCTGATTGCCCCCGCGCTGGACGAAGAGGGGATCACATGGTGTCGCCTGGATGGATCAACGCGCGACCGGCAGGCCGTGGTGGATGCCTTTCAGGCCCCCGACGGGCCCGCGGTTTTTCTCATCAGCCTAAAAGCTGGCGGCGCGGGGCTGAATCTCACCGCAGCGGATACTGTCGTGCACTTCGATCCATGGTGGAACCCGGCGGTCGAGGCGCAGGCCACGGCGCGAGCCCACCGCATCGGCCAAAAAAACACAGTCACCTCGATCAAACTCGTGGCACGGGACACTGTTGAGCAACGGGTGTTGGAGATGCAGTCGAAAAAGCGAACCCTGCTCGGAGGACTGCTAGAGGCGGCGGAACCATCCGCTGCGGGATTCGATGACGGGGTTCTTAGGGAACTGATTGGCTGACGCGCCGCGCTTTTGATTGCGAGCGGTTGCGGGAACAGGCACAAAGGGGCGATGTCATTTCAAGATCTCGGGCTCACCGAACCGGTTGTCCACGGCGCCCAGCGAATGGGCTACTCCGACCCCACCCCGATCCAGCTTCGGGCCATTCCAGTCATCCTCACCGGGCGCGACCTTGTTGCGTCGGCCCAAACCGGCACCGGCAAGACCGCCGCCTTCGCCCTGCCCGTGCTCGCGAAGCTCGACCATCCGGAACAAAAAATCCGCTGCCTTGTCCTCGAGCCCACGCGGGAACTTGCGATGCAAGTGGAGACGGCCTTTCGAGACTACATGCGCTTCATGCACACCGAGGTCGCGTTGATTCACGGCGGCGTGGGCTACGGCAAGCAGCGGGACGAACTCAAGCGGCAGTGCGATGTCATTGTCGCCACACCCGGGCGCTTGCTCGACCACATGCAACAGGGGCTTGTGGATCTGTCAGCATTGCAGTTCCTCATCCTTGACGAAGTGGACCGCATGCTCGACATGGGCTTCCTGCCCGATGTGCGGAGGATCGTCGAGAAGTGTCCGAAAGAGAGGCAGACCCTCCTTTTTTCCGCCACGATCCCCGAGGAGATTCAGCGTCTCTCGGCGTGGTGCCTGCGCGATCCCGAGCGCATCGAGATCGGCGCCCGGCGTTCCCCGGCGGAAACGGTGACCCATGCCCTCTACCCGGTGGCCTCCGACCAGAAGTTCGACCTCCTGCTCACCCTTCTCGAGCGCACGAACTACGACAGCGTGTTGATTTTCTCGCGCACGAAGGACGGCGCGGACCGCATCTCCCGACAGTTGAAAAAGAACAACCACTCTGTGGCGACATTGCACTCGAATCGCACTCAGAACGAGCGGGTCGACGCCCTTGAGGGATTCAAGGCGGGACGCTACGAGGTCATGGTCGCCACGGACATCGCCGCTCGCGGCATCGACATCGCAGGGGTCAGCCATGTCATCAATTACGATGTGCCTCAGCATCCGGAGGATTACGTGCACCGAATCGGCCGCACTGGGCGCGCCCAGACCGTCGGCGAGGCGTTCACCATCATGACCGCCGAGGAACTGCCTCACATCCTCGATATCGAGCGTTTCATCGGTCAGAAGGTGCCCCGCCAGAAGCTGGAGAATTTCCCGTATGTCTACACGGCCCTCTTCAACGAGGAGAATGTGATGGCCGCGTTGAAAGGGGCAAAGGGGGTTCGCACCCACAAGGGCATGCGCTTCGGCGCGCGCCGCCGGCGGTAGTCGAAAATCTGCTGTCGAAAATCTGCTTTCCCAGCGTCCCGCGGCCGGTAGAGTCGCCCCCCTATGCAAACAACGCTGATTCTGCTCAAACCCGACTGCATCACCGGAAGGAAGTCCGGCGAAGTGTTGAAACGCTTCGAGGATGCCGGATTCCAGATCCGCGGGTGCAAGATGTTCCGCGCCGATGCGAGCCTGCTGCAAGAGCACTACGCTCACATCGCCTCGAAGCCATTCTTCCCCGAGGTCGAGGAATTCATGACCTCGTCACCGATCATCGCGGTCGCCCTCTCCGGTGACAATGTGATAGAACGCGTGCGCGACCTTCTCGGACCAACCGACTCGACCAAGGCCGCCAAAGGCACGATCCGCGGCGACTTTGGCACCACCGTCATGCAGAACATCGCCCACGCTTCGGACAGCCTTGAGAGTGCGGAGGTCGAGTTGAAGCGTTTTTTCCAGCCTGCGGAACTCTTCGACTACTCGATGGAAATCCGGCCCGGCCGGTAGGCGCTTAGCCTTTTCCCGGGATGACTTGAAACGTCTGTGTCAGCTTGGCCGTGTGCCCTGCTGGCAGATACCCGCGCCATTGGCTGCCGGGATAGACGATCGCGTCGTGCCCGATGAGCGATCCCGGGCTCAGCACGCTGTTACAGCCGATCTCGGCGCGGTCGCCAACCATTGCTCCGAACTTGCGGAGCGATGTCGGAAGGCGCCCGCCGGGGCCGTGAACCGTGATCGGTGCCTTGTCCAAGCGGACGTTTGAAAGGATGACACCCGCGCCGAGATGGGCGCGGTATCCGAGAATCGAGTCCCCGACATAGTTGAAATGCGGAATCTGGGCCTCGTTGAAGACGAGGCAGTTTTTGAACTCGCTCGAGTTGCCGGCGACCACACCGTCGCCGAGGATTACGTTTTCGCGGATGTAGCATCCGCTGCGGATTTCGCAGTTCTCGCCGATCCAGGCGGGGCCTTTGATCATTGCGCCTTGTTCGATGACAGTTCCCTTTCCGACAAAGACCGCGCCGCTGACAAACGGCTTGCCGATCAGGCGCGCGTGGATGGCTGGCTTGAGGCGGAATTTCAGGTAGGGAGCGATTTTTGGAAGCACCTCCCAGACGTGCTCCACGTTTTCAAACAGCGCGTGGTGGTCACAGTGGGCAAGGTCGAAAAATTCGTCGGTTGGAAACATGGATCGGATCGGATTAGGCGGCGGGTGCCACGCGGGTGGTTTTTTGGCCGTCCTTGGTGTCTTTGACCTGCCACCCGGCGGCGAGCATTTTATCGCGCAGTTCGTCACTCAGTTTCCAGTCCTTGGCGGCACGGGCGTCGACACGGCGTTCCAGAAGGGCCTGGATTTCGGAGGGGATTCCGATGTCTTCGGGCTCCATGGCCAGCACTGAGTGCAGCCCGGCGAGCCAATCCAGCAAAGTGCGCGACTGCCCGGGCGAGAGTTGACCGGCATCCATGAGGCGGTTGGTGGCGCGAACGACCTCGAAGAGGCCGGCGAGCGCGCCGGAAATGTTGAGGTCCTCATCCAGACCCTCGCCGAAGGCATCCATGGAAGGCATGTCACCGGGCAATGGGGCGGCATCTGAAGCTCCGGCGAGTTCGCGAAGGCGGAGCGTCCACTCGTCGAGCCGTTGCAGGGAGGCGCGGGCGGCGGCAAGCCCCTCGAAGGTGAAGTTGAGCGGCTCCCGGTATTTCACCGAGATCAGGGCGAATCGCACTTCGCGGCCGCTCCACCCCTTGTCCATGAGATCGCGGAGCGTGAAGAAATTTCCAGCGCTTTTAGCCATTTTCGATCCCTCGACCTGGAGGTGGCGGCAATGCATCCACAGGCGCACGAACCGGTGGCCGGTGACACACTCGCTTTGTGCGATCTCCGCCTCGTGGTGCGGGAAGATGTTGTCCTCGCCGCCGCAGTGGATGTCGATTTCGGGGCCGAGGATACCAGTCGCCATGGCGCTGCACTCGATATGCCAGCCTGGCCGTCCCCTCCCCCACGGGCTTTCCCAGGAGACATCCCCGTCGCGCTCGTCCCATGCCTTCCACAGTGCGAAATCCCCGGCATTTTCCTTGTCGTATTCGTCGTTGCTCACGCGCACGCCGTCGCGGAGGTCCTCCAAGCGGAAGTGGGCGAGTTGACCGTAGGCAGGAAACGTGCGGATACGGAAATACACAGATCCGTCCTCGGCGCGGTAGGCGTGGCCTTTGGCGATGAGGTCGGAGATCATTGAGATCATGCGGTCGATGTGCTTTTTCTCCGTGGCCTCTGGAAAATGGTCCGCCCGCTTGATGCGAAGGGTGTCGAGATCCTCGAAAAACGCCTTTTTGAACGGGGCCGTGAATTCATCCAGCGAAACGCCTGCGGCCCGGCATCCGCGGATTGTTTTGTCATCCACGTCCGTGAGGTTCATGACGCGCTGGACGCGGAAGCCCCGGAATTCAAGGTGGCGCTGCAAGAGGTCCTCGAAGATGTAGGCTCGGAAATTCCCGATGTGGGCGAAGTTGTAGACCGTGGGTCCGCAGGTGTAGATGCCCACCCAACCCGGTTCCCTCGGAGTGAAATCTTCCACCTGGCGGGTCATGGTATTGAAAAATCGAAGCGGCATGGACGCGCCAGTAAATGCGGCGTCCGGCGGAAAATCAACACCGGCGAACCCCGCATTTCCCCTCAAACCCGTCTCGAACTCTGGAGGTTCGGGAGATGGGCCTTGACGGAACCGAGAGCGACCACTTTAGTTGCCGACCTCAACCCCTTCGACCCATGTCCATTCAACTCTTTTCCATCGGCAGCGCGGGACTTTCCGTGTTGCTCGGTTTGTGGTTTCTCGGGAGCAGTTTCGGGAACCAAGGCCTGCAGCGCACACTCCAAAAAAAGCAGGACGACATCCAGGCCCGGCAGCAGGCGATCCAAACGCAGCAGCAACAACTTCAAGCCCAGCAACAGCAGATTGATGCCGGAACCCAGCTTTCGCAACAGGTCGGCCCGGCAATGATCCGTGACCTCGCGGCCCTGCAGTTGGAGAAAAACAACCTGAAGATCGCCCAACTGCTCCAAAAATACGGCATCGAGGCGACGCCAAACACACCCCAACAAAACGGAGGGCGATAACCATGGAAGACTTCGAGGAAAACATCCACGACGCGGCTCACCCAGTGAAAGACCGAAAGGATTTGGTTCTGCTTTTGCTGGGTTGTGCGTTCTGCCTCTTTTTGTTCGCGCAGATCAGCAACCTTGGCCAAGCCGGCGCGAACATGAAGTGGCAGGCGAACAATCTCGACAGCCAGATTCTCGGCCTCACCGAGTCGGAAGCCCGCTTCTCCGAACTCATCAAGCAGCGCGAGACAGTGGTTCAGCAGTCCCAGCAGGTGCAGAGCCAATACACGAACCTGTTGGCCGATTTGTTGGAACTCGCAAAGACGGATGCGGACGCAAACGCCGTCGTTCAAAAATACAACATCCAGCGACAAGAGAGCGCCCCTGCGGCAACCGAAACCGCTCCCTGATCGAAGACCGGTTGTCATCGTCATGATCGACGCCCTGCAAGCCCGTTACGGTGTGAGGCGATGAACGGGCTTCTCCTGACCGGAGCGACCGGTTTTGTCGGAAGGAATCTTTTATTGGCCGAGGCGGCGCAGGGAACCCGCTTGTTCGTGACTGTGCGCGATCCGGAAAAACTCCGGCGCCAACTTCAAGAGGAGGGGATTGATCCAGCGATCGCCACGCCTTTGCCGGCGAATCCCTCGCAATGGCCGCATCTGGAGATCGACCGCGCCATCCTCTGCGCGGGAGTCCTCTTCGCACGAAGCCGCGAGGAGTATTTCAACACAAACGTCGAGTGGACTACGCGGATTCTCGAAGCCCTTCCAGCCTCCTGCGACACTGTTGTCCTCTCCTCGCAAGCCGCCGGCGGCCCGACTCCCGCGGGCGTGACCGCCCGCGGCGAGCACCATCCAGATGAGCCGGTCACCTGGTATGGGCGATCGAAGCTTGCACTCGAAGCAAGGCTCCGGGAGCGCTTTTCCGACCGGAACATCAAGATTCTCAGGCCTCCCATGGTGCTGGGCGCACGGGACACGGCGACCCTTCCGCTATTCAAAATGGCAGCCAGCCTCGTGCGGGTGAAGCCGGGCTTGCGGCCCAAGGAATACAGCTTCATCGCCGTGGAAGACCTGCTGACCGGCATCCGTGCCGCATCGAAAGCACCACCCACCCCGCTCTACATCTCGGCGGCACGCACAATCACAGACTCGGAGTTGATCAACACCGCCGCACGGAGTGTCGGTGGACGGGGGATCACCATGCCGGTGCCGCAGGTCGTGGTGAAATTCCTATCCTTGATCGTCGATGCGGTGCCCTCCCTACGCGCCTCGACTCCGAGCCTGACCCGCGATCGCGCCCGGGATATCTGGCCCGACCGCTGGGTGGTCGACAGCACGGCGTTTCGCATGGCGACCGGTTGGACCTGTCGCTTGGAGTTGCCCCACGCCATCGATTCGGCGCGTGATTCCTATACCCGCCAGGGAGCGCTGCCGCCAACACACCCGCGAACGGAAAAAACTTGATGCGCCGCGGGATCGGCATTCCCATCGCCCGGCATGAATCCCATCCCGCCCGCACATCTTTTGAATGCCTTGAATTGGCGCTACGCCACGAAGCAATTCGACCCCGATAGAAAAATAGACGACGTCTCTTGGCGTGCGCTGGAGGATGCATTGATTCTCACCCCTTCGTCATACGGGCTCCAGCCATGGCATTTCTTTGTGGTGACATCCCCGGAACTCCGCTCCCGTCTCCGCCCGCATTCCTGGAACCAGTCGCAGATCACTGATGCATCGCACCTCGTCGTCTTCACAATCCCTGAAAAAATCGATGTTCCGTTCATGGAAAAATACCTCGACCGCATCGCAGAAGTGCGCGGCGTGCCGCTCGAATCCCTCGCGTTCTATCGGGACATGATGCTCAAGGACGTGATCGCAGGCCCCCGCTCGGCATGGTCGAGGGAATGGGCCTGCCGGCAGGTTTATATCGCTCTCGGCAATTTCATGACTGCCGCTGCGCTTGTCGGGGTGGACACCTGCCCGCTGGAGGGCATCGACCCGATGGAATACGATGCCATCCTCGACCTTCCCGCGAAGGGCTTCAACACTGTCGTTGCCTGTGCCGCAGGCTACCGCTCGCCGGAAGATAAATACGCGGCTCTTCCGAAAGTCCGCTTCGACAAATCCAATATCGTCCAGCACCTCTAAAGAATCTCAAATCTCAAATCTCAAATTTCACCATGACCACCATCAAGCCCCACGACCCCGCCACCCACCGCCTCGAGTCCGACTCCATGGGGGAAATCCCCGTCCCGCACGACGTCTACTGGGGAGCACAAACAGCCCGCTCGCTCATCCATTTCGATATCGGCGAGGACATCCTCCCACCCGAGATGATCAAGGCTCTCGGCATCCTGAAAAAATCCTGCGCCCTCGCAAATGCCGATCTTGGCAAGCTCAGTGCAGAGAAGCGCGATCTCATCGCACAGGCGGCGGATGAGGTCATCGCGGGCAAACTCGACGCCCACTTCCCGCTCCGCATCTGGCAAACCGGCTCGGGCACCCAGAGCAACATGAACGCCAACGAGGTCATCTCGAACCGCGCCATCGAAATCGCCTGTGGCGAGATGGGTTCCAAAAAGCCAGTGCATCCGAACGACGACGTGAACATGTCGCAGTCCTCAAACGACACGTTTCCCACCGCCATGTCCATCGCCTCGGCCACGGTCGTTATCGAGTGCCTCATCCCCGCCGTGAAGGCGCTCCGCGACACGCTGGATGCCAAGGCTCAATCCTTCGCTTCCATCGTCAAGATCGGCCGCACTCACCTCCAGGACGCCACCCCGCTGACCCTCGGCCAGGAGTTTTCAGGCTATGTCTGTCTGCTCGACCAGGCGCTCCGCGATATCGAATTTTCGCTTGGTGGCCTTTATCAACTCGCCATCGGCGGCACCGCCGTCGGCACCGGCCTCAATGCCCACCCCGAATTCGGCGACCGCGCCGCCGCCCACATCGCGCAGCTCACCGGCCTCCCCTTTGCCTCCGCGCCGAACAAATTCGCTGCCCTCTCCGGCCACAACGAATTCGTCATCGCCAGCGGCGCCGTGAAGTCGCTTGCCTGCGCGCTCATGAAAATCGCCAACGACATCCGGTGGCTCGCCAGCGGTCCCCGGTGCGGCCTCGGGGAACTCGTCATTCCAGAAAACGAACCCGGCTCCTCAATCATGCCAGGCAAGGTGAACCCGACCCAATCCGAGGCCCTGACGATGATCGCCATCCAGGTCATGGGCAACGACGCCGCCATCGGCATCGCCGCCTCGCAGGGCAATTTCGAGCTGAACGTCTTCAAGCCGGTCATCGTCCACAATTTCCTCCACTCCGTGCGCCTCCTCGCCGAGGGCTGCCACTCCTTCAACGACCACTGCGCCATCGGCATCGAACCGAACCTTCCGGTCATCGAGGGCTACGTCAAAAATTCTCTCATGCTCGTCACGGCGCTCAACCCCCACATCGGCTACGACAAGGCGGCCCAAATCGCCAAGAAGGCCCACAAGGAAAACACCAGCCTCAAGGAAGCCGCCATCGCCCTAGGCCACCTCACTGCCGACCAGTTCGACCAATGGGTCATCGCAGAAAAAATGACAAGGCCTTGAAAACACAGCCCCCCGCGTTAGCCCAAGTTTCTCACAGCGGGCTGTGAAGGCGCATAAAAGCTGGGGGGGCACTCCAAAGGCACTACAAAGTCGTCAGGGGGTTGTGGTGCTTTTGATGGCGGAGGGTGTCTGAACTTGGTTGCCAGGCGTAACTGATCGCGTGGGGCACTGGGATACCGCCAATCCAGCAGGTCATTCCGCAAGCGCGGTCAGCGTGTCACGGCCGCGACATACTCGTGGACGGCGCGGAGGATTTCGGCGGAGACGTCGGCGCGGGGGGTGGCGAATTTGGGGCGGAACCAAGGGAAGAGGCCGATGAGGTCGTGCAGGACGAGGATGTTGCCGTCGCAGGTATCTCCGCTGCCGATGCCGATGGTCGGGCAGGAAACTGTGCGACTGATCGCCTCGGCGATGGGGGGGTGCACGAGTTCGAGGACGATCGCGCCGACCCCGGCATTGTCGAGTGCAGCGGCATCGGCTTGGAGGCGTTCGGCCTCGGCGTCATTCCGGCCTTTGATGTGATACCCGCCTTCCACGACCACTTGCTGGGGGAGCATGCCGAGGTGGCCGATGGCCGGAATGCCATCCGCGAGAATCCGTTCGATCGCAGGGAGAATCTCGCGGCCGCCTTCGATTTTCACGGCATCCGCTCCCGCCTGCCGTAGTTGCCGTGCGTTTTCGAGGGCGAGGTCCGGCGCTTCGCAGCTCCCGGCAGGCATGTCTGAAACGACGGGCGTCAATGCAGCGCCTCGGGCGACAGCCTTGGTGTGGTGGATCATGTCGGCCATGGTCACCTGAGTGGTGTCGGGGTGGCCGAGCACGACCATTCCCAACGAGTCGCCAACGAGGAGGAAATCCAAGCCGCAGTCATCGAGCAGACGCGCGGTCGGATAGTCGTAGGCGGTCAGCGTGGCGAGGCGGCGTCCCTCGAGTTTTGATTTGCGAAAGGAGGAAATGGGCGGTTTCACAGGGTCAACGGGCGAATGTCGCCACGGCCCGCGCCAGACCGGCTACGGGGAGGGCGTTGAGAAGCTCTTCCACGGGCATCTCCGCCCCAAGGAGCACTCGCTGGGGGCAAATGTCGTTCAGAGGTTGAAGCACGAACGCGCGGGAGGCGATGCGGGGGTGCGGCACTTCCAGCTCCGGGAGGCGCAGGACGAGGTTGTCGAAATACAACAGATCGAGATCGATCGTGCGCGGCGCATGGTGGCCGTGGACGCAGGGACGCCCGAGGCGCACCTCGATCGCCTGAAGTCTGGCCAGCAGATCGAGCGGGGGGAGGTCTGTGGAAAACTCGATGGCGGCATTCAAAAACGCAGGGGATCCCGGAGGGCAATCCTCTGGCGCGGTTTCATAAATGCGCGAGCACAGGAACGGGGCACCCTCGACATGCAGGGCGCGCAAATGGTCGCGGGCGGCTTGGAGGTGCTGGAGACGCTTCTCGAGATTCGACCCCAGCGCGACGCCCGCCCTCATTTCAGGCCGAGAACATCCTGCATGTCGTAGAGGCCGGGTTGTCGGCCCGTGGCCCAGCAGGCGGCGCGCAGGGCGCCTTTGGCGAAGGTGTCGCGGCTGGATGCCTTGTGGGTGAGTTCCACGCGTTCGCCGATATTCGCAAAAACCACCGTATGGTCGCCCACGACATCGCCCCCGCGGATCGCGTGCATGCCGATCTCGCGTGGGGTGCGCTCGCCGACCATGCCCTCGCGGCCATGCATCACATCCTTGGTGTAATCCAGGTCGCGCACCTCGGCGAGAATCTCCGCCAGGCGGCGCGCGGTGCCGCTGGGAGCATCCTTTTTGAGGCGGTGGTGCATTTCGACGACCTCGAGATCGAAATCGGGACCGAGGATTTCCGCCGCCTTGCGCGTGAGCCAGAAAAGGGTGTTCACCCCCACGCTGAAATTCGGCGCGAACACGACTGGGATGGTTTTTGCGCAAGCGGCAATGCGGGCGCACGCCTCGTCGTCATGCCCCGTGGTGCCGATGACAAGAGCCTTCCCGGCGGCGGCGCACAGGTCGGCGATGCCCGCGGTGGCAGTGGCATGAGTGAAATCGATCACGGCATCACACCCACCGAGCACAGCTTGAAGGTCGTCCCCGACATCCGTGGAGGCGGCGAGGGACACAGCTGGATCGGCCGCCACACAGGAAAGAAGAGCCTGTCCCATGCGTCCGCGGGACCCGTTGATGACAACACGCGTGCTCATATGCCGACGGCGGTCAGGGTTTCACCGACACGCATGGCGTTCGCGGACGACATCTCGCAGAGCGGCAACCGCACCTCGGCGGTGATCCTGCCCAGGCGGGCGAGCGCAAACTTCACGGGGACGGGGTTCGGCTCGATGAAGAGGTCTTTGAACAGCGGGTAGTATTTGCGGTGGATTTGCAGGGCTGCTGCGGGATTGCCCTGCAAGTGGTGGCGCACCAGCGCGGACACCTCCGCTGGAATCACATTCGACGCCACGCTCACCACACCCACGGCACCGACCGAGAGGAACGGCAACGTGAGCGAATCGTCGCCCGAGAGGATTTCGAAGCTGTCCGGCAATGCCGCGCGGAGCTGGTTGACACGTTCCACCGAGCCTCCCGCCTCCTTGATGGCGACGATGCTCGCATGCTCATGCGCGAGGCGGACCACGGTCTCGATGCCGATCTCGATGCCGCAACGTCCGGGAATACTGTAGAGGACGAGTGGAATCTTGACCGCCTCGGCAATCGCCGAAAAGTGGCGATAGAGCCCCTCCTGACTGGGCTTGTTGTAATACGGAGCGACGAGAAGAGCGGCGTCCGCCCCGAGCTTCGCAGCGGCAACGGTGAGATCAACGGCCTCGGCGGTGGAATTCGATCCCGTGCCGGCGATGACCAAGCACCGCTTCTCGGCGGCGCTGACGGCGGTTTCGATGACCTTGAGGTGCTCCTCGTGGTCCAGCGTTGGCGATTCGCCGGTCGTGCCAACGGGAACGATGCCCGAGATGCCTCCTTGGATTTGATGTTGGATGAGACGTCGGAATGCCGGTTCGTCGAATTGGCCGTCACGGAAGGGGGTGACGAGCGCCGTGTGTGCTCCTGCGAATGTCATGGGTTTTGATGGTTACAGGGAAACAACGCCCTCGAAAACAAAATCCGCCGGGCCGGTGAGGTGCGCAACAGCGAAGGCACCATTGGCATCGATCTCGAAGTCGACCCGCATGGTGTCTCCGCCACGCACGGTGACATGCACCGGCGATTCCGCACCTGTGGCGGCTGCATGAAGCAGCGCAGCCGCACAAACCCCCGTGCCGCAAGCCAGTGTCTCGTCCTCCACGCCGCGTTCGTAGGTGCGCAGGACGAGCCTCCCGGGGGCCGCCACCCTGGCGAAGTTCGCGTTGGTTCCCTTCGGCGAGAAGGCCTCATGGTGGCGGAGCGCAGCGCCGAGTTGCCGGATGTCGATTTTCTGCTCGTCCTCGACAAACGCGACAGCATGCGGGACGCCAGTGTTGATGAAATGAATCTCCATGTCCCGATCGCCAAGGGAAAGCGATCGGGGCTGGCGGTGGTCGGTCGGTCGCCCCATATCGAGCCTCACAAGGTCGCCCTCCAGCTTGGCAACGATGATGCCCGCCTGGGTTTCAAAGCGCACCGACGCTGGAGATGAGGCCATGAGCCGCGCGGCGAACCGTGCGAAACACCTGGCTCCATTTCCGCACATCTCAGCCTCGCCGCCGTCGCTGTTGTAGTAGCGCATGCGGAAATCGGCATCGCCTTGGGCTGGCTCGACCGCAAGGAGTCCGTCAGCCCCGACCCCGCGGTGGCGGTCGCAGAGGCGCTGGATCGTTGCCGGGGCGAGTTGGAGAGCGAGGGAACGATTGTTGAGGACGACAAAGTCGTTTCCCGCGCCGTTCATTTTTGTGAAGTGGAGTTCCATGGTCGGAAGAGAGCCTAAATCGGGAATCCCGCGTTCTGCAATGCGGTGCTACTTGCTGGTCATCTTGTAAACCCCGTCCCAATCCGGCGGAGGCGGGTTGGCTTTGAGGGCGCGGCAGCGCTCAAGCATGACGCTCGACGGCGTGGTCGGCGACTCGGGGTTCTTTTCCGGGCGGTTGGGCTCGAGGGCTGCGGCCTCCCCGAAGCAGGCGGCGGCGGTGTCCCAATCCTGCGCCGCGTAATGGTCCATGCCCTTGGCATAAATCTCCAAACACCGGCCGGTCTCGGCATCGAGGTCCGCCGCCAGGCACACGACCTCATGCATCTCGGCGGGTTCGCTCCGGCCCTTAACGATGATTTTGTCGAGATGGCGGAAGATGCAATCCCCGCCGGCCGCGGTGGCGGCGCGCATCGTCTCGCCGGTGACCATGGTGTAGGCCCCGTAGCTTTTCGAGCCGCTCTCGCAACGGGCGGCGAGGTTCACGGTGTCGCCCATCATGGTGTAATTGAAGCGTTTTTCGGACCCCATGTTTCCCACCGTTGCGAACCCCGAGTTGAGGCCGATGCGCATTTGCATGCGGGAAACGATGGGGGGCCACTTGTCCCCCTCGGAGGCCCATTTTTCACGGAGTTGCGCGAGGCGCTTGTGGAGAAGCTGGGTGGCCACGCAGGCCTTGAGCGCGTGGTGTTCGAGCGGCGCGGGAGCGTTGAAAATACCGACAATCGCATCGCCGATATATTTGTCCACGTAGCAGCCCGACTCCATGAGGATGTCGGTCATGGCGGTCAGGTATTCATTCATGACGGCCACGAGTTGCTGGGGGGTGAGGAGTTCGGAGAACGAGGAAAAGCTCTGCACGTCGGAAAAGAACGCGGTGATCTCGGCATCGACCCCGCCGAGTTGCGGGTCGCTGCCGCTCTCGATCATCTGCTCGACCAGCGCGGGGGAGAGGTAGGTGCCGAACATGCCCTTGATCCTGTTTTTCTGCCGCTGCTCGCGGGACACCTGGATCACCGCCCCCACAAACACGCACGACACCGCCGAGAGGAGCGGCGCCGCCACTGGCACCAGAAGATCGGCGGCCTGGAACACGTAAAACGCCCCAGCGATGTAGCCAAGCACCGCAAGGACTCCCAGCACCTTGGCCTGCGCGCCGAACCGCGACGGCACGATCGCAAACGAGGCCGCCGTGAAGCCGAGGCCGAAGATCAGCAACAGATTCACCCACGCCGGCGTGCGGTGCAGGAATCGGCCGGAGACAATCGTCTGCAGGAGATTGCCGTGGACGCTCACCCTCGGCACGGCCTGCGCCCCGCTGAGCGGCACGACGCTCAAATCCTTGAGCAGCGGATCGACCGGGCCGATGAGCACGATCGCATCGCGGAACTTCCCGAAAAAAGCCTCCGCCTCCGCTTGTTGTTCGGCGGTTCCTTTTTCCAGCGCCTGGGCATAAGCGAGGACCTCCACAAAGCTCGCGTGGGTGTTTTCCTCAGCCATCCAGGGGCTGAACCAATTTGGTTCCACGAGTTGGTTCATCACAAGGGGGATTCGCGCCTGCACGGCACCGTCCTTTCCGCGCACTGTGATTGTGTTTTTTCCGATCTCCACGGCCGTGCTGTCGAGATCCCAATACTGCAAGACCAACTGGAGCGACATCGGGAGGTAGGTGTGGTGGTCGGCCTTGGCGAAAAACGGCAGAAAGGCCACGCCGTCGCCGATCGCATCGATCAACCCCGCATACCCCCAGTTCGGGCCCAGCAGCGGATAGGCGGGCAATTCCGGCGGACCGACCGGCGACGTCCCATAGACCGCCTCGAAGACAAACGGGAAAAACGACACGTCTCCGAGTGGACGGTTCTGCGAGGCGTAGGTCGCGGCGAGCACGACATTCCTGTGGCGGCGGATGGCCGAGGCGAACCGCTTTGTGCCCTCGTCGACCTGGCCGGTGCCCGAGGTTGCGCTGCCATCGTCGGAGAAGACAAAATCCATGCCGACAGCCTTCACGCCACCGTGCTTGAAGAGCGCGTCGATGACCATGCCGTGGAGCGCGCGGTTCCAGGGGAAATTCCCGAGCTTCCCGATCGAGAGGCTGTCCACATCCACGTAGCACACCTTCGCCGGCGCGGGGATGCCGCCGCGCCAAGCGAAGCGGGCAGAGCGCGTTTTCTCCTCGAGGAAGGACACAAACCCGTCGGCGCCGAAGAAGCGCTCGTAGCCCGGAAGGCGGACCACGGCAACCTGGGAGAGGAGCGACCACACCGCGCAGGTCACGGCAAGGGCAGCAATGGAAACGATATGGCCGCGCATGAGAGGCAAAGGGTGGCCGCTTCGTCCCCGCAACTCAAGGCTGTCTTCCGGTCCCCTCGCCCGGCCGGGAGAAAAATTTCCGCTTGCCGCATTTCCGCGGGAAAATACCTTCAGACCCATGTCCACCACACTCAGCCCAGTCGCCTACGATGCTAAAATCGAAGGCAACGTGATTTTCACACAGGTTGATGCCGCCATCAACTGGATGCGGAGCAATTCCCTTTGGCCGATGCCGATGGGGTTGGCCTGCTGCGCCATCGAGCTCATGGCCGCCTCGTCCTCCCGCTTCGACATCTCCCGCTTCGGCGCGGAGGTCATGCGTTTCTCGCCCCGCCAAGCGGACGTGATGATCGTCGCCGGCACCGTGACCTACAAGATGGCCCTCGCCGTCAAGCGCATCTGGGATCAAATGCCCGAACCGAAATGGTGCATCGCCATGGGGGCCTGCGCCTCCTCGGGCGGCATGTATCGGAGCTATGCGGTGCTCCAAGGCATCGACCACCTCATTCCCGTGGATGTCTACATTTCCGGTTGCCCGCCGCGCCCCGAGGCGTTGCTCGACGGCCTCATGAAGCTTCAGAAAAAAATCATGGGCGAGCACGCCTTGGCCGACCAGAAGCGGGAACTCCTCGAATCCATATGACCATTTCCGAACAACTCTCGGCCGCCTTTCCCGGCGCAGTATTGAACACAGGCTCGTTTCGCGACGAGACGACCCTGACCATCCAAGCCGCGGCCCTTCATGACATTTGCCTGCACCTCAAAGAAAAGGCTGCCTTCAACTACCTCATCGATATTTCCTCCGTCGACCACTTCGGTGACGAGCCCCGGTTCGAGGTGGTCTACGAGCTTTACTCGATGCCCAACGGCATCCACCTGCGCCTCAAGGCGGCGGTGAGCGAGGACAATTGCGAGATTTCAACCGTCTCAGACCTCTGGCCCACAGCCGACTGGCATGAGCGCGAGGTTTACGACATGATGGGAATCCGCTTTTCAAAACACCCCGACCTCAGGCGGATTCTTATGTGGGAGGGTTACCCCTATCATCCCCTGCGCAAGGACTTTCCGCTGGAAGGCAAGCAATCCGACATGCCCGGTGTGGCATTTTCCGAACCGGCCCCGCTCGCCGGCGGACCGTTCGTGACGGTCCCCACCGATGGCACGACGCAGGTGCGGGAACCTCGCGCGCGGCATGCCGGAGATTTGACTCCTCCGGAAAAATTCATCGCCGAGCCTTGATCGCGGAGGAAAAGGCGCTGGCTGATCTCACAGCCATGCTGTCGGAGCAGGAGCGGATCGCTTTGGACACCGAGGCGGACAGCTTGCACTGCTACTTTGAGAAACTTTGCCTGATTCAGATCAGCGGCGGCCTTGAGCACGTGTTGGTGGATCCACTTGCCGGGCTGGACCTGCAACCGCTGTTCGACGCCGTCTGCTCACGGCGGCTTGTCTTCCACGGGGCAGATTACGACCTGCGCCTCCTGCGCCGCTCGGGCATGTTCGAGCCGGTTGATTTGTTCGATACCATGATCGCTGCGCGTCTCGCAGGAAAGCCTGGTTTGGGGCTTGCTGCATTAGTGAAGGAATACTTCGGCGTCGAACTCTCGAAAGCCTCCCAGAAAGCCAACTGGGCGATCCGTCCCCTGCCCCTGCAGATGGTCGAATACGCACTCAACGACACCCGCTACCTGTTGGAGATCGCCGACACCCTCGAGGCTGATTTGCGTCGGCTCGGGCGGTGGGAGTGGTTCGAGGAATCGCGCGACCGCATGATCGCTTCCGCCCGCGAGGCAAAGGAACGCGATGACTCGACCGTGTGGCGCATCAGCGGTTCATACGCCCTCACACCGCGCGCGCAGGCGATCCTACGCATCCTGTGGTTCTGGAGGGATTCCGAGGCGCGGGCGTGGGACCGGCCACCGTTTCATGTGATCGGAAACGAGGACATGCTCCGGGTGGCGCAGCAAATGGCGAACGGCGGGGCCTTTTCCACCCCCCGCATGAACGGACGCCGCCGCAAGAGCTTCGAGGTCGTCGTCGCGCTGGCGATGCAGATTCCCGAGTCCGAGTGGCCGAAAACAGAAAAGACCAAGCGCAAAAGAATCACCAGGGAACAGACCCAGCGACTCGATGCGTTGAAAAAAACACGCGATGCTGTTGCGAAGGAACTCTCGTTGGATCCTTCGATCATCGCCCCCCGCGCCGCCATGGAGGCGACAGCCGCAGATCCCAATGGGTCAGCGCTCATGCTCTGGCAGCGCCGCTTGCTCGGGCTGCCCGTGTCCGCACCGGCGGAGAAGCCCTCAGATGCCTGAACGCGCACCCGACATCATCGACCTTGCCTTGGCCGAGGACATCGGCTCCGGCGATGTCACGGTAAAATGGTTCACCGATCCCTCTGCCACGGCGACAGCGCGCATTGTCACCCGGCAGGAGGCATGCCTGGCGGGCGTCGATGTCGCGGCGGAGGTCTTCGGGCGTGTCGATCCTGGACTTGAGGTGAAAATCCTTCGCGAAAACGGATGCGCGCTCGAACGTGGCGATGCCGTGCTCTCGGTCTCGGGCCGTGCCGGTTCGATTCTCAGCGCCGAGCGGACCGCGTTGAACTTTATCCAACGCCTCTCCGGCACCGCCACCATGGCGCGCGCCTTTGTCCAAGCGGTTGCGGGCACCGGAGCAAAAATTCTCGACACCCGAAAAACCACACCGGGCATGAGGGCGCTCGAGAAGGCAGCGGTTGCCGCGGGTGGTGCCGCAAACCACCGCATGGGACTACATGACATGGTCATGGTGAAAGACAACCACTTGGCCATCTGTCCGGGAGTGGCCGACCTACAATCAATGGTCGCCCGCGCCCGCGCAGAAAATCCGGGCCTCAAAATCGAGATCGAAGCCGACACCGTCGAGCAGGCGCTGGCTTTTTCCTCGCTACGCGGGGTGGATGTCGTTCTTCTCGACAACATGTGCCTCGACGACCTCCGCAAGGTTGTGGCCGCGCGCCCCGCGGGGGTCGCCCTCGAAGCCAGCGGCGGCGTGACGCCCGCCACCGTGCGCCAGATCGCCGAAACCGGCGTGGATTTCATCTCGGCCGGCGCGATGACCCACTCCGCGCCGTCGGTCGACTTTGGCCTCGATTTCGAGGCGGCGCGCTAAAGAGTCCTCTCCAATGTCAGCCGCGTGCCATCGGCCAGCGGCTCGTATTCCACATGGTCGAACACGCGTTGAATGATGTGGACCCCGAGCCCGCCGGGGCGGATTTCATTGAGATCGCGCCCCTTGATGCGCTCGGGATCGCAAGGCGTTCCGTAATCGCGCAGAACGATTTTCAGCCTGTCTCCGGAGAGTTCGCATGCGAGCCGCACTGGCTTGGAATCGCCCGCCAGCGCGTGGCGGATGATGTTCGTGCACGCCTCGTCCACGGCCAGAACGATCTGTGCGGAGGTCTCATCGTCAGCGGTATCCGCAAGAAAGTCGCGGAGCACAGCGCGCACCCGACCGAGCTCGGCTGTCCGCCCCGGGAACTCGAGGGATGTGGCGGAGGATGGGCTGACGCGGCAAGAGGAGGAATCCATGCTCAGCGAACAGCGTTTTCAGCGGAACAGGACGCGGGGGCGGCTTTTTTCGCGAATTGGGCCGCCTCGCGTTTGATTTTTGCCGCGTGGATCCACGCATACCCCCAATCCCAGACTTTGAGCGTGATCGGGTAGAGGACCAACGCAAGGATGGCAGCGGAGGGAAACACGCCCGTGAAATAGGGCACCGGCGCCTTGCTGATCTCGCCCAGCAGATGCTCGCCATGCAACTGGATCGGCTCGCGGGAGAGAATAAAACAGCCCAGGCGATACTGGGCGTAAATGACCACCGGATATGAAAACGGATTGCTGATCCACGTGGCGGCGACGGCGATCGGGATGTTCACACGGGTGATGTAGGCGATGAGAGCGGCCGCGAGCATTTGGAAAGGCACCGGGATCATCGCGAAGAAGGCTCCCACGGCGAGGCCCGCCGCGAAGCGCTGCCGCGTTGGAGTCCACAACTCGGAAGCGAGCAGGCGGTCGCCGCAACAACGGTGGAGCCAGGTTCCCCGGAATTGCTTCGGCCTGGGAAGGTGGCGAAGGTATTTGCCGAGCGCGGTTCTTCGCCAATGGATCGGTTTCATGTGTCTCGTGGAACGATTTGTCTTGAAGCTTGCAACCCAAGATCGCTTCTGCTTGCTTGGCCGCAAGATGAAAAAAATCGAAGCAATCATCAAGCCCTTCAAGATGGAAGACGTGAAGGAAGCTCTCGCCGAGGTTGGCGTTGAGGGAATGACTGTCAGCGAGGTCAAGGGGTTCGGCCGCCAGAAAGGCCACACGGAAATCTACCGCGGCAGCGAATACACCGTCGACTTCCTGCCGAAGGTGAAACTTGAAATCATCGTCGCTGATTCGATGCTTGAGAAAGCCATGACAGCCATCGCCACCGCCGCGAAAACCGGCAAGATCGGCGATGGCAAAATTTTTGTTCTGCCGATCGAAAACGCCGTTCGGATCCGCACCGAGGAGACGGGCGACAGCGCGATTTGATCCGCTGCGCATCCAAGGCCCGCCTCCCCGGGAAGGCGCGCGGAGCCACTTTGCGCGTATTTTGATTCCATGTCGCGGCACTTCAGCCTGTTTCTGGCGCTGCGGTATCTGAAACCGAAGCGCACGTTTCTCTCCACCATCACGTTGGTGTCGATCCTTGGCGTGACGCTCGGGATCATGGTGTTGATCCTGGTCATCTCGGTGATGACCGGCTTCGAGCGCGAACTCCGCCGCAAGGTGGTTGGGTTCGATGCCCATGTGGTGCTCACAGGCGGCGGGATCGTGGAGGATTGGGAAAAAACAGCCGCCCTTGCCCTCGAGAATCCCGAGGTCAAGGGGGTTGCGCCGTTTGTCCAAGGCCCGGTGATTGTCGAATTTCAAAACCGCCGCCTGGCTCCGAAGATTCGCGGCGTCGATCCCGTCATGGAACGCGGGGTGGTGGACATCAGCCCGTTCATCGTGTCAGGCGCCTACGATCTTGAAGGCAACAAGACATTGCTCGGTTCGGAGTTGGCCCGCGAACTCGGAGCGGGTGTCGGGGATATCGTCACAGTGTTCTCGCCCAGCAACTTCAACGCGATTCTTGAGGAGATCGACCGCGTGGAGCGCTCGGGCGATGCCTCGAACCGGATCGGCGACCTGAAGGAAATGATCCTGCCGACCGAACTCGAGGTCGCCGGGATTTTCGAGAGCGGACGCTACCTCTACGACAGCGAATTTCTCATCGTTCCCATCCATATCGGCCAGGAACTCTACAACCTCGGCGGCGCCGCCCATGGCCTTGCGCTCAAAACCGGCGACCCCGACAGGGCGAACGTCGTCCGCGATCAACTCAACAGCGCCCTCCCCCCGCCGACTTTTGCGATGAGCTGGATCGACATGAACAAGCAATTGTTCGACGCCATCCGTATGGAACGCAGCGTCATGTTTTTTCTCCTCATGTTCATCATTCTGGTCGCCGCGTTCGGGATCATGAACACGTTGATCACCGTCACTGTGCAGAAGACCCGCGAGATCGGCGTCATGAAGGCCCTCGGAGCCCAGACCCACCAGATCATCGGCGTGTTTCTTGCCCAAGGGATGGTTGTCGGGGTGTTTGGAACGGTGACCGGTCTCGCGCTGGGCATCGCCACTGTGACCTACCGCAACGAGTTGAGCGCCCTCCTCTCGGCGGCGACGAACGTCGAGATTTTCCCCGCCGCGGTTTACCAATTCAGCGAAATCCCGGCGGAGATCGTCCTATCGGACGTTGTGATTATTTGCGTGAGCGCGTTTGTGATTTGTTCGCTGGCGGCACTCATCCCGGCCTGGTTCGCCGCGCGCCTTGATCCGGTGAAGGCCCTGAGGCACGACTGAGTGCAACCGGGCGATTGACAATGTCGGGCTCCTTGGATTCACTCCCAAACATGTCCAGTCACGAACCCGATCCCCAAGACCCGCTCATCCGCACGATCTTGATTTCCGCAGCCACACTGGCCGTGTCCGGGTTCCTCGCCACCGTTCTTCTCGTTACTGGTGATGCTTTCGGACAATTTCAATTTCATGAATTGGATGGAGTAGCGTCCTCTCTGGAGGATGCCGCGCTAAAGCATGCGCCAAGCAAAATCGCCATGCCGGCGACATAAACCCACATGAGCGCGAGCATGAGGGCGCCGACCGATCCGTAAATCGCGTTGTAGTCGATAAACCGGGCCGCGTAGTGTCCGAAGAGCACCTGCCCGAGTTGCAGGAGCAGCGTTGCCGCCAGCGCGGGTATCCACACTTCGCGGAAGTGGATTCTTCTTCCCGGCGCCAGGATGTAGAGGGCAGCGACGGCGTAAAACAACAGGGCGCCGGAAATCACAAACCTGCCGATGGCCAGTGCCGGGGCGACCAGATGCCACTGAAAGCCGGGCACAACCGCCGCCAGAAGATCCTGAAAGCGGAGAAGGATGTTTCCCGTCACCTGAAGCAACGCGGGAGCGGCCAGGCCGATGCCCATCGCACTGGCAACGATCGCTGTCATCATCAGATTTTTCAGCGGCAGCTTCCACCAGGGAAGGGGCACATGGTGCCACGCTTGGTGGACGCCCTTCACAAGCGATTGAAAAAACCTGAGCGCGCCCCACAGAAGAGCCAGCAACGAAACCGCCCCGACGCCGCCACGGGCCTTGCGGAGCGCGTCGGACATGGACCACACCAATTCCTGCTGGCCTTTTTCCATGGGAAAAAACCGTTCGACCGAGGCCACGATCGCCTCGGGTTGGACAAACGACGTCCCCAGCGTGAGAAACAAAGCCAGCAGCGGAAACAACGAAAACAGGGCGTAGTAGGCAAAGGCCGCCGCACGCGACTCGGCCTCGATCTCGCTGAAAATCCGCAACGCACGCACGGACACGGTCCGTGCGCGCGACAGCTTCATTCGCAGCAGCAAGCGCGTCTCCGTTTTTCTTGTGACCATGGTCTCGCGAGGAGCTTGTCCATGTGGCAGCCGGCGGGCTTGATAAGCAAAAGAAAAACGCGGTCGGCACGAAGCCTTCCGCGTTGTTCTTTAGAAGGAAATGTTGCTCTTCCTTACAGGGCGACCTCGACGGTCAGCGTCTGCTTTTCGGTGTCCTTCGAGCCTTTATTGTCCTTCTTGCCGCCGCCACAATCACTTGGGCAGGTGCCTGCGAGGACCGAGGACATGGAGAAGGCTGCTACCACTGCTGCGAGTAGAACGAGTTTTTTCATAAGGTTGTAAGGATCGCGCGGGATTCGGGATTGTCAACCCAATCTCACACCCAATCTCACGCCCTGCCCAGATACGTGCCGTCGGCCGTGCTGACTTTGATCAGTTCACCCTCTTTGATGAAGAGCGGAACATTGATGATCTTGCCGGTTTCGAGGGTCGCCGGTTTTTGCACGTTGTTCGCCGAGTCGCCGCGGATACCCTCCGGGGATTCGATCACTTTCAGCGTCACCGACGAGGGCAACTCTATCTGCGCCGGGCGGCCCTCGATGCTCAACACCTCGACCTTGAGGTTCTCGACCAGGTATTGCTTCGAGTCGCCGATGAGATCCTCGTTCAGCGTGATCGTCTCGTAGGTGGCAGGATCCATGAAGTGGTAGCCTTGGTGGTCGTTGTAGCTGAATTCCAGCGGCTGCCGGTTGACATCAAGCACATCGACTTTTTCCGTGGAGGAAAACCGGATGTCGGCGGACTTGCCGGTGCCGATGTATCGGATGATGCATTGCACAAACGCGCGGAGGTTGCCCGGGGTGCGGTGCTGGACGTCGAGAACGATGGCGGGGTTTCCGTTATATCGGACCGCCATTCCTTTGCGGAGATCATTGGCTGCTGGCATAAAAAAGAGGGGGCTACTAATAAGCGGGCAAGCGGGTTTGACAAGGAGGGATTCGAGAACAGGTCACGTGCATGCGGCAGGTTCGTCACCGGTTTCCTGCATTGCGGCGGCGGCTTCGAGCCATTCGACGTTGAGGCGCTCGAGGGTTTCGGCGACGCCCGCGAGTTGGCGGTTGGTTTCCATGGCAAGGCTTGGCGAATCGTAGGTGGCCGGGTCTTCGAGCCTGGCGGTGAGTTCGCTCTGCAGCGCCTCGAGTGAGTGGATTTCCTTTTCGAGAGCGGCGACGCGCTGTTCCCTGGCGCGCTTTTCTGCGGCAAGCGCCTTGCGGGCCTCGGCCTCGGCCCTGCGCATGGCGCGGACCTCTTTCATGCCGGGTTTTTCAGTTCCCCCGGCGGATTGAGGCGCGGCTTCGGGTTGGTGGTTGCCCAGCGCGGCAACGGTTCCCTCCCTGCCCCCGCCTCCAACGCGGGACTTTTCGAGGTAGTAATCGAATCCGCCGGCGTAGGGTGTCAGGCGGCCGGACTGGACGTGGATGACCGTGGTCGCAAGCGCACGGATGAAGTGCACATCATGGCTCACAAACACGATCGTTCCCTCGTAGGGTTCCAACGCCCTGATCAGGGCGTCGATGCTCGGCATGTCGAGGTGCGTCGTCGGTTCGTCGAGAAGCAGGAAATTCGGAGGGTCGAGGAGCAACTTCACCAGCGCGAGACGGCTCTTTTCACCGCCGCTCAGGACGCCGACCGGCTTGAACACTGCGTCGCCGCGAAACAGAAACGCACCAAGGACGGTCCGCGCAGTTTGCTCGGGAACGGGCCTGGCGATGGACTGGACCTCCTCGAGGACCGTGCGGTGGATATCCAAGCCGTCGGCGCGATGCTGGGCAAAATACCCGATGCTGCAATTGTGGCCGGGTGTGCGGGTTCCCGACTCGAGCGGCAACTGGCCAGCGAGGATTTTCAGCAGCGTTGATTTTCCCGCGCCGTTAGGCCCGACGAGGACCGTGCGTTGACCCCGCTCGATTTCAAGATCCAGGCGGTCATAGACAACATGGTTGCCGTAGGCCTGCTTCACGCCCTCGAGGCCGATGACTCGATGACCTCCTCGCGGGGGTTGCGGGAACCGGAAGCTCACTGTGGCCTCGTCGGCCTCGGGGGGATCGAGCCGCTCCATGCGCTCAAGGCGTTTGATGCGTTCCTGCGCCTGCGCAGCCTTGCTGGCCTTCGCACGGAACCTCCTCACGAAATCCTCGAGGTGGGCGATTTCGCGTTGCTGGGCGCGGTAGGCGGAGAGGTGCTGTTCCTCGCGGGCCTTTTTCTGCTCGAGGCACGCATCGAAATTCCCGTTGTAGCGCACCAGCTTGCGGTGGCGGATTTCCACGATCCCGCGACAGATCGCATTCAGAAACTCGCGATCGTGCGAAATCGTTAAAATCGCCCCGGGATACGAGGAAAGATGATTCTGGAACCAGCCGAGCGTCTCGAGATCGAGATGGTTCGTCGGCTCGTCGAGGAGGAGCAGATCGGGCTCCTCGACAAGCAGCCGCGCCAAGTGAGCCCGCATGACCCACCCGCCGCTCAGTTCCGCCAGTGGCCGGTCGAAATCCGATCCGCGAAACGCCAACCCGGCGAGAATCCGCTTCGCTCCAGCCTCGGCCCGTCCATCGGGATCCGGCCCAGTGGCCAGCCCGATTACGCTCGTATCAGCCACGGCGGCCGTCTCCTGCGGGAGAAACCCCACACGCACCCCGCGCTGCACCACCACCCGCCCCTCGTCGGGCTCGTCGTGGCTAAGCAGCAGCGAAAAAAGCGTGGACTTGCCAGCGCCATTGGGTCCGATCAACCCGATGCGGTCGCCGGTATTCACTTGCAACCCGGCATCCTCGAAAAGAACCCGCCCGCCAAACGATTTTGTCACCCCTGATAATGTCAGCATGTCTTGAAAAGCCCTGCAAAATGAAGATCGAGCGCCGCCGCGTCCAACGGATTTTTGACTCTACCCGCCGAATGCGCCGACTCCCAGGCGCATTCGAGCTTGGATGCGCCTCCGGCGGACGTCCTACAAGCCCGCAAATTCCTCCAGGCCGATCGGCTTGATCCCGGAAAGATCGTGAATGCCAGCGAGGCGGTCGAAAAGCGAGCGCTTCTCCTCCTCCGCCAAAACAGGCAGCGACTCTCCAAACCCACCAGACAGCGCGACCGCAAAACCGGCGACGAGCACGGCGAATGCGGCGGCGGACGCCCAGCGGGGAATCGCAAACCACCCCGACTTGGCGGGAGCCTGCCGGATTGCGCGCAGGACATTCCGCACGAAAAACGGCGACCCAACCGGCTTTGGCCCTCGGCCAAGCAGTTCCCACAACCGATCCTGTTCGTGCGAGTCGTTCATCTCGACAGATTAAACAACCCGCGTCGCCACGGGTTGTGGAAAAATTTTACATCTCGTGCGCGTCGAGAAACCCCTCGAGTTGGCGGATGCGGGTGGGGTGGCGCATTTTGCGGAGGGCCTTGGCCTCGATCTGCCGGATGCGCTCGCGGGTGACCTTGAACTGGCGGCCGACCTCCTCAAGCGTGCGGCTGTAGCCGTCCACGAGGCCGAATCGCTGCTCGAGCACCTGGCGTTCGCGCTCGGTGAGGGTGTCGAGCACGTCCTTGATCTTATCCTTGAGCAAAACGATCGCGGCCATGTCGGCGGGATTTTCGGCTCCCTTGTCCTCGATGAAGTCGCCGTAGCTCGTGTCGTCGCTGTCGCCGACGGGCGCCTGCAGCGAGATCGGTTGCTGGGCCATCTTAAGGACGGCGCGCACGCGCTCGACTGGCAACTGGATTTCATCGGAAATTTCCTCGGGGGAGGGCTCGCGACCATATTCCTGCACGAGTTGCTTCTGCACGCGGATCAGTTTGTTGATCGTCTCGATCATGTGCACGGGGATGCGGATCGTGCGGGCTTGGTCGGCGATCGAGCGGGTGATCGCCTGGCGGATCCACCATGTGGCGTAGGTCGAGAACTTGTAGCCGCGGCGGTATTCAAATTTTTCGACCGCTTTCATCAGGCCCATGTTGCCCTCTTGGATGAGGTCGAGGAACGACAGGCCGCGGTTCGTATATTTCTTGGCTATCGAGATGACCAGTCGGAGGTTCGCTTCGACCATCTCGGTCTTGGCCTTCAACGCGCGGCGGTGCCAGACCTTCAACTCATTGTGCTTCTCGTCCAATTCGTCGGGCGAGAGCCAAAAGCGGTGCTGCATCTCCTTGATCTCGGCCGTGTGCTGGCGGCGGAGTTTCGGGCTGGGATCCTTGGCGTGTTTTTTGAGTTCGCTCTGGAGATTGATCATGGCCCGGTGGTTCTCCTCCACCAACACCACGAAATCCTCGATGACCTTCTGCTTGAAGAAAAACTTCGGATAAAGGGCCTGCAATGATTGGAGCGCTTTGGCGAATTTTTTGCGCTTCTCGTTCGCCTGCGAGAGCGGGGCGCACTCCTGGTAAAGCTTGGAAACGGTGTCCATCTGCCGCTTGAGTTGCTGGCAGAGGCGGGGGAGGGCCTTCATGTAGCGTTCGCGGCTCTCGATTTTCTTGTCGAGAATGACGCGGTCGAAACGCTCGCGCTGGTCGATGAGCTTTTGCGCGAGGTCGATGTGGGCCCGGGCGACAAAACCAAAACCGTAGAGCATTTCCTGCACCTTGAGCTCCGCGGCTTCGATCCGCATGGAGATTTCCACCTCCTGCTCGCGGGTGAGAAGCGGCACTTGGCCCATCTGCTTGAGATACATGCGGACCGGGTCGTCGAGGATGTCGAGCTTCGTATCGGCTTTTTCCTCCTTCTCTTCCTTCTCCTCTTTGTCTTTTTCGTCCTTGTCGTCGTCCTCGTCATCGTCCTTGCGGACTTCCTTCACGCGATCGACATCGGATGCCTCGATGATCTCGATCTCTACGCCGCGAAGCTGGCTGATGATGAGGTCCAGATGCTCGGGGTCACTGACGCCCTCGGGCAGGTGCTCGTCCAAGTCCTCATAGGTGAGGTAGCCCTGCTCCTTGGCGAGGCGGATCAATTCGCGCACCTTGTCTTGAAGCATGCGGGGATGTCCACGGTGGCGAGTTGCTGGGTCGCAGCGGCAGCGGCTGGTTGCTTGGGCGCCTCGCTCTTACCCGCGCGGGCCTTCGCATTGATGGACTTGATCGCCTCGGAGACGGATGCCGGATTGGCTTTCGGCTCGCCCTTGGAAACGGCTGCTGCCGGCTTTTTGGAGGATGATTTGGCCGATGGCGCGGGGGGCTTTTTCGAAGTTGTTTTGACCGCCGATGCTGGGGGCTTCTTGGCGGAGGGTGCTGGCTTTACGACCTTCGTTGCGGCGGGATTGGCGCTTTTCGGAGCCGGTTTGGCAACCGACTTGGGTGCGGGTTTGGCAGCCTTTTTCACCACCGGCGTTGGCTTTTTGGCCGTCGGCTTGGCTTTTACCGGTGTCTTCTTGAGCGTGGCGGCCTTGGCTTTGGCCGGGGCGGGTTTTGAGGACTTCGGCGGGGTTTTTACCGGCTTCGCAGGTGCCTTTACCTTGGGGGGTGTCGCTGCTTTTTTAGCGGAGTTGGAGGACTTTGTGCTTTTTTGCGGCTTGGTTGCTTTGCGCGGAGAGGTTTTCGAAGAGGTGGATTTTGTTTTCAAGTTGCTTTCCTTTAGGCCTGTTCAAAGGGCCGGTGAACATCAGCCACGCGGATTTTCAGGTCAAGAATTTGTTTTTGGATTTTTTGCCGTTCCGGGGATGTCAATGAGGGGTTCGAGACCTCCGCCATAAGGACTTCTATTTGTTGATTGAGATGTCTTACATGCATGCCCCGAGCGGTTTGCTTCGCTCGATCAAGCGGTTCCGGCATGGACCGCTCGGCCATAAGCGCGGTGAGAACGCGTTCCTCCGAGGGATCCAAGGTCGCAAGAAATGCGGCGGGCGGCGGGGTGCCGTCCTCGAAATCAACCGCGGCCACCTTGTCCACAAGCGTGCCGGCAGCCTCGTAGCGGGCCAACGGGGACTGTGCGCGGAGCCAGGCCCGCACCTCAGCGCTTTGCACGGCAAGCTGGCAAAGAATCCGCATGCCGGGAGACAATTCGAGCGGGGGGGATTCCAAGGCTTGTATTTCCTCTGCCCGGGAGTCGTTTGCCACTGGCGGGGCTTTCATGAGTTGGCGGATCGTGCTTTGCGGCACCCCGAGCCTCGTGGCCATTTTTCCGAGCGTCGACTCGCGAAGCACGGCATCCCCGACCAATGCCAGAGCGGGCGCGAGGCGACGGACGAGGCGGGATTTCGCGGCGGCATCGGCGAGTTCCCCGGAGCGCACGGCTTCGTTCAGATTGTGGTCGAAGTAATCCTCAGCGGCTTCTACCCTTTCCAGAAAGGCTCCTGGACCATCCCGTTGAATCAATGAATCAGGATCGTCACCCTGCGGCAGGCTCACGATCCGCACCAGCAAGCCCTGCGAAAACAACGCCGGCAGCGAGCGGTCGGCGGCTTTCTTGCCGGCGGTGTCGGAATCGAAGCACAGGAGAACCGTCTCGACATACCTCTTGAGCAACCGCGCCTGGTCTGCGGTGAAGGCTGTGCCCTGAGGAGCGATGACGTGCCTCACTCCCGCCTCGAAAGCCGTGATGAGATCCAGTTGGCCCTCACAGACGATCGCCGCGTTTTTTTCGATGAGATCGCGCTTGGTTTTGTCCAATCCAAAAAGAACGCGCCCTTTCGTGAACAGCGGCGTCTCGGGGGAGTTTACATACTTCGCGCCGCGGGAATCGGACTGGAGCACCCGCCCGCTGAAGGCGACAACCTCGCCATAGTCGTTGCGAATCGGAAACATGAGGCGGTCCCGAAACCGGCTGTAAATCCGACCGCCTCCGCCCTCGTCGCCGTCCTTTGAGGAGGCCAGCCCGCCCAGCGCTATCTCATCGGCGGAAAACCGCCGCTCGCGCAGGTGCACCAGCAGCGCGTCCCAGGAATCGGGAGCGTAGCCCAACAGCCAACTCTTGGCGGTCTCGACACCGATCCCGCGTGATTTCAAATAGTCCCTCGCATGGGCTGCGTCTGGGGATTTCATCAAATTCCTGTGGAACCACGAGGCGGCTTCGGCATGCATTCCTAGTAGTCGCTCGCGCTGTCCATGCCGCTGTGAGTCGTCGCCGGAGGACGCATCCTCGACCACCGGAATCCCCGCCCGCTGAGCCAAACGCCGCACCGCAGTGGGGAAATCCACATGCTCGTAGTCCATGACAAACCGCAGCACCCCCCCTCCCGCGCCGCACCCGAAACAATGGAAGGACTGCCGCGCGGGGTTCACATGGAAGGATGGGGACTTCTCCCGATGGAACGGGCACAACGCGCGAAAGCTCGTTCCGGCCCGTTTGAGCGGGAAGTAGGATCCAACAAGCTCGACGATGTCCGTGGCGTCGGCGACACGTTGGATTGTTTCTTCGGCGATGAGTCCCACACGGGCAAATTACCTTGCGGGCCCAACCGGCGCGAGGGAGATTTCGGTCCTATGAATCCGAATGCGGTTTTCACACCGAAAGAGTCCGCCAACACTCGCTGCCGCGCGGCCGCAAGGCGTTGGTTGCCGGCATTGTTTGCCATGGCATGCCTGATTTCTCCAGCGCGCGCAGAGGAGCAAAAGCCCACCACCGGCTCGGTGGTCGTGCTCCCCGTCAAAGGTCCGGTGACCGAGGCCCGGTTTTTCTTCCTGCGCAGAGCGCTCAAGGACGCCGAGGCGGTGGCGGCTTCTGCGATCATCCTCGACATGGACACACCTGGCGGGGATTTGAAAGCAACCGAGAAAATCGTCCAGATGCTCACCAACTCGCCGGTCCCGAGCTTCACGTATGTGAACACCAATGCTGGTTCCGCCGGCGCGCTCATCGCTCTCGGCACTTCGAAGATCATGATGGCTCCGATCAGCGCGATCGGAGCGGCCGCGCCGGTCGCCGGCTCGGGCCAGGAAATTCCGGAGACGATGAACGCGAAGATCGTGTCGTATTTTTCTGGCTACTTCCGCAGCGTGGCCCAGAAAAACGGCTACCATCCCGAGCTGGTCGACGGGTTCATGAACCTCGACAAGGAGGTCAAAATCGGTGGCGAGGTCATTAATCCCAAGGGGTCGCTCCTCACCCTCAGCGCCCAAGAGGCCTCCCGCGACATCGCTGGCAAGCCGCTTCTGGCCTCGGGCATCGCCGATGACATCCCCGCCGTGGCCGTCGCTTGCGGTCTCGACCCCGACCGCATCATCCGCATCGAGCCCTCGGGATTCGAGACGGCCGCCCAGTGGATCACGATGCTCGCCCCGCTCCTCCTGCTGGGCGGCGTCATGGGGGCTTGGCTGGAATTCAAGGCGCCTGGATTCGGAGCGGCGGGCGTGCTCGCCGGGATTTGCTTCCTCCTTTTCTTCGGTGGCCACTACATCGCCGGGCTCACAGGCTTTGAAATGATCGCCCTCTTCGTGCTGGGAGTGGTGTTCATTCTCCTCGAATTCCTCTTTTTCCCGGGCGTGGTGGTGCTGGCTCTTGGCGGGACCATCATGGTTGTGGTGGCCCTGTTTTTCTCGATGGCGGACTTTTATCCCGCCCAGCCCATCAAGATCTCCTTCGAGATGTTCCGCACACCGATGCTGAACCTAAGCCTGGCGATCGGCGGATCTGTTCTTGGCATTGCACTTCTGGGACGCATGCTGCCTTCCATGCCTTTCCTGCGCGGATTGTTTCTCTCCTCGAAAATGCCTGAGGGTTCCTCGGCAAAAATCGTGACCGAACTCGGCACGGCCTCAGCCATCGCTCCCGGCGACAGCGGCAAAGCCGTCACTATCCTGCGCCCCGCGGGCCGCGCGAAGATCGGCTCGGAAATGTTCGACGTGATCACAAGCGGGGAATTTCTCGAGGCGGACACTCCCGTTGAGGTCCTCGCCGTGAGCGCCTCGAGTATCGTGGTCGGCCGAGCCGCCGCGGAAGCTGGCTCATCGTCGGCTCCCGCTGCTCACAAATAATCCGAAAACTCGTAGAGCTTGGGATCACGGGCGGGACGGCGCAGCGCCTTCACAGCGCGAGTGGCCGCTTCGTCAGCCTCATCCCCGTCCATTCCTGGAAAATCCATGTCGTCAAACGCATCCCCGAATTCCTCCTCGAGCTTTTCAGGATCCTCGCCCGCCTCAAGCCGACGGATCATGTGCTCCATCTCGGCCGGCATCTTCTGGCCGGTGGCCTCGGTCATTTTGCGCATCATGTGCCCGAGCGCACGCGGGTCGGGATTGTTCTCGTCCAAGCCCGCCATGTCGCGCTCCATCTCGGCCATCATGCGCTCCATGCGAGGGTCGTCCCTCACGCTGGCATCCGCCGACTCCTCCTTCGCTTTGCCAGTGACGGCGAATCTCGACACCACGCGCTCCATCCTTGCATTCGCGTCGTCTGGGCACCGCGGCGTTTTTTCGGCCATCGAGAGGCTCCTTGCAAAAAACGAGTAGATTCTGTTCGTGTCGGGAGAGTGGAATTCGTAGATGGGCATACGCGAAAATCGAGCCGGAACCATGCGTGCGCCCACGCGCGTTTTCAACTACGAATCATTCCCCCCTTGGCGGATGGAGCGCCTTGGCATTAACCTCGCGGGGTGGAATCCGGTCCGGACTACGATGTCATTGTGATCGGCGGCGCGCTCACAGGTGCCGCCACTGCGTTTTTGCTCAAACGGCGCGATCCGACGTTGAGGATTCTGGTTGTCGAAAAAACACCCTCCTTCAAACGCCGCGTCGGCGAGGCCACAACCGAGGTGAGCGGCTGGTTTCTCACACGCATGCTCGGCCTCGGCGGGTTTCTCACCCGCACTCAGATTCCGAAAAACGGCTTGCGCTTCTGGTTTGCCCACGCTCAAAACCACTCGCTGGCGGAGTGCTCGGAACTCGGCGGCAGCTATCTTTCCACGGTGCCCGCCTTTTTGCTCGACCGGTCTGCCGTGGATGCCGAGATCCTCGACCGCGCCGTGGCCCTTGGCGTTGACATCCTGCGGCCGGCGCGTGTTGTCGAGACCACCCTCGCACCCGGCGGCATGCAAACCCTGCGCGTGGAGCATTTGCAGGCCGAAAAAACCCTCCGCGCCCGCTGGATCGTCGACGCCTCGGGCGTGAAAGCCGAACTCGCCCGTGCCAACGACTGGATCGAACCCAATGCCGCCCATCCCACGCTGGCCGCTTGGTCCCGCTGGCGCACCACCCGCGACTGGGATGCTTTGGACCATGCCGAGGCCGCTCCCGACTGGAACACAGGCTTCCAAGGCCTTCGCGGCACCGCCACAAACCATTTCGCTGGCGACGGCTGGTGGGCATGGTGGATCCAACTCCGCTCCGGCGAGGTCAGCATCGGCGCGGTAATCGACCAGCGCTCTGCCACTTGGCCGAGCCCCGCTGGAACCGTCGGGGAAAAGCTCCGCGGCTTCCTCTCGCAACACCCGGCCGCCCGCGAGATGCTCAAGGACGCCGAGTTTCTCGAGGGCGATGTGCATTTCCGAAGAAACCTCCCTTACTCGTCGCACCAATACGCCGGCGACGGATTTGTCCTCGCAGGCGACGCCTCGGCTTTTCTCGATCCCCTCTACAGCCCGGGCATGGATTGGATCGCCTACACCGTGGCCTCCGCCGTGCATCTCATCCTTCAATGGCGCTCCGGCGAGAACATTTCCCCGCTGGTGGACAGCATGAACTCCCACCTGACCACCAGCTACACCCGCCAGTTCGAAGCCCTCTACCGCGACAAATACGACTACATCGGCGACCACTCGCTCATGCGCGCCGCCTTCCGCCTCGATATCGCGAGCTACTACCTTTTTGTGGTCCTCCCCATCTACAAATCGGGCGAATCCAAACTCCGCATCCCGCCGTTCGCCACCTGGCATTCCACGCCGTTTTTCCACCTCATGCGCCTCTACAACTCCCGCCTCGCCGCCATCGGCCGCGAGCGCCGGCGGCGGGGCACGTTTGGCACAACCAACACCCACCGGCGCGATCTCGTGCCGGGCTTCAATTTCCGTATCCCGCAACTGCTGAAAACATTCCTGCACGGACTCGGCATCTGGCTGGGCCTCGAACTCCGCGAAGGCTGGCGCACATGGCTCGCCCCGCTGCCTCGGCGCGCTCCCGCCTCCGACCGACAGATGCCCGACCCCTCGCCCGCGGCTTCATAGTCGATTTTTCTCCGCATGGTTCCGGCGGGTTGGTAAATTCCCGACCCACCATCGCCCATGGAAACGCCCGACCCACCGGATCAAGAGCTCGTCGCCCGCACCCAGGCGGGAGACGCCCGGGCGTATGACGAGTTGGTGCGCAGATACAGCCCACGCCTTTACGGGCTCGTCTACAACATGACCTCCAGCCACGAGGATACCAACGACCTCCTCCAAGAGATTTTTGCAAAGGGCTACCGCTCGATCAAAAGCTTCCAAGGAAAATCCTCCTTCCACACCTGGATGCACACCATCTCGGTCAACATGACCATCAACTTCCTCAAAAAAAGGAACCGCCGCCGCACCATGAGCCTCGACGACGTCGACAGCGGCGTGCTCAACGATCCCGATTTCATCGAAGCCACCAGCTCGGTCGACCCCTCCAACGAGGCAAACCTCGGCGAACTTCAAAAAAAACTGAACGAATCACTCATGAAGCTGTCCCATGATCACAGAGCCGTCGTTACCATGTTCGACATCCAAGGAATGCCACACGCGGAAATCGCAAAAATCCTGAAAGTCTCGGAGGGAACCGTCCGCTCCAGACTTTTTTACGCCCACAAGCAATTGCAAAACCTCCTTCGCGAGTTTATCAACCCCTGACCGACATGGATCACAACGAGAGCGTCTCCCGTCTCCTCCGCCTCAAACGCTACGAGCAACCCCCGCCCGGCTACTACGAGGATTTTTTATCCGAGTTCCAATGCCGCCAACGCGCCGAAGTGATCCAGCGCCCACTCTGGGCCATCGCACGCGACAGGGTGCTCCGGTTTCTCACACCTCCCTCCGCCCCGCGTCTGGTTATGGCCGCCTCCTTCGCGGCGGTCGTTCTTGCCAGCACGCTGCTCATCGGTCCTGAGGCACAGGTTTCCCACCTCTCCGGCCCCGACGAAAAAACCTCGCTCAGCCTCGCGGGCACAGCACCTTCTCTTCCCATGCCGAAAACCTCCCTCCGCCCCTCAAAACCGGTTTCCTCCGTCCAATACGTCCTTCCGCCAAGGCCGGTCGGCTACGCTTCGGCCCGCACCTTTTAACCCCGTGGCGTTTTTTCAAAAGGCCCTCCTTGTCGCCTTGGCCGCCCTCGCAGCCAGTCCCTCAGCGCGCTCCGAAGAACCAGCGCCGGAAACGCCGGACCTCCAAGCCCAGCTCGCCTCCATTTTCAACAGAAGCCGCCCCGCGGTTGTCCGCGTCAGGGCTTGCGACGATCTCGGAGTCCGCCTTGGTAGTGGGTTTTTCATCGACCCCACCGGCACCATCTACACCCACACCGGCGTGGTCGCCAAAGCCCATGATGTCCGCGTCATCTTCAACGACCGCTCCATGGAAGCCACCGTTGTGGCGGCAGACGAGCGCAGCGGCATCGCTGTCCTGAAAACCAATTGCGTCAGCCCATTCCTCTCCCTTGGCACTTCCAGCGGCATCAAAATAGGCACCCCGGTCGTCTCGATCGGCTACCCGGAGGATTTCGATGCCACGGCCAGCTTGGGCATGATCGCCGATCGCGACAAGCACCACAGGGGGAGATATTTCGCTACATCACACCTCCGCGCGAATCTCGCGGTCCACTGCGGCCAAGGGGGCAGCCCCGTGCTGGGATTGGATGGCAAGGTCGTTGGCATCGTCGTCTCCCAGATCGGCGGAGGCGCCTCCTGCTACGTTCTCCCCATCGAGGCCGCCGAGAAAATTCGCGGCGACATCATGCGTTTTGGAGAACTCCGCCCCGGCTGGGTCGGCGTGGAGGTCGAGGAAAGCGAGTCCCCGGTCATGGGCTCCACCGCCCGCATCGCCAACCCAGTCTCCTCAGGCCCCGATAGCCCCAATGGTCTGCGTGCAGGCGACACCCTTCTGAGCATCGGTGGCCGCCCCGTGAAATCCAGCGAGGATATTCTGGAGGCTTCGTTTTTCCTGACCGCCGGCGACCTGACCGAGATCCAAGTCGTGCGCGACGGCTCGCCGCTCACCCTGTCCGTGAAGCCCAAGCTGCACCCCGCAGCGAACTCCGGCGAACTCCACGCCGGGCCCACAGAGCAGGGCATGCCCACCCTCCGCTAAGGACCACTACTCCTTTCGGCATCTCCAGTAAACAGCCAACGCACTGCCGATCAAGCTGTGCACCACACTCGACAGCGCCGCGGGCACAGCCGTGAGCGGATTCGCCGCGAAATGGCTGCGGGCCATCACCGCCGCAAGCCCGGAATTTTGCATCCCCACCTCGATCGACACAGCCTCGGCCTCGGCCGGTCCCAGGCGACAAATCCTCGCCGCAACCCAGCCAAGCAAAAATCCCGCCCCGTGAAGCAGCATGACGGCGGCGAACAAGACCACGGCGTTTTCCATGATCGCCTCGCGATTGCGCCCGATGATGCTCGCGCAAATCATGCTGATCAGCAGAACCGACACCAGCGGCCCGACCCTTCCAGCCGGACCCGCCAACCGCGGAAGACGGTGGTGCAACGCAACCCCCAACACCACCGGCGCCACCACCACCTGCAACGCTGTCCCCACCATCCCCCAGCCATCGACAGGCATCCACGCCCCGGCCAGCAAATGGGTCAACACCGGTGTCACCACCACCGCCGCCACTGTGGAACAAAACGTCATCACCACCGACAAAGCCACATTCGCCCGCGCGATAAACGCCACCACATTTGATGCCGTGCCGCCGGGACAGCACGCCACAAGAATCACCCCGACAGCCAGATCGGGCGGCAATCGCATCAACGTTGCCACCAACCATCCCACTGCGGGCATGATGGTGAACTGTGCCACAAACCCGATCCCCACCGCTCCTGGCATCCGCAAGACCGCCTTGAACGCCCCCGTATCCAACGTCACACCCATTCCCAACATGATGAACGCCAACGCCCAAGTGATCCACGATCCGGAAAACCAAATGAACGCCTCCGGCCATGCCAATGCAGCGCCGCAAAACACAATCAACCACACGGGAAACCAATTCGCGGCGGCGAGGAGTCGAGCTTGCATCCTCGGGAGTAAAGCCCCACGGGCCCACAACGCAAAGCCGCATTTGACGCAATCCAAGCCCGATCTCCGTGCACCATGGGAAAAAAAACTTGCTGGCCGATTCCACACACACCACCTTTGTCACCCCTTCACCCACGCTTCCTATTACCGCGATGGACCATCACGCCCGCAGCCAACCGGATGTCATGCCGGAGAATTTTTCCAGACCCGCATCCCGTCGGATCCTTCCAACAGGGCGTCCTTAAAGCGCTACCCGTTTTCCTAATGTCCAACTCCAAACGCCGCGAGACGATCGATGTCATGATCCACTGCCCCGGGTCGCACGGCGTCATCGCCGACCAAATCCACCGGCAGGCCACCGCATTGCACGAACTCGGCATCCGCGTGCTCCTCCTCTGCGCGCCTGGGTTCATCCGCACACGGAATGCCGCCTACCCTGTTCTTCCCTGCATGGGGGAGGGCGCCACCGGCAACACCACGAACCTCACCAGCCGCAAGCTGAACAAGGCGTTCCAAACCACCCGCAACCAGTTTCGGTTCGCCTGGCATGTGTTCCAAAAACGTCCCACCCTCGTGCTTTCCGGCAGCCATGTGGATGCCCAGTCCGCCCTCTGGATTTGGCCCCACATCCTCCTGGCGCTCTTCCGCAAGGTCATCTACGCGATGAACCTCCACCTTCCCGTCCGCGACCACCAACTCGGCCCCAAATGGTGGCAGCACTTCTCCTCTCGCATCGCCTACAAACCCTACCGCATTGCCGTCGCCCACAAGCGCTTCCCGCCTCCCTCCCCGATCCCAAAATTCATCCGCACAGTGGAGGCTCCCATCGGCCCGGACCCCGTCCTCCACTCCAAGGAAAGTTCCCGTCAAATCCGGAAAAGTTGGATGGCTCCTCGCGGCTGCAAGGTTTTCCTCGCCTTCGGCAGCGTTCGAAACCACAAAAACCTCGACCTCTCGATCCGAGCACTTCTCGACAACCCCAAAGCCCATCTGGTGATCCTCGGCACCGTGTCCTCCCACCGCGACCGCCCGCTCAAATACTACCAAATGCTTGCCGACGACCTCGGCGTCTCGAAACGCGTCTTCATCTCCGATGAATTTGTCTCCGAGGAAAAGCGGGTCGCTTACTTCGCAGCGGCCGATTTCATTTTGATGACCTACTCGTCATCCTACCACTCGCAGTCGGGCACGCTCTCCACCGCAGCCCAGGCCCGCCGCCTCGTTCTGGCATCGAGCGGCACCAGCCCCATGCGCGATCTCGTCGAGCATTTCGGCCTGGGGCTCTATGTCCCGCCGGATTCCAGCGATGCCGTTGCGGACGGCATGGCCACCCTCCTCCACAGCGAGCTTCCAGAGCCCGAGTGGGACGCCTTTCTCGAATACGCGACTTGGGAAACAAATGTGTCCAGACTCCTGGAAGCGGCCGGCGACTATGTCCAAGGCGCTAAAACACACACCCGCCAATTCGAGGGACTCGAGCACGAAGCCATGCCCGTGCCGCCGCTTCTCAGTGCGCGCGATTTGCTCCCGGCCTCCACCCGCGCCCGCCGCTCCGCCGTAAAAAAGGCACCAACCCCCAGGAAACCCGCTAAACCCGGCGCCGGCCGCAAGAAAAAGGCGGAACCCGCCGAACCCCCAAAACGCCGCGCCACCACCCGCCGCAAAAAAACCGCTCCCTCCACAGAACCCGTGCTGGAACAACCGGCTCCTCGCAAGCGACGCCCCTACACACGGCGCAAAAAGGCCACGGCCGCTGCATCCCTCCCGCTAAAGGACGTTGCGGCATAGTCGCTCCACGCCTCCCGATCGCATGGCCATAGGAACCTCGACGCCCACCACCGCAGCACGATGAGCGGCCACTGGTTCTCCTTCAGCCTCCCCGATTTTTCCTACTCGTTCCTGAGCATTCTCTTCGAGGGCATCCCCTTCATTCTTTTCGGGACGCTGCTCTCGGGCCTCATCGACCAGTTCCTCCCGGCCCGCGTCATGACGCGCCTCATCCCCCGCCGTCCGGCCGTGGGCATCTGCGTCAGCGCCCTGCTGGGCCTTGTCTTTCCCATGTGCGAATGCGGCATCGTCCCGGTCATCCGCCGCCTTGTCGCCAAGGGTCTGCCAGTCTCCAACGCCGTGGCCTACATGCTCGCAGCACCGATCGTGAATCCCATCACCGCCATCAGCACCTACGCCGCATTTCGCGGTCAGGGACCCGAGGAATTCACCGCACTCCGCCTCGGCCTCGGCGCTTTTGTCGCAGCCATCGCTGGCTTCGCCGTCCTCAACCTCCCCATCCGCGCGGTCTTGAAAAAATCCGTCCTCGACCAATGCGGCCATGCCCACGACGCGCCTCGCCACGAACCCCTGCCTCGCCGCCTCGCCGCCGCCATGCACGCGGGCACCCGCGATTTTCTCGATGTCACCGTCTACTTCGTGCTCGGCGTGGCCGTTGCCTCCGTCTTCGGCACCGCTATCAACCAGGAAATCTTCCTCCCACTCGCCCTCAATGAACTCCTCGCCGTGCCGTCCATGATGACCCTTGCGGCCATCCTCTCGCTGTGCAGCTCCTCGGACGCCTTCATCGCCGCGACCTTTGTCAGCTTCCCGGCGGTTGCGAAACTCGCGTTCATGGTGTTCGGTCCCATGATCGATTTGAAACTCCTGTTCGTCTACAACATGGTCTTCACCCGCCGCTTCGTCGCCGGCCTCGCCGTGGGCCTCTTCATTCTCATCGGCCTCCTCTCGCTCCGGCTGGGTATCGTCTTTCCATGAGCGCACGCCTCAACCGACTGGCCATTCCCGCCATTCTCCTCCTCTGGGGCGCGGTCATCCTCCACTTCTGCCTCAGCGGCCGCATCGTCTCCTACCTCCACCCCTCCTTCCAATGGCTCGCCCTTGCCGCCGGGATTGTGCTCACGCTTCTCGCCGCCACGGTGTTTTTTATTCCCGAACACCACTGCTGCGAAAACAGCTGCGGCTCCCACGACCACCACTCCCTTGGCCTCGCCTCCATCGCCGTGCTCGTCGTGCCCCTCCTTGCCACCGCCTCGATCTCCCAAGACCACTTCAGCGCGTCGACCGTTCTCAACCGCGGAGTGGTCGACCATATCGACGACCTTCCCGCATTCTCCCCAGCACTCGATCCGGCCCTCCCGAGGCACGACGGCACCGTTGGCGAGGGGACTATGATGGACCCCGCCCTCTACCTCCAAACCAACGCCGAGGGCCGCATCGTCGCCGAAACCGTCGACCTCATGTATGCCGCGACGGACGAAATAATGCGCGCGGATTTCGACGCACGTGAGGTCGAAGTCGTCGGCCAACTCGTTCCCGCCCGCACCGACAACCCAGCCGACAACCGCTTCCACCTCGTCCGGCTCTTCGTCATGTGCTGCGCTGCTGATGCTCGCCCTGCGGGAATCGTTGTGGAAACAAGCGGGCCGGTGGATTTCGGAGAATCCAGCTGGGTCAAAGTCATCGGCCTCGCCACCTTTCCCGTCGAAAACGGCCGCCACAAGGCCGTCCTGCGGGCTGACCGGGTTGTCCCAACCGAACCGCCCCGGGAATCATTCATTTATTAGACAACCCATGAAACACCTCCTGCCACTCGTCTGCGCCACCCTCGCGCTTGTCCCAAGCCTCCACGCCGAAATGCGCGGCGCCTGGATCGCCAGCGTCCACAACATCAACTTCCCCTCGAAACCCGGCCTCTCCGAATCCGCCCAAAAAGCCGAGGCCGTTCGCCTCCTCGACACCGCCAAGGCCGCAGGCCTCGACTCGGTCCTCCTGCAAGTCCGCCCCGAGGGCGACGCCCTCTACGAGTCGCGCCTCGAACCTTGGAGCAGATACCTCACCGGCGTCCAAGGCCGCTCCCCGGGCTACGACCCTCTGGCGTTTTTCATCTCCCAGGCGAAATCCCGCGGCCTCTCCGTGCATGCGTGGATCAACCCCTACCGCGCCGCCGCCAATGCCACCCACACCCGCGCCCAGAACCACATCTCCCGCCGCCTCCCCCACTTCACCTACAAGATCGGCAACGTGCTCTGGATGGATCCCGGCGCCCCGGAAGTCCGCCGCCACATCAACGACGTCGTCCGCGACCTCGTCACCCGCTACGACATCGCCGGCGTCCACATGGACGACTATTTCTACCCCTACCCGACACCGAAGGGCGGCCTCCCGAAATTCCCCGACGACAAAACCCACGCCGCCCACATCAAAGCCGGCGGCTCACTTTCCAAAGCGAACTGGCGCCGCCACAACGTCAACACCCTCATCAAGGAAATCAATCATACCATCCGATCGGTCCGCCCGAATGTGAAATTCGGCGTCAGCCCCTTCGGCATCTACACCAAAGGCTCGCCGCCGGATGTCAAAGCGGGCGTCGATCAATACAACGACCTCTTCTCCGACCCTCTCGCATGGATGAAGGAAGGCTGGGTCGACTACCTCGCTCCGCAACTCTATTGGCCGGATGCCGGACCGCAGAGCTTCTCATCACTCCTTCGTTGGTGGCGCCACCCGCAAGTCAACCCCCGCGGCATCCCGATCCTCCCGGGCATCGCCCTCGACCGCATGACCTCCCACGGCTGGGACCGCCGCGAGATCGACCGCCAACTCGCCATCGAAAAATCCACTACTCCCCGCACCTCCGGCGGGTTTCTCCTTTGGAATATCGACCCTCTCGCCAAAAACACCAAAGGCGTTCTCAACTCCATCCGCTCGTATTGACCACCACGCAATTCCATGTCTTGACCCCGCAAGACAGCGCGTGACATCATCCGCGGTCAGTAAAAACCCTGCCTTATTGTGGATACCAAAGAAATACGCACACTCATCGACCTCATGAAGAAAAACGGCGTCGCCGTTTTCAAAATGGAACGCGAAGGGTTCAAAATCACCCTCAAGACCTCCGAAGCCACCGGCCAGATCCGTGTCAGCCAACCGTTGCTGGCCCCCGTCGCCGATCACGCTCCACATGCCCTTGCCGCCGGGCCCGCAGCCCCTGTCGCACCTCCGGTTGCAGCCGGGCCCGAAATCAAATCCCCCATGGTCGGCACCTTCTACGCCGCCTCCTCCCCAGAGACCGCTCCGTTCGTCAGCGTCGGCCAGGAAGTCACCCCCGATACCGTCGTCTGCATCATCGAAGCCATGAAGGTCATGAACGAAGTCAAGGCCGAGACCTCCGGCGTCATCGCCGAGATTTGCGCGGAAAACGGCAAACCCGTCCAATTCGGACAGGCACTCTTCCGCCTCAAATAACACCCGGGCCTCCCCGCTCCATGTTCAAAAAAATCCTCATCGCCAACCGCGGGGAGATCGCCCTTCGCATCATCCGCGCCTGCAAGGAACTGGGCATCCAGTCCGTTGCCATCTACTCCGAGCCCGACATCGACAGCCTCCATGTCCAGTTCGCCGACGAAGCCATCTGCATCGGCCCCGCAAACAGCTCCGAAAGCTACCTCAAAATCGACCGCATCATCAGCGCCGCCGAGATCGCCGACGCCGACGCCATCCACCCGGGCTACGGCTTCCTTGCCGAGAACGCCCACTTCGCCGAGGTCTGCGCCTCCTGCAATATCAAGTTCATCGGCCCCACCCCCGAAGCCATCCGGCTCATGGGCGACAAAAATTCCGCCCGCGACTGCGCCCGCAAGGCCGGCGTGCCAATCTCCCCGGGCAGCGACGGCATCGTCGATTCCGAACAGGAAGCCCTTAAAATCGCCCGCAAAATCGGCTTCCCCGTCATGATCAAAGCTGTCGCCGGTGGCGGCGGGCGCGGCATGCGCATCGCCAGCAACGAAGGAAGCCTCGTCCAAGGCTACCACGCCGCCCGCATGGAAGCCGACAAAGCCTTCGGCAACGGCGCCGTCTACATCGAGAAATTCATCGTCAACCCCCACCATATCGAATTCCAAGTCTTCGGCGACCAACACGGCCGCATCGTCCACCTCGGCGAACGCGACTGCTCCCTCCAACGCCGCAACCAGAAAATCGTCGAGGAATGCCCCTCCCCGCTCATGTCCCCCGAACTCCGCGAAAAAATGGGCGCCGCCTCGATCAAACTTTGCGAGACCGTCGGCTATCAAAACGCCGGAACTATCGAATACCTCGTGGATGACGACGGGAATTTCTACTTCATGGAAATGAACACCCGCATCCAGGTCGAGCACCCCATCACCGAGGAGGTCTACGGCTGCGATCTCGTAAAACAACAAATCCAAGTCGCCGCCGGCGAACACCTTGACAGCCACGTCGTCAATGCCACCCCCCGCGGCCACGCGATCGAATGCCGCGTCAATGCCGAAGATCCCGAGAAAAATTTCATGCCTTGCCCAGGCCAAATCGGACTCTACTACGCCCCCGGTGGCCGCGGCGTCCGCATCGACTCCCACGCCTACGCCGGCTACCCCATTCCTCCGAACTACGACTCGATGATCGCCAAGGTCATCGCCACCGCCTCCAGCCGCACCGCCTGCATCCACCGCATGTCCCGCGCCCTCAACGAATACATGATCACCGACGTCAAGACGACCATCCCCTTCCAGCTCGCGATCATGCACAACGACCACTTCCGCATGGGCAAATACCACACCGGCTTCGTGGAACAACTCCTCCGCGACGGCGTCCCACTCATGCGGTAGTTCCGCCGTCCAATTCACATTCCCCGGCCACACGCCCGGAAGTGCGACCTGGCGCCCCCCCCGCTACCAAACAACACTCCGAAAAGACGGGATTTTTTGTAACCTGCTAAAAAAAAGGAGCCCCGAAGGGCTCCTTGAGCACCCCCGCCGGAAGAATCTCCTCCGGCGACGGGATGCCACATCGACTGTGACCGCTTACGCCTTGTTGCGAAGCTCCTCCGTGCGGAGAAGAACCTTCTGGCGCATGATTTTGCCAGACTTGAACTTCACGATCGCACGCGCGGGAATTTCCACCTCGTTCTGAGGCGCCTTCGGATTGCGGCCCACACGGGGCTTCGTGAGACGCACTTCGAACACACCAAAGTTCCGAAGCTCCACATCACTCCCGGTCGCCAACGCATCGGTGATGCCGTCGAGGGTCAACTGGATCACGCTGAAAACCTCCTGCTGTGTCAGGCCGGTTTTGTCGCTGATGGAAAGGACGAGGTCGCGTTTTGTAAGATTAGCCATTTTCTATATGTTGTTTTGTTGTTGGTTGGTTTCGTTCTGGTCGGGGAAAAGTCGATCTCCTCACTCTCCCCTACTGCGGCGGAGGATAATACACAGCGCCTGGTTGAGGAGCCGCATATCCCTGCGGATACATCCCCTGCGGCGGGAGCACATATCCGGCCGGCGGTTGCGGTTGCTGGTGCTGCCTCATCCACTCCGCCTCGATCAAATCTTCAACCAGTTGCGAAATTGATCGCCGCCTCTTCACAGACAGCTCGTCCGCATAGGCGCGAATCTCGGGATGCATGGTCAAATTCAACTTCCCTCGCAGGGGCAGGCCGGATGGTTTTCTTGGCATGAACGACTTATCTACGGAGTCCAGTGGTTTATTGCAATTTTTTTTTTGCCCTTCCCCTCCGCAAGCATCAAAAAACCACGCCGTTTTCGAGCTTTTAGAAGGTTACAATTTCTTAACAAAAGTCTTTTTGAGCCACAGTCCGACTTCCCGTCGAATCCCGGCCCTTTGCATGTTTGGAGCAGGCCAAAAATCGCGCAGAATTAACTCCGCCAACCGGGCACTCGCCCTCGCGGCCGCACTCGCGTTATGCCACGCCGGAAGTGACGCCCGCGCCGCATTCGAGGAGCCGCCACCCTTTGTCGACGCCCCGGCCAACGACACCTTTCTAATCCGCGAATACCGCATCTCCGGCTCCAGCACCCTTCCGCGCGACGAGGTGGACAAAGCCGTCTACAATTTCCTCGGACCCGGCCGCACGCCGGTTGATGTCGAAAACGCCCGCACCGCCCTCGAGGCCGCCTACCACGAAGCGGGCTTCCAAACCGTCTCCGTCTCCATCCCACCTCAAAGCGTGACCTCGGGCGTCATCGTCCTCCGCGTCTCCGAAGCCCCCATCGGCCGCCTCCGCGTCAAGGGTTCGCGCTTTTTCGATATCGAAAAAATCAAAAAAATGGCCCCCTCCCTCGCCGAGGGATCCATCCCGAACTTCAACGACGTCCAACGCGACATTCTCGCCCTCAACCAAAACGGCGACCTCCAAGTCACACCCTCGCTCGCTCCAGGTGCCGCCCCGGGCACGGTGGATGTCGAACTCTCCGTCAAAGACAAGTTCCCGCTCCACGGCTCGGTGGAACTCAACAACCGCTACAGCCCAAACACCACCCCCCTCCGCCTCGATACCGCCCTCCGCTACGACAACCTCTGGCAACTCGGCCACACCATCGGCGCCGCTTTCCAGATCGCCCCCCAACGCCCGAGCGACGCCCTCGTGTTCTCCGGCTACTACATCGCCCGCACCGAGGCCATCGACTGGGCCTCCCTCATGCTCCAGGCCACCCGCCAAAACAGCGAGGTCTCGACCCTCGGTGGCACCGACTCGCTCGGAAACGGCGAAATCTACGGCGGCCGCTTCCTCTTCAACCTCCCCTCGAAAACCGGCTTCTTCCACTCGGCCAGCATGGGTATGGATTACAAGGACTTCGCCCAAGACCTCGTTGTGGGCGACCAAACCATCTCCTCCCCTCTCCAATACTGGCCCTTCAGCATCAACTACAACGCCAGTTCAATCGGGAAACACTACGAGACCGGACTCACCGGCGGCGTCACCTTCTCGTTCCGCGGCACCGGCGAACAGGAGGCCATCGACTTCGACAACCGCCGCTACAACGCCACTGCGAACTTCTTCTACTTCCGCGGCGGCGTCGACCACACCCAGAACCTCCCCTGGGACTTCCAACTCCTCGCCGCCGTCCAAGGCCAGGCAACCGCGAACCCGCTTGTGGACACCGAACAATTCAGCCTCGGCGGACTCAATACCGTCCGCGGCTACCTCGAATCCACCGTCGTCGGTGACAATGCCATCGCCGGCACCCTCCAATTCCAAACCCCCTCCCTCCTGAGCCGCCTCCCCGAAGGCAACGAATGGCGCTTCTTCGCCTTCATCGACGCCGGCTACGCCTCCCTCAACGACCCCCTCCCTGAACAGGAATCCACCTTCACCCTCTGGAGCTACGGGTTCGGCACGAGCATCCGCCTCGTCGGCCACCTCAACGGCGAATTCCTCATCGGAATTCCTCAGATCACCCAGGAACCAGTCACCGCGGGATCCCCGCTCTTCACCTTCCGCATCTCTGCGGAACTCTGAACCACACTTCGATGAAAACCTCACGCATCCTCAACAAACTCCTCCTGCCGGCCGCCCTCCTGGCCCTCGCCACCACCAACGCCTCGGCCTGGTGGGACAAGACTTGGAGCGCCCGCACCCCGTCGTCCTCGACACCACCCAATCGGGATTCGAGATCGGCGACAACGCGGGCGACTCGCTCGTCCTCCTGCGCCTCCACTCGGGCAATCTTCGACTTCTCCCTCGCCAAGGAGGACGGCACAGACCTCCGCTTTGTGTCGGACGACGACAAGACCGTCTTCGAACACCGCGTCGAAAAATGGGACGCCCTCATGAACGAGGCGTTCGTCTGGATTCGCATCCCCGATGTCCAGAACAAGGCCCAGACCAAATTCTGGCTCTACAGCGGCAACCCCGAGATCACCGCCGATCAAGCCGCCGATCCCCTAGCCGCCTACGACGACGCCACCATCCTCGCCTACAATTTCACCGCCCCCGTCCCACCCGACGCCACCAAAAACAAAAACACCGCCTCCACCGGCGGCACCCTCTCCGAAGGCTCGCTCATCGGCCCGGGCATGCGCCTCCTCGGCAATACCGCCATCACCATCCCTGCTTCGGACACCCTCCAAACCAACGCGGGCGACCTGATCACCCTCTCTCCTCTGGCTCAAACAAACAACCATCAACCCAAAGGGCGTCCTCTTCGATTGGGGCACCGACACAGGCCGCCTTACCCTGAGGCTTCGAGAACGGCGCCCCAGTCCTCACCCTCACATCTCCGTCAGGTTCGTCAAAATCCACCCCAGGCGAACCCCTCCAGCCAAATGTCTGGAAACACATCGCCGTCGTCTCGGATGGCGCGGAAACCAAACTCCTCGTGGACGCCAACGAGGTCGCCGTCCTCATGGCCGAAACCCCCGCCCTCTCGGGTGACGCCACCCTTGGCGCGGACTCGGCTGGCAAGAACGGCCTCGTGGGCGAAATGGACGCCTTCTTCCTTGCCAAAACCGCCCGCTCCCCGGGCTGGATCGCCCTCGCCCACACCGGCCAGGCCGGCAACGACGCCAGCACGAAACTCCTCTCGACCCAACCTGCCGAAGGCGGCACGGGCGGCGGCCACGGCGGCGCCCTTGAGCACGTCATGCTCTTCGGCGACATCGCCAACAACATGATGTTCGACGGCTGGATCGCCGTCGTCGTCTGCGTGATCATGATGTTCGCCGGTTGGACCGTTGCCGTCGTGAAATACATCCGCCTCGGCAAAATGGAAAAAGGCAACGAAACCTTCCAGAAACTCTGGCACAACGTCGCCACCGACCTCACCGCCATGGATCTCGACAACCCCGAAGCCGCGAAATCCTTCGGCGGCAAACTCGGCTCATCCACCGTCGCACTCCTCGCCGAATCGCCTCTCTACCACGTCTACCACGTGGGCTCGGAGGAAATCCGCCACCGCCTCGGATTTGGAAAGAACAAGGGCCAGGGCCTCTCCGCCCGCTCGATCCAAGCCATCCGCGCCGCCCTCGACGCCGCCCTCGTCCACGAACAACACCGCCTGAACAAAGGCATCGTCTACCTCACCGTCAGCATCGCGGGCGGCCCCTACGTCGGCCTCCTCGGCACCGTCGTGGGCGTTATGATCACCTTCGCCATCATCGCCAAATCCGGCGAGGTGGATGTCAACTCGATCGCCCCAGGCATCGCCTCGGCCCTCCTTGCCACCACCGCCGGGTTGGTCGTGGCCATCCCGGCGCTCTTCATGTATAGCTTCCTGAACACCCGCATCAAAGGAGTCATCGGCTCCATGCAGGTCTTCATCGACGAATTCGTCGCCAAGGTCGCAGAATTCTACCCGCCACCCAGCGAAGCCGGCCTCACCGTCCCCATCCGCCAAATCAGAACCCCGGAGGACGCCGCCCGCCTCGAGGAAAACCGCGGCAGCGAACAGGCCGAAATCCTCGGCTCCATCTCCCACAAGAAAGCCTGAGCCATGGACGCCGGAGACGACAAATCCTACGACGACATCAACGTCACCCCCATGGTGGACCTCTACCTCGTGCTGCTCCTGATTTTTATCATCACTGACCACCGCGGGCGTCCAAGGCCTCAGGTCGACCTCCCAAAGGCAGCGCCGCACCGGCGCTCGGCGGTCCGAAAAGCAAGGCCATCACCGTGAACAACGAAGGCAATGTCTTCCTCGACACCGTTCCCGTCTCCCTCGAAGAGCTCGAGGCGAAACTCAACGCCTACAAGGCCCAGGAACCCGATTTCCCCGTGGTCGTGCGCGGCGACGGCACCACCCAATACCAGGTGGTCATGAGCGTCCTCGACGTCGTGGGCCGCATCGGCGTCACAAAGATCGGACTCGCCACCCAAGCCCCGAAATAACCCCGCTGTGGATTTCGACGAAGACAACTCGGAGAAACCCTCCTTCTTCAAAAAACACAAGACCGCCCTCTTCATCGGTGCCGGCCTCCTTGTGGCTGTCGCCGTGGGCGTCTCGTTCCTCCCGAAAAGCACACCGAAAAGAAATCCTCCCCGGTCGTCAACATCAGCCTCCCTCCGCCTCCACCACCCCTCCGCCCCCGCCACCTCCTCCGAAGGAACGCCCGCCCGAACCCGAGGTCCAGCAACAGGAGGAGACCTTCCAACCCGAGGAGGCCGCCGAACCCGAGCCCCAGGCGGCCGATCCTGAGCCCGCCCCGATGGGCACAAACATCGAGGGCGATGGCAACGATGGCTTCGGCCTCGCCAAGGGCGGCGGCGGCGGCATGATCGGAGGCAAGGGATCGGGCGGCAAGAAGGGCTCCAAATACGGCGCCTATGCCGCAAATGTCCAAACCAGCGTCGTCCAGGCCCTCCGCTCCCACAAAAACCCGCGCCGCCTCGATGAACGTCACCGCGCGCATCTGGCTCGACGCCACCGGCCGCATCACCCGCGCCACCCTCGCCGGCTCCACAGGCGACCCAGCCACCGATACCGCCATCCGACAGGAAATTTTGACTGGATTGCAACTGCAGGCTCCCCCGCCCGATGGCATGCCCATGCCGATTGTGATGCGTCTCAAAGCCACCCGACCCAATTGATCCCATGCCCGTCCCGAAAAAAACCATCCTCACCCGAGCGCTCGCCTACCTCCTGATCCCGGCGGCTGCCTTCGCGCAAGACTACAGCGTCACCCGCTCCTCCGAGGGCGCAAAAAAACAACTCGTCTTCGAATACGCCGCCGCCGAGCCCTCCCCAACTCCGGCCAAGCGCCCCCCCATGCCGCTCAACGAAGCCGGCATGGAACCCCAGGTCGCCATGCAGGAAACCCAAGGCGTCACCCCGACCGCCACGGAGAAAAAATCCGCACCGGCTCCAAGCCCTTCGCCCACTCCAAGCCCTTCGCCCGAATCCGCCCAGCGCCCCGCCATGCCGCTCACCGAGACCGGCATGGAACCCCAAGTCTCCATGCAGGAGACCCAAGGCATCGCCCTGCTGCCCTCCGAATCCAAGCCCCAAGAACCAGCTCCCGCCGCCCCGCCGCTCGGCGCTGGCCCTGATCCTCCTACACCCCCACCGGCAACGTCACCATCAACCTCATCAACAAACTCGTCGAACGCGGCATCCTCACAAAGGCCGAGGCGAACGACATGATCACGCAGGCCGAGGCCGAGGCCATGGCCGTCCGCGCGCAGAACCAGACAGAGATGGTCGCCATCGCCGAGGCCGCAGCCGTCCAAGTTGTCGCCACCTCCGCACCCCGCAGGATCAAACACCTCGCCGCGCCTGGCGACATCCGCGTGAGCTATATTCCAGCTCCCGTCCGCGAGCAGATCAAAGAGGAGATCAAACTCGAACTCGCCACCGACCGCACCATCGGCAAGATCGCCAACACGTTCAAACTCCCGGCATGGGTTGAAAAAGCCAAGCCGGCCTTCGACCTGCGCTTCCGTTACGCGGGCACCTACTTCCCGAGCGGCAACGATGCCTACCGGCGCGTTCCCGAACTTCAACGCCATCAACACCGGCGCCCCCTTCGATACCACCGGCAACCAGTTCGCCCCGCAACTCAACGTCAACCAGAACCGCAACCAATACCTCCTGCGCATGCGCTTCGCCCTCGATTTCGATATGGGCGAAAACTTCACCAGCGGGTTCCGCATCGCCACCGGCAACAACAACACCCCAGTCTCGACCAACCAAGGCATGGGCACCGCCAACTCGGCCACCCAAAACCAGGGCGGCAACTTCGCCAAATACGCCATCTGGCTCGACCGCGCCTTCCTCCGCTACGACACCGATTACCGCGAGGTCATCGGCGCCACCGCCTGGGTCGGCCGCTTCGACAACCCGTTCTTCTCGACCCGGCTCGTCTGGGACGACGACCTGGGCTTCGACGGCGCCGCCCTCACCCTCAAGGCGGATGTCACCGAAACCTTCCAACCCTACGTGACCGGTGGCGCGCGTTCGTCGTCTACAACACGGACTTCAACTTCTCCTCGAACCAGCCGGAGAAATTCGCGAGCTACTGACAAATACCTCTTTGCCATCCAAACCGGCTTCGAGTGGGAATTCGCCGATGACTGGACATGGAAAACAGGCGGCGCCCTCTACTGGTTCCACAACATCGAGGGCAACCTCTCCACGCCCTACACCCTCGCCTCACTTCCAACGACGCCAGCAACACAGACAACAGCCGCCCGTCGTTCGCCCAAAAGGGCAACACCTACATGGCCTATCCGCGACATCGTTCCGGACGCGAGCAACGACTTCTGGAGCCATCAACCAGTGGCAATATTACGGCCTCGCGACCAAATTCACCGAACTCGCCCTCACCACCGAACTCTGCTCATACGACGGCTTGAACCTGTCCGCGTCTCTGCTCGTAGGCGAATTCCGTCCAGAACCTCGCCTTCGACAACGACGACATCGACGCCATCGCCGTCAACAACCGCGGCCCCGTCGACACCACTCGAACTCATGAACATCGGTGCCTACGAGGGCGACCCTACGGCTGGTGGCGTCGACCTCCGCGTCGGCACTCCTGGCCCTCAAGAAGCGCGGCGACTGGCTCCTCTCCGGCTGGCTACCGCTGGATCGGCTCCGACTCGTTGTGGACGGCTTCAACGACGACTGACTTCGGCGGCGGCGGCACCAACATGCAGGGCTTCACCGTCGGCGGATTCTACTCCCTCTCCGAAAACGTCTACATGGGCCTGCGCTGGATGGGATCCGACAGCATCGCCGGCCCCCAATACAACACGAACATCTTCTACGTTGAAATCGACTCCAAATTCTAACCGCACATGAAGACCACACGCCTCCTCGCCACCCTTCTCCTCGCCTCCACCGTCGTCCATGCGGCGGACGAGGATCCCACGGAAAAATTCCATGGGCACTCCGCGACACCATGCCTCAAGCTCCGCGACGCCCAGAACCAGCTCGCGAACGCCCAAGCTGCCCAATACGCCGCCGAGGCCAAAGCCCAGGAGTTCGAGGACAAATCGACCGCCCTCGCCAAGGAACTCGCCGAGGAGCGCAACACCTCGACCAACCTCATCTCGGGCCTCAAAAAAACCCTCGCCGAGCGCGACGCCACCATCGCCGACCAGGAGGCCTCCCTCGCCAAGTGGAAAAAATCCCACGACCAGATCGGCAAGCTCGCCGTGAAACGCGAAATCCAACGCCGCGAACTCGAGGCCAAATCCCTCGCCCTCGAACGCAAGGTCCAGGACATGCAATTCAAAAACATCGAAATGTATAAAGCCGCCATGGCCACACTCGAACGCTACGAGAAATTCGGCCTCGGCGACGCCATCCTCGCCCGCGAACCCTTCACCGCCGCCCAACGCGTCAAATTCCAAAACCTCGTCCAGGACTTCGCCGACCAACTCGCCGACGCCCGCATCCCCGCCGACGAAGCCAAGAAGACAAATTAACCACGGAGGACACAGAGAACACGGAGGAGAAGAAAATCTCCGCATCGCAATCCCCTGAAAACTGAACTCTGAAAACTTCCCCTACCTTCCGCCACTTGAAACTTAATTGATTCCGCTACGCTTCACCCTTCGGGCTGCCTTTGGCAGTCTTTCTGCGCTTCGCTCCGATTCTTAAAACTTAAAACTCCCATGCTTCCCCGCGCCGCCGCTCTCGTCCTCCTCGCCGCCCTACCATTGCAAGCCAACGACCCCGTCATCGCCCGCGCCGGCGACAAGGACGTGACCGCTTCGCAGATCAAACCCTACCTCGGCGAAGTCACCCAGGCCCAACGCGACGCCCTTCTCCAAAATCCCGCCGCCCTCAGCCGTGCCGTGCGCTCCGTCCTTCTCCAACAACAACTCCTCGCCGAGGCAAAGGCGTCCGATTGGGACAAAAAGCCCGACACCAAAGCCCTCCTTGATCGCGTGCGCGATGCCGCCCTCGCGGAGAGCTTCCTCGAGTCCGTCACCGCCGTGCCCGCCGACTATCCGAGCGATGCCGAGATTTCCGCCCTCTACGAATCCCGCAAGGACACCCTCCGCCTCCCTCGCCAGTTCCGCCTCGCCCAGATTTTCATCTCCTCGTCCGAGGACCCCGCGAAGGCCAAGAGTGAAGCCGACTCCCTCGCCGCAACAATCAAGACCGGTGACTTCGCCGCCCTGGCCAAGGCGCACAGCGACGAACCCCGCAGCGCCGCCAACGGCGGTGACATCGGCTGGCTCACCGAGGACTCGATCCAACCCGCCATCCGCGAAGCCCTCGCCGGTGCCGCCAAAAACACCACAATCGGCCCCGTCGCCCTCGGAGACGGATTTTATTTCGTGAAAATCCTCGACCTCAAGGAACCCCGCACCGCCACCCTCGAGGAGGTCCGTCCGCAACTCGCCGCCGCCCTCCGCCAGGAGCGCGCCGCCCTCAACCGCCAGGCCTACCTCGAACGCCTCCAAGCCAAGTCCCCCGTCACCATCAACGAAATCGCCCTGCCCGGCCTGATCTCGACAGGCACAACCCCATGAGATTTCAAGCGACAGTTTCTTTACACCCCCGGCGCTCAACTCCGACCTCTTCCCGTCGATCTTAGGGAACCCGCCGTATGTCCGTTCATCGCAGCCCACACAGATTCCATGCCTTTCAACCCCTCGCCCGCCACCACAGGCTCCGGGCGGGCATTTCCCTCGTCCTCCTCGCCGCCATGGCCCTCGGCGCCCTGTCGACCATTTACGCTGGCGACATCCTCCCGCGGCGGCGTCACCGCAAAACGCGAAACGCAACGCCACGGCCCGCGCACAAGCGGGAGCCGAAGCCGCCGAGGCCTCAAAATCCGCGCCCAAGACCGCCTCGCCCGCACCACCAAGGTCGTCACCGACATGCGCCGCCTCCAGGCCGCCGTGCGCACGGCGGTTATGCGCTTCCATCTATCCCTAACGGCCTCGCCGAGGGCGGACTGAAAGTCCTCACCGGCCCAAACGCCAAATGGCAAGGCGCCAACGCCCCGACCCAATCGGGCAACACCGTGGGCATCAAACAAACAGACTCGAAAGCCCTCCTCCACTGGGAAACCTTCCACGTGGGCCGCGACACCACCGTCAACTTCGACCAGTCCGCCGGCGGTGCCGACGCCACCAAGTGGATCGCCTTCAACAAAGTCTTCGACCCCGCCCAAAAACCCTCCCAAATCCGCGGCCGCATCAACGCCCAAGGCCAAGTCTACATCATCAACCAAAACGGCATCATCTTCGGGGCCGGCTCCCAAATCAACACCCGCGCCCTCGTCGCCTCCTCCCTTCCGATCAACGACGCCCTCGTCGAAAACGGCCTGCTGAACAACAAAGACGGCCAGTTTCTCTTCTCGAAGGACTTCGCCGCAGACCCCACCGCCATCTTCGGCGACGTCGTCGTGGAGCCGGGTGCCCTGCTGACCAGCCCCGAGGGCGAGGGCGGCAATGGCGGACGCGTCATGCTCGTCGGCGCGAATGTCCTCAACGCGGGCGAAATTTCCACTCCATCCGGCCAACCGATCCTCGCCGCCGGCCTCCAGCCGGCGTCGCAGCCTACGCCGAATCCGACCCGAGCCTCGCGGCCTCGATGTCTGGGTCGGAGATGTCGGCAGCTACGGCGGCACGGTGACCAACACCGGCCTTGTCGAATCCCAACGCGGTTCCATCGTCGCCGTCGGCAAGCGCATCGCCCAATCGGGCGTCATGGAAAGCTCGACCTCCGTCAACCTCAACGGCCGCATCGACCTCCTTGCCAAGCTACGGCGCGGTAGGATTTCCGGGATATGATTCCGCCGTTAAACAGCCCCCTTCCTGAATCAGCTTGACAGGCATCGTTGAGTTCTCCCCCGGCAGCACCACGCGCATCCTTCCGGACTTCTCCTCCGATAAAAAAATCCCTGGCTCCAAGCTCACCCAGTCCTCCCAAGTCAACATCGAGGGACTCGGCGTCCACTTTGCCTCTGGCTCATCCCTCATCGCCACCTCGGGCCTCGTCAATATCAGGGCGGGTATCTGGCCATTTGTGGACTCCGACAACAACGGATCTGTGAGCTCGGACGAATATTCCCCGAACGCCAAACAACTTCTCCTCTCTGGCGGCCAGGTCAACATCGCCTCCGGTGCACTCCTTGATGCCAGCGGCACCATGGATGCCTTCGTCCCGCTCGGGCAGAACTTCCTCGCCATCCAACTCCGCGGATCAGAACTCGCCGACTCCCCTCTCCAGCGCTCCAGCAGCCTTCGCGGCAGACCCCTCCTTGTCGATCTCCGCCGCTCGGGCACCTACGGCGGACGCGGCTGGATCGGCACCGCTGGGCGACCTGACCGGCTTCGCCAACATCACCGAACGCGACATCGCCCAGCTCACCACCCGCGGCGGCTCGATCTCGATCGCCGCCGGTGATTCCGTTGTTGCCGCCTCCGGGGCCACCATCGATGTCTCGGGAGGCTACTTCACCCACGAGGGCGGACTCGTCAGGACCTCCCGCCTCCTGCGCGACGCCAACCTCGTGGACATGCACAACGCGACGCCGGATGTCACCTACGATGGCGTTTACGACGGGCTTTCCAGGTTTTCGTCGGCCAAGTGGGGCACCGCTGGAACCTATTCCCACCCGCTGGCGCCCCTCGGCGGCGGCAACGAGCGCACGCATGTGGAAGGCGCGGCTGCCGGCACGTTGTCCATCACCGCCCGAAAATGGCCCTCGCCGCCGAACTCTCGGCCAATCCATCACCGGCCCCGCCAGCAACTCCTGCCCCCGGCGCAGGGAACCCTCCAACTCAAATTCCAAAGCGATAGAAATGTGTTCCTCCCTACCGGAGAACCACTGAGGCAATCCCCATATGCACCAAATGTGGCTCTTGCCAACGGCACTCCTGACGCAACACTTTTCGATTTCAGGGTCGTTGACGGGTCCCCCGCAGAACTCCCCCTCACCGCCGGCGCCACCTTCACCGTTCCCTCGGAATGGTGGGAAGAGGAGGGCGGAGGCTTTGGCAACATCTCGATCGAAAACACCGAAGGAGATATCTCAGTTCCCACCGGCAACCCACTCGAACTTCCTTCAGGTGGCTCGTTGACCCTCGCCGGACGCAATATCACGGTAAACTCGAATATTTCCGCTCCGGGCGGTTCGATCGCCATGACGGCCTACAACTACACGCCGATGACCTATGATCGCGCAAAGTTGGAGGGGTTGATCGACGACAAGAAGTTTCCTGCACCAAGTCCTATCCCCAGCCAGGGAACAATCCAGATCGCCCGCGGGGTCCTTCTCGATGTCGCCGGCCAGTTCGTCGATGAACGCCCCTCGTCGTCCATGCCCTACCAGGAAAAGGCTATACTCAAAGGCGGCTCGGTCGCCCTCACCGCCTATTCGGTCCTCCTCGAACCAGGCTCGCTCGTCGATGCCTCCGGCGGCGTGCGTGCGCGTCCGAACGGCAAATTCCAATACGGCAACGGCGGCTCGATCTCCCTTGTCGCTGGAAAAGACCCTAACCTCTCCACAACCGTTGGCGGGAAACTTCAACTCGACGGCACCCTCCAAGCCTACTCGGTCGCCAAAGGCGGTTCCCTCTCGCTCCAAGCAAACTCTATCCAACTCGGCGGCACCGCTGCTCCCGAAGGCACGCTTCTCCTCCAACCCGACTTTTTCCGCAAGGGCGGCTTCACAAGCTACTCGCTCAAGGGCATCGGTGCCCGGGCAGCCAACGGTTCCTTTGTGCCGGGGGTAAACGTCGTTGCAGGAACCGTGATCGAGCCGGTGGCTGAAAGCTGGCGCCACCTGCCCTCGGCGGATGCCACAAAACTGACCAACGCCATGTCCCGCCTTGGCGACCACGAAAGCTCCCAAACCGCATCGATCATGGATGCCGATCCAACTGATCTCCGTGGCCTCGGGTTCCGCCGCCTCGGTATGGACGCGCTCTTCCCGGTCCTCCTGCCCGAGGGCCTCCGCCAACCAGCCAGCCTCTCCCTCTCTGCCTCCGGTTACGACGACTCTTTCACGTTGGATCGCATCGAGGCCCTTGGCATCGTCAATTTGCAGGAAGGTGCAAAAATCCTCACCGACGCCGGAGCCTCCGTGCGCCTCTCGGGGGATTTCGTGCGGGTGGCGGGCGAAATCACAGCACCGGGCGGCACCATCGAGATCTCTGGCCGCTCGTCCTTCAGACTCCCTGAAGCCACCATCGCCAACTTCGCCTTGCCGACCGTCCACCTCACCCGCACCGCCAAGCTCTCCGTCGCTGGAAAAACCGTTCCGCTCGACGACCCCTACGGCTGGAACGCCGGCATCATCCACCCTGGCGGCACTATTAAAATCTCGGGCAACATCCTCGCGGAAACCGGCTCCACCCTCGATGCCTCGGGCACATCGGCCGTGCTGGACTTCCACCCCTCGCAGATCAACCCCGACATTGCAGCCAACATCCCCGCACACACCGGCCTGACCTCCACCCCATGGCAACGCCGCGCCGTTTCTGTCCGCTTGGACAGCGATGGCGGCTGGATCGAACTCAACGGCTCTCAAATGCTCTATGTTGATTCCGTGCTGAAAGCTCACCGCGGCGGCGAGACAGCTGCGGGTGGGAACCCTTGCGATCTCCTCCGGCAGGTTCTACCGAGTCGGAGAATATCCGGACCGGCGCGGACACAAATCTCTATGTGGCATCCAGCGGCGAAGCCTCTCGCGTTGCTTCCACTTCAGACCTGGCTTCGATTTCCAACCAACTCCTCGTCAGCCCGACTCCAGATACCTTTCTTGCCTCTTCCCTCACTCCAGGCGCCTGCGGGTTCCGGCGGCATCGGGTTCTTTGCCATGGATCGCTTTACGAACGGGGGATTCGATTTTCTTGACCTCGGATTCAAATACTTCAAGGACGCCGATCCGATCCCCTATGGCGGAAATCTCGAATTTCTTGAGCCGGTCTCGATTTCCGCCCGCGGAGCAATACGCCTGGCGGGCGGTGGCGTGATCCGCTCCGCCTTCCTGTTTCGATCTCGGCTCCTATGTGGCCATCGGTCAATACAACCCCGAGCCTTTGAATCCAGCGGATACGTTCCACCCGTTCTGGAAAATCGATGAAAACCCAAAGTCCGCATACCATGTCGTTCCCACCACAGGCACCGGGTCGATTCATGTCTCCGCCCAACTCATCGACGCCGGAACCCTTGTCACCAAGACACCAACCGACTCTCCATGTTCGCATGGGAGGGGGAGATTCGCGGCAATGGCGTTGCGTCAACGTGGCGGGCGATGTCATCCTCCAAGCGGCGCAAATCTACCCGCAGACCTCGGCAAATTCCGAGGTCTTCGCCTACGACACCCCGGACCGTCTGGGCACAATCACAATCCTCGGCGACGACCTGACGCCGCTGCCTCTCTCGGTCGGCGGCCGACTCGGCCTTTATGCCTCGGTGGTCCGCCAAGCCGGAACCCTGCAGGCGCCGCTCGGATCGATCGAGCTTGGGTGGGATGGCAGGGATTCCACAAAACCCGTGAACTCCGTTGTGGGCGACCTTCTGACCACTCCCACATCACTCCTCGTCAGTCTGGAGGATTTCAGCGTGACTTCCGTGTCGGGTGTCGATCCCCGCACCGGTGCTGACGTCCTGTTCCCCTTCGGCATTTCCCCGGACGGGTTGAAATGGGTCGATCCCCGAGGTGTTGATATCACGACGTCGGGCCTGCCCGAGCGCGGCATCGCATTGCAAGCGGAGGCGGTCTTTGCATCCCCCGGCTCCGTCTTGGATACACGCGGCGGAGGGGATTTGTTCTCCTACCGCTGGATTCCTGACCCTGGCGGGAGCCTGCGATCTTTGGGAACCGCCACGGACACTTGGGCGGGCTCAAAAAGCTACTCCGCAGGAGATCTGGTTCTTCACTCGGGCAAAACATGGTCTGCGCGATCGAACATAAATCTGGCGGACTACACCCTCCTCGCCCGTTCCAGGTGAGGGGCTGTTCTGGTCACAGGTTCCCGATTCCTACGCGATCCTCCCCAGCAACAATCTCGGCATCGCTCCACTGAATCACTTCAACACCGGCCCGAACTCCTCGTTGCTGGCGGGTGATCCGGGGCATGTCGTCTGAACCTCAGAACAGGCGAATCCATCTTTCTGTCGGGCAACGGGGACATCAACGCCGGCTTCTACTTCTCCTGCCCAGACGCTACGCGCTGCTCCCGGGCGCGCTTCTCGTGGTTCCGGCACTCGGCGTTCCAAGGCAATGAACATCGTCCGCACCGCCGGAAGTTCCAGCAGGGTCTTGAGGAATTTCACTTCCGAAGAGGGCGGTAATTTCATCTCCGGCTACACAACCAGCGCGTTCAACGCCACTCCGAATCCGGTTCAGACAAAATTTGAAATTCTCTCGCCTGAGACGCTCGGCGCAACGCGTCGAATATCAAGTCCTCACCGGCAATCAGTTTTTCAAATCCGCCGCCGAACGCGTGGGCTTGGAGATGAATCGCCTCCTTCCGGAGGATTCCGCCCCTCTCAAAATCCAAGGAAACCAAAATCTCGCTCTTTCCGGATTCGTTTACTCCAAACCATTTGGTTCCGGCCGCCCTGCATCCATCGACATCTCAAGCGATGTGCCAATCCTGATTACGGATGATCCCACCAAAACAAGTTCCGCTGGCGCTCCAGTGTTGTATGCCGATCTCCTCAATTCGTGGAATGCTGGAAGCCTGCTTGTGGGCGGCTTCAGAAACAGGGATGGAACCAGCGTCGATGTCCGCACAAACAACCTGACCCTCAACGCGCCTCTCCTTACCGCTGGTGAAGTGATTCTGGCGGCAAAGGACTCGGTGGAACTCGCCGATGGATCCTCGATCGCGACAAGCGGCGCCTCATCGGCGACGGAATCCCTCCAGATCGAGGGCGATGGCGCGCTGGTGGCCGTTTCCGCTTCTCTTTCCGGCGTGTCCCGCTCCTCGACGACGGGGGTGGACGCCACCCTCCGCATCGGCCAAAACACCAAGCTGACCGGCTCGACTGTGATTCTCGATTCCTCGCGCTCGGCGATCATCGACCCGTCCCTGCAACTCTCCGCGAACGCCCTCGCCTCGGTGCCGGTCAAATCAGCCTAGAGTTCGACCCGCTGCCCGGCGGCTTGACGGGTTCCCAGTTCGCGACGCATCTGGTCATGGAGGGCCAATTCCTCTCCAGCGCCCTCGCCACAAACTCCCTCACACTCCAGAGCTACACCACGATCGACCTCTACGCGAACGGCTCGATCGCGGCTCCGGCGAAAGCCCTCACCCCTTCGCCTCGGGATTGCGGGCCTACACCACCACCGGCTCGACGATCGCATTGAACGCCTCGGACATCGTCTTCTCGAATCCCAACAACGCAAGCACCCTCGCGGCACCGGCGACCTCCGCCGGCACCCTTGGGATTTCCGCCAACTCGCTCATCTTCGGCGAGAACACCTTCTCGGTCTCAGGTGCCAACTCCGTCTCTCTTTCCGCATCCGGCGGGGCCGCCGCGATCAACAACGGATCATTCTCCACAACAGGCTCCCTCCGCATCGCCACTCCGTCCCTCACTGCCTCCCAAGCAGTCAGCCACTCGATCTCCTCCACCGGTGCGCTGGATTTCGCGGCACTTCCCGGCTCCACGACCCGCACGCCGGGGCTCGGCGCGACGATCTCACTCTCAGGCTCCTCGGTCTCGCTGGGCTCGGACATCCTCCTCCCAAGCGGCTCGCTGGTCGCCACTCGCCTCCGGCGGATCGATCTCCGTAGCGGGACTCCTCTCGGTGGCAGGAACCGCCAAATCCTTCTTCGATCAAACCCGCTTCACCAACGCTGGAGACATCGTGCTCGACGCCACCGACTCAGTTCAACTCCTCGCCGGCAGCCGCCTCTCGCTGGCAGCGGCCCCGGGCGGCGGAGACGCCGGCTCGCTGACCATCAAATCACCGGGTGGAGCCTTGCTGACGAGCGGGTCGCTTGACGCCTCCGCTCCGGCGGGCAGAAAGGGTGCCGTCTCCATCGACATGGCCTCCATCGACGATTTCGATTCCTCACCGCCATGCTCGGCACCGCCGGGTTCACGCGCTCGATGGACTTCCGCGTGCGCTCGGGGGATGTCACTATCGGACGCGATATCACGGCGCAGTCGTTCTTGCTTTCCACAGATGGCGTTACAGATGATGGCACAGTTAGAGGATCGATCACTGTTAACAACAAAATCGACGCCTCCGGCGAAACAGGCGGCCGGATCAAACTCATTGCCCGCAACAACCTGACCCTTTCACCAACCGCAAGCCTCACCGTGGCGGCCAAGCGCTTCAGCAATGCAGGAAAAGGCGGCCACATCCATCTCGAAGCCGGCGCGGCGGTCAATGGATCGGAAAACACGGCCGCCCGCCTCGATCTGCAGAAAGACGCCGACATATCCTCCAGCATCGACCTCTCGGTGAAGCCTTTTAGTCTGGTTGATCCTATCGATGTTAGGGGGAGTATGTGGCAGGCGATTACCTGACGGCCGGTTCCAGCGCCTTCCATGGCCGCTTCCAAGGAACCCTCCACCTCCGCGCCCCGCGAACGGTGGATAACAGGGGGATTCAAATCGATCCAATCTCCAGCACTATCACCGGTGCATCTGCTATCATTGCAGAAGGTTTTAAATTATATAATTTAACAGACGACACCGTTGGAGACATAACCCTCACAGTTGATGCTGGTTCCAGAACACTCGAAGTTGGAAAACTGAACACCCTCTTGCGGGATCAAATTGATGCCGACAACGAAGCGTTTTTCGGCACTACGGTTGATTCTTTTGCGAACGAATCAACCCTGCTTTCATCGCTTCTGGCCAGAAAGTCAGATCTGGCTCCGCTATTCGTCCTTGCGCCCGGCGTGGAAATCATCAACCGCTCCGGAGACCTCACCTTGGGATTGGCCAACAATGCGACCGGCGGTTCCACCAATATCGAAGCCCAAACTGCCGCTGACTGGGATTTCTCCTCATTCCGCTACGGGGCCAAATCGGCACCGGGCATCCTCACCCTGCGCGCGGCGGGCGATCTGGTCTTCAATAACCCTCAGCGATGGCTTCAACCCGGTGACAATCACGGCGGATACCGGCCACCCGCACTGTGGCTTGCCACACCGCAAACCCTCAACACCACACTTCCAGTCAACCTCACCACACTTCCAGTCAACCTCCAGTCCTGGAGCTACCGACTGGCTGCGGGCTCAGATTTCACGTCGGCCAGCCACCGCCGCGTTGCCCCGATGGCCTCCCTCGCCGGCAAGGGTTCGGTTCTCGTGGGCGAATTTTACTCCGCAGTTCCCAACACCTCCACATCGGGAGACGCCGCCGCTGTCGGCAAGGATGGTCAAACGGCGGACTCGATTCGCATTTCCACAACAACCGCAAACCGCGGCACCCGCCACGAGGTTGTTCGCACAGGCACCGGCGAGATCGACATCGCCGCCGCAAAGGATGTCCAACTTCGCAACCCGTTTGCCACCGTTTACACCTCGGGTGTCGCCTTGCCGGACCCGACACGCATTTTCGAAGCGGGTGACTTCTGCCCTGCCGGTTGTCGTCGAGAACCAGCCGCCATCCGGACCAGGGAAACCTCGGTGCCGTTCAACAAGCCTACAATCCGGCATACACCATGGCGGGGCATGATCTCTGTGGCTGCCGGCAATGACATTGGCCGCTTCACCCGCCTCAATGGCGATGTGGTCGCCGATGCCAGCCGTCAACTCCCCACAAACTGGCTCTACCGCCGAGGTCAGGTCGATCCCGCCACGGGATTGTTCGCCGAGGGCGGCGTGGGATCACCGGGAGACCTCGGATTGTTCACCGATCCCTCGGCCTCCACCACATGGTGGGTCGATTTCAGCAACTACTTCGGTGGCTTCGGTGCCTTGGGCGGAGGTTCAATCACGCTTGCCGCCGGCAGAGACTTGGTCAATGCCGATGCCGCCGCACCGACCACCGAATGCATGGCGGCCTTGCCAACGCGCAACGCATCGCCCCATCGATGGAAAAATTCCAACAACTCGGCGGTGGCGACCTTTTTCCTATCGGCGGGTCGCAACATCGACGGCGGATCGTTCCATGTGGATCGCGGCACGGCTCTGCTAAATGCAGGAGCCGAAATCACCACCAATTCCGCGCAATCCCCTCGCGCAATACGATGGGCGCCACCGGCCAGAGCCCGAATATCCTCGACCCGCTCGTTTGGCAGCCGGTCACCCTCTACGGTTCAGACTCGTCGTTCTCGGTAAATGCCCGTGGCGACGTCCTGCTCGGTCCAGCCACGAATCCGTTCCTCCTCCCCAGGGAGTGAACAACAAGTTCTGGTATAAAACTCAACTCCATACGATCGCTCCCACCGCCTCGGTCTCGGTGAACTCCTTCGGCGGTTCCATTACCCACCGCCTTGCTGTCACGCTTCCGGCGACTCTTTGGCGCTCCCGCTGCTCGAAGCGGTCTACCGCCAGTCCTCGGCACTGTCGCCGGAGGCCGCAGGATACTTCCGCCCATGGCTGCGCCTTGCGGAGACGGATACCGCGATGTTCCGAACTGCGGGTACGGTTGCCCTGCCGACCTCAAATCCACTGCGTTCGGCGGCGACCTCCAATGGTTGGCTCCTCAACCTCTTCCCTGTCCCCACAAGGCGGCTCTGGAACTCCCTCTCCTCGGGAGCGCTCAACGGTCTCAATCCCTCGGGCGTCACCACCGCATCCTCCAGCGGCTCAAGCCAGCAGGTCACCGCATGGACAGCGACCGCGATCAATCTCTCGGACGCCAACCCCGCCTCCATGGCCAGCCCCGCGTCTCCGTATTCCATCCAAGCCGCCCTCGGAGCGCGTGATGGCCTCACCCTCCGCGATACCACACTCAACCCGTTTGCAAACCTCAACGCCTCATTCAACGAAACCGGCTCTTTCACAGGACAGGCTGCCGCCATCGATGTGAAGAGCGCCCTGCACAACTCCTCTCCGCTGCACACCAGCAACAAAAACCCGCTTCTCCTCTACGCGGCCGGCGGAGACCTTTCGGGCGTGACCCTGTATTCGGCCACGAAAGTCCAGGCCATTGCCGAACGCGACATCACCGACATCGCCTTCTACCTCCAACACACCGGCGAAAAGGACGTGTCGATCGTTTCCGCCGGACGGGACATCATCCCCTTCAACGAAAATTCCGCCCGCCGCTCGACCGCGGCCGATCTCTCGCTGGGAAATGTCATTGTCGATGAGGGCATGAACACCGTTGTCAAAGACGGCAGCGGCAAACCGGTTCAGACCAAAGCCCTCCCCGGTGATATCCAAATCGGCGGACGCGGCTTGCTGGAGGTTCTCGCCGGTCGCAATGTGGATCTCGGCACCGGACCGAACCTCGAGGATGGTCGAGGCAAGGGCATCACCAGTATCGGTCGCTCCAGAAATCCGTTTCTGCCCTTCGAGGGAGCCGAACTCGTCATCCTCGCAGGAGTCGGCGGCGCCACCGAGGGCCCTGCGATCGGTCTTTCCAAGAGCAGCCTGAACTTCACCGGCCTTGCGGCAACGGAACCGAACTCCAAGCCGTTGCCGCCCTCAAGGACCTCTTCGTGAATCTCGCCCGCGTGGGTGAGGCAGCCCTCGATTCCGGCGACTACTCGGAAGGCTATGCGCTGGTCAACCAACTCTTCGGAACCACCGCCTCCACCGGCGACCTCTTCACCCGCGCCCGCGACATCCGCACCGCCAATGGCGGGGCCATCACCATCGCCACTCCGGGTGGCGGCGTGACCATGGCTTCCGACATCTTTGGCAATCCCCTCACTCCTCCAGGCATTGTCACCGAATACGGCGGCGCGGTGTCCATCCTCACGGACGGCAATGTGAACATCGGCCAAGCTCGTATCTTCACCCTTCGAGGAGGCGACCTGACCATCTGGTCGTCGAACGGCGATATCGCCGCGGGCAACGCCCCGAAAACCGTCGTCACTGCCCCACCAACCCGCGTGCTCATCGATGCCACAAGCGCCGATATCCAAACCGACCTCGGCGGCCTCGCAACCGGCGGCGGCATCGGCGTGCTGGCGGCTGTCGAAAATGTCGAACCGGGTGCCGTGAACCTCATCGCCCCCGAGGGCACAGTGGATGCCGGAGACGCGGGCATCCGCGCCACCGGCGATATCAAAATCGCCGCCGCCGCTGTGGTGAACGCCGACACATATCGCCGCCGGCGGCAGCTCCACAGGAGTCCTGACCTCGGCCTCCGTTGCTGCCCGAACATCGGCGGACTCACCTCGGGTGCCACCTCCTCCGCAGCGACCTCCTCCGCCGCTTCGCAGGTCACCCAACAAGCCGCCCCGCAGGAAAAAGCAGTGGACGACACACCTTCCCTCATCACCGTTGAAGTCCTCGGCTACGGCGGAGGCGATGCCGGCGCGACCGAATCCGACACCGAAGACGAAGAAACCGCCGAAGGATAGCCTCGAAATTCACTCGCCGACCGAACGCCTTTTCCCGAATTCTGAAAATTCTGTTAATTCTGTCCAAAAACACATTCCCGTGATCCTCATACGCCTCCTCACCCTCGTCGCCGCCCTCACACTCACCACGCTCCACGCGGGGCCGCCCTCCGAGCCTCGAAGCAGCCGCCGCCTCGGGCAATGCCACCGCCCACCTCGAACTCGGCCGCGCCTACTTCCGTGGAGAGGGCGTGCCCGCCGGACAAAGCCAAGGCCCACGACTGGATTTTGAAATCCGCAAACCAAGGCAATCCCGATGCCATCACCTCGATGGGCTACTTTTACTCCCAAGGAGTCGTGCTGGAAAAAGACGAGGCCATGGCCGTCGAGTGGTTCCGCAAAGGAGCCGAGGCCGGTTCCGCGAAATCCCAACTCAACCTCGGCCTTATGCTCCGCCAAGGAAAATCCATCCCGCTCGACAACACCGAAAGCCTCAAGTGGCTTGACATGGCGGCCTCCACCGGTGATCCGGACGCCATCCGCACCTACGGCCAACTCCTCTTTCTGGGCGACGCACTCATGATGCCCGACCGCAAAAAGGCCTTCCCCTTCGTCCTTAAATCCGCCGAGACAGGAAACGCCGCCTCCCAAAACATGGTCGGCGTCGCTTACCGCGACGGAGACGGCACCGACAAGGAGCACGAGAAAGCCAAGGCGTGGTTCCGCAAAGCCGCCCTCCAAAACGATCCCAAGGCCCAATCGAACCTCGGCCACCTCCTCGGCGTCGATTCCCCAGCCAGCCCCGACCGCAAGGAAGCCCTCAAGTGGATTCTCATCGCCAAGGACAACGGCGAAATCACCGCCATCAAAACCCACAAGGAACTCCTGACCACCTTCTCTCCGGCCCTCCTCGCCGCCGCCCAAAAGGAAGCCTCCAAATTCCTCCCTCCTCCCCGCCTCGAAATCCCCAAACCCACCGCTTCCCCGGAAGAAAAACAGCCCGTGAATGACGCGAATCCCCGCGAATAGAATGGCGATCCGATCCAAACGGAATACTGAAAGATAAGCACATAGACATATGTTGTGACATATGAAGGCCGTGACCATTCATTTGGAGGAATCTGTTTATTCTGAATTTCAAACGCTGGCCCGAAAACCAAGCGAAGCGCCTCGGAGTTGATCCGTGAAGCCATGGAAATGTATCGCCAAAAGTCCAAAAACCACGCGCACTCCCTTGCAGATTCACCACCGCCTGCCTCCGTGGAGGCGATTTCTCGAACCTTGGTCCAACCGCTCCGAGATGCTGGACAACTTTTTGACCGCGAATGATCGGCCTCGATCCCACGGTGTTGATCGCCCATGAACTCACTGAAGCTCCCCTGAATCAGCAGGTGAGGAGTCACATTGCCTTGGTCTGCTGCGAAAAGGGCACCTGGTTCGGGTTGGCTCCCAAGTGCTTCAAGAATTTCTCCATGTGGCCACCGATCCTCGCCGGTTCCAGCAACCTCTGACGATGGAACAGGCCATGGCGCGCGCCAACTTCTGGTGGCATGCTTCCGAGGTGGTCCATTGCCACATCACCGACAAGGCTTGGCAACATGCCATGAGTTGGATCGAAAAGCATTCCTTGGGCCGAAAACGAATCCTGGATACCACATTGGCCGCCACCTACCACGTTTGCGGAATCCAGTCATTGGCTACTGCAAATCCCGCCGATTTCGCGGTTTTTGGTGTTTTTCAATTTGAATCTTGGGCCCGGGCTTGATGAGTCTGTGAGTGAGATTTTTGAAAAGAACGATCAATTTTCGCTGATCAATTAAAATCACAAGTGATTACACAAATCCGACCGCTTTTTGACTTCTGGAATGTAGGGGCGGGCGTCCCGCCTGCAAGCGTAAACCATTCGATGTCAGGCGGGACGCCTGTGCCCTCTCTCAAAAATCCAAAAGCAAGGAGCGTTTGGTATAAAATCCACAACCTTGCAGACTTTGGCGCACATCTTGTGGTTGGCCATGCAAATGCACATGCCCCTTCACACCACTCGTCTGGTCCGCCCGACGTCAGCGCTGATTTTTTCAAACCCGACCATCTTCGGAAAATCGCGCCCGTGGCAGACGGCTCATTGGGGAGGGAGCCGTTGCAGAAGCATCTCCACCCGCGGCTCTCCGGGTCGAATGGCCAGCGCCTGCTCGAATGCCGCACGGGCTTTCTCAGGTTGGCCGGATTCCATATGGTAGATGCCTCGGTGGAACCATGACTCGAAGAGGTTCTGCCCGGGGAGAAAAGCGATAATGCGCACGGATTGGGAATCGATGCCGGAGGCGGTGGGAATCGGATACGCAAATGGCCGGAGCCAGACTGGAAAGTCCTCGGATTCCAGCACACCCGCAAGATAGGAGGGTTCCACATGCTCCTTTCCCTCGGCCTTGGCGAGGAGATCGGCGTAGGCCGCTCCGAAGTTGCTCCACGAGGGAACGACAATATGGGTCACCCCAGCCTCCTCGAGCAACCGGCGGGCCTCGTCGCGTGTCGTTGCCGCAAAGATGGCGGCAGCACGCTTGAGGCCGTGCATGTTTTCCCAGTAGAGGGTGCCTAGCGTGCGCAGGCCGCTGTGGAACACCAACTCGGTGGAGGTGTTTGGTCCGGTGAGGACAGTGGGGATTGTTGACGGGCTCGATTGGATAAGGCGGTGGGCGATATCGCGCACAAGGAGGTTGCCGCCGGTCTCCTCCGCAAGCGGCGCATCCAGGCAGGTCTCCTCGAATTTGTTGGATGCCGCGGCGATCGGCAACGGGCCGAGCAGGAGGGCGACCCATGGAGCCAGAACGATTCCCGCCAGCAGCCAGAGACGCTGCGGCTGTCCAGCAGGGAGGCGGAGCAGCGCGGCGGCAATGACCGGAATCCACAACGCCCAGAGGCTCGCGGAGGCCGATCCCCAGCGCACTCTGCACCAGCGCCAGCGCCTGCATTGCCATGGTCGGTGGCAGAAGAAGAAGGATCGCCGCGCGGAATGTCGGATCGCGCGGACCCCACACCCACAGCATGCTGGCCGCTCCCAGCGCGATCCAAACCCAGAACGTGCGCAATGACCGGCTCGATCCACCCGGCATTCTTGGCGGCTGCCAATCCCGCGAGGCTCTGGAACTCGAGGATGTATTCCTTGTGCAGCGCGAGCAGGAAGTCGTCGGAGACCCAAAAGAACCGCTCTCCGCCAAGGACGATCATGACGACAGGCGCCGCCACGGCCGCCACACACAGACCGGCCTTGACCCAATCGCCGGGCCGCCGCAAAGGCAATCTCCCGTCGAGCGTCGCTTGAAGCGCCCGCTGGAGAATCCACCCCCACCCAGCCAAGCCATGGCGTAGAGCGGGTGGTTCACCTCAAGCCGCAGGCCCATGTGGCGGGGAAATACTCCAGCAGATAAAAGCCAAGGCTCCCGGCACAACCCCATCCGGCCCAGTGAAGCCAAAGGCGCGGCCGGAGCGGGGCATGCGCCGTCGCGCTGGAGCGCAGGCACCCCGCAACAAGCCCCCCGAGTCCCGACGCGGCGAGGATCGGCAACGCGGTCGAGGCGCTCACCCACAAGGCCGCCGCTCCCAGCAGGCCGGCTGCGGCAAACCACCGTTCCGCCACCAGGTCTCCCTTTTTGGCAAAGCCGGAACCACCCGCAAGGAGGCAAAGAACACTCCCGGAGGCCAGCGCGAGCACGATGCCGTGGTGGTCGGCCTCTCCCAATTGGAATGTCCTCAACACGGCGTTCGAGGTCAGCAAGGCGAGCAAATACAGCAACGCCGGAACAAGACCGAACGCCCGCAGGGCGACAAGAACAAGCCCCAAAAAGAATACCGCTATGAGCAGGGGGCCGACAGCAAGTGCGGCGTCGGCCGCGAAGTGCCATGCGGGCTCCCCCGTGCCGATCGATCGAATCCACGCCAACCCGGAAAGAACCCACAGCAACAGCGAACTCCAATGCACCTCACGGCCCTCGGGGGCGTTGTCGAGTGCCGTCGAACGAATTCTCCACTCCCCCTCGCGCAACATATGCCGGGCATGAATCACCCACCAGCGCGCATCGATGGACGAATGCGGAAGGATCAACGATTCCTCGCGCGTGCCGGGGGATAAAGGCACCGAACCGGGCGGGATTTCAGAAAATGACACCGCGGAGATTTTCTCCACAGTCCTCAACCGCGCGGCCCCGTCGACCACCCATGCGGCTAATGTCACCGCAAGACATACCAGCAGCGACATCACGATCCAGCGCATGCCTCCCCGCGCCACATTGCCTTCCTGCCTCATTCGCCTCCGGTCCCGTCGGTGGCAGACGCTTCCTGCGCCGCCTGAATCGCTTTCTTCTCTTTCAGCGCCTCCTTGGCGGCCTGGAGATGGTATTGGTTGAACGCTTGATACCCGAAAAGCGTGATATACCGCTGGTCGGCAATCCCCCGCGCCGCCTCCCACACCTCCTCTTTTTTCATTCCCGCCGGAACCTCCGTCACATATTGCTCGAATTCCTCGGCAATCCGGTCGAGCGCCTTTGCTGCGCCACCGGCTTTTCCTCCCCATCAAAAAACACCGCCGGCACCTTGGCTCCCTCTGGCACAGGGATTGAAATCTCCCGCGCCATCCCCGCCACCCCCCGCCAACAAATGGCCCGTCATCCACCCCATACACGGCGGAGGGAATTTCTGTCGCCTCGCTGTCCGCAGCCGCGTTGCTCTTTGAGCTGCCACCCGCAGCCCCACCAGTCGCACCAGGAGTCGCCGCCAATCGCGGCGTCGGCATCGGCTGCAGTGGAGCACCCATCGACCCTGCGCCGGAGACGGTTCCCGTCACAACAGAAGAACCCTTTGCCTCGGTCTTGGAGGTCGCCGCACCCGATGGCCGTGGCGTTGCCGCCCGCGCGGCCTCCTTTGTCATCTCACGAACAGGTCGATCCACCACCGCCCCCGATTCCACAGACCGCATCGACAGCACAACCCACCCCACAACTCCTGCGGCAACAATAAAACTAAAGAGAATAATAAGTTTCATAGGGTGTCTGGAAAATTCATGCTTTGTTGGCTCACTACTGCGGCAGGAAAATTGATTGTTGTAGCGTCGATCTATGACCGACGAAATCTTTTCGCCCTTCGGCGGTCATAGACCACCGCTACAGTTGTTTCTCGACCCAGCACAATCTCCTCCCATTCTTTTAAAAACCTCCTGTCCCTCCTGCCAATCCTGTCCTCCTGTCAACATTCCCTGCACCATTAAATGAAGGAAGCCGGCATCTTGCGATGCCGGCTTCCAACGTGTTGAGGGTTCGATTAGAGCGGAGCCACGATCGGGAATCCGTCGTCCGGACGGCTAACGGTCACATCACCGAGACGCACACCGTTCGAGGTGGTCTGGAGACCTGTCGGAATCCATGTGGATTTCATCGCGGTATACCAAGCCTGCTCGTTAGCCGAGAGAGATCCCGAGTAGTAGAGGTGCTGATAGCTCCAAGGGGAGTATGCACCCGTGGCGAGTTTCTTGAAGTCTTCTTCGTTGAAGCCACTGTTCAGATAGCTTCCGCTCGCTGAGATCGGCGTGACGCCCACGCCGTTGTAGTTCAACAGCTTGGCACCAGCCGAAACGGCGTTTCTGGCGTCGGCTGTGGAGAGCCAGGTGATCAGGTGGATGTTTGCGTCTTCAAGCAACGGAGCATCGGTCTCGCCGTCATACACGTCGGTTACCGCCGAAGTGTAGCCCATGAGGGAGCGGAGCGCACTGGAGCTGCTGTAGCCACCATTACCAACGTTCGCGTTGCCCCAGAGTGTGGAAGCATTTTTGGCGCTGTTGGTAACAAAGTTACCCGAACCGAGACCATCGGCGGGAACCAAGGTGATCGCAGAGATCGTGCCCGCAGTGGCATCCACCCCGGTGTTGGTGGCGATGTATTGGTTCACCAAGTTGGCAACGCCGTAAGTCCACTCGGTCAAGTAGGCCGCGCGGGTTCCGGATCCGTCGTTACGACCGGTGGCGAACACCAAATCCGTATCGGCTGGGTCCCCGGTGAAGAGCGAAAGCGGCTGAATGCCATTCGCCCAAAGGGCACGGGCTTGTTGGTTGGTCACGTTGGTCAGATTTTCAGGTGCGCCTTCGTTGGCAAGCATCGTGAAGGCCACGATTCCCACCGCAGAGGCTCCCACGGGGTTGAGAACCTCGTTGTCAACCGGCGATGAGGATTGATACACATCCGAGAAGCTGAACTTCGGACGGAGGGTTTCCGTCGGGGTTGTGGTGCTGCCTTTGATCACTGCGCCCGGGGTGCCCAAGGCTTCCACCGTCAAAAACGAAGGATCGTTGTTGCCGGCGATGGCGTTCAGACCCTCGGTGGAGCCGTTGAATGAGGTGCGGATGACTGTGGTGCCGGTGATGCCAGGGAACGTGCCGCTGAAGACCGCCTTGTTGGAGGCGATCAACTGCGAGAGGTTGTCTCCGTTGAAGTCGTGGCACACGTTGAACGAGGTTCCGAGTGCTCCAACGCTGGTGTAAGCGTCATAGATCGCTTGCATGGTGGCTTGGCGGAACGCCGTGGCGCCCGTGATGGTGATTTCGGTCGTCTGGGCCGAAGCCGACGCCGCGAGCCCGGCAAAAAGTGTGCCGGCAAGGATGTTTTTTAGTTTCATTTTGGTTTTGTTGCTGTTGAGGTTGGGTTGTTTTGGTTGGTTTGCGGGTGATTTTTACTTCTTGGCCTTCTTTTTGCCTCTGGATTTTTTTCCCGAGGAATTGTCACTGACCGAATTGCCGGAGATCAACTTGGCAAGTTTCGGATTTTTTCTAATCAACTTGGCAAGCTTGGCCATATTGATCTGGCCTCCTTTGGCCTTCAATCCAGGGATCGCTTTGACTGCTTTGGTCAGCGTGCCCTTGGACACTCCAAGAATCGCAGCCACTTCGCTTGCGCTCCTGACTTGCTGGCTGTTCTGAGCCAGCGCCGCATTCACACGGGCGCTGACAATCACACGAACTTCTGCAACCGTGGCTGCGCTTGTCGGCGATTTCTGTTCAACAGGTTGTGTGACAGCAGGCTGGCTTGGCACTGGCGTTGGCACTGGTGTTGGCTCGGGCTGTGGCTCTGGCTGTGGTCAGCTGTACTCGGGCTGTGGCTCGGGCTGTGGCTCGGGCTGTGGCTCGGAGCTGTGGCTCGGGCTGTGGCTCAGGCTGTGGCTCGGGCTGTGGCTCGGGCTGTGGCTCGGGCTGTGGCTCGGGCTGTGGCTCGCGGCGCTGTGGCTCGGGCTGTGGCTCGGGTGGTTGGATCAACTGGGTCAACTGGGTCAACTGGATCAACTGGATCAACGAGGATCGACTGGCGTTGGCTCTCCTACTTGAAAAGCTCCGATAGAACCAGTGCCTGCGCTCGCGCCTTCGTAGCCCACAATGATCAGGGGCGAGTTCGTCGGATTTTCGCTTGCAGGAATGAAGACAATCGACTCAGGCGAGATGAATGGACCATTTTCACCGGTAAGATTCGGCACAGTATTGGTGTAGCCAACAAGCTGGACATTTTCCAAATCGGTGATGTCGAACTGGAAGATGCCGTTCTGGCGCTCGGCGCCGACAAAGATGTAGTCTTTGCCACCGAAGGAACCGTAGGCGATTGCCTCGGGTTCGGGACCTTTGTCGTCCGAGCGAGTATCCCATGCTGAAACATCCCCCCTGTTCATGTTAAATGTGGCTGAGTCATTCTGTGCGACATATGTTTCAAGAATTGAACCGCTGTCGTAGACACGCACCGGTCCCAGCGTTCCAGATCGAGAAGCTGCGGGTGCCGAGCATGATCGGTGTGTCGATTTTTCCATCGCCAGTTGTGTCTCCCTCGAATTTGAGGATTTTCAAGCGGCCGATGCCTGTGTTGTTGGCGATTGCGGCGACCTCGACAGTCATGTTGGCTGTGAGTTTCGAGGCCCTATCAATATCTCCGTCATCCGGTCGCGCATCACCTTCGTTTGCAGTGGCAAGGAAGAGCGTGCCGTTACGGGTGAATTTCGTGATCGTATCCGGCATGGGCAGGCCTTGCACGGAACTGCTGATCGAGATCAACTTGGAATTGCCATCACCGTCTCGGTCCGAGGCATCGATAAGTTGCTCGATGGTTCCCAGCTTATGGATCGCCGAGAATTTCGAGGTGGCAAAGTCGAAGACGGCGATCGCATTATTCTCTTGGAGAGTGATGTAAGCCGCATCATTGGTAGTTGTGATGTATTCTGGCTCGATGTCGCGGTAATCGGGCGTTTTCACTGTGAGCGTGTCCAAACGGGCATTGCGTAGGCCAGCAATCGTGACGCCTGTCGCAAGATTCACCTCTTCAAAGGTGTAGGTGTTTACGGCGCTCTGCTCTAGTGTGGCGATGCCGGAACCATCCCCAATCTCAATGACACTGAAAGATCCAGGATTCTCCAACGACGATTCGATCAGATTGTCATCAGCATCGATGCGAAGTTCACCTTCGTTCGCGACAAGGACTTTCGATCCATCAGGAGTAATCGCAACACTGTCGGGGTGGTAGCCCACTTCGAGGTTGTTCAGGATGGTTCCGTTTGTTGTGCTGAAGAAGACCACACGCCCCTTTGCCGCAGGGTTTTGGGGAATGACGGAGGCAACGGCGAACCCGCGAGCATCTGTGGCGACGCTTGAGATCGAGTAAATCGGATCAGCATTGCTTGCGAAGGCGGAGAGGAACCCAACTTCACCATCTTCCTGCAAGATGATTGTGCCGAGGTAATCCGCACGGGTGCTTCCACCCGGGTAAGTCGCCTCATGGGATGCTGTAATGTTGTTTGCTAGGTGCCAGAGGCTTGCGTCGGTGGCGTTGGTGCCGGATGTCTTCGTGACTCGATAGAGATCGAGCGCTGCTACGGCATCGATGCCTGCGATCGAGACCGACGAAAGCGCACTCTGGATGCCACCGGCGATTGCCGAGTAGGCGGTGGCGGGATTGCCATTGCTGAAGGAGTTATAGTTGTCGAGGAGGGTAGCGCTGACAGCAACCGCTCCCGGCTGCGTCATCCCGGCGATGTTATTGGCTCCGGCGATCTGGCCGGGCACCGCCGTCGTGGCGGGGTCGAACAACGGGGAGGCCGAGTTGGCTTGCCCTTCCGTGCCTTCTCCTGCCCTTGGTTTTGTCACATATACTGTGCGGGCGTAGTCGCCATTGCTGATCGCTGTCGACAGCGCGCTGGTCGCACCGTTCTGACCTGCCGCACCGGCAAAGATCGTCGCAGCATTGCTTGTCCAATCGGATCCAAAGGTGGCTGTCAACGTGTCATTGATGTTGCCCAGCGCCGTGTAGGCGGCTGGAGCATCACGGAAGACATCCACCGCGCTGCCCAGGCTGAAATAAGCCACTTTGTCAGTTCCCACAGTTCCGGCTGGGTTTTGAAGGAACAGGAGCACATCATTTGAGGAATACCCTGTGTCGATCGACTCGATTTCATCTGCGATCGAGGAGGACAAGTCCGCCGAGCCTGTTTCAGTCAGCGTCCCGTTTTGATCAATGGCATAGAATTGAATGGCGTGTGCACCGTTTCCAGAGTTTGTGGAAAGCAATTTGCCATCGGTGTAGGGAGAGAATTTCACCTCCATAAGGAAGGCTCACTCCGAGAGGAAGGCTGGGCCATTTGCGGCGATAGCGTCCTTGGCGAGAGTGATGGTAAGTTGTGATTCAACAGACCCGGCATCATTGGCGGCGGTCAGTGTTACTACAAAAGTTCCCCACTGTGCAGGGGCTCCTGAAATAGCACCTGTTTCGGCATTAAGTTCAAGCCCTGCAGGCAATCCGGTTGCCGAGAAGCTGGTTGCGCCAGTAGCCACGATCTGGAACTCGAAAGATTCACCAGCAGTCCCATTGGAGGTTTGGCTGCTTGTTATCTCCGGTGCCTGCGGCACAACCGGGGCCGAGCGCGAGACAAAACCCACCGATCCGTCATTCGAGAGGGTGATTGTGCCCAGGAAGTCTGCGCGGGCTCCGTTAGATGCGGGGTAGCTGTCGTTGCTGTAGGTCGCCTCGACGCTGTTGGCGTTGTGCCACAGGCTCGCGTCATCCGCGTTTGTGCCCGTGGTCTTGGTCACGCGATAGATGTCCAACATGGCCACCACGTTTTCCACGTCTCCGAAGGTGGTCGCTGTGGCAAGGGCTCCTTGGATGCCACCGGCGAGCGCGCTGTAGGCGGTCGAAGGGTTGCCATTGCTGAAGGGGTTGTAGTTGTCGAGGAGGGTGTCACCAACCGCAACAGCTCCCGGTTGGGTCATCCCTGCGATATTGTTGGCTCCGGCGATCTGACCGGCCACAGCCGTCGTGGCGGGATCGAACAACGGGGAGGCCGAGTTGGCTTCACCTGCGGTGCCTGCCGCCGCGCGGGGTTTGGTCACATACACTGTGCGGGCGTAGTCTCCGTTGGTGATCGCTGTCGACAGCGCGCTGGTCGCACCGTTCTGACCTGCCGCACCGGCGAAGATCGTCGCGGCATTGCTTGTCCAATCGGAACCAAAAGTTGTGCTTAATTGGCTGTTGATGTTTCCGAGTTGTATGACCGATCCATTCGATGCATCGCGGAAGACATCCACTGCACTGCCCAAGCTAAAGGTGACCACCTGATCCGTTCCGACCGTTCCTGCAGGGTTTTGCAGGAACAAAAGAACGTCATTGGCGCTGTAGGCGTCGTCGACCAACAGGGACGACCGTTTCTTTGACCACGAAATTCACCGATCCGTCGTTGGACAGGGTGATTGTGCCGAGGAAGTCCGCGCGGGCTCCATTAGAAGCGGGGTAGCTGTCGTTGCTGTAGGTCGCCTCGACATTGTTGGCATTGTGCCACAGGCTCGCGTCATCCGCATTGGTGCCCGTGGTCTTGGTCACGCGATAGATGTCCAACATGGCCACCACGTTTTCCACATCTCCGAAGGTGGTCGCTGTGGCAAGGGCTCCTTGGATGCCACCGGCGAGCGCGCTGTAGGCGGTCGAAGGATTGCCGTTGCTGAAGGGGTTGTAGTTGTCGAGGAGGGTGTCGCTGACCGCAACCGCTCCTGGCTGGGTCATCCCTGCGATATTGTTGGCTCCGGCGATCTGACCGGCAACAGCTGTCGTGGCGGGATCGAACAACGGGGAGGCGGAGTTGGCTTCACCTGCGGTGCCTGCCGCCGCGCGGGGCTTGGTCACATACACCGTGCGGGCGTAGTCGCCATTGTTGATCGCTGTCGAAAGCGCGCTGGTCGCGCCGTTCTGACCTGCCGCACCGGCGAAGATCGTCGCAGCTTTGTTTGTCCAATCGGATCCGAACGTGGTGGCCAACTGGTCGTTGATGTTGCCGAGTTGAGTGACCGATCCATTCGATGCATCGCGGAAGACACCCACTGCACTGCCGAGACTGAAGTAGACCACCTGATCCGTGCCGACCGTTCCTGCTGGGTTTTGCAGGAACAAGAGAACGTCATTGGCATTGTAGGCGTCGTCGACATCCGCCCTGAGGACGGCGGGTGAGGAGGCAGCGAGCGCGGCGAGGCCGGCAGCCAAGGCTCGTGGCAGGAGTTTTTTAGGATCATTGGATGAGACAGGTTGGTGATTGAACTGTGCGCTTGGGCGCGATCGGGTTGCAGAAATGCTCGGAATGCCCCAAATGTCCAAGGGGACTTTTGAAACACTTTCGTCACAAATTCACGAACGATTCGCTTGGCTTTTCCGGCACGGAAATCCCATGGTGGTGCCATGCAAGCCAGCATTCATGCGGATCGGCGGGTCTCCGATGGCCATGCCCGCCTACAACGAAGAGGCCACGATCGAACGGATTCTGGGGATGGTCTTGGCGCAGGATTGCGTGCTCGAGGTGGTGGTGGTGGACGACTCCTCGACCGATACCACCGCGGTGATTCTCCAGAAGATTTCCAAATCCGATCCGCGGGTCCGTGTGCTGTGCCATGCCCGCAATCAAGGGAAGGGCGCGGCGATCCGCACGGCGATCTCGGCCGCCACAGGACCGATCGTCGTGATCCAGGATGCCGATCTGGAATACGATCCCGCGGAGTATCCCCACCTGATCGCACCCATCCTCTCGAACAAGGCGGACGCGGTCTTCGGCTCGCGCTTCATCGGCTCGGGAGCGCACCGCGTTCTCTATTTCTGGCACGCGATGGGGAACCGCTTGCTGACGCTGCTCTCAAATATGGCGACCAATCTGAACATGACCGACATGGAGGCCTGCCACAAAGCCTTCCGGCGCGAACTTGTGCAGTCCATCGAGATCGAGGAGAACCGCTTCGGGTTCGAGCCGGAAATCGTCGCCAAGACGGCTTTCCTCGGCGCGAGAATCTACGAGGTCGCCATCTCCTACCACGGCCGCACCTATGCGGAGGGGAAGAAAATCGGCTGGCGGGACGGCATCAGCGCGCTCCGCTGCATCGCCAAATACGGCATCTGGCGTCGCTTTTTCCCGAAACAACCCGGAGGTCTGTGACCGGCTGGCGCGATTCGCCAACGGCGCTCGTAGAGCGCCGCTACAGGCCGAAGTGGTCGGGTCTGTAGACGGTCGGGACGACCGTGCCCTCTAAGACGCGCGCCGTGAATCGAGTTGACGCAGGACCTTGCGGTCATACGCTCCATAAGTCATGAAAATGATCACTGCGAAGATTCCCGACAGCTTGAATGACAAGCTCCGCAAGGCGGCCGCCCTGAAGAAGGAGCATTTTTCAGAGACAATCCGACGTGCTTTGACGAGGGAATTGGAGGGTCCGGTCGACTTCGCCTCGCTGGCCGCCCCTTATCGCGGAATGTTCCGTGGTCCTGCGGATCTCTCCGTTCGGGAGGGTTATGGAAGTCCGGACTCTCGTTGACGCTGGCCCCCTGATCGGTTGGCTCAACGCCTCGGACCAATGGCATGCATGGAGTGTTTCAGTTCTTGAAAAGGTAAAAGGACCGCTCCACACCAGCGAAGTGGTTTTGGGAGAGGCATGTTGGCATCTTGGTGGCAACACCCAGCCTGTCCACGCCCTTCTCTCGTTGGTTTCCCGAGGTGCCATCGAACTGCTCCGGCCATGGCCCGAAGACCTCCATCGCACTCAGGAACTCATGCTCAAATATCCCGCGATGGACGTGGGACACGCCTCGCTCGTCGTGCTCTCGGAAAGGCATCCAAAGGCACAAGTGCTCACCACCGACCGCGCGGATTTTTCGATTTTCCGCCGTTTTCGCACACAAAAATTCCGGCGCTTTTCCCTGACCAATCCCCCCGGAGAACATCGGCACCTGTAGCACAGTCACGGAAACCCATAGCACGCGGCGTGAGAATTTATATTGTTTGGCAGCGGTCTGTAAGCAGCGGGTGCGATTCGCTAACGGCGTTCGTAGAGCGCCGCCACAGGCCGAAGCGGGCGGGTCTCCACATGGTCGGGCGCCCATCATTCCTCTCAATTCCTCTTAATTCCAATTTCACCTCTGTGGTCAATTCCGCCGGTCTTTTGCCGCTTGCCCAATGCTCCCGATGCGGTAGGGAAATGCCCCATGCATTTTCGATCGACTGCGCTTCTGCTGCTGGCGTGCTTGGTGCTCTCGGGCGCCGCGCATGGGGTCGGCATGTTCGGCGGGGGCACGTTTGATTCGTTCCTGCTCTCGCTCCAGCCGGGGATCACGCGCAGCGTCTCTCCCGCATGGATGGCGGGTGAGGCGGTGGTGGATGCGGAAACACAGACGGTCGACATCCCCGTGGGGCCGCTGTGGCTGCACTCCGGGCCCGAAGCCTATGCGCTCACAGTGGTGTTCCAGGACGATGGCGACGGAGGTCCAGCGGTCGAATGGCGCGACGCGGAAGGGGAATTGACGGTGCTCTCGCATGGCCTCGGCGGAATTGGAACGGCGGTGGGATTGAACTCCCGCACGGTGCTCGTGCCGAAATCGCTGGCCAGCGAGGGTGGCTCGCTTCTTGTGTCCTACTACGGGAATTTCGATGCCTTGATCAGCCTGGCGGTGGCTCCGCTCCGCGAGGATACCGTGGCGGTGGCGGGATTGAAACGCTCGCCGGTGATGATCGATGCCGACCTGCGCGTGTTCGAGGACCGCGAGGTCAACGGCTCGCGGCCGATCCCGCTGGGCGGCGATCTGTGGAACGGCAACATCATCGAAGCCGAACTCGCGGCGGAGACCGAGCAGCTCGAGGACGCGCTCGAGTTCGTCGTGCCGGTGGAAGGCGACATGGAAGGCGCGATGCTCCGCCTCGAGGCGCTGGGCCTCGATCCCGCCGCCAAAATCCAGGTCGCAGTGAACGGCGTCGCCATCGGGAGCGTAAACATGGCGGGCTTCCAGCTCGACGACCCGTCGCTGGTCATGGACTGGAACGGCTCGTTGATCTACGCGGGCTGGCGGACCGGTTCGCTTTTCCTTCCCGTGGACAACCTCCGCCAAGGCGACAACTCGGTCGTCCTCACTCTGGAACGCTCTGCTGGAGAAACCGGCCGAGATGTCTTCCTCAGAAACGCCGGCCTCCACATTCGCTTCACCCACGCTCCCGCGCCCTTCGAGCCTCCCGCGCAGGAATTCCCTGCGAACCCCGCCGAAATCGACTTCAATCTCATCGACCCGCTGCTCCCCGACGAGTTCCTCGCCGACCCCTCACCCACGGCAACGCCCGACGTTGCCGAGCAATAGTCAGCTCAGTCGCCGTAGCCGCGGGGGTGGTTCACATGCCATTCCCAGGCGCTTTCCACGATGGGGAGGATATTTTGGAACTTGGGTTCCCAGCCGAGTTCGGCGCGGATTTTTTCCGAGGCGGCGATAAGGCGTGGCGGGTCTCCGGGGCGCCGGGGTTTTTCGACGGCCTTGATCTCGCGGCCGGTGACTTTTTTGCAGGTCTCGATGACCTCGCGGACCGAGGTGCCGCCGCCGGTGCCGATGTTGTAGAAATCGCTATGCCCGGTGTGCAGGGCCAGGATGTGCGCCTGCGCGAGATCGAGGATGTGGATGTAGTCGCGGATGCAGGTGCCGTCGGGCGTGGGGTAGTCGGTGCCGTAGATTTCGACATGATCCTTTTGGCCGAGGGCGACCTTGAGGACGTTTGGGATGAGATGCGTCTCGATGCGGTGGTCCTCACCGAAGTTCGCCGATGCGCCTGCGGCGTTGAAGTAGCGCAGGGCAACGAAGGAAAGGTCGTGAATCTGCCGATACCAGCGGAGGATCGACTCGAACATGAGCTTCGACTCGCCGTAGGGGTTGATGGGATTCTGCGGTAGCGACTCGTCCAGCGGCATGCGGTCGGGAATGCCGAAGGTCGCGCAGGTCGAGGAGAAGACGAACTTTTTGACGCCAAACTCGACGGCCATGTCGACGAGGTTGATACCCGAGGCGACGTTGTTGCGGAAATATTTCGAGGGGTTTGTCATCGACTCGCCCACGAGGGCGTTTGCGGCGAAATGCATGACGGCATCGGGTTTCGCCTCGCCGAAGGCGTGCCGGAGGACAGTGCGGTCGGCCAGATCACCCTGGAAAAACACTGCGCGGGAATCCACCGCGGCGGCGTGGCCCTCGGTGAGGTTGTCGAACACCGCCACCTCGTAGCCCTTATTCAGCATTTCCTCGACGCAGATGCTGCCGATGTAGCCGGCTCCGCCGGTCACGAAAATCTTTTTCATGGGCGGCCACCCTATGACCTCGCGGCCGCCGGAATCAATGAAATCCCTGTTACCTCGTCGAGCGGCGGTGGATCCAGATACTCTGGAGGATGCCGAAACTGAGCATGGTAATGAGCAGGAACGATCCGCCGTAACTGACAAGCGGCAACGGCAGGCCGGTGATCGGAGTCAGCGAGATGGTCATGCCCAGATTCATGAATGTGTGGGTGAAGATGAGCAGCGTGATCCCGATCGCCAACAGGCGGCCGAGGTCGTCCTCGGCATTCATCGCGATGCCCAGCATGACAAGGAACAGAAGCGTGAAGGCGCAGATGAGAAGCACGCCTCCGAGGAAGCCGTGCTGCTCGCCCATGACGGAAAAAATAAAATCGTTGTGCACGATGGTGTAGGGCAGGAATCCGAGCGCGTTTTGTGAGTTCGGGGCCATGTAGCCCTTGCCGGCGAGACCGCCGGAGCCGATGGCGATGAGCGATTGCATGATGTTCCACCCATCTCCGAGAGGGTCGGCCTCGGGATTCAAAAACGTGGTGATGCGGGAATACTGGTAGGGCTTGAGCCCGAAGTGCACGACCAGCGGGACGAGGGCCAGGCCGATGACAAGCATGAGAATGAGCCAGCGTTTGGGGATATGGCCGACGAACAGCATGGCCAACAGCACAGGCACCCAGACGATGCAGGAGCCGAGGTCGGGCTGGAGCAGGATCATGAGCCAAGGGGCTCCCACGATGGCTCCGCAGCAGAGCAACCGCAGCACGGCCGGCATCGCGCGGGTGTTCGAGAGGAACAGCGCGAGGGTCATGATGCCCGCGATGATCGCCAACTGGGAGGGTTGGAAACTGATCGGCCCCAGATCGATCCAACTCCGGGCGCCGTAGCGTTTCGCCCCGAAAAACATGGTCGCCGTGAGGGCCAGAATCGAGACGACATAGAGCGGAATCGCGCCGAACCGCACCCAGCGGTAATCAAGGAGCGACACGACAAGAAACACAGGAAGGCTGAGCAGTATCCAGAGGACTTGGGATTTCGCGAAATCCTGGTCCCGCATCCATGTGGCGCTGTGGATCGCGTAGATGCCGTAGGCGAGCAGGAGCGCCACCAGGGCGTTCAGGGCCCAGTTCATACGAAGAAAATTGCGGACCAGCGGATACATCAGCCAATGACCGGCACGGCGGCCAGGAGGGTCTTTGTATAATTGTGTTGGGGGTCGTGGTAAATGGCCTCGGCGCTGGCGGACTCGACGATTTTCCCGTGGTGCATGACCAGCACGTGGTCGCTGATGTGCTCCACCACGGCGAGATCGTGGGCGATAAAGAGATAGGCGATGCCAAACTGCTCCTGGAGGTCCTGGAGAAGATTCACGATCTGCGCCTGCACGCTGACATCGAGGGCGCTCACAGGTTCGTCGCACACGATGAAGCGGGGCTTCACGGCGAGGGCGCGGGCGATGCCGATGCGCTGCCGCTGTCCGCCGCTGAATTCATGGGGGTAGCGCCGCATCATGTCGGGGTGCAGGCCGACGAGGCGGAGGAGTTCCGCCACGCGGTCCGAGCGGTCGGCGCGGGTCATTTGCGGGAAGTGGATTTCAAGAGCCTCGCCGACGATCGAGCCGATCGTGAAGCGCGGGTTCAGCGAGCCGTAGGGATCCTGGAAAATCATCTGCATGTCGCGGCGGAGCGGGCGGAACTCGCGCTCGGAGAGCGGAAGAATCTCGCGCCCGTCGAACCTCACGCTGCCCGAGGTCGCCTTGGCGAGCTTGAGGATCGTGCGCCCAACGGTGGTTTTTCCGCTGCCGCTCTCGCCGACAAGCCCGACCGTGCAGCCGGCCTCGACTTGGAACGACACGCCGTCCACGGCGCGGATTTCGCCTGTTTTTCGGCGCAACAGGCCCCCTCGGACAGGGAACCAAGTGCAGAGATTTTCTACCTCCAGCAAGGACATGGCTGACTATGGCACGGGCGGCGCGGGTTTGTCATCCGGCATTCTGCAGGCTCTCAGGCAAGCTCGATCTGGAATTTGTAGGGGCTCCGCACGGAACCGAGGATCAATGTGTTCACCCCCTCGCGCAGATCGCAAGTGAGTGTGGACTGGTGGATACCGATCGGGTTGCCGTTCACAATCGTGCCTAGCTTGCTGCCGCGGTCGCGGACAAAAAACGCGTCTCCCTCGCGCTCGATCGAGCAGTGGCTTCGCGAAATCTGGTAGGGTTCCCCGTCGTGCAGCGGAAAATCGTTTGCGGAAAAAAGGCCCGCTCCGCTCTCCGCGTGCTCGGACAGGCGGCCGATGCGGAAGGGAAACTTGTGGATCTCGACGGGAGAGCCGTCCGACCCGATCTTCGAGGCGCAGAGTGGAGTCATGGGTGTGATGATCGCCGTGCTTGTGCCGGCGGGTGGCTCGATATGGATGGATTCCATGTGTGCGGTGAATCGGGAGCGTTCGGGATGATGGTTGGCGCGGGGCGGCGCGGGTGTTGACTGTGTCTTGGTGGAGGTTGGATCTGCCATGCGGAGCCTGGCTTCGAGTTGCAGGCGGTCGTTCAGCGTGCGGAGGCGCTCGAAAAAACTGGCGAGATAAGGAATCAGGCTGCGAGGGTTTTCGATGATCGCGTGCTGGAAATCCTCGGGCGACATGACCTCGCACTCCACAGAGGTAGAGGCACGCGCGGTGGCTGAGCGTGGACGCTCGTCGACCATGGCCATCTCGCCGAAAATGTCGCCCTCGCCAAGCTGCGCGAGCACGACGGATTTCTGGTTCCCTTCGATCGAGATTTCCACCCGACCGCGCAGAATCCGGTAGACCTCGGAGCTTTTTTCGCCCTCTTGGAAAATGACGCTGCTTGGCTTGTAAGAGAGGCGTTTCATCTGGCTTGGTCAGTTGGCGTCTGCGGCATGAGGGGGTTTCCTATTCCAAAGTCAGGGTCGCCTGTCACGGAAATATGCGGGGCGCGCCAGCAGTCGTGAATTTCATCCACGCCGCCGCCGGGAATGCTTTTGTAGCCGGTGCACATGGAGTGCCACGACAGGGGGGGCGGAGCTATGCCGTGGCGCCGGGTTGGCAGGGGCGGACGAGGGCGCTGTCGGGGTCGTAGTTGAGATAGGGCATGAGCCATTTCTCGGCTTCGGCGACGGACATGCCTTTGCGGAGGGCGTAGTCTTCGAGTTGGTCGCGCTCGATTTTTCCGACGGCGAAGTATTTTGATTCGGGGTGGGCGAAGTAGAGTCCGCTCACACTGCTGCCGGGGAACATGGCGAGGCTTTCGGTGAGGGTGATGCCAGCGGCGTTGTCCACATCGAGGAGCTTCCAGATCGCGTGTTTCTCGGTGTGGTCGGGCTGGGCGGGGTAGCCGGGCGCGGGGCGGATGCCACGGTATTTTTCGCGGATGAGGTCTTCGGGCGTGAGGTTTTCGTCCTGGCCGAATCCCCAAAGGTCGCGGGCGAATTTGTGCATGTATTCGGCAAAGGCCTCAGCGAAGCGGTCGGCGAGGGCCTCGGCCATGATGACATTATAGTCGTCGTGCTGGGCTTTGAATTTTTTGACGAGTTCGGGGAGTCCGTGACCTGATGTGACGGCGAACGCGCCGACGAAATCCTTGGCGGGCGCGGGGGCGACGAAGTCGGCGAGGGAGTGGTTGAATTGGCCTGCAGGTTTTTTCGCCTGCTGGCGCAGGCAGTGCAGGCGCGCGGCGATTTCGGTGCGGGTGTCGTCGGTGAAGACCACGATGTCTTCGCCGTCTCGGTTGGCGGGGAAGAGGCCGCAGACGCCGCGGAGTTTGAGAGAGTCGTGATCGACGATTTCGGCGAGGAGGGCTTGGGCGTCGTCGAAAAGTTTCTTCGCCTCGGAGCCGCAGTGGGGATCGTCGAAGATCGCGGGATACCGGCCGCGCAGTTCCCAGGTGTGGAAAAACGGGGACCAGTCGATGAAGGGAATCAGGTCGCGGAGGGAGACGTTTTTGCCTGACTCGAAAACCACGACACCGGTTTGGGCGGGGGTGGCGATTTCTTCGTGGGAGATTTTCGGGGCGTTGGCGATGGCTTCGGCGAGGGGGAGCATCGCTTTTGTGGTTTGTCGGTTGGCGTGCTCTTCGCGGAGTTTTGCGTAGTCAGCGGCGAGTTGCTCCAGGAAGACGGGTTTTTGTTCCGGATTGAGCAGGGCGCTGGCGACATTGACCGAGCGGGAGGCGTCGAGGACATGGACGACTCCGCCGCTGTAGTAGTGGGCCATTTTCACGGCGGTGTGGGCGCGACTGGTGGTGGCGCCGCCGATCATGAGCGGGACCGTGAAGCCCAAGCGTTCCATTTCCTTGGCGACATGCATCATCTCGTCGAGCGAGGGGGTGATGAGGCCGGAGAGGCCGATGATGTCGCAATTTTTTTCCTTCGCAGCAGCGAGGATTTTTTCACAGGGGACCATGACGCCGATATCGATGACCTCATAGTTATTGCAGGCGAGAACGACGCCGACGATGTTTTTGCCGATGTCGTGGACATCGCCTTTGACGGTGGCCATGAGGATGCGGCCTTGGGTGCGGGCATTGGGGTTGGCGGCGCGCTCGGCCTCCATGAGCGGGGTGAGCCAGGCGACGGATTTTTTCATCACGCGCGCGCTTTTGACGACTTGCGGGAGGAACATTTTTCCCGCGCCGAAGAGGTCGCCGACGGTTTTCATGCCGTCCATGAGCGGGCCTTCGATCACGCTGAGAGGCTTGCCGTATTTTTCCAGGGCCTCCTCGGTGTCGGCTTCGACGAAATCGGTGATGCCTTTGATGAGTGAGTGGGCGAGGCGTTTCTCGACGGGTTCGTCGCGCCAGGCGAGGTCTTGGGATGGGCCGGTGCTGCCGGATTTTTCGGATTTGAAACCTTGGGCAAAGGCGACGAGGCGCTCTGTGGCGTCGGGCGAGCGGTTGAAAAGGACATCCTCGATGAGAGCAAGGAGGTCTTTCGGGATTTCCTCGTAGATGCCGAGTTGGCCGGCGTTGACGATGCCCATGTCGAGGCCGGCTTTGATGCTGTGGTAGAGGAAGGCGGCGTGGATCGCCTCGCGGATGGGGTTGTTGCCTTGGAAGGAGAACGAGATGTTGCTCACGCCGCCGCTGACGCGGGCGTGCGGGAGGTTTTCCTTGATCCAACGCGTGGCGTCGATGAAGGCCTTGGCGTATTCGTTGTGCTCCTCGATGCCGGTGCCGACGGTGAGGATGTTTGGATCAAAAATGATGTCTTCCGGCGGGAAGCCAACTTCATCGACGAGGGTGCGGTAGGCGCGTTCGCAGATCTCGGTTTTGCGCTGAAACGAGTCGGCTTGGCCTTGCTCGTCGAAGGCCATGACGATCGTCGCAGCTCCGTAGGCGCGGATGAGGCGGGCTTGCTCTTTGAATTTCTCCGGGCCTTCCTTGAGGCTGATCGAATTGACGACGCACTTGCCTTGGACGCAGCGCAGGCCGGCTTCGAGGACATCCCATTTCGAGGAGTCGATCATGATCGGCACCTTCGAAATATCCGGCTCGGCGGCGACAAGGTTGAGGTATTTGGTCATCGCGGCGGCCCCGTCGAGCATGCCGTCGTCCATGTTCACATCGATGATCTGCGCGCCGGCTTCGACTTGCTGGCGGGCGACGGAGAGGGCTCCGGTGTAGTCCTCGGAGAGGATGAGTTTTTTGAAAATTTTGGAGCCCGCGACATTGGCGCGTTCGCCGATGTTGATGAAGGGAATCTCCGGGCGGGCGGTGAAGGGCTCGAGTCCGCTTAGGCGCAGCGTGGTGGTGCGGGCGGGGATGCGGCGAGGCGGAAGGTCGCGCACCGCGTCGGCCATGGCCTTGATGTGTGCGGGCGTGGTGCCGCAGCAACCGCCGATGATGTTGAGCCAGCCTTGTTCGGCCCATTCGCTGAGCTGCGGGGCGAGGGATTCGGGGGTCTCGGGAAAGCCGGTGGGCGAGAGCGGGTCGGGCAGGCCGGCGTTCGGGTAGGCGCTGACGAAGAAGGGCGCGAGGTTTGAAAGTTCTTCGATGTAGGGGCGCATTTCGTTCGGGCCGAGTGCGCAGTTGAGGCCGATGGAAACGAGCGGGAAGTGGGAAAGGGAGTTGAGGAACGCCTCGACGGTTTGGCCGGTAAGCGTGCGGCCGCTGAGGTCGGTAATCGTGCCCGAGACCATGACGGGCAGGTTTTTTCCGGTCTTCTCGAAGAACCGGCGGATGGCGAAGAGGGCTGCTTTGGCGTTGAGGGTGTCGAAGATGGTTTCGACGAGAAGGATGTCCACCCCACCCTCGACGAGGTTTTCGATCTGCTCGGTGTAGGCGGCAGCGACTTGCTCGAAGGTGACTTCGCGCTTGCCGGGGTCATTCACATCGCGCGAGATCGAGAGCGTGCGGTTGAGCGGGCCGATGGCTCCGGCCACAAAAACGCGGCGGTCAGTGCAGGCATCAGCGGCCTCGCGGGCCAGACGGGCAGCGGCGAGGTTGAGCTCGGGGACGATTTCGGCGAGGCCGTAGTCCTCCTGCGAGATGGTGGTAGCGTTGAAAGTATTCGTCTCGATGATGTCCGAGCCGGCGGCGATGTATTTCGAGTGAACCTCGCGAACGATGTGCGGCTGGGTCAGCACGAGCAGGTCGTTGTTTCCCTTGAGATCCTGGCCAGCCCAATCGGCGAAGCGATCGCCGCGGTAGTCGGCCTCCTGCAATTTGTATTGCTGGATCATCGTGCCCATCGCGCCGTCGAGGAGGACGATGCGTTGAGCAAGGAGGTCGCGAAGGGCTTTTTCAGTGGCGGAGATCATCTCGTAAAAAAGAGAACTTTAGCGATTGGAGAGCTGGCGCAAAGAAAAACTGAGTGTCTTCCGCCGGGCGCGGGCCGAGTCGAAAAGACCTCAGACTACGCAACCAGCGGACTCCGCACCGCCACACCGGGACGATTCAGCACATGCGTGTAGATCATTGTCGTGCTCACATCGCTGTGGCCGAGCAACTCCTGCACTGTGCGGATGTCCGCCCCGCCCTCCAGCAAATGCGTGGCAAACGAATGCCGCAGCGTATGCGCCGTGATCTTTTTCGCGATCCCCGCCCGCCGCGCGATCCTCATTGAAGAGAATCCTCACCCGTTCCAAATGCTAACGCATCGGCTCGCTCAGCGTCTCTGGTAACAATCACCACCCGATCCTTCGACCCCTTTCTCTCCCTCGCGATGACCTGATGGCGGTCGAAATCCATATCCTTTACCCGCAGCCGGATTGCTTCCATCATCCGCATCCTCTTCCTGTAGAGCAGCCTCCCGATCAGCGACATCGTGCCCTCCAACCCACCCAGCAATCTCCGCACCTGCTCGCGCGATAACACCACCGACAACCGCGTCGTCCGCTTCGCCCGCAGTGCATCCACCTTCTCCAGCGGCCTCTTGAGCACCTCCCCAAAGAATGATCTCCATATTCACCCTTCGGGCTACCACTGAGTTTATTTCTACATTCCGATCAATTACTTAAAACTTAATTCTTAAAACTTAAAACTCTATCCCCCACCGCCAATTCCTCCAAAAATAGCCCGCACCTCTCCCTCACCGACTGCCTCCAAGTCCCCGCCTCTGCGCTCCAGCCAACCTAAAAACCGCCCTACCCAATGCAGATACGACTCCTCTGTGCGCAACGCGTAATGCCGCACCCGCAACGCCCGCCGCATCGCCTCCAGAGCCTCCCGGTTCCGCTCTGCCCATGGCGCGGCAGCGCCCAGCGAAACCTCAGGGCGATATTATATTCCGATATTGAATCGCTCTGAATCTTTGGGGGAATCCATCGCAAAGAATACAAGGATTTGTATCGAGCTTTATTCAGGAAATTTCAATTTCTAACCGCAAGCGAATGATGAAGCTTCGGTGATTTCCGCATTGGATTGCAGACGAGATCCTGACCAGCCCGATTGGCGAAGCGGTCGCTGCGGTAGTCGGCCTCCTGCAATTTGTATTTCTGGATCATCGTGTCCATCGCGCCGTCGTGGAGGACGATGCGTCGGGCGAGGAGATCATGAGAGGTTACTCAGCGCAGGAGGCGTTGTTTCAAATCCGCAGGCACAGCATTGGAGGATTGGACGAAGAGCCGTGCGGCGTTGGGGTCGATTTTAATCCAGTCACCCACGATTCGGTTCATCGAGCTGCGGAGCTTGGCGGGGTCTGAAATTTGTGTGGCCCACTGAGCGGCGGCGGCCGGGTCCGACTTGGCCATTTGCACGCTGAACGCCGCCGTGGCGGTATCGCGAGTTTGAGGCTCTGCGATGGAACCGATCCATTCCGCAGCCACTGCCGGGTCGGATTGTGCCCAAGAGGCCGAGACGGCGGAGACGGCCCGGTGCCGGATTGTGGGGTCTGAAAAAGTGGAGGCCCAGGTGGAGGCGGCACCGGGATCGAATGCGGCCCACCGCGAGGCCACTCCTCCCACCAAGGCATCCGCATGCGGCGTTGCAGCATCGCTGGACAGCCAATTCGCCGCCGCCATGGGATCCAGGCTGGAAAACCGTTGCATGGCGGAGTGGATGAACCCCGTTCGCAGGCTTGGGTCGGCAATGCTCTGCGCGTAGTCGAAGGCAGCACCTGGATCGCGCGCCACCCAGTTTCCTGCGAGTTGGCGGAGTGCTTCGCTGCGGGTCTGCTGGGATGTTTGCTCCAAAATCCAAGCCCCGGTTGCCTCCGGGTCGGTGGCGGACCAAAAGTTGACCACCTCGCGGGTAGCGGCCAGTTGGAGAGGGCCTGTGAGCCCCTCAGCCCATTGCAAAGCGGCTTCCGGATTTGATTTGACGAAATTTTTCGCCACCGCCGAGATCGCCACGGTTTGTGCCGAGCCCATGGGCAGTGCGGAGATCGCACCCGATGCTTGAATCGGATCGGAGGACGACCACGTGCTAAAAATCTGCCCCAATGCGGTGTCCCTCGCCAGAGGGGAGTCGAGCGTCGCAGCCCACTGTGCCGCGCCGGCCGGGTCGGTTTTTGCCCAAGCTGTGGCGGCTGTCTGCAAAAGGCGGGGATTTCCTCCCTGGGCCACTGCGTCGGCGGCGAACTGGGCTGCTCCGATCGGGTCGAGCTTTGACCAGCGGCGCACCAAAAGCTGTTCCATCTCGTCCGTCTCGGCCGTGACCAGCATCCCATTCATCGCCTGCAGGCGGGTTTGAACCTCTGAAAGAGAGAGCGTGGCGATCGCGCCGGCCGCATCTGATAGCGAGGCGCGCTGAGGTTGTTGAGACCCCTTGGGAGGCCGCTGTGCAACGGCCGTGTCCTGTTGCAATGGCGTCAGGGAAATGGGTGTGTGGCTGAGTTGTTCGACATTTTCGGGAATTCGCCGGGTTTCCGGGAGGGGCTTGGGATTGGCTTTGTAGAAGGGGATTCCAATGAGGTAGCCAGCGCAAAATCCCACTGTGCAGAAAAGAACAAAGAGGAGCGTTTTTTTCATTGGAGGAACTTATAGAGTTTCGGACTCGGCGTGTCGGCGCATCAAGAAAATTCCCCGCTTGATCCAAACTACCCATTTAGCGGACTCCTCACCTGCACACCGGGTCGGTTGAGCACAGGTGTGTGGATCATCCTCAGCCAAGTTTCTCACGGCGGGCTGTGAAGGCGCATAAAACCTGGGGGGTCGCTCCAAAGGCACTACAAAGTCGTCAGGGAGTGGTGGTGGTTTTGATGGCGGGGAAGGCGGCTTTCGAGTCGATGCCGAGGTTGTCGTAGAGGTGTTGCTGCTCGGCGTTGGGTTGGGAGGGCTTGCGGATGCGCAGGACGGTGCCGGTGGTGAGCGGAAGGACGGTGGTGACCAGGCAGTGGGTGGAGAGCAGGCGGCGCAGGGTGTTCCAGTCGCGGGGGTCGCCGGAGAGGCGGAGGGTTTCGCGCACCCATGTCAGGAGGTGGTAGGCGAGCACGCTGATAAGCCGAGGGGCCGGGAAGCCACGGGATCAGAGCACAAAGGCAATCTGCGCTTGAAGCATTCGTTTGGGACGCGTCCGAATGCGGTAAAACGCAAATCTGGATCGCGGTGACGACATCTCCGCTCTTGGCCATAGTGCACAAGGAACTCAAATTTAGTGCCCCCCTCAGCAGAACGCAGCAGATTTTGAGTGTTCACCCATTTAAAAGATACCCACATCTACTGTTCCGGGCTCATCAGCGCCGCGAGGCGGCATCTGAGGCGGAAGAGGAGTGTGCCCTGTTCGAAGGCGAGGAGGTTTTCGGGCAGGCAGCGGTCGAAGTCGGCGAGGAACATGTGCTCGACATCAGAGGCGAATTCCTTGTCTTGGACTGCGGCGGAGAGCTCGAAGTTCAGCATGAACGACCGGTAGTCGAGGTTGATCGAGCCGACGATGGCGATGTCTTCATCGGCGAGGAGCACCTTTTGGTGCATAAAGCCGGGTTGGTAGCGCCAGACTTTCACACCGGCCTCGCGCAGCTTGGGATAGTAGGTGAAGGAGGAAAGCCACGGGAGCTTGTGATCGGCCATCCGCGGCAGCATGAGGCGCACATCGACACCGCGCAGGGCGGCATGGCAGATCGCGAAAAGCAGCGGGCTGGAGGGCACAAAATACGGGCTCGCGATCCAGAGGCGGCGGGAGGCTGCATTGATGATCGAGAGGTAGGCCGCGGGGCATAGGCTCCACGCCTCGGCGGGTCCAGAGGCGACCGGAAAGACGGCCGCGCGCCCGCCGTGGTTCGTCGAGGGCGGCGGCAGGCGGAAATCCACCACTTGGCGTGTCACGTAGTTCCAGTCCTCAAGGAACGAGAGTTGGAACCCGGCGACGGCGGGGCCTTCGATCCGCATGTGGGTGTCGCGCCACGGGCCGAAGCGCATGCTGCGGCCCATGTATTCGTCCCCGACATTCAATCCGCCAAGGAAGGCGATGCGGGCATCGACGATGACCAGTTTCCTGTGGTTGCGGAAATTGATTTGGAAGCGGCTCCCGAACTGACGGTTGGTGATGAACGATTCGACTTCGATGCCTTCAGCGCGCAGTCCGGCGGCCCACGACTCCGGTAGGGCCTTGGAGCCGACCTGGTCGTAGAGCACGCGGCATTTCACCCCCCGCCGAGAGGCGGTAATGAGGTGCGAGGCCAGTTCCCTGCCGAGCGCATCGTCGTGAATGATGAAAAATTGAACCCACACCGAGTCGCGGGCCTCGTCGATGGCCTCGAAAATCGCGCCGAATGTCGCCTTGCCATCGATCAGCAAATCGACCTTGTTGCCTCCCGTCGAGGGGATGCGTGAAAGGTTCGTCGCCATGCGCGAAGCCTCGAAAAATGCACCTGTGAAGGCTTCACGGTGCCCGTCGAGGTGGCGGACAATTGCATGGAATGCCTCGTCCAATGTCTTCGAGAGGCCCTTTCCCGCAAGCGTGTAGCCGTCGAACCGCGACTCGCCGAAGACAAGAAACAGCGGGATTCCAATGATTGGAAGAACGACCAGCACGGCCGCCCAGGCGATGGCCGATTGAGGGGTGCGCGCGATCAGCACCGCGCGAAGCGCCAGAAGGATACCGCTGGCTTCGAGGAGAACCGTCGCCAGCGCGTAGATGGTCGTAATCATCGGCGGGAGTGCCGCTCAGGGCAGGCGTAATTCCTTGTCTACCTCATCCACGACTTCAAGAGGGGCCACAGTGCCGGTGCCTTTCAACAACGCGTCCCGCTCGGCGGTGACGGCGTCCAACTGCGCGAGCGTCCGCGCCAGGTCGTCGTTGATCTTTCTGGAATGAATCCTGAAGGACTGCAGCGGCTCGCTGATGTTTCTATAAAGGAGGATGCCCGAGGCGATGGTGGAGACAAGGAGCACGCCGATGAAATAGGACAGGAGTTGCGAATACAGCCGCATGGAGGATGTGCTTTCCTCCACCGAGGCGTAGATGCGGACATCCAGCGCGGCAAGAAAGTCGGCGAGACCCTGCCGAATGGAACGCCTTTTTTTGTCCGAGTTGTCATCGGCAAGAAGCATCGACAGCGCCGAGGAATCGTTCTCTCCGCGCACAGTGTAACCGCCGTCGGGATCGGGAAAGAGACCGCGAGCCGCGTGGAGGGTCTTGCGGTCGGCTTGCAACAGGCTCGACGCGTCGGCAAGTGCCTCGTTGAGTCTGGCGACATCATCACGGCGAAAGACAGCATCGCTGTTTTGCAGGCGCTGAAGACGGGAAGCCGCATCGGTGGCCGCGAGAGCGTGCTGCTTGGGACCGGATGTGTCGTTTCGGAGAAGTTCCGCGGCAAGTTCCTCGTGTGCCTTGGCGTGCTCGAGGTCGCCGGTGGTTGCGGCTTTCAACGCGAGTTCGGAGAGTTGAAGAAAATTCACCAGTTCCGCGTCGATCGCCTCGCGGGCCTGCAGGAGGAGCGCTTGGTCGGCGATCGCCTGGTTGCGGACATGGCGCTCCCGCAACGAGATGACAAGAAGCACTGCTTCCAGCAGCAGCAGGCCGCAAAAGAGACCGGCGAAAAGCAGCCGAAACTCCCGCATTCTAAAGGATCCCTTGCGTCGCTGTTCCATCGTTCGATCAGACGGCAGCAGGCGACGCTCCAAGCGCTTTCTTGATCGCTTGGAGGATGGTTTTCGAGTTGCAGGGTTTTGACAGGACAGCCTCCACACCGAGCGGTTCGAGCGCTTCGATGCTGGATGGGGTGTTCAAGCCGCTCGTGCAGATGACCTTCACGTTCCTGTCGAATTTCCTGAGGGCGGAAATCATGCCGGGGCCGTCGATCCCGGGCATCGACATGTCTGTGATCACCAGACTGATTTCGGCGCGGTTTCTGGAAAATACCTCCAAGCCCTGCTCTCCGTCCTCCGCGGTGAGAACCCGGTAGCCGGATTTTTCGAGCGAGCGTTGCATGACCTTGAGGACGGTGGCTTCGTCATCAACAATCAGGATCGACTCGCCTCCGCCAGAGAGTTCACCGGTGCGTTGTGCGGGAACGCCGGGGCCAGGCTGGGCCTTGGCACTCCGCGATGCGGGGAGAAAGACATGAAACGAGGTGCCGCAGCCCTCCTCGGTTTCAAGCGTGAGGAATCCCTCGTGGCTGCGAACGATGCCGAGCGTGGTTGCCAAGCCGAGGCCCGTTCCTTTTTCGGGCCCCTTGGTGGTAAAGAACGGCTCGAAGATTTTTTCCCTGATTTTGCGGGGAATGCCGACCCCAGTGTCTCCAACGGTAAGGCGCACGTAAGGACCGGGCTTGCTGCCGGATTGGCGGCTTGCGAACCCCCCGTCGACATGGAAATTGCTCGCCTCGAGGCGGAGCCTCCCGCCCTCGGGCATCGCATCTCGCGCGTTGACGCAGAGATTGATCAGAATCTGCTCGACCTGGGTTTGGTCGGCCAAAATCGTGTCCAATGCCTCGTCCACCGAGACCTGAAGCTGGATCGTCTTTGGAAACGCCTGTCGGATGAAACTGGCCACCTCCTTGAACAGCGGGGCGATCTCGAGGCGGCGGCGCCCGGTGCGGGTGCCCGAGGTGAACGTCAGTATCTGCCGCACAAGGTCTGTCGCGCGCCGGAGATTCTCGTCCACCACATCGAGCATCTCCTGGCTTTCGGTATCCGCGGTGCGGGCGCGAAAGAGGTCGATCGCGATCGAGATGGGTTGTAGGATATTGTTCAGGTCGTGGGCGATTCCGCCTGCAAGCGTGCCAAGGCACTCCTGACGCTGTCCGCGCAGGCGCTCCTCCTCGTGTTCCCTCGCGCCGGCGGCATCCTCGGCGATCAGAAGGACGCCCTCCGCCGTGGAAGCTGATCCAGGCAGCCGCACCCAGCGGCTTTCGATCTCTATCGCCCCCCCCGAGGAGGTGTTGTGCGCCAACCTGCCGCTCCACTCGCCGTCTCGCAGCGCGGATTCCAAGGCCAGTGCGTCGGCGGAGGAGTTTCTCGTGAGGCCGGCGGGGAAGGGTTGTCCCAGCATGCGTGCCGCCGAAAGCTGATAAAGTTCCTCCGCACCGCTGCTCCAGTGCCGCACATTTCCCACGCGATCGAGCACGATGACGGCCTCGGCTACGGATTTGAAATACCCCTCCTGCTCGCGGAGGTGGCCTTCGGTTTTTTTCATCACCGAATTGTCACTCACCAAGCAGTGGATCGCCGGGCCACCGGTGGCATCCTCGACCAGCGAGGCATCGATCAGGATATTGCGCGTGGCTTCGTCCTTGCGGCGAATGCAGGCCTCCAGATCGCTCACGGCACCCTTGGCTTCCACACGGTTGACGAGAAATTCCCGGGTGATGGATTCGACGAGAATCTCGTCGAGGGATTTGCCGACGAGTTCTCTGGCGGCGAAGCCGGTCAGTTCCTCACTGGCGCGATTCGCTGCGAGCATCTCGCCATGGAGCGATATTTTCCAGTAAACAGTTGGAAGCGAGTCTAAAATAGGGTCGATAGCACGTTCCGTGGGAACAGCTCCTCGGAGATCTGGTTTCTCCGAAACCTGTTGGGTTCGAGAGACAGGGAGGGGTGCGGAAGTGTTCGACATGCCGGATTGAAGGCGCTCGCAAACCCTATGTGCCGCCAACGGATACGTCAATTCCAAAGCCCCCTGCGCGCGGTGTTCTGCCCTTTATGCGCGATGCGATCGCCCGCCGCCTCAAGGCAACGGGAACCGTGCGGTGAAGGTGGTGACTTCCTTGTGGAGCTTCGCGAGAGCCTCGGTGTCGTTTCTCGCCTGAAGGGCGGCGTGAATGAAATCGGCGACCTGCATCATGTCGTCCTCGCGCAGTCCGCGGGTGGTCATGGCTGGTGTGCCAATGCGGATGCCACCGGTTTTCATGATCGACTCGGTATCGAAGGGAATCGCGTTTTTGTTCACTGTGATCGCCGCCTTGTCGAGGATCTCGGATGCCTCGGCGCCGGTGATGCCGGCGGGACGCAGGTCGACGAGGAGAACGTGGTTATCGGTGCCCCCCGAGACGATCCTGTAGCCAAGCATCGAGAGCCTCGCGGCGATGGCCTTGGCGTTGTTCACGATCTGGCGGGCGTAATCGCGGAAGCCTGGCTGTAGGGCCTCGTGGAAGCACACCGCCTTCGCGGCGATCATGTGCATAAGGGGGCCTCCCTGAACGCCGGGGAACACCTGCGCGTCGATTTTCTTTGCGAATTGCTCTTTGCACATGACAAGGCCCGCCCGCGGTCCGCGCAGGCTCTTGTGGGTCGTGGTCGTGACGAAATCCGCATGGGGAAACGGCGACGGATGCACCCCGCCGGCAACAAGGCCCGCGATATGGGCCATATCGACGAAGAGATACGCGCCGACCGAATCCGCGATCTCTCGCATGCGCTTGAAGTCGATGATGCGCGGGTAGGCCGAGGCGCCGGCGGTGATCATTTTCGGCTGGAATTCCGCCGCCGCCGCCGCAAGCGCGTCGTAGTCGATCATCCCGGTATCGGCGCTGACACCGTAGTGGCGCACCTCGTAGAGCTTGCCGGAAAAATTCGCCCGATGGCCGTGGGTCAGGTGTCCGCCGTGGGCGAGGTCCATCGTGAGAATGCGGTCTCCGGGTTGCAGCACGCTGAAATAGACCGCCATGTTGGCCTGGCTACCGCTGTGTGGCTGGACATTGGCATGCTCCGCGCCGAAGAGCTGCTTGGCGCGGTCGATCGCCAGCGTTTCCACCTGGTCGACAAATTCACACCCTCCATACCAACGGCGGCCGGGGTATCCCTCGGCGTATTTGTTCGTGAGGCACGACCCCTGGGCCTCCATGACCGCGCGGCTCGTGAAATTCTCCGAGGCGATCAACTCGATGTGCTCGAACTGGCGGCGGGACTCCTTTTCGATGGCCGCGAAGATCGCGGGATCGGTCGTGGCAAGGCTGGTTGGCGTGGCGGCGGTGTCTGTCGTGGCTGTCATGGTAGATTGATTGATAATACGAAGGACGGATGGAAGAGCGGCGGCGATGGTCTTTTTGCACTCCACGTAAACCGCCCGCCCCTGTCCGATCGGGTCAGGCACATCGGGAGCGCCTTTCTGCTCGAAACGCAGGAGGCGGACCTTGTGCATGAACTCGGGGAAAAACAAATCGATGAGCCTGTGGTGGTCGCGGGTCATCACGAAGACATGCGTGGCCCTCTCGAGAAGTTCCTCGCTGACCGGCTGGCTGCGGAAGGACCGCAACTCCACCCCCTCGGCGGCGAGCGCCTCCACGGCGTCGCGGCTCGCAGGCTGTCCATTGGCGGCGCTGAGGCCGGCGGATTCGATGCGAATGCCCGGCGCCCCCTCGCACAGCCGGCGGAACAAGGCCTCGGCCATGGGACTGCGGCAGACATTGCCTGTGCAAACAAACAAAACGTGGCGTTGCGGCGATTGGTTCATGCGGACTGTCGGAGTTTAGTTCGGCACCGGTTCAAGTCAAACGCGGGGAAAACCCCCGCGCTGGGATGCCGCTCGGGGGTTTCCCTACTTTTGCCCCCGCCCTCTTGCGGCACGCCAGATCCGCGATTCTGTGCGGCATCCCATGAAGACACCGCCATGCCCGCATCCACAGCAACACCGCCGTGGTCTCCACGCCTCGAAGCTTCTCGTCTTTGGCACCACTACGGCTTTGTTGCTCTGGGCGTGTTCGCTCAATCCGCCCGACGACACCATCACCCCCGGCATGGCCGTATCGCCATCCGTTGCGGCACCGCTGCGCTCTGGCGGGGAGATGACATTCGATGCCCCACCGCTCGTCGCCCGCAGCGCCATCGTGATTGATGCGGGAACCGGCGAGACCCTCTATGAAAAACACGCCGATGCGCGGCTGCCTGTCGCCAGCACCCAGAAATTACTCACCGCCATGGAGGCCATCTCCTCGGGTGACCTCGAGCGCGTGGCGGTGGTGACGCTGCGCGACCAATTGCAACCACCCACCAAACTCGATCTGGTCGCGGGCACCCGATACCGGCGCTCCGAACTGCTCGCAGCGATGCTTGTCAGCAGCGCGAATGACGCCGCGAGCGCTCTCGCCTCGTCGGCGAACGGATCCTACGGCGATTTCATTTCAGGCATGAACCGCCGGGCACGCCTGCTGGGTGCGCGGAATTCGCTTTTCCTGAATCCGCATGGCCTTGACGCGCCCGGCCAGCACTCGACTGCGCGCGACTCGGCGATCATCGCTTACCATGCCTACCGCGATCCATTGATCCGTCACTGGACCGCGCAGGAGAATCTGTTTTTCAACCACTGCGACGGAAACACCCTCTTGCTTGAAAATACGAACCTCCTTCTGTGGCACCGCCCCGCGTATTTCAATGGGCTCAAAAGCGGCTTCACCCTCCAAGGCGGGAAATGCCTGATCGCCAGCGCGAAATACGACCGTCGCGAACTGATCATCGTGCTGCTCGGCAGCACCCAGGACGAAGTGTTCAACGACGCGAAGCGCCTCTTCCGCTGGCAACAAAAGAGGGACGACCGCGCAGACACCCGTTGAACCCCGCTCGTCGACTCAATCCTCCTCCCACAGAAAATGCTCCAAGCGGAGTTTGTTGATGCGATTTTTCGCCTCCAAGGCGCGCGGCCCCTCGACATCCGCCATGAGTTCGTAAACGCGGATCGCCTCCTCCCATTTTTCCTCCTCCTCAAGCAGTCGGGCGGCGGCGAAGCCGGATTTGTAGAACCAGAAAAATTCGGGCACCGGAGCGTCGGAGGGCTTGAACACCTCGTAGTAGGCGGCGATCGCGGCGGGCGCGTCGCCGAGTTTCTCGGAGGCGTCGCCGACGCGTGTCAACGCCTGGTTGCGCCACACGGGATCCTGCTCCTCCTCGGCGGCAACCTGCTTCCAGAGGCCGATGGCGAGACGGTAATTTTCGGCGTCCTTGTCACCGAGGCGGTAGAGGTTTTTGCCTTTTTCAACGAGGGCCGCGGCGCGTGTCTCGCGGTCTGGAGCGCCTGCGAGGATTTTATCCAAAATCACGTTCGCCTCGAGGGGCTTGCCCTGCGCAGCGAGGATCGCCGCCTGTTCCATGCGGGCGCTCGAGGCAAGCACGCCGCTTGCCGATGCGACCTCCTCGAAGAGAAGTATGGCATCCTCGGCCGCGGCGGGCACCGGCATGCGCGCCGCGGATTGCGCGGCGAGAAACAATGCCGATTCCTCGTAGTCGGAGCCGGGAAACTTCCGCGCCAGCGACTCGAGTTCCACACGCGCCGAAGCGTAGTCCCCCTTGCGGAAAAGCACCTCGCCGAGCTTCATCCATACCGAAGGTGTGGAGTCGGCTGCCGGAAACGACGCAAGAAAATCCCGCGCGGCGACAACCGTGCGCTCGTCGGATCCCGCCTCGCCGTTGTCCGTGAGAAACACAGCCAGTGCGGCTTCGCGAGCGGGGTCGGCCGCCGTCGAGATGCGGAGGAGTTCTTTACGTGCGCCTTCGGTGTCGAGTTGACGGTATTTCCACTCGGCGAGCGCGAGGCGCGCCTTCGCTGCCACGGCGGAATCCGGCGAAGCGGCAAGTTCCTCGAGGGCCTCGGCAGTTGCGGCCTTGCCTCCGCTGGCCATGTGGAATGCCGATTGCAAGCGGACCAACTCTATGCCCCGCGCGCCGGGGTGTTCCTGCTGAAGCCGCTCGAAGGCGATGCCAGGATTTCCCGATTCGAAAATGCCGCACATCGCGGCATTAAAGAGCGCGTCCTCGTGAAGAGTTGGATCGCTTGCCGCGCCGAGAAACGCCGCCGTCGCCCCCCCATGGTCTCCGATGCGGGCAAGCGCCAAGCCCCTCAAGTAATCGGTGTGCGGCCCGGTTCCCGCAGTAGGCAGTCCACCCAGGGCCTCCTCCGGCCTTCCCAGGCGAATGCGCAAGGCCGCCAATTCGAAGACCGTCTCCGCCGCCATGGGATTCTCCGCTGGAGTTGCAGCAAGCGCCTCGAGCATCGGCAAAGCCGCCTCCGGAGCGGATCGGCGTGTTTCAAAGCGCGCCAGATAATACATGGCCAACTTCTTCGCTGGCGTGTCGGAGGCACTTGCGGCCCAACGGCTCAATTCATTCGACGAGGCGCCGGTGGATCCCGCATAGCATGAGTCGAGGAGCGCAAAGAGCGGCTGAAGCCCTGTGAGATTCGGGTGCCCCGCGATAAAGTCCTCGAGCATCGTTTCCGCCTCGTCCAGCCCGCCGGTTTCCATGAGTGCCTTCGCTTTGATCGCCGTGGCCTCGACTGCCATGCCCGGCCCGACAGGCTTGAGGGCACGCAGGATGCCGAGTGCCCCGGCGTGGTCGCCAACGAGAAACGCGATTTTTCCGCGTAAAAATCCCGCGCGTGTCGAGACCGCGGGGTTCAAAGGTTCGACACGATCAAGCAACGCGGCGGCGCGGGCGGTGTCGTTCAAATCGAGCGCAGCTTCGACAGCCTCGATTGCGGCGGCTTCGTTGGCAGCGCCAACGGGTCCGCTCATCGCCTCCAGCGCCTCTTCGGAGCGGCCCAGATTCCTCAACATGCGCCCCTTCCCGACAAGCGCGTCACCCGAGAACGCAAAGGACGGATCATCCACGCAGGCTTCATAGTGGCTTAACGCCGATTCCCACTCTCCCGTGTCGGCCAACGCCCTCGCCATCCAGAAGCGCTCTTCCAAGTCCGCCCCCCGTTCAGCAGCGCGATGGCCTCAGCGGGACGTCCGTCCTCGATGAGCGCGCGGGCCAGCAGCTTTTTCGCGCCAGCGGTTTCGAATCCCCCACCGGTAGTGGCCTCCTTGATTTTCTGAACGGCGACATGCGGGAACCCGAAATCCATTGCGGTCCTCGCGGACTCGAGGCCGTCCGATGCCAACGCGCAGGGCAGGAACAGAAAAAGGAATGCTGCTTTTTTCATTTCAAATATCGGGCCAGATAGCGGCCTGTCTCGCTCCGGGGATTTGCGGCGACTGTCTCCGGCGTGCCCTCGGCAACAAGCGATCCGCCGTGAGATCCGCCGCCGGGGCCGAGATCGAGAATCCAGTCAGCGCACTTGATCACCTCGAGATTGTGCTCGATCACGATGAGGGTGTTGCGGGCGTCGCGGAGCTTCATGAGGACCTCGAGGAGTTTTTGAATATCCGCAAAATGGAGACCGGTGGTCGGTTCGTCCAGAAGGTAGATGGTGCGGCCCGTGGGGCGTTTCGCGAGTTCCGCGGAAAGCTTGATCCGCTGGGCCTCGCCGCCGGAGAGCGTGGTTGCGGCCTGGCCGAGGCGCAGGTAGCCGAGCCCGACGTCCTGCATGGTCTCGAGCTTGGCGGCGAGCCCTGGCACATGGCGGAAAAAGCGCGCGGCGTCGTCCACCGTCATGCCGAGCACATCGGCGATGTTTTTCCCCTTATAGGTGATCTCGAGCGTCTCGCGGTTGTATCGGCTGCCGTGGCACATCTCGCACTCGACATAGACATCTGGCAGGAAATGCATCTCCACGCGGATGAATCCATCCCCTTGGCAGTGCTCGCAGCGGCCGCCCTTGTTGTTGAAGGAAAACCTGCCGGCGTCGTATCCGCGGACTCTTGAGGCGGGGAGGTCGCTGAAGAGGTCGCGGATCGGCCCCAGCGCGCCGGTGTAGGTCGCCGGGTTCGATCGTGGCGTGCGGCCGACAGGGCTTTGATCGATGACAACAACCTTGTCGAACTGCTCCATGCCCGAGATCGACGCATGCGCCCCCGGACTTGTCTTGGCGCGGTGGAGGTCGCGCTCCAGCGCGGCACGGAGGATGTCGTTCACCAGTGTCGATTTTCCACTCCCGGAAACACCGGTGACGCAGGTGAGGCAGCCGACGGGAAACGCGGCATCGATGGATCGCAGATTGTTCTCCGATGCGCCGTGCACGCGGAGCCAGCCGTCCCCAGTTCCCTCGGTGACAGCCTCTTTCGGGGCAACGCGGCAGCGGGGCACGCGGATGCCCGCCGATCCCCTTAGATATTGGGCAGTGAGGGATTCCCCGCAGGCGAGGATCTCCTCAAGCGTGCCCTGTGCCACGAGAGCCCCGCCGAGCGGGCCCGCGCCGGGGCCGAGGTCGAGGATATGGTCGGCGGCGCGGATCGTGTCCTCGTCGTGCTCGACGACGATCACGGAATTTCCAAGGTCGCGGAGGTTTCGGAGCGTTTGAATGAGCCGGTCGTTGTCACGCTGGTGCAGGCCGATACTCGGCTCGTCGAGCACGTAAAGAACGCCTGAAAGACCCGAGCCGATCTGCGTGGCGAGGCGGATGCGCTGGGCCTCGCCGCCGCTGAGCGTGCCGCTCTCGCGGTTGAGCTGGAGATAATCCAGGCCGACCTCGTTGAGAAACCTGAGCCGCTGCCGGATTTCGCGCAGGACGTCCTTCACGATTTCCGCATCGGTCTCCGACAGCACGAGAGCGTCCACCGCGCCTGTGGCCTCCCCGATGGTCAATGCACACAGGTCCTGGATGCCGAGTTCGCGCCCTTCGGCCACTGTCAGTCGCACAGCAAGCATTTCGGGACGGAGTCGCGCACCGCCGCATGCCGAGCAAGTGCGCCGGTTTTGAAACGCCCGCAGGCGCTTGCGGGTGAACTCGCTTTTCGTGGTGGAGTAGAGCGACTCGAGCTGTGCCAAGACGCCTTCAAAAGGTTTTTCGACCATGCGGCCGGGGCCGGTGGCCATGCGGATTTTTTGGCTTCCCGATCCAAAGAGCACGAGTTGCTGAAAGGTCTCGGGCAACTCGCTCCAAGGTTTGTCCAATGGGGCGGGCGTGGCAGCGACGAGGGCCTCGAGCAACGCGGCGTAATAGACCTTCATGCGGGCGTTCGCCTGCTTCCACGGGCGCACGGCGCCGTCGCGGATCGATTTCCCGCTATCGACAACCAGCGCGGGATCGAAAAACAGTTCGCTTCCGATGCCATGGCACGCGGGGCAGGCCCCGAGGTGGCTGTTGAAGGAAAAATGCTTCGGTGTGAGCCGGGGAAGCGTGAAGCCTGTCTCGGGATTTTGAAAATCAGTCGAAAATTTTTTCTCGATCCAGTTGGCGCCGACAGATTCGAGACGACTGGTGACAAGGCGTCCACCGCCCCAGCGCAGGGCGGTTTCGATCGAGTCCGCGAGTCGCTGGCCGAGATCGGGACGCACAACGAGACGGTCGACAACCGCCTCGATGAAATGCCGCTTTGTTTTGTCGAGGCGGAGGGATTTGTTTTCCGCCAGCTCGACGACGTCTCCGTCCACCCTCAGCCGCACAAATCCTTCGCGGCGGGCCTTCTCGATGACATCGCGGAACTCCCCCGCCTCGCCGGTGACAAGTGGCGCGAGAAGCTGGAATTTCGTGCCTTCCGGCCAGGACAGAATCGCTTCGGCGATTTGGCGGGGCGTCTGTCGGGCGACCTTTGCACCCGTCTTCGGATCGTGCGGCACGCCGGCGGCTGAATAGAGCAGGCGGAGATAATCGTAGATTTCCGTCGTGGTGGCGATTGTTGATCTGGGATTCGCGGCGGCAGTGCGCTGCTCGATGGCGATCGCCGGGGACAACCCCTCGATGTAATCGACATCCGGCTTGCCCATGCGGTCGAGAAATTGCCGAGCATAGGCGGAGAGGCTTTCGACATATTTCCGCTGCCCCTCGGCAAACAACGTGTCGAAGGCGAGCGAGGATTTTCCCGATCCGCTCATGCCGGTCACCACCACCAACTTGTGGCGGGGAATCGCGACATCGATGTTCCGCAGGTTGTGCTGGCGCGCTCCCTTGATGCGAATGAATGCGTGCGGGTCGGGTGTCATACGGGCGAAGAGTTGACTCTACCGCTAAAACACCCCGTCCCGCAAACGCGCGTTCCGTTTCGCCGGCTTTGGCAGTCGACCGGCCCGCCGCTGGCTGGTTGGCTTTACTTCACCACGCCGAATTCGGCGCGGCGGTTCATCGCCCAAGCGGCTTCGTTGCTGGCGGAATCGGCTGGCATCTCGCTGCCGAAGCTGACGGTCTGAATGCGGTCGGCGGCGATGCCCGCCTCGATCAGCGCCTGCCGGACGGCTTGCGCGCGGCGTTCGCCGAGTCCGCGGTTGTATTCCTGGGTGCCACGCTCGTCGGTGAACCCGGCGATGATCAAGCGGCTGGAGGAATTGTCGCGCAGCGCGGTGGCGACTTGCTGGATTTTCGGCATTTCGGCGGAAGACACGCTGTAGCTGTCAAAGCCGAAATAAAGTGGCGAAAACTGCCCCTTGACGATGTCGTCCCCAAGAAAGTTCGCCCCGCCTTCGAAGCGCTCACCGAGTGGAATGCCGGTCACATAATCGCCGTCGACACCGGCGAATTGGTCGGTTCCTTTTTTGGCGCAGGCTGAAAGGAGCAGGATGGAGGCAAGGCAAAGAGTGGTGAAAAGGCGTTTCATGGCGGCGAATGTTTAGCGTTATTTTTTCCCCCGCGCAAGCCGGCGCGGAGTTTCCCTGAAATTCCAAGCGCGGCTCCCGGAATCGGTCGCCGCGCCCGAAAAAACTATTACTTCATCAAGAGAGCGGCACGGGCGCGCTTCACTTCGCGGGTGATCTTGCGGTGGAGGCGTGCGGACATGCCGGTGACGCGACGGGGCAGGATTTTGCCGCTTTCGGTGACGAAGCGCTTGAGGAGGTCGGGATTTTTATAATCGATGGCCTCGATGTTGATGTCCACGCGGCGGCGGGGCATCGGGCGGTTGGCGCGGCGGAAGTTCGAACGGCGTTGAGGTGTCTTGGGCTGCATGGTCTTGGGTTATTTGATCTCGCGATGGAGGGTGTGGCGGTTCAGGTGGGGATTGAATTTTTTCTTTTCGAGCCTGGTCGGGGTGCGGGGGCTCTTTTTATTGCGTGTGGTGATGTAGCGCGATGTGGGTTTGCCCTCGGCTTTGGCCTCGGTGCATTCCAGCGTGATGTTTTCCTGTGGCATGGGTGTTTATTCCTTAGTGTCGGTCTGGGTTTCCTCGTCGTCACTTTCGCTGTCCTCCTCGCCGAGTCCGAAGAGGGACGTGACCGGTTGGCGGGCGCGGGTGAAACGGTTGTTTTTCTCGAGTTCGGCTTGGCACTCGACCGTGTAACGGGCGAAGGGGAGGGCCTCCAGTCGGGCGTGGGGAATCGGCTTGCCGGACATTTCGCAGACGCCGTAGGCGTTGTCGTTGATTTTTTTGAGGGCGGCATCGATCTCGAAAAGGGAATCACCTTCCTTGGAAAGGAGGCTCAGGGCAAAGTCGCGGTCGTAGGCGTCGCTGCCGGCGTCTCCGGTGTGCATGCCGAACGCGGAGGCGTCGCTGCCCTCGGCGCGGGTGCGGAGCGTGTCGCGGCCCACTCCACTCATGGAATCGAGGAGTTCATCTTTCAACTGAAGAAGGCGAACGCGCTGCTTGGCGAGCCATCCGTTGGGTTTTGCGCCGGACTTTGGCGGAACGGGTTTTTGCACTACGGGTTTTTTCGGAGCAGCGGAAACTTTCGGTGTGGGCTTCTTGACAACAGGCGCGGGCTTTTTGGCAACCGGGGCCGACTTCTTTACCGGAGCCACCGGTTTTTTCGCGACGGGCTTGGCGATTTGTTTAGCGACCGGTTTCTTGACTGTCGCAGCCGGTTTTTTGGTGACTGGTCTTTTCACGGCTGGGGCTGGCTTTTTCGCTGGAGCCGCCGGCTTTTTGGGAGCGGGCTTTTTTGCGGCAGGCTTGGCTGGCTTTTTCACTGCCGGTTTGTTCTTGGGAGCGGGGGTCTTTGCCTTGGCGGGAGCGGGCTTTTTCGCAGCCGCTTTTGGCTTGGCCGGTTTGGTGGTTTTTTTCGCCATGAAGGTTCGGTTGATTAAAAGGGCCGGGATTTGTAGCCGAGATGCTCGGGCAGGGCAAGGGGATTATTGCACTAAAATGAAGGCGATGATGAGGCTCCGCAACGTCCACCCTATCGTGCGGATCCAGTTTGTCGCCACAAGCCTCCGGTGGGCGCGGTCGTTCCACCCCGCCACGAGCGCACGGTGGCAGGGAACCTGCAAAAGAAAGGTGGAAAGCCACACCAGGCCGAGCAATGCCATGGAGGCGAGGAACAGCGGTGTGTGGAATCCGCCGACCAGAAGCAACACGCCGGAGAAGGCCTCCGCGAGCATGAGCGGGGCGACGACGAAGCCGGTGCGGTCGCAGTGCTCGCGCTCGACAGCGCCAAAGTCCCCGCGGCTGTATCTCGCCAGCATGGGATAGTGGACAATCTGCACGAACCAGATCAGGCCCAGCATGGAAAAGGTGGACGCCGCGTGCACTACCAGCAGCCACTCGCTGCTCATGCGGCTTTTCCGATGAGAATGACCACGCTCCACTCGCCGAGTGTGTAGTTTTTTTGAACCGGCAGGAGAATCTCCCCGCCGATCCCGCAAATATCGTCGGGCGCGGGGAGGGTGGTGTCGGCGAAACGGTGCCACTTCATGCCCTTGGGAAGGACCGGAAGGCCGAAGTTCAGCGGCTGGTAATACATGTTGCAGGCGACATAGATGAACTGCCTGTTGCCGCCGATCGCCTCGCTGTGGCGTCCGCAGAGCATGAACGCGAGCGAACGGCTGGTTGCGCTCCAGTCGGGATGCCAGGGCAGGACTCCATGCCAACTGATGTCCGCATAGCCGCTGCCGATCTGGTCCCGCTCGGTGAGGAACTCGGGTTGGTGAAGCACGGCGTTTGCCTTGCGGAAGGCGATCATGGCCTTGGTGAATCGGAGAACCTCGCGCCCGCAGGCATCAGGCTCCCAGTCGAGCCAGTTCCAGTCGGCATCGTGGCAATACGCATTGTTGTTCCCGCGCTGGGTGCGGCCGCTCTCGTCTCCCATGTAGATCATGGGCACGCCTTGGCTGCACATGAGGATGGCCATGGCGTTCTTTGCCTGGCGGCGGCGCATGGCATTGATGGCGGGGTCTTCGGTCCCGCCTTCTGTGCCGCAGTTCCAGCTGAGGTTGTCATTCGAGCCGTCGCGGTTGCCCTCGCCGTTCTCGAGGTTTTGCTTGCCGTTGTAGGAAAAGAGATCGCGAAGCGTGAAGCCGTCGTGGCAGGTGATGAAGTTCACCGAGGCGGTCGGCTTGCGGCCCGCGGCGGCGTAGAGGTCGGGCGATCCCATGATGCGCTGGACCATTTCCCCGACCATGCCGCCGTCGCCCTTGAGAAACCGCCGCACGCAATCGCGGTATTTGCCGTTCCACTCCATCCACCTCCCGTAGCTTGGAAAGTTGCCGACTTGGTAAAGCCCACCGGCATCCCACGCCTCGGCGACGAGCTTGCAATCGGCGAGCACCGGATCGTGCGCGAGGAATTCGAGCAGCGGCGGATTGGCGAGCGGTTCGCCCTTGCTGTCCCTCCCGAGGATCGAAGCGAGATCGAAACGGAAGCCGTCGATATGGTATTCGGCGGCCCAGTAGCGGAGGCAGTTGATGACAAACTCGCGGACGGCGGGGTAGTTGCAATTCAGCGTGTTTCCGCAGCCCGAGTAGTTCGTGAAGCCGCCGTTTTCGTCGAGGATATACCAGATTTTGTTGTCTATGCCGCGGAAGGAGAAGACAGGCCCGTCGGCGTTTCCCTCGGCAGTGTGGTTGAACACCACATCGAGCATGACCTCGATCCCCTCGCTGTGCAGGGTGCGGACCATGTCTTTCATCTCCTGCACCTGGCGAAATTTTTTTCCCGAGGCGGCATAGCTGCTTTTTGGAGCGAAGAAGCCGACTGTGCTGTAGCCCCAGTAGTTGCACAATGGATCGCCGGTGGTGGGATTGGTGCGGGGGTTTTCCGTCTCGTCGAACTCGAAGACGGGCATCAGCTCGACACAGTTGATCCCGAGATCCTTCAACGCCGCGACTTTCTCAGCGACGCCTTTGAAGGTGCCCGGGTGCTTGACCTGAGAACTGGGGTGGCTGGTGAAGCCGCGCACATGCATCTCGTAAATGATCAGTTCGTGGTCGGGCACGCGGCTGATGCCGTTCGGCTCGATGATCGCCGGGCCGCCGGGCACCTTCGAGCGGAAGACCGGTTTGTGGGAGGGTTGGTGCTGGCCCATCCACTCCTCGCGGCCCACGATCTCTCGCGCGCACGGATCGAGGAGGATTTTCGCCGGATCGAAATAATGGCCTTCCTTGGGATTCCACGGGCCGTCCATGCGGAAGCCGTATTCGAGATTCTCGTAGCGGAGATCGTGCACGACCATCGCCCAGACATGGCCGAGCTTGTATTCCGGCGGAAACGGGATTTCCACAAGCGGCGTGTCGCGGTCGTGCTCGAAGAGCACCAGCGTGCACGCGGTGGCGCTGGTGCTGAAGATGGAAAAATTGACGCCTCCCGGAACATGCGTCACTCCGTAGGGCAGAAGGTGTCCAAAACTGACCTTGTGTCCACGGATGATCCGTTGGGATGACGATGCCATAGTCGGGAAATCCTATAGGCGTGCCTGAGAACGGCAAGCCGCTGATTGGCTGCGGAGCCTGTTTGGAGGGAACTGGTCCAACCGCGCCCGGAGCCGGACGCGGGAGAGGAGGGCGAACAAAGCCCTCAGACCAAACCGGCTTCCGCCAGTGTCTTGAAGGCTCCGTTTTTCGAGATCGTTTTGAACGCCCGCGCAGTGGCTTTGACGGTCACGAACTTTTTGAGCTCTGGAACCCAGACGCGCTTGGTTTTGAGATTCGGTTGGAAGTAGCGGGGCGTCACCGCGGTGACGTGCATGCCGATACCGCCTTTTTTCTTGGCGAGACCGCGACGGTGGATTTTCGATCCGCGAACGGGCTTGGCCCCTGTGATGCTGCACTTTCTAGACATAAGATGGGTCGCAGAGACTAGGGGTTCTTTTTTGGCCGTCAATACATTCTCTCCACGCACGCGAAAAGTTTTTTGCCGCAACTGGCGGTCGCCGCCTCCCTTGCGATGCGCCTCGACACTGCCCGCGACGTCCCGCTACAACATCCGCCAGATGATCAGCATGACAGGACACGGGCGCGGCGAGGCCCGCTCAAAGACATGGACGGCCGTGGTGGAGTGCCACTCGGTGAACCGCAAAACGGCGGATGTGTCGTTGCACTGCGACCGCTCGGCATTTTGGCTCGAACCCGCCGTGCGCGAGCGCGTCCTCTCAAAGATCGGGCGCGGCAGGGTGCAGGTGAACCTCGCTCTTTCACGCAACGAGGGGAACACCGAACCGTTTTTCGACGAGTCGCGGGCGGCGGCGTTCGTTGAACAGGCCCGCCGGTTGCAAAAACGTCTGGGCCTCGATGGCGGGGTCACGCTCTCCGATGTGCTGGCCGCCCCTGGTGTCACTCGCTCCTCGGAGCCTTCCGGCGAAGCGGCGAAATCAACTGTCATGTCCGCGCTCGATCAGGCGATGAACGGCCTGCTACAGACGCGCGAGCGCGAGGGGGCCTCCCTCCAGAGGGTTCTCGCCAAGAGCGCGGACCGCCTCTCCTCCGTCCTGAAAAAAATCTCCCCGCTGGCCCGCAAGGTCTCCGCCACCCACCGCGGGAACCTCCTCAAGCGCATCGAACAGGCCGGTCTCCGCCTCCAGCAGGATGATGCCCGCCTCGCCACCGAGGTGGCGTTTTTCGCGGAGCGATCGGACATCACCGAGGAACTCGAGCGCGCCGCCTGCCATATCGCCCAATTCCACGAGAAACTCGGCGCAAAGGGCCCCGTGGGCCGCACTCTGGAATTTCTTGCGCAGGAACTCGGCCGCGAATTCAACACCCTCGGATCGAAGTCCTCGAACACCTCGATCAGCCGCCATGTCATCGACGCGAAGGCGGAACTCGACCGCATCCGTGAACAACTCGCCAATATTGAATAACCTCTCCTCAAGCCGCTCCGGCGTTCTTTTCGTGATCTCCGCCCCCTCCGGCGCGGGCAAGACGACCATCATCGGCACGCTGCGCCAGACGCGCGATTTCGAATATTCCGTTTCCTGCACCACCCGCTCCCCACGGCCCGGAGAGGTGCATGGCGAGCATTATTTCTTTTTGGATTCTGCCACCTTCGCCGCGCATGTCGCCGCCGGCGACTTCCTCGAGCACGCCGAGGTGCACGGGCATTTTACGGCACCCTCAAGTCGACCGTTGTCTCGCTTCTGGAGCGCGGGAACGATGTGCTCCTCGATGTAGACACTCGTGGCGCCGAGAGCATCCGGGCCTGCAAGGATCCTGTTGTTCAAAACGCCCTCGCCGATGTGTTCATCATGCCCCCCGGTCTCGAGGAGCTCGGCCGCAGGCTGCGCAAGCGCGGCACCGAGCCAGAGGAGCAAATCGCCACGCGCCTCCGCAATGCCGCCTTGGAAATGGAAAAATGGAGCGACTACCGCTACACCATCGTCAGCGGCTCGATGGAGTCGGATGTCGAGAAGTTTCGCGCGATCATGCGCGCTGAGCGCACCCTCAGCCGCCGCCTTCACATCGCCCCCGCCCCATGAGCAAAAAGACCATCCTCCTCGGCGTGGGCGGCTCGATCGCCTGTTACAAGGCCGCCGACATCGCCAGCAGACTCACCCAAGCCGGCCACAATGTCTGTGTGGTCATGACCGCCTCGGCGACGGAGTTCGTCTCCCCGCTCACCTTTCAAACGCTCTCCCGGAACCCTGTGACCACCGGCGTCTTTGATGAAAAGGAGAGCTGGCATCCGGGACACATCGCGCTGGCCGATTCCGCCGACCTCCTCCTCGTTGCGCCGGCCACGGCAAATCTCATCGCCAAGCTGGCTTGCGGGATCGCAGATGACGCCCTCACCTCCATCGCGCTCGCCACTCGCGCCCCGCTGCTCATCGCCCCCGCTATGAACGGCAACATGTGGCTCCACCCCGCGACCAGGGAAAACGTGACGCGCCTCACAGCGCGCGGCGCGCGGTTCATCGGACCCGCCGAGGGCCTTCTGGCCTGCGGCTACGAAGGAATCGGCCGTCTTTGGGAGACCCAATCCATCTGCGACGAAGCCGTCGCCCTCCTTTCCGCCGGATAGCTTTCCCAGCGCCCCCGCAAAAAAAATCGCCCGATTTCAACTTATTTTTTGAAAATGTTGTTGACGCCTCACTCCGCGAAACTTAATCACGCACTCGAGCGAGTTATTCACATGTTTTTCACAAACCATTTTCCGCAGTTGCGGAGAGAAAGGGGGGATATCGAATGCCAGTAGCAAAAAAGAAAGCCGCTGCCAAAAAGCCCGTGGCGAAGAAAGCCGCCGCCAAGAAGCCCGCTGCCAAAAAAGCAGTAGCCAAACCGGCCGCCAAGAAAGCAGCGCCGAAAGCAGCCGCCGCTAAAAGCCCGCTGCCAAAAAGCAGTAGCCAAGCCGGCCGCCAAAAAAGCAGCGCCAAAAGCAGCCGCCGCTAAAAAGCCCGCTGCCAAGAAGCCAGCGGCCAAGAAGAAATAAGCCCCCTGTTAAAAAACAGGTTTGAACCGAATTGGGAGAAGCCGCGAGGCTTCTCCCAATTTGTTTTTAGTCACCACGCACTGCGCAGGCACCCCGCGCACGGTTGAGAACACAGGGAAAGGATTGACGGACGCCGCCCCCTGCTGCAGTCTCGCCGTCCTTTTTCGATCCTCATGCGTCATACCATCTCAATTCTTGTGGAGAATAAATTCGGTGTCCTCACCCGTGTCGCCGGCATGTTCAGCGGCCGCGGGTTCAACATCGACTCGCTGAATGTCGGCCCCACGCTCGACCCCTCCGCCTCGCGCATGACCATTGTTGTTCGCGGAGACGACGCCGTTCTGGAGCAGGTCACCAAGCAACTCGAAAAACTGGTCGAAGTGATCGATGTCCAGGACTTCCGCGACGAGCAGTATGTCGACCGCGAACTCGTTCTCCTCCGTGTCGCCGCCACTTCGGAGACACGCTCCGAAGTCATGCAGATCTGCGACATCTTCCGCGCGAAGATCATCGATGTCCAACCCGCGAAACTCGCCATCGAGATCACCGGAACCGAGGCGAAAATCCGGAAATTTCTGAGCCTCATGGAAACCTTCGGCATCAGCGACCTCACCCGCACCGGCAAAGTCGCGCTCGCCCGCGCCAACTGACCTCCTCTCCTTTCAACACCAAAAAACAAACAACCCACATGCCAGCCAAAATCCACACCGACAAAGACGCCGACCTCAAGATTTTCAAAGGAAAAACCCTTGCCGTTCTCGGCTTCGGCTCCCAGGGCCACGCCCACGCGCTCAACCTCAAGGAAAGCGGATGCAACGTCATCATCGGCCTCTACCCCAAGTCCAAGAGCCGCGAGGTGGCCAAAAAGGCCGGATTTGAAGTGTTCGACACCGACGAAGCAGTGCGCCGCGCGGACGTGGTCATGGTTGCGATCCCCGACACGAAACAGTCCGCCGCCTACAAAAAAGACATCGAACCCAATCTCACCCCCGGCAAGACGCTCCTCTTCTCGCACGGCTTCAGCATTCTCTACAAAACAATCGTCCCGCCGAAAAACGTGAACGTGATCATGGTCGCGCCGAAAGGCCCTGGCCACATCGTTCGCCGTCAATACACCGAAGGCAAGGGCGTGCCCACCCTCATCGCCATCCACCAAAACCCCGGCAAGGACGCGAAAAAAATCGCCCTCGCCTGGGCCAAGGGCATCGGCGGCACACGCGGCGGCGTCATGGAGACCACCTTCAAGGAGGAGACAGAGACCGATCTCTTCGGCGAGCAGACCGTCCTCTGCGGCGGCGCCTCGGCGCTTGTCCAAGCGGGCTTTGAAACACTCGTCGAGGCAGGCTACTCACCCGAGATGGCCTACTTCGAGTGCCTGCACGAATTGAAACTCATCGTCGATCTCATGAACGAATCCGGCATCGCCGGCATGCGCTTCTCGATCAGCGAGACCGCCAAGTGGGGCGACGTCAGCGTCGGCCCGAAAATCATCGACGCCTCGGTGAAAAAACGCATGAAGGCGGCTCTCAAGGACATCCAGACCGGCAAGTTCGCCAAGGAGTGGATCAAGGAATACGAGGGCGGCTACAAGCGCTACAACGCCCTTCTCAAGGAAGGCGAGAAGCACGCGATCGAGAAAACCGGCGAGCGCCTCCGCGGCCTCATGCCTTGGATTAAAAAGAAAAACCTCAAAGGCACCCAAGCTTCCTACTCCAGCTAGGAGACACACACTCCCCCGCATATGGCCGAAACCACCTCGAAACCGACCAGCGTCATCACCGGTGGCGCGGGATTTCTCGGATCCCACCTCACCGATCGCCTGCTGAAGGAAGGGCATCGCGTCATCGCGATCGACAACCTCATCACCGGCAATGTGGCAAACATCGAGCACCTCGCCGGCAACAAGGACTACAAGTTCATCTGCCACGACGTCACCGATTTCATCTACATCCCGGGCGAGGTCGATTACGTGTGGCATTTCGCCAGCCCCGCCAGCCCGATCGACTACCTGAAAATACCGATCCCGACCCTCAAGGTCGGCTCGCTGGGCACGCACAACGCGCTCGGGTTGGCGAAGGACAAGGGAGCGGCATTCCTTCTCGCCTCGACCTCGGAGTGCTACGGCGATCCGCTCATCCATCCGCAAAAAGAGGACTACTGGGGCAACGTGAACCCTATCGGCCCGCGGGGTGTTTACGACGAGGCGAAGCGGTTCGCCGAGGCCATCACCATGGCCTACCACCGCTACCACGGGATGAACACCCACATCGTTCGCATCTTCAACACCTACGGCCCCCGCATGCGCCTGAATGATGGCCGTGTCGTGCCGGCGTTCATCGGTCAGGCCCTCACCGGGCAACCGCTCACGATCTTCGGGGACGGCTCGCAGACGCGCAGCTTCTGCTACGTCTCCGACCTCATCGACGGCATCTTCCGGCTCATGATGAGTCAATTCCACGAACCGGTAAACATCGGCAACCCGCGCGAGATGACGATCCGTCAGTTCGCCGAGGAGATTCTTCGCATCACCGGAGCCGCCTGCCAGATCGAGCACCGGCCACTGCCGGTCGACGATCCGAAAGTGCGCCAACCCGACATCACCCGCGCCAAGGAGGTTCTTGGCTGGGAGCCAAAGATCGATTTCGACAAAGGCATCCGCGAGACCATCGAATTCTTCCGGGGCCGCGTGTGAACGACACCTCCTCCCGGATTTACGAAACGGCCGGTTTCCGTTAAAAACGACACCCCATGAAACCACACTCCACCCTGGGAACATGCCTTGCGGCCTGCCTCGCGCTCGCCGCAGTCTCCGCTATTGTGCGGGCCGAGGACACGGCCGCCTACAAAATCCAGAAGATCGAGGCCGCCCTGATCGACAGCCCTGACATCACTGTCGGCAACTATCGCAAGCAGACGAAATCGAAAGCTAAGTGGCTCGAGGTCGATCTCTCTTTCGAGCGTGCCGACCGGAACGACAAGTCGTTTTCAGGCGACGTCGTGGTCAACTACTACATCCTGCTGAACAACGCGGCGGTGCAGCCCGACGGCAAACCCACGCTCCTCACCGGCTCGATCAAGCACTCCGATATTCCCGTCGGGAAGCAGTTGCACGCGGCGGCATTCGTCAGTCCGCAGGCTCTCCAGAAATTGTTCGGCGGCAAAATTCCCTCCACCATCTCCCAGGCGATCATCGACCTCGGCGCAACCATCACGGCAAACAGCACTCTGGCCGCGATCTTTACACTCAAAGGTAGTGTGGCAGGGGACAAAGGGTGGTGGGAAACCCAAGCCGACAAGATGACCACCACAACCGGTCTTGTTCTCGAAAAGGAGAACACCCCGTTTGCCCCCCTCTCTTGGGACTACTATCTGCCAGCCACCGTCTCGCCCTAACCATTCGCCCCCGCCCGATCATGGCCAAACCGGCAACCATCCTCACACTCAACCTCGGCATGCAAACCGTCAGCATGGCCGAGTTCGAGGTGCTGCCAGGTGACGGCCTTCGCCTCACCCGATTTCGAGAGGCGGAAATGATTCTCGATCCCGCGGCGGATGCCACCCGCCCGGATCAATTGAAGGCGTTGATCAAAGAACTCCGCGACGCGATTTCGCCGAAATCCAAGAAACCCATCTACGCCTGCCTTCCGTCCCAGTCGGTGTTTTCACGCTTTGTGCAGCTTCCCGGCGATTCCGCAGAGGATGTCGAGTCCATCATTCCCTTCGAAGCGCAGCAAAATGTCCCCTACCCCATCGACGAGGTCGTTTGGGACCACCAACTCATGGGGCAAAAGCACGGCGACACATGGGACGTCGGCCTGGTGGCGATCAAGGCTGACCAACTCGATGATCTGGTCGCCGCCATCAAGCAAGGTGGCCTGCAAGTCGCCGCGATGGATCTTGCTCCCATGGCGCTCTACAACGCGCTGCGCTACAACCTGCCCGACCTGCCCGGCTGCACGCTCGTCATCGATCTCGGCGCGCGATCCACAAATCTCGTCTTCTCCGAAGGCGACCGCGTCTTTTGCCGCAGCATCCCGATCGCCGGCCACACCATCAGCGCTGCGATCGCCAAGGAATTCGATCAAGACCTCGTGCTCGCCGAGAAGCTCAAAATCGAAAAAGGCCAAGTCGGCCTCGGTGGCGCCTATGCGGAACCGGCGGATCCCACCGAGGCGCGCATCGCCAAGGTCGTCCGCAACACAATGACGCGCCTGCACTCGGAGATTTCCCGCTCGATCAACTTTTACCGAACCAACCACAACGGTAGCGCCCCCGACCGTATCCTCCTCGCCGGCGGCAACGCCAAACTGACCTACGCTACAGATTTTTTTGCCGAAAAGCTCACTGCCCCGGTGGATTTCTTCAACCCCCTTCAAAATATCGAAGTCCAACCCGGCGCGCTCCCCGAGGGCACCGTGGCCTGCGCCTCAGGCATCGGCGAGCTTGTGGGGCTTGCCCTGCGCTCCCTCAAAAATTGCCCCGTCGAACTCAACCTGACCCCCCCCTCCGTGGTCAAAGCCATGGATTTCCGCCGGCGCATCCCGGCCTTCGCATTGGCCGCGCTTCTTCTCATCCTCACGCCCGCGCTCTGGTTCGGCTATTTCACAGCCAAGGAAAAATCCATCCGCGCCCGAACCAGCGCCCTCGTCTCTGAAAAAGATCCGCTCGAGCAAACCGCCAAAGAGATTCGCGAAGGCTTGGAAAAACAAAAAATCCTCGCCGCCGCCGCCGAACCGTTCCTCACCTCCGTTGCCGAGCGCACCATCTGGCCGAACCTCATCGAGGAACTCGCGGCAAAAATGCCGTCGCGTCACATTTGGATCACCAAACTCACCCCTGTCGAAGGCGTCCTCGCTGAACCCGAACCTCCAAAAGACCCAAAACAACCGCCCGCCCCGCGCGCTCCCAAACCCAACCAACCCACCGGAAAACCCGCCATCGTCGCCCTCCAAGTCGATGGCCTCTATTTGGACAACCCGCCGAATCCCAAAGCCGCCGGCATCGTGGACGAATTCGTCACCCGCCTCGACGAGTCACCGTTCTTCAACACCTCCGGAGATCGCACAAAGATCATCACCCAGCGCACCACCCCGACCGGTGAGACCTGGGCCTATGGTTACACCTTGGTCTTGCCACTGAAAACCCCCGTGCCGCTTCCATGAACTGGTTCAAAGCCAACCCGATTCCCGCCGCCATCGCGGTTGCCGTGATCGCCGCCACAGCCGCACTGGCTTATCTGGCGACCGGGGCAGCCCAGGCGACCGCCGAGGCCACGGCCGCCCTCGACAACGAAGCCCGCCAACTCGAGGCCCTAAAAAAACAAAAACCCTACCCGAGCAAGGCAAACAGGGATAAAATCATGGCCGATGCCGAAGCCTATGAAACGGCGCTCGCAAAACTCAAAACCGACCTGGCCGACCTCGACGAACCCTCCTCGTCCACCACACCCCAAGGCTTCCAAGACGCCCTCCGCAAGGCAGTCGACGCGATTTCCTCGGAAGCCATCAAGAAAACCATCGCCCTTCCCGAAGCATTCTATTTGGGCTTTGACGAGTTTCGGACACGCCTGCCCTCCAAGGAGGAGGCCATCACCCTCGACCGCGAATTTAACGTCATCAAAACCCTTGTCTCCCAACTCGTTGATCTCCCCGTGGAGAGAATCGATACACTAACAAGGCTTCCCCAACCCCCTCTTGCCCAAGGCGCCACCTCTCCGATTTCAAAAACGCGGTTCACGATTTCCTTCACTTCCGGACAGAAAGAACTCATCCAAGCGTTCAATCTCGTATCGCGCTCGGACCGCTTCCTCGTCATCCGCTCGGTGACATTTGAAAACTCCAACTCCGCCCCGCCTCCAAAAGTCGCGGCGGAAGGCACCCCCGCCTCCCCGGCATCACCCATGCGCCCAAGACGGGCCATGCGCCAAGCAGCTGCCCGGGAAGCAAGTCCCGCCGGGCTTCCATTCGCAGGATCGACCCAACCCGACGAGGAGGACAGCTACCTCGATGTTGTCTTCGGAGACGAAGCCGTCACTGCCACGCTCCTCATCGAGATTCCGACATTTCCCGAACCCGCCACGGAACAATCGCCTCCCCCGCCCAAGCCATGATGGATTGGATTAAAAAACACTACGACCTCGCCATCCTCGCCGCAGTGACCCTCGTGCTGGTCGCCAATGCCGCACTCATCTTTGCGACCGCCCAATCGGAGGATGCCACTCTTGCGATCCCCTCCGCCGCCGCCGCCGAAGACGCCCTTCCGGATTTCCAATCGACCACCCTCGAAACCGCCAAAGCCGCCGCTGAAAATCCCACCGTCTGGCAATTCACCGACAGCGACCCCAACCGCGCCTCGCTGCTCGTTTCCCGCACCTACCTCCTGAAGGACGGAAAACTCTTCGACCCCATCGAAGGCGGTGAAAACCTCCACGATCCCATCCCCAACGCTTGGCTCATCGAACACGGCCTCGACTACACCGCCAAGGACATCAAAGACCGTGATTCCGACGGCGATGGGTTTACCAACCTTGAGGAGTTTCTCGAGGGCACAAACCCGAAGGATTCAGCCTCAAAGCCCGCCGGTTACAGCAAACTCAAACTCGTCGATTTCAAATCCATCCCCTTCCGCATCGTCTTCAAAGGCGACCCTTCCGGCACTGGCGCCGAGTTCCAGTTGAACTTTCTCGAACTCAAGGGTGCCGCCCGCACCCAATACAAAAAACTCAACGATCCTATCGAAGGCGCTCCGTATAAAATCGCCTCCTACAAGGAAAACAAATTCACCGATGACCGCGGCATTCCCGTCGACCGCTCGGAATTGACCCTCGAAAACACCGAAAACGGCAATTCCATCGTTCTCGTGAAGGACAAACAAACCGACGATCCCGGTTCCGAAGGCACCTTCTTCAACCAAATCACCAAGGAAACGTTCGACCAAAAAAAGGGAGGCACCTTTGTGCTCCAGCCTGACCAGATCGAATTCAAAATCATTGACATCACCCCCGACTCCGCCCAGATACAGGACACCACTACAGGGCAGACGTATCGGATTTCCAAAGCCGAGAACAGCAACCCCCAATGAGACTTTTTTCACGCACTCCCGTTATTGCGTCGGCGTTCTTCGCTTTGTTCAGCTCAGCTCCCTTCGCGACCGCCCAATACCCCGGCGTCCAAGGCGCTGTCGAACGCCAAATCCAGGAACTCGAACAGAAAAAAACCTACGCTGCAGGTCTCGTGCAAAAGGGCGATCTCGCCATGTCTGGCCAGGATTACGAATCCGCCTTCGCCTTTTACAAAAGCGCCGTCGATACCCTGCCCCTCGGCGGCACAGCCTCGGAGGATGTCCGCCAGCAGGCGCTGAACGGATTTTGCAGAGCCGCTTTCGACCTCGCCCGCCAGCGTGTCTCCGAGGGCCGTTACGAGGACGCCCGCACCACCGTCGAGGTCATCCTCGAGGAACGCTACAACCCCGACTACGCCCCAGCCCTTTCCCTCCGATCCCAGCTTCTCGACCCGACAGGCTTCATGGACCGCGGCACGCTCACTCCTGAACATGTCGCCAAGATCGAGGAGGTGAAGCGCCTCATTCAGGAAGCCAAAGGGTTCGAAGCCTCCGGCCGCTATGACCTCGCCTTCCGCCGCTGCGAACAGGCCCTCAACCTCGACAAATACAACATCGCCGCCCGGCGTCTGATGGAGCAGATCAACAACGCCCGCGCGAACTACGCCAAGGCAGCCTACAACGAGTCCCGCTCAGCCATGCTCACCGAGGTCTCCAAAGCTTGGGAACTCCCCGTCACCAAGTTCACCGAGGGCCCCACCTCGATGATCGAACAACCCGCGATCACCGCCCGCGCCACCGAAGGCATCCAAGAAAAACTCGACCGCATCATCATTCCCTCCATCGAATTCAACGACGCCTCCCTCCGCGTCGCCCTCGACAACCTCCGCCGCCGCGCTGCCGAACTCGACACCTCCGAGCCCGACCCCGCAAAAAGAGGCATCAATATTCTCGTCAAAAAATCACCGGACGAACCCGATTACCCTATCACGTTCGATGCCACGGAACTCCCTCTCCGCGCCGTTCTGGAATACATCGCCAGTTCCGCCGGCATGAAAATCAAGGTCGATCCCCACGCCGTGGTGTTCGTGCCGATGAGTGAGAACACCGATATTCTTCTCACCAAGGAATACAAAGTGCCCCCGAGCTTCATGCAAGGGGCCGCGTCGAATGCCGCATCCGCCCCTTCCCTCGGAGCCGCCGCCTCTCAAGCCGCCATCGAGGCACGTTCGTTCAATGCCAAGAACTTCCTCGAGTCCCAAGGCGTTACATTCCCCGATGGCGCCAGCGCGAACTACCTCCCCAGCTCCAGCAGACTCATCGTCAAAAACACCCTTCCAAACCTCGAGAGCGTGGACGCCCTCGTCGAGGCCTCGATCGCCGAGCGCCCGACCCAAGTCGAAATCGAAACCAAGTTCCTCGAAGTCACCCAAAACAACCTGAACGAACTCGGCTTCGACTGGCTCCTCGGCCAATTCGCGCTGGCCGGCGGCTCAGGCATCTACGGCGGCGGCGGCACCGAGGGATTCGGCCGCACCATTTCCAACCCCTCCTACCCCCTCGTCAACCCTGCCACCGGTCTTCCCATCGGGGCATCCTCCGGCACATCAGGCCCGATCACTGCCGGAAACCGCGGCGGGGCCGGCGGGAGATTCGGCACCGCAATCCAAGTCAATGCCGTGGATGCCTTGCTTTTGGGCGGTGCCGGGGTCTCGGGTGCCGCCCCGGGCATCCTCTCGGTCGCCGGCGTGTTCACCAACCCCCAATTCCAAGTCGTTCTCCGCGCCCTCAGCCAGAACAAAGGCGTCGATCTCGTCAGCGCCCCAAAAGTCACCACCAAAAGCGGCATGAACGCGAAAATCGAAATCGTTCGCGAGTTCATTTATCCCACTCAATTTGATCCGCCCCAACTCTCGGCGAACCAAGGAACCACCTATTCGCCGGTTGTTCCCAATACCCCTTCCTCATGGGAAACAAAAAACACCGGCATCACGTTGGAAGTCGTCCCCACCGTGGGCCCGGATCTTTACACCATTGATCTTCAACTTGTTCCGCGTGTCATTGAGTTCGATGGCTTCATCAACTACGGAAGCCCGGTTTTTGCCACCGTTGAATACAACTCGCCCCTTGATCTCCTCCCCCGCCCCTCGTTCACCTTTGAAGCCACTCCTAATACCATCAACCAACCCGTCTTTTCCACGCGCGAGGTCGAGACCACTGTCTCTGTCTACGACGGGGAGACGGTTGTCATGGGCGGCCTCATGCGTGAAGACGTCCAAAAAGTTCAAGACAAAGTCCCGATCCTCGGCGACATCCCCCTGGCTGGTCGCCTCTTTCGCTCCAATGTCGACCAGCACGTCAAGCGCAACCTGATCATGTTCGTGACCGCAAGCCTCATGGATCCCGCCGGCCAACCCATCATTCAGGCATTGGATGATGACGATGTTCTGGCACCCGAACCCGATATTCCCGCCATGTTGGGTGAAACCCTTCCAGACGATCCGGATTCCATCGCCCTCCCGCAATGATCACCCCGCATTTCCTTTCCAAATGGTCCCTCAGGCCGAACGCTCCGGTTTTCTTGCTCTGTGGAGCTGCTTTATTTGCTGCTGTTTCGCCTCTCCCGATCGCAGCTCAATCCGCCCCATCGGTCATCACCACCTCGGAAAACGAGATCGCACGGCGTCAGGCCCGCGTGACTAACGCCGAAGCGCTCCTTGAAAAATCCCGCCGCGCCGCCGCAGATAAAAACCCGGAGGCCGCCTACTCGCTTGCGCTCCAAGCCGTTGATCTGTTGCCCGGCGGTCTGCCCAACGACCCGAACCGCGCGTCGACCATCTCGGCGTTTTCGCAAACGGCGATGGACTACGCCAACTGGCTCATCTCCCAAGGGCGTTACCAGGATGCCGAGCGCGTGGCCAAAACCATCCTCTCCCCGGCGATCAATCCGAACTTCAAACCGGCCGCCCGCTTGTTGGCGAACCTCGAACAAACAGACTACTACAATAAAACAATCGACCCCGCCTTCGCAGCAGAGCGCGAGGATGTCCAGAAATTGCTCAACCAAGCCGAGGGCTACGCCGCCACCGGCCGCTATGACCTAGCCACAAAACGCTACGAACAGGTCCTGAATCTCGACCGTTACAACACCGCGGCCCGCAATGGCATGGAAGCCGTCAACAAGCAGCGCACCACCTACTACGACCAAGCCTACAACGAAACCCGTAGCCGCATGCTCTGGGAGGTCGAGCAAGCCTGGGAACGCCCGGTTCCCAAACGCAACACCTCCACCCGCTCCACCGCCTCATCGACATTCCAAGCCGCCAATGAGTCCAAGGCCCTCATTACCAAAAAACTGAATGACATCGTCATCAAAGAAATCAATTTTCCCGAAATCACCATCCGGGAATTCGTCGATTTCCTCAAAAACCAGAGCCGCCAACTTGATCCCAACAAGCAAGGGGTAAATATCGTGCTCAAACTCTCCCCACAGCCGACAGGTGGCGAGGACGAGTCCACGGATGACGAAGATTCCACCGACTCACAAGCCACCCCATCGACTAAAATCTCCATTTCCCCGCCCATTAATAATATCCCCCTCGGCGAAGCGATTCGTTACCTTACCGAGTTGACGGATTTAAAATACAAAATCGATCCCTTCGCCGTTGAGATTCTCTCCCCCACCGCATCGACCGAGGACCTCGTCACCAAGGAATACCGCGTCTCCCCTGGGTTCATTCCCGTCACACCGTCCGACGACACGGCATTGCCTACGGCAGGCGGCCGCTCATCCAGCGGCGAAACCCGCCTTCTCGACCGCCGCGATGCCAAGAGGTTTTTGGAGGAACAAGGCGTGCCGTTCACCAGTGGCGAGGCGTTCGCCCGCTACATCCCCTCCGGGAGCCGCCTCATCGTTAGAAACACCCAATCCGCCATCGATACCATCGACACCATCATCGAGGGCGAAATGGGCGTGCCACCCAATCAAGTCGAGATCGAGTCCAAATTCATCGAAATTTCCCAAAACAACCTCAACGAACTCGGCTTCGATTGGCTTCTCGGCCCGTTCTCCATCGGCGGTGGCGTGTATGGCGATGGGGGAACCATCGGATTGGGACAGGAAACTTCTGGAGACTACTACAGCAACTACCCGTTTAGCCAGGTCGGTGGAAACCCTGTCACTGCCGGAACCCGCTCAGGCATCGGAACCAGCTTGAACTCGGCGATCACTGCAAACAGCATCGACGCCTTGATCGCCCAAGTCCCCCAAGGCTTCAACGTGGCCACTCCGGGCATTTTCGGCATCGCCGGCGTGTTCACCAACCCGCAGTTTCAGATGGTCATCCGTGCTCTCAATCAGAAAAAAGGCATTGACCTCATGTCCGCTCCCAAAGTCACCACCAAGAGCGGGAGTAAGGCCACCGTCAAAATCGTGCGCGATTTCCCATACCCTCAGAACTTTGATCCACCAGAGGTTCCAGAGTCTTCATCGTCAAACTCCACATCGACAACCGCTGGAATTGTTGTGACCTCAAGCATCGTCACGCCGGCAAATCCAACCGACTTCACCAACCGCGAACTTGGCGTCACGTTGGAAGTCGAACCCGTCGTCGGTGCGGATAACTATACCATCGACCTCTACCTCTCCCCTCGCGTGGTGGAGTTCGACGGCTTTGTAAACTATGGTTCGCCGGTCATCGGGCCACGATTCAACCCGGCGTCAATTCTTACAGGAAACCCCTCTGGCATTGAAACCTATGTCATCACCCCAAACACGATGGACCAACCCATCTTTTCCGTCCGATCAGTCGACACAAATGTCACCGTCTGGGATGGTCAGACCGTGGCCCTCGGCGGCCTCATCCGCGAAGACGTGCAAAAGGTTCAAGACAAGGTGCCTCTTCTGGGCGATATCCCGCTCGCTGGACGCCTCTTCCGATCAAACGTCGACCAGACCATTAAGAAAAACCTCATCATCTTCGTCACCGCCCGCTTGATCAACGCCCAAGGCCAGCCATTGATCCAACAGGACGACGAAGAGGATTTTGTCGAACCGCTCGGCCTGCCCGAAGACCTCCCTCAGCCCACGTTTCAAACCCAAAAATTCGGCAAGTAGAACGAGTGTCCCGCCGCTGAGCGCACCATCTTCCCGAGCGCTCCACTACTATCCGCGCCGCAACCACCCGCCAAGATCCGCCACCACCTTCTCGCGGTCCCAGTCATGCCACAGCAGGTGGTAGGCCTCGGGATACACCCTCAGCGTCTTGTCCCGCGACGCGACCCCTTGGAACCATTCCTCCACCTGATCAACCCGCACAAAGCAATCCTGCCCCGCCGCCAGCACCAGCAACGGCAACTCCAACCGCCCCGCCACCTCATGGCTCCCGTCGATCAACTCACCCAGCTCTGCAAGAAACCCGAGGCTGAAATTCGAAATGTGGTGCGGCTTTTCCCTCAGCGAATCCTGATACACCCGATCACGAGTGATCGGCGGCGCAATTGATTTTCCATTCACAAACCGGCTCGGTGACAACCTCCACTTCGGAAACGTCTTCCCCAGCACGCGCAACACCCACCGCACCGGCGCAGGCACCTCGCGGGCCAACCCCACCACCGGCACCGACAAAATCAATCCCTCAATCCCGCCACCCGCACGCGCCGCATACGATGCCGACAACAACGACCCCATGCTCTCCCCCATCAAATACAGCGGCTCGCCCGAATGCGCCGCTCCCACCGCCTTCAAAAACGCCCCCACATCCCGCATCTGCCACTCAAGGTCCAACGCCAAGCCCCGGCGCACCTCCAACGGATCACTCCCCTGCCCCCTCAAATCCAAGGCGTAAAATGAAAACTCCCCCAACCGCTCAGGCAATGGCGCGAATTGCTCCCCGGACCCGCTCAGCCCATGCACACAGGCGACCACGCCCCTCGAATTCTCGGCTGGCCACGCGTGCGCCTGCCGCTCCTCGCCGTCCTCTGTGCGCCAGGGAAATCTCATTGCCATTTCTTTCCGCGCCTGTATGACGCCCCGCATGAAAGCACTCGTTGTTCTCTCCCTCGTCCTGTTGGCATCATTCCACGCATCGGCTGCTCAACTTGATGTGGCTGTCATCCGTTTTCCAGAACCAAAAACCGAGGCCTCCCTCAACGAAGCGCTCGCAACCATCGACCTCCGCACCCTCACCGACTCCGACCACACCAAAACCAAAGCCCCCCTCCTCAAAGGCACCGTCGTCTTTTTCCAATCCCTCAGCCTCACCCCGTCATTTGCCACGTCAACCCGCTTCGGCACTCTACAAGCCGCTCTCGCAGGGTCCTACAAATCCTCCACCCTCTCCCTCGACATCACTGTTTCCGAAGGCTCCAACGAAGGCCTCCGCAGCTTTTCCTCCCGCACCTACAAGGGCTCCGCACCTCTCCCCAAAGGCCCACCCCGCGTCATCTCTCTCCGCACCATCACCCAAAAAAATACCGTCTCCAAAAAAGGCCGCCTCGAGATCAAGGAAGACTCCACAACCCACGCGATCCTTGGCCAAATCCGATGACTCCCGACCTGTGGAAAACATGCGAATGACTGCGCACAACCACGAACAAATCTCCCGCTCACCGCGATTGTCCCCTTTTTTTCCAGAAAGCAGCCACCTTGTTCACACTCGCTTCCGCCCGTGGAACGCCTGCCAATGCTGCGGGGAACACAAATTCCGCTGGTTGTTCACACCATGAAGAAGAAGAAGGATGGGGCCGTGATTTTCTTTATTCTATAATGCCTGTGAAAAACTCCCAAACACACCCAACGACCATTTGCTCTCACAGACCAACTTGATTAAAAACTCCACCACCATGTCACAAGGCCCCGTCTCGCAATTCATCGATCTCCACTACCGCCACTTCAACGCCGCCGCTCTTAAGGACGCCGCCGAAGCCTACACCCGCCACCTCGACTCGGGCGGCATTATGCTCATGACCCTCGCCGGCGCCATGAGCACCGCGGAACTCGGCATCTCCCTCGCCGAAATGATCCGCCAAGGTAAAGTCCACGGCATCGTCTGCACCGGCGCGAACCTCGAGGAGGACATCTTCAACCTCGTCGCCCACGATTTCTACGAACGCATCCCCCACTACCGCGACCTCACCCCCGCCGACGAGCAGGAGCTCCTCCAGCGCCACATGAACCGCGTCACTGACACCTGCATCCCAGAAATGGAAGCCATGCGCCGCATCGAAAACTTCATTCTCAAGGAGTGGATGGATGCCGACGCCCGCGGCGAGCGCCTCTTCCCGCATGAATTCTTCTGGCGCATCCTCGACTCCCCAGAACTCCAAAAATCTTTCCAGATCGATCCCAAGAACAGCTGGATGGTCGCCGCGAAGGAAAAAAACCTCCCCATGTTCGTCCCCGGCTGGGAGGACTCCACGCTCGGCAACATGTATGCCGGCCACTGCATAGAAGGCGACGTCAAAAACGTCCACACCGTCCGCTCGGGCATCGAATACATGATCTCCCTCGCCGACTGGTATGCCCCCACCAGCCACAAAACTCCCATCGGCTTCTTCCAAATCGGCGGCGGCATCGCGGGCGACTTCCCCATCTGCGTCGTCCCCATGCTCCACCAGGACCTCCGCCGCACCGACGTGCCACTCTGGGCCTACTTCTGCCAGATCAGCGACTCCACCACCAGCTACGGCAGCTACTCCGGCGCCGTCCCCAACGAAAAAATCACCTGGGGCAAACTCGGCGAAACCACCCCGAAATACGTCATCGAATCCGACGCCACCATCGTCGCCCCCCTCATCTTCGCAAAAGTCCTCGGCTGGTAAAAAATCGCACTCTCTTGATCTCAGCGCCCCGTGCAACCGAGACTTAAAACATAAAAATTAATTCTTAAAACTCTGCCATGCATATCCGCGACATCCTCCAACCCGGCAAGCCCACGGTCTCGTTCGAATTCTTCCCACCCAAAACCGCGGAATCCCAAGAACAGCTCTACACCACCATTCGAGACCTGGAAAAAATCCACCCGAACTTCGTCAGCGTCACCTACGGCGCGGGTGGCTCCACACGAGAACTCACCCACGACCTCGTCCTCCGTCTCAAAACCACCACCACCCTCGATCCCATCCCCCACCTCACCTGTGTCGGCCACAACGAATCCGAGATCGCCGCCATCCTCGAGCGCTACGCCCAGGCCGGAGTCAGCAACATCCTCGCCCTGCGCGGAGACCCACCGCGGGACCAACCCGATTACGACCACTCCCGCGACACCTTTCCGCAAGCCGCCGCCCTCGTTCGATTCATCAAAAACTTCCGCGGACATCCTGATCCCCGTGGCTTCGGCATTGGCGTCGCAGGCTTTCCCGAAGGCCACCCCGCAACGCCGAACCGCCTCCTCGAGATGGATCACCTCAAAGCGAAGATCGACGCTGGAGCCGACTACATCTGCACCCAACTCTTCTTCGACAACCACGATTTCTACGACTTCCGCGACCGCTGCGCCATCGCCGGCATTACCGCCCCGATCATCGCCGGCATCATGCCGGTCACCAGCCTCTCCTCCATGAAACGCATGGCCGAACTCGCCGGCGGCAGCCGCTTCCCCGCGAAGCTTCTCAAAGCCCTCCAACGCGCCAACGGAGCCCCAGATGCCGTCCGCGAGATCGGCCTCCACTACGCCACCGAACAATGCGCCGACCTTCTCGACAACGGCGTCGCCGGCATCCACCTCTACACCCTCAATCAATCCACAGCCACCCGCGACATCTGCCAACGCCTCGGGATCGCCCGCGCAGAAGCATGAAAATCCTCGCCCTCCTTCTTGTCTTTTCCCTCACCGCCATGGCTGACGATGATAGGCTCCTCTTCGATTTCACGAATGAGGCGGACATCTCCGCGTGGACCATCGAGGACGATGGCGTCATGGGCGGCCTTTCAAAAGGTCGCTTCCGCATCAGTCCCGAAGGCCATGGCGAATTCACCGGCACCGTCTCTCTCGAGAACAACGGGGGCTTCTCCTCCGTCCAATGGAATATCGATCCCACCGACGTCCGGAACCACTCGCGCTTTGTGATCCGCCTTCGGGGCGATGGCAAACGCTACCTCCTCCTCACCGAATCGACCCCACGCTCGCGCCACTACTACCAAGCCGAATTCCAGACCACCGGCGACTGGCAAACCATCGAGATTCCTTTCTCTTCCATGACCCCACACTTCCGCGGCGACCGCCTCGATCAACCGAACTTTCCCGGCGAATCCATCGCTACAAGTCCGATTCATGATCGCCAACAAAACCTCCGAATCCTTCCAACTCGAGATCGACAAGGTGGGCCTCCGCTAACCCACAAACACGCATCGCCTCAGCCCCAACCCCCGCCGGTCGGGCGTCGCCTCTGACACCGAACACAACCCGCCGCAGGCCGCAAGACCTCCCAACCCGCTCCAGCACTCGTTCCCCAGCCTCCAAAAAAAATCCAAAAAAATCTTGCCCCACCAAAAGCCCTCGCTATGGTAATCAGCGTTCTGGGGGGAACAACAGCCCGTCGCGGCAATCGCTGCGACGGGCTGTAACTTTTTCGGGGTCCCTCCCCGGAGCACACCACCCCATGTCTCGCGGTCACTTCCACCTTTCAAATCCCGCTCCTTCCGCTTAGATAACCCGCTCACCTTTTTGCCATGTTTGCTTGGATCCTGAAAAAAATTGTCGGCTCAAAAAACCAGCGCGAACTCCGCCGCATGTTGCCGATCGTCAAAAAAATCAACGAACTCGAACAGAGCTTCCAGTCGCTCTCCGACGACGCCCTCCGCGCCAAGACCGCCGCATGGAAGGAACAACTCGCCACCATCACCGACCCCGCGAAGCTGGATGCCGCCCTTCTCGAAATTCTCCCCGAAGCCTTTGCCGTGGTAAAAACGGAGCCCGCCGCCTCTCGGGCCGCTCCTTCGACGTCTGCGGCCACCCACTCCCCTGGAACATGGTGCATTTCGATGTCCAGCTCCTCGGCGGCATGGTCCTCCACAACGGCCACATCGCCGAAATGGCCACCGGTGAAGGCAAAACCCTTGTCGCCACTCTCTCCGTCTACCTCAACGCCCTCTCCGGTCGCGGTGTCCATGTCGTGCACGGTGAACGATTACCTCGCCCAGCGCGATGCCCAGTGGATGGGACACCTCTACACCTTCCTCGGCCTCACCGTGGGCGTCATCCAAAACGACCAGCCCCCTGCCCTCCGCCGCCAGCAATACCAGTGCGACATCACCTACGGGACGAACAGCGAGTTCGGCTTCGATTACCTCCGCGACAATGGCATGGCCACCAGCCGTGACCAGCAAGTCCAACGCGGCCACTTCTTCGCCATCGTCGACGAAGTCGACTCGATCCTCATCGACGAGGCACGCACCCCACTCATCATCTCCGGCCCAGCGACCGTCTCCACACACCAATACGATCGTTTCAAACCACTTGTGGATCAGTTGGTTAAAAAGCAAACCATGCTTTGCAACCGCCTCGCCACCGAGGTTAAGGAACTCATTGACGCCGGAAAACCCGCCGAGGCCGGCCGCACCCTCTTCAAACTCAAACTCGGCCAACCCCGCAACAAAGCCTTTCTCCGCCACCTCGAAGATCCCGAAAAGCGCAAGCTCATGGACAAGGCGGAACTCGAATTCTACAAGGACACCGAGGGCAAGGCGGCACTCGTCGGTCTGAAAGAGGAACTCTTCTTCACCATCGAGGAAAAATCTCACGACGCCGACCTCACTGAACAAGGCCGTAATTACCTCAACCCGGACGACATCAACGCCTTCACCCTCCCCGATCTCCTCACCGAGTTCGCCGACATCGAGAACGACACCACCCTCTCGGCTGCGGAAAAAACCGCCAAAAAAGCCGCCCGCCAGCAGCATTGCGACGCCCAAGCCGAACGCATCCACAACATCACCCAGCTCCTCAAAGCCTACTGCCTCTACGAGAAGGATGTGGAATACGTCGTCGAGGAAAACAAAGTCATGATCGTCGACACCTTCACCGGCCGCAAAATGCCTGGCCGCCGCTGGTCCGATGGTCTCCACCAGGCCGTCGAAGCCAAGGAAGGCGTGCAAATCGACCGCGAGACTCAAACCCTCGCCACCATCACGATCCAAAACTACTTCCGCCTCTACCGCAAACTCGCCGGCATGACCGGCACCGCCGAGACCGAAGTCAGCGAATTCCACGACATCTACGGCCTCGACGTCAATGTCATGCCCACCAACCGCCCAGTGAAGCGCGTGGACGAAAACGACCGCATCTACAAAACCCGCCGCGAGAAATACAATGCGGCCATCGACGCTATCAAGGACGCCCACGCCACCGGCCAACCCGTCCTCGTCGGCACCGCCAGCGTCGAGGCCTCAGAGCTCATGAGCCGCATGCTCAAGCTCCAAAAAATCCCCCACACCGTCCTCAACGCCAAATACCACATGCAGGAGGCGGAGATCGTCTCCCGCGCGGGCCTCAAGGGCGCCGTCACCATCTCGACCAACATGGCCGGTCGCGGCACCGACATCAAACTCGGCGAAGGCGTCTCCGACCTCGGTGGCCTCTTCGTTCTTGGCACCGAACGCCACGAATCCCGCCGCATCGACCGCCAGCTCCGCGGCCGCTGCGCCCGCCAAGGCGACCCCGGCCGGTCCCGCTTCTATGTCAGCTTCGAGGACGACCTCATGCGCAACTTCGGGGCCAGCGACCGCATGACCAAGATCATGGAAACCTTCGGCCTCCAAGAAGGCGAGGAACTCGAGCACCCTTGGCTCAACAAAAGCGTCGAAACCGCCCAAAAACGCGTCGAACAGCGCAACTACATGATCCGCAAGCGCACCCTGGAGTTCGACGACGTCATGAACCAGCAGCGCGAGGTCATCTACGGCTACCGCAACGAGGTCATGGATGCCGAGAACCCCCGTAATCTCATCCTCGAAGTCATCGCCGAGATTGTCCCCAAGAAAGTCGCCGCCTTCCTCGAAGCCAGCGAAGGCGAGGAGCGCGACTACGACGGCCTCCTCCAGTGGCTCAACACCACCTTCCCCCTTGGCCTCACCAAGGAAAAAGCCGCTCTCGACACCCGCACCCCCGAGCAATCCGCCGAATTCATCGTCCAAACAATCACCGACGCCTACGAACGCAAGGCCTCTCTCGAGCACCCCGATGCCATGCGCGGGCTCGAACGCTACGTCATCCTCAACGCCATCGACCGTCTCTGGCAGGAGCACCTCTATGCCATGGATGGTCTCCGCGAGGCCGTCTATCTCCGCGCCTTCGGCCAAAAAGACCCCCTCGTTGAATACAAAAACGACGCCTACGCCATGTTCGTGGACCTCATGGACACCATCAAAGGCGAAGTCCTCCACAACCTCTTCCGCTCCGCCACCAGCCTCCAGGCCTTCGAGCAAATGCTCGAAAACATGCCCCACATCCTCTCACGCCCCGATCACCTCCTCAACCCCGAGACCAATGACGGCAGCGATCAGGAAACCCCCGACCACCCCCCGCAACCCAAACGCGAACTCCCCCTCAAACGCGAACTCCCCCGCGTCGGCCGCAACGACCCGTGCCCCTGCGGCTCCGGCAAAAAATTCAAATCCTGCTGCGGCCGCAACGCCTAACCCCCCTCAACAACGGTAGGGCGAGGGCCTCCGGACCCGCCGCCACGTTCAGCTTCTACCCAAACCCCCCCTCCGAGCTTACAGAGCCACAAAAATGAGGGGGGCACGGCCGTCCCGGCCGTGAAAGACACTGGCCAGCGAATCCACAGAAAATCCCCGAGAACAAAAATCACCCCCAAATGTTCCACGTGGAACAACCAACCCCAAACTCTCAAAAAACCCCCACCCCTCATAAATCGCCTCCAAGGCACCTGCAGTCGCGCAACCCCCTTCTGCGCACCAATGCCCTTCCCCCACCCTCAAAACCCCACAGTGGCCCAAATAGAGCTTAAATTTTTCGGGCGCTTCCCCCAAAATCCACCCCAAGCAGACCTGAAAGACAGAATTTATAGAATGAACAAAATTGAAGAATCCTGAGGGGTGGTCATTGCTCAAAACGATCCGCTGTCACGCAACACCAAAAAATTCTGAAATTCTGTTAATTCTGTCACTCCCTCGTTTGCCGCAACGCCTCGAACACCGCAATCCCCACCGATGTCGCCAAATTCAAACTCCGCGCCCCTTCACGCATGGGAATCCTCACGCAAGATGTCGCATGCTCCCGCAACAAGGACTCCGGCAACCCCCGCGATTCCCTCCCGAAAACCAGCCAGTCCCCCGCCTTGTATTCCACATCCCAAAATCCAGTCGACGCCTTGGTCGTAAAAAACCACATCCTGGCCCCCGCGCCCGCCGCCTCCCTCACCGCTTCCCAACTCTCCCACACGCGCACATCGCACTCGGCCCAGTAATCCATCCCGGCCCGCCGCAACGCTTTTTCCTCCAGCGAAAATCCCAACGGCCCGACCAAATGCAAGCGCGCCCCGACCGCCATGCACAACCGGGCGATATTTCCCGTGTTGGGCGGAATCTCGGGTTCGACCAGAACGACATTCAATGGGTGATTCATTTCGTAAAGCAATAGTCTTTTGGTGGTGGCGCGTCTGCAAGCAGATTGACCACAATCGAAAAAGCGGGGCTTTTGAGATGGAACAACCGCAGGTTGGCCCGAAGGGTGAGACGAGCGGGAGCGAGCGAGTCAAAGAACACAGAGAGCACAGAGGAAAATTCATGTGGCGGAAGCCTCACAAGCGATCAGTTGGTAGCAGTCTATAACACGAATTCACGAGACTGGATAACGTGGCATCCTCCACTTGAGCGAATTCTGTCATCCTGACAACCTGTCCAAAAAATCCGTTTCTGGTTTCAGTGTTCCACGTGGAACAATCTCCCGGCGTGCACGACCAACGGCCACTGAATTTCCACCCGCGCCTCATGGAGTTTGTGCTTGAGCGCCGCGCGCAGCGTAGGAATCGGGTCCACCCCGGGATCCTCGCCGCAGCGTTTCGTGGCGGACCAGCTTGCGCAGTATCCGGCCAACGCCTCGGCATCCCACCACGCCGCCATTCGGAATACGGGGGAGGGGACTGGTTCGAAGGAAAACGCCACGCCGGCATACCCCTCCTCAACCATCCGACGCCCAGCGGGCCAAAACCGGCCGATCACCCCGTGGTAAAAATCCTGAAAGATCCGGTTGGCCTCCTCATGGACGACCTTGCCGGCCCATAGCACCAGACCGCGATGACGCCGTTGGGATTCAAGACCCGACGGCACTCTCTCCAAAACGCCTCGAGATCGACCCAGTGCAACGCCTGCGCAAACCGTGATCAGATCCACGCTCCGCGCCTCAAACCACTCTGCTCCGCCGTGGCGACCCGCCACTCGATGGCACCCGAGGCGGCATCCCTCGGCGTGGGAGGGATGGGCCTCCGGACCGTCCGAGACTGGTGGCGTGAACACACGGACCGCACGGCGCGTCCGGAAGACACTCCCTACCAGGGCTGGATTTTCACGCGAGCGCTCCTTCGCAGCAGGGGCAAAGTGCCGGCGCGTGGCCAAGGCAGTTCACAAGGCAATCGCAGCGAATCTATGCAATTTATTCACCCTCTGTGTTCTCTGCGTGCTTTGACTCACTCGCTCCCGCTCGTCTCACCCTTCGGGCCAACCTGCGGTTGTTCCATCTCAAAAGCCCCGCTTTTTCGATTGTGGTCAATCACACCAATCCCGCCACACCAATCCCCGCAGCCACAATCATCCCCAGCGGCACTGGCACCCACCCTTTTTCAAACACCACAAAAAACCCCACCGCCAGCGCCAGCATCGGCCAGCGAATGCCTCCCTCGGGCAACCAGAGCACGAGCCGCGCCGAATTCGAGCGTCAGATGCAGCATCAACCCGGTCACCGCGGCAGTGATGCCCCACAACGCCTGCCTGAGCGGACGGATGGACTCGATCCGCTCCAAGGCGGGCGCGAACAAAAAAATCCAAATGAACCCAGGCAAAAACGTGACCCATGTCGTCAGGAGCGCGCCAAGCGTGGCAGCGGTGAGGGGATCAAGCGCGCCGGGTTGTTGCCAGGCGGCGACAAACCCCACATATTGCAGCACCATGATCAGCGGCCCGGGTGTGGATTCCGCCAAGCCGAGGCCGGTCATCATCTGCGCGGGTGTCAGCCAGTGCCACGCATGCACAGCCTCCTGAGCCACATAAGGCAGGATCGCATAGGCACCGCCAAAGGTCACCACCGCCGCCTTGCTGAAAAACACCCCCAGATCGAACAACACCGGAGTTTCCTCCGCCAGCGCCGCGAGTCCAAGCGGCACAATCCACAAGATCGCCCCGACCAGCAAGCACCCGACCCCACAGCGATCGAGCGGGCGCAGTCTGACGATATTGACTCGTCATCGGGTGCGCCTGCGCCTGCCGAATTACCACTCCAACCAATGCCGCGCGCCGCAATGACCGCAGGGAAGGGGACATTGAAGAAAAGCAACGCGCCGAACGCCGCCAAGGCAAGCGCCCCCGCGCCGGGACCAGTGAGGTTTCGCCGCCCCATGCGCCAGACAGCCCCGGCAAGCAGCGCCACCACCGCCGGTTGAATGCCTTCAAACGCACCAGCAACCACTCCGCTTGAAGCCCCGGCCATTGTCAGCCAAGCCAGCGCCCACAACAGCAATGCGGACGGCAACACAAAAAGAATCCCCGCAAGCAACCCACCCCGCACCCCATGCATCGACCACCCGATATAGGTGGCCAATTGCTGGGCTTCCGGCCCGGGAAGAAGCATGCAGAAATTCCACGCATGCTGAAATCGTTCATGCGAAATCCATCGGCGTTTTTCAACCAACTCCCTCTGCATGAACGAGATTTGAGCAGCCGGACCGCCAAAGCTCGTGCAGCCAAACTGCAACCAAAACACAAGAACCTCCCGAAGCGACGGGCGCACCGCCTCCTCAGGCGGGGTGGGGGAGTTACTTGCTTTCGACGGCACCGACGGCCTTGGGATTCACACCTGCGGGGAATTTCGTCTTGGAGTCATAGATGACCCCCTCCCACTGGACTCCCTCGATGGGAAGTTCGACCTCGGACAAATCAGCCCCGCGCAGATCGGCATTGCGGAAATCCGCCCGGTCGAGCGCCCCATAGTTCTTCGTGTTTTTCAGATTCGCGCCCTTGAAATTGACCGAATCCACATCCGCCCCCGCAAAATCCACCCCCTCGAAATTGGCATCGTTCGCCGTCACACGCGACATCTCGGTGTCATCGGTGAACACCGCCTCGCGGAAGTCCGCGCCGGCCAGATCACATTGGTCGAATTCCACCTCGTCCAACTGCGCCTTCCCGAACGTCGCCCCGTTCATGCGCACTTGGAAAAAGCGTGTTCCGCTCAAGTCCTGCGAGGAAAAATCCTTGTTGCTGTAAAAACGGCGCGCGACCTCTTTCGTCGGAGCGTCGTCGGCGTGGGCGGGGAGAAAGCAGACCGCGGAAAGCGCAGCCACAACGGCGGAAGACAGTTTCATCAGCGACCAGCAACGGATGTTTCGCTGGAAAAGGCAACAAAAATTTTCACCTGAAAAACCCGCCGCACCGTGCATTGTGGGAACACCCCGCCTCCGCTACACTCCTGCCCTGTGAGCAACTCCCAAGGCCCCGAGAACCCCGCCATGTGCGCGCCGATCGAGGAATTCCTCATGTATCTCGCCACCGAGCGCGGCCTCTCGGAGAGCTACCAGCTCCTCGTCCAACGCGCGCTGGAGACCTTCGCGCGCTGGTGCGAAACCCACACCCCGCCGCACACCTGGGAATCAATCGAGCCGCAGGACATCACCGACTTTCTCATGCACCGCAAGCGCTCGGGTCTCCAGGCCTCCTCCGTGCGTATCGACGCCGTGGCCGCGCGCATCTTCTTCCGCTTCCTCGTCGCCCGCAGAGGCTGGAAATCAAACCCCGCCGAGACCCTCGCCCTTCCGCGGCCGGAGAAGCACCTGCCGGAAACCCTCCACGAATCCGACGTGCGCCGCCTCATCGACAGCGTCGGCACCGGCGACCCGCTCGGCCTCCGCGACCGCGCCATGCTCGAACTCCTCTACTCCAGCGGCCTCCGCGTGTCGGAACTCTGCGACGCCCGCCTCGAAAATATCGACCTCGACGCCCGCTTCATCCGCATCACCGGCAAAGGCGGCAAGACACGCCTTGTGCCCCTCGGCAAGCCGGCCTGCAAGGCGATCCAAGCCTACCTCGACCGCGAACGCCCAACCCTCGTCTCGAAAAAAACCGGCGGCGAAATCTTCCTCTCCATCCGCGGAAAAAAACTCACCACCCCCGCATCCGCCAATTGCTGAACCAATACGCCGCCCGCGCCGGCCTCGACACCCACGTGCACCCACACCTCCTGCGCCACAGCTTCGCCACCCACCTCCTCGGCGGCGGCGCGGACCTCCGCGTCATCCAAGAACTCCTCGGCCACGCCGACATCTCCACTACCCAGATCTACACCCACATCGAAAAAAGCGCCCTCCACACCGTCCTCAAAAAATTCCACCCCAGAGCCTGAGGGCGGCGTCTGAAACAAATTTCAATGACGACCGGCATCCCGCCAAGCCGCTCAAACAGGGAAATAATGACCCACACTCAGGAGACGAGTGGGCGCTGACAACCGAGCCATAGGGCGGTGGCAAGGAAGCACATTGAAGATGGCCAGATGGGCGCAGCGAGCGGGGCGCGAGCAAAGCACCGCCCTCCAACAGGTTTTTTAAAGGCGCTGCCGAGGGTCCCAAAATCGACTTGCGAAGGGGGATGGCGGATTTAGGTTTTGACCATGCCGAAAGTCTCCGAGTTCTTCGGAATCGAAATCGTGTTTAATTATCGGGGAGAACACAATCCACCGCATTTCCATGCCCGCCAATCCGGCCGGGAGGGAGGTTTTTCGATTTCGCCCCTTGGCCTATCTTCACGGATACTTGACCCCGAGGGCGGTCTCGTCGTGTTCGAATGTGCCGCTGCCCATATCTCCGAATTGGAGGAATGCAGGTCCTTGGCAAGGGCCATGAAGCCGGTCCCTAGGATTGCCCCTTTAGAATAAAGAACCCATCACCATGGCGATAGCTTCCGACCTTTCCTTTCGATTGTCTTCCGCCTGTGCCATCGGCGATCAGAGTGTTCGCCTTGAATATCAGGATGGTGCGGTTTTTGACTTGGACCTCTCGATGGATTTGGACCGGTTGGAGGGACCACTGGTCGACGGGCTAAAAAATCCGGAGGTTTTTGCAGGGTTGAAAATCGAGTATGGCTCGCTGGTGTTGCCGACCGGACTCGACTACGGCTCCGATGTCTTGCGGTTGTGGTGTGAGAGCGGGGGAGTGGCGGACCAGACATTGACCGATCAACTGGCCTCTCGGCACTTCAGCCTTCCGCCAATCGGGTTGGTGGAGCGGGACGTGGCGTTTCGCGCATAGGTTCTCGTCGTAGCGCTGCCGCGCCGATCGCGCGTTCGACGCGAACCAACATATTTTAGAGAAAATAATCACTTCAGTTCATTTTGTTAATTCTGTCCCCAATCTGTTTTCGGTTTTAAGCGCCATGAAAAAACGTTCCGCATCGATTCTAGCGATTGCCATTGCCACCATGTCTCTCGAAGCCGCGCCGGTGTTGAGTTCCTCGCTGAGCCTCACGGAAAGCGCCTCCGGCTATACCGTGAAGATCGGTGTGCCGGAGAAGACGCCAGTAAACGTGAGGCTCGCAGGGCGGCGGCTTTTGTTGGAGACGGGTGCTGGCGGCAACGCGCCACGCCACGACCAAAGCCTCCATTTGCCCGCCGCCTTGCCCGATGCGCCGCTTGGAATTCAGCGTGATCGCGGGGAGTTGGTGATCACGATTCCCAAAGGCGGCCCCGCTCCCTCCAGCGCCTCCGCGCCCGATCTGTTCGGTGCTGCCTTTCGTGGTGTGGATGACTTCGACGCGATGCGTGACGACATGCTCAAGCAAGCAGCGGCATTGATGAACCAGTTCAATCAACCGGCCAAAACCCCGACCGGCGGCACGAGTGGCATCGACATGCTCCAGTCGCTTCTCAGCCAATCCGGCCTCGCTGGCGTGATCGGCGGCGTGGCTGGGGGATTCGAACTCCGCGAGGAGCCCGACCGCTATGTCCTCGTCTCGACAATCCCCGAAGCGCAGGCGAAAAATGTGAGTGTGACGGTGGACAACGAGCGCTTCGTGACGATCACCGTGAAGCAGGACAAAAGCTCGCAGGCAGGTGGGCTGTCAGCGTTCGGTTCCTCAAGCTCCACACAGTCTCTGACGCTGCCCGGGCCGGTAAAGGTTGAGCAGATGACGATGGATTACAAAAACGGCCAGCTCGAGGTGACATTGCCGAAGGTGTGATCCTGAGGACCAACTTCGAACCGAGAACAAAAGTGACGGCCATGCCCCCTTCTTTCGCGCGGCTACCCTGACTGTATTGGGCGACCCGCCCGCCCCCCATTCCAGAAGTCCAAAAGCGATCGGACGTTGGTATAAAAAGCAGCCTCTCACAAAGGTGCGGAGCACGGAAAACCTCGAAGAGCACGCGCCTGCGGAGGCCGCGACTCGAAAACCAAAGGGAAGGCTCGGCACGGCGTTGCCGATCCAAGCCGCAGACGCCACTTCGTCTCGTAGACCTCCGGGTCGGAGAGAAACACCATCAAAAAGGATCAGGGGTTCCACTTGCGCCGCCCGATCCTGACGGTGACAAAGCCAAGCTGTCGAAGACGGAGCAACCAAGGTTGCACAATGCGATAAAACGCGTGAATTCCTTCTACCCGCAAGCGCCGGACTTTATGGCCCGATACTATTTTTTCTGTTGAGCTGGGGGCTTTCTCAGCTCCGTCCGATGCTTGTGTATTGGAAGCCGGCGTTGCGGACGGTTTCGGGGTTGAGCAGGTTGCGGCCGTCGAAGATGAGCGGCGTGTGCATGGCGTTTTTGAGTTCGGCCAGATCGACGGCGGTGAACTCGTTCCACTCGGTGGCGATGACGAGGGCTTCGGCCCCTTGGGCGGCCTCGAGGGGGGATTTGGCGACGCGGGCTCCTTGGATGAGTTGGAATTCGATGGCTTTCTCCGTGCCTTTGGGGTCGTAGGCGATGACATCCGCCCCTTCGGCGACGAGGTCTTGGACAACTTGGACGGCCACGGAGGAGCGGACATCGTCGGTGTCGGGTTTGAAGGTGAGTCCCCAGACAGCGATTTTCTTGTCTTTGAGAACCCAGAGGGCTTCGCGGATCTTGGCGATGAAGCGTTCGCGCTGGGTGCTGTTGATCTTTTCAACCTCCTTGAGGAGGGTGAAGGGGACGCCGAGGTCTTCGCTGATGGCGATGAAGGCGGCAATGTCCTTCGGGAAGCAGGAGCCGCCATAGCCGATGCCGGCGTTGAGGAAGTTGCGGCCGATGCGTTTGTCGGAGCCGATGCCGTCGGCGACTTTCTCGACATCCGCCCCGCTGGCTTCGCAGATGCGGGCGACGGCGTTGATGTAGGAAATCTTGAGGGCGAGGAAGGAATTGGCGGCGTGCTTGATGAGTTCGGCCGAGTTGATGTCGGTGACGAGCACGGGGGCCATGAAGGGCTCGTAGATTTTTTGCATGAGGGCGACGGCGCGTTCGCTGTTGCCGCCGATGACGATGCGGTCGGGCTTCATGAGGTCCGGCACGGCGCAGCCCTCGCGGAGGAATTCGGGATTGCTGACGACATCGAACTCGGCGCCGCCCTTGTTGTAGCGGCGGATGGTGTCGGCGACTTTTTCGCCGGTTTTGACGGGCACGGTGCTCTTGTCGACGATGACGCGGTATTGGCCGGGCTTGAGGACGGCGGCGATCTCGCGGGCGACCTTCTCGATGTAGGAGAGGTCGACACTGCCGTCGGGCTGTGGCGGTGTGGGCACGGCGATGAAGACGACGTCGGATTTGTCCACGCCCTCCTCGGTGCTGGTGGTGAAGCTCAGGCGGCCGGCGGCGACATTGCGGTGGAGGAGTTCCTCGAGGCCGGGCTCGTAGATCGGGACTTCGCCTTTGAGAAGCTGGGCGACTTTCTTCTCGTTGTTGTCCACGCAGACGACGTGGTGGCCGACTTCGGCGAAGCATGCGCCGGAAACAAGGCCGACGTATCCAGATCCAATGATGCAGAGTTTCATGTGTGTGTTTTGTTTTTTGGTAAATGAAGGGGGGCCCTATTCGATCGCGCCGGCCGGCTCCTGCGAGTCGCCATCGGGGCTGAAGGGGAGGGTGAAAGAGAGTTCGGGGGCGTCCTTGAGCGTCATCATGAGAAGGAGGCCGAATTCCTGGTCGCCTCCCATGTTGTCACGGACTTCTGCGCCGAGCGAGGCGACCCAGCTGGTGAGGTCGCGGTTGATGAAGTAGCGCTGGTATTGCATGATGCCGGAGTTGAATTCGTATTGCTCGTAGAGGCTCACGCTCCAGTTGTCGTTGACGCGCCAGTAGGCGAAGAAATTGAGTTGGCTGTCGTCGGTGAAATAGTCGTTGCCGTCGATGTAGCGGTGGCCGATCGAGAAGCGGAGGTCGCGGGTGGGCATGAAGCCGAGCTGGGTATTGACCTCGGTGAAGCCCTCGGTGACGACAGGGAGCTGGGAAGCGATGGAAAAGTAGGACCAGGGGACGGGGTTGAATTGGACAACGTTGAAGGCGTTTGAAACCGGGGCGTCGGAGTAGGGGCTGTCGAAATTGACATCCATGAACGTGTTGAAGCTGAGCCACTGGTAGGTCGCGTTGTTGCGCCGGGTCTGGAACCGCTGGGCGACGCCGAGGCGGGTGATGTTCCACGTGTCGATCGAGTCGATGGCGGTGAATTGTGGGAAGTCGAGGGCGAGGAGCTGGGTGGATGGCACGACGCGGTCGAACTGGTAGATGTCCTCGGGGCTCGGGCCCATGTTGTAGACGCCGGAGTAGTTGAGGTAGGGCTCCACGACGTGGCGGATACCGTCGATGCCGAGCCAGCGCGCTTGAATTTGCTCGAAGGCGCGGGAGACCTTGGTCGAGACCGTGAGGCCGTAATTCAAGACTGGTCGAAAGGCAGCGCCCTTGTCGACGAGGTTGGCCGAGGGGGTGTTCAGCGGGTTGCTTTCATTGGTGGGGCCCGCCGTGATGAATTCGCCCGAGACAGGATCAAGAACTGTGTCGCCGGAGGTCGGGGTGATGAACGAGCCGCTCTGGCTGTAGTAGGTGCCACGGATGCCGACCTTGGGATTGAGGTTCAACCACTCGAAGATTTTCGTGGGGAGGGACCATTGGTGGAAGGTGTCAAAGCGTGTCGCCGAGTAGTCGGGATAGTCGGTTTGCCGGAAGTAGGGATCGTTTGAAAAGGCCCGGGAGAGCGAGGCCACGCCGGTCTCGCCGTCATATTGCACCGGGAGGCCGAAGAAAGGTTGCTGCTTGAAATCGACAACAAGTTCCGGCTTGCGCTCGGTGACCTCTTGGAAGTCGTTGACCTGCCAGCGGCCGATGAGGCTGAGGGTGTAATCCTCATCCCACTTCGTGAGGGAGAGGGAGTTGTCGGGCTGGGGATCGATGCGGTAGATGCTCGGATAGAAGTCCTCGAGGAAATCGACATCGCTGAGAACATTGATATCCGCCGTGCCGTAGATGTCGTCGGTGAAGAAGAGGCGTTGTTGGAAAGAGACGCGGTAGCGGTTTGTGGTGCGGGTCTCGGGAGGTTCGCCGGGGGCCTCGACGGTGGTGACGTCCTGCGTTTCAAAAACGTAGTCGCCGCTGAACCGGCCGTAGTTCCTGTTTTCCGGCCCATAGGACATGTCGAGATCCAAGCCGACCGAGGGACCGAACTCGGTGCGTTCCTCGAGGCGCACGGTGCCGTCAACGCCCTCAAAGACCGGAAAGCTGTAGCCGAGGAGAAGGTAGGCCCCCCAGCGGGAATCGTAACCCGGCAGGATTTGGAACCCCGAATTGTTCATGTTCGAGTAGAGGTAGGGCAGCCAAAAGACAGGCGTCTGGCCGACATAGAGGGTGGTATTGGTCAGGATGACGCGGCTGTCGGGATAAAATCGCATCGAGCGCGGGCGGACACGGAAATCTGGTTGGGACGAGTCATGGGTGGTGACCGAAGCGTCGCGAATGTGGAACTCCTTCGGATTGACCGAGCGGAAGTTGAATGCGCGGAAATACATGGGGTATTCGGAGCCCGAGAATTCGAGGGCGCGCATTTGCTTGGTTTCCAGATTGAAGAGCGCGCGCTGGCCGGTGAGGACCTGCTCGGGGGTGTAAACGCGGATGTTTCCCACGAGGAGGACATCGCGCGAGTCGGGGTTGTATTCCGCGTAGTCGCAGAAAATGCTGTAGTCGCCGTAGTGGATCTGGACGTTGTCCTCGGCGATCGCCACGCCTTGATTGAAGCGCGTATCGCCATCCGCCGTGATCTCGACCGGCGCGTCCCCGAAGCTCCCGAACTGGGCGTGCGCGGAGAGCAGCGACACCGCGGCAAAAAGGGCTGCAAGGAACTTCCTCATGGGCGGGCGAGGCTACTGGGAGCGTGTGGCCAGATCAAGGGTGGAGTTGGGGTTGAGCGCGGGTTGGAAAGGCGAGGGGAGTTGCGGATTTGGAAAACTCGACCACGTCTGATATCAGCGGGCCTTGAGCGAACTCACACTGGTGAGGATGCCTGGCGATCATCGAATAGGCGACGATGCCGACGAAGAACGCGACGAGGAGGATGATTGCGGGCTGGACGAGTGTCGTGAGATGGCCGATGCGCGAGGTGAGGTCGCGGTCGTAGCGCTTGGCGGCACGCTCGAGCGAGGTGGCGATGTCGCCGGTCTGTTCGCCGATGGCGAGGATGTCGAGCATGACGGGGGAAAAACCCCACCCGCCGGAACGCGCTCGCCAGCGACGTGCCCTCGCCCACCATCGCGGCGGCCCGGACGAGGAGCGCCTTCAAATACACATTTGCCGTGGCGTTGGTCATGAGTTGCAGCGCCTGGAGAAGTGCGACGCCGTTCGACACGAGCGTGGACAGTGTTTGCAGCATCTCGGCGAAAAACTTGGCCTGGAGAACAGGGCCGACCACAGGGAGGCCGAGCATCGTGCGGTGCCACCAGTCGCGGCCCGCCGGAGTCCTCACAGCGCCGCGCGCCGTGAGCGCCACCACGCCGATCAAGGCCACGATCGCCCACCACCAGGTGCCACAAAATTCGCTGACCGCGATCAAGACACGCGTGATCACAGGAAGTTGCTGGCCCGTTTTTCCAAGGAGCACCGACAATTGAGGCACCAAAAATGTGAGGAACACGAACATGAGGACGATCGCCGAGGCGAAGACGATGGCGGGATACAGGAGCGAGGATACCACGCGGCGGCGCAGGTCCTCGATGAGGGTCAGGTAGTCGCACTGGCGTTTCAGGATTTGCGGGAGCGCGCCGGAGGCCTCGCCCGCGGCGACCAGATTGCAATAGAGGGTGTCAAACGTGCGGCCGCAGGATTGCAACGCGGCGGAAAATCCCACGCCGTCGCGCACCTTCTGCCTCAAATGCGCGGCGATGACCGGCGTGCCCGATTTTTCCTGGCGTTGCTCGATCACTTTCAACGCCCCCTCGAGCTTCAGACCGGCCTCGAGCAACTCGGCCAATTCCTCGGTGAAGTGCAATAATTGGACATTCCCGAGTCTCGGCAGCGGATCTCCGGCGGAGGGTGCCTTCTTTCGATTTGCCCCCCCCGCGCCCGCCTCCGTGAGGCTCACCGGCCGCAGGCCGCGGTCAACCAACTGGCGAAACGCCTCCGCCCGCGTCCTGGCCTCGAGGCGGCCTTCCTCGCTCCGCCCGCTGGCATCTGCCGCCTTGTAGGAAAACTCAGGCATCGCTTTTCCCGTGACCCTTGGCGGCATGATTGGCCGCCGCGCTATTCATCCAGCACCTCCAGTTCGCTGCTGGTCACGCGCAGCACCTCCTCAACGGACGTCACGCCTTGGGCGACCCTATCCCAGCCGGCCTTTCGCAGGGGCGCCATGCCCTCGCGCATGGCAATCTCCCTCAACTCGGACCCCGATGCCCGGTGCTGGATCGCCTCCTGGAGGCGGTTGCTCATCATGCAAATCTCGAAAATCGCCGAGCGGCCCGCATAGCCTGTGTTCCGGCATTTCTCGCAGCCCGCCGGGCGCCGGATTTTTTCCGCCCACTCGACGGGATACCCGAAGCCCCGCAGGTCCTCGGCCTTGTATTCAGCCGGCTGCGCGCAGTGCGGGCACAATTTTCTGACCAGCCGCTGCGCGATGAAGGATCGCACGGCTGAGCCGACGAGAAACGGCTCGACGCCCATGTCCAGCAGACGCGTGATTCCGCCCACAGCGTCGTTTGTGTGCAGGGTGCTGAAGACAAGGTGGCCGGTCAGCGCGGCGCGAATGGCGATCTCCGTGGTTTCGAGGTCGCGCATTTCGCCGACCATGACGACATTCGGGTCGCCGCGCAGGATGCTCCGCAAGGCCGTGGCGAAATCGAGGTTGATCTCGGGTTTCACCGCGATTTGGATGACGCCGTCGAGCTTGTGTTCGACGGGATCCTCGATCGTGACAATGCGGCGCTCCTTCACATTGAGGGCGCTCAGGAAGGTGTAGAGCGAGGTGCTCTTGCCGCAACCGGTGGGGCCGGTGACAAGAATAATGCCGTTCGGCGTGGAGATGAGATTGCGGATGGTGCGTTCGTTCAGCGGGTCGAGGCCGAGGCCCGAGAAATCGAAGCGCTGCTGTCCGAGCAGTCGGAGGCTCACGTTCTCACCGTGCACGCAGGGAATCGTGGCCACGCGCACATCGATCGGGCGCCCGGCGATCTCCAGCGCGATGCGCCCGTCCTGCGGACGCCGCCTCTCCGCGATATCCAGCCCCGACATGATCTTGAGCCGCGAGGTCAGGGAGTCCTGGAGGAGTTTGATGCGCTGGGGCACCGGCGTTTCATGGAGCACGCCGTCGATCCTGTAACGAATACGAAGGTCTTGGCCGAGCGGCTCGAAGTGGATGTCCGTCGCGCCTTGCTGCAAGCCCTCGCGCAGAATCTGGTTCACGAATTTCATGACCGAGGCCTCGGAGTCGTCCTCATCCACGATATTCACCTCCTCGCGCGCGGTCTCGGAGAGGTCTCCCTCGCGGTCCTCCAGCAACTCCTCGAAGGTGTCCGCTCCCACGCCGTAGGTCGTTTTGAGCCGCTCCAACAGGTGCCGCCGTGTGGTCATGCGCAGACGCACCGGGCCACGCCAAAACTGCGCGACCGCCTGCCATGCGGCGTGGTCGAAGGGGTCGAAGCCGAGGATTTCGAGGTCGCCGTTTTCAGGAAGCGACTCCGGCAGCACAAGGCAGCCCAGTGCCAACCTCGCCGGGAAGCGCTCCCGCGCGTTTTCAGGCACAACCACAGCGGCCTCCTCACGCCAAGGCACGCGCAACTCCTCAGCGAGTGCTTTCAAAAACGCCGGTTCATCGACGATCTTGGCGTCGAGAATCGCGGCGACAGGCGATTTCTGGGCGAATGCCGCCGCCTTCAGCACCGAGCGGCACTGCTCCGCATCGGCGCAGCCCGTGCGGGCCGCCAGTTCCAACAACATCTCAGTCATACTCGGGCTTGCTCCAAGGCCAGAAGGATTTCTTTTTCTTCTCGGGGCGGAAGACCGAGGGCGGGCCGGGTTGCTCGGCAAGCGGCGCGGTCATCGCCTGGCCATCCACACCGAGTGGCGTGCGATCGCCCTCGTAGGCGCTGGCCTTCAGCATATCCTCGTTCGAATCCACAACCACCGGCTGGATCATCACGATCAACTCGCGTTTTTCGATCTTGTCCTGAGTGCGCCCGCCGAGCAACGAGCCGACGATGGGAATCTCCGAGATGTAGGGGATGCCCTCTTTACCCTCATCCTTTTCCTCCGAAATCAACCCCCCGAGCACGATGGTGGTGCCATTTGGCACGCGCACGCTCGTGGTGATCTCCTGGGTGGCGATGACCGGCACTTGGTTCCCGGAAATGTTTTCCCTGCCCACGATGTTGTCGTTCGTCTGCGCGATGACCAGATTCACCTCGCCGTCGGAGTTGATCAATGGAACGACTTCAAGCTTCAACACGACGTCCTGGTATTGGATGTTCGATGTAATCGAAGACCCGTTGCCGGTGATGCCGCCGCCGGTGGCCGTGGTAAGAGCTTGCGTGGGCACGGGCACCTTCTGGCCCGAGAGGATCGTCGCCTTGCGGTTGTTGGTGGTGTAAACCACAGGCCGCGATAATGTTTTAAACCGGTTGGTGGTTTCGAGGAACCTCGCAAAAATATCCACAGAGTCCGCGATGGTGCCGTAAACGGTCAATCCCGACAGGCCCGACAGGGTGGGGAGCGCTGATGGATCGGTGATATTCAGCGGGTTGTTCGGAAACACACCGCCGGGAAGCATGTTCGGGTTTATCGCCGTGGCAGCGAAGCCGCTTGTGGGCGAGTTTCCGAGGAGGTTGTTCAGCGGCTCAAACCCCTTGTTTCGGATAAAGTAGCTCACCCCGTAGTCCAGGCCCTTGCCAAGCCGCAGTTGGCCGATCACCACAGCCAGATAGACCTGCTTCGGGCGCTGGTCGAGGATGTCGAGAATCTGCTGTGTGCGCAGTTTGCTCTCGGGGGGACCGAAGACAACGATGCTGTTCGCGTTGCTGTCTGCGATGAGACGGATTTCGCCGATGGTGACGGCTTGCGGAGCTCCCTGCTCGGTTTCGTTGGCCAGCCGGTCAGGCCGGTCCAAGCCGGAACCGGCATCGGAATTGTTTCGACCGCGCTGGGTGTTGTTTCCAAAGCCTTGGTTTTGGTTGCGGCGCTGTTGTTGTGAATCGCCTTCAGCTCCGGAAACCTGCTTCTCGCTGTCTGGATCGCCGAGCATATCCGACAGGACCGGGAGGATATCCGTGACAGGAACGTATTTCAGCTTTCGCGTGAAGGGTTGCTCGAAATCGGCGGCGGCATCGAGGTTGGAAATGACCTCGCGCACGTAGCGGTAGTTCTCCACACGCGTCACCACGAGCACGCGGTTCGTGCGCTTGTCGGCGAGGAATTTCGCCTGCCCGGTCACAAGGTTGTTTTCGTAGCGGGCATTGGAAATGCCGGCCGCCGCCTGCGCCGGAGGCGGGGCTTGGCCACCCCCTTCGGCGGGCTTCCCTTGGGCTTGATTCACGCTGGCACCCGACCCCTGCTTGCCCCCCTCGTTCTTGGTGAACATCGCATCGAGCATTTCCACGACCTTCTCGGCGTTCGCCCGCCTCAAGGTGACAAACTCGGTGACCACCCGCGCGGGCTCGACATCGATGAGCTTCAACACAGCCAGCGCCTTTTCAATCAAGGCGGTCTTGTCGGTGATGATCACCGCGTTGGTATTCGGCACAGGCACCAGCGACCCGTAGGCATTCATCTGGATGACCCCTTGCAACACGGCAATCGCATCCTCGGGGGTCAAGAAGGCGAGCGGCTTGTAGAAACTCAACACTTGGTCGCTCTGCGGCAGTAGCGTCTCCTCGCTCAGGATCGGCACACCCTCCGTGCGCGGAGCGCGGCTGGGGCCGAGGATTTTCACGGTCTCGCCATCCACCGGCACCAGGCTGTAGTTGTTCAACAACAGCGAGCTTTCAATGATCGCGATCGCGTCCTCCCGCGACACCGGCTTGGAAATCATGATCGAGAGTTCCTGCCCGGCGAGGTTCGAGTCGCGAATGATGCGCTTGCCGGTGAGGACCTCGTAGAACGCGATCACATCCAAGACCGAGTTTTTCGGGAAGGTGATGGTGACATTGTCGCTCTCGACGGGCTTGGCGGGCGGCTTGAGCCTCGGGGTGACGGGAACGCCCGGCGGCACCGCCGGCGGTTGCTGGGCCGGAGCGGAGGTTGCAATCAGCAAAAGGAAAAGCAGTGGTGTGTATCGCATCATTGTCCAGGATTGTCGGGAGAGGGTTGGCCGGAGATCACACGGCGGCGGATCACGCGGCGCGGTTTTTCGTTGCCGGGTGCTCCCGGCGTGATTTTGGGATTGGGTTCGGCCCCAGCGTTAGCAGGGGGCACAGGGCCCTTGGATGGAGGCGGCGCGGGGGCCTGGGATAACTCGAACACTGTATCGGAAAAACGAATCTCGGCGGTTTGTCCGGCGATTTGAACCTTCGCGCGCATGTTTTTCGGATTCGGATCGCTGAAAAATTCCAGCAGGCTGTTTCCCGAATTGTCATTTTCAGCGCGGAGCAAGAGCCGCTGTTGGGTGTTTTTGTCCCAGACAAAAACAACCTGCTCTCCGCCCATGGTTGCCGCACCCGCCAAGTGGAACCTGTCCTCGGGAGCGGCCGTTTCCTCGGCAGTGGGCAATGAGAACGGCGACCTCCCGAGAAGAGATTGAAAATCAGCGAGTGCCCTCGGCTTTTCCCACGCCTCCTGCGCCAAGGCGGAGCCGCCTCCGGCCGCCAAAAGCAGGCAAACAGCCAAAAAGCAGAGATGTCGTGGCGCGATCACGGAGTGGTTTCCCTTTCGTTGTAGTGTTGCCGCACGACGATTTCGGCAATCACATTCGGCGGTTCCTTGTCGCTGCGGATCAAAATCCTGTCGATGGATTTCCAGGCTCCCGGGCTCTGCAGTCCGAAAAGAAACGTCGCAAACCCCGCGAAGGGCCCGCCCACCTTGGTTTGCAACACGGCGGCTTGGCCACCCTCCGCATGGCATCAAGGTCTCCTCGACAATCGTCAACCCGGCGGACTCGGCGGAACTCCGCACCTCGCCGAGCAGCCTGGTGTTCGCCTCGTCCGCTGAAACCACCGGGGGCGGATTCGCCGCGAGCCATTCGCTCCCGGAGCTGATCATCTCCGCAGCCGAAGAGAGGCTGGTGTATTCGGCCAGCTTCGCCTTGTCCGCCGCGAGGGAGCGCGCCGTGTCGCGCCGCTTGTCGAGCCAGAAACGCACAACAAACAGGTTCGACGCGACAAACACCGCCGCCAGAAACACCAATAGCAACCGCCTCTCGTTACTCGCCAGCTTCCGCATCGTATCTCGTGCCCTCCATTTCAAACCGCACCTTGTTGCGACCGGCCAGTTTCGGCTGGCGCGATGTCCAATCGTAATCCTGCAGGCGGGGGTCGTTTTGCACTTTTTGGAAAAACTCGTAGGACTCCGACACATCCGCCGCCTCGCCGGCGACGAAAAGTTTTCCCTTGTTGAATTCGTATTCCGTCAACCGCACCCGGTCTCCGGGGATTTGTGAAGCCACCGCGGCAAGCTGGTCGATCGCGAACAGCGTGGGATCGACGGCTGGACGGGCATTTCTCCAAGCGTCCATGCGCTCCCGGGCCTCAAGCGCCGCCGGCTCGATTTCCAGCACTTCGGTGCGCAAGCCGTGTGCACGGACGACGCCAACCAGTAAATCCAAAGCCATGCCGACCAGAAACACCGCATAGACGATCCCCCCGATCAATGCGACCCGCAACGTCTTCCGGCGCACCGCCCGTTGTTCCATTCGCCGGGCGGCGGCGGGTGAGCGGGGGTTCCCGCCAATCTCCGGAATCACAGGCGGCGGCAATGTCTCCTCACTCTTCCAATCGATGCGCAGCGCCTCGCCAAGAAGCCTCCCCTCGTCGTCGGAAAATCCTCCATAAAGCACAGCCCGCGCCGGCATCGCCGCAAGCACCTCCTCCCAGCGCAACCTCGCCGCCGTTCGTGCAAGCGCTTCACAAAGAGCCTCTGACAGAAAGGCTTCGCCGGTGTAGGTGAAATGAACGCACTCCTTGCCGCTGTAAAACCCGACGCACACCTGCGAAAACTCACGCCAAACAGCAAGCCCGGCGTCCGCCGGATGGAACAACCGCGCCGAACACTCAAACCCGCGTGCGTGTTGCAAGGCATCGGACGTTGCATCGTCATCCACCACACCCATGGCGAGCACCAGTCGGCGCCCTCCGTTTTCCTGCACCGTGACATGGTTCAGGCGCGCATTCCGCGCCAACAGATGGCGCGCGGACATTTCCAGTTCCACGATGTCCTCGAGATCGCCCTCGACACCCGCCCAGAGCGGCACCGCAAGAATGTCCTTGGCTGGAATCCCAAGCAGGAGGTTTTTAAAGCGGGAAAGATTCCCAACATCCGCCTCACGAGACACGCCGCCGTGCTGGTCCACTGTCCACAGCTCCCAGTCATCGGGACCGGGTCTCAGAATGGCATCGACAGGCGCGTTTTTCATTGCTCTTGCCAGGAAAGTATCCTGCCTCCGCCGTCCTGTCGACCTATCACAACGATCCGGTGGGTGGCTCCGTTGCAAAACCCCGTGCTTTCAATGCGCCGAATCCCCACGCCGCCGCTGGTTGAGAAAAAGCCACGCAAGGCTTGGCTTTGACGCGGATCCGCGGCCGTAAGAGCCTCGACCGCCTCGATCGACGGGAATTTTTGGTCATCCGCCGTGCGCTCGATGCGATCAGCGCCGGCACGGAACTCGATGATTGTCTCGACCTGCCTTGGAGTAAATCCAGCAAGATCGGCAAGCATCCAGTCGGGCGTGTCATGGATGTCGAGCGGGCCGGTGTGCCAGATGGTGAAGTAATCCTTCCAGCCTCCGCGAGTCATCAGAATCTCCCGCAGGTTCATCACGGATTCCATCTCGCGCACATTGGACAACGGCCGATTCGTTGGATAGCCGGGCCTGCCCGCCGCCTCGTATTCCTCGCGCTCGGCTCCCTTGGCTGAGGGAAAATCATCGCCGTCGATCCAATCGACCAGCGCGTCGATTGCGGCCTCCGATGTGTCAAGATCGTGCCCCCAAGACTCGAAAAGCCGTTGGAACACCGCCCTGTTCGACTCTGCCACCCAGTGGTTCGGATTGATCCTCCCCGACTCGCCGGTGATCGTGACTTCGTAGCCCTCGCTGTCTGGGGACCCGCTTCTGAGCAACGGACTGTCGGCCTGAATCGCCGGATTCAACCCCACAGCCACGCCGCTCAGCGCCATTTGGCGCGCAATAAATTTCCGCTGAGCCAGTGATTCTCCCTCCAGCCACCTGTTCACAAGCCCACCCCCAAGCACCACAAGGCCGGCAAGGAACATGATGCACCAGAGAACCAACGGCAGCGCAGCGGCGGATTGGTTAGTTGCTTTCATTCGCTGGCGGGGCCTCCTTTTTCGCTTTGTCACCACCTTGAGGCGTCTCATCCGACGGATCGCCTTCGCCATTCCCCTCATTCTTCTTCGCTGGTGCGGCATTCGGAGGAGCCTCGACTTGCGGCACCCAAAATTGCGCATCGACTGGCCTGCCGGGCGTTCCCGTGTAGTCGAAAGTCACCCGAACCATGCGAGGTCGACCTGATCCGCTCGGCCACTCCTCAAGCCAATCGCCCTCGTCGCGTTTGAATTTCCACACGACATTCTCCACACCGGCAAAGAGCGGAATCCACCGCTCGCCGGAGGTGTCGATTCTGGTGGGAAATGACGCCTCGCGCCCCTGGCGGAGCAACAGCGCGAATTCACGAGTGCCATCCGAGAGCGGCTTCGCCGCAAGAGCCAGCGCCCCGGTGCCCAAGCTCGACACGCCGAACGCCCCCGGCGCCCGCTCGAAGACAATCTCCGGCACAGGTGCGCCACCCAGCGCCTCCTCCATCTGTAAATACACCAAGGCATCCGGCGGCAGGTTCACAAACGTCCCGCGCAGGACCCTCAAAAACGCATCCAGCCTGGCACAGGCCTGATACTCGCCTTTCACCGCCTTGCTCGTCTCGAGCGCCGCTGTGGAGAGCGAATACACCGCCCCGCCGAGCAGACCGAGGATCATCATGGCCATGACCACCTCGAAGAGGGTGAATCCGCGGCAAGACTGTGGCCGATGGCTTCTCACGGCCTGAACACAAGCACCTCGGCCTCCTCCGTCGAATCCTCCCACTGCGCCTCGATCCTCAACTTCCACATGCCGGGAATGGTCGCCCCGTTGGTGTCGGTCAACTCCGCGGGTTCGATTGTCTCGACCACACGGATTCCGCCGTTCGAGGCGGGATCGATCTCCCGCGTGCCTTCCTTCGGAGGATTCGCATAGGATACCGCAAGCTGGGATTCGATGACATGCCTCGCCGCCATGCGCTGGCGCGCGGCAAGCGCGCTGTCGACCACCGCCTGCAACGCCATCGCAAGCCCCGTGGCGGCAATCGCAAACACACCGAGCGCGATCAGCACCTCGAACAACGTAAATCCCCGCCTACCCCTCATCGGACAACACCTCCGCGCTCAACGGATCGAACCCGAGCAGCATCGATTCCTCGCCGTCGGTGATCATGATCTCGAGCGGTTCGCAAATCCCCGCCCCGTTGAATTCCCAAAACTCCGCCTCGCCGGGCTTGCGGAAGGCCGTTTCGCCGAACCTCCGCACCTGCAATTCCCACCCCTCGGGCAACGCCACGCTTCCGTCCACACCCCGCAATCCCTCGCCGGTGACACTGATTCGCCGCGCCTCGCCGTCCGCCACCGCCTCTCGGTGCGTGGCCGTCGCGACGCTCTGGATTTCCGCCACAATCGTCTCGACCGGCGATTCGGACAGGAACCCTGTGATCATTGGCGTAGTCACCCCGAGCGCGATCGCGATGATTCCAAGCGTCAATAATATCTCGAACAGCGTGTAGCCCGCCGGGTTTTTGACACCCAACCCGCGCGCCTTATTCCATGCCGACATCGTCATCGCTCTCCTTGCCGTCGGCACCGAGCGAATAGATGTCGAACGCCTGGCCGTTTTTTCCGGGATTGCGATACACGTATTCGTTGCCCCAAGGATCCAATGGCACGGATTTCATGAGTTGCTTCCAGCGGCGCGGACGCGGCTCGGTGGAGGGTTTTTCCACAAGCGCCTTGAGCCCCTGCTCGGTCGTGGGCATGCGGTAGTTTAGCATCTCGTAGGTCCGCAACTGCATCGAGATGGCCTCGACATCCGAGTCCACGCGCTGTTCCTTCGCCACGTCGATGTTTCCAACAAGCATGTAAATGGCCGAGCCCACCAGCACGGCGATGATGCCCAGCACGAGCATGATCTCGAACAGGGTGTAACCGGCGTTACGGTTGCGGAGAAGTCGGCGGGAGGAGGGCTGGCGGTTCGATTTCATAAAACTGGAAAGGGGGTTAAAGAAAGCGTTGATCCTCTCGCGATCAACCATTTTTCCAATTGTGACAAAAGCGACACATGAATGTCTTCGGATCGAACGCCCCACGACTCAGGCGGGCAGGTGCTTTTGGACCTCCGCGCTGAGCGTGCGGCCGTCGACGCGGCCGGCGGATTTTTCGGAGAGGATTTTCATGACGGCGCCCATTTGCTTGCGGTTGGTGGCACCAGCCTCGGCGATGGCAGCCTGGACCATGGCGGCTACCTCGTCTTCCGAGAGGGCTTGTGGTAGGTAGGCTTGCAGGACTTCCAGTTCCGATTTCTCGGCGGCGGCCATCTCGGGGCGGCCGCCTTTCTCGAACGCCTCGATCGAGTCCTGCCGTTTCTTCACCTCCTTGCGCACGATCGCCATGGCATCGGCGTCATCAAGCGCGCCTCCAGCCCCGTGTTTCTCGATCGCAGCGTTCATGAGGGCTGTCTTCAGCATGCGGAGCACACCAAGCCGCGCGCTCTCGCGGGCGAGCATGGCAGCCTTGATGTCTTGGTCGATTATGGATTGGAAGGTCATGGGAAAAATGGCGGACCTACTCGCGGCGGAGTTGTTTTTGCCTCGCGTAGGAGTTGTCGATGATGTCGTAGATGCGCTGCGCGGGCACGACGCGGTTGCCGATGTAATCGAGGTTGCCGTCCTCGCCGAGGATCGCGATAGCAAATCCGCTGGGCGTGTCAAAGGCTGAGGCGACCGTCGGACCGTCGGACACGGTGAGGAAGGGGATGTTCGAGGGGATCACTCCCTGTTCGCCGGAGAACGCGGCGATGCAGACCACTCCCTGTGCGGCGAAGCGCTCGTAGATTTTTTGCAATTGCCCGACCTGCGCACGGAAGGCCCGTTGGCGGGGGCTGTCGGCGATCAACACGACCACCGGCTTCCCTCGCAACGCAGCGAGGGGCTTTTTCGCCCCCTTGGAGTCGATCCAGGCCAGATCGGGCGCGGGGCGGACCACCTCGGCAAGCGCCGGTTGCGCCACTAGCAGCAGGGCAAGGAGGAGAACTCTCATATTTTCATGAGCTCGGCTTCCTTGGCCGCTGAAATCCTGTCGATGTCGCCCACGAATCGGTCGGTGAGCTTCTGCACGTCGGCTTCGGTGTCACGCAGTTCGTCCTCGGACATTTTCCCGTCCTTCTGCAGTTTCTTGGCGGTATCGATGGCCGTGCGGCGGCAGGCGCGCACCCGCACCCTGGCATCTTCACCGAGGCCCTTGACTGTTTTCACCAGATCGCGGCGACGCTCCTCGGACAACTCGGGGATCGGCAGGCGGATCAATTTGCCGTCCACCGAGGGATTGATGCCGAGGCGCGATTCGTTGATCCCGCGCTCGATGTCGCGAACGGTCGAGACGTCGAACGGCTGGATCACCAGCAGGCGCGGCTCCGGCGCGGTGATCAAGGCGAGTTGCTTGAGTTTCATCGAGGAGCCGTAGGCCTCGACGTCGATATTCTCCACAAGAGCCGGCGAGGCTTTGCCGGTGCGGATTGCATTGAATTCGTGGGCCATGAATTGCACGGCCTTGTCCATGCCCTCCTCGGCCTCGAACAGTAGTTCTTCGATACTCATGAGTCGGATTTATCTGAAACGAGTGTGCCCACGGATGCTCCCTCGATGGCAAGGCGAATGTTGTCCCCCTTGTTCATGTCAAAGACGATAATCGGCATTTTGTTGTCCATGCAGAGGCTGAAGGCGGTGGAGTCCATGACCTGCAACCTCCGCGAGAGCGCCTCGCTGTAGGTGATGTGTGAAAATCGCGTCGCGTCCGGGTTTTTCACGGGATCCGCATCGTAAATGCCGTCGACTTTCGTGGCTTTGAGGATCACCTCGGCTCCGATCTCGGCGGCGCGGAGGGCGGCGGTCGTGTCGGTGGAGAAAAACGGATTGCCGGTGCCCGCCACGAAGATCACCACGCGGCCCAACTCGAGGTGGCGCGTGGCGCGGCGCACGATGAACGGCTCGGCGAGATTCTGCATCTCGATGGCCGTTTGCACCCTCACCTCGATCCCGAGATCCTCGATCGCCGCCATGAGTGCGAGTCCGTTGATCACCGTGGCGAGCATGCCCATGTAGTCGGCGGTGGTGCGGTTCATGCCACGATGGCTCGCCGTGAGGCCGCGCCAGATGTTGCCGCCGCCGATGACGATGGCCAGCTCGACGCCGAGTTGGCGGGCGTCGGCGACTTGACGGGCAATTTTTTGGACGACTTCGGGGCTGATGCTTTCCTTGTTGCCCGGCTCGCGGAGGACTTCACCGCTGAGCTTCAGGACAACCCGTTTGTAGCGGAGGTGGGATGGTTGGGACATGCTGGATGGCCCGATCAAACCGGATCACTCCCCTGGAGAAAAGGACAAATCCACAACCTGCCCGCGCTCGACGGGAAAGCCGCGCAAAAATCCCGCCGCATCCATGCGCTTGCGCCCTTCGAGCTGCACCGTCTTCAGCGACAAAGCCCCCCTGCCGGCGGCGATCACAAATCCCGCCGCATCGGCTTGCAGAATGGTTCCCAGAGCGCCCTGCGCGTCCACGGCTGCGGCCTCATGGATTTTCAACACACGCCCGCCCAATACGGCAAACGCGCCGGGCCATGGCGCCATGGCACGCACCCGCAACGCGAGCGCCGGGGCGGGTTCGCGCCAGTCGAGAAACCCGTCGGTCTTGCGCAATTTCGAGGCATGCGTGGCGAGGTCGTCGCGCTGCGGAATCCTCGGCGCGACCCCCTCCTCGATCATCCCCAGCGCCCTTAGCAAGCACGGCGCGGCGAGTTCCGCGAGGCGGTCGTGAAGCTCGCCGGCCGTCTCGGTGGGCATGATGGGAAGCGCCTCGGCGAGCAGGATGTCGCCGGTGTCGAGGCCTTCGTTCATCCACATCACGGTGATGCCGGTGTCCTTGTCGCCAGAAAGCATCGAGGCTTGGATCGGCGAGGCGCCGCGGTGCCGCGGCAGAAGCGAGGCGTGCAAATTCAGGCAGCCGATGCGCGGTATCTCGAGCACCTCTCGCGACAAAATCTGCCCATAGGCCACAACCACCATCACATCGGGACGCAGGGCGCGAAGCATTTCCACGGAGTCGGGGGAGCGGATGCGCGCCGGCTGAAGCACCTCCAACCCGCGCTCCAGCGCCAGCGTTTTGATCGCGGAGGGCCTCGGCTTCAACTCCCTTCCAGCAGGCTTGTCTGGTTGCGTCACCACAGCGGCGACCTCGTGCGCCCCGCAGTCCAACAACGCCCCCAGTGCCGGCAGCCCGATCTCCCCAGTGCCGCAAAAAACAATCCTCATCGCCTCAAATCCTCAAGCCGGGCTGTGCGGCGGCCTGTCTTGCCGCTATCGCTCGAGCCATGGCCAGATCACCGGCGGTCACCTCGCGCTGGCCAAGCGACGACGCGCATCCGGTGCAGAGATAGTCGTGGATTTCCTTGTCGGGCAACACGAGCAACAACTTCTCGCGCACCGGCATCGCGGCGCCGCATTTTTGGCAGTAGAGTGAGGACGCCCTCAGGGTCTCGAATTGCTTCATGCCGATCAGCTCTCCTTGCGATCCTCGACCACCCGGTCAAGGATGTCCTTCATTACTTTCACAGGAAACTGCGTGGCATCGATATCGGTGATCAATGCCGGGCCGTAGTGCTCGAGGAGCGGCTTGGATTCGTTTTCGTAGGCAAGCAGGCGGCGGCGAATGACCTCCTCGTTGGCGTCGTCAAGCCGGTTATCCTTCAACGCCCGCTTCTTCAACCGCGCGACGATTTTCTCGCGGTCGGGACAGCTGAGGTGGAACACATGCCTCACCTCGATGATGTCCTCCATGAGTCGCGCCTGCGCGATATTGCGAGGGATGCCGTCAAGCAGCAAATAATCGACATCCGGCTTGAAGCGCCCGTTGGCCTCCGCAGCCTGGATCGATTCCCTCCAGAGCTGGATCGTGATCTCGTCGGGCACCAACTCGCCCTTGCTGGAATATTCCAGAAACCTCTGGCCCAACTCGGTGCGCGTGTCCAAGCGGCGAAACACATCCCCGCAGGCGCAATGGAAAAAGCCTGGCAGCGTTCCCAGTGTCACTCCCTGAGTGCCCTTGCCGCTTCCAGGCGCGCCAAAAAACAAGTAGGTCGGATAGCGTTTGCTCATGCGAAGAACGTTAAGCCCGCCCGCTTGCGGGGCGCAATCGGATTCCCCGAACACCCTCGATTTTCCGGAATCTGCTTGCCTCGCAGGGGGAGACTTGGTTTGTGAAGGGCCGATTTTCCATCAAAAAAAACACCACACACCATGACCGATACAACCATCCTGTCCATTCGCGCCCGCCAGATTCTCGATTCCCGCGGCAATCCCACTGTTGAAGCCGATGTCGAACTCGCCGGCGGTGCCTTCGGACGCGCGGCGGTCCCGAGCGGAGCGAGCACTGGCGAGCACGAGGCGGTCGAACTTCGCGACGGTGTGAAGACAAGCTACCTCGGCAAGGGAGTCACCAAGGCGGTCCAAAACGTTCACAAGCTCCTCGCTCCCGCGCTCATCGGCCTCGACGCCGCCGACCAGGTCTCGGTGGACAAGACCATGCTCGCCGTGGACGGCACCCCGACCAAGCGCAAAGTCGGCGCGAACGCCATCCTTGCCGTTTCCCTCGCCACCGCGAAAGCCGCCGCCGCACAAGTCGGCCAGCCGCTCTACAAATACCTCGGCGGCCCCAACGCCAAGGTCCTGCCAGTGCCCATGATGAACATCCTCAACGGCGGCGCCCACAGCGACGCGCCGATCGATTTCCAGGAATTCATGATCGTGCCGAAGGACTTCCCGACCTTCTCCGAGGCCCTCCGCGCGCCGGCACCGAGATTTTCCACGCGCTCAAGAGCGAACTCAAGGGCCGCAAACTCTCGACCGCCATCGGCGACGAAGGCGGCTTCGCCCCGACCCTCTCCAGCGCCGAGGACGCCCTCGACTCCATCGCCAAGGCCGTGAAGGCCGCAGGATACAAATTCGGCAAACAAATCTTCATCGCCCTCGATTGCGCCTCGAGCGAGTTCTACGACGCCGCGAAAAAGGCCTACGTCTTCAAAAAATCCGACGGATCGAAGCGCTCGGCTGCCGAACTCGTCGATTACTACGCCGGCCTCTGCAAAAAATACCCGATCATCTCGATCGAGGACGGCTGCGCCGAAAACGACTGGGACGGCTGGAAAAAACTCACCGACAAGCTCGGCGACACCACCCAGTTGGTCGGTGATGACCTCTTTGTCACGAACGTCGAATTCCTCCGCAAGGGCATCGACCGCGGCGTGGCGAATTCCATCCTCGTCAAGGTCAACCAGATCGGCTCGCTCACCGAAACGCTCGACGCCATCGAACTCGCCAAGGAAAACAAATACACTGCCGTGATCAGCCACCGCTCGGGCGAGACGGAGGATGTCACCATCGCCGACATCGCCGTGGCCACGAACGCGGGCCAGATCAAAACCGGCTCCCTCTGCCGCACCGATCGCGTTGCCAAATACAACCAACTCCTCCGCATCGAGGAGGAACTCGGCGACAACGCCATCTACGGCGGCAAGATGCGCTAAGACCATTCCCGCACAAATCACCGCGCCCGCACCGCCGGGCGCGGTCTTTTGTTTTCAGCCCTGCAATGACCGCTCCGCTCCTGATCGCCATCCTCGTCCTCGGCCTCGTCCAAGGCATCACGGAATTCCTCCCGATCTCATCGAGCGGACACCTCATCGTTGCGGGGCGCCTCATCGATTTCGAGCAGGCCATCGGCGGCGAGGCGAAGGTCATCGTGTTTGAAATCTTCATCCAGGCCGGCTCGATCGCCGCGATCCTCGCCGAATACGGCCGCGAACTCTGGAAAACCGCCCTCACCGCCGTCCAACCCAAGTCCGGCAAGCCAAACCTGCTCATCGGTCTCGTTATCGGCACCATCCCGGTGGTCCTCGTGGGCGGCATCTTCGGAGGCGAAATCCAATCCCACCTCTTCACCCCAGTCGTCGTCGGTTGGGCGTTTATTGTCGGCGGCATCATCATGTGGATCGTGGAGTCCCTCCCGATCAAGCACACCTGTGCGGACACCCACGCGATCTCATGGCGCCAGTCGCTCCTCATCGGCCTCGCTCAGGTCCTCGCGCCTCGTTCCAGGCACTTCCCGCTCGGGCGCGACCATCATCGGCGGCATTTGCGCGGGCCTCGACCGCCGCACCTCCACCGAGTTCTCGTTTCTCCTCGCCCTGCCGGTGCTTGTCGCCGCCACCGCCTACACCCTGCTCAAGCACGCCGCCCTTCTGGATTCCCAAATGCTCACGCTGCTCCTCGGCGGCTTCCTTGTGTCGTTCCTCAGTTCCTGGGCGGTCATCCGCTGGCTTATCCGCTACGTGCGCTCGCACTCCTTCAAGGTGTTCGCCGCCTACCGCATTGTTTTTGGCGCGGTGATGCTCTACATTTTCCGCCACTGACCCCCCCGCCAAGGATTCAATTGAGCCCCACAGGGTTCTGGCATAGAGTCCACCCTTTTCATGACATCTCTCACTTTCGAAATTTCTTTCATCGTGGCGCTCCTCATCGCAAACGGCCTCTTTGCCATGGCCGAAATCGCCGTCGTGGCCGCACGCAAAACGCGCCTCAAAACCATGGCCGAGGAAGACCACCCCGGCGCCAAACTCGCTCTCTCCCTCGCGAACTCGCCGGGCAAATTCCTCTCAACCGTGCAAGTGGGCATCACCCTCGTCGGCGTTCTCGCCGGCGCTGTCGGCGGCGCGAACATTGCGAAAAAACTCACGCCGGTATTTGCAGGCGTGCCTGTCCTCTCCCCCTACGCCGAATACCTCTCGCTCTTTATCGTCGTCGTCATCATCACCTACCTCTCGGTCATTATCGGCGAACTCGTCCCGAAACGCATCGCGCTGAACAATCCGGAGCGCATCGCCTCCGCGATGGCCCGGCCCATGAAACGCTTCGCGGCCCTCCTCGCGCCGCTCGTCAACCTCCTGAACCTCTCCAGCGACACCCTCATGGCCGCCCTCGGCATCCGCAAACCCAAGGAAGCCGTCACCTCCGAGGAGGAGGTCCGCGTCCTTATCGATGAAGGCCTCAGCGCCGGGATTTTCAACAAGGAGGAAAAGGCCATGGTGGAAGGTGTCTTCGCACTCGATGAACAAAACGCAGGCGACCTCATGACCCCCCGCGCCCGCATGATCTGGCTATCGCTCGACGACACCGACGAGGAAAACTGGCGCCGTATCGCAGGGAGCGGCCACTCGCACTTCCCCGTTTACCAGGAAACCCGCGACAATGTCGTGGGCATGATTTCTGTCAAATCCCTCTGGGCGAACCTGTCCCTCGCCGGCCGTGTGGAACTCCGCGCCCTCGTCACCACGCCCCTCTACGTGCCGACCGCCATGCCCGCCGGCAAGCTCATCGAAGAATTCAAAAAATGCGGCAAACACATCGCTCTCGTCGTTGACGAATTCGGCGGACTCCAGGGCCTCGTCACATTGAACGATGTCATGATGGCCATCGTGGGCAACCTGCCGGAACGCGAACAGCGCCATGACCCCAAGGCCGTTCTCCGCCAAGACGGATCGTGGCTGGTGGACGCCATGCTTGATATCGACGAAGCCAAGAAAAGCCTCGGCATCGAGGACGACCTCCCCGGAGAGGACGAAAACCGCTACGCGACACTCGGCGGCTTCATCCTCCATCAACTCGGCCACATCCCCCGCGAGAGCGACAAATTTCAATGGGACCGGTTCGAGTTCGAGGTCCTCGACATGGACCGCCAGCGCATCGACAAGGTGCTCGTCACCGCCAAGGCCCCGCCGCCGGCCCCGCCAGAGGACGACGAGGAAGAGGACGCGTAGGCCGGCTCACGGGAAAATCCCGTGGGCCAGATGGCTCTTCGCCACCAGATCGATCGCGTAGGAATACGCCGCCGTGCGGAGGTCTCCTGTGTCCCGCACCTTCCATTGATCGTGGATCGCATGGTAGGAACGCGCCATCGTCTCGCCAAGAGAGGTCCGCACCAGGTCCAATTCCGTCGGGCCCGTCGCGATCGCCGCCCGCTGCTCCGCCGGGATGCTCCTGCCCACGATCTCCTCGATCGCATTGAGCAAATGCTCGCGCGAGATTTCGGTGTAGCGCGACGTCATGCGGTCGAAGCTCACATGCGAGAGGTTTTTCAACCACTCGAAGTAGGACACGATCACCCCTCCAGCATTCAGATAGATATCGGGAATCAGAAACACCCCGCGCTCGAGCAGGATTTTCTCGGCATCGGCATCCACCGGCCCGTTCGCCGCCTCAGCGATGATCCTCGCCTTGATGCGGGCAGCATTGTCGGCCGTGATCTGGTTTTCCAACGCCGCCGGCACCAAAATGTCGCACTCCTCCTCGAGCAACGCCCCCGCCTCGGCAAAAAACCTACCCGCAGGATAGTTGCTGAGAGTGCCTTGATCGGAAAAAAACTCCTTCACCGCCACCGGATCGAGGCCCTTGGGATGATGAATGCCGCCGTTGTATTCGGCGATTCCCACCACCAACGCCCCGCGGTCGCGCAAGACCACCGCCGCATGGAATCCGACATTTCCCAGCCCCTGCACGATCACCCGCTTACCCTCAAGGCCCGGGTCCAGTCCGAGTTCCTCCATGTCGCTGCGCCGGTCGACACACTCCGCGATTCCCATGCATACTCCAAGGCCGGTCGCCTCCTTGCGGCCTGGAATCCCGTGCAACGCGAGCGGCTTGCCGGTCACGCACGCATACGAGTGCAGCTCGCCGGGCTTCAACGCGCGATACGTGTCGGCGATCCATGCCATTTCCTGCTCGCCAGTGCCGTAATCCGGCGCCGGCACATCCACCGCAGGACCGATGAAATCCTTTTTCACCAACTCGGCGGTGTATCGCCGCATCACCCGTTCCCGAAACCCCGGCGTCGCCGAGCGAGGATCGATCCTCACCGCGCCCTTCGCTCCGCCGAAAGGCACCCCCACAATCGCTCACTTGTAGGTCATGAGCGATGCCAGCGCGATCACCTCGTCCTGGCTCACCTCCGGACTGAAGCGAATGCCACCTTTGCACGGCAACCGGTGGTGGCTGTGCTGCGCGCGAAACCCCTCCACCACCCGAATCGATCCGTCATCCTCTCGCACTGGAAATCGCATCCGGAAAACGCTGTTGCAGGTCTTGATGAAATCCAGCAGCCCTGCCGGATGACGACTCAGCCTCGCCGCACGGTCGAAATACCGCGACACCGAGGAATGGAAACGCTCGTGTTCAGCCATGCCTGCCACTAAAGCATCCCGGCCGCCCACTGCCAACACGGAGCGCGCGTCAACCAGCCTTGCCTCACTGGCCGGCCGACGAGAGCTTCAGCACACACACGCCGGCGACGATCAACCCCATGCCCACCAGTGCAGCGGGGCTGAGCGTTTGAGCGTAAAAAATCCTCGCCAGCACGGAAATCATGATGATCCCGAGGCCCGACCACACCGCATACGCGACACCCACCGGAATCGTCTTCAACGCGAGCGAGAGGAAATAAAACGACAGACCGTATCCGACACACACGATCGCCGAGGGAACAGGCCGCGTGAATCCCTCGGCGGCTTTCAGCGCGGTGGTGCCAACGACCTCGGTCAGAATGGCGATGATCAAATGCATCCAGCCCATGCCTGAAATCTCACCCGGAATCCGCCCGCATGCCAATGCGCGGCGTCTACGAAGATCACCCGAGTCTGCGGAGGGTCTCGCGCAACGCGTCGCCTGAGCGCTGGATTTCGTCGCGGAGCTGGTCGATCGAAATGCTCATGCAGCCGAACGCCTCCGCGGTGGTGCGCTCCATGCGGTCGTTCGTCGCGATCGTGACATCGTGGCCCGGCGCGTATTTCGCGGCGAGGCGCTCGATGATCGAGTCGGCGGTCTGTCCCGACCTCGAATACAACACTGCGATGCCGCCCGGTTCGGTCTCGCTCGAGGCCTTCACGCCCTTTCCGTCGAAGACGACCGCCACCGTCCACTCGCTGGAATCCTGCAGCCCAGTGAGAATTTTCACCATCCGCTCACGCGCGGCGGCGGCGTTGCGGGCGTGGGACGCCGCCATCTCGGGCCACGAAAACAGGGCGCTGTGCCCGTCCACAATCAGAATCCTGCTTCTCATCGGGTTGGATTTCACCCTACCCGCACCGCTGCCTTGCGGCAAGGCCGGTAGCGGCGCGCTTTTGACAGCGGCCCCGCGATCCGCGTAGGGTGCACGCCGTGACACGCATGCCGCCATGCTGAACTTCCTCGTCCGCCGCCTGCTGATCAGCGCGTTTCTCGTGTTTTGCATCAGCCTCGTGTCGTTTTTCATGATCACGCTCGCGCCTGGCAGCCCGTATCCATGGGGCGAGCTCAATCCCAAGATCACGCCGCAGGTCAAGGAGGCCTTCCGCAAGAAATTCCACCTCGACCGTCCGCTCCACGAGCAATACTGGCTCAACATGCGCGACCTCTTCAGCGGGGAACTCCGCAGCATCAAGGACGACCGGCCGGTGCTGGGCCGCATCCTCGAGCGCCTGCCCGCCACAGTGACGCTCAATGTCGCCGCCATGGCGCTGTCGCTCACCTTCGGTCTGCTGATCGGCATCCACTGCGCGCGCTACGCTGGCAGGCCGCCGGATACGATTGTGTCGTTCGCGGTTTTTGTGTTCATCGCCGTGCCGACCTTCTGGATCGCAAACCTGGCGATCATCGGCTTGGTGAAATTCGCCGCCGTGCCTGTGCTGGGCACCCAATCATACGGTATCGCCTTCCCAGGCGCGCTTTCCATGTGGCTCGACCGCGTGTGGCACATCGCGCTGCCTGCCACGATCCTCTCGCTCGGAGGCATCGCGGTCCAATCGCGCTTCGTGCGCGCGAGCATGATCGAAACCCTCCGCGAGGGGTATATCCGCACCGCCCGAGCGAAGGGCCTCGACGAGGAGGCGATTTTCTACAAACACGCCCTCCGCAACTCGATCCGCCCGCTTATCACCGGCATTGGCGGGTTGCTGCCGGCCTTGATCGGCGGCTCGGTGATTGTGGAAACCATCTTCGCGTATCCCGGCATGGGACGCCTCGGCTACGAGGCCGTCCTCGAACGCGATTACCCGACACTCGTCGCGCTGAACTTCATCGTCGCGGGCCTCGTGCTTTTGGGAAATCTCGTCTCCGACATCCTCTACGCCGTGGTCGATCCCAGGGTCCGTTTGGAGTAGTTCCGCAAAAATCTCAGCGGCGCGCCCAGCGGAGTTTGGCCGAGGTTGCGCGGGGATTGGCGAAGCACTCGTCGGGGCCTGCACGAAGGACATCGCGTGCGATCTCGGAATAAACCCCTTCGCGGTAACCCGCTTGGAAGGCTTTCTTCACCCGCCGGTCTTCGCCGGAGTGGAACGCGAGAATCGCCACCCTGCCGCCGGGCTTGAGGCACATGGGCAACGTGCGCAGCAGAGCGTCCAACGCAGCAAACTCGTCGTTCACCTCGATGCGCACGGCTTGAAATGCGCGAGTGACAGATTTTTTCACTTCGGGATCGGGACGGCCGGGCAATGCCGCTCGGATCGCGGCGGCAAACGCGATGGTGCTGGAAAACGACCTGCCAGCCAGCGCATGGGCGAGCAGTTCGGCATGGGGCTCGTCGGCGTTCTCGCGGAGGATTTCCGCCAAGGCCGGTGGCCGCACACGCTCCAGCCAAGTCGAGGCGGGAATGCCACGCGCAGGATTCATTCGCATGTCGAGCGGACCGGCGTGCTTGCTGGTGAAGCCGCGCGCGGGGTTGTCGAGTTGCATCGAGGACACCCCAAGGTCGGCGAGGATCACATCGGCCTCCTCTCCCTCAAGCGCCGCATGGATGCCGGCGAAATTCGATTTTTTCACAACGAGGCAATCTCCACCGAAGCCTTCCCCGCGAAGAATCTCCTCGGTTCTCGGCAACTCGACCGGATCGGCATCCAAGCCGAGGAGACGTCCACCAGGCAGGACGCGCCGTAGGAGTTCGCGCGCGTGACCGCCATGCCCGAGCGTGCAATCGACCGCCAGATCGCCGGGCTTGGGAGCGAGCACCTCGAGGATTTCGGAAACCATGATCGGCACATGCGACCCGGCGGGAGTTTTCCCCGAGGAGAGCACCTTGGCAACCGTCTCGGGATGCTTTGCCGGGTCGAGTTCCTTGTATTTCTCCTCGAAGCGGCGTGGATATTTGCCCGAATAGCGCGGACGGCGGCGGTGTGGAGTCTGCTCGCTCAAAGCTCGTTGTATTTACGGTTCGAGCCGCGCGCCTTGGCTACCGGATACCTCTCCTCGTTGCGCGCGATCTTCCGGCGCATGGCGGCAGCGAGGTCGATGCCGCACCCGTCGGCCATCTCGAAGAGGAGAATCGCCACATCAGCCATCTCGGAAGCGAGTTCGTCGCGACGCTCCGCCACACGGGCTTCGGATTGCTCGGCGCTCTGCCACACAAAGTGCTGCAAAAGCTCGCCAGCCTCGGCCGCGATCGCCACCGCCATTTCCTTCGGATTGTGAAACTGCGCCCATTCCCGCGCATCGCGAAAGGTGCAAATCTCCCGCGTCAGGGCCTCAATACTGTCATTCATAAGCGGAGCATAGAAAATGAAACGGGCGAGGGGAGCCCAAAGAGAGAAATGCACGGGAGACCAACTTGTTGGAGTCGTCCAGAAATAACACGAGACACGGTGCGCAGGAGTTCTGCCGCCAGCCGCGCCGACGTCCTCCGGCGTTTGGTAATGAGATACGCTCCGATGACTCCAAGAAGCGCGCTAGAGAAAGCACACTGCGCCTCGCCGATGAATTCGCCGCACTGGCAACCGCACTGCTCGTCGCGCGTGGCGGATTTGCCGCGAAACAATCGGCCCTCCCGGGAAAAAAACTGACCCCGCGCGAAATCGAAATTCTCAATTGGGTGGGCAAGGGAAAACAAAATATCGAAATTGCGTCCATTCTGGGGCGCAGCCCGCACACGATCCGCAAGCACCTTGAAAATATCTTTTCAAAACTCGGTGTGGAAACCCGCACCGCTGCAGTTGACGGCCTTCGCGACACCCCACGGCAGTCATCAACTTGAAGAGTCCCGATCGCTCCGCGAAAAAAATGTCACCCCTTCCTTCGGCTCGGCAACCAGATCGTAGACTTGCGAGCCGAGGACGCGGGCTTGGACAAATGTGCCAGGTGAGGCGGGGCGGGTGAGGATGACGCGGCAGTCGACGTCGGGGGCGTCGTGTTCGGTGCGGGCGAGATTTGGGGATTCGACGAGGACGGAGAGGGTCTTGCCGATCTGGGCGTCGGCCATCTCGCGGGCGATGCGCTGCTGGAGTTTCATGGCATCGCGGTGGCGGCGGTTTTTCACGCGCGTGGCGACTTGGTTGTCCATCTTTGCGGCGCGGGAGCCTTCCTCCTGGGAGTAGTTGAACACGCCGAGGCGCTCGAAGCGTGTCGCCTCGATGAACTCGAGGAGGCTCTCGAAGTGTTCCTCGGTTTCGCCGGGAAAGCCGACGATGAACGTCGTTCGCAGACCGATGCCGGGAATGCCTGCGCGGATGCGGCCGATCAGATCCTCGATATGCTCGCGCGAGGTCTCGCGGCGCATCAGCTTGAGCATCTCGGGGTGGATATGCTGGAGTGGCATGTCGACGTAGCGGGCGACATGGGGATTGCGCGCGATGGCGGCGATCAGGTCGTCGCTCCAGTGCGCGGGGTGGGTGTAGAGGAGGCGAACCCAAAAATCGCCGCCGATCTGGCCGATCTCGTCGAGGAGGTGGATCAGCGACGTGCCGCGGGCGGGGTCCACAGGCTGGCGGGGTCCGGCTTTTTGTTCCCAGAGGTCCATGCCGTAATACGTCGTGTCCTGGCTGATCAGATTGATTTCCTTCACGCCCTCGGCGACGAGGCCACGAATCTCACGCACCACCGAATCGATCGCGCGGCTGCGGTGGCGGCCGCGCATTTGCGGGATCACGCAGAAGCTGCATGGGTGGTTGCAGCCCTCGGCGATTTTCACGTAAGCCGAGTGGTTCGGGGTGAGGCGGAACCGCGGGGTGGCGAAATCGGGAATGTAGCGCGATTTGGCGGTGACGAGGTTCAATGGCCCCGCAGGCTCGCGGTCGAGCACGCGTCGGAAAATCGCACCGGCTTCAGCAACTTGGTCGAGTCCGATAAACGCATCGACTTCCGGCAACTCGCCGGCGAGGTCGGTCGAAAACCGTTGGGAAAGGCATCCGCTCACCACCACGCGCGCGTCGGGGCGGGTGCCCTCATGGCGCTGGCGGTGGGCCTCGAGGATCGCCTCGATCGATTCCTGCTTGGCCGAGTCGATAAACCCGCACGTGTTCACCACAAGCACATCGGCTTCGGCGGGGTCGGCGGTGATCTCAAATCCCTCGGCCTTCGCGGACCCAAGCATGATCTCGGCGTCGACAAGGTTTTTGGCGCAGCCGAGGCTGATCATGCCCACGCGGGGCCGGTCCTGCTGGGCTTGCGCGCTTTCAGGCGCGCTCTTGGTCCTCATTGAGGCCTGGGCAGCCGGGGGGCGGGTTCGAATGGCGGCAGAATCATGGTCGGAGTGGCCGTGGGCGAGGGGCGGCTGCCGCCGGATAGCGGTAGGGCTGCGCGAGCTGCGGCGTGGCCGTGGGCGAAGGGCGTCGGCTCGGGATTCGCGGGAAGAGGCTCTTCGACCACCGTGATAGCGGTGGCCTCCACCAGCGGTTCTGCGGCGTCAGGCGACGAGGGGCTGTCCGCCATCGCCGGCACGGCAACCGGTTGCACGCGCTCGATCTTCTTCCAGCTGCGCCAAAAATAGACAGCGGCGGCGATGATCAGGATCACCGCCAGGCCAAGGCCGACGAATTTCAAGAGGCGGCGGAGGGATTTGAATTGCTCGGACTGCATGAAGTTCTGCTTCGAGAGCATGACTTCCAAATAGCCGTTCTCGGTGGTGCCGAGTTTCTGGTTCGAGGGCAGGTAATCCTGGATGTCCTCGAGCGGGATCTTCAAGTAGTTCGCGTAGTCGATCAGATAAAGCCGAGCGTAGGTGGGGTGGGGGAATCCGCTGAAATCATCTGTCTCAAGCGAACGCAAGCGGTTGAGCGGCATGCGAATGTCATTTGCCGCCTTGTCGATCGAGATGCCGAGCTTTTGACGTCGGGCGGCGAGCCTCGCCCCGATGAAAAATTCGCCCTCCTCGGATGGTTGGTTTCGTTTCAAATTGGCATGTCCTCGTTGAGATCGACCAGAATTTCGCGGTCCTTGGCACCGTCCTTCGGACCGACGATGCCGCGGGTTTCGAGAATATCTATGACCCGAGCCGCGCGTGTATAGCCTAATTTTAGCCGGCGCTGAAGCATGGAGGTGGAGGCGCGGTTTTCCTGGCGGATGATCTCGAGGCACTTCGTGACCAGCTCTTCGTCCTCGTCGCTAACCTCCTCCTCGGGCGGCGTGGTGCTGGTGAGCTTCTCGTGGATGCCGGAGTCGAAGTTCGGTTCGGATTGGTTGGAGACGAATTCCACAATGCGGTGGATCTCCTCTTCGGTCACAAGCACGCCTTGCGAGCGGGTGAACTTCGAGGTGCCCGGAGGCAGATAAAGCATGTCGCCCTGCCCGAGCAGCTTCTCGGCGCCGTTCTCGTCGAGAATAACGCGGCTGTCGATCTTCGACGCCACCTGAAATGCGATGCGGCTCGGGATGTTCGCCTTGATAATGCCAGTCACGACATCCGCCCGCGGCGTCTGGGTGGCCACAATCATGTGGATGCCCGCAGCGCGCGCCATCTGCGTGATGCGCGCGATCGCGCTCTCGACATCCGCCGGTGCGGTCTGCATGAGGTCGGCCAATTCGTCGATGATCACGACGATGAACGCCATGCGGTCTGGAATGATCAAGTCGTCCGAGCGCGGCACGCGGATTGGTGGAGCCTCGGGCTCCTCGTCCTCTTCCTCGCCAGTGGAGTCCGCGAGTTCGTCGTCGACGGGCTGCTCCTCGTCCTCGGGCACCTTCACGGCGTTCTTTTCCGCCTCCTCGTCGAGTTCCTTCTGGGATTTCGGGAGCGGGCGCTCGTTGAAGGACGAGATGTTCTTCACCTTGCACTTCGCAAAAATGCGGTAGCGGCGCTCCATTTCATCCACCACCCACCGCAAGGCAAGGAGCACCTTTTTCGGATCGGTCACGACGGGAGTGATGAGGTGCGGCAGGGTGTTGTAAATCTGCATCTCGACCACTTTCGGATCGATCATGATGAAGCGGAGCTGCTCGGGAGAGTAGCGGAAGAGCAGGCTGGCGATGATCGAGTTGATGCACACGCTCTTGCCGCTGCCGGTGGTGCCGGCGACGAGCAGGTGGGGCATCTTGGCGAGATCGCCGATGATCGTGTTGCCGTAGACGTCCATGCCGAGCGCCAGCGGGAGCTTCGCGCTGGACTCGCGCCACACGTCCTTCTCGAACAACTCGCGCAGGGTGACCTTCACCTTTTTCGAATTCGCGATCTCGATGCCCACCGTGTCCTTGCCGGGAATCGGGGCGAGGATGTTGATGCGCTCAGCGCGCGTGGCGCGGGCGATGTCGCGCTCGAGCGCCACGATCTTGTCCACCCGCACCCCCTTGTCGGGATAGACCTCGTAGCGGGTGATCGTGGGGCCTTTGGTGATGGTGCCGGGCTTCGCGCTGATGCCGAACTGCGCGAGCGTGTCCAAAATGAGCGCTTGGTTGTCGAGGAGTTCCTGCCGGTCGAGGGGCTGCCGGTCGCTTTCATCGGAGGGATCCAGCAAATCGGGGCCAGGGAGTGTGTAGTGCTCCAGCCGCACATCGAGCAGGCCCGGCGGGAAGGCGTCCTTGGATTCGGGCTTCTGGCGGATCGAGGAAAGTTTTGGCTTTGGAGTCGCCGAGGGCGCGGTGGCGTCGATGATGTCCGGCTCGGGCACGTTTTCCTCTTCGGTCTCCGCCTCCGGTTCCTCCTTGGGAACATCGATGCCTTTCTTGCGGAGCTTGCGCTCGAGCTTGCCGGCGGTTTTCTCAAGCGCGCGGCGCTGTTCCTCGAGGCGGTTCTCCTCGTTCATGCGCTCGAGTTTCGCGGCGTGGCGCGCGGCACGCCATGCCTGGATGGATTTCCACAGCGAGGCGAGGTCACGGAGCGGATGCGAGGACACCGTGAAGAGCAGGCTGGCGAGATACAGCCCCGCAAGAAGCGGAAAGGAGGAGGATCCGAGAAGAGCGTGGACCGCCCGCTCGCCGATCCACAGCCCCAGAAAACCACCCGGCCCGTCGATGCGGAGTTCGTGTTTCCAATCCTGCAGAAACACCGGCTGCAATTGCAGGAGGCACGCGCCAAGCACGACCATGAGCACCCCCCAGCCCGCCTTGTCCCGCAGGTCGAACCCCGCCACCGCCACCGCGGCGATGCCGTAGCCAAGGCATGTCACCGCCATAAGATAGGCCGCGCCGCCGAAGAGGAAGAGCGCGTAGCCAGCCAAGAGCGAGCCGATCGGCCCGCCGAGGTTCGACGGCGCGCCGGTCGTGGTCGAAATCGAGCTGATCAACGGCGCCCAGCCCGGCACCGAGCGCGGATCGAAACTCGCCAGCGAGGCGAACAGGTAGCTCCCGAACAGGAACAGCCCGAGCCCTGCAATGATCGTGGTGGTCCTGTTGCCGGTGGAACGTTTCGCCATGAAAAGCCTCGCACAATGGCGGAGTTGCCGCCTCGAATCAAGAGTTCAAGCCGCTTGGCACCCTGATCACGGGCAACCCCGCCGCTTTGCAGAGCTTGAATTGGCGATGGTTGCTGGTCGCCAGCACGTCGGCACCGCAGGCCTCGGCGGCGGCCACGTGCAGGATATCCATGGTGTGGCACAGCAGTTTTGCGGTATGCAGACGCGCCAAATGGGCGGCCCGCGACCAGACTTGTGGCCAGTCAACAGCTGCGGGGACCAAAATGCCGGCGCGAATATCGGATTCCACATTCTCGAGCGCGGATGCTCCAGCTGCTGGTGGAATGGCATTTCGACCGACGGCCGCGTGGATTGCGTTTCGGAGTTCCGTTTCCTGGAGTTGGTTCAATGGAATCGAGGCGGCGGAGCGGGCTTTCCCTTGGACGAAGTTGATGCCCTCCTCGACGATGTAGAGTTTCACAAGCGCCCCGGTGTCGAAATAGACCTTGGACATGGAGCGGGAACTCAGTCGCGGTCGGCGTAGATGGAATCTGCAACCTGGCTTTTGCTTCGATTGACAGCTCCGGCGGCGCGTGCGCGTGCCACCCAATCCGGCTTCTTGGATGCAGATGTGGCGGGTTGGATCAAAGCCACTGCGATGCCATGGGCCGTCTACAGCAAAGTTTCCCCAGCGCTGAGAAGTTTTCGTATTTCCCTTGGACGGTGGGCAAGGTCTCTTGAGGTGATGGTGCGCATGTTAGACAAATTTGTAGGACACTTGTGATTTATCAACAGCCTTGCGCGGCCAGACCCGTCGGGCGCGCGTGGTCTCAGGCCATGCGGGCGAGTTGTGAGGTGAGGTAGGGCAGGAGTTGTTTTTTCCGCGAGACGATGCCGTCGAGGCGCCAGGCGTGGGGTCCGGCCTCTGGGAAGTCGATGAGGCGGGTGAAACTCTCCGATCCACGCACCAGGAGAATCGAGTTCTGCGTGTTCACGTCGGTGACTAGCAGGGAGGAGAAGAAGTAGCCGTGGGCCTCGCGGTATTTCTCGAGTTCGGCGATGAGTTTCTCCTGCTTCAACTCGAACTGCGCAAAACTGATCTCCTCGATCTGAGACACGCTGAAGATCACGCCACGGTCGGGGTATTCCTTGCAGTCGGCGGTCACGACCTCCTTCATCGACAAGCTGGCAAGTGGCGATCCGACAGAGAAAATCTCGGAGGCGAGATCGCGGGGCTTGATGCCGCAGGCCTTCGACAGTTCGGCCATGATCTCGCGGTCGACCTGCGTTGTCGTGGGAGAGGTGAGGTTCAGCGTGTCGGAAATGAGCCCGCACATGAGCAGGCCGGCGATATGTTTCGGAATCGGAATCCTCGCCTGCCGGAAAGTGTCGGCCACGATCGTGCTGGTGGATCCCACGGGCCGGTTGATGAAAAGGATCGGTTGCTGCGTGGGAGGCGTGGCGATGCGGTGGTGGTCGAGAATCTCAAGGATCGGCACCTCCTCGGCGCCCGCTACGGCCTGCTGAAGCTCGTTGTGGTCGACCAGAATGAGTTGCCGCGGCACGGGCTTGAGCAGGTCGCTTTTGGAAATGATGCCTTGCAGACGGCCCTGCGGGCCGAGCACCGGAAAGGCGAACTGCGAGGCCATGGCCAGATCCATCCGTGCCTGCCGCAGCGTGGTTTCGGCATTCAGGCTGATGAAGTCCGGCGAAAGCATCTGCCCCGCCGTCACGGCAGCGCGTGCAAGCAGCACGGTGGTCGCCGTGTCGTTCGAAGAAGTGATCATCGTGGTGCCGTGTTTCCTTGCCAGATCGAGGATGTGGGCTGGCGGGTGGAAATTGTTGGTGACGATGATCGCCGGCACGCCCGCCTTGATCGAGAGTTCGTGGATATTCCACCGGTCGCCCACGATGAGCACTGTGGATGGGATATCGAGTTGCTCGAGGCGTTTTTTGAAGGACTCGGTGAGCATCGCCGCGACGACGAGCGTGCGCGGAAAGATGCTCGTGTCCTCGGTCCCGGTGACAAGAATGCCCCGAATGGCGTCTCGAATATGAGCGATCGAGGCCTCAACGATACGGGATGAGGAGAGGTTCTCAAGCGGCGGGAAGAGGTATTTGCCCAGCTTGAAGGCCGAGAGCAGGCCGATGCACGAACGGTTGTCGTTCACCACTGGCAGGCCGCGGAAGCGGTCTTCGCCGAAGCGTGTCATGGCCTGGTAAATGGGTGACTCGTTGTGGATGCACACAACGTTCCGTTCCATGACGTCCTCGATGCGGGGATACACGTCGGCGACGAATTGCGGGACTTCGACGCCGAATTTTCCAAGGGCGAAATCGATGCGCTCGTTGGTGTTTCCGCAGCGTGCCGGAAAGACATTCCCAACCCCGCTGGCACGCTTGAACTCGGCGTAGCCGATGGCGGAGACGATCGAGTCCATGTCCGGGTTGCGGTGGCCGATTACAATGGTCTTCATAGAGGAGTGAACGGGACGGGATGGGGGGTAACGGTGGGTGGCGGGAAGCGAAAAGCCGGAAAGCGGCGGAGCGTCACTTTTTGGTGGCCGCGTTGTTGCGACTTTGAATGTAGCCGTCGCGAACCGAGAGGTAGGGATCGATGGCATCGCGGGTGACGGCATCGTAAATCTGGAGGCGAGATTCCATGTTGCGCGTGGTGTTCGGGGTCGAAATCGAGAGCGCGACCGCCTCGCCGACGCCGCCGAAGGGAACCCATGTCAACGGATTCAACGCGACATCGCCCGCCATACCCACGGTGTCGCGCACGCTTCTCGGGCCCAGCACCGGCAACACGAGATACGGGCCGTGGCCGATGCCCCACTTGGCCAATGTCTGCCCAGTGTCGGTGGACGGCACATCCGCCAGCGAGGGGATTTTGTCCGACACGCGGAAGATGCCGCCCACTCCGGCGATGGAATTGACGACGAACTTGCGGGTTTCAAGGTCGGCGTTCTTGAAGTCGAGTTGCAGCACGCGGTTGGTGAAGCGGATGGGATACTCGACGTTGTCATAGACGTTTTTCACGGCCGTGCGCACCGGCTTTGGAAGAACAGTGGTGTAGACCTTCACGGCGGGCCTGAGGACGAAGTTGTAAAGCTGGTGGTTGATCCAGAAAAGGCCACGGTTCACAGGCTGGATCGGGTCCGAGACGCGCACGGCGTCGCCGTATTCGTCCAGATCGTCGTCGGCTGCGGATGGCGCTGGCGCTGTTTTTGCGGGCTTTGCGGCATCCTTCCTCACAGTGATCTCCGCAGGCTTGGCTTTCGCTTCGGCCTTGGAAGCCGGTGAAGGGGTGGATTTCGGGGCTGGTTTGGCTTTTGGCGTGGCCTTGGCTTTTGGTGTGGCCTTGGGTTTGGGCGTGGCCTTGGGTGTGGGCGTGGCCTTGGGTGTGGGCGTGGCCTTGGGTGTGGGTGTGGCGCGGGGTTTGGAAGCGGGGGTGGCGATCGGCTTGGCGTCGACACGGATCGACGACTCCAGTGCGCTGGCGAGGTAGAGCGTCTCGGAAGAGTTTTTCGGGAGACGCTCGGCGGAAGTGCCGTCGGCGAGGACGATCGCCGTGTTGGCAAAGGCGGCATGCCCTCCGCCGGTCAGGAGAACCACCACGGCAAAAATGAGTCGGACGGAGTGTGCGTTCATGAGGATTTCAACCATGGCCGCGGAGCGTCCGACTTTCAATAGGGTTGTCACCGGGCGCTCAAAGGGTGGATTTTTTCAATGATCCGATGACGGCATCCGCCCCGCCGGCCTTGAAGCGGGCGTCGAATTGCGTGCGGTAGTTTGCGACCATGCTCACTCCCTCGATCACGATGTCCGTGATGCGCCACCCTTTGGCACCAAGGAGTTCGAGGCGGTAGACAACGTCGTATTTGCTGCCTTTGTAGGTGGTCTTGGTGGAGATCTCCACGCGCCCCGGTGCGGGGGATTGGGCGGATTTGTAATCGATGGTCGGCAGCTCGCCGGGGGTGAATTTGCCGGAGTAGGAGCGGATGACGAGCGCGGTGAAGAGCCTGATGGCCTCGGCCTGCTGGGCGTCGGTGAATTGCCTCCAACCGGGGCCCACGGCGCGGCGGGTCATGGCGTCGAAACTGATCGTCTTGACCAGAAGAGGCTCGAGTTGCTTCGCGAGGGAGGGACCGTCGATGGCGCTATTGGCGGCAGTGGCAACCTGCGCGACGGCATTTTTTAAAAACGACTCGGCGTCGGCGGGGGTCGATGCCCGCAGGGCCGGCATGCCAACAAGGAGGAGTGCGAGTAGGATTGAACAGGGTTTCATGGGGTTTCGGCCGCCGGGGTGGACTCGGTGGATTCATCGTCGACAGCTCCAAAGGCCATTTTGCCAATGAGCGACTCGAGATCAACCGCGGATTCCGTCATGAGGATGCGTGCGCCGGGCTCGAGATGCGTCTCGTCCGCGCCGGGGGAGAGCGTGACATGCTTGTCGCCGATGAGGCCAGAGGACTTGATCGAAGCCATCGAGTCGGTGGGGAGGCGCAGCGCCGTTGGGATGCGGAGAGTGACGATGGCGCTGTAATCCTCGGGGTCCATGCGAATGTCCTCCACGCGGCCGACGGTTACACCCGACACCAGCACGCTGCTGCCGGAGTGGAGGCCGCCCGCATTGGCGAAGCGGGATTCGATCACGTAAGTGTCACCGTCGCCCAATGTCCCCGAGCCCGCGCGGAGCGAGAGGTGCACAACGGCGGCGATGCCCAGAAGCACAAAGACGCCGACAAGGAATTCAAGGGTGGATTTTTTCATGCGGCAGCGGGTTCAGGCGAGCGGATGGCCGCAATCGTGGCGCGGAGGGCGGCTTCGCTATCGCGGAACTGGGCAACCACCGGGTGGGTGGAGGAGGTGAAATCCGCCGGCGTGCCTTCGAACTGGATGCGGCCTTTCTCAAGGAGGGCGACACGATCACTGGCCACAAGAGCCTCGGGCACGTCGTGCGTGACGACAAGCGCCGTGAACCCGGCGAGGCGTTGGTATTTGGCGATCATGGCGAAAACGGCGTTGCGGCGGAGGGGGTCGAGTCCGGCGGTGGGTTCGTCGAAAAGGACCAATTCAGGTTGTGTAACAATGGCGCGCGCAAGGGCAAGACGCTTTTGCATGCCGCCGGAAAGCGCGCCGGGGTGGTGGTCGCGGAAGTCCTCCATCTCGAGTTGGCGGAGCGCCTCGAGGCTGCGCGATTGGATCTCCTCCTTGTCGAGGCGAGTTGTCTGCTCGAGGGGAAGGGAGACATTCTCGAGCGCCGTGAGCGAATCGAAAAGGGCGTTGCCTTGGAAAAGAACACCGCACCGCCGCCGGAAATCACGCATCGCTCGGGCGTCGCGCCCGAGCGGGCGGCCGTCGAACGAAATGGCGCCGGCATCGGGCGGCACGATTCCGGCAACGCATTTGAGGAACACCGATTTGCCCGCGCCGCTGGGGCCGAGCACAGTGAAGATCATGCCGCTCGGGACTTCGAGGTCGATGCCCGAGAGCACCTCGCGGCCGTGGAAGCTTTTCGAGAGGCCCCGAATCCCGAGGATGCATGATGACGCGGCGCCCATGGTCAGACGAAAAACGAACTGATGATGTAGTCCCCCACCAGCACCATGATGCTCGAGAGCACCACCGCTCGGGTGGTGGCGGCGCTCACGGCCCTCGCTCCAGAGGCGGAGTGGTTGAGGCCCGCGTGGAAGCCTTGGTAGGCGCAGATCGAGGTGGCCAGGAGGCCGAAGACGGCGGCCTTGGAAAAACACTCGCGCAGGTCGCGGAACTCGATCGCGCGGTCCACCGCGGACCAGTAGACGCCGGAATCGACGCCGAGAAGCATCGATCCCGAGACGCTCCCGCCCCACAGCCCGACGACCACAAACAATGCCGCTTGGAAAGGGTAGACAAGCAGCGCCGCCAGCAGGCGTGGCGCGACAAGGTAGCCGACGCTGTCCACACCCATCGTCTCCAGCGCGGCGATCTGCTCGGTGTTGCGCTGGATACCCAACTCGGCGGCAAAAGCCGAGCCGGCCTGCCCGATGAGCATCAATGCGGCCAGCACCGGCGCCATTTCCCGAACAAGGCTGAGCGATACCATCGTTCCCAGCAAGCCCTCGGAGCCGAAGCGGCTCAGCACATGGTAGCCTTGCAGGCCCAGCACGAGACCAGTGAACACGCCAACGATCAGCACCACCGGCAGGCACACCGTGCCCTGCTCGTGCACCGCTCTGGCGAACCGGCGCCATAGCCTGCGGGTGCCCGGCACGGAAAAAAACGACCTCCCGACAAACAACGAGAAGTCTCCAAGCCCCTCCACGACATCCAGCGATACACGGCCCACACTGCGGATCATTGCCGACATTTGGCAGAGGACCCTCGGAAACACAACACCCCACAACACCCCACGTGCGGAAGAAATGCCCTTGCCATGTCGCGGCGGGCGTGAATTCTGAGCGGGCTTTGGTTCCCGCAAGGTGTGTCGTGCGTCGTCACGCGGCGGGTGGGGCAGGGTTTCGATATGTTCAAGAATTTCACGAAGGAATGGTTTTCAAATATCCCGAAGGATTTGCTTTCGGGGTTGGTGGTGGCACTGGCGCTGATCCCAGAGGCGATCGCGTTTTCGATCATCGCCGGTGTCGATCCGAAGGTCGGCCTCTACGCCTCGTTTTGCATCGCGGTGGTTACGGCGTTCGCCGGCGGACGGCCCGGCATGATCTCGGCGGCGACGGGCGCGATGGCGCTCCTCATGCTCACGCTGGTCAAGGAACACGGCCTCCAATACCTGCTTGCGGCCACGTTGCTAACGGGGTTTTTCCAAATCCTTTGCGGCTTGCTGCGGCTCGGCGAGGCGCTGAAATTCGTCTCGCGTTCGGTGCTGACGGGGTTTGTGAACGCGCTGGCGATTCTCATTTTCATGGCCCAGTTGCCGGAGTTCAAAGGGGTGGGCTGGCAGATGCCGGCGATGGTTGCGGGCGGACTGGCCATCATTTACATCCTTCCGCGTTACACAAAGGCGGTGCCGTCGCCGCTGGTCTGCATCGTCGTGCTCACGTTGATCTCGGTGTTTGCGGGCATGGAACTGCGGACCGTGGGGGACATGGGCCAACTGCCCTCGGCGTTGCCTCTTTTCCTGCTACCCGATGTGCCGCTGACCTGGGAAACGCTGCGCATCATCCTCCCGTATGCCATCCCGCTGACAGTTGTCGGTCTGTTGGAGTCGCTCATGACCGCGTCGATTGTCGACGACCTCACCGATACCGACAGCGACAAGAACCGCGAATGTGTCGGCCAGGGCGCGGCGAACATCGTTGCGGGCTGCTTCGGCGGCATGGCCGGCTGCGCGATGATCGGGCAGACCGTGATCAATGTGAAATCCGGCGGCCGCGGGCGCTTGTCGTGCTTTTGCGCTGGCGTGTTCCTTCTCATCCTCATCGTCGTGCTCGGCGAGTGGGTGAAAATCATTCCCATGGCGGCGCTGGTCGCCGTCATGATCATGGTGTCGGTCGGCACGTTCAGCTGGGAATCGATCAAAAACCTGCGCACGCATCCGAGGACATCGAGCTTGGTCATGATCACAACCGTGCTGGTAGTGGTATTCACCCACAACCTGGCGATCGGGGTGGCGATCGGCGTGCTCATGAGTGTGATCTCGTTCGCGCGGAAGGCGGCGCGCCTGGTGCGTGTCCGCACGGAACTGTCGGCGGACGGCGAGACGCGCACATATTTTGTCGAGGGCAACCTGTTCTTTGTGTCGGCTGGGCAATTCGCGCGCTCGTTCAACTATCGCGAGGCAGTGGCGCGTGTGGCGATCGATGTCACCCGCGCGCATGTTTGGGACATCACCTCCGTTGCGGCGCTTGACAAAGTGGTGTTGAAGTTCAGGCGCGACGGAGCGCATGTCGAGGTGATCGGCCTGAATCAGGCCAGCGCCACTCTCATCGAGCGGGTGGCGGTCCATGACAAGCCCGAGGCCGCCGCAACCCAACAACTCCACTGAATCCACCGGACATGAAAACCATCCTCGCCTGCACCGACGGCTCCGTTTACTCCGCAAGCATCCTCGACCACACCTCCTGGGCCGCACGCCGGTGCGAGGCCGCGGTGCGCGTGCTTCACGTGCTCGATTCCCACCGCGAACAGGCCGAGTTGGTCGATATCAGCGGTGCCATGGGCCTGGACACTGGCGCGGCATTCCTCGCCGAACTCGCCGCCCTCGAGGAAAAGAAAAATCGCCTGGCTCGGGAGCGCGGCAAGGCTCTTCTCGAACACGCCGCGAAACGCCTCAAAGACGCCGGCGTGGAAACGGTCGACACCATTCAGGAACACGGCGAACTCGTGGAATCCGTCACGGCCATGGAGCGCGACGCCGATCTTGTCGTGATCGGAAAACGCGGGGAGTCGGCCGATTTCGCAAAACTCCACCTCGGCTCGAACCTCGAGCGCGTCATCCGCGCCAGCACCCGCCCGGTGCTGGTGGCCGCACGCGAGTTCCATCCGATCGAGAATGTCCTCATCGCCTATGACGGCGGCCCGAGCATCGAGAAGGCGATTCGATTCCTCTGCGAAAGCCCCCTGCTGAAAGGCCTCGCCTGCGTGCTGGTGCATGCCGGCGAAATGGCATCGGCCGCCCTCGAAGAGTCTACCGCCCGACTGATCGCCTCGGGAATCAACGCCACCGCCGAGTGCATCCCCGGCCACCCCGAGGAGGTCGTCACCGCAGCCGTCTCCAAGCACCGCGTCAACCTCGTGGTCATGGGTGCCTACGGCCACTCCCGCCTCCGCCATCTCGTCATCGGCAGCACTACCACCTCCCTCGTCCGCAGCTGCAAGGTGTCGGTTCTCGTCTTCCGGTAACCCGTAGTAAGGCCTCCGCTGCCTTGCTGGCCGCCAGTTTTGGGAAGCGGGTCTATAGTTCATTTAGACTATAGCAATGAGTGGCTTGGGGGGGTGAATCTTCTTGAGTGGCTCGGGGGGCTGCATGTTGGATGCCGTGACTTATGGAATCCCGACTCCTCCCCAAGCACCTCCTCCCCTCCTTTATTCTCGTCACCACGCTGTTCAGTTTGTGGGGCTTTGCGAACGACATCACGAACCCGATGGTCGCGGCGTTCAAGAACGTGCTGCTAATCTCGCACTTCGAGAGTTCGCTGGTGCAGGCGGCGTTCTACGGGGGGTATTGCGTGATGGCGATTCCGGCGGCGTTGTTTATCCGGCGCTTCACCTACAAGAGCGGCATTCTGACAGGGTTGGCGCTGTATGCGGCGGGGTGCCTTTTGTTCATTCCAGCCGGAAGCGCAATGGAGTTCGGGATTTTTCTCGCGGCGTATTTCATCATGACCAGCGGGTTGGCGTTTCTGGAGACGACGGCGAATCCCTACATCCTCTCGATGGGTCCGGAGGAAACGGCGGCGCAACGCTTGAATTTCGCGCAGGCATTCAATCCGGTCGGGTCGCTGCTCGGCATGTTTGTGGCGAAGGATTTCATCCTCGGGCGGCTGGATCCGGCGGACGAGGCCACGCGGCGGGAGTTGATGCAAACGAATCCGGCGGCATTGGAAAAAATCCAGATGGCGGATTTGGCGGTGATCGTGTGGCCGTATGCGATCCTTGGCGGTGTGGTGCTGCTGGCGCTGCTCGTGTTCGCACTGAGCCGGTTGCCTGATTCGACCTCCCATGAAGCGCGGAATTCGAGTATCGCCGCCTCGCTCGGGCGGCTCCTGCGCACGCCGGACTACGTGTGGGGTGTGGTGGCGCAGGCGTTTTATGTGGGGTTGCAGATCATGGTCTGGACGTTCATCATCCAATACGCGGTGAACGAACTCGGCCTCCCGGCGAAGGAGGCGCAGGGCTACAACATTCTTGCGATGGTGGTCTTCGTGAGCAGCCGGTTTGTGTGCACCTACCTGTTGAAATTTTTCAATCCTGGCATGTTGCTCGCGGCGCTGGCGGTGGTGGGCGGCGCCTTGCTTCTCGGGGCGATCTTCATCCACGGCATGCTTGGCCTCTACTGCATGGTTGGCGTGTCGGCCTGCATGTCGCTCATGTTCCCGACGATCTACGGCATCGCGCTGAGTGGGCTCGGGGAAGACGCCAAGCTGGGCTCCGCTGGGTTGATCTGCGCGATCGGCGGCGGGTGTGTGATGCCGCCGTTGCAGGCGCTGATCATGGATGGAAGCGGCATTGCGCTCGGGGCGTTCACACTCTCGGCGACGCGGGCCTCGTTTTTCCTGCCGCTGTTCTGCTTTGTGGTGATCGCCTTCTACGGCACACGGTCGTTCCTCGCCGCGCGGAGGTGAGAATCAGGCCATGGCAGGCTTCGCCGCCAGCGAGCGGTGCCTGAAAACAGCCACGGCGACAAAGAGGAGTTCGACGGAGACAAAGGTCACCGCGCCCGGCAGGCCGCCAGTCCCGAATCCGTAGCTGTGCAGTCCCACGCCGAGGATGAAGTTCACGCCATACCAGGCCATGATGATGGATTGGAAGGCGAGGATGGCTCCAACGGCCATACCGAAGCCCGCCCATTTTCCGGCGATGCGGCCGTGGAGGAGGAAGAGGTAGGACAGTAGGGCGATGAGGGCCCATGTCTCCTTCGGATCCCAATCCCAGAAGCGGCCCCACGAGTAGTTCGCCCACACGGCACCGAGGATGGTGCCGACAGCCAGCAGGAGGACTCCGATCTGGATGGTGCGGTAGAGGTAGTTGTTCAATGCCGGCGAGGGTTTCGACCCCAAGATCACCTTGCCGAGGATGATGTGGCCCACGCCGAGCGCGAGCGCAAAGGCGCCGTAGCTGAGCGTGATGGTGAGCACGTGGGTGGTGAGCCAGAAATTGTCGGCGAGCACCGGCACAAGCGGGGTGATCGACGAGTCGAGGATGACCGGTTGGGTGTCGGCGAGGATCAGAGAGGCTACGGCTACAGGCACGGCTCCGAGCAGGAAATACCGGCAGCGGTAGATCGCCTCGAAGAGCAGTGCGAAGAAAATCGTGCCGAAGGCGACCCACACGACGGATTCATACATGTTGGTTACCGGCGCGCGGCCAGAGATAATGGTGCGCAGCACGAAGCCCGCGATCTGCAGGAGAAAGCCCGCGCTGCCGAATAGCCAGCCCAGCGCGTATCCGGTGCGACCGGGAATCGCGAGCAGCATGACGCCGGCGATCAGGTAGAGAATCCATGCCCAGCGGAAGGGGTGGATTTTCTGGTAGGCCACCTCGACAGCGATCTTGCCTGGATCGGCCTGGAAGCGGGGTTCTTCGCGGGCCTGTTCGGAGCGAAGGAGGGTCAACCCGTTGTCGAAGACTTGCTGGTTGTTCTCAACAAATCCGCGGCGAAGTTCCACCAGCGCGGGGTCGTCGGGCGTGAGCGGGCTCCATGCGGCGGCGCCGGTGGGCAGGAGCGTGACAAGTTTTCCAGAGACGAGACCCTCGAAAAGCGCGAGGCGCATGCCGATCGTGGAAACCTCGCGCTGGATGACATCGAGTTTCACCTTGGGGTTTTTCGCGCGGGCGTCGGAGACTTCATGGAGCGCGTTGCGGAGGGCTTCGCTGCCGGCGAGTTCGCGGTAGCTGAAGAGCTTTTGCGAGGGGTCGAGGCCCGCTTGGTCCTTGAACTTGCGATTGCCGATGAGGATGAGCGGTTCGTTTTCCCACCCCTTTGGGGCGAGCCAGAGCGAGGCGACCGTGAAGACCGGGCCAAGGGTGCGGCCATCCTTTGTCTTGAACGAGGGCTTGCCAGTCATGCCGAGGATCGTTTCGTGCGCGAAGACGAAAAACGGCTTTTTGCGTCCCCCCTCTTGGATGGCGATGTCATCGAGGCCCGAGATGTCGAGGGCGCGGAGCGCTGGCGTGGTCAACATCGCAACGGCGGCGATGGCGAGAGCGAGGCGGAGGAGTCGAGTCATGACGGTCGTGTGGTAGATTTGGGTTTCAGGTAAAACATGATCGTGATGCCGACACAGATGAGGAGCGAGCCAATCCACTTGAAAAGCCAGCCTGGATCGTAGAGGACCTGGAGGGTGGTCTCACCGAGGTCGCGCGGATTCCATTCGGCTTGGGAAAATTTGTAGTTGATGCCAGTGAAGTTCGACAGAAGCGTGCCGGGAAAGCTCGCGGGGTGGTTCATGCGGGCGGTGCCGGATTTCAGCGCGCCGGTGGCGGAGTCCTGGAATTCCACGCTCGCGATGAAATTCGACGGCGTCTCGGTGCCCTCGTAGCGGGGGACCTCGAAATCCACGAGGCGAATGGAAAACGGCACGGGGCGGAGTTCCAGGCCATAGCCGATGCGCACGACATTTTTGCCGTCGGTCAGCGAGGTGATCTCGCCGCTTGGCACCCAACGCAGTGGGGCGTCTGCGGTATCGGGGGAAACGAGCTTGGCTCGGAAGCCGGGGATGCCCATCTCGCCGTCGGGAAGCGCGGGGCCTGGCTTTACCACAGTGGCGATCTCGGCTTTCGGGAGCGTCTCAACGACCTCCGCCTGCCAGTCGGCCCATCCCAGGGCGAAGGTGTCGCCTTTTTTCGCAGTGCCGCCGGCATAGGCCTGGCCGGAGCGCTGGAGTTGGTAAACGATGCCTTCGGAAGTTGGGGAAAGCACAAGAGAAGGCTTGTCGTCGCCGGTGGGCGACTGGATGCGCACGAGAGCGGCGGGGTTTTCAGGCTTGTCGGACTTTGTCGCGGGGCGTCCGTCGCGCATCTCGAAATCGGGCCAGTAGTCCTCGATCGTCACCAGCGCCCCGCCGGCCGCGAGTGGTTTTTTCATGATCTCCTCACGAAGATACGTCGCCGAGGTGCTGTCGGGAGTGGCAATCACAACCTTGCGTCCGTCTTCGGACAGCGAGACCGTGACGCTGGTGGGGGTGTCTGACCCTTGGACCACTGGAGCGAAGCGGCCGAACACCATCTGGGTCTCGGTGGGAGAAGCACCTGCGGCGGCGGGTGGGGCGCGCTGGAGCACGATGGTCGCGAGACCGGAGAAATCCTTTTCCGCCGCGCCGTCGAGCAGGAGCGGCATGTCAACCGTCTGCCCCATGCGAGGACTAGTCATGCGCAGGAACACGCCGGGTCCGCCCTTGGTCGAGGGCACCAGCGTTTCCTCCTTGAGAAGATTGTCATTGAATGCATTGGCCACGATTTTCAAGTCGGTCGCTGGCACGTCGAACACGCGCGGGCGCTTCTCCGAGGGGCGAATGGCCGAGGCGTCGAAGGGCATCACGTAAAGAGCGGTATCGTTCGGACTTTCGACTTGGATGATGCTGCGGTTCACAGTGATTTTGCGCAGCGGTGGCTTGTCCTTGTGGAGGGTGACATTGCCCTCAAAGCCTGTGTGGATGCCGATCATCGCGCCAACGAGAAGAATAATGATGCCGTAGTGCGTGATGATGAAGCCGGTGTGTTTTTTTTCCCATGGCCAGCGGGTGAGCGTGACGGCGAAGAGGTTGATGCAGAGGACACCGAGCCAGACGAGGAACCACGGGGCCCTGTAGATGTAAACCTGTGCGATTTTTGTGCTGAACTCCGACTCGGCGATCGTGGCCGCCGCGCAGGCGATGGCGATGGTGGCGAGGAGGACGAGGGCGAGTTGGAGCGAGCCGAGCCAGTGGATGATTCTCCAACCGAGAGAGGCGCGTTTGCGGGCCTCGACAAGCGAGCGGCGGGCGGCGGGGGTCAGCGGGGCGTTGCTCATGCGGGATCCTTTCGAAGTTGTTGGAGCGAGGCGCACACGGACACCATGCCCACGGACATGCCGAGCATCATCGCGGCGTAGGTGGCGAAAAATTGCATACCTGGGAGCGTGGGGACGATGTGCGACATGACCCACGCGGCGGCTTCCATGCCCGCGAGCATGCCGAAGAGGCCGGCCACCCAGCAAAGGAGGCGCCCGCGCCCGCGGCGTTCAAAGGCGACCATTTGCAGCGAGGCGAGCACCATGGAGGCGTCCATCCAGTTCAGCTTCGCAAAAATCCCCAGCCCCATCGTCGAGTCGGCGCAGCCGCAGAGGCACACGCCATTCCGCACGACGGCGGCGAATCCGGCATCCGCCCACCACCCGAGGAGCATCGCGAGGCCGCCGAGGGAGAACATGCCGAGAGTCATCTCGGCGAGCTTGGTGATCGGGCGCCCGAGGAGGGCGAGCCAGCAGAGGGCGCCCGCGGAGAGGAACAACGCCAGAAAGCCGTAGGCGGCCACACCTTGGAATCCCCCCAGATACACGATCAACGGTCCCTGCAGCGCGAGCGTGGCCGAGGGAATAATGAGGCGCCATGGCACGGCCGGGAGCATCGGCTTGGAAATCGGGCGCGCGGCATTTCCCGTTTGTGCCAGCGCACGCCATGTCACGGTGAAGCTCGAGACCAGCATGAGAACAGCGGCGAGGACGGGATGGATGATGCCGCATGCCGCGAGCGAGATGCCAATGATGTTGTAAAAGGCGGCGATGCGGATGTTGGTGTGGATGGCTTGAACGGCCTTGCGGCATCGGGCCACGGCGAACGGCACGGCGGAGAGGTCCGACGAGGCGAGTTCGCCGGTGGCGGTCTCGCGGGCGAGCGCGCTGCCGGAGCCGATGGCAAGCGCCGCCGAGGCCTCGGACATCGCTGGGGCGTCGTTCACTCCGTCGCCCACGAAGAGCACCCTGCGACCGCTGGATTCGAGATGTTTGACGAGGCGCGTCTTGTCGGCGGGAGCGAGGCCCGCGTGGACGTTGGGCAATCCATGGGCGGCGGCGGCTTCGGGGCGGTCGCCGGTCATGATTTCGCATAGCAAGCCCAGGCGGCCGAGTTCCTCGAGGGTGGTCAGCGCGCCCTCGCGGAGTTTCTCGCGGAGCGCGGCGATGCCGGCGATCGATCCGTCGGCGATGATGTAGACGAGATGGGCCGCCTCGCCTTTGAGGGTTGAAGCGAGCGAGTCCGCCAGGGGCTGCTGGCTGGTGGACAGGAGTGATTTGTTGCCGATGCGGTAGGAGATGCCATCCACCACACCCTCCAGCCCCGCTCCCGCAAGGAGGTTGACGGGCACAGGCATGGCGCCCGCCATGCGAAACGCCCTCGCCACGGGGTGTGTGCTGGAGGCCTCGAGGCGCGCCACGGCGTTCAGCAACCGCTGGCGGTCGATGCCCGGCGCCTCGACAAAATCGACGCGTTCCAGCTCCTCCTCGCCCAGTGTGCCTGTTTTGTCGAAGACCACGGTGTCGACCTGCGAGAGTTTTTCCACAAGGTCGCCGTCTCTCGGCACAATGCCGCGCTTCGCGAGAGCGGCGAGGGCGGACCAGATGCCCACCGGCGTTGCAAGTCCCATCGAGCACGGGCAGGCGACCAGAACGACAGCGAGGCCGTTGAACACGCCGACGATCCAGCTTTCCCGCCATGTCCAAAACGCAAAGGTTGCCGCCGAGACGGCGAGGACCGAAGGAAGGAACCACGCCACCAGGCGGTCGGCCTCGCGTTGCAGGCGGGACGGGCGCGACTGGGCTTCACGCACCGTGTCGAGGATGCCGTCGAGGCGGCGTTCGTTGCCTGCCACGGTGGCCTCGATCGTGAGCATGCCATCCAATGAATACCCGCCTGCAAAAACACGGTCGCCTGGGCGTTTGACGACAGGGAACGGCTCGCCGGTGAGGGCTGTCTCCCGCACAAAGGCGGTGCCCTCGAGCACAATACCATCCGCCGGCACTGGAGACCCCGCACGCACGACAAGGCGGTCGCCGGCCTCGATGGTCGAGGCGTTGACCGTCTCGGTCGAGCCGCAGCAGGTGAGGCGCTCGCAGGTTTCAAACTCGCGACCGAGAGCCTTCGCCGCCTCGAGGGCGGCTTGGCGGCGGCGCTCGCCGACAAGTTTTCCGAACATGGAAATCGCCACAAGAATAGCGACGACCTCGTAGTAGATGCTGCCGTAGCCTGTGAGAGTCGAGTGGACGGAGACACCAAACGCGGCGGCGATGCCCGCGAGGAAGAGTTGGTCGATGACGATGCGGCCGTGGCGTGCCGCCTCCCATGCTTCGCGAAGGATCGGGAGGCCCGCCAGCAGGAACACAGCCAGCGCCGAGGCGGCGAGCACTCCGTGGATCACCCAGCGTGACGACGGGTCCGGCGGCGAGAGGTTCACCGCTAGGCTGAAGATCATGGATTGACCAGCGACCAGCGCCGCGATGGCCAGACGCGTCCACTCGCCCGCGCCACGGGTGGCGGCGGTTGGTGGATTCGAACATGCGCAGCAGGTGGACATGGGCGTCACACGCTACTGGCGGGCCGGTGATTTTCAAGCACCACCGAACGGGTGTGTGCTTGGCACGGCAGGGGCGGTTGCGTTAGGCAACGGGTATTGCATGACGCCGTTCGGGATTGTTTTGCCTGTTTTTCTGGTGCTCGGCGCGGGATACGCGTTGCGGCGGTTGGGCGTTTTCACCGAGGAGGGGGACAGGTCGTTGCTTGGCGTGTTGGTGAAGCTCTTTGTGCCCTGCCTGGCGCTGGATGTGATCGTCGGCAACGAGGCGTTGTTGCGCCCCTCGAACTGGCTTTTCCCGCCGCTGGCGGGCTTCGCGATCGCCGTGATGGGGTATGGGGTTTGTCTCGGAGCGGGAAAATTGTTTTTTCGCGGGCAGGAAACGGCCCGCACGTTCGCCTCGGTGGCGGGGTTGCAAAACTACTCCTACATCCCGCTGCCGCTGTGCCAGGCGCTTTTCGACCGCGAGGTGGTCGGGGTGCTGTTTGCCTTCAACCTTGGGGTGGAAGTGGCGATGTGGACGCTCGGCGTGGCATTGTTCCCCGGTGGGCGGATACGTGGAAGGTGGCGCTCGATTTTGCTCAATCCGCCGGTGCTGGCCGTGGTCGCCGCCCAGATTCTGAATGTGCTTGGCGCCTCGGCATTGTTCCCTCAGGCGCTTGACGTGGCACTGCACATGCTCGGGCTTTGCGCTGTGCCTGTGGGCTTGGTGGTCACAGGGGCCGTGCTGGCGGACCACATGAACCCCGGCATCCTCCGCTCGGGGTGGGCTGGGATGGCGTTGGGATTGGTTCTCCGGTTGGGATTTCTTCCGCTGTTGATTCTCTTGGCGGCGGTGTGGTTGCCGGTGGATCTGGCGTTGAAAAAAGTCCTCGTTGTGCAATCCGCGATGCCGGCGGCGGTGTTTCCGGTGGTGCTTGCGAAAATGCACGGCGGCGACATGCCGGTGGCTTTGCGTGTTGTTTTTGCAACGTCGATTCCAGCCTTGGTGACGATTCCTCTCTGGCTGGAGTGGGCGATGCGCTTTGTGGAGTGAGCGGAGGGAGGGCTTCCGCCAATCAGGCGCGAGGTGCCGGAGAGGCGAATGCCTTGGTGAAGGAGATCCAGACTTTGTGGCGGGGGACTTTGATGTTTTCGCCCAGTGGGTGGGCGGCGACGAGGTCGAGGGTTTGGCGGGCGAGGTCGAGCGGCAGGAGGCAGGCGGCTCGGAGGGTGCGCGGGCGCATGGCGGCGGCGTAGGGTGTCGCCCGCGGCGAGCCACTCGCGCACGCGTTGCATTTCGGTGTAGAAGCGCTCGTCGGGGATGTAGACCCTGCCGGCATCCGCGTCGCGGCGGCGGTCGCGGAGGATGTTGACGAGTTGTAGAGCTTCGCCGAAGCGGCGGGCCACAGGTAGGAGGTCCTGCTCGGGGAGTGTCGAGCAGTCGGGAATGTGGCGCAGGCACAAGCGGGCCCAGAATTCGCCCACGCTGCCTGCCACGAGGCCGATGTAACGGTCGAGTTCCTCGGGACTGAGCGGCGGGGCGGGCAGCGTGCCCGGCTCCGTAGAGAACCGCTCCACGTCGAAGAGTTGACCCTCCAAAATAATGCGCCAGACGGAGCGGATGTCATCTGCCTCAGGGAGCGAATTCAATGCTTCGAGAAGCGAAGGGAGGCGCAGGACGAGTTCGGCGTCGGTGCCCTCCAGACCGAGGTCGGGAATTGTTTCGAGAAAGGATTCCGGCAGCGAGCGGAGGAGTGCCGAGCGTTGGAAGGCGGGGGCGGTGGAGGCGTCGGCGATGGTGTCCGAGGCGCGAGCGAGGAGGTAGGCGAGCGAGAGCGTGGGGCGGATGCGTTTCGGAAGAATGCGAAGCGAGAGCTGAAATGAGCGCGCCGCTTTCTTGAGAAGGGCCTCGAAGGCGTAGGTGTCGAGCAGTGCTGGAAGAACGGGGCCGGCGTGGCGTGGAGCGGGGATCACAATCGGAAATACTCCTCGGCGATGGCGGCCGAGATGTCATTCAGGCGGGCTTGTGTCTGGTCGAGATATTCGTGGAGGCCGGTCTTGAAGATGCTGTCGCCGTTTGTGAAATCGAGGTTCGAGCGGAGCATGCCGGAAAGGCGCTCGGCTTCGTTTTTGAAATGCCCGCGGTCGGTGCCCGAGACGCTGTGGAGGGCCTGGTCGAGGGAGTCCACGCAGAAGCGGATCGAGCGGGGGAAGGTATCGTGGAGCACGAGAAACCCAGCGACATCCCAGCTGGTGACTCGGCCGTGGAAAATCTTGAAGTAGGCTTCCATGGCGCTGCAGGAGCGGAGGACGGCGTTCCACTGGGTGATGTCCACGTTGCCGCCGACCTGCTCGCCGCTGGGCAGGAGGACATGGTATTTGATATCGAGGACGCGGGAGGTCGAGTCGGCGCGTTCGATGAATTTGCCCGCCTGGAGGAATTGCCAGCCCTCGCCGTGCGTCATGGTGGCGTCGGTGGTGCCTTGAAAGCTGTGGAGGCTATCGACGAGCGAGCGGTAGAAATCGATGGGGCTTTCCTTGTGGGCCGCACGGGCGCTGTCGCTGCGGAGATATAGATACAGCCTGTTCAGAAGCTCCCACATTTCGCTCGAGATCTGCTCGCGCACGGTGCGGGCGTTTTCGCGGACGATGGTGATGCAGGTGAGAATCGAGTTCGGGTTCGATCGCTCGAAGGTGATGAAATCCATCACGGCATCGGCGCTGAATGTTTTGTGGATGCTGTGGAAGAGTTCCTGGTCGAGAAGGGTGGCGAGGATCGGCTCCCACTGCTGGCGGAGTCGGCCGCCGAGTTGGTCCTCGTTGTCGAGTTCGAGCTGGATGTTTACATCGAGGACGCGGGCACTGGTCTCGGCGCGCTCGATATAGCGGCTCATCCAGTAGCAGGAATCGGCGACGCGGCTCAGCATGGGGCCTCCTCGCTGTCGAGCACCCAGGTGTCCTTGCTGCCGCCGCCTTGCGACGAGTTCACGACGAGCGACCCCTTGCGCATGGCGACGCGGGTGAGGCCGCCGGGGATGATTTTCACGGATTCGCCCATGAGGATGTAGGGGCGGAGGTCGATGTGGCGGCCCTCGAAGGAGCCGTCGACATAGCACGGCGAGCGCGAGAGGCTGATCACGGGCTGCGCGATATAGCCGCGGGGGTCGGCTTCGATGGCGGCGCGGAATTTGGCGACCTCCTCGCGGCTGGCCTGCGGACCAATCATCATGCCGTAACCGCCGCTTTCGTTCGCGGCCTTGATGACGAGGTTTTCAAGGTTTTCGAGGATGTATTTGCGGTCGCTGTCCACGGCGGAGAGGTAGGTTTCGACGTTTGGAAGGATCGGATCCTCGCCGAGGTAGAATTTGATCATCGCCGGCACGTAGTAGTAGGTCACCTTGTCATCCGCCACACCGGTGCCGAGGGCGTTGGCGAGATTCACATTTCCCTCGCGGTAGGCGTTCACGATGCCCGGCACGCCGAGCACGGAGTCCTTGCGGAAGACAGTGGGGTCGAGGAAGTCGTCATCGACGCGGCGGTAGATGACATCGACCTGCTTCAGGCCCTTTGTGGTCTTCATGTAGACCTTTGCGTCGTTCACCACGAGGTCTTGGCTGACGACGATCTCGATGCCCATCGCACGGGCGAGGAACGAATGCTCGAAATAGGCCGAGTTGTAGATGCCGGGGGTGAGAACCACAACGGTGGGGTCGGGGTTTCCATGAGGGGCGACATGGCGCAGGGCGGCGAGAAGTTCCTGCGGGTAGCCATCCACCGGCCGCACGGGATGCCGGCGGAAGAGTTTCGGGAACACGCGCTTCATGGCTTGGCGGTTCTCCAGCATGTAGGAGACGCCGGAGGGGCAGCGGCCGTTGTCCTCGAGCACGAGGTAGCGGCCATCGCCGTCGCGGATCATGTCCGAGCCACAGATGTGGATGTAGATGTCGTGGGGGACATCCATGCCCACGAGTTCGGGCCGGTAGTGCTTGGCGGTGCGGATGATTTCCAGCGGGATCACGCCCTCCTTCACGATGCGTTGGTCGTGGTAGATGTCGTGGAGGAAGAGATTCAACGCGCGGAGGCGTTGTTCGAGGCCGCGCTCGATATGGCGCCACTCGTCCGCGGGAATGATGCGAGGCACGAGATCGAACGGCATGATGCGCTCTGTGCCTTCATCGCCGCTGTAAACGGTGAAGGTGATGCCTTGGTTCAAATAGGTCTGCTCGGCCAACGAGCGCTTCAACTCGAAGGCTGCGCGGTCCATTTCCGAAAAACGCTCGAGGAGGGACTTGTAATGCGGCCGGACTGACCCGTCGGCATGGAACATCTCGTCGTAAAAACCGCCCGTGTCGTAGCTCTGAAAAAACCCTGACATTCCTTTAGTCAACAATCACCAAAAGCGGCTCATTCTGGAAAGGGAAAAGTGGTTGGCTTGGAATTTCATCCACGCCGCCGCCGGGAATGCTTTTGTAGCCGGTGCTCATGGAGCGGCACGACAGGGGGGGCGGATGCCGCTTTGGTTGCCTTCGAAAACGTCGTGGGCGTGGGCCAGCCCCCGGCTGTCAAAGGCCATGCCGATGGCAACCTGCGCGTTGACTCAAAAGTCCATGACACCGGAGACGGTCCGAGAAGGTGGGAGTGACGGCTGGTGCCAGAATGCGCTTTGAGAAGCGCGGGGGCGCGTGTTTATTGGCCGGCCGTTCACGTATGTCCACATCCACGCGACTTTCCTTTCGTATCGAGGCCGAGGCCTTGGATTCTCGGGCCCGCGCGGCGGTGTTCCAGACGCTCCACGGCACGGTGCGCACACCGATTTTCATGCCGGTTGGCACGCAGGCCACAGTGAAGGCCCAGGATCCAGCCTCCCTCGAGGCAAGCGGTTCGCGCGTTCTTCTGGCTAATACCTACCATCTTCTGCTGCGGCCGGGGGCCGAGGTGTTCCGCAAGACGGGGGGAATCCACCGCTTCATGTCGTGGCCGCACTCGGTGCTGACCGATTCCGGAGGCTTCCAGATTTTTTCACTCCCCCACTCGCGAAGCATGCGGGAGGAGGGGGCGGTTTTTCAAAGCTACCTTGACGGCCGCTCGATCCTGCTCAGCCCCGAAACAAGCATCGAAACCCAGATGGCGATCGGCAGCGACATCATGATGGCGCTCGATCAGTGTGTTCCATCCACCGTCGACGAACCCACCGCGCTGGCTGCCATGGAACTTACGCACCGGTGGGCGGCTCGAAGCCTCGCCGCGCGCGGGGATTCGCCACAGGCGATGTTTGGCATCGTGCAGGGGGCGCTGCATCCGGGGCTGAGGCGGGCCAGTGCTGATGCACTTTGCGCGATGGAATTCGACGGCTTCGCGATTGGAGGCCTGGCCGTGGGCGAGGGAAAAAGCGAGCGCGAGGACACCTGCGAACTCACCGCCGCGCTCCTGCCTAGGAATCTGCCGCGCTACCTCATGGGCGTCGGCACGCCGCTCGACATCCTCGAGGCTGTGCACCGCGGGGTGGACATGTTCGATTGCATCATCCCCACGCAGGTCGCACAGCGCGGCGGGGCGTTCACCTCGCGCGGCTATTTGCAATTGAGGCGGGGCGTTTACAAAACCTCCGAAAGCCCGCTTGATCCCGCCTGCTCTTGCCCGACATGCGCGCGTTACAGCCGCGCCTACCTCCACCACCTCACGAAATGCAAGGAGACGCTCGGCTGGCAACTCCTCGGACTGCACAATATTTTCTTCTACCACCGCCTCATGGAGAACATCCGCTCGAGCATTCTCGCAGGCGCGTTTGCGGCTTTTCGCCGGGCTCACCGCGAGACGCTTCTGGCGGATGACCTCGACAATCCTGTGACGCCGATGCGGCGGAACGCCCCGCGAAAGCTGACGCGCGGCGCCTACCGCATCCATACGGCGATCGAGGGGTTTTCCAGCATTCTTCACGAGGCCTCTGGCGAGATCATGCACTCGCGCACGGCGCCGATGGACGAGGCGCGGCGGCTTTATGTCGAGCAATCCCGGTTGGGCGAACGCTTGGCTCCGGTGGATGGCTCGAGTGAGGTGGTGGTATGGGATGTCGGCCTTGGTGCAGGGGCGAATGCGATGGCCGCGATCGAGTGCTACGAGGCGGCGGTTGCGGGGGGCGTGCGCCCGATGCGCATTGTCAGTTTCGAGAACGATCTCGACTCGCTGAGGCTGGCTTTCAAAAACAGCGACCTCTTCCCCTACCTGCGGCACGGGGGACCGGCGGGCATTTTGAAATCCGGCGTCTGGCATTCGAAAACACATGCGGGCCTCAGCTGGGAGCTTCTCGAAGGCGATTTCCTCGAACACCTCCACCGCGCCCCGGCGCCCGATCTTGTGTTTTACGACATGTTCTCGGGGAAAACGTGCGCGTCGGCATGGACCACAGAAGCGTTTCGGCAAATCCGCGCGGCTTGCGGGGCTGGCGATGTCGAGTTGTTCACTTACACCTGCTCCACCGCGTCGCGCGTGGCGATGCTCGCGGCGGGATTCCAAGTAGCGCGGGGCCGCAATGCTGGTGAGAAGCTCGAGACCACTATCGCCTGCACCTCGTTGGCGTTGGCGAGGGCTCGAGGGCGAGATGTGCTGGGTGCGGATTGGCTCGCCAAGTGGGAGCGCTCGGCGGCGAAATTTCCCGCCGATCTGCCCGTGGAGGAACGGCCCGCTTTCGAGGAACTCATCCGCTCGCTCCCGCAATTCCTCGCACTGGTTCCGCCGCCAACGCCATGAGCCACCCCTGCCCGAATTCCCCGGCACGGAAAATTTTCATGTTCACAGGCACTGGAATCGACTTAGATTCGTAATCTATTTCCAAACTCAGCAAACTGCCATGACAGCCACCACTGCAGACACCCAAACAACAGAGCAGCACGCCCACCACGATCACGAGGTTGGCTTTTTCCGCAAATACCTCTGGACCTACGATCACAAAATGATTGGGCTCCAATACCTCTGGACGGCCCTCGCGTTTCTTTTCATCGGCGGCGCGCTCGCCCTCGGTGTCCGCTGGCAGCTCGGTTACCCCGGCGCGGTGGTGCCGCTCATCGGCCAATTGCTGCCCGAAACAGTGGCGATCGACGGTTCGATCATTCCCGGTGGCTATAACATGCTGGTCACGATGCACGCTACCGTCATGGTGTTTTTCGTGGTCATGCCGTTGCTGATCGGTGCGTTTGGCAACTACCTGATTCCCCTTCAAATCGGCGCCGGCGACATGGCGTTTCCGCTCCTGAATGAGTTGAGCTACTGGCTTTATGTCCTCTCGGGCGTGATTCTCATGGCCGCCTTCTTCGTTCCCGGCGGCGCACCCGGCACCGGCTGGACCGCCTACGCCCCGCTCAGTTCAGTGGCGGCATACAATGGAACACAAATCGGCCAGAGTCTTTGGGGAGTAGCTCTTTTTGTTAATGGTCTCTCCTCGATCGCCGGCGCGACAAACTACATCACGACTATTGTGAACATGCGCGCTCCGGGCATGTCGATGTTCCGCATGCCGCTCACGGTTTGGTCGCTGTTCATCACGGCGATCCTTCTGATTCTCGCGGTGCCGGTGCTCTCCGCGGCCGCTGCGATGCTTTTCGCCGACCTGAATTTCGGCACCAGCTTCTTTTCTCCAGCTGGTGGCGGCCAACCGCTCCTCTGGCAGCACCTCTTCTGGTTCTTCGGCCACCCCGAAGTTTACATCATGATTCTCCCGGCGATGGGCCTCACCTCTGAAATCCTCGCCGTTTTCTCACGCAAGCCGGTCTTCGGCTACAAGGCCATGGTCTACGCGATGATCGCGATCGGATTCCTCGGCTTTGTCGTCTGGGGCCACCACATGTTCGTCAGCGGCATGAACCTCACCCTCAGCGCGGCTTTCTCCGTCTCGACCATGGTCATCGCCGTGCCATCCGCGATCAAGACGTTCAACTGGATGGGCACCGTGTGGCGTGGATCGATCGAGTTCACCACAGCGATGTGCTTCGCGCTGGCGTTTGTGTCGATGTTCGTGATCGGTGGATTGAGCGGCATTTTCATGGCCTCGACCCCAGTCGACCTGTTCGTGCACCACACCTACTTCATCGTCGCCCACTTCCACTACGTGCTCTTCGGCGGCAGTATCTTTGCGATCTTCGGGGCACTTTACTTCTGGTTCCCGAAAATGTTCGGCCGCATGCTCGACGAGACGCTCGGCAAGTGGCATTTCTTTCTGACGTTGATTTTCTTCAACCTCGCCTTCTTCCCGATGCACAATCTTGGACTCGGCGGCATGATGCGACGGATCGCCGACCCGATGGTCTACGAGCACCTTCGCCAACTCCAACCGCTGAACCAACTTTGCACGATTGGAGCAATCGGCCTCGGGTTCACCACATTCATCTTCATCTGGAATGTCATCCGCTCCTTGCGTAGCGGTGAAAAAGCGCCAAACAACCCTTGGCACGCCAACACTCTCGAGTGGACGGTGCCCTCGCCTCCCGGCCATGGCAACTTCCCTAAAACGCCTGTTGTTTACCACGGCCCTTACGAATACAGCGTGCCTGGCATCGACAAGGATTATCTCCCGCAAACCGAACCGGCGCCCGCCACGGCTCGTCTCGAGTCTCACTGATCCGCTCCTCATGGCAGAAGGAACACACAGTGTCCCCCTGCGCCGCGTTGCGCTTCACGCTTGGGCGATATGCACGCTTGGGATGACGTTTATTTTGCTTTTCAGCGGAGGAATCGTCACCTCCAAAGGGGTCGGCATGTCCGTGCCTGATTGGCCGACGACCTACGGCTACAACATGTTCCTGTTCCCGATCTCCGGTTGGGTTGGGGGGATTTTTTACGAGCACAGCCATCGCCTGATCGCCTCTGTGGTGGGCTTGATGACCATGATTCTTGCGGCCTCGATGCTAAGTTGTGAACCGCGGCGCTGGGTAAAAACCCTTGGAGTGGTGGCGTTTTTTGCCGTCTGTATTCAAGGCCTGCTTGGCGGCATGCGCGTGTCGCTTTTCAAGGACGAACTTGGCATCTTCCATGGCATGCTGGCCCAGTCGTTCTTCTGCCTCTTGGGAATCATCACGATCGCCACCAGTCCGCGGTTCATTCGTGGCGGGTGGGATGTTTTTCTGCCCGACTCCATGTTGAGGAACATGGTGGTGGTGGCCACGGGCTTGATCTTCTTACAACTTGGACTCGGAGCTACGATGCGCCACGAGCATGCCGGCCTGTCGATCCCCGATTTTCCGCTGGCTTACGGGGAAATCCTTCCAGACACCTCGCCGGACCGCATCACCGAGATCAACAACGCGAGGGTTCTGGACAACCAAGTGCCCACAACGGCTACGCAAATCTGGATTCAAATGGCCCACCGGGGGATGGCTGTTGTGATTCTTTGCCTTGTGGCCGCTGTCGCAGTCCGCTCCTGGGGTGGAGTCTCGCACCGAAGTGCGGCGTTGTGGTGCTCGGTGTGGCTCGCCATGATTCTGCTGCAAGTGGCACTTGGCGCGTGGACGATCTGGTCGAACAAGGCAGCCGACGTGGCCACGGCCCACATGGCACTGGGAGCCCTCTCGCTCATTGCAGGAGTGATTTTGAGCTTCCACTTGTGGCGGGGCACCCAGGCATTCCGGTTTATTGCTCCTGATACCCGGGCTGCGAAGGTTTATTCCGTCGTGGCATGAAATCGACCGCCGCCGCGTCAGCATCCCAATCGCAGGGACTGGTGGACGACGTGCTTGTTCTGGTCAAGGCTCGATTGTCGTTTTTGGTTCTGATCACGACTTTGGTCGGATTTCTCTTGGGCTGGCGCGGGCCGATCAATTGGGTTCTTATGGGGGCAACCTTGCTTGGCACGGCCCTATGTGCTGCGGGTGCGGCAGCGCTGAACCAGTGGTGGGAACGCGAGGGAGATGCAAAAATGAAACGCACCAGTTCGCGCCCGGTGCCCGCCGGTAGAATCCAAGCGACCGACGCACTCATGTTCGGCTTGTTTTTCTCGGTGACTGGTATTGCCATTTTGGCCCTCTTCGCGAATGCCAGCGCTGCGTTTCTCGCATTCGCCACGATCGCCATTTATATCCTCGTCTACACCCCGATGAAGCGAATCAGTTCGCTGAACACGCTGGTGGGAGCGGTGCCCGGCGCCCTGCCTCCGCTCATCGGTTGGATGGCCGCCCGGGGACATTACGAACTCGAGGGATGCCTGCTTTTTGCAATCCTGTGGTTTTGGCAAATGCCCCACTTTCTGGCGATCGCCTGGATGTATCGCGAGGACTACGCCAAGGGCGGTTGTGTCATGATCACCGCGGGGGACCCCGAAGGATTCGCCACATCGCGGCAGGCGTTTTTTTATGCGCTTTGTCTCCTGCTTGTGACTCTCCTGCCAGGCGTGATGGGCTATAATTCGCCAGTCTGGTTCTTTTGCGCCTTGGCGATGGGGCTTGCCTTTGCAGGGTTTGCGTTTGTCTTCATGCGCCGCCGCGACAATGCCTCCGCGAGGGCATTGTTTTTCTCCTCGATTCTCTACCTGCCCCTGCTCCTCGGTCTTCTTGTTCTGACAAAGAAATGAAAATCACACCGCGCTCGAAAAATCTCCTCCTCATGGCGGTCCTGTGGGTTTTTGCTATTTCACTCACAGTAGTTGTTCTGATACTCATGAACCTCCGCGGCCCCTATCAGGCGCCCTGATCCGATTTTCCAACCAACCCAACACACGCTCCATGTCCACTGCAGCCATCGCCCACGATTCCCACGGCCACGGGGGGGCCTCGCACGCCGTCGCCAAATTCGGCATGATTATGTTTCTCCTCTCCGAGGCCATGCTCTTCGCCGGCCTCCTTGGCGGATACTTCGTTCTCCGCTGGTCGGAAAACGGCTTCCCTTGGCAGGCGGGCCACGCCTGGCCGCCGGATGCCGCCTATGCCGCGCTGCCGGTGTTCCTCACCACCGTCAATACGATCTTCCTCCTCGCGAGCAGTGTCACATTCCACTTGGCGGAGGGGTCCGTCATGAAAGGAAAATCAGGCTTGGGTTGGCTTTTCATCACGATCGCCCTCGGTTCGATCTTCGTCGGCATCCAATGCTACGAATGGTGGCACCTGCACAATGAAGGCCTCTGGTTCAACACCGGCGGCGTCTACGGATCGAGCTTCTTTGTCATCACCGGATTCCACGGCTTGCACGTGGTCGTTGGCGTGTTGTTGATTGTCTGGTGTTTCCTGCGTCAGCTCTTCACCCGCTGCTTCACCCCGACACACCATCCAGCATTGGCGAATGTGGCTCTCTACTGGCACTTCGTCGATGTTGTCTGGATCGTGGTTCTCACGCTCCTCTATTATGTCTGACGGCACCCCGCGCCGGGGGATTTCCCCCCTCGGTTGGGTGGTGGCATTCACCGTGGCGGCTGTTGCGCTCGCGGCCGCCTACATCAGCCTGAAATCGACTCCGCCGAGGCCACTCCCGCCCCATCTCGAAAAGATTTCAAAAGTCCCGGCGTTCAGCATCAACGACCAGACAGGAAAGCCGCTCACCCTCGACGACCTGCAAGGGAAAATCTGGGTTGCGAATTTCATCTTCACACGCTGCAAGGGCCCGTGTCCGCTCATCACACAGCGCATGGCGGATTTGAACACCAAGCTTGGCAAGGTCCGTGACAAGGTGGTGTTGGTTTCGTTCAGCGTCGATCCGGGCCACGACACGCCAGAGGTGCTTGCCCAATACGGCGCCGCCCAAGGAGCAAGTCCCGAAAGCTGGAAATTCCTCGCTCCCACGCAAGAGGACATCGACTCCATCATCGTGAAAGGTCTCCTCCAGCCTGTCTCAAAGGAGCCCGACGGCACGGTAGCCCACTCCTCGCGCTTCGTGCTTGTCGATGCCGACGGATGGCTCCGCGGCTACCAGGACGGAGTCGACCCCGAGGTTGTGCAAAAGCTCATGGTGGACATCGGCGATCTCCTGCAGGAAAATACACCCGACAAGAAATGAAACACCACCTCGTCCTTGCTATTATCCTGTCCCAGATCCCACAAGCTTTGGCGTGCGTCGGTTGCCGCCAACCCGGCACTACAGGGCCTATCGAGCCACAGACCATCACCGCCGGTATCGCCCTCTCCTGGGGAGTCCTCGGCATGCTGGCCATCGTGTTAGCGATCATCGGAAGCATGACATATTACATCGTCTCCACCTGCAAGCGCCTGGACCGCGCGCGCAACACTCAATGAGCGTCTCGGATCTTCCGGCGCTCAATGCCGGGTTGAATGCCATCGCCACGATGCTTCTTCTTGCAGGGTTTATTTGCATAAAAACAGAGCGCAAAATCGCCCATCGTTACTGCATGCTCGGGGCATTTGGGGTTTCCTGCGTGTTTTTGTTTTTTTATGTTCTCCATAAAATTTTAGTTCAAGGAGTCCACACGCCTTTCGGCGGCGAGGGCCTCTGGCGCACGTTTTATTACGGCATGCTTGTGTCCCACATCATTCTGGCCATTGTCATCGTGCCATTGATTCTTGTGACGATGACCCACGCGCTCAAAGGCGCTTTTGAACGCCACCGTGCTTGGGCCAAGTGGACATTCCCGCTCTGGTTCTACGTCTCCGTGACTGGCGTGCTTGTGTATTTCATGCTTTATCAGTGGTTCCCCAAAGCCGCGTGAGGCCATGCCGCACCCGCCCGACCTGCCAATTCACACCGTCCGAGATCGCAAGGTCATTCTGGATGCCGACCTCGCCGCCATCTACGGCGTGCCGACCAAGGCCCTCAATCAAGCCGTCCGTAGAAACGGCGACCGCTTCCCGGAGGACTTTGCGTTCCAGCTAACCAAAGAGGAGTTTCAATTTTTAAGGTCACAAATTGTTACCTTAAAGAAAGCGGGACCAGGGCAGCATCCCAAATACCTTCCCATCGCCTTCACCGAGCACGGCGCACTCATGGCCGCAAATCTCCTCAAAAGCCCCGAGGCGGCACGCATGAGCGTCTTTGTCGTTCGCGCGTTCGTGAAGCAACGCGAACTCCTCATGGCACAGACCGACGTGCTCAAACGCCTCGCCGAAATTGACGCCCGCCTGCTCGAGCACGATACCGCCCTCCGCACGATTTGGCGCGAGATTCAGCCACTCCTCGTTCCCACCACCGCTCCGGACAAACCTGAGATCGGTTTCCATGTCCGCGAGGACAACACCGCCTACCACGTGAAACCCAAGCCCCGCCCCTCAAAAAAATCATGAACCAGACCGCACCATCCGCACGACCCATGGGCATCGCCCATCCCGCCGTTCTCGACGCCTTTGCCCACGACAAGCGCCGCGACCTCCTTGTGCTTGCCATGTATGAAACCCGTCCATGGACCGGCGGCGAGGACCAGCTCCTCCAACTCCAAGAAAAACTGAACGCCTACGCCTCATTCATCCTCGACGGAGAAATGGCCGAGGCGTTCCCCCAATTCCTCGGCAAGCCCGTGGAAATTCAGCTCCGCACCCGCCACCAGCCAAGCACGCTCGCCCTCGGCCTCCTCCAGCAAGCCCAGGAGCAACTCTCACTCCAGCAAATCCACCTCGACACCATTCTCATCTCGACAGAGGAGGAACTGCCCGGCACCGTCACCGAGCAGGGCGGCTGCGGCTGCAATCCCGGCGGCTGCTGCTCCTAACCGTTCGCCAACTCCCGCAGCAACGCCTTGTTGAGGCGGATTCCCAAGAGAAAATTCTCCACCGGAAAGTTTTCATCAGGCGCATGCGCGCGACAATCGGGTGACGCCAGAGCCAGTAGCAAGGCCGGTTGTCCAAGCGTCCGCTGGAATTCGGTGAGAATCGGAATCGATCCTCCCTCGCGTGTCAGCGCGGGTTTTTTTCCGAACACCTCCTCCAGTGCCCGCTGGGCGGCCTTTCCCGCCGGCTGCATGGGATCCAGGAAAAACGCCTCCCCGCCGTGCCCGTCGGTCATCTCCAATGTCACTCCCGCCGGGCAGTGCTTCTCAAAATGTCTCCGCGCCATCGCCAGCACCGCATCGGGATGCTGATCGGGCACGAGGCGGAACGACACCTTGAAAAACGCCTCGGCAGGCAACACCGTTTTGCTGCCCTCACCCTGGTAGCCGCCGCCGAACCCGTTGATCTCGGCTGTCGGCCGGGCGCCGATGCGCTCGACAGCGGAATACCCCGCTTCCCCCGCCAACACCTTTACGCCGGCCTGCGCGGCGATCGCCTCGTCGCTCACCGGCGATTCCTTCGCCGCCTCGCGCTCCCATGGAGCCATCGGCTGCACCGCATCATAGAACCCCTCAATCGCCACCCGCCCGTTGGCATCATGCAAGCTCGCCACCAACCGCGCCGCCGCCGTCACCGGATTCGCCACCGCGCCGCCATAAATGCCGGAGTGCAAATCCATCGCCGGTCCTTTCACCCGCACTTCCATGGTGGCGATGCCGCGCAGCGCGTAGCTCAAGGTCGGATATCCCTCAGCCGCCATGCCTGTGTCAGAAATCGCGATCGCATCACACGCCAACTCCTCCCGGTGTGTTTCCAGAAATGTCCCGAGGTGCTTGCTTCCGATCTCCTCCTCGCCCTCGATTAAAAACACCACATTCACAGGAAGTTCTCCCTCGGCGAGCGCCTCCTCGACCCCGAGGATATGCGCGAGGATTTGCCCTTTGTTATCCGAGGCCCCCCGGCCAAAAATCCGCCCAGATCGAATCACCGGATCGAACGGCGGAGATGTCCAAAGATTCAACGGCTCAGCAGGTTGCACATCATAGTGTCCGTAAATCAAGACCGTCTTCTTCGCGGGGTCGCGGGGCGATTTCGCCACCACCACCGGGCAGCCTGCTGTGGGCTCGGCACGTGCCTCCAATCCCATCCTTTCAAATTTGCCCACCAGCCACTCGGCGCACCGTTGCATGTCTTCCCGATGACAGCTCTGCGCGGACACGCTGGGGATTCGGACAAACTCCAACAACTCGTCAACTCGAGGATCATTCTTCATAAATACTCAACATCTTGTGGTCGTGAGGGAGGCCATACGCTGGATATGGTATTTTTTTCTTGTCGCACCCCCCTCGGGTTTTACGCTTTCGCGACGTCTTTATCCGGTCTCCCATGTATCTGCAATCCCTGGAAATCATCGGCTTCAAATCCTTCGCCGCCAAAACCGTCCTCAACTTCCACCGCGGCGTCACCGCCATCGTCGGGCCGAACGGCTGCGGCAAGTCCAATGTTCTGGACGCCATGCGCTGGGTCCTCGGCGAGCAATCCGCCAAAGCCCTCCGCGGCGGGGAGATGGCGGATGTCATTTTCAGCGGCACCGATAGCCGCCCGGCACTGGGCATGGCCGAGGTGTCGATGACCTTCTCCGAGTGCGAAAAGGAACTCGGCACCGAGTGGAACGAGGTCCGCATCACCCGCCGCGTCCACCGCGACGGCAAGAGCGAGTATTTCCTTAACAAAACCCCCTGCCGCCTGCGCGACATCCACCAGCTCTTCATGGATACCGGCATCGGCCGCAGCGCCTACTCGATCATGGAGCAGGGCAAGATCGACCAGATTCTGAGCAACCGCCCGGAGGACCGCCGCGCCATCTTCGAGGAGGCGGCGGGCATCACGAAATTCAAGGCCCAGAAAAAGGAAGCCCTCCGCAAACTCGAATACACCGAGTCGAACCTCGTTCGCGTCCAAGACATCATCAAGGAGGTCAAACGCCAGATCGGTTCCCTCCAACGCCAAGCGGCCAAGGCGCGCCGCTACCAGTCGATCCTCCAAGACCTCCGCGTGTTCGACACGCACATCTCCCACAAAACCTACCGCTCGCTCTCCACCGAACTCGACGACTTACGACAGCAATTGGGCCAGGGCGAGGATGCCCGCCAAATCCACGAGGTGGAAATCGCCCAGCAGGAGGCCGAACTCGCCGGGTTCCGTCAAACCCTCCAGGAACTTGAAACCGAGGCTGCTGCCGTTCGCGACGGCATGCAAACCCTCCGCAACCGCATCTTTTCCGCCGAAAACAGAATCTCGACCAACCACGAACGCACCTCCGAGGCCTCCGCGCTCATCGACCGCCACCGCCTTGATATCGCCCAAGCGGAGGAAAAAATCCGCACCCAGCAGGAACAGATCGAGCAGACCGACACCCTCCTCCAGCAAATGATCGAGAGCCTCCGCACGCATCAGGAGACCCTCGACGAGCACGTCGCACGCTTGAATTCCGTGCGCGAGGAACGCGTCGCCGCAGAGCGTGAACTCACCTCGCAAACCACCGAACTCTCCCATGCCGAGGCCCGCCTGAATTCCCTCCGCGGGGAAATCACCAGCGCCACCAGCCGCCGCGAATCCGGAGAAACACGCCTGCATTTGCTCCAAAACGAAATCGAATCCGCCACCCGCGAGACAGCCGCCATCTCCGCCGGTCTGGAGGAACTCAAGCGCCGCTCCGAAGCCGCCCACCTCGCGCTCGAGCACGCCCAAGCCGAGACCTCCTCGGCCATGGCGGACCATGAGACCGCCCAACTCCAACGCCAAGACACCGAGGCCATCCTCAACACCGCCGGCAAGGAAGCGGCGGGCATCGAGTCCCGACTCGAAATCCTCCGCCAACTCCAGGAGCAAGGCGAGGGCCTCGACGAGGGCACCCAAGCTGTCCTCAAGGGCCTCGACAATCCGCCCTTTTTCCAAGCCGCCCTCAAAGGCACCGTGGCCCAGCACATCCGAGTCGAGGAACGCTTCATCGCGGCCATCGAAGCTGCCTTGGGCACCGCCCTCCAAGCGGTTGTGTTCAAGGATACGAGCGTTGCCGAGGCCGCCCTCGCCACCCTCACGGGAAAAAAACTCGGCCGCGCCGCCCTCATCCCCACTCAGTGGATTTCCTCTGGCGTATCGCAACAGACGCCCCAATCGACTTCCACCCTCCCCTTCGGCGTGCTCGGCCGCGCGTCCGAGATCGTCCTAGGCGAAGGCGAGGGCGCCGTGCTGGCGCGCGCCTTGTTGCGCGATGTCCTCATCGTCGACACCCTCGAAACCGCCATCCGCCTCCGCTCGGAACACACAGCCTTCTCCTTCGCCTCGCTCGATGGCGGATTCATTGGCCAGGCAGGCATCATCCAAGGCGGAGCCACCGGTGAGAACACCGGCCAATCCACACTCCACCGCAAAATCCAAATCACCGAACTCGAGGGCGAACTCGCCGCCGCGATGGCACGAATCGAATCCCTCGCCGCCACCAAGGCCGCCGCCGTCGCCGCCATGGACCAAGCGACCGAACGCCTCAAGCTCGCCCGCGAATCGATGCAGGTGGCGCAAATCGAATCGGCCTCGGTGGACAACGAACGCCGCCACGCGGAACGCCAACTCGCGGACTTCGAAGCCAAGCGCGCCTCGTTCCAGCGGGAAGCCCTCAATATCGAGGAGGGCCTCCGCGGCAGCCTCGCGCAACTCAGCGAACTCGAATCCCGCATCGCCGAGTCGACCTGCGCCATCGATTCCCTCCGCACCGGCCGCTCCGAGAGCGAAGCACGCATCCAGGTCGTGCGAGAACGCGAAAGCGCGGCCTCCGACGCACTCAACGAAATCCGCGTCCGCGTTGCTACCGAACGCCAACAACAGGAAGGCCTCCACCGCCAGCGCGGCCCCATGGCTGCCCGCATCATCGAACTCAACGAACTCCTCGACGCCCGCCGCGTGGATATTTCGAATTACGAATCCCGCATCGATAGCCTCGCCGCCGAAAACGCCTCGCTCGACATCTCGATCGGGGAATGGCGCGCCGAACTCGAGTCCAGCGAAGCCTCCCTCGCCACCGTCCTCGCCAGACGCTCCGAAGTCAGCGAAAGCGCCGACGCCATCGAATCCGCGCTCCGCTCCGCCCGTCACCAACTCGCCACGTTGCAAGACCAGCGAGGCCGCATCGAGGTCCGCATCGCCCAGACCGAGATGCGCATGGAAAACATCCGCGACCACGTCTCGCGGCGCTACCAGACCGATCTGCAAGCCTTCGAACCCGATTCCTACGCCCTCATGGTCGCCCTCCGCGAGCGGAACAAACGCGCCCAAGGCGACTCCACACAACCTTCTGACTCCCCCGACCAATCCGTCGAACCCACCGAACACGCCGCCGAGCCGGTTCCCATGCCCGCCGAAGGCGAGGGCATTCCCTGGGACCGTATCGAGGAACTCGTCGCCGAACTCACCGAGCGCATCGATTCCATGGGCCCAGTCAACATGGACGCCATCCAGGAATACGACGAACTCGAACAACGCCATATCTTCCTCGAAAAGCAAAACGCCGACCTCGTTTCGTCAAAAGCCGAACTCCTCGAGGTCATCTCGAAAATCAACCACACCACGAAGGCCCTCTTCGCCGAGACATTCGAAAAAATCCGCGATAACTTCCAATTCATGTTCACGGAACTCTTCGGCGGCGGCCGCGCGAACCTCATGCTCGTGGACGAGAACGATCCCCTCGAATGCGGCATCGAGATCATCGCCAAGCCCCCCGGCAAACAACTCCAGAGCGTCAGCCTTCTCTCCGGCGGCGAGCGCACCATGACCGCCGTCTCCCTCCTCTTCGCCATCTACATGGTCAAGCCGAGCCCGTTCTGCGTCCTCGACGAAATGGACGCCCCGCTCGACGAATCGAACATCACCCGCTTCATCAAAATCCTCGACCGCTTCGTAGACCAGAGCCAGTTCGTCACCATCACCCACAACAAGCGCACCATCTCCCGCGCCGACATGCTCTACGGCGTGACCATGGAAGAACACGGCGTCAGCAAGCTCGTCAGCGTCCGCTTCAGCGGCAAAACAGACGACGCCGCGAAATCCGGCGAAAGCGTCGCCAAGGCCCTTGGCAAATCCGAAAACCTCGCCAGCGAAGACGCCGAGGCTGCCGCGGAGGTTCTTCCCGAGACCATCGAGTCCGAACCTCTCGTCTCATGACCCACGCCACCGAGACATACCCGGCCCTTCGCGATGCCGTGAAAAGGCGGTTGGATGTGGTGGCCGACGCCGCGCTGCGCACAAGCGATCCCGCCGCCCACCTCCAGGCCCTGAAGAACGCAGCGGCGGCACTCGACAGGCTTGTGGCGGCATTGCCGACCGATGCAGACCCGATGATCCGCCATTACTTGGAGCGCCAGAGCTACACCAAGGCGCTGGATTGGCTGGAGAACCAAGCGCATCGCGATTGATTCAGCAAAGCTTCAAGGGGAGCACGCTCCACACCCAGTTTCAGGGCTCTTTGCCATCGATGATAAAAAGCGAAGCCCTTTGAACTGCGTATAAGCCTTGGCGGTGGTGATCAACTGAAAGCCAGTAGAAAAGGCAAAGGCGGCAAGCCATGAAGCCATCCAGATTTGTTGGCGAGTCGGTGTTGCGAAGGGCAATCCGGGCATCACCAAGAAACATTCCAACACATCCCATGCCTGTTGGTTGGTGAGAGGTGGGACCCCATGGCTTGAAAGTCGAGTGTTTGCACCGCGTCTGCGATTGCAATAGCTGACAGCTTTAAGACTCTTTGTGGAGATAGACTGTCACAGCGGGAGGGTCTCGGGGAGCGTGCCCGCCCTCGGGCCGGGCGATACCATGCCATTTTCCACAAGTCCAAATCCAAACGGATTTCGGCATGAGTCGGTGGCAGTTCGGATTCCGGAACATCGCGGTGTCGGTGAGTATCAATGAGGGGCGCGGATCGTGCTCTTTGCGAGAGGGCGCTTTGACGATTTGAAGAGGCGGCGAGCGGGATCGCCGGGGCTTTCAGGTGGGGGTAGTCCAGTAGGTTGCGGTCGGTGGTGAGGGAACCAACTCCTCACGACGGGTGGTGGCGTTCAAAATACGGTCGGCGGAGCCGGCGTGGAAATTACCGGGGAGGAAGCAGGCCTCTTCCATGATCTCGAGGGTGCTGGGTTTGATGCCCCACCCATTTGTTTCGATCGCTTCGCTGAACCAGGGTTTCCAATGGACGGGCAATTCGATGCGCTCTCTTTCTTGCAGGTAGGCGAGTTCGGCGCTTGAAATCGGAATTACAAAATCCGCTCGGCGTTGCGGATCAAGTTGCGAGTGGAGACTGTAACGCAAGGGTCGTCGATTCCGAGAAAGAGAATCGCGCAGGAGTCCAGCAAGAGGTTCACCGCAGCATATCCCGTGCGGGGTCCGTGAGGTCCACGTAAATGACGACACAAAAAGAGAGCACTTTCCGAGTTCGGGAAGCATGGTTCGAGCTGTCAATGTCAATCACCTTTGATCCAGTGTTGATGCGGCCTGGAGGGCTTTTCATTCATGCGAAAGATGGTATTATTTCGATATGTGGCTTCTCACCAAAATCGGCTTCTATTCGATCACCAAAAAACCCTCCCACCTCAACCCATATGGCCCGGCGGTTTTCAACATCCGTGGCCGCGACAAGGATGACCTGAAGCGCTTCGCGGAACTCGTGTCGCCCGACCCGGCAAAGCGTCCCGTGGTGCATGAATACGCAAACAGCGACTACCCATATCGCGTGTATCTCGACTCACAGGACGAAATGGATTCCGCAATGGCCAAGATTGCCGCTGTGATCGACTACGACAACTTCAAGGACACGATCAAGGCGACGCCACATCAAAAGGCCAAACTGAAGTCCTACGAAGAACTCTGGTGCCTCCTCTACAACGCCTTTATTTCCCACCGCCCGCAAGGGAACTGACTTTCGTAACAGTTATTCCCTGCCTGCCCCCCGAAGCCTATTACCACATCAACCCGAGCCAACGTTCCGTGAAGCCAAGATTCCAAGAAGCACAGGACCCCCGAGGTCTTGTCGCTCTTGAACAGGCTCGACACCAGCATCGCCCGCTCCCGCGATTGGGAGTCGGCGTTCCGCCTCACTTTTGGGGAGAGAGCATACGCCGAAGCATACCCCTGAATCGACTGGAGCACCGATCCCTGCGAGTGGGATCGGGAGGCGGCCACGATCAGAGTCAAGGCCAATACTCGCACGCAAAATTAACCGCTGAATAAATGGCAAATGAGTGGCAAACTAAAAATTGGCCGGTTTTCGTGATTCTCCACAACTTGCTGTCGCAGAGAAATGCGCCCCCCGGGACTCGAACCCGGAACCAATTGATTAAGAGTCACAGGTTGCTCCTCTTGTAATTTGCTTCCTCCAAGTAAGAAGAGGAACGATGAGGAATCAAGAGGAAGGAAAATGTTGTTTTATTTGTCACTTCATGTCACAAGCAAATCGACATGAACACCGGCCTTTGGAGCCCCGCTGAAATGGAGGTGTTTTGATATGCCTCGCGAGTTCAAATTTGAAATCCGCAAGGATACGACCAGAAACACCTCGCCTTGGTGGATCGATATTCCTCCGAGGTATTCGGAAACGGGAAGGCGGCAGAAGCGGTTTTTCAAGACGCTGGATCGGGCCAAGGGGGAATTGCAATCTCTCAAGGCTCGTGTGGCCAATCATGGAATCTCTTCGCGGCTTTTGGGGGCGGCTTTTGAGGAGCAGGCGGCGGCTGCGCTGGCTTTGCTCAAGGAAGCAGGGTTGGAGAACCGGCAGTTGGTCACAATCGTGGCGGACTACATCGAGCGGGAGCGGGCGCGGACGAGTTCGGTGACGCTTTTGGAATGCTTCAAATCCTACATCGGGCGGGCTGTAACGGACAAAAAAAGCGATGAGCACATCCGGGGGCTGAAGGCGACGATGAAACTTTGCGAACCGCTTCACGCCCGCTTGCTGCCTGACATCTCGCACACAGATGTTCTCGGGCTTTTGGATGGGTTCACCAGGAGCACTCACAATCTCAAGCTCCGGCAGCTTCGCGCTGTCTTCAATTACGCGATGGAGGGAGGGCGGGACTGGCTCTCGGCGAACCCTGCCGACAAGGTGGAATTTTTCCAGATCAAGCTCGGGGAGCCGGAGATTTACTCGCCGAAGCAGGTGGCGGAGTTCTTTGAGATTTGCCGTGAAAAGGATCGGGACCTTATTCCGGCACTCACGCTTCTGTTTTTCTGTGGGGTGCGGCCGGACCACAATTCAGGTGAGATCACGAAGGCGACATGGGAGCACATTCTTCTTGAGGAGGGCGATCCGAGGGTGGAACTGCCTGCGGCGATTACAAAGACGGGGAGGCGGCGCACGATCAAACTCCGCTCCGCTCCGCTGGCTTGGCTGAAGTGGTGGATTTCAACTGGCGGAACCCCCGAGGGGGCTCTTGTGGCCTCACCGGGGGAGCCTTTCAAAAAGCGGCTCTACACGGTTTTGAGGAGCAAGACGGGGCTGGACGACAAGCCGGTGAAGAGAATCAAGGATGGGACGCGGAAAACTTTCGCCAGCTATCTTGCGCGGGCGGAGACGAAGGATGCGGCGATCAAGGAACTTGGGCATTCGGGGGCGGACCTGCTTGACCGGCACTACCGCTCGGATGTGACTGCGGCGGAAGCTGAGGCGTTTTGGTCGATTTTGCCAATTGCGCCAGAGATATTGATGCCGCCCGGTCCCCGCAAAAAAAGCGTGGCGGGCGACGAAAAACCTCCAGCGAAGAAAAAACCATGAAATCGAAACAAAAAGATCCGTTGCCGCCTTCTTTCCGGGCGAAGATTATTCAATCCAGTGATGTTGGTCCCAATGGAGAGACTCCCATCGGGTATGAAATTCAGAATGTCGAGGAGATCGCTCGGGTGCCGATACAGGACATTGCGTCCATTGCGGCTCAGTTAAATCCACCATGGGAGTCGCCTGTTGAGCGAGTGAGACAGGCTTTTACTTTGTTAGATGCGGCGGCGGCTGGGATGAAGGGGTTGATTCAAAAAGGCAGTGTGGAAAAGGGGTTTAAGGACTTCGTCTTCAAAAGGGACGGATACAAGGCATACCAAGACTTGCTTGCGGGGGCCAAAGATGACCCGCTCATTCACACGAATGCTGCTGGTAAAAAGGTGGCTGATTTCGAGGGGGTGATGAAGTCGTTTTTCGGAGTAGGACAAAATGCGACCAGAACTGAGCGGTTGGAGCGGCTTCTATGGTTCACCCAGGAGACCAGCTTTAATTCGAAGACGCAAATGAAGGGGATTTCTTTTGAAGAAGCCGAGGCTTGCCTTCTGGATTGGCAAGAGAATGGCATAGAAGAGTTAGGATACTGCTGGCTGAAGAAGCATTTTGCGCCTTGGTGGGAATTTCATGTGCGCAGGACCAAAAGCGCAAACGCCAGTGTTCCAAAGGGTAAACAGGGGCGAGTGAAGCGAAAAAACGACAAGCGGCGAGGGGCTCGCCCACCCAAGCTGACAGATGCTTTGAAAAAAAAGTAAAAAAAGGCCCTTGACATAATTTTTTTGGACTTCGCTCCCGATTGCCAGGATTTCGCTTCCTGACAATCGGGTTTCGCTTTTTTGGGGCAGGGGGTTCGTTTTTCCAGAGCCGAATTTCGCTGCCTGCGCGTAGGCAAATTCACAAATCCGGCAGGTGGCAGTGTGTGGGCGTCGTTTGACAACTCGCGACAACATATGACCGAAAATACCACCACAACCAACGCCGCTGCCCCGTTTCTGCTCACGCCGGAACAGGCTGCGGACTACCTGCAAATAACAACACGCACCCTCAGGAATCTTGTCACTCGCGGACTGATTCCTCAAACGAAGCTCACGGGCAAGTTGGTGCGATACCGGAGACCGGATTTGGATGCGTCCCTCGGGAGGCTGACCACCGGTTTGCAACAAGGAGGATCATGGAAATGAACGCCTCTATTCCCTCTTGGCGGCATCAGATGCCGCTTCCGCATTATGTCCAAGCTCTACTCGCCTCTCCTCCTCATCGAGGTTGCGGGCTCCATCAGTGGATTTTTCGAGCGGCGAGAGCCCTGCATACCTACCGTGGCCGCGACGAGATCATTTCTTTGATCGAGCAGGCTGTGGCCGGGGAGCCTGTCCAACCCCGTGAAATCGAGGATGCGGTGGATAATTCCGCTGCTTACGCGTGGCAGCCCTCGGCATTGGGTCGAGGTGTTCGTCTTTCTCGCTGGCCTTCAGTGGATACGGATCGCCGTGCTGCCGTCGTTTCGACTGGCGGAGGGCTTGCGGATTTGTGGGAGACGAGTCCGTTTCCTCTCTCCGACAATCGGGTTCGCTCCGAGGAGTTCGTCGATGCCCTGTTTCCCTCCGAGGCTTTGCTCTGTTGCGGGAAATCCAACAGGGACTTTGCAACCAAAACTCGTGCCGAGTGGCGTGGCTCTCTTTCGTCGCTCCAGTTGGTCGTTCCCAGCCCGATGACCGAGGTGTGGGGGACTACAAAGAAAGGCAAGCGAAGCCAACATACGCTTGAGAATACGGGGCCGCGAAGGTTTCTCGTGATCGAGCAGGATTCGGGAACGCCTGATGAACAGGCTTCGGTGCTCCTGCACCTCGCCGGGATGGCTCCGCTGGCACTGGCGGTCCACAGCGGCTCGAAGAGCATTCACGGTTGGTTCTACTGCGTCGGCAAACCGGAGGATAGATTGCGGGCGTTCATGAACTATGCGGTGCGCCTCGGCGCGGATCGGGCCACATGGTCTCGCTCGCAGTTCGTCCGGATGCCGGATGGCACCCGTGAGGGCGGTGCGCGGCAGATGGTTTATTTCTTCAATCCGGAGGTGGTGAAATGAGAGCCGAACTTGCCACAGAATGGGACGAGGCGGCGTTGCCACCAACCGAGGAGGACGTGAATTCCTCGGAACAATCCGTCATCCGTCATGGAATGCCGGAGGTCTACTATGACGCCGGGCGGAAGGAATTTTTGATGCAGGATGCTCGCGGCGTTTGGCTCTGGATGACCATTTCCCAGTTCAGCAGGAAATGTCGTCTCTTCGGGATCAGCAACACGAAGATTTCGGGTTGCTGTCATAGTGCCTTCGATGCTTTCGCGGATGACATCCAACATCAGCGGGCGGTTGATTTTGCTGGGGCGATTGCGGGATTCAAGCCGGGGCTGCTGATCGAGGGCGGCATGCGGTTCCTTGTGACCAAGGGGCCGGATTTGATCGAGCCGAAGAAAGGCGAATGGCCCACGCTGGAGGAGGTTTTCCGGGCGGTGCTGGGCGACGAGGATTTCGATCAGATTTTTTATTGGCACGCATGGCTAAAGATGGCTTTCGAGGCGCTTGCGGCAGGCAGGAGAAAGCCTGGACAGGCGATGATCCTGGTCGGTCCGGCGGAGTGCGGGAAATCGCTCTTGCAGGACATCATCACCGCCATCCTCGGCGGGCGCGAAGGCAAGCCATATAAGTTCATGACTGACGCCACGCGCTTCAACTCGAACCTCGCGGGCACGGAGCACCTCCGAATCGGCGATGAGAACCCGCATACAAACCTGATTGCTCGCCGGAACTTCGGCGCGCAGTTGAAAAATCTCACGGTGGAGGAGTCCCATCAGGTCGAAGCGAAGTATCGGGACGCGCTTACCCTGCGACCCTTCTGGAGACTCTCCATCTCGCTCAACGACGAGCCGGAGAACCTCATGGTCCTGCCTCCGCTCGACGAGCACATCATGGATAAGATGATTATTCTAAAATGTCGCCGTCGCGAGATGCCGATGCCCACAGCCACGCTGGAGCAACGCGATGCGTTTTGGAAAAGATTGGAGAGCGAGCTTCCCGCCTACCTCGAATGGCTCTCGGGGTTGACGATCCCCAGCCACCTTGTCTCGCAGCGGTTTGGCGTGCAGGCGTTTCTACATCCAGCAATCAAATCTGAACTCCTTAACTTTGAGCCTCCTATGATGCTACTCGACCTGATCGACGCCCACATTTTCGGCCCGAACGAGAAGTTCATCGAAATGACGGCTGCGGAAATCCAGACCGAACTAACCTCAGAGACTTCGGCTTGTCGCTTCGAGGCGCGACGATTGCTGCCCCGCCCGACCACTTGCGGTCGCTATCTTAGCAGCTTAGTCGGGTTGTCTCCGAGGGTGAAGAATGCCAGAACCTCTGATCGTCGCGCCTACCGGATCACTCGCCGACCGGATGACGGATGACGGAGAGTTTCGAGGTTTTGTAGGAAGCAACATTTCAAATCTTTCTTCTCCTCCACTGCTTGATTCTGGTTACTTTCCATTCATGCACCCACTCACCGCAGTTGAACTTTGCGCCGGGGCGGGCGGACAGGCGCTTGGTTTGGAATCCGCTGGGTTTGAGCACGCCGCGTTGGTTGAAATCGACCCCCACTGCTGCCAGACACTTCGCGCAAATCGTCCACACTGGAATGTCGTTGAACAAGATCTCCGCAAATTTGATGGGAAACCTTTTCGCGGAGTTGATCTGCTTGCAGGCGGTCTCCCCTGTCCTCCTTTTTCTGTCGCGGGAAAGCAACTCGGCGATGCCGACGAGAGAAACCTGTTTCCAGAAGGAATCCGACTTGTCCGAGAAATTCGCCCCCGCGCCGTGATGATTGAAAATGTGCGCGGTATTCTCGATGCCGTTTTCGAGGATTATCGTCGCTACATCTCTGGAGAAATCGCGTCCCTCGGCTACTGGACTGATTGGCGACTTCTGAATGCTTGCGATTACGGTGTGCCACAGCTCCGCCCCCGCGTTGTTTTCGTTGCCATCCGCAAGGACATCAAAACCTCGTCACCATGGCCTGCCCCGTCACTTCTCCCCGCGCCGACGGTTGCAGATACCTTGTCCGACCTTTTGGCTGAAAAGGGCTGGGGGATGGTTAAAGAGTGGCGCAAGCGAGCCAACCAAGTCGCTCCCACGATTGTTGGAGGATCAAAGAAGCATGGCGGCCCCGACCTCGGCCCCACCCGCGCCAAAAAAGCCTGGGCTGCTCTTGGAGTGGATGGCATGGGCATTGCGAACGAAGCCCCAGCGTCCGATTTCGTCGGGATGCCAAGGCTCACTGTTCGCATGGTGGCCCGCATTCAAGGGTTCCCCGATAGCTGGAAATTCGTCGGCAGCAAAACGGCGGCCTATCGTCAGGTTGGAAACGCATTCCCACCCCCCGTGGCTGCAGCAGTTGGGGGTGGAATTTCTTCTATCCTTTTGAAAGCCAACGCTCAAAACCTCGTCGCCGCTTGATCTCATGGGAGCACGAGAAAACCTCCGCGCCCATTTCCTCCAAAACATCGGGCGCACTATGGATTCGAACGAACTCCGCGAGATCGCCGGAGGAATCACGGAATGGGCTCGGCGAGTCCGTGAACTCAGAACCGAGGAAGGTTTCCAAATCCTCACCCACAACGACCGAGACGACCTTAAACCCGGCCAATACCTTCTCCTCGATCCCGCCCCTAAACCCGCATTTGAAAGAGCCATCTCGAAAGAAACCCGAGCCTTCGTCTTGGATCGAAATGGATTCACCTGCCAGATGTGCGGTGCTGTTGCCGGAGAACCGCACCCCGAAGACCCCACGCGAAGAACCCGCCTCCACCTCGGCCATATCATCGACAAATCCCTCGGCGGAACTGATGACGCCAGCAACCTCCGGGCTGTTTGCTCGGTTTGCAATGAGGGTGCTTCAAACATCACCCTCCAACGCCCGACTGCGCACAAGCTTCTCGTTCAAATCCGCCGCGCCCCAGGCAATGACCAGCTTGAGGTTTTGAAATGGCTGATTACCAAATTCCCAAAACAGGCTGCCGGTCTCGCAAAGCCAGCCAAAGCCGCTCGTAAACCCAAGAGTCAGTGAGGTGCCAGCGGACGCCGACCGGATGGACATCTCCGCCGACACACTTCCGCGAAAAACATAAAATACTTTCGTCCTGATCGGAGAGGTGGCGATGGTTTTTTGCCGTGTGTCCGCGAAGCTGCTCCACCCGCGCTGCATCTTGCGTCCGGCTTCGCCGCAATGTCACGAATGGCCCCGCGAACCGCTCCGCTCCATCTCCATTCCACTCCGGCGATTTCCGCTGCGGCTGCGGTAAACGCTCACTCTGGGGCGTGCGCTGTTCGGCACTCAGCGGCTCGTTCCTCGCCACATCGGCCTCTGGTGGGGCTGAAATTTCGTTTCGCTGGTCCGATAATGCCGTGTGGTGGATAGAGAGCTCGCTTCGCTCACCCCCGCCACCGGTGCCGCTTACAGGCGGCGGGGTTCTATCCACCACAGGCCATTATCGGACCTTACCTCCGCCTCCGCTCCAATCGCCTGCGCTCCATTGCGACTCCGCTACGCGGATCGCGGGGCCAGCCGCCACGCGGGTCTGCGGTTTCGGCGGCGATGGTTGCGCCTTGTGCTGGTGGAGTCCTGCGCGCCGCCGTTGTAGTTCGGAAGCCGGTCCCATGCCATCTGCGCGGGGGTGGTTCGGTGGCGGTCTGCCGCTCCCTTGAAGGTCGCGCCACCCACGCCCCCGCCCACCCTGCTCCGCTCGCTCGGGGAATCGCTAACGCTCTCCCCTCACTCCCTTCGCCCCCGCAAGGCCTGGCGGAGCCGTGCGGCAACTGCTCGCCGCCGCATCGTCGCCAAAACCTCGCCGATTACAAAAACGACTCCCGGAGATTTCCGAGGATTTGGGGCAGAGGGAGGAATTGGGGAAAGCTGCCGCGCGAGGTTTTGGTTTGCGCGTCGAGAAGGGAGGTTTTGGGTGCAGTCCGAGAATTTGGGTAGAGACGGGCTTTTTTTGGGGGGCAGGGGGGTAGGATTTGTCACTTATTTGTCACAGGAACTAAGGTGTGACTATTATTTGAGCAATGTTTCCTTAACTTAAGTTAATGCGGTGCAGAGGAGTGCGCCCCCCGGGACTCGAACCCGGAACCAATTGATTAAGAGTCAACTGCTCTACCATTGAGCTAGGGACGCAAAGGCGGGGGAATGGGATTGATACAATTGTTGGCGGAAAATTCCACCCATTTTTTGACGTCTTTTTTGGTCAGCTTCGAGTGGCGAGAACGTCTTCGAGGGCTTGGGGAAGAGGGTGGGGGCCGTCGCCCGAGAGATTGCGGTCGATTTCTTCGAGGCGGCGGATGAGATCGAGGACGGTGGCGCGGGGAGTGGTGCCTCCGGCGGCGGCGCAGAAATGGGTGCGGCATCCGAAGGGGCGGGCTTCGTAAACAAGGCAGCGGGCGGTGCGGGGGTCGAGAAGCGGGCAGGCTCCGTCGGGGCGGGGCGGCAACGCCTTGCGACCGGAGGCACGAAGAGCTTTTGCGGTGACGAGGGCTTCGCCGCGCGTGAGCTGTGGGATTTTGCCTGTGAGTTGGAATTGGCAGCATGCGGTGCGGCGGATGCAGTGGCGTTCGAGCGGGCGGTTCTCGAGTTCGCGATAGATATCCCGAACGGCGGCGATGGCTGACTCGTAGGTCGCGGCGGCTGGGTCTGGTGCGGGCATGGAGAGGTCAGGAGGTGGTGGACGGCGCGGCGGGTTTGCGCAAGAGGCGCTTGAAGAGAAGGCGGGTTCCTTCCAACGGGGTATCGTCGATGAAGTAGGCGATGGCGGCGCGACCGATTGCGTAGGTGCCGGCGCCCGCGACAAGCCCGGAGACGGCATTTCCCCAGAATGGCACGATCCGCACGGCGACGCGGGCGGTCTCGCGGAAGAGGAATCCGGCGGCAGCGCCGAGGCCGAGCGCGGCGAGAAACTCGGCGATGAGTTTCGGCCCGACGGGGCGGCCGGTGGTGTGGATGACGAGACCGACCATGAGGCTCTGGAGCGCGAGGAGGACCGGCAGGTCGGCGAGGGGAATCGGTTGGAGAGCGACAACGCCGCAGATGGCGCTGAAGGACCGCAGAAGCCGGGAGGCGATGTAGGCTTGAGCGCGGCGGGCCTGGGTGAACTGTGCGAATTCGATCTGGGCCTGCGGTGGCAACAAGGCGCAAAGCGATTCGGCCGTGGCGGGATCACTCGGCTCGAACACCGTCGCTATGGAATTCCGCCAGCCGTCAATCAGCAGGTCTGTGAGGCGCTGGCGAAACGCCGGTTCGGGGCAGATTCCGATCACAGGGGCTTGGGCGAGCGCGGCCCGCGTCAATGTTTCCTTCCATTCCTCCGGGAGCGGTTCTGTTTCCTGCACCACAAGGACAAGGTCCGGCGATTGGTGCTCAAGCCCTGTGCGGACATGTTCCTCCGGGGCATCCGAGCGTGTATCGAGGATCGAGATCGAAGCCCCGCAGGGCGAGGTGTATTCCCGCCAACCGTGGGCCGCATCTCCTGTGTGGACGGGCCTCACGCCCATCGCTGCGAAGAGCGCGGGCACACTGGCGGAGCCGCCTCCAGCCAATTGGATGCGCGCTGGGCGACGGTCGAGGAAGAGGTCGCGAATCGGGTGGAGTTCCTGAAGCACCGGCTTTTGGATTCCCCCTGGGAGCTTGTCCAGAAGCCCGACAAAGCGGTCGTAGAGGCGCAGGAGCGTCTTGGTGGAGTCGTTGCTCACAAATCCTTCAGGATGGTTGGCACGTGGTCGGCTGGTGCGATCTTGCGGTGCACGGCGATGATTTTCCCGTCCGATCCGATGACAAATGTCGAACGTTCTGTGCCCATATATTTTTTGCCATACATGCTTTTCTCCACCCAGACGCCGTAGGCCTCGGCGATGGTCTTTGATTCGTCGCTGAAGAGCGGGAAAGGCAGGCCGTGTTTTGCGAGAAACTTGGCGTGGCTCGACGGCGAATCGATGCTGACGCCGTAGATCAGGGCTCCTTTGGCGAGGATCGCCTCGTGGTTGTCGCGCACGGCGCAGGCTTGGGTGGTGCACCCCGGCGTGTCGTCCTTCGGGTAGAAATACAGCACGACAGTCTTGCCGCGCAGGCTGGAGAGGGAAATGGACTCGCCATCGCCATGCGGGCCGCCGACGGCGATGGCGGTGAAATCGGGTGCGGGGGAGCCGGGCTTGAGATCGTTGGTCATTGCTTTTCATGATGCGATGTCCGCAGCCATTGGACAACCCCGATCGGAAGAGACCGGCGCATCGCGTAAACGGGGAATTTCCCGCGCTTGAAAAAATCCCGAAAAACCCCTTGCCAAGACAGCGCGTTTTCCTAGAGTGCCCGTCCCGCAAATCCAGCGGACCTAAAAAACCAAACAGATCTTTATCATCTATGGCAGCACCCAATGGTCAAAAAATCCGAATCCGTCTCAAGGCGTTCGATTATCGCATCCTTGACGCGTCGGCTTCGGAAATCGTCGAAACCGCGAAGCGCACCGGCTCCAAAGTCGCCGGCCCGATTCCTCTCCCCACCCGCATCGAGCGCTTCACCGTCAACCGTTCCCCGCACGTTGACAAAAAATCCATGGATCAATTTGAGATCCGCACCCACAAGCGGCTCCTCGACATTGTCGAACCGACCGCGAAAACGGTCGATGAGCTTCGCAAGTTGAATCTCCCCGCCGGCGTCGACATCACAATCAAAATCTAACAGCCATGAGCAGCATCGGACTTCTCGGAAAAAAACTCGGTATGACCCGCATCTATGACGAGCAGGGTCGAGTGACACCGGCCACCGTCATCGAGGCGGGCGGCAATCGCATTCTTCAAGTCAAGTCGCAGGACAAGGACGGCTACACGGCTGTTCAAATCGGCTACGGCGAGCAAAAGCCCCAGCGTGTGGGCAAGGCCCAGACCGGCCATTTCGCCAAGACCTCCTCGACACCCAAGCGCTTCATCAAGGAATTCCGCCTCAAGGACGGCGAGGCCGCTCCCGAATCCGCAGAACTTCCTGTGACGCATTTCGAAGCGGGGCAATTCGTCGATGTCATCGGCCAATCCAAGGGCAAAGGCTTCCAAGGCACGATCAAGCGCCATGGATTCGCAGGCCAACCAGCCAGTCACGGTTCCACAATGCACCGCCGGAACGGTGCCATCGGCAACCGCTCGACCCCGGGCCGCGTGTGGAAAAACATGGGCATGCCCGGCCACATGGGCGACGATCGCATCACTGTTCAAAATCTGCGCATCCTCCAGGTGCGCGGCGAAGAGGGTGTGATCGTCATCGCAGGAGCGGTGCCAGGCGCGAACGGATCGTTCGTGGTCGTCCGTCCCTCGAAGAAAAAATCCGCCAAATAGAATTTCCCGGGCAACCGGGGGTTTTCATAGCGAAATGCCTGTGGATCGATGGTCCACAGGCATTTTTGTTTGTTGGTTTAACAGCACCGTTGAAAGCGGGCTTGGCCTTGGTTGTTCACGCTAACGACCGAGAGCCGCCCAAAATCAACAATCGGCTTTTTTCAGGCATTCCGGCAGGGCGATGAGTTCGATGCCGGAGCCGTGTGGCTTCCAGGAGATCCAGCCAAGTTTCTCACGGCGGGCTGTGAAGGTGCATAAAACCTGGGGGGGCGCTCCAAAGGCACTACAAAGTCGGCAGGGGGTTGTGGTGGTTTTGATGGCGGGGAAGGCGGTTCTCCAGTCGATGCCGAGGTTGTCGTAGAGGTGTTGCTGCTTGGCGTCGGGTTGGGAGGGCTTGCGGATGCGCAGGACGGTGCCGTTGTTGAGCGGAAGGCCGGTGGTAGGCGAGCACACTGATAAGCCGAGGGGCTGGGAAGCCCCGAGACAGACTTGCCTGCAGGGTGCCGCAGCCGGGAGGCGGAGGCATCAACATGGGGGCTTCGACGCGGTGTTCGAGTTGGTGGAAGTTGGGGCGCAGGCCCAGCGTGCCTTTGAGGCAGGCGAAGCCTCCTTCGGCCTGGAGTAGGATCATGTAGAGTGACAAGGTCTGCACGGCGTCGAGGGCTCGTTCGGTTTTGAGCAAATAATCGCCCAGGGAAACGACGATGCGCTGGCGAGGTTGGCTCTCGGTGTTGCGTTAGCTTTCAATGAGTTGCAGAATTGGGGCGCCTTTGATACTCTTGGTGCAGGAAAATTTTGGGATGTGATCGGCTAGTAAATGGGAAAATCAAGCGTATACTTAAATATCAGGCACTGCAACACGCCAAAGAAAAATAATAGATTGTTTTTCAGTTGGTTGCGTAGATCAGAGTGGCTAAAATCGCCGATTTCGAGCGGATTTTGCCGATGTGATATAAAAATTTCTCTAGCGCGCTTCTTGGAGTCATCGGAGCGTATCTCATTACCAAACGCCGGAGGACGTCGGCGGCAACCGCGGGCTTTATTTAGCCCGCTGATCGGATTGGGCGAGGTTGCGCAGCTCGGGTTTCTTGCCGGACGGGCGGGGATGGGGGAAGATGGATGGATGAGCAAGATCTGGCGGGCTGTGATTTTTGTGGCGGGGCTATCCTTGCTGGGCGGGTGCGCCTCGGTGAGCCTCTCGAAGCGCGAGTGGCGGGATGCGGAGCCCGAGGCGCCGGAGAAGATTTTCGTGAGGCCGTTCGCCGTGGAGCAAGAGGTTTTGCGGGTGGATCGGGAGGGGGAAACGCTGGCGGACTTCGAGCAGAAATTCGCGGCGGACTTCGCTCAACGGCTCGCGGAGCGTCTGTCGAAGCATGTGGCGCCGGCGGAGGTGGCCCCGGCGGAGGGAGTGATTTCGGGAAAGAATGTCTGGGTGGTGGAGGGCCGGTTCACGCGATTGAACCAGGGGAGCCGGGCCTTGAGAGCTTTTGTGGGGTTTGGACTCGGAGGAACGAAGACGGAGGCGCAGGTGGTGGTCTTACGACCGGGCAAGCGGGGCCGGATGGAAAAGGTGGCGGAATTCGAGACCACCGGAGGCTCGAATGCGGAGCCGGGGGCTTTGTTCGGAGGGCCGTTTGGCGCGGTGCCGAGGTTGGCAACGCAGGTGGCCGCTTCGGGTTTGTCGGCCGATGCACGCCGGACGGCGCGGATGATTGTGGCGGCGATTTCCGAGAAGTTGCATGAGCGCGGGGAGCGGTTGGCCGGGAAGCCGCTCCGGGCCAAACCGCTGGGCGGTTTTCCGGAGGAGCGCTGAGGTTTTTCGGGCATCCCGCTTGGAGCCTACGCCTTGAAATCGGGGACACCCGCGCCACTTTCCAGAAGCCCAAACGCCAGCGGATTTTGGTATGACACCGCCCACAATAAGAAAAAGAGGGGGTGGCGCGAATCTATCGCGCTTGCCCAGTGCGAAAATCCTTGGCCAGCATTTCCTCCAACGCGCTCATTGCTCGCCGCAATTCCTCGCGCAAAGCCTCTGCCTGAGGTGAGGGGTCGAGTGGTGGAGTAAATACACCCGCGCACCGCGTGGCCAACGGTCTGCTTTTTCGGTCGTCGCCCAACATTTCCAGCAACTCCCGCACGCGATCGCTGCGCCTCTTGGCCTCTTGGATTTTTTCCATCGCGGCGGATTCCAGAAATTCCCCGTTGAAAACTCCCTGGAGCTGGCGACACGCAAACTCACTGCATCGCTGCGGCCGATCTGCATAAATCCGGCAGCAATTTCCGTCATGCGCCGGGCACGGTTGAAGAAATTGCAACTCCCCGTCGCGCCGCTTCGCCTTCAGCCCCTTCGCCGCCATGGCTCGAATGGAGTCCTTGGGCTGGACGGCCATGCCATGGAAAAGCACCCCGTTGCAGCACATCCCGCAGGCGGAACAGAGCCGCGCGGCGGACTCGGAGTAGGCAGATTCTTTCACAAAATAAAGGCCAACATTGGATTATGCAGGAAATCAAGCATCCAGAAGTCCTTCACCTTTTGAGGATTTCATTTCCTTCATCGCCGCCTGCAATTGATCCAACCGCTGCTCGCTTGGACCCCACAACTCCACCAAGAGCGGGCCACCGCTTTCCGGCAAAACCTGAAACCGACCCTCACGATAAATTTGTTTGAAAATCGCATCCACCTCATCGCGATAAGCATGATCGACCGGACGAATGCCATCCGCCTCCATTTCAACCGGCCAGGCATCGGATTTAGGCACAAATGCCAGAATGTCTAAATGATCCAGCGATTCCCGCACGGCAGGGACCATCGACTCCACAAAAGCAGCGTCGATATCCGTGCTGCCTTGGTTCGCTGTGTATTGGGAATAAGCGATATAATCCACCGGCGCGCGGTCGAAAATCACATCGTCCGTCCATTCGGCATACCGATGGATCCGACTGATGTTGTAATACAACTGAATGCCATTGTGTAGCTTCGTGGAAGCATCGCGGAAAAGAATTTCGTAGGGGCCATAAAGTCCCAGCGCACGATAGGGTTCCTCCTCGCGACGGAACGTAGGATTTTTTGCAACCCACTCGTTGACAATAGTCGATTTCCCCAAGGAATGGGATCCGGATATGGCAATGCGCATGCTCGATCTTGTTGGCCATAGCCTGCACCTTTAAAGACGATTGGAAATGAAAATCGCGGCTGCATCCGCGATCGACTGACCGGTTGATGGCTCCTATCGATGGGCAAATCACCCCATTTTGAAGCGCTTCCCTTCATTCGATCATAGGGCCATGAAAACTTTGGTTGTGTTGTTATCGGGCGGTGTGGCTGGGACTTTTGCCATGACCCTTTTTCTTCTGATTCCGCGATGGCTGGGCTGGGCTCATGTGGATGTGATTCGAGCGGGCGGGGCACTGGTCGTGGGTTCTGAAAATCGATCTGCTTTTCCTGTGGGGATGGTCATTCACATAGCCATGGGGATCGGCTTCGCGTTCGTTTACTATGGGTTTCTGAGTCTTTCCTCGCTGCCATTCAATGCCCTCACCGGCTTGTTGCTCGGCGGTATTCATGGCGTTCTCGCTATGTTACTGGTGTCGATTTTGATTATGGAGCACCATCCAAACTCCAAATACCACAACCGGGGACCCGCCACTGGATTGGCTCAGTTGGGAGCCCATATGCTCTACGGGGCCATCGTTGGATCTTTCTTTGGGTTATTGCATTAGCCAATCTCTCCACCACGAGGTGCAAAAAATCTGGGCGGTGGGCGAGATGGGAATCCGGCGGGACAATGCGGGGAAGTTGGAGTTGCCGGAGGGCTTTTTTCGAAGAGTTGGCGGCATAGGGATACGAAACACTGGGAATCCATCACCGCCATTTGGCCGAATTCCGGAAGTTGCCGCTGCACCCCTGCGGGAGAAACCTCACCCCACGCGCGAAAGCGACAGCTTCAACTCCCCTTCGCGACCATGTGCAGCACGCTGGCGGCCAGTGTCCGGTAGGGTAGCCCGGCTTCCTCCGCCCGCGCCCGTAAAACCGGCAATGGTCTCATGCGTGGTGCGGATGTTGATGCGCGCCGGCCGTGCTGGCTTCCGCACGACTTTCATCTGCCCGGCTACAGAGGGCTCAGGAATTCCCAGAGCCATCTGCTGATCGTGATCGAGGGCAGGCCCCGCCGCGAATTTCCACCCCTCATCGGCGGGCTCTGCTGTGTAGTTAAGTTTTTGGTTTTCATAGGCGCTCTTTTGCTTCCTCCAATATCCAGCACCGATCACGTGAAGGGCATCTCCGCGCATTGTGAACCTCACGGTCGCCTATGCAGCATGCAATGCTTCGAGCACCACCCGCGGGTTGCGGGCGGTCACCATCAACAAGGCCTTGGCAGCACCCTCCGGTTCGCGGCGCTTCTGTTCCCAGTTTTGCACCGTGCGAGGACTCACGCCGATCAACAGCGCGAATTGCTCTTGGCTCAACCCCAGACTGCCGCGGATCTGGCGAACATCGGGAGCCCCGATCACGGTCCGCCGAGATGCATTCTTTGCCCCCTGCCGGATGAGCCCTGCTTGTTTGATGCTTTCCACCAGTTCGGCAAACATTTCTTCCTTCATTCGAATTCCTCCTTCACCAAGTTGCGGAGAATTCGTAGCTGGCGGCTATCGAGATCCTCCTGTTCGTTTTTCGCATAGGCAAAGAGAAAGTAGATTTCCCCTTCGTCCACCAGATAGTAAATGACCCGGATTCCGCCGCTTTTGCCTCGTCCGCGAACCGCCCAGCGAATCTTTCGCAATCCACCACTTCCCCGGATAAGGTCGCCCGCCGCGGGTTTGAGTGCCAAAGTGACCTGCAACTGCCGGTAATCCCCATCGTCAAGGAGCGCAGTAATTTGCCTCGTGAAAACCGGTGTTTCAATAAAATGCACACGCAAAAATATACGCCAATGGCGTATGCCGTCAAGTTTTCCCTGCTGTGGATTTGCGAAAGGCGCTGTCGCATCACTCAGGAACGCCAACGCCCCCGTTGGCTTCGCTCGGCATGTCTCTCGGGCCGAGGAGGACCTGGGCATTCCTAAAAAAGCGGTTCAGAGCAAGGGACTTTCTTTAACCACGAATAAAACGAATTTTCACGAATGGGCAGCGGCTTCGCCGGAGAATTTTGGTTTCGGTTTTATTCGTGGTTATTCGTGAGATTGGTGGTTCAATAAATTAAATTTTACAGATTGCATAGTGGTAGGGGTTTCCTGTTTACCAGTAAATGCCTTGTTCTGATTTCGATGATTTTGAAAAATCAGATCCAAGCAAAACACCTGCCGGTCATTAAAAATCCGAAACTCCAATCGAGCTGCGAACCAGATCCAGTGCGGGTTTCGGGTTTTTGGACGCAAAGAAAATGAATCACGCCATAAAAAATATTTCGCTGAAAATTTCATCCGCTTCCGATGGGGTGAAGACCCCGCTTGATTCGAACGAAGAAAATATTTCCGCCAAATTCCAACCTCCTGCGCGGAGCGCCACTCCCCCGCTTTTGCTGAAAACTGAACGCTGAAAACTGAAAACTTTATGTCGCCCATAAAAAATACTTCGACCTCGCTGCGGTTGATACTGACTGCACTCGCCGTGTTTCTTGCCCTCTCTTCCCAAGTTCCAGCCAATGGCTACGACACACTTTATTGGCTCGGCACGAACGGCACGACTTGGACCAACGGCAACAATTGGTCCGAAAATTCGACCTCGGGAGATCCGGCGACAGACTTCCAAACGAACGCCTACATCAACTTTTCTGCCATTTCCTCCAACTCCACCGCCACCGACCTCGGCGGCGACCAGACCATTTCCTCGCTCACCATCAACTCCACCGACCCCGTTGGCATCTCCGGCGGCAACCTGACCGTGTCTGGAGCCACCACCATCAACAGCGGCACGCTCACCATCGGCAACGGCGGCACCACCGGGGCCCTCATCGGCGACATCACCAACAACGGCACGCTCGCGCTGAACCGCTCGGATGACTTTACCTTCTCAAACAATGCCCCCGGCACAGGCACCCTGCTCAAGCTCGGCTCGAATACCGTTACGCTCAACACGACTCAATCGAACACCGGCGGCACCATTATCGATGCCGGCACGCTCCTGCTCGACGGCAACAACCGGCTTGCCACCTCAGGCAACCTTTCCATTAACGCCGCAGGCATACTGAACCTGGGTTCCAATAACCAAACCCTGTCCACAGTCGCTCTCAACGGTGGCAATATCACCGGCGCCGGCCGACTCACAGCGAACTCCTCGTTCGCCATTCAATCCGGCTCCGTCTCGGCCCTCCTCGCCGGCACAGCGCAGCTCGTGAAAACCAGCAACGCCACTTTCGTTCTGACCGGCAGCAACACCTACAGCGGCAAAACGATTGTGGAGGACGGCACGCTCTCCTTCGATCTTTCCAATGCTTCAGCCACAGCCGCCCAGGCCCTCGGCACCAATGCCGACTTCGATCTCGGAGCCGAACTCTCGACCTCCGGCACCCTCAACTACACAGGAGCCGCCGCCACTTTTGCAAAAAATATCAAAGCCCTCGGCGCCGGAAACAACACCGTCCAGAACAGCGGCAGCGGCCTCCTCACGCTCGCCGGCACACTCACGAAAAACGGCACGATCCTCGTTCTTGCCGGCGGCACTGGCGGCATCCAGGTCAACGGAGCGATCGTCGGCTCCGCCGAAAATTCCGACCTCATTCTCAATGGCGGCAATATCACGCTCAATGCGACGAACACCTACAACGGCCCCACCTATCTGAACAACGGCGTGACTCTCACGCTCGCGGCCGCCAATGCCCTTCCCGGCGACTTGATCATCGATGCCACCTCCTCGGTCGCTTTCGGCGTGAACCAAGCCATCGAAGCCCTCACCGGCGCCGCTGGGTCCACGATCGATCTTGGCTCCTACACCCTCACCATGGGATCGAATGGCACGGACTCCCTCTACGAAGGCGGCATCGAGGGAGCTGGACTGGTTGTAAAAACCGGCTCGAATGCGATCACCCTCTCGGGAACGAACACCTACAACGGCACCACCACGAGCAATGGCGGCGTGCTTGTCTTCGGCACCCCCACCTCGCTTTACAACGGCGACAATTCCACTTGGACCGGCGACAACATCATCGTGAACAGCGGGGGGGCGTTTGCCCTATCGGTCGGAGCCAATGGTTCCTTCTCGGAAGAGCAAGCCGGGTCGATCTTCCAAATCCTCACATCCAATGCCACGGCAGGGGGCATCCTTGCCGGCGGCAGCGTGGGCTTGGATGTCACTGGCGACATGTCGGTGGACGAGGTTACGGCGGACCGCGAGGGCGGCGGTGCGGTGGGCTTCGTCAAGCTCGGCAATGGCTCGCTGACCCTCACAGGCAACAACACCTACACCGGCCCCACAGCCATTCGAGGCGGCACGCTCGCCCTCGCCTCATCGGACCTTCTTGTCGCCACCGGAAACCTCACAGTCCAAGGCGGCACGCTCGCACTCGACGCGAACAACCAGACGTTCAATCAAGTGACCTTGGCCTCGGGTTCGATCACCGGAAATGGCGGCACCCTCACGGCATCGGGCTACGCCGTGCAATCAGGCACCGCCACTGCAAACCTCGCCGGCAATGCCACACTCGCAAAGACCGGCACCGGCACCGCCATCCTCTCGGGCAACAACACCTATACCGGCAGCACCACCATCTCGGGAGGCACGCTCTCATTCCTGAACACCTCTTCCCTTTACGGCGGAAATATCACGCGTTGGAACTCCGGAAACATCTCCGTTGCGACAGGTTCCACGATCAGCTTTGCGGTGGGCGGCGCGGGAGCATTTTCCTCCACCGACCTCAACACCATCGTTGGCAATCTCACCCAAAACCAAACTTCCGCTGGTGGCATCGCGGCCGGGGCCAATATAGGCCTTGATACAAACGGAAACGACGCCTCCATCTCCACGGAATTCAAAAATCGCACGGGCACCGGTTCCGGCAACCTCACCCTCGTGAAAACGGGGCAAGGCACGCTCAGCCTCACTGGCAATAACTCCTACACCGGTGGCACATTTATCGAATCCGGCACGCTCTCAGGGGATAGCCTGGGCCTCAAAGGCAATATTACCAATAATGGGACACTGTTCCTGGGCACTAATGGGACTTACCAGATCGAGGTTTCTGGAAATGGAAACCTCCTCGTTGGAAATGGGGCAAATAACATCCTTGCCGGCAATGCTACCATGACCGGCGGCACCACCATTCAATCCGGCACCTTGACCATCGGCGGGGTCATCGATCCATCCTCCTACAGGGCAGGCTCCCTAACGGGCAATGTCTCGAACGAGGGCAGTCTTGTATTCGACCTCTCTTCTCTTGCGGGGACGAGGACCTACAACGGCATCATTAGCGGCAATGGAAGCCTTAGAACCACATTTAATGGTATTAACTATCCGTCAGGAGCGAACGGCACAATTCTTCTGACCGGTAACAACACTTTCACCGGGGGAACATTTGTCTCTGTAGGCACAGTTGATATATCCAGCGGCTCCCTGGCCTCCAATGGCAATGTCACCATCTCAATCGTTGGCATATTTGCTATCGGCAGCAGCAATCAAACAATCGGCCTGTTCCTACTGAATTCGCAATCCGCCCAAGCCACCGGCGCCGGCACGCTTACCACCACCGCAGAAAACTACGACCTGCGCGCCGGCACGGTTTCCCTTTCGCTCAATGGCACGGCTGGACTCACAAAGAACTCGATCGGATCCGGATCCGACAGCTATGACAATGGCCGCGTCTATCTCAGCGGGAATAACACTTCCACAGGCAACATTACTATCAGTTCAGGTATCCTCTCCTTTGACAATTTCCAGTCCCTCTACAGTGGAAACAATGCCTCTTGGACCAAAGAAAAAATCAGCGTCAGTGCAAATTCTACACTCGCGCTTGGAACAGGTAATGGCACCGCAACTGACGGCTTCAATAACGATCAAATCGCCGATATTTTCTCCAGACTCACCCAAAATGGCACCGGCGGCTTTGTAGCAAATTCAAAGATTGGCCTCAACACGACAAGCAACTTTACACTCACCACTAATATCACCGACCGCCCGGATAGCGGGGCGATCGGCATGGACAAGATCGGAGCAGGCGTGCTGACCCTCAATTCTACCAATACTTTTTCCGGCGGGTTGAGCATCTTTGAAGGTGTGGTTGCATTAGGCCGAAACAACGCCCTGCTACCAACTTCCGACCTCGTCGTGAACTCCAAAAGCTCAGCCTCTTATGGGTTCAATGTCGGGAATTACACCCAGCAGTTTGTGGACATCACACTTAAGGAGGGCCTGCTCGCCGGCGAAAGCGGTGCTTTCATAGCCACTGGGAACTACACCCTGATCAAAGGCAATGCCACGGCCAATCTTTCGGGCAATGCCTCACTGATCAAAACAAACACCTCCGGCTCGAGTTACAATGTTTCCGAGCCCGAAATTGTTTACCTCAGCGGCAATAACTCCTACACAGGCAGAACGATCGTTGATGGAGCAGAGTGGTATGGGACTCAATCTCCCTCCCCGTCCAGCAATTCTGGCGCTCCGACCAAGGATAATGCCAAGCTCCAGTTCCAGACGGTAAGCACTCTGTATAGCGGCAACGAGACACTTTGGACTCCGGAAAATATCTCCGTCGATTCCTACGGCATCTTCTCCCTTCGCACAGGCTCTGCCGGCTTCAATGCCACCCAAGTTTCCACCATCATCCAAAATCTCATCACCGCCAACCGTTCCGGCACAGCAGGGGGCTTCCTCGATAAATCCATGCTCGGCATCGATACCAACGGGGAAGATCTCGTGATCGACGACGATATCGGTGACACCACCAGCCTCGCCACCGGCGGCGGAGCCGTCGGGTTGATCAAATACGGCAACGGCACCCTCACGCTGAATGGCAACAGCACCCGGAGTTTCTCCACCTCCGTGACAGGTGGTAACATGGTCTTGGGTTCAAACGCCACGCTCTCTGCGGCATCGGCCAACTTGCTCGTCGCTAGCGCCCTGCTCGATATCGCCACCACAAACCAAACCGTCCGCAAGGTGACCGTGACAGACGGATCCATCATAGGCACCGGCACGCTCACCTCGTCTGCCGAGGGCTTCGTCTTCGGCACGGCCAATATCACGGCCAATCTCGCCGGAGCCGTTGGGGCGACTATTGATAGTGCCACGACGCTCTCGGGAAACAACTCCTTTACCGGCAACACAACAATCAACCCCGGTGCCACATTGAGCCTGGCAAATGTCAATGCGTTGGCCGGGTCCACGCTGGCCATTTTTAGCAATTCAGGCTCGCTTCAATTTTCCGTCAATGGCACAAACACCTACAACCTCGGCGGCCTCACAGGCACCGGAAACCTCTCCATGGGAGATAATTCCCTCTCCATCGGCGCAAATTCCCAGAACACCACCTACAGCGCCGTGCTGAGCGGCACGGGATCGATCACGAAAGTCGGCAATGGCACGCTCACTCTCTCTGGCAACAACACCTACTCCGGCGGCACCACCATCTCCGGGGGAACGCTTGAGGTCTCTTCCACCGGACAGATTTCCCACTCCGCTTCGAATTTATATGCGGGTTTTGGTAGCGGTGATGATGCAACCTTCACACTCAACGGCGGTAATGTATCTGGTGCCGCCGGGTTTATAGGCTATGGCAACGGGAGCGCTGGCACAGCGAATATCAACAGTGGCAACTGGACCAGTTCCCTCAGCATGCGCGTGGGCTACTGGGGTGACGGAACACTCAATCTCACCGGTGGTAATATTTCGAATGCAAATGGCATGATCGGAAAATATGGCAACAGCACCGGTGTTGCCAATGTCAGCGGCGGCACCTGGTCGACCTCTGGAGACATGTATGTCGGTGACGAAAATTCTTCCACAGGCACCTTGAACCTCACCGGCGGAAATGTTGTGGTCGGAGGCGGTGGCGGAAATCTAACCTTGGCCGGTGAAGCCAACGCCACCGGCACCCTCAACCTCGGCAACGGCACTACAGTCGGCAACCTGCAAGCCGCCCGAGTCACCGCTGGTAATGGCACAGCCATCGTGAACTTCAACCACAGCGGCAACCATTCGTTTAGCTCGATCATGGAGGGCAACCTGACCGTGAACCAAATCGGCACGGGAACAACGACCCTTTCCGGCAACAACACCTACACGGGAGGCACATTCATTACTTCTGGCACGCTCGAAGGCAATACCCAGAGCCTCCAAGGCGCTATTACCACTAATGCCAGCGTGGTCTTCAACCAAACTTCAAATGGCACCTACTCTGGTGCGCTCAGCGGGTCGGGAGAATTCGCCAAGACAGGAGCAGGCACTCTGACTGTGTCCGGCAATAGCAGTTCCTTCAATGGCACGGCAGCCATCAACTCCGGCACCGTATCCCTCACTGGCAGCATGGCTAACGCTGCCACGACAATTAACAGCGGCGCCACCCTCTCCGGCACCGGCACCCTCGGTGCGGTCACCATCAACTCCGGCGGCACCATCGCCCCCGGCAACTCGGCCGGCATCATCACCACAGGCAACATGACCTGGAACGGCGGCGGCATCTACAACTGGGAACTCGCCTCGGCCAATGGCACGGCAGGCACGGGCTGGGATTTGATCACCTCCAGCGGCAACCTGACCATCAATGCCAACGCCGGAGACCAATTCATCATCAATGCAAGCACCACCAATGGCAGCGGCTTTGATCCGAATGTCAAAAACGCCAGTTGGAAAATCGCCGAATTCGCCGGTGGCATTTCAGGGTTCGATCCGTTGGCCTTCACAATCAATCCCACAGGATTTGAAAACCTCCCCTCCATGTATGCCTTTGGCATCACCAGCAACGGCACCGCCCTCAACTTCAGCTACGCCACAGTGGCCACATGGATTGGCGGCACCGGCAATTGGACGAATACCGCCGACTGGGAAAACGGAGCCCTGCCACTCAATGGCGTGACGGTGGACTACGCCGGCACCAATGGCACCAGCACAAACGACTCCAGCGTCGGGAACATCGGAGGGCTCGCCTTCACAAACAACTCCACCGGATCGTTCACACTGGCCGGCGGAGCCCTCACAATCGGCACAGGCGGCATCACCAACAACTCCGCCTTCACAAACACCGTCGGCATGGACCTCGTCCTCGGCGCGAACCAAACCTTCGCCGCCAACACCGCCAACCTCGTCGTCAGCGGCAACATCTCCGGCAATGCCTCCCTTACGAAGGAAGGCAACGAAACACTCACCCTTTCCGGCTCGAACACCTACACCGGCGAGACCACCATCGACGCTGGAACATTGGCCATCGCATCCAGCGGTTCCCTCACCGGAACCTCGAAAATCCTCGTCGGCAATTCGTCTTCGGACAACACCCTCGACATCCTCGGCACAGTAAGCGCGGGCAACATGACCCTCAGCGAGCAAGGTGGCTCGGACAACAACACCGTCACTGTCGGTGGCGGCTCGAGCCCGGCCTCGCTCACCGTCTCGAACCTCATCAATGTCGGCTTCGGCGGCACAGGCAACACCCTCGACATCCTCGGAAACGGCACAGTCACCGCCGCCTCCACCTGGATCGGCGGCTACGGTTCGAACAGCACCCTCAACCTCACCAGCGGCGTGCTCAACAGCACCTCGGATGTCGTGGTCGGCTACTTCGCGGATGACAACGCCCTGAATATCACCGCAGGCGGCAATGCCACCGCCGGCTCGGTCACCCTCGGCCTCGATGCTGCCTCCGCCAACAACACGATCCTTGTCAGCGGGACCGGCTCGGCCCTCCGCACAGCCGGCCTGATCTACCTCGGCGACAACGGCTCATCGAACACCCTCGCGATTGAAAACGGCGGCAAGGTCGTGTCTGAAAACCTCGACTCCGTCATCGGCTTCAACGCCGGATCAAACGGCAACGCCCTCTCGATCAACGGCACCGGCTCGCAACTCACCAACAACGGCACGCTCTATGTCGGCCAAGGCGGCTCGGAAAACACCCTCGCCATCGACAACGGCGGGTCGCTCACCACCCGCAACGCCCGCATCGGCCACGACGCCACTTCCTCGAACAACACAGCCACCATCTCTGGCACTGGCTCCACTTGGGCCAACACAGGCACCCTCCGCGTGGGATCTGCTGGCTCGAACAACACCCTCGCCGTCACCAGCGGCGCCAATGTCACCGTCGCCGGCAACACCTTCATCGGCCATGGTGCCGCCTCAGAAAACAACCTTGTCAGCGTGGAAGGCACAGGCTCCGTCCTGAACCTCGCCAACGCCACGGTCGGCCTTGATGGCTCGAACAACTCACTCCGAGTCGCCGGTTCCGGCGCCATCAACGCCGTTGGAATCCAACTCTCCGGCACAAACTCCACCCTCCAGATCGGCAATGGAGCCGCTGCGGGAACGCTCACCACCTCCCTTGGCATCGGCACGGGCACAGGCACGGGCCACAAAGTCGTCTTCAACCACACCGACTCGAACCTCGCCTTCAGCCCGATCCTCACCGGCAACCTCTCGGTCAGCCAAATCGGAAACGGCACAACCTCGCTCACCGCCGACAGCATCCACACCGGCGGCACCACCATCTCGGCAGGCACCCTCTCCCTCGGCAACGGCGACACCAGTGGATCAGTCACCGGCGACATTTCCAACAACGCCACGCTGTCCTTCAACCGCTCGGACGCCGTGGAGTATGCAGGAGTCGTGAGCGGCAGCGGTGCGCTGGTCAAGGATGGCAACAACACCCTCACGCTTTCTGGCAGCAACACATACTCGGGAGGCACGACGGTCAACACCGGCACGCTGGCTGGCACGACCACCAGCCTGCAAGGAGCCATCGCCAACAACGCAGCGGTGAATTTCGATCAATCTACAAACGGCACGTATGCAGGCGTGATGAGCGGCACAGGCGTTCTGGTGAAAAACGGCAACAATACCCTCACGCTTTCGGGTAACAATACTTACAACGGTGGCACGACCGTGAACTCGGGCACGCTGGCCGGCACGACAACCAGCCTGCAAGGAGCGATCGCCAACTCGGCAACAGTCAATTTTGACCAGAGCACCGATGGCACCTACGCGGGAGCGATGAGCGGCAACGGCGTTCTCGTGAAAAATGGCACCGGCACAGTGACCATGGGAGGAGCGAACTCCCACACCGGCGGAACAACAGTAAACGCCGGCACGCTATCCGTGACGGGAGTCCTCGGCAGCGTGAGCAACAACGCCTCGTTCTCAGTCCAGCAAGGCGGCACGGCGGGCAGCGTGACCAACCAACTCGGCGCAACAGCCACCAACAGCGGCTCCGTCGCGTCGCTGGCAAACGCAGGCACCTTCACCAACGGCGGAAACATCACCGGCAACGCCACAACCAATGGGACGCTTACGAGCACCGGCCGGATCGGCGGAACTCTGGGAATCAACGGAGGATCGGCGACAATCGGTAGCGGAGGTCAGGTTGTGGGCGCCTCGACAGTCACTGCTGGCACCTTGGATGTCAGCGGCTCGGTGGCCAGTGTGAGCAACAGCGCCAGCCTCACGGTCCAGCAAAGCGGCGCGGCGGGCAGCGTGACCAACCAACTCGGCGCTACAGCCACCAACAACGGCACGGTCGCATCGCTCACCAACCTGGGCATCTTCACAAACAGCGGCAACATCACTGGAGGCGTCACGACCAACGGCACGCTCACAAGCACAGGCCGGATTGGCGGAACTCTGGGAATCAACGGAGGAACGGCGACAATCGGAGCCGAGGGACAGGTTGTGGGCAGCTCGACAGTGACAAGCGGCACGCTGGAAGTGAGTGGTGGCGTGGGGTCGGTGAGCAACAACGCGATCTTTACGGTTCAAAGCGGCGGCACCGCCGGGGCGGTAACCAATGGAGGAACAGGAACAAACGCAGGCACGGTGGCGTCGCTGGTGAATTCGGGAACCTTCGCCAACAGCGGAAACATCACTGGAGACACGACGACCAGTGGCACACTCAGCAGCACCGGCACGCTCAGCGGGGCATTGGCTGTGAGCGGCGGGGTGACAACCATCAACGGCACCGTCCTCGGCGCTACCACTCTCTCAGGCGGCGTGCTGCAGGGGACCGGTGCGCTCGGAGCTTTGACGATCAACTCCGGCGGCGCCATCGCTCCCGGCAACAGCCCTGGCACCATCACCGTTGGAAATAGCGTGTGGAACGGTGGCGGCATTTACAACTGGCAGCTCGGCAGCGCCACCGGCACAGCGGGAACGGATTGGGACCTCATCACCTCGGGCGGCAGCCTGTCGATCAATGCCACATCCGGCGAAAAATTCGTGATCAATGCGACAGCGCTTGCCGGCAGCGGGTTTGATTCCACCGCCGAAAGCTACAAGTGGCAAATCGCGAACTTCTCTGGGAACATCACCGGATTCTCGACCGAAAAATTCTTGATCAACCCCGCCGGATTCGATGGCGCGGCAGGTGTGGGCGCGTTTTCCATGTCTACGAACTCCACTTCACTCGACCTGAACTACCGCACCTTGTTTGTCTGGGATGCAGGCAACGGCACATGGTCCACGGACACGAACTGGCTGGACAACGCGCTGCCGGTGGAGGACGCGCCAATCGAGTTCGCAGGACTGGGCGGAACGAGCACGAACGACAATTACCTGACCTCGATCAGCGGGTTGACCTTCACCGCAAATGCGGGAGAAGCCTACACGCTGGCCGGAGGCAATCTTTCGATCGGTGCGGGCGGCATCGTGAACAACTCCAACCACACCCAAACCCTCGGCTTGAACATCGCCCTCGGCGCCGACCAAACCTTCGCCGCGAACACAGCCAACCTTGTGGTCTCCGGGAATATCGTCGGCAGCCACTCGCTCACGAAAGAAGGCAGCCAAACACTGACTCTCTCAGGTTCCAACAGTTACTCTGGAGGAACGGCGCTCAATGCAGGAACGCTTGTGGGAACAACAGCGAGCCTGCAAGGAGCCATCCAAAACAACGCCACGGTGGTATTTGACCAAAGCACAAACGGCACCTATGCGGGGAACATGGGCGGCACCGGAAGTCTCCTGAAGAATGGCAGTGGAGTCGTGACAGTCAGCGGGGTGAACAGCCAAGCCGGGGGAACTGTTGTCAATGCAGGCACTCTATCGGTGGAGGGTTCAATCGGAGGCGTGACCAACAATGCCACGCTCATCGTCCAGCAAAGCGGCACAGCGGGAAGCGTGGCCAACCAAGTCGGCGCAACCGGATCAAACAACGGAACGGTTGCATCGCTGGCAAACGCCGGCACCTTCACGAACAGCGGCAACATCACCGGAAGCGTGACTACCAATGGAACGCTCACGGGCAATGGCCAAATCGGAGGAACCCTGGAAGTCAATGGCGGCACGGCAACGCTCGGAGCGGGCGGCCAGGTCTCGGGAGCAACAACCGTCAATTCGGGAAGTTTGGCAGTGGGCGGGACAGTGGTCGGTGTGACCAACAATGCGACCCTCACAGTCCAGCAAGGCGGCGAGGCTGGAAGCGTAACCAACCTGTTTGGAGCAAGCGCCACCAACAACGGCACAGTCGCCTCGCTGGCCAACGCCGGAACCTTCACCAATAGCGGAAATATCACTGGCAATGTCGCGACCAACGACACGCTTACGAGCACAGGTCGTATCGGCGGCACCTTGGGAGTGGATGGTGGGTCAGCGACGATTGGTGCCAACGGACAAGTTGTGGGCGAATCAACGGTGAATGCCGGTGAGTTGACAGTGGGCGGCACTGTGGCCGGTGTGACCAACAATGCGACTTTCACAGTCCAGCAAGGCGGCGAGGCGGGAAGCGTAACCAACCTGATTGGAGCAAGCGCCACAAACAACGGAATCGTCGACTCGTTGGCAAATGCCGGCACCTTCACCAACAGCGGCAACATCACCGGAAGCGTGACGTCCAACGACACGCTTACGAGCACAGGTCGTATCGGCGGCACCTTGGGAGTGGATGGTGGGTCAGCGACGATTGGTGCCAACGGACAGGTTGTGGGCGAATCAACGGTGAATGCCGGTGAGTTGACAGTGGGCGGCACTGTGGCCGGTGTGGCCAACAATGCGACCCTCACAGTCCAGCAAGGAGGATCGGCGGGTAGTGTAAACAACCTGTTTGGAGCAAGCGCCACCAACAACGGCATCGTCTCCTCGCTGGCAAATGCAGGAACCTTCACAAACAGCGGCAACATCACCGGTAACGCCACAACCAACGGCACGCTCACAAGCACCGGCCGGATCGGCGGCACCTTGGGAGTCGATGGCGGCTCGGCGACGATTGGAGCCTTGGGACAGGTCGCTGGCAGCACGACAGTCACAGCAGGCACATTGGATGTCAGCGGCACGGTGGCATCGGTCACCAACAACGCGACCCTCACAGTCCAGCAAGGCGGAACGGCGGAAAGCGTGACCAACCAAATCGGCGCCACCGCGACCAACAACGGCACAGTCGCCTCGCTGGCAAATGCAGGAACCTTCACCAACAGCGGCGCCATCACCGGCAACGCCACGACCGACGGCACGCTCAGCGGTTCGGGATCCATCGGCGGCACGCTGGAGGTCGCCGGCGGCAACGCGACGATCGGTTCAGGCGGCCAAGTGTTGGGAGCCACCACCGTTTCCACTGGCACCCTCCAAGTGGACGGCACCCTCGCCGATGTCAGCAATTCCGACACGCTCACCATCAACCAAGGCGGCGGAGCCGGAGCGGTTACTAATCTGTCCACCGCCACCAATAATGGCACGGTCGCATCGCTCACCAACCTGGGCATCTTCACCAACAGCGGCAACATCACTGGAGGCGTCACGACCAACGGCACGCTCACAAGCACAGGCCGGATTGGCGGAACTCTGGGAATCAACGGAGGAACGGCGACAATCGGAGCCGAGGGGCAGGTTGTGGGCAGCTCGACAGTCACAGTAGGCAGCTTGGATGTCAGTGGATCAGTGGCCGCTGTGACGAACAGCGCCATCCTCAACGTGCAGCAAAGCGGCACAGCAGGAAGTGTGGACAACCAACTCGGCGCCACAGCCACCAACAATGGCACGGTCGCCTCGCTTGCGAACGCAGGCACATTCATCAACGGAGGAAACATCGCAGGAAATGTCACAACCAGCGGTGCGCTATCAAGCAGCGGAAGCATTGGCGGTGCGTTGACCATCGGTGGCGGGGAAACAACGATCAGTGGCACTGTCGTCGGTGCGACCACCATCACAGCCGGCAAGCTGCAAGGCAACGGCACCCTCGGTGCGCTCACCCTCAACTCAGGCGGCACGATCGCCCCCGGCACTGGCAATACCACCGCCACACTCACCGTCGGCAACAGCACTTGGAACGGCGGCGGTATTTACAACTGGGAACTCGCCAGCGTGAGCGGCACGGCAGGTTCGGATTGGGATCTCATCACCTCGGGCGGAATGCTCACCCTCAACGCGACGTCGGCCAATCAGATCAGCTTCACCCTTTCCACGCTGGGCAACGCCACGCTTGCGGATGTGAAGAAAGCGTCTTGGGAAGTCGGCAGCTTTGAGGGCGGAATCAGCGGATTCGAGAAAAAAGCCTTCGCGTTTGATCCCGCCGGGATGACTGGAAACGACGGTCGCTATTTCATGAGCCTTGGTGCCAACAACACCGCGCTGATCCTCAACTACAAATCCGCCGCCACATGGATCACCGGCTCCGGAAATTGGACCACCGACACGCAATGGGAAGACGAGGCGTTCCCCGAAAACGGCGACGAAGTGGAATTCGCCGGGCCTGGCGGCACGAGCACGAACAACTTCGCTGCCGCCACCCTCTCGACGATCTCCGGGTTCAACTTCGTCGAAGGCGCAGGTGCCTACACCGTCAATGGCAACACCCTGCAAATCGGCGAGGACGGCATCATCAACGCCTCCACCAATCTTCAAACCATCGGGATGGATTTGACGGCTGGCGATGTTCTCACGATTGATGCCGCCGCTGCCGGCATCGAAATCAGCGGGGTCATTTCAGGCAACTCCGCGCTGACAAAGAACGGCAGCTCAACCCTGACGCTCTCCGGAAATAACAGCTACAGCGGTCTCACCACCATCTCCGCAGGAACACTCGCCCTCGGCGGCACAGCTGGCGCCATCAGCGGCAACATCTCTGTGGATTCCGGAGCGACCTTTGCCGTCAACCGCATCAACGAAGCCATTATTTCCAACGTCATCAGCGGAGCCGGTTCCTTCGCGCAGGTCGGATCGGGAGTGACGAGGCTTCGATCCACCAACAACTACACTGGTGGAACCACGATCTCGGAAGGAAAACTCTGGGTGGAAGCCCCGCAGGCGCTGGGAACAGGCAGCGTCACGATCAATGGCGGCAAATTGCTGGCCACTTCGTCACAGGAGCTGATCATGGGCAACCAGACGCTCTCGATCGGCGGCAACCTTGATTGGACCGGCGGCAGGATTGCCTTCTTCGACACGGGAAGTTCACCGCTCGCGCAGGACTTGAAAATCAATGTCGCCGGAAACTTTACGGTTTCCACGCCGGGAAACGCGACCTTCGACTTCAGCGAGGTTCAAGCGCTGGATTCCGGCGATTACACACTGGTTTCGACCAATGGAACCGTGTCTGCGGACAACACGAAATTCACAGCAGCCCACGGCGAATACACAAAGCTCTTCGGAAGTTTTACAACGACCAATAAAACTGTGGTCTACACAGTCACCGGTGCCGAGTCCACCGGCCCGAACATCGAAAACAACGGCGGGCCAAACACGCCGGTCGTGGCCGACTACGATGTCACCCAAGCTACAATAACAAAGGGCCAAACCAACATAGTGAATGCGTTGAAGTTCGGTAACAACGCTCCGCTCGCCATCGAAACGGGGGGAAAACTCATCGTCACCTCAGGCGTGCTCAACGTGCAGTCCGGTGCATCTGTTGTTAGCGGTGGCACAGTCGTCACACCGGGAAATTTTGACAAGCTTGGGACTGGGGAACTCGATGTCCAAAGCAACATGAGTGTCAACGGCACAGCGCTTGTGAATGCTGGACTCCTGTCTGTGAATGGGCAATTGGCCGCGAACGAGGTCGTGGTCGATCCGACCGCTACTCTCGGCGGCGCGGGCCTGATCATCACCCAAAATGTTGTGGTGCTGGGCAACCTCTCCCCGGGCAATTCCCCCGGCACGCTGAGCATCGCCGGCAACCTGGTGCTCTCCGATGGCAGTTCGACCGTCATCGAAATTGCCAGCCCCACGAACTTCGACCGCATCGTCGTGAGTGGCCAAGCGACCCTCGGCGGCACATTGGAGGCGCAATCCTATGAAGGCGCGAAAATCACGCCCGGCACACGCTACGACTTCCTGCAGGCGGGAAGCATTGTGGGCGAGTTCGATTCAATCGTGGTTCCCGACGGTCTGCGCGGGCGTTTCTTGAACCTTGGAACGGTCGGAGCGCTCCTCTTCGGGCCGGAAAGCTTCGTTCCCTACGCGCTCAACCCAAACCAACGCAATGTGGCCAAGGCCCTCGACAGCTTTGTGCTGGCGACCGATGGCGACGCAGTCACCGTTGGCACGGCCCTCGACTCGCTGACGGCGGAGCAATTCCCCGCAGCCTTCGACCAGATCATGCCCGGATTTTACGAGAGCCTCGGGGACATCCTGATCGAGCAGACCTACAATCAGACCCAACTCCTCTCGCAGCGTCTCGGCACCCTGCGTCTGGGGCCGGTAGGATTCCAAGCCATCGGCCTGAGCCAACCGATCAAATACGACAAGGATGGCAAGAGCACGGCGGATGCAAAAACGGCATCGCCGATTGTGGAATCCGCCATCGATACGAATTGGAACGCGTGGGTGATGGCCAACGGAGAGTTTTCGATCTCGCGCGGACTGGCCGGAGTCCCGAACTACAACAATAACGCCGGCGGGTTCCTCGTTGGTGCCGACTACCGCCTGAGCGAGAACTTCGTGGCGGGCCTCTTCGCAGGCTACGAATACAGCTACGCGAAATACAACGGCGGCAGCAGCACACGCGGCAACAGCGCGCTCTTCGGCCTCTACGGCAGCTACACGCACGAGGATGGTTACTACGCCGACGCCATCGTGAGCGGTGGCTACACCGGCTTCCAAACCCGCCGCTCGATTGAGTTCGGCACGATCGACCGCACGGCGCGGGCGAACCCGGACAGCGGCCAATTCAGCGCGGCATTGAACCTCGGGAAGGACTTCGAGATCGGCAAGTTCACGCTCGGCCCGATCATTGGAGCCCAATACACCTATGCCGGCATCGGCGGGTTTACGGAAACTGGAGCCGACAGCCTCGACCTCGCACTCGGCCAGCAGAACGCGAACAGCCTCCGCACGAACCTCGGTGCGCGCCTCGCCTACAACTGGGAAGTTGCCTCAAACATCACGCTCATCCCCGAAGTGCGCGGGTTCTGGATGCACGAGTTCCTGAACGAACCGCGCAACATCAACTCGGCGCTCGAAGGCGGCAGCGGGCCGTCGTTCGACTACGAAACCAGCGCGCCATACAGCAACAGCGTGTTCGGGGGAGCAGGCATCAGCGCGAAGGTGGGCGACCGCTGGAGCGCATCGGTGTTCTACAACGTGAACTTCGGAGCCGAGGGCTACACCAACAACATCATCAGCACCTCGCTCGGCTTCTCGTTCTGATCACCCACCGAATCCCGAAGCGACGGAAATCGGAACGATTTTCGAAAGCGGTCGGTGTGGTCTCGCCGGTGGTGGCCGAAACCTGTTCCAGGTTCCGCTACGGGGAGGGCGTGGCGGAAATCGGAACGATTTTCGATGGCGGGTGGCTCCGGATGTCGATGCGGC
>JAGYIV010000009.1 GCA_018402345.1 Terrimicrobiaceae bacterium
TTGTCCAAAAGGTAATTTATGATAGCCACACATTTAACAATGTTAGATGTAACTGGATGCTCAATTCCAAGCCATTTTTCATAAACCTCCAAGGCGCGAGCAGCGAGTAACAGTGATTTTGCGTTGTCTGCCATGGACTGGTAAAGATTAGACAGATTGTAGAGGCAAACGCCTGTATTCAAATGATCTTTACCGAGCGATTTTTCAAAAATAACTAACGCGCGCTCGTAAAGCTGCAGTGCCTTTAAATTGTTTCCCATAGAGTTGTAAAGAGCAGCTAAATTGCTTAGGCTTACAGCCGTGACGGGATTTTCAGGCCCATATTTTTGTTCCGAGATCGCCAAGACGCTCTCGAAAAGCGGCAGGGCTTTTTGGTAGTCTCCCATGGAGTTGTAAAGAGCAGCCAGATTGTTAAAACTCTCAACAGTAGATTTATGCTCTTTCCCGAGGGTTTTTTTTCGAAGCTCCAAGGCTTGTTCCATTAGCGGTAGTGCCTTTTCGAAGTCTCCGATTGATTGAAAACTCATAGCCATGTTGTTGAGGCTCATTGATGTATTTGGATGTTCTGGCCCAAGGACCTTTTTATTGATTACCATAGCGCGGTCGAAGAGAGATAGGGCATTAGCGTAGTCACCCAACCGAAAGTAAATAGAGGCCAGATTGTTTAGGCTGCTGGCTGTGTCAGGATGCTCGGGCCCGAGGACTTTTTCACGGATAGCTAACGCACGCTCATAAAGTTTCAGTGCCTTTGCATTGTCTCCCATGGATTTGCAATGAGAAGCTAGGTTGGTAAGGCTATTTGCCGTCCTAGGATGGTGTGGGCCGAGGGCTTTTTCCTCGATCTCTAAAGCTCTTGCGTAAAGACGCATAGCCTTGTGGATGTCTCCCACATTGGAGTAAAGATTTGCCAGATTTTTGAGGCTGCTGGCTGTATTTGGATGCATAGGGCCGAAGGTGTTTTCACGAATCGCCAAGGCGCGTTCAAGGAGCGGGATTGCTTTGTCGCTGTTGCCCATGGTATGGTAAACTTTTGCCAGACTGTTGAGGCTTGCTGCCGTATCGGGATGCTGCGGGCCGAGGGCTTTTTCCCGAATCGCCAATGAGCGCTCGTGGAAACGCTTGGCCTGGGAGTAGTCGCCAATTTCTTCGTAAATAAGACCCAAATTATTGAGGCTTGTAGCCGTATTGGGATGCTGAGGAGTAAGGACTTTCTCCCAAATCGACAAGGCGCGTTCATAGAGCGGTAGGGCCTTGTCGTTGTCACCATTGTCGCGGTAGACATTTGCCAGATTGTTGAGGCTTGCTGCTGTATCGGGATGCTGGGGGCCAAGGGCTTTTTCTCGGATTGCCAAGGCGCGCTGATGGAGTGGAAGTGCTTTAATGTTGTTACCCATGGCGAAGTAAACAATGGCCAGATTGTTGAGACTTTGTGCCGTATCGGGATGCTGAGGATCGAGGTCTTTTTCTCGGATTGCCAAGGCGCGATTAAGTAGTGATATGGCCTCAAGCGATTTTCCTTGTTCATGAAGTGCACGCCCTTGGGCGGTTAATTCCTCTGCCTCTTCGGCGCTCTGGGCGAAAAGGGGGAGGGGAAGAAGAAGTAAGAAGTAAGAAGTGAGAAGGAGGAAAGCGAGGCGGGGAAAGCGAGGAATTGAAATTTGAAATAACATTACTAAAAGACCTGCTCAGTTTATATTCCAATTATCATTTTTAAATGTTTGCTCATATCATTTTAAGAAATTCCTCGTTTGAAAATCCTAATTTTTTAGCACAATGAGTAATCGCTGTGTAAAAATTTGAGTCGTGGCCATTCGCAGTAAATTTATATTTATCTTTTCTCATTAGATTCATTCCTTCCTCACTGGGCTTATTAACACATTTATACTGGTATTCATGGAGAGTTTCATGGAGAATATCTCTTTTCCATATTGGGTCGAATTGAGCTATTGGGCATCCGCGGATTCGAATGTCATCCTGTAAATCTGATTCCGTCACACATATCATTATGCAATCATCATTAAAATAATATGATGAAACTAAATTGGGAATGGATTTATCAATTTCTTCTTGCGTCACTATCCTTAAAAAAATTTTTGCTCGAATAGTTTTTGGAGGGAATAACTTTCCGTGAATGCGCTTATGTTCTTTTTCAAGTTCTTGTTCTAATTCAGATGGTGTCATGGCTATGGGGTTGATAAACTAAAATCGCCTTCGAGGTTCACGCGGCGGACATTGGGAGTTTGTTTGTTGTTGGTGAGGGCGGCGACACGGGTTTTTACATAGTTGGCGAGTTCGCTCATGGTGACGGAGCCGTCTTTGTTGGCGTCGGAGCCTTCCTTGCCGTCAAGGGCTTCGAGAACGGCGTAGGTGAAGAGGCCGTTCTTTTGCTCGCTGCTTTCGAGGGCGTATTCGGCTCCAGCGGAGGAACTCAGGATCGTGGACCCGCTGCCGCGACGGAGGTCCACGAAGAGGCCTTGGAGGCGGTCATACCACTCGCTTTTGCCGCGTGCGCCTTCGATGGGCTTGATGGTCATGCCGCGTGCTCCGGAGGGGAGCATGGCGACGACCTGGTTCGGGTTGGTCTGGGCGCTGGCGAGCATTTTCTTCTCGTCCTCGTCGAGTTCTCCCGCGTGGCAGGTGTCGATGAGGAGGGATTTGCGCAGGCAGGGGAGTTCGGCCAGGAGGTCGTCAAATTCCTCGAAGGCGATTCCGTTGCCAGATGGATTGTCGAAGTCGATATCGGAGGTTCCGAAATAGTAATCGTATTTGCTGTCGAGGAGTCCGTGACCTGCGACGAACATAAGAACGGTGTCGTCCACGGTGGCTTTGGAAAGGAAATCGCGGATTTTGCCGAGGCTTTCCTTGGTGGCCTCGCGGTCGGTGATGAGGAGTTGCTTGATTTCGCCGTAGCTGGAGCCGGATCGCGCCTTGACGCGTTCGAGGATGTCTTGGGCATCCTTGGCGGCATATTTCAGGTTCCACTCAGGGTTGGCGTATCTCGAAACCCCACTGGCCCGGCGTCGAAGGGTGAAGGCCTGGGACGCTCGAAGGCGCCCTGCAAATGTTCCGCGGCACCTCAGCGTTGGCGTAGAGGGACTCGGCACCGGCGCTGTTGAGGACGGAGACTTGGATTTTATTGCGCCCGGCGGCGAGTTTGATCGGGATGGTGCGTTCGAGGGATTGGGATTTGGCGTCGCGCAGGAGTTCGCCCTCCTTGCCGTTGACGGGCACATTGTTCACATAGAGGCGAAGGCGATCGAGGGGGTATTTGCTGTCGGTGGCTTTGATCTTCAGGGCGAGTTCGCTCTCCGCCGTGGAGGATGGGAGATCGCCGACAATTTCGATTTCAGGCAGGTGGAAATCGGGTTGGAGCATGTCCTCGGTCACGCCCATGCGCTTGAGGCGCTTCTCGCGGAGTTGCTTGGCGATGGCAAGGGCTTCTTCTGGCGCTCCCAAGCGTTCCAGAACGATATCCGGGCGGTTTAGGCGAAGATCGAATTGTTCGAAGGGGAAGGTTTTTTTCCTGTCTGAAAAGTGGAGCCCCAAAGACCCTGAACCTTTCGAAGCGTAATAACCATCCGGCAATAGATATAAAGGGTGGCCATGGAGTTGTGGATACATTCTCAGTGTTTCACTAAGTTGACCCTTAGCATCCCAATTGACGCGACGGATGGAAAAGCCACTGGGATCCTGATACCAAAAATGATTTGCTTCAGAGCATAAAGCGATATTTTTTAATCTGCCATCAAGATTTCCAGTATGTAAAGTGCTACTTATTTTCTTGTTTATAGTATCGTAAATGAGAATAAAATTGCTAGTGTGAATCAGATATCTTCCTGCCTCGATTGGGAATGCAGATTCTACATCGTCGTCAAAAAATAAGCGCGTTGAATTTACATTATCTTCTTCAACCATAGTAACGATTGATGAAAAGGAATATTCACTATCCAAATTCCACGCTGTGAAATTTTTTACAGAGATTGAGTTTCTGATTTTCGAATTTTTTACAAATAACTTGTCAGTGGGGTTGGATTGATGGTTGCTTGCAAATTTTATTTTTTCATCTTTTTCTATACTCCATTGTGAAGAAATTGATGCAAAATGGCTATTGGCGAAATCTATTGATACTTTATCGCCTATCGAAATCGAACCTTCACTATCCATCATATCAAAAGGACAAAACTCAGCTGAATTATTAGATTCCACAATTATATTATTTGTGAGATCAAACAACAAAGCATTTGATAATGCTCTTCTTTCTAAAAGGCTGCTTCCGCTTCCAAAATGGGGTGTTTGTTTTCTTTTATTACTAACAATAAAAGCGGCCTTTCGCCCATCATTCCTAAGCATTGAAGACCATATAATGTAGTTAGCAATAGGAATGTCAGAATATGTAAACTCACTAAAATCTGCTAAAGCAGGCGGTAATCCCATCGCCTGTTTTTGACCGTTAAAGCTAAAGTTTTTCCAGTCAGATGCTAAATTTGATTTAACCCAGCTTTCATCTATGTTCCATAAGAGTAACTTTCTCCCATCCAATGAGGCTGTAATGCCATCTGCCTTTCGCGCTGATGGCGTGATGATCGTGCGATTTAACCATCCTTTTGGTGTCGCTATCGAAACATTTTTTGGCGAATCATCTAACAAGATAATATGAGGCTTGCCTGAAAGCCAAAGCATTTTGTCAAGTGGGAATGTTGTTTGCCTAAATTTATAATGTCTGCCATTGTGATCACTACTTAATTTTTTTTCAGGTTTTGGTAATTGTAGAAAGTTAATCACCTCGCTCACAGCTTTATCATTGTAGCTAGCGACCCATTCACCATTGATATATTCTAAAAAACAATTAATAGGCTTAAATCCCTCCCAAGCGTCGTTATAAAAATTAACTATTGCTAAACGCCCATCATTGCTTTGCGAGAACATGCAAGTCATGTATCCATCGCACGCAGACATTCGTCACTTTGAATTTAATGTGTCCCATAGATACCAATTTACTGTTGCTTAGGTTTATTTTATATACTTCTCCATCAAGTTTTCCATTTTTGCTCAATGATAAAAATACTAAGCTATCATCGTGGGGTGAATAAGCTAAAGGAGTTCCCTTGGTTTTAAAATTTATTGGCTTTGTTTGTCCGGTTGATATATCTAAAATCTGAACTTGCTTGCTGTGCCTATTTATTTGGACAATCAATGTATCGGAACCATCTCTAAAGGAAATATCTGTGGCGATAGATTTAAATGAGCTTAAAAGTCGGCCGCTACCACTTTCATATATAAAAACATGTGTTCCTGTTTGGACAGCAATAAGTCTCATGTTTTTCGAGACATCAACAGACCATATTCCGTTCGGTAATTCTTGGACTACAGGTTCTAGAGCTTTCCGCTCGTAACTGCCCTGAATGGAATTTAATTCATCCAAAGAAATATGTTTAAAATTACTTACGATCCAATCAAGTGCCGGCGGGTATTCTTTGGATTTCGCGTTAACAACATATTCATCGCAAATTTCTTGATCTTTTGGTATTCCATGCCCCGCCTGTGCACACATCGCATAGTTGAACTGCGCTGGCGCAAACCCACTATCAGCAGCCACTTTAAATAGTCGGGCAGCGTCTTTTTTATTTTCCGGTAATACTTTGCCTTCGGCTAACATCTCTCCCAGAGCCGTAATGGCGTAGGGATTGCCCTGCATTTTATTGAGCCCCGCGAAGGCTTTTTTCTGAAGTGCCAGACCTTGATCCTCGTTGCGTTCGATTCCCTCTCCAGCGCGGCTCAAGACACCGAGGCGGAAGATTCCCAATGGATGGCCCTTTCGTGCGCTTGAAGTGGCGTATTTGGCCGCCAATTCTAGATTCTTCTCTGTTTGCCATCCCACGGAGTAATGAAACGCTACCACGGCCTCGCCGTATGCGTTACCTTGGTCAGCCGTCTGCTTTGCTTCCTTGAATGTGAGAATTCTGTTGTCTTGGGCAAGGGCGATTCCGCTGGTCAGTATGAATGCAAGAATTGATAGGAAGATATTCTTCATTTCTTGGAAAGGGCAAAGTCGCCTTCGAGGTTCACGCGGCGGACGTTGGGGGATTGTTTGTTGTTGGTGAGGGTGGCGACTCGGGTTTTTACATAGTTGGCGAGTTCGCTCATGGTGACGGAGCCGTCTTTGTTGGCGTCGGAGCCTTCCTTGCCGTCAAGGGCTTCGAGAACGGCGTAGGTGAAGAGGCCGTTCTTTTGCTCGCTGCTTTCGAGGGCGTATTCGGCTCCAGCGCGAAACTCAGGATCGTGGACCCGCTGCCGCGACGGAGGTCCGACGAAGAGGCCTTGGAGGCGGTCATACCACTCGCTTTTGCCGCGTGCGCCTTCGATGGGCTTGATGGTCATGCCGCGTGCTCCGGTAGGGAGCATGGCGACGACTTGGTTCGAGTTGGCTTGGGCGCTGGCGAGCATTTTCTTCTCGTCCTCGTCGAGTTCGCCGGCGTGGCAGGTGTCGATGAGGAGGGATTTGCGCAGGCAGGGGAGTTCGGCCAGGAGGTCGTCAAATTCCTCGATGGCGATTCCGTTCGCGGAAGGATTGTCGAAGTCGATGTCGGTAGTGCCGAAATAGTAGTCGTATTTGCTATCGAGGAGCCCATGGCCAGCGACGAACAGGAGCACGGTGTCGTCCACGGTGGCTTTGGAAAGGAAATCGCGGATTTTGCCGAGGCTTTCCTTGGTGACTTCGCGGTCGGTGAGGAGGAGTTCCTTGATTTCGCCGTAGCTGGAGCCGGAGCGCGCCTTGACGCGTTCGAGGATGTCGCGGGCATCCTTCGCGGCATATTTCAGGTTCCACTCGGGGTTGGCGTATTCTGAAACGCCCATAGCCACAGCGTAAAGCGCGGGCTTGGGACGCGGAGCGGTGCAAGTGACCTCTGCGTTGGCGTAGAGAGATTCGGCACCCGCGCTGTTCAGGACAGAGACTTGGATCTTGTTGCGCCCGGCGGCGAGTTTAATCGGGATGGTGCGTTCGAGAAATTGGGATTTGGAATCGCGCAGGAGTTCGCCCTCCTTGCCGTTCACGGGCACATTGTTCACATAGAGGCGGAGGCGATCGAGGGGGTATTTGCTGTCCGAGGCTTTGATTTTGAGGACGAGTTCACTCTCCACTGTTGAGGAGGGAATGTCGCCTACGATTTCGATTTCCGGCAGGTGGAAATCGGGTTGGAGCATGTCTTCGGTCACGCCCATGCGCTTGAGCCGCTTCTCGCGGAGTTGCTTGGCAATGGCAATGGCTTCGTCCGGTGCTCCCAAGCGTTCCAGCACGATGTCCGGGCGATTTAGGCGAAGGTCGAATTGTTCGAAGGGGTAGGTCTTGTGTCCATCGGAAAAATGTATGCTCGAAGACCAATTTTCACGGGAGGAATAAAAATAATCCTTCGTTAAAAATAAAGGCTGACTATTAAGCCTAGGGAATATTGTTCCTTCAAAAGAGATTTGTCCACTTTCTCTAAGATTAAAAAGTTTAAGTGTGCCATCAGCAGACCGCAAAAAAGCTCTTTGCCCATCAACAGCAACTGTTAGTTGTTGCTGAACCTCGCTCCAGGGCGCTCCGTAGGATGTATGTCTCTGTAAATTAATAACCTGCTCAATGTATTGATCTGAGATTGAAATGATGCGATTAATTCGCCAATTCCACATTGCTAAAATTTGGCCCATCTGAACGCAGACCAGATTTTTGCCTATGGGAATAGCAACATCAACAACTCCCTGAACTACACAGTGAGAAGCCTGCTTTGTTTGAGAATCATAAGCGGAAATTCTAGTTGATTTTGAATATAACTTGTCTGCTTTGCCTTCCCAAGGTTCCCATGATACTGTAATATTTGATAAAATGTTCTGATTGGTCCTTGCAAATTTGCCGGATTTGCGATGCCAACCATACAAGTTATTGAAAAGATATGGATGAATTTTTATAGTTGGTGGTAATGCATCTCCACTAATGATAAATCTATTATAATCAGATTGAAGATTGTTATCTTTGAGACCAATTGATGTTTGCTGAAGCCCTAGGTCTGGTCGCAGCCACGCCATGGTATAAGAAGTGTAAGGCCACACCCTTGAAGTAAGTAAGGTTTTGATATATGAGTCACTTTTACTAATATCATGCATTTCTATATCAACTTGTGTAGATGGAAATATAAAGCCGTCATGGGTGTCTTGCTTATTATTTTTATTTGATGCTTTCAAATTACTTGCAGCCACAAAAAAGTTTTCTCCGCATGGCGAAATCACAGCATTCCAAATATGATTACCTGCTTTAGCAGAATACGCTCGCCCATCTAGTATTGATAAATCAAAAGATGTCACTGGTGCCGATCTGCTAAAAATCCAGAAATTCGCGCCTGTTTCCTGTTGGATTTTACCATCAAGGTCAAACATTTTAAACTGATTGTCGATGCCCCAAAAAATAATTTTGCTGCCATCTGATGAAGATGATACGCCATCGGCGAATGTCGCTGCAGGTTCGGCAATCTTGCCCTCGACGATTGAATTATTATCTAGAAACAGAGCCCAGTTGAAATAAGGGTTGTTGTTAATCAATTTACCAACACCGCCCCCCAGTGAAATGCTTTTTCCTAAATCAAACTCTCGCCCGTTCAGATTGATTGCCACCTCTAAATCCTTAACAGTTGCAAACGAAGAAGGGATTCCAATAAAATCAATAAGTAGCTTGAATGATTTTGATGATACAGCCTCATCACCATGCCCATTGCGACTTCCATTTGCTAAAGTAATCCAAGGAACTAGAGATAGGTTTCCGTTTGAAATAAAGATAAGGCTTTCCAAGCCCATGAAAACCTCTTCGTAGTATGACCATCTCGCAATCATGCAATCGCCCGTCCTATTAAAATATGCAGCAAAAGTTTCTGCTTCATGTATCTGTGAGTAGGAAAGCTCAGGCATAACATATGAGCCAACCAATTTTTTGTCATTTGCCCTGATGAAAAGCAAGTGTTCATTACCCTCCGATAGAATTGCAAGAGTGTCAGTATTCGAGTCGTAGCCAATAATCGATCCCTTTCCTGCCTGAATTTCAAATTCTTTCAAGGAGTTATCATTTATGTTCCACTCTAAAAGCACATCGGATTGCTCACTGTGAACTGAACCCAGAGTTGCCCAAACTTTATTAGAATCCTTTGCAAAAAAAGCCCTTAAAAATCTATTTTCATTTTTTAAAACGCTGTCTCCTACAACTGCTTCTGGAATACTTAATAATTTAGTTTTTAAGAGTCGGCCTGTTGGGACTTCGTATAAAAATAATTCATTCGATGAAACAATTACAACTTTTTTTAAATCATCTGAAAAATTAACCCAGCACACTTTATGGGGGTGCTGCTGAACAATCGGTTGTAATTTTTCCGCATCCATATTTTGAACAGCTGAACCAACCATTTTTGCTAAATCAAAAACAACCAATTTAGAGTTCTTTTCAACTTGAATGCCTTTTGGTTCAAATTGTTCATTCTCTGGACCCCAGGCCTTAGTATTTAGAGTGCAAATTGCAAGGGGATAACCCTTTTCAAATGCCAGCATTAAATATTGATTTTTGACACTTTCGCTCTTTGGGTTCCATTGGCCATCTTGAGCACACCTCGCGTAGTTGAACTGCGCTGGCGCAAACCCACTATCAGCAGCCACTTTAAATAGTCGGACAGCATCTTTTTTATTTTCCGGTAAGACTTTGCCCTCGGTTAACATCTCTCCCAGAGCCGTAATGGCGTAGGGATTGCCCTGCATTTTATTGAGCCCCGCGAAGGCTTTTTTCTGAAGTGCCAGACCTTGATCCTCGTTGCGTTCGATTCCCTCTCCAGCGCGGCTCAAGACACCGAGGCGGAAGATTCCCAACGGATGGCCCTTTCGTGCGCTTGAAGTGGCGTATTTGGCCGCCAATTCCAAGTTCTTCTCTGTTTGCCACCCTACGGAGTAATGAAACGCCACCACGGCCTCGCCGTATGCGTTACCTTGGTCGGCCATTTGCTTGGCTTCATTAAAATTGAGAACGCGATTGTCTTGGGCAAGAGCGTTTGTGCCCATCAATATGCTGGCTAGGATCGGTAGAAAGGCGCTTTTCATTATACGGAAACCTCGCCTCTTTTGATGAAAATCGATTGGCGGAACCTTTGCTTGGCGCCTCATAGCGCCATAGAATCTCTGGAAAAAAACATCCTTCAAGTGCGATGTTTTTAAAAAATCACCGCGAACTCGATCCCATGTAGGCACCGGTTTTGGCGTTGTAGCGGTTCACGCTGCGTTCGGTGGTGACGGCGATCACACCGCCGCTGACTTGAACCGCGCTGGGTTTGCCGCTGATCGAGATGGAGCCTTGGAACCCGCCGGTTTGGGCGTTGTAGCGCTGGACGGTGCCGTTGCCGAGAAGCACGGCGATCGTCTCGCCGTCGCACCCGACATCGAGGGCGTTGTTGACGGAGATCGAGCCTTTGTAGGAGCCGTTCGCAGCGTCGCGGCGTTCGATGGTGGAGGAGTTTTTGAGGACGGCGAGGATGCCATCGGCTTGGAGTGACATGGTAGAAAATAGCAGGGCGAGAAAGGTGGATCTTTTCATGGGTTACCAGCGGTTCGGATAAATGACGGTGCGATTGTTGCAGCGGTGGCGGTTTTCCCGGATCACAACCGGCTCGGAGCGGTAGATGACGGTCTGCGGATAAACGACGGGGCGCATTTGCTGATAGGGCTGCATGTAGACGGTCTGCGGTGCGGAGTAGACGACTGGGCGCTGGTAATAGACAGGCGCTGGCACGACGTAGACCGGGGCTTGGTAGACGGGTGCGCAGGGTTGCTTGCCCCATTGGAATCCGGCGCCATTGCCGAGGGTGAAGCTCCAGGAATTGGCTTGGGCCGATGCGGCGAATGCCGTGGTGAGTGTGGCGAGGATGAGGAGTTTTTTCATGATGTTGGTTGCTGGTTGAAGGTTCGGGGCAAATGTATGGAACGCGAGAAGCGGCGTCAAATTGGAGGTGTTGAAAACCAATGTTTTAAAATATATTTTCCGCCGCTTAAGGCGGGCTTTTTGCCACTTACCCTTTAAAATCTACCGTTCGGCAAATCAGTGAAATTGCTCCTCTACCAAAAGCCTCACCACGATCTTGGGATGATTCGGCTCGGTGCGTTTGGATGCCTCGCATCTCGCATGATCACGGGTGCGTCAGTGTAGTTTCTGACATCTTGGCCGTAATATGGCTCAGGGCTTGTGTAGTATTGGGGTCTGCCTGTAAAACTCCCGCTTGCTGCCGAGAATACATCGGCGGGATGCCTTGATTCGGCACGCCGCCGTGATCGACCAATTCATAGGAATCGTATTCGCCATCATGGCCGCTGGATTCATCGCCCGACTGCCTTGGGCCAGGATGGAAGGTGCCGGGGTTGCCGAACTGAACGAATTCGCGTTGTGGCGCGCAAGAGCAGAGGGTAACAATTGCAAGAATGGCGACGAGCGTTAGGGGGGAAATGGATGTTTTCATCTTATTCGGGAGGTGCCCACGGATTCAGAACATGGGCGGGGGAATCGATAAAATCCTTCGTATTTCGAGTTACCACCACAAGGTTGTGGATAAGAGCCGTTGCCAAAATCAGGGAATCGCGGAAGGGGCGAGTGCGCCCTGCGTTTAGCTCTGCGCATTTTTCGGCGATTTCTGGGGTCACGGGCAGAGTGCGCTTGGAAAATGTAAACCTCACTTTGGTGGCATACCAAGTCTGGAGGATTTCTCCGTGTTTCGGATCGCGGCGGCGTGCCAGTTCGATTCCAAGGCGGATTTCCATCAAGGAAATGACGCTCAAGTGGCACGCTTCCGTGGATTGAGCGGCTTGCCATGCTGCTACACGCGCATCGCATTTTGCTCCCCGCCGAAGTTCCGAAACGACATTTGTGTCCAGAAGGAAATCAGGCATCGAGATTGGCGGGTTGCGGGAGGTCTTTCAGCTCCGGAATTTCGAGAGGAATTTCTCCCGCTGCATCGTCGCGGAGGAGGTCGAGAAGGGTTGTAGCCTCTGCTGCAGAGGCTTTCCGAACTTCCTTCCTGACTAAACCGGCGAGCCAACTTGAGAGGGATTTGCCCTCGTCCACAGCCCGATGGCGTGCCTCCCGGCATAATTCGTCGTCCAGTGTGATCGTGACATTCATCGTGTTTCAGTGTTTCACGAATTCACGAACAATGCAACTATTGATTTCGCTGCAAGTCGCCGAATTCAATCCCAAAACTGATACCACTTCTTTTCCTCAGGCTTGGCATCGCCTTGTGCGGCGACTCCGTTGGCATTAAAGGCGAGTAGGTTTTCGGTGGAGCGGTCGAGTTTTGCTCGGCCGCTGGTGGCTTTGGTGATTTCCTGGCCGAGGCCCATGTTGTCGAGGCGGGTTTCGACATCGAGGACGCTGATGCCTTGCGAGTCGAACTCGCGGGGCCAGACGGCGCTGATCTTTTCCGTGTCGGTGAAGTCGGTTTGGATTTTCTGGAAGTCCTCGGAGCTGATGCCGGAAAATTCGAGGCGCTTCATGGCACCGAGGTCGGTTTCGGTGACCCAGCGGGCGAGGATTTTGTTGAAGAGGGGCGGCGTGCCACCTTGCTGGCCTCCGGCGCTGCTGAGGACTTTTTGAATCACATCCCGCGCAGCCATTTCCTTGGAGTCGAGGTCGCTTTCGACATTCTCGGTGCCGGGCAATGCGGCGACCGCGACGACTTCGCCGGTCTCGGGGCGGATGGCGCGCAGTTCTCCGCCGACGGAGAAGACATGCTGGGGCAGGCTCCCGTAGAAGGATTGGCGGCCGACATAGCGGGCCACGATGTTGCCCTCAATCAAGAAGTCACTCTTCTGCGAGATTCCGGCGGAGCGGAGCTTGGCGTTCTTGTCGTTGCCGAGGATGGCATCGCGCGCAGCCATCTTGTTTTCCTGCGAACTCGCGGTTCCAACATCGACAAGGTTGAACTGCAACTCTCTCGCCGTCTGCTCCATGATCCCCTGGGCGTATTTGGTCGGCGCGGGAGCGCCATCGATCTGCTCCTGCACATTGATCGACACGCGCGGCGAGCCTTTGAGAAGAACGATCTGACGCAGGGCGAGCGTGTTCTTGGCATCCGGCGCGCCTTTCTCCACCTCGGCTTTGACTTTCACCGTGTAGATTTGGTCTTTGCCTAACCCGGAACTGATCACCTTGTAGCTCTTCACATGCCCGAAGGCGGAGCTGAGGATGCGGTCGTATTCCAGGGTGAAATCGGAAACGCCGGTGGTGCTCAAGATATCGACTCCGGTGCCAACGCGCACGGCTTCACGCAAGGCATCGGCGAGAGCTTGTTCTCTCGCGGTTTTCATGTCGCCGGGCGCTCGGCCCTCGGCTTCGACGGAGGCGGCGGGTGCTAAGTAAGAAGTCAGAAGGAGGAAGGATGAAGTGAGAATGAGTTTTTTCATGGGGTGGGTTTTGCGAGGGTTTTCCAAAGGCTGGCTATGGGCAGGGCGAGGAGTTTTCGCCAAAGGCGATCCGGTGCTGGCCGGTGTAGAGGATGATTCCATTCGTGAAATCTTTTCCAGCTAAGGTCGCCAAGGTTTCCAGCCCCCGCCAATCGCGAGCGCCGAGGTCCGAGGAGCATTTCACCTCAATGCCGGCGATTCGGCCATCCGGTGCCTCCAGCACAAAATCCACTTCGTTCCCCGCGACATCGCGGAAATGGTGAATCGTCGGGCGAGTCCGGTTCCAGGAAATTTGCTTTACCAATTCCATCACCACAAAGTTTTCCATTAGCGCACCGGCGCGGTTGCGATCTTCCGCAAGCGCTTTTGTATCCACTCCCCTCAAGTGGCATGCCAGACCGGAGTCGTTCAGGTAGGTTTTTGGGGCTTTAATGAGGCGTTTCTCCAGGTTCCGATGCCAACCGAGAATCTCGATGTGGAGATACAAGCCCTGCAAGAGCGCGATATAGCGCTTGAGAGAACTGGCGGGGATGCCTGCCAGTCGCCCCACCTCGGCGAAATTCTGCAAGCCGCCAACCCTCGCGGCCAGGATTCGTAAGAGACGCGGCAATTCGTGCAAGCCCTCTATGTTTGCCAAATCCCGAACATCCCGCTCCAGCAGGGTCTTCAGATAGGATTCCCACCAAGCCCTGCGCCGATCCGCGTTGGCACGCTGAACAACTTCCGGATAGCCGCCTCGCTCCATACGCTCCAGCAAATCGCGCCACTCCACGCCATCCGTGGAAAATGCCTGCCTGGATCCGAAACACGCATCCACAAATCCCTCAGGAGTGCCTTCCATCTCTCCTTGCGAAAAAGGCCACAACACCTGCACCTCCATCCGCCCCGCGAGCGAATCCGCGATTTTCGGGAGGTTGAGGACATTCGCCGATCCCGTAAGGAGATAGCGCCCCGCCTGCCGCTCGGCATCCACTCGCTTCTTCATGGGTAAGAAAAGCTCCGGCGCACGTTGCACCTCATCGATTAGGCAATGCGCTCCGGCATCCTCCAAAAAAGCATCCGGCGCTCGCTTCGCCGCGTGCAAAGTCGCCGGATCGTCGAGAGTCAAAAACGGCATCGCCTGCCCGACTCCCGCCGCCAACTCTTTCGCCAGCGTGCTCTTACCCGTCTGCCTCGCCCCCGCCAGCAATACCACAGGCGTATCCGCCAACGCCGCACGACAGTTTGATAGAAGATTACGAATAATCATTGGATGATAATCAACCACTAAACGGGCGATAATCAATCATTTTAGCGGCTTGGGTTTGACCACACAGATTGCACAGAGTTGGAGAATGAGTTTTTTCATGGTTGAATTATGTGCCTGCCAATAAAATACGACATTTTGATTCCGGATGAACCAAGATACTCCCAGGCGATGCAGTCTCCGGTGATGATGGTGGATAGGGAGTTTTGTAGTTCGACTTCGGCATCATCTTCGTAGCCTTTCGCGCCGATATATAGCACCGGTCGGTTAACTGACTTCGGGCGAAACGCCACAGCAAAACTGGCCGATCCCCGATCTTGCTGCGGGATTGTTTTCAGCATTTCCTCGGCTTGTGCAGGCGTAAGTTCCAATCGGAAATAGGAATCCATGCTAAAATCCTCAAATGAGGCGATGATCTTTTCTCCGCTTTGTGCAATATCCAGCAGGTCCGCAATCACAAGACGAGGGGAGTCATCGAATAGCAGGGCTTTCTGGATTTCCACAGTATATGCCTCGCCGGAATCCATCGCTCGAAACCATTCCAGATCGGTGCGTTGGCGCTTATGGAAATCTGCAACCTTTTGAATCGATTCGGCTAATTCGATCTTCCTTTGCTCGGCATAGGTTGTTGGTTTCTTCTCGCAGGACGACAAGAGGAAAACCAATATAGCGGTTGTCGAAAGAATTTTTGTTTTCAATGGGATAGCAATGTGGTGCGCAGCCATTTTATGTAGGGCAGGCGTCCCGCCTGCCAGCGTAAGTCTTTTGATGTCAGGCGAGACATCTGACCTACATGAGCGCTTTCGAAAATCTGCAACCTTGGAGGCATTGTTGTTATTCCTCTATGACATAGATCGCCATCCCGCTGGCGGTTTTCATCATGAGCGTGGAGGTCATGCTGGTGGATGAGCCATACACATTGGCGTAGGCCGTGTTGCCGTAGACTGTTGCATTGGCTCTTCCGTATCCTGATTCCTGAGTGACATTTGCAAAGGGCGCATTTCCGACATTTGCCAAAAGGACTCCATTTGCGCCAAGTGCCGCCGCCGCGTGCTTCAATCTCGCCATCGTGGCATCCATGGCTCCCTGCTGGGTGAGACGGAAGGTATTAACGCTGTTGGCATCGACCATGGCCACCTGCTCAAATTTTTTCGGAGGAGCTGTATAGATTTTGACCTGATCGGGCATGATTGGAGGGCGCTTTTGGCCGATGAGAACATGGGTGGTTGTGTTACAAGCCGTAAGTGTGGCGGCGAGGAGCGTTAGAATGGCGATTTTTTTCATGGATTAAAGTGGAAAAGTTTCGGTTTTGATAATTTTATTTTTTCTATTTCATACTTGAGCTCAATAATCTCGAAGCCAACAGGAGGAACAACTACATCATTTATCCAGCAAATCAATGCATCACACTTTGTATAATCATGCTTATCTCTAAAAAAATCCGATGCTTTATGCTGTATTTCAATCTTCATCTGAACGCGCTCAGTCTTTCTCATACCCCTCCCGCGGAATGTAATTCGCTCAGCAATACAATCAGGGAAAGCTGATTGCATATGCAGAATTCGAAAGTCTAAAGCATCGGCAAGTATACCAAATAAGACTACTACACCCTGCTCATTTACCGGCGCATAGGGATGCGATTTTAGTCCGATCAGTTCATTTTTTCCTTCAAATGACGCTTCTTTTTTTTTGGCGTATATTGTTGAACCAATTTTATTTCGAATTTGAGTTGTTGAGAAAATTCCTTCGTCAATTAAAGCTTTAATCAGTAGCTTTCGCTCTTCATCATCAAGGCTATAGTTAGTGTAAATTTCATCGTATGTCGTAAATGGAATTCGTTCATGCCTTAATTCCATCGGAACTCTTTTGCAAACTCGGATTTTTGCACTTACTCTTGGGTAGCTTTCTCCAAGTTGGCCACAAATTGTCTTAGTTACATCACTAAGCCCCCTGTGTTGCATTAATAAACCCAAATCACCAATCGCCCATTTTGTAAAATTCTTAGCTCTTAAAAAATGTATAAAAGCACACTCGATATCTTGTTGAGTGGCATTATTTTCATTTTTTAACCTGCAACTGGTTGGTGTGGTTTCAAAATTTGGATTGAGGACTTTTTCAACAAAGTCAACCTGAGAGATAATTTCTAATAGTTTATTTATATTCATAGTGTTTATTGCTAATTTATTATTTCATAAAGCTTTAATTGAATTATTTCATAAAGACTTTGCTTTTCATCCGACACCCTCGGCAATGGCGGCAATGGCTTGCCTATTGTGGCCATTACGAAAGGGCCGGCATCGCGCACGGCTTCCAGAAGGCCCTTTTCTTTGCGAAGTTTGACGAGCCAGTCCCGTTGAACTTTGGCGAGTGAGCCCGGGGCGTTGCCTGTCTTGAGAGCCTCGCTGTAGAAGTCGGCCATGATTTCCGAGGTGGTATGGTCTGATACTGGCCAGAGGGTCATGAGGAGGTTTTCGGCCCCGGCCATCATAAAAGATCGGCGCAGTCCCAGCACTCCTTCGCCGGAGCGGGCCTCGCCTACGCCAGTCTCACACGCGGACAGGGCGACAAGCCAAGTGCCTTGCAGATCCAAGGCGGCAACTTCTTCCGCGGTGAGGATGCCATCGTTCTCGGGATCGGGGGCTTTGCGTTCGGCCCAAGAACGGAGAGTAGATTGGGCACCGGTTAGGGCAATGCCGCTTGCCCGCATTGGATCAACACCCTTTTTGTTCGTCGTGGAAGTTTCGACTCCGATTACGGACATGCCGCGAGTGCTTTCAATCGGCGGAGTGTAAGAATTGAGGTAAAATCCATGGGTGGCCAGATGCAGGATGCCGGGTTTGGATGTTCCGCGAATGTTTTTTTCGTCCGCCCGATCACGGGTGAAGGTTTCCAGATCCCACCCGCTATTGGCGGCGATTTTTTGGATTTCGGCGCACTCCTTTTCCGTGCCGGGCAAGGGAGGGAGTTGAATCTGGCCGAACACATCGACCTCCATACTTCGGAAAGCCAAGCGATTTTCCTCAACTGGTTCAGTTGCTTGGTCGAAAATCGGGTTGCCGAAAATACGAATGCGATTCGGTGGGTTTGGATTACTTTCCCGCAACAAATCCCGGGCGTTCCCGACATAGGAAATGTCGTAGCTTTCGGCTAAAAATTTACCGTCCTCGCTGAGAAGAGCCGCAAAGGAGAGGAAGTTCAGGTCACCATCAGGGCTGATAACCAATTGGTTGGTGCCTTCAGGAATCTTTTGAGCGATGGGCCGCCAGAGTTTTTCCGAGAGAAGCTCTGTTTCTTCTTTGACGCAAGCGGCATCGCCATTGGCGATTCCTTGGCGAAGAGATTCGATGGATTGGCGGATGACTTTGGCGCCATCGATACGAACAAATTCCAGATTGTTGTTTGCGGCCATGATGATTGCCCCGAGGCAATCCCATTCGTCCCCCTTGAGCTTGGGATCTTGAAATTGAAACAGGTCAATGAGCGCGCTGCCCTCGCCGAGCGTGGTGGTGATGTCCTCTTGTGTGATCGTGGCGCTCGCCCGTTGGAGATTCCGGCCCAGATACTTTGCGGCCATGTCCCTTTGAAGTTGGCTGATTTCCCCTTCAATGCGGGCAACTTCCTCTTCCTGACCGGGCTCAAATGCCAATTTGGATAGCCGAGCTTGGAGTTGGGTGATCTTTTTCAAGCTCTCCGAGCCGTCGCTGCTGCTCTGGGCCGCCAGTGCGATCGAGCGATCTTCGACCAAGGAATCCAGAACAACCCCTTTCATGCGAAGCACCATGTCCGTGATCGCATCCGGCTCCAAAAGACAGGCCAACCAAAATGATTGATTCACGCTCTGCCAGGAAAGTCTCGTGCCTTCATCTTGGGCGAGGATGGTTTGTAATTCGCTTTGCTTCGCTGTGATGTGCCGGTCGGCATGGAAGCGTGCCTCGGAGAGGCTTCCCATTTTGTATTTTAGATCAGCTAAGTTACCGAGGCACACGGCCGTTTGCGGATTCTTTGGCCCAAGGGCTTTTTCATTAATCGCCAACGCGCGTTCGTGAAGCGGCAGAGCCAGCGAGTAGTTGCCCATGGATTCGTAAAGTGACGCCAGATTATTTAGGTTTTGTGCTACATCAGGATGCTCAGGCCCGAGGGATTTTTCTAAAATCGCCAACGCTCGATCATAAATCGGCAGAGCAGTTGTGAAGTTTCCTTTGGAGCAATAATAACCTGCTAAATTGTGAAGACTGCGAGCCACATCTGGATGATCAGGTCCAAGGGCTTGTTCTTTAATCGCCAAGGCGCGCTCGTAGTGCGGTAGAACTTTGGAGTAGTCTCCCATAGATCCATAAAGCAAACCCAGATTATTAAGGCTTAAAGCGATATCAGGATGATTTGGACCGTGTGCTTTTTCCTTAATCGCCAAGGCGCGCTCAGACAGCGGCAAAGCCTTGGAGTAGTCTCCCATTGCTCGGTAAAGCTCGGCGAGATTGTTAAGACTCGATGCCATATCTGGATGCTCAGGACCAAGGGCTTTTTCACGGATCGATAGGGCGCGTTCGTAAAACAGCAGGGCCTGAGTATAATCTCCCATGGATTGGTAAAAACCACCCAGATTATTTAAGCTCATACCCGTATCTGGATGCTCAGGACCAAGTGCTTTTTCACGGATCAATAGAGCGCGTTCGTAAAACAGTTGCGCCTGAGTATAATCTCCCATGGCTTGGTAAAAACCAGCCAGATTATTTAAGCTTAAACCCGTATCTGGATGTTCAGGCCCAAGTGCTTTTTCTTTAATCGCCAGAGCGCGTTCCAAAAGCGGAAGTGCCTTGGTATAGTCTCCCATGGATTGATAAATATTAGCAATATTGTTGAGGCTTGCTGATAATATAGGATTTTCACTACCATATGTCTCTTCATGTATAGCTAATGCGCGATTATGAAATTGCATAGCTTTTGCGTATTCTCCCATGGTTGAGCAAACTACTGCGAGATTATTTAGACTGCCAGCAACATCGGGATGATCAGGTCCGAGTGCTTTTTCTGCAATCGTCAAGGCGCGTTCATGAAGCTGCTGACTCTTCAAGTAGTTACCCATGGCAAGATAGACTTGTGCCAAATTATTGAGGCTTGTTGCCGTCTTGGGACTGTCTGCACCTAAGGCTTTTTCATTGATCGCCAAGGCACGCTCTTGGAGTGGTAGTGCTTTTTTGTAATCACCTGTTTTTGAATATATTTCCGCAACATTGTTGAGCCCCTGCGCCGTATCCGGGTGATCTGGTCCAAATGCTTTCTCTCTGATGAACGAAGCACGCTCGCAAAGTGACAAGGCTTTTCCGTAGTCTCCCATCTCACTGTGAAGCATTCCCAAATTGTTAACGCATGTTGCAGTATCAGGATGCTCAGCACCGAGGGCTTTTTGATAGATCGCCAGTGCGCGTTCTAAAAGCGCAAGGGCCTTAGTATAGTCTCCTATGGATTTATATAGCAACCCCAAACTATTAAGAGTTGATGCTGTATCGGGATGCTCATCCCTAAGGGCTTTTTCCCTAATTGCCAAAGCGCGATTGAAAAGAGGCAGGGCTTGGAGGTGGTCAGCCATTTCGCTGTAAAGTATACCCAAATTGTTAACGCATGTGGCCGTATCGGGATGATCATTCCCTCGAATTTTTTCATTTACCACGAGAGCCTGAAGAGCGAACGGCAAAGCTTTTGAATAGTCGCCCATTGCAGTATAAAGATTTGACAAACTGGTGCATGCTACTGCTGCTTCCAGACTGCTTTTTCCATTCATCTTCTCTGCATTGGCTAAAATAATTTCGCAAATTTCTGCAGATTTTGCATAGTTACCCGATGAGTGGTATGATGTCGCAAGAAAGTTCAATGCTGCTGTTGTCTTTTCGCTTTGTTTACCAGTTTTTTTAGTCTGAAAGCGGACCAAGCGCTCCAACACAGGAATTGCTTTGTCATGTTCCGAGCGCCCCATGTGCATTTGGCTCATTAACTCCAACGCAAAGGCTGTAGACTCGTGGGAATTCGATTCAAAAATATCCGCCGCCTTATTGCAAAACTCGATTCCAGCTTCTGGATCGCCTTCAAAAGAATTACAAATACCCAAATACAAATAAGATTTTGCCGTGGCTACATGTTTTTTCCCAAGCAATTTTTCCATTTTGGGAGTTGTCCGCTTGAATATTTCTAACGCCTCCTTGTGTTTGCCTGAAGTGATTAACTTTTCACCCTTCAACTCCTCAGTGACAACCTGTTCGATGGCTGCAGGAAGGGGTTGGGTGTTAGCCGCTTTAATCTGGAGCGAAAATGCCATGCTCAATATCACTGCTAAAAAAAGATAATTGATGCATGGTGTTTTCATTTCATTGCAAATAAATAAAAAAATAAATATTACTTTTATTTAGTCCGAAGCAGTCTTGGGTTTTCCAGATACCCTCTTGCTTTCAATCCTGCGGAGATTCGATTCACAGCCGCTTCGTGATCCTCTTTGAGGCGATTACTTTCTTGGCTTGCTTTGAGGTCAAGCGATGCGACACCTTGGCTCTGCGTAACCATATAGTGTCCCGCCCCAAAACTGAGTTGATTGAATCCAATTGTTTTAATTGTCTTAGGAATCATCGCAGTTTTGGTTCCATTAATCGACACAGGAGTGATTTCACCGATTGCAAAGATGCCTTCGGCAGCTAAAGCTGGCATTTGGGCGCTGGGGCTTTCCGCTTTTGCCATGGAAAGATACCTTTTGCCATTGGCTCCGAGGACATTAACCGTATTCATGTTGTCGGCTTCAACGATCTGAATGACTTTCTTCCCCTGATTGGTCAGCGCTGCAATAATCGTCAATCGTTTGCTCTCGGGATCCAGCACCCAAAAGCCGTAGTCGGCTTTGATTTTTTGCTCGCTCCCTCGCCCTATGACGGTTGCAGTTCCTTTTGTTTTGTAGATGGCTTGATCTGCAAGAATTGTGGTGGATGTCGAGGCGAGAAGAAGCCCGAGGGTTGCGGATTGGAGGTATTTTTTCATAGTTTGTTTTGTCTTGTGGTTTGTTTTTATTCTTTGGGAGGAAGGGTGAAATCGATGACGCCTTGCTTGTGGAGTTGTTTTTGGCGTTCCGGAGATAGCTTGATCCAAATGTGGTGAAATGTGGATGTTGGGCTAAGCGGGTAGGCAAAGTATTCGTAGCGATCCCCGCCGAATTGGGAAACGATGGTGTCGAGATTTTCGGACTTCAACTGCCTTGGCCCAGGGGCATAAATCCCCGCGATGATCAAATTTTTCATGTCGATCGTGAGGGTCTCCATATGCTCTTTGAATTCCGCTTCGTTCTGCAAAAAAGTGGACTTGCCTTGAACGCGAGATGGGTCGGTTTTAGGGGCTGGTTTGAGAAGAACTTCTTGTGGGTAGTAGAATTCAGACCAGACCGGATCCTTGGGGGTGCTTGCGCAACCAGCGAGGATCGCAGAGATTAAAAGAGAAGTATTGTCTTCATGTTTTTTGAGTTAAAAATTGTTAAGTGATTGTCCTTCATTTTACTATCGGCTAAATTTTTGAATTTTTATTTCCGCTTTCATCCTTCTGACTTTCCCTTCTGTTCCGGTTTCATGGGCTACGGGCCAAACGAAAGCCTATCGAGTTGCTGCGGCAGTCTGTGTTCTGGTAAGCATCGTAGGAAACAGAGCAGTCCTCTGCAAAGCTACCCCAACCGCCACCACGAATGCGGCGGCAGGAGGCATAGGGAGCATCCTCGCACCACTCCCACACATTTCCGCTCATATCGTGCAGGCCGAGTTCGTTCCGCGCCTTGGTTCCTACCACCTCGGTTCCTTCATCAGAATTTTTGCGATACCATCCTACCTCAATTAGGTCATCACTCCCGCTGTATTTTAAGACTTGGCTTTTGACACCGCCCCGCGCTGCCCACTCCCACTCCAGTTCACTTGGTAGTCGATAACCATTTGCACTCGCATTCTGTGGCACCAAACTCGAATCCCTATAGCCATATTCTTCGGCCGTATAAGCTGTGCCTAAGAGCAGCGAGGTCTTCGGTATGGCTTTTCTCCTATAGCCATCCTCTCCGCTCCGATACGGTTTGCCCTTCACTTGGTAAACTGGTTCCAAACCCTCCATCTCACTCCGCGCGTTACACCACTTCACGCAATCATACCAATTCACATTCCGCACCGGGTGGTCGTTACCGCTGCCCTCTCCCACATTTCCAATATCGTAGCCGTGGTCCGATGCCCAGCCCCTCACCTTCTTCCACTCCAACCATGTTACCTCCGTGCGCCCGATGAAAAACGACTTCACGCTCTTCCCTGCCAATTCCGAAGCATCTGGCAGAGTGCCCCCTTCCACAAATACCATGTCGTCTTTATTGAGAGATTCTGGCGTTGGAGCGGCATTTAGAGCTGAAACTATCGTAGTCGCATTGCGTGCAAGTCGTAACCCTATGTCACGACTACGGAGACCAGCAGGCTGATTTTGCCCTCTATAAGAAACTTGAGAAAATTTCTCTTCATGACCATAAGCGCCTCCTTCCAAACCTTGGAGTCCGGAGGTTAAATTCGAACTCCATTCATAAATATTCCCACTCATGTCATAAATTCCAAGTTCATTTGGCTGTTTCTGGCAAACAGCATGAGTTAATTCTCCGGAGTTACCTTTGAACCACCCAACAACTTTTAAGTCATTGCTTCCACTATACTTGAAGCCCCTGCTTTTCACCCCTCCGCGTGCCGCCCATTCCCATTCCCCCTCGGTCGGCAGGCGATATCCGTTGGACTCTTTATTAACCTTTGGAGCACTTTCACCGAATTTATAGGTCCTTCCATTTAGGGTGTAAACAGGGCCCAACCCTTCCATCTCGCTCCGCGCATTGCACCACTTCACGCAATCAAACCAATTCACATTCCGCACAGGGTGGTCGTTCCCGCTGCCCTCCCCCACATTTCCAATATCGTAGCCATGGTCCGCCGCCCAGTTTCTCACCTTCTTCCACTCCAACCATGTCACCTCTGTGCGGCCGATGTAGAAGGACTTCACACTCTTTCCTGCCAATTCCGAAGCATCTGGCAGAGTGCCCCCTTCCACAAATACCATGTCGTCTTTTGCCAATGGGGCAGGTGTTGCATGAGGAGTCGGCGCAGGCGTTACGGCAAAAACCTTCTCTGCTGACAAATCGTCCCCTGCCGGTTCGCCCAAGAACAACTCCTCAAAAAGCTGATTGTATTCCCCAGGCGTCTGCTGGCCGCTGGACTTCGCATACACCTCGCTGCGCACGCTTTTCATCACTTGGTCGATCGTCCGTCCTTTTTGTTGCAGTGCCACAGCCAGGATCGGCGTAAAAAGACCATCCAGCGCTTTGCTTCCTGCCTCCGCCGCGTAGATGACGATGGAATTTTTTGGCTTCATCCCCACCACCGAGAGACCGCGCGCGAGGTTGCGACCGCTTCCGGCAGGTAGCGGATTGTCGCGACACGCATCGATCACAATAATGCTCGCTCGGGCTGCGGCGGCATCCATCGCCGTCATGACTTCATCGAGCGCCACCGCCCGCGTGGCAACTCGGCGCTCGTCGGGAATGTCGGCATCCGCTGGGAGGAGGTAGTTTTTGCCATCCACTTGCACGCCGTGTCCACCGTAGTGGAAAAACGCAATCGCGCCGGTATTGCGCAGCCCGCGCTCGAATTCGGCAATGGCGTCGAGCATCTGCTCACGGCTTCCATCGCGCACCACACGCACACGGAAACCAAGCTGCTTGAGTGCGCTTCCCAGCTTTGCCGCATCGGACTCAGGGTGCGCCAACCCAGCGAAGTGTGAGTATTTCCCATTGGCAATCAGCAACGCTTCCTTCGGCGGCGCGGCGTGAAGAGCGCAGGGGAGCAGGAAGGAAAAAGTCAGAAGGAATAAGAAAAAAGTTGAGCGCTTGAAAGTGAATGTCATTTTGAGTGGGTTATCCGCAGATGACGCAGATTTTCACAGATTTTTTTGGAGGACGACTTGGCAGGGCCGACGGGGACGGCGGCGGTCCGAGCGGCGTGCTGGCGGCGCGAGTAACTGGTGGCGGGTGAGGAAAAGCAGGAAGGATGAAGTAGGAAGGAAGAAAGAGCTCGAAGCGAAGGGTTGCGTGATGCGTTTGGGTGCTCTGTTTTCATACTTTCTCTTCCTTCCTTTTTCCGTGATTCGGTATTTTTGGAGGCGGCTGTTGGGTTTGTCGGGGATGGTGCGTTCGATGAGTGAGGCGGCGATGGCGGCTTGCTGATAGTGCTCGCGGAAGTGTTTTTCATCGCGCAGAGCCAAGGTTTGCATGATTTCCTGCCGAGTCATCTCGCCATCCAAAATCTGAAGCATTTTGAGAACTTCGGGGGTGACTTCGGGGGTGACTTCGGGGGTGACTTCGGGGGTGGTTTTTTTCGAAGCAACTGGTTCGACGGAGGCGGGGTGGAGGGTGAATGTGGCGAGGACGCCGCCAGAGTTGGATTCGAAGGTGGGTGTGGGGAGGCCGGCGGATTCGCAGGCGTGGGTCATTTTTTCAATGCCGCGGCCCCAGGCGTCGATGTAGCCGGCTTTGAAACAGGCGGCGGCGAGGAGGGGATTGCGGTGGAAAAGGAAGTGAAAGGTCCCGGGGAGCGCGTCCGCCCTCGGGCGCACCGCCACGCGCCTCGCGGGGCGATTGGGAAAAAATGCGGCCGAAGGCCGGTGGAAATCTCTGGATGTCGGGCGTGGGGCGCACCCGACGGCACCCGAGGGCGGGCGCGCTCCCCGGGACGAAAATCGGGCCGAAGCGACATTGGCTTTCCATTCGTTGGTTTGGTCTTCGGGCATGGCGGGGAAAGTGGGAAAGAAAAAGTAGATGGACGGGAATTGGGCGAGGCAATCCGCCGTGGAGATGTGGATGGAGGGGCTGCGCGTGTTTATGGGAGGATTGAAAGGAAAGCAGAAAAAAGCGGGTGGGGAGAAGGCTATTTGCGTGGCTTTTTTAGTGTCCTTGCGGAGTGGGGACGGGGTATTCGGCGACGAGGGTTTGTTGGTGGAGTGTGGTGTGGCGGGTGGCAATGACTTTGCGGTCGGGGGAGGCGCAGGCGCTGAGGAGGAGGATTGGGATGAGGACGAGGAGCAGGCGGGGCATTTTAAAATGTTGGATGGGGAAGCGGATTTTGAATTTTGGATTTTCGATGTTGGTTTCAATTCAAAATATAAAATTTCCCCTTGGTTCCATGGATTGTGTTTTGTTGGTTTTGTGTTTTGATAGGTCGTATGAGTGCTGTGGAGGTGATGGATTTGGTTAAAGATTTGCCCGAGCGCGAGGCATTGAATCTTGGGCGTATGCTGGACGATTGGTTGGCCGGTATCGTGGACCGCAAATTTGAAGCCGCTGTGGAAGCGGGGGCCTTTGATGCCATGGCCGCTGAAGCACTGCGCGAGGCGGAGGCCGGAAAAACGATTCCTCTGGATGAAATCCTCGACGACCGCCGGGTTCCATAAGCAACTGACGGCTTTGCCAGTCCCGGTGCGCCGACAGGCAAGGAAGCATTTCCGGATTTGGCTGAAGAATCCGCAGCACCCTTCGCTGCATTTCAAACCAGTGGGAAGCTATTGGTCCGCGCGGGTGAACCGCGATATTCGCGTGCTTGGAATTCAGCGCAACGATGAAATCGTGTGGTTCTACATCGGCGCGCACGATGGCTACGAATCGAGGATTTAGGCGAAGCATTTTTAAATATTGGATGGTGGATTCGATTCAAAATTGCGCATTCAAAATATAAAATTTGTTTTTGATTTTATGGATTTTCGGAGGTGGCTTCTGTGATGCGTTGGCTCCAGATTGCGGCGAGTGGTTGCCAATCGCGGCGGTCGGCGGCTTCAAGGGCTGAAAAGTATAGGGAACGGGCCTCTTCATTTGCTGGAGCAAGATTGACGAGAGGAAAATCCAAGCGGCGAAGCAGCTCGGCGAGAAAGACGCGGATGGTGCGTCCATTAAAATCCCGGAACGGATGGATGCTGAGAAAACGGCCTTCGGCGAATGACAAGAACTCCAAGGTAAGATCCAAGTCATCGGTCTTCGCTTCGTCCCACCGGGCTTGCAAGTCGAGCGCGTAGTCCCGCATGAGCACTGGCAATCGGTGAGGGGCTGGCGGAGTCAAAGGGCCGACTGTCACATCCACGGTGCGCCATTTTCCCGCCCAATCGGGCGTGAGGTCCCCACAGATGCGATGGTGAAAATCAAGAAGCAGATTTTCATCCAAAGGCGAGTTGCAAAACTCTTCGGCCTGCACCGACTCTTCCAAGCGAGTGACGCGCTCACCGAGAAGGGGAGCTAATTCGGTGTAGCTGAGGATGCCAAATGCCGTTTCAACAAAGCGGGTGGCTCTGTCCGGGCGTGTATCTCGCGAATCATCTGGATGTCCACCGGTTCGCGCTCGAAGGCCATGCTGCGGGCCACATTCAGGGGAATGGCATCCCAGCGGAGTTGCATTTTGCGCTCCGGTGTCTGGGCCCTCCATCGGCGAATGGCTTCGAGACTGTTCATGGATGGAAGGTTCGTCGGGCATGGTCAGATTGCAAGTCTGGATGAGGGCATTTGGAGAAAGTGAGAAGGAGGAGGTAGGAAGGATGAAGTTTTTTACGGCTTTGGGAAGGTGCTGATGACGATGGAGTCCTGGCCCCAGAGCAGGGCGGCGGTGGAGCCGGATTTGGTGGCGGCGAGGGCGGAGTCGATGCCTTTGACTGCCATGCCGCGGGTGAGGACCTGGAAGGGGGCTGGGCCGTCGGTTTCGGTGGCGTGTTTGGAGAGGGTTTTGTGGAGTTCGCTGGGCTGAGTGCAGGCGATGACCTCGACGACATCGGAGCCGTAGGGAGGGCCGATTTCGATTTCGAATCCGCTTTTGTGGGTGCCTGGGATGTCGATGGGTTTGTTGGCGGGGATGAGGGTGTTGCGTGAAAAGCGGTTGGGGAATAGGACGACGGTAGTGCCGTCGCTTTGGTGGCACAGGACGGCGATGTGGCACTCGCGGGCGCTGCGGACGCGGAAGGAGATGGTTTCTTTCTCCGCGTAGGCGCGGCGGCCGTCGACGGTGAAGATTTCGACTTGGAAATCCTTGGGGACTTTGGCGAGGCGGTCGGTGGCGATATCTTGGATGTTGGCGAGGCTTTGCTCGATGTTCTGCGGCTTGATCACTCCATCGATCGGCTTGGCTGACGCATCGGCGGGAGCGGGCCAGATTTTGGCGCGGACGGATTCGGAGGGAATGGCGATGCGGGCTTTTTTTATTTCGCCGCCTTCGAGCCAAGCGAGTTCGGCGAAGATGGTGACTTCGTCCCCGGTGGCGTAGAAGCGGCCGCGGACGATGCCTTTGACGCCTTCGATGGAAACTTTCTCGACGCCGGTGCCGGGCTCCAAGATGCCCTTGCCTTGGAACTTGCCTTCCATCTGAAGGTCGGCAAGGCGGTCGCGGGTGACGACTTTGAATTTGCCGGTTTCGCCGAGAGCGATTTCGAGTTCGTCGCGGAGCAGGGAGGAGAAGGGCGAGAGGAGGTCGGTGTTCTCGTAGGCGAAGTTGCCGACGCCGATGTTCACTTTTTCGCCGGGGGTGTCTTCGCCAAGCGTCGCAGCCAGTTTTTTAAACGGGTCGTCCTTGGCGGACGCCAAGGAGAAGCGAGAAGTCAGAAGAATGAAGGAAGAAACTAAAGTGAGAAGTAGGAAGTAAGAAGTAGGAAGTGAATAGTGTGGAGATATTTTCATGGTGATTAGGGGTGGGCGGGATTTTTCTTACTTCATCCTTCTGACTTCTTACTTTTCTTCACGATTGTGACGAAGATGGCGGTGAGTTCGTGGGTTTCGTTGCGGAGGTCTTTGAGTTTTGTGGCGGGGACGATGCCGCTTTCTTCGAGGAGTTCGAGCCAGTAGGCGGATTCCTCGATTTCGCGGAGCGAGTCGCCGCATTTGGCTATAAATTCCGCGCGGCTCCGAGCGCGATGGGCCTCTCGATAATTCGCTCCAACCGAGGTTCCGGAACGCAACAACTGCTTGCCTAAAACTTGTGCCTCTCCGGTTTTGGGAAGCGACACAAACAAGCGAATCACCCGCAGCGCAAACTGCTTCGTCCGCTCCACCAAATCGTCATTCGCCGACTTCATCCTTCCTACTTCATCCTTCCTACTTCACCTCACGTCCTGATCTGCGGTGGGTGCGGTGGTGGTTTCGATCACGGTGGAGATGTCGGTTTCGATCAACTCGGTGACCTCGGTTTCCTGCTTTTGGAGTTTGCCGCGTTTGGTCGTGGATTGGCTCGTGGCGGTGGATTCTTTTTTGACGGTGCCGGCTGGCTGATCGTCCATTTCCTCGTCGCTCATGGTGGCGAGATGCCTTGGTTCGCTTTCGGAGGAGTGGAGGGCCGACGAGTAGCTGGCCACAGGGCGGGGCTGGCTGCTGGCGCAGGCGGGGAGGAAGGCAGAAGTGAGAAGGAGGAAGGAAGAAAGAATGGCGTTGGGAAGTTTGGTGGACATGGTGGCTTACGATTTTGTTGTAGCAGGGTTGAGTGGTGCTCGATGGTTGATTTAATCTTCGAGGTGGTTCAGGAGGGTGATGGCGGGTTTGTGGCGGAGTGCTTGACGGAACCGATCGTGACTCAAGGCGATGATTGGGTTTCTCTCCGCGAGGCGGTGACTGATGCTGTGAAGGGGTATTTTTTTGATGCTCCCGAATCGATGCCTAAAGCCCTACGCTATTGTTAATTTTCAGGGCGATGAGCCTGCTCGGTTGGCGGCCTTGTTTTCATCCTTCATCCTTCTAATTTCCTACTTCACTGCACCACTGGTCCGGATTGGATGATCTGCTTGATGATGGCGGTGGTTTCAAAAAAGGGATCGTTGCCGGAGATTTTGATTTTGGCATCGAGGATGGGCTGGTTGGCGGGAAGGGTGTCGATTGCGGTTTCGGCGGGGGTGTCGCCTTGAGCGATGTCGCGCATCGCGCCGCGGCCGGTCTCGGAAAAAGTTTTTTCGTTTATCTCGTCTTTGATGGTGGTCGTGACCTTCTCGCCTACGACGGTGCGCTTGGTGGTGCGTAGGACATCTGCGGTTTTGATGGTCATGGTGACTTCGCAGGAACCGTCGTCTTTGTTGAATTTAATGCCGGTGGTTTGTGCGCCTTTCAAAACCTGGGAGAGGGAGGCGATCATCTCGTCGCTTTCGAGAGCCATGTCGCGGACGGTCGTCTCGCCGGTGATGCGGATGCCGAGCATGCGGGCGGCGAGGAGGCGGTAGGCGTCGAGTTCTGCGGCGCGCTTGGCCATAATTTTCTGGTGGCCAAGAGAGGCGGGAAGGGCAGCATTGCCCATGACGTCGATGACGCTGTCTTTGACTTCGGAGTTTGTCTTGGACTTGTTCGAGAGGGTTTCAAAAGAGCCATCGGCGAGAATTTTTCCCTTCACAGCAGTGTTAAGGGTGTTGACGACCTCTCGGATTTTCACCGCTCGGACGACCTGCACTGTTCCGTCCGGCAGGTAGTCCGGGCCTTCGGTGGTGACGGAGCCAACGAGAGTGGCTGAGACTGCGGAGCCGATGGTGTCTTCCTTGGCGGCGAGGTCGGCGACTGTGGTCTCGGCATCGATCTGGAGGCCGTAGATGCGCTCGGCGAGAAGTCGGTCGGCATCAATCTCGGCAGCGCGGGTGGCTTTGAGGCGTTCTCTGGGACCGGCTTTTTGCCAAATCTCGGGGAGGTTGGGGCCGGACTCCTCGGTGGGTTTGACTGCGGATTGGGCTGGCGGGGTTGTCCCGAGAGTGGAGAGAACGACGAAGGCGGCGGCGATGGCGTGTGGGTGGAGTTTTTTCATGGCGGGCACAGGTTATGGTTGGCTGGAGTGGGCGTAAATCCGCTTTTCAATGGGCGGATGAATTCGGAGGTTGAACGGCGAAAACGCGGCGGTGAACGGTTTTTTTGAACATGCGAAATTCGACAGGCGGGAGGGGAAATTCGGAATGGGAGTTGCCAGAGATGCTTTGTGCCGACTAGTTGATCGATCAAATGAGCAACGAAAAGAGGTCCATTTCAGTAACGAGGATTTGTTGGGAAAACCTCGGGGTGGCCGCGTTGATCTGGTTGGCGGCTTTTGGGCTTCGGGCGGCGTTGGCCAGCGACCACTTGGTTGTTTCGCCGGTGTGGCCGGCGGGTGGGATCGCTCTTGCCGCCGCTTTGTTGCTGGGGTGGCGGGTCGCGCCGGGGATTTTTCTTCCGCTTGTCGCGGGTAGCGTCGCGGGTGGAAATCCATGGGTGTTCAGCGTGCTCGCGCCTGCGGGAATTGTTGGTTCTGTGTATCTCGGTCGCTGGCTATGCCGGTGGCGTGGCTTTGATCCGGGTCTCAAATCAACGCAGGATATTTTGATTCTCGCTGGGCTTGGCGTGCTCGTCCCCATGGGCATCGCGGGGTTCTGGACTGCCGCTAGCATGAAGCTCGCGGGGATGATCGAGGCATCTTATGTCCTGCCAATCGGGGGGCTTTACTGGATGGCGAATGCGGCCGGGGCAATAGTGATTACCCCAGTGGCTCTCTTGCTTGCTGCGGGGCGTTTTTCTCTGCGAGGTCTTGGATTTGGTGTTTCAGTGACGGCGGCAGTGCAGCTTCTGTTGGTGGCAGCCGCCTCCTGGGTCGCGTTCTTCGGGTCGGTGGGCGCAGATACAACGGGACAGGCGCTCGCCTATTTGCCGTTTCCCTTTGTGGTATGGGTGGCGTTGTCGCGCGGTTTGTGTGGATCGGCACTTGCCATCCTTTGGGCTGTGGCGATGGCCGTAGCTGCAACCAGCATGGGCCTCGGCCCGTTTGTTTCCGAAAACGCGCTGGCTTCGATTTGGCAGATTGAGGTCTTCATCGCGATCATCACAACTAGCGGACTGCTCATTGGCGCTGGCTCTGATGCGCAGCGGCGCGAAAAGGCGCTGCAGGCTGTGGCGGCCACGCGCAAAGCCGAACTGGAGCGGCTGAAAGCGCAGGTGAATCCGCATTTTCTCTTCAATTGTCTCACGGCGATTCATTCGCTTGTCCGCACGGATGGAAAGGCTGCGGAGGAGGGGTTGACGTCGCTGTCCTCGCTGCTGCGAAAGTCGCTGGATGTGGCGAAGCACCCGCTGATCCCGCTTGGCGAGGAGTTGGAGATCATCCGTGATGCGCTACGGTTGCAAAAAATGCGCTTTGAGGAGGGGTTGGAGTGGAGTGTTGCGGCTAACGACGAGGCAGAGAAATTCCGCGTGCCTCCGATGCTTCTCCAACCGCTCGTGGAAAACGCCGTGAAGCATGGCGTGAGTGATGGCTTCGGACGGGTGGATGTGACAGCGGTGGTGGATCGTGGGGATCTGCTGGTGAAGGTTCGGAACACCGCGCCGGGTGGATGTGATCCCGCTAACTGGGGCGAAAGTGTGGGGCTCGCCAGCGTTCGCGCCCGCATCGAGGAAGCCTGCCCGGCTGGGAGTGGAGTGGAGTTCAGCAAGACGCCGGATGGGTGGATTCTGGCTTTGGTGAGGATCAAGCCAGTGGGCTGAGTGGCGAGTGGCGGTTACTGGGGTTCGATTTGCCGCAGTGTCATCAGAAAAGCGAGTGATGGCATGAAGTCCACCTCCGGATAGTGAATATCCAGATTCAATAAGTGCGGGTCGTAGCTGACGAGATGCGTTGCCCCTCCATTCATTGCGCAGAGCAGAAATGCGATATCGTTTTCATCGATGGGATAATGACGGAAGTGGAAATATTTGATTTCCACTATTTCGGCCAAGAGGGCGACTTGGCGCAGGAAGGCAAGAATTGTAGGCTCATCAACGCCGCAATCTCGAAGTTTGATGGCGTATTCGGCCGCGATATCCCTCGAGATGAGAAGGGTGAATTGACCCTGTAGCCACCGATCTATGATTTCGCGATTTGGACTGGATGGGGATTCGGATTTGCCGGCAGCGCGGCCACGGTGGTATCCAGAACGGCGCGAATCACGACTTGGTCATGTTGCTATGGAGCCGTGCCATTTCTGCGCGGGCTTCGGCGAGGTCGAATCCTGCGCTTTTGATGTTTTTGGCTTCGGCGAAGGCTTTGTCCACAAGACGGAGGATATCGGAGCCGTAGCGGTTTTTTTGGAGATTTCGGCGGGAGATTTCGGCTTTGATGAAGCGGGCGACGCGTTCCGGTAGATCGGTGATCTCATTGGCTGCAGTTTGGAGCTCCTCTGGGATGGGGATGCTTGTCATAGGATAAATATAAGCAGGCCACTCGATGGTCGCAAGTTGCTCATATCAGAGCAGACTTGGACAATGGGTGTGGCTGATTTGATCTTTGAGGTGGTTCAAGAGGGCGACGGCGGGTTTGTGGCGGAGTGCTTGACGGAACCGATCGTGACGCAGGGTGATGATTGGCTTTCTCTTCGCGAAGCGGTGGCAGATGCGGTGAAGGGGTATTTTTTCGACGCGCCTGATTCGATGCCCAAAGCGATCCGTTTGCATTTAGTGCGGGATGAAAGTTTTGCCCTTGCCTGAACTGCCACTGATCAGCGGAAAGGCGTGAGATCAGTTTTCTCCGCGCTGGCTCTTGGCTCTTGCCAGATGAATTTCAGATTGGATTTCGGAATCAGGCATTGGCTCTCCGGGGAGAGAGCGAAGACCGGAGAGTGTGGATTTGAGCTCGGCAGCGGATTTGCGGCGCGATTCCTACTCCAGCCCAGCCTTTACAAGTATGCCAATGAACTGGCGTCTTTCAGAGGGCGGGAGCGCGAGTGCTTTTCGGGTGATTTCGTCGAGCAACATGCGTTCGAATTACGCGCAGTTCAAAGCCAAGTCTAATGACGAAAAAATGAGGTTTGACGAGTATGCATGATACATTATCGTGTGCATGTGAAGACAAGGGTGACTCTTACTCTCGATCCTGATGTTTCGCATCGGGGTAAACTTGCTGCGCGCGCGCGCGGGACGACTTTTTCGGGGCTGATCGAGCAGCTCCTAAGCAAAGAAACTGTTTCGTCATCGAAGAGACGCTCGTCGTTTCGGGACCAGTGGAGGGGTAAACTTGCTTTGTCCGAAAAAACCGGGCCGCGCATGAAACATTTGAAGAAGAAATACCAACTCGAAGGTTAGATTCGTGAGAATTTTTCTCGATACCGATGTGCTTCTGGATTTCGCGATGGGTCGCGAGCCTCATGCAGCTGCTGAGTGGTGAATTGTTGGCATGGGCGGAGGCGCATCCCGGCCGCTGCGCCGTTTCCTGGCATTCGTTGTCGAATATCATCTACATTACTCGCGGGGATTCTCGTGGGTTCCTTCGCGACTTGCTGGAATTTGTTGAGGTGCCGCGAACCGGTGGCGAACATATGATTGCCGCACTGGATTTGAATTTTCGGGATCTGGAAGACGCGATGCAGGCGGTGGCGGCGATGCTTTTTGGCGCTCAGTTTATTGTTACTAGGAATACACGGGACTATTTACACTCGCCAATCAAGGCAATCACCCCTTCGCAGGCCCTTGCGATCCTGCGAAAACGCTAAAATGAAATGAATGTTCTCATTCTCGACGACGAGCCGCCAGCCCGGCGGAGCCTCAAACATGCGCTGGCGGATATTGGTGTCACTGATGTGCGCGAGGCGGGTTCTATCGAACAAGCCGTGAAGGCGCTCACTGAGCAACGCCCGGATGTGATGTTTCTGGATGTCGAGCTCCGCGGAGGGAAACAGGGATTCGATCTTCTGGAGACGCTACCCGCCGAGGGGATCCCTGTGATCTTTGTCACGGCACATCCCGAACATGCCGTTCGCGCCTTTGAGACGCAGGCTGTGGATTATCTGCTCAAGCCCGTCGATCAGCATCGGCTCAAGGAAAGCCTCAAGCGGATCGGTGAGTCCAGTGACGCGGAAGAGGTCAGAGTTTTCCTCAAACACGAAACCGCGATGTTCCGCGACGGGACGAGGAATGTGCTCCTGAGGGTGGGGGATATTCATCTGCTGGAGGCTGGGGATTCCTACACGAAGCTGGTTCTCGCCGATAAAAGCGGCCCTATGGTCAATGGGACTCTCAAGAGTGTGCTGTGCCGGATTGATCCTGAGGTGTTCTTCCAAGCGAACCGCACGCAGGCGATGAATCTGGAATATGTCACCCAAGTGGAAGACGGGGAGAGTGGGCTAGTGGCGGTTCTCGCAAACGGGATTCGGGTGGAACTCTCGCGACGCCAGAGCTCGGAATTTCGACGCGTCAAGGCGATCTGAACTAAAATTCAGCAGAATTGACCACAGAGGACACAGAGGACTCGGAGAAATTGCACCGACTCGCTGGGGGATCATGATGTGCGAGCTACCGCTTTCGGAAAAACCGTTCCTGAGAATCCTGTAAATCCTGTCTGAAAAAATCAGTTTCAGGGCTGTAAAAAACGACTTTTTTCGCGATTCCGGCGAGCGGTCGAATTGCGGGGTCGAACGGCGGAAGGTCACCGGCAAGCGGTCTGCAGAGTCAGGATGACAGCCTTGGCAGGAACAACAGGAAGGGTGGCGAGTGATAGGATTTCCTAAAGCCCGGAAATGTCATGGTCCAGCAGTCAGGTATTGGAATCTTTAGTTTCAGAGAGCTTGAGAACGATTGCCTCTTTGCGTTTGAGGAGTTCCTCAAACGAGCGCTGGTGACGGGCCAAGCGCTCTTGGAATGCCAGATGCCGCGTTTCGAAATAGATTCGGTTCTGAGCCATGCGTTTGATTTTTACGCAAGGATATTCCTCAATTTTCATAGTCGATGACCTCCGCCGGGGTATTGATCGACAGCGTGTCGTAGCCGTTGACCAGGTTGACACCATTGTAGAGTGGGATTTTATCGAAGTGGACGATGTGTTTGAAGTTCCAACTGACAATCAATCTGCAGTGGTTTGTCGAGGCCAGTGCCACATGCAGTGCGTCGGTGGCCCATTTCTCCGACGATTCCAGCTTTGAGGTAGGCCAGTTAGAGTTCGAGGCTTTTAGCGGCGACGGGCACCAAATCAGAGAGTGGTAAAAACGATTCGAACTGTTTGCGCACATGCGTCGGGGCGAGTTCCAGCTCATCGGCAACCACACTCGATGTCACAAGCTCGAAATGGCCGGATTCAATTTGCTCAAAAAACTTCTTGCTTGCCGAATCGATCCCAGAATCGAAAACCCCGCCGTAAACCGAAGTGTCGGCATAAACGCGAATTGGCATAAGCAATGAGTTAATGAAGCTAGGGGAGACTTGCAACAGGCGCTTTTACATTTTTAGAACGTGCGACTCCTCTGGCGTTTTTTTTAAACAGTAGCACAGGCGCGGCGCACGGCGTCAGACCGACGAATTTCGACGCGTCAAGGCGATCTGAACCAAAATTCAGCAGAATTGACCACAGAGGACACAGAGGACTCGGAGAAATTGCACCTACTCGCTGGGGGATCATGATGTGCGAGCCACCGCTTTCGGAAAAACCGTTCCTGGGAATCCTGTAAATCCTGTCTGAAAAAATCTGTTTCAGGGCTGTAAAAAACGACTTTTTTCGCGATTCCGGCGAGCGGTCGAATTGCGGGGTCGAACGGCGGAAGGTCACCGGCAAGCGGTCTGTAGAGTCTGTCTGGAGGCGGCGATCCGGGGGTGGGCGATTTGCCATGCGGGAGATTGTGTTGCATGCATGGCGGCGATGAAACGCCACACCACCTATCCCACAGCCCACCCTCACTGGATCGATGAAGACGAGACTCCCGACGGGAGGAAATCGCGCTTTGGAATCACCTTCACCACCGCCTTCGCCATCGTGCTCGCGCTCCATGTGGCGGGGCTTGGAGGCATCTACGCCTACTCGCAGGTCAAGTCGCCGAAGCCCGTTGCCTCGAAGTCGGAGCTCAAGCCCGGCCCGGCCTCCGATGCGCTTGCCCGCAATGCCTGGCCCGAGCCCGAGGCGCAGCCCAAGGTCGTGGCCACGCCTCCGCCCGCCGAAAAGAAGCTGGCGGCCGCCAAGCCCGCTCCCAAGGCCCCGACTGTGGTGGCGGCAAATGAGAAGGCTGCATCTGTGGCATCAAAGCCCGTCGTCGCGGCGGCCAAGCCACGCCAAGAGGCTCCGGTAGTGGCCAAGGCAGCAGCGACCCCAGCGGTTCCGAATGTGGAGGCAGAGACGCTCAAAAAAGCATTCCTCGCGTCAAAAGGAAGCACCCCACCGGAACCGCAGAGGGCGATCCCTGCGGCACCACAGGCCGTGGCAGCGCCCGAAGTTTCTGCCCCGGTGGCTGCATCGCAAAAAGAGAGGATCGTTTCCGCTCCAGTTGAGGTGGCACCGGTGCCCACTGCGCCCAGGCCTACGCGATACACGCTCGCTCCCGGCGACAACCTCTACATGGTCTCGCGGCGTCTGCAGGTGTCCTACAACGCTCTCATGGAGGCGAACAACTTGAGCGATCCCAGACAACTCCGCGTCGGTCAGACGCTCGTTGTTCCCAGAGGGTGATTTGCCACCTCCGAAATGGGAAATGCGAACTGAGAAATGCCATAACCGCTGAAAATCCATGTTGTTGAATTTATCCGATAAAAACCCAGTGAGGCTGTTGACGGATTTGCGCGAGGGGATTTCCAGTAGCTCGGGCTCGTTGCACATCGAGTTGCTCGGGCCCGGGTCGCTGCTGCCCGACACGGCATTGATGTTGTTCCACGAGTTGCGGGGGCGTTCCTCAGCGCTTCGGGTGCACATGCATTCCCACACATGTCTTTTTGACGGGGCGATCCTGCTGTGGCTTGCCGCCGACACGCGAACGATGCGGCCCGACGCCTGGATTCAGGTCACGGAGATTCCCGAAACGCCGTCCACCGGCCGGAGATCAAGGCATGGCGCGAGCGACTATGCGGCATCCATCGTGGCCGAGGAGGAGTGTCCCGCCGACACCGACTTGCGGAGCATCATGGACCACCTCGACGAATGGTTGCCCGTGCATGAAGTGGCCGGGTTGCGCCTGTTTCCCAAGGACCTCGGCGACCTCGGGCTCCTCAATGACGACAAGGAAAACAAAGCGCTGGCGGGGTATTTCAAGAGCAAGGTTCAGATCAAGTAGCCAAGTGCTTGCGGTTGGGGGCAAAGCCCACTGGGATTTTTTTGTATAAAAAAATCCGGTCCCCCAGCGGATGTCCTATCAGCCGTGCGAGGGTTGCCGCCTTATGACGATTGCTTCATTCCTGTTCAAGCTCCTCGCGGGTATTCCTGCCTGCGCACGACACGTCGGATACCGCCCCCTGCGCTGCCGCGCATCGGCACGACAGATGGAATTTCGCTTTTGAAATCTCGAGACCCGACCGAGGATTGATCCGACCCATGCTGCCCATGTTCTCCCGCCTGTTGCATCTCTCCCGCCTGCTTCTTGGCCGCTTCAGAACCCAAAGACCGCTTCCCGAGACCGCTGTGCTGCAGCGGAACGGCCCCGCAACAAAACAACCGGACCCCGAGGCCGCCGCCCGGCGGCGAGAGCGACGTCTGTTGAGATTTCGCCCCTCCGGCAACAGCGAACTCGACGACCGCCGATTGTTTTCCATCGACGCCGGGGATTCCATTCTCGCCGACCCAATCGGCAAAAACCCCGCCTACGCCGAGATCTTCCGCGCGGCACGGGCGAGGGTCGACGCCGAGGTTGGCACGCCCTATGAGTTCGGCACCTGCCACAAACGCTGGCGCCTCCTCCAAAAAATCCTCAAGGAGGAACACGGCATCACCTGGTATACGCCCAAAGAAATGAACCCCACGATGATCTTTGATTAGTCGGGACGATCGGCATGAGAATCAGTCCCTCGCATTGTTTTGAAATTGCTCCATCCATGGGAAATGCTGAACACTGAACGATAGTTATGCCAGTGACAGACCAATCCGATCCCATGGCCTCGGTCTATCGTTCCGCAAAAAAGAAACACCTCCAGACTTTCGCCAGAAGGCGTCGGGCCGGGGCTGCTCACCCAGGCGGGGTTAAAACATTCTCGAAAAGACCATCCATTCGGCCTTTTCAAAAACAAACGGGGCCGAGGCCCGCTACGCAGTCCCCAACCCACCCTGACAGCTTCCCATTTCAATCCGACCAGTCAATTCCCTCCTTGCCAGCAAGCGCATCGAAAATTCCGCCGGATTCGCTAAAGCTGGTAGTTGACTGCCACATTTTTTTCGAGCAGCCTTTAGATACATCTCTCCCGTTTGTTTCGACGGCGGGACGCGGGGCGGTTCCTTCGGGAACCGCCCCTGCATTTTATGGCGGGAACAATCCGGGGTCCGCTCCATCACCTGCTCTTTTCTCATGAGGACATACCTCTATGTCGATGGCTTCAACCTCTACTACAGCGCGCTAAAAGGAACTCCCCTGCGATGGTTGAATCCCCTGGAACTCGCGGCTCGCGCTTTTCCTCGAAACGCCATTTCCCACACAAAGTTTTTCACCGCGAAGGTCGCCGAGCTTCCCGGCGATCCCCAGCAACCCATGCGGCAACTTCTCTACTGGCGCGCCCTCCGCACGATTCCCAATCTCGAAATCATCCTCGGCGAATTCCGCAAACGCATCGTGAGGATGGCCGTCGTGAATCCTCCGCCAAACACAATCGAAGTCTTCAAAACCGAGGAAAAGGGATCGGATGTCAACCTCGCCGCCCACCTTCTTCTCGATGGATTTCAAAACCGCTACGAGGCCGCGATTGTGATCACGGGCGACTCGGATCTTGTCACTCCCATCAAAATGGCCCGTTCGATTCTAAAAAAACCGGTGGGCGTCTTGAATCCTCAGCGTCTCTCCGGTCCCGATTGCCGACTGCCCAGAAAAAGCGCGGGACTCAAGCACGCAGCCAGTTTTTACCAAAATGGCCTCAGTTGGTCGCAACTTGAGACAGCCCAATTTCCAAACCCTCTCACCGACGCCCAAGGCTCCTTTCACAAACCACCTTCCTGGTAAAATAACTCCACCCATGCCCACCGGCGGGAGGACAAGGCATGGCGCGAGCGACTATGCGGCATCCATCGTGGCCGAGGAGGAGTGTCCCGCCGACACCGACTTGCGGAGCATCATGGACCACCTCGACGAATGGTTGCCTGTGCATGAAGTGGCCGGGTTGCGCCTGTTTCCCAAGGACCTCGGCGACCTCGGGCTCCTCAATGACGACAAGGAAAACAAAGCGCTGGCGGGGTATTTCAAGAGCAAGGTTCAGATCGAGTAACCAAGCGCCCGGCGGACCGCAAAGCCCACTGGGATTTTTTGTATAAAAAATCCGGTCCCCCAGCGGATGTCCTACCAGCCGTGCGAGGGTTGCCGCCTTATGACGATTGCTTCATTCCTGTTCAAGCTCCTCGCGGGTATTCCTGCCTGCGCACGACACGTCGGATACCGCCCCCTGCGCTGCCGCGCATCGGCACGGCAGATGGAATTCCGCTTTTGAATTTTCGAGACCCGACCGAGGATTGATCCGACCCATGCTGCCCATGTTCTCCCGCCTGTTGCATCTCTCCCGCCTGCTTCTTGGCCGCTTCAGAACCCAAAGACCGCTTCCCGAGACCGCTGTGCTGCAGCGGAACGGCCCCGCAACAAAACAACCGGACCCCGAGGCCGCCGCCCGGCGGCGAGAGCGACGTCTGTTGAGATTTCGCCCCTCCGGCAACAGCGAACTCGACGACCGCCGATTGTTTTCAATCGACGCCGGGGATTCCATTCTCGCCGACCCAATCGGCAAAAACCCCGCCTACGCCGAGATCTTCCGCGCGGCACGGGCGAGGGTCGCCGCCGAGGTTGGCACGCCCTATGAATTCGGCACCTGCCACAAACGCTGGCGCCTCCTCCAAAAAATCCTCAAGGAGGAACACGGCATCACCTGGTATACGCCCAAAGAAATGAACCCCACGATGATCTTTGATTAGTCGGGACAACCGGCATTCGATTTTCCGTTTTAAGCTGATGAACAAATTTCTCGCCCAAAAAAGGCCGTCCCGGCTATGCCTCATGGCCTTTACTCCTAAGCTCGGGAGCAGTCCGATTTAGTGCGCAGACCTCGAGCGGATTGACCTATAATTCGATTTGCACAAAACCGCCAAAAAAGTTCAAATTGGCTATGCCTCACAGCTCATTTTCTGCAATGCTTTCGGCGCTCCTCCCACCTCTGTCGTGAGTTTTCAAATCGTGACTTTTTTCAGATTCGATTCGGGAGGTTTATAGAATGCCACCCGTTCACCAAATACTGGCAGAGACCCGCCGAGAATTGCTAGATCTCTCTACGCGGAATCGGTTGCTTTCAATGCCGATCGAAACCAAGTCGGCTCGCGTTGTGCATGTGAGTGATGAAAAAAGCGATCATGCGTTCCGTTTGCTGGTTGGGGAAAAGAGGGCTTTTGTTTTTACGCCGAGCACTGATAAGCGAGCAGCCTCAAGTGCCAAGCTGGATGTAACCCAAGGAAACCATGACCTTGAGGTTGAAAATGAGAACCAGCAGGAGCCAGAAGGTAGCCAAGACTCAAGTGCTCCAGCTCGCCGCCATCTTGATACGAAGCTTCAGACCTCATTGAGTCCCGACGGCCTGCAAAGGCGCCTACTTTCGATATACCGGGATTCTAAAAGCATGATCGAGGAACAGGGTGTTAATATCCTCTACCTCGCTCTTGGCCGATTGAAGTGGTTCGAAGCTAATAAAGCGGACACGCCCCGATACGCGCCGTTGATTCTTGTGCCGGTGGAAATAAAGCGGAGAGGTGCGGATGAACGATTCACGCTCCATTGGCGAGAGGAGGATGTGCAGGAAAATCTTTCGCTTTCGGCAAAATTGCGGTCGGAGTTTGGAATTGAAATGCCAAAGTTTCCTTCTGAGGAAGAACTTATGCCCTCCACCTATGCCGAAGCTGTGTCCCGTGCTGTGGCTGGGCAAGAGCGCTGGGAAGTTCAAGCCGATGCCATATTGCTTGGATTTTTCTCATTTGCGAAGTTTCTCATGTATCGGGATTTGGATCCTAAAAGCTGGCCTTCCACCGAGCTTTTGCTTACCCCCACTCTTGAGCGTCTGCTGTGCGATGGTTTTGTAGCCGAAAGTCCGCCGTTTCCTCCTGATGGGCACCTTGATGAAATTATTCCGGCATCGCGTTTAGACCATGTTGTTGATGCGGATGGATCTCAATCAATAGCCATCGAGATGGTCAGGGCGGGCAGAAGTTTGGTGATTCAAGGTCCTCCGGGCACCGGGAAAAGCCAATCGATTACAAATCTCATTGCGACAGCCGTGCTTGATGGAAAGAAGGTGCTGTTCGTTTCTGAAAAGCTTGCAGCCCTTCAAGTAGTAAAGCGTCGGCTTGAGGCTGCTGGGCTGGGTGCTTTGTGTCTCGAACTCCACAGCCACAAGGCACACAAACGCGCGGTAATCGAAGAAATTGGAAGAACTTGGCAACTGGGACGACCTTGTGGTGAGGAACTTGAGGATATTGTTTTACAGCTTGAACGAACTCGGGCACGGCTTAATCGACACGCGGCAATGCTCCATGCCTCCATCGGAGCGACCAGAACAACTCCATTTAGAATTTTCGGGGCATTAGGATTGCTTGGCGAGCGGGGAAGGGAATTAGGTGAGCCGGATATTTCGGGTGCGGAAAATTGGAATGAGGAAGCAGTTCGGGAGCGTCGCGGGATCATTTCTGAACTTGCAAAGCGGATTGATCAAATGGGTGTTCCTTCCTCTCATCCATGGCGCGGTGTGGAACGAGAAGTCATCCTGAACATCGACCTTCCTCGCATTCAGGAAATGCTGAAACGAATTTCCAATGCATTGCCCCCAATGATACTGGCATCAAAAGAACTTTCCATTTCTTTAGGGCAACCGGAACCATCGACATTCTCCGAGGTCGAGACATTGCGGAGAATGGCACATTATGTGGCCTCCGCGCCAAGCCTCGACCCAGCAGCCATCGGAAATGAAATTTGGGACTCAGGCTTGGAAAATCTTTACGCGATAGTAAACCACGGTCGCGATGCGACCAAACTTCGCCAAAAACTCGCCACGGTCGTTATCGATTCAGCTTTTGAAAGCGATTTCAGCTCGGATCGCAGGACAATAGCCGCTCATGGGCAATCCATCTTAAGATTCATCAACGGAGATTTTCGCAGGGCTATAGGCGCGCTCAAGGGAATCACCCGAGGTGAACCTCCAAAAAACTACCTCGATCGAGTCACGCTGCTTGATGAGGTGATCCTTGTTCACAAACATTTAACTGCAATTCGCAAAGGAGATGAGGATGGGAAAAAGGCCTTTGGCAGGTTGTGGATGGGTGAGGATTCGAATTGGGATCAACTCTCTGCGATCGTAGAATGGGTAAGCGCTGGTAAAAGCGAGATATTGGCAAGTAGCGAATTACGCAAGAGATTTGGCGAGTTTGATCAAAGTAAGAGTTTTGGAGCCTTGGGTGAAAGTCTTAAATCACTCGTCGGCGAAGCTTGGCAAGCAGCCGAGGCTTTAAAAATTGAAGTTTCGCTAAACCTCTCAACTGCATTTGGCAGTGAAAGATTGGAGGAGGTTTCTATTAAATCTCTCTTTGATCGCCTGAGGCAATGGCAGGAAAACCTTGAGGATATCACTCGATGGAATTCTTGGTTCACACGATCCACCCGCGCAAGGCAACTGGGGCTCGGCATTCTGGTTGATTCGCTTGAATGCGCCAGACTCCCTCATTGCTCAGCGGTAGATGTTTTTGATCGGGCATATTTCTCGCACCTTTTGCGCGAGGCGATTAAGGCTTACCCCGATTTGGCTCAATTTGATGGGCTCGAGCATGAAAGAGTGGTCGAGGATTTCCGGCGTGCCGATCTGGATAGGATCACTCTGGCCAAATACCGAGTTCTTGCGAAGCATTACGAGGCAATGCCTGCTCGCCATGGTGGTGCCGGCGCGACAGGAATTGTTCTAGGGGAACTTGAAAGAAAGCGTGGCCATCGACCAGTTCGCAGGCTTCTAAAAGACGCTGGCTCTGTAGTTCAGGCGATCAAGCCTGTTTTTATGATGAGTCCTCTATCTGTAGCTCAGTATCTCGAGCCAGCTGCGGTGCAGTTTGATTTGCTTATCATCGATGAAGCCAGTCAGGTGCAGCCAGTTGATGCGCTGGGGGCCTTTACGCGTTCTGCACAACATGTCGTGGTAGGCGATAGTATGCAATTGCCGCCGACGCGCTTTTTTTCGCGCCTCACCAGCAACGACGATGAGGAGGAGGATGGCGACGATGAAGCGCCCGCCGTTGTGCAGGCGAAAGATGTGGAAAGCATTCTCGGGCTTTGCAGTGCTCGCGGACTACCTTCTGAAATGCTGCGGTGGCACTATCGGAGTCGACATCACTCGCTGATCGCCGTGTCGAATCGCGAGTTTTACGAGAACAAGTTATTCATCGTTCCGAGTCCTCATAAAGCCGATGGGGAGTTGGGGCTGAAATTCCAATTTGTCGAAGGCGGCGCCTATGATCGAGGAGGTTCAAGCACCAACCGTGTCGAAGCCCGTGCCGTCTGCAAAGCCGTTCTTGAACACGCTCGGCGCAATCCTGGCCTAAGTCTGGGCGTTGCGGCGTTTTCAGTTAAGCAGCAACAGGCTATTGAAGATGAACTCGAGCTTTTACGGCGCGAACAGCCAGATTTTGAAAGTTTTTTCCAGTCCCATCCTCATGAGCCATTTTTCGTTAAGAACCTTGAAAATGTGCAGGGCGACGAAAGAGATGTGATTTTCATTTCCGTGGGTTATGGGCCTGATCCGAGTGGCTATATGGCAATGAATTTCGGTCCACTGAGCAGTGAGGGAGGCGAGCGGCGTTTAAATGTCCTTATATCCAGAGCAAAGCGGCGCTGCGTTGTTTTTGCTTCGTTCCGGGCTGATGACATTGACTTGGAGCGAGTCACTGGCCGGGGCGTGCGATCATTTAAGACATTCCTGAAGTTTGCAGAAACTGGAATCTTGGCCACTCCTGCAGAGTCTGTCGGCGAAGAAATGTCCCCGTTTGAAGTAGCTGTGAGGCGCGCTATCGAGACCCTTGGCTATGAAGTTCACCCGCAAGTAGGCGTGGCGGGATTTTTTGTTGATTTGGGCATCGTCGATCCTGAAAAGCCCGGGCGCTATCTCCTCGGCATAGAGTGCGATGGCGCAGCCTATCACTCCTCCCGTTCAGCTCGGGACCGAGACCGGCTCCGACAAGCTGTCTTGGAAGATCACGGATGGATCATTCATCGAATTTGGAGCACCGATTGGTTCCAACGACCGGGTGAACAACTTCGCAAAGTGGCCGCAGCAATAGAAAATGCCAAACTGTCACTGGCTGAATCAGCGCAGACATCTCACGAAGTAGATAACGAAGACGAAATTAAGCGCGAGATTGAAGCCTCTACCGAATCAGCGCTATCCACGCCATACATCGAGGCCGCTTTTACTGTGCCACTTAGAAAGCCACCTCACGAAATTTCTTCCTACAAGATGGCGGAGGTCATTTTTAAGATCGTCGAGGTAGAAAGCCCCATCCATGAGGAAGAGATTGTAGTTCGTGTCCGCGATCTCTGGGAATTAGGGCGTGCTGGTTCAAGAATTCAAGAAAGCGTAGCCGAGGGGATACGGGCTCTTGTTCTCTCGGAGCGTTGTCAACTTGATGAAGAGTGCTTGCTCATCCCGGGAGCACTCGTGCCGATTCGTAATCGGGAAGCGGTGCGCTCGAGCACACTGCGCAAACCGGAATTTTTGCCTCCTCAAGAAATCCGGGCAGCAATCGAAAAAGTGATTTCCGAGCATCACGGCGCCGAGGAAGGCGAAATACTGCAAACCGTGTCAAGGCTCCTTGGATTCAAGACAACAAGCGCCGCACTTCGAATTCTGATCCAAAGCCAAATTCATCAACTGCGAGAGATCGGCAAGATTATCCAGCAAGATGGAATGCTCCGAGATAAAGGGGGCTGAAAAGAAGTAATTCTTTGACCACGGAGTGGATGTTGTCGTGCTTGGACATGTGAAGCATGGCAGCGTATTGATCCAAATCAAAACAACATCGACAGGCATCTTGGACAGCGAGCAGGCGATTCAAGAATTGGAAGGGGGGCGAATTTTCTACGAGCAGGGTCTTGGGGTCAAATTCAGTAAAATGTTGCTCCACACAAACGTCACAAATTTTTCCAAACGCACCGCAAGGGCCGCCAAGCTCTACAAAACGGACACACTCGGTGCGAACTGGGTTTCGAGCGCTCTCAAGAAAAACCCGCTTTCGCTCGGCGATATCATCTCCCGCAATGGAAGCAGAACATCGATCAGTGTCCGGTGAAGGTCTGCCGATACCAATGTCTCCAAGGCTGTGGTTTTTTGATCGCGGTTCTGTGGGTTTGTTTATCTCGCCGGCGGGAAGCCCGCGCCAGACTCCAGATGCTCTGAACGGATCGGTTTTTTTGCATGGCTGGGGGCGTGGGCTGGGGCCTGATTTTTTTGGTGAAATTTTTTTTGGTGTGACAGCTTTTGACTCACCAAGGTCGGCAGGGTGTCGCGTGTGAAGACGACATTGAGATTGCTTTGGCGGGGGGTGCCGGTGGATTGGGCGTGGTGTTCAAGATGTGATCGGGAAACTGTTGTTCGTGCAACATTTCCTCTCATTTTGCTGTGGGTGGGAGCTCGCGATTTGTATTGAGCACCCGTCTCTGAGTGAATCTCGGTGGTTTCCCTTGACGATGCGGTGGCGGAGGCATTCTTTATGGCGTTATGAGTTCCGTTGCCGAAATCGAAGCTGCAATCGAAAAATTGCCAGTTTCCCAAGTTGACCAATTGGCTCAGTGGCTGGAGGGTTTTTTACAACGGCGCGTATCGACGCCTGCCTTGGAAAATTGGTTGCTGAATGCAAAGGGCGCGGCTGTTCCGGATGCACAAACTCAGGCGATCATGAACTTGACCCGCGGTGAAGAATGACCCTGCTGGACACCAATGTGTTGTTGGACATAGCCGCCGCCGATCCGGTCTGGCTTGAATAGTCGGAAAATCAAAGTCGGTCCGTGGCGCTTGAGGGGCCGATATGCATCAATCCGATCATCTATGCGGAACTTGCTCTCGCATTTTCCTCGGCAAGGGAATTGGATCGTTGGCTCGCTCCTGAAGTTTTCAAGCGCCTGCCGCTACCTTACTCCGCCGGTTGGCTGGCGGCGGAAGCGTTTCTCCGATACCGCCGAAGTGGTGGCGTGAAGACATCCCCTTTGCCTGACTTCTACATTGGCGCCCATGCAGAGGCCGAGGGGCTCGTTCTGGTCACGCGTGATCCGGTGCGGTATCGCACTTATTTCCCCAAGGTCAGACTGGTAGCCCCAGCATAGAAACCAATGAGAGAAGGTGTCAGTCCCGCGTTTTATCGCTTTTTTGACAACCCCTCGCGGGCGGTATAGGCTTACGCCGTCCTCGGCGGAGGTGTCTGAAAGAAGGCTCGGACCCCGGGGCGAGGGGGATGGGTTAAGGAAGGGGGATAGGGGGTTGAATCTCTCCCAATGCGTTGAAAAATGAGTTTTAAACTCTGTCGTCCGACTTCGGAACTCGGCGTTCGGACTTCCAGACTCCGCCGCCCGAGTCTCGAACTTCGTGCTCCGATTTTTGAACTCGGCGGCTGCACTTTGAAAGAAAGACGGCCATGTTTAGGAGTCCGGCCATGGACTTGGGAAACCCGGCAGGCCGATTTGCGAACTCGGGGTTCGAACCAAAAAACAAACCGCTCCGAGGTTGGAACTCGGAGCGGCTGCTTGGGGGAGATCGGCGGCGGTGTTGGGAACTCCAACCGCCGTCTTTGGAACCGCGACGCCTAACTCGCTGGCTCGGGCGTCGGAGTCTCCGGGCTGGTGCCCTTGGTTTTCTTGAACCGCCGCTCGAGAGTGGCGCGTCCGGTTTTCATTCCTGCTCCCAACAGCGGCCGACCAGCCAGTTCGTAGACCGTGAGGCACACGGCATACAGCTCGCTGCCGAACTGGATGCGGACATCTCGGACGGTCTCCAGCGTTTGCTCGATGCGGGCCTCGAGGCGCAGGAGGTTGGCGTGGGCCTCGGCCTTGCTTGTCGTCTCGGCGACATCGATGGCCCGAGGGAGAATCTCGGGATTCGAGACGCAGAGTTCGACGGCCTGAGAGACGAACGCGAGGTTCTTGTCTCCAACGGTGGCGAGGGCTTGGCGTTGTTTCGGGGTGAGTGCCGGACGGGCCGGCAGTTGGCTCTGGAGAGTCGCGAGATTGCTCTGCGCGGCCTCCAGTGTGGTGGCGTCGTAGGACGATGTGCTGGTTGCTGTCATTTTGTTGTTTGGTTGAGAACGCATCGCGGATTTTTTGTTTGGGCGATCAGCCGCTGTTGGCCAACCGTCCGAAAAATCCGTGCGTTCAACACGGCGCGGAATGTCAAATCCGCGAGCGGGGGGCGCGAATGCGGGAGCGAACAAATGCGGCAGGGAATTTGACATCGCGCACGGGGGTGAGGGGGAGGTGTGTCTTGGCATTTGGGAGGGCCGCGTTTGATGACAATGCTCAGGCACCCGGCGGCGCGGATTCCCTACCAATCATTCGCGGGGATTAGCGTGGTTTGCGGGCATAACCCGCACTGATTTTCTCAGCGCCTCGGCGTCTCTGCGGGAGGTTTTTCAGATGTGCGAAATCAACGGCGCTTCGCGCCTGAAGTTCGGGCGCAGCGAGCGAGGCGCGAGAAAGGCAAAGCATCGCCCTCCAAAGATTCGCGGGAGTTGCCACATTCGCGGTTCCTTTCCTTTCACGTCCGAGACAGCCGCCCCCTTGACACAGGCCAGATTGTTGGCCAGCTTGAGAATCATGCAATCAGCCAAAGCCATCTCCCTCGGCACCTTCGAGGCCAAGAACAAGTTCTCCTCCCTCGTCGATCTTGCCTCTAAAGGCAGCCGCATCTGGATCACCAAGCGCGGACGGCGAGTCGCCCTTCTCTCCTCTGGCGTGGAGGGTGCCTCCAAGACCGAGGCCGATCTGGTGGCGGTTTTTCGGAAAATCCGCTCGCGATCCAAGGCCGGGAAGGGATCCTTGAAATCCCTGATTGAAGAGGGGCGGCGATGAAGCAAGTCGTTGCAGACGCGTCTTTCTGCGGGGCATGGATTCTGGTCGACGAATTCTCCGAGGAAGCGGACCGGCTTCTCTCCCAAGTGATCAAAGGAACCGTGCAACTTTCAGTGCCTGCGCTTTGGCACTATGAGATGATGAATTTGCTACGCTCGGCTCTGCGTCGAAAAAGGTTGGCACCGGAGGATGTTGCGGAGGCCATCGATGCCTTGGAGCAGGTGCCGATCACTCTGGAGGATCTTCCCGGCGGCCCGGCTCGTCGCCGGATGTTTCATCTGGCCGTGCAATTCGATCTCTCCGCCTACGATGCCGCCTACTTGGAGTTGGCTGATCGGCTCAAGATCCGGTTGGTCACCTGCGATGCGAAGTTGAAAGCGGCTGCCAAGAGCCTTGGATTGTGCTGAATTCGGTTTCGTTCGTGGGCCAGCGCCTTTCTCGACCGGGACGGCCGTGCCCCCTACATTTTACTCAGCGCCTCGGCGGCTCTGCGTGAGGTTTTGGGAAGAAGCGGACGTTGGGGAGATCTTGAAAGTCGGAGTCTTGGGTCCAGAGGGTGGCGTTTTGGGTGCGGGCGGTGGCGTAGATCAGGGCATCGGCCATGGCCAGTTGGTGGCGAGCGCCGAGATTTGCGGCGTGGGCGGCGATCTCAGGGGAGACTGGTGTGATTGTGTGCTGGTTAAGAAATGCAAGAATCTCCTCTGCGGCATGTTCTCCGGCGACGCGGGTGGTGTAGCGGGCGATTTCGTAAAGGCTGATGGTGGAAACGATCAGCGGGGTGGGAGACGAAAGGGCTTTGGCAAAGGCCTGCGCATTCGGGCCGCCGTGGGTGATTTCGATCCACGCGGAACTATCGAGGCAGTTGGCGTTCATGGCAGGGAACGGTCGGTTTTTTCACGCTCGAAGGGTATGTGCGCTTGGTTCTTCAGATAGCCAATGAGTTGATCAGCCGTGAGAATGGGACGGAGTTCGATATGGCCATTTTTTTCCACAACGTGGAGTCTCTGACCGGGTTTTAACGCAAGAGACTTACGGATTGCTTTTGGGATAACGACTTGGAACTTGGGTGACAAAAGCGAGGTTGTCATACGTTTTTCAACTGTGGGTGAAATTCATGGTTTGGCAACGGAATTGTTCGCTGTAGGAAAAAAAGCTCCTCCCATAGATTGTCCCGGAACCGGATTTTATTCACAGGATGAACAGGATGTGGAGGATTCACAGGAGTTCGTGGGGGGCTGGATTGGAAGAGCATCCAAGCCATGAACTTCCTGTCGGGGTTGGCGGAGTTCGATACCAATGGTTCCGAGGTGGTGAATTTTCGACTGCACCTATGGATGGCAGGTCTTCGCTGGCGGAAAGCCCGCGTCTGACTCCAGATGCTCTGAACGGATCGGTTTTTGGCATGGCTGGGGGCGTGGGCTGGGGCGTGTTTTTTTTGGTGAAAAATTTTTTGGTGTGACAGCTTTTGACTCACCAAGGTCGGCAGGGTGTCGCGTGTGAAAACGACATTGAGATTGCTTTTGAGGGGGGCGGGTGTTGCCGGCGGGATGCTTGCGGTGGCGGGTTGTGCCTTGGTTTCAAGCCCGCCGGCTGGGGATTATGTGCCGCCGGTTTCATATTCCGCGCCGATTGTGGATCCGGATCCGCACTACACGATTCTGGTGGAGTCGAACCCGCCGGGGGCGGTGATCGAGTTCAACGGGGCGAACATGGGCACGACGCCGTGCCGGATCAGAATTCCTGGGAAGGAGGGGCGGAGGTTCAAGGACAAGCTGGATTCCAACGAGATCATGGCGCTTCCGGGAAGCCGTGGTGGCTATACCCAGCGCAAGCGATTTCGGGGTGGCGATGACATTCCCGAGCGATTGCATTTCGACATGGGGCTCCACTGGAATTGACCATGAATCGTCTGTTTTGTCTTTTGGTTGTGGCGGTGGTGCTGTGGGCTGGAAACGCTCTGGCGCAGGAGTCTGCCGCTCCTTCAGGGCCGCCGAGCGGGTCGATCCTGGAGGTGGAGGCGCGGGGGGAGGGGGCGACGCGCGAGGAGGCGCTGCGCGCGGCATTTGTGAATGCGTTGCAACGCGCCGTGGGGGTGGTGATCCACTCGAGCACGACGGTGAGGAACTTCGAAATCCAGGAGGATTTGCAGCGGTTGCTCACCAATGGCTGCATCGAGACCTACGATGAACTCTCTTCAGAGACGGCGGATGGCACGGTGCGGGTGGAGATCAAGGCGAGGGTGCGGCGGGGGATGGTGGCGGATTTTTATGCGGTGTCGAAAAGTGCGCGGGTGGTGAATCTGGATGATGAGTGGGCGCGGTTGACGACAAGCATCGAAGGGCGGAAGCAGGCGTTGGAATTGTTGCGCTCGATGATGCCGCGCATCCGCGAGTCGCTCTACAAGGTGAGCCTGCTGGATATGCACACTGGCAGCGAGATCGGACCGTCAGGCATGCCCACGCCGTATTTGCAGACGTCGGCGGATGGCAGGACGATTGCTGTCTGGGCGGCGTTGCTGCGGCCGGATCTGGAGTTTTGGGATGAGCATGCGGCGCCGCTGGTGGCGGGGTGTCTGGATGTGCTGTCCACGCGGCGGGGGCGGTTGTTTGTGCGCATGGAGGGTGACAGTCCGGGGATGGGGTATTTCGATGGGGCGGCGCGTGAGTTCGACGGCGGCTTTGCGCGCGCGCCTCGGCGGCTCTGGCAGAAGATTCCTCCCTATGGCCTCCTGCCATGGGCCGGTGCGCCGCCAGTGCCGCACCACGCGATCGCGCCCCACCGGATCGCGCTGCAGCAGAGGGCATCGAATGCCGAGGCGCTCGACTTGCGCCTCTACCATCTCGACGCCGAGACGCATGAGCGGCTTTTCGCTCCGTTGATTCCCACCCAGAATCCACAGAAAAATCCGCGCACGTTGAAAAATCAACCGCTCTACGTGCGGGCGACGATCACGCTGGCGAATGGCGCCCAGGAGCAAGCGGTGGTGGGACAGAGCGCGCCGTTTTTCCTCTCATGGGGCATTCCATGGACCGGTGCGGCGGAGAGCGACTATTGCGGGCCGTTTTTTCCCGCTGGGTGGATGCGCTCGGGGTGGTCGCACCTGTCGGCGTGGCCGGTCTGGGAGGGGCCGGTGCTACCGGTCATGCATCATCCGGCGTTCGATGCCTTTGTGATCCACGACGGGCGGCTCATGCGTGCCGATGGGCATTACCAAGACGCGTTTGAGAAAATGATCCGCGTGCGGCGTGGCAGGAAGCACCGCGAAGCGCCTGCGAAATGCGAGTTCGACACTGAGCTGATCGTGCCTCTCGTCTTCACGCTCGACGTGGAGAAACTCAACGATATCCGGCAACTCTCGGTCGAGGTGATGAAGGGGAGGTAGCGGGGGAAGGATGAAGGATGAACACCCGCGCGATAGCGCATAGGCTACGGGAAAGTCGAATGTGTAGGCTGGGAGCCAACCGAAGCGAAGCGGAGGAGGATGAAGGATGAACACCCGCGCGATAGCTACGGGAAAGTCGAATGTGTAGGCTGGGAGCCAACCGAAGCGAAGCGGAGCAGGATGAAGCGGACGGCTCGGAGATCCGTCCCTACCATCGGCGTGGATTTTGCGGGAAAGGTAGGGCGATTTCTCCGAAAGCGCCGAGGCGGGTTGCGTTGCGGGCACAGTTGAGGTGCGGGATTCGGCAAATTTCTCCCGAGGTGATGAAGGGGGGGGGTAGCTGGGTAGCAGGATGAAGCGGACGGCTCGGAGATCCGTCCCTACCATCGGCGTGGATTTCGCGGGAAAGGTAGGGCGATTTCTCCGAAAGCGCCGAGGCGGGTTGCGTTGCGGGCGCAGTTGAGGTGCGGGATTCGGCAAATTTCTCTTGAGGTGATGAAGGGGGGGCTGAGATTTGGCGGAGTTTCTGGGTTGTGATCGCGGGGTGCTGGTGCCGACGGGGACGTCGGCGTTCCGGCTGGGAACATTTTCTCCGCGCTTCGGCGGCTCTGCGGGAGGAATGCTCTCACGAAGGGGGTGGGTGGTGAGGAATCTTGTGGGGCGGGGCTTTTCAAGGGGGAGGGGATCTGAGTAGAGTTACTGGCATGTCACGCGCAGCGGCACTTGAACGCACTACTTCTGAAACGGCCATACGGCTTGGGCTGGAGGTCGACGGGTGTGGAACCTCCCGGATCGACACCGGCATTGGATTTTTTGATCACATGTTGACGTTGTTCAGCCGCCATGGGCTGTTCGATCTGGAGTTGGAGGCGAAGGGGGATTTGCAGGTCGACTCGCACCACACGGTCGAGGACACGGGGATTTTGCTCGGGCAGGCGTTTGCGAAGGCGCTTGGCGACAAGAGCGGGATTTGCCGTTATGGATTTTTCTACGTGCCGATGGATGAGGCGCTGGTGCGGGTGGTGCTCGATCTGAGCGGGAGGCCGTTTCTGGCCTACAACGCGCCTGCGGGGGTGGCGGATGCCGGGGTGGCGTTTCCGTTCCAGTTGGTCGAGGAGTTCCTGCGCGCGTTTTCGACGCAGGCGGGGATGAATCTGCATGTGGATGTGTTGGCGGGGAAGGATGCCCACCACATGGCCGAGGGCATCTTCAAGGCGCTGGCGCGGGCGCTCGACCAGGCGACGCGCCTCGATCCGCGAGTGACAGGCATTCCGAGCACGAAGGGTGTTCTCTGAGGTGGCCGCGGAAGGAATGAGCGGCAGGCAACTCGGCGTCGTCGATTACGGCAGTGGGAATTTGCGGAGCGTCGTGAAGGCGCTCGAGGCGGCGGGTGCCGCGCCGCGGTTGATTACCTCCGCGGGAGAAATGGAGTCGGTCGACGCGCTGGTGGTGCCTGGTGTTGGCGCGTTCGAGCAGTGCGCGGCGAATCTGCGCGCCTCCGGCCTGTGGGAGCCTGTGCGGGAGTGGGCTGCCGGCGGGAGGCCGTATTTGGGAATTTGTCTGGGCTATCAATTGTTGTTCGAGTCCAGCGAGGAGTCGCCGGGAGTCGAGGGGCTTGGGGTGTTGAAGGGCCGCGTGCGACGCTTTGAAGGCGGGGGGCTGAAGGTTCCGCACATGGGGTGGAATACGCTCTCGAACCAGCGCGGGCCGCTGTTCGCGGGCTTTGAGGGGCCGGTAGCCATGTATTTTGTTCATTCGTTTTATCCTGTGCCGGAGGATGCCTCGCTGGTGTGCGCGACCTGCGACTATGGCGTTGATTTTGCCGCTGGTGTCTCCTTCGGCGCGCTCCATGCGGTGCAGTTCCATCCGGAAAAAAGCCAGACTGCTGGCCTCGCGCTGCTGCGAAATTTTCTATCCACTTTATGATTCTTCTACCTGCCATCGATCTCATGGGCGGCGAAGTCGTGCGTCTGCGGCGCGGGCTTGCCACTCAGAAAGTCGTTTATTCGTCCGACCCAGTCGCCTTCGCCAGAAAGTGGGAGGATTCCGGGGCTGATTGGTTGCATCTGGTCGATCTGGATGCCGCGTTCACCGGGGTTCCGTCGAATCTCGAGGCGGTGGCCGCGATCTGCGCAGCGGTCGGTGTGCCATGCGAGTTGGGCGGCGGCATGCGGAGCGTGGAAACGATCCAGGCGGCATTCGATGCCGGCGTGAGCCGTGTGATTCTCGGGACCAAGGCGTGGCAGTCGCCCGAATTGCTGGCGGAATTCTGCGCGCGCTTTGGCGGCGAGAGGTTGGCGGTGGGGATCGATGCGAATGGCGGCAAGGTTGCTGTGAAAGGCTGGACGGAGACCACGGAGACAAGTGCCGCCGATCTTGCGTTGACCGCGCAGAATGCCGGGGTGGGGACGATCATTTATACCGATATCGCCACCGACGGCATGCTCGAGGGGCCGAATTTCAGCGAACTCGGGAACATGCTCGGGCTGCTTGATTGCAACCTGATCGCCAGTGGTGGGGTGTCTTGCGCCGAGGACCTGCAGCGTCTCGCGGCGATGCCCGGGCTGCATGGCGCGATCATCGGCAAGGCGCTCTACGACGGGCGCATCACCGGCAACCTGCGCGACATCATCGGCAAATGAGCGGGCCAGGGCCGCGCGCAGCCTATCCGCTTGCGCAGCTCCCCGCTCTGGAATAGCAAGAGCGCACGTGAATATCTACGCGAGGTCGTTCCGATACTTTCGGCCGTTTTTTTGGCCCACTGTCGGCGGCATTGTTCTCACGCTGCTGTCGATCCTGCTGAATCTGCTCAAGCCATGGCCGTTCAAATTCATCGTCGACGGCATCCTCGACACGGCGGGGGGAACGGCCGACGCGCGGGCCTTTGTTGAGCGGTGGTTCGGCGGGGGGCCGGCCGCGACGACGATTCTATGGCTGTGCGGCGTGATGGTGGTGATCAGCCTGCTCGGGGGATTGGTGAATCTTTTGTCGAACTATCTTTTTGTGAATGTCGGGTTGCAGGCGCTGCTCAAGTTGCGCACGGAGTTGTATGGAGCGTTGCAGGCGCTGCCGCTGAAGTTCCACGATGCGCGGCGGAGCGCCGACTCGAGTTTCCGCGTGGCGTATGATTCGCAGAGCATCCAGACGATCTACAACAAGGGGTTCGCGACGGTCTTTTCCTCGTTGGTGATGTTGGTGGCGACATTTTTTGTCATGTGGCGGATGAGTCCCCCGCTGACGCTCGCCTCGTTGGCGATCCTGCCCTTTGTCGTGTGGGCGATCAGGTATTACGCAGTGAGGGTGAGAACGCAATCCACGCTCATCCAGGAACGCGAGAGTGCTCTGCTGGTGCAGGCGCAGGAGGGGTTGAGCCAGATTCGCATGGTGCATGCGTTCGGGCGCGAGACGCACGAGGTCGAGCAATTCCGCGGCAAGGCGTCGAAAAGCCTGGAGGCGAATATGGGGTTGAACATGACCACGGTCGCCAGCGCGCTCGTCGTGGGGACATTGATGGCAGCGGGGACGGCCGTGATGTATGCCATCGGGTCGCTGCAGGTGCTCGAGCCCGGCTCGGGATTCACACTCGGTGACCTGCTGGTGTTCTCCGCCTATTTGCTCATGCTTTACCAACCCCTCGAGCAATTGACCTACACGGCGTGGGCGATGGAGGGGGCAGCGGCGGGGGCGCAGCGGTGTTTCGAGGTTTTGGACAAGGAGGACGATGTGCCCGAGGTGGCTGGCGCTGTGGCGATCGAAGGGGTGGCCGGGAGGGTTGTTTTTGAAAATGTATCGTTTTTCTACACGCCCGAGAGGCCGGTGTTGAAAGATGTGGGTTTTACGATCGAGCCAGGGCAGCAGGTGGCGTTTGTCGGCGGCACGGGGGCAGGCAAGAGCACGTTGTTGAGCCTGGTGCCGCGGTTTTACGATCCGACCGCCGGCGTGGTCTCTGTGGATGGGCAGGATGTGCGGCGGGTGACGAAGAAGAGCCTGAGGGCGCAGATCGGCATGGTGCTGCAGGACACGCTTCTGTTTTCCACCACGGTGCGCGAGAACATCGCCTACGGCAGGCCCGGCGCGACTGACGAGGAAATCCACGAAGCGGCCCGCAAGGCGCAGGCGCTGGATTTCATCAATGCCATGCCGCAGGGCTTCGACAGCCCGGTGGGCGAGCGTGGCGGGCAATTGAGTGTCGGCCAGCGCCAGCGGATCGGGATCGCGCGCGCCTTTTTGAAAAATGCCCCGATCCTCCTGCTGGACGAGCCCACCAGCGCGCTCGATCCGAGCACCGAGCAGGCGATCATGGAGACGATCAAGGAACTCATGCGCGGGCGGACGACGCTGATTATCACACATCGATTGACGACGATTCACGGCATGGATCGCATCTTGGTGTTGAAAAATGGAACGATTGTGGAGGATGGCAGCGGGCCGGAGTTGGTGGCGAGGGGTGGGGTGTATGCGGGGCTGTATCGCGACACGATGTCGCATAGCTGACAAAAACGGTTGTTGGCGCGCCCTCTCCGGGAGCATGGTGGACCGATGCTGAAGTTTCTTGTCAAGAGCCTGGCGGCGGGGGCGCTGGTGCTCGCCGGGTATGCGCTGTGGCCGCGGCAGCCCACGCTTGTGGAGTTTTCTCCGCGAGATGTGGCGGAGTTGGATGTCGCGGCGTGGCGTGATGCCACTGAAGGGCGCAAGGGGGCGGCGATGTGGGCGCTTTATCGGCTTTATGAGGGGCAATACCGGTTGCCGCCCGCGGATGCGGCGAGGGCGGCGTGGAACACCTTGCAGGCGATCGAGGTGTTTTCAGTGGCAGCCGACCGGGCGGATCAGGAGCGGGCGTTGCCGTTTCTGGAAAAGGCATTCGAGACGCTCGCCGCGTCCACTGGCATGGCGGGCGACAGTCGTGTGGCTGCGAGGCTCGAGTTGTTCGAGTGGATGATGGCCGCGGATGCCCGCAAGCGCGGCGAGTTGGCGACGGTGGTAGCGGAGAAGTTGGCCTTGGTGCACGGGGTGCCTGCAGGAAGTGTGGAGCGGGCTGCGGAGCCTCTTGCCAAGGGGCTCGGCTTGCGAGCGCAGCGGAAATGGGGTGCCGCCGCGAGGGAGCTCGAAGTGGGGTTGGAAACACTCCAGGAGCGGGTGTCGAAAATGGACGAGGACCGGTGAGCTGATTCAGGAACGCCCGTGAACTTAACTCTTCGTGAGTCCTTTGGGGTGGGGTAGGGTGTGCTCATGGGATTGGTGAGCGTCATTGTTCCGGTTTACAACCGGGCGCATTGTGTGTTGAGGGCGTTGGATTCTGTGCGAGCGCAGGGGCTGGGGGAGTGGGAGTTGGTGATCGGGGATGATGCATCGACGGATGGAACTTGGGATGTGGTGCGGGCTGAGTTTCCCGAGGCGCGATTGGCGCGGTTGGAGGTGAACTCCGGGGCGGCGGCCGCGAGGAATGCCGCGCTGCGGGTGGCGCGGGGAGAGTTTCTTGCGTTTTTGGATTCGGATGACGAATGGCTTCCCGGCAAGCTCGAGGCGCAGTTGGCGTTTTTGGAGAAGCATGCCGAGGTGTCGGTTTGTGCGACATCGCATGTGTTTTGCCGGAGGGATGGGGGGCGGCGTGAGGTGAGGGTGGAGACTCCGGCGGATTGGAGGGTCGCGTTGCATGCGGGGCAGTGGTTCCACTGGGGCAAGCACGCCGGTGGTGCGGCGTGAGGTGTTGGACTCGGTGGGGTTGCAGGACGAGTCGTTGCGGGTGTTGGAGGATTGGGATTGGATGCTGAGGATCGCGCAGCGGCGCGGAATTCATGTGCTTCCCGAGCCGCTGGCGGTGATTCACGAAAACGGCCCGTCGGATGCGGGGTTCACAAAGTTGGCAACGGAGCGATTTCTTGCGAAGCACGGGGAGGATGTTCGCGTGGTGGGGAGCCGGCATTTTCGGAGAATGGCGTCGCAGCACTGGGAAAACGCCTCAAGGTGTTTTTTTCGTCATGGGCGAAATCGCGAGGGCATGGCGTGTGTGCTGAGGGCGCTTGCGTTTTCGGTGGGGAGGAATCCGGCGTTGGCGGCGGCGCTGCCGCTGGCCAGTGTGCCGATGGCGTGCTCGGAACGCGGTTGCTGCGGCGGGTGCTGAGGGTGCGGGGGGGGTATTCGATTTTGTGAAAATCGGGTCGATTCGGCGGACGGGTTGTGTGATTTTTCGCTTATGCCATACGACCCGGGACCGGCGGATGCCGCGCGCTTGAAGATGTTCCGCTTGATCGCCGACAAGATCGAGAGGGATCCGGTGTGGTTGCAGACCGGCTTGGACAATATCGCGCGGTGGATCGCGAATGGTGCCACGCAGCAGGAGAAACTGCGCGAGTGGGAGCGGATGATTCTCGCGGCGAAGGAGTCACGGGAGGGGATGGAGGTGCTGTTGAGGGCACTTCGTGAGGATAGCGAGAGGGCAGTTTTTTTACGGAACTTCGCGCCGTTTGCAGGGGTGCTGGATCAGGGGGAGCATGAGATCATTGATGAAATATGCGCGTTCGCTCATTGAATCATTTGCTTGAGGAGCTGCGTCTGTGGGATGCGAGGCGTAGGATTGTTGTTTTGGGTTCAAGTTCCCTTTTGACCTTCCATCCAGAACTTGGAGAGCAAGGCGGACCTTTGGATTTGACCTACGATGCGGATTTTCTTCTGGAAGATGTGAACAAGGAAATTGCGTTGTCGCTTGGCCAGGTGCTTGGGGAGAATAAGGCGTTTCATTTGGAATTCGGCTATCACGCGGACATCCTGCATCCGTCAATCGTTGAGACGCTGCCGCCGGGGTGGGAGGGGCGTTTGGTGGCGGTGGGGGGATTCGATAATGTGTTCGCGCTGGAGCCACTTGATTTGGCGGCGGTGAAAATCGTGGTGGGGCGTGAGAAGGATTTGGCGCTGGTTCGCCGGTTGCTCGAGCTGAGGAAAATCGAAGCACCGGAGTTGAGGGCGCGCTGGGAGTCGATGCCGTTGGGGGAGCGGGAGCTTTTTCGAAGCGGGCGGAATTTGGCGTTGGTTATCGAGGGGGTGGGTGGGGAATGAAGATTCTTTTTCTTTCGAGTTACGCGCATTTGGTGTTGGAGCGGAGTGCGACGAGGGTGTCGGGCGGGGCGGAGTTGCAAGTGGCGTTGCTCGCGCGCGAGTTGGCCGAGCGAGGGGTGGAGACAGTGATTCTGGGCGGTGACACTGGGCAGCTTGATGGAGAGGTGCTTGAGGGGGTGAAAATCAGGACCGGCGGGCAATTTCACAGCGGGAATCCGGCGGCGATGCTGGGTTCGGCGCCGAGAGTGTTTTCGGTGATTGCCGAAGAACGGCCGGATTGGGTTTTTCTGCTCGGGTGGACGGCTTGGATGGCTGCGGTAGTGGCGCTGAGGGGGGTGTGTGGGTATCGTGCGGGGTTTATTTGCGGGTTGGATAGTGAGTTGACGGGGGATTTCCGGCGCGAGAATCCGCTGCGTGGGGGCTTGTTTGAATGGGGTGTGGCGCGGTGCGATTTGCGGTATGCGATGACGGAGCGTCAGCGTGCCCTTTTCAAGAGCCGGGGGTGGAGTTGTGAGATGTATCGGAATCTGATCCTGCCGAGGGCGTTTCCGTATGGCGGGGTGAAGGAGGTGGATTTCCTTTGGGTGTCGCGTTGCCAACCGGTGAAGCGTCCGCATTTGTTTTTGGATTTGGTTGAGGCGCTGCCGGAGCGGTCGTTTGAGATGGTGTGTCCGAGGGAGGACGCGGCGCTGTGGGATGCTGTGGCGGCACGTGCGGCTGGGTTCGCGAATCTACGGTTTGTCGAGAAGGTGCCCTACCATGAGATTCAGCGACGATACGATGCGGCGCGGGTTTTTGTGAACACGTCGGAGTGGGAGGGGTGGCCGAACAGCTTTATCCAAGCGGGTCTGGGGCGTGCGGCGTTGCTATCGCTGGCTGTGAATCCTGACGGGATTTTCGAGCGGTTCGGGCTGGGGTGTTTCGCGGACGGAGAGTTGGAGCGGCTCAAGGGGCAGGCGCGGGAGATGGTGTCCGATCCGGCAGGCTTGGAGCGGATGCAGGAGGGGTGTGCGCGTTTTGTGGCGGAGATGCATGACAACGCCAAGGAGACGCATGCGTTTTTGGCGGGGTTGACTCGGAGTGGTAGTCCCGGGCCCGCTCGAGGTCTTTGAGGCTGTTGGACGAAAATTGGGCCCAATCTTTACAGCGAGACATCCCGAAATCGATTCAGGAAATTTCAAGCCGCCTATATCTCAACTCGCAGCTTGTTTCCATGATGATCCATGGGCTATTCCACGAAGTATGTCCAAGACCTCTCGGAAAACCTCTGCCCAAGGCCATCAAGCACACACCCAAGATTCCAGTATTCGCGGCCTGGCCGGGAAAATGCAACGGCCCGTGAAAATCACCATGCTCGGAGCTGGCAGTGGCTTCACCCCACGGTTGGTCAACGATGTCTTGAAAACCCCCGGACAAAGCGGCGGTGAAATCGCCCTTGTGGACATCGACCGCAGGCGCCTTTCTGCGATGAAGGAAGTCCTCCTCAAGTTGATCGCTAAGACCAATGCCAAGGGGTGGAAAGTCACCGCTTCCACTGATCGCCGCAGCCTGCTCAAGGGCTCGGACTACATCGTCAATTGTATCGAGGTGAGTGGACTCGCCTGCGTGCGCCACGACAACGACATTCCCGCGCGATACGGCATCGACCAGTGCATTGGCGACACCCTTGGGCCAGGCGGCCTTTTCAAGGGGCTGCGCACGATTCCCGTCTGGCTCGATGTGCTGCGCGACGCGGAGAGGCTTTGCCCAGAAGCCCTGTTGCTCAATTACACAAATCCCATGGGCATGCTATGTGTGGCAGCCGGCCGGACCTCGTCGATGCGCGTGGTGGGCTTGTGCCACTCGGTGCAGGGGACCGGCCACCTGCTCGCGAAGCGCGCGGGTGTGCCCTACGAGGAGATGGAATGGGAGTGCGCCGGCATCAACCACTTGGCCTGGTTCGTGCGTCTGCGCCACCAAGGCCGCGACCTCTACCCCGGCCTCATGAAAAAGGCGCGCGCCGATCTCGCCGGCAAGCCCTCCGATCCGGAGGATGCGAAGGATTTGATCCGAAAAGACATGATGTTGCATTTCGGAGCCTTCATCACCGAATCAAGCGGGCATCTCTCCGAATACCTTCCCTACTACCGCAAGCGGAAAGATCTCATCGAAAAATACTGTCGTGACAGCTACGATGGCGAATCGGGATTCTACGCTGCCAACTGGCCGATGTGGCGCAACAAGTGCGACGAGGATCGCGCCGCCATGCTGAAAGGTAAATCGGAACTCGGTTGGGAGCGAAGCTGGGAATATGCCAGCTGGATCATCGAGGCCCGCGAGAAGGATTGCCCAACCCGCATCCACGGCAATGTGATGAACCTTGCAGGCGGGGCGGGTCCGCTCATTTCCAATCTTCCTCTTGATGGATGCGTGGAAGTCGCCTGCATGGTGGATGGCGCCGGTATCCACCCCACGCGCTTCGGCGCCCTTCCTTCCCAAATGGCCGCGGTTTCCGCTTCGAACATGGGATTCATCGGTCTTGGTGCTCAAGCGGCCATAGAGCGCAGCAAGGAGGCAGCGATCCATGCGCTCCTGTTAGATCCGCTCACTGCGGCTGTGCTCTCCCCGGCAGAAATCAAAAAAATGGTTTTGGAGATGTTCGCCGCCGAGGCTGAGCATCTGCCCGGATACCGCTGAGCGGGATCAGGGGGTCGGCAGGTCGTGGAGAGTGATTCCGATGAGTTCAGCAATCCGGGTGGAAAATAGCGCTTGGGCTTTTTCCAGGGTGAGGTCGAGCCAGCGTTAGAGATTTTCGGCGCCTTCATCGGTGGGAGAGGCTGGATCCAACGTAGCAGGTTTCGCCCGGCTTGCGCACGATGCGGTCCAAGCCGGCCTCGACCACTGTGTTGGTGAGCCGGTAGCGCCCCGGAGGGGCTCCGGCAGCGGTCATGCAATCGGTAGTGAAGAGGGGTATGCCTGCAGGGTTGGCGCGGAAGAAATTTTTCAGGACTGCTGGTGAGAGCTGGTTTCCATCCGTGATGAGGAAGACCACGAGTCCATTCCGCGCTTGAAGGCGCTGCATGACATTGTCATGGCTGTGGAGCATTTTGGGGTGCTCCTTTTCCATGGTGTGTGCAAAAACGTGCTCCGGCTTTGATGGCTGCGGCGATTTGGAATTCCGAGGTAGTTGTGTGTCCATAGGAGACATGCACTCCTTGTGCGACGAGTTCGCAGGTGACCGCCGGAGAGTCTCACACCCGACACATCTGATGTGCTGCGCTACAGTGTTCGTTGGATGAGGAATTCCTGCCCGATGTGAACCTCGATCAGGGAAACCTCAACTACACCGTGGTGATCGGCGAGGTTCTTGGGGACTATAGGGCGGAGACGAATTAGCCATGTCTACAGCAAATGCAAATTCCCCTTGGGCGCATATGGCGTCATATGGCGTCGAACGGGAAAGAATCGAGGAGGGAAGCGGGCCGTTTTTCACCACCGCCTCCGCATGCGGTAAAGCTCGTGGAGCCAGTAAACAAAGGGATCAGCGGGATTCGCAGCCGCTCCCGAATGGGAGCGGAGCCTACGGGACTCGAACCCGCAACCTCTGCCGTGACAGGGCAGCGCTCTAACCGATTGAGCTAAGGCTCCTGGAAAAGGAGGCGTGAGAGTAGGAGAGTGTTGGTGCGGGTGCAATGATTTTGTTGGGAAAAAAACGGGGGTGTTCCGGGCGTTGCATTTTTGGGGTGGCGGGTATGCTCGGGAGCGATGAAGACGTTTGATTCGCGGGATGGGACGGGGGAGAAGGCGTTGCAGGTGAATCTGGATTCTGAATTCTACGGCACCTTTGCTGAGATCGGGGCGGGGCAGGAGGTGGCGCGGCATTTTTTCTCCGCTGGCGGGGCGGCGGGGACGGTGGCGAAAACGATGTCGGCTTACGACATGACGTTCAGCGATGCGATTTACGGGACGAGCCGCAGGTATGTGAGCCGGGAGCGGTTGGAGACGATGCTGGCGCATGAGGGGCGGTTGTTGCTCGAGCGGCTTGGATCCACGCTCGGGAGCGAGAAGAGGTTCTTTGTGTTTGCGGATACGGTGGCGGCGCGGAGTTTCCGGCGTCACGACGAGTCGCATGGGTGGATGGGGCTGCGGTTCCAACACGAGCCGGGTGCGGAGTTCAGCGATATCATTCTGCATGTGCGGATGCTGGATGCGCAGAATTTGACGCAGCAGGAGGCGCTGGGTGTGGTGGGGGTGAATCTGATTCATGCGGTGTGTTGCGGGGCTGGGGGACCGAAGGAGTTGATCGGTGCGTTGCTGGACGATCTGAGCCCGGGGAGGATCGCGGTGGATATGATTCGTTTCAGCGGGCCGGCGTTTCCAGAGGTGGACAACAGGATCATGGGGTTGGAGTTGGTGGTGCAGGGGCTGACGAAGGCCGCGTTGTTCAGGGCGGATGGCGAGGTCGTGCAGGCGGCGGATGCGTTTTACAAAAAGCCGATTCTTGTCGAGCGCGGAAGTTTCCGGCCGGTAACTGTGGTGACGAACGACATGCTGGATGGGGCGCGGGCGTTGTTCGAGCGGGAGAGCGGCGTGGAGGAGCGGCAGGCGGAGATTTTGATGGAGATCACGATGAAGAATCTGCTTGAGGGTGGGGAACTGGATTTGCGGGATTTTTTGGATCGGGTGGACATGCTGGGGGCTCTGGGGCGGACGGTGCTGATCTCGAATTACGGCGAATATTACCGTCTGGTGAATTATCTCATGATCTACACGGAGGGTCCGATCGGGCTGCCGATGGGCATTCCTGGGTTGGCGGAGATTTTCAACGAGAAGCACTATGAGGAACTCGAGGGGGGAATCCTCGAGGCGCTGGGGAGGTTGTTCAAAAAGAACGTGCGCCTTTATGTGTATCCGTTCCTTGGCGCGGATGGCGAGTTGGTGACCTGCGAGAATTTCCGCACGCCGCCGGGATTGGAGCATCTGTATGCGCACTTGCGGGAGAATGGATCGATCGTGCCGATCACGAATTTCGACCGCTCGAATCTCCATGTGCGCTCGCCTGAGGTGCTGCGGTTGATCGGTGAGGGGAATCCGAAATGGGAATCGATGGTGCCGGCGGAGGTGGTGCCGTTGATCAAGGAGCGGGGGTTGTTCGGGGGGCGCTCCTGCCACGTGGGGTGACGCGGCGGGTCAGAGTTCAGAAGAATTAGACCACAGAGGACACAGAGGAGCACGGAGTTTAAGTTGTTTGCTTTTTTATGGGGATTTCTTTTGTGCAATCTCTGCCAGCCCCCAAGGATTTTTCGTGAACCCTTTATGTCCACCTGTCTGAAAAACTGTTTTTGCGTTCAGTAGAGTTCCACGGGGGAGCGTTTGCCGTCCTCGGGGCTGCGTTCGGCGGCGCGTTCTGCGCCGAGGACCTGCACGCGGAGGTCGTAAATCTCGGCATCCACCGCCTTGAACGCCTCGATGCTGAAGGGGGTGGGCGGGGCGAGGCGTGATTTACAGCGGGCCATGGACTCGAGGGCGGCGTCGAGTTTCGAGCCCATGGAGTCGATGGCTTTTTTGGCGGCGGCGGTCATCTCGACGCGGTGGCAGATCATGAGCATGTCGTTGCCCGCTTCGATGCCGAGGCGCATGGTGTCTTCAAAGCCGTAGTGGTTGAGGATGGCTCCCATGTCGAGGTCGTCGGTCATAACAAGGCCCTCGAAGCCCATGTCGGTGCGCAGAAGGTCGCGGATGATGGCAGGCGAGAGCGAAGCCGGTCGGTCGATGGAGTCGAGTCCGCTGATGGCGATATGGCCGATCATCATGCTGTCCACGGATGTTGCGAAATGGCGGAAGACGGCGAGTTCGTGGGCCTCCATGAGGTCGCGGGAGCGCTCGATGGCGGGGAGTTCGTGGTGGGGGTCGAGGCCGGCGGACGAGTAGCCTGGAAAATGCTTCCCGCAGCTGAGGATGCCTGCGGCGCGGAGGGCACCATTGAACGCGCCAGCTTTTTCGTTCACCTCCGCGGCGGTGCGTCCGTAGCAACGTCCACGCAGGGAATTGTCCGCCTCGTCGTCGAACGAGATGTCGAGCACCGGGCAGAGGTCGAGGTTGAACCCGAAGAGGCGGAGGATGCGGCCGGTGATGTCGCCGTGGCGGCGGATGAGGGCGAGGTCGTTTTTGTCACGGAGTTGCTGGGCGTTTGGAGGTTCGCTGCCGATGAGTTTGAGTCGGGAGACGCGGCCGCCCTCTTGGTCGATGGTGATGATCGGTTCCACGTCGGAGAGATCGCGGAGGTCATCGATGAGCTTGCGGAGTTGGGTGGGAGATTTGATGTTTCGGCCGAAGAGGATGAAGCCGCCGGGTTGGATGTCGCGGAAAGCGCGAGCGGTTTCGGGGTCGAGTTCTGGGCCTGGAACGCCGGTGAGAAGAAGTTGGCCGGGATTTTGGGATGGCATGGGGAGGGGAAAACCAGATTTGATGCGTGGTGTCGAAATGATTTCCCGAAAAAATGTAGGTCTCTTTGGAGGCAGCTTCGATCCGGTGCACCATGGGCACTTGATTCTGGCGAGGGATGCGATGGAGGTGCTCGGGTTGGATGAGGTGGTGTTCATCCCCGCGTGGGTGTCGCCGCACAAGCTGGAGCAGCCTCCAGTGCCCGCCGAGCGGCGGTGCGAGATGCTCGAGGCGGCGATCGCGGGGGAGGATCGGTTTTCCATGGAGAGATGCGAGATAGAGCGCGGGGGGGCGTCGTATGCGATCGAGACGGTGCGGTATTTGATGGCCAGGAATCCCGGCGTGGACTTTTGGTATTTGATCGGAGACGACAATATCGCCGCGCTCGAGACGTGGCACGAGATCGGGGCGCTGCGGCAGTTGGTGCGGTTTGCGGTGCTGGCGAGAAGCGGTGGCGAGGCGGCCTGTGGTTTCCCTGTGGTGGCGAGGCGCGTGGAGATTTCCTCCTCTGAAATCCGGAAACGGATTGCCGAGGGTCTCTCAGTGCGGTATTTGCTGCCCGACAACGTATGCGACATTATCGAACGACACGGGCTTTACCAAAATGAGCGACTCTGAGCAGATCGCGCGAGCATGTGCGGCGGCCGCCGCCGACAAGAAGGGTGAAGACATCGTGGTCCTCGACATGCGCGGGGTGTCGGATTTCACGGATTTCTTTATGATTTGCTCGGCCTCCTCCGAGCCCCAGTTGAAGGCGATCGCCTCCTCGATCCGTGACAGGGTGCGGGAGGAGCATGCCACGAAGCCTCTCACCGAGGACGGGTATCCCGTGAGCCAGTGGGTGGTGGTGGATTTCGGATCGGTGATCTGCCATGTGTTTCTGGAAGCGCGGCGGGGGTTTTACGATCTGGAGGGCCTGTGGAACGACGCGCCGCGGATGGCGCTGGAGTTGTAGCTCCGCATGGACAGTGTCGATGACGTCGCGGTCGAGTGTCCGTATTGCGGGGAAACCTTCTGTATCCTTGCGGACACGCGCTACGAGCGGCAGGACATGGTCGAGGATTGCTCGGTGTGTTGCCGGCCGATCCATCTGACGATGAGGTTTTCGGGAGGCGAACTGGTGTCCCTCAGCGCCGAGGCGGGTTGAGTGCCATGGCGACGGCCTCGACAAGCTTCGGTGTGTTTTTCGACCGCCCCGGTCGCCCCGCTGGTTTGTTGGGCAGGGGGCTGTCGCTTGCATTGCTGGTGGCCGGCTATTCGTTGCTGTGCTGGTTGGCGTTTTCCAAATCGATCCAGAACTGGGAGGGGGTGCTCGACTACCGTGTGACGTTTTGGAATGGCTGGATGAACACGATTCGCATCTCGGCGGCGGCGCTGGTGTTGAGCACCTTGATCGGGATGGTAACGGCTTTGGCGAGGCGTTCGCCGTTTCTTCCGCTTCGCTACACGGCGGTGGCGTATGTGGAGACGGTCCGCGGGTTGCCGCTGGTGGTGTTGGTGTTGTTTGGTTTCTACGGGGTGGCGAACGCGCTGGGGTGGCAGGACCGCGTGGCGGTGGGCATCGGAATCCTGTCGCTCTTCAGCGGGGCGTATATCGCCGAGATGATTCGTGCGGGAATCGACAGTGTGGGGCGTTCGCAGTGGGATTCCGCGCGGGCGATCGGGCTTGGAACAGTGCAGACCTACAGGCTCGTGGTGCTGCCGCAGGTGGCGAGGCAGACGCTCCCGCCGCTGGCCGGCCAGTTCTCCTCGATCATCAAGGACTCGTCGTTGCTCTACATCATCGGCATTCCCGAGCTGACCTTCGCCGCGAACCAAGTGAATTCGGCCACCTACAGCACGTTTGAGAGTTTTGTTCCGCTCGGTGTCTGCTATCTTGCGTTGACGCTGCCGGTGTCTCTCTTGTCGAAGTGGCTTGAGAGGCGGACGCGCTATGAGACGTAACCTTTTCATCATTCTTGTCAGCTTCGCGCTGTCCGCCTGCGGCACGATCGAGGTGTTCAACCACGACTCGCCGCCGGAATACCTGACGGTGCGCAAGGCCGAGTTTTTTGCGCGAGGGCCGGCGCAGTCCGATCCGCCCCAGAGCATCGCCGCCGAGACGCGGGTGTCAGTATTGAAGAAGGACTCAGGGTTTGCGCAGGTGCGGCTGCCCGACGGGACGAAAGGCTACATGATTTGGACCGATCTTAAGGAGGCTCCCCCCGAGCCGGTGGAGGTGCCCTTTGATCCTGTGATTGTCGAGGAGATCATCGAAGTGCCGCTGCCTGATCTGGGGGCGATTCCCGCCGAGGTGCCGGGGGAGTTGATCAACGAGGAATGAGGGTCTCGCTCGACGGGGTGGTGAAGGCCTTCGGTCCACAGCGGGTGCTTGACCGAGTGGTGTGGGAGGCGGATTTCGAGCATGCGCTTGCGTTGATCGGGCCTTCCGGCGGTGGAAAGTCCACGTTGATGCGCTTGCTGGCGGGGTTGGACACGCCCGACGAAGGCAGGGTGATGGTTGATGGGAAGGCGCTGCCTGTGGATGAGGGGGCGTTGCGTGCCTATCGGCGCGGCACGGGGATCGTCTTCCAGAGTTTCAATCTGTTTCCGCACCTTTCCGCGCTTGAGAATGTGATTCTCCCGCTGGTGCACGTGCACGGCATGGGGCGGCGGGAGGCGGAGGGAGTCGCGGCATCGTTTCTCGAGCGCTTCCGGTTGGCTGGGCATGGTCACAAGCAACCTGCGCTTCTGAGTGGCGGGCAGCGGCAGCGTGTGGCGATCGCGCGGGCGCTGGCGCACAGTCCGGGATTGCTTCTCCTCGACGAGCCAACGTCAGCGCTGGATCCGGAGATGACCTCCGAGGTATTGGATGTGATCGCCGAGTTGCGCGACTCGGGTCAGCGGATCGTGCTCGTCACCCATGAAATGGGCTTTGCGAGGCACACTGCGGACGTGGTGGCGTTTGTCGACGGGGGAGGAATCCTTGAATCGGGGGCCGCCGCCGAGTTCTTCGGAAATCCCAAAAAGCCAGAGACGGCGAGGTTTCTGGAAAAAATCCTGAAATACTGATTTGTCTGGGAGCCGCCTGAATCAGGACGGCATGGCGTTCCAGAGCATGACGACGAGCGTGGCGAGAATGAGGGCCAGCACGAGAAACTTGATGCGCGCGGAGTTGAGTTCGCGCGTGGGGAGCATTTTCGGTTTCTGCTTCGACGAGCGATTGCCGTAGGCCACACGCGCCGGTGAGTTGATGACCGTGTCCACGTTCAGGGTGGTGTGGGCGGGAGCCTTGGTTTTGCGTGGTGGGGTCTTCGGGATTTGGTTGAGCTGTTTTTCGAGGGTCACGCGTTGGCGCTCGAGGGATTGGCGTTCCTTCTCGAGGCGTTTTTGTTCTGCGGTGACTTTGCTGGAATTTCCGAGTTTGTTGAGGCGCATTGGTCTACTTCGATGTGGTCATGGACCAGACAAGAATGAGGAGGGCGAGAACAACGATGATCTGGAGTGGCAGGGTGAAGGCGAACCCAGTGCGAACCCAGTAGGTGAATCCGCGCTCTTCCTCGGCGAAGTCTTCATTGCCGCTGTGGTGGCTGTGCGGCGCGTCCTCGGAGGAGGTGTCCACGGAGAGTTTCGCTTGAGAGCGTGTGTAGTCCGCGCGGGCATCCTCCACGATGCTGATGGCGCGGCTGAGTTCCTTCGGGAGTTCCTGCGGGCTCCACGAGCGCGGGCTGATCGACTCGATCTGCTGGAGGTGTTGTGAAAAGGAATGGTGGATGGCGGCGAGTTGCTCCACACGTTTTTGGGATTCCTCGGTCTCGCGCTGGACGACAACCATCGCGCGGGTGAGTTTGTCGAGCATGTCGGAGCGGCCCTCGTCGAGCGAATCCTGGCGACGTTTGAGTTCTTCGAGACGGGCTTTTTCGCGTTCGATTTCCTCTTGTTTTTGTTTGAGGGATTCGAGTTCCGCGCGGACTTGCTGGACTTTGTCGGTGAGTTCTCCGGGGTCGTCCGAGGTGAGGTTCAAGTAGGAGTCTGAGTCTTGATGGCGATCGGAGGACATGAGCGTGGAGGATGTAGTAAACGGAGCGGCTGCGCTTTTCCAGACAATTTCAGAACGCCATGCGGGTTGGCGGAGATGGATCGGCGAGGGGTGTTTTCAGGTGCCGATTGGCGGGTCAGTTTCGTTGCTTTTTGATCAATTGGAACTCGCCGAATTTGTCGCGCTTGAAGCCTTGGATCGGCACCGGGCCGTCCTGCGAGGTCTCTTGAAAGACATTCAGCAAATCCGCCGGCGACCACGAGGAGCGGATCAATCGACCGCCGCGTCCGATGACTTCCGAGGGCGGGCGCGTCACCATGGCGTAGGTGGCATCGTCCATGCGCGAGGCGGTGAGTTTTCCCGGATTGAAAATGCTGATCCACCATCCGCCGTAGGAATCCGGGGCGCTGACGGGGATGATCTTGAAGCACATGGTGTCGACGCATTGTTCGCCGCCTGTGAAGGGGAGCGAGTAAATGGCGGCGACCTCCTGCCTGGAGGTGAGGAAGCCGGCGAGGAACGCGCGCAGGGTGCGGCGGAGTTCGTCGTTGTTGGCCTGGCGGCCGTAGGCGCCGAATTCGATCGCCGCGGGATCGTCGGGATCGCCGTAGATGTTCATCTCGAGGAGTTCGTTCAGGCGGAACGAAAGGTAGGGGACGTTTTTGTAGAGGCCGTTGTCGATGGCGGTGGCTGGGATTTGTTCCAGCGAGGTGATGCTGTCGTTGTTGCGGATATCGTTGACCATGACGCGCCATGAGGGCAGGTCGCCTCTGGTGTGTGCCGAGGTGAATTCCATGCCCAGATCGGCCGCGTTGCGGATGCGGGTGATTTCGGATTTCGGGTGTTTCGAGATGCCGTAGCGCTCCTGGATCCATACGGCGTCTGCGGTGTTTTTAACGATCATGCCGGAAACGACAGTGCCGTCCTTGAGTAGGATGCTGTCGGGGGCGGCGTAGCCTTCCGCGGCGCTTTGTTGCTTGGTGGAGAGGGTGGCGAGAGATGCCGCGAGAAGGAGGGCGAGCCATTTCGGCGTTGATGAAGGCATGGGGCCACCCTATAAGGCACCCCGATGTTTCTCAACGCGATTTTGAAATGCGCCACGGCCGCTGCTGCAATCGCGCTCCTCGGGGGGTGCGTGATGCCGCCGAAGCCCTACGCCAAGCCCGAATCTGCAAAAACCGGAACTGTCAACACAGGCCCTTTTTGGTGGGGCACCTCCACGGCGAGCTTCCAGAACGAAGACCGCGGCGTCTCGCCCGGCGAGCCCGGGTATTTCAAAACCGATTGGGATGTCTTCGCGGAAGAGGGGCATATTCCCCCACGAGGCGATGATGCCACCTTCTCGTGGACGTATTTCGACAAGGATGTCGCCGCATTGAAAAAGATCGGAGTGAACCACTACCGCTTCGGGATCGAGTGGGGGCGTGTCGAGCCGAGCCCCGGCGAGTTCAACGAGAAGGCGATTCGCCAATACGTCTCGATGGCCCGCAAGCTGCGCGCCGCCGGGATCGAACCGGTTGTCACGTTGTGGCATTTCACTTTCCCCTCGTGGTTGTATGACTCGAAGGCCAAGTCGCGCTCGAACTTCCTGCACCCCGATGTGCAGACGCGCTGGAAGGAATACGTGACGCGAATGGTCGAGGCGCTTGGGCCTTATGTGAAGGTGTGGGTGCCGCAGAACGAGCCGAATGGCGCGCTGTATATCGGCTACTTCGGCGGGCACTGGCCTCCTGGGCTGCTGGTCACGCCCGGAGCATTGAAAAAGGCCTCGAATGTCGCGGTCGAGATGTTCCGCGAGGCGGCGGAGATCATTCGTGAAAAGGATCCAGGGTCGCTGGTGATGGGGATTTATTCGATCCCTGATTGGAAGCGCGATGGGATTCAAGACCCGACGGGATTTGTTTACAACATGATGCAGCGGCAAAATTTCGACCATCTCGACCGTGCGGCCGATTGCATGGACCTTATCGGGGTAAACTATTACTACTCCCAATCGGCCTCGGTGCGCCGATTTATTCTTCGCCCTCATGGCGAGCAAAACTCTGACTACACGCAGAACGGTTGGCTCATCGACCCCGAGGGTCTCCACTCTGTGCTGCTCGAGGTGCACAACCGCTATGGGAAGCCTATCGTGATTTCCGAGAACGGCATCGGCACGCAGAGCGAGCAAAAGAAAATCCGCTACTACCGCGAGCATGTGAACCAGATGCGCCGGGCCATGGAGGATGGCGTTGATATTCGAGGGTATTTCCCCTGGACGCTCATCGACAACTACGAGTGGGCCGAGGGATACGCAGCGAACTTCGGCATGACCCATGTGAACAAAAAGACCATGACGCTCGAACTCGAACCGAGCGGGCAGTGGTTCGCAAATTTCATCAAGGCCAACCCGAAGCCCTGATCCAGTCTCGATTTTTTTTCCAAACGCCCATGACGCTTCTCGAGTGCAATCTTCCCGGTATTAAAAAACTTCGCAGCGGCAAGGTCCGCGAGGTGTTCGATCTTGGCGACTGTCTGTTGATCGTGGCCACCGACCGCATCTCAGCGTTCGACTGCATCCTGCCCACGCCGATCCCACGTAAAGGCGAGGTGCTCACGCGCATGTCCGTCTACTGGTATGGCGTGCTGGATTTCGTGCCGAACCATTTTATCACCGACCGGTTCGAGGCGTTTCCCGAGGTGCTCAAGCCCTTTGAGGAACAACTCCGGGGACGCTCGATGATTGTCCGCAAGGCCAGTCCGCTTCCGGTGGAGTGTGTCGCGCGGGGGTATCTGGCCGGCTCGGGGTGGAAGGAATATCAAGCCACCGGCATGGTCGGTGGTCATGCGATGCCCGCAGGTCTCGAGCTCGCCTCGCGCCTGCCTGAGACGCTTTTCACGCCCGCCACCAAGGCCGAGACCGGACATGATGAAAACATCACGTGGAAGCAATGCCGCGCCATTCTTGGCGACGAGTTGGCCCACCAGGTCCGCAAGCAAACGGTCGACCTTTACGAGCACGGCGCGGCGCAAGCGGCTCGGGCGGGGATATTGATCGCCGACACGAAATTCGAATTCGGCATCGCCGACGGGGAGACGATCATGATCGACGAGTGCCTGACGCCCGACTCCTCGCGCTTCTGGCCTGCGGACGTCTGGAAGCCAGGCACAAATCCACCGAGTTTCGACAAGCAATTCGTGCGCGACTATCTCGAGACGCTGGACTGGGACAAAACCGATCCAGCGCCAGCACTGCCCGAGGAGATCGTCCTCAAGACCTCTCAAAAATACATCGAGGCCTGCGAAAATCTCACCGGGATCAAGATCGGGACTCTCTGAGGTGCGCTGGAGGTCGGCGTGTTCGCCTCGCGCTTTAATCTTCAGAGAACCGTTCCCCGACGCCACCGGGCTGGCGTTCCAACGCGACTGCCTGCATCCAACGAAAAAAAAGCCACCGGGGTCGCCGGTGGCTTTTTTTGTTGGAGTCGCTCGGGTGTTACGAGACGGTGATCTTGCGTGGTTTCGCCTCCTCGGCTTTTGGCAGCGTGACGGTCAAGATGCCTGCCTCGTAGGTGGCGCTGACGGCGTCCGCTTTGACAGGGCAGGGGAGGGTGACTGATCGCTGGAACGAGCCGGTGAGCAACTCGCTGCGGGCGGAGTTTCCCTCAGGGAGGTTCCGCTCACGCGAGCCCGAGATCGTGAGTGCGCCGTCCTCCAGCGCGATCTCGAAGGACTCCTTCTTCATCCCCGCCGCTTCAAGCGACACGGTGACTTTGTCGGTATCCTCATGGTATTCCATCGCAGGGACAAAGCCCGGCGTTGCGGAGAGGTTCCACGCCGAGTCGAGCAGTTCGCTCAATGGCGAGATACGGTTGAGGGATGTCCAGGCGCTGGCTTCAGGTGTGGTGTATCGAATGAGTTTCATCGGTTTTTCTTTGTTGGTTGTTGTGATTGGATTTTTGGTCCTGCCAACCATGAAGCTCAAAGTGTGCCGGGCGGGGAGTGGTGATTTATCGAAAATGCAACACACACAAATACAATAGCATGCGCCAAATGAATCCCATCGCGCGAAGCGATAAAGCGCCATAAAGACTCTAATATGGCACAATATAAAAGCGCCATTTATGCGACAATCTGGCATTCAAACACGCTTCAAAACCGCGCCATCCCTCGCGCCTGGTCTATTGCGCGAACAGCATGCAACTCAATTGCCGGTGAAGTCCGAAATGTCGCCCGCGAGACTCGACGTTGAAGCGTGCCGAGGGTCGGGAGAGAGGTTGCCAATGAACCAATCGAGTGGATGAATGCAGGAAGACACTCCCGCAGGGTATCGCTGAAAAAAGCCGGTTTCCGCCCTACTGGAGCCTTACGTTGAACGCGAGTTTCCAGCGTTCCCCAGAGGGTGGGTGGGCGAAGTGGAGTTCGAGGTTGCCGAGTTCGGTGACGGTGGTTTCGAGGTGGACGGGGAGCTCTTCGCCGGGGGTGTGCCCAGGCGGCGGCGGGATTTCGATGACGAGGTTCGCGGATTCCTCGAGGTCGGTGGTATCGGGAAGGATTTGACCAGCGTGGTCGCCGGCGCGGACTTCCGATTGGAAGAAGCGGAATTCGGAGGGTTCGCCGGTGTAGAGGAGGAATTCCTGCCCGGCGATGTCGTGGTGCGAGCCTTCCTCCATGCCTTGGGGAGCCACGCAGAGGGCTTTGATGGCGGGGCGGCGGCCCGGCACGGCCATGGCGGAGGATTCCATTCCGACATAATACGAGCGGGCGGTGCCTGATTTGATGCGAAGCCCGTGGCCTGTGGCTCGCAGACGTGCATAAACAGCGGCTCCGAGAGCCACGGCATGGTCCGGACGCGCGCCTTCGAGTTCGCGCACGGCGCGGCCCGCCCAGCGGGAGAGTTGCTCGATGACGCGGTGGCGGAGCGGAGGGGCGTTGAAGACTCCGCCATTGAACAGCACGGCGTCGGGGATCAAGAGCGGCGAGGCATCGAAGGTCGTGCCGAGGGTTTCCTGCAGTTGCGGCGAGGAGAGGATGTTCGCCTTTGCCCTGGATAGGAAACGCGCGAGGTGTTTTGAGATGGCGGGATCGGCGGCGTAGGGCAGTCCCGACTCGCGGAGACCGCCGGCGCGGCGGTGGAGTGGCATGTCGGTGGGCTCGACAATGGGGAAAAACCCGTCGATCGCGATGCGGTCGACTTGCTCGCGGGTGAGGGTGGTCGAGAGGGTCGAGGCCACCAATCGGCGGCTTCTTGAGGGAATGGCGATCGGCACGTCGTTCAGCGACGGATCGGAAAGAAGCGCTTCCTTCGCCGAGCGAACGGCTTGGATGAGTGCGAGGAACTGCCATTCGTCCAAGGCGGCTGAGCCCAATTGGGACAGGGACTCCGAGACGTCGTGGGCGAGCGCGAGGTCCATGTTGTCACCGCCGAGGAGCAGATGCTCGCCCACGGCCATGCGCTCCAGTGAGAGGTTTCCCTCCTTGCCCGTGACTGCGATGAGGCTGAAGTCCGCTGTGCCCCCGCCGACATCGCACACGAGGAGGATGTCGCCGGATTGAACCTGTTTGCGCCAGTCGGAGCCTTGGTTCTCAAGCCAGGCGTAGAAGGCTGCTTGGGGCTCCTCGAGAAGGATCGCATCGCCCAGACCCGCTTGGGAGGCGGCTTCGAGGGTGAGTCCGCGGGCGGCCTCGTCGAACGAGGCAGGCACGGTGAGCACGGCGGTGGCGGAGTCGAGGTCGGGCTGCGAGGCGCGCAGGCTTGCGAGGAGGTGCTGGAGGAGTTCGCGCGAGACATCGAGCGGGAGAGTTTGTGTTCCACCGTGGTGCTGCCCCAAGGAAGAATCGGCCCGCGGCGATCGGCGTGCGGATGGCAGAGCCAGCTTTTCGCAGAGATGATGAGGCGGTCGGGTTGGAGCGCGCCGCGATCGCGGGCGAAGGTGCCAACCAGCAGGTTGGAAGGTTCGGTTTGCCAGGGGAGTCGCGGGCTGCTTTCGGAAATCTCATCCGGCGCGGGCAGGTAGATCGCTGAAGGCAGGAGGTGTTTTTCCCCGATGCCATTGGTGGAAAGAACCTGGGTGATCGGCAGTGTGGCAGGAGACTCGGTGGCGACGGCGATGGCGCAATTGCTGGTGCCGAGATCGATTCCAAGGTGGGTGCTCATGGCAGGCGAATGGGTTGTGTGCCGCAGTTGGGCTTGGATTGATCAGGAGGAAATCTCGACCTCGGCTGGGGCGAGGACAGGCCACGGGCGCGCCTCGGTGGTGCCGGTGACGCGTGGAAGCTTCACCGAGCGGGCGAGCCAGCCTGGGTGCACCAGTTTTCCTTTGTAGGGAGCGTGTGGCGGCACCGATCCAAGCAGGCGGTGCGCCGGGGCGTCGAATCCCGCTTCGAGCGTGAGAGCGCTTCCCTCCGCCTCGCCACGAAGCGGAGCGATGTCGAAATACTCGTCGAGGACTTTCCTGCAGCCCGTGTGAACAATGCGTGCGGCGGCACCGAGTTGGGCATCGGGAGCGGCGGTGATGTCCTCCTTCGCAAAATCGACCAATCGGGCGTGCTCTTGCAGGAGGGCGAGAAAGGCCACGATCTCCGCTTCGGGACGCGGTGGTGGCGGAGGAGGTGTCGAGGGCGCAGGCGGAGTTGCGACGACCTTCCGGCGCTCGGGCCGGATGCCGAGGAAGAGCATGACCATGCCCAGGGCGGCCGAGGCGGTTTGCGCCGCAAGCGTGAGGGTGGAGTTGGGAAAGTAGACGGCGGCGGCGTTCAGGCCGAGAAGCAGGATGCCGGATCCAATCAAAGTCGGTTTCATGGGGGCGGGATAGTGGGAAAAGCCAGCGGGGTTGGCAATGGCGTTTCCACCCCATGGGATCGCAATCACGAACCGAGTGGCTCGCATCCTCTGGTGGCCTGGCCGCCGATGCCGCTGGAGATTGAAAAATCGCCTCTCCGACGTGATGTGGGACCGTGGGTTTTTGAGAGGTTTTTGCCGTGTCCGCTTTTGCGTTTGATTTTTGAGGGACGCTGAAAGATGGTGGCCGCTCAGCAGCACCCGTAGCTCAATTGGATAGAGTGACGGCCTCCGAAGCCGTAGGTTGTGGGTTCGACCCCCGCCGGGTGCAGGTTATTTTTCCGGCGTTGAATTTTCGACGATCTCCGGGGCGACGGCGCGGAGGGCTTTTTGGCCCACGCGGGTGATCCAGACTGTCACCAAAATCGTGATGACGAGTTCGAGCCCGTAAAGCGCCCACACCCACGGGCCTTGGTGCAAGCCGCCCTTCGCCGCCTTGCCGATGATCGAGCCCCCGTAGGAATAGGCTGCGCTGATCGGCATGAAGCCGATCCACGAGGCCGCGAGAAACCGCCAGAAGCGGACACGCGAGAGGCCGAAGGCGCAACTGACGAGACTGTGGGGGAGGATTGGCGAGATGCGTGTGAGAATGATCATGCGCCAAGCGTCCTTGGTGGCGACATGGTTGAGGGCGTGGAATTTTTTGCTGTTGGCGAACCGGCGTTCCATCCAGCCGCGGAGGAGATAGCGGGTGGAGAGGAAATTCGCCAACGCGCCGGCGACCGAGGCGAGCGAGACCAGCACGGCGCCACCCCAGAATCCATAGACCGCCCCGGCGCCGAAGCTCAGCACCGAGCCTGGAAGAAACAGGACGCAGGAGAGCGCATAGAGGAGAATGAACCACCCCCAACCGGCGGGCCCGGTCTGCGCGATCCACTCCATGGAGTCGCGCATCCACTCTGACCAACGATCAAGCATGGGGGACAAGGCGCGTCGGCCAACGAGGAGCAAGCCGGGGCGATTTCAACAATGACTGTAAGGTCGGGATCAAGGCGGCGCTTTTTCGCAGAGCGGGGCAAAGACTGCAAACTGGAAACGGGCAGTGTTTGTTGTTTCCACCCTTCGAATGACGGAATTTCGAGAGGTGCAATTTGCCGCAGGACCGCTTGACATCGACCAGTTGCGTGAAACATTTCTGTGAAACAATGAAAACAGCAAGCATCCGAGATATTCGACAAAACTTCCCGGCCATCATGCGCTGGATCGAGGAGGGGGAGCATGTGGCAATCACCATGCGGCGCAAGATCGTCGCCCGTCTCGTCCCCGAGAAGGCTCCCATCAGACGCAATGCGCCTGTTCCAGACTTCGATTCGATTTCGCAGAGGATTCTGGGAGCCAAAAAATTCCGTGGAAACATCGTCGATATGGAACGGGAGGGCTACGACTCTTGACCTATGCGGATTCTGGATTCGTCGTCTCCCTTTACCTGACCACGGAGGGAACTTCGGCGAGGGCGAGAAGTGCGGTGAAGCGCGCCGGCAGGCCGGTCCTTCTCTCTCCATTGAGTCTTTTGGAAATCCGGAATGCTCTCAATTTCGGGATCAATCGCAGCGAGATCACCAGCGATCAGCGTGATGCGGTCCTTGCAGAAATAGACACGCAGATCGAGGCAGGCTTTTTCCGGTTGGTCGATGCCAGCCAATCCAGCATCTATGCGAAAGCGCAGGAGCTTTCCAATAAGCACACCCCGGCAGTTGCCACACGGAGCCTCGATCTCCTGCACCTTGCCGCCGCGCTTTTATCCGGAGCACGCACATTTTTGACCTTCGACAAGCGCCAGGCAAAAGCAGCCACCGCCGAAGGATTGCTTGTGAAGCCTTGAGTTGTGCGTTGGCTCAATCTGAAAGCAGATTGAACCGGCCAGCTGCCCAACGAGTGCGCTGGTTTCAGTGACGCGTGCATTCGTTTTTGTGCCCCCCAACTCTGCTTTCGGCATTTAAGAGGCCACCAAACGAGGGGAAAGCGGATCTTGAGCCGCCAATGATTTCCCTTCGCCTGTGTCCTCATCGCGCTTCTCCAGTGCTGCGAAGGTGTCGAAATCGCTTTGGAAGAGCCGGTCCTGGATCACGCGATTTTTTTCGCACTCGCCCTCGGCGTGTTCCCGGGCGATCTCGGCGCTTATGCGCCCGGCGTCTTTACCTCCACGCCGTCTCCACCGGTCTGGTAGGCGAAGGTTAGAAATTCCGCCGTGCTATTGCGCAGTCGCACGCTGTTCGGTGATTTCTTTTTAGGCATAAGAAGTTCGCTGGCTTAGGCTTGTTTTTATATCTGTAGAATTTGAAAGTTTTTTAAGCGTTTTTGATTTAATTCTCCAGCATCAAACTGCCTCGTTTGAAGATTTTCACTCCAGACCTATGAGCGGGCGCGAGCGAATCAAAGAACACGGAGATGTATGAATTTTAGACAGAATTAACAGAATTAACGGAATTGGGTTACGCGGAATATAGGCGGCACGGAATGTCCATTTCATTTTTCCTGTCACGAGGCTCTTTTGTTGATTTTTTTCAATTCTGTAAATTCTGTCTAAAATCTCAATTCGGGTTCAGTCCCCCTCCTGTGAATCCTGCAATTTGACTCGATGCTCTCGCCCTTCGGGCGAACTTCGTTTGTCTTACTCCGCTCCGCTCCGATTCTGTCCTCCTGTCTAAAAATCCGTTTTCGGGCTCAAGCGATGGCCCGCTTTTTCACCTCTTCGAGGATGGAGATGAGTTCGTCGATTTCGGGGCCTTGGAAGACTCCCTCGACGCCTTGATCGTGGGTGTGTGTGAGACCGAAGTCGTGGCTAGATGCGCGAGGTGGACCCGGGGAGTCGCCCGCGCTCGGGTGTGCCGCCTCGCGCCTCGTGGGGCGGCTTGGAAGGAAAATGCGGCCGCAGACCGGTGGGATTTTCAACAAGTCGGGCGAGGGGCACACCCGACAGCGCCCGAGGCAGGCGAGGTCACCCGGGACCTGTTGTGATTCCGCATTTCCTTTTGCTTGGATTTCCGCCTTCAGCCTCGGTTTCGAGGCGTGTTTACGCGCGTGGTGGAGCAGGTCTTTCAAATGCAGTTCCGGCTCGGCCTCGGGAATCAACTCACCCAGCGCCTGCTTTTTTCGCTTTTCGGAATCCAATCCGCGCATAGCTTGTGCATTCCGATTCGCGCCCGTAGCTCAGTGGATAGAGCACCGGTCTTCTAAACCGATGGTCGCTGGTTCGATCCCAGCCGGGCGCGCCCCTCTACAGCCGCTTAAATGCTCGCGCTGCGGGCGATTTCAGGGCAAAACGCGTTGCGTATCAAAACGCAGAAAAACGCATGAAAATGGCCTTATCAAGTGCCAAGTAAATGCCAAGTGGATTTTGGCTTCTTTTGTTGCGTTTCGCAGTGTTTCGGCGGCACTTCGGACTGCCGCTTTTGGGTAAAAAATATCCTTGCATGGGTTGCGTTGTTCCGTTCGGATCACGCTGTGCAATTGTTCCTCCTGACATTGCTGGCCGTTTTTTGTAGCCCGATCCATGCATCGAGTGAGGTGGGTGGACGGTTCATGGGGTTTCAAGTGGATCGTGCCATGCGCCTCTCGGGGCTTTCGGTGCCTTTGAGGGCGGAGGGTGAGGGAGGTTTTGGGCGTGTTGTTTTTGATCAGGTCTCTGTCCAATCCAAAAAAATGGGTGGCTTGCGGGTCGGGATTCTTCCTGAGTTGGTGATCGAGGGAATGCGCTTGGAAGTGCCGGGCGACAATCTTGCAGACCTTTGGATAGCGGATTTGCTGGGATTTTTGAAAGGCGAGCCTCTGCTCCAATCCGCGAAAATCAATGGCTTCACCATTTGTGATCAGCACGGCGGAGAACTCCTCCGAGCCGAGAGGGGATCTGTAACGCGCGATGGCGCGGCCATCCGATTGAGCGGCGTATCTATTTTTCCTCAGTCAAAAAAATTCCCTGTCGCCGAGTTGGCCTTAAGCGGTTCGCAGGCGGGGGCTGTGTTGATCGGAAAAAAACGCCGTCCCGTTCAGCTATTCACCTCATCGAACCCGCAGAATTGAACCAAAAATGAAAAGAACACCGCTTGCCCTCTCCCTAAGCCTTCTCGCCGTCGCCGCGCTTCAGATGTCGCCGGCCGTCGCGCAGACAACCGCCGCCGCTCATATCTCCCAAGGTCGTGATGCCCTCTCCAAGCAGTCGCCATCCGGCATCGCTGAAGCTCTTATGGCCTTCGATGCCGCAGTGACTGCGGAGCCAGGAAATGCGGAGGCGAATTTTTTCAAGGCTGCGGCCATCATTTATCAGGAACTCTCCTCGCCAGAGCTTCAAACCCAGCTGAAAAATTTCGGCCTCCAAATACCAAACGCCAATCCCTACGAACTCGAAATGTCTTTTCCGGAAGGCCCCCAAGGCTACTTCCTGCCGACTGAGGGCGTCACCACAGACTCCCACCTTGCCTACCTGAATTCCAAATCCTCCGTCATCGACGCGGCATTGACCTCCCTCGATAAAATTACCGAGGTGAATTTCGTGATCACGCTGAGCGCCGATGAAACCTCGCTCCTCGACACCAAGGTCGATTATGCCGATGTCTGCCTGCTTCGTGCCGGGCTTCGCCTGGCAAAAGCCGCCCTGCATTTGGCAAACAGCTACAATGTCTCAGGCGAATATCGCGTTTTTGCCGACCTCTATGCCGCTGGAAACCTCACTCCCCAAGCCGTCCTTTCCGCCTTCCCGCAACTTTTCAACCTCTCCGCTACCCCTGCTCGGCGCGCCGACGCCCGCGCCCAAATCCAACTCGCTCATGCCGGAGTGGAACAAAGCGCTCGCTGCAATCAAGACCAAACGCCCCGGCTCCGAGAGGCTCCATTTTAGGCCCTATCGGCGAGAATGGTAGCACGCCATTCCTTTTCGCTTTCGACAGCATCGCCGCCGCCGAAGAGGTTGATGCGCTGTTCGATACCCTTGTTGCTTCGCTTAATTCTCAAGTCACTTTTCCTACAATTGCGAGCGAGAATTTCGCGCTTGAGGATTATAGTCTCAACCTTTCGAGCCTCGTCACATCGCCCAGCGCGCCCCGCGCTCTGGCCCCTACGCGCTATGATCGAGGCTTCTTCCGGCCAAGTTACTGGCCGGATGCCACACTTTGGGGGATTTTTCCAGATGCCACTCAGGATGACTTGAATCAATTCGGAAACACGCTGCTTTTGATCCAATCAACAAAGTATGAGCCATATGATTTTCAAATTATGGTTGGTGGCCCTCTTAGCGGCAATATCGATTCAGATGAATTAACGCCTCTATTTAAAAAAATACAGGGAATTGCTGTTGATTATCTTGGGAATATTTATATAGCTGATTCGGATAATCGTGTTATAAAAAAAATAACAAGAGAAAACCTCATCTACACAGTCGCTGGTTTGCAGTTTACAAACTATAGTGGATGGGATAATCGGCAACCTGCTAGGTTGTCGAATCTAGGGCCAATTACAGCTGGGCCTGATGGGGCGATCTATTTCAGAAATGACCAGCAAATCTCCAAGTTGACTGCTTCTGGTGAACTATCCAACTTGGCCGGTCCACGCGATTACTCAAGATATCCAAAGGATGGAGTAGGAGGAGAAGCAGCTTTCGACTGGATACAAGCAATGGCTGCCGATAAATTAGGGAATTTGTATATATGCGATTCGAGTGCCATTCGCAAAATTACACCTAATGGGATCGTCTCTACCTTGGCAGGAAAGTTAAGAAATGATGATAAATGGGAGACGAGCGGCTACGTTGACGGAGAAGGTAATATTGCACGGTTCTATTACCCTGATGGAATTGCAGTAAATTCAACCGGGACCGTCTTTGTAATGGATGGTCGAAACAAGGTTATTCGCAAGATCGAACCAAATGGAATGACCTCGACCTTTGTCGGCAAGGTGGGCGAGGGGTATCGTTTTGATGCCAAAGGGGAAAAAGCCCGGTTAGGAAATCCAAGGGGCTTGGCAATCGATGTCGATGACAATCTTTATTTTAGCGATGGTCCCTTGGTGAGAAAGGTTTACCCAGATGGAGATGTCCTAACGATCGGTGGGAATAGATCTAAACACGGTCTCCTTGAGGGCATCGGCGAAGATGCGAGATTTGGGCAAGAAAAGCTGAATGGGTTGGCTGTTGCTCCTTGGGGAACTCTATACTTGGCCTATGACCGATTTATCTTCGAGGCCGATTCTGTGAGCAATGACGGCACAGTGCCACCTACACCTGAACTCAGTCCCCTCCCTGCCCCCATACTCACCCCAAGTCCCTCCTCTGATGTGGAAGCCGATGTTGCTCAATTGTTGGGACTGACATTGTCTACCACAACCGTAGACATCACAAATGGAGCAGTTGTTCTACAATTCACGGCAAATGTGACGAATTCACTTAATAATTTAAATATATCATTCTCGAATAATTATAATTATGGAATTTATGGGTATGCATCCACATCAAATAACTACCAACCTTTTCTAAAAGGCTCTATTTCCATCAAGGAATTTAGCCGCCCTGGGCTTTGGACAATATCCAGTCTTAGTTATTCTGATGAAGATAAACAATGGAAATCATTTTATGGAGATCAATTAAAGGATTATTTTGAAAGCATTCAGCTGGACCCATTGTCTTTCACTGTAATTAACTCAATACCTGACACTAAACCTCCTGAATTGCACAAGTTGGAGTTTCTATCAACCGAGGGGAATCCTTCTAATAAATCAGCAAAAATCCGTTATCGGGTTGTAGTAAAAGATGATCGTTCAGGATTGGGTAGTTTCTATTTATCGATGCGTTCTTCGAGTGACTCTTCATTAATTCAATCAAACTTACATTCCTCCACATGGGATACTAAAATTGTTGCAGTATCTGACGATAAAGTTACCTACGAAGGCATTCTTGAAATACCCCAAGGATCTGCTGATGGGGAATGGAAAGTTGATTCTATCTCACTAACGGATCAAGCAGGTAATTTCGTTTCATTTCCCCAAAACTCATTGCCCTTGGAAATCACAACCCTAAAAATCACCACAAGTTCCTCCTTCGCGAATCCTGTCGATCCTGAAGATTTATACCATCCATGGGTTGTCGGATTTGAAATCGAACCTGCTTCTGTGGATGTTTCCTCGACCGAGCAAAAGGTCACAGTTCGGGTGATGGTAAATAATGATGATCTGCCTCAATCCGCCTCCATTTCCGCCTATTTGCGTGATCTCGATTACAACTACAATTTTCAAAGTGGATTAAGGGCATATGAATTCAAATTAGTTTCTGGCACGGTTGCAAACGGAATCTATGAAGCAGAGTTGGTTGTCCCTAAGAACTTCAAGTCTGGCAACTACATCTTGGACAGCCTATCAGTTTACGAAAGCTATCCTTCCTATAAAAATTGGTCGCGCTACGGTTCCAACATCTCGCCTGAATTCCGTAAAACGTTAGTCGTCTCGAGTATATCGGATACCATGGCACCAGAGTTGCAAAGTATTACGATATCCACCCCATCAGTGAATACACTCCTCGGCAAAGTCACATTATCTGTGAATCTTCACATCACTGATGACGTGGTTGGTTTGCTGGAAAGCAAAAGTAGTTGGGAAAACAGCGGGGCAATCGGCTTTAGCAGCCCGAGTGGTGTTGGATACGCTTGGGCTGATATTACTTCTGTTAACCGCATCTCTGGCGATTCAAGTGACGGCACCTACCTAGTCTGGTTACAACTTCCCCAATACAGCGAGGAGGGCATATGGACGCTTGACTACGTTGAGTTGCGAGATGCCAATTACAATACCCGCTATTTGATTCCGGCCAATCTTAAGGCGATGGGGATTGAGGTGCCTTCTTTTGAGGTTCAAGGACACCCTCGGGGTTGGGAGCAGCAGTCATTTACGCTGTCAAAACCCACAAAAGGCAATGCAACGATCCAGCTGAGCAACCTAACTCAGACGGCGGATGGGACCGACAAAGTGCCGAGCGTTTTGACAACCCCAAGCAACCTTACTCAGAATGTGACTCTCACTTTTAACGGTGTCACCACCCCACCAGTCGAGGCAGGAAACTACACAGTTGTCGCTTATCTGAACGATCCAAATTATCGTGGACGTGAAGTTGCGACTCTGACGATCACAGATGGTGGTGCTTCGTCCGGCGGTGACGGTGCTTCGTCGGGCGGTGGCGGCGCCTCGTCAGGCGGCGACGGTGCTTCCTCTGGCGGCGACGGTGCTTCCTCTGGCGGTGGCGGCGCTTCCTCTGGCGGTGGCGGCGCTTCCTCTGGCGGTGGCGGCGCTTCCTCTGGCGGTGGCGGCGCTTCCTCTGGCGGTGACAGCGCTTCCTCTGGCGGTGGCGGCGCTTCCTCTGGCGGTGACGGTGCTTCCTCTGGCGGTGACGGTGCTTCCTCTGGCGGTGACGGTGCTTCCTCTGGCGGTGACGGTGCTTCCTCTGGTGGGCGGTGCTTCGTCCGGCGGTGACGGCGCTTCGTCGGGCGGTGACGGCGCTTCGTCCGACGGTGACGGCGCTTCGTCGGGCGGTGACGGCGCTTCGTCGGGGCGGTGACGGCGCTTCGTCGGGCGGTGACGGCGCTTCGTCGGGCAGTGACGGTGCTTCGTCGGGCGGTGGCGGCGCCTCGTCAGGCGGCGACGGTGCTTCCTCTGGCGGTGACGGTGCTTCCTCTGGCGGTGACGGTGCTCCTTCCGGCGGTGCTCCTTCCGGCGGTGCTCCTTCCGGCGGTGGTGGCGGCGGTGGTGGTAGGGGGCGGTGGTGCGCCTGCTGCTGAGAATTCTAAGAAGGGCGGGAAGAAGTCGGGTGGTGCTGCTAAGAAATCGAGTAGTGGCTCCCAGAAATCGACTGCCAAGAAATCCGGGGGTGATTCCAAGAAGTCGTCTGCAAAGAAATCGGGTGGTGCTGCTAAGAAATCGAGTAGTGGCTCCCAGAAATCGACTGCCAAGAAATCCGGGGGTGATTCCAAGAAGTCGTCTGCAAAGAAATCGGGTGGTGGATCCAAAAAATCCGCAGCCAAGAAGTCTTCCGGTGGCTCCAAAGGTGGCAAGTCCAAGAAGAGTGGTGGAAAGAAGAAGTGATCTTTTGAGGGCAAGTTAATCGGAACAGCGCTCGTGATTTCCGGCAATCGGCGTGCCCGGTTTTGGCGGAGGCTCGGGAGAGTGTGTCTGATTTCCGATCAGGAAGCTTGATCGTAGCCCAGCGCGCTGGAAAGTATTGGCTACGGGCCGTTGGCATCTCGGACATGCAGCGGTGAGTGCCTCGTGCTGTGATTTGGAAATAATCCAGCCTGAGGCCGTGTGAGTTTCTTCATGTTGGGCGCGGGGCGTGCCATAGTTCAGAAATCCAAAACGGGTCGGGATTTTTGGCTCGGTGGGGGGATTTTTGCTGACTGAGCGGGGGGAGCGGTTTCTGCGGACCGGCAAAAAAATGGCCGATCGGCCAAAAAAGTTGCGGGAATTTGGTTAGCTCGGTGTTTGGGAGGTGCACCAGTCTTGCCAGGTGGTGCGGAGGGCGGATTCGAGGCGGGTGGCTTGGGTGGGGTGGTTGAGGAGGTCGCTTTGTGTAAGGTCGCTTCGGAGGGTGGTGCGGAGCTGGGCGAGGGTGGTGGGGGCGTTGGCGAGTTCGATGGCTTTGGCGATGTAGGCATCTGGCGTTTCGACGGCCCAGTCGGCGTGGCCTGCGGCGGTGAGGAGCGAGAGGCCGACGCGGGAGGCGTGGCGGTCGCCGGTGAGTGAGACGACGGGCACGCCCATCCAGAGCGCTTCGCAGGTGGTGGTGGTGCCGTTGTAGGGGAAGGGGTCCAAGGCGACGTGGACGTGGTGGTAGGTCGCGAGATGGTCTGCGGTGGATGGGAGGAAGCCGAGGAGGTCGGTGCGGTCGGGGGTGATGCCGGAGGAGGCGAGTTTTCAGTGACGGATTCGCGCACGGCGGGGTCGTCGAAATACTGGCTCTTGAGCAGAAGGCGCGCGCCGGGGCATTGATCCAAGAGTTTGGCCCAAGTGGCGAGGGTGGCGTCGGAGACTTTGAGGAAGTTGTTGAAGCAGGCGAAGGTGATGGGCTGCGAGGGCTCTGGCATACGCGGCTCGGGGGCGTCGGCGGGCGGTTCGTAGGCCCAGGCGCAGGGGGAGAAACGGATGAGGCGTTCGGTGGAGAGGGTGTCTGCTTCGCCTTCGGGGTCGGTGATGGAATCGACGAGGCGATGGGTGATGGCGGGGAGGCCTGTGGTGTTCGGGTAGCCGAGGTAGGTGAGTTGGACCGGGGCCAGATACCGCGCGAAGAGGGGGAGGCGGTTCATGGCGGAATGGCCTGCGAGGTCGATCAGGATGTCGGGTGCGTCTTTGCGAATGAGTTCGGCGGCGAGGTCGTCTGTGAGTCCGTTGAGGTTGGTCCACTTCACGGCGTGGCTGGCGAGGGCTTTGCTGGTGGCGTCCTCGGTGTGGTGGGAGTGGTAGAGAAAAATCCGAATGCGCGAGGGGTCGAGATGTTTGAGGAGGGGGAGGAGAAACGCGGCGACTGGGTGTGAGCGGAGGTCGGGGGAGACGAAGCCCACGCGGAGGGGTTTGTCGGGCTCGGGGGGATTGAAAAAGGGTGGGGCTTCCCAATCGGTGAAGTGGGTGCCGAACTCGCGGTGGGCCTCGAAGATCGCGTGCCGGTCCTGCGAGGAGGGGTAGTTCAGCAGCATGTTGCGGGCGCTGAGGACACGGGTGTTTGCGGGTTCCATCCACAGGATCGAGTTTTGCAGGTCGAGGGATTCCTCGGTTTTGTAGAGGCGCATGAGGCCGAGGGCGCGGGCGGCGGAGGCGCTGGTGAGGAAGGGGTCGAGCTGGAGGGCCTTGTCGAAGCACTCCATGCCTTCGGCGATGCGGCCGGGTTGCTCGATCAGGGAAACGCCGAGGTTGCTGGCGGCGGCGGCCATGGAGGGGTCGAGGGCGAGGGCTTTGCGGAAGTGGGGTTCGGCGGCGGGAAATCCGTTTGCGGCGGCGACGAGTTCGCCGAGTTGTTCGTGGGCCGAGGCGTTCGCTGGTTGGAGGGAAACGAAGCGCTCCATGGAGGCGACGGCGTCGGCGAGGTTGCCGATGGCTTGCTGGCAACGGGCGAGGTTTTCCCATGCCTCTGCTTGGTGCGGGGCTTTTTTGAGGGCGCGGGAGAGGTGGGGTTCGGCCTCGGTGTGGCGGCCGAGGTCGGCGAGGGCCATGCCGAGAAACAAGCGGCACTCGATGGAGTCGGGCTTGAGGCGGCGTGCTTTCTCAAGGAGTTCGGCGGCTTGCTCGAGGTGCCCGCCGCGCTGGAAGGCCATGGCGCCGGAGAGGAACCAGGCGTCGAAATCACGGGGGCATTCGCGGCGCACCTTCGCGTAGAGGCGCTCCGCCTCGTCGTGCTGGAAGGATTTGTGGAGCGCGAGGGCCTCCTCGAGAAGTGAGTTGCGTTGTTTCTGGTTCATGGGTCGGTGGGAGGCGTGGGCCTCAGATTTCGGGGACTTCGTCGAGGAAGGGATCGTTTTTGGAGGTGAGGAAAAAGGTGTTCACCTCGCCGATGCCTTTGCAGTCGATGGTGCCTCGGGGTTCGCATTCGTAGTCCGGGCCGAGGGCGGCGCGGGTGGATTCCGAGATGTGGATGCGGCCCGGCATGCCCGAGGACTCAAGGCGGCTGGCGACATTTACGGCATCGCCCCAGATGTCGTAGGCGAATTTTTGTTTGCCGATGATGCCTGCGACGAGCGGGCCAGTATTGATGCCGATGCGGACTTGGAAATCGGTGCTGAAGCGTTTGTTGAAGCGGTCGAGGAACTGGATCATCTCGAGGGCGGTGTCGGCGACGCGGCGGGCGTGGTCTGCGACATGGACTGGGATGCCCGCGGCGAACATATAGCAATCGCCGATGGTCTTGATTTTTTCCACGCCGTGGCGGCCCGAGAGGAGATCGTAGTTGCTGAAGATGCGGTTGAGCAGAGTGACGACATCCACGGGTTCGGCGGAGCGGGCGTAGGGGGTGAAGCCCACGAGGTCAGTGAAGCCCACGGTGGCGCAGGCTTGTTTCTCGGCGATGACTTTTTCGCCATTCTTGAGGCGGGCGGCGATGGCCTCGGGGAGAACGTTGAGTAGGAGGCGTTCGGATTTTTCCTTTTCCTGCTCGAGGAGTGATTTCTCGGTGGCGAGTTGGCTGAGGAGTTGGCGGTCCTTGTCGCGGAGGTGTTTTTTTTCGATCGAGGAAAACACACGCGCGCGCAGGAGGACGGGGTCGAAGGGCTTGTTGAGAAAATCCTCGGCGCCGTCGGTGATGCATTGGATCGCGGCCGAGATGTGGTCCGAGGCGGAGACGACGATGACGGGGATCGGGCGGAGGGCGGGGTCGGATTTGATGAGTTTGAGGAACTCGAAGCCGTTGATGCCCGGCATGTCGAGATCGAGGAGGACGAGGTCGTAGGCCTTGCCCGAGCGGAGTTGATCGATGGCGGAGGAGCCGTCTTCGGCCTCATCGATTTGATTAAATCCGATTTTGCGGAGGTGTTTCGAGATCGTGAGGCGGATCATGCGGCTGTCGTCGACAACCAGAATCCTGCCCGAAGTCAGGCTTTGGGGTTCGGGCAAGCCAGACATCTCGTGTTGCGCCTTGGGGTGTTCCATGCAGGCCGACTATTCCGAAAAAAACCGAATGCGGCAACGAGGATTCGGAGGGGATCCAGCGGCGTGGGAGGGATCGCAGGCGGGGGCTTGTCTGGAGGACTCAGCGCACCGCCTCGCGGAGGCGGGGGTTTCTTTCCAGCACGCGGGCGAGGATGCGGGCGTCGTCGGTCATGCCGATCTCGGGGATGGAATCGGGGATGAGATCGACGCCATTGAGGATGTAGTTCGCGGCGACGCCTGCCTCGGCGAGGTGCGCGGGGAGGGGGTCGGAGCAGGCGTGCACTTCCGGCGAATCGAGGAGGTCGATGAGCATCTCGATGCCTCTCACCAGATCGTAGTGCACACGGGCCTGCTCGGTGTGCATTTTGTCTTCGCAGGCCGTCGGCTTGTCTTCGGAGATCCAAAAGGTCCGCAGCGTGGAAGGCGGCGGTCTCGGTGTCGATGAACTCATCGATCGAGATGGCTTTGTCGGGATTCAGAGGTGACACGATGATGGTGGCTCTATGGACGAGGGGTTTCATTCCTCGCGGCGGCCCATGATGAGGGGCAGGAGGTGCCACAGGAAGTAGGCCAGCGAGGTGATGAAGGCGGCGACGTAGGTCCACGCGGCGGCATTGAGGACGCGGTTCACGCCTTGTTCCTCATGCATGGCGGCGAGGATGCCCGAGTTGCGGAGGGCGACTTTCGCGCGGGCCGAGGCATCGAACTCCACTGGGAGGGTGACGAGATTGAAGAGCATGATGATGCCCCAGCCTGCAGCCATGAGGATGAGGCCGGTGTGGGAATTTACAAAGCCAGTGAACATGCCGATGAGCGGGAGCCACATGACGAGTTGGCTGGCGATTTGTGTCGCGCCGACGGCCGCCATGCGGAGGTGGAGCGGGGCGTAGGCGTGGGCGTGCTGGATGGCATGGCCCGCCTCGTGGGCGGCCACGGCGAGCGCGGCGACCGAGGTGCCGTGGTAGTTGCCCTCACTGAGCACAAGCCTGCGGTGGGATGGGTCGTAGTGGTCGGTGAGTTCACCCGGGCAGGACGTGATGGTGACGCCCTCGACTCCGGAGTCCTGAAGCACACGCGCGGCGGCTTGGGCCCCGTTGAGGCCGGTCAGCGAGGGTTCGGTGGAGTATTTGCGGTAGACGCTTTTCACCCGCATGGAGGCCCAAAAGGAGAGTCCGAGGGTGCCGACGAAGAGAAGGATGGGTAGTAGCATGACAAGAATGTGGCAGGTGAGAATGAATTTGAAAATAACGAATATTCAAACGAAACATGTGGCATTTCCTAACAATGAACACACAACTCAATTACCATCACCTCCGGTATTTTCTCGCGGTGGCCACCAGCGGAGGGATCACCCCGGCGGCGGCTGCATTGAGTCTCTCGGTGCCGACATTGAGCGCCCAGATCAAAGAGCTGGAGGGATTTTTCGGGAAGGCGCTGTTCCGGCGAGAAGGCAGGCGGATGCCACTCACAGAGACCGGGCGGTTGTTGTTGAGGTATGCTGAGAGGATTTTGCGACTGGCGACGAGTTGGTCGAGGTGCTGCGGCGAGGCAAGCTGGCAGGGCCTGGAACGGTTTTCCTTGGGGTGGCCGACGCCGTGCCGAAGTTGCTGGTGGCTCGGTTGCTTGGGCGCGCGTGCCAGAAGGCGCCGGGGTTGCACTGTGTGGTTCGCGAGGGGTCGCCAGCGGAGTTGTGGGGGGCGCTGGGCTTGCACCAGATCGACCTTGTGCTCGCAAACGAGGCGCCGCCGCCGAATCAGCCACATTTGCCGCCAGGGGTGCGGATCGGGCGCATGGGGGTGGCATTCGCCGCGTCGCCAAGTGTCGCCAAGGCGTGGGAGAAATCAAAGAATCAAGGAGAGTTGCCGCTTCTGGCACCCGCGAGGGAATCGGTGCTGCGGCGCGAACTTGAGCAATGGTGGGCCGGTCGGGGTGTGGTGCCGATGATTCGGGCGGAGTTCGATGATGCGGCGGCGATGTTCGAGTTGGCTGCCGGAGGTTTGGGAGCGGCACCGGTGCACGAGCCGGTATTGCGTGATGTGTGCAAGCGCTACGGGTTGGAGCCGCTTTCGCTGCGGTGCGACATCAAGGACGACTTGTTCATCGTGACTGAAAAGCGTCAATACGCCGACGAAGGCGTGGCGTTGATGGCCGATCTGGCGAAGGGATTGCTCAGGGAGCCCTCCGGCGAGGAGGTGCTATGAGAGTTTCTTCTCGAGAATCTCACCTGCGAGGGCGGGGTTCGCCTTGCCTTTGGAGAGTTTCATGACCTGGCCTTTGAGGAAGTTGAGCGCGGAGGCTTTTCCTGCTTTGTAATCTGCCACTGGGCCGGGGTGGGCGGCGATGGCTTGATCAACGAACACTTCGATCGCGCCGGTGTCGCTTTCCTGTTTCAGGCCTTTTTCCTCCACGATCGCGGCAGCGGCTTTGCCAGTGGAGAACATCTCCGCGAAGACCTCCTTGCCTTGCTTGGAACTGATGGCACCGGCATCGATGAGGTTCACGAGTTCATCCAGCGACTCGGGAGCGACGGGGCAGTCGGGGATGCCAAGCGAGGCGGCGGACATGGCGCTTTGGAGGTCGTTGAGAATCCAGTTCGCCACGTTTTTTGGTTTCTTCGCGCCTTTGGCAGCGGTTTCGAAATACGAAGCCAGCGCAAGGTCGTTCGCCAGCACGGCGGCATCGTAGTCGCTCACGCCGAAATCGGAGACAAAGCGCGCGCGTTTTTCCCACGGGAGTTCGGGTTTGCGGGCGCGTGCTGCCTCGACGAGTGGGGCGGTTTTGACTGGCAGGAGGTCGGGGTCTGGAAAATAGCGGTAGTCGTGGGCGCTCTCCTTGATGCGCATGAGGGTGGTCTCGCCGCGGGCGTCGTCCCAGCGGCGTGTCTCCTGCTGGAGGACTGCGCCACCGCGCAGGGCCTCGATCTGGCGCGGAATCTCGAAGGTCAGCGCGCGGCGGACGCCGGAGATGGAGTTGAGGTTTTTGATCTCGATCTTGGTGCCGAAGGCCTCCGTGCCGACTGGGCGGACCGAGACGTTCACATCGCAGCGGAGTTGGCCTTTTTCCATGTCTGCATCGCTGATGCCGCCGTAGACCATGACTTGTTGGAGGACGGTGAGGTAGGCGAATGCCTCCTCAGGCGAGGCGATGTCGGGCTCTCCGACGATCTCGAGGAGCGGCGTGCCTGCGCGGTTGAAATCGATGCCGGTGGCGGTCTCCATGTGGAAGCTCTTGGCGACATCCTCCTCGAGGTGGATGCGAACGAGGCGGATTTCCTTGTCCTTTGTGGCGATGGATTTTTGGGCGTCCTTCGGGTAGGCGAGGTCGTGGAGAGGAACGGTGCCGCCGAGGCAGAAGGGCAGATCGTATTGGCTGATCTGGTAGTTCTTCGGCATGTCGGGGTAGAAGTAGTTTTTGCGGTCGAATTTGCAGACCGGGCCGATCTCGCAGCCGAGCATGAGGCCGGCGAGGGCGGTGAGTTTGAGCGCCTCCTCGTTCATCACCGGCAGGGCGCCAGGCATACCGAGGCAGACAGGGCAGACGTTGGTGTTCGGCTCCGCGCCGTATTCCACCGCGCAGGCGCAGAACATTTTGCTGCGGGTCTTGAGTTGCACGTGGACTTCGAGGCCGATGGTGGCGATGTATTCGGTCATTTTTTCTTCGGTTTTTGAGTGGTGGAATCCTGCCCGTCGGGCATGGCGTAATCGAGCGCTTTTTGGAGGTCGATGTCCATGACAAGGCGCTGGAGATCGGGGTCGCCCGCCGCGTCGCGGAGGGCGCGGTTTTGGAGCAGGGTGAGGTAGTCTTTGCTCTCGGCGGCTTGGATGAGTTCGCGGTCTTGGAGGAGCGCGCTGACTTTCGGGTGGGCGATCACCTGTTGGACGCCGGGGTAGTCGAGGAATCGCATCATGGCGTCTGGATTTTTCGACAAGGTGCCGAGTCGGGCGATGTTCGCGTAAGTGTCCGTCGGCATGATGTCCACCGATTCGACGAGACCGCCCATGGGGCCTTGTTCGAGGGCGGATTTGATTTTTGAGAGTGGCGCGGAGAGCGGGGAGGAGGAATTTGAACTGGCCAAGGTGCCCGAGGTTCTGACGAGCGTGATGGCTCCCCAGAGGAGGAAGAGGCCGGTGAGGAGGCCAAAAAACGCACCACCGATGCCGAAGAGCCAGCGCATGAGGCCCGGGGGTTGTTGCGAGGTGCGTTTGAAGAGGAAGGCGCTGAGGAAGAGGCAGAGGCCGAGGGTGGCGAGTGCGCTGGTGGTTCCTGCAACGATGCCCGAGGCGAGTGCCATGCCAGGCATGACGAGTCCCACGCCTGAGGCGATGGTTTTACCCACGAGGAGACCGATGATGCCCGAGCCGACAAAGGCGCCGAAATGAAGGCCGCTGCGGATGAGGCCGCGCCGCCAGCCGCTGTAGATTTCCCAAAGCAGGAACAGCGCGGCGACGTAGAGAACGCCGTTTTGCCAGAGTGCGGAGGGTTCGGGCATCTGCAACTCAGCGGGGGAGGCAGTCCTGCGCGCGCTGGCGGAGGGCGTGGTCGATGAGAACGAGGGCGGTCATGGCCTCCACCATGACGACAGCGCGTGGAAGCACGCAGGGATCGTGGCGCCCGCGGGCGGCGAGGGTGGACTCATGGCCATCCGAGGTGACGGTCTCTTGGGGCTTCGCGATGGTGGCGGTGGGTTTGAATGCGGTGCGGAAGACGAGGGGTTCGCCATTGCTGATGCCGCCTTGGACTCCGCCCGAGTGGTTGGTTTTTGTGTGGACCTTGCCGTCGCGGATTTCAAACGGGTCATTGTGCTCCGCGCCGGTGAGAAGTGTTCCCGCAAAGCCCGAGCCGACCTCGAAGCCTTTGGTGGCGGGGAGGCTCAGCATGGCTTTCGCCAAATCCGCCTCGAGACGGTCGAAGACAGGTTCCCCGAGGCCCACGGGCATGTTGCGAACAACAGTCTCGATGACTCCGCCGACGCTGTTTCCCTCGGAGCGCATGGCTTTGATGCGGGTGATCATGGCTTCCGCGGCCTGCGGGTGCGGGCAGCGAACGGCATTTGATTCGATCTCGGAAAAGCGAACGCTCGTGGGATCGACCAGCGCGTGGATGTCGTGCACGCGAGAGACCCAGGCGAGGATTTCGATGCCGGGGAAGAGTTGGGCGAGGAGTTTCTTCGCCACAGCGCCGGCGGCCACGCGGCCGATGGTCTCGCGGGCAGAGGAGCGCCCGCCGCCCTCCCAATTGCGCACGCCGTATTTGGATTGATAGGTGAAATCGGCATGCGAGGGGCGGAAGTGGGTTTCCATCTCGCTGTAGGCCTCGGGGCGCGCGTCGGTATTCGGCACGAGGACGGAAATCGGAGTGCCCAGCGTGACGCCGCGAAAGACGCCCGAAAGAATCTTGCAGGTGTCCTCTTCTTTGCGCGGAGTGACGATATCGCTCTGCCCAGGGCGGCGGCGGTCGAGGTCCGGTTGCAGGTCTGCCTCAGAGAGCGGCAGGCGGGGGGGGCATCCGTCGATCACCACACCCACACCACCGCCATGGGACTCGCCCCAGGTCGAGATGCGAAACAATGTTCCAAAATTGCTGGCCATGAGGAGTGGAGTTAATCAGAGGCGCGGTGGGGGATCACGCAGGAATTGCGGGGGGCGCGGAAGCGCCTGATTGCGCGGAGCGAGCCCGCTTTCCGATCATTGGGATAGCTTGGCATTTACTTGCCGTTTTGAGGGCGGATTCATGCGATTTTGGCGTTTTGACGCGCAAAGATGCGTTTCAGATTTTTCCCTGAAATCGCCCGCTGAGGCAGTATTCATGCGGGGGGAGGGGGGAGCCGACAGTCGGATTCGAACCGACGACCAGCGGTTTACAAAACCGCTGCTCTACCACTGAGCTATGTCGGCAGTGGGCGTGCACATTTCCATAAAACGGCGATTGCGGCAAGGGTTGGTTGCGGGGAATTTCGGGGGCGGTTTTTGAGGTAGGGTGTTTTTGGTGTTGGGGTGGGGCGGTTGGTTTGGTGGAGTGGGTGGACTTATGAAGCGTGTGCTTTTTGTTCAGCACGGGGAGGTCGACAAGCCGGGGTTGCTCGCTGCGGTGCTTGAGGAGATAGGCGTGGAGCTTGTGGTGGCGCACAATTATGGCGGTGGGGTGGTGGATTTTCAGGTTGAGGAATTTGATGGGTTGGCTCTTGGCGGGGGCGGGCAGAGTGCGTGGGATGTGGCGCGGTATCCGGAGTTGGAGGTCGAGTGCCGGTGGATTCGCGAGGCGGTGGGGGTGGGGATGCCGGTGCTTGGATTGTGCCTCGGCGGGCAATTGATCGCTCGGGCGATGGGGGCAGAGGTGCGGCGGGCGAGGCAGAAGGAGATCGGGTTTTTTCCTGTGACGCTGACGGAGGAGGGGGTGGGGGATTCTTTGGCTGGGGTGTTTCCAGTGAGTTTCGGCGCGGCGCATTGGCATGGGGATGTCTTTGAGTTGCCGGCGGAGGCGGTGCGCTTGGCGTCGAGCGCGATGACGCCGAATCAGATGTTTCGCGTGGGTGGGAATGTCTACGGGTTTCAGTTCCACCCGGAAATGACGGCGGGTCTTTTCGAGGAATTGGTGCGCGACGAGGAGGAGTGGTTTCGCGGCGAGGGGTTGGATGCGGCGGCGTTGGTGGCGGAGGCTGGGGAGGTGTTGCCGCGCCTGGAGTCGGCGGCGAGGGGGTTTTTTGTGCGCTGGGCGGCGATGGTGTGAGGTTCGCGGGGAGATTGGTTTTTTGGAGGACGATTTTTTTCTAAAGTTCCCAGCAGACCCTCCGATGTGAGGGAAACACCACCGTGCATTTCAAAAACAATGAGCGTGCTGTGGATGTGCCCAAAACGGGCATGAAGGGCTGGAGGAATCCCTGAAATTCCTCCCGACTGCGGAACGGAATCCGCGCACCCAAGACACGGAAATGTCACTTGTCATCAACACCAATTTTGCCGCTTCGGTGGCATCCTACAATCTTGACCGGACATCGGCGAATCTGCGCCGGAGTCTGGAGCGGCTGTCCAGCGGGTCGCGGATCAATTCCGCCAGTGACGATGCTGGTGGGTTGGCCGTTTCCATGAAAATGTCGGCGGCGATCCGTCGCAATACGGCTGCGGAGTCTAATCTTCAGAACACGATCTCGATGCTCGAGACGCAGGATTCCGTGCTGAAGACCGCGGACAAGGTGGTGTCGCGCATGTCGGAGTTGGCGACATTGGCGATGGATGTGACGAAGAACGCGGGGGACGTCGCGAACTACAATACGGAGTATCGCCAACTGCAAAGCCAGTTGACGCATCTGGGGAGGGAACTCTTCAATGGGGTATCGCTCTTTGTGGCCGAGTCGCAGGACGCGACGCCCGCTTCTACAGGGGCTCAGACGCTGACGGTGACGACTTCCGAGGATGGTGCGCAGACGAGCGGGATATCGATTCATGCGGTGAATACCGATCCGTGGTTGCACATGCTGCGAAACGGATTTGTGTCGTTCGCGGATCCCACCGACGCATCGCGCCGGATTTTCGCGCCGAATCCGCCGCAGGATGTGGATGGGTATTTGTCGACTGGTGAGGTTTTTGATTTGGACCAGACGACATCCGTCACGCAGACGTGGGCGGACAGCTTCAGTTTGCCCGCCGGACACTTGACGAGGACGGCGACGATTCCCGCGCATAATTACACGGTGATGGTCGGCACGAATGCAGTGACCATGGCTGCGGCGACGACGGCCACGGTGAGCGCGTCGATTTCCTCGCCGGGAAATGTCGCGTCGCTGGGCGGGAACAATTATGCGCTGATTCCTCCGACGAACCCCGCCTACACGACGACTCCGACCTACAGGGAGTTGGCCGACAATGTCAGAACGTCGCAATTTATCGATCCCTTGCACCAAGGCACGACGGCGTCTTCCGTGGTGACGATTCAATACACCCCGCAGGCTGTCTACACGAGGCCGGAGGATGGATCCACGACGAGCTCGATCACGCTGGACGTGCCATCGCAGAATGCGACGGTGACGATGACGCTCGAGCCGTGGAGCGGCAATGCGATCGCCTCCACGGCGGCAGATGTGTCGGAAGGGGTGTTGTCGGCGGCAACGGCGGAGGAGCTTGGGATCGTGGCCAGGAATGCGATTCAGAGCCTTGCGGCAATGCGGGCCAGCAACGGTGCCGAGCAGAGCCGGTTGCATTTCGCAAAGGACATGCTGGCGATCAATCGGGTGAATCTGGAGTCGGCGAACAGCCGGATCATCGATGTGGATGTGGCCGAGGAGTCCACTCAATTGGCGAGATTCAACATCCTTCAGCAAGCGGGAACGGCCATGTTGGCTCAGGCAAACCAATCGGCCCAATCGTTGCTGCGGTTGCTGGCGAATTGATTGGTTTTGGGGTGGGCTGGCGGGGAATTGGTGGGCGTTTGATGGGAGGAATGGAGGCCCGAGGGGGGAGGGCTAATTTTTGTTCAAAAAAACTTGAACAAACCTTGGGGGCGCGGATGCTTTGGGTCGTTCCCCCGAGTTTTGCGGTCCATGGGAAATGCCATTTCAACACAGCCGCCGGCAAGTTCGCATGAACTTACCATAGGCGGCAGCATGTCTGGAGAAGTGCTTGAACAGAGGGTCGGCGGGGCGATGGATGGGCGGGACGATGCGTTGAGCAAGTTTCAGAAATGCTCGATTGCGTTGTTTGTGAATGCGGCGGCGGCGTTGTCATTGCCGAGGTCGGTGGGGGAGATTTTCGGGTTGTTTTACAGTTCGGAGCAGGCGTTGTCGTTGAATGAGGTGACGGCGCATCTTGGGATCAGTCGCGGGTCGGCGAGCGAGGGGATCCGGTGGTTGCGGGGCATGGGGGCGTTGAAACAGGTGGAGGTGCCGGGAAATCGGCGTGAGCATTTCACGGCGGAGACGAGCTTGAGGAAGTTGGCGAGCGGGTATCTGCGGGATCGGATCGATCCGCATTTGGAGGCGGGGCAGGGGTTGTTGGGGGAGCTTGGGGAGGCGGTCGATGATGGGGCGAAGTGTGGGGGATTTCAGCGGGCGAGGGCGAATCAAGTGGCGAGTTGGTATCGATTTATCGGGCGCGCGCTGCCGGTGATCCGGGCGTTGGCGGGGAAGTTTTAGTGGGCGAGATTTTTTGTGTTTTTTAATTCCGCGACATTTCTTTTTGGGTTTCTGCCGGTGGTGTTGGGCGGGTATTTTTTATTGGAGAAATCGGGGAATGCGCTGTGGCGGCAAGCTTGGCTGTTGGCGGCCTCGCTGGTGTTTTATGCTTGGAGCAATGCGGTGGTGCTGGGGTTGTTTTTGCCGCTGACGGCGATCAATTTCCTGCTTGGGAAGCGGTTGCAGCGCTGCGGGGAGGGGGGCGGAAAGTGGCTTTTGGCGGGGGCGGTGGGGCTGAATGTGCTGGTGCTGTGCTACTTCAAATACGCGAACTTTTTTGTCGAGAACCTGAACGCGGTGCTTCAGAGCGATCTGTTTATCGAAAAAATCCTTCTGCCGCTGGGGATTTCATTCATCACGTTCATGCAGATTGCCTGGCTGGTGGCGTGTCGGCGCAAGGAGGCGGTGGCGTGCAATTACTTTGAATTTCTGCTGTTTTCGGCATTTTTCCCGCAGATCGTGTCCGGGCCGATTGTTTACCAGAGGGAGACGATGCCGCAGTTTCGCAAGACGCGGTCGGCGAGTGATCGGGCTACGGATGTGTGTGTGGGGGCGACGCTCTTCACGATGGGGCTCGCGAAAAAAGTGCTTGTGGCGGATACGATTGCGCCGTGGGCGAACCAGGGGTTCTGGGCTGCGGGGGTGGATCAACCGATCAGTCTTGTGGCGGCGTGGATCGGGGCGTTGGCGTATGCGTTTCAATTGTATTTCGATTTTTCGGGATATTCGGACATGGCGATCGGGGTGGCAAGGGTGTTTGGAATCCGGTTGCCGCTGAATTTCAATTCGCCCTATAAATCGGAAAGCATCAGTGACTTTTGGCGTCGCTGGCACATGACGTTGTCGCGTTTTTTACGGGATTATGTGTATATCGGGCTTGGCGGGAACCGGTGCGGTGCGGTTCGGAGATCAGCGAATCTTTTTGTAACGATGGTGTTGGGAGGTTTTTGGCACGGGGCGGGGTGGACGTTTCTTCTGTGGGGCGGGTTGCATGGGGCGTATTTGGTGATCAATCACGCGTGGGGGGCGTTGGTCGAGCGCTGGAAGATTCCCGGGGCTTGGATTTTTTCGGGATGGGGTGGGTGGGTGTTGACGTTTCTCGCGGTGTTGGTGTCGTGGATTTTCTTCCGGGCCTCGCATCCGGCGGAGGCGGTGCGCTTGCTGGCCGGGATGGTGGGGTCGAATGGGTTGTATGTGCCTGGCGATGCGTTGTTTTACAAATCCTCCCCGAGTCTGATGGCGATGGTGGGGTGGTTTGGGTGGGAGGCTGATCCGCAATTCGTGCTTTTGGCATGTTTGATCGGTCTTGGCGTGTTTGTGACCGTGTTGCCGAATAGCCAGCAACTCTTGGCGAGGTTGGAACCGGGAATTGTGACCTACGGAAAAAAAATCGAGGAAATTCCGCCTGCTTTTCAATCATTTGCATGGCGCCCTTCGATTCCGTGGCTGGCAGCGACAGTGGGGGTTTTTCTCTGGTGCCTGCTGAATATCAGCAATGTGAGTTCGTTTCTCTACAAAGATTTCTAAATGAGCATGACCTTGTATGCGAGGTTGATCGGTCTTTTTGCGGTGATGATTCTTGCCGTGGTGTGGGGGATCGCCTCGTGGTTGTTGCCGATGGATGGCGATCTGGCGCGTGTCGGGGGATATTCCGAGAATGAGTTTGGGTTGCGCGAGCCGCAGGTTGTCTTTGAAAAAAATCTCTTCAAACTCGCAAATAGTCTCGAGGAGTATGATAAAGCGTATGATGTAGTGGTGCTTGGGGATTCCTTCAGTGTCGATCAGGTCGACAGGTTGTTCGGGTGGCAGAACTATTTTATCGCCCGCACGGGACTCTCGATGATCGTCTTCGACACGCGCCGGTTTTGGCCGGTGGAGATTTACGATTCGCCACAGTTCAAGGCGCATCCGCCGAAAGTCTTTGTTTTTGAGACGGTGGAACGATATCTTCATGAGCGTGTTGCGTATTTCTCACGAATGACCCCGCCGGAAGGGAGTGCTGATGATCCTGCTGCAGTCGAGACTCTTGGGTTGAATAAAGGGTCGGAATATCCGACACGTGAGCGGATGCCGGATAGCAAACCGGACTTCGATCCTGGGCATGCGATCGGACATGTTGGAGCGATTGTGCAACGGCGATTGCAGTTGAACAATCAAGTCGTCGAGTTGCCGCTGGCCAAGGGAGGTATGTTTAGTTCGCAGAATGACACTGATTTGTTGGTGTATTTCGATGAATTTAAAAAGAAAGCGCTGACGCCTGAAAACGTGGATGACCTGCGCGCTGGGGCGGCTATTTTTCGCAAGATCATCGAGGGAAATGGAGTCACGCGTTTTGTAATGATTGTCGCGCCTGACAAGACGTCCACATTCGCGCCCTATCTGAAAGACACCGCCAAGGCCACAGCGAATCTGATCGCCGAACTTGCCAAGGATCCCTCGTTGCCGGTTCCCCGGACTGATCTTGTTCTTGCGCAAGCGATTTCATCCGGGAAAAAGGATGTGTATTTGCCCAACGATTCGCACTGGGGCAGCATCGGGCACAAGCTTTTTGCGGAGTCTTTACTCGAGCATCTGGCCGCTCCGGGAAACAAGCCAACGAAAAATCAATGAAAAAAACAATTCTTGTCACTGGATCCTCCGGATTGATCGGTTCCGAGGTGTGTGTGTATTTCTCTAATGAACTGGGGTATGCGGTGCACGGGGTGGATAACAACCAGCGGGCGGTCTTTTTTGGCCCGCAAGGCGACACGCGGTGGAACCAGCGCCGCTTGGCCGACACGCTCGCGGGATTTTCGCATCACGAACTCGATATCCGTGATCGTGCGGGGGTCTTGGAATTGGTGAAAACAATACGCCCGGATGTGATTGTGCACACCGCTGCTCAGCCTTCGCACGACCGAGCGGCGGCGATCCCATTTGATGATTTCGACACGAATGCCGTTGGCACGCTGAATCTACTTGAAGCCGCGCGGCAGACGTGTCCCGAGAGTCCATTTGTTCACATGAGCACGAACAAGGTCTACGGCGACGCTCCGAATGGGATTCCGCTTCGCGAACTCGAGACGCGCTGGGATTATGCCGATGCGGCCTATGAACATGGGATTCCCGAGACATTTACGATCGATCAGAGCAAACACTCGCTTTTTGGCGCCTCGAAGGTCGCGGCGGATGTGATGGTGCAGGAATACGGGCGGTATTTTGGCATGCCCACCTGCTGTCTGCGCGGCGGATGTCTCACCGGCCCAAACCACTCCGGCGTCGAACTCCACGGTTTCCTCAGCTACCTCGTGAAATGCAATCTCGAAGGCCGCGAATACAAGGTGTTTGGCTACAAAGGAAAGCAGGTGCGTGACAATATCCACTCGCTTGATGTCGCGCGGTTCATGGCGGCATTTGTCGCTGCGCCGCGTGTGGGTGAAGTTTACAATCTTGGCGGCGGGAAGGCGAATTCCTGCTCAATCCTTGAGGCATTCAAGATCGCCGAGTCATTTACTGGAAACGCGCAAATCTACACTTACGTGGACGAAAACCGCATCGGCGACCACATTTGCTATTACTCAGACCTGCGCAAAATGCGTGCGCATTTCCCGGCGTGGGATATCACTCAAAGTCTCGAGGATACGATCGGACAGATCGTCGGGGCTTGGAAATCGCGCGAAAAATAAGCATGCGCATCCTTGTCACAGGCATCTGCGGTTTCGTCGGCAGCACGCTGGCAAAGGCGTTGCTGGCACATCGGGCCGATTTGGAAATTCTCGGGATCGACAATTTTATTCGTCCCGGGAGTGAGACCAATCGATCCGAACTCAAGGCGCTGGGAATAAAAATCCTCCACGGCGATATCCGCTCCGCGAGTGACCTCGAGGGGATCGAGGGCATCGACGCCGTGATCGATGCCGCTGCGAACCCCAGCGTTCTTGCCGGAGTCGATGGGAAAACCAGTTCGCGCCAACTCGTCGAGCACAACCTGCTTGGCACGATCAACCTGCTCGAACTCTGCAAGGCCCGGAAGGCTGCATTTCTCCTCCTGAGCACGAGTCGGGTGTATTCGATCCCTCCGTTGGCCGATTTGCCTAAGGTCATCCGCGAAGGGGCGTTTGTGCCGGATGACACTCGGGCGCCATTTCCAGTGGGCCTGTCCAAGGAAGGGGTGGGGGAATTATTTCCAACGCTGCCACCGATCTCGCTTTACGGATCCACGAAACTTGCCAGCGAATCACTCGCCTTGGAATATGGAGAGACGTTTGGATTTCCCGTATTCATCAACCGCTGCGGTGTGATGGCCGGGGCAGGACAATTCGGCCGTGCAGACCAAGGGATTTTCGCCTATTGGATCAATAGTCACATCCGCCGCAGGCCGCTGGGTTATATCGGCTTCGATGGAATGGGCCACCAGGTTCGTGATTGTTTGCACCCGGCCGATTTGGCGCCATTGATTCTGGAGCAAATTCAATCCAACAAAAATCTCACTGCGCTTGATCGGGTGATCAATCTTTCCGGCGGCGCCGAATCCGCCATGTCGCTTCGCCAACTCACCGTTTGGTGCGACGAACGCTTCGGCGCCCATGAGGTTGTTTCAAAACCGGAAAGCCGCCCTTTTGATATTCCTTGGATGGTTCTGGATTCCACCAAAGCCAAAAATCTCTGGAACTGGCAACCAGCGATATCACGAAACCATATCCTTAATGAAATCGCCTCCCATGCCGAATCGCATCCCGATTGGTTGGATCGATCAGCCCCGTTTTAATTCATGAATTCGCAACCAACGGACAATTGGGATATGGTGCTCGAACCCTCCACGAGGTGGTGGGATTTGCAATTACGCGATGTCTGGCATTACCGCGATTTGCTTTGGATGTTTGTGCGGCGGGATTTCGTCGCCGTCTATAAGCAAACGATCCTCGGCCCGCTTTGGTTTTTCATTCAACCCCTGCTTACCACCGCCATGTTCACGGTGATTTTCAGTGGATTGGCGAAACTCCCTACCGACGGATTGCCGCCGATGCTTTTCTACCTCGCCGGGATTACGCCGTGGAATTACTTTTCCACCTGCCTGACAAAAACATCTTCGTCCTTTGTGGCGAATGCCGGCATTTTCGGCAAGGTTTACTTCCCGCGACTCGTCACGCCGCTATCGATCGTCATTTCCAATCTCATCCAATTTGCGATCCAGTTTTTGCTCTTTTTCGCGTTCCTCGGATGGTTCGCGTGGAAAGGCGCGGCGGTGAATCCCGACTGGGCGATGATTTTCCTGCTCACGCCCATCCTGCTCGGGATCATGGCATTCCTTGGCCTTGGGACCGGCATCATCATTTCCTCGCTCACGACAAAATACCGCGATTTCACCTTCCTCGTCGCTTTCGGAGTCCAACTCGCCATGTATGCCACGCCGGTGATCTACCCCGCGAGCATGGTTCCGGAAAAATACGCGTTCTGGTTGAATCTCAACCCCATGGCCCCCGTCATCGAAGCCTTCCGCGCGATCTACCTCGGAGGCACAATTCCCTGGGATGGCTTGGGAATCTCCGCCGCCATCACCGCCGTGTTGCTTTTCCTCGGTATCGTGATGTTCAAAAAAGTCGAACGTTCCTTCATGGATACGGTGTAGACTGCTCATTTGCTTTCAGAGCCAGCAAAAGCGTCGACAACCCCAAAGCCATAGACTACGCCCTCGCAAGTTAAGTTGCTGAAGCCGATGAAGTCAGCTGTAGCGGGTAACGAGTGTGGGATTCGCGGAATATTTTTTGTAATTCTGTTAAGTCTATATCAAAAATGAGTAACGGAGTCCTGGTCTCGTCCTCTTCCGCCTTGCCATGCCGCACTTGATAGTGCGTTCGGTCTCACGCTCGCCACGAGAAATACAAAAGATTTCGACGGGGAATGGGGCGGGCAAATCCACTTTGCTCAAGATTCTTTCGCGGGTGACGACGCAGACGGAGGGGCAGATCAAGATGCGGGGGCGGGTGGCCTCGTGGAGTATGCAGAAGACTCCACAGGCGAACGGGGCGCCTCTGCACTCGTTACCCGCCACCCGCCACTCGTTACTGGACCGGACGACGAGGCCCTGGGACGGTCCGAAAAAGAGATTTCGAAGAAATGCCTTGGTGCAACCAAGGTGCCGGACTCCGGGAGGAGACGGCATCAAATGCGCGGCATCATCGGGCGGAATGGGGCCGGTAACCAGGCGGCGGGGCAGCCGCTCGGACCCAGGCAGCCGGGCGGCTGCACGGGAGACTGCCGCAAGGCAGCCCGAAGGGTGAGACGAGTGGGAACGAGCGAGTCAACATTGCCCCAGGCAGCCCGAAGGGTGAGACGCCGTGGGAAGGCGCGAATCAACATGACGCTGTTGAAGATGCTTAATGGGTTGATCAAGCCGGATGCGGGGTCCATCACGATGCGGGGGCGGGTGGGGGCGCTAATTGCGCTCGGGGTGGGGTTCAACCCGATTTTGACCGGTCGGGAACCGAAGGGCTGGGAAGCCCGTAGGACGAGCAACCGAAGGTTGGCCCTTAGGGTGCAGCGCCGGAGGGAAGGCGCAAATCAAAATATTTACATCAATGGCTCCGTGCTTGGGCTTACGAAAAAGGATAGAAAAAGTTACGGGTATCTGGTAGCGTGTCACGCGTAAAACAAACTGCCTGCCAGCAACCTGCGGATGAGGTGCTGATAACCAAAAATCATTTTTGACTTTTGCATTTGGTAGCAAACATTAGCTCGTATAAATTCTATGAATAAGATGCTTGAATCGATTTCCTGTGAAGCTCTAGAGCTCCCGCCAGATCAAAGAGTCGCGCTGGCTCATAGACTGCTGACGAGTATTGATTTGGAGCCGGAAATCGGGGCTGCAGAGGCTTGGCAGCAAGAAATTGAAAGAAGGATACGAAATTACGATCAAGGTCTCTCGAAAACAATTCCCGCAGGAGAGGCGTTTGCCAGACTCGCAAAAATTGCCCCTCGGCGATGATTTATTTTTTGGAGTTTGTTTCCGAGGCACTTGAGGAAGCCGAGGAGGCAACCAGATATTATCAGGAAATCCAACTTGGCCTTGGAGTGCGTTTTCGCGAGGAAGTCGAGGCCACTACTCAAGCTATCATGGCTCAACCTCTGCTTTGGAGGGAACGCAACGGCGGATTTCGACGAGTCAACCTGCCAGGTTTTCCGTTCTATATTTCCTATTTTCTGCGGGACAATAAAATCCTGATTGCTGCAATCGCCCATTCCAGTCGCCACCCCAATTACTGGAAGAAACGCATTTAAAATTCACAAAACTCGGGCACTCGACTCTGCCCTCTCGACTCCTCTTATGCCTTCCCAATTGCCCTCGCCGCTGGACGCTCGCCCCTCGTCTCCGCCTTCGAACGACGAAGTCCTAGTATCCAGTAACAGCTAAAGTTTCGGATAAAGTCTGAGCAGCTTGATGCGAGCGTCTTCGGTTGTGAAGCGCCAGTTGATGGGAGCGCCACGGTTGTTGCGGTGGTTTTGCCACGCGGAGGTTTGGCAGCGCATGGATTCGATGTCCGGGATTCGGCGGCGCAGGCATTGACTGTTGAGGGCGCTGAGTTCGATTTCTGCGATGTTGAGCCAACTGCCGTGTTTGGGCGTGTAGTGGATTTCGAGACGATCGGCCAAGCGGCGCGCTTCGACCGGCGGGAAGGTTTCGTAGAGCGAGGCGATGGCATGGGTGTTGAGGTTGTCCATGACCAATCGCACCTTGATGGCTTCGGGGTAGCGTTCCTCGAGCATTCCCTTGATGAAGTGAGCCCAGTCCTGTCGTGTGCGGCGTTCGGTGACTTCGACATGGCGGCGGCCGGCCAGAGGTTCAACCTCGACAAAAGCATGGCCACGCCTTGGCGCACATATTCATGATCGGCAATGGCGACTTGGCCGGGCTTGGCCGCAATGGGGGCATGCACCTCGCCGATCAACTGCTTGCTCGACTCATCCATGCAGACCACAGGGAAGCGGGGATCGTAGGGCAACCGGTAAACATTCAAGACATCTTCCATGGCGGCGACAAAGGCTGCATCCCCGTCGGGCGGAATCTTCCAGTATTTGCTCAAATGAGGCTGCAACTCGTTTTTTAGCGAGCGCTGCACCGTCATCACCGATACCGCATCCACGATTTTGAGTTCGACGAGCTTGTCGGCCAAGAGCCGCACCGTCCAGCGTTGGTAACCCTCCGGGGCCGGCGAGCAAGCCAGCGCGGTCAGGCGCGCGTCAAATGTTCCGTCGAAAGTGACATCCCGCGGTTTGCAAGGGGCTTGCGAACCAAGGCCGCCTCCAAGCCTTCTTCGACAAAACGTTGTTTGAGGTGCTCCACGGTGCGGGAGCTGATCCCCAAAGCTGCTGCCACATCGGCCACTTTCCAAGGGTCGCCGTGCTCGCCCGCATCGCACAGGAGCAGGGCGCGAGCGTGGAGAAACTTCGCGGCAGGGGTCTTCCCGCAGCGGGTGAGTTGCGTGAGTTCGGTGCGTTCCGATTGCGTGAGGGTGACTTTGTATCGATTGGCCATGCCGGAGAAAAATCCAGCAAGGCCAAATTTACAATGCGAAAATATAATTGTTACGAGATACTAGTCCGAGTCGAAGGCGTTTCAAAGAAATTCTGCCGGTCGCTGAAGAAATCGCTTTGGTATGGGGTCTGCGATATCGCGGGGGAATCGCTTCCTGGGAGGAAGCGCGAATCGCAGAGGACTTAATTAACCACGGAGGACACAACCGAGCGCCTGGGCAGGGGCGAGGAAGAGCAAACGAAGTTTGGCCCGAAGGGCGAGGGAGTGGGCACGACTGAGTCAAAGAGCACGGAGGGATACACGGGGGTAAATCAGCTAACTGATTCGGCGGAGTTTTTGGAAGGCCACTCGCAAGCGGGCTTGCAGATGGACTCCGAAAAACTCTCTGCCATTCGCTCTGCGAATAACCCCAGCAGTTCTGAGAAGAATTCTTCATCTGCGGAAATCGGCGAAATCTGCGGAAAACAATGTGATGCGCCGGATGGCGCAGGGCTTCGGGATGGCGAGTTCTGGGCGGTGAAAGATGTCAGTTTCGAGCTTCGCCGCGGGGAATTGAGGACTCTGGGACGGTCCGAAAAAGAGATTTCGAAGAAATGCCTTGGTGCAACCAAGGTGCCGGACTCCGGGAGGAGACGGCATCAACTGCGCGGCATCAACGGGCGGAATGGGGCTTGGCCGGCTTTCGCTGGGTGTTGCGGGTAATGAGTAACGCGTTTCGGGTTAAAAAGATTTTAATCTCGCTACCAGTGACTTGCCGCTCTTTACGGCACTCCGCAGCGATGCTTCGTTGCTGGAGATCGGCAAGGGATTTCATCCGGTATTGACGGTGCCCAGTGAAGTAAGCTTCGCACTTCACGGGCCAAGGCGGGAACCGGAGGGCTGGGAAGCCCGTAGGACGAGCAACCGCAGGTTGGCCCGAAGCGCGTGGCATCTGGGAGGATGCAAGTCAATGGGTGCCGCAGGCAGGCCCGGAGGGCTTCGCGGGCCGGGAGAACCGCAAACTCAATCGCGCGGAAGTTCGATGAGATTGTCGAGTTTTCGGGCTGTGCGCGGGTGCCCATCCAGAAAGCTATTCGACAAGTTAAATAAAATGTTCAAAAAATATTGAACATTTTTAAAAAACGCATACCCTCTCCCTCGCCCCCCCCTCACAGAGGCTCGTGGAAAACATTATTCTTACCATGCCGCCGGTAAAAGACGCCCCTTTTACCAAGGGCGGCAGCTTGTCTGTAAAAAAATCAAAAGCCCTGCGAGCCGCACCGGGAGCGAATCTCCAGACATCGCCGCCTTCTCTATTGAGCCCTTTTCAGCTCGAGTCCGTCTCTCTTTTTATTCATGTCTTTGGAGCACTCTCGCTGCCCCGCTCCATTGGTGAAATTTACGGTCTCCTTTTCAGCACGCAGGAACCCCTCTCGCTCGACGATGTGCAGACTCGCTTGCAACTCAGTCGCGGCTCCGCAAGCGAAGGCCTGCGCTGGCTCCGCTCACTCGGTGCCGTGAACCAAGTCTACCTGCCCGGCATCCGCAAAGAGCACTTCACCGCCGAGACCAGCCTGCGCAAGCTCGCCAGCGGCTACCTCCGCGACCGCATCGACCCGCACCTCGAAAACGGCCCCTCACGTCTGAGCATCCTCGAGTCCAGCATCGACCCCACCTCACCCGCCGCCCATTTTGAAAAATCTCGCGTCGGCCAGATCGCCGGCTGGTATAAATTCTTCGCCAAAGCCCTCCCGCTTGTCAAAGCCCTCGCCGGAAAATTCTGAGTCGGATCTGGTCGATCTCAATCCGCAATAAAACCATGCCCCAATCCGACCTCCCCGTCCGCGTTTACTCGCCTGAGCCGCTGCTCGGCCACCCCGCCAAGCTCGTCGGCACGATCGCCCGTGACATCTGGTCCGGGCGCGAACTCGCTTGGCGTCTCTTTGTCCGCGACCTGAGCGCGCAATACCGCCAAACCTTCCTCGGCTACATCTGGGCATTCCTGCCACCACTTGTTGCCTCGATGACCTTCATTTTTCTGAATTCGCAAGGCATCGTGCAAATCACCGGCACGGACATTCCTTATCCAGCTTTCGCCATGATGGGCACACTTTTATGGCAAGTCTTTGTGGATGCGATCATGAGTCCGCCAAATTCCTTCAACGCTGCCAAGTCCATGCTGGCAAAAATCAATTTCCCCCGCGAAGCCATCTTGCTCGGCGGTCTCTACATGGTGGTCTTCAACTTTTTCATCCGGCTCGTCCTCGTTGCAGCGGTGATGATTTTCTGGCAAGTCCCCATCGATGGCAGCCTGCTGTTTTTTCCATTTGCCATGGCCTCGCTTCTGCTCACAGGTTTCGCCATCGGTCTGGCGCTCACTCCCTTGGCCGGGCTCTACGGCGACATCGGCCGCGGCATCCCCATCATCGCGCAATTTTGGATGCTGCTCACGCCCGTCGTGTATCCCGCGCGCACCGAAGGCCTCGCCGGCTGGCTCGCCACATGGAACCCCATCTCGCCCCTCATCACCACCGCCCGCGAATGCCTCACCGCCCAACCCCTCACGCTCCTGCCCGCCTTTTGGATCGTCACTATTTGTGCCGCCATCGCAGCATTCCTCGGCCTCGTGCTCTTCCGCCTCGCCATGCCCCACCTCATCGTCCGCATGGGAGGGTAGGAGCGCCAACATTTATTTCAAAATTGGAATTGAAAAAGCGCAAAATCAAGCTAACTTAGCTCAATGCTTCAAGCCAACATATCTACAGTTAAAAACAACCTTAGCCAGTATATTGAAAAAGTAGTTGCTGGGGATGAGGTTGTTATTTCAGATCGGAGCACGCCTGTTGCGATTTTGATTCCGTTCTCGCCATCGCGGGTTCAAGGGAATTGGTCCAGCCGGGTTGCGCATTTGACCAAGTTAGGGCACCTGAAAAGGCCTGTTTCAGATTCCAAAATCGCAGATCAAATCAATCCCATTGAAGTTCAGGATGGCACACCGTTGTCCAAATTGCTCTTGATAGAAAGGCAGAGCGGTCGATGAGATTTTGGGATAGCTCGGCCATCGTGCCCTTGCTCGTGCGAGAGGAAAACACTGATTCGCTTTTGGATTTGAGGGAAGCCGATAGGGATATGATCGTTTGGTGGGGCACGGAAACGGAATGCCTCTCGGCACTGGCGCGCCGGGAAAGGGAAGGGGGATTGGACCGCCGTGCCACATCGCTTGCAGAGGAGAGTTTGTCGAAGATTCTGGATTCCGCCCATGAGGTTCAGCCGAATACCGAACTGCGTCGAATCGCACGCAGGCTTCTCATGACGCATCCATTGCGCGCAGCAGACGCGTTCCAACTTGCCGCCGCCCTGCTTGTTGGAGGATCACTAATCACCGAGTTGCCATTTATCACTTTGGACAAAAACCTCTCCTTTGCTGCTGCCAAGGAGGGATTTCCATTGCCTGTCAGCAATTTAATCCCGCAATAATCCCCGCCACTCGCAACTCGTTACTTCTTATCCACTTCCCATGTCTCCACCCGCCACTAGCCACCCGCCACCCGTTACTCCACCGGACGACGAAGTCCTGGTCCGCGTCGAAGGCGTCAGCAAGAAATTCTGTCGGTCGCTGAAGAAATCGCTTTGGTATGGGGTCTGCGACATCGCGTCGGAGTTGCTTCCTGGGAGGAAGCGCCAGCGAGTAGCGGGTAGCGAGTTACGCGTAGCTGGTGAAGAAGCAGAAGTAGCGAGTAGTGAGTTACTTGGTCACGAGTGAAGAGGGGTCAAGGGCAGTAGCGGGTAGCGAGCTACTGGTCACGAGATTCGCCTCTGGACCCGCCTCCAGTTACCCGCCACTCGTTACCTCGCCGACATGCGAAGCTTCGCTTCGCCCCGGCGAATTCTTCGCCGTCAAAGATGTCTCCTTCGAGCTTCGCCGGGGGGAATGCCTAGGGCTGATTGGGCATAATGGGGCGGGTAAGACGACGCTGTTGAAGATGCTCAATGGGGTTGATCAAGCCGGATCGGGGGTCGATCACGATGCGGGGGCGGGTGGGGGCGCTGATTGCTCTCGGGGCGGGGTTCAACCCGATTTTGACCGGTCGGGAAACGGAAGGCTGGGCGGCCTGGAGTAAGAGCAACCGAAGGATGGCCCGAAGGGTGCAGCGCCAGAGGGAAGGCGCAAATCAAAATATTTACATCAATGGCTCCGTGCTGGGGCTCACGAATAAGGAAGTGCAATGATTTGCGCAATTAATACCGATTGCTCGGAAATTTTAATCCATGAATTCTGAATCAACGACTGACAACTGGGACATGGTCCTTGATCCCTCCACGCGCTGGTGGGATTTGCAACTGCGCGATGTGTGGCATTACCGCGACCTCTTGTGGATGTTCGTGCGGCGGGATTTTGTCGCCGTCTACAAGCAAACGATCCTCGGCCCTCTCTGGTTTTTCATCCAGCCGCTGCTCACCACGGCAATGTTCACTGTAATCTTCAGCGGCCTTGCCAAACTCCCCACCGACGGCCTACCGCCGATGCTCTTCTACCTCGCCGGCATTACGCCGTGGAACTACTTCTCGACCTGCCTCACAAAAACCTCCTCCACCTTCGTGGCCAACGCCGGCATTTTCGGCAAGGTCTATTTCCCGCGCCTCGTCACGCCACTCTCGATCGTCATTTCCAATCTCATCCAATTCGCGATCCAGTTTTTGCTCTTTTTCGCCTTCCTCGGATGGTTCGCGTGGAAAGGCGCGGCGGTGAATCCCGATTGGGCGATGATTTTCCTGCTCACGCCCATCCTGCTCGGGATCATGGCATTCCTTGGCCTCGGAACCGGCATCATCATTTCCTCGCTCACCACGAAATACCGCGATTTCACCTTCCTGGTCGCCTTCGGGGTGCAACTCGCCATGTATGCCACGCCCGTGATCTACCCCGCGAGCATGGTTCCGGAAAAATACGCGTTCTGGTTGAATTTCAACCCCATGGCCGCGGTCATCGAAGCCTTCCGCGCCATCTACCTCGGCGGCGCTATTCCGTGGGACGGGCTGGGAACTTCCGCCGCCATCACCGCCGTGTTGCTGTTTCTTGGCATCGTGATGTTCAAAAAAGTCGAGCGCTCCTTCATGGATACGGTGTAGATTGGCTGAACGCGCCAGAGTCTTGTTTTCAATGGAGAAAAAAATCAGCGGTCAAAAGTTTGAATCCACCTCGCGATCGAATTCCGAAGGGCTTTTATGGATGCGAGAAAAAACAAATTGGAGGCAAAAACAAAGAAATCTGCCCATCGGTGAAAAGGTAGCACTTTTGGGGCAAACGATTTTGGAAACATTGGAATTAGAGGAAATCAAGCGACATGCAAAAGGTTTGTGATGTTTTGGAACAGCTTCTCATGGCAGGTGTTGTTGGAAAATACGCAATAGGCGGAGCGACAGCAGCGGGTTTTCATGGAGAACCGCTTGCTACCCGGGACATCGATGTTTTTTGCTTTTTAAATGTTCGGGAAGGCTCGTTTTTAGTCAGTTTGGAGCCTATTTTCAAAAAGCTTTACGAGTTGGGTTTCTCTGAATTTGACGAAGAAGGCATCATTATTCACGGCATGCCAGTGCAGTTTCTGGCGGCATCCGGCGAGCTTGAGATTGAGGCTGTGAATAATGCAGATGTTTTGCATTGGGATGGACATACCATTCGTGTGATGACACCCGAATACTTGGCGGCCATCGCGCTTACAGTGGGGCGTCCCAAAGACCGAGCTCGTGTGGTCTATCTTTATTCCCTGCAAGATTTTCAGTCGCCGAAATTCACAGAAATTCTAAAGCATCATGGCTTGACAGAAACATGGTTGAATTGGGCTAAGAGTCTCGGACTTGAATAAAAAAGTTTCTCGTTGCAATAACCAGTCACTCGCCACCCGTTACTTCTTAGTCACTTCCCATGTCCGACACCGTAATTCGCGTTGAAAATGTATCAAAACTCTACCGCCTGGGCGAAGTGGGGACGGGGTCGCTGGCGCATGATGTGAATCGCTGGTGGCATAAGGTTCGGGGGAAGGAGGACCCTTATCTGAAGATCGGGGAGGTGAATGATCGGACCAAGCCCGCTGCGCAGGCTGTAGCGGGTAACGAGTCACGAGTCACGAGTCACGAGTCACGAGTCACGAGTCACGGGTGAAGAGAAAGCAGGGGCAGTAGCGAGTAGCGAGTTACTGGTCACGAGTGAAGAGGAACCGGGGGCAGTAGCGGGTTACGAGTCACGGGTGGCGAGTGAAAACCAATGAGTAGCCTGCCCTTCAAGAGATGAAAACAATTCGGTTGACCAAACACGCAAATGGCTACCTCGAGATGCGAGGGTTCACCTTCGAAGAAGTCCAATCGGCGATTTGAGAGGCGCAGTGGGGCCCCGCAACCAACGGGCGGCTGGAATGTTTCAAAGAGTTTCCATTCCATGCGGTTTGGAACGGGAAAATTTTATCACACCAAAAGAGTGCGGCCGATTTTCGTGGAGGAGGAGCTTGAAATCGTGGTGGTGACCGTCTACACTTATTTTTACTAAATAAACCTGTTTCAACTATGAAAATCCAATATGATCCTGAAGTCGATGCGCTGAGCATCATTTTCCGACAAACCACAGTGACGACCAAAGAGTTGGCCGAAGGCATCTGCGCCGATTTTGATAGCGAAGGCCGCTTGGCTTCTCTGGAGATTCTTGATGCGAAAACGAGGTTTGTCGGAAGCGAGGCATTTCAAGAAGTCGAACTTGAGGGTCTCAAGCCCGTGATGGTTTAGGTAGCTTGAATGCATAGGCTTTAAAAAATTCAATCATGAGTGCGCTGGAATTAGAGCAGGCAGTAAAAAAACTTCCACCTCAGGAGTTGCAAATTTTCTCCGATTGGTTTGAGCAATATTCTTCAGACAAGTGGGATGAAAGAATTGAAAAAGACATCCTGAGTGGCCGTCTGGCCAAATTGGCGGCTAAAGCCGATGAAGATTTTGAAGCGGGCAGGTGTTCTCCACTGTGAATCATTTCGCTTCCCCTGACTTCTGGTTTTTTTACAGGCAACTTCCTGATGAAATTCAAAGTCTGGCAGATAAGAATTTCGAACTTCTGAAGCAAAGTCCAAGGCATCCATCCTTGCGGTTGAAAAAAATAGGCGTGATTTACACAGCCCGCGTCGGGTTGCACTATCGAGCGATCGCAAAGGATAGACCAGAAGGCTTAGTTTGGTTTTGGATCGGACACCACTCCGTTTACGATAGCCTTATTCAGTAAAAGCAGAATCTTTTTAAAAAATCTTCTTCGACTCTCGACCTCGACTTCCTCTCCCACCGCTCTCGACTTTCTCCACATCTTCTTCCAACCCGCCACCAGTTACACGCCACTCGCCACTTCTTTCCTCTCTTCCCATGTCCGACACCGTCATTCGCGTTGAAAATGTATCCAAGCTTTACCGGCTGGGCGAGGTGGGGACGGGGTCGTTGGCGCATGATGTGAATCGCTGGTGGCACAAGGTTCGGGGCCAGATTGCTTCTGAGCGGGACCCCAAAATTCGGACCAGAGGTTAAGAGATAAAATGAGGTGAATGGGTGTGGAGGAAAATCCTACAACCAAACACCAACATGAAATCAAAACGCCGACGCCACGACGGGGCCTTCAAGGCACGTGTGGCCATAGAAGCCCTCAAAGGGGAAAAAACGATCCACGAGATCGCGAAAACCTACGACATCCATCCCACGCAGGTCACGGAGTGGAAAAAGACGCTCTTGGACAACGTGCCAGGAGTCTTTGAAGCGGGAGGCAAGAGAGCTGGGGAGGACTTTGAAAAGGAGCGGGCTCTGCTGCAGAGCAAAATTGGAGAACTGACGATCGCGGTGGATTTTTTGGAAAAAAAATCCAAACAGCTCGGCCTGTGAACCGTGCCGAGCTGGTTGAAGAAAAACATTCCAAATTGAGCATTCGAAAACAATGCAAGCTACTGCATGTCAGTCGATCCAATCTCTATTACGAGCGAGTTCCGGAAAAGCCCGAGGATCGCGCAGCCATGAAGACGATGGACAAAATCTACACCGAGGATCCGTGTTTGGGCACACGGAAGCTTGTCACGGTTTTGGAGCGCGATCACGGACTGAAAACGAACCGCAAACGCATCCAGAGGCTGCGGCGCTCAATGGGCCTGGAAACGATCTGGTGCCAACCCCGGCGCATGAGAACGAGTTGCCCGGACACCACACATCGCAAATACCCCTACCTTTTGAGAGGATTTGTGAGCAGGCACGCCGATCAAGTTTGGGCGTCGGACATCACCTATATCCCGATGGGCCAGGGCCATGCCTACCTGTGCGCGGTGATGGACTGGCACACCCGCTACGTGCTGGGTTGGGCGATCTCCAACACGATGGACGCCGCGCTCGTGCACGAAGCCCTCGACATGGCCCGCTGCAACTGCGGGAACCTGCCCGAGATTTTCAACACCGATCAGGGCAGCCAATTTACCTCCCCGCAGTGGACCGGAAGGCTGGAAAAGCTGGGCATCCGGGTGAGCATGGACGGCAAGGGGCGTTGGATGGACAACGTGTTCGTCGAGCGGTTGTGGAGGAGCCTCAAACACGAGGAGGTGTATTTGAAAAGCTACTGCACGGTGGGCGAGGCGCGCACCGGCATGGGTCGCTGGATCGAACGCTACAACACATGGAGACCGCACGCCGAACTGGGCAACCGCACCCCCGCAAAGGCCTATCAGGAAGAGCGGGAAAACAAACGCACAGCGGCATGATCCAGCAGAGCAAAGCACACAACACCCACCCCCACCGCACGCTCGATTTTTTCTCCTACGCTGCGGGCCCGCGCAGGCCTCTACGCTACGCTCCGAGGCCAGCCGGGCCCTGCGCTCCGGAGAAAAAATCGAACCACTCCCTCACGGGAGTTGAAACAACACATCAACCCAGATAACAACCAATCTCCTTCATCCCATTACCTCTTATTTCCACTGCCAAGTGGTTCAAAGATTGGGTCCACCTCAAGTTGCCTTTACCGAAGCGGGCACAATTTTTGGAGATGAACAATCAATCACGATCCCGGACTTGAAGCACTCGCAAGCCGAGCCCAGGTTTATTACCATGGGAATGTCTCAAGCTGGCCGATTGTTGGTGGTAATCCACACGGAGCGCGGCAACCATCTGCGAATCATCAGCGCGCGACCAGTAAGCCGCAAAGAAAGAAACCAATATGAAAAAGCTAAAAGCTAAAAAAGAAACGATGCTCGCCGAGTATGATTTCAGCTCAGGCACCAAAGGCAAATACGCCAAGCTCTACAAACAGGGCACGAACTTGATCTTGTTGGAGCCAGATGTCGCCGAGGCCTTTCCGGATTCAAAATCCGTGAATGATTCCTTGCGTGCCCTTGCCTCCATTATCCAAGTCCGATCGAAAGCCCTCGCTGCCAATTAACAGATTGATAAACGGAATGCCTTACCAAACACACTCGCCTCTGGACGCTCGACTCCGCCTTCGGACAACGAAGTCCTGGTCCGCGTCGAAGGGGTTTCGAAAAAATTCTGCCGCTCGCTGAAGAAGTCGCTTTGGTATGGGAAGCCGACGAAGTCGGCTGTAGCGGGTCACGAGTAAAAAGTTGCAGGTTTTGAACTTCTCGATTTCCAAGCATGCCGAAGAGGAAATGGCTCGGCGTCAGATTTCTCTGGAGCAGGTCGGATCGTTGATGAACCACCCGGATCAAATAGTGGAAGCGCATGCGGGTCTTGTGTGCTACCAATGTCTCAGCACGAAAGATGGCAAACCTGGTCTCTTGCGAGTGGTTATCAACGAATATGAAAGTAACCTATGATCCCGAAGTTGATGCGCTCACGATCATTTTGAGCGATGCAGCGGTGGAAGAAAGTGACGAAGCCAAGCCCGGCGTCATTCTTGATTATGATGTCGCAGGAAACATTGTCGGACTTGAAATACTCAATGCCAGCAAACGGGTCGACAATCCCAAAGCCATCGACTATGCCCTCGCAAGCTGAGTAGCAGCGCCGGCGAAGTCGGCTGTGGCGGGTAACAAGTAACCGGTAATGTGTATGAGATTCCCCAAAAAATTCTGTAATTCTGTTAATTCTGTCAAAAAATGTCTGATCAGGATGTTGTAATTCGGGTGGAAAACATCTCCAAGCTCTACCGGCTGGGCGAGGTGGGGACGGGGTCGTTGGCGCATGATGTGAATCGCTGGTGGCATCGGGTTCGGGGGAAGGAAGACCCGTATCTGAAGATCGGGGAGGTGAATGATCGGACGAAGTCCTTTAGCAGTTCAAAGAAAAGAAGTTTAACCACAGAGGACACAGAGAGCACGGAGGGAACCGCAGGGTTGCGCTTGGCAGGCCAAGCTGGCGCTGAGTTTCCAAATCCCTCCACAAGCGAGCTTGCGCGGGATTCTAAAAACACATCGCTTATTCGCTCTGCGAATGCCCCAAGCGGTTCGAAAAAACAGAGCATTTTAGATTCAGAATCTGCGAAAATCAGCGAAATCTGTGGAACGCCTGCTGAAAACTTCAACCTGAAAACTGAAAACTCCGCGCCTCCGGCGTCGGACTGGGTCTACGCGCTGAAGGATGTTTCGTTTGAAGTTCGCAAGGGCGAGGTCCTCGGGATCATCGGGCGGAATGGGGCGGGCAAATCGACTTTGCTCAAGATTCTTTCGCGGGTTACCACGCAGAGTTCGGGACAGATCAAGGTGCGGGGGTGGGTGGGGGCGCTGATTGCGCTCGGGGCCGGGTTCAACCCGATTTTGACCGGTCGTGAACCGGAGGGCTGGGAAGCCTGTAGAACGAGCAACCGCAGGTTGGCCCAAAGGGTGCAGCGCCGGAGGGAAGGCACAAATCAAAATATTTACATCAATGGGTCAGTGCTCGGGCTCACGAAAAAGGAACCGGAGTTCCTGGCGGCGCGGAGGACGGCTGCCGCAGGCAGGCCCGTAGGGCTTCGCAGGTTGGGGAACCGCGAACCAAATCGACGCCAAGATCGACGAGATCATCGACTTTGCCGAGATTCGGGAATTCATCGACATGCCGGTGCAGAGTTATTCCTCGGGGAGAACTTGAACCCATCACTGATCAACTTTAATATCTCAAATTCATGACCACCCTCGATAGCGTAGAAAAACTTGCCTTGGAGCTTCCGGAATCCCAGCGAGCGGAGTTGGCGCTCCACATGCTACACTCTCTGCCGCCTCTTTTTTTGGATGAGGACGAAGGAATTTCCGAAGCCGTAAAGCGCGATCTGGAAATGGAAACCAATCCCGGCTTGAGCATGACCTTGGAGCAAATGGACCAACAAATTTCGGCCAGAAGGACGCGGTGAATATTGTCTTTCATCCGAGAGTGTTCTCGGAAGTGGATTTGATCATGAGGTATTATGAGGAAGTTGCTGGATCAAATCTTGCTGACGAGTTTTACGAGGAGTTTCGAAACTGTGTGCGCCTTGCTGCCAATTCCCCGCAACTGTTCAGTGAAAAAAAACGCGGGTTTCGCCGGGTGAACCTTAATCGATTTCCATACAATTTTTTGTTCCGGATAAAATTAGACACGATTCGAATCCTTGTCGTGAGGCACAACGCCCGCAAGCCCAGCTTTGGAACTTTTAGGAAATGAGTGATCGAGATGTTGTGATTCGGGTGGAGGGGGTGTCGAAGTTGTATCGTCTTGGCGAAGTCGGCACCGGTTCGCTGGCGCATGATGTGAATCGCTGGTGGCACAAGGTTCGAGGAAAGGAAGACCCGTATCTGAAAATCGAGGAGGTGAATGATCGGACGAAGTCCGTGTCGAGCGTCCAGCGTCCAGAGTCCAGCGCCAAGAAAAGAAGTTTAACCACCGAGGACACAGAGAGCACCGAGGGAACCTCTGGCGTGAATCAGCGTGCTGATTCTGGTGAGTTTTTGGAAGGCCACTCGCAAGCGGGCTTGCAGATGGACTCCGAAAAACCCTCTTCCATTCGCTCAGCGAATGACCCCAGCGGTTCTGAACAGCAAAGTCGTTTGAATTCAGAATCTGCGAAATTTGACTTGCTCGATCCCTCTCGTCTCGCCCTCCGGGCCGACCTTCGGTCGCTCCATCTCGCCCCTGCCCCGTCGCTCGATTGCGGAACCCCCGCTGAAAACTTCAACCTGAAAACACTACTGTCCGGTTAATACGTTTTTGATTTTTGAAAGCATGTTGTTGTTCATAGACAAGCACTGGAAATTTGATGTGACGGATGTAAATTTTTTGGAACAGGAGGTGCTGTGTTGCTCGAATGACACACGGTCGCTTCATCCTCTCCCAAATTCTCGATTTGGTTCATCGCGAAACCCTCTCCCGACTCTCGGCGCGGTTCAACGCCGAGTCTCGCGTGCGACATTTCGGAGTTCGCCAGCAGTTGATTTGCATGGTGTTCGCGCAATTGACCTGGCGCGAGGGGTTGCGGGATATCGAAGCGTGTTTGAATGCCAAGCCCGATGCGCTCTACCACTTGGGCTTCCGAGAACCGGTCGCCAAGTCCACGCTGGCGGATGCCAACGAAGGGCGCGACTGGCGGCTTTGGCAGGCATTGGCCATGGGGTTGATCAACAAAGCACGGCGTCTTTATGCGGGCGAGGAGTTGGGGGTGGACTTGGAAAACACGGTTTACGCTTTGGACTCGAGCACGATCGACTTGTCGATGACGTTGTTTCCGTGGGCGACATTCCGCTCGACCAAGAGCGCGATCAAGATTCACACCCAACTCGATTTGCGGGGGCCAATCCCGGTTTGCGTCTTTGTATCCCCAGCCGGTCTGCACGATGTGAACTTTTGGACAAGTTGAGCTTCGAGGCGGGGCCATTTACCTGTTCGACAAAGGCTATACCGACTTTCAGCGACTCTATCGCATCGCCGCATCGGGAGCGTTTTCGTTACCCGAGCCAAAGACAATTTGCGCTTTTCGCGGCATGCGTCTCGTCCTGTGGACAAATCGGCCGGGGTGCGAAGCGACCACACGGGAAAATTTGCTTTGCCCAAAGCACGCAGAGACTTCCCGATGCCACTGCGGCGCATCCGATATTTCGACGAAAAACAGCAACGGTTTTCGGTCTTTCTGACCAACCACATGGAGATGTCGGCCATCACAGCTGCGTTGCTTTACAAGAAGCGCTGGGACATCGAGTTGTTTTTCAAATGGGTCAAAGGCAACCTGCGCTTGAAGCATTATTTTGGGACAAGTCCGAATGCGGTGAAAACGCAAATCTGGATCGCGGTGACGACATATCTGCTCGTGGCGATCGTGCACAAGGAACTCAAATTGACTGGTGCTCTCAGCACAACTCTGCAGATTTTGAGTGTTCACCCGTTTGAAAAGATGCCTTTGCATGAGTTACTTATGGATCAGGAGTTCAGAAAACCCGAGGCTCCGGAGTGCAACCAAATGGAGCTGTTTGACTTATAACCGGACAGTAGTGACCTGAAAACTGAAAACTCTGCGCCAAAGGCGCAGTCGGACTGGGGCTACGCGCTGAAGGATGTTTCGTTCGAGGTCAAGCGGGGGGGAGGTCCTCGGCATCATTGGGCGGAATGGGGCAGGAAAATCCACTTTGCTCAAGATTCTTTCGCGGGTCTCGACGCAGTCGGAGGGGCGGATCACGATGCGGGGGCGGGTGGGGGCCCTGATTGCGCTCGAGGCGGCCGGGGTTTACATCCGGATATTGACCAGGTCGTGAACCGGAGGGCTGGGAAGCCCGTAGGACGAGCAACCGAAGGTTGGCCCGAAGGGTGCAGCGCCGGAGGGGAGGCGCAAATCAAAATATTTTCCTGAACGGGGCGATTTTGGGGATGCGGAAGGCCGAACCGAGACGATGGGCAGCGTCGAGGAAGGGTGCCGCAGGCAGGCCCGCAGGGCTTTGCGACTTGGGAAAAGCGCAAACCAAATTGCGCGGAAGTTCGATGAGATTGTCGAGTTTTCCGGGTGTGCGCGGTATATCGACACGCCGGTGACCCAGGCGGCTGGGCGGCCGCTCGGAAGACTGCCGCGAGGCAGCTCCGAAGGAGGAGCAGGGTGGGAAACCCTGCGAATCAAATGAGTGGGAACGAGCGAATCAACCTGTATAGCTCCGGAATGTATGTGAGGCTCGCGGTCGCAGCGCATTTGGAGCCTGAACCGAGGCGCCGGCCGCGCCGAGATAGGCTGCCGCAGGCAGGCCCGAAGGGCTTTGCGAACCGGGAGGATCGCAAACCAAATTTTGATCGTGGACGAGGTCCTGGCGGTGGGCGATGCGGAGTTCCAAAAAAAAATGCCTGAGACAAAATTCGATTTGAAATAGAAAACCATATCAGAGATATTCAAAAAATATGAGTTACGAGGAATTAAAAAAAGAAGTGGTTGCCCTCTCCTTCAAAGAGCAGAAAGAGTTGACTGCTCTGCTCTTCAGTTTATGGCGCAAGAATAATTCCGAGGAATCTTCGATCATTGAACGCCGGGTGCAGGATCGCGATGAAAGAAACTGGGTCAGCTTGGAAGACTTCGCAATCCAAACCCAAGGCCAAGGCGCTTGATGAACTATGAGGTTTTTGTGCACGCCGACCTTCTGCAGGGAGTGGTGCCCAAGTCGGGCCTGCAAAGGCGGTTGATATTCGAATTCCTCGAAAGCTTGAAGCGCCAACCCGATCAACCCGGGGATTTTGTGGAAAAAGACGCAACGCTGCGGGAACTTCAGATCAAGATTGTCGGCAAATACGCCATCACCTACTGGGTCGATTCACCCGTGCGCAAAGTGATGGTGGTTGATATCAGCCTTGCCGATTGAAGCTCAAAGCACAAATGGGATCTTATTCCGCAGAAGCGAGTTCTGTAAAAATGAAAGAAAATGAACACTGACCCCTATTTTGATGAGGCCTTGTGTAAAATTCTGTAATTTTGTTAATTATGTCAAAAAATGACGACGAAGTCCTACTATCCAGTAACAGCTAAAGTTTCGGATAAAGTCTGAGCAGCTTGATACGAGCGTCTTCGGTTGTGAAGCGCCAGTTGATGGGAGCGCCACGGTTGTTGCGGTGGTTTTGCCACGCGGAGGTTTGGCAGCGCATGGATTCGATGTCCGGGATTCGGCGGCGCAGGCATTGACTGTTGAGGGCGCTGAGTTCGATTTCTGCGATGTTGAGCCAACTGCCGTGTTTGGGCGTGTAGTGGATTTCGAGACGATCGGCCAAGCGGCGCGCTTCGACCGGCGGGAAGGTTTCGTAGAGCGAGGCGATGGCATGGGTGTTGAGGTTGTCCATGACCAATCGCACCTTGATGGCTTCGGGGTAGCGTTCCTCGAGCATTCCCTTGATGAAGTGAGCCCAGTCCTGTCGTGTGCGGCGTTCGGTGACTTCGACATGGCGGCGGCCGGCCAGAGGTTCAACCTCGACAAAAAGCATGGCCACGCCTTGGCGCACATATTCATGATCGGCAATGGCGACTTGGCCGGGCTTGGCCGCAATGGGGGCATGCACCTCGCCGATCAACTGCTTGCTCGACTCATCCATGCAGACCACAGGGAAGCGGGGATCGTAGGGCAACCGGTAAACATTCAAGACATCTTCCATGGCGGCGACAAAGGCTGCATCCCCGTCGGGCGGAATCTTCCAGTATTTGCTCAAATGAGGCTGCAACTCGTTTTTTTTAGCGAGCGCTGCACCGTCATCACCGATACCGCATCCACGATTTTGAGTTCGACGAGCTTGTCGGCCAAGAGCCGCACCGTCCAGCGTTGGTAACCCTCCGGGGCCGGCGAGCAAGCCAGCGCGGTCAGGCGCGCGTCAAATGTTCCGTCGAAAGTGACATCCCGCGGTTTGCAAGGGGGCTTGCGAACCAAGGCCGCCTCCAAGCCTTCTTCGACAAAACGTTGTTTGAGGTGCTCCACGGTGCGGGAGCTGATCCCCAAAGCTGCTGCCACATCGGCCACTTTCCAAGGGTCGCCGTGCTCGCCCGCATCGCACAGGAGCAGGGCGCGAGCGTGGAGAAACTTCGCGGCAGGGGTCTTCCCGCAGCGGGTGAGTTGCGTGAGTTCGGTGCGTTCCGATTGCGTGAGGGTGACTTTGTATCGATTGGCCATGCCGGAGAAAAATCCAGCAAGGCCAAATTTACAATGCGAAAATATAATTGTTACGAGATACTAGTCCGAGTCGAAGGCGTCAGCAAAAAATTCTGCCGCTCGCTGAAGAAGTCCCTTTGGTATGGCGTCTGCGACATCGCGTCGGAGCTTAATCCTTTTGGGCGAAATGCTGGACAATCGAGTGAATACAATCATTTAACCACGGAGGGCACAGAGTCCACAGAGAGGGCCGCAGGCGGGAATCAGCAGGCTGATTCGGGTGAATTTTTGGAAGGCCACTCGCAAGCGGGCTTGCAGATGGACTCCGAAAAACTCGCTTCCATTCGAGCTGCGAATGCCTCCAGCGGTTCTGCCGAAAATTCTTCATCTGCGGAAATCGGCGAAATCTGCGGAAAACAATCTGATGCGCCGGATGGCGCTGGGCTTCGCCCGGGCGAGTTCTGGGCCGTGAAGGGTGTCAGCTTCGAACTTCGCCGGGGGGAATGCCTCGGGCTTATTGGGCATAACGGGGCCGGTAAGACCACGCTGTTGAAGATGCTCAATGGGTTGATCAAGCCAGATCACGGGTCGATTACGATGCGGGGGCGGGTGGGGGCGCTGATTGCGCTCGGGGCGGGGTTCAACCCGATTTTGACCGGTGCCTGTGGAATAACGGCTGCGAATTCCACAGGCCAAGGCGTGAAACGGAAGGCTGGGCGGCCTGGAGTAAGAGCAACCGAAGGTTGGCCCGAAGGGTGCAGCGCCGAAGGGAAGGCGCAAATCAAAATATTTACATCAATGGCTCCGTGCTCGGTCTCACGAAGAAGGAAATCGACGCCAAGATCGACGAGATCATCGACTTTGCCGAGATGGTTGAAAAAAAGCTGATTTATTGAAAGCATGAAACGAAAATGGCGCTTGTATTTAGACACATCCGTTTTTGGCGGATGCTTCGACGAAGAAGAGGGATGGTCTGAGGATTCCCGTAGGGTGATAGAGTATTGCATAGGAGACAAAGCTCTTTTGATTTGGAGCGATGCACTTGAAAAGGAGCTTTCGTTCGCACCAGATCCCGTGAAAAGCGTTTATGAGGAGATTCCTGCTGGAAATCGCGAGCAGATTGAGCTAAATGAAAACGTCAGAATTCTGGCTGAAAGCTACATCGCCGCCGGAGTTGTTGGCTCCAAATGGCATGAAGACTGTCTGCATGTCGCGGCAGCCACCTTGGCAAGAGCTGATGCCGTGGTTTCGTGGAATTTTCGTCACATTGTCAGGCTTGATCGAATTCGAGCTTTCAAATCCGTGAATCTTGCCGAAGGTTATGGAGTGATCACTATTTTGAGCCCCAAGGAGGTAAACTTGGATGAATAAGGAATTCTGGAAAAAATTTGACGGGGTGCAACCTCTGAATGCGCTCCAAATGAAAAGGGAAATTCAGGAGAAAATTCATAAAGCCACCCAGTCGATGGGCTGGCAGGAGAAACTTCAATATTTTCGCGACATTTCAAAAAATGCCCCCTCCGCCAGACATCGAGTTTTCTAAAAAAACCAGATTGGATTTCCAGGCACGGGCGATGAGGGGCAACAGAGAAAAATTCGAGCGAGTTCTTGCAAAAGTTCCGGATGTCGAACCCGAGCACGAATGGGATCGCATCCCGCAGAAGTGAGTTCTGTAAAAATGAAAGAAAATGAACACTGACCCCTAGTTTGATAGTTTATTGTGTAAAATTCTGTAATTCTGTTAATTATGTCAAAAAATGACGACGAAGTCCTGGTCCGAGTCGAAGGCGTTTCGAAGAAATTCTGGCGGCGCGGAGGACGGCTGCCGCAGGCAGGCCCGTAGGGCTTCGCAGGTTGGGGAACCGCGAACCAAATCGACGCCAAGATCGACGAGATCATCGACTTTGCCGAGATTCGGGAATTCATCGACATGCCGGTGCAGAGTTATTCCTCGGGGAGAACTTGAACCCATCACTGATCAACTTTAATATCTCAAATTCATGACCACCCTCGATAGCGTAGAAAAACTTGCCTTGAGCTTCCGGAATCCCAGCGAGCGGAGTTGGCGCTCCACATGCTGCACCTCTGCCGCCTCTTTTTGGATGAGGACGAAGGAATTTCCGAAGCCGTAAAGCGCGATCTGGAAATGGAAACCAATCCCGGCTTGAGCATGACCTTGGAGCAAATGGACCAAAAAATTTCGGCCAGAAGGACGCGGTGAATATTGTCTTTCATCCGAGAGTGTTCTCGGAAGTGGATTTGATCATGAGGTATTATGAGGGAAGTTGCTGGATCAAATCTTGCTGACGAGTTTTACGAGGGAGTTTCGAAACTGTGTGCGCCTTGCTGCCAATTCCCGCAACTGTTCAGTGAAAAAAAACGCGGGTTTCGCCGGGTGAACCTTAATCGATTTCCATACAATTTTTTGTTCCGGATAAAATTAGACACGATTCGAATCCTTGTCGTGAGGCACAACGCCCGCAAGCCCAGCTTTGGAACTTTTAGGAAATGAGTGATCGAGATGTTGTGATTCGGGTGGAGGGGGTGTCGAAGTTGTATCGTCTTGGCGAAGTCGGCACCGGTTCGCTGGCGCATGATGTGAATCGGTGGTGGCATAAGGTTCGAGGAAAGGAGGATCCTTATGCGAAGGTGGGGCAGACGAACGATAGGACGCAGGCGGCGGGGGATTCGGATTATGCCTGGGCTTTGCAGGGGGTGAGTTTTGAAGTTCGCAAGGGCGAGGTCCTCGGCATCATTGGGCGGAATGGGGCGGGCAAATCGACTTTGCTCAAGATTCTTTCGCGGGTCACGACGCAGTCGGAGGGGCGGATCAAGGTGAAGGGGCGGATTGCTTCGTTGCTCGAGGTCGGCACGGGGTTTCATCCGGAA
>JAGYIV010000010.1 GCA_018402345.1 Terrimicrobiaceae bacterium
GGATGACTTGCCGCGTTTTGAGAGGGAGCATCGATTCCCCGAATTGGAAGCAGGAAACTCAAGGCTGGCGAAACTCTGGTTCTCGATGTATCTGAGCCATATGTCGGTGAGCCAGTAAGTTTTGTCGATGGTAGCGAGTATGATCTGAGTGAAGATGAAGATTTTCATGGCGGGGAAACCGACTGCGCCGTCTCTTCTTGGATTACAATTTGCTGACAGGGAAATCTGACCATCGAAAGCGGAATGTCTCCTTGCGGTGACGGCTGCTCGTGCCCGGCCAGCGCGACTGAGGTTCCGTGGTTCTTTGGACGGCTAAGCCGAGGAGTTTTCTTGGTGCGACTCATCAAATCCCCTGAAACACCGCAAACCCCAAATAAGTCTGAAAACCAAAAACGCTGGAACCCAACTCTCGGAATACGAACTTGCAAAATCTTGTCAGCTATCTTTGCTGGGGGAGTGGGATGGGCGCGGGCCCGCTGAATCTCTGGCTATAGTTGGAGACTGTTTTTAGTGAATCGAATTTGGGTGAGGTGCCTCCATGGTTCGATTCATGGCTGCAGAACTTTGAATTGGAATACTTGATTTCGATCGAAGACGAGAGCGTGCCCATTGTCCTTTGCCTGCTGAAGGACAAATCCAAGAGCAGGTCACGATTTTCATCTACACATTGACAAAGAGCAATTTGAGCGCGCCGGCCAGACATCCTACGCAATGGGTTCACTTTCTGCGGATTTGCTTTGGCCTATTGTCGAAGACTTTCTTGATCGGGAGGAAATCCTGCAAATCGATTTCAAGGTTCATGCTCGATCTCATTCCACTTGAAAGTCCGGCACTGGAAAAATCAATAGCAAATCTAAATAAACAATTCATTATAATTGAGGATATTACAATTGATATTTAAATTCACAAAATCCTCTTAACTCAAAAATGACCAGCTGAAACCCTCCGGAATTACTGTAACTGCTCCACAGCGGATTGGCATCTTGGCAAGAGTAACCAACGATCAGTCCCGGGATGAGGAGCACGCTCAGTTCCTCACATGGTTGCTTCTTGCGGTGAAGGGCACGAAATTAGATGCCATCGGCCCGGGTGATGTTTTTTCGACAATTGCGAATCCCCGCAATCGGCCTATCGATATTACAACTTTGTAATAGCGAAACATGAAATTGCGCTTTCACCGGTGTGGGCGGCAATCACGACTCCTCCGCGCAACTGGGAGGCTCCTGAAAACGCCCTGAATGCCCCGGAACGCCCATGTGGCTGGGCATCTTGCTGAAAATCCAGTGGATCGCATTCCTTTGCCTTCCTGATTCAGAAAATCCGCGTGTGGCGGTTGCGATGATCCCTTTCCTGCGGGATCGCGACCTGCGCGTGGGCAAAGATGGCGAAGGGGCTGATGAACTCCGAGGCCAGCTCGTTTCGGGAATCGAAAGCGGTATGAAGAGGCGGCGGTAGCCGTTGAAAAGCCTAATATGTCCTGTTGGGCCACCGGACACCTACCGTTGCTGGTGCATCGGCTTCCGATAGCGAGCGCGAAATCCACATCGGCGGACTGGGCGCGAGTCGGGCCTGACATTTTTCCTGCGGAATCCGGCTACATCGCGCTGGGACACTGCACCGTCCGCAGGCGACCGACCCGCCAGGGTCACACCAATCCGATATGCGGGCTCGCCGATTGCGCTGAGCTCCAGCCAGCGGATGATCAAAAAGAGCTGCGGATTCTGGATATCACTCCTGATGGGATCACCCACTTCGGATTGTCCATCCCAGTCTTCCGCAAGCTCACGCAAATCCGGACCACAAAGGCTGCGCTGGAGCAGGCACTCGCATCGATCGATGCCGCATCATCGGCTTTGCGGCCGTGGGTCGAGGTGGTTGTAGAGGATGCCGGACTGGAAACAGATCTCGTCGAGCGCGTGCGTTCGTCTCTCCAGGAAGCACTTTGATGTCTTGAAAATCTTGCGGGCAAGACCGCCATCATAAGCGGCATGGCCATTGGTGAAGCATCTGATGACGAAGCCATAGACAGCCTGCTCGAGCGCCCACGAGGGTTTTCGAACACTTGCTCGAGGAGCATCAAAATCTCACTGAGGGAGGGAGACCGATTCGCTCAAAACCACCTTCCAAATCTTGCTCGACCGCAGCCAGCAACCTGAACCAGCGAATCTCAAATGAAAATCCACAGCATCAGCCTCAAAAATCTGAACTCGCTCAGGGGGACCACCGCGCGCGCATTCAATGCCAGAGCCGTTGGCTGGTGCTGGGCTTTTTGCGATCACCGGCCCCACAGGCGCGGGAAAGTCCACTTTGCTCGACGCCTTGACTCTTGCGCTCTTCGGCCGGGCGGCACGCTATGGCAATGAATCGAATCCTGAGGATGTCATGTCTCGCCACTGCGGCGAGTGCTCCACCGAAGTGGTCTTCGAAGTACCGGCGGGAGTTTATCGTGCCACATGGGAAAGACGCCGTGCCACAACAACGGCCGACGGGGCCCTCCAGGCGCCCAAGCGCTACATCTACGACAACGCAGGACAGGTGCTGGCCGAGAAAATTGGCGATGCCGAAAAACAAATCGAGGCCTTGCTCGGCCTCAACTACGACCGCTTCCTGCGCAGTGCCTTGCTGGCCCAAGGCGAATTTTCAAGATTTCTCAAGGCCAAGGCGGATGAACGCGCGGAGCTCTTGGAAAGCCTCACCGGCACCGAAGCTCACTCAGAGGCTCCGGGCAGCTCGCGCATCTTGAGATACGGTGCAAGGGAGAGCGAACTGCAGAAGCAAGAAGAGCGCTTGCAGCGAGATTCCCATCCTCCCGAACGAGGACCGCGAAGCCTTGAGCACTGATCGTATGCAGGCAAGGAGGAACTCGAGAATCTTGGAAGGAAATGGAGGACGCCAGCCGGTTGCTTGAAAAATCAACCAGCTCAGGCGGCCCGTGAGAACGAGAAAAAGCGGCTGCCAATCTTCGAAAAATCGAAGAGGAGCAGGGCTGAGGCGCAGGCGGACCTAGACCGTTTGAAACGGCACCGATCGACCGTCCCCTTTGCCGAAGACCTCGGGAGGCTGGAAGCCGCCAGAAGGCCCTTTGATACGGCATCCAAGAACCAAAGCGTTGCGGATCGGGAACTCAAAGACGCCCGGCAAGCCAAGGAGACCGCGAACCAGGCCCTCCGCGCCGCAGTGGAAAAGGCATTGGAGCGAAGCAGAAGGCGCGGCGAAGAGGCACGCGAAGCCGGCGGCAGGAAAAGCTCAAGGCCAAATCCATAAACGAGTGGTCGCGAAAAACAAAAAGACGCTCGACGGCCGACCAGGTTGGCGATTGCCAGCCGCCAATCGGAAATCTAAAAAGTGCGCGTGAGGCGTTTCGACGCTCTTGGGGGGATTGGAGAGACACTGCGAGGGAAATCCTGCCGGAGGACCCTGCAACGAACCTTGCGGAACCGGAGATCGACACAGAACCCCGGCTCGTCGGCGAACTCGATCGCTCTCGCCGAGGCCAACAGAAGCGGGATGCCATGGAGCTGGATTGCAAAGCGGCCACAGAGCAATTCGACCTGCGCAAAGACCATTTGGAAAAAGCCAAGCTCATCGCGCAATTGGCCGATCACCGCCACGCCCTGAAATCCGGCGAGGCTTGCCCGCTCTGCGGTGGCCTGAGCACCCCTACGCCGATGGTGCAGCCCAACCCGGAATTTCCAAACTCGAAAGCGAGTTGAAGGCGGCCGAGAAAACGCTCTCCAATGCACGCCAAGGCCTCCAAACCATCGAGAAAACGCTGCGCAAGTTGACTGCGGATCGAGACAAACCGCTTGATGCCCTTCGCACACTGGATGCGGCAACCATTGATCTCACAGGAAGGCTGCAACCGCTCTCGGCATCGTTTCCCGCACCAGGCAAAGAAGACGATTTGCGAAAAACCCTCCAAAATCGCGACAAAGACTACCGCGACCAACTCGGCAAACTCAAAGATGCCGAGGCGGCGATCAGGAAGAGGATCGCAAGGTGGCTCAAGCGGAAAAGGAAACCGGCGACCTTAAAACCAAACTCGGCAATTTGCCCCTGCTCCCCACCAGGACGCATAGCCCGATTTTCGGGAAAAATCCCCAGCGTCGAAAGTGCCGGGCAAAAGTTATGCCAAGGCTGGCTACAGGAAGAGGCAGCAGCCCAAGTGGCCGAAAACCGGGAGAAAGACAAAGCCAAGGCCCTTTCGGATCTCGACCATCAAGGAGCCTTTGGAAAAAGCAGTGTCCGATTCCGACTTTCAGACACTCGAACAACTCAAACTTGCAAAGCTGCCCGCCAAGGAGGCCGGAACGACTGGCAACCCTCGAAAAAATCTCAAAGATCGCACCACCGTCGAGCAAGCGCTTCTTCAGCAAGCTCGAGGTCAGATTGAAAAACTCCTCGAGGAACTGGTGCCGAAGGGAGAATCAGCCAGAGCCGCCCAAGACGCCCACTCGGCACGGAAGGAGAAACGGGACCACCTCCTGAAAGACCAAACAACCCGCGCCAACCAACTCGAATCGATACCGACAACCGCAAACTCCTGTGAGGAAACAGATCGGAAGTTGGCTGGAGAGAGAAAGGCTTTGCTCGTCTGGCAAAAACTTCGGGAACTCATCGGCTCCCACGATGGGGCCAAATTCGGGAGATACGCCAGTCCATTTCCCCTCGATATCCTGACCCGGCACGCCAACCGCCACCTCACCCGATTGAGCGACCGCTACCGTATCCGCCGGGATTCAAACGAAGTTCAAGTCCAGGTTGAAGACCTCGACCAGGCCGGTGTCCGCCGCCCGATGGCAAGCCTCTCGGGAGGGGAGAGCTTTTTGGTGAGCCTCGCTTTGGCGCTCGGTCTTTCCGACCTGGCCGGGCGAACGGTCCGCATCGATTCTCTTTTTGTCGATGAGGGCTTCGGCACGCTTGACCCGGAAACCTTGGAAATTGCCATTGCCGCCCTCGAAACCCTCCGCCAAGACCATAAAACCGTCGGCGTAATTTCCCATGTCGGCCTCCTCAAAGAACGCATTGGCACCCAAATCGTCGTCGAAAAACTAGCTGGCGGGTAAGCCAAATCCGAGTCGTTTCTTGATTCTCCCGGTAGGATGCGAAGCGTAAAATTCCGCTTATTGCATGAGTGCAAATAAGCCCCAAGACTCGACCGGTTGCTTCTGCTTTGCCGGCAATGCTTCGGGATGAGGACGATACCAATCTGGCTAAAAATGTGGCCCTCGTGGCCGTGGGGGCGGATTGGACCGACAACCGGAATGTGGTGGGGTATGTGAACCATTTGCGGAGGCTAAGATGGCGAGGGCGGTGGATTCGCGGCCCGTCTACCAAAGCACGCCGGTGCTGGATTTGTTGCTGGAGGCGTCGAAGGCCTGGGCGGGAGGCGGTGCCGCATTTTCTCATTCTTGATGAGATGAACCTCTCGCATGTGGAGCGGTATTTTGCCGATTTCCTTTCGGCGATGGAGGCCCGCGACGGCGCGATCCGCCTGCACTCGGAGGGCGATTTTCGTTTGCCACGATTCGAGGGAGATACGCTGGGCGTGCCGCAGCTCCTGCCGTATCCGCGAACTTTTTGTGATCGGCACGGTCAATGTGGACGAGACGACCTACATGTTTTCGCCCAAGGTGCTGGACCGTGCGCATGTCATCGAGTTCGAGGTGGACCCGGAGGATGTGGGCCGGTTTTTGGACGATCCTAAGCCCTTGCAACTTGTGCCGCGCGCGGCAGCGGGTCAGGCCGAGGCGTTTCTGGAATTAAGCCTGCGTGCGAGGGGCGCGAAGGGGTCGGCGCTGCCAGAGTTGCCGCAGGCCGTGAAGGCGGCGACGAACAAGCATCTGCTCGAGGTGCTGGAAATCCTGCAAAATGGCCGCTTCGAATTCGCCTTCCGCACGGCGAAGGAGGTTGTGGCGTATCTGAAGGTTTCTCGCGAACTGGCTGCGGATAAGGCCGCATGGGACACGGGCGCTTGGAAGTCGGACCTAGACGACGAAATTCTCCAAAAAATCCTGCCACGCCTGCACGGAAGCCGCACGCGGGTCGGCCCCTTGCTCGGCGCACTCGGCTGGTATCTGCACTCGGGCGACAAGGCGGAGGCCATGAAATTTTTCCCCGCTCCCGGCGAGGAACTGCCCGAAAAGCCCGTGCAGGAGATCATCGTGCTGGACAAACTCACCGCTGCCTTCCCCCGCAGCTTCGCCAAAGTGCAACGCATGGCCCGCGTCGTCATCGAAGAGCAATTCGTCAGCTTCATCTGCTGACGCGCCCAGCGCCGCACACCGAGACGACCCTCGCCGGCAAAATCCTCCCAGCCCAGCCCGACTCCCCAAGCAACCCCTCTCAACACCAACAAACCTCCCCTTGCTGACATATGGACAAATGGCAATAAGTCCATATGTCGCCAAAACCAAGGTGGGAGCGCCAACGCCCCCGTTGGCACCGCCGGTCAGGGTTGGCCGACGACGACCTCGGCGTTCCAACGAAGCAGGCTCGCCGAATGCATGTTACTTGACCACAAACCAAAGCTGCTGACATATGGACAAATGGCAATAAGTCCATTGGTTCTTCAACTGAAACTGGGGTTTCAGCGTTCCATCTTTTCGGGCGCGGAATTTGGGAAAATCAGGGATCCAACCTGTCACCTCAAATAGCCCGTAGGCAGCGGTGACCTGTGCTGGCCGAGGAGGACCTCGGCGTTCCCAAGGATGCAGATGGGCCGTCCGCCCCATCGCCCTGGGGTTGCCCATCGCTCTGGGATCGCCTCATCGCCCCAAGGGTAGACCCCCGCTCACGCTTCAGACATATGGACAAATGGCAATAAGTCCATTGATCAAAAATACGGGGTCATTTCGCGATTTTCCAGAGCGCATCGATGGTCTCGACAAAAGCTTTGGCCCTGTTGGTTGGGGTGAGAAGAACCCGGCGACCGGTCGACTTTTTCTTCACAAGGCCGGCCTCGTGCAGTCGTTTCACATGCTCCACGGCTGTGGACTGGTCGATACGGCACTCGGTTGCGACTTCGTTCACGCAAAGCGACGGGGTGCGGATGAGCAGCCTGATGATTTCGATACGGCGGTGGTTTGCCAACCCCGCTACCATTCTTGCCCGACCACGATCGATTGCCGACATGCGCTGAGTATATATGGACAAATGGCAATAAGTCCATAGGTCATTCAACAGATCAATTCGTTTACTCAAGCCCGTGGGAAGGGATTGTTGGTAAGGAATGCCGCGAAGAATCTTTCGCATTTCCCCGTTCGAGTGAGTGTGCGGGTTCGAGAGTTGACGAAGCGCTCGTGTAGTCTCAATGTAGAAACATGACTGCAACGATTCAAAAATGGGGCAATAGCTTGGCCCTGCGGATTCCCAAGGCTGTAGCCAAGCAAATCCAGATTCAGGAAGGTGATGCCGTGTTTCTCAAAGTCGGGGCGGCAGGGTTGACCTTGAAGGCTGTTCCCAAGCGGCTTGAGTTGGACGATCTGCTCAACAAGGTAACGCCAGAAAATGTGCACCCGGAGAGCGATTGGGGCGCGGATCGCGGGCGCGAGGTTCTGCAGCCATGAGGACGAAGAACCCACCTGTGCCGGAACTCGGGGCGTTCGGGTGGTTGGTGTTCGATCCCCAGGCTGGCCGCGAGCAGTCCGGGCGCCGGCCAGCGATTGTGCTGAGCCACACCCGATACAATGAGAAAACGGGCCTGGCTGTTTTTTGTCCCGTTACCAGCAAAAGCAAAGGCTACCCCTTTGAGCTTGCTGTGCCGGAGGGCTTGCCCGTGGGCGGAGTGGTTCTTTGCGACCACATCCGTTCCTTGGATTGGAAAGAGCGCCAGTGGAAGCCGATTTGCAAGGGGCCTTCAGGGTTCTTGCAGGAAGTCATGTCGCGAACGGTGACGCTGTTTGATTTTCCCCGCATTTGATAGTGCCCACTGCGGAACATTCGAAAAAAAGCGATGAACACAATTCCGAATGGCTGCGAGGAATTGCGGATGAGGCGCCGGGCGGAGCCCGACCTCGACGACGAGATTCTCCAAAATCCTGCCTCGTCTGCACGGAAGCCGCAGGCGGATCGGCGCCTTGCTCGGTGCACTGGGAGTAAATCTTTCTTTTGACGCAAAAAAAGTGCGCACTATTTTTGTGTAATGAAAAACATCACCCTGAGTGCAGAGGCGGGTTTGATTGAAACCGCAAGAGAAGTCGCCCGCAAAAGAAAATCAACGATCAATGCGTTGTTTCGAGAATGGTTGGCGGATTTGGTTCAGCAGCAGGAGCGGGAGCTGAAATTAAGGGAATTGGATTTGCGACTAGGGTATGCGAATGCCGGCGGCAAATTCACTCGCGAGGAAATGAATGAGCGCTGAAGTATTTCTCGACACCAATATTTTTGTCTATTGCTTTGATGCTGATAGTCCAAATAAACAAGCAATAGCAAAAAAACTGGTCGCTAAAAGGGACTGGTTTGTGAGTTGGCAGGTGGTTCAGGAGTTTTCTTCGGTTGCCTTGCATCGCTTCAAAGTTCCGCTGAAACCTGCTGACTTATCAGATTATATCGCATTCAGGCTTTGGCCGGAGTGCCGTGTTTTGCCAAGCCAAGCGATCTTCAACCAGGCCATGTCTATTCATGGACGATATGGTTTTCGGTTTTACGATTGCTTGGTTATTGCTTCAGCGTTGACTGGTGGAGCCAAGGTGCTTCTCTCCGAGGATTTGCAACATGGCCAGCGCATCGATTCCCTCAAAGTTGTCAATCCATTTTGAAAATCCCAACCCCGCTTCGCTTTTCCGCTTTGCAGATGCCGCTACGGGGCGGATGGATGCTGGAGCTGCGGCGGCGGGGGTTCACGGGCGAGTGCGGGGTTTGCGCGGGATTGCCTGCGGGATGGTTGGGTAGCGAGGAGGCGGGTGGTCCGCTGGCGTGGCGCCGGGTGGCTCGGGGACCTGCTGTGACGCTTGCCGAGACAGCACCGCTGGTGTGGGAGATTTTTCATCCCGAGGGCGAAAAAGCGGGGTTGCGACCGGAGGTGGAAGGCCATGCGTTGTTCCAAAGGAACTCGAGGACGGGGGCGCTGCCGCGCGGGGATTTCCAAGGGGTGAATTGCCTGGGTGTGGTGGAACTGGCGGTGCGCTTCGGCTCGGAACGGCAGAGTGTTTTTTTCGAGGTGGTGTCGACGAAGTTCGGCCACGAGCGGGATTTCGAGCGGATGACGCAGGACATCGCAGCGAAGTGCGGGCAGTTGTTGTTGCAATGGAACACGCCGTCGGGCGTTCCTTTCACAAGCGATCCGGAGCGCAGGCGGCGTCTGGTGCTGGAGCAGTTCCTCTACCTCTCACAGGCTCTTGGCGGCGGGAAGCTGGAGCGGTGGATGGAGGCGGTGCGCAACAATCCGCACAGCACGCTCGAGCGGGAGTCGAATTGGCGGCCGGCGGGATTGGCGCGGAGCGGGGATTTTTTGCGGAATCCGATGGCGATGGCGAGGGATTGGCGCCGTGGGGCGAGGCTTCTGCCGGGCGAGGTGTTGGATGTGCGTAAGCGCGAGGACCGGGACACGCCGCCGAACCGGTTTTTGCTCCATGCGCTGGAGGCTTTCGATGCGGTGTGCCGCGAGGTGGTGGGGCTTTTTCCGCCGAAGGGTGGTCCGGCGGCTGCGGCAGCACAGGAGCTGTCGTCGCGGATTTCGGCGTTGCTGGGTGGGGCTTTTTTCCGCGAGGTGTCGTCTCCGCAGAGGCTGGCGCTGGAGAACCAGACTCTTCAAAAACGGGAGGGCTATCGCGACATCCTGCGTGTGTGGCTGCAACTCGACCAGGCCGCGCGCTTGGACTGGGAGGGGCGGGAGGATGTCTTCACGGCGACCGTTCGCGATGTGGCGGCGTTGTATGAGTATTGGCTTTTCTTTGAGTTGCTGGAGGTGCTGAAGGCGGTGCCGCATTTGCGAGAGATTCGCTGGGTTGCCGAAGGGGAGGGAATTTTGCCGGTGTTCTGCGAGAGGGATGGGCGGCTTTCGATCAACCTGCGGAGGGGCCGCGCGAGCATGCTGGTGCTGGAGCAGGCGCCGCCGGATGCCGAGGCTCTGCGGCTGCATTTTTGCTTCGACCGCTGCTACTCGGCAACAAGGCGTGGAGAGGTGCTTTCAACGGGTGCCTACAGTCGGCCATTCCGCCCGGATTTTTCGCTTGTGGTTTTTCCTGCGATCCATGCGGAGGGTTGCGGACCATTTAAGGCTGAAGCACGGGCGGAAAAGGAGGGACAGTTGGCGTATTTGCACTTCGATGCGAAATATCGCGTGAATCAGCTTCCAGAAATCTTCGGCCCCAATGACGAGTCGGTTTTCAGCGAGGAGGAGGCGGCGAAATCCACGAACACCTACAAGCGGGCGGATCTCTACAAAATGCATGCCTACAACGATGCGATCCGGCGGACGGTGGGTTCGTATGTTTTGTATCCAGGTAACGGACCCGGCGATGCGAGATTCTCGAAATATCACGAGATTTTGCCGGGAGTGGGTGCGTTTTCCATTTCCCCAGGGCATGTCGATGGTCGCAGGGAGATCGGCTGGTTTGTGGCCGATGTGCTGGAGCGGCAAAGGGATCGATTCACGCAATTGGCGAGAATCAACTACTGGACGCACGACACGGTGCGCGAGGAGCCTGCGGAATACCATTCTGGTGGAAGGGCCAGTCATGCCAAGCCTCCGAAGGATGCCAGCGTGGTGCTGGGATTCCTGCGGGAGGGGGATGATCCCGAGGCCTACCGCACGCGGGGTGTGTTTTTTTGCCATGCGGTGGAGTGGGAAAATGCGGGCCATCTGCCGCCAGAGGAGCGGAAGCCGGGCGTGCCGACGAACTTGGGCTTCGATCCCCTGCGGGCGGACTGGCTGGCTGTGTTCCAGAAAAAAGTGACTGCTCCCTGGCTGGGCAAGGTCGAGAATGTGCGGATCGTGACGGCTGACGACCGAGCCAAGGAATTGAAGCGGGATGTGCCCACAATGAAAGCGGCCTACTACTATCGCATCCAATTCGGGCACGGCCACGAAGAGCCCCCCCGCGATGTCTCGCGGCTTGTGGGGCCTCGTCCGAGCAAGCCGGTCGCTTGCACCTTGGCGGAATTGGCGAAATGCAAGCCTGTCAGGGACGAGGCAGAAGCGCCTGCAAGCGCTTGAGGAGGCGCTCGGGCTTCTCCGTTTGGCATTCCCATACCGTGATCACTCGCCAACTGAGCCGGCGTAGGGAGGCTGCGTGGCGCTTATCACGGGTGGCGTTGCCTTCGAGTTTTTTCGCCACCAAGCCGTCCTTGTCTTGGGAATCCGGGCGTCTTTGCACTTACTGTGAAGATGCCAGAAGCATCCATGGACAAAGATACAGACGCCGTGTCGCGGCAGAACGATGTCAGGACCGCCTGGCAGATCGCGCCTATGGAGGCGGAAGCGGTAGCCCATGGAATGCAGGATGCGGTGAACGACCAACTCTGGCTTGGTGTCCTTGCCCCGAATCTGGCTCATCAAGCGGTTGCGCGCCTGAGGGCTCAAGGTATCAGCCATTCCAACAGAAGCTGCCCCGGATTTTGCAAAAATGCAAAGCGTGCAGGAGCGCCAACGTCCCCGTTGGCAATGATGCCCCCCAGAGGGCCAAGGAGGACCTCGGCGGTCCCAAGATACCGAAATTTCGACTTCACCCGCCCGTTCCTTCCCCGCAAACCACCCCCGCTGTCATATGGACAAATGGCAATAAGTCCATAGGTCGTTTACCTTGAATACACAGATGGCGTTGAGGGACTCGGAAAAGACCTGCTGATGGATCGTTTCCGGATTCTGGATGCTTGAGTAAACTCTGGAGGTTTTCCTTGACGGTGTGGTGGAGGTGGATTTTTTAACTACATGTCCACCGCGATGTTGATTGCCGAATTGGAGAGCGTGCCAGAGCAAACACGCCGGGAGGTTCTGGACTTTTTAGCTTTTTTGAAAAGCCGGAATGCTGCGTCATCGCCGAGCAGTGAATCCTTGTTGCCCTTGGCCCAGACGGCTTGGGCGGAGGATTGGTCCTCGCCCGAGGAGGATCAGGCATGTAAGGACTTGTAGCGGGCGATATGGTGGTGGTGCCGTTTCCTTTCAGGAAAAATCTCAGAGGGCAAACTTTCGGAAATCCGCCATGCTGTTTGACAAGTAGTGCGTGGAGAAATTTAGCTTTCGTAGTTGATAGGTGTGATAGGGGACGGTCCCGAATATTGAAGCTTTTTTGAATCGGGCCATGGTTTTTCCAGCCACATGAAAACGACTCCCAAAGTTCATAGGGCGGCAAGCCGCGAAAGCTGGTAGGAGTTATCCCCTGCCCTATCTAGCTCGATATTTGCAGGAGGCGTTTGAGCGGCATTTGCCCAAGGGGGTGCAGGAGCGCCAACGTCCCCGTTGGCAATGATGCCCCCGAGGGCCGAGGAGGACCTCGGCGGTCCTATGCGCTGAGCGCGACTTGTCGAAACAGGTTCCCTGTTCTGCTACACCAGCAAAACAGTGCAGATTTTCCGTGTTTGCGCTCGGAAAAATTGGTTTCGCTCCCGAAGAAATTGTTTCAGGCCGATCGAGGGTCGCGCAGGCGGAAGGGAACAATCGCCTGCGGGGCGCTCCAAGCACGCTGGGAGCGCAGTGGAGAGAAGGGGCTTCTTCAATCCCACTGCCCAAATCCTCGATCTATTTGATAAAAGGCGCATGCAAGATGATGTGGCGCCCAGTGGCGACTATACCGCCTGTCGATTCTATTTTGAAGGCTCCTAAGTTTCTTTGACTACCGATTCAGCGTTGCTTAAGGACAGCGGTAAGCGGCCTGAATTTGAGCCAAGGCCCACACGACGGCTTCTATCCTTTTTATGCACGATCACCGCGCCATCCTGGCTGCAATCCTAAGCCAATACTCACTCACAAAAACCGGCGCGCATGGCGTCCTCCACTGGGCGCGGGTGATGGAGAATGGACGCCGGATTACCGAGTCCACGGGTGCCGATGTCGAGGTGGTGGAACTTTTCGCCCTCTTCCATGATTCGCGGCGGGTCAATGAGTCTATCGACAGGGGCCATGGTCTGCGCGGGGGAGATTTTGCCCATTCCTTGCGAGGCTCGCTCGTGCATCTCGACGACGCGCGGTTTGATCTCCTCCACGAAGCCTGCCGCCTGCACACCGACGGTCTCACCGAGTCTGATCCGACCATTCAAGCGTGCTGGGATGCCGATCGTCTGGATCTCGGCCGCGTGAATATTTTGCCAAGAAGGCATCTTCTTTGCACCGATGCCGCATGCGGTCTTCTGGACTGGGCCCACAAGCGCGCTTCCCGCAGACATGCGCCAGCAAGTTTGCTCGCAGCGTGGGGCGTCGATCTTGCTGGCGGAGAATTCTATAAAGCCGAAGACTGAAATTTGCCAGCCTTCATCACGGAATCGACTTCCACTTTCCGACGAGAAATTCATTCAAGGAACGGGCATCGGGAGTCCAATTTTCCTTCCCTGTCCATGGTTGGAATCGGAATTCATGGAGATACCGGCCCTGGTAACCAACCATCCCAGACGGGAGGCAACGAAGGGTTGTCCAACCGACGCAGCCAATCCTCACACAGGTATTCCGCCACATCGGGGGGGACTTTTTTGAATGAAACGGCCTTCTTGGGATTCCATTCGATCTCTTGGTTGAGAGGGTCGAAAATCCAAACATACTCTCTGATCCAGGCGGATTCCCGTTGTCCCTTCTCCAATGGAACCTTGGGTTCCTGTTGGCACCCTCTCAAACGGGATTGCCAGAGGTGGCATCTCCACAAGAAAAGGACGGGAATTTCCCTCCATTTCGCGGAGGGGTTCGTGGAGTCGCACCATATCCGGAGATTCACAGGGATATAGTCCCAACAATCAGGTGCGTCTTTTTTTCCCCATTTCAGGAATTCCCGCCGCATCCTCATCCTCCACCCCTCGACCGCCCTAAGGATTTTGATATCGTCTTCCAGTCCAGCGGTCTGTTCCTGCATCCACCGGATGGATTTGAGCTCCACCCCCTCTTCAAAACCACTCAATTCAAAAGCGGCAAAGTCCTCGACCAGTGAACCTACCTCATAAATCTCTAGACCAGGTTCGATGTTGCGAGAGAAGGGAGGTTTTTCATCAGGGTTGGTTTTCATGACAAGGGTGGTGGTTTTCATAGGGGGTGATCATGCCGGATATGGGGTCGCAGGATGTGCCGCACCCAACATACCGCCCCCTGTGGCAGCGCTTGCCGCAGGCCATGTGGTGAACTTGGTCTCATGACCACCACCACCTCACCCGAAGTTCGAGTTTATGGAAAAAACCTCCGGAACCCTCGAAATGGAACATCCTACTGGACAGATATCTCCAGTTGGAAATCCGACCGATTTCAGATGACAGGGCGGTTCCCCAGAATGGTTAATGTGACCACTAAATCCACCGAATCCTGGTCGAGGGATCTGAGTCCGATTCGGATCGGGTCGGTGGAGACCTACGAGGAAAACGGGTCCACACTCGTGGCGACAAGTGTTGAGGTGGCTTGGCAATACAGTAAAATCTACTCCCACCGGAATGAGGATGGGAAACTCATTCCCCTAAACTTCACCGATTCCAAAGGACGACCGAACGCCAACTGGTTCCGTTGGAGGGACGAACACTGGAATAAACCGGAATTCCACTGGAACCACCCCGAGTTTGAGAAAAACAAGAAGTTCGTCCGGAGGGGTTTTCGAAGGGAAGTCTAGTGTCCTCGTTCTACTGGAACGGGAAACTCCTCACCCCTGTCGAAGCGAGACGTTCGATCTACGCGAAGCTCTATTGTCATGAAGTCGTCCAGACCAATTCCTATCAACAACTTGAGACACTCCACCAATCGGGTGACCTCGCGATCTTCGACTTCGACGGATACGACTACAAGGAACTGGGAATGACCCCGGAGGATACGATTCGGAATTTGGATCACTCATGGGGTCATGGACTTGTGCTGTCTCTCCTCCTTCAGGGAATCGACCCGGGAAAACTCGGGAAGTGACGGGGAACGATAATAGCGATGGGATTTTTTTAGGCCTGAATGATGCTTTTAGGTAATTCTTTTGAATTCTGGCAAAATATCCCATCGCCGCTCTGCGTTGTCACCGGTTCAGTGCCGACCCGAAGGGCGCGGAGCATGCGCCCGCACCGCATCGCGGATAAACGCCTCGGGATCTTTCCCAAGAACACGCAACGCCTCCGGGGGCGCCTCGTGGCAGGAAGCGATGGCGAACCGCACCAGATGATCAGGGTCGGTTGCCAACGTCACCACCAGTGCCGCCTTTTCCATGGCAGTCTTGCGATAAGCAGCCGCCCGCCGCGTGTTGCGGCATCTGACCAGAGAGTCCAGCACGGCACAGAGCGTCTTTTTGCGGACCCTCGGATCGGGATCTGAAAAAAGAAACGCCGTGGCCTGCTTGCCCAAACGCGGATCACGGCACACACATTCGCGGATTCTTGGATCGGCATCCATCGCGAAGGAGTTCAGCAACGCGGCATTTTGTTCACGGTTGGCTGGATGGCTGGTTTTCACGAGCCTGCGGGCCACGGCGAAGCGCACCTCAGGTCGCGTGTCGCAGGCAAGGTCCTCCAGAATTTCCCGGCGCAGCCCGTTGGCTTCCCCGAGACGCGCCAGGACATCGGGACTCACGACGCTCTTGATCCTGCGATAGAAGGCGGGCGTGAGGGCATTCACCATGTCCAGCAGCACCTCATGCACACCGGAGCCCGTCTTGGAAAGAATCTCCACGCGCAAATCGGTGCCCGCCTTGGCATGCAAAAATACCGCTTGAACCACCTCGGGGGCGTCATCGTGCCTGAACAATCCAAGCACCCCGCCTGTCAGAGCGGCGTTTTCCGCAAGGAATCTGCGAACCTCAGCCGAGGAGTCGCCCACAAGCAACGCCTGAATGCCCGCATCCTCGCTCACTTTCGCCAGCGAGCGGCGCACTTCCTCGTCGGCATCCATCGCCAATGCACGACGGACTTCAATCGGAGCGAAGGCGGCAGCCGCCAATGCGCTGCGGATGCCGGGATGCGGCGACCTTGAAAAACGCTCAACCAAGTCCGCAGGCAAAAACCGGCAGTTGGCCAAATGCATTTGCAACTCCTCCCGATCGTCGCGGGCCAGAATCCTCAAGGCGCTCGAATAAATCGCAAGGCGCGCAGGCGGCGCATGGCGCATGGCCGACCGCAGAAGATTGGCAAACTCCAACCGAACCTCCGGGCTCGGATCCGCCGCGAACATTTCCCAGACATGATCCGGCGCGTGCCGGTGGAAGAAATCGAAAAGCCCGCGCCTGGCCGGATGCTGGACCATGGCATACCGCACGCGGAAATCCTTTTCAAAGGGCAGGTGCGCAAAAACATTTGCATCACGCCGATCCGCGCCGGTTCGCGCCAACTGCACGATCGTCCAAGCGTCGAACACATGGCGTGGCAGCGCCTCACCCGCCCCCCTCACCCGGTTGAAAAGGGCAAGCAACGCCCTCATGCCGATCAACTCGGGCAATGACCCGGCGCTTGTGAACTCCCACAGGGTAAGAATGGGATTTTCCAAAACGCACTCGGGGTGCGTCTCCCACAGCCGCTGAAGCACATCGTGGGGAGTGGACGGATTGCACGCCAAGGCCCGCAGCACGGCACCAGTCGCCGTCTCCGCAAGCGCGGCCAGAACATCAGCAGGAGTTGAGGGATCGGCAGCGACTCGAAAATCTACATGGCTCATCCGTCAATCACACCACACCCCATGGCGCAGGACCTGCCACAGCGGTCAAAAATCACCAGAACCGCCCCTCAGGCTTCTTGGGACAGGTGTTGAAGATGCCACTCAAGCAGGGTTGTTCGCTTGGCGGGGGATTGAATGGCTTTCTGGATGACTTCTGCAGGGCCGAAGACAAAGAGGTTTTGCTTGGCCCGGGTGATGGCGGTGTAGAGGAGTTGGCGTGTGGCGAGCGGGCTGTCGGATTTTTTAGGCAACACGACGAGGACATTTTCGTATTCGCTGCCTTGGGAGCGGTGGATGGTGATGGTCCAAGCGGGGCTGTGGTCGGGGAGCTTGGAAATCCCCATGGTTTCGTGCTTTTCAAAATAGACCTTCAGCTCGTCTCCCCCCGAGTAAACAATGCCGACTTCGCCGTTGCGCAAACCGGTCTCGGGGTCGTTGCGGTTGATGATGATCGGGCGGTTGAGGATTTTTCGGGAGGGATTTTGTCCGGTGAGGAGTGTGTCGATCTCCGGGAAAACCGCGTCGCTCCCACTGGTCTGAATGCGGTGCGAGGTGAGGATGCGGACGTTGCTCAGTGCTTGGAGAGCCTCGTCGGGGGTCGGCGCGAAGGCGACAGTCTGCATGGCCTCGAGCACGGCGGGCGGAAGGTTTTTGAGCAATTGCGTCATGCCGGTCGATTCGCTCCAAAAGAGACCCTGTGGGCAGGCGGAATCTTGATTTTGGGCAAGCAATCGGACGGCGTCCTCGTCCTTGCGCTCTTCGATGGCGAGGGCGAGCCCGGATATCGCCGGACGGTCGGCGAACCGGCGGGACTTGTTGATATGGACGCGGGAACCGGCAAGTGCCTTGGACTGGGCGATCTCGGAAAAGACATTGCCGCGCCCGACGCTTTCCAACTGGTTCGGGTCCCCGAGCAGAATGAGGCGAATATCGTCCGGAAGGGCCTCCAGAAGGGCGTTCCAGAGCATCGTATCGACCATGGAGCACTCGTCCACGATGAGAATCCTGCAGGGCAAACGATGCCCGGCGTGGTGGATGCAAGTGTTCTTGCCGGGATGGTGCCCGAGCAGCGAATGAATCGTCTTGCTCGAACTGGAGGCCGCTTCGAGCTTGGCGCGCAAGCCATCCCCAAGACCAGCGCAGGCTTCATTCACCGCCTCCTTCATGCGGTCCGCCGCCTTGCCTGTGGGGGCGGTGAGTTGGATCGACTTGGGATCAATCCCCCCGTCGATGAGGAGGGCGAGGATGCGGGCGAGCGTGTAGGTCTTTCCTGTTCCAGGCCCACCCGTGATCACGGTAAGGCGTTTTGCAAGAGCCATGGCGGCGGCATCGCGCTGGCGGCCTTCCTCGGGAAAATAGGTGGCGAGTTTTTCCGGACTGCAATCCACGGGGGCCTCGGCATTCAATTCCTTGAGGGAGCGGGCAATTTTTTGCTCGGCCTCGAAAAACCAGCGCGTCTGCAGATAGCGGGCGCCTTCATGCTCGATCAAGACCAGTGGAGAAACCATGTCGCAGTCCGTTGCGCCTGCGGCTTTGCCAAATATTGAAGCAGGCGCTTCCACCTTGCAGGCGGTGGAGCCTTCCTTGTGCGCGGCGAACAGTTTATCGACGGCCTCGGAGGCGTCTTTGGGCATTCCCCACTTTTCGATCAGCCATTGGGTTTCCGGTTTCATGGTTTTGAAGGGGTTAAAAGTTCGCCAAGACCATCAAGAAGAGCGGTGGTTGGGTTGATGTGAAGAACGCTGTTGGGCGTGCCGCTTTGGACTCCCCGCAAATAAACGAGCCAGGCTCCGCGAAGATCGGCCTGCAGACCGAGGTAGCGGCGCAAAGCGACAAGATAGAGGTGGGTTTGGAGCCAATAGTGGCTGGCTCGGGCGGCCTTGCGAAGGGATTCCTGGTCATAGGCGGCAAGCTGATTGGTCTTCCAATCGATGACTCCGTATGCGGAGCCATGGACAGCAATCTTGTCGATGAAGCCCTGCAGGAAGCCCTCCATGGCATCCGAGCCAAGCGACTCGAGGCTGTCGGCGTATTCTCCGTCGCCATGATCGCGAAAAACCTTCGCTATTTTTGACACACTGAATCTCTCCGCGGCGGGAAGGTGGAACTGCCACTCGGAGGTCTTGGGCGTGCGACTGGCCTCTGCAACGGAGCAATCCATCCCAGGCAGGAGGGCCTCGCGAAGATGACCAGAGCATATCGGCCGTGGCGGGGGTGTTGTGCTCGTAACCCTTCCCGAGGGAGTAACCCGAGAAATGTCTTTCGAGAATGCCGGCATCCGGCACGGAGGCGAAATCCCATGCCTCCAAAAAGTCGTGGACCGCCGTGCCCAGTGCCGCGCCACCGCGCAGGGCAGCGAAGCGGTTTGGTGTGGAGCGCGACGGGTCGGACACCGCGGACTCCTCCCCCGAAGGCTTGGACGCATCGCCCTTCGCATTTTTCTCGCGGGTGAGCTGGGAGAACGATGTGACGCGCCAGACGATCGGATTGATCTTCGGAGTTTCGATAAAACTGAAATCGATGGCTTCATCATCCTCGGGCTCGAAAACAGCCCCGGCAGGATCAGGAGCAGAATGATGGGAAATGACACCGGCCGCGTCCGGCAATGCAGCAAGACATGCCAGGCCTTGGATATGGCGGTTGCCCCGTCCTCCTCCCTCGGCGGATGTTTTCCATCCTTCAAAATCAGGAAAATCATCTGTCCGCAGAATCCAATCCAGCGCCGAAGCTTTCGGGCGGTTTCTCCCACCGCAGATCTCGCCGCCGTAAATCCAGGCTTTCACCTTGGCGCGGGTGACAGCGACATAAGCGAGGCGCAGGCGGTCCTCCAAATCGGCGCGGGCGATAGACAAGGTTGTTGCGGGATCGGCCAATGCCATGTCAGCAAGCATTGGAATATCAAGAGCCCTGTTCAGCTTTTGGATTCCCTTGGGTTCACTGGCATCCCAAAGAAACGGACAAAAGACCAAATTGTATTCGAGCCCCTTCGAGGAATGCACTGTCACGACCTTCACGGCTTCCTCATCGCTTTCGAGCCGGAGCTGTCGCTCCTCGAGATCTGCGCGGTTTTTAGCGCGTTGTATTTCCTGCGCCAGCCACCGAATGGTCTCGTTGGGCTTGCCGCCGGATTCCGCCGCGAAGCCGGACAGAACCTCCGTAATGTGTCGAAGGTTCGTGATGCGGCGCTCTCCTTGATCGTTTGACGCGAGCCTCCGGGTGATCGACTCGTCGACATCAATTTTTGCCAAAAGGAACACCAGTCCGCGGGTCTGCCAATACCCCTCCCAAGCGATAAATTGATTGCGCACGCGCTCCTGCTCGACCGAATCAGAATTGAGCGATACAAGGTCCGCCGAAGTTCGCCCCAGCAACCGGGTGCTCAGCGCCGCCTGTCGCAAGAGGGATTTCCTCGGTTCATTGACCGCGCGGAGAATGGCAAGGACTTCAGCGGCTTCGTCGGTGGCCATGATGTCCTGTCCACCGGCTTGAATTGCGGGCACCCCTCGCTCCCGCAAGGCGCGACAAATCGCTTCCGCCTGCTGGTGCTTGGAAACAAGCACAGCGAAATCCGACGGCACCACTTTCTTGGCATTGTCCTTCGAGACAATCACCGCGCTGGAATTCAGAATCCGGACGATCTCGCTGGCAACCGCCCCGGAGATGCGGGAGAGGCGCTTTGTTTTGTCGGAGTATTCGCTGCCGCCATCCGGCGCGATCCACGCCTCCAATCGAACATCTTGATCCTCGCTTGGAATTTGAAGCTTGGCATCGGAGATTGCCGAATCGGCAGGAGTGAACTCCAGACCGTCCTTCAAAAGGGAATGCGGTCGGCGGAAGAGGGCGTTCACAGCAACAACGAGCCTCTCGGGCGCACGGTAGGTTTTTGTGAGATTGAACACACGGTCCGTTCCATCATCGGCCCCTTGCGCGACCGCACGGTTTCTTGCCTGGAGGTAGGTGTTCACATCGGCCCCGCGAAACGCATAGATCGCCTGCTTGGGGTCGCCGATGAGCACCAGATAGCGGCTGGGCGAACTAAGAAATACCCTCTCGAAGATTTCAAGTTGCCGCGCGTCGGTATCCTGCGACTCATCGATCAGGGCAACCTTGTATCGCGAGCGGATTTTCTCCGCCAACACAGGCCCGTGATCCGCACTGCAAAGCGCCTTGTGGAGAGTGTCGATGAGGCCGTCGTAGGTGATCTGGCGGTTGGCTTTCAGCGTTCGATCGAGAAGGTCCTTGATTCGAGCAGAGGACTCGTTCAGCCAGGCCCAGCCTGCTTGGGCGAGAGACTCGGCGATCTCTTTGCATAGGGCGACGGCTTGACTGGTTGCAGCTTGGGCTTTGAGTATTTTGCCTTGCTTTTTGCTGCCGCTGATCCAGTCCGGAGCCTTGCTGAGAAGCATGCATGTCGAGAGGAAGGAACCATCATTGCGAACTGATGACTCACGCAAACTCTCGATGAGATTTAACGCCGCCGTCTTGCCAGGAGCATCTTTTGTGGGGTCGGGATTTTGTTCAAAAACCGCCTTCAACTCGTCACAAACTTCATTCGTGAACTGAACCGGATAACCTCCCAAGGAATTCAATAGATTTGAAAACGGAATCGGCGTGGGAACCGGCTGAAAGCTATCCAAAGGCAATGAAAGCTTCAGAAAATTGCGGTTCTCGTCCGGCGTGATTTTAGCGGCATGAAGAACAGCTGCGGCCAACGGATCGGACGCAATTTTTTCCAGCCACAAATCATAGACTGCCTGATCAATCAACTCATCGGCATTCGGGATGAGTTCCGGCATCGAGGGAAGTCCGCAAAGCGGACCTTCGGTCTGGAGAATCGATTGGCAGAACGAGTGGATGGTTGAGACATTCAGGAGGTCCGCATCGCGGAGGGCCTGCCGGATACGGCCGCGATTGTTGGCGAAATCGAGGGTGGCATCAGTGCGCAAGCGGTGGATTCCCTCGGCCTTTGTGGCCTCGTCTGAAACCGGATCCGCATCGAGTTGCTCGAGGACTTTGCGCGTGCGCTCGGCGAGTTCACCTGCGGCGTCGTTGGTAAAGGTGACCAGCAGGATTTCTCGAATGCTCGAGACGGTTCCGTCCAAAATCATTCGGGCCGCCAAGTGGCTGATCGAATAGGTTTTTCCTGTTCCAGCACTGGCTTCGATCACGGAAAGCCCGCTGTGGATTTTCGAACTAATGAAATCAAATTCCGGCATCATTAAAATCCTCCCCAAGTTTTAAGCGGTTGCGCGATGGAGTCCTTCCAGACAATCCAATCGTCGATCTCGTCAAATGGCATGCGATCACGCCAAGCGAGGCGGGATGTTTCCTTCCGGCCCTCGCCACCCCCGTGCCCCATGTCCTCCCTGTCCCATTCAGCGGCGGCTCTCTCGACGCCATCAATGAGTTTGGTGGATGTGATCGGCGCATAGCCAAGCGGGCGGCACTGGCCTTGCAAGAATCCCTCCACGAGCATTTTCAAGTGTTCGAGCGCCTCTTCGGGAGGAATTGACTTTTTCTGGTCAGGGGCGGCGGAAGTCAGCTCATCGTAGATCAGTGTGGGCAACTCCCGCCCTGAAGCGGAAGCGAGGTTTGCCATGATCCATGGCCCGAGAAAATCCTTGGCGTCGTCGATCTTTCCAGCCCGGTAAGCGACGAGGGCATCGGCGCGGGCATTTAACAATGCGGATCCAGTGACTTTGCGCAGCAGTCCGTGAATCTCCAAGGAAACCTCCAGCTCAAGATGGCCGCCTTTCTCATTCACAACCAGCGTGGCAATCGACTCGACTACCGACCTAGTCGATTCCCAGGTTTTCTCGCCCAACGAGTCTGGCGGCAGGTCTCGATCGGCGCGGAGCTTGGCTTTGAGAAAGTCCATCTTGCCAGCGCCCTCAATCCGCTCGTGCATCATGGCATCCTTGATTTTCCACGAGCCAAGGGAATCGACGGCGAGCACTGCGCGATCCAACACCTTGTCATCGCTCTCCTCGAATGGAATGGCGATGCCTTGGGCCTTCAAGAACCCCTTGGCGGGATCCTTCCAAAAGGCCACGAGGCTTTGCACTGGGATCTCGTCTGAAATCGAAGGCGGCAACCCGACCTCCCCGGTCCATAGCGGCGACTTGGTTTTATCCGAACAGTGGATTTTTTCCGCGAGGCCGGCTGCGGCTTGGCCCAATGGTTTTTTCAGCGTGTTGCCGCTGTTGAAATACTTTTTGGAAAACGGCTGGAGCGGGTGCTCAAGCACGAGGGTCTTGCGTTCCACGCCGAGGTTCTGTGCGGCAAGGAGGAGTTCGTCCACGCAGGTGGAGAAGGGTTGGCTTTTATTGGTGCGAATGTTTTGCGTCGAGGCCGTGATGATGAGGCGCTCGGCAGGCGCGAGCACCGCATCGAGGAACATTTGACGGTCGTCCACACGCGCGTTGCGGTCCCAGATTTTGGGTTGGGCGTAGAGCAGGTCCCAGGAGGGGGTTGTTGTGCGGGACGGGAAATTGTCGTTCTGCATGCCGACCAAGGCGAGCACGCGGCATGGGGTGTTGTGGAGTTGCTTGAGGCGGCCGAATGCCGTGGCTCCGGAGATCGGCGCGCGTCGATTGGCTTCGGAGGTCTCGGACTCCAACCAATCGAGGATCACAGCAACATCGACGGACGACGTGACAGCCAAGCGGGAAAGGAATCGGAGGATTTTGTCAGCCTCGCCCATGCGGCCATCCTCACCGGCGAGCAAAGCCGCGGCTGCCTTCCTGAGCCGATCCGCCCATTGGCATGGGGGCGCAGGGGTTTGCCAATCGATTAGCGTGGAGCGGAGATCGGCGAGCCATTGGAGAAATGTTTCCAACTCCGAAAAATTCGAGCCCATGCTGTCCATGACAGGGAGCTGAAATCGCCCCTCGGCCGACCGCTCCGGCTCCCGGGGTCCGAAAAACTCGCCAGCCACAAGGCGGTTCAGCGAGAATCCCCAGTCACCTGGTCTCTCATCGCCACTCGCGAATCCTTGAGTGATTCCGCTATCGCGGAATTTGTCGGCGAGGAATTCCATTTTCTCCTCATCCTCCCCCACCCCGAGCGCCTCACGCACGGCACGAAGCCTCATGAGGTCGAGCACCTCGCTGGCGCATCCGCGCCGGCCACGGGCCAACTCGAGGATTGCCAGAAGTCCCTCCAGAACTTCGTCGCCTTCGCTTGCAGGAAATTCCATGAGGCGCACCGGCAGCGGGTTTTCCTTGGTGTAAAAGACAGCCGGCACCAAGGGGGCGTAGTCCTCCAACGAGGGAACAGCAATCAACACTTCCTCAGCCTTGAGATCCTTGATCTCGGCAAAGGCACGCAGCAACTCGTCGCGCAGCGCCTCCAACTCGCGCCGCGGCCCGTAGCAGGCGTGGATGCGCAGACTGGAATCCGCCTTGGCACCACCCAGCTTTTCATAAGGGCTGTTCGCTCGAACTCCATCCTGGATGCGCTTCAACAGCGTGTCAGAGGGCGATGCCGCCACCAAATCGAGAGGATCAGGCCAATTCTCGTATTGGTCTCCATTCTCACCGATCAAAACAAAGGTCCCCACGGCATGCCGCGCCATCGAGACAAGCAACGGATTGTTTTGCACCACGGCACCAAGTTCGAAGTTCTCGGGATCCGACGAGGAATCCGGCAAGGCGAGGTTCCCGGTCTGGGTTCGCTTCCGGATATCAGCCAAGTAGCCAAGGCAGGGAAGAACCACATGAACGGAGACACCCGCTCCGCCCGCGGAGAGAATCGCGAGCGTTTTCATCAACAGGGGATCCAACGACCCGCTGCCGATCACCGTGATCTTTGGAAACGCCGAGCACAACTTTTCGGGGATCTCGGCCTCTTGAAGGCGCGAGGGAATCAACCCGGCATCGCGATCAATCGACTCAAAAAGCGAGCGCCAGAGGCGGCGTTGCCACTTTTCCTCTACTGAAGCAGCCTTGCAAAACTCCCCTCCCCTCGCCCACGCCTCCAGCATCTCGGGACGGAAGTGCGCGTATTGATCAATCCGATCGGCCACCGCACGCGCCATGGCAAAGCGGTCGCGGGGACTCGCTCCAAGGGGCATCAGCGGCACAAGCGTCGAATCCCCGGCCATTCCCTCGAGGATTTCCCACTCCAACCGGCCCTTGGTCCAATCCTCAGCCTTCTCGATTCCGGCCTCCCGGAACACCTCCACCACAAAATCCTGGGGCATCGAGAACTCAAACCCCATGCAAACCCCGAACCGTCGCGTAATTTGAATCTGCAACCAATCGCGAAAATACACCGAAGGCACCACGAGACGGCGTGTTTCCAACACACCACAGGAATTCGGCAGTGCGGTCACGAGACCTTCGAAGAGCGATGTTTGGTTTGTGTATGGGATTACTTTCATTGGGCAATGAGGGCGGCGAATTGACTTCTGGGATTCTTTCACTCACACGGTCGCAATATCTGCAACAGGCGATTTTTTCGCCGCGCGACACGGTCTCTACGGTGGTGGGCGTCGGGTCCAGAGGGGTGGATTTTTTGTGATTCTTTCAAGGGTGGAAATGAACTCTGTGAGGTAGCGGCGGTATTCCGGGCAAGGGTTTCCCTTCGCCCACCTGGCGGTGCTTTCAGTGAGCCAGTCCATTCCTTGTTTCCTGAGGGGATAGATGCGGATTTCCCAATTGTCGATGAGGATGAACGGGTAATCGACCGCGAGAAATTCCGGTGGCGGGAGCTGCGGCAACTTCGGCAGCTTCGTGCGCCCGTAGTGCACATGGCCTCCGGGGCTCACCATTTCCGGCTTGATCTTGTGGCGGTCGCAGACATTCCTGACATGGGCTCGCCATTTGCTCATGGCGCGGCGTCGAGCAACGTCTTCCGCAGAACGGCGGCGAGCGATTTAGCCATGGCTGACACATCGGGCACGGCTACGGCTTCGGGAAAAAGCGAGACCATGCCCTCCGTGTCACGCCCGATTCCGATGCCGCAAAGCGGGATTTTTGCCGCTTGGAATCTCTGGATGCACGATTTCGAGGCCGCCATGTTGTCGGGCTCACCGTCCCCCACGACCAGAACGATCGGGTTCGAAAACTGGCCTAGCTCGGCGCTCGCTTGAATTCCCGCCAGCGCTTTGTCCATGGCGGTGGAACCTCCGCACGCCCTCCTGAGACCATCGATTCTGGAGCGGCGCACATCGGAATCCCCCTGACCGTGGGGAGCGATGATCTGGCGGGCCCTTGATTCAAATGTCCACAGTGCCATGGGCAGTCCCGATCGAAGACAAACCTCCGAAAGCAACACAGTCGCATCGTAGGCCGCATCGAATTTCGATCCGTTCATCGACGAGGAACAGTCCAACGCAAGGACAACAAGCGGATCGAAGCGGCTATTAAGGAGCTTGCGCTCCCAGACCCTGTCGCCGAGGCGCGGGTCGGCCTCCGCCTGCATGGCAGCCCGCAAGTCGATGCGGTCGCCTTGACTCCTGCCTTTGACTGTTTTGTGACGCTTGGTCGTCTCGAACAATCTCATGATTTCCTCCGCCAATGGATCTACAAGACTGGAAAGCGCGCGGGCGCGCTCGAGATAGGTGCGAGTCAACACACCGCCAGCGCTCCGAGGGGATCCAACCGCACCTCCGGCCCGCCGGCGGCTTCGAATCGCGTTGTTTCGGGGGCCCGCACCCTCGCCGCTCCCGGCGGAGCCTGTGTGGCGCGACAGCCCGGCACATTCGTCCAACGCCACCAACCGCTCCCACACTGGTCGGATATCACGCTCGAACATTCCCAACATGCGTTGCTGGGCCTTCAACGTTTCGATCGCCACGCGGCGACCGCTTGCCGCTGCGGGGTGGCATGCCGTCTGCGCTAAGACGGCGGCGCGCGTCTCGCGAAGGGCGTCCTTCACAGCCGTGGCGGGCCCCTCCTCGGGAAAACGGCCGCAATGCCCCCACTCCATGAGACCGCGTAGAAACTGAATCTGCAGACTCCTGCTCCATGGAGCTCCTGCCGACTCGCGGAAGATCAGGTCGTTCGTGGTTGCAAGCCATGGGCCGCAGCCTGGAAACACAGAGGCCAGCCATGACTCGATCCTGAAATCCTCAAGCACGTTCAGCAAATCCTTGTAGAGGTGATGGCGCTCGGGCGCCATAAGATGCTGAATGCGAGTGATCGCGCAGTGGGCGCACTCGTGCATCAGCACGGCTCGGCACACATCCGCCGCTTTCTCCCCAAGATACTCGGGCGCGACCGTGATCACGCGCTCCCGCCAATTCCAACTCCAGCAACTCCCGGCATCCCCCTCAAGCACGCTCACCTCCTCCCCAGTCACCTGGGTGGCGAGGGACTGGAGTTCACGAAGAAGAAAACTGCGATGGTGTGATGGAATCATCTTTTTGGTGACTGCGGAATGCCCTCAAGCGAGCCCTGTGGCGCGGAGCAGCGAGACTGCCGCGGAGCGGTCGGCGGGGTCGGACAGGCGGTGGATGTAAATCTCGGCGACTGCCCGCGACGCCACGCCTCGCAGGCGAGACGCGCCGACAGAACCCGCATGGATGAGGCGCATCGCATTCAGTAGCGTTCGCCGCGTGAACACATAGCGTTCGCGCTTCACGCGACCGATCGCGGCAGGAGCCTCGTTGTCGCCCGCCGCCCCCGAAATCCGGGCATGGAACGAGGCGACCGCCTTCAAGGTGGTCTCGAGATCGGGAAAGTTCGCAAGCGAAGGATAGACAGGCTCGGCACTCGGAGGGACCCAGCGCACCCCTTCCCACACAAACGACGGGCTCTCCCCGGTGACAAGGCACCGAAGCATGTCGATCAACTCGGACTCGGAGGGTTTCGCCACATGGGCCCAAAGCCCCCAGCGGTCCCTGAAGGCAGGCGAGAGCGTGGCCCGACCCGCATACTCGCTGGGGTTCATCGTGCCGAAAATGCGGAACTTTTCCGAAACAGGAGTGTCGCCGCCGTTTCCAAAAACACGCCCGTCGTGCTCTGTGAGAACGAGGGTGGGCGGCATCTCAAGCACAGGATTCAAGCGCTCGAGGACCTGCGCTTCGGCGAGATTGATCTCGTCGAGAATCACCCACCACCCTTCCCGTAGAGCCTTTGGAATATAGCCTTCGGCAAATACCCAAGCTGGCTTGTGCGCTCCTCCTTCGGTGGAGGGGACGAATCGCCCGACCAACTCGCCAGTGTCGGTGTGCCCGCTGAGATTCACGCGCACCGCCACCTGCCGGGCCATCATCGCGAGCCACAGGATCGCGGTGGTTTTCGCCGTGGCGGTCTCGCCTTCGAGCATGCAGGGAATCCCGTGCCGCACCGAGAGCGCCGCCTTCCGCGCCGTCGTCAGAAACAAACGATCCAGACACAGGTGGCGAAATCGCACTGGATCCGCCAGCGCCTCCGACTCCCCGCAGGGAATCTCGACATCCAGAATGCTCAACGTGTTTCCATTTCGGCAAATGGCGGGCCGTTCCTCCTCCGCACCGCGGGCCGCTCGGACCAACTCCGAAACGCTGAAGACCGCATACCCTTGGTCAAGCACCTCGGCGCGTTCGGCCTCCGAAGCGTTGTCCTGCAGCACAATCGCATCGGCACCAGGACGAAAGGATGTGCCCTCGGCCCCAAGCTCGAGCAACACCTGCCTCACAATCGCCGTGGCCTCGCTGCCAAGCCCGCCGATGCAGAATCTCGACCCTTGGCCTATTCCTACTATTTTATCCGTGGTTTTCATCATGTGAAAGAGGGGCGCGAGGTCAGGGGTTGAAGATGTCATCGACAGAGGACTCGTCGCCTGCCGGAACACCTTTCGGCTTCGTGGCCTCCTTCAAAATGCGCTCGTGGAGATCGGGCAGGCTCAAGAGGATCGAATCCTTCACGTCGCTCGAAAGTTCCAGTTGCTCCACTCCGTCAAACGCTCCGAGAAACTCGATCACATCGGCAGGCAGGACCTTTTTGATAAAATCCCACCCCACCGTCCCGAAGGGCACCACATCCTTCCAGCGAATCCAGTTTCCCGTGACCCCATTGGCGTCATCCGCCTTCAACGTGGAATCACTGTCATCGATGTGGGTCACGGTATACACGCCTCCCACGGTGTAGTTGTGTTCGTTCGAGTTGCTGACAACGCGTATTTTGCGGCCGACTTGGACTTTTTTCATTGGTGTGTTTGTTGTTGATGTTGATTCTAAAATTTCAGTGAGTTCCCTGCGGCGCCTTGAGGGTTTTAAGGGGTTTTTTCTCATGACTCATGGGATTGGATTTTTACAACCATGCGAGTGATCGTAGCAAAGGGGGTGTTGCAACGGCGGATACACCACTCCATTTTTTTCAATCACCGATGTCTTTTTTTCGAAAAATCATGCCTTCACCTATAGCGCATGAGGTGTTGCAATATCTGCCGCACTCTTTTGCATTATACTGTATTTCAGAAGATAGATTCATTCGCACACTTGTCTTTACAGTCACGTGCAAAATGCCCGCGCGCCAAGTGAACCGCCCACTGACCAAGACTTAAAAACAAGTCGCCGGAATGACTGCCGTCAACAAGTGCCCAACGAATTCACGCCGCCTTCAATGGAATCCCGCTTGAATTCTCATTCATCGATCCACCAGTAAGTTGCGGTCTCTTGACTTCAGAACATACCGACGTCTTATCGAGGGATTTCATGCCCAAAAGCTCGATTTGGATCACTGTTTCAAAAAAAAGGCGCATCGGCGAATTATCCGAGACAGACACCGCATCCAAAACCCACCTGCCACCCGAAAATTCCACACGCATCGGTTTGACTTCAAGGAGGATCGCTTCAGAAAGCGAATCCTTCTTCCAAGCCACTTTCAACAAAAGACCCGAGCGCAAGGCGCGCTGAGCCAGATGGAAAATTTTTAATTCAGAGACAGACTTCAGGCGATCCCCGCACTCAAAAACTGCATGCACACCCCAGTTGTTTTTGGAAGACTTGCCCGTAAAAATCGTCGCCAAGCGCTCGAAACTTTTCTGCATCTCTCGCCCGAGTTCCGTATCAACCAGCGCCGCAAGGGACTGCGCAATATATTCCAACACCAATTTGTCCAAATCATTCAATTCCATACTGGGGAGCGACTTGACGTCACCAGTGAGGACATAGCCGTTTTCCTCCGCAACCCACTCGAACTCCACTCCGAACCGATCCCGCAAAAACGAGAGGTCCCGCATCACCGTGGATCGGTCCACCTCAAATTCCCGACCAAGCGTGGTTGCATTTACTGGCTTTCCATCGATGTGTCCATTCTGGAGAAACCCGATGATTTTGAACATGCGCTGGATTCCAGTGCGCGTGCTTACTTGCCGGGTCTTCGAATAGTTGCTGAAATTGGATGATTTTTGGGCATGGATTTTCTTACACATTTCGTATTACCTCCGCGTGTTTGTTGTTGTTTTCTGAGGGTAAAATCTTCTTGTGATCACTCAAATAAAATAGATCACATCCCTATTCTCAAATTCAAAAATGCATCCTGCAATATATCGTATTTCGTTAATATTTATATACTAACAACGAGATTTTTCAATGAAATATGAAGGGGAACAGTGAATCGAAGCGCGCCTACTTTACTACAAATATTCAACCTGTCAAGTGTAAAATACGCTTCCTCGCACTTGCGATTCCCCATTCCACGCAGAATATAAAATGTATCGCATTTGTTACGAATTTAATAAGCAAGAAAATGAATTTTTCACAGGATGGCAGTTTTTACAGGAATTCCCGAGGAGACGTTGAACATTGCATTGCCGGTGATGAACACGGCGCCTTGGGCGTGTAGGCCGCGAATGAGTTGGTCCATGGCGACTTTGTTGTTGCTGAAGCGGTCGTGGACGATGTCGCCAATGTAAACGAGCTTGTGGTGGCCGGGCTTGAAGGTAGCGTTGGCGACGATTTGGTCGAGCTTGGCGGAGATGTCGGGATTTTTTTGAAACGCGACGAGGGGATCGTCTTTCATTCGATCATACGCGCGGGAAGCTTCCGCCTCGGCATCCATGACCTCGGCGAGGAGCTTGAGTTCGGGTTCCTTGAGTTCCATGTGGCCGCTGTTGATGGCCGAGAGAACGGTGCGGCACATGCTGCCGTCGGCATCCCCGACGACTTGCGTGCGGGCGGCGACATTTCCCGCCTTGGAGACGCCGGGAGAGAGGATGTGCTTGAAGAGCGAGGCGGTGTCGGGGCGCACGGTGTCGATGATTTCCTTGAATTGGGATTTCGCCTGGGGCGCGCACCCGTCGGTCTTGAGGCGGAGGTTGAAATTCGCCTTGAAGCGCACATCGGCTTTGACCTTGGCGTCGGTTTGTGGCCCTGACTCGGCGGCGGCGATGTTTTTTTCCAACCGGTCGATCAACTGGACGAAACTGTGCGTGCCGAGGCGTTGGTCGGTGGTTTGCAGGTAGGTTTTGAGCTCGCGCCAGCAGAGCCGTCTCGGAGCCGTTACCGAGATGCTTCCCGTAGCCGTCGCGGATCAGGCTCTTGAACGATGTTGGAGGCGTCTTTTTTATCGGAGTGGAAGCTCCCCAACTCGTGGCGGCCGCGGGTTTCGAGGTTCACCGTGCCGTCCTTGCGGGTGTTGATCGAGAGGTAGCCGGAGGAAACGGTGCCGTCCTGCCCCACGAGTTGGGCACGCATGTCGCGGAGGACCTGGCGGGCTTCGACGGCGGAGGCGTCGGCTTTGCTGATAGCGTGGCTGCCGCTTTTTTGCGCCACGGAGCTGATGTTCAACGAGGGCATGGCGGGGCGTCAGGCGAGTTGCAGCGGGCAGGGAATGGTGGATGCCGATGCTGGCTCTTGCGGCGATTGTTCTGGTTGGGCGTTTTCGGCTTGGGACAACATCCGCAGGCTCCGCGCGAGGCTCCGGGCGGCTTCAACAGCCGACACCATCTCATCGGCCAACGCGGAGGCGGTGAGATTCGCAAACGGAAGGCTTTTGGACACGCGGATTTCGTCATCCACATCCAGCGTGGCCACGAGGTGGTTTGTCGACAACGCAGCTCGATTCAGGCCATGGAGAAACCGCACGGCCTGCGAACGCTCCATGACCGGCAAACTGTCGAGACGCAGGGCATCGGCTTCGATCAAGACCTGCGCGGCATCCTCCGCTGGTCGCACCACGCAGCGGGTGCCTTCGTGGGTGAATTCAAAGGACTCGAGGTCCTCAGCGGGCGGCACTTCGAGATCGAGGCCGAGGGATTTTGTGAAATCGGAGAGGAGGTAGTGGAAGGCCGAGTGCATGGGAGTTTTCAGGGTTCAGTTTTCAGTGATTTGTAGTGCGGTCGTTTTGCTTGTCAGCGAAACCTCCTTGGAGTGTTCGGTTGGGTTTTATGAACTGCGGTCCTCGTCCAAAAGCGAACCCTCCAAGGTTCCGGCTTGCTCCTGAATTTTCTCGAGGCCGTCCGTGATGCATTCCATCTTGTGGCCACCCTTGTGGTCCACATCGATGACATAGCGTTTTCCGACTTGTGAGGAAGCGGTGATGCCGAAGCGGCGCGCCTCCACTTTTTGGCTGAGGGAATCTCCGGAGCTATTGATGTGGGTGACATTCGCCTCGTTGATTTTTTGTGCTCCGAGGCGGTCGCGGAGGCTCACGCTGAGGCCCATGCTGTTGAAGGCGGTGACTTTCACGCCATGCTTGATGCCGGAGTATTGGGCCAATGCGCCGCCGAGCGAGTGGCCGACAACCTCGATGTTGTTCTTGCCGTGTTTGTCGGCGAAGGCCTTGACGAGGCGCTCGGCGTCTTCGATCGCGCTGTCTTTGATTCCGAGGGTTTGGCCTATGTCGCTTTTGACCGTGGCCAGGCGGCCGTCCTTGAACTCGGTGCCGGCAAAGGACAGGACGAATTTCGGAGTCTTTCCATTGGTCTTGAACACACACACCTTGAGGGCGGACCAACCGTCTCCGGTGAGCACGAGCGGATCGTTCTCCGACGGCCCGCCATTTTTCTCCGAGCGGGTTCCGGTGTGGGCCCGGAGTTGCACTTGTTCGCCGGTGGAGGTGTCTGTGGCGCCCCGCGCGAGGACGGAATCGGGAATGTCGCCAACTAGGGCAGGAATGAAGCCCTCCGGCAGCTCACGGTAGGATGTCGAGGAGGTGATTCTTGCGATTTTTGCCTGGGCCATGACCTTTTCCGCCCCCTCGGCATCGAGCGGGGTCTGGGACCCTTTGTTGACAAAGGAGAATATCAGCAGATCGAGAGCCGTTTTTTTCCATTCGCTTTTCCCGGCAACCAGACCGGCGAGACCAACAACCAATCCGAGAACAAAGCGCCCGAGTCCGCCGACGACATTCGTGGCCAAGGATGTGCCGGTGGCCACCGCGCCGCTTGCAATGCCCGCCGCGCCGGCGGTGATGTTTGCGCATCCTTTGATGATGGCTCCGGTCCAGTAACGGGCCTTGCCGGATGCTGTTGCGGCTTTGGAGTCGTAGCCCCCTTGGATGGCATCGCCCAGCTTGGTGAAAGGTGCGCTCAAAGTCACCCAGCGCAGCGTGGTGTTGAGCATGCGCGACGGACTCAGGCCATGCGGCGTGAAGCCCGTGCTGGTGTAGTGGTAGCCGAGGTTCCGGTGCACCCCGCCGGAAGACGCTCCGGCTTGCTGAATGTGCCCGCGGTCATGCACGGCTCCCGGGAAGATTCTCAAATTGTTGATTTCGGGCATGGCGCGATGGGGGTCAGGCCCGGTTGAATGGAGAAATTGTCGGCAACCCGTCGGGGGAGCTTACAGTTTCACCGAGTTTCCCGTGGATGGCAACTGCGGTGTCGAGCAGGTCGCCGAGGGCTTGCTTGAACATCTCGGCATCCAGCATGTCGGGATCGGCGGCAAACCCGAGCACGACGGTCTCCGAGCGTGGGTCCAGCGAGAGATGGGCTCCGGCGGTGGCGATGCCAAACATGTTCCACTCCAACAACTGCCTCAGCAGGGCGTTTTGCTCCCCGAGATCGGCGGGAAGCGCGACCAGCGGGCAGTAGAGGAACACGATGTCGGATTCGGGTTCGCCAGGCACTTCGACAAGGCACTGCAAGCCCTCGCCGAAAGAAATGGTGCAATGCCCGTCCTCGCCAAGCGCCAAGTGATGCCCGCCCTCAGCGCCAGCGTCGGCAAGCCATGAGGAGATCGTTTTTTGTTTTTCGGTCATAGGATGTGTTATTTCAGATCAAGCGCATTGGCCTCGAGCCTGGCATTTTCGACAAGCGTCGAGGCCTTGGAATAAAAATCATCGAGGGTGGTGGCTTCGTCGAATGCCTGCACCAAGTCGGTTCTCAATTTCTCAGAAATCGGATGAAGCTTTTCGCTATTTGCAAAAGTTTTACCGAGCACCATGCCGGAGCCACTTGGCTTGATGGCCGAAAAATACGCCTCCGGGGTGATTCCCAATATCCTTGTGCCGACCTCCTCGCGGGCTTTGGTTTCTGCAAATTCCTGCAGGTCGAAATCCCGCACGGAGTCGCCAACGAGGCGTTTGTCGCCGTTGCCGGCGAGATAATTTTGTTCGGAGAGCGGATATTTTTCAGCCACGCCTCGGCCCGGGATGGCTTTTTGCGCCATTTCCGCCTTGTCCTCGTCCTCCACATCGTCTCTCAACAGTATCTCGGTCGCGAGTGTGGCGAGGCGGGTGTAGCACGCTTCGACCATTGATTTCATCTCATCAAGCGAGGCGGTTTTCTTGGCAATGGCGTCGGCATATTCCCCGGAATCCGGAATGAGATTCTTTTCCAGATTCAGGACTTCCAAAGGGGAAAGTGGTTGTCGGCCCATGAGATGGAGTTGGTATTTATTCTCATTTTCCTTGATTTGGTTGGCATCCCTCCCGGCGATTTTGTTGTCGTAATCCTCCTGGGACATGAGCCCGAGAGAGTAACTGGAACTGTAGGAGAGAACCTCGAGGCCCACGCCATCCCGAATCTGTTTGGCTGCGCCTTCCACATTTTGAGCACCTTCCTCCTCCAGTGTGATTCGCAACACCGTGACTTTCTTGAGGGACGCAGAGCCGCGGTCGATGCCATAATCCAGCGCGGACTCTTCATCCCGCCAGGAATTGCCATCCACACCACCCTTTTCATTAATGTAATTGATTCCATCGATGCCGCCCGTTTCGATGCATTCCAAAATGGCGCTGTTTCCTCCAGGTTCGATGCGAAGGTTGTATTTTGATTGGTAGTCCCCCCGCCGCTCGGCGAGTTGAAGTTTGCTTGCCAAAACGCTCAAGGCTTGGGTGCCCATTGGAGAGATTTGGTTCATGAAACCAGACGCGGCCTTTTGCCATTTCGCGATTTTGTCCTTGCCCTCGCCCAAGGAGGGTTCGGAGGTGATGGCATTCTTGAAAAGGGAAATAACATCGGACTTGTCAGCATCCGTGAGATTCGACAAATCCTTGCCGGCGTTTTGGAACGAAGATCGACCGAAGTTTGTGACGCGCCCATCCGAGGTTTGGACCGTGAACTCGGATCGGTGCAAATCCGGCATGAACCCTTTTGAAAGTCCCGATGCCGGGCCGTTTTCCTCAAATCCGGTGTCGCAAACCTGATTCAGGATGTGCCCGGTCGCCACCTGTCGATCCTTGGCTCCGAGGACCGTGGTGGTTTCGAGCGGAATGTTCGCTCGCGTGGGGACCGTGGCCTCGCTTTTCTGAACCTTTGTTTCCCTCGGGCGGCATTCCTCCTGCCGGACCACGCGGGCCTCTTCCTTGCCGCCGCGAACGAGGCGGGTCACTCCGTAGAAGCCGAGGGCGCCGAGGCCGAATGCAACGACCGCGATCCCCCCGGTGGCGATCCCCAAGCCAAGACCGGCGGCCATGCCAATCCCAAGTCCAGCACCACCAACAGCCACACCGGAGCCGATTGTTGCAAAACTGCGCCCGATCTTCTGTCCCAGCGAGAGGAATTTGAATTTGTCCCAAAACCCGCCCTCGGCCTCCGGTTTCTCGCGTGTTTCGGTTTTGAGGGTCCGAACGGTGTGCGAACCCAGGACTCTCGGATTTCTGGAAATAGAGGCGTCAGGCATAAACGGGCGGGTGAGTTGAATCCGCTGGTTGCGTCGTTCCGAAGTCGTTGTCCCGGATTTTTTGGCACCAGAGGTTGGCGATGGCGCTGAAGTCCTGAACCGATTGGGAGAAAACCTCGAGGGATTCCCCCGCCGCCTCCGGCAAGGCCAGGTGCAAGACCGCCTCACTGTTCGCCGGGTCGATTCCAAAGGAGGCTTTCACGGGCTCTCGTTGGCCGACATAGTTGGCTTGCAACATCGCCTCATGCAGGGCAGGACGCGAACCGGCAGGCACCGGAGGCATCACGCAGTAAAGATGCAGCCTGCCGGCGGCATCTGTTTCGAAATCGATCGCCGTGCAGTCATCCAATTCAACACGGCAGAGGCCGATGTCGCCGAGCGACATTTCAGGCAGGCCGATCGAGCGGCCGAATTCGGTGACAAGAGTGCTCCAGTTATTATTCAGAGGCATTTTTTTTGTAGAATTTAATTAGTAATTTTCAGCGAATCGTAGGGCGGGCGTCTCGCCTGCCATTGAACCAAATCCGCAGGCGGGTCGCCTGCGCTACATTCCGTCTCCGTGTCTCTGAAACTATCTTGGGTTGGATTTTTCGACAAGCGCTTGGAGCTTGACTTGTAGTTGCTCAATTTTGGTGATCTCTCTGTTGAGTCGGTCCTGCATGGTGTCCAAAGCGGACTGTCCGCTGTCGTAACCAACGGTCAACCGCTCACGCAGCGATTCGCTGGCACTTCTAATACCGGGAATTCTAATACCGGGAATTTTGGGCATGCTGCGGATGGCATTGAACACTTGTCCGGCTTCCTCCTTTATTAATCCGACTCTTATGCCGATCTCGGGGAGAGTTTTTTGCAACTCCTCCAACTCCAGGGATTCATCCTCCACTCCAGTGATCAACAACCCATGAACCGCTTCCACTCCCACGAATTGGTTGGACAGTGCGGTGAGATTGACCTTTAGCGATTCATCGCCGACGGCATTCTTCATTTTGTGGAGGATGTTTATGATCTTTTCTTGAGGTTGGATCATGACAGCATTCTTGCTCATCCATGTCGGTGATTTTTCGTCATTTCGATCTTTAACGAAGAGCCTGCTGCTCCCAAAATCTTCGCGGGTCATTTCTTTGTATGTAACGAGATCGGCTGCCGCGTTGATTTTGACTGCGAGTTGTTCATGGGCTCTGGCAACATCGTGCTGATGGGCGTCCAGAGATTCGAGTTGTTTCTCGAATTCCGCCCGGGTTTCGGGATCGAGGTCGGCTTCCAATTCGGAGATCGACTTGCCGACGAGTTGTTCTTTCAGCTTGGTTTCGATATCCGAAAAGGCACTTTGGGAGTCGCCAAGTCGTTTTTTCCATTGAGTGACAGCGGCAGCGAAATCGGATTCGGTCAGTTTCGGATCGGCGTTGGAACCGCCAAGATTGGCCAGATGGTCTATGGCAAACATGCGAAGTCCGAGTTCCACTTTCTTCGCATCGCCAACGAGGGCATTTCGTTTTTCAACAAGAATGGATTGTTGTTCCTTCAAGTCATCAAGTGTGCCCTGCAAATAGGCTTTCAGCTCATTGTTTTGTGATAGCTTGGCGATATTCTCATGGAATGAATTGAGATCTGCCGAGCCAATGAGCTTTTCATACTTGGTGGCGGGGCTGAAAATCTTGTTGTAGGCCCTGCGGAAAATGCCCGGCCGGACAATTTCCATATTTTTGGGATTGAGATACTTGAGACCCCGTTTGACCGCCTCCGACTGGCCCTTGAGATAGGCGAGACGGAGTTGGTCCGGCGTTGCATCTTTACCCGCATCGCCTTCGTGGAGGCGCTTGCCGTATTCCATGAGGCCGCCGCTGGCGGCTTGTTCAAAGGCCTCTTTGATTTTGCCTTCTCCTCGAATCTCAGCAAGCCGGGTTTCGACGCCCTTAAGGTATTCGGACTCGCGCCAAATGGAATGGGGATTTTGGGCATCCTTAATTTTGTTCAATACCTCAATCCGAGGCTTGAGATTCTGAAGATGCTTATCGTCGAGTGACTTTAGATTTTGATCGTCGAGGAGTTCTTGAGTCCCGAGATTGCGGTTCAGCACGACACGGGTTTGTTGATAATCCGGCGAGTGTTTTTCAAACAGCTTCCTCAGATCGGCTGTTGACACAGTGCCAACTTCATAAAGAGACTTCATGGCTTCATAGGCTCTTTCCTCGTGGAGGAAATTCTCGATCTCTGTCTCGTATTTGCGAATGGCTTTGGCCATGGCCTTCTTTGCCTTGGCGGAATCCATTGCGTCGATTTTCCCGGTCTCTTTTTGAATTTGCTTGATGGCTTTGTTCCTGTCGGTCAAATACGCGGTCTCCTGTGTGGTCAAATGCGTGACGCCGGCGACGGGAACGATCGGGCATTCTCTCAATTTGCGCAGCCCGGCTTGAAGTTGTTCCTTGGTGAACTTGTGAGCCAATGACGGGATGTCTTGATTGCCGTCAACGGCTTCTTGTGCCGCGACTCCGAGTTGGAGAAGTTGTTTGAGTTCGAGGTTGCTTAGCAGTTTTTCGCGGATTTCTTCGGGAGAAATCTTTGCACCGAGCAGTTTACAGATGGCCTCTGCCGTTTGTTCAGCACTCAGCGCGGCATTCCTCAATTCAATTTTGGTATCATTCTGATTTTCAATAACCTGGCTTATTACTTCACCGATCACTTCGAGATCGGCGTGGCTCTCCGGTTTTGCAGCGTTGGACAAGCCTTCTTCGCCGCCAACCTGCTGATTCAAGGCCGCAACTTGGGCCTCGAGGCGGATCGTTGCGTCGGTGATTGCTTTGGGCAGTTCGGTGCCAGTCAGTGTGCTGGTTAATTTTTCAAGCCTGCCCAGTGTATCGGAGTCGATCCCCGCGATTTGCTCCGCGTGCTCTGCAAGGATCCCCCCGCCGAGGCTATCGAGTTGGGCTTTTAGATCGTGAAGAGCCGACTTGTCTTTAGTCCCCTCCAGTTTTTCATGCCCCAGAAGGGTGAGGAAGCCGCTTCGCGTGGAAGTGTCCGCGCTGTTGATTCCTTCCAACTTGGCCCAAGTCGAGAGAGGTTCGGCCAATTTCTCTTTGACCTTATCGAGGTTCGACAAGACCACCGAGAATTTCCGGAAGTTTTCCAACTGAGCGACTTGATCCGGATAGAGCGTCTTGGCCAGAGTCGCGGCCTCATTGGAATCGATCCCCGATTGGACTGTGGCTTCATAGGTTTTGGCTGCTTTGACCGTGTCAGAACCTTGACCATCGTGAATGGTATTGAGCGTTTTAAGGAGATCAGCAGTTTTTTCGGCACCGAAACTCTTGAGTTTGTCAACGACACCAGTGCGGTTTTCCTCACACAGCGCCTCCAGCGCAAAGGCCATGGAGCCGAGTTCACTTCCCTCGGAAAGGCGGATCGCCCCGGCAACCATTTGTCTCTTGATAGAGCCGAATTCCTCCACAGGGTGCAGATCGAGTGGCGTGCCTCGCCCGGCATCCGTCCAATTCTTCAACCCGAGAAGGACGGAATCGTTGTTGTGCTTGAGGTTCTGGAACTCATCCGATCTCAGCGCATCAACCAGATTGACCTTTGCCTTCTCCACGAGACCGGCGCTGGAAGCCTTCATGTTTTCAAACTGCGCGTAGGCTTTATCAAGATTGCCGATGTCTTCGACCATCTTGTCCCGGTTTTTTTCTGCTTGAGAGATTTTTCCCAAAACCGCTGTATCCGTTTTGAGCGGGCAGGCATCACCTTGGGAAAGCTTGTTTAAGCCATCGAGGCTTTCCTTCTGCTCTTGTATTTTATCGCGGGTCAGCTCGTTGCCTTTCAGCGCATTTTCCGCCGTGGCCAATGTGGTTGCGAATTTGCCGATGGTTTGGATGGCGCCGTTGTCCCCTTTGTATTGGGCGGAGAGCGCGGTCAATCCGTCGTGATGCTGTTTGAGAAGGGCAGGGTTTGCGTTGTCGTCTGCGACCTCTTTTGCAAGCAGACCCTCCAGTTTAGCGAGGTCGGCATGGAGCCGCTGTTGAATCTGATCGACAGAGCCCATTTCCTCGGAGGGATCGAGATGCGTGTCGAGAATCTCGCCGAGTCCGGAATTGACCGATTGAAGACTCGGATTCCCGTCGGGCGCGTCTTTGCCGTGAACGAGGCGGTCCACCACGCCGAGCGAGTCTTTGAAGGTCGCGACATCGTGGTTGAATGATTTCAGGACCTCGGAATAGACCCCGTGGTTCGCGTCGCCGATGACGTCTTTTTTCTCGTCGAGTTGGGTCTGCACGGCCACTGCTTGGCTTTGATAGGATTCGACCTTCGCGAGCGCCTTGTCGGTTTCGTAGAATTCGAACGCGCGCGATTCGAGGGCTGCTTCGACAGGCTGGTTGGCTTCAACCCCCGCAGGGAATTGGCTCAAGGCGGCTTTGAAGTCCTTCGTGTTTTTTTCAAGCCAAGGCTTCAGCGCCTCTTGGGCTGTCGTCGTCTTGGCATCGGCCATTTCAGCCTCGACGAGTCCCATGTAGCCGCTGGCGAGGCCGCGGATGACACCGCGGTAAATTTCCTCGGCGACGATGTTGACCGTTTTTTCGGCATGGCCCTTGGGGTTTCCAGTAAACCACCACCCTGTCATGGTCCCCCGCTTGGCGTCCTTGATGGTTTGAGGGTGAAGGAAGGAGCGGTCAGGCTTGAGCAACTCCTCGCGGATTTTTGCCTTCATCTCATCGGGGCTGCTGTGCTTGGCGAGCTTCATCCAGCCCACAACCATCTCTGACTTAAGAAGTGCAGGGTCCTTCCACTGGGATTGGTCGGCGGGATTGAACTCGGCGTCATCACCCACAGCACCCTTCAAGACTTGGTTTCGGACCATGCCCTCGATGCCATCTCCAACTACGACAGCGGCTTTACGCTCGGCCCATTGGCGCTGGCCATCGACTGTGCCGGCCCACCAGGGGGATTTAATGTTCGAGCACAACTTGGCTAAAGCACCAGCACCAAGCAAACCACCAACGGTGCCCAAGCCAATAACCAACCCGGCGGCACCCAAGAACATGGGAATCCCTATACCGCTTGCAACCAACCCGATTGCCAACAGGCCAACGCCAATGCCAAAGAGAATCCTTTTTCCTTTGGATTTGTCTTTGATGTCCTCCGGCAAAGGCTGCACCTCAACAGAGTCGCCGGCGGATTTCGATGAAGTGGTTTCAAGGCGAAATGTGTTGTTGTTGTCTTTTGCGAGTGAAAGTTTTTCTTCATTTCCGGTCATTTTGGCCCAAATTTTCGACAAAATTCCGCGACTGCTTGGTGCCGGCTCTGAATCCATTTCCTGCCGGAATGCCTCATGGAAATCCTTCTCGTTGCTCTCGGAGGCTTCCTTGGTGCCGCGAGTCGCTGATCCTATCTTGGTGTCTATTTTCTTTTCCTTGTCGTTTGCCTTGAGCTTCGCGGTGTGGACTCCTTCCTTTGAGTCAATCTCGACGAGATTCCGGTAATTCGCACCGATTTTGCCGCTAAACTCCTCTTGGGTGGGATGCACCCGCTGGAATTTGCTGGAGTGGATCGCGGTGTATTGGCCCTTGGAATTCACATTGTGCAAGCTGCGGAATTTTTTCCCGTCGAGGGTGTCGATCTTCGGCTGTGCATCGAATCTGTAGGGTGCCGGCGGTTGCTTGGATTGCAACGGTCTGTAGTTTACGGATTGTGTGATTTCAGTCACGGGAATGCTCCTTGTGTGAGGTCTGGAACTTGCGAGTAAGCCGCCTCAGGCGCGGTCGAGAAAGCTTGGCAGGGCCGCCACTTCCGTTTCCATCTCCCCGGCCGCGGTGGATTGCCAGTTGCCATCCAGAATCATGCCCAAGTCCTCGCGCACGCTCTGCGCGGCATGGAGAAGGCGCTCGAGTTCATTGGCAAGATCAGCTGCCGTGGGGTCGCCAAAAACATGTCGGGAAAGGAGCAGGCTGGACCCATCGGAATTCCAGGACAGGACATTTCCAAAGGTGCGGATGCCGAGATACTGGTAATCCATGAGCGTCGGGAAAAGCCCGGGGTCGGCGAGCCCGATGTCATCGGCGACGGCGCAACCGAGAATGAGGCAGTTTTCGAAATGTTTGATCAGAACCTCGGAGGTCTCATCGTAAACGAGGTTGGCCTCCCCGAGATCGTTCATGGTGAAGGCGGCGGATTCGGCACCGATTGCGGAACCGAGGTCGGAGACGAGTTTTTGGGCTTGGTCGAGGGTCATGGTGGTGTGGAGTTTTAAGTTTTAAGAATTAAGTTTTAGGAATTGGAGTAAAGTGGAGAGGAGCTGTCGAAGGCGGCTTGAAGGGTGAAATGGCGTTTCAGCAATTAGGTTTTAGGAAGTTTTCAGGATTTCAGTTTTCAGTTTATAGAAAAAGCGGGGGGAACTTGGTTGGGTGGCGAGTTAGGAAACAGCGGGGCGCTGAAAAGGGCCGGAGTGCGGATTTTACAGGCCCCGCTGGTAGGGTTGTGGGCTTAGTCGCGGTCGATTTTCAGGACTTTGCCTGCTGCGTCGACTTTGATCTCGCACTCGCGGCCGTATGCGGTGCCTTCGAGTTCATAGACCATCCGGCCGTTGTCGGTATCGGTGTCATACGAGGTCATGGCGAATCCGGGCACGCGCGCTTGGGCGGCAGCAAGGATATTGGCTGGAACTCCGCAGGGTTTCGTGCAGGAAGTGGAGGAGCTGCAGGAGCCGGAGTCCATGCTGCATTGCTTCGAGGAGGCGCAGGCGGCCAGGGCGGCGACGGAGGTGACGAGGAGTAGGCTTTTTAGTGTTTTCATGGTTTTGAGTATGTGTGTTTGGTTTTGTTCAGGGAAAGGTTTTAGGGAAATCGAACCACCTTCGACAACGGTGAAGATTGATTGTTCAAGGCAGAATCAATCGCGCTCGATACGGAGGACGCGGCCGTCGGCGGTGATGTCGAGTTCGTAGGGGCGGCCATTGGCGCGGCCTTGGAGCTCGAAGAAGCGCGTGGCACCGCGTTGCTGGAGGTCGGCTTCCTCCAACACAAAACCGGGAATCTCCGCCTTGGCGGCGGCGAGGACAGTCGCGGGAACTTCGTTCTTCGGGATGTCGTTGTCGAAGTCGTCATTCTCGTAGCCGGGGGCGACGGGAACGGGCTTCGTGGCGCAGGCGGCAAGGAGCGCCGTGGCAGCTGCTGCGAGCAGTAGGGTGGTGGGTTTTTTCATGTGTTGGTTGGAGGTGAGGATTAGGTTTTAAGAGTTAATGAATCTGGGAGGCGGGAGAGGATTGGGGCAGAAAAGTCAGTATGGATAAAATCATTTGGCGGATGATTGTTTCTCGTAAGCGGGCAGCGCCGTGCTGGATGAAGTCAGGATTTCCATTTGGCGAATGGAGATTTGGTTGAGGCGTTTCAGGCGCTCTGACTGAGGGAGGCCCATGTGAATGAGTTCGGCATTCATACCTTCGATGTTTGCGAGGACGAGGAGGTGCTCGACACTGGCGTATTCGCGCATGTTGCCCTCCAAGCCGGGATTGGCATCGCGCCACTGGCGGGCGGTGAGGCCGAAGAGGGCAACATTCAAGAGGTCAGCCTCGGTTGCATAAGTCACGGAAGCTTGAGCGGGGGTGACTTCCGGCGGGATAAGGTGTGTCTTGATGGCATCCGTGTGGATGCGGTAGTTCAGCTTGGAGAGGGTGCGATTGAGATTCCAAGCGAGTGAGAGGCGGCGATTCTCGTCTTCCTTGAGGCGTTGGAATTCCTTGATGAGGTATATCTTAAACTCGGCACTGATCCACATACCGAACTCAAATGCAATATCCTTGTGGGCATAGGTGCCGCCATAACGGCCTGCGGCAGCTTTCAAACCGATGGCTCGGGTCTTCTCGACCCAATCTTTCACACTGATCTTGTAATTATTGAGACCAGCTTGGCTTTTAATTGTGGCGAATTCGCCATAATTAAAAACGGAGTTATGGACAGATTCCCAGATTCCAAGAAACTCGATGGTATTTCTGTTGCGCAGCCAATCTGAGATGAAAAAATCACCATCCTTTGCTTTGAGCATATCAGTGAGGGAGATAAAGTCATCCCCCTTGATGTTGAGAATCGTGATTTCCCTACCTTGAACTCGGATCGTGGATTTTTTGGGTTTGGGCACCATTTAAGAATAGAAGAATAGGGGTTTTAACCACCTTGGAAACAGAATCTACCGATGAAGTAATTCAAATTTTTGAAATTCAGCATTTCAGACTCTTCTTCCTCTCCGTGTTCTCCGTGCCCTCTGTGGTCAAATCATGGAGCAGGTGGTGCCGAGGGGTCTGGGAGGGAGCGGAAAAATTCCTCCAACTCGCGGCGGGGTTCGTGGGTGATATCGGCCTGCACGGAGAAATGATCCATCAAGTCGCCGGCCTCCATGTTTGAGGGGTTGCCGTGGAAGTTGAGGGGCATCTTGGACCACGGAGTGTTGAGCGGAATGCCGAACCCCGGTGCCACGACGATTTGAGCGGCGATGGCGGGGTCGAGGATGTAATTGATGAATTTGTGTGCAGCCTCGGGGCGGGCGGAGCTTTTGGGAATCGCGCACAATGTCATGTATTTCAGGCTGCCTTCGACGGGATTGACCCATTTGAATCGGTCCGGCAAAGCGCTCATCAACGCGATGGCGTCGCCGCTGTAAATCAAAGCCGCCCCATACATGTCGCTCTCAAGCCCCTTGCAGAGCGTTTGGAACGCCTGGGGCTGGTTGTCAGACCAAATGCCCTTCGACGCGGGCGCGGTATTCTTAAGCCAATTCACAACGATCACACGGGCCGCGCGAAGGTTGTCGGGAGAGAGTTCATTGACCGAAGCGCCGAGCGACAGCAGGGCGGCGGCAAGGAAATCCCGCTGGTCCACCATCACTGCCACCCCGCCGGGCCGTTGTTGCCTGAAGGCGTCCATGTAGCCGGTTATGTCGGGTTGGCTAACGCGAAGGTCCACAAGAATGCCCATGGCGGCGACATCGATCGGCAGCGAGAATTTTCCTGCAGGGTCGCCGGAGACCTCAAACCAGGGCTGTCGGATTCTTGACGCATTCGGAATGTTTTCACGGTTCAGTGGAAGCAGCCCCCCACGGTCGCGAATCGCCCTGAGCACATCGTTTGAGACGATCACTACATCGAAGGTCTCCTTTTTGTCGTAAAGCAGATCGGCCGCCTCGATGCTTGAAGAGGCGCTTGTGATCACGACCGGAATGCCTGTGTTTCGAGTGAAATCATCACTCAGCGCTGCGGGGATCGTGCGATCGTAAGCGAGCACGCGGAGCGGTGAAGAGTCCGCGGCACGGAGAAGACCGGCGACAAGCAGCAACATGGAGAGAATAAGTGTGGGTGTTTTCATTTGAGACCGATGCGGCCGAGGGGCTGGATGTTGATTTCCTCGGTGAGCTCCTGGTGGGAGAGCACCGGCAGGTCGGGCAATTCCAACTCGACCAACTTGCGGAGGAAGCGGCGAATGTCCATCGAGGTGAGGAGCACCGGGGTGCGCTCGCGTTGCACCGAGCCACCGGCCTTGGCTTTGATTTCCTCGACGAGTTTCTTCGAGGTGGCGGGATCGAGAGCGAGGAAACTGCCGCCGGAGGTCTGGCGGATCGCCTTGCGGATCGTTTCCTCGGTTTGTGGATCGAGGAGGTAGACGACGAGGATGTTTTGGCCGCCACTGAATTTGTAGCTGATGTAGCGCCGCAGGGCGATGCGGACATACTCGGAGAGAATGAGCGTGTCTTTCTCCTTCGGCGCCCACTCGATGAGGGCTTGGAAAATCAGTCGCAGGTTGCGGACCGAGATGTCCTCCTGCACGAGGCGCTGAAGCACCTCGGCGATGCGCTGGGGCGGGATCACGCGCTGAACCTCGCGGACGAGTTCGCCAAACTCCCCCTCCATGCGGGTGAGAAGGCCTTTGGTCTCCTGCAAGCCCATGAAGTCGGACGCATAGCGGCGCAGGACGAGCGAAATGTGGAAGCTCAGGAGCTTCGGCGGCTCCATGAAGGAAATGCCGGCCTCGACGAGCTTGGCTTGGAACTCGAGCGGCACCCAAAACGCGGCGCGGCGATCGGGCGGCTTCTCGACGGGATCGGCGGGGACTCCAAAGAGAGAGAGATTCTCCTCGGTCTCGCGCACATACAGGAAGCCTGGGCGGATCACCCCGTCGGACATGGGCACCTCTTGGAGGAGGATCTGGTATTTGCCCGAGTGGAGGTTTTGGTTGAAACGCAGGTAAATCCCCGGAAACGGCACGCCGAGGTCGAGGTAGAGCGCCTTGCGGACCTGGACGAGCTCGGAGTTCAGGCGCTCTGCGGTGACATGCTCCTGCACAGCGGCATCGACCTCGAGCATGATCGGCACGGTGATGGAAAATTCGGTGGAGCTGTCCTCATCGTCCTCCTCGGAGGGCGGTGCCTGGCCACTCTTGACGGCCCCGTCGCCGCCAGCATGGAGACGTTCGGTGCGCCTTCGGCCTTTGGTTTTGTCCGCCGCGCGCTTGAGGGCGAAACCCAATGCGAGAATGATCAAGGAGAGGGTGAAAAATTGGATTTTCGGGAACCCGGGGATGAGCGCCATCGCAAAAACCACCACGCCGCCGATAATGAGGGCTTTCGGGGCGGCGAAGATTTGCTCGACGACATCGCCACCAAGGCCAAGCCCCTCCTCGCTCCCGGCGCGTGTGATGATCATCGCCGCGCAGATCGAGATGAGCAGCGCGGGAATCTGCGAAACCAACCCGTCGCCAATCGTGAGGATCGAGTAGGTCGTGACGGCCTTGTCGATCTCCATGCCTTTTTGCGACACACCGATGAGGATGCCGGCGACGATATTGATCGCGACCATGATCAGCGAGGCGATCGCGTCGCCTTTCACAAACTTCATCGCACCGTCCATCGCACCAAAGAGTTGGCTTTCCCTCTCGATCACGCTGCGGCGGGACTGAGCGTCCTTCACGGTGATGTTCCCCGCGCGCAGATCGGCATCGATACTCATCTGCTTGCCGGGCATCGCATCGAGCGTGAACCTCGCCGCCACCTCGGCGACGCGCTCCGCACCTTTGGTGATCACGATGAACTGGACGAGTAGAAGGATCAGGAAAATCACCACGCCCACGATAAAATTTCCGCCGACCACGAAATTTCCAAAGGTGTAAATAATCTCGCCCGCATAGGCATCGACGAGGATCATGCGGGTGGTCGTGATGTTCAGCGCCAACCGAAACAACGTGGTCACCAGCAGGACACTCGGAAAAGTCGAGAACGCCAGCGCGTTTTTCATGTAAAGCGACATGAAAAGAAGCACCGCCGAGATCCCGAGATTCACCGCAATAAGCGTGTCGAGAAGGAACGGCGGCACAGGCACAATCATCAGGCCGACCACCGACACGATGATCGCGGCGATGTAGATGTCGCCATAACGCTTCGAGGCGAAGGCGAAATTCTGCAACCGCATGAGGAAGGTCTCCATCACGCCTCCCCTCCCCCTTGGCCGGATTCGGTTCTCGTTTTCAAATACTCCGCCGCCGCCTTGTCGCTCGAGGCGGTGTCCCCGAGGCGGCGCGCGGCGATGGCCAGCACCAGTTGGCAAAGTGCGGCCTCTTCGGGCGGAAGTCCTAGCTCGAGCGCTTTGGCGGCACTCGCTAGGGCCTCGGGATTTTTTTCGAGCGAAAGTTGTATGGTGGCGAGCGTGCGCCACGAGGTGGCGTTGAGCCCATCCACCACCGTCATTAATTCAAAATACCCGATGGCACGGTCGGGCCGGCCATAGCGGGCATTCAGCCAACCCAAGAGGTGCAAAGACTCTCTCATGGTCTGGATCGGCATGGCGTCGGTGGTTCCCATAGTTTCAGCCTCCGATCATCACGCGCCGGAGCGCATCGAGAAGTTGGAGGTTTTCACAATCCTCCTCGAGAAGTTTCAACCCAGCCTGGAATGCCTCGTCGCGGCGGGGATATCCGGCTCGAAGTTCGCGCAAGCGCCTGCGCATTTTCGCCAAATGCTCCCCGTAGGAGGCCGCCCCAAGCAACGCGGCAGTCATTTCCTTCGGACGAAGAGAGTCGGTGAGAAACAAATCCACGGCCTTTTCGTGAAACAACCCGGCGAGTTTGCTCGGCACCGCCAGCTCGCTCAACGCGGGTCGGTTCAGCGGGAGCGTGGGATCGCTCTGCCCGGTGGCCGCATACGACACCCTTTCGATACCTGTCCGGAAATCGAGGGCTCCGGTTGCATTGGAGACACTGGCCATGGGCGGCGAATGCTACACGGCCTCCGCCGTGTTGTGAAGCGCTGTGAGGCGGTCGAGCGCAGCAAAAATCTCCCCGCCGCGAAGCGACCCGCCGGGCAGCTCGAGCATCAAGATCGTGGAACGCCCGAAATCCCCCCGCCGGCATCGAATTCCAATCCCCTCGTTGCGCTCGAAGTGCAACAGCTCAAGCATCCTCGAGGCCGAAGGCTCGCCGGAGTATTGGCGTTCACGGGAAAGGGACACGCACAGCTCCTGCCCCCGCCGGGCGAGGCAAAGCGTATCGGAGGGTTCTATCTGAAGCACACGTGAACCGTCCGCATCGAGCGCAAGACGCTCCATGCCGATGAGAGCGCCGAATTCCTCCACGGCCGCGTCGATCATCCGAGAGCCACCTCCTCTTCGTCGATGAATTGGTCGATCGCCTTCTGCATGGCGTCGAGCACCCGCTCGCGGGCCTCGGGCTTGTCATAGGCTCGCGGCGGCAGGTTCCTCACGATCTCGCGGAATTGCGTCATGAAATTGATCGAGGGTTCGAGCGGAGGCACATTGAAATCAAGAGCCACCCGCGTGAAGTCCCCCTCGGAAACACGCTCGCCCTTCGCGGCATCAAGCATGGACGTCATCAGTCGGAATGGCGCGACAGGCACCGACTCGCGGGTTGAGTGGTGGAATTTCGTTAACAGGCCACGGCAGGACTCGTGGGCATTCCCGAGGAACCGCACCTGCTGGAGTCCATCCACCACCTCGCGCAAATGCGCTGGCTCGCCGGAGGGCTTGGCGGCTGCAAGATCGGCCGCAAGCGCACTCGCCAGAAAATCCAGCGCCACGCCCAGGCGCTGCTCGAAATCCGGCCCTTCACCAACCGCCGCCGAAACAGTCTCCTCCCCGCCGCCAGTGAATTTCGCCAGATTCGTGACAATGAACCGATAGGCGTCCGCTGGCGTCTTGTAGTCGAACACCGCCCGGCGATACCCCTCACGCACATCGCCGGCGTCGTCGAGGCGGGTGCTGACAAATTCGTTGAGGACTGGGGAAATATTGTTGCCGGCGGCAATCTCGGGGCCGTGATCGTTTTCCAGACGCTCGGCGGCCTGATCCAATTTCTCCCGCAGACCATCGTCATGCCCGCCGCCGCCTCCTCCGCCGCCCGAGAGATCGCTGGACATCGCCCGCGCGACCCCGAATCGCACCGAGGGATCCGGAAAAAGCTTCTCCATTTCCTCGCCGAGTTCGTCAAAGCGGTTCTCGCGCTGCATGCGGCGAACCAGCGCCATGAAGCGTGTGAGTGCCGCCGACCCCTGCATCTCGGGAAAAACCCTCCCGATCGCGGAGCGCAGACGCTGGGCCTTCGCATCGGCCGCCTGTCGGCTCTGGCTCTTGACCGGTGCGGGTTGCTCGGCCTCTTGGAAAAAGCGCGTGGCATCAGTGAAATCCAGCCCGGCTTCGGAGGGGTTTTTGCCCCCGGCGGTGATTTTGCGGCCCTGATACGTGCCCATGACATCGTCCAGCGAGGACTTCACCGCATTCGCCATCACATCGATCGATGCGGATTGAAAACTGGAAATCGAGGGGCCCATTGGACAAGCAGTCAACTAAGCGCGCCGCCGATTTTCGGCAAGGCGATTTCCGCTAAAAATCAACCCCCGTGAACACCCCGAGGATCGCGGCATTCGGCACGGCAGCGGTGCCATTGGGCTGAACGAGATATTGGGCATAGGGCTGAACAAACGCCCAACCATTCACGCGCACGCGATAGCCCACCTCGACAAGCGCCGTGGAAGACGCACCGGGCAAACTCCTTTCACCGTAGTTGCCAAGGGCAATGCCAGCGATCAACTGGTCCCCTCCCCGCCCCGGCAGCAGGCCCTCATAAACCAACCCGCCATGCATGTAGAAGGAATAGACATTGTTCGACTCCGGCGCGTAGAGGAACAGGCTGAACATCCTCAATCCCTCGCTCGAGGACTTCCGCCGACGCTCCATGGCAGGGACAAGCGGCAGTCCATCCACCGCATCGTTTTCGGCATCCTCCGTGGTCGCGGACTCGCGCCAGAGCATCTGGTCGAGCTGCCAGTAGAGGCCGAAGCGGTTCAGCGCGACATTCCCGCCATCCTCGTAAAAATATCCGCCAAACGCATAGTGGCCGGGGAGTTTGGCAGGGCCGAGTTCGGGCTTCACTCCGGTCTCGCCCATGAAAAACAAACCGTTCTGCTCGGGCGCGGGCGCGTAGCCTTGGAAGGCGAGGCCGTGGTTCGCCGAGTCGTTGGATTTGGGGAATGACATGAACAGCCCGGCTTTCGTGTATTGCCAGTCGGCGGCCTTGATTTGCAGCGTTCCACCCCAGGTCGAAAAACTCCCGCCAAACGGGATATTCGCACCCAAACCCTCGGCTGCGGCGATCGCGTTGTTCACGAAAAGACCTTGCAGCGGTTGGTCCAAAAATTCGTCTTTCGGCCTCAACCAACCGCCCGTAATCGTGGCAAAATCTGCGATTCCGAAGACCTCGCCGGATTTGTGGCGAAGGCCGTAGGTGAGCAAACGCCACCCCGTGCCGCCCGCGAAGCGCGAGGGATTGAAGAGCGGCGAAGCATCCACGAAGCGGTTGGGATTGGCAATCGAGCCGGGATCGCGCCAACGCGACTCGCCGAAGGCCGTGAGGCCCTCAAGCCAGGGCTGCCGCAGGAATTTCGCCATGTCGAGCTTGGCTCCAAAGGACAACTCCTGCGCGAACGCATCCCCCGAGCCGCTGGCGCTGTCCAGAATCCCGAAATAAATCCCCCGCCATCTCCCGTCGAGCGACAGCCCGTTGTCCCGAACCACACCTCCGAATAGATCGCCAGTCGCTTTCCTGGCGTCCCACCAATTCTCGAAGCGCGCACTCTCCGCGAGCACCTGAGCGGCCGCCGCAAGCCACACCGCGAAAGAGAAAAGATGCCGAGTCACTGGGGCCTCGCGGCGGTTTTTTTGAAGAGAATCCAGTGCGTCCGGAGATTCTCAAGCAGGTCGAGGTTGCGGTTGCCTTTTACCCAATCCTCGATGAATTCGATAAAACTCACGTCGCGAGCTGGAACAACCAGGCAGACATCCGCCGCAAGCGCATCGCCGAATACAGGAATCATCGAGGTCTCCGGATGCAGCACCGCAAAAGCCGCCCCCGCCTCGGCACTCGTCAGCAGGACTTCCAATTCGAACCGCCCGGTGGGAAACCCCTCTCTAGGCTCGAGGCGATTGAACTGAAGCGGCGTGGAGACCCCACGCGCCGCGAGTCGGGCGCGAATGCTCCGCTCCAGCTCGGGGGAGAGATATTCCCTCCCACCATAGTCGATCACCAACGGAGGACGCGCAGCACCCGCGATGACCCTCTGAAATTGCTGCGCCTCGCTATCGGGAACAACAAAAGCCAACACCACCGATTCGTAGGGAATCGCCCTGATCCCCATGCCCGCAACAAGCCCCGTGTCGTGAATGCCACCAGCGGCGATATCGATCCGCCCTTGCTCGAGCCAGTCGCGCAGCGTGCGCCGGTCGGAGGGGAAAATTTCCAACACCACCCCGAGCCGCGCGGCAAGCGCCGTCAGCAAATCGATGTCATACCCGACCACTTTACCTCCGTTGTTGCGGTAGACCCAAGGCACCGAGTTGTCGACCACCCCTGCCCGCAGAACCCCTCGCTGCTTGATTTCAGCAAGGGACACAGAGGCGGGATCGGGCACTCCCCCAGTAAAAACCACCTGCGCCGGAGGTTCCGCGAAAAGAGAATCCCGCGAGAGAATGATCCGCCGGGAGTCGCTCGATTCCTCCAATGTCGCGGCAAGAAGCCTGTTCGCCCCCCACCCCATCGACAGCCCCACCGCCGCCGTGAGCAGAAAAAGAAGCACGAGGCGCAGAGGACGAACCACCAACCGCCCGCGCAACGAGGCGAGGACAACAAACGACACCACCGCGAGCGAGAAAAGCGACAACGGGTCGCTCAGTCGCACGATCCACTGCGCATTCATCAGGTAAAGCCCCAGCAGCGCCTGGGGAAGGCCGAGGGCAGGAAGCTCGTGGATCAGCACAGCCTGCGCTCCGGCGGCGGATGTCAGCAACACGCGGGGCAATATCTGAAGGATCTCGACCGTCCGCATCGGCGTGTCGTGATACCAAGCCACAAAGGGCAGGAACGACAGGACAACCATGCGCCCGGTGGAAAAAAGCAGCAGGCTGATAGGAGCCAGCGCCTCGAGAACCGAAAAATCCTCGTCCCCTTCCCCTTCCTCGCGGGTCTCCTTGAACAATCGCCTCAGGTTTTCGATCGCGATCGGCAACGCGATCGGCACATTTCCCACCGTCACCGCAAGCACCACCGGATCGCGCAACACTCCCCAGAACTGGCGGATCGAAAACCGCGTGAAGCACAACACAAGTCCTGGCAGCAGCACCCCGCCGATTGTCACCACCGCCACCAGCATCATCGCCAAATACCCGAGCAACCGTTGCAACTCCCCGCCGCTTGCCGTTCCAAGGGAGGACGCGGTGATCGCGAAAACACCAAAGGGAGCGATCCGCTTGGCGACAACTCCAAGCGCCGCGGTCAAAAGCGCGCGAAGCGGCAACACAACGCCCAAAACGGATTCTCGGCCGGGCAGCTTTTGCAACAGCACTCCCAGCGCGATCGAGACCACAAGCACCCCCGCGACATTTCCCGTTGCCAGTGCCGAGAAGATGTTCGTGGGAAGAAACGTCGACAGTAGGCTCTCTTGGACAGGCAATGCGATCGCCTCGGGCTCGAAGATCGGTGAGGACACCAGCGGCGGGAGGATCATCGGCAGTAACACCACGGCAGTGCCTGCGATGGCCACCATCCCCACAAGCGCCAACCCTCCACGCTTGAGCAACAGGATCAGCGACTCCCGTGACATGCCTCCGAGCGTGCCGACCACTTCGAGCATCAGATAAGGCAAAATCACCAGCGAGTAGGAGCGGATCAACAACTGCCCCAGCGGATCAAGCGCCGAGCAGGCGGGCCCGAAAGCCCATCCTGCCAACAATCCCGCCCCGATGGCTACCATGCACCAAGCCGCCACCGAGCGCGGAAGGAATCGCTTCCAAAAAGAAATCATCTACCCATTCTCACTATCCGATTCCCCCTGCCCCATTCAACGCTCATCAAGCCAAACCCGCCGATTTTCCCCTTACGCCAACCGGCGCGGCAGTGCCCATCGAAGGCCCGCCGCCCTCCCCCCCATTTCAACTCTCCACCCCCCTGCGGGAGCGTTATCCCACGGCACAAAAAGACCCGCACGGTTTCCCATGCGGGTCTTCTTCTCTTGCGGAGGGGAAAGTTAGATGGCGGACTTGAAGGCCTTGCCAGCGACAAACTTCACCGTCTTGGAAGCTTTGATCTTGATGGTTTCCCCGGTCTTAGGGTTCACACCCTTGCGGGCCTTGCGTGTGGCGACCTTGAAGGTGCCGAAACCGATGAGTTGGACGTTCTTGGTTTTTTTGACGCCGGCTTTGATGCCGTCGATGACAGCGTTCACGGCGCGCTCTGCGTCTGCTTTGGTGGATCCGAGGGTTTTTTGGACTGCTACGGTGAGTTCGACTTTATTCATTTGTGTTTTGGGTTTTTGAGTGGGTTGATGACAACTACGACGGCCGTAGAGCATCAGAGCGCCCAATCAGTGTCAAGCGGCCTCGCGGGGTTTTTTTGAAAAATTTTCTAGTTCGATTCATCGAGCACCGCATCGCCCTCCTCCGCCTCCGGAGCGGCCTCCACGACGGGGGCCTGCGCCGCGGGTTTCGTCCCGGCCACCTTCGCCGCATACACCTCCTTGAAAATTTTGCCGATCAACGGCGCGGCGTGTGATCCGCCGCCGATCGATTTCACGTTCGGCTCGCCCTCGTAAACCGCTGCAAAGGCATATTGGGGACTCGAGGCAGGCATGAATCCCGCGAACCACGCGGCGATGCGCTGACGGTCTGTCGGCCCCCACTGCGCCGTGCCGGTCTTCCCGGCGACCTCGACCCCCTTCACCTTGGCCCTGTGGGCGGTGCCGCTTCCGTCGCTTGTCACTCCCACCATGGCGCGCCGCAACTCCTCATGGACCTCGGGAGAAATGCGCACCTCCTCGCGAATCCTGTCAGGATACGCCGCCACCACCTTGTTCCCGAGCGTCTGAATTTGCAGCACCAACCGCGCCTGGTGCAAAAACCCGCCGTTCGCAATCACGCTCATGGCCTGCGCCATTTGAAGCGGGCTGATCAGGATATCGCCCTGCCCGATCGACATGTTGGCAACGTCGCCTCCCATGATTTTTCGCTTGTGCACCCGCATCATATAGTCGTCGTCGGGAATGTTCCCCGACGACTCGGCACGAAGCGGAATTCCCGTCCGCCGACCGAGGCCGAGCAGTTTGGAAAACTGGATGATCGGATCGGCCCCCATCTTGATTCCCGCCTGGTAAAACCACGTGTTGCACGACTGCGTGAGCGCCTGCCGGAAATTCAGCCTGCCAGCATCAACTTTTTTCCAGTTGCGGAATGTGTGGTTGCCGACCGTGTAACTCGTGGGACAGCCGAACAACTCGCGCGGGCCGATCCTGCGCGACTCGAGATCCCGCAAGCCCGACAAACGCCTTGAAGGTGGATCCCGGGGGATACGCGGATCTGAACGCACGCGGCACCAATGGATCCGCGGGATCGTTCGTGTAGCGGTCGAACACAGCCTTGGGCACCACAGGCACAAAATCGTTCGGGTTGAACGAGGGATACGACGCCATGGCGAGTATCTCGCCGTTGTTGGGATCCATCACCACCACCGCCCCGCGATTACTGTTCTTTTCAAGCACCGACTCGGCCGTGCGCTGGAGTCCGAGATCGAGCGTGGTGATGACATTGTATCCGGGCACAGGCTGGCGGGCGACGCGCTCGGAGACCTTCTGTCCATCGGCCCCGAAGGTGATCTGCAACAACCCCGGCTCGCCCCTCAGCTCCTTATCGAAAATCTGCTCGAGCCCCTCGCGGCCCTCGCTCTCCGTGAAAATCAGATCGTTGTTCTCGATCGGGCGCGTCGACAACGGTGCCTTCACGCCTGTGTAGCCGACGATGTGAGCGGCCAGCGGGCCGTTTGGATAAAAGCGGGCGTAAGTTTGCCGCAAAATCTGGTTCGCCGGCATGCTGCGCTGCACCGCCGTCAATTCGTTGGGCAAAAGATCAACCACCATATCCAAGGGAAGCACCCCGCGGTTTTTGTAGTGTGTGAGAATCGCATTGTCGGAAATCCGAATGTCGCGGTTCAGCAGTCCCGAAGCGATTGCCATCTGCCGCTTGGCGAATTCGAGAATCTTCGCATCCGGCCACTCGAGCGGCAGGGGAAACGTCAACGCCAGATTGTAGCTCACGCGGTTCTGCGCGAGCGGCTCGCCGTTCCTGTCGGTGATCTGCCCACGCGGGGCGGGAATCAGCAGCGAAAACGTGCGCGCCTGGCGCTGCGTTTCCCAAGTGGGCTTGGGATTTTCGACGATGCCCGTGTTGTCGATCATTGTCTCCCGCGCAGGGAGCGGCGCGGCCAATGCCAGCGCGATTGCGAGATGCAGGAGTTTCATTCCACTCCTATCAAACCACAGTCCCACCCGAAGGAAAACGCTTTTGGGATTGCACCATCCGCAGGCCCCCGCCACCCTCCGCCCGCATGTCCCTGAGATTCATCGGAGCGTTCCTGCGCTCTCCATCCACCGTAGGTGCGATCTGGCCTTCCTCGCCGGCGCTGGCCGAGGAAATGGTGCGCTCGGCGGATCTCACCGCCGCCCGATGCCTGGTGGAGCTCGGCCCCGGCACCGGCGTCTTCACCAAAAAAATCGCCGCCACACTCCCGCCGGGCACAAGATTTGCCGCGATCGAGCGGGATGCCACACTTGCGCGTCAAGTCGCCGACAGATTTCCTGGAGTCCATGTGATCGCAGGGTGCGCCACGGAAATCTCGCGCCACCTCCGCGAAGCCTCGCTGCCCTCACCCGATGCCATTCTCTCGGGCCTGCCATGGGCGGCCTTTCCGGAATCCCTCCAAACCCGCATCCTCGGCGAAATCTACAACACGCTCCAGCCCGGCGGCACCTTCGCGACCTTCGCTTATTACGGCCCCCACCGCCTCAAATCCGGCCGCCGCTTCAGCGACAATTTGAAGAACGTCTTCTCCTCCGTCGAAAAAAGCCGCCTCGTGCTGGGAAATTTCCCGCCGGCATTCGTTTACCGCTGCAAGCGCTGAGGGACCAAGCCGAACGCCTCACCGAGCACCTCGCAGAGACGTTCCATCGGCAACCCGATCACATTCGTCAACGTCCCGTCGTATCGCTCGATCAACCTCCCGCCATCGCCCTGCGCCGCATACCCCGGCGGCTTTGTCCAGCGGATCGATCGAGCGCACATACTCCTCGATAAACTCCTCGTCGATTTCCCGGAACACCACCTCCGTCCTTTCGGCAAACTCTTCGATCCTCCCGCCAAAAATGCCAACCACCACGCCCGTCACCACCTCGTGGGCCCGCCCCCCGAGTTCGCGCAGCATCCGCCGCGCGTCGTCAAGATCGCTCGGCTTTCCGTAGAACTTCCCGCGCGCCCATACCACCGTGTCGGCAGCCAGCACAATACCGCCGTGCCTCGGCGCGACAGCGGCCCACTTCAACCTGGCATTCTCCAACGCCAAGGCGGCTGGAGACAGGCTCCCACCCTCGATCTCGGGGACTCCCGACGGATCGCAAAAAACCTCCCACCCCGCCGATACCAACAAGTCCGAACGCCGCGGGGAGGCAGATGCCAGAACGATCCGCGACGGATTCACCGCCGTCTTCAGTTCGCCACGTCAGTATCGTAGCCGCGGCGGATTCCCTCCAGGCGCTTCTGCATGGCGCGCGAGGATTCCGGACGCGTGCTCAGCTTTGAGGCGATCCCCCAGATCACCGGCACCAGCGCGGCGGCACCGATCCCCAGAAGAGCGAATCCCGCACTCCGGCGCGCGTTTTGGCCGATGCTGTCGGCCACCAAAAATCCGGCACCCAATCCAATTGCGACCTGCGAAAAACCGACAACCCCCGAAACAGGGAGGTTTTCGCCAAACTTGTCCATCGAGAGTTGTGACATGGGAGTTGAAGCTACGGAGCAGGTATGGTCTTTTCAACCCCAAATGAAAAAAGCCCTGGGCATCGACCTCGGCGACGCGCGCGTGGGGATCGCTGTCAGCGACGATCTCGGCATGCTCGCCCATCCGGTGGAAACAATCACCGTCCGCACCACCCCGCCACTCGACCGCATTCTCAAGCTCGCAGCGGACCTCAACGCCTCGACCATCGTCGTGGGCATGCCGCGCAACATGGATGGATCGCATGGTCCTGCGGCGGAAAAGGCCCGCGCCTTCATCGAATCCCTCCGCGCGAAGACCTCCCGCACTGTTGTGGCTTGGGACGAACGCCTCACCACCGTCTCGGCAAGCCGAGCCCTCCACGAAGCCGGACGCAACACCCGCCAGCAGAAAAGCCTCATCGACCAGGTCGCCGCCCAGATCATCCTCCAAGGCTGGCTCGACGCCACCGCATGCGACTGAGGCTGGAAATCGCCTACCACGGCGCGGGGCACACAGGCTGGCAGAGCCAGGCTGGAGGTGACTCTGTGCAGGATGCCGTGGAACGCGCCTTCCAAGCCCTCCTGCCGGAAGGCGCCCGCGTGCACGGCGCGGGCCGCACCGATGCCGGCGTCCACGCCGCTGCCCAAACAGCCCACGCCGATGTGCCATACACTCGCCTCTCCCCCCGGGAGTGGCTCCATGCCCTCAACGCCCACTTGCCGCCGTCCATTCGCATTATGTCGGCCACCCAAGCCCCGACGGAATTCCACGCCAGATTCTCCGCCGTCTCAAAAGTCTACACCTACCGCATCTGGAACGCTCCGGCGCTCCACCCCATGGAACGCGACCGCGCTTGGCACGTGCCAACCCACATCGATCCCGACGCCCTCCGCGCTGCCGCCACCCTCTTCACAGGCACCCACGACTTCGCCGCCTTCTCCGCAAAACGCGAACCCCCGCCGCATTCCACCATCCGCACCATCCACTCGATCGACGTGGAGACCGACGGCCCGTCGATTTCGCTCACCTTCACCGGCGACGGATTTCTTTACAAAATGGTGCGCATCCTCACCGCGGCATGCATCCGCCTTGCCCAGCGCAAAACCCCGCCCGCCACCCTCGAATCACTCTTGGAAAATGGCGCGCCACGCTTCACCCACACCGCGCCCGCCCACGGACTGTGCCTCGTTCGCGTTGATTATCCGGCGGCTTGAAGATGGGCGGCCACTTGCTACCATGCGGCGTGCCGCATCGCCTCTCCACATTTCTTCTGGTTCTTCTCGGCGGTCTGCTCCTGTTTCAAAACACCGTCTCAAGCCAGATGACCGAAGAGGAAAAGCGGCGCCTCTTCCTCAAAGTGCGGGAGGATCTCAAACCCGCACCCAAGCCCTCGGCCTCGCCGAAACCGAAACCCAAGCCCGCCCCCGCCCCCGAAAAAAAACGCTGGGTCCCCGCTCCAAGCCCTACGCCCAAACCCAAATCCACCCCTGCACCGGCAAAAAAAGCCACGCCCGCACCCACTTCCGCTCCAACTCCCATGGACGACTCGGATGACTATATTCTCATCCCCGGCGACGAGGCACCCGACGCCCCAACGAAGACTCAGGAGTTCTCCACCCCCCCACCGAAAAAATCCTCCACTCCGTCACCGAAAAAATCCTCGCCCAGCGCACCCGCCGCCCCGATCCGCATCGAAAAATCAGGACTCCAAGACGATCAAGGCTACGAACCCCCGAAGAAAGGCTTCAGCGTCGGTCCGTTCAAACGCTGGCGCTACCTCACCCCCGCCATCCGCAAGGCGATCGACTCTGCCAAAGTCAAACGCGGCCGCTGGAAATACATCATCATCCACAACAGCGGCACTAGGCAGGGGAATGCCCGCATCTTCGACAACTACCACCGCCGCGTCCGCAAGATGCAAAACGGCCTCGCCTACCACTTCGTCATCGGCAACGGCAATTCCTCGGGCAATGGCCAAATCGAAATCGGCAACCGCTGGACCCGGCAGATCAATGGCGGACACGTCGCCAGCAATTACCTCAACGACATCGCGCTCGGTATCTGCTTCGTGGGCGACTTTAACCGCGACAAGCCCACACAGGCCCAGATGGAGGCCATGGACGAACTCGTCACCTACCTCCGCCAGCGGGTGGGCAAGGTCAAGGGCCGCTCGGCCATTGTCAAAGGACACAAGGAAATCAACCCCAAGCCCACCGACTGCCCCGGCGCCCGGTTCCCTCTTTCGTTCCTCCGCAAGCGATACGGCGGCTGACCGCTCAGGCGTCGCCCGCCGACAGCGTGCGCCGCACCAGCAGGTCGATCACATGCCTGTCGTAGTCGCTGGCGATGTTCTGTCCAGTGCTCGCGAACAGCGGCACCAACCCGTCGTCCAACACAAATTCCCACAACTTCCCGCAGCGGGGAATCTCGTCCACATGCGTGAACACCACATGCGTGGCGCCGAGCACGCCGGCGCGCGAATACGCCTCCTGGATCATCAATCGCTCGTAGGCGGAATTCACCACCAGCACCCGTGTGGCGATGCCAAGCTCGTCAAATGTCTTCTGAAGCTTCCGCACATTGCGGTCTGTCATCAACATGCCGGGCAGGTCGAAGTAGACGGTCATGCCGTCTGGCACCTTCCTCAACTCCGTGCCCGTTCTCAGCAACGGCACCCCGAGCGCCTCGCAAAACATCGCCAGCCCCTCCGAGGAGTTCGGCTCGTCCGACTCGAGCTTCATCACACACGCCGGCTTGCCGCGCAAAAACACATCCGCCGCCAACTGCTTGCACAGCGCCGAGGTCGATCCAGCCCCCGGGGACCCGAAAAACACAACCCTCTCGGACAAAGCCAGCGAGCGGCTCGGAGCACGGTCGCGCATCAACAACGCAAACCGCGAAATCGCCGTTTGCAACGGTTGCTTGTCCAACTCCCGCAACTCGGGCCTCTCGCCGAACTGCGCCAGAAACTCGGAAGGGATTCCAGCCTTTGACAACAATGTCCACAGGCGCCCCGATGGCAGATTGTTGAACATCGCCTTCACCATCGCCTCCGGCACCATGTCGGAGGCCTCGCGTTGGGCATCCGGAGCGGGCCTTGGCTTCGCACGCCCCCTCGCCGGCCGGCGCACCCGTTGCTGCGACTCCGCATCGGACTCCTCCTCGGCGGCAGCCATCGGCTGCTCAGGCTCGGCGGGAGGCGGGGCAGGATTTTCCTCCTTGGGAGGCAACTTGGGACGCTCCGCCCCCTCGGGCGGCACCTGCGCGATGATCTCCAACTTTGGAGACGTCAAAAACCTCGCCAACCCCTCCCCCTCGACCTGGCGCACGGAGATGACCTGCGCGGACTCCCCGAGCTTCTCCCGAATGATCGATGCCGCTTCCTCGGCGGACTTGACGATGAATTTGTATTTCTTCCCGGGAGTGACGGAGACGGGTTGTTTTGCCATGGCGGTGCAAAGGCTTTACAGCAAAACCCCAACCCCCGGCAAGTTTGCCCGGCGGATCACCAAACCGACCAGCTTCCCTCGGCTTGGCTCGTGCCGGACATCCGAATCTCGGTTTTTTGTGCTTTGTAGGCGCTGATGACCTTCTTCGGCGTCGGCTGAGGCACTTCGGCGCGGGGCACCGCGCGCACATTGTTCTTGAGCAACAACTGCTCGCTCTCCCGGCTCAGCAGGAGCAATTTCAAAATCTTCCCAAGCACTTTTTTCCGCACCTCGCAAGAGGCCGCATGCTCGGCACTTTTTACCGGACCCGACAGGCGAAGAAATTCCAGCGCCCCCTCGAGTTTTCCGATCATGTGACGCTTTTTCGTGACCAACATCTCCTCGTCCACCCCACTCGCCCTCAAATGGGCGTTCTCCTCGTGCATGTAGTCGGAGATTTCATCGCAAAGGGTGTTGTATTGTTCGAGAGCGGCAAGAGTGTTCATCTTGAATTACTCAAAGCAAGACCCGTGCCACTTGCAAAAAGCCCGCCGTCGATGCCCCCGAATCAGGATTTCGTGAATTCCAGATGGCCGTTCCAGGCGGCTGCGGAGATGCGGTCTCCCTCGCCGAATTTTCCGTCGAGGATATCGAGGCTGAGCGGGTCGAGGATTTCGCGTTGGATGACGCGCTTGAGGGGGCGCGCCCCAAAGGCGGGGTCGTAGCCCTCCTTCGCGAGAAACGCCTTGGCGGAATCGTCGAGGTCCAGCGTGATGTGTTGCCGCGCGAGACGATCGAGCAGGCGACGGAGTTGGATGTCCACGATGTGCGTGATCTGCGAGCTGTCGAGACGATCGAAGATGATGATCTCGTCGATGCGGTTCAGGAACTCGGGGCGGAAATGTCCCCGCAGCGCCTCTTGGACACGCCGGTTGCGCTCCTCCACGGGCAGATCCTCTATGATGTATTGGCTGCCGATGTTCGACGTCAGGATGATGACTGTGTTTTTGAAATCCACGGTGCGCCCCTGCCCGTCTGTGATACGGCCGTCGTCGAGGACTTGGAGGAGGACATTGAACACATCGGTATGGGCCTTTTCGATCTCGTCGAAGAGCACCACGGCATACGGTTTTCTGCGCACGGCCTCGCTGAGTTGGCCGCCCTCCTCGTAGCCAACGTAGCCCGGAGGCGCTCCGATCAGGCGGGCGACGGTGTGCTTCTCCATGTATTCCGACATGTCGAGGCGCACGATCGCCGCCTCGTCGTCGAAGAGAAATTCCGCCAGCGCCTTGGACAACTCGGTCTTGCCCACGCCGGTGGGGCCGAGGAAGAGAAACGAGCCGATCGGGCGGTTCTCGTCCTGTAGCCCCGCGCGCGCGCGGCGGACGGCGTTCGACACGGCCTTGATCGCCTGGCCTTGGCCGACGACGCGCTCCATGAGGCGCTCCTCCATTTTCACGAGTTTCGCCCGCTCGCCTTCCTGGAGACGGGAAACAGGAACACCTGTCCATGTCGAGACGACCTTGGCGATATCCTCCTCGGTCACCTCCTCGCGAAGAATCGAAGGCTTGCCCTTGTCGGCAGCAGGCTCGCCGTGGGATTCGATTTTTTGAAGCTCGCGCTCCAACTCGGGGAGTTGTCCGTATTGGATTTCGCTGGCGCGGTGCAGATTTCCCTGGCGCTGGGCCTGCTCGAGTTCGGCACGAAGGGCCTCGATTTTTTCAGCGACCTTCTGGGATTTTCCGATCTCCTCCTTTTCCTTCAACCACTGGGCGCGGAGGGTGGCAGATTGTTCCTTCACTTCGGCAAGTTCGCGCTCGAGTTTCTCCAACCGCTCGCGGCTGGCGGCATCCTTTTCCTTTTTCAACGCTTCGCGCTCCATCTCGAGCTGCATCGTCTCGCGCTCGAGTTGGTCGATCTCCGTGGGCAGGGACTCGAGCTCGATCTTCAGCCGCGAGGCGGCCTCGTCCATGAGGTCGACCGCCTTGTCGGGCAGGAACCGATCACTGATGTAGCGGTCGCTGAGCACGGCGGCGGCGATGATCGCGGCATCCTGGATGCGCACGCCGTGGTGGACTTCGTAGCGTTCTTTCAACCCGCGCAGGATGGCGATCGTATCCTCGACGGTGGGCTCGTTGACCATGACAGGCTGGAAGCGTCGCTCGAGCGCGGCGTCCTTCTCGATGTATTTGCGGTATTCGTCGAGGGTCGTGGCACCGATCGTGCGGAGTTCGCCGCGGGCGAGCTGGGGCTTGAGGAGATTCGAGGCGTCCATCGAGCCCTCGGCGGCACCCGCGCCCACGATGGTGTGAAGTTCGTCGATGAACAGGATCACCTCGCCCTCGCTGGCGGTGACCTCTTTCAAAAACGCCTTCAAGCGGTCCTCGAACTCGCCGCGGAATTTCGCTCCGGCGACCATCGCGCCGATATCCATCGCGATGAGGCGCTTGTTTTTCAACGACTCGGGCACGTCCCCGCTCACGATGCGGCGGGCGAGCCCTTCGACGATGGCCGTCTTGCCAACGCCAGGTTCGCCGATAAGGACCGGGTTGTTCTTCGAGCGCCGGGAGAGGACCTGCATGGTGCGCCGAATCTCGTCATCACGCCCGATCACAGGATCGATCTTGCCTTTCCTCGCCAACGCCGTGAGATCGCGCCCGTATTTTTCGAGTGTCTGGTATTTGCCCTCGGGGTCCTGATCGGTCACCCGCTGGCTGCCGCGCACCTCGACGAGCGCCTTCATGAGCTTGTCGCGGGTCACGCCACTGTCCTTGAGCAGCTTGGCCGCGGCGGCGTTCGACCCCAGAAGCGACAGCAGGAAATGCTCGACACTCGTGAACTCGTCCTTGAGCGCGGACATCTGCGACTCGGCCTCGTCGAGAAGCTTGCGGAGTTCCTGCGAAAGGTGCGGCTGGGCAGCACCGCGCACCTTGGCGAATCCGGCGATCGCGTCATTCAAGCGCGCTTCAAGCGCGGTCACCGACACCCCGAGCTTTTCAAGCAGCGGACGCGCAAGTCCGTCGGATTGCTCGAGGAGGACCAACAGGAAATGCTCGGTGGTGATCTCGGGGTTCTCGTTTTTCGAGGCAAGGCTCAGGGCCGAGTTCAACGCCTCGCGAAGCTTGATGGTGTATTTTTCGGGGTTCATCGGGATTGCAGAAGATTATGAAATCTCATCGCTCGAGACAACCAGCAGATATATGAATACGCACATCAACCCATGAGCGACATCGCACGAAACTTGGACCAGATCAGGGAACGCATCGCCCGCGCGGCGGAATCCGCCGGACGCCGCCAGGAGGATATCCAACTCGTGGCCGTGTCGAAAACGCATCCGCCGGAAACAATTCGCGAGGCGATTGACGCCGGTCAGGCTGTCTTTGGTGAGAACCGTGTGCAGGACGCCCTCCCGAAAATCGACGCGCTGCCGCCGGAGACCATCTGGCATTTCATCGGCCACCTCCAATCGAACAAGGTGCGCAAGGCTCTCGGCCAGTTCGCGCTGTTCCATGGCGTGGACAATGTGGATCTCGCCCGCCAGATGGATCGGATCGCCGGCGAGCTTGGCTTCGAGGCGCGGATTCTCCTCGAGGTGAATGTCTCGGGGGAGGAATCAAAATTCGGCTTCGCTCCGGAGGCGCTGCCTGCCGCGCTGGAGGCGCTCATTGCCCTCCCACGCCTGAGGATCGAGGGCCTCATGACCATGGCGCCGTATGCGGAAAATCCCGAATCCGCGCGCCCGCATTTTGCCCGGTTGCGCGAACTCCGCGACGCTCTCGCCCGCACCGCCGGCCTGCCGTTGGCGCAACTCTCGATGGGTATGAGCGGCGATTTCGAACAGGGCATCGCCGAAGGCGCGACAATTGTGCGCGTGGGCTCGGCCATTTTCGGCGAACGCCCAGCGACCCCCTCCAACTAATCGCCTACCTCTGCGGTTCGGCGGCGTCCTGCAGTTGCTTGTCGAGATTCAGAAACGGGACCACTCCGCCGCTGGTGATGCGGGGCAGGACTCCGTCCCACTTCTCGATCGAGCGCAATTGAATGATCTCGGGGCTTTGCTGAAGCGCTTCGGCTTCGCGACGAATAGCGTCGGCCCGGGCCTTGGATTGCACCTCGGTGGAAAACGCCTCAGCGGATGCCCCAAGCTTGCGCTCCTCGGCGGCGGCCTCGGCCTGGGTCACGCGCATGAGTTTTTCGTTTTTCGCCTGTAGGGCCATCTGCTCGGCCTTAACTTTGGCCTCGATCGCGCGGTTGAACTCATCGGAAAAATTGAAATCCGTGATCGCGAGGTTGGCGATATTGATCGAGTTGAGGAGGTCTTTTTCGCGAAGGGTATTGTTCAGGAAGTTCGTGAGCGCCTCCTGGATTTGCTGCTTCACGAACTCGCGCTTGGTCACAAGCTCCTCGGCGGTGAATTTGGCGGTCACGCTTTTGACGCATTCCTGGATGCGCCGGTTGCACGAGCGAGGCCGAAACCTTCGGAAGCGTCCCGATTTTTTGATAAATCTGCGGGGCCAAATCGCCGTTCAGCGAAAACTGGGTCGTGACCTGCGTGGTGACGGTCTGGAGATCCTTGGAAGCGGCGGTGGCCTGTTCCTTGCTTGCGGTCAGGCGGATGTCCACCTGCTCGACTTGGTCCATGAAGGGTTTCTTGATGTGGAACCCTTCCCTCAAGGCCACCGGTTGCACGGCACCGAGCGTGCGCACGACTCCCACGTGCCCGCTTTCGACGATGACTGTCATGCTCCCGATCAGGGCGAAGGCGATGACCAAAAGGACAAGAAGAGGAGTGAGAATGCGGGCGAGGTTGTTTGCTGGATTGCTCATGGCGGGGAGACCCTATACGCCAGATCGCCAACGCCGCAACCGAAAGCGGACGAAGTCAAGGCGCGGTCTCGACGCCTGCGAGCATCTTCTCGAACGACGCGTCGGGAGCGGCTCCGAGCTTTTTTGCAATCTCGTAATGCTTTCGGGCCAACTCGAGCGATGTCGGAGCGGTCCGGGCATGGGCCACCGCGAGATTGAAGTGCGCATTCTGAAAGTCGCCATCCAGCGCGACACTTTTCTCGAACGCCTCGCGGGCCTCGAGATGCCTCCCCCGTGTCTTGCCGAGCGCGATGCCGAGGTAGTTGTAGGCGACGGCGTTGTTCGGATCGTTTTTCAGAACCTCCTGCAAAACGCTTGCCGCCTCACCGACATTTCCAAGGCGTGTTTGGGCATTCGCAAGATTCAACAATGCAGAAACGTCGCCTGGCTTGATCACAAGCACCTTCTTGAGCGTTCCCGTGGCCAGCGTGTTCCTTCCCAAGGCAAGCTGCGCGATCGCGAGGTTTGTCAGAAGCACCGTGTCCTCGGGCGCGTCGTTCACAAGAGCGCGAAGGATTTTCTCGGCTTCCATGGCGTTCCCTTCGGCCATCAGACGCTCGGCTTCACCGAGAGAGGGAGGAAGTGACCGTGAATCCTCGGCAGGCTGCGGAGGAACCGGATCCTGTCGCTTGGCAAGCGCGGGGCGAGCTGGTGCGGGAGTGGAGACTGGAGTTGGCTCGGGAGTGGGCTCAGGCTCAAGAGCAGGCTCAGGTGTCGAGACGGGCTCAGGGCTTGGTGCGGCTTCCGCAACAGGAGACAAATCGCCTCCGGCGGGGGGTGCCTCCACTTTTTTAACCACGGCGAAGCTCGCATCCGCCTCCTCGACAGGCTCGCTCAACGTGGCGATATGCGCCGTGAGTTCATTGGACTGCGTCTGAAGGTCGATCAGTCGGCGCTCCAATTCCGAAGCGGATTTCAGCCGGTCGTTTTGCTCGCCGATTCTTGTCAGGATGATCCCGCGAAGCAACTTGCCTTCCTCAAGGAGGCTTTGTTGCTCGGGCGTAGGCATGGGGTTCAGCCCGAGGCGCGTGATCTCGGAGGTGGTTTTCTCCAACTGGGCGAACAGCAGGCGTGTCTGAGACTCATCCCCCTCGATATGACCGCGGAGCGCGGCAAGGCGCGCCTGGATTTCGGTCATTTCACGTTGAAGCAAGTCGAGCTGGGCTTTTCCGAGCTTCTCCTCGTTCGCAACAGCAAGCGCCTTTTCGGTTTTGTCCAACCGGATGGCCAACTCGCTGTTGATGCGTTGGAGTTCGGCCATGCGCTCGAAGTCGGTGGATTGTGCCGCGAGGCGTTTCTCCAGTTCGACCTTGGCTTGCTCAAACTCCGCCTCGAATTCCGCGCGGGTGAGCTCGAGGGACTTCTTCAACGCCGTATTCTCCTTGCGAAGCGATGCGACCTCCTCGTCGTTGTCCTTGAGTTTTTGAATCCTCGCCAGCGCCTTGTCGCGCTCCCGGGCCACGGCCTTCCTGTCGTCCAGCACCTTGGCAAGGTTGCTCTCGCTTTCGCGGATGTAGTCCGAGGCGCGACGCAACTTGCCGGTCAGGCGTTCGCGGTCGTCCTTCAGGAAGGCGTTTTCGGATTCGAGATCGGCGATGCGCGAGGAAAGCTTCAACACCTTTTCGTCGGGCGGAAGGTCCACCTTAGCGCGCAGGGTCTCGAGTTCCCTCGACGCGCTGTCGAGCGAGGCCTCGGCCTGCGCAAGACTGGACTTCGCGGCCACCATCTCGGTCTTCACTTTCTCGACCTCCATCTTGGAACTGCTCAACTCCGCCTTCACGCCGGTCACCTCACCCCTCAGACGCTTGATCTCGGCCCGCGCCTCAGCGAGTTCCCGAACGAGACCAAGATCGGTTGCCGAAGCGGATGACGGGGCCACGACCTGGGGAGTCGACTGAGAACCAGGTCCAACCCGCGTGGAAATTTGGGGCGCCGGAATGTCGATTTCGAAACTCTTCTTCGGCATCGGATCGGGAGCGGCGGCTGCAGGCAGCGCCCCCCCCTGCTCGATCGTGGCCTGCAACCGCTCGATTCCCTCTTTGGCTTTGCGGAGCCTGTATTCGACCACCATCGACTGCCAGTCGGGATCGCTTTGGCGGATTTGTTCGAGAACCTCTTGCGTGGCGGCGTATCTGTTCAAGGCATCGCGCGTTTGACCATTCCGCTCGCTGGCCTCGCCTGCTTGGAACTCTTGGTATGCCCTTAGAAACAATGTCGACGGGTCCTTCGCGAATACACGGCAGGGAGTGAGAAAAAGGGCGGATGCAAGGAGCGCCGGAAGGAGTCGTTTCATGGAAAGGGTGCGCGAATCTGAACGATCGACATGGGCAGATCAACCGGAATCCCGGAATGTCAATGACCGTGACCGAACATCTCTGAAACCAAGCCAGCATACCGCGCGTCGATCACATGGCGCTTGAGCTTGAATGTGCGCGTCATCTCATCACCCGCCTCGAATGCCTTGGGAACAAACCGGAAAACCGCCACGCGCTCAAAGGATTTGAACCCTGTGCCGTGGTTCACCAAGCGCCTGATCTCCGATTCGACAAGCGCATGGGCCTCGCTGCTTGCGGCCACCTCCGCAAGCGTGGAAAACCCGAATCCCGCCTGCCGCAGATGCTCCAACGAGGGCACGATCAACGCACCGAGCATCTTGCAGTCCTGCCCGACCACCATGCACTGATCGATATACGGCGACTCGACCAACCTCCCCTCGATCGGCACAGGTTCGATGTTCTCGCCGTTGAGTAGAACGATTGTCTCCTTCGAGCGGCCGAGGATTTTCACGCAGTCGTTGAAGGTCACCATGCCGATATCTCCGGTGTTCATCCACCCATCGCGGAGCACCTTCGCCGTCGCCTCGGGGTCCTTGTAGTAGCCCTTCATCACTTGCGGCCCCCTGACGTGAATCTCACCACGCAAGCCCCGCCCGCCGCCTTTTCTCGCGCTGTCGGGATAAAGAATCGATCCATCCTGCAAATCCACGATCCGCACCTCGGTGGCGGGATAGACCGGTCCCACCGTGCCAATGACCAGATTGTCCCATGTCCGCACCGCAAGCACCGGCGATGTCTCGGTCATGCCATAACCCTCGAGCACGGGAATGCCGATGAAGTTGAAAAACTCGTCCACATGCGGTTGCAGCGCGCCGCCGCCGGAGATCGTGCCGCGGAACTCCCCGCCGACAACCGCCCGCAGCTTCCGCAACACCAGACCGTCGAGCAGCGCGGCGGGAAGAACCGAGACAGCCCATGCCGCCGCGCGCGCCACAGCAATCGGAAGCGACTCGAGGATCGAGCGCCCGTGGATGTCCAACTCCTGCCCGCGGAAGAAACGCTCGGCCCGCTTCACATGCCGCGTCGCCCGGTAGGCCAGATGGAACAACGCCCGTCGCACCGGGGGAGCCTGTTTCACATTGCCGAGGATTTTCAAATACAGGTTCTCCCAGAGCCTCGGGGCGGAGGCCATGACCGTCGGGCGCACCGTTTTCAAATCCTCGGCGAGTGAGCGCAGGCTGGTGTAGTGGGTGCACACGCCACGCGACACCGAAAGCATCTCAAATCCCCGTTCGTAGCTGTGCCAGATCGGCAAAATCGACAATGCGCGATCTCCGGAGCGCAAATCCAAGGGCAAATACTCGATCTGCGAGCAGGCATTCGCATGGGTCAACTGCACCCCCTTCGGAGTGCCTGTCGTGCCCGAGGTGTAAATGATCGTAAAGAGGTCCTCGGGAAGCACCCCAGCGGCACGCTCCTCCGCACGGCGGTCCCCCTCCCCGCGCATCGCTGCGCCTCTTGCCATCAAGTCCTCCAACCGCATCACGCCCACGGGCACCTCCTGCCCTGGAGCCATCACCACGACCCGCTCGACATGCGGCAGATGCTCCCGATGCGCCATCAACCGCCCCAGCATGGCCTTGCTCTCGACGAATACCGTGCGCGAATCCGAATGCGTCAGGATATGCAGCATCTCAGCGTCCGTGATATCCGTGCCCCTCGGCACATCGGCCGCACCGGCGAGCAAAATCCCGTAGTCGCTGAGAATCCACTCGAGCCGGTTGTCCGCGAGCACCGCCACATGATCACGCGCCCGCACCCCCAGATCGATCAACGCCGTGGCGAGATCCAGCCCCTTCCCGTAGACCTCGCGGAACGTGATCGCCTTGTATTCGCCGGCCTTGTCCTTTTGCGCAAACGCAGGAAGATCGGCATACTGCGTGGCCGAACGGCGATACACTTCAACCAACGTGGACCCGAACCGCGGGCTTGGTGACATCGAGGGACTCATAGCGCCCACATCTCCGCCGATCCTCACGGAAACATCAAGCGCTGTAATTCTCGGCCATGCGGCGCGCAGAGTCGGCAATCGACTCGCGCAACTCCGCTTAGCTCGACCACCTTCACATACGGACCCCAACTCAGAATCCACGGCGCCACCTCCAGCGTCGAGTTGAGCGGCAGCACAAGGCGGAGACGTCCACCGGGCAATTCCCGCACCTTCTGGTGAGGATGCCAGACCGTTTCCTTGACGCGCTGGGCGGCCTTCGACTCGAACTCAAGCACGACGTCAAACGCAGGTCCGGTCCCCAGCACACTCCCGAAGCTGTGTTGAAGCAACTCGCGCGGATGTTGCACAGGCTCTTCCATGAACTTCTGCGGGGTGATTTTCATGCCACTCGCCCTCGCGAATGCGAAGGGGTGAGCTTCCGCGTGCGCGTGTCAGTGCCGTAGAAATACCAGCGCCCATGATTCATCGCCATGAGATGCGGCTCGATCGACTTGGACTTGGGCGAACTGTTCGCCGGGCTTTTGTATTGAAACTCCACCACGCGGCGGTCGCGAATGGCGCGGTGCAGGAGGTTGAAAAGCTTCAGTTCCCTCACCTCCGTCGCCCCGCTGCTCCCCGTCGGAGGCTTGTCGGCAAACCGGAAAAGCACATTTGTCGTCCAGTTGTTCCAACTTTTTGTTCCCGTAAGAATGCCGAACATCCGCTCGAAGGAAGACAACATATGCCGCCCAAGCTCGCTGCCAGCAAACGGCGCGAGGCATTGTTGGAAAAACGAAAGCACAAGATAATCCCGATCCTCCAACTCCATCGGAGGGAGGAATTGCGAGTTGCTGTTCACCACATAACTCCTCGCCGAGGCATCCCACTCCACATCCATCTCAAGCCGGTCCTGAATGAACCGCAAATCCCGAAGCACCGTCGCCCGATCCACCTCGAACTCATTCTGGAGATCGGTGCAATTCACCTTCCCGCCGTTCTTGGTTTCGTTCTGAAGAAAGGCGACCATGCGGAAAATCCGCTCAATGCCCGTGCGTGTATTTTTGCCCATGGGGTGGATGGTTTCTCGAAAAGTATCGAAATACTCCTCACCAACGCACCACGCAAGGCCAAGCTCATTGATGAAAAAACCCCGCCTTGTTGCAGATGCTGCGACCTGTTTACCAATAAACTCCGGCAACATGTCTTCCTTGCTTTCCGCACTTGCAGCCGCTCTGCTCCTCACCTTCTCGCTTCGTTCCGCAAATGCCGAAACTCCACGGCCTGCTGTTCCCGCCACAGCAAGCACCCCCGACTCAAGCCCTGCAAACGGCCTTCATGAAGTCGTTGTCACCGGCCGGGGCGTCACCGACGAGGAGGCCTTGAAAGCCGCGTTCGTCATGGCCCATGCGGATGCGCTCAAAAAGCTCGCCCAAATGGATACCAAGCTCATGAAACATGACGAAGCTCTCCGCGTGATCTGGCAGGAACTTCAACCATTGGTTACTCCGGTCAGACTTCCCACATGACAGCGGCATCAAAATCTCCGGGGGCCTTTTGAGGAAATTCCGTGAATTTCACGGGCTGGATGCTCTGGACATTCTGCAGCAACTTTGCAACCCGGTTCCCCTAGCCTCCCCACGCTCCCGGAGACGGCGCTTCGCGCCTGAAGATAGGGTCCGCTGCGGCGAGCCGACCCTTGCTACCCAATGATCGCGAAGATGCGCAACAAGGCGGCGGCACAGATTTTTGAAACCCTCCACCCGAGCGTGCTGAAAATCCGGCGCTCGATCGGGGTCACCAAAAGCATCTCCGCCAAACAAGCCGTCCGCCTCGCCAATGCCGGCATCTGGCTTGAAGCCGTCGCAGCCGCCGAACAAGGCGTGCAAGAATTGCCTGCCAACCCCGAGGCCCGCTACATCCTCGCCATCGTCTACCAAGGCACAGGCCGCTACGCCGACGCCGACAAAACGCTCAAGCAACTCGTAGGCATGTCCTCAAACGCCAAATACGCAAAAGCCATCCGCGAAAACCAAGCCGTCTGGCAAAACGCCGCCCGCTTCCAACAGCAGATCGTGATGAGCCGCCGATTCGCCCTGCCCTTGATCCTCGCCATCCTAGCGACTATCTCCCCACTCCACGCCGAAGACCCCTCGCTCGCCGTGATCACCGAGGACCTCAGCGGCGAGATCGGCGATGGCGCGCATCGAAATGGTCGAGTCCCTCGCGGAATCCGGCATCTCGCGCGCTCCCGGCGTCTCGCTCATCAGCCGCCGCCACCTCGAGAAGCTCCTCGCCGAGCAAGGCCTCGCCTACAACAACATCGTCAACGACCGCGCCCGCTTGGGCCGCCTCGCCGGAGCGCATGTCCTGCTCATGGTCAGCATCGGCAACACCCCCATCACCACCGATGTCGAAGAAGGCGTCCGCGACGTCTCGCTCCGCAAGGGCGCTCGCACCCTCTGGAGCAACAGCGTCCAAATCCTCAAAGAAGCCTGGCTGACTCCGGACCTCAGAGATTAACCGCGCAGCCAATAAAACAATCGTCACACCTCAGGCCCACGGCTGCTTGATTATGGTTTTTTTGAACTGTGCGCGGTAGCGCTCGGTCTCGGGGAGTGCGCCGCCCCTCGAGTGCCTTCGGGTGCGCCCCGCGCCCGACATGGAGAGTCTCATGCGGCCACTGGCCGGAGTTTCCGAATCCCCCCGCGTGGCGGTGCCCCCGAGTCAACTTGCGCTCCCCGAGACCCATCGAATCGAAGTCATCCGAAAACCCAATCCATTGGAGACTTCGGCATCATGACTTCCCCCAGAGCACGAAGGCTGACAATCTTGCCACTCCATGATCTCTGGGAATATCGAGCGGCACGGCGACAAGCCACCCATGTGGCGGATCCTTCTGGCGTTCGGCATCGTCTATATCGGCTACGGACTGAACTTCCTGGCGATCAAGGCAGGCGTGGAATCCATGCCGGCATTTCTCTTCGCCGCCTCGCACATCCTCGGCGCGGGGGGAATCCTCATGGCTTGGACAGCGGCCCGCGGACGCCGGATCCTCATGCCCGCCGCAAACCTCGGCCGTGGCGGCATTCGCCGCATTGTTTCTCTTTGTCGGCGGCGTCGGCCTCGTCACGCAGGGGGAAAAACTCGGCGTTCCCTCTGGAGTTGCGGCGATCATCAAAGCCTCGGTGCCGCTTTGGGTGGCGTTGTTCGAGTTCCTCCGCCCGAAGGGCGAAAAGCCGGGTCTCGCCGTCCTTGCGGGCCTGCTCACCGGCGCGGCGGGCGTCGTGACATTGGTCCTGCCGCGATTGTCCTCCACGGCGGACTCCACACAACCCCTCGGCATGGGCCTTCTGATCCTCTCCGCACTCCTCTTCGCCATCGGCTCGATCCTCGTGCGGCACCATGCGCCGGATACCGATATCGTGCGAAGCTCGATGTGGATGATGATCTTCGGCGGCTCCTATCTCGTTATGCTCGGAACAGTGCTGGGCGAATTCGGCGACCTCGATAGCGCAGACTTCGGCTGGAGGACGATCAGCGCGTTTCTCTTTCTCCTCTTCGTTCACTCTCTCGCCGCATTCACCGCGATGAACTGGCTCCTCAGCCATCTGCCCGCATCCATCGTCACCACCAAGTTCTTCGTCTCACCGGCGATCGCCGTGCTTGCGGGCTGGCTGGTCATGGGCGAGCAGGTCGGCTTGCCCACCCTGGCAAGTCTCTTCCTGATCCTCGCTGGCGTTGGGGTGGTCTTCGCGCGCAAAACCTGATCAAATCCGACCCCAGTGTCCCTCATGATCGAAGACCTCAAGCTCCGTGAAAAGTATGACGGCTTTTTGTTTCTTGCGGATGCCTCCCGCGGCGTTCCGTGGTTGCAAACCCACCAGCATGTGGAACTCGAACTCAACCTCGTTGCGCGTGGCTCCGTGACCTATGTCGTGGGAAAAAACCGCTACACGTTCTCCCAAGGCGAATGCCTTTGGCTGTTCCCCGGTCAACCGCACCGCTTGATCGATCGCACGACGGACGCCCTCTACTACGTCGCGGTCTTCAAACCGGCCCTCATCGAACGCTGCTGCCATCAAGAGGAAACCGCCGTCCTAAAAAAAAACCGCCCCCCGAAAAATGCAGTTCTCCACTCGGTGCTGCCGCTCCCCATGCTGGAGTTGATCCGTCGCACCATGGACTCGCTCATCGAAGGAAATCCTGATTCCGACACGCTGAACCGCGAGGCGGGCTTCGGACTCTCCCCCGGCTTCCGCTACGAGCACTCGAACCCCGACCTCTTGAATTCCGGCCTCGCGCACATCCTCCAACTGGCCTGGCATTGCCAACTCAACTCGGCCTCCGAACGCCTCGCCGCACCATTGCATCCGGCGGTCCTCAAAGCCCTCGACCTCCTGAAAATGGAATCCGGATCCTCATGCCTCGCCGCACTGGCGAAAAAATGCGGAGTCAGCGAGGCCTACCTTAGCAGAACCTTCAACAAGCAGGTCGGCGTGCCGATCAGCCGCTACCGGAACACCATGCGCCTCGAGCGCTTTTGGATCATCAGACACTCTTCCACCCGCCACATGACGCTCTCCGAAGCTGTTTACGAGGCGGGATTCGGCAGCTACGCCCAGTTCTCAAAAGTCTACCGCTCTGCCTTCGGCCGCGCTCCGCGGGAGAACGACAAGCTCCTCTGACCAAGAGTCAACACGTCCCCTCAACACCACTCAATCTCTCCGGATGAGCTTTCACGGAAATCACCGGACTGGACAAAAAACGAGCAGTTTTTGACATGCCGGGAGAAGACGCCACGCGGGACGTCTTTTATCGTTTTATCCGCCAACCAACCTCCACGCCATGAACGACGACCACAACACCGCAACCCTCCTCAGACCCCCCACAAAGCTCGACTACAGCCTCTCCGGAGAGGAATCCAAGCGCGCCATCGAGCGCGGCCTCGCCGAGGCAGACTGGTATCAATGCCCCGTCCCGCGTGCGACGATGCGAAAGCTCCTCGAGCGAAAAGACGGCCCGGCACTGCGCGACACCATCATCTGGTTCGGCCTCATCATCGGCCTCGGCGCCGTCACATGGTCTCTTTGGCCGTCCTGGTGGGCGGCATTGCCCTACTTCCTCTACGCCACCCTCTATGCCTCGTCCTCCGACTCGCGCTGGCACGAGTCAAGCCATGGCACGGCGTTCAAGACGGATTGGATGAACAACCTCCTCTACGAGATTGCGTCGTTCATGGTCATGCGCGAATCGGTCGTCTGGCGCTGGAGCCACACCCGCCACCACAGCGACACCATCATCGTGGGACGCGATCCCGAGATCGTCGCTCCCCGCCCGCCGGACATCAAAGGACTCGCCCTCGGGTTCATCAACTACGGGGTGTATCCAAAATATTTCAAACACATCCTCATGCACTCGTTCGGCAAAATGGACGACGAGGAAAAAACCTACATTCCCGAAAGCGAGTTCCCGCAAATCTTCTCCCGCGCCCGCATCTATGTCCTGATCTACGCAGGCGTCATCGCACTATCCATCGCCACGGGCAGCATCCTGCCGATTCTCTTGATCGGTGGCTGCAACCTTTTTGGCACATGGCTCATGCCGATCTACGGCTACACCCAGCACGCAGGCCTCGCCGAGAATGTCCTCGACCACAGGCTCAACTGCCGCACGGTCCACATGAACCCAATCAACCGGTTTCTCTACTGGAACATGAATTACCATGTGGAACACCACATGTTCCCGCTCGTGCCCTACCACAACCTGCCGAAGCTCCACGAGGCGGTGAAGGATGACATGCCGACGCCCTATCCGAGCCTCTGGGCGGCATGGAAGGAAATCATCCCCGCCCTCTTCCGCCAGGTCAAAGACCCAGCCTACTATGTGAAACGCCGCCTGCCGGAGCCCAAGGAACGCCTCTCCGAGGGCACACATCGCTCGGACGCCTCAGCAGACAAGGAGGGCTGGCTGGAAATCTGCGCCGCCGCCGATCTTGGCTCGGAGGATGTCATCCGCTTCGACCATGGCAGCAAGACCTTTGCCCTCATCCGCGATGACGAAGGCGTCCTCCACGCGACCGATGGCATCTGCACCCACGGCAACACCCACCTCTCCGACGGCCTAGTGAAAGGCAAAATCGTGGAGTGTCCGAAACACAACGGCCGCTTCAACTTGGCGGATGGCTCACCCGCCCGCGCCCCGATCTGCCGCGGCCTGGCCACCTATCCGATCGAGGAACGCAATGGCCGCATCTGGCTTAATATCGTGCGCGCCGGTGGCGATGGCGCACGCCACCAAAAGACATTCACCCTCCGCGTGCTGAGCAATAAAAGCGTCTCGACCTTTATCAAGGAACTCGTGCTGGAGCCGGTGGATGGTGAAAAAATCTCCTTCACGCCTGGCGACTACATGCAAATCGACATCCCGGCCTTCGAAGAGATCCGCTTCCGCGATTTCGACATCCCCGAGCCCTATGCCACCGTGTGGGAACGCCAGCATGTCTTCGACCTCGTGGCGAACAATCCCGAAGGCGGCGAACGCCGGAACAACTACTCAGTCGCCAGCAACGCCTCCACCGATCGCACCCTCACCTTCAATGTCCGCATCGCCACCCCGCCCCCCGGGCAGGATTGCCCTCCGGGCATCGGCTCGAGCTACATCTTCAGCCTCAAGCCGGGCGACACGGTCACCGCGATAGGGTCGTTCGGAGACTTCCACATCAAGCCGACCCAAAAGGAAATGGTCTACATCGGCGGCGGTGCCGGCATGGCCCCTATGCGCGCCCACATATCCCACATGCTCGAATCCAAAAAGACCTCGCGCAGGATGAGCTTTTGGTATGGGGCGCGCTCGCGTCAGGAAATCTTCTACGACGATTACTTCGAAAAACTCGCCGCCAGGCACCCGAACTTCTCGTTCCACCTCGCCCTCTCGAACCCGCTCGACGAGGACAGCTGGAACGGCCTCTCGGGCTTCATCCACGAAGTCGCCCAGATCAACTACCTCGAGAACCACCCGAACCTCAAAGCCGTCGAATTCTATCTCTGCGGCCCGCCCATGATGATCAAGGCCTGCAACAAAATGCTCGCCGACCTCGGCGTGCAGCCCAGCCAGATCTCGTTCGACGCATTTTAAGAATATGAAATTGTTGTTCCTTTGTCCCCGATGGGGAAGCGAGTCCTTGTCACCCCTTGAGTTCATCAGAAAGGCACGGGAAATCGGCTACAATGGTGTGGAAATTGGATTGGCCGACGGGGACAAGCTGGCTGAAGAAACCGCCGCGATCGCGAAAAGCGAAGGGCTTGTGCTGGTGACCCAGCACTACTTGACGCTCGAGACCAATGTTGACAGGCATCTGGAAGCCTTCGAAAAACGCCTGCGACACGCCGCATCGCTAGCTCCACTCTTCGTGAACAGCCACACTGGACGAGACCTTTTTGATCTTAGAGCAAACCTTCGCGTCTTCGACATCGCCGACCGCGTCGCTGCCGACACCGGCGTGCCTGTTTACCACGAAACACACAGGGGCCGCTGTCTTCACTCCCCTTGGCGCACAGCAGAATTGCTCGCTGCACGCCCCAAAACACATCTCGTCTTCGACATGTCCCACTGGTGCAATGTCTGCGAGTCCCTATGCGAGGATCAGTCTGAAACAATCGAACGCATTCTCCCCGCCGTTCGCCATATTCATGCCCGCGTGGGACATGCCCAAGGCCCCCAAGTCTCCGATCCTCGCGCGCCGGAATGGCAACATGCGCTCGAGGCACATCAGGCTTGGTGGAAGCACATATTCGCACTTAGGAAGAGTGCGGGAGCACGCGAATTGACCATCACTCCGGAATTCGGCCCGCCACCCTACATGCCAACATTGCCATTCACTCAAATACCAGTGGCAAGCCAGTGGGAAATCAATGTCCACATGATGCATCGCCTGAAAGAAGCATGGGAGTGACGCGGATAGCTTACTGCACACCATGCGCCATTCCAAAAATGGAACACTTCCTGTGTTGCAGACCATTCTCCTGATCCGACCACCCCGACTCAGCGCCACTCGTGCTTCGGATACCGACGCTGAAGCTGGTTTTTAAGCTCGGGATACGTGTCGGACCAAAATGTCCTCAAGCTTCGCGTGACCTGCACCGGACGCTGGTTTGGAGCAAGCACGTGGAGCGTGAGCGCATGCCTTCCCATGGCGATTTTGATGTCGTCCTCGACATCGTAGAGGTCCTGGATACGAGCCGAGAAATGTGGTTCGGCGGAATCACTGTAAACCACCTTGGCCCTCCGCCCGCCGGGCAACTCGATCCTCTCCGGCGCATGCTTTTCGACGGCGTGAATCTGGTGCGGCTCCAGAAGACTGCGGGCATGCGGTAACACAGGCGCGTCCTTGATATCGCGGTAACACACCGCCCCCTCACAAACCAGAAGCAGGATATGGTTCCTCTCGTCTTCGCCGAGCGCGGGCAAGCCCAACTCGGGACACAATCGGCACAAAAAGTTCACCCGGTGGATCCATTGCTCCACCTCATCGACCCAACCGTTCAATCTCAACTCGCCGGCTACCACCCTGCCCGCAAGGCACATCGCCGCCTGGGGCCCAGCCACGGCATCTCGGTCTTTGCTTTCAAGCACAAGATCGCGAAAGATCTTCTCGCGCCGCACCACCACCCTGTTCTGGCTCTTGTCGAAAAAATGCTCGGTCCGCTCGGCGAAATCCCCTGGAAACAACTCCCTCAACCACTCCTCCTCGATCCCAGTGGCGAGGCTGAGCAACACTTTTGCATCCCCATCCCTCCCCTCGACCTCGGAAATCTCGGCGGCCACAAGGAACCGCGCCCCGGAGGCCACACTCTGACGCGACAACGTGCCACGACGCCCGTGCACCAGATCGCAAACCAGCGTGCCTGCGCTTTTCCGCACAGCCACCTGGTCCGCAAAGCCCGCCAACACACACTTCCCGAGCACATCACCTGCCGCCTCGATACCATCCTCGATCTCCAACGCCTCACTGTGCGCGATATCCAGAAACTGCTCGTAAAGCTTCGCAACCTGCCGCGCGGAATCAGCATGAATCCCGAGCGTGCGGCACTCGCTCATCCGAAACCCGTTCCTCCTTGCCCAGTCGAAGGCCCGCATCAGGACCAGAAAATCCGAGGTGCCTCCACCGAAAACCTCCATGCGCTCGTCCTCCGTCCGCTTGTCGACACGCAACAGCATCGATCGCGTCTGCGTGATCGCCGCCACCAGCGCCGCCGCCCTCACGCATCCCAGCTCGCCTGCGGCCAAAAACATGCGCGCATACCTCGGATGCACCGGATACTGCAACATCCGCCGCCCTGTCTCGGTGATAGCTCCTGCGCCATCCAACGCCCCGAGATCCCTCAATAACAATCCCGCGCGATCGATGGCCTTTTCATCAGGACCTTCGATCCAGCGGAACGCCTTCAAATCCCCCACCCCGGCGGCCTTGAGCGTCAACAGCGTCTCGGCCAAATCCAACCGCTTGATCTCGGCAGCCTCCCTCAACGGACGCCTCGCATGGTCTCGCTCGGTCCAAAGCCTCACGCACACGCCGGGAGCCGTTCTCCCCGCCCGACCGGCTCGCTGGGCGGCGGAGGCGGCGCTGATTTTCTCGATATAGAGCGTGTTTATCCCTCGATTCGCATCATACCGCGCGATGCGGGCCAACCCACTGTCGACCACTAGCGTCACCCCGTCGATCGTCAGCGAAGTCTCGGCGACATTCGTGGAAACAATCACCTTCCGCTGCGCGGAACCGCCCACCGCCTTGTCCTGCTCGGCCGCAGGCAATTCACCATGCAGCGGCAACACCGCCACCCCTCCACCGAGCCGTGCTTCGAGTTCGCGGATCGTGCGCTGGATCTCATAAGCCCCGGGCATGAACACCAGCACATCACCCTCAGTGCGGTCGATCCGCTGCATCACGGCATCCGCCGCCAACTCCCACACCGGATCGTCCTTCGGCTCGTGTGGCGAAAACTCAATCTCGACGGGAAACACGCGCCCCTCGGAACGCAACCCCACCGCAGGGGCCATGTAATCGGCGAGCCCAGCCCCATCGAGCGTGGCACTCATCACCACGATCTTCAAATCGGGCCGATGCGTCTCCTGCAACTCCAGCGCCCGCGCCAGCGTCACATCACCATACAAGTGCCGCTCGTGGAACTCGTCGAACACCACGGCGGAGACCCCGCCCAACAGCGGATCGGCAAGCATCCGCCGCAACAAAATCCCCTCGGTCACATACAAAATGCGCGTCTCGCGCGAGGACACGTCATCCAATCGAATCCGATACCCGACCTCGCCACCGAGCCTTGCCCCGCGCTCCTCGGCGACCCGCTTGGCGAGCATGCGTGCGGCCAACCGCCGCGGTTGCAACACCACGCACATCCCGTCGCCAAGCACCCCGCCATCGAGAAGAATCTGCGGCACCTGCGTCGATTTTCCCGAGCCCGTGGGCGCCTCGAGAATCAACCGGTTGCCATCCCTCAGAGCACAAACAATCTCTTCGTCGAGATCATAGATCGGCAGCGCCTCGCCCATTCACTTTCCTCCCCCGCCAAGCGCGGCCTTGAACAAATCAAGCGTCACATCGCGCGCGGAGGCATGATCCACCATCGGCGCCGGATACTTCGGCGAGAGCCGCATGCCGGGTGCGGGGGCCTCGAGGAATTTCGCAGGATCGACATCCCGCAACTCGGGAATCCATTTTTTGATATACACCCCGTCCGCCGCATACCGCTTGGTCTGGCTCCATGGGTTCTGAATCCTGAAATACGGCGCGGCATCGGCCCCAGTCCCGGCGCTCCATTGCCACCCACCGTTGTTGCTGGCGATCTCGCCGTCGACAAGCTGCCGCATGAACCACGACTCGCCGAGACGCCAGTCCAAGTGCAGGTCCTTGGTCAAAAACATCGCCGTGATCATGCGCGTGCGGTTGTGCATGAACCCCGTTTCGAGCAACTCGCGCATGGCGGCATCGACGATCGGAAATCCCGTCTCGCCGGCCTTCCATCGCTCAAACGCCTCGGGCTTGCCGGGCCATGCCATGCCCCGGTATTTCGCATTGAACTCCACCTCGAGCACCTCGGGGAAATTCCAGAGAATCTGCATGTAAAACTCCCGCCACACCAACTCGGCGACATACTTCACCGCACTCGCCCGCCCACCAGCATCCAGCATCTCGGCTTTTTTCATGCACGCCGCATGCAACTCGCGGATCGATAGCAACCCGTATCGCAAATCCTGCGACAGCCTCGACGTGGCGGGAGCCGAGGGCACATCCCTCAGATCGCCGTAACGGGCAATGCCGCCATCCAAGAACGACGCCATCCTCGCGCGCGCGGCCTTTTCCCCTCCGCCAATCACTCCACCAGCCGCTGGCCCAAGCCCCCAATGCCCGATATCGGGCAGCGGCAACGAGGAAATCCCCTCGGGGACCACCAGTGCCTTCACTCGCCCCCCCACCGCGGGCTTGGGCAATTTCGCCCACGCCTTGGAATACGGCGTGAACACCCGAAACGTCTCGCCCACGCCGGTCAGCACTTCGTCGCGCTCATGAATCGCCACGTCCTTGTGCGCCACCGCCACGATCCCCGCCTCGCGGCACGCGGCATCCAATCGCTCTTCGACCGCCCGTCCAAACGGGTCTGGATCCCTGTTGAAATGAATCTCCACCGCCCCTGCCTCGCGGGCCAGACGCATCAACTCCCCAACCGCTTCGCCGCAACGCACCACAAGACGGCCACCGACACTCCGAAGGTTTCCGTCGAGCGAAGCCAACGACTCGCAGAGAAAATGCTGACGGTTCGACCCGGTCCAAGGATGCCCATTTTTCCAATCACTCAAGATATACACCGGCACAACAGCCTCACCGGCGGCGACTGCGGCGTTCAACGACGTGTTATCCGTGACCCGCAAATCGCGGCGGAACCAATGAATGACAGTTTTCAAAACGCCCCCACGCTATCACGCGCCGCCGCCGCGTGGCAAAAGACAACCTCGCCTTTGCAAAGTTGATCTTCGCCGCCGCATTCCTATACTCGCCCCATGAAAGGCAACGGCAGAAGGGTCGTCCTCGGCATGAGCGGCGGTGTGGATTCCAGTGTGGCGGCGTCGCTCCTCCAGCGGGACGGATGGGATGTCATCGGCGTGACCATGAAGGTCTGGCCGCAGGATTGCATCTCGCGCGCGGAGGACAAATGCTGCGGTCCATCGGCCATCGCAGACGCACGAGGTGTCGCCCACAAACTCGGCATTCCTCACTACGTCGTGGATGAGGCGGACAATTTCGAAAAAATCGTCATCGACTACTTTGCCGAGGAATACCGCAAGGGCCGCACGCCGAACCCCTGCGTCATGTGCAACGAGCACCTGAAATTCGGCAACCTACGACGCAAGGCGAAAGCGCTCGGCGCGGATTTCATCGCCACCGGCCACTACGCGATCATCGAGCACCACGAGTCCCATGCCGTCCTGCGCAAGGGCCGCGATGCGCGCAAGGACCAGTCGTATTTCCTCTTCAGCCTCGGCCAAGACCAACTCCAACACGCCCTCACTCCCCTCGGCGGCATGGAAAAAAGCGAGATTCGCGACATCGCCCGCGGGCTTGGCCTCAAGGTTGCCGACAAGGTGGACAGCCAGGAAATCTGCTTCGTGCCGGGCAACGACTACAAGGCGTTCCTGCGGGGCCATCTCGGCGAAAAGGAATTCCACCGCGGTGGCATCTACGACACCGAGGGCAACTTCATCGCAGACCACGAGGGGATCGAGATGTTCACCATCGGCCAACGCAAGGGCCTGCCGGGCGGCTCTCCGAAACCCCGCTACGTCATCGACATCGATCCTGCCACGAACAGCGTCATCGTGGGCGACGAGGAGGAACTCGTGCGCGAGGGATTCGAAGTCGATCGCGTGAATTGGCTGGAGGGTGAACCCGAGGGCTTCCGCCGCATCTCAGTCAAAATCCGCTACGCCCACCCCGGTGCCGCAGCCAGTATCCAGACCGTTCCCGGCGGCAAGGCGCGCATTCTCCTCGACACGCCTCAGCGTGCCATCACCCCGGGGCAGGCAGCCGTCTTCTACGATGGTGACAAGGTCGTTGGCGGTGGCTGGATCGTGCGCCAACCAGCACCTGTGCCAGCGTGATCCGGTTCGCCATCACCACATTCCCGGACCAAACGGTCGCCGAGCGTGTTATCAGCGACCTCGTCGAGGCCCGACTCGCCGCCTGCGGCACACTCCTCCCAGCCCACTCGATCTACCACTGGGATGGCGCGGTCCAGCGTGACACTGAGATCCTCGCCATTTTCAAACTCCCGGCGGAAAACTACGCCCGCTTCGAGCAAGCGCTCTTGGAGCGCCACCCCTACGACACCCCAGAAATCGCCGCCTTCGATCCCGCACACGTCTCTGCCGCCTACGCGCAGTGGGTCATGGCCACTTGTGAATCCGCCGCCTCTTAGTCGTCAAACAACGTGTCGCGCATGAGCGAATAAATGCGCGTGTTGTCGAAACTCCCAGAGACTTCGGACGCATTCTTCCCCATCGCCCGCACGAGAATCCCGCCGGAGGTGTCGTGCCTTGTCCCCCAGACCAGCACAAACGGATGCCGCTTCCCTGCCTTGTCGGGCTGAGACAAAAACGGCTTCCCATCAGGATCCAGGCTGTATGGCGCCCCATTCGCATCGCGCCCGGCCACGGCGAGCACCATCCGCTCGGGCGTTGGCACAAACCCGAGCACATCCATCGCCCCAGCGGAGCTGTCGGCCGTGGTGACAAGAAGCGTGTCGGGGTGTTTCTCGACAAACCCCATCGCGACCCCGAGCGCCTCGTCGGCACGCTTCAACGCATCCAATGTGCCTTGGCCGTTGTTGTAGTTCGCAAAATTGTCGCTCCCTTCCTCCTCGACCACGAGCAGGAACGGACCTGGGGCCAGAAAGCGCAGGGCGGCGGATGTCATTTCACCCACCGTTGGAGCCACCGCCAAATACGTAGGTAATCCCGCCGTGCGCATCTCGGCCTCACCCATGTCGTGGAACGTGTGCTCATTGGCAAAAATCCCCAGCACCCGCCGCGTGCCCTCGGGCAGTGCCTCCAACTCCTCGCGTGTGTAAACGACAGCGTAGCCGTTCTCGCGGGCCCAATCCGCGAGATTTCGTCCATCAGCGCGCCGCCCCTCGCCGCCATGCCTGCCTTTTGTTCCGACAGGCAAAAACCACTCCTCGCCGCCGCTTAAAATGACATCCACCCCCGACTCGACAACCTGGCGCGTGATCTCCTCGCCCTTTTTTCTGTTCTCGGCACTCGCCACAAAACACGCCGTGCCCGGCTCGATGATCGATCCCGAATTCACCAAGCCAGTCCGAATCCCCTGCTCCATCGCCTCATGCATGATGCTTTGCCTTTTCCCAGATGCCGACATCGCCGGCCCAGCCGACACGCCATCGGTTCCGAAGACTCCCGCAGGCACCTTCACACCATACGCGTGCGATGTTGCCCCGCCGTTCGATGTCGCCGACAGCGCATCAGCCATGTGCCCACGATAGACCGCGATGTGGGGCAAACGGTCCCAGTTCAACTCTGCATCCGGCCCTGCCAAATAAAATCTCGCCGCCTGCCAGTGCGATATCCCTGCCCCGTCGGGATGCACAAAAATCACATTCGCCCCAAATCCCCACGCGACCGACGACATCAGAAAAAACAACATCCATTTCATTCAGCCACATTGCCCGCATCCGCCTCCGCGCCGCAACAAACGTTTTAGTTACCCATTCCGGCTTGCCGCAGGCAGTGCCACACGCCACCCTCAGCTCTCTATGCCTACTATCTCCATCGTCTTTGGAATCCTTCTCAGCGCCCTCGGTCTCGGAGCCTACGTCGGCACCGGCTCAGAGAGCGTCACCGCCCTCATTCCAGCCTTCCTCGGAGCCCCCATTCTTCTCTGCGGAATCATCGCCGGCATCTTCTCGAAGGCCCGCATGCACGTCATGCACGTTGCCGCACTCCTCGGACTGCTCGGAACCGCCCCCCTCGCCATGGCTCTTCCAAAAGTCGGCACCCTCATCGCTGGCACAGCCGAGCGCCCATTCGCCACCACGATGCAGCTCGCTATGGGCACGATCTCCGTGGTCTTCCTCGCGTTCTGCGTCAAATCCTTCATCGACGCACGCCGCGCCAGAAAATCCTAACTCCCGCCAAGCCCGGCTTCATCCCGCCGCACGGCGGCTACGAACAGCTCCGCGCCTACCAAAAATCCCAGATCATCTACGACGCGACTGTCTTCTTCTGAGACAATTTCATCAGCAAGTGACGCCGCCCCCATGACCAGTTGGTCCAAGCCGCCCACAGCGGAAACAAAAACCTCGCCGAAGGCGGCCTCCGCGAACGCATGACCCGAGCTCGCCTCGAAGCGCTCAGAAAAAGAGAGCGCTGACCACGCGGCAATCCATAGGGCCCATAAGTCCCTAAAACTCCCGCTCCACCCCCGGCTTCCGATAAAACCGCAACGCCTCCACCGGCGCCGGAAAGTCACTCAATCGCGTGAGCCCACGCTCCCCCCCTTCTCCAGGATCCCGCACCAAATACTCTGAACCGTCCTTCCCGCAGACCACCACAAAGTGCGTGACCCCGCTTGGATACCGCACCCGCACGATGAGCGGATTCCCGCGCATCAGGTTCCAGTCGATCAGAAAAAACGAGGGTAGGTCCTCATAGTGCGGCAGCAACGCAGTGGTGAGATCTGGAGCGATCTCCGCGGCCTTTTCCCAGTAAATCCAGCCCTCGGGCGTGTATCCCCCAGGCACGCCTCGAAGAAAAGAATTCAACCGGCCTGGATCCAGCGGAATACCATAGCCTCCGAGAACCATCGCAGCAGAAGCCACAGCGCACCCGGCATCACCGAGCGTTTCGGGCGTTTCCGCCAGCAAATCGCTCGCCCAACGGGCGTCGCCTTGCAAAAAGTGCGGGCCCGAAATCTCAAACCGCACCGGACTAAACACCCCCCCGCTCGTGGGCAGAGGACGCGGGCGCACCCAGTCGACCACCCAGTGCGTCGCGGCACCGAGAATCAACAGGCAAAAGACAATGATCAAAAAGCGTCTTGCAGACATGGGAGAAATGGCGTTCTGACAGGGCATGAAGATTTCCCTCCTCATTGCCGCGCTGGCGCAAACCCTCTCGCTCCACGCGCTCGATTTCAATGCCATTGTGCTCGAGCAGATCAACCGCATGCCCGAAGGCGGCGGGTATGCCGTGACCCGCGAGGCGCTCACCGCACTCGTCAGTGCCGCTCGACCCGCGGGCGACACCGTCGAGATTTCGGCGGAGGCGGCCTTCCCGAGTTATTGCTCGGGGGCGACCTACCTTGTTTTTCTGAAAACCCTCAAGGCCGCCGAGACACAGCGCCACATGCCCCCCTTGGGCAAGACATGGGATTCCCTCCTCCCCCGCCCCGCACAGGATGGCGCGGGCATTTGGGGACGCTGGAACGCCAATGGCCCGGGGGCCTCTCGCTTGTTCCACGAACTCCAACTCGGCCGCAACTTCACCTCGTTCGACGACGCGAAGCCGGGCGATTTCCTCAAAATCTTCTGGACTGATGCCGTGGGCAAAAAAGAACGCGGCCACCTCGTTGTCTATCTCGGAAGGGAAATGAAGGACGGCGTCGAGCATGTGCGCTTCTGGTCGAGTAACAAACCCGCCGGCTACGGCGAAAAAAGCGTGCCTCGCTCGAAAATCGCCCGCGCGATTTTCTCGCGCCTCGAGACACCGGAAAACATCCGCAGCGCCCCGTCGCTTCCGAAAAAAGACGCCTACCTCGCCAGCCTGCTCACCACCGAGTCGTCCTACGCCGAGGCCTTGGAAAAAAGCGGCGTGCGCCCGACGCAAGGCGACGGCTCCCTATAACGGCAACGTCTGGTAATCGATGCACAGGTGGATCGTCAGCGAGCGCCTGTCGGGAAGATGGATCTTTCGGATCGGTCGCACCTCTGCGAACGCCCCTTTAATTGTCTGCGGCAAATCCGTGCCGACATACAAGGCGTTCCTGCCGACAAAGGGATTGAATCCCTTCTGCTCGGTGAAAAATTCATCCACCACCTCGTCGGACTCGATAAAATCTGCGTAGGAGGGCCAGATGCCGAACTGGCTCACCAGCGCGGGCGACTCGGGCACGAAGACCGGCGGATACGCTGTCGGCTTGCTGGATTTGAAATATCTCGCAAGGACAGCCGCTTGGTCGGCGGTCTCGGCGATCAGAAATCCCCCACCTTCGCTGGCGGGCATCTCGCGAGTGGCGGCGTGGATTTCCGTGGCGATCGCGGCCCACATGCCGCGCTCACTCGCATCCCGGCGCAACTCAATCACCGCAGGAATCAAAGCCAGCACTACCAGAGCGGATCCAGCGACAGGCAACCACCGGCGACGGATTGCGAGCGAAAACAAAAAAGCCAGCACCGGCACGGCAGCAACCCATGCGGCGGTGGAGAGAGGACGCCCGATCAGGAATTGATACCATGCCCACAGCACCGCCAGCCCCCCAGCCCAGGCATATAAACGCACTCCGCCAACCCCGGAGCCGAGCAAACTCCCAAGCATGAACAACCCACCGAACGCGAGCACCAACCCGCACGGAAAGGAAAAATCTCCGAAATACGCAAGCGCCTCGGTGGACCACCCGCCGGGCTCCGGACGCCAATACGTCTGCAGCGTGCGGCCGAACAACGGAATCCAATCAAGCTGTGCATTCCATGCCAGCGCCGGCCAGAGGCTGAGCGAGGGAACCGCCGTCAACGCCCCAATCGCCAACCAATCCAAACGGCCGCTGGATTTGATCAAGACCAGCCGGGAGATCACAATCCCAGCGGGAACGAGCACCGCCTCGTAGCGGAACAGACTCGCAATCGCAAAAAGACACCCGGCGGCCAACCAGTCCGCGCGCCTCCCCTCCTCGGCGGACTGAACGAAATACAATCCGCCCAACACACAAGCCAACGCAGGCATCCACGGCCCGACGGTTACGCTGTGCGCGTTGAACACCGGAAGAGCGTTCAACACCGCCACCGTCCATGCCGCCACTGCCGCACCGGAGACCGCACGCACCAGCAACCAGGCCAGCCAAGAGGCGAGAAAGCCGAACAACGGCCACGCCATGCGCACCGCGTCGAGCGAGCCGCCAAATACTACTCCAAGCGCACGCGCGAGCAATGCCGCCCCCGGCGGTCCGTCGTAGAACGCCGCGGCTAGACGCTCGCCACACATCATGTAGTAGGCCTCCTGCGGAGAAGCCCCCTGGATCGCGACCCAGACGATGCGAAGCACCGATAGGACGCCGAGAAAACCCAACACGTGTCTGGAGTTGATCATGCGAGAAAATCCGAATGCTTCTTATAAAACTCGCTGGCGACCTTGGGGCCGGCAAGTCTCCAACCGAACCGCAGGGCATACGGCACCAGCGCCCCGCAAAGAATCCCGATCGCCACCCCCGCCAACACATCCGAGGGCCAATGAACCCCCACATAAAGCCTGCTAAAGGCCACCAGCGCCGCCGGAACGAATGCAAGCCATCCCCACCGGCGGTGGAACACAAACACGACCGTCGCCAGCGCAAAGCAATTCGCCGCATGGGACGACGGGAACGAGCGCCCGCGCACCGCCGGCTTCTCGACCGAGGAAATTTTTTCACGCAGGGGCAGAAATACCGCAAGCACCCTCGGCGTGGATTTTGCCAAGTCGATCGTGCGAATGCCCGACATCGTCTCGTGCGGCCTCGGCCTATCGGCGAATTTCTTCAGGTTCCGGCACACAATCCCGTCGCAAATCCCCACTGCCAACCCGGCGGCCAAAACCAGCGCCCATCCGCGAAATCCCCCAAACGCCAGACACACCACCCCCGCAAGAACAGCCAGCGGCCACCACACCGCCCAACTCGACAACGCCGCCATCGGCACATCGAGAAACGGATTCGCGACATGTGTGCTGATGTATTGAAAAACTTGGAGATCCATCGTGACCGAAAAAGCGAGGTGCCCCATGACATGGGCCATTCCAGCCTCCGACGCAAGACCGCATCATGAGTCCACCTCCATCCTCCATCCTCCATCCTCCATCCTCCATCCTTTAACCTAAATCCGGCAGTTGAACGACTGCGGCAGGCGCGGAAGTTGTTTTCGGGTTTTATGATGGATTCGATTTCCCTATCCGAGTCAGCTCTCCTTGCGGGTGAGGCAAAATTCACACTCCCGCCTCCGGAAAAAAGTTGCCTCCATAGACCCCTCGATGCCCGTTGACACAGAAGGCGGGCGCTAGGAGGACTTTGCCGTGAGGCACCCTTCGGCTTCACGAGCCCCAACGCCCCAATCAACGAGGATGTGCTCGGATCGATGCTTCTCTCCATTTTATGCGGGCACACGCTACGCCCATGCCAACGCCCTGCGCTTCGACACGGTCACGCCGCCGATGCTCAGCATGCGCAAGGTCGTCAGTGAGGACAGTGCCCGGCGCAAACTCAAGAAGCTCGATCAAATCGGAGCGCGGCGCTGGCAGGGCAAGCATCTGCGCGCCACATGGGAGCGCTTGTTGCGGCATCCCTGGATGCTGGACATCGACACCACGGTCAAGACGGTCTTCGGCAGATTGGATCGCGCGCCTGCGCTTGTGCTTGGATGTCGAGGTGCGCCCAGGCAACCAAAGTTCCGCATGCCACGGCATGCCCGGGCTGTGGGAACTCATCGACTCGCTGCCCGCCGAATGCGAAGCCCGCGGCATTCCGTATTTGTTCAAGCTGTGCCAAACGTCCAAGGTCAATACATCGTGCTGGCCGCACTCTCCCCTGCAAAGCGCCCGCGCTGGTCGCCCTTTACCTCGAACGAGGCGATGCCGAAACCCCCTTTGACGAACTCAAAAACCAGTGGGGCTGGGCCGGGTTCACCACACAAGACCTCAACCGTTGCCAGATGACCTCCCGACTCATTGCACAAATCTATAACTGGTGGAGCCTCTACGCCCGGCTCGTCGACCGGGAGAGGCACCGCGAGGCGGAGACCACCCAACCCGAACTCCTTGAGGGAGTCGCCCACCAAACCCGCCACGCCGGGCAAACGCGAATCAGCGTCAATCACAACCACGCCAAGGGCAACAAAATCAAAACCCAACTCGCCGAGGCCAGCGCGTTTTCACAAAGGCTACTGACAAGTGCGGAGCAGTTGAGCAACGCCCAGCGCTGGGAGCGCATCCTGATTCGGATTTTCGAGAAGTCTATGCCACAAAAACTCCTCACCTGTGGCAAACCGATTCCAGCCACGGGGTGAAAGCGTCATTTTCAACCCTCAACTGCCGGATTTAGATTGAATCATCTAACGATACGAGGATGACCTAAAAAACACTAAGCTCTACTACTCTAATCGCTTCAATGCGGACAAGGGAACACACTCCTTGACTACCATTTGAGGAGATCTTTTTGAAGAACTACACGAGCCGCATTTGTCTTCAGCGGGGCCAGTGTAAATGGTGCTTGTTCTGGATACCATACCCACCACAGCTCCACTGTCATCAAGCACAGGGCAACCGGAACTTCCCACGGCATAATCCGCTGTAACATTCATCCACACCGGTTGTCCCTCTTCCCCTCCGCGTGAAAATCGCGATACAATTCCCTGACTGATATACCACAAACGCCCTCCCGGGTGGCTCAAAACTGAAATATCCTCCCCGGGCTTTACGTTCTCGGCAAGTCGCAGAAATGGCAACCTCTCTCCTGCTGGATCTATTTTAAGCACCGCAATGTCCGAGATTTTGTCACTGAAACACTGGGCTTTGACGGGGTATACGTTGCCTTCCGAGGTCATGATGCCAAGGTGCTCACCGCTTTTTTTCTCAACGACATGTTCATTGGTGACAATGTGTCCCTCTGGCGAAGCAATCCACCCTCCTGCAAATCCGCCATGGTGCCATTTCGAACATTCACCGCATTGATAAATCCTTCCCACAAGAACAACTGCAGGAAGGCAGAGCTCATAGATATCAAGCTTGGATGAACGGATAGCTCCTTCAGCGGAAGGAAATCTGAACCCCTCTGGGCATCCATGGTGAGCATCGCTGGAACCAGAGAGGTTGTCCTGAGAAACAATCGCGCTCATTTTATTAATGAAAAGATTAACAAAATCCGCGTCGTCGACCACGCGATCTGCTTCTGCCTGAGGGAAAGTTCCCACAAAACAGATTGCTCCGATTACCCAACAAACTGGCAGGCGTGGAACCATCAGGCTGCCCCGGCGTTTTTCTCCAACACGACTGGATTGGTCAGGGAACCGATCCCGTCGATGTCGATCGTGACAGAATCCCCGGGCTTGAGCCACACGGGGGGATTTGCGGCCATGCCGACGCCATGGGGCGTGCCGGTGAGGATCACCGTGCCGGGCAGCAATGTCGTGCTACCGCTGAGGAACTCGATGATCGACGGCACGTCGAAAATCATGTCACCGGTATTCCAATCCTGCACCGCCCGTCCGTTCAGGATGGTGCGGATGCCGAGGTTGTTGGGATCGGGAATCTCATCGGCTGTGACGAGGCAGGGCCCGAGCGGCGCGAAGGTGTCGAACGTCTTGCCGCGGCACCATTGACTGCCCCCCCACTTGATTTGCCAATCACGCGCACTGACATCGTTCGCGCACGTGTAGCCAAGGACATGCTCGAGCGCATTTTCCCGGGAAACGTTCTTGCACTTCTTGCCAATCACAATTGCCAACTCGCACTCGTAGTCCACCTCGTAACTGGCAAGGCGGGTGGGGATTTCAATCGGATCGCCTGGATTCTGCACCGTGGAAGGCGCCTTCATGAATAGGATCGGCCGCTCGGGGATTTTCGCGCCCGTCTCCTCGGCGTGCCTGCGGTAGTTGAGGCCGATGCAATAGATTGCCACAGGGTTGATTGGCGCGAGGAGTTTCGCCACATCGGCGACCTCACCGCTCGGTGTCGGGTGTTCAAAGACGCACCCATCGAGCCTCTCGAAGCGCCCGTCGGCGTGCTGAATGGCATAGTAGATGGCGTGGTGCTTGTCGGAGTAGCGGATGATTTTCATGTGTTTTGGAAAAGGGATTTGAGGAGGAGCGTTTCGGAGACGTTGTCGCAACGGTTGCAACCCTCCCAATCGATCCACACATATTCAAGGCAGATCCAGCCATCGTAACCGCGCGTGGCGAGCCGTTCGTTCACGGCAAGAAAGTCGATCACGTTCTCCGAGACCGGCGCCTGCAACCGTCCCTTTGCGGCACCCCGCGCGTGGAAATGCCCGGCGTGGTCGAGCAGTGGGTGGATCTCTTGATTTGAAAAACCGGCATAGACGAAATGCCCGTAGTCGAGAGTGAGCGTTATATCTCCCGCGAGCTTCACAAACTCGAGCGCCTTGTCCGGCGTCGGGGCGATCGATCCGACATGGGGCTCGACCGAGTAGCACAGCCCCGCCTCCCCTGCCAATGCGGCGCGGCGAGAGGATTCCTCCGCCGCACGCTGGAGTGAATCGCCATCGGCAACCCCCTCGAAGGAAACGCCAGGCAAACCGCTGAGATGCCTCGACCCGCAGGCAACAGCAAAATCAACAGCCCGCCGGAACATCTCGAATCCAGCCTCGCGTTCGGATTTCTCCGGATGATTCACAGCCCGCTGGCCGTGCGTGGTGCCGGTTTGCAAAAAGACATCGGAGGCAACGAGTCCAAGGTCGCCGAGGCGCGTTTTCAATATCGCACCCTCCTCGCTCTCTCGCCCGTGGACATCCTCCGGACGGAGATGGCTCCGGCCGTTGAAAAATCCGATGTCCACCCCCTGGACACCAAGCATGGAAATCAAACGGCACGAGTCCTCGTGCTTGAGCAGCGGGAACGTGAAATCGGCACAGGAGAGCGGAATGGACTTCATGTGATGGAAACAGTGTTTTTGAAGTCTTCGCCACGGAGGCGCCGTGACGCCTCCTCGGCGGCCAGGCGCTGGAGTTCGCCCACACTGTCGGCGCTGAACCACGCGGTGTGCGAGGTCAGCAAGGCGTTCGGGGCGGTGCGGAGCGGATGGCCCGTTTCAAGAGGTTCGCTCTCGAACACATCCAATCCAGCGGCAAACGGCCGTCCCTTGGCCAGTGCGGCGGCGAGTGCGTGGGTGTCCGCAAGACCACCCCGGGCGGTGTTGACGAGCACCGCATGGGATTTCATGAGTCCCAACCGAGCGGCGTTCGCAAAGTGTCGCGTCTCTTTTGTGAGCGGCAGGTTCAGCGAAAGAACGTCGGACTCGGAAAACAACTCCTCGACATCGAGACGCCGGACTCCCGCCTTCTCAAAGACCTCCGCTGGAACATAGGGATCGTAGGCGGCGGGGGCGCATCCGAAGGCGGCGGCGCGGGCCAGCACCGCTCGTGCGATGCGTCCGAACCCCGCCGTGGCAAAGGTCATCCGGCGAAGCGCGGGCATCGATTTCAAGGGCGGCGTGATCGCCCACTCACCGGCCCGCACCCGGGCATCGGTGCTCCCCAACTGGCGAACAAGCGCCAGCGCCAGCGCAAGCGTGTGGTCGGCGACATCGTCGATACAGTAGTCGGGCACATTCGCCACGGGAATGCCTGCAGCGGCGGCGGCAGCAAGATCGATGTTGTCCACGCCAATACCGTATCGAACGAGCCCCTTGCAGCGCTCCAGCCCCGCGATCACCGCCGCGTCAAGCGGCGCCCACTGGGCAATGACCACATCCGCCTCGCGGCAGAATTCAAGAACCTCAGCGGAGGTCTTGCACTGGCCGGCGCGAAGCTCGCCCCCGGCGGCCTCGACGATCCGGCGCTCGGTGTCGATAGTTGAAAATCCGTAATCGGTGATGCAAACAACTGGTTTTTTCATGCGAGGTAGTCGTGAAGGATTTCGCCGGGAACGAGGGTGAATTCGGCCTTCCAATAGTAGCCCTCGAGTTCCTCGACCACCGGCAAGTGGTGGAGCGGAGCTTGGGCGTTGGGGAGAAGATCCACGGTGCACGGCCCGCGCCAGCATTCGTGGATTTTCACATCGGCCAACCGGCGGCTGGTGATCTGGCGCACAGCGCATTCGCCGCTGATGTGTTGAAGCACCTTGTAATTCAGGTTCAGCGAAAAATCGAATGCGCTCCGCTTGAGGTCCTCGATCGATCCGCGTTGCTGCTTGTAGGCCATCGTGCCCGTGCAGCAATCGATACCGTTGCGCTCGAGGATGCCGACAATCAGGTCGCTCCGGTATTCAATGCGCGGGTTTCCCCACTTTTTTGGCTGACCGTGCACCTCCCTCCCCTGCGTGAGCCCGCCGTCGCTGTTGAGAAAAAGAAACGGTGAAAATCCCCCGACCGCCTTTCCAGGCAGTTCCGCCCCGAGCATGACATTGCACTCGCCGTAGCGGCCGAGCCAATCGACATCCCCCATGTTGTAAATGTGCACCAGCACCTGGTCGCTGACCGCGCGGAGCGGCTCGGGAAGCATGCGTTGCACTGCCTCTGGCGTGGTTCGGTAAACAAGCGTGAGCACCTCGACATCGCGGAAGGTGAAGGGAAAGGGTGTCACGAGCGGCGCTTCCGTGGGGGTGGACCAGTGGTTGGGTTTCATAAAAATCAGCAGGTGTGCATGAACCCGCCGCACACGTTAATGTGTTGGCCGGTGATGAATGCGGCTTTCGGTCCGGCAAGAAAGACGATCAGGTTCGCGATATCCTCGGGCGCGCCAAGCCGGCGGAGCGGGGTCTGGGCCGTCCAAGCCTCGGTGAGTTGTTCGGGTGTCTTGCCGGTGAGCGTCGCCAGTTCAGCGAAATTTTGCTTCCACATATCGGTGACCACCACAGCGGGGCTCACAGTGTTCACCCGAATTCCAGCCGGCCCGTAAGCGAGCGCGAGGGATTCGGTGACACTGACCACGCCGGCCTTCGCGGCGGCATAGTGGGCCGAGAGAGCGCGCCCCTTGCGGGCGGCATTCGAGGCAAGGTTGACAATCGCCCCGCCCCGCCCCCCAGCCTTCATCGCCTCGGCGGCCGCCACGCCGATGAAAAACAGAGACCTCAGATCGATCTCGAGCACCTCGTCCCATTCCTCGGCGGCAATCGTGTTGATGGAGTTGAAATGGCACACGCCTGCGGAACTCACGAGGATATCGATCCCTCCAGCCTTCTCCACGGCTTCGTTGACCACGGATTTCGCCGCATCCGCCGGGCGCAGGTCGCGAACAATCGCGAAATGCGCGGCGCCGCAAGGGGACTCGAGCGAGGCGATCGTCTCGCGGGACCGTTGCTCCTGACGGTCGACCGCCACAATCCGCGCGCCGAGGGCAGCGAATTGCTTGGCACATTGCAGTCCGAATCCGCTGCCGGCTCCGGTGACCAGGATGGTTTTGTTTTCGAATTCCATAATCATGAAAGGGTGTATTTGCGGACGATCTCCTCGCGAACGGCAACACCAAGGCCTCCGGTCTCACGCACCTCGAGCAAGCCGCCCTTTTGTTCCCACGGGTCCTCGACCAACTCGTGTTGCATGGGAGACGGGTGCGGCTTGAAATCCATCGCCGCTCCGCACGGAAAGGCGGCAAGCAGATGCACCCCTACGGCGGTGTTCACCGCGCTGCTCCAGGTGTGGGTGGAAAACCTCAGATGGTTGAGTTCGACCATCGAGGCAGCTTTCAGGCACCCGGTCACACCGAGACAACGCCCCGGATCCACCTGAATGACATCCGCCGCCCCCGCGGCAATGAGCCTCCTGTAGCCCTCGGGAGTCCACTCCTGCTCCCCTGTCCCGATCGGCACGGCCACGGCGGCACGTAGGGCGGCATGGGCCTCGTAGTCCCATGGCGGCAGCGGCTCCTCGATCCACAGGGGCCTCAGCGGTTCCATCTCGCGAATACGGCGGATTGCCGTGGGCAAATCCCAACGCGTCCGCGCCGCGAGGATATCCAACACAAAATTTCCCTCCGCTCCCATGATCTCCCGGATTCCCGTGGCGAGCCTCATGTCGAGATCCCGCCGTTCGCCAAGCACAGGCCCAGGCCGCACTCCCCAGCCTCCTTTGACAATCGTGTAGCCCCAGTCGCGAAATGCCTCGAACTCCCGCAGGCACCACTCAATGTCATCCATGTTCAAGTGGATGCATGCCATCACAGGAATCGCCTCGCGTTTCCTCGCTCCGAACAATCTGCAAAGCGGCTGCCCAAGCATCTTTCCCTTCAAATCCCAAATCGCCGTGTCGAGCGCGCTGATCGCCATCGCGGCCACCCCCTCCCGGCCATACCACCAGACATGCCCCACCATTTTGTCCCAAAGACGCTCGGCATCGAGGGGGGACTCGCCGATCAACAGGGGAGCCAGCCCGTTCTCCCCAATGGTTTTCACGGCCATCGAGCACTCGGGCCACATGGTGATCGCCTCACCCCATCCCAACGTGCCGTCGGACAACTCGATGCGGGCCACGGCAATGTGGCGCATCCGGTTGTGGTCATGCGGTTCGGGATAGGTGAGCGGGGTGATGCTGATTGATCGAATGACACTCATAAAAAATCCTTAAAGTTGGGCGAGCCACCCGCCGTCCACCGTGATCGTCGACCCGTTGACATACGCGCTCTCCTTGGAGCCCAGAAACACATAGGCCCCCTTCAAATCCTCCGGATCGCCGAAGCGCCCCAGCGCGCAACGGCCCTGTAAAAATGGATCCGCGATCCCCGGTGTGGTCGAGGCCTCGTCGTTGATCTCGGTGTGGATCCAACCCGGCGCCACGGCGTTCACATTGATGCCCAGCCTGCCGAGTTCCAGGGCCATGCCCTGCATGAGCACATGCAAACCGCCCTTTGTCGTGCAGTAGTGGGTCTGTGTCGGATTCGAGCGCACCGCCCCCACGCTAGTGGTGAAAACGATCCTTCCCCCACGCCCCTGCGCGACCATGATTTTTGCCGCCTCCTGCGACACGTAAAACGCACCGTCGAGATTAATGCCCACATGCCGTTTCCAATCCTCGTCGCAAAGTTCGAGGAACGGCTTGAAGTCGCAGATGCCGGCATTGCACACAACGATGTCGAGCCCACCCAGAAGCTCCGTGGCCCGTCGTGTCATGGCGCGTGCCTGCGATGGATCGGAGACATCCGCCTCCACAGCGAACGCCCGCACCTTGCATCGATCAGCAATCGCCTTGGCCGCCGCCTGTAGGCGCCCGGCATCGCCGAAACTGTTGATCACGACATCGCATCCGGCCTCCGCAAAGGCCTCGGCTGCGGCAAGGCCGATTCCACGGCTCGCGCCGGTGACAAGGACATGGTTTCCAATCGGTGTGTTCATGGTTGTGGGATTCAAAGGGGTTCGAAGGATTCCGAGATGTGTCGTGCGCACGCCTCGAGGGCAGGGAGGAGTTTTTTCACGGTTTTAACCTTCCCGCTCGCCGGATCCAGCCACGAGGTCGCGATGGCGGCGATCGCCGTTCCATCTCGTGCCAGCACAGGAACCGCAAGGTCGTTCACCCCCCGGAACAAATGACTCTGGGAATACTCGTGGCCACTCTCGCGGATCGCGCCATACCGCTTTTCCGCGCCGCCGCCAAACGCCATAAGAACCCTGCCGGAGACCGTCTCCACAGGCTTGTGCGACGACCCCACACGCACACCGATCTTCAAATACCCCGTCCCCGGCGCGTCGGCCAAAATCAACAGGTCCCCGTCGTCCAATACGCTCAAATGAATCCCTTCGCCGGTCCCGGCCGCATAGTCGCCCAGCGGCCCCATCGCATTCGCGACCAGATCGCGATAGGGCGGATTGTGATTGCCGATGCGGAACAACTTCGAACTCCTCCTGTAAAGCCCCCGTGAATCCCTGACGAAATACCCCCGTTGCGCCAAATACGGCACCACCCGCTGCATCTCGGACACCGAGCGCCCGCACGATCGCGCAATCTCCGTGAGGCTCATCGCCCCGGCTCCGCGGTGAACAAGCTCCAAGGCATCCAAGCCTTTTTCCAAGGCTGGCACATTAAAGTTCCCATTTGCGGGATCGTTTCCCATTTGAGAAAGAATCCATGACCGATCCGTTCTTGCCAACATTTTTTTCCAGTGAACACCCACCCCCGACGAGAGCGGTATTGTGCAGGGAACGATTCCCGCGTATTCGTCACACCACGATGAACCATTCCAGCCCCCGAAACCGCCAGGCGTTCACCCTGATCGAACTTCTCGTCGTCATCACCGTGATCGCGATCCTCGCCGGCCTCGTCCTGAATACGGCGGGATATGTTCAGAAGAAGTCAGCCCGCAGCCGCGCAGAGGCAGAGGTGGCCGCCCTCTCCGCGGCGATCGAAAGCTACAAACTGGACTATGGAGCATACCCCACCGCATCGGCGAACGGCTCTGTCGTGCTCTACCAATCACTTGTCACCAACGGCACTCTCAATCCCTCGGGAAAAATCTATTTCGAGCCGAACAACAGCATGGTGAGCGGGACCGGAAATTCCACATCCCTCATCGATCCCTTCGGCATCGCCTACAACTATATTTATCCAGGAAATGCGTCACGTTCCGGCACCAACTTTTTCGACCTCTGGTCGACCGCTGGAGCAACCCCTGCCTCCGACACCAACCAGTGGATCAAAAATTGGTGACCACCAAAATCTCAGTAGGTTAATCACCTGAGGGCATAGAAATTGCCAGCCCACTGGAGTTCAGCGGCATTCTAGTGCAGGGAGAAAGTGCTCTTATTCCAGTTTATTGGATTGCCATCGTGGGAAATCACCCTATGGTCTACAACTTTCCTTGCCCGACATGGGCAGTCGATTTGATTGCATTTTACTGATGAGAAAAGCTTTGTGTTTTATTGTTTTTTGCGGAGTTCTGGCGAACGGCACCCCCGCCCAAGCGTCAAGGAACACGACATTGCGCCTTCCGGAGCCGGGGTTTGCGAGTCAGTCTCCTGAGAAAAAGCAGAAGCCCGGCCTTTTCCCGCTGATTTTAAAACAAAACAGCTTGTCCGCACCCGGGCTCGAGATCGACGAGCGCATGGGCGACGCCATCCGCATCGCCGAGAACGCAGCCCGCTCCCGCTCGATCAAGCGGTGCTGGCGCTATGTGAAGCGCGCGCTGCAACTGTCGAATGTCATCGCTTGCTACCCCCGCACCCGCCTCGCCAAGCAGGCGGCGGTGGAACTCCCGCAGCGATACGGTTTCAAGCAAATTCCCGTTGAGAATCCCTTCGAGGCTCCAGTGGGCGCAGTGTTGGTCTACGGCGGGCGAGGTGCGGGCCATGTCGAAATCCGCACCGAGAGTGGATTCGTGAGCGACTTCTCCTCGCCCGATCCCTCACCGCGTCCCCTAATCGGCGTGTTTATCAAGCCCCCGCAAAAGTCCGAACTTTAAAAAAGGCCGGAGAACGGCGTTGACAAATCGCCACAGAAAAGGATGGTATTCCACTCGTGCGCGGTCACTCGGCAGCGCTTCAAATGGTGGTCGTAGCTCAATGGCAGAGCTCCAGGTTGTGGTCCTGGCTGTTGCGGGTTCGAGTCCCGTCGATCACCCCACCCTCACTCAAAAAACCAACACCTTGACCCTGATCAGCAGCGGCAGAAGGGTGAACACAAGAACCAAGCCCAATGCCCCAACCACCACCGCAGGCACGGCGCCATCCCTCACAGTCAACCCTCCCCTCGCATAGGCAAGGGCGTTCGGCGGCGTGCTGATCGGCAACGCAAATCCCAGACAGGCGGCCAGTGCGAGGCTGATCGCAGCTTGATCCACGGCGAGATTGCCGGAGATCGACGTGGCCGAAACCCCGATCGGCAAAAGCAGGTTCGCCGCAGCAGTATTCGACATGAACGTGCTGAGCGCGGCAGTGAACACGGCGATCAGCACGACCAATCCCATGCCTCCGAAGGGCAGCCCCCCCAACCAACCCGCGATCACCTTGTCGAGTCCACTCATTTGCATCCCCGCCCCGAGCGAAATCCCGCCGGCAATCAAAATCAGCACGTCCCATTCGATCGATTTCAAGTCCTCGGAATCAAGGATACCGGACGTGGTGAACACAATCACCGGCAAGAGTGCAACAACAGAGGCAGGCAGGCCGGTCATGCGGTCCGATAGCCAGAGCGCCACCGTCAGAAAAAACACGCAGATCACCATCCAACCCTGCCGCGAGGGCCTCGCACCGTCGATCGAGAGATCAAGCGGCGCGGTGCCGGGCTTGAACCAGCTCACCAAAAACCACCACGCGAACCCGAGCAGCAGGGCGGCCACCGGCAGGGCGAGGAACATCCACTCGAGAAAATCCACAGGCGTGCCCGCATGCTCGAGATACCCGATCGCCACAAGGTTCGGCGGACTGCCGATCGGCGTCCCCATGCCGCCGAGATTGGCGGCGAAGGCCACCCCGAGGAGCAGGGCTTTGCGGAGCGGGCTGGCATAATCGAGCGTGATCAGCAACGGCCCGAGCACAGCAAGCATCATGGCGGCGGTCGCCGTGTTGCTCATCCACATCGAAAAGACCGCCGTCACGAGCATAACCCCGAAGAGCACCGTTCGGGGCTTCTTTCCAAAGGGACGGAGAAAGACCACCGAGAGTGTGCGGTCGACGCGGGTTTTCTCGGCGGCCTTGGCCAGCAGGAATCCCCCGAAAAACAAAAACAACACGGGATCGGCGGCAGCGGCGGTGATCGCCACGTAATTCGGAGCCTTTCCGGACTCGAACCCAAGGAAGGACCATCCTCCGGGATTCGCCAACAACAACACCTGCAGGCCGAACACAAGGATCGCCGTGGCGAACAGCGGAATCGCCTCGGTGCACCACAGAATCGCCGCGAGCACAAAGATGCCGCCCATCGCGGCGACTTCCCGGGGACACCCTCCGGCATCCGCCAAACTCCACGACGCAGCAAGCGCGGCGAGAACGGCGAGGAGGAAGTGGATGGATTGCTTCATGCAGAAATCGGCTGTCGGCCGATTGTTCCACTCAGCGAGCGGGCATAGTCCGGTTGCTCGATGCGCTGAAGCTCGGCGGTTGCCGCATCAAACCGCGCGGGAATCCCGAGTTCCGCGGCGAGCGACTCGTTGCGGGGACGGTGCAGAAAAGTTCCCAGCGTTTTCACATGCCGTAGCCAGAGGACACGGTCAGCCGCGGCCATGGACTCGAGCCGCTGACGATACCAGTCGCTTGCAAGCACGCTCTCACGGGTGAAGAGGGCGCGCACAGAGGGATCGGAGAGCGTCCTCCCTCCCCAGTGCCCATCGCGCATGATATGGAGGAGCGCTTGGATCGGAGGACACGCCATGTCGACCCCACCATCCCGGAAATACGACTCGGCGACGGATTTTTGTGTGGTGGCAATATTGTCCATGCCGTCAGCGAAGGACTCCATGCACTGCAATTCGGGACGCAACATTTCCAAAGTGAAGACGCGGTGGGGGTAATTGAAGACACGGCCGAAAAACATGCGGACGAACACCTCGTTGATCCGCCACCCCAGCCGGCTTGATGCCAGCATCCGCCCGCCATGCTCGAGATCAGGAACGCGCTCGAGGCATCCATTGGCGATCAGGAATTCCGGCGTGCGCTCTTCGGGCGTCATCCGGGACCACACCTCGGGCACTAGGAGGCTGATGTCATGATCCACCCTCGCCTGCGGACCGACATGGCCCGCAGCGGTGATGTAAACCCCCTGTCCAGTGAGCACGTAGCCGACAAGCGCGGCATTCAGATCGTAGACGGGAGGGAGGGCATTAAACGGGCCTTTCGTGAGCGCCCCCTCGCTCCCCGCACCAGTGGTCGACGGGGACTTCCCGGTCAGCGAGCAGATGTATTCCATGAACAACTCGGGAAGCTCGAGATGGTGGATCGGATTGAACACCGCGAGCGAGCGGACGCCCTTCTCCGCCGGGTTGTTCCGCCGCCCGGGAAGAATCGCGGTGACCGGCGTGTGGAGGGGCTTGTCCGTGGGAATACGCAACAGCAGGCGCCTCGTCGTTTCCGCAAGATACGCGTCACGGGGGTGGACCAAATCCTGGCGCGTCTGGAGATAGCGGGGGTTTTTCGAAGGCTTGCCATCGACGATCCTCGGAGACGCGTTGCAGACGAAAAACGCCGGGCCGGAATCCACATCGAGCGCGGCGCGGATCGTCCGCTGCATCGGTTCGGTGAATTTCGAGAAACGCACGGCATCCTCCGCAAGATCGAGCAGGTCGCGGCGGACCAGCGGTTGGTAGTTGGAAAAAAAGTTCCCGGGCCTCGAGAAATCCAGCTCCGTCTGCTTGTCGTAGCCGGGATTAATGGCATCGTCGGGCCTCTGGAACAGGCGGTATTCGCAGTTTTGCGCGAACTTTAGGGAAAACTCCCCGCCCGGCGGGTGGTCGATCTTATCTGGCGGCACAATCACCGAGGCGGTGATGTCGTCCTCCATCTGAAGCTTCACCGCGGGATGGAAATCCTGCCTCAGGCTGAAGACGCGCCATGATCCATCGGTCTCGTAACCCACGCGGAGGAAGTTCGCGGAGACATGCCTGTCGTGGAATTTGAGTTCATGACCCGCGAACCCGTTGACGATATCGACGCCGAATCCCGCCCGCCAATCGGGCCCGCTCGAGGGGTCGTAAAAGCGCTTCACCACGAAGACGAGTTCCTTCACATGCTGCGGAATCGAGGCGAGCCACTCGTTGTAGGTGTCCGAGTAGTCCACGGGCGACGGCGTGAGCAGCTTGATCACCGAACCGAGCGAGCGGTTGGCATCAAGAACCGCCCGGCGGTCACTGGCGTGCTTGGCGGCATCGCGGAACCTGTCGGAGTAGTCCTTTTCAATCAGCTCCCCCACCCGCTCGAAGTCCTTCTGGAAATCGGCAACAAAAACAGGCCCCCGGATGATCGCGTCCGAGATCGATTTTGAGATCTCGGATTTTCCACCGCCGGAGACCGTGCACGGCTTGTGGCAGAACGTCGCATCCGCACGCGTGCCAACCAATTTCCACTGCCCCCCGCCACCGGAGCGCTCCAGCGTGATGCGATACCCCGACGGGCGCACATAGACATGCCCGGGAAGCAATTTGATCGAAACCGGCGATCCGTCCGGCGCCTTCCAAGACAACGTGAGACGCGGCAGGTTAGCCACGACATTCTCCGGCACATAGGTGATCCCGGGAAAGTTCCTGTCGACGGCGTATCCGCCCGATTGCGGTTCCATGATGTCGGGGAAAAGGCACAGCGCCTCCTGCATCGAGTGGCCGCGGCTTTTGACATGGGTCTCGCAATTGAATTCCTCGCCAAGGTCGTAACTCGGAAACACCAGTGCCCCGCCGGCATGCTCCTCTTCCGCCAGTCCGAGCAAGTTCGCCGCGAAGCCGATCTGGGTCTTTACCTCCTTTTTGCAATACCCGAAATAGTTGTCCGCGATAAGCGTGACGATCACTCCCGAGGCGCTTCTCGCGGTGAGCTTGAACGCCGACCCGTCGTTGTAGGCCTCCCCCTCCTCCCGCCAACACATGCCGTCGCGGCGCTGTCGCTCGGTGGCATGATCCCAGTGCGGCAGGCCCACCGAGGCCTTGGTTACGGACGTCAGGTGCGGCGCGAGGATCACGCATCCCGTGTGGCCGCTCCAATGTTCGGGATCGAGCCCCGCGTCGTTCTGCGGCAAATATGGATCGCCGGCGTTTCCAAAAATACTCTCAACGAAGTCCAGATTACTCACCAAATTCCCCGGCGCAAAAAATCGGATCTCCATGCGCTTCCCGCTGGTGAATCCCTCCACCGCCGGACAGACCAGCGGACGCAGGAGCAGCGAAACAAAACACTCTGCCTCGCTCTCTTGGCCGGAGGTGAAGGGTAACCGCATGAGTTCCCCTGGCGGCTTGAACGCCTCCTCAAGCATGCGACTGAATGTCGCCAACGGCACCGATTTCTTGTCATCTGGAATCGGTAATCCGCCCTCCGCGACATGGAACACCCCCTGCGTCGTGCGGCGGTCCTTCGCGGGATTATGCAACACCCCTTGGGCGACACGGTAACTGCGGATGATTCCCGACACGAATTCATCGGACGCGCTTGGAAGCGACAACGCCCGCGCCAAGCCGTGACGATCGAGCACAAAGGTCTGCGAGGGCAGGCGCGGGATGTTTCCCGTCGCGTAAAGGAACTCCTCGAGAAACCGCTGGATGCGCCAATCCGCCGGACACTGATAATCGCTCAGCAACCGCGATGTCTCTCGGCTGTGCGCCAGCATCGACTCGGCAAGACCAGCGAAGCCATTGTCCTCGGCCAATGCCGCCGTGGGACATCCGATCGCCGCCAACTTCAGGTTTAAATACGTCTGGAGCTTCGCTCCCGTGAGTTCCCCCTCGGGGGACAGTCCAATGCTCGATGCTATTTTGTCCATGATGATCTGCCGTTGAAAAATCCCGACCTGTCAACCCTTGGGGAATGACCTTCACTGGTCAAGTGCCGGATGCCGACGATGCGCCCCCTGGCGAAAAGCCTTAACATCTACTCCGTGTTTGCCCGCAGCCACGTCCTCGTGCAGGGTTTGCCTCCGTTCATTCCATGAGCCTACTCCGCATTCCACGCCTCTCGCTCGCTGCCGCCGCGCTCCTCGCCGCCGGCTGCGCCTCGGACACCCGCCACCAATTGATCGTCAGCGCGGCAGACCAGCGCATGGTCCTGCTCCGCGACAACAAGCCGGTGAAAACCTACCCCGTCTCGACCTCCAAATTCGGCCTCGGCGACACCCCCGGATCCTACGGCACCCCGCTTGGGAAAATGCGCATCAAGGAAAAGATTGGCCACAATATGCCCCACGGCGCCGTGTTCAAAAGCCGGATTCCCACCGGCGAAGTCCTTCCTGTCGACGCCCCCGGCCGCGATCCCATTGTCACGCGTATCCTCTGGCTCGAGGGCCTCGAACCCCGCAACCGCAACGCCTCCGACCGCTATATCTACATCCACGGCACCCCGGAGGAGCGAAATATCGGCCTCCCCGTCAGCTACGGCTGCATCCGCATGCGCTCGAGGGATGTCATCGAACTCTTCGACACCGTCGGAAAAAACGCACTCGTCTTCGTATCTCCAAACCCACTCCCCCAACACCTCGCCATGGGTGACACCCCGGCACTGCAGCGCTGAGAGGAGTTTTAAGTTTGTAAGTTTCAAGGGCCGATCATGGAGTGTGGCAGGTCGATCTTTCTCCCTCGGCAAGGTGCGATTTTTCAGTTTTCAGGGAGTCGAGCCCCCGCCACCAGCAACCAACATCCAAAGAACATTCCCTCCTGTTTAAAATACCATCCCTCTCGCACATCACATTTCCCATTTCGAATACTTCCAAAAAATGATTTATTCCAAACATCGAGTCGTGCCACGATCCAATCCCTAATTGTCCTTGAAACTCCAACCCGGCAGCAAACTGCTCTTCATCGGCGACTCCATCACCAGCGGAGCACGCAATTTCAACCTCCCCGGCGAAGGCCGCACCGACGATGCCTACGGCTCCGGCTATGTCCTGCTCGTGAAGTCGCTCCTCGAGGTCACTCACCCCGCACTGCGGTTTCGAGTGGTGAACAAGGGCATCGGAGGCCACACCGTGCGCGACCTCGCCGCGCGCTGGCAGACCGATGTCCTCGATCTCCAGCCCGAGTGGGTTTCCGTGATGATCGGGATCAACGATGTCTGGCGGCAGTTCGATTCGCCACTGCAAACCGAATCGCATGTCGGACTCGAGGAATACACAACCACCCTGCGCGCGCTGCTGGCGACTGTTCGTCCGTCCCTCAAGGGACTTGTTGTCTGCTCACCCTACGTGATCGACGCAAATCCCACAGACCCCATGCGCGCCGCCATGGACCGCTACGGCGCGGCCTCCCGCGCGATCGCTGAGGAACTCGACGCGCTCTTCGTCGACACACAGAAACCCTTCGACACCTACCTGCGACACCACCACCCCAACCAGCTCTGCTGGGACCGAATCCACCCCTCCGCCACCGGCCACATGCTCATCGCCAAGGCGTGGCTCGACGCCGTGGGCTTCGAATGGACAGCCACTTGAATTTCCAATTTACCCAATATTAACCCATGACCGAAAAAACCCGTATCCTCGTGTGGGGTGAATACCGCCACGAAAAGAAGAACCCAAAAGTCGCCGCGATCTATCCCGACGGCATGCACGAAGCCATCGCCGCCCCGCTGCGGCGCGACCCGCTTCTCGAGGTCTCCACCGCCTGGCTCGACCAGCCCAGCCACGGCCTCTCCAAGGAAATCCTCGACGCCACCGATGTGCTCGTGTGGTGGGGCCACATTGCTGCACAGCGAGGTATCCGACGAGATCGTTCACGAGGCCAAGCGCCGCGTGCTTGAGGGCATGGGCCTCATCGTCCTCCACTCCGGCCACTACTCGAAACTCTTCAAGGCCCTCATGGGCACAACCTGCTCGCTGAATTGGCGCGAGTCGACGGACAAGGAGCGCGTATGGACCGTGGCTCCGGGGCATCCTGTCGCAGCCGGTCTGCCTCCCCACTTCGAGATTCCCATGGAGGAGATGTATGGAGAGCCCTTCGGCATTCCCGAGCCCGAAGAACTGGTCTTCATCTCGTGGTTCACCGGCGGCGAAGTCTTCCGCAGCGGTGCCGCGTGGAAACGCGGGAACGGCCGCGTGTTCTACTTCCGCCCGGGCCACGAGACCTACCCAACCTACCACCAGCCAGAGGTCCAGCGCGTCATTTCAAACGCCGTCCACTGGGCACGCCCCACCGTGCGCATCCCCGATACCTGCCCGAACATGCCGCCGCTCGAACCACTCCCCCCCGATCCCGAGGCCGCCGAACGCCCAACCATCGGCCACCGTTGATCCTTTCATGAAAAAATCACCACCCAAAAAAATCCGCATCGGCATCGTCGGCACGGGAGGCATGGCCAACGCCCACGCCTTGGAATTCAACAAAATCCCCGGCGTCTCCATCGCCGCCGTATGTGATATCGACCCAGCCCGCGCGCAGGAATTCTCCGCGAAGCACACGAAAGGCCGCGCCACCGCCTTCTCTGACCACCGCGACATGATCGCCCGCGGTGACATCGATGCGATTTCCAATGTCACCCCCGACGCACTCCACGCCCCAATCTCGCTCGACGCGATCTCCGCCGGGCTGCCGGTCTTCTGCGAGAAACCCCTCGCCACCTGCCACGCCGACGCCGTCAAGATGGTCAAGGCTGCGCACAAGGCCGGCGTCGTCAACATGGTCAACTTCAGCTACCGCAACTGCCCCGCCATCCAACTCGCCCGCGACCTAGCCGCCTCCGGGCGCCTTGGCGACATCGTCCACATCGAGGCCTCCTACCTGCAAAGCTGGCTCGTCTCGAAACACTGGGGCGATTGGCGCACCTCGCCGGGTTGGCTGTGGCGTCTCTCAACCAAGCACGGCAGCAAGGGCGTGCTCGGTGACGTCGGCGTCCATATCCTCGACTTCGCCTCCATGCCGGTCGGCCCTATCCGCGCGGTGAACGCCAAGCTCAAAGCCTTCCAGAACCTCAAAGGCCGCCGCCAAGGCAACTACACGCTCGATGCCAACGACTCGGCCGTCCTGCAAGTCGAGTTCGCAAACGGTGCGCTGGGAGCCATCCACACCACTCGCTGGGCCACCGGCAAGGTCAACTCCCTCGCCCTCGCTATCCACGGCACCAAAGGCGCTGTCCGTATCGACCTCGACAAATCCGCGGACACCCTTGAGGCCTGCCTCGGCGGCGACATCGAACTCAGCAACTGGAAACCCCTCAAAGCCAAACCCACCCGCTGCACCTACCGCCGCTTCATCGACGCCATCCGCACAGGCACCCCCGGCGAACCCGACTTCGCCCGCGGTGCCGAAATCCAAAAAGCCCTCGACGCCTGCTTCACCTCGAACGCGAAGGGCGCCTGGGTGCGGGTTTGAGCAACAAGGAGTTTGTAAGGTTTAAAAGCCGATTCCAGTGCTTGGCACGTCGACTTGCGTCGCACGTGATTCGCATCAACGTGAGCCTCCCTGTCATGCGCGCCAACAAAACGGAGGCTCGGGAATTTCACGGTAAATTTCGGCATTTCAGCCAAACACGAATTCCCGCCCGCCATGTTAGGCGAGCCTCTCGCATCCAGAGGACTGGAAGAGGATCAGGATCAGACGACCATGCCCGCGGCGACCGTCTCGTGCGTGCCGGGGTCGATCAGAACGAACGAACCCGTGGAGCGGTTGCGGCGGTAGGAATCATGGAACAACGGACTGGCCGTGCGCAGAGAGATGCGGCCGATTTCATTCATAGCCAGCGAGGCCACGCCTTCCTTTTTGTGGAGAGTCTCGATATCCACCTGATAGCGGAGTTCCTGCACGATCGCCTTCGCCTCTTTCGTCGTGTGGCGCACGAGATATTTGCCGCGGGCCTCCATGGGCTTGGTTGAAAACCAGCATACCATCGCTTCGATATCTTGGCTGGACTGCGGCGGATTGTTCGCCTTCACGAGCATGTCGCCGCGGGAAATGTCGATCTCGTTCTCGAGCGTCATCACCACCGACTGCGGCGGGAATGCCTCGTGGATTTCCTTCCCACCAGGCAGGTAAATCTTCCTCACCCTCGTAGTGAAACCAGAAGGCAGCACCGTTACGGCATCGCCGGGCTTGAACACCCCGCCGGCCACACGACCGGCATAGCCGCGGAAGTCATGCCAATCGTTCGAGAGCGGCCTGATGATCCACTGCACCGGAAAGCGGGCATCCACATGGTTCGCGGTGCCGCCAGTGTAGACGGTTTCCAGATGGTAAAGCAGGGACGATCCCTCATACCACGGCATCGCGGAGGATTTTTCCACCACGTTGTCGCCGTTCAGCGCGGATAGTGGAATCGCCGTGATATCGGCGACATTGTCCAACCGCGACGCGAATTCATGAAATTGCGCAACGATGTTGTTGAACACCTCCTCGCTGAAATCCACGAGATCCATCTTGTTCACCGCAAGCACCAGATGCCGAATACGGAGGAGATTCGAGACGAAGGCGTGACGCTTCGTCTGCTCGATCACCCCCTTGCGGGCATCGACCAAAATGATCGCCAGATCCGCGGTGGAGGCCCCCGTGACCATGTTGCGCGTGTATTGGATATGGCCGGGCGTGTCGGCGATGATAAATTTCCTGCGCGGCGTGGCGAAGTAGCGGTAGGCCACATCGATCGTGATCCCCTGCTCGCGCTCTGCCTTGAGCCCGTCGGTGAGCAGCGCGAGATTCACCACGCCGTCGCCGCGGCGGCGGGAGCTTTCCTCGACGGCCAGCAACTGGTCCTCGAAGATGCTCTTCGAATCATAAAGCAGACGTCCGATGAGAGTAGACTTGCCGTCATCGACGGAACCGGCGGTGGCAAAGCGAAGAAGATCCATTTTAAGAAATTTTTTAAGCCTCTGAGGGCACTGAGGAGGGTTTGGAAGTCGGGGCGGGAAAATTCGAAAGCATGGAAATAAACCCCGCATTCATGTCTCCGTGACCTCTGTGTTCACTGTGGTCAATCATCAGAAATACCCCTCGCGCTTGCGGTCTTCCATCGCGGTCTCGGAACGCTTGTCGTCGGAGCGCGTGCCACGCTCGGTCTGGCGCGCCGCAGCGACCTCGGCAATCACCTCGTCGAGGGTCGATGCGGAGGATTCCACCGCACCGGTGCACGTAATGTCACCGATCGTGCGGAACCGCACCGTCTTGCGCTCCGCCTGCTCGGTATCGAGCATCGGCACGAATTCCGACACGGCCAGATACGATCCATTCCGGGCGAAAACCTCTCTCTCGTGAGCGAAATAGAGCGAGGGCAACTCGATCTCCTCGCGCTTGATATACATCCACACATCCATCTCGGTGAAGTTCGAGAGCGGAAACACCCGGAAATGCTCACCGGGATGGTATTTTCCATTGAAGAGGTTCCACAGCTCCGGACGCTGATTCTTGGGATCCCACTGACCGAAGTCATCGCGGTGGGAAAAGAACCGCTCCTTGGCACGCGCCTTCTCCTCATCACGGCGTCCCCCGCCGAGGCAAGCGTCGTATTGTTGCTCCTCGATCGTATCGAGGAGCGTGACGGTCTGCAATTTGTTGCGCGAGGCGAAAGGCCCCTTCTCCTCCTTCACGCGCCCCTTGTCGATCGAGTCCTGCACGAGTCCCACCACAAGCCTCGCCCCGAGCTTCTCCACAAACGCATCACGATACTGAAGCGTCTCGGCGAAGTTGTGCCCGGTGTCGACGTGCAACAACGGAAAGGGAATCTTCGCCGGCCAGAACGCCTTCGCCGCCAGATGGGCCATGACGATCGAATCCTTCCCGCCGGAGAACAACAAAGCGGGGTTTTGAAATTGGGCTGCTGTCTCGCGGAGGATGTAAATAGCCTCCGCTTCGATCTGGTCCAGATGGTCGAGTGAGTATTGTGGCATGTCTCTGAGTGTGCGCTTCGCAAAAAACGTCCCGCGCAACAAAGTCAGTTGGCGCTCCCGGAATCCATGATCCGGCGGAGGTGCTCCCGCAAAAGCAGGGCACATTCCTCTGCCGAAGCCACCTCCGTGTCAAGAGTCAGGCACCCGTTTTCAGGTTCCTCGAATCCGCTGTCCTTTCCGGTGAACTGCTTCACCGCGCCGTCCCTCGCCTTGGCGTAGAGCCCCTTCGGATCCCGCTCGGCGCAGGTCTCGAAGGCCGCGCGCACATACACCTCGTGGAAGTCCGCGCCCACGATCCGGCCGGCCAACTCCCGCAGCGAGCGCCTGGGCGTGATCACCGACACCAACACGATGACTCCCAGCCCCGCCAGTAGCTTGGCGGTTTCCGCCACCCGCCGCACATTCTCGGCGCGGTCCTCGTCGGAAAATCCCAGGTTCGCATTCAACCCCGCGCGCAGATTGTCTCCATCCAAAATCGCGGTGAACCGCCCCTCCCCATGCATCTCGCGCTCGAGCAAATTCGCGATCGTCGACTTCCCCGAGCCCGACAACCCATACATCCACACCACCACCCCGCGCTGCCCGAGCAACGATTCCTTCTCCACACGCCCCAGAAACCGCTTCGTCTCGGGATAAATATTTCTCTCCGTCAAATCCTGCATGAACCCGACTCTCTCAATCAGAAATCCAACTTAAAACTTAATTGATGAAAAATTTCACCTTTCGGGCTGCCGTTGGCAGACTTTCTCCGCTGCGCACCGATTCTTAAAACTTAATTCTTAAAACTTAAAACTCCCCTCTCACATCCTCCGCGCGCCGATCTCCGCGAGCGGGCTGCGCTCGCCCTTCGTCAGGCAAATATGGGCCGCGAGCGATTGTCCCCGCAGCCTGTTCCGCGTGTAGACAAGCCCGTTCGAGCGGCTGTCGACATATGGATTGTCGATCTGCGCCGGGTCTCCGACCATCACGAGCTTGGATCCGCGCGACATGCGCGTCACCACCGTCTTAGCCTCGAGCGGCGTCAGTTGCTGCGCCTCGTCGAGGACGAAGAACCTGTTGGGAATCGAACGTCCTCGGATGTAGCACAGCGCCTCGATTTCCAGCAGTCCTCGCTCAATGAGCTGCTCGTAGGGCTTCACCACCGGGTGGTGCCCCGCGCCCTGCGCATCCCCCGCGGCGAACGCGCCTTCCTTTTTCGACGCCCCTTTGTTTTTGCCGCCGGCCGGCTTGTGAAGCGGCATGAGCACCTCGCAGGCGTCGTAGATCGACTGCAGCCACGGATGCATCTTCTCGTTCAGCGTGCCCGGCAGGAACCCCAGCGTGTCGCCCATCGCCACCACCGGACGGCTCACCGTCAGCCCGTTGAATTCATGCCTGCCCAGCTGGTGCAGCCCCGCTGCCACCGCCAGGAGCGTCTTACCTGTTCCTGCCTGGCCGAAACACGTCACCAGCGAAATCTCCGGGTCCAGCAACGCATCCAGGAAACACTGCTGCCCCGCATTTGCCGCCCGCAACTCGATGCCCTTCGGGATTTGCAATTGATGCGGGATGTTCAGCCGTGACAGCTCGCCGTTGCCACGATGCCGGGCAGGGAGCATTTTGTGTTCGGAGACCTGCAACAGGATGTATTCGTTCAGCTCCAGCGGCCCGGTGCGCGCCGCGCCCAGCGTGATCGTGCCCGCGCTGCCAAACCGCTGCAACTCGTGCGGCTCGACCGCCACCGAGCGCAACTCGCCACCTTCGGCATCGCGCTCAGCCACCTTGTCGCTCAGGTAATCCTCGCACTCCAACCCGATCGCCATGGCGCGGAGCTGCATGTTCAGATCCTTCGTCACCAGGATCGTCGGCGCGGCATCACGCTCCTTTAGTCCAAGGCACGCGCGCATGATGCGGTGGTCCATGCGGTCGTCCTCGGGAAACACCATCTGGAACCGCTTCATCGCCCGAGTGGCTTTTACCTTCTCCGAGGCGTCGTTCACAAGAATCCGCACCGTCCCGCCGCCCACCGTCTCCGCCCCGCCGGTCACGCTGCCCGCATTCCTTCCGAAAATCTGGCTCAAAAACCGGTGGGCCGCCCGCGCGTTCGCCCCGCGCTCGCTCTGCTCGTTCTTGAAATTGTCCAACTCCGTGAGCACCTCCACCGGGATGTGAACATGGTTGTTCTGAAACCGGTTCAGACAATGCGGATCGTGCAGCAGCACATTCGTGTCCAGGACAAAATTCTTCACCATCCCCGCCGTGCGCGCGCGCTCGGCGAGTTCGGGAAAAAACACTCCCTGGGTTTCGTTCGTTTCGAGCGGGGCGGGTCTATGCATAAAGGGGTTTTGCAGGTTGGGTTGGGGAGAATTCCGACACACCGGTGCACCGGATAAAAACGGGGGCGAAAGAGGGTTTCCTCGGAACCGGGGAAACATGACACACATCGAACGAAGTGATCGACCCTCTCAAAGCGAGGACATCATGGAAGCCCCCGCCCCCGTCAGACAAGCACAAATTGTGTGCCGACTTCGTGACAACCACAACCTGTGGTGGTGAGGCACCCCCGCCTCAGTCGCCGTCGGAATCCCGCACCGACAATGCGATCTCGCGCGCCGCATGGGAGGGATGCGACTCCAACCAGTAATCCAACGCCGCGGGAGCCTCGGCATCCAACGCCACAAACGCACCCTCCAACGCAGCCTCGCGCACCTCCGGATCCTGAATGCCGTTCGCCCAATCGATTGAATCGGCCGCTTCGTTCAGAACCCAGTTCATCACCACCATGTCGACAAAAATCCCGCGGGCCTCGGCATCCGTCTCCTGCATCGCCCAATTTGCGGCGGCGCGTGGATCGACCATCGCCCAGGCGTCCGCCAACTCCCCGCCTGCCTCGATATACCCCGCCGCGTTGCGTTGCCCAGCGAGCCACTGCGCGGCATCCCTCGGCGAGGCCGCCCCCCAGTTCGCCATGAGTTCGACCGTTGCATTTGCGCGCTCGTCGCCATTCAAATTCGAGGTGATCCACGCCGCGCATGCTTTGGGATTTTCCTCCGACCATGCGCTGCCCAACGCGGCCAGCGCCGTCTCGCGTTCATACGGATTCGACAGCGCGAGGGCCCAGGAGGCCACACGCTCGGGGGATTCCGCGACACCCGACGACACGATCGACTCGATCACGATACCCCTCGGGATCGGTTCGGCGACCAACGCCAACGCGGCCGATGCCGCCTCCGGCGAATCCTCCGCCATGGCCTCGGCCACAGAAGCCGCCGCCAGCGTGCGATCCATGCCGCGCAATGTTCCCCGGATGAAATTCACCGCCGCCGTTGCATCCGACCCGCCCCAGCCATAGAACACCGTCTCGAGGCACATGTCGCGATCAGCCCCCGGGGGCAACGTCACCGCCCACGCCGCTGCCGCCGCAGGATCGCTCTCCACCACCTCCTCCAACATCTCCAACCCCTCGTCGCTCAAGCGCCCCAAGGACATCATCTCAGAAAGCTCCTTCAGCCCGCCACCCCCAGCGGAAACCTTCTCCACCACCGCGGGAGCTGGGGCGGATGGTTCTACAACAATCGTCGCGTTCTTTTCGGGTTTCGCCGCGGCGTCCTCCTGTCGGTCACAACCCACACCGAGAACCACCACTGCACCAAAAGCCAACACACTTGAAAATCGAATCTTCATAATCCTTTGTCTTGCCTGCCAAACCGGAAAACGCAATGCGAAATTCCGCTCGTTTGGGAAGTCCGCGCCGGTGCGCGGACGTTTCACCCAAATGCGGCCCGGTCGTAACAGTCAATCCTCGTCGCCACACAAAATCGGCGCTTGCGTGGCATAAGGATTGTTCGGGCTCATCGGCGAATACGGGCTTCCGTATTGGCTGTAGGGGTTGTTGATGCTCGTCGGGCTGTAGGGACTGCCGTATTTGCCGTAGGGATTCGACACAGAGTCGGGATCGTAGGGATTCGCGCTCAGGCGGCCGAGGTATTGTCCGTCGGCGGCGATGATTTTCGGCGCGGCGGTCGCGTAGGGATTCGCCACACTCGTGGGCGAATAGGCGCTGCCGTAGGGACTGTAGGGATTCTCGATACTGGTCGAGGAATAGGCACTCCCATACGTGCCGAACGCGTTCGCTGTGGAATCCGGCTGGTAGGGGTTCGAACTCAGTCGGCCGAGAAAGACGCCGTCTCCACAGGATTGCGCGGAGGCCGTGGATTGGATGAACGGCAACGCGAGCGCCGCCGCAAGGAGGATGGTTTTTTGTTTCATAGCTTCTTTGTTGGTTGGGTGTTTCTGAGAGTCATTGATCGCGGGCGGCTTCTTTGAGGAGGCGATGATTGATCCGCGAGGCGATCTCGAATGTCCGCACATGGAGGGGCACAAGTTTTTCCTCCATGGGCTCCTGGTAACCGCCCGCGAGCACGAAGAAAAACGGGATTCCGAGCTCGAGCGCGAGGGATTCCATGACGAGTTCGTCTCGCCGGGCGAGGAACTCCCCAGACATTTTCGAACACGACAGCGGATCGTCGCGGTGCGGATCCATGCCTGCCTGGTAGATCACGAGGCCGGGGCGCTTTTCCTTGATCAAGCTCAATGCCTCCTCGAGGAAAATAGAACGCCTGCGGTTCATCGCACGCCCGAACCTTGCGCACGATGGATCGCGGCCCCTGGAGGGCTCCCATGCCCGTGCCGCAAATCGAAAAGTTGAAAAGATTCGGGAGGGTTTTGGTGAATTCAGCCGTGCCGTCCCCGCCGTGCTCGTCGCAATCCAAGCACGAAGACATCCAGCCCCGGATGCATACGCGGCCACCAACGCGAAGGCCGTTGAAAGTGCAGTAACCGCCTCCATTGGACGGCGCGGCGTGGTGGAAGCCCTGCGCCACATTCGCGGCGATGCCGGACTCCAACGCCATGCGCGTGGCAAGCAGATTGCCGCCGTTGATCGCCAGCACACCGTCACGGTAGTCCTCGCTCCAAAAGCCGAACGCGCATTTGCTCAACACCCCCTCCCCGTGAGAATGGCTTCGACATAGGCCGGATCGTGAATCCTCATCCAACTCGGCCCGGGTGACCGGTGGAGGCTCGACGAGTTCGGCGAAGCCCGCCACCGCGGCCTCGCCAGCGCCACAAGCGGCAACTTCCGCATCGATGGAGTGCGGGTGTTTGAAAAATACGACGCGCTGAACGCGGTGCGAACGGGCGTTGTGTGTGAATGGTGCGGCAGGTTCATCGAATGCGAATCCTCGATGTGCGGGACCCTTCGAAAAGGCAGGTGCGGGTCATCGTTCCACCCGAAACAAGCGGGCGCTTTTCAGGAACAAACAAAAACTCGCTCTGCCACTCGAAGCGCCTCTGAAAGCGGCTGCCGGGCCGCATGGGTGCTCGTTGCAGATGGAAGAACCGGGCGAACAGGGACAGGAATTTTTCGATCATTTCGGGACCACCTTAAAACAACAGGTAGGACATCCGCTGGGGGAGCAGTTTGCTTTTTTAAGAAAACAGAAAAGGGATGCACCTGACTTGGCGTGTTTCCACCAACCGTTGACGGCAATCTTTCCAAACCTCCATGCACCCCGCGAGGGCAAGCATGGGACATTCAATGGATGCCGACGCGCCAGCGCGACTCGCCGCCCGCCGCCAGTCCGTTTACTCGGGAGAAACCGGAATTACCCGGCCGCCGTTTCGCTTTCGGCCTCCTCTTTCGAGTGGACCACCACGAAACCGAGCTTGTCGCCATCTTTTTGGACAGTGACCGAGTCGCCGGGTTTGATATTCCCTTTCAGCACCTCTTCGGCCATGGGATCCTCGATATAACGCTCCACGGCGCGGCGCATCGGACGCGCTCCGTAGGTTGGGTCATAGCCCTTCTCGATGAGGAATTCCTGAGCGGTCCCGTCGAGCGTGAGGTGGATCTCCTTGGTCTTAATGCGGTCGACCACCTTGGCAAGCTCGAGTTCGACGATCTTGATCAAGTCGGGCTTTCCGAGCGTGTGGAAGACAATGATGTCGTCCAATCTGTTCAGGAACTCGGGTTTGAACACGCGCTTGGACTCTTCGAGAATCTTGTCGCGCATCACATCGTAATTATCCGTGCCGGCCGCTGGTGCACCGAAGCCCATGGTCGTCTGCTTCTTGATCAGTTCAGCCCCGACATTCGAGGTCATGATGATGATCGTGTTGCGGAAATCGATCTTGCGTCCGAGCGAGTCGGTGATTTTTCCCTCCTCGAGGATTTGCAACAGGAGGTGCATCACATCCGGGTGCGCCTTCTCGATCTCGTCGAAAAGAACCACGGAATACGGCTTGCGGCGCACGGCTTCGCTGAGTTGCCCGCCCTCCTCGTATCCGATATAGCCGGGAGGGGAGCCGATCAGGCGCGAGGCGCTGAACTTCTCCATGTATTCGCTCATGTCGATCTGGATGAGCGAATCCGCGGAGCCAAACATGAACTCGGCAAGCGTGCGGGCTAGGAAGGTTTTGCCCACCCCGGTGGGGCCCAAGAAAATAAACGAACCGATCGGACGCCGAGGATCCTTCAAATCCGCACGCGAGCGCCGGAGTGCCTTGCTGATCGCAACAACCGCCTCGTTCTGGCCGATGACCTTGTCCTCGAGCTCACCCTCCATCGCGAGCAGTTTCGCGGTCTCCTGCTGCTCCATGCGGGACAGCGGAACACCAGTCCACTTGGAGAGCACCTGCATGATCTCGTCGGAGGTCACAACGACCTCCTTCTCGTCCTTGTGGGCACGCCACTCGGAGAGGATCGCCTCGAGCTTGTCCTTGGTCTGCTTCTCGCTGTCGCGCAGCGCGGCAGCCTTCTCGAAATCCTGCGACTTGATCGCCGCCTCCTTGTCGAGGCGGATCGTCTCGATCTCTGCCTCGATATCCTTCACGTTCGGCGGACGCGTCATCGCGGCGATGCGCGCGCGGGACCCGGCCTCGTCGACAAGATCGATCGCCTTGTCGGGCAGAAACCGCCCAGTGAGATAACGGTCGGAAAGCTTCGCGGCAGACTCCAACGCCTCGTCGAGGAACTTCGCCTTGTGGTGCGCCTCGTATTTGGGACGGATGCCCTTCAAAATCAAAATCGTCTGGTCGACACTCGGGGCCTCGACCTTTACCTGCTGGAAGCGGCGCTCGAGCGCGGCATCCTTCTCGATGTATTTGCGGTATTCGTTCAGCGTGGTCGCGCCGACACATTGCAACTCACCGCGGCTCAACGCAGGCTTGATAATGTTCGAGGCGTCCATCGCCCCCTCGGCGGACCCCGCCCCGACCAGCGTGTGCAACTCGTCGATGAAAAGAATCACGTTCTTCGTCTTGCGAATCTCGTCCATCACCGCCTTGATCCGCTCCTCGAACTGGCCACGGTATTTCGTGCCGGCGACCATGAGGGCGAGATCGAGCGTGATCACGCGCTTGTCGATCAGGATTTCCGGCACGTTTCCAGCGACGATCTCCTGTGCGAGCCCCTCGGCGATCGCTGTTTTGCCCACGCCGGCTTCGCCGATCAGGACCGGGTTGTTCTTTGTGCGGCGGCAGAGGATTTGAATGATCCGCTCGATCTCGTCGGCGCGCCCGATGACTGGGTCCAACTCGCCCTTGCGGGCCTGCTCGGTGAGGTCGCGGCCGTAGGCCTTGAGCGCGGGCGTCTTGCTGTCGCGCTTGCTTCCGCCACCGGCCTCGGCAGGCACGGAGTCCCCTTCGTCAGATGGAGCGAAATTCGGGTCTAGTTCCTTTAAAATCTCGTTGCGCGTGCGCTCGATATCCACCTCGAGATTCTTGAGCACACGGGCGGCCACCCCCTCCCCCTCGCGGAGCAATCCGAGCAATATGTGCTCCGTGCCGACATACGAGTGCTGCAGGCTTTTCGCCTCCTTGCCGGCCAACGCCAACACCTTCTTCACCCGCGGCGTGTAGGGGATGTTCCCGGCCATCTTGTTTTCAGGACCAGATCCCACCTGCTTCTCGACCTCCATGCGCACGGTCTCGAGATCGAGCCCCATTTTTTGAAGGACATTCACCGCGACTCCCTGGCCGAGCTTGATCAAGCCAAGAAGCAAATGTTCGGTGCCAACATAGTTGTGATTGAACCTGTCGGCTTCCTTGCGTGCGAGGGCCAGCACTTGCTGCGCCCGGGGTGTGAAGTTGTTCATCATGTTGTTTCAGGTGGCTCGTGGGTGGAAATCGTCAGTCGTGAAATGTCGGGTTGTGGAACCTGTGCCAACTTTGACCGAATCAGGTCCGCGCGCAAGGAGTCCCTTTCCTCGGAGGTCATTTTTTGAAGCTGCGCGCCTTTCTGCAAATGCGCGGGCTGCGTCTCGATAAACAACTCGTCCACAGGAAACCGGTGCGCGTCCGGAAACACCGCAAGATCGATGCCGAGCTTGATGATTGACAACAGGTTCAACGCCTCCTTCGAGCTGATCGAATACGCGTGGCTCAGCAATCCATAAGCCCGGCCAATCTGGTCGTGGAGCGTGATCGCTTTGCGCTGCGCGAGCAATGCTCGGGCATTCTGCTCATGGTCGATGATCTGCTCGATGACCCGGTTGAGCCGGCCGATGATCTCACCCTCGGTCTCGCCAAGTGTGGTCTGGTTCGACACCTGGAAAAGATTCCCCATCGCCTCGGTCCCCTCGCCATGCAATCCGCGCACAGCCAACCCGATTTTGTTTACCGAGTTGATGATCTTGTTGATCTGGTCGCTCATCACGAGCCCGGGCAGGTGGAGCATGGCAGAGGCGCGCATGCCGGTGCCGACATTCGACGGACAGGCGGTCAGGTAGCCGAGCGTGTCGTCGAACGCGATCTCGAGCTGACCGTCGAGTTCGGTGTCCACCCGGTCGATCATCTTGTGGACGTTTTCGAGCTGCAATCCGCAACAGATCGCCTGCATCCGGAGGTGGTCCTCCTCGTTGATCATCACACTGAGCGACTGCGGCGTATTCATCACCACCGCGCTTCCCACGCCTTTGGCCGCATGCTCGCGGCTGATCAGGTGGCGCTCCACCAGCACCTGCTTCTCGAGCGGGGACAACGCCTCGAGGTTCTCTGAAAAGGAATCCTCCATCTCGGGCAAACGGCTCACAGCCTCTTTCACGGCGGTCATCACCTCGAGACGCTCGGCTTTTTTCGCCCAGCCGGGAAACGGCTTGTTGCGGAGATTCCGCGCGAGCCGCACACGGCTGGAGACCACAATCTGCCTGTTCGGCCCCTCGCCGGAGAGCCACTCTCCGGTGTTGGCGATGATGCGCGAGAATTTCATTTCGCGAGCTCGGCCTCCACTTGCCTGATCCGGTCGCGCAGGTCGGCGGCAAGCTCGAACTCCTCGTCGGCGATCGCTTTGTCGAGGCTTTCCTGGAGCGACTTCATCTTCTCGCTGCGCTCGCGTTGTTCCGCATGCACGGCGGGCACCTTCCCGGTGTGGCGCGTTCCCTTGTGCATGTTTTTCAGCATCGGCAGGATTCCCTCGGCAAACACCGAGTAGCAATTGCTGCAGCCCAGCCGGCCGGTCTTCTTGAAATCCGCTTGCGTGAACCCGCACACAGGGCACTTGTTCGAGGCTGCTGTCTTTTCAATCTGCTGCGAATCCCCCAGCCCGAGTAACAAATCGGCCAGAGCGAACCCCGTCGGGTCGTTCACCCCCTTCTCCTTGGAGCACCCCTCGCACAGGTTCACCTTCTGCATTTTCCCATCGACGATCTGCGTCAGGAAAACAGTGGCCTCCTTGGACTGGCAAACATCACATTGCATGAATCACGTATAAATCGACTCGCCTTCGCTGGCTGTCAACTCGCGGAAACGCGCTATCAAGCGCCGTGTCAACGGCCCGGGCTCGCCACTCCCGATCGGGCGCGTGTCGAGCCTCACCGCTGGAATGATCTCAGCGGCCGTGCCGGTAAGGAAACACTCGTCTGCGGTGTAAATGTCGTAGCGCGTCATCAATGGCTCGTGGATCGGGATGCCGGCCTCGGCGGCCATCTCAAAGACCACCGCACGAGTCACCCCGGCCAGCGCCCCGGAAGACACCGGCGGCGTGGAGATCACTCCGTTCTTCACCACGAAAATGTTGTCGCCCGTGCACTCGGAGACATACCCCTGCTCGTTCAACATCAACCCCTCGCCCGCACCGGCCTGCTGCGCCTCGATCTTGGCTAGCACGTTGTTGAGGTAGTTCAGCGACTTGACCATCGGACTCAGCGCGCCGTGCGGGATACGACGGGTCGAGCATGTCACCACATCCAGCCCCTTCTCGTATTTCTCCTGCGGATACAGCGTGATCTTCGAGGCGATCACAATCACCGTGGCCCTCGGGCACAGCATCGGATTCAAGCCAAGATCGCCGTCTCCACGGGTCACCACCAGCCTCACATAGCCGTCCTGCAACTGGTTAATGCGAATCGTTTCCAACACCGCCTTGGTCATCGCCTCCTTGTCCATCCCGACATCCAGGCAAATCGCCCGCGCGGAGTCATATAGGCGGTCGATGTGCTCCTTCAGGCGGAATACCCGCCCGCCGTAAAACCGGATACCTTCGAATACTCCGTCCCCATAGAGCAGCCCGTGATCGAAGACCGAAATCTTCGCGTTCGCTTTGTCATAAAATTCGCCGTCGATAAAAATTTTCATGGATTGAAATACAAACCCCGAAGTGCCCGGGGAGGGACGCTGATACTACGCTTTGGATGACCGACCACAAGCCTCCAGCGGGGGTTTTTGTTCCTCCATTCCCCTGCCCCTCGCCCATTCGAGAAAACTCCCGGCCAAATACAACGAACCCGCGACCAGCACCATTCCATCCCCCTCCAACGCCGCCCCCATCGCCTCTTCGAGCGAGGAAAAGACCCTTCCGGGCACCTCCGTCATCGCGGGCAAATCCGATGGTTTGGCCGACCTGGGGCTCCCCACCGGAACAAACAAAAACTCGGACGCCAAAGGTGCCAACTCGTTCAGAATCCCAGCGGGTAGCTTGTCATCCAGCGCGCCGAAGACCACCCTCGCCTTCGCTCCGCCGAACTCCCGCCGCCACGTCGCCGCGAGGCTCCGGGCGGAATGCGCGTTGTGCGCCCCGTCGACCACCATCCGCTCCCCCACCCGCTGGAACCTCCCGGGCCACCGCACTCGGGCGATCCCGGCATCGATGGCCTCGGGCGGGCAGTTCAATCCGGAGGCCCCCAGCGCGTCCACGGCCAATGCGGCATTCCACGCCTGGTGCTCCCCGGACAACCCGACCTCGCCGACCCAAGGCGCATCGACAAAGGACAAGGCCGATCCCGTTTCCTGCGCCCGGCTCAAGAGCACCCGCTCCGCTTCTCGGCATTGCGGCGCGGACACCGCCGGCACCCCCTCTTTCAAAATCCCGGCCTTCTCACCGGCGATCGCCGCGATCGTCTCGCCAAGCCACTCCATGTGGTCCATCGCGATCGGTGTGATCACGGACACCAGCGGGCTCACCACATTCGTGGAATCAAACCGCCCGCCCATCCCGGTCTCCAGCACCACAACATCGCATCCGCTTCGCGCGAACCAATCCATCGCGAGCACCGTGCCGATCTCGAAATACGTGGGCGCGTGATCCCAGCCCGCGACCGCCTCGCGCAACAGCGTCAACCCCTCCGCCACCCCGTCGCGGCTGATCATTTCCCCATCGACCCGGATTCTCTCCCGGAAGTCGATCAGATGCGGCGATGTGTAAAGCCCAGTCCGATACCCCGCCGCCCGAAGCACGGCGTCAAGCATCGCGCACACGGATCCCTTGCCGTTCGTCCCGGCCACATGCAGGAATCGCAATCCACTCTCGGGATTTCCCACCGCACCAAGCAACCGGCGGGTGTTTTCAAGGCCGAGCTTGATCCCCTTGGTCTGCGATCCGTCCAGCCACCCGATCGCCTCGCGATACGTCACTTGGAGGCGAAATATCCCAGCAACTCGATCAATGTCTCTCGCATCTTGGATCGCGTCACAATCAGATCGACCAACCCGTGCTTCTCCAAAAATTCGGCGGTTTGAAAATCCGCAGGCAAGGTCTGGTGCGTCGTCTCGCGGATCACCCGCGGACCGGCGAAACCGATCATCGCTTTCGGTTCGGCGATGATAATATCTCCGAGCGAGGCGTAACTCGCCATCACCCCGGCGGTCGTGGGGTTTGTCAGGATCGTGATGTAGGGCAACCTCGCCTCGGCATGCCGCGCGAGCGCGCCGCTCGTCTTGGCCATCTGCATCAAGCTCAGCATCCCCTCATACATCCGCGCGCCGCCGGAGGCGCACACGAGGATCACCGGCACTCCGGCTTTGGTCGAGGCCTCGATGATGCGCGTGATCTTCTCGCCCACCACGGACCCCATCGTCGCCGCGAGGAAATTGAAATCCATCACCCCGAGACCCGCTTTGTTCCCCCCGATCGCGCCAAACCCCGTCGTCACCGCGTCGACAAGCCCGGTCTTCTTCCGGTAGGTCTCAAGCCGATTGGCATAGGTCGTCACCCCCTTGAATTCGAGCGGGTCCACGGAGGACATCCCTGCGTCGTGCTCCTCGAAGGTCTCCGCATCCACCAAGCTCTCGATCCGTTCGCGGGACCCGAGCGTGAAATGGTGAGCGCACTTCGGACACACCTGCAAATTTTCGGACAACGCGAGGTTGTGGATCATCTCGGAGCAGGATGGGCACTTGGTCCAGAGACCGGTCGGCATTTCGCGCGATTTGCCCCCGAGGGCTCGCAGGATGGGTTTTTTGAAAATGGCCATGGATTTGTTTCTCTATTGCTTCAACCGCGCGCCACCGTGAGCGCGCAGACGGATGCCGCCCCATGTTCCAGCAGAACGGACGCGCACGCGTCAAGGGTCGACCCGGTGGTCAACACATCGTCCAGAAGCACGAGGGACTTGTCTTTCACGTCGGCATTCTTGCGCAGCGCAAACGCATTCCGCAAGTTTTGCATACGATGCCGCCGGTCAAGCCGCGTCTGCGTGCCCGTGGGCCGCACCCGCTTGATGATATCGGCCACGGGAATGCCTGACCGCTTGGACACATGCCCCGCCATCACCGCGGCCTGGTTGAACTCCCGCTCGCGCATCCTCACCGGGTGCAGCGGCACGGGCACCAGAGCGTCAATCGTCCGCCCCTCGAACCTCGAGTCCTCCAACCCCTCGAGCATCAACTCCCCAAGCACCCTCCCGATCCACACCTCGCGCCCGTATTTCAACCGGTGTAACAATTCGCGCACTGGCCCGCGGCTCCGGACCACGCACACCGCGAACTCGAACGCAAACTGCTCCCCGGCGCAATTCGGACACTCGAACTCATCGATTATTCCATGAAAAGGCTGGGAACAAACACCGCACGCAGGGGCCCGCACCCGCTCAATCGCCCGCTCGCACCCGCCGCAAAAATCCGCCTCCCCGCGAACCGCCATCCCACAATGCGCGCAGTGGGCCGGGAAAAACAGCGACCGCACCGAGGCAACAACCTCACCGACTATCACGCGCGCGCCTTGCATACATCCACACGATGAACGCCGTCCCCCCCAGCACGGCCAACGGCACCAGGCCCGTCGGCACCGCTCCGCTCACCACATTCGGCCCGACCCACGGCAATAAAAACTCCGGCGCCTTCCCTTGGTATTTGGAGATCAATTGCAACCCCTGCTGCCCGAAAATCCACCCGGCATGCAACCCGGCGGCAAGGAACAACGACCGCGTCCGCACCGCCGCATACGCCAGCAACATCCCGGCAGCGAACAACGACACCGCCCCCCATCCGATCAACGGCCACTCGGGCGCTCCGGAAAAAAGCAATGGCACCTGACCGAACCCGCTCATCCATGTCACCGGTCCATCGAGCGGTGCCTTCGATCCCCTCAGGAAATGAACCGCTGCAAACACCGCGGAGGACACCACTGCGGCACGCCACGGTCCCATCGCCCTCAGGCACAGCCCCAGCAACACCCCGCGAAACAAAACCTCTTCGATCGTGGAGACCGCCACTGCCGTGCCGGCGATCCTCACAAACCCGGATCCCTCCCACGCGCTGCGCATCTCGTGGACGCCCGTCCACAAATACCCGGCAGACAACACGGCAAGCGGCACCAGCGCCATCAGGAACCCCGCCGCGACATCCTTTTTCCACAGCTCATTGGGCCGAATGCCAAGCTCGCCCATCCGCCGGATTCCCACCCACCGGAACGCGGGCCAAAGCATCAACAACGCGGAGATTTGCATGCTCCGGCTGAAATACCGGTGGAAAGGAAACCCCTTCACCACTGGCAACACCCCGGCCTCCGCGAGCCATGTTCCGGTCCAATAAAGCGGCGGCGACATCACGCACCCGAGTAGCACGATGCCGCCGAGACAGACGGCAAGGCGCAACAATGTGCGGGGCGCGGCAGGATTGGCGTTCACTGACTCACGTCTATGCGGTAAAACCCATCTCCATGCGAGATGTTTGGAACACAGCCGCCCTCGCGCGGATGGACAAGGCCCACCTCTGGCACCCGTTCACGCCCATGCTGGACTGGTGTGCGGAGGACCACCAACCCCTCGTCCTCGTCCGTGGCGAAGGAGCATGGCTTGAGGACAGCGAGGGTCGCCGCTACCTCGACGGAAATTCCTCGATCTGGACAAACATCCACGGCCACAACCACCCGGCGATCACCCGCGCGATCCGGGAGCAACTCGACCGCGTGGCCCATGTCTCGTTTCTCGGCGCCACCAACCCCCCGGCCATCGCCCTCGCGGACCGCCTTGTGTCGCACTTCCCCCCCGACACCCTCACCCGCGTCTTCCTCAGTGACGACGGATCGACCGCCGTGGAGGCGGCGATGCGCATGGCCATCCAATTCCGCCAACTCCAGGGCGAACCCACTCGCACTGGCTTCATCGCCTTTGAAAACGCCTACCACGGCGACACCCTCGGCGCGGCGAGCATTGGCGGCATCGGGGCCTTCCACAGACCCGTGGCGGGCCACACGTTTCCCGTCACACGCATCACCGATCCGGACGACCTCGGTCCCATGAACCATGTCACCGCCGTGGTCATCGAACCCCTCATCCAAGGTGCCGCCGGCATGCGTCCCTGGCCGCCGGGCCTCCTCCGCCGCCTTCGCGAAAAATGCGACGCGGCGGGTGTTTTTCTCATCCTCGACGAGGTCATGACCGGCTTCGGCCGCACAGGCACACTCTTCGCCTGCGAGCAGGAAAACGTCGTGCCAGACTTTCTCTGCCTCGCCAAGGGACTCACCGGCGGCACACTTCCACTCGCGGCCACACTCACCACCGAGCATGTCTTCCGCGCCTTCCTCGGCCCGTTCGAGGCGGGCCGCACGTTCTACTACGGCCACAGCTACTCGGGAAATCCCCTGGGCTGCGCGGCGGCCGTCGCCTCGTTCGACATCTTCCGCGACGAACGCGTCCTCGAGTCCCTCCCGCCAAAAATCTCCCGCCTCCGCGACCTCCTCGCCTCGCTCTCCTCCCTCCCGTTCGTCCACGAGACCCGCCAGTGCGGCCTCATCGCGGGCATCGAGGTCCGCCGCCCTGACGGATCACCCTTCCCGTGGCACGAGCGCACCGGGCACGCGATCTGCCTCGCCGCCCGCCGCCACGGCCTCCTCACCCGCCCGGTGCTGGACACCATCGTCTTCATGCCGCCGCTCTGCACCTCCGAAGAGGAACTGGATTTCGGCATCGCAGCCATCGCGGCGGCCATCGGGGACACCCTCCCGGCCTGCTAACAGATCCTTACCGGTTCGGGCGTCTCGAGCCCGCCGCGCGAAAACAGGAACTGGATCACCTGCAGGCTCCTTGCCCGGAACGCCCCGGAGCAACTCAACAGGTAAAACCTCCACATCCTCACGAACTGCTCGCCATACTCGATCCGGAAATCGTCGCGCGACCTCATGAATCCTGCCTCCCACGCCCTCAACGTGGGCACATAGTAGGGCCCGAGATTGTGCATGTCCTCGTTGACGAAGTATCCCTCAGCTGCCTGCAGCACCTGCGCGGCCGTGGGCAACTCGGAGTTCATGAAAATATACCGCGAAATCCACGGGTCGGTCCCCCGCCTCGCCTCATTGGCCGTGATCGTGTGGCACAAGAACAATCCCCCATCCCTCAGGCACCCGCTCGCGGCGTCCATGTAGGTGTCGTAGTTCCTGCTCCCCACATGCTCAAGCATCCCGACACTGCAAATCGCGTCGAACTCCCCGTCGATATCACGGAAGTCCTTCAACCGGATATCCACCGGCAACCCCTCGCAATACCTGTCGGCATACGCCTTCTGCTGCTCGGAGATCGTGATCCCGACCACCTCGCAACCATGGTTCTCGGCGGCGAACCGTGCCAACCCTCCCCACCCGCACCCGATATCGAGCAACCTCATCCCGGGCTGCAATCCGAGCTTTTTGCAGATCAATTCCATCTTCAATTCCTGCGCGGTGGCCAGATCCGTCGTCCCGTGGAAATACGCGCAGGAATACTGCATCGCCGGATCGAGCATCGCCCCGAAAAAATCATTCCCAAGATCGTAGTGCCGCTTCGCCACCACCTTGGAGCGCGACTTGCTCTGAAGGTTCAACACCATGCCAAACACAATCTCGATCATGGTGCCGATCGCTGGCCTCACCCGCTGCTCGATCCCGCTCCGGATCGCCCGGCAACATAGTTCCTCGAGATCGTCGCAGTCCCACCACCCGAGCATGTAACTCTCCCCGAAACCGAGCGTGCCGTCTTTCAACACCCGCCGGAAAAAACGATCGTCGCGCACCTGGATGTCGCACGGGCGCATCCCGTTCACTTCGATATCCGCCTCGGCAAACAACTCCGTCACGATTCTCTCGGCCCGTCCGACCCGCCTCCGGACCGGATGCACCACCGTTACCTCCCGGGCATCAATCGAGCTCCCCCGCTCGGCCAGCATCGATTTGCCGTTCATCGCCGTGCGATCCCGTTGTTGAGCGCGAGCGATTCGACGATCGCGTTCAGTTGCTCCTCGGACTGCCGCCTCAACCACGACGCAAGCGTGTCGTCCTCCCCGGCCATGCACTCGTGGCAATGCCTCCCCGTCGGCTCGGGACACGGCAAGGGGCGGTCTGGGACGATATCGAACAACTCAAGTTGTTCCTCCGTGGAGGCTGCGATGGATTGCATATTCATAGGCCCCGACCACTAAGGAATGCGCGCGCTTCAAACCATGGGGCGAATACCCCAACGCCCGCTCCCCATGGGGAACTCACCCCATGGAGCCGCCCGCCCCGCAGTGAAATAAAACACGCCATCCGCCAGACGGCCTCATGCCGCCGCCGGATCAAACCAATCACACCCATGGACCACCTCATCACCCAATGCGCGGACATCGCCAACCCGGCCCGCCTCAACCGCCAATTCCACATCGTCGTCGTCTACGAGACTCTCGTCTCGGCGGCACGCGCCCTCCGCGCCTGCGAACACCTCAGGCAGGAAATCCCGCCGGATGTCGCCATCCACATCAACGCATGGCCGCTCGAGTCGCTTGCCGACACCTCGGAGCGCGACCTCGCCGCATCCAGCGCCGCGATGGCCGATGTCGTCATTCTCTCGACCCCCGGACGCGACGCCCCACCCCAGACCCTCCATGAATGGACGGACCGCTGGTTTGCCCACAGCATCAATTCCCCCTCCGCCCTCTTCACCCTCTTCGGCGACCACCTCACCCCCGTCGCCCGCTCGACCGCACGCACCCTCCTCCGAAAAACATCCCCACTCGGCATCGACTTCTTCATGCATCCGGCCCCGGATCACGATCGCCAGATTTCGCTGGGCTGGCAAAACAACGACGAACTGCCGCCCGCTCCGCCTGACAGGATCGCCCTCCGGCGGGAACACGAGTCGGCCTTCGACACCATCGAGAGTTTTGCCGCCCACCTCCGCGTCCTGTTCCTCGACCTTGCCGCCGCGGACCTTCCGGGCGACTCGCGCAGGAGAGTCCAGGCCGCCTTTTGAAAACTTGGAGATTGACCAGCCATCGGGAACCCTCATTCTTGATTCGTGAATTGGTTCGGTTTGACAGCTTGCTGCCATCCCATTGTCCGTAGCCCGTAAAACCCCATGCAACAAACACCCGCCTCCAAAGCACTCGGATCCTCCACCCGGCACTCCACGGCACGTGGCAGTGGCAATGCCCTGCTTAAAGACCATCGCTGTGGCACCTCCCGCCGGGCCACGGCTACAAACCCCGTTCCGGAGACCAGGCACCTCTTCGCCATCCTCGCCGAAGTGTCCCGTGAGGCTGTGCTGCATATCGCCCAAGACGGCACCATCCTCTACGGCAACGCCCTTGCCGCCGATTGGTTCGATATCGCCCCGGACCGCATCGCTGGCGCCAACATCCACGATATCTGCCGCCGGGTCGGGTGCGGCGATTTCTGGAAGACCATCCTGGGGGACACCTGCGCCACAGACACACCCCATTGCGGCCAAACCTCGATCACCACCAAAAACCGCACCCGCATTCTCGACATCCACACCTCCGGCGTAGCCGATGGATCATCCCCCGCTGATGCCGTCATCGCGTCCATCCGCGACACCACTGAACACTACTCGCGCGAACGCCAACTCCGCGAAGCCCACCAGCGCCTCCTCTACCATTTGAACAACTCCCCCCTCGCCGTCATCGAGTGGGACTCCTCGGGCTCCTGCCTGTGCTGGAACGACGAAGCGGAGCACCTCTTTGGCTGGACCCACCGGGAAGCCTCGGAAAAATTCAGTGATTGCCTCGCCCTCGTCCACCCGGATGACCTCCACCGCTTCGTCAAAATCCACGACAGCCTCCGGGCGGGCCGTGAAACCAGCACCTTCATCCAATCCCGCACCGTCTCCAACTCGGGCTCCATCTCCTGGTGCGACTGGTATCTCTCCTCCCTCCTCGACGACGCGGGAAAATCACGCGGCATCCTCTGCCTCGTCAACGATGTCACCGAGCGCGAACTCTCCGAACGAAAGCTCCAAACCCTCGCCGCAGCCCTCGAAAAAAAGGTCGAACTCCGCTCGATACTCCTCGATGCCGCAAACAAACAACTTGAACGCGAACACCTCGTCCGCCGCCAACTCGAACACGACATGATCGGCATCAGCGAGCGCGAACACCGCCGCATCGGCCACGACCTCCACGACGGCGTCTGTCAGGAACTCGCGGGCATCCGCTTCGCCATCGCCGCCATGGCCGCGTCGCAGGAAACCGCTTCGCACCTCAGAAAACGCCTGCTCCGCATCGAGGACGGCATCCTCAAGGCCATGCACGAGACCCGCCTCCTCGCCCGCGGACTCGCTCCCATGGAACTCGAAAACGGCGACCTCGCCGCATCCCTCCACGAACTCGCCCACAACACCTCCCGCCTCCACGATGTCTCCTGCCGCATCCGTTGGCGCGGACCCAAACTCGATTTCCCCCCGGAGACCGCCACCCACCTCTTCCGCATCGCCCAAGAGGCCCTCCACAACGCCATCCACCACGGCACCGCCTCGACCATCGACATCCACATCGCCGTCAACCCCCGCTCGATCCGCCTCACCGTGGATGACAACGGCAACGGCCTCCCCTCCACCCCGGGCACTCCGGAAGAGGGTCGCGGCATGGGACAAAAAATCATGCGCCACCGCGCCGGCATCCTCGGTGGATCCCTCTCCCTCTCGCAACGACCGAACGCCCATGGCACGCGTGTCGTCTGCTCGATTCCCTCCCCGAAAACAGTGACACCATGCCAACACAAAAAAAGACCCCGATCAAAATCCAGATCGTCGAAGACCACCCACTAACAGCCCAGGGCCTCCGCGCCCTCATCGAGTCCCAAGAGGGGTTCATCGTCTGCGCGGAATCCCCCACCTGCGCACAAGCCGTTGCGGACGCCGTCCGAACCAAACCCGACCTCGTCATCACCGACATCTCCCTCCCGGGCCGAAGCGGACTCGAACTCGTCCAGGACCTCCTCGCCTGCTGCCCGGGCGTTCCCACATTGATATTCTCCATGCACCAGGAAAACACATTCGCCCGCCGCGCCCTCGAGGTCGGAGCGCGGGGCTATGTCATGAAGAGCGACTCGAGCGAAAACCTCCTCGCCGCCATCCGCACCGTCCTCGCCGGAGGCATCTTCGTCAGCCCGGCCATGTCCTCCCGGATTCTTGAATACGTCTCGATCCGCTCGAAGGACGGACGCACCGGCGTTGAAGCGCTCAGCCCAAAGGAATTCGAGGTCTTCCGCCTTTTCGGTGAGGGCCTCGCCACCGTGGACATCGCCTCCCGGCTCAACATGAGCCCGAAAACCGTCGATTCCCACCGCGAGCACATCAAACTCAAACTCGAAATCCGCACCATGACCGAACTCATCGCCTTCGCCTCGCGGTGGTGCGCCTCACAGTCCACGCATCCAACTTGACAACAACCACTAAGAAATCTTCCATCCCGACTTTCATCTCCGTCACCTGCTGCGATACGCTCCACGTCGGTTCGCTCGGCGAGTTTCTCGAGGCCATCAACCCAGGGTCCTGCTCCACATTTCTGGTTCTCTGCCCGCACCTGCTGGATGCCCTTTCCTCGTGCGCGATTGCCGTGCGCCATGCCGCCCCGGACCTCGTCCTCCGCCGGGGAGAGGTCGTTCTCATTCCCCACGGCTCGAGGCTCACGCTGCAAAAGGGGGTGCTGGTTCATGCCCCATCACGCGCGTCCGATACTGCCGCAGCCCTCCTCGAATCGGTGGCCAATTCCATGTCATCTTCCTGCGCTGCCGTTCTGCTCGGCGACTATGGTGTCGATGCCGTGGCGGGCACACGCACCATCAAGGCGGCCGGCGGACTCGTCATCCACGAACCCGTTGATCCCCCGCAGGCCAACGCCGCGTCGGAGCTTCTTGCCTCGATCTCGGATATCGCCCTCCCGGCGGCCCAGATTCCCGCCTGCCTCGAGCGCTTCGCGGAATCCCACCCACCGGATGCCACCGATCCGCCCCGCCGCAACGAGGAGGCTACCCTCGCCCGCGGTCGCAAACTCGCCGCTCTTGTCAAACGCCACACGGGCCTCGACCTCTCTGCCTACAAACCCGAGGGCGTCTCGCGCCGCATCGAACGCCGCATGGGCATCACCCGCAACTCCACCCTTGCCCAATACCTCGCCCACGTCAAAAAACACCCCGCCGAAGCCCATCAACTCGCCAAGGACATGCTTGTCAGCGTTACCAGATTCTTCCGCGATCCCGATGTCTTCGACCGTCTGTCGGAGACCGTCATCCCGGGGATCCTGAAGGAGGCCAATGCACGCCCGGTCCGCCTCTGGGTTCCAGCTTGCGCCACCGGCGAGGAGGCCTACACACTCGCCATCCTTCTCGAGGAGGCCCTCCACGAACGCGGCCTGCCGGCCCACGGATTCAAAATCTTCGCCACTGACCTCGACCGCGATGCCTTGGCCTTCGCCAGCCGCGGCGTCTACCCGCTCTCCATCGCAGCGGGCATCCCTCCACGCCTCCTGGAGCAATACTTCCTCCCCGTGGGTGAGTCGTATCAAATCCTCCGCAGCGTCCGCGAGCGCATCGTCTTCGCGAAACACAACATCCTCAAGGACCCCCCGTTCACCCGCCTCGATCTCATCAGTTGCCGGAACCTCCTCATCTACCTCCAACCCGCCGCACAACACCGCATCCTCTCGGTCCTCCACTTCGCCCTCCGCCAAGGTGGCGCCCTCGTCCTCGGTCAAAGCGAATCCGTCGGCGATCTCCTCGAGGAATTCGCTCCGGTCGATCCCAAAACCCACATTTTCTTCAAACAACCGAACTCGACCACATCCATCCCGGACACCCTCCAGTTCGGCTCCATCCAACCCATCTCGACCCTCTTCGAACACATCCCCCCCGCTCCGCTCCTCCGCGAGCACCCGCCCTCCCTCCTCCTCGAGGCGTTCACCAACAGGATCCTCTCCCACATGGATCGCACCTGCTTCGTCCTCAACGAGCGGCACGAAATCCTCTACAGCTTCGGAAACCCGGGAAAATACACCACCCTAGCGGAGGGCCGCGCCTCGATCCGCCTCGCAGACCTCCTCCCGGGCGAACTCTCCATCCCCTTCACCACCGCCCTCGGCCGCGTGGAAAAAGGAAAACCCGTTCGCTTCGGCCCCATCCCCCTAACCACAAACAAAACGAAACACAACGTCAGCCTCCTCGTGGAGGCACTCCACCTCATGAAGGACGGCAGGAACTACCTCCTCGTCTTCATCGAGGAGGAACCCCGCTCGGCCTCCACCGAAAAAACCGCCTTCGACCTCCACCAAAGCATGCTCCGCATCCGCGAACTCGAGGAGGAACTCGAATTCAACAAGGCCCGCCTCGAATCAACCTGCGAGGAACTCGAGGCCTCCCGCGAGGAACTCCAAACCTCCAACGAGGAACTCCAGGCGGCCAACGAGGAACTTCAATCCACCAACGAGGAACTCGAAAGCGTCAACGAGGAACTCCAGACCGTGAACGGCGAATACCAGTGCAAAATCCACGAACTCACCAAAACCAACGAGGATCTGGACAACTTCATCTCGAGCGCGGACATCGCCACCGTCTTCCTCGATCCGGACCTCCGCATCCGCCGCTTCACCCCGACCGCGGCGCGCCTCACGGGCCTCCTCGCGCACGACCTCGGCCGCTCGATCACCGACCTCTCCCACCCGCTCCTCGCGGAAGCCGCCAATGCGGCACGCCTCGTCCTCGCGGGCGAGCCGAAGTTCGAAAAATCCCTCCCGCGCGACGAACCGGGCACCATCATCCTCCGCGCCACCCCCTACACCCTCAAAAACGGCGCTCGCACGGGCACCACCGTCAGCTTCATTACTGTCGAACTCTGACCGCCGGCGCCACGCGCATTGCATTGCCGGGCCCGGACGTCTACGTTCGCCACGCGTGGACACGGCACCCTCTCCTTCCGAAGACCACGGCCTGAGACGCCGCTGGAGCAACGCCGCGCGCCTGGCCTCGAAGGCCCGTTCGCTGGCTCGCCACGCCGTCCGCCGCATCCAACGCAAACCCCGCACCGTTGCCGAGGCCCCAAACCTCCTCCCGACCCTCATCCAGGTCCTCGCGGGGTTCTCCCGCGTTGATGGCGAAATCCTGGAGGAGGAAATCGACTCGAGCCTCGGCTTCCTCCGCTACGACTACCCGGAGGCCGTCTACTCGGAACTCCGCACCCTCTTCCAATCCGCCCTCCGCGAAAAACACGATCTGGACGCCATGGCGAAAAACCTGGCGGACCAACTCTCGGACGAACGCAAAATCCTCCTCGGCGTCCAACTCTACGACCTCATCTCACGCTCGGGCCTCAAAAACGAGGCGGTTGTTGCCTACTACGAGTTCATGGCCCACCTCGGCATGGCCACCCAAGCCATCGACATCGTCTACCAACTCAACGCGGGCGAGGAGGCGGACAATGCCATCTACAGCTCGGGCGCGGCCACCCTCGAGACCGTCTCGTTCGGACACAAGGACCACGCGGATGTCGTCATCGAGGGCTTCTCCCCCCAGGAACGCCTCAACGCCTACCGCTACGGCGACCTCGTCCTCATCAAAAACCTCAGCACCCGCACGCTCCTCGTCCAAGGCCGCGTGCTGGAGCCGGGCAGCTTCGCCCGCCTCTACTCGGGCCAGCGCGTCATCGTGGACGACCTCGTCCTCACCTACGCGGACCTCGTCTTCTACTTCAACGCGAAGAAAAACGTCAGCCTCCCGGTCATCTTCCTCGCCGTGAACAAGGACGACGAGGTCTCTCTGGAAAAAAACCGGTCCCGCGACTCCTGCATCCAGGTCACCTTCGGACTCCGCGTCACCGTCAAGGCGCTCAAGGATGTCGATGCCGTTCTCAACGGCACCCGCCTCTCTCCGGGCCGCGACATCTCGGCCACGCTGGATGACAAAATCGTCTTCCACAACGACAGCGAACTCGACCTCGATTCCCTCCGCCTCCGCGCCCGATCCTACGGCGGCCGCTTCCCCCTCAAGGCCTCCAAAAGCGAATACCTCGTCTCAAACAACCCGGGCCTCCTCGACGAGGACGACATCCTTCTCGCCCCGGGCACGGGAGGCGACCTCCTCCTCCGCATCTCCTGCGATTACGAAAAAAAGATCGGCACCCTCGAGGTCCTCCAGTCGGACCGCCCGATCCTCGTCCACGGCATCCCCGTCCGCCACTCGGCCCCGCTGGCAGACGGCGACAAAATCCATGTGGATGCCGGACAGGTCCTCCATTGCAACTTCTCCGAGCGCCTCATCGAGGAGGAAAAAAACCTCGTCCGCACCCTCGAGGCCCGCGATGTCGTGTGCCGCTTCCCGAATGGCGCTACCGCCATGGATGGCGTGTCGTTCGCCGTGGAGCGGGGGCAGATGGTTTGCGTCATGGGCGCCAGCGGCTGCGGCAAGAGCACCCTCCTCCAAACCCTCTCGGGCCAGTTCCCCCCGGCCCAGGGCTCCGTCCTCTTCAACGGCCTCTCCCTCTACGCAAACCAAGAGTCCCTCCGCAAATACGTCACCTACATCCCCCAATACGACGCCTTCGACGAGCAACTCACCATCGAGGAGAACCTCAACTTCGCCGCAGCCATCCGCGCCCCGCACCTCGGCCGCCGCGAACGCCACCGCCGCATCGATGCCAAACTCGCGGAACTCGGACTCAACGAACGCCGCGGATCCGTCGTTGGATCGGCCAACCGCAAAACACTCAGCGGCGGCGAACGCAAACGCCTCAACATCGGCCTCGACATGGTGGGCTCGGCGGATGTCTACCTCTTCGACGAACCCACCAGCGGACTCAGCTCGAAGGACTCCGAGCACATCATGGAGATCATCCGCGACATGGCCCACAACAAGATCGTCCTCGTCACGATCCACCAGCCAACCTCGCGGATTTTCCAGATGTTCCACAAGGCGATCGTGCTGGACCGCGGGGGCAAGCTCGTCTTTTTCGGAACCCCGCAGGAAACACTGGAATACTTCGCCCAGGCGGAACACTCCCAGTCCTCGCCGCAGTCCCGCGGGGGCTGCGAAAACTGCGGCACCACCCGACCGGAGTTCATCTTCGACGTCCTCGAATCCCCCCTCCGCGACCTCGGCGGCGACATCATCCTCGAGGAAAACAACCGTGGCCAACTCGTGCCGGCGCGCCGCTACTCGCCGGACTACTGGCGCGACAAATACGAGGCCCACCGCCTCATGCAGGAGGTCCGCCAACCCTCGCCCCCGCGCGAGGCAGCACCGCCAACCCAGCTTTCCGACCCCCGCCGCAAGGAACGCCTCCGCCCTGTGGAACAATGGCGCCAGTTCACCATCCTCCTCCGCCGCGCTTTCCTCAGCAAACTCCGCAACCGCGCAAACCTCCTCACCACCATCCTCGAGGCTCCCCTCCTGGCCGTTCTCACCGGCATGGTCCTCCGCTACTCGGAAAGCACGGTCTACGATTTCGCCTCGGCCTTCCACATCCCGACCTACCTCTTCCTTGCTCTTGTCGTAGCCATGTTCCTCGGCCTCACCAACAGTGTGGACGACATCATCCACGACCGCCCGGTCCTCATGCGGGAGCGCAACCTCAACGTCAACCTGGCCTACTACGTCCTCGCAAAGGTCCTCACCCTGGGCTTCTTCGCCCTCATCCAGTGCGCCCTCTTCGCCTGGATCGGAAACGCCCTCCTCTCCCTCCGGGGCGGATTCCTCATCGTCTTCACCGCGATGTTCCTCACGGCGGCGAATGGCGCGGCCATCGGTCTCGTCATCTCCTCCCTCGTCTCCCAAAGCAAAACCGGCATCCTCATCATCCCGGTCATTCTCATCCCACAAATCATTCTCAGCGGCGCCCTCATCAAATACGAGGAGATGAACCGCAACCTGGACTTCATTCACGTCATCCAACGCTGGGTCACCCAACACCCGGACAGCTCGATGCCGGCCCAAAGCAATCTCCAAGTCCCGCTCATCTGCGAAATCATGCCGACACGCTGGTCCTACGAGGGACTCGTCTTCGCCCAGTCGAAGCTCAACCCCCTCACCATCCGCCAGGAAAAAATCCAGCGCATAATCAACGACATGGTCCGTGACAAAAACCTCACCGAAGACCAGGAGAACCGACTGGACGATCTCAAGGAGACCCTCGCCCTCCTCTCGGGACTGGAATCGGAAACCCCGGCCAAACTCGACGCAGCCCTCCGCCGCATCGACGACATCATCAATGGAAAACCCTTCCGCCGCGAACGCTTCGAAAAACTCGGCTCGGGCCACACCGCGGAACAACTCTACGTGAACCAAAAGGTCACCGACCTCGTCTCGAAGGCGGAAATGGAACAGACCGACTACCGCGAAAGCCGCCACCTCAATGTCTTCTTCGGTCCGATCAAGGAATACCTCGGCATCCGCGCGGGTATCCTCTGGGTCAACTCGGCCATCCTCATCCTCTCGACCCTCGCCCTCTTCGGCGTCCTCACACTCATCCTCCGCGCGCAAATCCACATGCGCGCCCGCTGAACGCCAACTCCCAGCGGAGTTGATTTCCCACGCCCGCGGGGCACTATGCACCCCCAATGCTGACGATTCGTAAACTCAGAAAGTCCCACGGTGGCCGGTTGCTCTTCGAGGAGGCCGACATGCAAGTCAACTACGGCGAGCGCGTCGCCCTCGTCGGCGCCAACGGCGCGGGCAAATCCACCCTCTTCTCCCTCATCCTCAAACGCGACGACCCCGACAGCGGCTCGATCCAGCGCGACGAGTGGACGACCCTCGGCTACCTCCCACAGGAGGCAGAGGCCGTAGGCTCGGAAACCGCCCTCGATATCGCCACCGGCCGCGCTGGCGAAATCCAATCGCTCGAAAAACAACTCGCCGCCCTCGAGGCCGCGGGCGACATCGATTCGCCGGAATACCTCGAGGCCCACGCGAAACACGAGGCCCTCGCCGATCCCGGTGTGGATGCCAAGGCGAAGAAAATGCTCACCGGCCTCGGCTTCAAGGAGTCGGACTGGTTGCGCCCGGCGAACGAACTCAGCGGCGGCTGGGTCATGCGCGCCCACCTCGCCCGGCTCCTGGTCATCGAACCGGACCTCCTCCTCCTCGACGAACCGACCAACCACCTGGACCTCCTCTCGCTTCTCTGGCTCCAGCAGTATCTCAAGACCTGCTCGAGCGCCCTCCTCCTCATCTCCCACGACCGCGAGTTCATGGACTCGCTCATCGAGACGGTCTACGAGATTTCCAACCACCGCCTCACCCGCTACGCGGGAAACTACTCGGACGCCATGGATCAACGCGCCCGCAATTTTGACATCCAAGCCGCCGCGTGGAAAAACCAGCAAAAGGAAATCGCCGGCCTCCAGGAGTTTGCGGACCGCTTCCGCTCGGTCTCGTCGAAGGCCGCCCAAGTCCAAAGCAAACTCAAACAGATCGAGCGCATGGAACAACTCGAGCGCCCTGAGGCTCCTCGCAAACCGTTCCGCTTCCGCATCCCCCAGCCGGAACGCGGCGGCCAGCGCGCCGTTCTGCTGGATGCCGTTCAAATGTCCTACGGCAGCCACACCGTCTACCGCCACCTCGACCTCCTGATCGAACGCGGGGAGCGCACCGCCCTCGTGGGGCCGAACGGCGCGGGCAAATCAACCCTCCTCAAAATCCTCGCGGGCGCCGTGGATATCCAAGGCGGCACCATCACCCACGGCCACAACTCGAAAATCGGCTACTTCAGCCAACACCGCGCCGCCACCCTCGACCCGAAAAACTCCATCCTCGAGGAAATCCTCGCGGCAAACGGCACCCTCCGCGAGGACGAGGCCCGCAGCATCCTGGGCTCGTTCCTTTTCAAGCGCGACGACATCAACAAAAAGACGTCCGTCCTCAGCGGTGGCGAAAAAACCCGACTCAACCTCGTCAAATTCCTGGTCGATCCCCCGAACCTCCTCCTCATGGACGAACCGACCACCCACCTCGACATCCTCACCGTCGAATCCCTTGTCCTCGCCCTCGAGGCCTACGAGGGAACCCTCGTGTTCATCTCCCACGACGTCCACTTCCTCCGCAAACTCGCCACACGCATCCTCCACATCAACGCGGGCGAAGTCATCTCCTACCCGGGTGGCTACGATTACTTCCTGGAAAAATCCGGACTCCTCGGCTCGGAACGCTTCGCCCTCACCGCGGCATAAAAAAACCGCCATGGCGGAAAAACCTCCCGCCATGGCGATTCAAAGACCAACGGACGACAGTCGGCAGAACTCAACCCCCTCCTGCCAATCCTGTCATCCTGTCCAAAAAATACCGACGCCTACTTGGGAACCGCGGCCTTGATGATCTCGGCGAAGCCGAGCGGCTCGAGGCTCGCGCCTCCCACCAGCGCACCGTCGATATCGGGCTGACCAAGAAGGGAAGCGGCGTTGTTTGGCTTCACGCTCCCGCCGTATTGGATCCGGACCTTCGCGGCGGTCTCGCCGACCAATTCCTTCAACACCTCGCGCACATGCGCATGCGCCTCCTGGGCCTGCTCGGGCGAGGCTGTGCGGCCTGTGCCGATCGCCCAGACCGGCTCGTAAGCCACCACCACGGTCTGCATCTGCTCGGGGGTCACCCCGGCGAGGCTGCCGCGCAACTGCGTTTCAAGAACCTCTTTCTCGCGGCCGGCATCACGCTCCTCGAGCGTCTCCCCGACACACACGATCGGCTTCAACCCGCTGGCCAACGCCAGGACGAGCTTCTTGTTCACAATCGCATCGGTCTCTCCGAACAACTGGCGCCGCTCGCTATGACCCAAAATCACAAACCGCACGAACAACTCCCGCAACATCGCGGGACTGATCTCGCCGGTGAACGCCCCGGACATCTCGAAATGCATGTTCTGCGCCCCGAGGCTGATCTTCTGCGAGCCGCCGAGCAACTCGGAGAGCTTGGCGATGGCCGTGAAGGGCGGTGCAATCACGATCTCGACACCGTTCACCTCGTCCACATGGGACCGGAAATTTTCCAGGTAGCTGACAGTCTCGGCGACCGTCATGTTCATCTTCCAGTTCGCTGCGATAATTTTTTTGCGCATAAGTTGTATAAAATCGGCCAGTAGAAATACCCGCCCACCTCGCGCAGGGCAATGCGTTTGCATTGCGTTTGCGTCACCCCGCCACCGCGACCGCACCACTCTCGATCAAGCTGCTCTTGCACAACTCCGCATACAACCCGCCGCGCGCGAGCAACTCGTCGTGACGCCCGCGCTCGGTGATCCGCCCGCGCTCAAGCACGAGAATCTGGTCGGCATGCCGGACCGTGGACAACCGGTGCGCGATCACGAAACTCGTCCTGTTTGCCATCAAATGGTCCAACGCCTCCTGAATCAACCGCTCCGTGGCGGTGTCCACACTGGCCGTGGCCTCGTCGAGGATCAGGATCGGCGGGTTCTTCAACAATGCCCGGGCGATCGACAACCGCTGCTTCTCGCCGACACTCAACTTCACCCCGCGCTCCCCGAGTTGGGAATGCAACCCCTTGGGAAGTCGCCGAATGAATGCCTCGGCGTTGGCCGCGCGCAGGGCCTCCCAGATTTCCTCCTCGGTGGCGTCGGGCTTCCCGATCCGGAGGTTCTCGGCGGTCGTCCCGTTAAACAGGAAACTCTCCTGCGTAACCACCGCGATCTTGTCTCGGAGATGTTTCCGCGGCATCTCGCGGAGCGGCACCCCGTCGACTGTGATACTCCCGCCGGTGAACTCGTAAAAACGCACCAGCAAATTCACAATCGTCGACTTTCCAGCTCCCGTGGGGCCGACCAGCGCAATCATCGATCCCGCAGGCGCCTCGAGGCTCACGTCATGCAACACGGGAAGATTGGCATCATACGAAAACGCCACATCGCGGTAGACGACGTGGCCCTTGATTTCAGGACAATGATCACCCGCCCCCTCGTCGGCCTCGGCGGCGGCATCCATGATCTCGAACACTCGGTCCCCGGCGGCGCGGCCGGATTGAAAAATCTGGTTCAACTGGTGCAGCTTTCCAATCGGCTCGTAAAGGAACCGCGTGAGCACGAAAAACGCCACCAGCGCGCCGATCTCCATCCTCCCGTCCAACACCTGCGCCGTCCCGACACCGGCGACGATCAGGATGCCGCACGAGGAAATGAATTCCATGCCGGGCTGGTAGATTGCCCACGTCCTCATCACGGTCAGCGTGGCCTTCCGCACCCCGTCGCTGGCGCGGTCGAAGCGGGCATGCTCGCGCTCTTCGCTGGTGTAGGTCTTGATCTGCCGGATGCCGGCGATGTTGTCGTGGAGGATCGAGTTCAACTCGGATACCGCCTTGCGCTGCTTCCGGTAGCGGGCCCGCGCTGTCAGCGTGTAGGCCAGCGCCCCGGCGGCCAAAAACGGAATCGGCACCAGCGCGGAGGCGGTCAGTAGCGGGCTATAGAGCAACATCAACCCGCTCACGATCAGGATTTGCAACACCGCCACCGTCCCCTGCTCGATGCCGTCGATCAGCACCCGCTCGACACTCGTCACATCCTCGATCAACCGCGTCATCACATCCCCAGTGGCCCGGTTGTCGAACCATGTCAGTGGCAACCGCTGGATGTGCGCGTAAAGCTCGCTGCGAAGATCGAAAATCACCCGCTGCTCGAAGTGGTTGTTGAAAATGATCCGGAGCGAATTCAACCCGTTCTGCGCCACAAACGCCGCAAACCCAAGTCCGATCAGCGGCAACAGCATCTCCGGTTGTTTTTGCCCGATCACCTGATCGACGATCCGTTGCGTGATGGCTGGGAAAACAACCACCATCAACGTGCCGACAACGGCGCAAAACAAAGTGGCGAATGCCAGAAGCGGATACCGCCTCACATAAGGAAAAATCCGGATGAATACGTGCATCCCGCCAGAATATCCCCGGAACCACCACATCTGACAACACCTCGTCCCAATAACGCCCTCGCCATTGATCAAATTCCCGTCCCCTGCTAACCCATGCGCCTCTTCTTTCGCCATGATGAATAAAAACGCCCTCACCGAAGCCCGCTCCTCCTACCAACCCAAGCTCCCCGCCTCGCTTTGCGGCGGATCGCCGACCCTCACCGCGCCACTTGCGCATGACGGCCCGGCGGACATCCGCGCATTGTTTCCCTCCACCTTCGACATGGCCCCGGTCACCTTCGGCGGCGAGGGATCGGCTCCGGCGGTCTCCGCACCGCTTCGCGTGGGCGTCATCCTCTCTGGCGGCCCGGCCCCGGGCGGTCACAACGTCATCGCGGGCCTTTTCGATGCCCTCAAGCAAATCCACCCCGACAGCTCGGTATTCGGATTCCTCAACGGGCCGGACGGCCTCCTGAAAAACAAGGGCGTGGAACTCGATGCCGCCACGATCGACCGCTTCCGCAACACCGGCGGCTTCGACATCATCGGCTCGGGCCGCACGAAACTCGAATCCGTGGAGGATTTCCAAAAAGCCCTCGAAACAGCATCCGCCCGCAACCTCACCGGCCTCGTGGTCATCGGGGGCGATGACTCGAATTCGAACGCATCGAAACTCGCGGAGTTCGCGAAGTCCAACGGCTCCACCCTCTGCGTGGTCGGCGTGCCGAAGACAATCGATGGTGACCTCAAGGGCGGCGGCATCGAGACAAGCTTCGGCTTCGACACCGCCTGCAAGGTCTACTCGAGCCTCATCGGAAACATCCAGCGCGATGCCGTCTCGGCGCGCAAATACTGGCACTTCATCAAACTCATGGGCCGCTCGGCCTCGCACATCGCGCTGGAATGCGCGCTGCAGACCCAACCGAACATCACGATTATCTCTGAGGAGGTCGCCTCCCGCTCCCTCACCCTCCGCCAAATCGTGGACACCATCGCCGAGACCGTGGCCGGGCGCACGGCGAACGGCGAGCAGTTCGGCACCGTGCTCATCCCGGAGGGCCTCATCGAATTCGTTCCGGAAATGGGCTCCCTCATTTCCGAGCTCAACGAACTCCTCGCCTCCCATGGCGAGGCGTTCAACGCCCTCTCCTCCCTGCCGGAGAAGCGCGACTTCGTGGCGGCAAAACTCTCGTCTCCCTCAGCCGCCCTTTACCGGAGCCTGCCGGATGACATCGCGAACCAACTCATCCTCGACCGCGATCCCCACGGCAATGTCCAGGTGGCCCGCATCGACACCCAGCGCCTCCTCATCGACCTCGTGGAGTCCCGCCTCAAGGACATGAAGTCCTCGGGCGCGTTCAAGGGATCCTTTTCCCCGCTGCCGCACTACTTCGGCTACGAGGGCCGCTGCGCCGCCCCGTCGAACTTCGATGCCGATTACACCTACACCCTCGGCTTCACTGCGGCACTCCTCCTCCGCGACCGCCTCACGGGCTATATCGCCACCGCGGGCGGACTCACCAACCCGGCGGAGCAGTGGACCGCAGGAGGCATCCCGCTGGCGCGCATGATGAATCTCGAACGCCGCCATGGCAAAATGGTGGCGGTCATTAAAAAGGCGCTCGTGGAACTCGACAGCCCGACCTTCCTGGAATTCGCGAAGCACCGCGACACCTGGGCGACCACCACAAGCTACATCTTCGCGGGCCCGATCCAGTATTTCGGCCCAAGCGAGGTCTGCGACCAGACGACCTGCACGCTCCAACTCGAAAAAGGCGCGTAGGCGCTACTTGAAGGCGGCGACGGCCCGGACGACTTCCTCCATCGGAATGTCCTCCATGCACCGGAAGTCGATCGGGCACTCCCGCAGAAAACACGGGCTGCACTCGACCTTCTGCCGGATCACCACACTCCGCGGCCCGCGCGGACCGGTGAGCTGTGGCTCGGTGGAGCCGAACACCGCCACCAGCGGCGTGCCGAGGAAATCAGCGAGGTGCATCGTGCCGGTATCGTTGGTCACCAGTCCGGCCAACGCCGCCAGCAAGTCCATCAATTCCGAAAGCGTCGTCTTGCCAGTGAGGTCGGTGGCATTCGGCACGCCGGACACAATCTCCCGCGCGACCGCCGCATCCGCCGCCGTGCCAAGCACCACCCACTGGCAATCGATGCGCTCGTTCACCGCCTTCATCATCATCTGATACTTGTAGGCGGGCCACCGCTTGGCGGGCCCGTATTCGGCTCCGGGGCACACCCCGATCACGCACTCGCCGCGATTGCGTTTCCACACGGGCGGCGTCTGCGGCAGTTCCTCCGCCCCACACCGCCGCGCAATCGCCCAGTAGACATCGACGTCGTGCAGTGGCACCTGCCGATTTTCCTTGGGCTTGGGAATGATCTGGTTGAGCAGCCACTTCCTGGAGTGGCCAGGGAATCCCACCCGGCGCCTGATTCCCGCAAGCCACACCTCGAGCGCGGAGCGCAGTGAATTCGGCAACACCACCGCCACCTCGAACCTCCCGCGAATCTTTGAGGCCACGGAAAATACCGACTCGCCGGATTCAATCGACACGACCTCGTCGACCCCGGGCACCCGCCGCCAGAATCCCGCCAGCTTTTCAGGACTCAACACCGCCACATGCGCGTCCGGCCTGCCGAGCTTGAACGACCGCACCGTGGGCACACTCATCACCGCGTCACCAAGCCAGTTGGGCGACCGCACCACCATGCGGAACGGCGCGGGGCTGGGTTCGTCGGACGGCAGATACATGCCGCGCTTGGCTTGGGTGATCAAAAAATTCGGCAAGGGTGTTTTCCAGCGGTTGTGCACCCAAAACCAGTCGGCCGGCGAGGTGCGGATTTGTCGCTCGAGGGCTTTGTTGATGTCTAACGTGAGCCTCTCGGGTTGGGAAGCATCCCATGGGATTTCTTCGCTGAGCACAACCCGCCACCTCGCGAATCCGGCTGTGTAAATCGCCACCGGCACCACCGCCGCACCCGTGCGCAGGGTAAGCGTGGAGGCCAGTGGCGAGGTCGAGCACAACCTCCCGAAAAAGGGCATCCACACCCCGCTGTTCCCGGCATGCTGGTCGACCAGAATCCCGAGGATGCCGGGCTCGCGCAGCAGCGCCAGCGCTCGCTGGTAGCCTTTCTTGCGGTCGAAGGTTAACACCCCCAACCGCCGCCTGTCGCGGTTCACCAACTCGTCGACCAACTCGTTGTGGAGCGCCTGATAAACAGTGCCGAATCTGGCCTCGGGAACCCGGAAGACGAGCTGCGCATACAATTCCCAGTTTCCGATATGGTTGATCGCCAACACCACCGGACGCCCCTCTGCAATCGCTTTGCGGATCAACTCGAGGTTCTCGATTCCGGCAACGCGGTCGATTTCCTCATGCGAAAGCGCGGGAATCTTGATCGCGCTGACCGCGTTCGCACCAAGTGTCGTGAAATGCCGGAACGTCAGCTTCCGGATCTCCCGGGCCGACATTTCACGCCCGAAGGCGATCGTCAGATTTTCCCTTGCGAGCCGCCTGTAGCCGGGCAGGATGACCCACAAAAACGCCCCGACCGCCTGCCCGAAAAGGAAGCAAACGGACAACGGCAACATGCGAACCGCACGAAGCACGCCAAGGGCAAGAATGTAAACCAACCGATCCGACATGACTGAAGAAAGCCGCCAACCTACAGCGATCACGCCCTCCACGGAACCCAAATCCATTCCCCCCGGCGGTATCGTGGGAATCCTCGGAGGCGGCCAACTCGGGCGCATGCTGGCCATCGCCGCCCGCCGCATGGGCTACCGGGTTCACGCCTACGAACCCTCGCCGGACTGCCCGGCGGGCCAGATTTGCGATCTCGAGGTCAATGCCCCCTACACCGACACCGCCGCGCTGGAGGAGTTCGCGAGAGGGGTGGATGTCCTCTCGTTCGAATTCGAGAACATCCCGAAGACAGCCCTCGATACCGTCTCGGCCCTTCGCCCGGTCCGCCCGCGCGCCGAGGTCCTCCATATCTGCCAGAACAGGGAACGCGAAAAACTCTTCCTTCAATCCCACGGCTTCCCCTGCGCGCCATTCCGCGTGGTGGATTCCGCCGAGTCCCTCGCCGCCGCCATCAAAGACATCGGCATTCCGGCAGTCCTGAAAACAGCGGACTTCGGCTACGACGGCAAGGGGCAGATCAAAATCTCCACCGACGCGGATGCCGCATCCCTCTGGAATTCCTTCGGCGCCCCGCGCGGCGTGCTGGAGGCCTGGATTCCCTTCCAAGCCGAACTCTCGGTGGTCTGCGCGCGGGGCACAGATGGCCGCACCGTGCCATTCCCCCCGTCGGAAAACATCCACCGCAATCACATTCTCGACCTCTCGATCGTTCCGGCCCGCCTCGCTCCGGACGTCCTCGCCGAGGCCACCCGCTTGGCCGCCGAGATCACCACCGCCCTCGATGTCACCGGCCTCCTCGCTGTCGAATTCTTCCTCGACGCCACCGGCCAACTCCTCGTCAACGAACTCGCCCCACGCCCCCACAACTCAGGCCACTTCACCTTCGACGCCTGCGCCACCAGCCAGTTCGAACAACAACTCCGCGCCGTCTGCGGTCTCCCCCTCGGCTCCCCGGAACTCCTCAAACCCGTCGTCATGCTCAACCTCCTCGGCGACCTCTGGAAAAACGGCGAACCGGACTGGTCCCGCGTCCTCTCCGATCCGTTGGCGAAACTCCACCTCTACGGCAAATCCGAAGCCCGCCCGGGCCGAAAAATGGGCCACATCTGCCTCATGGCCGACTCCACCACCGACGCCCTCGCCCGCATCGAAGCCATCAAGCGGGACTTGACGCGCACACACACCCCGACTTTGTAACAAGAAAATTCACCGTAAGGCTTTTCACACGGACAAACCTCGTCCAGTATCCCGCCGAATTTTCTCTCCAACCTCAACAAAACACTACCATGCCCGTAATATCCAAAGGACTCGAAGGAATCATCGCAAACTCCACCAGCTTGAGTGACGTGCTCGGCCAGGAAGGCATCCTCATCTACGCGGGCTACAACATCAACGAACTCGCTGGCAAGGCGACCTACGAGGAGATCGTCTATCTCCTCTGGCACGGGAAACTCCCCACTGCCACCGAACTCGAGGCATTCACCACCAAACTCCGCGCCGAGCGCCCGCTGCCGGAACAAGTCGTCGACTTCCTCCGCCACGCCCCGAAAAACGCGGCGCCAATGGATGTCATCCGCACCGCTGTGTCGATGCTCGGCCTCTACGACGGCAATCCCTCGGATGCGAGCGCCGAGGCGAACTACCACCGAGCTCTCAGCATCACGGCGAAAATCGGTGTCATCGCGGCCTACTTCCACCGCTCGCGCCAAGGACTCGACCTCCCGCCTGTGCGCACCGACCTCTCCGAGGCCGCCCATTTCCTCTACCTCATCAATGGCGAGGCCCCGTCCGACGAGGCGGCCCGCACGCTCGATGTCGCCTATGTCCTCCACGCGGACCACGGCATGAACGCCTCGACCTTTTCCGCCCGGGTCACCATCGCCACCCTCTCGGACATGTATTCGGCGATCACCTCGGCCATCGGCACTCTCAAAGGCCCGCTCCACGGCGGCGCGAACGAGGGAGTCATTCACATGCTCCAGGAAATCGGCTCCGAGGACAAGGTGGACGCCTGGGTGGAGGAACAACTCGCCCAAAAGAAAAAAATCATGGGTATCGGCCACCGCGTTTACAAGGTCCTCGACCCCCGCGCCCCTCACCTCCGCGAGATGGCGATCATCCTCAGCAACCAACTTGGCGAACCAAAGTGGATTCGCATGAGCGAGCGCATCGCCGCGATCATGAAGGAACGCAAGGCCCTGAATGCGAATGTCGATTTCTACTCGGCCACCGTCTACTACTCGATGGGCATCCCGACCGACCTCTTCACCCCGGTCTTCGCGATCGCCCGCTGCTCGGGCTGGACCGGCCACGTCCTCGAACAACTCGCCGACAACCGCCTCTACCGTCCGCTCAGCGAATACGTCGGACCAGCCGTCGGTAAACAGTTCGTTCCGCTCGCCGAGCGTTCATGACCCCGCGCCTTCAGGCACGCTCGATCACCCGCTCGTTCCGCATCGGAGGCTCCCGCATCGAGGTCCTTCGCGGCATCGATTTGGACATCCTACCCGGGGAGACTGTTTTTCTCTGCGGAGCCAGCGGCGCCGGGAAGACAACCCTCCTCTACACCCTCGCGGGCCTCGAAACCCCGGAATCAGGCGAGGTGCTGTTCGAGGACAAATCCCTCTACGCCCTGCCGGGAAACGCCCTCGCGCGCTTGCGCAACCAACGCATGGGCTTCGTGTTTCAATCCTACTTCCTCCTCCCCGAACTCACCGCCCTTGAGAACATCCTCGTGCCCGCCATGATCCGCGGACACGACGCCCGGAAGCGCGCCCTCGATCTCCTCGACCGCGTCGGCCTTGCCGATCGCGCGGACCACCTGCCCGCCGAACTCAGCGGCGGCGAGCAACAACGCGTCGCCATCGCTCGCTCGCTCATCAACGATCCCGCCATCCTCTTCGCCGACGAACCCACCGGCAACCTCGACTCCAAAAACGGCGCGGTCATCATCACCCTCCTCCTCGACCTCGCCCGCATGGATAACCGCAGCCTCGTGGTCGTGACACACGACGACCAACTCGCCCGCAGCGGCGACAGGCTCGTGCGCATAGAGGACGGCCGGATCGCCCAGCCCCTCTGAGCCACGCCCCCATGCCGCTCGATTACCCGCCCCCCTTCACCCAACTCACCCGCGAACTCCGCAGGCTCCCGGGCCTCGGCCCGCGCAGCGCGGAGCGTTGCGCCCTCTGGCTCCTCGGCCACAAGGATGCCCGGCCTGCACAACTCGCCGAAGCCATCTCCCGCGCCGCGTCCGAAATCCAGCCCTGCCAAAAGTGCGGATTTTTCGCCACCGGACCGCTCTGCGAGATCTGCAGCCATACCGACCGACAAGGACGCGAGCTCTGCATCGTGGAACAACCCACCGACATCCTCCCGCTCGAGCGCAGCGGCGCCTTTGGCGGTCTTTACCACTCCCTCGGCGGACGCCTCGCTCCGCTCGACCACATCGGCCCCTCGCAACTCCGCATCGCCTCGCTGATCGAACGCATCCGCGAGGAACATCCCACGGAACTCATCCTCGCTCTCAGTGCGGATGTCGAAGGCGAGGCCACCACAAACTACCTTGTTGAAATCCTCCACCCGCTGGGCATCCCGCTCACCCGCATCGCCCACGGTCTTCCCGCAGGCGGTGGACTCGAGCACGCGGACCAACTCACCCTCCAGCGAGCCCTCACCGGACGCCGCCCGGCGGGCTCCTGAGCCCCTTTTCACTGACTCTCCCATGCAAAATCCCTACGAGACCGACCGCCTGGTGGCCGACTATTTGTTTTTCCACTACATCCCGCACGCCGAGGGGAGCGAGGGGCTCCCGCTGCCGGTCGAGGCCTGGGATTTCGCATCGCGGCTGGTATCGGAATTGATGGATCAATCCCATCCCGCCCGCCGCGCCTTGGATCTCGGGTGCGCGGTGGGCCGTTCCAGCTTCGAACTCTCGCGCACGGTGCCCGATGTCCTCGGCATCGATTTTTCCCGCGCCTTCATCGACGCGGCGGAGACGATGCGAACCCACCGCTCGATCGACGCCAGCGTGCCGGCCGAAGGCCAGCGCCAACGTGCCTTCACCGCCCACCTGCCCGAGGGCATCGACACCACCCGAACCAGATTCCAGACCGGCGACGCCATGGATCTCCCGGCGGACATTGGCGCGTTCGATGTTGTGCTCGCCGCGAACCTCGTGTGCCGCTTGCCGGAGCCAGACCGTTTGCTCAAGCGCCTCCCCGACCTCGTTGCGCCCGGCGGCCAACTACTTCTCGCCACCCCGTTCTCCTGGCTGGAGGATTTCACTCCCCGCGCAAACTGGATTGGCGGCACGCCGGATTCCGCCCCTTCCTTCGACATCCTTGCCGACCGCCTCGCGCCGCATTTCACCCTCGAACACACCACCAACCTGCCATTTCTCATTCGTGAACACTCAAGAAAATACCAATACGGTATCTCCCTCGGCTCCCGCTGGCGCCGACGTTGACTGGGAAGTCCGCTACAACACAGGCGACACACCCTGGCAAAAACCCCACGCTCATCCGGCGCTCGTGGACTGGCTCTCCCGCACCCCCATGCACGGCAAGGTGCTCGTGCCGGGCTGCGGGGCTGGTGAGGACGTGCGTGCCATCGCGAAGGGCGGCGTGGAGGTGTTGGCCATCGATATCGCCCCCTCCGCGATCGCGTTGGCGGAATCCTTCCCCCGCGCCGGTTCGGAGCGCTATCTCCTTGGCGACTTTCTGGCGGGTGACGCCACAGCGCACGGGCCGTTCGATTCGCTTTTCGAGCACACCTGCCTGTGCGCGATTCCTCCCTCCCGCCGCGCTGACTACGTCCATGCGGCTGCCGCGGCACTCAAACCCGGCGGACTGCTCCTCGCCGTGATTTACTCGAACCCCGACAATCCGGACCCCGCGAAACCCCCGTTCGCCTGTCCAGACAGCGAAATCCACCCGCACTTCGATCCCCTTTTCGAAACCCTGGAAACCCGCACATCCCTGCCGACCTTTGCCGAGCGCGAGGATCGCGAGACGCTTCGTCTCTATCGCAAACGCTGACACCACCCGATTGACTCCCCCCGCCACCATGACTACAACCCGCCCCGTGAAACAAACGCTGGAATCCCTCGAAAACATCTACCACCGCCCTCTCTTCGACCTCATCCAGGAAAGCCGCAGGGTCTTTTTGGAATTCTGGCCGAAAAACGAGGTGCAACTCTGCACCCTCCTCAGCGTGAAAACCGGCGGCTGCAGCGAGGACTGCGGCTACTGCGCCCAGAGCGCCCACTACAACACGGGCCTGCAAAAGGAATCCCTCATGGGCACCGCCGAGGTGCTCCCGGTGGCCGAGCGCGCGCGGGCAAACGGCTCAACCCGCTTCTGCATGGGAGCCGCCTGGAAGGGCGTGCGTGACGGCGACCCGAAATTTGAAACCATGCTCGAGACCGTGCGCGAGGTCTCGAAGCTGGGCATGGAAGTCTGCGTGACCCTCGGCCAACTCGGCGACATCGAGGCCCGCAAGCTCAAGGAGGCAGGCCTCACCGCCTACAACCACAATATCGACACCTCCCCCGAGCATTACAAAAACATCGTCACCACCCACACGTTCCAGGACCGACTGAATACCATCGGATCCGTCCAGCGCGCGGGCCTCAGCGTGTGCTGCGGCGGCATCATCGGCATGGGGGAAAAGGAAACCGACCGCCTCCGCATGCTGGAGGTGCTCTGCTCGCTCGATCCGGAACCCGAAAGCGTGCCGATCAATTGCCTCACTCCCATCGAGGGCACTCCACTGGCCAAGACCCCCCCGATCGACATCTTCGAACTCGTGCGCCTCATCGCCACCGCGCGCCTCGTCCTGCCAAAGGCAAAAATCCGCCTCTCCGCCGGACGCGACCGCCTCTCCCGCGAGGGTCAGGCGCTCTGCCTGTTCGCGGGCGCTAACTCGATCTTCTACGGTGACAAGCTCCTCACCGCCACAAATCCCGGAGTGGACGAGGACCGCACCCTCCTCGAATCCCTCGGCCTTGCTCCACAGGCCCCCTACTCCGACGTTCCGACACCATCACTCTCCGCCTCATGAAAATCAGTATCGGAAGCGATCACGCAGGCTTCGCCTACAAGGAAGCCATCATCGCCCATCTCAAAGCCAACGGCCACACCGTGGTTGATTTCGGCTGTGCCACCGCCGAAAGCACCGACTACCCGGTCTTTGTCATCCCGGCCGCGGAGGCCGTCGTCAGAGGCGAGGCGGACCGCGGCATCGTGCTCGGCGGCTCGGGCAACGGCGAGGCCATCGCCGCCAACAAGGTCAAGGGCGTCCGCTGCGCCCTCTGCTGGACCCATGAAACCGCAGAACTCTCACGCCGCCACAACAACGCCAACGTCCTCTCGATCGGCGAACGCATGATCCCCCTCGCCCTGGCGTTGGAGATCGTGGATATCTGGCTCGCCACGCCGTTCGACGGCGGGCGCCACGCTCGCCGACTCGCCGAACTCGACTGCTACGAGGCTGGCGGGGGCGTCAAAGGCATGGTGGCCGTCCTTGACCGAAAGACCTCGCTCTGACGCCCGCAAGACCCGCCGGTTACCTCAGGAAGTCTGCCTCGAGGATTTGTCGATAGGATCGGAACCGGCTCTTCTCGGCCATTTGGGCGATCTGCGCGGGATCCTTCACATCGACTGCCGCGGAAGACCCCTTGCCGCCGTTTTTCGTGGAGCCCCGTTGTGAGCCGACTGCGCTGCCGTCTCCGATTTTGAACGACCCCTCGAAGTCATACGTCCAGTAACTGTCCTTCCCCGGCGGGTAATTGAAGACGACCACCGCGTGGGACTCGTTTTTGTTCTTGATCGGGTCATGAGCCTTGTAGGTCACCACATCTGCCCATACCCCATACCTCTTTAACGACTCCTTGAAGACAATCGCCGTGGGCAGGCAGGCATTCACCTCGCGCTCCAACCAACGCTCGGGATTCGCCGGTGTGCCGACAGACTCGAGTGTGGAACAGGCCGCCAAGCTGGCCACTCCAAGAAGCGGGAGTCGTTTTAGAAGGATGGGGAGAACTCGTTTTGCATGGGTTTTAAGAAATTGAACGGTCATTGCGATCGGTGGAATCATGCTCGAACACGCCGGCGACATTGGTGCCGTCCGGTGTCGAGGCATCCGAAAGCATGGGGAAATGGGGTTGCTGTGGATGGGTGGGCTGCTGCCCGGGTTGAGAAAAAACCTTGGGGGCCAGTCGCTCGATCCTGTCGGCGAGTTGGTGTGCCGGGTGCTGGAAAGCGGTCGTAAAAGCGAGTGAAATGAGCAACATCAGACCCTCCCGGCGCGCGGTGGAACAAATGTTATGTATAGGCATGAAACCACAGCGATTTCACCCAGAGAGGCGCATGCCATCGTTGATAAAGAGATTTTCATGAACTGGCGCACAGGTAGTCCATGGCTTTGAGCAGCGCAACAGGGAATTTGCGAAAAAAAACAACTTCGGGTCAACTCCCCGCAAGCACCTCAGGTTCGGTCAGGGATTTAACCACCGTGGTCAGGTAGACCGGCTCCGGATGCTTCCCACGGTATTTCGTGATCTCACGCTTTTCCACCACTTGAAACCCGAAGCGCTCGAACACCTTCGCCCCGCGCCGCGACTCGAAGGTGACCATCTGCCCAAAGACCGCCTTCTCCCCGTGCGCCCTCAGAAACTCGCAATACGCCTTCAGCATCCCGTGCGAACCGGCCAATCCCTTCGCCTCGGGCAGCAGATTGATGTGAAAGTGGGCCGTGCGACGCGGCGCCGCAGGCACTTCCCTCCAGGAATTCCGCAGGATCCAGTGAATGAAATCACGCGTTTCCCCCCGGTAGCCCCGGTAGCGCAGCATGCCCATCGCAAAGAGGCGCAGATTTTGAAAAAACCCATACCACTGCTGCCGAAGCGGACGCCTCGATCCGAGTAGATAACCCTTCACCACGCCATCCTGCTCGAGCACGAACGATGCCTCGGGCTCCACATCCGTGTAATAGGCGGTCAGGTAATCCGCAAAAAGCTCGCGGTCCTCGAACACCGGATCGATCGGATTCCCGAGGAATCCCGTCTCACAGCACAAATGGCGGATCGCCGCGCGATCGCGCAACTCGTAATTTCGAACCTTCAATCCAGCGGGTAATGACACAGCCCACAGACCCTAACCGCCCCCACTCGCCCCGGTAAATCCAAATCCCCCGTCGGACCGCCGACGTCCCCGTCGGCCCACGATAAGCAGACACCCAAGAAATCCGACTTCCGTTGGACCGCCTCCCCGAGCAAGATCATTGCCATGCAACCCGACTCCCACCCTCCCCACCTGCCCTGCCCGCCACTGCCCAGCGAACCCTCGGGCGACTTGCAAAATCTCGAGGCCGTTTTCGCAAGCGCCCCCACACTGGCCTTCGCCCAACACTGGGGCGCCTCGCTCGAACCATCGTTCCAACCCGGCACCATCCGCATCGGCTGGCACGGCGACAGTTTTTACTACCTCGCTGAACTGCAGGATTCGCACCCACACACTTCCGCCACCGCCCGGAACCAACACCTCTGGCTCCTCGGCGATGTCCTCGAAATCTTCGCCGGCGTCCACTGCGCCCCCTCTTACATCGAGTGCCACACCGCGCCGAATGGTGAAATCCTCCAACTCCACTGGCCCAGCCCCGAGGCCCTTGCGGAATCAAAAAACTCGCCGGAGGGAATCGCCCCCTTCATGCGCCTCGACGACTCCGCCACGTTCGCCGCCACCACCACCCCCCACGGCTGGAATGTGCTGGGACGCATCCCGGCACCCTTTGTCTCCCCCGCTCCCCACGCCACGCTCACCGGAGCCATCTGGGACATCAACTTCGGCCGCTACGACTACACCGCCTCCACTCCCACCCTCTCCTCGACCTCCCCGCTCACCCAACCCAACTTCCACCGCAGAACCGAATGGACCACCATCCACCTCGTTTGATCCCGCAAACGAATTTTTAACAAATAGATAGGATTCGCGAGAGCGCTTTCCGAAAGCGCTGGATCGGACAAAACGATCCGATGCGATTCACTCCAAATCATTCTCCCTCTGTCTCACCAATCAACCACAATTCCAGAAAAAGCAGGAACCGGCGACTGCGGAACCGGCGACCAACAGGCGCTGGACTCCCCATCGGCCCTCTGAGCACGACTCGCCGTGGAGGAGGTGAACCGCGCGGGCGGCATTCGCGGCCAGCGTATCGAACTCATCGCCAGCACCCCCATCTCCACCCCTGAATCCGTTGAGCAGCGCGTTTCCGATGCGATCGCCAAGGACACAGGCATCGTCGCCTTGGTCGCACTGTCGGACACTGAGCGGGACCCCAAAATTCGGACCAGAGGTTAAGAGATAAAAAGAGGTGAATGGGTGGGGAGGAAAATCCTACAACCAAACACCATCAGGAAACAAAACGCCGACGCCACGACGAGACCTTCAAGGCACGTGTGGCCATAGAAGCCCTCAAAGGGGAAAAAACGACCCATGAGATCGCGAAAACCTACGACATCCGTCCCACACAGGTTACGAAGTGGAAAAAAACGCTCTTGGACAATGTTCCCGGAGTTTTTGAACCAGGAGGCAAGAGAGGCTGGGAGGACTTTGAAAAGGAGCGGGGTCTGTTGCAGAGCAAAATTGGAGAGCTCACGATCGCGGTGGATTTTTTGGAAAAAAATCCAAACAGCTCGGCCTGTGAACCGTGCCGAACTTGTTGAAAAAAACATTCCAAATTGAGCATTTGAAAACAATGCAAGCTGCTGCACATAAGCCGATCCAATCTCTATTACGCAAGAGTTCCGGAAAAGACCGAGGACCGCGCAGCCATGAAAACAATGGACAAAATCTATACCAAGGATCCGTGTTTGGGCACGCGGAAGCTTGTCACGGTTTTGGAGCGCGATCACGGACTGAAAATGAACCGCAAGCACATCCAGAGGCTGCGGCAAGGGCGCTCAATGCCAAAAAGTGAAGCAGGACGCGATTCATCATGGGAAATTCTTGTTGAGGGTAAGGGACAGCATGGATGTCAAAACTACGCGATCCGGATTGTGACACGCGCTTCACGCATGACATGCGATCAATCCGTTGATCCGCATCATTTCAGGCTCCAGCGCCACCACGCCATCATTTGCCAGAGCTTTTCGGGAGAAGATAACTTGTCTACAACAGGGTTTCTTAGACCAGTGACAACTCGATTTTTTTGACATTCTGGAATTTATTCTTCCGCTCGTAGCGGAACTCGGAACGGGTTTCGATGTCACTCCGCTCCAGTATGCAACCGCCCCGCAAAAAATGTTCCATTTTCCGCTACGCGCCACTGTAGCGCCCTCTGTAAGCGACGATCCCTCACGCCCCCGACGGTCATAGACCGCCGCTACAAGCCCCCCCAGCCCACGCGCGCCGACGTCCTCGTCGGCATTCGAAGCAGTCCCACGTAGCGGAACCCGGAACGGGTTTCGATTGCCGCACCGCACCACCACGCTCCCTGCCCGTCGAAAAATGTTCCATTTTACGCTACGGGCACCTGTAGCGCCCTCTGCGAGCGACGATCCTTCACGCCCCCGACGGTCATAGACCGCCGCTACAGCATTAAAAAAGGCCCGCCTTGATGGCGGGCCTTTTGGTATAGTTGATTTCTATTGGCCTTGGAGCAAACGAAGTAGCGCTTGCTGGCTTGTGTTGGCTTGGGCAAGCATTGCCGTGCCGGCCTGCTGCAAGATTTGAAAGCGGGCTAGTTGACTGCTTTCTGCGGCGATATCAACATCCATAATACGACTGTTTGCCGATTCAAGATTATTTGCATTCTGATCAAGGAGATCTTTTGCAAAATTAACTCTGCTCATCTCTGCACCATTTTGTGCACGCATATCGGCTAATTGCTGGAGTGCCAATTGAGAAATCGCTCCATAATCAGCTGAGTTATCATAAATCAAATTTGTGTTGTGCGTCGAATTATTATTTAGATTAGTAGCATTTGAAACACCATTTATTCTTGCATTCAGAAGTTTGCTGACCAATGCATTGCCTTGATCTAAAGCTTGGTTTGCATTTAGAGGATCAATTTGAGGTGGCGTAATGGATTCACCATAACCAAATCCAATAAGGGACGAAGAATCATTGGGCGATGTTCCCCCAGGAGGCAGACTGTATGTGTAATCTCCGGTGCTGGTGTTGAACCACCGCATGCCGCTGTTTAAACTTCCATTATTTTCCGCGATATCGTTTCCGTTATCGTCCTTAACCTGTCGCCAGATGAAGGGAGGAAGACCTTTCTGAGGTTCGAACTCTTGTTGAGTTACTGGTCCATTTGCAGATATGAAAGTTTTTGTGGCTGCATCAAACCACTGGACGACACCATTTGGATCTGTGAATCCCATAATATCATTATTTCCAGTGTATTGATTTGGTGTTAAATAATTTATATCTCCATTTGCATCAATGGTGCCGATAATATTATTTGGAGAACCAGGCCCTGGAACTGGATTTCCTGGAACAGGTTTGGATGTATCATCCAAAGATTCATATTTAGGATATCCATGTAGATCCAAAACTTCGACAAAGGTTCCACTGTTTGCAGGACTTTCGACAAATAATGGCTTTGAGAGATCATCCACATTGCCTGGAGCGGCAGGATAGACTAATTTCAGGGTTTCCGTTTTTGTAACTCCATCAAGGTCATAATTTAAACCAAACGCGTAGGTGAATGCGCTTGCCCCAGCGGTTGTTGGTGAAATTGGTTCGGTAACCGGATCCGCACTGATAGTGAGGGTGTGAGCCTCACCACTCGGCAATGTATAAATGTTTTTAATCGTTGACTGGGAGGTTGGGCCATCCGGATATATTTCAGCCTTATCATTTATTCTTTCTGCGATGAACGTCTTCCCTTGAATCCCAAATTTTTTAAACCCGTTTGCCATCTTGTTTAATGCCGGATCTGAATTGAGTGCAGCTTGAGTTACGGAAGTTTCTTGAGATCCATCCTCCGACGTAGGAACGGCAATCGTTTTTCCATTTACAGTTTTATTTTCAAACAACCCAACACCATTAAACTTTTCGGTGGCCAAGCTCAGTATTTGAGCCTTCAAGTTGCCAAACTCTTTATCGTAATTCTCAACATCCCCCGAGTTCTTAGTAACATCCCGAGCCAATGTAGTGAGTTCAGACATGCGGCTTAACACGCCATCAGCGACCTTAAAGGCACCGTCTTGCGTGTCGAGGTAGGACTGGATGTTTCTAAGGTTGATCGCGGTCGCTTCCGTGCGCTTGAGCGCCGCTGACATTTTCATCGAAACAGCGAGGCCACCGGCGTCGTCGCTCGAGTTTACTATGCGTTGACCGCTGGAAAGTCTCGCCAAGCTTTTTTGAAGTGCATTGTTCGCATTGCCGAGATTGAGCGAAGCGCCGCTTGCTGCAGGATTTATATTTACAGATATCATAATGATTTTAGATTTAAAACTAGCCCTCCCATGGGAGAACAAGGACCTTGCTCAGCAATAACTATGCCAATTACTTCAGAAATCAGCAGTGGATGCAGTGTAAAATTATTCAACAAAAAAAAAGAAGCCCGCCATGTGGCGGGCTTCGATTTTTCGAGTTAATACTTAGATATTTAGCCTTGGAGCAGACGCACCAGGGACTGCTGGCTGGTGTTCGCTTGGGCGAGCATCGCCGTGCCGGCCTGCTGCAGGATTTGGAAGCGGGCGAGTTGGCTGCTCTCGGCGGCCACGTCCACGTCCATGATCCGGCTGTTGGCGGCTTCGAGGTTGTTGGCGTTGATGTTCAACAAGTCCAATGCAAAATTCACCCGGCTCATCTCGGCACCATTTTGGGCGCGCATGTCGGCAACTTGCTGGAGTGCCTCTTGAGAGAGAAACGCATATTCGTCGGAATTTTTGAGATTCAATGAGGTTTGAACACCATTGTTAGTAACAGCAACTCCGGGATCACCAGCGTCAGCTTCTGAATCAGGAAGCGCAACCACCTCTCCAGTTCCAGTATCCAATACAACCCCGGATAAGACTCCACCCGGAACTTCAAATGCATTTACAGGGTTTACATCACCCCCAAAGCTTGTGCCATTGAAATTAACAGGCTCAATCGGCGCTATAAATTTTCTTCCATCAACTTCCCACGATCTAAAACCATTAATCATCATATTCATCATGGGATCCGAAGCCACAGCGGCTTGTGTTACACTTGTTTGCTGGGAACCATCTTCCGAGGTCGGGACAGCGAAGACGGCGCCAGTGCTGTTCGAATCGAACAAAGGAACTCCGTTGAATTTCTCTGTTGAGAGAGACTGCAACTGAAGTTTGAGATTACCAAACTCCTTATCGTAGTTTTCGATGTCTCCCGCATTCTTAGTCACGTCGCGGGCGAGCGTCGAAAGTTCCGACATGCGGCTCAGGACTTTGTCGGCGACCTTGAAGGCTCCGTCTTGGGTGTCGAGGTAGGACTGGATGTTTCGGAGGTTGATCGCAGTAGCTTCCGTGCGCTTGAGAGCTGCTGACATTTTCATCGAAACGGCGAGACCGCCGGCGTCGTCGCTGGAGTTTACGATGCGTTGCCCGCTGGAAAGCCGAGAAAGGCTTTTTTGGAGGGCGTCGTTGGCTTTTCCGAGGTTGAGACCCGCACCGCTGGCGGCGGGGTTGATGTTGATGGATATCATAATGATTATTTGGTTGTGACCCGTTCCATGGGTCGTTTCACTGCGATTGACAGATAAGCAACACCCGTGCCAAGTGGATTTCTGCTGGTTTCACCCCTCGATTGGGCAGAAATTTCCCCATTCAGGGCGTTGGTGCGAGGAAGATTTTTCCAATTTTTTCCTAAAGAACCTCCGGCATCGGCCGAAGAGTGCCTGTCCACAACACTCACAAAATTACCACATCACGATCGCCGCGAGTGATTTCTCCGATTTTTATGCCTTTTGTCAGCGTGAGTGCCTTGTCGACGGCACGGGCGGGAACGATCAAGACCATGCCGATGCCCATGTTGAACACCTGATCCATCTCCTCTACAGGCACCTTGCCGAGGTCTTGGATGAGTTGGAAAATCCGCGGCACTTTCCATGCATCTCGGCGGATGCTGGCGCGGCAGCCTTCTGGGAGAACGCGCGGAAGGTTGTCGAGGAGGCCACCGCCGGTGATGTGGGCCGCTCCGTGGAGCATGCCGTCGGGGAGCGAGGCCATGAGCGGTTGGTAATTCGGGTGGACGCGGAGGAGTTCCTTGCCGAGCTGGAGCGCCATGCCGGGGGCGGGCTTGTCGAGAGGGAGCTTGGCTTTCTCGAGAAGCACTTTTCTGGCGAGCGAATAGCCGTTCGTGTGAAGGCCGTTTCCTTTGAGTCCGATCAATACATCCCCCACCTTGACCTTGGAGCCGTCGAGCATCTTCGGGCTGTCGACCACACCGACGATCGTGCCGGCGACATCGTATTCGCCTTTCTGATACATGCCGGGCATCTGGGCTGTCTCGCCGCCGATGAGGGCGCAGCCCCCCTCTTTGCATGCCTTGGCGAAGCCTTTGAGAATTTGTCGAAACACCACGGGGTCGAGCGATTCGCCGCCGATGTAGTCGAGGAAAAACAGCGGGCGCGCACCGATCACGGCAATGTCATTGATGCAATGGTTCACCAAATCCTGCCCGATCGTGTCGTGCCGGTTGGTGGCGAAGGCGATCTTGAGCTTCGTGCCGACACCATCGACGCTGGAGACAAGCACGGGATCCTTCATGCCCTTGAAATTTGGCCGGAACAACCCGCCGAAGCCTCCGATTTTTCCGAGCACCTCGGGTCCATGGGTGGCGCTGACGAGAGCGTGGATACCTTTCTTCACGGCATTGCCGAGATCCACGTCCACCCCGGCGGCGGCGTAGGCTTTTTTCTTGGGTGGCTTGGCGGACTTGGCGCTGCGGGCGCGAGTGGTGGTCATGGAATAAAATGGAAAATCAAAAGAGACGCTCTGCGGGAGGCTCGAGGAGGCGCGCCTGGTCGCGGCGCTGCTCCATGACGAGCTTGTCGAATTTCGCATCAAACGGCACGGGGTAGTCGCCATTGAAGCAGGCGAGGCAAAATTCATTCATCTGGCGCCCTGTGGCGCGGACCATGCCGGGCACGTCGAGGTAGCCGATGGAATCGGCGCCGAGATACTCGCGGATTTGCTCGAGCGAGCATTGGTTGGCGAGGAGTTTTTCGGGGTCGGGAAAGTCGATGCCGTAGTGGCAGGCGTGCTTGTGCGGCGGACAACTGATCCGCATGTGCACCTCCTTCGCGCCGTTCTCCCGGAGATTCACCACACGCGAGCGCGCCGTCGTGCCGCGCACGATCGAGTCGTCGACCACAACCACCCGCTTCCCTTCGATGGCGGAGCGGATGAGGTTCAACTTCACGCGCACATTGAAGTCGCGGATCATCTGGGTGGGCTGGATGAACGTGCGGCCAATATAGTGGTTCCTCACGAAGGCCGGATAATACGGGATTCCCGACTCCTCGGAATACCCAAGCGCCGCAAAAATCCCGGAGTCGGGCACAGGCACGACGATGTCAGCCTCGACTGGATGGCTCCGCGCCAACTCGCGGCCCATTTCCACTCGCGCCATGCTGACATTCGAGCCCGTCAGATTGCTGTCGGGACGAGCAAAGTAGACATACTCGAAAATACAAAACGCGCTCCGCGATTTCGGGAACGGCCATTCGCTCCGGATTCCATGTTCGTCGATGATCACAACCTCGCCGGGCTCAAGCTCTCGAATGAACTCCGCGTGGATCAAATCAAACGCGCAACTCTCCGAAGCCAGCACATACGCGCCATCGAGCTTGCCGAGACACACGGCCGGAAGCCGTGTGGATCACGGAAGCCGATGACTTCGTTCTCGCCCATAAGCACGATCGAGAACGCGCCCTGCAACCGCCGCAATGCCGGCAACCCGCCGCCCGCCGAAGCCGGTTGGGCAAGCAAATGCAGCACGATCTCGCTGTCCACCGTGGTCTGGAAAATCGATCCCCTCTCCTCGAGCTCCGCACGCAGCGCGGCGGCGTTCACCAAGTTTCCATTGTGGGCGATCGCCAAGCGTCCCCGCGCCGTATCCACGCTGAATGGCTGGGCGTTTTTCAGGTTGCTCGAGCCTGTCGTCGAGTAGCGCACATGACCGATCGCGCGAGACGCATCCTTCAAGTAATCGAGGTGCGATGGTTGAAAAACCTGGGAGACGAGTCCCATACCCTTGTGGGTTTTGAAATTCGGCGCTCCGGGCGCGTAGGCCGTGATGCCGGCACTCTCCTGACCGCGATGCTGCAGGGCGAAGAGGCCGTAGTAAGTGAGCATCGCCGCATCCGGATGGTTGAACACCGCAAAGACGCCGCACTCGTGGGTTGGTTTGTGCTTGGGATCGGTGGAAGCTTTCAAGGACGAGCGCGTGAAAATGCCGACACCTCCGCCCCGCTTCAAGGTTTTTGACACCACAACCTATTTTCCCTTTCGCCAACGGTGATTTTTTCGAGTGTCCGGTTGCCGCCTCGTGACGAATCTGCTTTCCTGTCCGGCTCATTATGAATGTCGCTCTGGACCACAAACCGAATTGTGTCGTTGATTTGAAAATCGATCTTCCCGCCGATCGCGTCGGCAAGGAATGGGACAACGTCTCGAAGGAATTTCAAAAACACGCCCGCCTCCCCGGCTACCGCCCGGGCAAAGCTCCGAAAGCCCTCATCCTCTCCCGCTACGCCAAGGACATCGAGGACGAGGTCAAGGAAAAACTCACCCGCGCCGCCATCCGCGAAGCGGCCGAACTCCATAAATTGGACCTCGTCACCTTCAGGGAGGCACCCACCGCGACGCTCGCAGACGACAAATCGATGAGCATCCATGCCGTCATCGTCCGCACGCCGGAGTTCGAGCTTCCCGATTACAAATCCGTCGCCATCGAAGTCGCGCGCAAACCAGTGGGCGATGCCGAGGTCGCGGAAATGCTCGAGTATTTCCGCGAACCCCACGCCAAGTTTGAACCCGTCGAAGGCCGCCCGCTGGCCATGGAGGACTACGCGGTCATGGACTACGAAGGCACGGTGGACGGCGCCCCGCTCTCCGAAGCCGCCCCTGCTGCCCCCGCCCAACTCCAAGGCCGCAGAAACGCCTGGGTGCTCGTGAAGGACGGTGTCCTCATCCCGGGCTTCGCCCAAGCGATCGCAGGCATGAATCCCGGCGAGGAACGCACCTTCACCCTCGACGTGCCCGACACCTTCCCAGTCCCCGAACTCCACGGCAAAAAGGTCGACTACAAGGCCACCCTCACCTCGATCAATTCCCGCACCATGCCTCCGCTTGACGACGCCCTCGCGGAAAAAATCGAACCCGGCACCACCCTTGAGTCACTCCGCCAAAAAATCCGCGAGCGACTCAACGAAGCCAGCGACTACCAGTTCGCCTCAGCCAAGAGGAACGGCATCATTAAAAAACTCCTCGAGAGCTTCACTTGCGACCTCCCGGAGGAACTCGTAGCCGATGAGGCCCAGTCGATCATCCGCGACATCGTTCAGCAGTCCCAGATGCGCGGCGCGTCGGACGAGGACCTCAAGTCCCGGACGGATGAAATCTACTCGAGCGCCGAGATCGGCGCCCGCGACCGCGTTCGAGCCAATTTCCTCCTGCTCAAGATTGCCGAGAAGGAAGGCCTCAAGGAAACTGAGGGAGACATCTACCAAGCCCTCTACAGCATCGCCGAGCAACGCGGCGAGTCGCCGAAGAAAATCGTCAAGGAACTCTCCCGCGGCGCCGGTCTCAGCCGCATCCGGGAAGATATCCGTATCTCCAAGGCCCTTGATCTGGTCGCCTCCAGTGCTACGGTCACCGAACCCCCAGCCCAGCCTGAGCCCGCCAACGCCTGATCAAACCATCCACCCACCAACAAACACCATGCTTGTCCCAATAGTCGTCGAACAAACCGGCCGCGGCGAACGCAGCTACGATATCTACTCCCGCCTCCTCAAGGATCGCATCATCTTCATCGGCACGCCGATTGACGACACCGTCGCCAATCTCGTCATCGCCCAGTTGCTCTTCCTGCAAATGGAGGACGCGAAAAAAGACATCAACATCTACATTAACTCACCCGGCGGCTCCGTCACCGCGGGCCTCGCCATCTACGACACCATGCAGTTCGTCACCTGCGACGTGAACACCTACTGCATGGGCCTCGCTGCCAGCATGGGTGCCGTGCTCCTCTGCGCGGGCACCAAGGGCAAACGCTACGCCCTCCCGAACTCCGACATCATGATCCACCAAGTCTCGGGCGGCGCCCAAGGCCAGGCCAGCGACGTCGAGCGCCAAGTCGAGTTCATGTTCAAACTCAAAAAACGGCTCAACGGCATCATCTCCCACCACACCGGCCAGTCGGTCGAAACCGTGCACAGGGACGCCGACCGCGATTACTACATGACTGCCGAGGAGGCGAGAGCCTACGGCCTCGTGGATCAAGTCGTCCAATCCCGCAAGGACATCAAGGACATCGAGGAAAAAACCAAATCCAAGGAGTAAAGGACTCTCCGCATGGCCCGCCCAAACAACCTCACCATGTGCTCCTTCTGCGGAAAGAGCCAATCCGAAGTGCGCAAACTCATCGCGGGCCCCGGAGTCTATATCTGCGACAGCTGCATCACGATCTGCAAAGGCATCCTCGAGAAGGAACTCAAGGAGGACACCCGGAAACCAAAGTTCACCTTCCGCGTTCCCAAGCCCGCAGAGATCAAGAAACTCCTCGACCGGCACGTCATCGGCCAAGACACCGCCAAGCGCGTCCTCTCGGTCGCCGTCCACAACCACTACAAACGCCTCACCCAACCCATGGGGACAACCCTCGGCCTCGATGAACTCGCCGAGGTCGAGATCGAGAAAAGCAACATCCTCCTCCTTGGCCCCACAGGCTCAGGCAAAACCCTCCTCGCCCGCACCCTCGCCGAGGTCCTCGATGTCCCCTTCGCCATCGCCGACGCCACCTCGATCACCGAGGCGGGCTACGTCGGTGAGGACGTGGAAAACATCATCCTCCGACTCCTCCAAAACGCCGAGGGCGATGTGAAACGCGCGGAGATGGGCATCATCTACATCGACGAAATCGACAAAATCGGCCGCAAAACCGAAAACGTCAGTATCACCCGCGATGTCTCCGGTGAGGGCGTCCAGCAGGCCCTCCTCAAAATCCTCGAATCCGCCATCTGCAACGTCCCGCCCCAAGGCGGCCGCAAGCACCCCCAGCAGGAATACATCCAGATCAACACCGAAAAAATCCTCTTCATCTGCGGCGGAGCGTTTGTCGGCCTCGAAAAAATCATCCAACGCCGCCTCGGCAGCCGCACCCTCGGCTTCCATGCCCCCGTCGAAGCACTCAAGGGAGAAATCGACTCGCGTCAAATCCTGAAAAAAGTCGAACCCGAGGACCTCATCTCCTTCGGCCTCATCCCCGAATTCATCGGCCGCCTCCCCGTCGTTGCGACCCTCGACGAACTCACCGAGGATCAACTCGTCTCGGTCCTCACCGACCCGAAAAACGCCATGGTCAAGCAATACACCAAGCTCCTCGGCATGGACGGCATCGGCCTCAATTTCACCAAGGACGCCCTCCGTGCCCTCGCCGCCGAGGCCATCCGCAAAGGCACCGGCGCCCGCGCCCTGCGATCCCTCATTGAGCGCATCATGCTCGACGTCATGTTCGACTGCCCCAGCCGCGATGACGTGGCGGATGTCACAATCAATCGCGCGGTTGTTGAAGGAAAAAAAGCCCCCCAACTCCGCCGAAAAAACGACAAGCAGGAAAAAGACGCCGCCTGATCCAGCCAAGGCGGGAATGCCACGGGGTCTCGATTTCCAAGGCACAAGTTCACACTCGTCTCCTTGGTTGTGGATTTTCTGTGGCGCTTCAGTAGGTCAGGCCTCGCCTGTCATCGAATGACAAGCCACTCGCGGGTAATACGTCCGCACTGCGAACCAATGAGCTGCGGTTATGACTCGTCCGTTGTCAGTCGAGTCGCCCCGCAAAAAAGAAAACCGGGGCCACCACGGCCCCGGTTTACTTTTTGGAGGGGAAAGTCAGGCAATTATTGATTGCCGCCGGAGTATCCGGCCGACTGCTGACTCCAAGCCGGCTGAACCGGTTGGGCATAGCCGGGAGCTGGGCTGATAGGCTTGAGGAGGCACAGGCTGGTATTGAGGAGCCTGCTGGGCGGGGGTCTGCTTGCGATTCCACTCAGCTTCGATCAAATCCTCGAAGAGTTGTGAAACAGAGCGGCGGCGCTTGGCAGCCAACTCGTCCGCAAACACACGGATTTCGGGGTGGATTGTGAGGTTCAGTTTTCCGCGAAGCGGTCTTCCAGTTGGACGTCTTGGCATAGGTTGGTGCCTATAACTTGTTTCATCCAGACCAGCAATATTTTTCCCATTCACATTCATGGGTTATTCACCCCAACGTTCCACCCAACTACATGGGGAGTGATTTCTTGCTCAGGGAAAAAACTCCCGCCCGATCGACTTTTTTGTGGAAGCGTCTCCGATCTGTGCCATCGTTCGGACTTCGTCACCCAACCATGATTCCTCAACTCTTCCTCTACATCGTTTTCGGCCTCGCCCTGCTCATCGGCTTCATTCTGGTCGTCGTCCTGATCAATTTCTTTGGCACATGGCTCCGTGCAAAACTCGCCGACGCCCCGGTTTCCTTCGTGAAACTCATTGGTATGCGCCTGCGACGCGTGCCCATGGGCCTCATCGTTGACAACCGCATCACCGCCGTTAAAGCAGGTATCGACTTGATACAGATCCCCTCGAGGCCCACTACCTCGCTGGCGGCAACGTCTCGCACGTCGTCCTCGCTCTCATCGCAGCCGACAAGGCGGGAATCCCTCTCGACTTCAACCGCGCCTGCGCCATCGACCTCGCCATCAAAGGCACCAGCAAGACAGTGCTGGAAGCCGTTCGCACCAGCATCAACCCAAAGGTCATCGACTGCCCCAATCCCTCGACCGGCAAAACCACCATCGATGCCGTGGCGCGCGATGGCATCGCCGTCCGCGCCCGCGCCCGTGTCACTGTGCGCTCGAATCTGAACCGCTTCGTGGGTGGCGCCACCGAGGAAACCATCATCGCCCGCGTTGGAGAGGGCATCATTACCTCAATCGGCTCCTCCACCTCCTACAAAGACGTCCTTGAAAACCCCGACCGCATCTCCCGCACCGTTCTTGAAAAAGGCCTCGATACCGGAACCGCCTTTGAAATCCTCTCGGTGGATATCGCGGATATCGATATTGCCGACAACATCGGCGCGAAACTCCAGGCCGAGCAGGCGGAGGCCGACAAGGTGGTCGCCCAAGCGAAAGCCGAAATGCGCCGCGCCGCAGCCGTCGCGACAGAGCAGGAAATGAAAGCCCGCACCCAGGAGATGCAAGCCAAGGTCGTCGAGGCCGAGGCCCAGGTTCCGCTTGCCATGGCGGAGGCCTTCCGCAGCGGCAACCTCGGCGTCATGGACTACATGAGAATGAAAAACATCCAGTCGGACACCGCCATGCGCGACTCGATCGCCGAGCCCCCTTCCTCCACCCAGCAACCCTGACCGGCCATGGAGCAACTCGTCCTCCTTCTCATCATCGCCGGCATCAGCCTGATCAATTGGCTTGTCGAGAAGTCCAAGAAAATCCGGGAGGAGAAACGACTCGAACAAGCGAACAGCCAGAGCGCCCCACAACCTCCTGCACATCAGGAGGAAACCGTCGCATCCCCGCGCTCCGCACCAGAGGAAGACTCCTCCGAGCAGATGCGCCGCCTCCTCGAAGCGATGGGCATCCCGACAGAGTTTCCGGAGCAACCCGCAACACCAGAACCCGAACCTGTCCGCGCCACCCTCCCCGCGCCTCCGCCCCTGCCGCAAGCACCCACTCCCCGCCCGCCCGCCCGTCGCTACGCAAAAGCGCGCGGCCGCTGCTTCCAGTGCATCGCAACCCACCGCATGGAGCCAGCGCCTCCGCTCGCAGGCGGCACTCCGAGAGGCCATCATCCTTCGCGAAATCCTCGGCCCGCCCCGCGCCCTCTCCCAACCATGATCTGCAAAACCCTCGCCTCCACACTCGCCATCGCCGCCTTTTCCATGTCCACACACGCCACCAAGCCCGAACTTACCCCGCTCCAAGAGCACGTCACCATGCACTGCGGCACGGAACCGCCGTTCAACAACGCGTATTGGAATAACAAACGCGAGGGCATCTACGTCTGCATCATCTCGGGCAAGCCCCTCTTCAGCTCACGTGACAAATTCGATTCCGGCACCGGTTGGCCCAGCTTCACCCGCCCCATCGATACTACACTCATCCAAGAAAAGGCGGACACCTCCCACGGCATGGAACGTGTGGAAGTCCGCTCGGCACCCGGCGACTCCCACCTCGGACACGTTTTCCCCGATGGCCCTGCACCCACGGGGATGCGCTACTGCATCAACTCCGCCTCCCTCCGCTTCATTCCCGCCGAGGACCTCGAGAAAGAGGGCTACGCGGCCTTCAAGCCCCTCTTCGAACAACCACAGGAAAAATAGGTCTACCCGCCCAGTATTGCGGGTGGCACTGCGAAAGGTAAGGATGTCACACCGATGAATCCCAAATATCTTTCCTTGGCCGTGCTCGTCATGGTGTCACAGCTTGCCAGCGCCCTCGAGATCGTCTGCACCACCGGCATGGTCGGCGACCTCGTCGGAAAAATCGCCGGTGACCGCGCCTCAGTCACTGTGCTGATGAAGGAAGGCGTGGATCCCCACCTCTACCGCCCCACCCGCGACGACATCGCGGCACTCCAAAAAGCCGACTTCGTGTTTCACAACGGCCTCCACTTGGAAGGCCGCCTCGCCAAGACACTCGAAAAACTCGATTCGCCGGACCGCCCGGTCATCGCTGTCGCCGAGTCGATTCCCCCACACCTCGTCCTGCGCGAAGGCAACACACCCGATCCCCATGTCTGGATGGATCCCGCCCTCTGGGCAGCCTGCATTCCGGCGGTCGAAAAAACCCTCGCCGCAAAAGACCCCGAGGGAGCGCCCGACTACTCACGTAACGCCCTCGCCCACCAGCAGGAACTCACCGAACTCTCCTTCGCCATCCAACAAGCCACTCAAACAATTCCCGCCACCAATCGCACCCTGGTCACCGCCCACGATGCATTCGAATACTACGCCCGAGCGAACAATCTCGAGGTCCTCAGCATTCTCGGCCTGAACACCGAGTCCGAAGCGGGCGTGGCGGACATTAACCGCCTCGTGGACACCATCGTTCTCCATCGCATCCCGGCGATTTTTGTCGAAAGCACACTCTCGGATAAAAACGTGCGTGCTATTGTCGAGGGGGCCACCGCAAAGGGCCATCCGCTCCGCATCGGCGGCACCCTCTACTCTGACGCTCTCGGCCCCGCAGGATCCCACGCATCCACCACCGCGGGCATGCTCCGGGAAAACACCCGCACCATTGTGAAGGCGCTGGGCGGCGATCCCTCGAACCTCTCGCCGCGCAAATGAAGGACACCCCCCTCCACATTGACGCGCTCAATGTCGCCTACCACCGCAAACTCGTCCTTTGGGATGTCGGTGTCACTATCAAAGCAGGACGCACGACCGCCATCGTGGGTCCGAATGGCGCGGGCAAGAGCACCCTCCTCAAAGCAGCTCTGGGGCTGATTCCCTCGGCCTCGGGAAAAATTTTGTTTTTCGGTGGCACCCTCCGCAAATCCCGCTCGCGCGTAGCCTACGTGCCGCAACGCGAGAGCGTGGACTGGGACTTCCCGGTGAATGCCCGCGATGTCGTGGCCATGGGACTCTACCGCCGTATCGGATGGTGCCTGCCGGTCCGCTCGATCCACCGCCGCATGGCGGACGAGGCACTGGCGGATGTCGGCATGGCCGATTTCGCGCTCCGCCAGATCAGCCAACTCTCGGGAGGCCAGCAACAGCGCGTCTTTCTCGCCCGCGCGCTCGCTCAAAAAGCCGACCTCTACCTCATGGATGAACCCTTCGCGAGCGTCGATGCCGCCACCGAACAAGCCATCCTCGCCGTGCTCGAGCGCATCAAAGCCTCGGGCGGCACCGTGGTTTGCGTTCACCACGACCTCGAGACGGTTGCCGGTTATTTCGACGACGCCATCCTCCTCAACATGCGCGTCGTCGCCCAAGGCCCTGTCGGCGATGTCATGACGCCGGAAAACCTTCGCAAAACCTACGGCGCACGTCTTTCGTTCCTCGACGAAGTGGCCACCGACCCGGCCCGGGCGACTCCCGCCGCGGGCTGAGGTCCGCAAATCGCCCCATGGATTATCCCACCCTCGAGACCTTCTTGCGCATCTTCAGCCTGCAGGACCACAATACCCGCATCGTGCTCGCGGGGGCCTGCGCCTTTGGCATCGCCGCGGGACTCATCGGGGCCTTTCTTCTCCTTCGCAAGCGCTCCCTGCTTGGCGACACCCTCGGCCATGCAACACTGCCGGGCGTTGCCATCGGATTCCTCGTCGCCTACGCGGCTGGCCACGATCCGCGGTCGTTTTTCCCGCTCGCCCTCGGAGCCACCCTCTCTGCAGTGGCGGGCATCGGCGCGCTGGCACTCGTCCGCAGATTCAGCCGCATCAAGGACGATGCCGCGCTGGCCATCGTGCTGAGCGTGTTCTTCGGATTCGGCATCGCCCTCCTCAGCGCGATCCAGCAACTCCCCGGCGGCTTTGCCTCGGGACTTGAACACCTCATCTACGGAAGCGCCGCCACCATGACCTCGGCAGACGCCACCTTTGTCATCGCCTCGTCACTGGGCATCTCGCTCTTCTGTATCGCGCTCTTCAAGGAATTCTCCCTCCTCTGCTTCGACGAAGCGTTCGCGCGTAGTTCTGGATGGCCAGCCACCGTTCTCGACATCCTTCTCATGTCGCTCGTCGTTTGGGCCACCGTGGCGGGTATTCAAACCGTGGGCATCCTTCTCGTGGTCGCCCTTCTGGTCATTCCGCCGGCCTCTGCCCGCTTCTGGTGCGATGGCATGGGCCCAATGGCTGCGGTGTCGGCCGTCTCTGGAGGCCTGTCCTGCCTTTTGGGCGTGTTCCTCAGCGCCCTTTTTCCCAAGTGGCCCACCGGTGCCCTCATCGTGCTCTCGGCGGGCAGCATTTTTGCGGCAAGCCTCGTCTTCGGTCCCACCCGGGGAATCCTCATACGATCAATCCGCACCCGCAGAGCGGAAAAAAACCTCCGCCGCGAACACCTCCTCCGCGCGGTCTTCGAATGCGCCGAACTCACCGAAGGCTCGGTCCCGTTGGCCGACCTCCTTGCAAAACGTCCGTGGACCCGCCAGCAGATGCTGGCCGAAATCGCACGCCTCGCCGATCGCGGCCTTCTCACCTGCCCTCCCGGAAACGACTCGGTCCAATTCACCGCCACCGGCCTCAGCGAGGCCCGCCGCCTCGTGCGCAACCACCGCCTGTGGGAACTCTACCTCATCCGCCACGCGGATGTCGCCCCGGCTCATGTGGACAGGGAAGCCGACCGCATCGAACACGTCCTCGACCGCCGCATCGTGGAGGAACTCGAGGACATCCTCGATCAACGCTCCCACGAGCGACTCGTTCCCAGCGATCCGGAGAAATCCCAGGCATGAACTGGACCGCTCTCGATACTTGGATCGTCATCGCAGGCGCCCTCACCGCCATGGCGTGCGCGATTCCAGGAGTATTTCTCCAACTCAACAAGCAGAGCATGCTGGGCGATGCCATCAGCCATGCCGTCCTTCCAGGCATCGCCATCGCCTACCTCGTTTCAGGATCGCGGGACACCCTCCCCATGATCGGGGGGGCCCTCGTCGCCGGTGTGCTGACGGCACTCCTCAGCGGAGCGGTTGAACGACTCGGCCGTGTGGAACAAGGCGCCTCGCTCGGCGTCGTGTTTTGCGTCTTCTTCGCCGCGGGACTCGTGCTCGTGCGCATCGCCGCGGACCATCTCGACCTTGACCCCTCGTGCGTGCTGTTCGGATCACTCGAACTCGCCGTTATCGAATCGAGCGGCATCCCGAGGGTGGTTTGGCTCTCGGCGTCGACCCTTGCCTTGAATGCGCTTCTGGCGACGTTATTTTTCAAGGAACTCCGCCTCTCGGCCTTTGACACCCGCTTTTCCGAAAGCGTGGGCGTTCCAGCAAGACTCATCAGACTCGGGCTCACGGTCCTCACGTCCATCACCGCAGTCATGGCCTTTGAAAGCGTGGGCAGCATTCTTGTCATCGCCATGCTCATCGTGCCGGGAGCCACCGCGCTGCTTCTCTGCCGGAGCGTGGAGGGAATCCTCCTTGCAAGCCTTGGCTTCGCGGCACTGGCGAGCCTCGGCGGACACCTCATGGCGATCTCGGCCCTCCCGGCCTTGCTCTCGACCATGCCGGGCGGCATTCAGATCGGTTCGGTCAACTCGGCGGGCATGATGGCCACCTGCTCGGGCCTCGTCTTTTTCACGGTTCTCCTCGCCACCGCCCTGCGCAAACCAGCCGTGACAACTCCTCAGCCCGGCGTGCCGTAAAGCCGGTCGCCGAAATCCCCAAGCCCGGGAACGATGTATTTGTCGGCGTTCAAGTGGTCGTCCAACACGCCGAGCGTGATTTCCACCCTCGGATGCCTTGCGCGAACCTGTTCCACGCCTTCGCGGGAACCGATGATGCACACCAGCGAAACGTGCCCTGCACCGGCCTCCGCCACCGCATCGAGCGCATGGCAGGCTGATCCCCCCGTGGCAAGCATCGGATCGACCACAATCGTCCATGCTTCTTTGAGAACAGGCAACTTGCTGTAGTAACTCCGTGCCATCGCCGTGTCATGGTCACGCTCGAGTCCAAGATACCCCACCGAGACATCGGGAAAGAGATCCTGAAACGGCTGCAACATCCCCAATCCCGCCCTCAAAATCGGCACCACCACTAACGGCCTCTCCAACACCCGCCCCGCACACGGCATCAATGGTGTTTCAATCTCGCGCTCGACCGTTCCCAACCCCCGCGTGGCCTCCAACGCAAGCATCGTCGTGAGCTGATAACTCAAACTCCGGAACAATGCCGGCTTGGTCGTCCTGTCCCGCAGATGAGTGATCAAATGCGATGCCAACGGGTGATCGAGAATCCGGAGTGACATGGCTACCCGATCAATTCCTCCAACTCGGCAACGCGCCGTGCGAACAAGTCGAGCGTGGCCTGGACTGGCGCTGGGGTGGACATGTCGACACCTGCCTCGCGGAGTGTTTCCACAGGGAATTTGCTCCCGCCGCTCCGCAGGAAGGCGAGATATCTGGACGCATCGCCACTCTCGAGCACCTGGGTCGCGAGGGCGACCGCCGCCGAGAGGCCAGTGGCGTATTTGTAGACATAAAACGCGCTGTAGAAATGCGGGATGCGGAGGCACTCCAACTCAAGTTCGGAGTCGATCAAAAACCGCGGACCGAAGAAGTCGGCGAGCAACTTGCGGTAGATGCCTGTGAACCGCTCGAGCGTCAATGCGTCTCCCGCCTCTTCCGCCGCATGCGCCTCGCGCTCAAACTCGGCGAACATCGTCTGCCTGTAAAGCGTGCCTCGGAAGTCGTCGATCTGACGGTTCAAAATGAACGCCCGCAATTTCGGATCGTCGGCGGTTTTCAACAAATGCTCGGTCAGCAACACCTCGTTGAATGTCGAGGCGACCTCGGCGAGGAAAATCGGGTAGCCGTAGTTCTGATACAACTGCGCCCCGCGCGCATACCACGTGTGCATCGAGTGCCCGGCCTCGTGCGTGAGCGTGTAGACATCCGAGAACACGTCTTCCTTGTAGTTCATCATGATGTAGGGCGGACTTGTAAACGTGCCATAGGAGAACGCCCCGCTGCGCTTGCCTTTATTCTCATAGCGATCGCACCAGCGTCCGCCGCGCAAGCCGTGGGCAAGCGTGTCGACATATTCCTTCCCGAGCGGCGCGAGACTCGCGAGCACCTTCTCCACTGCCTCGTCCCAGCAGACCTTGGTTTTCAGATTCTCCACCATCGGCACGTAGGTGTCGTAGTGGTGAATCTCGCCGAGCTTCAGCACCCTCTTCCTCAGGTCAAAATACCGGAAGAGCGTGTCGAGATTTCCCCGCACCGTGGAGATGAGATTATCATAGATCGCCACCGGCACATCGTCGGAAAACAAGGCCGCCTCCCGCGCGGACGCGTGATTCCTCGCCCGGGCGTAAAACACATCCGCCCGCACGGAGCTCGCGAGGCTCGCGGCGAGTGTGAATTTGTGCTCGGAGAATTCCTTGTAGAACTGGTGGAATGCCGCCTTGCGAACCTGCGGGTCGCTCTGCTGCAGAAACGAGGAGAACGAACTCTGCGTCAACTCGCGCTCCCGCCCCTCGCCGTCCTTCAACGATCCGAAGCGCATGTCCACATTCGTCAACTGGGAGAACGTCTCGCCATGTCCACGCACTGCGGCCGAACCGAGGGCCATGAGGCGCTCCTCCCCGGCGGTCAGCGTGTGCGGTTTCCTGCGCCTCAACTTCCGCATCGGGACCACCCAGTCGACCAGCGCCGGATCGGACAAAAACCGCTCGAACTCTGCATCGCCAATCGCCTGGATTTCCGGAGACAAAAATGAAAACGCCTCGCCCACCTTCACCAACAGGCTGTCGAGCCGCGCCTCGCGTGAAAGCGCCGTCGCATCGGAACTGTCACCGGCGACAATCAGGGCGGCATACTGGTTGAGTTGGTCGGTCAGCAAATCGATCCCCTTCTCGAATTCCAGGCACTCGGCAAGCACGCTTGCCGATTCAGCAAGCCGTCCCCGGAAATCCCCCACCCGCCCATAACTCGACTGGAGTTTCTTGAAATCCTCCTCCCACCCCTCGGGCGTCTTGTAAAGCTGGGTCAAATCCCATGTGTCGGACTCGGGAACCTCGGAGCGAAGCGGCGTGTGCGATTCAGTCATACGCGTAAACCCTACCAACCCCGACCGCCCATGCAAAGCCCGGGCGCCGCCTCTCGAAACACGAAAAAAACCCGTCCGCTCGTCACGGACGGGTTTTTCTTGATTGGCAATGCCGCCAACCTCAGCGCGAGGCGGTTACATCCTCACTGATCACCGCACCGGTTTTCTCGCCCTGCTTGGCAGGCTTCTCCACCGGCTTGGCTGTTGGGACATTCGGGCTGACCTTCCAGAATTTCGGCTGGAACCCATCCCAGTTACCGAGAACCTCCTTGGCCCTCGGGCTACCGGTGTAATCGAGGTGGCGCTGGATCAGGGCCTTGAGCGCGGCAATATCGCCGGCATCCGCAAGGCGGGAGATCGAGACCAGTTGCTGGTTGTAGCGGATCGGGAAGCTGTCCTCGAGATCGAGCACATAGGCGACTCCGCCTGTCATGCCCGCCCCGAAGTTTTTGCCGGTGGCTCCCAGGATCACAACCGTGCCGTTCGTCATGTATTCGCACCCGTGGTCGCCGACCCCTTCGATCACCGCCGTTCCGCCGGAGTTGCGCACACAGAAGCGCTCACCAGCCCGCCCGTTGGCATAAAGGTAGCCACCAGTCGCTCCATACATGATGGTATTGCCCGCGATCATCGCCTCGTGAGGCTTGAACAGGGCATTCGGGAGAGGCTTGATCACAATCTCGCCGCCGCTCATGACCTTGCCGACATAGTCGTTGGCTTCGCCCGTGAGGATCAACCGCACACCTGGCGAGAGGAACGCTCCAAGACTCTGGCCGGCGCTGCCCTCGAGCTTGAGTTCGACCGTGCCGTCGGCGATTCCCTCCTCGCCCCACTCGTAACCGATCTCGCCGGACACCTGCGTGCCGATCGATCGGTTCGTGTTTTCCACCTCGTAGGAAAGGGAAATGGGCTTCCCGTCGGTAATCGCATCCTTGGCGTCTTGAAGAACGGTCTCATCGAGCGTCTGATCCTCGGAACCGTCGTTGCGCGTGCGCGTGGCATGACGCACCGCAGTCGGATCGTCCTTGGCGACATTCACGAGGAGCCGCGACAAGTCGAGCGTGTTGGCTTTCGGATGGTCGGGCACCTCGCGCTGGCGGAGACACTCGACACGGCCAACCATCTCTTCGATCGAGCGGAACCCGAGACGCGCCATGATCTGGCGCACCTCCTCTGCGACTCCATTGAAGAACGCGACGACATTTTCAGGGCGTCCCTTGAATTTCGCACGGAGGCGGTCATCGAGCGTAGCGACACCAACCGGGCATGTGTTCAAGTGGCACTGGCGCACATAGACACAACCCAACGCGATCAATGCGGAGGTGCCGAAATTGAATTCCTCTGCTCCCAGAAGCGCGGCGTAAACGATGTCCTCTCCGGTGCGCATGCCGCCGTCGGTGCGGAGCGTGACGCGGTTGCGGAGACCGTTCAACATGAGCACTTGGTGGGCTTCAGCCACACCGAGTTCCCACGGCCCTCCGGCGTGTTTGATCGAACTGAGCGGCGAGGCGCCCGTGCCGCCGTCGTGGCCGCTGACAAGAATGATGTCGGCGTGAGCCTTGGCGACACCGGCGGCAATCGTTCCGACGCCGGCGGTGGAAACAAGCTTCACGCACACACGGGCGCGGGGATTGACTTGCTTCAGGTCGTAGATGAGCTGCGCCAGATCCTCGATCGAATAGATGTCATGGTGCGGCGGCGGCGAAATCAGTGTCACGCCCTCGACCGAGTGGCGCAGTTTGGCGATGTAACCGCTGACCTTGTGGCCGGGCAACTGGCCGCCTTCGCCGGGTTTCGCGCCTTGGGCCATCTTGATCTCGATTTCCTTCGCGCTGGCCAGATACGCGGCGGACACACCAAAGCGGCCGGAGGCGATTTGCTTGATCGCGCTATTCGCCCAGTCGCCGTTGTCACGGCGCTTGAAGCGGGCAGGATCCTCACCGCCCTCGCCGCTGTTCGACTTGCCGCCGATACGGTTCATGGCGATCGCGAGCGCCTCGTGGGCCTCGGGGCTCAAGGCTCCAAGCGACATGCCGGCTGTCGTGAAACGCCAGCGGATATCCTCGATGGGCTCGACCTCGTCGATCGGGATCGGACCTTCCTCGGTGGGCAGAATCTCAAGAAGATCCCGCAGAGCCAGTGGCGTGTTGGCTTTGATCGCCTCGACATACTTCTTGTAGTCCTCGGCCTTGCCCGCTTTGTCGGCTCCCTTGATGCCCACATAGGCATGGAAACTTTGTAAAACCGGCGGCGTCACGGCGTGAACCTCTCCGCCTCGGCGGAAACGAAAATACCCTGCATCGGACAACTTTCCAGGCTCGACAGATGCCTCCCCCGCATAGGCCATGGCGTGGCGTGTCAGGCTCTCGAGCGCGATCTCCTTGAACCCGATGCCCTCGACCTGAGAAGCGGTGCCCTTGAAGCAACGCTCGATCAACCCGGTGGAAATGCCGATAGCCTCGAAAATCTGAGCGCCTCGGTAGCTGTTCACCACCGAGATACCCATCTTGGACATGATCTTCAGCAATCCGGCCTCAAGCGCCTTGCGGTAGTTGACAAGCGACTTGCCGTAGTCCTCGGCAGTGCCTCCGCGCTCGAGCACCTCGCGGATGGTTTCAAATGCCAAATACGGATGAATCGCCGCCGCTCCAAAACCAATCAGACAGGCGATCTGGTGGACATCGCGGGCCTCGCCGGTGTCGCAGAGGATGCCTGCCTTCATGCGCTTGCCGACACGGATCAGGTGGTGATGGACAGCACCTGTGGCCAACAACATGGGCACGGGAATGGTCGCATGGTCGACCCCGCGGTCTGAGAGGATCAAAATGCGGGCTCCGGCATCAATAGCGGCCTCGGCCTCGTTGCAAATGCGCTCGACAGCTTTTTCAAGCCCCTCCTCGCCTTCCGATGCACTCCACAAGGTGGAGACGGTGACCGCCTTGTGCTCGCCTCCGAGATTGCACAGCGTGTCGAACTCGGCATCAATAAGGATCGGCGACTCGATATGCACCAACCGGGCGTGCTCAGGCGACTCGGCGAGCAGGTTTTTCCTCCACCCGAGGACGGTCGTGAGGCTCATGACAAGCTTCTCGCGAATCGGATCGATCGGCGGATTCGTAACCTGCGCGAAGAGTTGCTTGAAGTAGGTGTAAAGCAGGCGCGGCTTGTGGGAGAGCACCGCGAGCGGCGTGTCGTCGCCCATCGAACCAACGGGCTCCGCCCCGTCCTTGATCATGGGCTTGAGCACCATATCGACCTCCTCGGAGGAGTAACCGAATGCGATCTGGCGCTGCGTCAGGCCAAGGATGTCGAGTTCGCCGCCGGGAGCTGAAATGGACTCCTCGCCGAGTTGCGGCAGGCGCTTGAGGTTGCTCTCAAGCCATTCGCCGTAGGGCTTGGCTGTGGCGAGGGACATCTTGATATCGTTATCGCGAAGAAGTTTCCCGGTGGAGGTGTCGATGGCGATCATCTCGCCGGGGGCCAACCGGCCTTTTTCGACAATTGTCTCTTGATCGAGTTCCGACCCGCCGACCTCGGACGCGATGATGAACACGCCGTCCTCGGTGATGTTGTAGCGTGCAGGGCGCAGGCCGTTCCTGTCGAGGCAGGCCCCGGCGGTCACTCCGTCGGTGAACACCAACGCGGCCGGTCCATCCCATGGCTCGCAGAAGCATCGGTGGTAATCGTAGAACTCCTGAAGTTCCTTGGAAATCGTGGGATCGGAGCGATACGCCGGTGGAACGAGCATTGTCATCGAGTGAAGGATGCTCCGCCCGCTCATCATCAAGATCTCAAGCGCGTTGTCGAGGCTCGCTGAGTCGGAGCCTCCAGGCTGGATGATCGGCTTGAGCAGGTCGATGTCCTCGCCCCAGAAGTCGGCCTGCAATTCCGCCTCGCGGGCATGCATCCAGTTCCGGTTGCCGCGCACCGTGTTGATCTCGCCATTGTGAGCCAACGCGCGGAAGGGTTGCGACAACGGCCAAGTGGGGAATGTGTTCGTGCTGTAGCGCTGGTGAAACAATGCAATCGCCGTCTCGTAGTTCGGATTGGCGAGGTCGGGATAGAATTTCTCCAACGACGAGGACACCAGCAGGCCCTTGTAGGAAATCGTGCGGTGCGAAAATGACGGGATGTAGAAATTCCGGATCTTGTCGGCGGCAGCGCGGTCCTCGATCTCGTTGCGCGCAAGGAAAAGCCGACGCTCGTAGTCGTCATCCGACATGCCCGCAGGACGCCCGACGAGGATGTGCTCGATGAGCGGCATCGTCATCTGCGCCTTGTCGCCGAGCACGTTGTCGTTCACAGGCACCTCGCGCCAACCGAAGACGAACAACTCGCGCTTTTCGAGCACCTCTTCGGTGATCGCTTTCGCTCGGGCCATTTCATACTCGTTGTCCTGCGGGAAAAACATGACCCCGACGCCGAGATCGCTGTCGTTGTAGAGGGTGTGTCCAAGTTTTTCGATCTCGGGACGGAAAATCTTGTAGGGAATCTGGGTCGTGATGCCCGCGCCGTCGCCGGTCTTTGCATCGGCGTCCAGCGCTCCACGGTGAACAAGGCTGCACAACGAGATAAGCGCTGTTTCCAGAATCGCATTCGAGCGTTCGCCGCTGATTTTGGCGACAAACCCGACACCGCAGGCGTCGTGCTCCATGTCGGGATGATACAGGCTGGTGGTTTGGTGGAGTGGCAATGCGTGGTTCATGAAGTCTGTAAAAAAGAGCCAGCAAGTTTCGCTCCAAAATCCGGAATGTGGAGGAATTTTTTGGAAAAACACCGACCCGACCTGCTCCCCTTTCCCGATGTTCCTGCCGTCCAATGAAGCGGCGACCCACTCGTCAAGCGTGTCGGGCGATCGCCTCGGGCTTTAACACACCAATATACGGCAGGTTCCGGTAGCGCTCGTTGTAATCGAGTCCATAGCCGACGACAAACTCGTCGGGAATGTCGAACCCCACATGGTCTGCGCTGATTTCCGCAACCCGCTGCACGTTTTTGCGCAGAAGCACGCAGGAACGGACATCCACCGCCCCGGACTCGGCCTCGAGCCGTTCCTTGATCGCTTTGAGCGTGCGCCCGCTGTCGAGAATGTCGTCGAGGATCAACACATGCCGCCCGCGCACGTCAGCGAGGCGGCTTTGCCGGAACTCGATGCGCCCGGTGGATTGCGTGCCGCGGTAGCTCGAGACACTCCATGAGTCGATCTGGATCGGCAATGGAATCCGGCGAGCAAATCAGCCATGAACACAAAGCTGCCATTCAAAATCGCGATGACCGTGAGCTCCTTCCCATGGTATTCCTCGGTAAGTTCCCTCGCCATGGCGTCGATGCGGGCGAGAATTTCCGATTCGTGGTAAAGCACGCGGGCGATGTCCGTGACCATGCAGGCATGTTCATAGATCGGACATCCGCCCTGGCAAGCGCTATTGAAGCACACCCATCGAACGCAGCCTGCCGTCCTCCAGCGCGAATACCTCGCGGCTCACCGGATACACGGCGCTCAGATACTCTTGGATGATTTCCTCGGCCTTAAGCAGATGCGCGTCGTCCTGTCTCGAAAACACAAGCACCAGATTCCTGTGGGGTATGGCCACGAGCAGGTCGGGACCAAGCGAGTCGCGGAACATGGCCCCAAACTCCGGCGCAAGAACCGTGGAGGCGGTCAGCGGATGCTCGCCGCGCAATTCGGCATGGCGAATGACGCCATTCCCGTCCCGCACAAAAACCGGCGTCAACTCGGCCAACACGCGCGATGCGGTTTTCAAGGCCTCATTGCGGGCCTGATCGTAGGTCATGTGAACGGATTTCTTTTGCTCGCGCGTCAGTGGCTCGGGCTCGTCCCCAACCATGCGGCAGACCGAGACGACAGTGCGGCGCGATCCCTCGATCGGGCGACGCATTTTGTGATCGGAAAACGACGGCCCCACCACCAGCGCCCATTCGTCGGCCGCCATTCCCGCATCCGCCATGGCGAACATCACAAAAACGCAAAGCGCGCTTTTGAGTTTCCCCCCACGTCTGGTAACAATGCCGCTCAACATGATCGCATTTTTAGAAGGAACACTCGCCGAATCCCTCCCCACCCAAGTCGTCGTGAATGTCCATGGCGTCGGGTATCAAGTGGTGATCCCCATATCAAGCTTCGAGCGCCTTCCCGCAGTGGGTGCGCCCGTCAAAATCCTCACCCACCTTGCCGTGCGCGAGGACGCCCACGTTCTCTACGGGTTCGTTACCCATGGCGAGCGGGACCTCTTCCGCCTCCTCCTCAACCACGTCAGCGGCGTGGGCCCGAAGATCGCCCTCGCGGTTCTCAGCGGACTCTCGGTGGAAATGTTCAAGTCGGCGGTCGTGGCGGGCGACACGGGCACAATCTCGAAAATCAGCGGCGTGGGCAAAAAAACCGCGGAGCGAATCGTGCTGGAGTTGAAGGACAAGGTGGGCGTGGCAGCGGAGTGGGAGGCCTCGAGCGCCAAAAACGCCCCGGGGGCGGACGATGTTCGATTCCACGACGCCGTGCTGGCGCTCATCTCCCTCGGCTACAAGCAAGTCGAGGCCCACAAGGCGATCCGCACGGTCACGAAAAGCGGGGACCCGATGCCCTCCTCCGAGGAACTCGTGCGCCTGGCCCTCAAGGCTCTCTCATGAGCCCGCTGGAGGCCGCCCGCTCGATCCACCGCGCGCTCCCCGCGGGCGGATTGTTCCACGAAAAGGAATGGCGCATCGCCCCGCAGCCTTTCGCTCTCCCTGAGGGCTTCGCCGCGGAACTCGAAAAGCTCGGCCATCGCCTCACCCTCTTCGTGCGCGCCTGCGAACTCCTCTACCGCCAGAGCGTCAAGGGCCGCCAACCTTCTTGGGTGGCCGATCTGCTGGATGCCGGCAAACCGGCTGACCTTGTCGTTTTTCAACGCGAACACACCGCGGCGGGCGATGTCCCCCGTGTGATCCGCCCGGATATCATTCTCACTGACGATGGCTACACGATCGCCGAACTCGACAGCGTGCCGGGCGGCATCGGCCTTACCGCCTGGTTGGCGAAAACCTACGCAGGGCTTGGATTCGATGTGCTGGGCGGGGCGGACGGCATGCTGCGCGGCTTCGCCGAAATCCTCTCCGGCGGCGATATCATCATTTCCGAGGAGGCCTCGACCTACCGCCCGGAAATGGAATGGCTCGTCGTGGAATTGAACTCACTCCATGCCGGGGAATCCCGCTGGCGCGCCCTCGACGCCTCGCCACGCACCGATTTTCAGGAGCGGGTTTATCGGTTTTTCGAACTCTTCGATCTCGCCAACGTCCCGACTGCCGCCGCGCTCATGGAGGGCGTCCGCTCGAACCACCTTCATGTCACCCCGCCCTTCAAGCCGGCCCTCGAGGAAAAACTCTGGTTCGCCCTCTTTTGGCTGAAGCCACTCGAGGACTTCTGGAACAGCGAACTCGGCGAACGCGCTTTCATCGCTCTCCAAAAGGTCATCCCCTACACTTGGCTCGTCGACCCCTCCCCCCTGCCCCGCCATGCGGTTCTGCCCCGACTCGAGGCGCACTCGTGGGACGAGGTCTCCCGCTTCAGCCAGAAACGCCGGAACTTCATCCTCAAGATCAGCGGTTTTTCCGAAAACGCCTGGGGTTCGCGGGGCGTGGCCGTTGCCTCGGACATGCCTCAACACGAGTGGAAGGCCACCCTTGCAGCGGCACTCGAGGAGTTTCCCAGACACCCGCATATCCTCCAAGTGTTCCATCCGGGCCGGTTGTTCGACACCGATTACTGGACGCCTCAATCCGACAGCATCACACCGATGCGCGGCAGGGTCCGGCTTTGCCCATATTATTTCAACGGGGACAAAAACCGCATCCTCGGAGGTGCGCTGGCGACAATTTGCCCGGACGACAAGAAACTCCTCCACGGCATGCGCGATGCCGTCTTGGCTCCGGCAGTTTGAAAAAACCGCCTCCTTCACCGGATGTTGATCTTCGCGGCATTCACCGCCACCCTTCACGCATGACCCTTGCTTCCCTCACCGCACGCGCCGCCGAACCCGGCGCCCTCTCCCCAGAGGAGATCGATGCCGCATGCAGCCTGCTTCTCGACAACTCCCAACCCGTGGAGCATCGGGCCGCATTCCTCGGAGCCCTCCACCGCCGAGGCGAGACTCCCGAGGAGATTGCCGCGTTTGTCGATCTCCTGCTCCAACATGCCGTGCCCTTTCCCAGCTCGGGCGAGGGATGCCTCGATGTCTGCGGCACCGGGGGCGACAAGGCGGGGTTTTTCAACATCTCCACCACCACCATGTTCGTTGCGGCGGGTGCCGGAGCGCGTGTCGTTAAACACGGAAACCGCGGCATCACCTCGAAATCAGGCGGAGCGGATGTCCTCGAGGCGCTCGGCGTGAAAATCGACCTTTCCCCGACTCAAGCAGCATCCGCCCTCGAAAATGCCGGATGTTGCTTCCTCTTCGCCCCCGCATGGCATCCGGCGTTCAAAGCTGTCGTTCCCGTGCGAAAACTCCTCGCGGAGCAAGGCTCGGCAAGCATCTTCAACGTGATCGGCCCGCTCCTGAACCCCGCCCGCCCGGAATTCCAGCTCGCTGGCGTGTTCGATCCAGCCCTCGTCGCCACCTACGCCGGTGCGTTCAAAAATCTTGGCCGCAAACGCGCCTGGGCGGCCCATGGCACAGGTCCCGACGGTCTACGTCTCGACGAGATTTCTCCGCTCGGCATCACAACTGTCACCGCTTGGGAAAACGGCGCCATACGCTCATTCGAAATCAATCCCGCCGATTTCGGAATCACCGCCCCCTCGGCCAACGACCTCCGCGGAGGCGATGCCTCTCGAAACGCGGAAATCATCCTTTCCATCCTCACCGGAGATACAACCGGCACCGCCCGCGAGGCAGTTTTGCTGAACGCTGCCGCGGCACTCACCGTTGCCGGCATTGTCCCGGACCTTCCCTCCGCCCATGCGCTCGCTGCTGAATCCATCGACAGCGGCAAGGCGTTCGCCGTGCTCGAAAAACTCCGCAGGGCCTGATTCAGGAATACTGCAACGCCATCGATCGCGCGATGGATGAGATCCGTTCGCACAGTTCGGAAGGCTCAAGCACCTTGGCATGCATCCCCCAACCGAGGATCCAGTTCTCCAAATCGGGTGCCAATCCGACCTCGAGCGTCATCACCGCCCCGCCTCCGGGAAGATCCTTCATGCGTTGCGACGGATGCCACACCCGCTCAGCGGCGAGCCGCGCGGCAAACGCATCCAACCGGATCACCACACGCGAGGGCTTGGGCGTTTCAAAGGCGGAAAAACTCGAGGCGAACATCTCCGCAACGGAGAAATCCTTCTGCGGCTGGAACGTCGCCTTCAGCATCTTGGGCTTGCTCAACCTCGCCAGGGCGAACGTGCGCTTCTTGTCGCGCACCAGATCATGCCCGATCAGATACCACTGATTGTCGATGCACCCCAGGTGATACGGCTCGACCCTCCGACGCTCTGATTTCTTGCCACTCAACTTGTGGTAGTCGAACTCCACCACCCTGTGCGCAAGCACCGCGCTGGACAGCACGTCGAAGATTTTCAACTCCTGCACCGCATACCCGACCGGCCGGAAGGAGATCGCCTCCTCCAACTCCTGAAAGGAAAACATCCCCTCCCCATCGAGGTTGCTTGTCATTTTTTCAAAGGCCGACCTCAGCGGCTTTTCAAAAACCGTCCCCCTGTATTGATCAAGCGACTTCTGCGCCACAAGCAACGCCACCACCTCCCCCTCGGACATCGAAATCCTCGGAAAGGCCGACACGGGCTTCGTGTAATAAAACCCACGGTGCAACGCGTCATACTCGATCGGCAATCGCAACTGGTCGCGCATGAAATCCAAATCCCTCATCACCGTCTTGCACGACACCTCGAACTCCACGGACAACGAGGTGCAATTCGGATACCCGCCGTCCTTGATAATATCGTGAATCCGCATCATCCGGGCCATCGGCGGCCGCGAAGTGCGTTCAACCCGTTGCTTCTGGTCCGGTTTGCGCGGCATCGCCAATGCCAATTCCCCGCTGGGCGCGGCGCCCGCCTCGTTCGTGGATGCTGTGTCGTTGCTGGTGGGCACGGCTTTGGTCAGTGATGCTCCGCCTCTGCACCGCGGGAGGACGCCGCAGGCACTCTTTTCACGTTGAGCCCCGCGCCCTCGCGAATACCCACACCCTGATGGTAAACCATCTGCCCCCCGTAATGACCCGCCTTCGCCACCTGCCAACCAGCCGCAAGCGAGGCGACCGCACACAACAACGCAACCACTTTCGCGACCTTCAAAAACCTGCCTAGCAACGCGGAAAAAATCGCCAACCCCGCAGTGACAACTCCCAGAGTTCGCACGGTCTCACCGGCTTCGGCATGCTCGTCCAATAAATGGGCAGCCGCCCCGGACAACTCCCCGGCCCTGTCGGCCTCACGCTCTCCGGTTTCCACAGCCACAATCGCTCCGGCGGCCCCCAGTGACAAAATCAACGCGGCGGGCAGCGCCCACCGGCGCCAAATCACCGCCATCCACGCCAGTAACCCGCCGACCAACAACAAGGCCACCGGAAAATGAACAACCGCCGGATGCAACGGATCAGGCACGGGAATCATGCGTGACCTCTATACCAACAGCACATTGGCCGAAAAGGGGTTTCTTCACTCCGTTGCCCCATCCGCCTTTTTGCTCCCACTCCCGACGGCACTGGCATAAATTCCCAGCCCCATGATCAAGGTGGAAAATCTCACCAAGCGCTACGGCTCGTTCACCGCCGTGGATGGCATCGATTTCGAAGTCCAAAAGGGCGAGATCGTTGGCTTCCTCGGCCCGAACGGCGCGGGCAAGAGCACCACCATGAAAATGCTCGCGGGCTACCTCCCGCCCACGTCGGGGCGCGCCGAGATCGCGGGCTTCGATGTCTTCACAGATTCCTTGCGCGCACGCGAACGCATCGGCTACACCCCGGAAAACGTGCCGCTTCCCCTCGACATGAGGGTTTTCGAATACCTCCGCTACCGCGCCGCGCTCAAGGGAGTCCCGGGCCGCCGCCTCCGCGAACGCATCGGCGACGTGCTGGAACTCTGCGGCCTCACCGACGTCTCCCGCAAAATCATCGCCCATCTCTCGAAAGGCTACCGCCAACGTGTGGGCCTTGCCGACTCCCTCGTCCACGAACCGGACCTCCTCATCCTCGACGAACCCACCATCGGCCTCGATCCGAACCAAATCCGCCTCATCCGCAACCTCATCCGCAACCTCCGCCGACACCACACCATCCTTCTCTCCACCCACATCCTCCCGGAAGTGGAAATGCTCTGCTCACGCGTGATCATTATCAACCGCGGCCGCATCGAAGCCCTCGATACCCCTCAAAACCTCCGCGCGCGCCTTGGCCAATCCGGCCATATCCTCTTTGACGCTGTGGTGCCGGACGCCCGCAGCGCCGCTGGCATGCTCCGCAACATCGAGGGCGTCCAAACCGTCTCCCACCGCGCCGATGGCGACTGGACGGTCTTTACCATCGAGGCCTCCGAGGGCCACGACCCCCGCGAGGCCCTCTACTCCCATGCCATGGATCAAAAATGGCGCGTCCGAGAGATCAGCCGCCCGCCAGTCTCGCTGGAGGACGTCTTCGCCGAAGTCACCAGCGTGGAGGAGCACTGACCCCATGAGACGCCTCCTCATCCTCACTCGCCGCGAAATCGCCTCGGCCTTCCACCAACCCCTCGCCTACGTCGTCCTCTTCTTTTTCCTGCTTGTCACCGGGTTCAACTTCCACGCGGGCGTCTCGCTGCTGAACCGCTCATCAGGCTCCACGACCATGGTCGAGGCATTTTTCAACACCGTCTACTTCTGGTTCCCCTTCGTCCTCGCCTTCCCGCTCGTCACCATGCGCGTCTTCTCTGAGGAGGCGAAACTCGGCACACTGGAAACCCTCATGACCGCCCCCGTGCGCGATATCCAAGTCGTGCTGGCCAAATACACCGGCTGCGTCTTTTTCCAAATTATCCTCTGGTCACCGAGCCTCCTCTACTTCTTCGCCTTCGAGACCATTACCGGAGAAAAGGCCGCCGGAGCTGCTGGAAGCTACCTTGGCGCCTACGGCATGCTCCTCCTCATGGGCCTTCTCTTCACCGCCATCGGTTGCCTCGCCTCGGCCCTCACGAACAATCAGATCGTGGCCGCCATCATTTCCTTCTCGGCCATTCTCTTCCTATTTTTCATCGGCCTCCTCGCCTTCATCCTCCCCTCCTCGGGCGGTCTCCTCCGCGAACTCACCTATTACATCTCTCCGGTCGAGCACATGATGGATTTCTCACGCGGCATCGTGGACACCCGCCCTGTGGTCTTCTACCTAAGCTCCTCACTCCTCGTGCTCTTCGCGACATTCCACGTCTTCCAATACCGCCGCTGGAAAGCATGAACCCGCACCGCACCAGCATCAAAATCGGCGTCGGCCTCCAGATTCTCTCGGCCATTGTCATCTATCTTCTCGTCAACCACCTCGGCTTCGTCCACTACGAGCGCTTCGATTTCTCGCGCTCGCAAAAGTTCGCCCTCGCCGCACAGACCAAGACCGTCCTCAAGGAGTTCAAGCAACCCCTCCGGATCATCATCGTCAGTTCGCCCACATTCCTCTCGCCCACCAGCTCCCTCCTCCCGGATCTGCGGAATCTCATAACAGAGTTCCTTTTCAACAAACGCGAGGGACTCCTCGTCGAATACGTCGACCCCACACGCAACCTCACCCGCGCGGAGGATCTCAAAACCAAATACAACCTCTCCCGCATCGACGACCTCGTCATTCTCGAACACGAGGGCCGCCACCGCCTGCTCAATATCATCGACACCGGCGAATTCGATTTTTCCCAGATTCCGCAAGGCGGGCCTCCCGTCCTACTCTCGTTCCGCGGCGAGCAGGCCATCACCGCTGCCATGCTCACCCTCCTCAAGCCCGACACCGAAAATGTCGCCTTCCTCCAGGGCCACGGGGAACCCGACCCCGCTCGCCAGCTCTCCACCCTCTCGGCGGCCATCACCGACCAGAACGCACGAGTCCAGACCCTCTCGCTCGCCTCCTCCGACTCGGTGCCTCAAGAAGTCTCTGCCATCGTCATCGCGGCCCCGAAATCCGACCTCGACGAACGCGAATCCGCCATCCTCGCTGCATGGCTCCGGGCGGGTGGCAGAATGCTCGTCCTCCTCGACCCCAATGCCGACACGCCAAACCTGCGCGCCCTCCTCGCCTCATCGGGCATCATTCCCCGCAACGACCGCGTCCTCCGCCTCATCCAACTCCCCTTCGCCACCGGCATCCTCCGCGATGTCACCGGCCAGGTCCTGCAGGACGCCGAAATCACCCGCCGCCTCGAGGGCATGAACATCCTCTTCCCTGGCGCCACGCAAAGCCTCGACATCAACCAGGAACTCATCAAAACCGAAAAAATCCGCATCCGACCGCTCGTCGAACCCGCGGAGGAATTCTGGGGAGAGACCGACCATGCCCCGAACCAACCGGATGGCGTGAGCTACCAGGATGGCATCGACCACGGCCAACCTCTCGTCATCGCCGCCTCGGCGGACCGCAACGCCGTGGAGGACGACCGTGTCAAAGTCCAGTCCTCGCGCCTCATCGTCATGGGCACCTCGCAATTCGCCTTCGACGCCTCGCTCACCCCACAAGGCCTCGACCTCCTCGTCGGCTCGATCAATTCCCTCATCAACCGCTCGGAAGTCAGCGGCATCACTCCAAAAACATCCACCCGCTTCCTCCTCCACCTCACCGACGATCAACTCTCCCGCCTCGCACTCGTGGTCATGATCGCCATGCCCTGCGCCTCGGCGCTGCTTGGCCTGCTTGTTTGGATACGTCGCCGCGCATGAGCCGCCTCGCCACCGTCCTCATCGTCCTCGCAGCCATCGGACTCGCAGTCTTTGTGGGCACCACCACCCGCTGGCGCTTTTCGCCGGACCGCCTCGCCACCGTGGGCTCCCCGCTCTTCCGCTTCGACCCGTCGGACATCCACGGCATCAAAATAAAAAACGGCGACACCACCTACACCCTCAAGCAATCCGGCGAAGGGTGGCGGATTTCCAACGGCACCACCACCGACGAGGCATCTCCCGCCGTGGTGCGCGCCCTCATCCAAGCCGCCCTCGAATCCCCGATCCTCGACCGGATCGACGCCTCTGAAGTAGGCGACGACAAAAAACTCTCCACCTTCGGAGTCAGCAAAAGCAGCCTCCAAATCGATTTCCTCGGCGACAGGCCGGGCACCCTCCTCATCGGCAAATCCAGCCCGGACAACACACGCACCTACGTCTCGTTTAAAAACTCGAACACCATCCACCTCGTCCCCAAAAGCTTCACAGACCTCGTCTCCATCAACCCCGCCGCCTTCCGCGAACCTCGCCTGCTAACGATCGATCCCGCAACCGTAGAACACATCACCCTGCGCAACGGACCCTCGCTCATCGAACTCAAGCGAAATGGTTCTGACTGGCGCATTCTCAAGCCCGTGGTCGATCACGCGGACCCCGCCGCCGTCCATCGCCTTCTCGACACCCTCTCACAAACCGCAATCCAATCCTTCACCGGCAAAAACGCCCCGATCCGGAACGCGGGCGAGGCACTCGACTTTTCCGGTTCGATCGAACTCCGCTCGCTTGCGGCGGAAGCTCCGATCCTCATCTCCCTCACCCGACCGGACGAATCAGGCATCCGCTCCGTGGAACTTCAACCCCGCAATGTCTCGGGACTCCTCACCCCAACAGCGCCCGACCTCCCTGCCATCGATCTCAACTCGCTCCGCGACCGCGCCCTCGCCCGCCTCAACCCGGACATGGTTGATCTCGTCAAAATCAAAACCCCGCACTCCAACCTGACCATCGAGCGCAACGGCGAGACTTGGAAACCGGGCCCTGTCAACGTCGACGATCTCGTGAAAACCCTCGCCTCCACCCTCGTCTCGTCCTACCGCGCGGCTACACCCGATGCCATCCAGGATGCCTCGCTCGCCGATCCACCCTACCGCATCGAGTTCTCGGCCATCCTCTCGGAGAACACCCCGGAGGCCCTCGCGGGTGAGCATCCCGTCCTCGGTCTTTCCATAGGCACTCCACAACCAGATGCCACCGTGCCGGTCCTCATCACTGGGTCGCCGGAGATTCGCTTCGTCCCCGCCGCCTTCCTCGACTCGCTCGGCGGACTCTGATCGCCATTGCCAACTCCCACCCGCTCCGTTTTCCTACCGCCACCTTTTTCAAAAATCATGACCTCAGCCAGCATCCGCCAGTCCTTCCTCGATTTCTTCCGCGAAAAGCAGCACACCATAGTCCCCTCCTCGAGCCTCATGCCGGACTCGCCGAACCTCCTGTTCACCAATGCGGGCATGAACCAGTTCGTCCCGTTCTTCCTCGGCCAAAAATCCCCCGATGTCTCGAAATGGGCGGGCGCGCTTCCCTCTTCAGACCAGCGCGCGGCGGACACCCAGAAATGCATCCGCGCCGGAGGCAAACACAACGACCTCGATGATGTCGGCCTCGATACCTACCACCACACCTTCTTCGAGATGCTCGGAAACTGGTCGTTCGGCGACTATTTTAAAAAGGAAGCCATCGACTGGGGATGGGAACTCATCGTCGACCGCTGGAAGTTCCCCGCCGCACGCCTCTACGCCACGATCTACAACCCCGAACCCGGCGACCCCGCCTCGCGCGACGAGGAGGCATGGACTCTATGGGCCGAAAAATTCGGCGCCGCCGGCCTCGACCCCGCCGTCCATATCGTCAACGGCAACAAGAAGGACAACTTCTGGATGATGGGTGAGACCGGCCCCTGCGGCCCCTGCTCGGAAATCCACATCGACCTCACCCCCGCCGGCGACACCCGCGGCGCGCTCGTCAACAAAGGCACCGCCGAGTGCATCGAGATCTGGAACCTCGTCTTTATTCAGTTCAACGCGAATCCCGACGGCACCTTCACTCCCCTCCCCGCCCGCCATGTAGACACAGGCATGGGCTTCGAGCGCGTCGCCTCGATCATCCAAGGCACAAAAAATCTCACCGATTTCGCCAACGCCCGCATCTCGAACTACGAGACCGACATCTTCCGCCCGATCTTCGACGAACTCGAAAAACTCAGCGGCAAATCCTACTCCTCCACCCTCCCCGTCAGCGGTTCCACCGGTGACACCGAACAGGAAAAAAACGACGTCGCCTTCCGCGTCATCGCCGATCACATCCGCACCCTCTCGTTCGCCATCGCCGACGGCATCCAACCGGGCAATACGGACCGCAACTACGTCCTCCGCCGCATCCTCCGCCGCGCCGTCCGCTACGGCCGCTCCCTCGGCCTCCACGATCCCTTCTTCCACAAACTCGTCGATGTCCTCGCCCGCACCATGGGCGAAGTCTTCCCGGAACTCCGCGCGAAACAAAAACACATCGAACAGGTCCTGAAACTCGAGGAGGAAACCTTCAACCGCACCCTCGACAAAGGCATCGCCCTCTTCAACGAGGAAGCGGCCAAGGGAAACATCTCCGCCGCCTTCGCGTTCAAACTCTACGACGAACAAGGCTTTCCACTCGACCTCACCGAACTCATGGCCCGCGAGCGCGGGATCACGGTGGACACCGAGGGCTTCGAGAAACTCATGGAGGCCCAGCGCGCCCGCGCCCGCGCCGCCCAAAAGAAGGAAGTCATCACCCTCTCGGAAATCGAAACCACCACGCCGACCCGCTTCACAGGCTTCGACTCCCTCACCGAAATGGCCCGCGTCCTCGAGGTCGTTTCGATCAAGGACAAAACCGCTGTCATTGTGGACACCACCCCCTGCTACGCGGAAATGGGCGGCCAACTCGGCGACACGGCGGAGATCACCGGATCGGGCCAACTCTGGCATGTCACCAACACCCGGAAAACTGGTGACACCTTCCTCCACCTTCTTGATTCCTCGGATGCCCCCGCGGTGGGCGACGAAATCGAAATCTCCGTCACTGGACCCCGCCGCGCGGCCATCCAACGCCACCACACCGTCACCCACCTCCTCCACTGGGCACTTCACGAAGTCGTTTCCAAAGAGGCGACACAAAAAGGCTCATCGGTCGCACCGGACAAACTCACCTTCGACTTCAACAGCGCCCCGCTCACCCCACAGCAAGTTCGCGACATCGAAACCCTCGTCAACGAACGCATCCTCGCCAACGCTCCCGTGACCTGGACCGAAGTCCCCTACGCAGAGGTCCGGGGCGCAGCGACATCATGCAATTCTTCGGCGATAAATACGGAGACACCGTTCGCGTTGTCCAAATCGGCGGAGCCCCCGCGACACTCGACGGCTACTCGATGGAACTCTGCGCAGGCACGCACACGCGAGCCACCGGCGAGATCGGCCTCTTCCGTATCCTCTCCGAAGCCGCCATCGCCGCAGGCGTCCGCCGCATCGAAGCCGTCGCGGGCATCGAGGCGACCACCCTCGCCTCGCAGGAAACCCGGCGCCTCCACGACATCGCCCGCCTGCTCAACTCGCCAACCGCCGAGATCGAGAAAAAACTCGAAGCCCTCCTCGCGCATCAAAAGGACCTTGAAAAAACCCTCAAGGCGGCCCGCGAACGCGAAGCCTCAGTATCCGCCAAAGAACTCACCTCGACCGCCGAAGTGCTCAATGGCATCCCCGTCATCACCGCCCTACTCGCGTCTGCGGATGCCGACCACCTCCAAACCGTTCTTGATGCCTTGAAATCCTCGTTCGAGGGCATCGTCGTTCTCGCTGCCTCATCCGACAACAGCGTCGCCCTCGCCGCGAGCGTCTCCCCCGCCCATCTTTCCAAATTCCAAGCGGGAAAAATCATCCAAGCCATCGCCCCAATCGTGGGCGGCAAAGGCGGCGGAAAACCCGATGCCGCCCGCGGAGGCGGCAAGGACGCCTCAAAAATCCCCGACGCCCTCGCTGCCGCAAAAGCACTCGTCTCCGCCTGATACCAACCCGATCCTACCACCGTGACCCAACCACTCGTCATCGCCGGCCGCTCCTTTTCCTCTCGCCTCCTGCTCGGAACAGGAAAGTTTCCGTCCAATGAATCCATGCGCGACGCCCTCGCGGCGAGCGGATGCGAGATCGTCACCGTCGCCCTCCGCCGCGCGGACCTCAGCGGCGTGAAGGATCCCTACGCGAACATCCTCGAGTTCATCGATCCGAAAAAATACCTCCTCCTGCCGAACACCAGCGGAGCCATGAACGCGGAGGAAGCCGTTCGCCTCGCCCGACTCGCCGCCGCGGCGGGCCTTCCCATGTGGGTCAAACTCGAAATCCACCCCGACCCGCACTATCTCCTCCCGGACCCCATCGAGACCCTCGCAGCCACTGAAATCCTCGTGAAGGATGGCTTCACTGTCCTCCCCTACATCAACGCTGACCCGGTCCTCGCCCGCCGACTGCAGGATGCCGGCACGGCGACCGTGATGCCACTCGGCGCTCCCATCGGCAGCAACCGCGGCATCGAAACCCGCGCCCAGATCGAAATCATCATCAACCAAGCCACCGTTCCTGTCGTGGTGGATGCCGGCATCGGCGCTCCAAGCCATGCCGCCGAAGCCATCGAAATGGGAGCCGATGCAGTGCTCGTCAACACCGCCATCGCCGCTGCCCAAGACCCCGTCCGCATGGCACGAGCGTTCAAGGCGACCGTCGAGGCGGCGCGCGATGCTTATGAGGCTCGGCCTGCCGATGCAGCTCGACCACGCCTCGCCCACCAGCCCGCTGGCCACGTTTCTCAAGTCCTCGACGTAGCCGGCGCAAGCACGCGCAGCTTTCGGTTCGAGATGCCGAACCCGCACGGCAACACTCCCGCCACCTCGCCGTCCAACTCCACCGGCACATCCCCCTCGCTTGTCACCGTCAGCGAGGGCGTTTGCAAATACTCGACATCGGGCAACTCCGGATGCGTCCCAAAGGCGATCGCCTGGAAATACCGCACCACATCCCAGTGGCTCTGGTTCTGAAACACGACGACATCCAGCAATCCGTCATCAAGACGGGCGTGTTTGAACAGCGGAAATGGCCCGCCATAAAGCCTTCCGTTGCCGATCAGCAAAAACGACCCCTCGCGCTCAATGCCATCGACCGTCACCGCCCGGACCCTCGGCGGCTTCACCGCGGCGACCTGCGCGAGCGTCAGCAAATAACTCAGCGGTCCCAGCGCGCGCTTTGCATCGCTGGAGGTCTGCCTCACCACCTCGGCATCCAACCCCACCCCGGCGAGTTGAATAAAATACTGCCCTCCGGCCACCGGCAGATCGAGCGACAAGACATCCCCCCGCTCGACGACCGCCCATGCCTTTTCGACATTCCCCTGTGGAATCCCAAGCTCGCTCGCGAAGACATTCATCGTGCCCACAGGCAGAATCCCAAGCACGGCATCCGATCCAGCCATGCCATTCACCACCTCGTTCAACGTCCCGTCCCCGCCGGCCGCCACAATCACGGAAAACCCCTCGCCCACACCCTCCTCCGCCAACCGCCGCGCATCACCGGGCGCCGAGGTTTCTCGCACCACGGCATCGGGCGAAAGCGCCCCAATCCTGGCGCGCAGCCTGCCGGCCTTCTCCCCGCGCGCGGCGGGATTCAAAATCACGAGGTTCCTATTCACACTTCACAATCGGATGAAGCTCGGTAGCTTCCCTGCGTGCCTCCATTTGCCAAGCCAATACTCCTGAGCCTTGCCGCCGCACTCGGCCTCTACGGTCTCGGCGTGCTCTTCGCGAACATGTATCTCCAGTCGCGCGGAGTCCAAGGCCGCATCCGCGAGGCCGTCACGCGGGCCACGGGACTGCCTGTCACCATCGACCGCACCTACTACACCCCGTGGTCGGGCCTCGCCATCTCGGGCGTGGCAGTTCCTCCCGCCCATCCGGCCATGGAAGCCCCACTCGTCTCGATTGAAAGCGTCCGCGTCTCGCTAAGCTTCCCGGCGCTTTTCCAAGGCCGCGTTCACATCAAAGACATCGTCCTCCACAACCCGCGCGTCGTTTCGAGACAACAAAAAAACGGGTCGTGGACCGTGAACCAAACACCGAAAATATTTGGAGAACCCCTCGCAACCGAATCCCCGGCACCACACCACCACGAACCTTCCGCCCCAGCCCACTCATCGACTCCACCCAGGACCACGCCCAAACCCAACCTCGTGATCGACGCCTTTCATATCAGAAATGGAACCGCAGTCTTTTACATGGCGGACGCCTCCACCGGCCTGGAACTTTCCGGCATCTCTCTCGAATCCTTCATCGATGAAAACGGCGTGGCCCATGGTTCGTTCCTCGCAAAAACTGCAACCATTGGAGGCGTGATCAAGCCGACTGATCTGAACGCCACCTTCACTTGGAACGAAAACCACCTCACCCTGCCGAACATTAATGCCTCATGGGGTGGAGGCCTCGTTGCCGCTGCGTTCGAGCTTTCATCGTCCGGCACCCCGTCGTTCTCCACCAACGTCTCGGCCGAGAATGTCTCGCTTGCCAGCCTCGCGACGGATGCCGGGTTCAACCCCGAGGGCACCGACGGCCGCCTCTCGGGCACATTCACCCTCACCGGCACACCGGGTATCGAATCAACCTACACTGGCGCCGCTCGCATCCACTGCATAGAGGCGCGCATGCTCCCCATCGATCCCATCCGCCAACTCGGCGACATGTTCCAAATCCAAGAACTCCAGGTCCTCGAACTCGACACCGCAGAGGCGAACGCAACCATTGCCGGAGGCGAAATCCGCGTCGAAAACATCACCCTCGCCACAGATAATGTCATCCTCGACGCCAAAGGGGATGCCGCATTCGACGGCACCCTCGCACTCGATGCCCGATTCCATGTCAGCGACCGCCTGAGGAAAAAAACCGCGGGCATCCTGGGGAAAAAATTCACAGCCTCGGAAACCAAGGGCTTTTCCCACATGCCATTCTCCGTCACCGGCACCATCCACCACCCGAAGACCGACCTGCTTGACAAGATCGTCGGCGCGCGCCTCCAGCGCGACCTTGGCGGCCTCTTGAAAGGCATCCTCAAACTTCCCTCGAACAAGAAAAAATCCTCACAACCCCTCGCCTCGCCCAAGCCGGGCAACTGATTTTCGACCCATGCGCATCGTTGCAGGAACCGCGGGCGGCAGACCGCTCAAAGCCCCGCCGGATGGACTCCGGCCGACCATGGATCGCGTGCGCGCAGCGGTCTTCTCAAGCCTCGGCGATCTCGTTCCCGGCGCCCGCGTGCTTGATCTGTTCGCGGGATCCGGAGCCATGGGCATCGAAGCGCTCAGCCGCGGCGCCACATCCGCTGTCTTTGTCGACCAGAACGACCAGTGCACCCGCTGCACCCGCTCGAATCTCCTCATGGCGGGCGTCAAGGCAGCCACCCAGACCATGGACGCCTACCGCTTCATCGACCTTTACACTGGGGAATCCGAATTCGACCTCGTCTTTGCCGATCCCCCCTACGCGAAACTCCCTGGTGACATCGACCACGCCTCCCGACTCATGGTCTCAGAAAAGCTTTTCCAAGCCCTCGCCCCCGGTGGCGTCTTTGTGCTGGAACGCCAGTCGGGGGGCTCTCCGCTTCCCGACTCGCCATTCGAACTCCTGAAAAACAAACGCTACGGCGGCAGCGAGATTTTTTATTTCACGAGACCATGATAGGCCCCATACGCCTCGCCTACAACCTGCTCTTCCCCTTGGTGCTCGTTCTTTTGCTCCCGGGCCTGCTTGTCCGGATGCTCCGACGTGGAAAATACCGCCACAAATTCGGCCAGCGGTTCGCGATCTACAGCGATGGCGTTCTGGAAAAAATCCAAAACACAGGCCGCATCTGGATCCACGCGGTGAGCGTGGGCGAGGTGAATATCGCCCTCAAACTCATCCAAGCCCTCCGCAACCACGATCCCTCACTCACTTTTGTCCTCTCGACCACCACCTCGACGGGATTCAAACTCGCCGCGACCCGCAAAACAGCCTGGCTGGAGCCGATCTACAACCCCCTCGACTTCCTTCCCGTCTCCCGCCGAGCGGTGCACATCATCCGCCCCCGCGCCCTCCTTCTCGTCGAAGCAGAGGTCTGGCCGAACATCGTCTGCGAAGTCCGCCGCTCGGGCGCCAAAGCGGCCCTCGTCAATGCCCGCCTCTCCCCGAAATCCGAGCAACGCTTCCGAGCGATCCGCTGGCTCGCCGCTCCGGTCTTCAATCAACTCGACCTCCTCTGCCTCCAGGAATCCGCCGACATCCCTCGCTGGACCTCGCTCGGAGTGGATCCCGCGAAACTCGTTGTCACAGGCAGCGTGAAATTCGACGACTCGGCCGCCGCTCCGCGCCCGCTCCGCGATTTCCGCCCAGTCCTCGACAGCCTAGGCATCCCGAAGGACGCCCCCGTTCTCCTCGGCGGCAGCACCTTCGAGGGCGAGGAGGAACTTCTCGCCTCCACCCTCCTCTCGCTGCGAAAGTCCAGACCAGACCTCTTTCTCATCCTCGTCCCGCGACACCAGGAGCGCGCCGACTCCGTGGAACGCAGCCTCGCCTCCATGAGCCTTCGCGTGGCGCGCCGCACCAAGCTGACTGCCCCCGCTTCGCCCGATGTCCTCCTTGTCGACACCACCGGCGAACTCGCCAGTTGGTATGCATGCGCCACGGTCGTCTTCATCGGCAAAAGCCTCTGCGCCCGCGGCGGACAAAATCCCGTTGAAGCCGTTAATGCCGGCGTGCCTGTCCTCTTTGGACCTCACATGCGCAACTTCGCCACTCTCGCCCACTCGTTCCTCCGCGATCGCGCCGCCCTCGAAGTCCACGATGCAGCAAGCCTGCTCGCCGCCGTGGAATCGCTCCTCGCATCCCCCGAAACCCGCCGCGACATGGCCCTCCGCGCCTCCCGCTGCCTCACCTCCCACAGCGGCGCGACCGCACGCACAGTCGCAGCAATTGCGCCAATCCTTTTGCTTGATGGCGACCATAGGAACCCCGATAAATGCGCGCCATGACCGACATGAAGACGCGCCAGGCGGATGCCTTGACTCCAGAGTTTGTCGCCGAGGCGGACGAACTCGTTTCCCACTACCCCGTTTCCAAGCGGAGCGCCTCGCTTCCTCTCCTCCACCTTTGGCAAAACCATTTCGGCTTCATCGACGACAGCGGCATGGAGTGGATCGCAGCCAAGCTCGACCTCACCCCGATCAACATCATCGAGCTTGTCACTTTCTACCCGTGGTTCCGCCGCGAGCAGGCGGGCAAGACCATCATTCGCGTCTGCCGCACCCTCGCCTGTGCCCTCGCAGGAAGCTACCAGGTGAAAGACAATTTCTGCCAAGCCGTGGGCATCGACCCGGGCTGTGAACACCACGGCTTCGGCCACGCGCCGCCCACAAACACCGACGGCTCGTTCAGCGTCGAATTCGTCGAGTGCCTCGCCAGTTGCGGCAGCGCCCCAGTGGCCCTCATCAATGACGACCTCGTCGAAAATATCACGCCCTCCGACATTCCAGCCATCGTAGAGCAATATAAATAAGCCATGGTCTCACTTCTTCCCACTCCGCACCCGAAAGAGCGCCGCATCATCTTCGGCAACATCTCAAAACCGGGCTACTCGCCTGACATCGAGACCTACCTCGCCCACGGTGGATACGAGTCCCTCAAAAAAGCCCTCGGCATGAAACCCGCCGAGATCATCGACATGGTCAAGGCCGCCAACCTCCGCGGTCGTGGCGGCGCGGGCTTCCCGGCCGGTGCGAAGTGGAGCTTCATCAAATACGACGACGGCAAACCGCACTACATCGTCGTGAATGGCGACGAATCCGAACCAGGCACCTTCAAGGACCGCTACATCCTCCACCAGGACCCACACCAACTCATCGAGGGCCTGGCCATCGCCGCATTCGCCACAAACGTCCATCTCTCCTACATCTACATCCGCTGCGAATTCCCGAAAGCCGCGAAGATCGTTTGGGAGGCCATCAAGGAGGCCAAAGCGAAGGGCTTTCTCGGCAAAAACATCCTCGGCTCGGGCTTCGACCTCGATATCTACGTCCACCAAGGCGCGGGCGCCTACATCTGCGGCGAGGAGACCAGCCTCCTCGAGTCCCTCGAGGGCAAGCGCCCCTACCCGCGCATCAAGCCTCCATATTTCCCCGCCGTGCTTGGCCTCTACATGAAGCCAACCATCGTGAACAACGTGGAAACCATCTGCCACGTGAAACACATCCTGGCCATGGGTCCGGAGGAATACGCCAAAATGGGAACACCCGGCGACGGCGGCACCCGCACCATGTGCGTCAGCGGCGATGTCCAACGCCCGGGCTTCTACGAGATTCCGTGCGGTGGCGTCACCCTCGGTGAACTCATCAACGACGTCTGCGGCGGTCTCAAACCAGGCCGTTCTCTCAAAGCGGTCATCCCCGGCGGCAGCTCCGCGAAGGTCCTCCGCGCCGGCGAGGTGTTCAAAATCAAATCCAAGGGCCCCGACGGCACCATGGTCGATAAGGACGTCCCGCTCCTCGACCTCACCATGGATGCCGCCACGCTCCAAGCCGCCGGCACCATGGTAGGCAGCGGCGGCGTCATGATCATGGACGACTCCCGCGACATGGTCTGGGCACTCAACAACCTGAACCAGTTCTACGCCCACGAAAGCTGCGGCCAATGCACCCCCTGCCGCGAAGGCAGCCTCTGGATGTCCAAGGTCACCACCCGCATCCTCGACGAGGGCAGCCGCACCGACGACGCCAAGAACCTCAAAAACATCGCTGACAACATCGCCGGCCGCACCATCTGCGCCTTCGGCGAAGCCTGCTCCTGGCCCACCCAAAGCTTCCTCGCGAAATTCCCCGACGAGTTCGAAAAGCGGGTGAAATAGCACTTCCGTCCAGCGCCACCACTACGATCCCGCCTTCGGCTACGCCCCTCGGGAGGTCGAATCGTTTATGCTTTGCTCCCTTCCACCCCTCTCGTCTTGCAGGGCGGATGACGATGCGTAAAAGTCCCCGCCTCTTTATGATTCCGACCGAGCACAACGACCCCGTCAACGCCAGCATCCTTGCCGTTTCCGAAGACAAGATTTCCGGTTTTTCCCGCGAGCCTTTTCAGGAAATCTCGCGCCTGAGCGGTGTCGAGCTTCCGGTCGTGCTGGAGAGGATTCGTGCCATGCTTGAGGCGGGCACGATCCGCCGCGTCCGCCAGACCCTCCTCGCCACCAACCTCGCCGAGGGGGCGCTGGTGGCTTGGAAAGTCCCCGCCGACAAACTCGACGCGGCATTCGATTTCATGTTCCAGCAGGATCCATTCTCCGGCCATGTGGTGATTCGCTCGACGGATGCCAAGATTCCCGGCGAAGCCTACAAACTCTGGACCACGCTCAAGGTGCCCGCAGGACAATCCCTCGACGCCCATTGCCGCCTGCTCATGAAACTCACCGGCGCAGAAGCCTACCGTCTCATGCCCGCCCGCGGCATCTTTGCGCTTGGCGTCGGCCATGTCCGCCGCAAGACGCTCGAACCCGGCGACCGATCGGAAGCCCCCGCGCGCATGCTCAAGACGGGCGTTGTGCACCTCACAGACCATGAGTGGCGCATCCTCGTCGCGCTCAAAAGGGAATTCACCCCCAGCGAAATCCGCGAGCCTGCCTGGAATACCCGCGCGGAGGAGGCCGGCGTCAGCCTTGAGGAGTTTTTTGCCGTGGCGGAGTCCCTCCACGAACGCAAGTTGCTGGGACGCTTCTCGACCTTTCTCGAACATGTCAAACCCTCGCAAACAGGGGTGCGCGTGACCCGCTTCAATGCTCTCTTCCATTGGGCCGTGCCAATGGGCCGCGAGGAGGAGTCGGGTGCGCTGATCGGTCGCCACGAATGCCTCACCCATTGCTACTGGCGCGAGGGCGGGCCGGAATTCAACAACGTGAACATCATGGCCGTCTCCCACGGCACCGACAAGGACCGCGTCCTCCAATTCAAAGCGGCCATCGACAAGCATCTCGACGAGACGGGCATTCCCGTTTCTTACACAAATGTGTTCTGGGGCGGCCGGAGTGAGATCAAGCCGTCGGAAATCTCCCCATTTGTCTACAAGGACTGGCACGCCCGCCACGGCGTGTGATTACTTCTTAAAACGATGCCTGACTTGCCGCGCGTTTGAGAAGCGGCCCGAACTCGGCATTCCACAATCCCATGAGTGGACGCTCCTGGTCGAACCCTGCCTCGCCGGCATCGGTCACCGATGACACGCGCGGCTCGAGACGGTAATTCGTCGTTCCAGGAATCGGCACGATCGAAATGTTCACACGGATCGACTGCGGCGCTCCGTAACTTCCCCACATGGCGTTGCCAAACGTTCCGGCGGGTTTGTCGAACGAGACGGAATCCGGGTAGTTCGAGTCGAACAGCGTGTAGCCGTTTTGCGAAAACTCGTTTTGCAACGCCGCAATGATCGAGTTCGGATTGGAATTCCGCACAGTCACCGCGCCAATCCCGCCGGATGTCGAGACGGGCGACACAAGACACCCCGACACCACAAGCACCGCCGCACAGGCAAGAACCGATCGAATGATATTCCTCATAGCCCAACTCCCCTACCAAAGCCCCGCCCGATCCGTCAACGCGCCCCCGTTTTTGTTTTGAGCCCGGCACGCCTTCGCCGTAACCCTTGTGGCGAATGGATCCCTACAACGCGCTCCTGCGCCCGCTCCTCTTCAGCCTTCCCGCCGAAGCCGCCCACAATCTCGCCATCCTTTGCCTGCACCTCACCCCGCGCGCCATCCTCCGCTCGACATTCGGCCCGCAACCCCAGGCCCCGGTGCGCCTCTTCGGCCTCGATTTCCCGAACCCCGTGGGCCTCGCCGCAGGCATGGATAAAAATGCCCGGGCGCTCCGCTCCTGGGAAGCCCTCGGCTTCGGCTTCGTTGAGGCGGGCACCATCACCGCCCTCGCCCAACCGGGAAACCCGAAACCCAGAAGCTTCCGCTTCATCGAACACCGCGCGATCGTCAACCGGATGGGCTTCAACAACGCTGGCGCAAGCGCCGTGGAGGCCCGCCTGCGCCGCATGAAGGCTTCCGGCAACTGGCCGCGCATTCCCGTAGGCATCAATATCGGAAAATCAAAGCTCACACCGAACGAACAAGCGGCTTCGGACTACGCCACCAGCTTCCGCCTCCTCCTCCCCTACGGCGACTACTTCGTCGTCAATGTCAGCTCGCCGAACACCCCGGGCCTCCGCGCCCTCCAGGACACCGCCGCCCTGGCAGAGATCATTCGCACCCTGAAAGCCATCGACGCCTCGAAACCGCTCCTCGTCAAAATCGCCCCCGATCTCGTGCAGGAGGACATCCGCCAGATCGCCGCCATGGCCGACAGCGAGGGCCTCGCGGGCCTCATCGCAACAAACACCACACTTGACCACACCTCGCTGACAAAAGAGCAGGACACCGCCGGCGGCCTCAGCGGCGCCCCGCTCCGCGCGCGCTCGACAGAGGTCATCAGCACCCTCCGCGAATCCACCTCACTCCCGATCATCGCCTCGGGCGGCATCATGGATGCCGCATCAGCCCGCGAGAAACTCGACGCGGGCGCGAACCTCGTCCAACTCTACACGGGCTTCGTCTACCACGGCCCGGCACTCGTCCGCGATATCACCGCGCACCTGCCGCGTTGACGCATCCGCCCCGCTCCGCTTTCATGCGCGCCCTATGTCGAAGGACGCCTCTACCACCCGAATGGAAAAAATTGTCAGCCTCTGCAAAAGGCGCGGGTTCATTTTTCAATCCTCCGAAATCTACGGGGGTATCAACGGATTCTGGGACTACGGCCCGCTGGGCGTGGAACTCAAAAAAAACCTCAAGGACTTCTGGTGGCGCCGCAATGTCCGCGAGCGCGATGACATGGAGGGCATGGACGGCTCGATCATCATGAACCGCGCCGTCTGGAAGGCCTCGGGCCACGAGGAGACCTTCAGCGACCCGATGGTCGACTGCAAGGCCTGCAACTCCCGCCACCGCGCCGACCAGCTTCCTGAAAAGAATGGTGAAAAATACTGCCCGAACTGCGGCAGTCGCGCGCTCACCGAACCCCGGGATTTCAACCTCATGTTCAAATCGCATGCGGGGCCTCTGGAGAGTGACGACAACCTCGTTTACCTCCGCCCCGAGACCGCGCAGGCGATCTTCGTGAACTTCCGCAACGTCCTAGACACCTCGCGCCAGAAACTCCCCTTCGGCATCGCCCAAATCGGAAAAGCCTTCCGCAACGAGATCAATCCCCGCAACTACATCTTCCGCTCGCGCGAGTTCGAGCAGATGGAAATCGAGTATTTCTGCCGCCCGGAGGACGGCATGGCCCTCACCGACTACTGGCTCGAGCAACGCCTCAAATTCTACGAGGACATCGGCATCCCGCGCTCGAAAATCCACGTGGTCGACATCCCGGACGGCGACCGCGCGTTCTATTCGAAAAAAACCTACGACCTCGAATACGAATTCCCCTTCGGAGTCAGCGAACTCGAGGGCATCGCCTACCGCACCGACTACGACCTCTCGAAACACATCGAGCACTCGGGCAAGCCTCTCGATTACTTCGACGAGGCGACCAAGGAGCGCTTCGTGCCCCACGTCGTGGAACCCAGCGCGGGAGTGGACCGCACCACTCTCGCCCTCATCTGCGAAGCCTTCGACGAAGAGACCGTCACCGACGACAAGGGCAACTCCGAGACCCGCACCGTCCTCCGGTTCCACCCCCGCATGGCCCCGATCAAGTGCGGCGTCTTCCCACTCCTCAAAAACAAGCCCCCGCTTGTCGAGAAGGCAAAGGAGATCGCCGCCTCGCTCCGCCCCCTCATGAACGTTTTCTACGACGAGGCTGGCGCCATCGGCCGCCGCTACCGCCGCCAGGACGAGGCGGGCACGCCGTTCTGCGTCACCATCGACTTCGACACCATCGGCGAAAACGGCCCTGAAAAACAGGACACCGTAACCCTCCGCCACCGCGACTCGATGCAACAGGAACGCATCGCCATCGCCGACCTCAAACCCTACCTCCTCGAGAAAATCTCCTGAAGTTTCCGACCAAGTCCACCCACGCCAGCACGACGGATTTCAGCATTGCCAACCTATCGCTACTTGAGAGAAACTTCACGCCGGTCGATCCAAGCGGAGCGACCATTCCACCAACTCAATGCCTCAAAAATCACGATCCATGACGAGTGCCACCGATGACGATGTCGCCGTTGATCCCGCGGACTTCGCCCAAGCCCGCATCAACGCCTCACTCAACCCTCAGCAAAAAATCCATTTCCTCAAGGAAATGTTGAGAATCCGGCGCTTCGAGCAGACGGCATTGAAGTATTACAATCAAGGACTTATGGGAGGGTTTCTGCACCTCTACATCGGGCAGGAATCCGTTGCCGTGGGCACCGTTTCCCTCATGGGGAAAAACGATCACATCATCACCGCCTACCGCGACCACGGACATGCCCTCGCCGTGGGCATGGGCATGGACGAATGCATGGCGGAACTCTTCGGTAAGGCGACTGGCTGCTCGCGCGGCAAGGGCGGCTCGATGCACTATTTCGCCCCGGACAAAAACTACTGGGGCGGCCACGGCATCGTCGGCGGCCAGACTCCCCTTGGCTTGGGCCTCGCCTACGCGCTCAAATATCAAAACAAAAAAGGAGCTGCCCTTTGCTTCATGGGAGACGGTGCAGTGAACCAGGGTGCCTACCACGAGTCGCTCAACCTCGCTGCCCTCTGGAAACTCCCCGTCGTCTACATCATCGAGAACAATAAATACTCGATGGGCACCACCCTCGAACGCTCATCGGCAATGCGTAACTGCCTCGCCGAACGCGCCGACGGATACGGCATCGTCTGGGACATCGCCAACGGGGAGGACCTCTACGAAGTCCGCGCAAAAACGGACAGCGCCATGCGCCGTGCCCACGAACACTCTCTCCCCACCGTGCTCGAAATCGACACCTACCGCTACTACGGCCACTCGGTCGCCGACGCGAACGCCAAGAAATACCGCTCTCCCGACGAAATCGAACGCTACAAAAACCACCACGACCCGATCCGCCTCTGGCGCAAACGCCTCGTGGAGGAGGGCGTCATCACCGAGGAAAAAATCGAGGCGATCGATGACAAGGTCAAAGAGGAAGCCTCCAAGGCAGCCCAATTCGCCATCGACAGCCCGTTCCCGGCACCCGAATCGATCTTCGAGGACGTCTACTGGGAAGTGGACAAACAAACCGATGCCGGCATGACCGGTCGCCACTTCTTCGGAGATTAGGAATTTCGCCGGAACCGGAGCACCCGTTTCACGATTTGTTTTCGCAACGACACACCCACACACCATGCCACTGATCACCTACCGCAAAGCCCTCAACGACGCCCTCGCTGAAGAAATCATCCGCGACGAGAACGTCGTCATCATGGGAGAGGAAGTCGCCCAATACAATGGCGCCTACAAGGTCACCGAGGGACTCTGGGAGCGCTTCGGAGACAAACGCGTGGTCGATACGCCAATCAGCGAGGCGGGCTTCATCGGCATGGGCGTCGGCGCCTCGATGCTCGGCATCCGCCCGGTCATGGAACTCATGTTCTGGAGCTTCGCCTACGTCGCCTGGGACCAGATCATCAACAACGCCGGCCAAGTCCGCTACATGAGCGGCGGCCTCATCAATTGCCCGATCGTCATCCGCGGCCCCGCAAACGGCGGCACCAACGTCGGAGCCACCCACTCTCACACCCCGGAAAATTTCATCGCAAACACCCCCGGACTCAAGGTCGTCTGCCCAGCCACCGCCTACGATGCCAAGGGACTCATGAAAACCGCCATTCGTGACAACGACCCCGTCTGCGTCATGGAAAACACCCTCCTCTACGGCGAATCCTGGGAGGTCCCGGAGGAGGAATACCTCATCCCGCTCGGCGTCGCGGACATCAAACGCGCAGGCACCGACATCTCGCTCATCGCCCACGGCCGCGCGGTCATCACCGCCCTCAAAGCCGCCGAAATCCTCGCTGCGGAACACGGCATCAACGCCGAAGTCGTCGATCTCCGCTCGATCCGTCCGCTGGACGAGGAGGCCATCCTCCGCAGCGTCTCGAAAACCCACCGCGCAGTGCTCGTGGACGAGAACAAGCCATTCTGCGGCGTCTCGGCCCAAATCGCGGCGACGATCCAAGAGCAAATCTTCGACGAACTCGACGCCCCCGTGCAGCGCGTTTGCTCGCTCGACGCTCCCGCCATCTACTCGCCGGAACTCGAAAAAATCCAACTCCCCACTCCCGACCGCGTCATCGAAAAGGCGCTCCTCATTTGCTGACCACCAAACCAAGCACCCATTCCAGTATGACTCCAATCACCATGCCCAAGCTGAGCGACACCATGCTCGAGGGCACACTCGTTAAATGGCACAAGAAACCCGGTGACAAAATCTCCCTCGGCGACGTCATCGCCGATGTCGAAACAGACAAGGCCACCATGGAAATGGAGGCCTTCGACGAGGGGATTCTCGGCGAAATCGTCATTCCCGCCGGCGGTGTGGTGAAGGTCGGCGAACCCATCGCCATGCTGGACAACGGTGGCAAGCCCCCCTCGGCGGTGGTATCTTCCGCACCGGCAACCCCCTCGGAGGCCCCCGCACCACGCAAATCCTCTCTCGCCCCCGCATCCCCTCGCCCGAAAACCCGCCCGATGGCGGACGGGTCGCGCGTCAAAGCCTCCCCGCTCGCCAAAAAAATCGCCGCCGAACGCGGCATCGACCTCTCACGCCTCCAAGGCTCCGGCCCCGGCGCTCGCATTCTCGCCGCCGACCTTGAAAACGCGCCGACCGCGGGCCGTTCGGCTCCATCAGCCCCTGCCGCCGTGAAAATCGACGTGCCGATGTCGGACTCCGACAAGAAAATCCCGCTCTCGGGCATGCGCCGCACCATCGCCGAGCGCCTCCTCGCCAGCAAAACGCAGATTCCGCATTTCTATCTCACCATGGAGATGGATGCCGCACCGCTCGCCAAACTCCGAAAGGACATCAATGCCGCGGCCGAATCCACTGGCGCACCGAAGATCACCGTTAACGATTTCGTTCTTCTTGCCGCTGCACGTGCCGCCGCCGCCCATCCCAAAGTCAATGCCGCCTTCGCGGGCGACGCGATTGTCGAATACTCGGGCGTCCACCTCTCAGTGGCCATCGCCGTCGAGGACGGACTCGTAACTCCGGTGGTGCGCGCCGCCGACAAACTCTCGATTCGCGCCCTCAGCGCCGCCGTCAAGGACCTCGCCACCCGCGCCCGCGGAAAAAAACTCAAGCCCGAGGAATACGCCGGCGGCACCCTCACCGTCTCGAACCTCGGTGCCTACGGCGTGGACAACTTCTACGCCATCATCAACCCTCCCCAATCGCTCATCCTCGCCGTCGGAGCCATCGTCAAGAAACCTGTCGTCGGACCGAACGACCAGATCGTCGCCGGCCAGCGCATGGCGATCTCCCTCAGCGGCGACCACCGCGTGGTGGATGGTGCCCTCGGCGCCGAATACCTCGCCACCGTCCGCAAAATGCTCGAGAACCCAACCACCCTCCTTGTTTAAAAAAGCGACCAAATTGCAGTTGCCATCTGCAGCCCGACCCACTAATTAAACGCCCCTTTTTTCTTCGCCCACTCATCTCATGATCCACAAAGGTAAAATCGTCCAAGTCATCGGCCCCGTCGTCGATGTTGAATTCAATCCGGCAGACGGCGCCCTGCCGAAAATTTACGACGCTCTCGAAATCGACTTCGACGCCAATGGAGAGCAAACCAAACTCACCCTCGAAGTCCAGCAACACCTCGGTGAACACTGGGTCCGCTCGATCGCCATGAGCTCCACCGAGGGCCTCACCCGCGGCATGGATGTCACCGCCCTCGGCGCCCCGATCTCCGTGCCCGTCGGCGAAGGCGTGCTCGGCCGCATCTTCAATGTCACCGGCGAACCCACCGACGGCCGTGGCCCGGTGCCCCACGAGAAAAAATACCCCATCCACCGCAAGGCCCCCCCGCTCCTCGAGCAAAACACCAAAGCCCAGATTCTCGAGACGGGCATCAAAGTCATCGATCTTATCTGCCCGTTCACCAAGGGCGGCAAAGTGGGCGCCTTCGGCGGCGCAGGTGTCGGCAAGACCGTCGTCATCATGGAACTCATCAACAACATCGCCAAGGGCCACGGCGGCTACTCGGTTTTCGCCGGTGTCGGCGAGCGCACCCGCGAGGGCAACGATCTCTATGCCGAGATGAGCGAGTCGGGCGTGATCGTGCAGGATGACATCGCCAAGTCGAAAGTCGCCCTCGTTTACGGCCAAATGAACGAACCTCCCGGCGCCCGTCTCCGCGTCGCCCTTTCGGCCCTTGCCATGGCGGAATACTTCCGCGACGAAAAAAATCAGGACGTGCTCCTCTTCATCGACAACATTTTCCGCTTCTCGCAGGCGGGTGCCGAAGTCTCGGCCCTTCTCGGCCGCACGCCGAGCGCCGTGGGCTACCAGCCCACCCTCGCCGCTGAAATGGGCGATCTCCAGGAACGCATCACCTCGACCACAAAAGGCTCGATCACCTCGTTCCAAGCCGTCTATGTGCCGGCGGACGATCTCACCGACCCAGCTCCCGCAAACACCTTCGCGCACCTCGACTCGACCATCGTGCTCGAGCGCTCGATCGCGGAACTCGGCATCTACCCCGCAGTCGATCCGCTCGCGTCCACCTCAAAGGCCCTCTCGCCGGACATCGTCGGCGAGGAGCACTACCAGGTCGCCCGCGGCGTCCAGACCGTCCTCCAACGCTACAAGGACCTCCAAGACATTATCGCCATCCTCGGCATGGACGAACTCTCGCCGGAAGACAAACTCACCGTCTACCGCGCACGTAAAATCCAGCGCTTCCTCTCCCAACCCTTCCATGTGGCCGAAATCTTCACAGGCACCAAGGGCCAATACGTTTCCACCGCCGACACCATCCGCGGCTTCAAAGAAATCCTCGAGGGAAAGCACGACGCCGTGCCGGAGTCGAATTTCTACATGAAGGGCGGCATCGACATGGTCCTCAAGGAATCCTGACCCCGCGCTTGAACGCCGCCGCGTAGCACACACGCCATGTTCCAACTCGAAATTGTCACTCCCGAGGCCAAGACGTATTCGGACACCGTCGACTCCGTTGTCGTTCCTGGTATCGATGGAGAACTCGGCATCCTCTCCCAACACGTCCCACTCCTCACCCAAATCCAACCGGGTGAGTTGCGGGTCGCCAAGGACGGCAAGGAAACAAACCTTGCCGTCGGTGAGGGCTTCGTCGAAGTCACCGGCGAACGCGTCATTGTCCTCACAGACATGGCTGTCGAAGAAAGCGACATCGATGCCGAGGCAGCCGAAGAGGCCGTCCGCCGCGCGGAAAAAGCCATGTCGGACCAAAAACTCAGCGGCGAGGAATTTGCCACCACTTCCGCCGCCCTCCAACGCTCGCTCGCCCTCGTCCGCGTCAAGCGCCGCAGACAAGTCTGATCGAACGTTCCTCCCTCCCTCACAACGCACCCACCACAGGCATCGGGCAAACGAGTTCCAAGGACTTCAAAACATGCTTGGGCGTGTTCGGATTCCCCCTCAAGTGCCCCACAACCGCCAGATTCGGCATCTTGGAGATTGCCTCCAATAGTTCAGGCAGGGTGATTGGGTTCTTTACCAAGCCCAGAATGATGCCGGAGTCCCTGTTGGCATAAAGAGCGCGCTGGATCTCGGGCGTCAGATGCGGCGACGAAGCCAATCCTGCGCGCACCAAGGGATTCGGATCCCTCGCCAGCCGCTCGATCAACTCCTCCACGGGCGTCACCGAGGCCACTCTGGCCCGGACTTGTTCGTAGGGATGCGACGCCATGCGCGCCTGGAACGAGGGAGACGCCTTCGGATGCCCAGCCAGAATCACAAGCAGGCCCTCACTGGCTTGCATCGCAAGACGCTCGATAAGCGTTGCATTCAAGACCGGCCACCGGGCGATACTCGCCGCGATCTCCAGATTGCCCATGCTCTTCGAGATCAACTCACGCGCCATCCGGATCAGAAATTCCGAATCCATCGGCTCCGGAGTCAACCAACCCTCCGCGATCGCGGCAGAAAGCGCCTCCCGCACCTCGCTCCGCGAGTCCGCCGCCAGCACCTCGATCGCATCTTGCGGGAACCTCGCCGCCAACGCTGTCGCCTTCTTGACATTCCTCACACACAACTTCAGCAAGGCCATACGAATCTTCAACGTGTCGTCGCGCACCACCACATGCAGCGGGTAGCGGAACTTCAATTTCCTGACATCGTTGGCCAGATGCCAAGCCACCCACTCGCAATCGATAAGATCGGGCCTCGGCACAAACTCATCCTGCACGAGCAAGTGCTGATAGAGCATGAACTGGCAGTCCTTCGGAATCATCTCCCTCGCCAAACCGGGCCTCGTGAACTCCCACAAAAACACAAGCGGGTTTTCCAAAATCGCACCGGGGTCCCTTCGCCAGAGAGCCTGAAGATCGGATATAGGCGTCGAAGGATTCCGCGCAAGCGCCGCGCGAACCGCTCGATTCCCACACCTCGCTGCCATCTCCCTGAGCATTTCCGTATCCGTCTCGGGATTCCCCGCGACACCCAGCAACTCCTCCTCCCCACCACCAACCATTGATTGTGATTCGATTGAAGACATGCCTCAACCCTCAGTTCAACGGTGTCGCAAAATCAGCAACACTCCTGCCCGTCACCTCCCGATCAAAACACCGGAAACGACACGAATCCCACCCCGGTCAATCAGCGACTCAAGCCCGCTGGACCGCCACTCGATCCCTTGAGCGCTCTTCCTGGGCATAGGCGCGCACCGCCAACAGCAGCGCCCCGAAAAGGACATCCGACACCAGCGCATTGCGGAAAAACACCCAGGACGGCGGGAAACCGGGCAATCCAGTGGTCAACGACATCCACAATCCTTCAAACCCGCGCGGGTAGGCTGGGTTCATCAGCCATGCTCCGGTGTTCGTCACCACGTAAAACGCCACGCCGCTGCCGACAAGCACCCCAAAAAATCCAAAAATCGACACCCCTCCACGCGCGGACACCAATCGCCCGATCCCGACAATCCCGGCAACTGAGATCCACACCACGACCTGACCCGCACTGAAGGGCGCGTAACCGAGAAGCATCGAAAGCGCCAAATCCGACAACACCAACGCGCCCAGCGGCAATGCCCACGCGATCCAACCGGAAAGAAACAATCCGCCGCAAAAGGCCACTGCCGCAATCGGTGAAAAATTCGGCAACTCGGGCAACCAAACCGCCCGCAACACCCGAAAGAAAGCCAACAACAGGATCAACACGCCGGCAACCAAGGCGACTCGAGGCGATGAAGCTTTAGGGCTTTTCAAAAACGTTGGTGAATCCATCCCCATCGAATTACTCCCCACAGCCATGTCACTGCAAGCAACGATCGAGAAATTACCACCGCTCCATTTCTCGCTTTCAAGTGGCGCGGCACCCGTGAACCGATATCATTCACCCCATGTCGAACGATCCCCACCTCGCGGAGCGCGTGGCCAAGGCCAAAAAAATCATCGCTGCCCCTGCGAACTTCAAGGTCTGCGAAGGCTGCGACTCGATTGTCGCCGCGCGGGTGGTCACCTGCCCGAATTGCCACGGCTACCGCTTCGACGAATCCCCCACCCGCGTCGTGGACCAGGCGACCCACCTCGCCTCCCGCCCCCAGCAAAGCGTCACCGCCGAGGACTTGTCCTGACACTCAACCGCTGGCAACCATCTCAAACTGCCGCTCCCCGGGGTTTCCAAATCTTTCCTCACCGGACACTCCAGCGCCTTCCCCGGAAAGCAAAAGGTGTTCTTGCCCACCGCCCGCCGAACGCTAAATTTGCGACGCAACCTGCGATCGGTCCGGCCACAGACGGAGCATCGCCACATTGATACCGTGGAGAAAAGCAAACCATCAGAAAATCCGTTCATGAATCCACTGGAGGAGCGACTCCTCTATAAATTCAGGAACAGCCTCCTCTTGGCTGAGGCACTCACCCATCCCAGCATCTCGCTGGAGAGAAAAAACTACCCCTTCGACAACCAACGCCTGGAGTTTCTCGGCGATGCCGTCATCCAGGTCACCGTCACCGAGCACCTCTTCCGCATGTTTCCCGACTTCGGAGAGGGGCAACTCACCAAACTTCGCACCCGCATCGTCTCACGCCCGGCGTTGAAAGAACGCGCCAAGGAGCTCGATCTCGGAAATTGCATGATGATGGGTCGCGGCGAGGAGTCGAACGGAGGCCGCGAACGCGCCTCCACCCTCGCCGATGCATTCGAATCCCTCGTGGGCGCAATCTACCTCGATGGCGGATACGACGCCGCCCGGATTTTCCTCCTGCGCCAGATGGAGTGCGTCTTCACCGAAATCGCCAACCAACCCGAGGAGATCAACCCGAAGGGCTACCTCCAGGAGATTCTCCAAGCCATCCAACCCTCGGCCCCCGACTACCGCATCCTCTCCCAGAGCGGCCCCGAGCACTCGAAGCAATTCATCTGCTGCGTCGTTTGGAACGATATCGAACTCGGGCGAGGCGAGGGATCGAGCAAAAAGGAGGCCCAAGTCGCAGCCGCCCAAACCGCACTCGAGGACAAACTCTGGGAGCAATTTGCCAAGATCCCCGCACCAAAAAAGAAGAAGGCGCGCAAATGATCTACCATCTATCGATGCAAACAACCGGCCTCGCCGCCGGGCTCCTTCTCATCATTTCCCATGCGGCCGCACTGATTCAACCCGCCGCTCTCCAGCGCGCGGCCGTCTCTTTTCCCCGCTCGCGAGCAGCCGCCACAGCCCTCATCGCCGTCGCCGCCTTGTGGAGCTTCCTCCTTGTCAGCCGCATCGACCTTGGCGAGTTCTCCCCTCTCCGGAACATCATGCTGTTCGGTATCGTCGCGGGTGCCATCCTCTCCTGGCTTTATCTTGAGGAGTTCCTAGCCGTGCGCGCGCTCGGCATGATTCTCCTGCTCGCTGCCGAGCCCGTTCTCGAATCCGCCTTTCTCCGCACCGAACCCGACCGCATCCTCCTCACACTGCTCGGCGTCGCCTGGGCCATCGCCGGATTGTTCCTCGTTGGCATGCCCTACCTCCTCCGCGACGCGCTGTCATGGGCAACCTCCACCCAACTCCGGTGGTCAACCGCCGCGGCGGGGGGACTGCTCTACGGGATCGCCCTCGCCGCCACAGCAGCGCTCCGCTGGTGATCCCCCGCCATGATTCTTCCCCAGGAAACCATCCGCAAGAAGCGTGACGGATCCCCGCTCTCCCAGGATGACATTTCGACATTCATCGCCGGTGTTGCCAACGGATCCGTGAGCGAGGCCCAAATCGCCGCATTCGCCATGGCCACACTCCTCAAGGGCATGAACATCCAAGAGTGCGCCTCGCTCACCCTGGCCATGCGTGACTCGGGGGAAACACTCGACTGGTCCACACTGCCGGGCCCCGTGGTGGACAAACACTCCACCGGCGGCGTCGGTGATCTCGTTTCTCTCGTCCTCGGCCCCCTCGTCGCCGCCTGCGGCGCCTTCGTTCCCATGATCTCAGGACGCGGCCTCGGCCACACCGGCGGCACCCTCGACAAACTCGAATCGATCCCGGGATACAACACCACCCCGGGAAACGACCTGTTCGCCCGAACCGTCCGCGATTGCGGGGTCGCCATCATCGGCCAAACCGCCTCGCTCGCCCCGGCGGACCGCCGCATCTACGCGGTGCGCGATGTCACAGCCACCGTCGAGTCGTTGGACCTCATCACCGCGTCGATCCTCTCGAAAAAACTCGCCGCCGGTCTCCAATACCTGGTGATGGATGTGAAATTCGGCAACGGCGCGTTCATGGAATCCACCGACCAGGCCCGATCCGTCGCCCGCAGGATCATCGAGGTCGCCAACAGCGCAGGACTTCCCACCCGGGCGCTCCTCACCGCCATGGATCAACCGCTCGCCCGCTCGGCGGGAAACGCCCTCGAGGTGCTTGAGGCTGCCACATTCCTACGAAACGAATCAACCACCCCGCGCCTGCGCGATGTCACTCTCGCCCTCGCCTCGGAAATGCTGGTCGCCTGCGGATTGACCGCGTCGGCTGCGGACGCGGAGTCTGCTCTCGAATCCGCCCTTTCAAGCGGACGCGCCGCCGAGGTCTTCTCAAAAATGGTTCACTCGCTTGGCGGGCCGGCGGATTTCATGGACTCCCCCCGAAAACATCTGCCCAGCGCCCGCTATTCGCTGGATGTCCCCTCCCCGACCACAGGCCTTGTATCGGAGATGCTCACCCGCGATCTCGGAATGACTGTCGTCGCCCTCGGAGGGGGAAGAGTCAGCACCACCGACCGGATCGACCACTCGGTGGGCATCGTGTTCCATGCCTCCCTCGGTGATCGGGTGCACACCGCCCAACCACTCGCCACCATCCACGCCCGCAACGAACACGAGGCACTCGCCGCCTCGCGGCGCATTCTGGCCGCGATTCAAATCTCAGATTCCACTCCCACCCCCTCCCCGGCGGTGCTGGAGTCGTTAAGTTGATCCCATGGGGTCCAAGCGCGCCATCCTTCTGGTCATGGACTCCTTCGGCATCGGCGCCGCTCCAGATGCCAGACATTTCAGACAGGGCGCCGGGACGGATGTCGGCGCGGACACGCTTGGCCACATTGCGGAGGCGTTTATGAACGGCTCGGCAACCTCTCCCGCCCGCCCGCTCCATCTCCCCCACCTTTGCTCGCTCGGCCTGGGACAAGCGGCCCGCCTTGCCCGCGGGCGCGACATCGACGGCTGGGACACCCCCGTGCCCCTTCTTGGCTCCCACGCCTGCGCCGCACCTGTTGGCACCGGCAAAGACACGCCGAGTGGCCATTGGGAACTCGCCGGCGTGCCGGTTGATTTCAATTGGAGCTATTTCCCCGAGCAACCGGATTGTTTTCCGGGAGCGTTGCTGGATGACATTTTCCATCGCTGGGGCACCTCAGGATCCCTCGGAAATTGCCATGCCTCGGGCACAACCATCATCGAATCCCTCGGAGCCGAACACCTCCTCACCGGGTTGCCGATTTTTTACACCTCGGCCGACAGCGTGTTCCAAGTCGCCTGCCACGAGGAGGCCTTCGGCTTGGATCGCTTGATCGCCCTCTGCAAAACCGTTCGCGAGTCTCTCGATAACAGCCCATGGCGTGTCGGCAGGGTCATCGCCCGTCCGTTTTCCGGCGGACCAGCGGGTCCCTTTCGACGCACATCGAACCGCAAAGATTTTGCCGTTCCACCACCCGCCCCTACCTTGCTGGACAATGTCTCCTCCGCGGGCCGGGACGTGGTCGCGATCGGGAAAACAGGTGACATTTTCGCGCATCGCGGCACCACCGTGGAAATCCGCGCCTCCGGACACCACGCCATCATGGAACAAACACTCCTCGCCCTCGAGACATGCGGAGATGGTGGACTTATTGTCACAAATTTCGTGGATTTCGATGCCGTCTTCGGTCACCGCCGCGACATCGCGGGCTACGGCCTCGCTCTGGAGGAATTTGACGCAATGCTTCCATCACTGTTCCAGTCACTCCGTCAGGGCGATCTCCTTTGCATCACCGCGGACCACGGGAACGACCCCTCCATGCATGGAAGTGACCACACTCGTGAGTTCGTGCCTGTTCTTTTTTACGGCCCCGATTTTGCCAAAGGCATCGACTTCGGCGTTCGCCACACGTTTGCAGATGTCGGTCAGTCGCTGGCCCGTTGGTTGGATATCCCGCCAGTGCCAACTGGTGTGGCGATGTTTTGACGCTCGGCCTCGTCGAACCGGAGGTGCGTCGAGATCCGCTCCAACACCCCATCACTGATTCCCTTGACCTTCCGAAGATCGTCGGCCGTGAGGAACGCCCCCACGTCGCGCTCCTCGATGATGCGCCCCGCGAGAACAGGCCCGATCCCCGGAAGGGTTTCGAGAATCGACGCCGAGGCGGTGTTCGGATCGACACCTGCGGCGGGAGGGCTTTTTCCCATAAGGGCGGCGAGTTCGTGCGCCTCGTCCCGCTCCAATGCCCTGTCGGCGGCGAGCTTGGACCAGTCGGTCTTCGCCCAAGCCCCGCGACGCGAACCGGCCGCCACCAACTCAAAGTCGGCAAGGCGTTGACGGTATTCCTCGCCTGGTGTCCCGTCGGCACGGCTGCGAACGACCCCGAAGGCCCTCGCCAACCCCTCTCCGACCAGCACCGAACCCAAATCCCTCCCGTCCTGCAATGTCACATACCCATAGACCCTCTGTGACATCCCAGAGCCGCGAGCATCCGTGAAGGATGTCTCCACAGAGAACGGTTCTGCCAGCAATGAAGCGGTCCGGATCGCCGCCTCGACACCGAGCATTCGCGCGGTCTCCCCCGAATCGATTCCATCCCCCGCTTCGATCCCGAAATACCTTCGCTGGGCGCGCAACCGCCTGGCGAGTGTTTCGTTGGCCGCAGCCGTCTCGATGCAATCCACCCCATACAAACGCACTGTCACCTCGCGTCCGTCGGGCAACCTCACAGGAAAACTGTCGCCATCAGCCCACTCGCTGGAAACAAACCGGCAACCCTGAAAAACCTCAACGCCCGATTCCGCGAAAACAAACCGTGGCATTGCGATCAATACCACGCCGAGGAGGGAATAGATGAATGCGTTCACAACCGTTGCAAGGCTGGCAACCCGTATTGCTCCATCAACTCCGCGTTGGAGTCCTGGACAGCCTGGGAATCGAGGAAAATCGTCTTCGGATCCTCCTCGAAGTCGATCCTCTGAAATCCATTTCCGGGCTGCCCGGCGGCGGCGGCGAGATCCTCGAGGCTCTTGATCTCCCGCCCATTCACCCGGGACACCACGAGGTTTTCCAAATGCTCGTAGCCGATGGTCCGCGGGGACGGCAGGACCTGCGATAAAATCACGATCCTCCCGCGATCCGCGGGCATCTCGTCCTGAAAGGCATCCAAATACACCAACCGCTGGGGAGCCTTCTCTCGCCAGTTCCCTCCCCACTCGCGAAGGTAATCGCGCGAAAGTTCCAGAAACACGAGACCGCCAAGCACCACATATTTGGGCGGCTTCCCGCCGCTGTAAGTCGCGCTGGGCCTTTTCCCATCATCCGGCACCTCGGTGCGCACACTCAGCGTCATCGCCTTGCGGTCCCGAAAAATCCGCACATCGCACTCATCGCCGGGGTGCTTGCGCGTATTTGTAAGATGGCTGAAGAGAATTTTCCCAAAGTCAGGGTCGTTGTAGTTTCCATCCTCGTCCAACTCCATTCCGTCCACCGCCAGAATCACATCCCCCTTGCGCACTCCGCCTTTGCTCGCAGAACTGTCCGGTGCGACCTGCGTGACATAGATGCCGCCTGCGTTCTCCAGTCCCAGATAACGACGAAATTGGGGATCTCGCAGCGACGAAAAAGAAACACCGAGTCGCGCAAACCCGCGATAGGTCCCGCCATCGGCCTCCTTCAGGAAATGTGCGATCACCGGCGGCGGGATCACCTCGGAGGTCTGGTTGCGGCTGTCATAGCGCATCAGAACTCCGCAAAGGGCACCGTTCCGAACCACCGGAAGCGTGAAGCTCCAGTCGCGCTGCTGCAGGGGCGCGGAGAATTTGAAGACAAGCAACCCGAGGTTCATGAAGGGATATCCTCCGATCGTCACGGAGGTGATGCGACCAGTTGTTTTGGCTAACTCACCGTTCGGTTCGACCTGCACGACTGTGGCCTCGTCGCCGTTGGCCGCCGTGGCATCGAGCCGAAGCGGTATCATGCCCTCGAGGAACGCGGGATCGAGCGGACGCAACAACGCCAAGTTGCAATCAAAGTCGACCAACTCGATCGCAGCAGTCACCTTCCCGGGAGCATCGGCTTTTTCGAGTTCGATCAAATTCGCGTTTTCGATCAAATCGGCCGTCACAAGAATCCGCCCGCCCTCGATCAACGCTCCGACACCTCGCCGGTTCTCAGGTTCCTTTTTCACCCACGGCTGAAAAAAATCATAGGCCTGGTTGGTCGAGCTGATGCGAAGGATCGAGTGTCGCAGACCGTTGGCTGCGGAATCCCCAGACACCGCAGGCTCGATGGCGACGGCGGGAACCGCAGCGATCATCATGGCGATGAGAGTCGGGAAAAGTCGTGGAATGTTCATTTTTCGAGATTTTGCTCCGAGGTGACTCCATAGCGCTCAAGGATGCGGGGACGGGCCTCTTCAACAAGATTGCTCTCGAGCACGATCGGCCGCTGGTCCCCGAGAAGCGAAATCACATGATAGTCGACTGGTTTAGCAAACGCCGCCGCGACATCCTCAATCGAGCGGATGCGCTCCCCGTTGATCGACTCGACCGGTGAGTGAAGGAACTCGCCGGCATAGCTGTTCACCGGATCAGGCAGGATGCTTCCGATCACAACAGGTTCCTTCATGGCCTCGTGAATGCCGTCCTCGACAAAATAGTCGAAGAGGTAGTTCAGTCGCTGGTTGTCGGGATCGTGCGCCTCCATGAAATTCCAGTCGACCGGCTGAAACACCAGCCCGCCAAACACCACAAAGCGCGGTTTTTCATCGTAGGCGCTGGCCTGCAGCGTGAACGGCCAGGGCGAGTGGAGCGGCACGACCAGGGTCTTTCTCTTCCCCCCGCGAAGAACCTCCAACACAACCGAGTCGCCCTTGAATTTCCGCTCCACCACCTCGGTCAGCGGCACGGGCCCGTTTGCATCGATCGGAATCGTGCCGTCACTCGAAATATCGAGCCCGTCGATCTTCAACAGCACATCTCCCGGCTCGACCACACCGTCAGAGGATCCCGTGGCGTAAACGCTCGAGACCACCACGCCACGATTGTCGTCCGCCAAGCCCAGAGCCTTGCGCGCGGCGGGGTTGAATAACGACTCGTAGGTCAAAGCCAAGTCCACATACCTGTCATACCTCCCGTCCTCGACATCCTTCAAAAACCTGTCGACCACCGGTGTCGGAATCATGTAGCCGACATTCTGCGCGACATCGCCGCGGAACCCCTGAAATGCAACCCCCACCACCTTGCCGGCCTGCATCACCGGCCCGCCGCTGTTCCCGGGATTGATCGCCGCATCGATCTGCACGGCCAGGTGCGAGTCCAACCCGGAGTGCGTATACGTCTGGAAATCGATCCGCGACACAATCCCCCGGGTTACCGATAGGCGGGTTCCGCCGATCGGGTATCCGTAGACCGAAACCATCGACTCGATCGCGGGAATCCCGCCGAACTCGAGCGGGGACGTTCCTGAAAAAAACTCCTCGCGCTCGACCTCGAGCAGCGCCAAGTCGCAATCATGCGCGACATGCGCCACCCGTGCGATCCATGGCTGGGGATCGCCTTCCTTCGATACGGTCAAAAACCTCGCATTTCCCACCACATGGGCATTTGTCATGATCCGCTTCCCCGGGATCACGAATCCCGTCCCCGCGCCGGAAATGACATCCCCCGGATTCCATGGCGTGTTGTAATTCGGCTCCATCGAGGTTGCCTCGATTCTCACCAAGCTTTCTCCAATGCGGGAGGCCTGAACCCCCGTGACGAAGAAGAGAATCCCAAAAAACAGGATGCGGAACATCCAAGAACCCTACCAGACACGTTGCGAACTTCAACAGGCCACTCGTTCCATTTTCCTTGGGTTTGCGCCGGAGGGCCGATGTGTGCTTGGATGCCTCCATAAATGAACGCCGTTGCATATCTGGGCCCGGAGGGAACGTTTTCGTGGATTCTTGCCCGCGCGAGATTCGGCGAAAAAAAGGAACTGTTCCCCTGCCCTGCGATCGATGCGGTGTTCGAGGCGGTGGCCTCGGGCAAATGCTCCACCGGACTCGTGCCGGTCGAGAATTCCTCGGGCGGCACAGTCCACGACACCATCGATCTCCTCATCCGACACAAGGGCGCGGTCTTCATCACAGAGGAACCCTCTCTGGACATCCGCATCGCCCTCCTCGGCCACAAGGGCACCGCCCCGCGCACCATCCACTCCCACTTCACCCAGATCACCCACCACAGGGAGTGGCTGAAAACCCGCTATCCCAAGTCAAGACTTGTTCCCGCCGCTAGCACGACCCAAGCGGCGGCGAAGGCGGCGGAATCCCGCGGCGCGGCTGCCCTCGCCTCGCCTGGCGCGGCCGGGATCTACGGGTTGGATGTCATGGAAATTCCCGAACCGGCCTCGGCAGTGAATGTCACCAACTTCTTTACGATCTCCCTCGCCCCGGCCCGTTCCACAAAATCCAACCGCACAGCCCTTGTCGCCGAACTCAAAAACCAATGCGGCAGCCTCCACAAGTTTCTCGGCCCCTTTGCGCGTCAGGGCGTGAGCCTCACCCGCATCATCTCCAGACCTGTTCCTGGCCAACCACAGACTTACGTTTTTTACATCGAACTCGAGGGGGCAGCCTCGGAGGAACCCGTTGCCCGTGCCCTCGACGCCGCCCGCAGGCAAGCCCGCTCCCTCACCCCGCTGGGCAGCTTCCCTGTCGGTCGCCGCTTCAGTTCCTGACTTGTCAAAAGCCGCCAACTTTGCGAACCCATCCCCATCCTATGAAACTCCGCTGCCTGCTTCCTTTGATCACCCTGCTGCTCGCCACCGTGGCCGCCACCGCGCAGGACACCACCATCACCGTCAAGAAAAGCGACTCGATCAACATCACGATCCAGCCGTTCGGGGGATCGGAGGGCGCCTCGTCCTCAAAGATCGTCCAAAACGACCTCGACCTCTCTGGCCTGTTCTCGATCGGCATCGCACAACGCGCGAACTTCGTTGTCTCGGCCACCGCCACCTCGGGCCTCCTCCAAGGCATCGTCACTGACAACCGCGGCGGCACCATGCTCCAAAAAAGCTACTCGGGAAACATCCGCTCGGCGTCCCACAACTTCGCCAAGGACATCGTGGAAACCCTCACAGGAGTCCCTTCCATCGCCACCTCGAAGATCGCCTTCGTGGCCAACCGGACAGGGTCCAAGGAAATCTACGTCGCCGATTACGATGGTGCCAACCAGACCCAGATGACCCGCGACGGCACGATCAGCGTTGCCCCGGCTATTTCGCCGGATGCCTCGTGGATCGCCTACACGGGCTACCAGAGCGGCTACGCGGACATCTATCTCCTCGACCTCGCCAGCGGTTCCCGCCGCCCGATCCTTAAATTCCCTGGCACAAACTCAGGCGCGTCGTTCTCGCCGGATGGCTCCCGCATCGCCTGCACGCTCAGCCGCGACGGCAATCCAGAACTCTACATCGCCTCCGCAAACGGCAGTGGCGCCCGGCGCCTCACCCGCACTCGCGCCGTGGAGTCGTCGCCCAGTTGGTCTCCCGACGGTTCGGAAATCATCTACTCCTCCGACGAGCGCGGCGGCCCCCAGATCTACCGCATCAGTGCCGCCGGCGGCTCGGGACGCCTCGTTCCCACGGGGTTCGGCTATTGCACCGAACCAAGCTGGTCTCCCGATGGCAAAAAACTCGCCTTTACCGTGAGGCAGGGCGGCTTCTCCATCGCCGTCATGGACCTCGCCACCGGCGCAACCCGCGTTCTCGCCCCGGGACAAGACCCCTGCTGGGGAGCGGACTCCCGCCACATCATCTACAGCGACGGATCATCCATTATCCTGCTGGACACTGTGAAGGGCCGCCGCACTCCGGTTGTCAGCGGCCTCGGCAAACTCTCGGAACCCACCTGGTCCCGTTGACCCGGGCCTGCCTGCCCGGCCAAATTCTTAGTAAATCCTCCGCCGGTATCGCGCGATTCGCACCCAGGCGAATCCCGCAACCGCACCGCCGATGTGGGCCACGTTCCCGATATTTCCGAACAATCCGCTGACCAGCAAGATCGCCGAAATCACCACCACCCCGATCCCGAGCCACATCGCCTGCATCCGAACCGGAATCACAAAGAAGATCAACGCCGTGATCGGCATCCTCGGATACAACGTGGAAAATGCCGCAATCAACCCGCAGACCGAACCGGAAGCCCCGACCAGCACCGTGTTGGAATCGTAAAGCATCTGCAACAACCCGCCCGCCACTCCAGTGAGCAGATACAACAGCACAAAGCGTGGCACGCCAAGCAAACGCTCGAGGATGTTCCCCGCGAACCACAACCCGAGCATGTTCACCAGCAAATGGAAAAAGCCCGCATGCACGAACTGGTAAGTCACCGGTTGCCAGACCATCCCTGAAATCAACCCATCCCCGCTCAATCCGAACAGGTCGTCCATGATGATCCGCCCCCGCCGGTCGAGCATCTCCGCGAAGACAAACACCAACACATTGACGCCAATCAACGCCTTCGTGGCGGTGATCCGGAAGTTGTTCATGCGAGATAACACTCGGCCACCCTACCGGTGCGCCACAGGGTTGTCGACCCGCATCCCGCCCTAACGCAATCCCACCGCCCGCCGCACGCGGTCGATCACCTTCTCGGCGGCCTCCAGCGCCCTCCCAGCCCCCTCCGCCAACACCTTGTCGACATATCCAGGATCGGCCGCCAACTCCTCCCGCCTCCGCCTCATGGGCTCGAAATGACTCCACACGGCGTCGAACAACCGCTTCTTGAAATCCCCGTAACCGGTCCCGCCGGCCTGGAACCCCTCGATCATCGCCCCCACCTCACTTGGCGATGCCACAAGCTTGTAGAGGTCCAATATCACAGACCCCTCAACCGGCTTGGGCTCTTCGACAGGAGTGGAATCCGTTTTGATTCCCATGACTTTTTTTCGCAGCGCCTTCTCGGGCGCGAACATCTCGATCGTGTTCTCGTAACTCTTGCTCATCTTCGCCCCATCCACCCCAGGCACCACCGCCCCGTCCTCCCGAATGCACGGCTCGGGCAATTTGAACACCTCGCCGTATATCTCGTTCACCTTGGCCGCGATGTCCCGCGTGACCTCGAGGTGTTGCTTTTGGTCCTTCCCAACAGGCACAAGGTCGGAATCGTAAAGCAAAATGTCGGCGGCCATCAGCACCGGATACGAAAACAAGCCGTGCGAAGCGGGCAACCCGCGGGCCATCTTATCCTTGAAGGAATGGCACCGCTCGAGCAACCCCATGGGCGTCACCGTGCTCAAAATCCAAGCCAACTCGGCCACCTGCGGCACGTCGGACTGACGGAAAAACACCGCCTTTGCCGGATCCAACCCGCAGGCAAGAAAATCCAAGGCGAGATTCCTCACATTGTCCCGCAACACCCCAGCGTCACGCACCGTGGTCAATGCATGCAGGTCGGCAATGAAATAAAACGCCTCGCCCCGCTCCTGCAGCTCGATCGCGGGTTTCATCATGCCGAAATAGTTGCCCAAATGCGGTGTTCCAGACGGCTGGATTCCGGACAGAATTCTCATCCGGCCTGCATACCATTTCCCCCACCGGGGTGAACCATCTTTTTCGCGCATCCTCTCCCCGGACCCGCTCCTTTCGATCGACCGTCGGCGGATTTGAAAATGGTTGGAACTCCCACTTGCACACCGTTATCGTCCGCGCCCATGCAGGCAAGATTTACAATTCCTTTCCAAAAACCGCTCGTCCTTCTGGCGATTCTCGTCGGCGCCACACTCTGCGCCGCACAGGAAAGCCATGTCATCTTCGACAACCAGACCGGCAGAATCCTGGCATCCAAAAATCCCGACAAAAAACTCCCCGTCGCCAGCCTCACCAAAATCGCCACCGCCATTGTCGCCCTCGATTGGGCCGACCTCCACAACGTCAACCTCGCAGATCAAGTGGTCGTGCCGTTGGACGCCACAGCCGACGGCCTGGCAAATCCCATCGGCCTCCAACCCGGCGACTCCTTGAGCATCCGCGACCTGATCTACTGCGCCCTGCTGGCCTCCGACAATGTCTCGGCAAACACCCTCGCGGCCCACATCGGCGCAAAGATTCCAAACCCGAACAACCTTGCTCCCCGTGAAAATTTCGTCGCCCAGATGAACGCCCTCGCCAGAAATCTCCTCATGAAACGCACCCTCTTCCTCAACCCCACGGGCGCCGACCACCGCACCGATACCACCACCCCGCACTCCACCGCCGCAGACATGGCCAGGCTCACCCGCCATGCGATGCAAAAGGCCTCATTCGCTTTTTACGTAGAGCAAAAATCCCGCCAGATTCATATCTTCCGCAACGGCGTCGACCACACCCACGAGATTCGCAATACCAACGAACTCCTTGGCCAGGCGGGCATCGACGGCGTGAAAACCGGCCGCACCCGCAAAGCGGGCGATTGCCTGGTCCTTTCCTCCCAGCAGGCTCCCGAATCCCGTCGCGAGGGAGAACAGGTGTTCATCACCCCACGCCGCATCAGCGTCGTCCTCCTGCGCTCCCCCGACCGCTTCCGCGACGGATTGAACCTAGTGCGCCAAGGTTGGGGACTCTACGACGCGTGGGTGGCCGAGGGCCGTCCCGTGAAACCCTCGAATGCCCTCTAAGCGGATGCAACCCACCCGCGTCGGCATTCTCACAAGCGGAGGCGACTGTCCGGGCCTCAATGCGGTCATCACCGCGGCCAGCCGCTGCGCGGAAAAGCGCGGATGGGACCTTCTGGGATTCTGCGACGGATTCGAGGGCCTCATCTCGGGCACCCCTCCTCGCCTCCTGAGCCGCAAGGAAACCTCGGGCATCATGCACACCGGAGGCACCATTCTGGGCACTGTGAATCGCGGACACTTCATCTCCCGCGGCGGCCCAAGGAATGCCGGCTTCATCCCACCCGAAATCATCGGCAGAACACGCCGCACCTTCGAGGAACTCAACCTGCGTGGCTTGATCGTGGTTGGCGGCGACGGGTCGCTCAACACCGCCCTGCAACTCCACCAGGCGGGCATGCCGATTGTCGGTGTCCCGAAAACGATCGACAACGATCTCGAGGCGACAGCCATGACCTTCGGCTTCGACTCGGCCGTGGAATGCGTGGGCTCGGCCCTCGACCGCCTCCACACCACCGCCACGAGCCACAAGCGCGTCATGGTCCTCGAGGCCATGGGGCGCCATGCCGGCTGGATCGCCCTCCACGGAGGCGTCGCTGGAGGGGCGGACATCATTCTGATTCCCGAAATCCCGTTCGACTTTGACAAGATCGTTGCCGAGGTCGTCCGCCGTGACAAGGAGGGCGCGGCCTGCACCATGATCGTCGCAGCCGAAGGAGCCGCACCCCTCTCGGGCCGACAATTCCGCCACCGCTCGGCTTCGGGCGACAAACGCCTCGGTGGCATCTCGGATGTGCTCGCCAGGGAAATCACCGCCCGCACCAGCCGCGATGTCCGCACCTGCGTCCTCGGCCACCTTCAGCGCGGCGGCGCCCCGACCATGACCGACCGCATCCTCGCCACATGCTTCGGCGTGCGCGCGGTGGAACTCGTGGCCGAGGGCAAATTCGGCACCATGGTCAGCCACAAGGACCACCGCACCGTCGACGCTCCCCTGGCGGATGCCGTCCAACGCATGCGGAAGGTCGATCCCTCATCTCACCTCGTTCTGGCGGCCCGCGCCGTCGGGATCAGCTTTGGGGATTGACCCCCTGCCAGTGGCCATCCCGCAGTAAACGCTCACGATACCGAATGTCATGGCCCTGGGCGGCTCGCACTGGAATCCGCAGGACCTGATCAGCGCATTCATGTTCAGCCCGCTGGGAAACGACTCGATCGATTCCCCAAGATATCGGTAGGCCTCCCTGCTCCGCGTCAGCGCGCCGGCGATTCCCGGAAGAACATGGTGCAAATAATAGCGGTAAATCGGCAGAAAAACCGGATTCTCGGGCAGCGAGAAATCCAACACAATCAACTGCCCGCCGTCCGCCAACACCCGCCTCATTTCCAAAACGGCAGCCTGCCAATCAGCCATGTTCCGCAACCCGAAGGCCACCGTCACGAGATCGAACGAGCCATCGGCGAAGGGTAACGCCAACGCATCCGCCTGCACAAGGGCCGGAACCCCCTTCCGGCGCGCCTGCGCGAGCATCGGCAGGCAAAAATCAGCCGCCGTCACCGAGGCGTCCGGACACGCTTTTTTCAACGCAATGGCCAAATCCCCGCTGCCCGTGGCCAAATCCAAAATCCGCTTGGGCCCATGCCTCGCCCCGAGCCGCGCCACGCGGAACCGCCATAGAAAATCAAGCCCCCCGCTCAACAGGTGGTTGGCGAGATCATACCGGGATGCAATCGCCGAAAACGTCGATTTCACAAAGCGCGGGTCTTGTTGTTGGAGTGGGGCGTTCATGAGAAATTCCCAAAAAACGTGCTCACGAGAGGACTCGAACCTCCACGGGTTGCCCCATACGATCCTGAGTCGTATGCGTCTGCCAGTTCCGCCACGTGAGCAATCAAAGACATGTAGAATTGCCCGATCAGCCCCGACTGTAAACCAGAAAATAACGGAATTTTTTGCCCTTCTTGCCTACGCAACACGGAAGTTTCCAAATCTAAAGCTGGACACAAATCCGTGCGCATGCTATGAGTTCCGCTTCATGATTATGCAACGTAAAAGCGCCTTCTCCCGTCGCGGCCCTGATTTGGTCACTGAGGAACTGGTTGCGGTGCTGAAAAAAAAGAGCTCTTTCGAGTTCAAGCAGTTGTTCGACATGGTGCATGAGCAGCTCCGTGCCAGAAATGCCGCCAGCGGTGGCGAGGAAATGCTCCGCCTCCGAGCCTACGAGAAACTCCAAAACCTTGTTTCCCGTGGCATGGTGAAGAAAACCGGCAAGAAATACAAAGGCCTTGCCTCCATCTCCAAAGCCCTCACCCCCGACCCCATCCCGGTTTCAAAATAACGACCCTTCGCATTATTCCCCCCCGAAAATTTCGGCGCTGAATTCACATCGCGCTTGCAGTGCGGGCGGTAGTCTTTTTAACTCCCCCGCCTATGTCATCACCGGATTCCGCCTACTCGCGAAAGAATCCTTTTCCGGCTGCAATGTCCGTCACCAAAAAGCTGACGGGCGAAGGGTCTAACAAGGATACACGCCATTTCGAAATCACCCTGCAAGGATCGGGCCTCCAATACGAGGTCGGCGATTCTCTCGGGGTCTTCCCGACAAACAACCCGGAACTCGTCGAACTCCTCCTCAAGGAACTCGGCTTCTCGGGAGAGGAACCCGTGACCACCGCGGATGGCGCACCGGCCTCCATTCGCCAAGCGCTGCTTGCAAGCTACATCATCAGCGAACCCTCGAAGCAACTCCTCCAAGCAGTCTCCGAGAAAGACGCCTCGGGCCAGTTCCTCGCCAATCTCCTTCTGCCGGAGGAAAAGGCTTCCCTCGAAAACTTCCTCTGGGGGCGCGATGTGCCTCGATGTCCTTCAGGAGTTCACCGCCGCGAAGTTCTCTCCAGAGGAGTTCGTAAAAGTCCTGCGCAAACTCCAACCGCGCCTCTATTCGATTGCCTCGTCGCAGAAAACCGTGGGCGAATCCGTCCACCTCACTGTCGCAGTCGTCCGCTACTCCGTGGAACACAGCACACGCCACCGCGAGGGTGTCTGCTCATCCTTCCTCGCGGAGCGCTCCAGCAGCGGCATTCCCGTCTTTGTCCACTCGGCAAAACATTTCCGCGTCCCCGAAAACACCGACGCTCCGGTCATCATGGTCGGCCCGGGCACAGGCATCGCCCCCTTCCGCGCCTTCCTTCAAGAACGCGCCTCCACCGGTTCAAAGGGCCCGAACTGGCTTTTCTTCGGTGAGCAAAAATCCGCCTCGGACTTCTTCTACAAAGAGGAATTCGAAGCTGCCCAAGCCAGCGGCGTATTGACGAAATTCACCACTGCCTTCTCCCGAGACCAGCAGGAGAAAATCTACGTCCAACACCGCATGTTGGAGCACGGCGCCGAAATCCACGACTGGCTCGAGAAAGGCGCGTATTTCTACGTATGCGGCGATGCCAAAAATATGGCGAAGGATGTCGATGCCGCTCTCCACACAATCGTTGAAACCCACGGCAGCAAGACCCCAGAGCAAGCGAAGGAATACATCGACGCCATCAAAAAGGAAAAACGATACCGGAAGGACGTCTACTAAATGTCCGGGCGACCCGGCTTGAAATGGACTCTCGTGGGCGCGGGCATTCTTGTCATGCTGCTCAAAGTCGTGCTCTTGCTGCGCTTCGACCAATCGCGCAAAGGCCCGGACTCTTTGGGCGAAAATTCATGATTGGATCACCGAGACACGTCCACTTTCTGGGCATCTGCGGCACAGCCATGGGTGCCGTCGCAGCTGCCATGCGCGACAGCGGTTACACCGTCACAGGGCAGGATGACAACGTCTACCCGCCCATGTCGACCTTCCTCGAGGCCAAAGGCATCGCCGTGACAAAAGGGTTCCGCCCGGAGGACATCCCGGCGGCTGACCTCATTGTCATCGGCAATGCCATGTCCCGAGGCAACCCTGCCGTGGAGTCCGTTCTCAACAGCAAACTGCTCTACCTCTCGCTCCCCGAGACCCTCAAACACTTCGTCCTGCGAGGCAGAAGCAACCTCGTCGTCACAGGCACCCACGGCAAAACGACCACAACATCGATGCTGGCCTGGATTTTTGAATCCGCGGGCCTCGCCCCGGGATACCTCATCGGCGGCATCCCGGCGAACCTCGGCCAGGGAGCCTGCCTCCGCGACTCGACCCATTTCATCATCGAGGGCGACGAATACGACACCGCGTTCTTCGACAAGCGCTCGAAGTTCGTCCACTACCTCCCCGAACTCGTCATCGTCAACAATATCGAGTTCGACCACGCGGACATCTACAACTCCCTCGAGGAAATCAAAACAAGCTTCCGCCGCCTACTGAACATCGTCCCCTCCGAGGGCCTCGTCCTCATCAACGGGGATGACGAACATTCCCGCGACGTCGCCAGCAATTGCCCGTCTCCGGTCCTCGAGGTCGGCTTCTCGGAGTCCTGCAAAAACCGCATCGAACATGTCACCCACTCCCCGGAGTGCTGCTCGTTCGATCTCCTCGGAACCCGCTTCACCATCCCCATGTCGGGCGACTTCAACATCCGGAATGCCGCCATGGCCGCCTCGGCCGCCATCCACTACGGCGTCCCGCGCGAAAAAATCGCCGCTGCCCTCGCTTCCTTCGCAGGCATCCGACGCCGTCAGGAAATCCGCGGCACCGTCCGCGGCATCACCATCATCGACGATTTCGGCCACCACCCGACCGCCATCCGCGAAACCCTCGCCGGCCTGCGCAAAAAATTCGGCCCCGCCAAACTCTGGGCTCTCTTCGAACCCCGCTCGAACACCACCCGCCGCGCCGTGTTCCAACACGATCTCCCAGCCGCCTTTTCCATGGCAGATGGCGTCATGATCTCCCGCGTCGCCCGACTCGAGCAACTCGCTCCAGAAGATCGCCTAGACCCAGAGCGCGTGGTGACCGACATCGCCGCTTCGGGGAAACCCGCATTCTACGAGAACACGGCGGACGACATCATTCAGCGCCTCAAACCTCTTGTCCATGAAGGCGACGTGGTCATCGTTTTCAGCAATGGCGGATTCGACGGCATCCACCAAAAACTCCTCGACCACCTCTAAAAACCTGCCCGCCCTACCCCAGCGGATACTTCCTACCGGGCTCCGGGAGAAGCACCTCGGAACCGGGCAGGTCTTTGAAGATCGACAACTGGAACCACTCGAGCGCCGGCTTGTCCCCGTGCACGAGAACTATCCGTCGGGGGTTCAGGAGCTTGGCATAGTTCCTCAGCGTCTCCCGCGTGGCGTGCGCGCTGAATTGAAACTCCTCCACCCGGCAGCGCAACGGAATCGGTGGATGCGTCTTGTCGAGCATGACCTCGTCCCCCGGCGCGGCGCGGCGCACCCGCGCGGATGGCGAGTCTGGATCCGAGTAGCCCACAAAAAACATGCTCTGCTCCGGATCTCCCAGCACCCGCCGGGCGAAAATATTGGATAGCGTATGCTCGGTCATCATCCCGCTCGAGATCGCATAAATGCTCCGCTTCTTGGGCACCGCCGTCGACGATTTCACGCCCAGATAGAATATACGGCGCCATCTCCTGAAGCAGTTGCAACTCGGGATGGCTCCTCCGCGAGTATCCCGCGAGCTTGTCGTAGACAGTCGTGATCTTCACACTGAGCCCGCCGATATAGATCGGCACATGGCCGATCTCGCCGCGCAGTCGCATCTTCCACAGGATCGCCAGCACCTCTTGAGTCTTTCCAAGCGCGAACACCGGGATCGTCAACGACCCGCCGGCCTCCATGACGCCGCGCACCGCCCGACAGAACCGCTCCTCCTCGCCTTCCCTCGTGAACGCCAGCGGGGTGGACGAGTCGCCACGCGTCGTTTCCATGATCAACACATCCACTCCCTCCCTCGGAAAATCCGCCCCGGTCATGATCGCCTGATCCTCGAAATTCACATCCCCGGTGTAAAAAACCGAACGCCCGCCATGCCGGATCAACACCCCCGCCGAGCCCAAAATATGGCCGGCATGGTAAAACTCGAACGTCACTTCGTTGTCGTCCTCGCTGGGCTCGCCAAGCAAATTCAACCGCCGCCGCAGCGCACACCCGACCCACGACTGCCTCGACAAATCCACCCCGCGGTGCGTGAAGAGCGGATACTCCATCAACCCGAGTTCCTCTCGCTGGCGCGTCATCACGTTCACCGAATTGTGCAGCATGATCTCGGAGATATGCTTTGTCTCCTCGGTCATGAACACCGGACACCGCTGCTCGCGCCGGGTCAGCGCGGGCAATGAGCCGATATGGTCCTGGTGCGCGTGAGTGATGATGATCGCATCGACCTCGCCGACCGGCACCGTGGAAAAATCCGGCGTGGTGCCGAGGCCGTCGATTTTCGGGTCCGCCCCGGCGTCGAGAATGATGTTCTTGCCCCCGATCCTCAGCAAATACGAGTTCGCCCCGATGCCGAGATGGCGTGTGAGATTGGTAAATTCCATGCGTGTGGTCGTCCGAGGTCGAACCCCGGTGCGTCACCTTGAGATTACAGACGCCCCTCGTCGGCGTCGATGTATTCGAACATTGTCTGAATGTCGTCGCGATCGGTGAAACCGCTCTCCTTCTTTCGGCGCACGAGGGTCTCTGAGAGAACATCCCTCCAGCCCCGCTTGACCATGAATCCATTCCAAACCTCGATCTGCTCCTCCGTGGGCCTCACCCCCTGCTGGAAGCACCATTCAAGAATCTCGTCGTCCACCCCACCCTCGCGCACCCGCGAAGCCACCGCCTCATAGCCGACACCAAGAAAATCCGTGATCCGCTCGTCGAATCCCTTCCCGAGGTTCGCGTGCAACTCGGGATGCAACTCTCCGGAGGCCATCAACCGGATTTTGTCGATCATCCTTCCGAAATAAACAATGCCACCAACTGTGTCCTTGGGCGATCGCGGGTATGTCATATGGGCGCAGACTCTGCAGGATCATCCATCGCGGCGCAACAAGTATGCAGGCCGGGCTTTTGCATTTGAAAAGCCCTCCCGATCCGCTCTCATGCCCTGTCGCCAACCGCATGAACCCGCCAACCCTCTCGCAAAAGCCTCATCCCCCGTTCTGGGCGGCGTTCGGCCCCGGCCTCCTCTTCGCGGGTGCGGCGGTCGGCGTGTCACATCTCGTCCAATCCACCCGTGCGGGCGCCTCCTACGGCCTCGCGATGCTGGCGATCGTTCTGCTGGCAAACATTGTTAAATTCCCGGCATTCCGCTTCGGCCCGCACTACGCCGCCGCGACCGGTCACTCGCTGCTGGACGGCTACCGACGCCAAGGACGCTGGACGCTTGTTGTCTTCTCCATGCTCACCCTCGGCACCATGTTCACCATCACCTCGGTCGTCACCCTCGTCACTGCCGGGGTTGCCATCGCCGTGTTCGGACTGGAAGGCGCGTTATCCGCGATCGTGGCACCTCAAAACGCCCCGCTCGCCGTGTCGGCGGTCTTGATCGGGGCCTCGGCCATCTTGCTCTCGATCGGAGGATACAAATGGCTCGACCGCTTCGTGAAGCTGGTCATGCCACTTCTGACCCTGTCCACCCTGGCCGCCACGGCGCTCGCCTTGGGCCGCATCGACTGGTCGTTCCCAGCCCTCCTCCCAACCGGTCTTTTCGACGATCCGAAGGCAATTCTTTTCATGGTCGCCCTGATCGGCTGGATGCCCTCGGCCATCGACATCTCGGTCTGGAGTTCGCTTTGGACCGTCGCCCGGGCAAAACAACAGCACGCTTCAGGCAACCTCCGCGCCGCCCTCGCCGATTTCGATGCCGGTTATATCACGACCCTTCTCCTCGCCCTAGCCTTCGTGCTCATGGGCACCGGACTCATGTTCGGCAGCGGGATTCCTTTCGATAACAACGCGGCGAAATTCGCCACTCAGGTCGTCGATCTCTACGCCACCTCCCTTGGCGACTGGTGCCGCCCGCTGGTGGGTGGCACAGCGTTTCTCGTCATGCTCTCGACCACAGTCACAGTCATCGACGCCTTCCCGCGCGTCCTTGCCGCGCTGCTGGACCAACTCCGCACCGCCTTCTCAAGAACCAACCCCACCGTTGCCATGTCAGGCGAGAGCGACCGCCTCGCCTACCGCGTCTCCTTTGCTATCCTCGCCTCTGGCTCTCTGGGCATCCTGGCCTGGGGCATGTCGAGCTTCACCGCACTGGTCGATCTCGCAACTACCCTGTCCTTCGTGACCGCCCCGGTCCTCTCGTTCTTCAATCACCGCGCGGTCTTTGGTGGCGAAGTCCCCGCACCCATGCGCCCGAGCCAGACGATGCGCCTCTGGAGCCTCGCGGGCATTCTGCTCCAGTCCGCCTTTGCCCTCTACTTTTTCTGGATCAAATTCGCTCACCCACTCTGATGACGTGGAATTGCCGAGGCGTTTTTCAAATGCCATCTTTCGTCCCATGACCTCGATTCGCATTCCTGCCGTTCTCGGATTTCTTGCAGTGGCCCTTGGAGCATTCGGCGCTCACACTCTTAAGGCCATCCTCTCGGCAAACGATACCACTGCCATCTGGCAAACCGCCGTGCTCTACCATCTCACCCACGCGATCGCCTGCCTCTGGACTGCAGGGAAAACCAAGCTCGTCACTTGGCTGTGGATCGCGGGCATCATCGTCTTTTCAGGAACCCTCTATCTCCTCGCCGTCACGAATATCCGCTGGCTCGGCGCCATCACTCCCCTTGGCGGTCTTCTCCTCATCGCAGGCTGGGCGGTGCTTGTCGCGAAACCGCCCCGCCCCTGAGCGCCTCATGGCCGCACCCTGTGGTCCAACGCGGTTGTGCCTCCCCACCGCAAACTCCCGTTGATCGCCGCGCTGATATACCGCTTGGCCCGCCGGACTGCTTCCGAAAGGTTCATCCCCTGCGCCAGCCCTGTGGCGATCGCCGCGGCATACGTGCACCCGGTCCCATGCGCGTCGATCCCTTGGCGGTAAGGCGCGCTGAACTCTTCCACCCCGTCCCGCGACACCAGCAGATCGGTGGCTGTGGCGCTTTTCAAATGCCCTCCCTTCAGCAAAAACGCACACCCATGCCGCTCGACCAGCATCGTTCCGGCCTCGAGCATTTCCTTGAGATCTTGGCACGGCATGCCTGAAAGAATTCTCAACTCGTCCAAATTCGGCGTCACCAGCGTGGCAAGCGGAATCAACCGCTTCCGATAGGCCGTGATTGCGCCCGGCTTCAACAAAGGATCTCCACTCGACGCAACCATTACCGGGTCAAGCCACCAACGGCACCCCCCGCCCGGCGCCTGAAAGCACCTCCGCCACCGCCGAAATGATCGCAGTGGAATACAACATCCCAGTTTTCACCGCCCCGACGGGAAACGCCTCGAAACTCAACCTCGCCTGCGCAGCCACCACCCCAGACCGCACCGCCTGGATCGCCTCGACCCTCCCGGGCACCTCCGCAACCACACACGTCATCGCCGTTTGCCCATATCCGCCCAGCGCCGTGATCGTCTTCAAATCCGCCTGCGCCCCGGCCCCACACGAATTGTCGGACCCCGCGATCGTCAGCACCACCGGCAACACTCCGCCATTGATCGAGTCATCCATCGCAGGACACGACGGTTGACTCCAAAACACCGGGCACACTTGCAATCATGGGCGGCACTCTGTAGACCTTCCGGCCTCCCCGGGCAACCCTTTCATCTCATCATATGATCCAATTTCTCCGAAAAAACCAACGCGGCTTCATGATCGTTGTGGCCTTCCTGACCATCATCGCCTTTGCCTTCCTCTACAACACAACCCAACTCGACGAACTCGCCAACACACGCAACCCGACCATCTACGGCAAGGCCCTCACGCCGCTCGTGATCGACCGGCAGGTTAAAAACTACCAACTCACCATGGCCCTGGGCCAATACGACCTGCTCCAAAAACTCGGAGGCACCAGTTCCGACCCCGACCAGGCCCTGAACGATTTCGTGTGGAACCTCCTCGTCCTCAGGCACGAGTCGGAAACCCTCGGCATCGCTCCCACAGACAGCCAGATCGCCGACAGTATCAAGGCACTCCCAGTCTTCCAAACAAACGGCCAGTTCGATCCAGTCAAATACAGCCAGTTCGTCTCGGAACAACTCGCCCCACGTGGCTTCAACGAACGCCAACTCGAAGAAGTCATGCGCGACAGCCTCCGCCTCGCAAAACTCTCGGCCATCGTCGAAGCCCCCGCAGCCGTGGGCGAGGCCGAGGCCGCTTCCGTCGCCCGCATCTTCCAGCCGGTCACGGCAAATTACGTGAAGTTCGAACGCGACCTCACCGCCAAGGGCATCGAGGTCTCAGAGGAGGAAATCGCGGCCTTCCACAAGGAAAACCAAGCATCCCTCCAGTCGGATGAAACACGCGACATCCTTGTGGCCACGTTCTCCCTGCCCTCTGGCGAACCTCTCGAAGGCAAGGCGCGCATCGACGCCCTCCAGCAACTCGCCACATCCGCCACCTCCGTTGTCAACGCCCTCGAGTCGGGTGCCAATTCCCTGGAAGCCGTCACAAAACCGATCCCGTCCGCAAACATCCGCCCGCTCACCGGACTCACCCGCTCGGGCGACATCGAGTTCAACGACGCTTTCGCCACCGCCACCCCCGAACAACTCCGCGCCCTCGCCTCGGCCGCCTATGCACTCAAAAAAACCGGCGCGTTTTCCGATATCATCCAAACCGACGACTCGTTCCAAATCGTCCAACTCACCACCATCCACCCGGCCCGCCCGCTCACTCTCGAAGAGGCCACTCCACCCATCCAGTCCGCCCTCCGCATGCGCAAGGCGGCCCAACAGTTCGCCGCATCCTCGGGCACCGCCTACAACGCGATCAAATCCGCCTTGGCCGAAGGCAAGTCGCTGCAGGAAGCCGCCGCGGCCCAAAACCTCACCGCCTCCCAACTCACCTCGATCGTCCCCGCGGGCGAATCGACCTCGCCGGAACAACGCACCATCTCGGCACCAACCCTGCTTCTAAAAGACGGGGAACTCTCCCCGCTCGAACAGGCCCCATGGGGCGCGTTCGCGGTCCAACTCGTCTCGCGCGGCCCTGCCTCGGGGGACGAAAACGCCGACACCATCCGCGAAAACATCCTCGCTGGAAAAAAAGAACTCTTCTTCATCGAGTGGCTCCGCACCAGCCGCGAGGCGGCACGCATCACCCTGCCGTCCGCCCCGCAGGGATGAACGACCGGGTTGCCGAGATTTTCGACAATGCCACGGGCGACATAGCCCTCGGGGACCTCGACGCGGCGGTCGAGAAATACCGGGAGTGCGTGGCGCTGGATCCGGAGTTCTTCGACGGATGGCATGCCCTCGGCATGGCGCTCATGAAAAGCGGCCACCACGTCGAGGCTGTGGAGGCGGGCCTCCGCGCCGTGCGCCTCCGCCCGCAGGATCAACTTGCCTGGTCGAGCCTCTCGCTCTTCCATGTGCGCAACAACCAGATTCCCGAGGCGGAGGCGGCGGGAGCCAAGGCACGCATCCTCTCCTGGGGCGGAAAAATCAAAACCGATTTCGACTCCCCGGCGGACACCACTTCACCATGAGCAAGACGTTTTTCATCACCACCGCGATCGACTACACAAACGGCGCACCCCACATCGGCCACGCCTATGAAAAGGTTCTCGCGGACGCCATCGCCCGCCACCAGCGGCTCCTCGGCCGCGATGTCTTCTTCCTCACTGGCGTCGATCAGCACGGACAAAAAGTCCAGCAATCCGCCCAAAAACTCGGCATCGAACCTGCCGCCTTCGTGGAGGACATCACCTCCCGCTTCATCGCCCTCTGGGAAAAACTCGACATCTCCTACGATGCTTGGGCGGCAACCACTGGCGACATCCACAAACACTGCGTCCAAGGCATCCTCCAACGCCTCTGGAACGAGGGAAAAATCTACAAGGCTGCCCAAAGCGGCCACTACAGCGTGCGCCAAGAGCAATTCCTCACCGAGAAGGAACGCGGCCCGGACGGCACGTTCGGCGAGGAATGGGGCGAAGTCGTGGAAATCCAAGAGGAGAACTATTTTTTCAAACTCGCCGAGAACCGCGACTGGCTCCTCGCCCTCATCGACAAACGCTCCCAAGAAGGCCGCTCGATGGTCCTCCCGGAATTCCGCACCGCGGAACTCCGCAACGCCGTGGAGAAAATCTCGGGCGACCTCTGCATCTCCCGCCCGAAATCCCGCCTCACCTGGGGCATCGAACTCCCGTTCGACCCGGACTTTGTCACCTACGTCTGGTTCGACGCCCTCTCGAACTACATCAGCTTCGCTGGCTACGACGCGACTCCGGGCGCGGACCTCTCGATCTTCCACACCCGCTGGCCGGCCCTCCACGTCATCGGCAAGGACATCCTCGCCCCTCCCCACGGCATCTACTGGACCATCATGCTCCACGCCCTGGGGTTTGCGGATGACGACATCCCGAACTTTCTCGTGCACGGATGGTGGAACATCGCGGGGGCGAAGATGAGCAAAAGCCTTGGAAATAGTGTCGACCCCTCGGCACTCGCGGATCATTACGGCACCGCCGCGCTCCGCTACTACCTCCTCACAGATATCAACACCGGGCGCGATGCCGATTTCAGCACCGACCGGTTGGAACAACGCTACAACGCGGAACTCGCCAACAGCCTCGGCAACCTCCTCAACCGCTCCCTCAGCATGGCGAAACGCTACCGCGAAAGCCGCCTGCGCCGCATGGATTCCCCCCTCGCCGCCCTCGCGGGGGAAAAAACAGCCGCCTACGACACCGCGATGAACACCTATCAAGTTCAGACCGCCTTGGAGCATGTCATGGACTTTGTCACCCGCTGCAATGCCTACGTGGAGGAGACCGCCCCATGGAAACTCGCGAAGGACCCCAGCCAATCTGACAAGCTCGACGAAGTCCTATACACTCTTGCCGAGTCCCTCCGCATTGTCTCGATCCTCATGTCTCCGATCCTCCCGAAGGAATCCGCCGCAATCCGCTCCCAACTCCAATGGACCGGACCCGCCACCATGGGAAACACCGCCTGGGGCCTGCTGCCGGATGGACACGAACTCGGCAACCCAGTGCCACTGTTCCCACGCATCGAAGCACCCGCCGAGTGAACCGACCGCTTCAGGACTGGCTTGAATACACGGGGCTTTCCACCGCCGCGTGGATCGTTGCCAAGCTTGAGTTCCACACCCTCCGCCCCCTCGCCGATGCCGTCGGCTCGCTCGTCTACCTCCTGGATCCACGCGGACGCCGCACCGCCCTTCAGAATCTCGAATCCGCCTTCCCTGAAAAATTCTCGCCCTCCGAGAAACGCCGCATCGCCCGCAGGTCCTACTGCTCGTTCGCCCGCACCATGCTGGAACTTCTCTGGGCGCCGAACATGTCGGAGGACTTCGTGGCACAGCAGGTCGTGTTTTCAGGCTGGGACACCGACACCTGCCGCAAGGATCCCAATAAAGCAGCCATCTACTGCTGCATGCACTACGGCAACTTCGAGTGGCTCTCCCTCGTCGGCGCCTATTCGATTATCCGCGGCCCAGTCATCGCCCAGAAATTCCGTAACCCCCACCTCGGCCCAGTCTTCAACCGTCTCCGCGCGAGCACTGGCAACCAAGTCATCCCCCAGGAGCGCGCGATGCTGAAAATGCTGAAACACCTCAAATCCGGCGGCAAATTCGGCATGCTCATCGACCTCAACATCGATCCCCGCGAGGGGGCTGTGCCGATCACCACCTTCGGCGGCCTCGTCGCAAGCGTCACCCCGGCCCATGTCGCCCTCGCCCAGCGCACAGGCGCCGCGATCGTCCCGGTGGAATGCCGTCCGCTCCCGGACGGTCGCTACAACATCATTCACCACCCGCCCATCGAGTGCCCGCCGGACGCCCCTGTCGTCCCGCTCGTCCAACAATGCTGGGACGCCCTGGAACCGGGCATCCACACCCATCCCGAGTGCTGGCTCTGGCCCTACAAACACTGGCGCTACAAACCACGCACCGGCGACACCCGTCGCTACCCTGCCTACGCGAACCTCGCCACACGCTTCGACACCCTCCTCGCGGCCAGCTGATCCTACTCTCCCAGATACGGCCGCAGCTCCTTTTTCAACTCTTCCCGCGCCCGGAAAATCAGACTCTTCACTGCCGACAGGCTCGTGCCCAGCACCTCCGCGATTTCCTCATACGGCATCTCCTCATACCGCCGCAGGACCAAGGCCATCCGCTGCATCTCGGGCAACCTCGCGATCGCCTTGCTGATCGCCTCCCCCACTTCCTGCTCGGCAAGCGAATCCAACCCGTCGCGTGTTCCCGGATCGGCGATCTCGCGCGTTATTCCCTCTTCGCTCTCCATCGCAGCCCACACGACCCTCCCCCGCCGCTTGATCTCGTTGAACACCAAATTCCGCGCGATCGTCAGCAGCCACGTCGTGAACTTCGCCTCGGGCCTGTAGCGCGCCGCGCTCCTCCACGCCCTCACGAACACCTGCTGCGCGATGTCCTCGGCACCCTCGAATCCGCCAAGCATTCGCCCGACCGTGCCGACCACCAGCATCTGGTGCCGCTCGACCAAGCATGCCGAAGGCCCGCTCGTCCCCCTGACCCGCAAGCCGCATCAACTCGACATCATCAAGGTCACTGGGGGGCGTATCCATCGTTAGACTCCCCCCACCGCTCCCAACCGACAGCGGAACATGCCGAACGTCGCGCCGAATTCCTCCCCCACCCGTTCCTCCAACCCCACAGCCCCGTCGTTCAAAAATGCGATCATCGTGGACCCCGAACCGGACATCATTGCCGCTGCCACTCCCTCCTGCGCGAGCAACCACGCCTTCAGCACGGGCAGCACCAGATATTTTGAAAAGACCGGCCCCTCCAGATCATTCATCAACTCGATGGAACCAAGCCGAGCGCCGGAAGTTGCGGGAAATCCTCCCCGCGCCCACGCGCCATAGGCCCAAGCCGTTGGCACAGGGAATGGCGGCTTGACCAACAGCAATTCGCCGCCGGGCAACTCCTCCCCAAGAGGTTCGACGATCTCCCCCCGCCCCCGGCACCACGCCGCAACACCGCGCACGAAAAATGGCACGTCCGACCCCAACCCCGCCGCCAATTCCTCGAGATCGGCAACCTCCAACCCCGCCCCAACCAACCCATTCAACCCTCTCAACACCGCAGCAGCATCACTGCTCCCCCCGCCCAGCCCGGCCCCATGCGGAATTCGCTTCTCCAAATGCACCCTCACCCCGCCGGAGAACCCGGTGCGCTCCCGGAACGCCTCGACAGCACGGCACACCAGATTCGTTCCGTCGAGCGGCAATGTTGCATCGCTACAGGTGAATTCCAGCCCACCGCCCTTGCACAACTCGATCTCAAGTCTGTCGGCGAGGGTCACAGGCGCCATCAGCGTCTCGATGGAGTGAAACCCGTCGGCCCGCTTCCCAAGCACCCGGAGCACAAGGTTGACTTTGGCGGGAGCGTCTATTGACATGCGCCTCCGATCTATCCGCGAATGAACCACTCCGCCAAAGAAAAAATCATCATCGCCATCGACACGCCGGATGCCTCATCGGCGAAACGCCTTGTCGCCCCGCTCGCTGAAGAGGGCTGCCTCTTCAAAATCGGGCTCCAGCTCTTCACTGCGGAAGGGCCCTCTATCGTGCGCGATCTCCAAGCCCTCGGGGCGCGCATCTTTCTCGACCTCAAATTCCACGATATCCCGAACACCGCCCGCGAAGCCGTTCACTCGGCCGTCCGCCTGGGCGTGGACATGACCACCATCCACCTCTGCGGCGCCCCAGCCATGGTGTCAGAATCCGTCCAAGCGGCAGCGGCCTCGAAGACCCTTGTCCTCGGTGTCACCGTGCTGACCAGCATGGATGCCCCATCGCTGGAAGCCATCGGCATCCAGGCCACCCCGGAGGCGCAAGTGCTGCGTCTGGCGGAGATGGGTGTCGCCAACGGACTGCGCGGCGTCGTCGCCAGCCCACTGGAAATCGCCCCCCTGCGCCAAAGATTCGGATCCTCACTCACCATCGTCACGCCGGGCGTGCGCCCCGCGGGCAGCGACCACGGAGATCAAAAACGCGTCCTCACCCCCGCCGAGGCGATTCGCGCGGGAGCCGATTACCTCGTCATCGGCCGCCCGGTCACCAAAGCTTCCGATCCCCTCGCCGCCCTCAACGCCATCGCGGCAGAGATCGATTCCGCACAGTGACGCAGGAACAAGACCCCAACCTCCTGCCTGAGGAGTTGCCCTCGAACCTCCTCAAGAGCCTCGCCCTCATGGCGGGCGCAGCGGTAGTTGGCGCGCTCACCGGTCTCGTTGGCGTGGCGTTTCTCTCGCTTCTCTCGAGCGCGAACACCCTCCGCGAATCCCTCGTCACCTCGATGCGCGATTGGCCCCAGGGCACGGGCATCGCCACCCTCATGCTGGGCACCGCCGCCTGCGCGCTCTTCGGCGCCTATCTGGTGAAACGCTTCGCCCCGAATGCCGCAGGCAGCGGTGTGCCTTACGTGGAGCGCATCCTTCGCGGCACCGGAATCCCGAACCACTCCTTCGTCCTCCCGGTGAAATTCCTCGGCGGCCTTGTCGCCCTCTCCTCGGGCCTCGTCCTCGGCCGCGAAGGCCCGCTGGTCCAAATGGGATCTGTCATCGGCGAACGCGTCGGCCGCCTGTTCAAGTTCCTGCCGAACGCCTGGAAATCCCTCATGGCCGCTGGCGCGGGCGCGGGGCTTGGCACCGCATTCAACGCCCCCGTGGGCGGCACCCTTTTCATTCTCGAAGAGGTCCTCCGCAAAGTCACCCCCATCGGATTCGTCCTCGCCGCCACCGCCGCCTCCTCGGCAGCCTTCGTCCAGCGTGGCATCTTCGGCATGGGCCAGGACTACAACGTTTCCGGCATGGTCACCGCCGGGCCGGCGATAAACCTTCCGGTCTTCTTCGCATTCGGCCTGCTCGTGGGCTTTCTCGGCGTGGCCTACAACAAATACCTCATCTCCCTCGTCTCGCGCTCCGGACCGGCCCAGCGCATCCCAGTCCTCACGAGGGCCGTGCTGATCGGCCTGGCCGTTGGAGCCGTGGGCTGGTTCCTCCCGCTCGATATCGGCGGAGGCGACGATGTCACCCAGCGCGTCCTCGCAGGCCAAGGCGGTGTCGCTCTTCTTCTCACCATCGCCGTCGCCAGGTTTTTCCTCGGCCCGTTGAGCTACATCGCTGGCACCCCGGGCGGCCTCTTCGCCCCGGTCGTCACTCTCGGCGTCCTTGTGGGAGCCGCCTCGGGCGTTGTCCTCAACTACCTCTCACCCTCCTTCTTCCCGGCTCCGCTGGCCTTTGCCGTGGCGGGCATGGCGGCCTTCTTCACCGCGAGCATCCGCGCCCCGCTCACAGGCATCGTCATCTGCCTCGAGATGACCTCCTGCTTCGACCTCTTCCTTCCCATGCTCGCGGCCTGCCTCGGCGCCTATTTCATTCCCACCCTCCTCCGCAACGAACCGATCTACGACGCCCTCGCCAACCCGCGTTGAAGAGCGCCTTGACGCCTCCCGAATCGAACGCTTAATTCCGCCTCCCATGATGTTTTCACGCCAGTCGATCCTCTCCGCGGCCCTCGCCCTTGTCGTTGCCGGATGCGCCAACTACGACACTCGGCTCAACGATCGCAAGACAGCCTACCTCGGCACGGACGGTTCCATCATTTCCCGCTCCAGCGCTTCCACACTCGCCGATGCCAATTCCTACTGGGACGGCGACGGCGTCACCGGCGCGCCGAGCATCGTCATCGACCTCTCCGATCAACAGGCCTCGTTCTACAAAGGCCCGAAACTCGTCGGCGTCTCGGCCATCTCCAGCGGCCGCGAGGGATTCGGCACCCCCACTGGCCGCTACAAGATCACCCAGAAAAACAAAGACCACGTCTCCAACCTCTACGGCGACTACGTGAGCCCCCAAGGCGACGTCCTCGTCCGCAACGTGGGGCTCAAAAAAGACCCCATGCCACCCGGCGCGCGCTTCGCCGGCTCTCCCATGCCTTACTTCATGCGCCTCGGCCACACCGCCGTCGGACTCCACCAAGGCTTCCTCCCCGGAGTCCCCGACAGCCACGGCTGCATCCGCATGCCGGAACGCATGGTAAAAATTTTCTTCGCCCACGCCCCCCCCGGCACCCCCGTCACCATCGTCGACTGAGACACAGCCTCAGGGAGTTTTCAGGTTGCAGTTGTGCAGCGGTCGTTGCGCGCGCGGACTTGGACCCCGCTGACTGTCCCCGCTTGCTTGCGCAAAAAACTCCGCGCCTTACGGTCCCTGTTCCATGTCTGTCCTTTACCCACTGCGCGGTGGACGCCGTAAAGCGTTTGTTCAAAAAATCCTTCGCAGCCGCGTTTTTTGGATTTCCCTCTTCGTCCTTCTCCTCCTCGGCGGCGTCGCCGCGAGCGGCCAGTGGGTTTACGGCAAATGGACCACCCGCCAGAGTTGGAAACTCATAGGCCATGCCGAAGCCAGGGCACGCGAAGGGCGGGTGGACGAAGCACTGATGAGCTTGGAGACCGCCTTGCGCCTCCGTCCCGATCATCCCACCGCCCTCCGCCAGTGGAGGCCCCACTGAAAGCGCCCCTGTCCCATCCCAACCTGCCTTGGTTTTCAAATCTTGGATTGAAGTGGTATGCCTTTCCCGTTCTTTCCGGCATACGCCTTCGCATAGGCGGCATCGAATTTTGCGCAGCCCCCTTCAACAATTGGTATATGGGCACCGAGATCGGCTCCCGCGATTCCACCACCTCTGGCAAGACCGCTCCCTCCTCCCCGACTACCTCCCCCGCAGGGATTCGTAAAAAAACCGACGCGTATTTTCTCAAAAAGCGCAGACTTCAATTATTTATAAATGCATCTATTCTGATTACCCGAACGTATGATACCGGAGCAGGCATTCCGCCTGTGCTCACCAGTAAACATAACAACTAAGAATACATCCGTCATGAAAACACTCCTGTCACTCACAGCCGCCATTGCCCTTATCGCTCACCCCGGTCAAGCCCTCGCAGATGAATCAAAAAACATTGTGGAAAACGCCGTCGCCGCCGGTAACTTCTCGACTCTCGCCACTGCGCTCACCGCAGCAGGTCTCATCGAGACCCTCTCCGGTCCGGGCCCCTTCACTGTTTTTGCGCCCACCGATGACGCCTTCGCCAAACTCCCCGAGGGCACCGTGGCAAGCCTCCTGAAACCAGAAAATAAAGACAAACTTATCGCCGTGCTCACCTACCATGTCGTGCCAGCTAAAGTGATGGCTGCCGATGTGAAAACTGGACCGGCACCAACAGTCAACGGCAAGGAACTTCAAATCACCAAATCCGATGCCGGCGTCAAAGTGAACGATGCCAATGTGACCGCCACCGACATCGTTTCCAGCAACGGTGTCATCCACGTGGTTGATGCAGTCATTTTGCCCTGATCCAAAATCAAGCAATCAAACTAAAAAAACTCCCGCTGGATATACCCAGCGGGAGTTTTTCATTTTATGGATCAGTGCCTCTCCCACGGTTGAACGCGATCTCCTATCGCGCAGCCAAGGACCTCTCACCATTCCATAGGGTGGTCCATCAGTTGCCGCGCAGGGTTGGCTAAGCTTGAGCAGGCAGAGCGAGTAGGGCATCCGCTGCTGCCATGCCGGAAAGCCATGCCCCTTCAATCCGCCCTCCAGCACACCAGTCACCGGCCACAACCAAAGGAGCCGGCACCTGATACACAGCGGGCCCATGCGAAGCCCCAACAGGGTCCGGCAAAGCATAGCGCCACCGCTGAACAAAATATTCAGAAGGCGCTGTCCAATCTTGTGAAGTCATATCGGAGGCGCGCTGCAGCATGGCAGTAGCAATATCCTCATCCGCTGTGTGGGAGTGGGTTTCGCTGAATCTCGGTGCCCCGTGCAGCATGAGAATGGTGACCCCCTCGTGCAAGTCGGGACGTTTACTTGTGTCATGACCGATCCACGACAGCACGGGATCTTCGGGAGCTTGGATGCCTTGCCACGAGAGATCTGAGCGCGGGTAACAAGCGGCAAGAGCGATACAAGGCAGCGAATTCAAAAGCCTGAGTTCCTTCGCCGCATCCGGGGCCGCATCAGCAAGCAACACACTGCATTGGGCAGGTGGCGGCGTGAGCAGCAGGCGCTTGGCCTGGAGGCGGCTGCCGTCCTCAAGCGTTGCTTCCCACTGACCACCGGCTGCAGCCACACGGGTTACCTTGCTCTCTCGGCGCACCAAGTCGCCAAGCGGTTCGCCCAATGCACGCCCAAGCGAAGACATGCCCGCGCGGCAGGCATAACGCGGGTAAGCATCCCTCACAGGGGACTGCAATCTGCCATCCGCAAACCGGTGGAAGCCGCGGGCCCACTCGTGACAAACACCACTTTTTTCCCAATCCTCAACCTGCGCGGCAAACTCTGGCGTTTTTGCAGTAAAAAATTGCGCTCCGTGGTCGACCGGGCGCTGGCTCCAACGCCGGGTAGCAGCCCGCCCACCCAAACCACGACTTTTCTCCACAACCAGCACCGACTTCCCTAAGTCCCGCAAACGCGCAGCGGCTCTCAATCCACACAGCCCAGCCCCAACAATCAAAACCTCGTAAGACATCAGCTCACTTTACAGATACGCCCCCAGTAGCACACCAGACTATTCCAAGGCAGGGCAGAGATTTGCCCGCCGAGCGATCTCGCCTCAGTCCAACAATAAAGCACGATGCCGCAGAGAAAGGGCCTTCCTTTCGGCATGGCCGCAGATAATGCCCTGCGGCGACTCGATTATAAAATCACCATCCCTACGACCGCCATCGCGCAAGCGAGCAGCACGATCGCTGCGATGGTTGTGTGGAAACGCGCGGCCATCGGGGGGACCGATACCAGATCGGCTGCGTGTGGCGAGCAGCGAAGGGAAGGAGCAAAAAAGAGAGCCGCCACGGCTCGGCGGGACGCCCGCGCCATATTCCAGAAGGCCAAAAGCACTCGGATTTTTGATAGTATTTGCACCGACATTTGCCCCTTTACATGCGAAGGCGAGGAACTCAGGATTGGCTTCTTATGAAGAAGCTCCTGACAGCCCTCCTCGTTATCGCCGCGCTGCTGCTCCAAGTCCCCACGGCCCAAGCCTGCACCACCATTCTTGTCACCGATACGAGCGGGCGCGCTTATCACGGACGAACTCTGGAATTCAGTGTGCTTCTTCCGATGGACATGACCTATTTCCCGGCAGGCACGAAAGTTGTTTCCTCCACACCGGCCGGGAACCAAGGGCTGACCTTTGACACCAAGTATCCCATTCTGGGCATGAGTTATCCGGCCGTGCCTTCCGCCAAGCAGGTGACCTTTGTCGAAGGGATCAATGATCAAGGCGTCAGTTTTTCCGCGAATTGGTTGAACGGCACCGAATCACCTGCCGTGGGTCAGGACGATGCCCGGATTTTGGCGGCGAGTGATTTCGGCGCCTGGGTGCTGGGAAACTTCAAGTCTGTCGAGGAAGTCAAAGAGGCCATGGGCAACGGCCAACCGGAGATTTGGGTGCCGGTCAGTCCGATTGATCCCGAGGCTCCTCTGCCGCTCCATTACGCAATTAATGACAAAACGGGCAACTCCATCGTGGTGGAATTCACGGATGGAAAAACCAATGTCTACGACAACCCCGTCGGGGTGATGACCAACGGTCCGGATTTTCCGTGGCATTTGAAGAACCTGCAAAACTACACCTTCACCAATGTCGACAAAAACACCGGGCAGTTGGGCAAGCTCAAGCTCCAGACCCAGGATGCGGGCATCGCCTTAACGGCCCTGCCGTCCGCGGAGACATCGCAGGGACGATTCGTCAAAGCGGCTTTTTATGCCAACTATGTGCGCAAAGCCAAAACGCCCGACGAGGCCATTGTCACCCTGGCGCACCTCATGAACAATTTCGACCGTCCCTATGATCTGACGGTGGATGAGGCGGGCGGCAAGGGGGATGGGGTCCGGAGCAGCGGTGATTCAAGCGAAGTCACGGTGTGGACGACCCTCCAAGACCTGTCCCGCAACCTGCTCTACTTCCGCAGCATCAATGCGATGAACTGGGCCGTCATCGACATGGACAAGCTGAAAGACGTCAAGGAGGTGAAGTCCGTCCTCACCTTTGATGTGGACCAAGCCGGGGCGGATTCCTTCAAGCTGTTTTATCCGCAAGGGTGATTTGCCTGCGGGCGATTCATAAGCCCGAGGCGAGCGCCGGAATCACAGTTCAATCGCGATTTGCATCCCGAGCACGAGCGCGTTGCCGTATTGGCCGAAGCCGCCGGGGCGGATGATGTATTGGATATCGGGCTGCACCGAAAATTCCTTCGTGACTTGGAAAATGTAGCCCGCGTTGAGCACCGACTCGAACGCTCCGGAGGCTGATGTTTCCTGGCTGCGCGCGTAGGGCTCGCTGAAATTTCCGATCTGCCACGATGTGTAAAGATGATCGTCCGGACGCGCGCTCCACGGTCCGCGCCAGACGGCACCGGCGAATGCGTCCACCGGCATTTCGGTGACACCACTCGGTGGCGACCAGACCAAGCCGCCGAAGAGGGAGAATTGCGAGGTGTTGCTTTGTCCCGGATTTTCCTCCCAGAGCGTTTGCTGTCCCATCGCATAGAAGCCGAAAGGGCTGCCGCCCCATCCGCCGGGGTAGGACGCCTGCGGTTGGCTCGAGACATAGGCCCCGAGTTTGTAAACGCCGGGCAAACCGATTCCGTTGCCGCTGAGCTCCCGCCGGCCGCGGGTGAAGTGCCGGTCCTCCTGCACGGTGGCGAATTCTTTCGAGTGCGGAGTCCAAGCGATTTCCACCACGCCGAAGGTGCCATCACTCGGATCCAGTCCGAAATCCAAGCCGGTGTAGGGGCCGGTTTGTCCGAGGTCGGCGCGGGCCTGGAAAACTCCTGCGGTGAGAATGGTCTCCTTCATCGGCAGCCAACGCGCCCCCGCGAACCACGAAGCCGAGGCGCTGCCAGTGAAGGGCGAATTGAGTTCGAGGGCCATCGGCACAGAGTTGAGTCCTCCGCTCAAGAGCAAGTCGAACGCGGGAAGCGTGGCAAAAAACTGTTCCGCCGCCACGCGTCCGACGCCGATTTCCAATCGGTCATCGAAGGCTGTTTGCACGAGATATGCTTGGTAGAGAAAGAGCGTATTCCCATCCCATGCCTGCGAGACGGTGAACGCGTTGCCAATCGTCTCGGAAAGATTGTTCCCCGCGCCGGAAACCGCCGAAACCTGCAGCCCGCCCCCACGCCAGCCGAAGGGCTCCCTCCAGAGTCAATCCGAACGGCAGGTATTGCGAATAGGCCACACCCTGCGATTTGCCGCCGACCGGATTGCCTTGAAAGACGCCGAAGTAATCGACGAAAAACTCGATGCCGACGGGTTCGGCGCCGTTTTGTAAAAGCGAAGAAATGCGCGAGAGGACCGTGTCGGTCGCCTCGGGATTTTCCGCATGCGCCGGCCGCGCCATCGCGCAAGCGAGCAGCACGATCATTGCGATGATTGTGTGGAAACGCACCGCCATCGGGGGCTTATACCAGATTGGCCGTGGGTGGCGAGCAGCGAAGGGAAAGAGCAAAAAAGAGGGCCGCCACGGATCGGCAGGGATTCATTTTATACCAATGTCTCACTAAGATTGCAGATTCGCGAAAGCGCTCATGGACGCCAGCGTCTCGCCTGACACCGAACAACTTCGCGTCCGAAGACATCACCTCGCAAGCCAAACCCCTCGCCACTGCTGGGAATTGATGGAGGAGCAGTTGGTGGCCGCAACCAGTCACGCCCTGCCGCAGGCGCAGTGCTCAGACAAACCAAACCTCATCGACGACGCATCCTCGGAAGGTATGTCTGGCTCAAGCGCCGGAAAGCGGTGAAGGCCGCCGCTGCTTCAGTCACCTGATTCTGGAACGGTCTTAAAAACCAGAGCCGGCCTCGCCGCGAAAGTGGGCGCTGACGCGCCTTTCGTGCGACAAGAGCCACCCCTTCGTTCCCAAGGGTCAGATCGCCGATATGCCCCAAGATTCAGGCGCGAACGCGCCGTCCTTTCCTTTTCAAACTTCAGGTTTCAGGTCTCAACCCTCCTCTTTCTTCATCTTCCCCTCCGTGCCTTGGTGCCTCCGTGAGAGCATTATCGCCCCCCCGCAGAGACGCCGAGGCGCAGAGAGAAACTCGCCCGCGAATGAACCGACTGGATTCGAATCAAAATCGTCTGGGGGACAGCCGAAAAAATTCCTGACAGCCAGACTCCTCCTCGCGTGGAGCGGACTTGGACCCCGCTGACTGTCCCCGCTGGCTTGCGCAAAAAACTCCGCGCTTTACGGTCCCTGTTCCATGTCTGTCCTTTACCCACTGCGCGGTGGACGCCGTAAAGCGTTTGTTCAAAAAATCCTTCGCAGCCGCGTTTTTTGGATTTCCCTCTCCGTCCTTCTCCTCCTCGGGGGCGTCGCCGCGAGCGGCCAGTGGGTTTACGGCAAATGGACCACCCGCCAGAGCTGGAAACTCATAGGCCATGCCGAAGCCAGGGCACGCGAAGGGCGGGTGGACGAAGCACTGATGAGCTTGGAGACCGCCTTGCGCCTCCGTCCCGATCATCCCACCGCCCTCCGCCATCTCGCCCAGATTCGCACCTCCCTCGGCCAGCGGAAAGAAGCCCTCGCGGCGTGGCAGAGACTCGCCGCCGCCAACGCACTCACCGCATCCGATGCCGAAGCCTACGGCCTCCTCGCCGGCGTCGAGGGAGAGTGGGCCCTTGCCAACCTCATCATCGATGGGTTCAGCGCCGGTCACCAAGGCCCCGAACCCGACCTCCTCCGCGCAAACATCCTCGCCATGCGCGGCGACCAGGCCGGCGCCGAGCAATCCCTCCGCGCCGCCATGGCCAAAGACCACACGGAACGCAGTCGCGCCATCCTCGCCCGATTCCTCATCACCCACCGCCTGAACTCCTCCACCACGCCAGAAATTCTCGACCTCCACCGCGACCTCATCACCCTGCAGGACGACACCGGCGCCCAAGCCCTTGCTGCAGCCCTCCTCGCTGGAATCGTCCCTCCCGAGGAACGAGCCTCGTGGCGCGACTCCCTCCGCAAGCATCCCAAATCCACACCCGCGTTGCTCCTCGCCGCCGATTCCGCCGAAGCCGCCTCAGACCCCGCCGCGATTCCGCTTCTGGCCGCCCAAGTCTCCTCCCGTCTCGAAAAATCCCCCGACGACCAACGCCGCGCCGGCTTCCTCTGGCTCACCCGCCATGGCCAACCCGAACGCGCTCTCCGCCTCCTCACCCTCGACGAGGCCCTCGCCGACCCCGATTCCTTCACCGCCTGGATCGAAGCCCTCGCCTCCACCAGCCAGACGGAAAAAATCCCCGAAACCCTCGACCTCCCCGCAAACCCTCTTCCCGCCTACCGCTCCGCGCTCTACCGCGCCCGCGCCCTGCAACTTCTCGGCCGCGCCGACGACTCCGCCCAAGCCTACCAAGCCGCCCTCTCCGCCAGCTCCAGCAACTCCACCGAGACCCTCCGCGTCCTCACCTTCCTCCACGATGCCGGTGAAACCGCCCTCTTCGAAACTGAACTCCAAAACTCCTCGCCACCCCCGACACCGCACGTCCAGTCCTCGACACCCTTCTACCCATCGTCGCCAAGCGCCGCGACATCGAGACCCTGCGCCACTTTCACACCCTCGCCCTCGCCGCGCCGGGCGTGCTTAACAAAACCCAAATCCAAAACCAAATTGACTACTGCGATCTCGTCCTCGGCCGCCCCGTCGACACCCAAGCCATCGCCCAACTCGCACGCCGCAATCCCGACAACCTCCCCTTCCGCACCACCCACGCCCTCGCCCTCTTCCGCGCCGGGGAAAACGCCCAAGCCCTTTCCGAACTCTCCACCCCACGCGATCCCGCCGAAAACCCCACCCTCCTCGCCCGCCTCGCCACCATTCAAGCCCTCGCCCACACAGCCCTCGCCGATCCCGTCGAAGCCGCCAAAACCCTCGCCCTCCTCGACCCCGCCCTTCTCACGCAGCAAGAAGCCGCTCTAATCCGCTCCACCCGCGCCACACCAGAAGCCACCGCCAGCCTCGTCCGCCGCACAAAAACCACCGCCGCCGAAAACCGCCTCCTCACCGCCGCCCTGCTTGCTCGCGAGAAAAATTTCGACGCCGCCCTCGCCCTCGTGTCACTCGACGAGGTCATCGCCAAGCCTGAGACATTCATCCCCTGGCTCGACGCCTGCGCCGCCACCGGCCGCTGGAACGACACCCTCGCCGCCCTCTCCAGACCCGACAATCCGCTCCCCTCCCACACCAGCGCCCTCCTCACCGGTATTGCCAAAAAAAACCTCGGCCAGCCCTTGGAAGCCCGCGCCGCCTTCGACTCCGCCCTCGCCGCCTCCGCCGACGACCCTGCGAAATTCACCTCCACCCTCGCCGCCCTCTTCCAAGCCCGCGAAACCGAACTTTTCGAAAAAAACCTCGCCACCCTCGAAGGGCGCCCCGACCTCGCCCGCGCCGCCATTAAGACCCTCCTCCCAGCCATCCAAGCCCAGCGCGACTCCGCGCTCACCCTGCGCTTCTACAAACTCACCGCCGTCGCTCTGCCCGACCTCTTCCAGCAGGCCGCCACCCAAAACGACCTCGCCTACCTCCGCCTCCTCCTCAACCAGCCCCCCCCGCTCGAACCCCTCAAACAACGCGCCGCCGCCGAACCCTCGAACCTCTCCGCCCTCGCCACTCTCGCCCTCGCCCATCTCCAGAAAAGCGACCCCCGCCGCCCTCGCCGTCTTCCGGGAATTCCGCCCCGAGTCTGATTTCCAAGCCCTCCCGCCACGCATCAAAGCCATTTACGCCGCCACCCTCGCCGCCAACGGCCAAAAAGCCCCCGCCACACGCATCGCCGCCTCCATCCCCGCCGACAGCCTTTCGCTCCAAGAAGAAGCCTTCCTCCAGACCCACTTGGAGGAATTCAAATGAACCGGCAACCATTTGCGCATTGCAGCCCCTTGCTTTTGTGGTTTGCTCCGCTCGCGCGCCCATCAACTTTCTTATGACATTCAAAAACGCCTCGTCCCTGTTTCTCTCGGCCGCCCTCCTCGCCACCGCCCTCTTGCCGCATGCCGCCACATGCGTTTTCAATCGTCACCTGGGGCAGCGCCCACAATATCAGCGGAGACTCCGATGTCAGCACCCTCGGTTCACTCCTCTACGCCTACAACGCCGGAGGCTCTGGAGTCACAGCCACCACGGTGAACGGAGTCACCTTCAGCCCCTATGTTTTTCCGTATAATGGAAGCACCACCACCACCACCGGCAATGTCACCTTCGCCGAGTCTCCAGACATTCTCTTATTCTCAGACAACCTCGGCTCCATTTCGGCGCCCTTCTCGAATCTCAGCTCCAACTACCAATCCCTCCTCTCCAGCGGTGGATCGGCAGGGGCTGTAAACACCATCACTGCCTCGCTGGGCGGCCTTACGGCAGGCCGCGACTACCTCTTCCAGTGGTGGACCAACGACTCCACCAATAGCCCTTATCTGCCTGCAGCACCCAGTCAAGCGCAGCCAACTGGCCCACTCCTACAACGGTCACACTCGACGCCAATACCAGCAACAGCTCCGGCGGCACCGGCCAGTATGTCATTGGCACATTCAATGCATCAGGCACCTCACTGGATATCTTCTTGGATGGAATCGGCGGCTTCCCCTTGATCAATGCCTTCCAAGTGCGCGATCTCACAAGCTCCCCGGTCCCTGAACCCGGCCAAGTCGCCGCCTCGCTCCTGCTGCTCGCCGGCATCGGAGGTATATCTGGCTCAAGCGCCGGAAGCGGCGAAGGCCGCCGCTGCTTCAGTCACCTGATTCTAGAACGAACTTAAAAACCAGTGCCAGCTTCGCTTCGAAAGTGGGCGCTGACCCGCCTTTCGTGCGACAAGAGTCACCCCTTCGTTCCCAAGGGGCAGATCGCCGATATGCCCCAAGATTCAGGCGCGAACGCGCCGTCCTTTCCTTTTCAAACTTCAGGTTTCAGGTCTCAACCCTCCTCTTTTCTTCATCTTCTCCTCCGTGCCTTGGTGCCTCCGTGAGAGCATTATCGGTTCCCCACTCAAAAAAACTGCTCCCCCCGTGGATGTCCTACCAGCCAGTTCAGGATTTCCCCCTCAAAGATCAGCAAATTCATCCAAAACCTCGCCGCCACCCTCCGCCAAATCCTCCCACACAACCGCTCGCCACATGTGTTCTCGCTCCAAACCGAGTTTTCTTTCCTATCAAGTGAAGACTGCAAAGCCGTAAATTAGGGAGCCTTGGCACATGAATTTGCTCATTATCTCAGCCGATTCAAAAAGACGAGGGCTTGCGGCGACTGAAAATTTTAAGGATTACTGTGAAATTGATCCGGAGCAGTAGAGAGGTCGAGTTGGTCTACCAGATGCACCATTTCACGGCTTCATTCTTAACTGTGCCTCATGAATAAAAAATCCCTTAGCGAGCGTGACATCTGCACCAAGTTCATTACGCCGAACTTGGTAGCAGCAGGTTGGGATCTCGAAACACAGATTCGGGAAGAAGTGAGCTTCACCGATGGCCGCATCTATGTTCGCGGAAAAATCCACGCGCGCGGCGCAAGGAAGCGTGTGGATCATATCCTCTATTACAAGCCCAACATTCCTTTGGCCATTATCGAGGCCAAGGACAACAACCATACCGTCGGTGCGGGGATGCAGCAGGCCCTCGACTACGCGAAGCCTCTCGATGTTCCATTCGTTTTCAGCAGCAACGGGGATGGATTTCTTTTCCACGACAAGACGGTGAGTTCCGGTCCCGTGGAGACGGAAATCCCGCTACACGCCTTCCCGTCTCCCGAGCAGCTTTGGCGGAAATATAAAGCCTTCAAAGGCATCTCCGAACAGGCAGAGCCAATCGTCGCTCAGGATTATTTTTCCGACGGGTCCGCTCGCGCACCCCGTTACTACCAGCAAATCGCGATCAATCGCACCGTCGAAGCCATCGCCCGCAACGAGGGAAACAACCGGCACCTCCTTGTCATGGCCACAGGCACGGGCAAGACCTACACCGCTTTCCAGATCATCTACCGCCTTTGGAAGAGTGGGCTGAAAAAACGAATCCTCTTTCTGGCCGATCGCACCTCGCTCATCGACCAGACCGCCCGTGGCGACTTCCGCCATTTCAAGGAGGCCATGACGATCATCCGGCACAAAAAGGTCGATCCCTCCTACAACATCTACCTCTCGCTTTACCAAGGCCTCTCGGATGGAAATTGGGAAGACGCCTACAAACAATTTTCACCGGATTTTTTCGATCTGGTGATTGTGGACGAGTGCCACCGAGGCAGCGCCCGCGAGGACAGCCGCTGGCGCGAGATTCTGGAGTATTTCCATTCCGCGACGCATCTCGGCCTCACCGCCACACCGAAGGAAACCAAACAAATTTCCAGCACCGAGTATTTTGGCGAACCGCTCTACACCTACTCGCTCAAGCAGGGCATCGAGGATGGATTTCTTGCGCCCTACAAAGTGGTGAAGGTCACGCTCGACATTGATGTCGAGGGCTGGCGGCCACCCGCCGGTTTCACAGACAAGGAAGGCCATCTCGTCGAGGACCGTATCTACAACCGCACGGATTTCGATAAACACCTCGTCGTCGAAGAGCGCCGGCGCCTTGTGGCAAATAAGATCACCGAGTTCCTCAAAGGCAGCGACCGGTTTTCCAAAACCATTGTCTTCTGTGTGGACATCGAGCACGCCGAAGCCATGCGGCGCGAGCTGGCGAATGCCAACGCCGACCTCGTGGCCGCGAACTCGAAATATGTAATGCAAATCACCGGCGACAACGAGGAAGGCAAGCGCCACCTCGACAGCTTCATCAATCCCTCCGAGCTATATCCCGTCATTGCCACGACCTCGAAGCTCATGACGACCGGCGTGGATGCCCAGACCTGCAAGCTCATCGTCCTCGACTCGAACATCGGCTCCATGACCGAGTTCAAGCAGATCATCGGCCGCGGCACTCGCATCAACGAGGATTTCGGGAAGCACTATTTCACCATCATGGACTTTCGGAATGTCTCCGCGCTTTTCGCCGACAAGGAATTTGACGGCGACCCCGTGCGCGTGAAAGAGGCTTCGCAGTCCGATGATATCTCGGACGCCGAGGAAGAAGCCGACACTGAACCCGTGATCGACGAATCCACCGGTGAGGAAGTTCTCTTCCCGGAGCCGGAAAAGCCAGACATCACGCTGTCCGACGACATCACTCCCTATCGAGCCACGCGCAAGGTGATCGTGAATGGAGTCGAAGTCGTCATCCTCAAGGAGCGCGTCCAATACCTCGGCGACGACGGCCGCATCATCACCGAGAGCCTGCTCGACTACACGCGCAGGAACATTCTCAAAAACCACGCCTCGCTCGATGATTTCCTGAACCGCTGGTCCCATGCCGATCGCAAGCGCGCCATCATCGAGGAACTCGAAAGCGCCGGTGTTCTCTTCGCCGCGTTGCAGGAAGAAGTCGGCTCCGCCTTCGACCCCTTCGATCTCATCTGCCATGTCGCCTACGACAAGCGCCCGCTCACGCGCAAGGAACGCGCCGAGGCCGTGAAGAAACGCGATGTCTTCGGTCGCCACGAAGGGCTCGCACGGAAGGTTCTTGAGAGCCTTCTCGAAAAGTATGCCGATGACGGAGGCCTCGATTTCGAGCAACCGGAAATCATCCGCCTCGACCCGCTCAACAAGCTCGGTTCCCCGGTCGAAATCATTCGGGCCTTTGGCGGGAAGACCGGATACGACGAAGCGATTCACACGCTGGCCTCCGAAATCTACAAAGTCGCCTGATCCGATGCATCTGATCTATCTCGACGAATCCGGCAACACCGGCAACAACCTGGCCGATCCGCAGCAACCGGTCTTCGTGCTCGGGGGATTGATTGTTCCCGAGCATACTTGGCAAGCGGTGGAGCTCGATCTGGAGCGTGCCTTGGAGCGCCACCTTCCTTCCGCCAGCCCCAAAGATTTCGAAATGCACGCCGGAGACTTGCGGCAGGGCACCGGTTGTTTCAAAGGCATCCCGGTCAAAACGCGTGTCGCGCTCCGCGACGATTGGCTTGGCATCGCAGCCTCCCATGACCTCCGTTTCATTTACCGCGCCATCACAAAAAACCGCTACGAGCGCTGGATGCGAAGCGCGTTTGGAACCAACATCCGCGTCAACCCCCATCTCGCCGCGTTCCCTTTGGTGGCCCAAGTCGCCAACAGCTTCCTCAAATCCCACTCCCCCGAAGCCCTCGGCATTTTCATCTCCGACGACAACCGGGAAGTCGTTAGCGACATCGAACGCTTCCTGAAACTTCTCCGCGCCACTCCTGGCACGCTCCGCCTCGACCGGATCATCGAGAAAGGATTCTTTATCGACTCCCGCAAGAGCCTGCTTCTCCAACTCGCCGATCTCTGCACCCTCCATGCCAGAAAGCTGGAGGAGCGCAAACTCGGGCTCGATCCCAAAAAAATTGACGACACTGGCATCGAACTTCTCCAAAAACTCCTCCATCGCGGCGAGGAGGCATTCCCAGATGTGATCCAATGGCTCCAACAGGTCCAGAAATGAAAGGAGCGGCGAGGAGCCCCGGTGGGACTCGGGTCGCCTATGGGGCGGCCACGCTCGTCGCTGGGTGAAAACTATCCCGCCCAAACCTCATTTCAACACTCTTTTTTCTGAAGCCATACAAAAACGCCAAATCCAACCCTTCATCATTTCTCCTCCCGCCTTCATCTTTACCAACAATGCCCAACATCTCCTCCATCATCAAAAATGTCCGCAACATCATGCGGCAGGATCGCGGCGTCTCGGGCGATGCCCAGCGACTGGAGCAACTCGGCTGGCTCCTCTTCCTGAAAATTCTCGACGACAAAGACCAGGAACTCGAACTCATCCGCGACCGCTACCAGTCCGTCATCCCGGAGAAGTTCCAGTGGCGGCACTGGGCTGCTGACGCCGAAGGTATCACCGGCGAGGAACTCATCCTCTTCATCGACCATCCCACCGACGGACTCTTCGCCACGCTCAAGAACCTCAAAGCTCCCCACGCCCCGCAGCGCGCCGCCCTCGTGAAGGAAGTCTTCGACGGCTCGAATAACTACATGAAATCCGGCTACGAGCTGCGCAAGGTCATCAACCAGCTCAACGGTTTCGACTTCAACAACAGCGACGACCGCCATGTCTTCGGCACCGTCTATGAGTCCATCCTCGTCGAGTTGCGCGATGCGGGAAACAAGGGCGAATACTACACGCCCCGCGCCATCACCCAGCTCATGACGCAGATGTCTGCGCCCCGGCTCGGCGAAAAGGTGCTCGACCCCGCCGCAGGCACCGGCGGCTTCCTCAGCGCCGCCATCGATTACATCCGCGAAAAGGAAGTCCGCACCCTCGACGACGAGGCCATCCTGCAAAAATCCATCACCGGCTGGGAGCTGAAGCCCGTCTCCTATGTCCTCGGCCTTACCAATCTCATCCTCCACGGGCTCGATGTGCCAGACTGGCATTACCTCGACAGCCTCAAGACCGAATACAACACCATCGGCCCGAAGCAGCAGGTGGAGTGCATCCTCGCCAACCCGCCCTTCGGCGCCAGCATCGCCGACGGCGTGGAGACGAACTTCCCGCAGTCGTTCCGCTGCCGGGAATCCGCCGACCTCTTTGTCATCCTCATGATCCAGTTGCTGAAGCCCGGTGGCCGCTGCGCCATCGTCCTGCCGGATGGCTGCATCACCGGCGACGGCTACAAGGAGCGCATCCGCGAAAAACTCCTTACCGACTGCAACCTCCACACCATCATCCGCCTCCCGCAGTCCACCTTCTTCCCCGCCACCGTCTCCACCAATCTGCTCTTCTTTCAAAAAGGCACGCCCACGAAGGAAATCTGGTATTGGGAACACCGCCTGCCCGAGGGTCAAAAGAGCTACTCAAGACGAAGGCCATCCAGTTCGACGAATTCGCCCCGCTCATCGAGTGGTGGGACAAACGCGAGGAAAGCGACGTCGCGTGGAAGGTGAAGGTCGAGGATTTGAAGCGCGGCTTCGACCTCGATGTGAAGAATCCCACGTCCACCATCGAGGAGCGCGAGATGAGCGCGGAATTGTCAACGCGCGTTCGAAAGTTCGCTCGGCAACGCGCGGGTAAATGCCGGCAACCAGGAACAATGCATCATGGCGGCAAATGAGAGCACTCCGCGGACCTCACCCGAAGAAAACCCCGGTTCGGCCTGACGGCCCGGAGATACACGAGTACACGCAGGTCACGACAACTCGCGTCGCTGACTGCGCAGCTGCACGTCGAGATTACGGGCCAACCGAACGGCTCAACAGATAGTCGTCGAACCCGGCGCGTCGTGTTCATTCTGGTCACACCGCATTGATGAAGCGGTACTGCGGGTTCCAACGAAGAGCTGAGCGGCGCTCATCACCTGAGCAGACTGACTCGCCTCGACTATCAACGACAGACGAGTCAGCCTGCGAGTTCTTCAACGTACTACATCGCAGTCAGCGAGCTTTCAGAAGTTGCTCAAGGCCAGCCCGCGAGCAAGTACAACGGCACTACGCGCACCGGAAAGCACGTGATCTTCCTGAAGCTTTCTCGTTCGACCGACACTGTCGGCCAGCACCGACCTCGTCAGCGAATACGAAGGTCCGCACAAAGCAGCTGCACTCGGAACCCAGCGCTGAAATCGCCCACCAGCAATCCCTCCTCGCCAAGCTCAAGCAAGCCATCCTGCAGGAGGCGATTCAGGGCAAGCTGACCGCCGACTGGCGCGCCGCCCACCCGGACGTCGAACCCGCGAGCCAGCTCCTCCACCACATTCAAGCCGAAAAAGCCCGCCTCATCGCCACCAAAAAACTCCGCCCCGAAAAGCCCCTGCCCAAAATCACCCCCGCCGAAATCCCCTTCGAGATTCCGCAGGGCTGGGAGTGGTGTCGCTACGGTGGCCTTTGCGAATATGTGACCAGCGGTTCCCGTGGCTGGCAGCAGTTTTACTCTGATAGTGGTGCGCTTTTCATCCGTGCCCAGAATATCAAAACCGATAAGCTGCTCCTTGATGACAAAGCGTTCGTAGATCTTCCGAAAAAAGCCGAAGGAACGCGAGCAAGAGTCCTGCGAAACGACATCCTCATCACGATCACCGGCGGCAATCTGGCAAAAACGGCGGTGGTCGAAGACGATTTTGAAGAGGCTTATGTCAGCCAACACATCGCGCTGACGCGCCTTGTTGATACCGGTCTAGCAACTTGGATTCACATGGCACTGATCACCGACAAAGGTCCTCGAGGAACGTTGCTAGGCTACTCGCGAGGCGACAAGCCCGGACTCAATCTTCCGAACATCCGTAGTGTCCCCATCCCCCTCCCACCCCTCGCCGAGCAAGCCGAGATCGTGGAGCGGGTGGAGGCGCTGATGACGACCTGCCGGGCGCTGGAAGCGGAGATCGAGCACGCCCGCACCCACGCCGCCCACCTCCTCCAAGCCGTCCTCAAAGAAGCCTTCGCCCCCGCCTCTTGAAATCCACTGCGCCCTGAACCATGCCCATCAAACACGCCATCTGGAAAGTCGCCGCCCAGCCTACACCGCTGGCCACCGCCACCTTGCTCAACGAACAGCAGTTGGAGGACATGATCGTCGCCGCGCCGCAAATCCTCTCCAGCGAGTGGATGCTGATCGGGCGGCAGGGTGTGCTATAGGGGTCAGGAATTAATTATTGACATAATTTCCATGTCAGTTTGCGGCGGGGCTTCCAAACATCCCCGAATTCTAACTTCAAATTCCCTTGGATTCTCCCGAGCGCTTGGACTGGAAGTCAATAATCAATTCCTGACCCCTAAAACTCCACTCTGCTGGGGCGCAGGCGGTGGTCGTCTTTGCGAAGCCATCCGCCACACGGCAACAGAGTGCCGTGGCTACACAAAATCAGCGCGCCTTCCTCCCCATCGCGCACGGATCGCCCCTGTTCTTCGAATGGCCGTGGCTTTGTGGGCAAAATGGGCATCAACCGCTTTCCCCGCGATGCGCAAGGCGATGAGGAGAGGCCAGGATGTCTGAAACTCTGGAGTCAGCCAGGTCTTCAATCTCGGCAAAATCCCGGTGCAGATCGCCTTGGAACTGCAATACTACGGCGAGTCGCCCGTCCCCGGCCAGCAATGGGGCATGAGGATCAACATTACTCCGATGTTTCCGGAGTTGGTTTACAGTTCGAGTTGGTCGAGCAACTCGTCAGGCGTCGAATTGTGATGCTCGGCGACCAGCTTGATGATGCTCCGAAGAGTGCCGACTTTGATCGTATCATGATTTGGCACCGTGATGTGGAACTGGCCATCGACATTGGTGGTTGGGCGAATGTGTGACCCATCTTGCCGGACTTTTTCGTAGCCGAGTGCTCGCAATGCCTTGGCCAGGTCGCCCCCGGACACATCCCGCGGAGTTTTCACGCGGCCAGCACTTCGTCCCGCACAAAATGAAGACGAATGATCTTGGGCATCGGTCCTGCCGCGTCATCGCCGAAGTGGCAATTCACGGCATCCCTGACCATGGCGCGCAACTCCTCCAAAGTCTCTCCCTGTGTGACTATGGCGTGCCTGAGCGCCGTAGCCACGAAGCCGCCATCCGCCGCGTCCTCTTGGACTTCGAAAATGATCTCACTCATGTGGCATTGATAGCTCCGCCCGGCAGGTGCGTCAATGTCGCCTGCATCAATGCTGCCCCGGTTCGTGCCGCGGGGTCCCGCGTTTTGACGCTTTTTTTGGACCGGACCACGGTTTTCCCACCCACATGAATACAATTTGCCAAGGTTCTTTTGTGGCGACCCGCATGGGCTGGTAGAAGTTTCCCCATGCCGCAACTGGCTCGATTTTTGCAGGAGGCGTTTGAGCGGAATTGCCCGAGGGGGTGGCGGTGCCGCACGGAGGCGCGGGTGGTGACGGCGGAGGTGGAGGATTTGCTGGGCTACGCGCCGCAGGCCAATGCGGTGCTGCAGGAGGTGGCGACGGGACGGAGGGTTTGGGTGGTTTTTAACAAAAATCTTGACCGTATATTTGTGGGGTATACGCTAGACGAGTGATTGACTGGTCTCAGATCGTCGGTTTCGAGTGGGATGCTGGTAATGCCCTGAAAAGTGTCGACAAGCATGGAGTCTCCTGTGAAGAAGCGGAATCTGTTTTTGCAGAAGAGGAAATACTTGTTCTCAAAGACGAGCTACACTCCGAAACCGAAGATCGCTGGCATGCTTTCGGCCGGTCCAATCATGAGCGCCTTCTGAGCATCACATTTACAATGCGGGGAAATTTTCTGCGTGTGATTTCGGCAAGGCCGATGAACAAAAGAGAAAGGAAACACTATGCGCTCGATCAAAAATAGAGAGGTCGTTCGGGAATCTGCAAAGAGCACGGATCACTTGGATTTGTCCAAGGCGGAGCGTGTCTCAATGCCAAATCTGAAATTCTCCACAGAGACCATTTCGCTGCGGATGCCGGTCGCGTTGCTCAACGCCATTCGTCGAGAGGCTAATCGCAACGACATCCCTTATCAAAGCCTGATTAAAATGAGCCTCGCCGAGAAGTTCAGCTGAAGCAGCGAAAATAATGATTCGAAAAGAAATACCCGATCTGCTTTTTGCAACATCACGCCCCGGCTATGACTACGGCTCAAATGCCCAAGTGTCGCCGGAAGTGGTTTCCCAATGGATCGCAGAGGCCAAATCCAGCGGAGCGAAATCGATCATCTGTCTTTTGAATGAGCAGCATTTGAAGCTGTATGCGGGGTTGCAGGTCGGATTGCTGCAGGCTTACCGTGACGCAGGTTTCGAAGTCGGGCATGTGCCTGTGGTGGATCATCAGAGACCGCCACTCTCAGGCACTGAACTGAAGGCCGTGGAGAAGCATTTCAACGAACTCCCCAAACCGGTGCTCATCCATTGCAGCGCTGGCATCGACCGCACGGGGGCAGCGGTGCGGCACTTAAAGTGCCGGATGGCGTAGGCAACCTCGCCGGCGGGTTTGCCAAACTTGGTGGTTACTTGAAGGGTTGGGATGCTTTTATTTGCCAGCGTTGAACAACTCCAGAGCGGTTATCCAAGGATTGTTGAGGTCCATTCCGGTGTCTTGATCCGGGGCGATGCGAAATGCGCTCCAAGCAGGTTGGAATCCAATTGAACCCGCTTAGGCAATAGCGAGCTTTTGGGAGCGGACGCTGAGGAGTTCGTCTTTCCGCAGGGATTCGATCTGCGATTCGCGGGCGGTCACCACGGCGAAGGTATCTCCCACTGCATTGAACACCTCCAACTCATAGCCTGGTTCCTGGCCGGGAGCGCCCTCGTAGTATTCGACAATGGTCGCCAGATCGCCGCGACGGAGACTTTCCTTCGGCAGGTCATCGGCAAGCGCAACGCGCGTGAAGAGTCGGTATTTCATGGTTTGTCGGGATACAAAGTGATGAAGCAGGTTTGACCTGATGACTGTATGGTAGCCCAAATGGAAACCACCGGCAAGCGAACGCCATTGGGACCCTGCAAAATGCCGCGAATCCTAAATTTCTCGCCATACTCGAACGGGCCGATGTGTTCTGCATCGAGAGGGAGGAACTGATTTCTGATATAATCCAACAGTCGTTAACTATCGGCCAGTTCATATCCTGCATCAGCCAAAAACTCCGATCTGTCGCTCTCTTCCAGAGGTCGCAGCAGGTAGTGGGAGATTTTGCGCGGATCGATAAAGAAATCTGCCGGAATCTTCATGTTACTGAAATTCCCATTTTACATCCCGCTATTGAAAAACTCCAGAGCAGTGATCCATGGCTCGTTGAGATCCATGCCGGCATCTTGATAGGGAGCGATGCGTTTGAATCCGGCATACATGAGGCACATGAGCTGGAGACCGGAGAACGATTCGCATGGGTAATCTGAGAGGGAGTATTTTTTCTCGGGGTTCGCTTAGTCGGTGAAAGCGTCAGTCCCCCAACGCCAAGCAGTCGCCAGTCTCTGCACGGCCGAGACGGCCATGCCCCCTTCTTCGTCCGGCTACCCTGAACAGTATTGGGCGGGACGCACCCGACGTCACCCGAGGCAGGCGCGCTCCCCGAGACCAGGCGCCACCGCTCCACTTTCCAAAAGTCCAAACGCAAGTGGATTTTGGCATTAATCCTCCAGCCACGGAGACATCAACTCGGCCACTCGAGCCCTCTCGGACTGAACTGCTGTTATCAATTTCACAACACGAGTGCTCTCCGTGAGAACCGCACTCCCGAAAACCGATTTTTAAACAGGATTTTCAGGATTTCATTAGAGCCTGCTGAAGACTGCACAGGGCCGGAACCTAAATCGGGCACGCGATGCCGTCCAATCGCGGGTCACTCGCGCCGCAGAGGCTCTCGCCCTCGAGCAGGATCGCTTGGGCCGAGCCCTCAAAACTTTCTCCGACATCGCCCGGCGAGGCAAGAGTCGATCCGTCCCACACCACCTCGTGTCCCATGGCGGCGAGGCGTTTGCCAAGGTCAGGCACGTTGTGAGGTTCGATCGAGATGCGGCGACCGTCGAGCACTCGCACGCGCGGCGCGTCGAGGGCCTGCTGCAGGTTCATGCCGCGATCGATGAGATTGAGCAGGATTTGCACATGGCCCTGGGGTTGCATGTTACCGCCCATGCAGCCGAACGACATTTTCAGCGCGCCCGACGCATCGAGAACCATGGCGGGGATGATCGTGTGGCGCACGCGCTTGTTCGGCGCCGCGGCATTCGGGTGGCCGTCAACAAGCATGAAATCGGCCAGTCGGTTGTTGAGGACCACGCCCAAGCCCGGCACAACGAGGCCGCTGCCGAATGGCCCAGAGATGCTGGTAATGAGCGAAACCGCCATGCGGTCGCGGTCCACGACCGTAAGATAAGTGGTGTCGCCGAAGACGCGACCCGCCGGCGGACAATCCGAGGCGTGGTCGCTGTGGAGCGCCGCGCGCCGTTGCTTGATGTATTCGGGATCGAGCAAATTCTCGATCGGGGCTTTGAGAAAGCGATGGTCGGCAACCGTGGCGGAGGAATCGGCGTAGGCGAGCTTGATCGCCTCCAGAATCAGATGGTATGCCTGCACCTCGTCGGTCGCAAAGATGGCCGCCATGTCATAGCCTTCGAGAAGAGCCAGCGTCTCGAGCGCGACGATTCCCTGCCCGTTGGGTGGCATTTCCAGGATGGTATGGCCGCGATAGCTGCCGCGGATCGGTTCGACCCATTCGGCTTGAACGGTATCGAAATCGCCAGCCTGAAGGTAACCGCCTCCCTTTTGCACGGTCTCGACAATGCGGTCACGAGTCTCACCGGCATAAAACGCCGCGCGCCCATCGCGTCCAATCCGCCGCCAGAGCCGCGCCAGATCGGGCTGTCGGAAGAGCGCGCCCGGTGCAGGCGCATTGCCGCCGGGAAGATAGTCAGTGGAACCAGGCGAAATTTTCCGGAGCAATGCCGACCCCACTTCCCACACTTGCGCAATTTTTTGACCAACCGGAAAACCCCCATCAACCAGCGCGGCGGCGGGCTCGAACAGGTCGGCGAGTTCCATCGTCCCGAACTTGCTATGCAACGCCAGATAACCGTCCAACGCGCCGGGCACATTCACGGTGGCTGCACCCGCATGCGGCATGGTGTCGCCGTGCTCAGCCCGAACGCGCTCAAGGGTCATGAGCGACCCCGAACGCCCGCTGCCATTGAGTCCGTGGACTTTCCCATCCTTCCAAACCATGGCGAACATGTCGCCGCCGAGTCCGCTCATCATCGGCTCGGTGACATTCACCACCGCCGCCATGGCCAAGGCCGCATCAGCTGCGTTTCCGCCTGCTTTCAGAATGTCGCGTCCGACGACCGCAGCGAGCGGTGTGCTGGAACAAGCCATGCCATCGCGTCCGTAAACAGGAGCCCGCTGATTATTGAAGGGAAGAAGTGCGTTCATAGGGGCGGCACACTAAGCAGCCTCTGTGACGCTGAAAAGCAGAAAGACATTGATTTTCTAAAGCTTCCGGAGAACACAGGCCCGCATCGAAGCCCGTCACTTCGAGCTACTTCCGCCATGCCAGAAAATCCATTCACCCCCCGCACCGCTTCACTTCCGCCACCGCTCGAGCGATTCTTCGTGCATGTGGCGGCGGCGCAGGAAGTGCCGGAGCACGCCGTAGCGGGGACTGAACAAGTAGGCGAGCAGGAAGACCGCCCCCAGAATCAACACGATCGCCGGACCAGAGGGAATGTTCGCCCAGAACGACAGCAGCAGTCCAGCCACGGCTCCCGTGGTCCCGAGCGCCGCACCTCCCCACAGCATCACTCCAAACCGGTCGCTCAGCAGGTAAATCGTGGCTGCTGGCAAAATCAACAACCCGAGCGACAACAACACCCCGACCGCCTGCAGCGAGGACACCATCGCCAATACAATGAGCATTATCAGCATCCCCAACAACCACCCGACTCGGATTCCAAGCGTCTTGGCGACTGACGCCTCGAAGATCGCGAGAAAAAGTGGCCGCTGGAACGCGACGAGCAACAACAAGGCCACACAAGTGATGGCGTAACTCGTCCACAAATCGCTGTTCCCCACCCCGAGGATGTTGCCGAAAAGAAAGTGGTCGAGGCTCACCTTGACCCCGCCGTATTTGATGATCGCGATGCCGAGCGCGAACGCGACGATGTAAAGTGCGGCGATGGCCGTTTCCTCCTTCACCCGCGAACTCCGAGAGATCAGGTGGCCGCCGAGAACCACGAAGACCGCCGCCAGCAACCCGCCGAAGAGCAACCCGGCGGGCGACAACCCGATCACGATCGCCGCCAGCGCCAACCCGGGCAGCAGCGAGTGCGAGAGCGCATCGGCCATGAGCGCGAGTCGCCGCACCACGACATACGCACCGAGGAATCCATTCGTGAATCCAACAAGCACGCACGCGAGCAGCGCGCGCTGCATGAAATCGTAGGAAAAGGGTTCGGTGATCCAGTTCATGGGTGTGCGTGGCCGCTGAAGACATGGACCGCATAGGCCTGGTCGAGGTGTTCCCGCGTGAACGCCTCGGCGGTTGGTCCGCTGGCGACGAGTTCACCGTTGATCAGGAGGACATGGTCGAAGAGGGACTCAACGCTCTTGAGGTCGTGATGCGATGCGATGACCAGTTTCCCGGCCTCCCGAAGTTTCCTCATGGCCTGCGCAAACGCCTCCGTGGCGTTCCTGTCAAGGCCGGTGAACGGTTCGTCGAGCAGGTAAATGTCGGCCTGCTGCGCCCAAGCGCGCGCGAGAAAGGCCCTCTGCTGCTGCCCACCCGAAAGCGCGGAGATCTGCCTCCCGGCGAGAACCTCCAGATCGCACACCTGCAGCGCCTCGGCGACCGCGGCGTCGTCCGCCGCACCGAAGCGCCCCCAATTTCCGAGCGATGAAAAGCGCCCCATCTCGACCAACCCCCGCACCGTCACGGGAAAATCCCAGTCCACCGCCTCGCGCTGCGGCACATAGGCGACAGCTCGCCGCCCGCCGTCGAAATCGATCCGCCCGGTCTCAAGAGGCAACAGCCCAGCGACCGCCTTCAACAATGTCGTCTTTCCAGCCCCGTTCGGACCGAGCAATGCCACACACGAGGCACTTTCAAACGTGGCGCTCAAATGGTGCACCGCGGGAATGCGGTTGTAGCTCACCGTGACATTCTCGAGAACAAGCTTCCTTGTCATGGCGCGGCCACCTCCACCACATCGTGAATCTCCCCCTCGCCCCAAAATGTCCTGTCGACCACAAGCCTCCCGGCGGACCGCACCTCGACACGAAGCGCCTGGGGACCGGCCTCGGCCTCAAATGCCGCAAACACCGCCAAATCCTCGGGCTGCGCAAGCGGCATCTCGAAGCGAGCTTCAAAACGCCTGACGCCCCCATCGGATTCCCTCACAGCATCGTTCACAGCGGTCACCGACAGCCGCGCCGGCGTCGTGGAGGTCATCACCACACTGAAATCCGCCATCCCTGTCGCCTCGCGCTCCTCGACCACAGGCGCAGCGATGCCCTCGACGCGGTCGCGAGTGAGCATCCACACGGGCACCCCAAGCATCAACAACGCGCCGGCAACAACCAAAATCCGCAACAGCGGAAATCCCCTCATGCCCCTATTTCAAGGCCTCCACAATGGTGCCGACGTTGTGCTTCATCATCCCTTCATAGGTTGATGCATCGCCTTTTCCAAGCCCGTCGGCATAGAGCACGCCGCCGGATCGCACCCCGGTCTCGGCGGTGATTTGCCCGAGCACCTTGGGGTTCTCCAGACTCTCCGCAAAGATTGCCTTCACCCTGCGCTCCTTGATCTCCCGGATCAACCTCGTGACATGTTGCGAGGAGGGCTGGCTCGATTTTGTCACCCCCTGCACCGGCAACACCTCAAACCCGTATTCGCTGGCGAGATATCCCAGCGCGTCGTGAGATGTCACCAATACCCTGTTGGCCTTGGGAAGCGACACCACCTGCAAACGCACCCATTTCTCCAACGCCTCGAGCCGCTGGTCGAATGCCGCCGCATTCGCTTCGTAACTCTCCCGCCCGTCGGGATCTTGTGCCATCAACGCATCGCGGACCTGCATCACCACCGCGCGTGTGTTGGAAACACTATGCCACCAGTGCGGATCCATCTCGCCGTGGTGGTGATGATGCCCCTCCTCGCCATGCCCCTCGCAGGCACCCTCGATCGGTGTCACCACATCCCCGCCGGCCACCACTCGCACACCGGCATTGGCAAGCACCGGACGCATCCGCTCCAGATACGGCTCGAACCCCAATCCGCCGGCCAACAGAACATCCGCCGTCTCGATCCTTTTCCAATCCCCAGGCGCCGGCTCGTAGAGATGCGGGTCGACCCCCGCATGGACGATTTCCTCAACCTCGACACGCTCTCCCCCCACATTTCTCGCCACATCCGCCATCACCGTGTTCAGTGAGGCGATCCTTACCGGCCCGGCCTGCACCCCCGCAGACAGAAAAACCCCGATCACGCCCATCAATAAAAGTCTCAACATCGCGACACACTTGCCTTTCATAAATTGCAAGTCAATTGCAAATACTCCATCCATTGGGTTTGCATCCGGCGATGAATGCCCTCAGACTGCCGCGCTCAATTTAAAAACTATGGCTGATTATGATTTGATTGTGGTTGGTGGCGGACCTGCGGGCTACGTGGGTGCGATCCGGGCCGGGCAACTTGGAAAAAAAGTCGCGGTGGTGGAAATGGACCGCGCCGGCGGCACCTGCCTGAACTGGGGCTGCATCCCCACGAAATCCCTCCTGAAAAACGCGGAGGTCTACCAAACCGTCAAAAACCACGCGGGCGACTTCGGGCTCAAGATCGAGGGCCTCTCCTACGAGTGGGACAAGGTCATCGGCCGCAGCCGCAAAGTAGCGGACCGCCTCGCGGGCGGCATCGAGATGCTCTTCAAGAAAAACAAGGTCGACTACATCCGCGGCGAGGCCGAAATCCCGAAGGAGGGAGTGGTCGAGGTCACAGACAAGGACGGCAAGAAAACCAGCCACAACGCGGCGAACATCCTCATCGCCACCGGCGTCGTGAGCCGTGAGATGCCGGGCTTCCCCTTCAATGGCAAAAGCGTCATCGGCAGCCGCCAGGCCATGGTCCTGCCAACCCAGCCCAAAGACATCATCATCATCGGAGCGGGTGCCATCGGCATCGAGTTCGCCTATTTCTTCAACGCCTTCGGCACGAAAGTGACCGTGGTCGAGATGATGCCGAACATCCTCCCCGTCGAGGACACCGAGGTCAGCCAGACCCTTGAGAAATCCCTCGCGAAGCAGGGCATCAAGCTCCTCACCGGCACGAAAGTCGACAAGGCTGAGACCACAAATAAAGGCGTCCGCCTCACCGTCTCGGGGAAAGCCACCGAGACACTCGAAGCCGAGATCGCCCTCGTGGCCATCGGCGTCTCGCCCCTCATGCCAAAAGGCGTCGCGCTCGAGACCGATCCCAAGGGCTACCTCAAAACCAACGACCGCTACGAAACCAGCGTCAAGGGCGTCTACGGCGCAGGCGACATCATCGGCCCACCTTGGCTCGCCCACGTGGCCAGCTACGAGGCTGTCCAATGCGTGGAGGGCATCTTCGCCGGAAAGAAACCAAAAAAAGTCACCGTCTTTCCAGGGTGCACCTACTGCCAACCCCAAGTCGCCAGCGTGGGACTCACCGAGCGCGCCGCTACCGAAAAGGGCATCAAGTTCAAGGTCGGCAAATTCCCGTTCATGGCCAGCGGCAAGGCCCTCGCCGTGGGCGAGAGCGAGGGCTTCGTGAAGCTCCTTGTGGGCGAGAAACACGGCGAAATTCTCGGCGCGCACATCATCGGGGCTGACGCCACCGAAATGATCGCCGAACTCGGACTGGCCATCACCATGGAGGCGACCTACGAAGAGATCGTAGCCACCATTCACGCCCACCCGACCCTCAGCGAAGCGGTCCACGAGGCCGCCCACGCCTCTCAGGGCCACGCGATCCACTTCTAAACTTCGCGCCCCGTCGCATTCGAAGGCGTTCGGCCACCATTTGGCCGGACGCCTTTTTTTCTCGCCTCAAATAAGGGTTCCCACTTTTCATTTCCCCACAGGTGGCTTAATTCATTTCTTCTTCAAGCATGAACGGACCCACTCGAAACGCCCCCATCGCGCCTGCCCCCGCCGGTCCGGCATTCAGGATCGCGATGACCCTGCTTGCGGGATTCCTCCTCGTCCAACTCGCCGCCGTCGGCATCCATTACCTCCCAGGCCTGCGCGACGTGATCGTGGAACGCGCCACCACCTCGCCAAAAGCGGAACCTCAACCCACAACCGCAGCCGCGCCTGAACCAACCCCCGCCCAAGCAGCTAAACCAATAGAAGAGGGGCCCGATCCCGCCCTCATGGAAAAAATCACCCGCCTCGTCGAGGAAAGCGACCAGGCATTCCGCGTCGGCGAGCACGCCCCAGCCATGCAGAAAATCCAGGAAGCCGACACTCTCCTCCCCAACGACCCAGGCATCCTCCTGCGCATGGCGCGCATTCTGGAACGCAAGGACGAACCAAGCCCAGCCGCCGCAATCTACAACCGCGTCCTCGCCCTTCCCGGACTCCCGCGCGACCTGCGCGCCCAGACCGAGCGCAAACTTTCCATGATGCGCCTGCCCGAAACCCCCGCGACCCCGACAGTCCAAGCCGCTGAAGAGGGGGCCGACATGCGCGATGAAACCGGCCTTCAACCTGGAGCCACCCTCGGAATCGTCGACACCCGCATCGCTGATACACCAGGCGGTCAAAAAGTCCTGCGCGTTTCAATCAAATCCCTCCCGGACACCAAAATCGACCCCTCCCGGGTCACCCTCCATGTCTTCTTCTACGAACGCGACGCATCCGGCACCACTTCGCTCACCGACTCGAAGGTCGTGCCGGAGTGGATCAGCCCACCGATCGATTGGCTGGACAACGAACCAGAACTCCTCAACGCGACCTACCCCGCCCCTGTTCTCGAAGGCACGTCCTACGCGGGCTTCGTGGTCGGCGTTTACTACAAGGACGAACTCCAAGACACCCGCGCGGATCCAGGCAACCTCGCCCGCGAACATCCCCTCCCTCTTTACCTTCAGACACCCGCCCCATGAGGATTCTTGTGGCTTTGGGCGCACCGGGCGCTGCCGAATCCCTCGGCAGGTTGCTCGTTGAAATCGGTTGGCCGGCACCCTCGATCGCCACCAACTCGACCGAGGCTCTCGAGTGGATCGAGGCATCCGGCGGATGCGACATTCTCATTGCCGACACCCACCTCACGCCGATGGACGGATTCACCCTGCGCGATGAGATTCGCTCACGCCTTCCCGCCCTGCGGGCCATCCTGACCAGCCCGCCCGGCGTCTCCCCGCCACTGGAGCTCCTCGGCAACGACCCCTTCCTGCCGACCCCGTTCACACCCGCCATCCTCGCCGATTGCCTTCACCAACTGCTCTCCGACAAACCCGTCGCCGCCCCCCTGCAAACGGAAGAAACAGCCGACACCCCGCCACCTCCGCCAAGAGAGACACTCATCGGCTCGACCCTTGGCAATTACAGGATCGAGGCGATTGTCGGCGAGTATCCTTGGGAGATTCTCTACCACGCCAACCAGACAAATGTCGGCCGCAACGTGATCCTCCACGTCCTCAAGCCGGAGTTCTCCTCCGACCCGGCCGCCGTCACCGCCTTCCAACACCGCGCAAGCCTCAAAGCGGCACTCGACCATCCGAAAATCGCCTCGGTTTACGAGGGTGGCGAGTGGCGCGGCGTCCACTACTTTTCCATGGAGAACATCTCCCTCCCCTCGCTTGCTGCCCGCATGCACTCGGGGAAAACCCTCCCCGGCCTCGGTGCCATGGAAATCCTCGCCCTCGTCGCGGAAATCCAAAAGCAACTCGCCGCCTCGGGCGCGGGTAGCGATTCGATCGATACGGAGGATATTTTTTTCAAACGCGGAAAACCTCCCCGCCTTGCCAATATCGCAGCGCCTCTCGTGGAACCTGCCACTCCGCCATCCATCGAAATCGCCCGTCTCGCCTCGATACTGCTCGCGTGCATCGATCCCTCCCCAGCCTCGGAACCCGCCCGAATCATCCTGCAGCGCGCGGCAAACGCCGCCACCGATCCGCTCGACTGGGAACAACTCGCGGAACTCGCCCGCGCCAGCTTTTCAAGGACACCGGCACCCCCCGCCCCACCACCTCCACCCGCACCTCCGCAATCCACCCCCTTCCCTCGCCCTCTCCTCTGGGCCATCGCAGCTGCGGCATTGATTCTCCCGCTCGCTGCCTATCTTCTCTTCACGGCCCTCAACAGCAGCCACCGCGTCACCATTGATGACCTCGGAACCATGGTCGCCATCCCTGCTGGCACCTTCACCTACCAAGGCAAACCAATCGACCTGCCGGAATTCCTCATCTCGAAATACGAGGTCACCATCGCCGAATACGCCGAGTTCCTCGACTTCCTTGAGAAAAATCCCTCATTGGCAACCTCATTCGACCACCCGGACCAACCACCAGGAAAATCCCACATTCCGCGCAACTGGGCCGACAGGACGGATGTCACCCCGCCCCACCCGGGCTACTTCAACCGCGTCAAACGCTGGGGCCAATACCAAGGCGCCCCGCTCACCCTGGACTCGCCGGTCTTCGGCGTGGATTGGTTCGACGCCTACGCCTACGCCAAATGGAAAGGCCACCGCCTGCCCACCGAGCAGGAATGGGAAAAAGCCGCTCTCGGCCCGAATGGCTCCGCGTTCCCTTGGGGAGATTCAGCCGACCCGAAACGCGCCAACACCGGCAAGGACTACACTCCGAACCCCGATCCGAAAACCGGCGGCGACATCGATGGATTCAAACGCTGGAGTCCCGCAAACCAACCCGCCACCGATACCAGCGGATCGGGCGTCATAGGCACTTCGGGCAATGTCTCGGAGTGGACCGCAACCCAACTGGACCGCCCGAACGGCGCAAAGACCGCCGTCATTCGCGGGGGAAACTGGAAGACCAACCCGTCTCCAGCGACATTCCGCATCACCCGCCTCCCTCCCACCCACTCAGACGAGGCCCTCGGCTTCCGCACAGCCATGGACCCGCCGAAAACACCATGAAATCCCTCCTCTGCCTTTTCTTTTTCACCCTCGTCCTGACGCCGCTCGCCCAGGCGCAACTCCAGGTGAACATCGCACTCAAGCGCTCGCTCTACGTCTCCTACGAACCCCTCGTCGTTAACGTGACCGTCCAGAACCTCACCGGCAACTCCCTCCACCTCGCCGATGCAGAGGCCGCCCCGTGGTTCGGGTTTCAGATCGAAACCCTCGACGGACGCCCCCTCGCTCCACGCACCTCCCGCTACTCGAACGCTCCGATCATGATCCCGGCCGGCGGAAAAATCTCCCGCTCGATCAACCTCACCCCCCTCTTCCCCATCGCAGAATTCGGTGGCTACCGCGTCCGAGCGAACATCCACGACGCCTCAAGAAGCCAATTTCACACCTCTCCGCCCCTCACCTTCGAAATCACCGAGGGCCGTCCGCTCTTCAAAAAAACCGTCGGTGTGCCCGCCGACCAACCCGGCGGCGGCGGCATGCGCGACATCACCCTCATGACCCACCGACTCCCCGCGAGCACACAACTCTACCTCCGCATCCAGGATGCAAAAACCGGCACCGTCTACTGCACCCACCGCCTCGGACGCATCGTCTCCTACGGCACCCCGCAGATCGAACTCGATGCGAAAAACACCATCCACATCCTTCAAAATGTCGCGCCAAAAGCATTCCTCTACTCCCGCATCGGCCTGAACGGCCAGGTGCTGGACCGCAAAACCTACAACCAACTCTCCAAGCGCCCGGGATTGAAAAAAACGGCTGACGGCGGGTATCAAGTCTTCGGAGCCTTGCTCATCGACCCCAATGAGGCCGCAGCCAAAGCCGAACAACCCCTCCCCTCACTCTCGGACCGCCCTGTGCCCCTCCCCAGCGGCAGCGACATCAGCAACCCAGAGGATGCCCGCCCGAAAAACCTGCTCTCGCGCTGATCCTCAGCCCGCAAGCGGCCCCCGCACCTCCGCCTCCAGCGCCCTTCCAAGCAACTCCAGGTAATCATCCCGCGGAATCTCCAACCCGCCGAACCCCGCAAGGTGCGGCGTCACCCACTGCGTGTCGTGCAGCAAAAATCCCCCCTCGAGCAACAGATCGTTCAGCCGGCACAATGCCACCTTCGAGGCCCCGGGCACCGTGTGGAACATCGATTCCCCGAAAAACGCCCCGCCGATCGCAATCCCATAAAGCCCGCCGGCCAACCTCCCTCCACGCCAGACCTCGACCGAATGCGCATGCCCCATCGCATGCAACTCCACACAACTCCGCAAAATCGTGCCGTCGATCCACGTCTCCTCCCGCCCGGCGCATCCACGCACCACCTCCTCGAAGCACGTGTTGATTCGCACCTCCCAAGCCGGATCCCTCAACACCGCCCGCGCGCCGTGAGGCACATGAAACCCCTCGATCGGCAGAATCCCCCTTGGGTCGGGCGAGAACAACCTCAACTCGCCGCCCGCCGCCATCGGAAACACCCCGCGACGATACAAATCCAACAACACTTCGGGCGGAATCATGTTTGCCATGCTTGGTCGAACGATTAATCTCCCGCCGCATGAAGGGCATCCTCTTTTTTCTCACCGCCTGCGCGGCGATCCTCCTCGGCGCCTGCGCCAATACCGAACTCCAAGTGGATCAAGTCGGCTCGAAACTCGAGCGCGGCCTCCGCGGCCAGGGCCAGATCGTTCCCAACGACCCGCTCAAAGACTCGTTCGGCCAGGAATTCAATTAAGCCGCATCCAGTATGTCCGCCGCTCCCGTTTCCGAAAAAATCCTCATCCTTGATTTCGGCTCCCAATACACCCAGGTCATCGCTCGCCGCATCCGCGAGTGCGGGGTCTACTCCGAGATCGTCCCCTTCCACACCAAAGCCTCCGCCATCGCGAAGCTGAAGCCCTCGGGCATCATCCTCTCGGGCGGTCCCGCGAGCGTCTACGCGAAGAAGGCCCCGCAGGTGGATACAAAAATCTACTCCCTCGGCCTCCCGGTGCTTGGCATCTGCTACGGCATGCAACTCATCGCCCATGGCCTGGGCGGCAAGGTGGAACGCTCGACCGAACGCGAATACGGCCCGGGCCACCTCAAGGCGGACCGCTCCTGCGCCCTCTTCCACAAACTCCCCGCCTCCCTCGAGGTCTGGAACAGCCACGGCGACAAGATCACAAAACTCCCCACCGGCTTCAAACCCCTGGGCAAAACCGAAAACTCCCCGCACGCTGTCATCGGCGACACGAAACGCCACATCTACGGCCTCCAATTCCACCCCGAAGTCGTCCACACCCCGCGCGGCGGCGAGATTCTCGCGAACTTCGTCCACCGCATCTGCGGCTGCAAATCCTCTTGGACCATGGGCTCGTTCATCGAGCGCACCTGCGAGGACATCCGCAATCAAGTCGGCGATGCCAAAGTCATCCTCGGCCTCAGCGGCGGCGTCGATTCCTCTGTTGCCGCCGTCCTGCTCCACAAGGCGATCGGCGACAATCTCACCTGCATCTTTGTGGACAACGGTCTCCTCCGCGCGGGCGAGGCGGATGCCGTGAAGAAACTCTTCGCGGGCGAATTCCGCATCCGCATGCAGACAGTTCACGCCGCCGACCAATTCCTCAAAAAACTCAAGGGCGTCACCGATCCAGAACGCAAACGCAAGATCATCGGCAACGAATTTATCAAGGTCTTCGAGGCGGCCGCACGCGATCTCAAGAAATCCGACCCGGGCCATTACCGCTTCCTCGCCCAAGGCACGCTCTACCCCGACGTCATCGAAAGCGTCTCGATCTCGGGAAATCCCGCCGCGCTCATCAAGAGCCACCACAACGTGGGCGGCCTCCCGGAGCGCATGAAGTTCGAACTCGTCGAACCCCTCCGCCAACTCTTCAAGGATGAGGTCCGCAACGTGGGAGCCGAACTCGGCCTCTCGAAGGAAATCATCCACCGCCAACCCTTCCCGGGCCCAGGCCTCGCGGTCCGCATCCTCGGTGACATCACCGCCGAACGTCTCCGCATCGTCCGCGAGGCGGATTCCATCGTGCTCGAGGAAATGAAGGCGTCGGGCTGGTATTACAAAGTCTGGCAATCCTTCGCCGTCCTCCTCCCCGTTCGCTCCGTGGGCGTCATGGGCGACGAACGCACCTACGAATACACCATCGCCCTCCGCATCGTGACCAGCCACGACGGCATGACAGCCGACTGGGTCCGCGTGCCCTACGATCTCCTCGCCAAAATCTCCTCGCGCATCATCAACGAGGTGAACGGCGCGAACCGCGTCTGCTACGACATCTCCACAAAACCACCCGCCACCATCGAGTGGGAGTAATCCAAGCATCCAGCCAGGTCTGCAAGATGATCCCCGTCACCTCCACCGATCCCCGCCTCGAGGCATTCACCACCTTTGCCAACTCGGGCGCCCTCACCGAGGCGCAATCCACCCTCTGCGCCGCCCTCCTCGCGGAAAACCAGCACCACCTCTTTGCGGACTGGGACCCCGCCGGCACCCGCGATGCCGACAAGCTCGCCTTCCTCGACTCCCTCCTCCAAGCCGACCAATCCTACCCCGGAGGCCTTCCTGCCTACATCCGCAACGCCCGCCACCTCCTTGCGGAGGCCTCCGCGGGCACGAATCCCTTCGACGGTTGCACCCCCGCCCAACCCGACATCGTCGACCTCTCCACCTTCGGCCCGGAATATGACAAAGCCGAAGCCACCGGCCTCGAATGCCTCGGCCAGACCGCCATTGTCCTCGTCGCTGGCGGTCTCGGCGAGCGCCTCGGCTACCATGGCATCAAACTCGACATCCCCGTCGAGACCACCGAGTCCACGACCTACCTCGCCCACTACGCCTCGTTCATCCGCGCCGCCTCGAAGCGCACCGGGCGCCGCATTCCGCTGATCATCATGACCAGCCGCGACACGCATCCCGGCACCATCGCCTCGCTCAAGGCCAACGCAAATTTCGGCCTGGCGGACGACCAGATCACCATCCTGCGCCAAGAACTCGTCCCCGCCCTCTCGGACCTCGATGCCCACCTCGCCCTCGAGGAAAAATACAACCTCATCCTCAAGCCCCACGGCCACGGCGATATCCACACCCTCCTCCACACCAGCGGCACCGCCGCGAGACTGGCAGCAGAGGGATTCCGCTACCTCATGTTCATCCAGGACACGAACGGCCAGGTCTTCAACGCAGCCCTCGCCGCCATCGGCGTATCGGAGGCTCGCGGCTACGATTTCAATTCCATCGCCGTGAACCGCGTTCCGGGCGAGGCGGTGGGCGGCATCGCACGCCTCGTCAAACCCGGCCACCCCGACCTCACGCTGAATGTCGAATACAACCAACTCGACCCACTCCTCCGAGCCACCGTTTCGCCGGAGGGTGACGTGCCCGACGCCCGCGGATACTCGCTCTTCCCGGGGAACATCAACCTCCTCGTCATCCGCCTCGCCCCATACATCAAGGTCCTCGAGGCCTCGGGCGGCATCGTTGCCGAGTTCGTGAACCCCAAATTCGCCGACGCCTCGCGCACGACCTTCAAAAAACCTGCCCGCCTCGAGACCCTCATGCAGGATTTGCCGAAATCCTTCTCCTCGGGCGAAAAAACAGGCGTCACCATCTTCGATCGCACCTGGTGCTTCAGCGCTTGCAAAAACAATCTTGCGGATGCCGCAGCGAAGGCCGCCGCAAACTCACCCGCCGAAAGCGCCTCGAGCGCTGAAAACGACTTCTACCTCGCCGGACGCCAGAAGCTCCGCATGGCGGGCATGACCGTCACCGACGGACCAGTGCGCTCGATCCGCGGCATCCCCTTCACCACCGGCCCGCGCGTCATTCTCCGCCCCTCCTTCGCCCTCACCCTGCAAGACGTCCGCGACAGAATCACCGGCGGCGCAATCTCCGGAAACGCCACGCTCATCCTCGAAGGCGACACCCGCCTCGAACACGTCGTCATCAAACCCGGTGCCACCTTCGTCGCCAAAGCACCCGAGGGCACCCAGGCCATCCACACGAACACCACCATCCCAGCCGGCGCCACCTACACCCTCCACGAACTCACCGACGCCGAAATGTCATCCCCCGACACCCCCGAATTCCTCAAAATCCGCGGCTACCGCATCACCCCGCCCGCTGCATAACGCCCGCCGCCGCTCCAAAAAGTCCGCAACTTTTTTGTCCGATCGGCCATTTTTTTGGCGGAAATCCGCTGCTCGCCTCACCACGTCGTGTAGGGATTCTTGACCAGACAGGAGTTGTAATACCGGTGGTCCTCCGAAACCTCCTCGCCGACCCAATCGGGCAACTCGACAGGCTGGTCGGGGCGCTCGAGTTCGACCTCGGCGACACGGAGTCCCTCGTTCTCGCCGTGGAAAATATCGACCTCCCAACGCATCCCGCCGAACTGCGCGATATGCCGGGTCTTGTCGATCAGCGGCCTCATGCAGAGCGCGAGCAGGTTTTCCGCATCGGCGACAGGGATCGCATACTGGAATTCCGAGCGCGTGATTCCCTCCCTCGCGCCTTTGACCGTAAGGGTCGCCACATTACCTGCGATCCGCACCCGAATACTGCGTGTGGCATCGGCACACAGGTAGCCTTGCGAAAGCCGCTTGCCGGGGCCTTCCACACACTCCTTCCAGCCGTCACCGGAGAGCAGAAATTTTCGTTCGATTTCGAGATTGGATTCATTGGTTGTGGACATGGGAAAAATAGGGTCAGCGACTCTCCTTCGTTTTTGAGCCGCGCCCGCCGAGGGGAAAGCGCGGAATCAACCTCGGCATCCAGCGGGGATCGGAGATCGTGCCGTCGGAGTGGTATTCGAGGATTTTGCTGACAGGGAAAAAAACAATGCCGGGAATGCCCTGCGCATTGATGCGCATGTTCATGTCGAGCCCGCCGTTCAGGAAATAGATGTCGCCGTTTCCATACATGGTAAACCCTTTCCCGATGATCTCGATGTTCGGCGTGGTGATTTTCTCGTCCGCCACCGTGAAGTCCGCCGTCGCCAATCGCGCGGTGTTGTAAAAAACGCCCGGCAGGATGCCTCCGAGAATCGTTGAAAAGGGCCCCAGCCATGGAATCGCAAACACATTCCCGTCCTCGATCCGCAAGTTTCCATTGCCGGTCATCAGGTTTTCCTGGCCCATCCGCGTCTTAAAGCGATACCGACCGGTGACCACTCCCTTCGAGTCGTCGTAGTCGAAATACAAATTCGTCAGCTTGGAAAAATCCACGCGCGTCAGGTTCACATCGGCGCTGAATACGGGCTTGGCGGGATCGATCGAGACATCCGCCACCATGGACACCACCCCGCCCATGAGACTGGCTCTCGTGACATTCGCCAGCACGCTGTTCCCTTTCACCTCGACCCGAGCGGACGTGCTCCCGAACACAAGCGTCTTCCCGAGCAAATCGTATTCCATGCCGGCGGGGGATTCGATGCGAATGGCGAGATCGTTTCCCTTGGGCAGTTTCATGTGGACCTTGCCATTGACCCGCACGTCGGGATTGGCGCGGAAACGATACGGGCGGATCGCCTGGGCGATCTGCGGATTGATCCACATCAACACATCCACTGGCACCAGCGTGGATTGGATGTTTTGCAAGCGCACCTCCTGGCGGCCGATATCGTAGGCGAAGGCCCCAGTGCCTTTTCCAGGGCCTGTCCTGATCACAAGGTTGGTGTAGTCGATGCACCTGTCAGCAATCGAAAAGTCGGTGGATCCGCTGTCGATCCACGCGCCGCGAGTGGCTGTGCGACCGAGCTTGATCGATCCGTTTCCTGTGAACGTCGCGAAGTCGGGACTCCGCGCGCGCAGCGAACATTCGATCTCGGGCAGATCGGCGAATTCCATGTTGCCGATGAACTCCCTCGCGCCGCGGTCCTTCAGCAAAGGCAGAAACTCGACCGGCGGGATCGTCGTGCGGGCGCTCAATCTGTAGTCACTTGGACCAACCCATAGGATGCCCTCGAACTCGCCACGCCCGACGGAAAAACCAACCTCCCGCGCATGGAAGACGCCGTTGTGCCAGGCAAAAAGCAACTGCGGGGACACAAGCCTCACCCCCGTGACATCAATCGCCGCCGCACGGAAATGCCCTGTCACCCGCGGAGACAAACGCCCCCCAACCATCTCAACCCGGACCTCCGCCCCCAACTCGGGCGCACTCTCGAAGGAAACACCCTCGGGCATCTTGAACACACCCGCCGCGGCAAGAATCGGGAAGGGATTCAGGCCCGAAAGCACCGACATCTCGCCGTATGCAGCAGAGGTGTCCCAATAACCAGATGCTTGGAATCCGCCCTCGGCATCGCGCATCCGCCAGCGGGAAATCTTCGCAATCCCGTCATCGTATTCCCCAAGCACCTCAAGATCCCTCAACACCGCATCCCCATAGGCCACCTGCGCAACATTCACCGAAAAGTGCGGCACCTCCACTCCGGAGGGATTCGTGGCGTCGATCCTGAAATCGGCCCGCACATGCGGGGGCCCCTTGGCGAACACGACCTTGTCGACGATCTTGCGCACCTCCTCGACAACACGTTCGAAATCCACCCCGCCCCCTTCCTTGTCGGGCTCCGGAAAGACCATCTGGAGTGGATTCAACACCTCGCCGGCGACCTCGAACCTTATGCCCTCTGCAAGGCACTCGAACCGGCTCACACGCAACTTGTCACCAAGCAACAAAATCTCGGCCCCGATCCGCGTCACCGTCAACCGCGGGGCATCGAGCGCGGGCCCAGAGGGAATCGAGGCCTCCGCTCCGTTCAACCTCAGACTGTCGACGACGATCCTCCGGTGAAGCAACTCGGACAAGTTCAGCGACACCGACACCCGGCTGATCCGCGCGAGCACCCGTCCATGGTTGATTTTCTCGGCTACCACGACCCCGCTCGCCACCAGGCCACTGAAGGGATCCAGAGCCAGCTTTCCCACCTCGACCTCGAGCGTGGGCGTGCTTAGAGCACGCCCCAGCGCCTCCCGCGCTCCGAATCCAATCCCCTCGAAACGTAAAAAATACAGCAACACCGGAATCCCGATGAAGATCAGCACCAGCGCCGCGCGGCTAAGGAACTTCAGTAAAAAATAGACAACAGGATGAACTCGCATCGAACGCCTCACATAAGATGCAGCGGATCGATGTCCACCGCCACAAAAACGTCCTCTGGCATCGGAAGCGCATCCAGCACCTCCCGCGCAAGCCGCGACAATTTCTGCGATGACGCCCCGCGCAGCGACACCTGAAAGCGGAAATATGTCTTCGCCTTCTCGAGCGGCGCGGGCACGGCCTCGCCGACCACGATCTGCGCGGGAGCCGCCGCGCGGAGCTTGCGCGAGAGCGTCTGCGCGGAGAACTCCACACGCTCGCGCATCGTCCCGCGCAGCGTGATCATCGCCATGCGGCCGAAGGGCGGGTAGCCGAAGTTCCTCCGGAACTCCATCTCCTGCTCCATGAACCCCTCGTAGTCGTGATGCCGCGCAAATTGGATCGATGGGCTGAAGGGGGTGTAAGTCTGCACAATGACCTCGCCTTCCATCTCGCCCCTCCCGGCGCGCCCGGCGACCTGCGTGAGGAGTTGGAACACCCTCTCGCCGGCCCGAAAGTCGGGAATGTGCAATCCAAGGTCGGCATTCACGATCCCCACCAGCGTGACATTTGGAAAATGCAGCCCCTTGGCGATCATCTGAGTCCCGACAAGGATGTCCAACCGCCCTTCCTTGAACGCCCCGAGCGTCTCCCGATACGCCTCCTTGCGCGTCATGGAATCGGCATCCATCCGCGCGATCCGTGCCTTGGGGAAGATTTTATTGAGTGCCTCCTCGACCTTCTGCGTGCCTGTGCCGGAGTGCCTGATCTTGGGATCGGCACACTTGGGACAGACCTTTGGCGAGCGCCGGTTGTGGCCGCAGATGTGGCACACCAGGCGCTCGGCGGCGCGGTGGTAGGTGAGCGACACACTGCAATCGGGACACTCGCACACATGCCCGCACACCTCGCACAGCATCGATGTGGAAAACCCTCGCCGGTTCAAAAACAAAATCGACTGCTCGCCTTTGCCCATGCGCCCCTCGATCGCCTCCCGCAGCGCGCGCGAAAGAATGCCACCCTCGGGATCGTTCCGCGCGGGCCTGCGCAGGTCGATCACCCGCACCACAGGCATGCTCTTGTCGTCGACCCGCTGGTTCAACCGCACAAGCCGGTATTTTCCCGATTGGGCGTTGTGCCAACTCTCGAGCGAGGGCGTGGCGCTGCCGAGCAACACCGCCGCGCCTTCGCGCTTGCCGCGCAGCACGGCGAGATCCCTAGCATTGTAGCGCGGCGCCTCGTCCTGCTTGTAGGAACTCTCGTGCTCCTCGTCGACGATAATGATCCCGGGATTCTCGACCGGCGCGAAAATCGAACTCCGCGCGCCGATCACAATCCGCGCCTCGCCGCTGTGGATTTTATGCCACTCGTCATACCGCTCGCCCTCGGACAAATGGCTGTGCATCACCGCAATCGCATCCTGCATGTCGGCGAAGCGGGATTTGAACCGCTCGACCGTCTGGGGCGTGAGAGCGATCTCGGGCACCAGCACCAACGCCGTCTTGCCGGCATCCACCGCACGCCGGATCGCTCGCAGATAGATCTCCGTCTTGCCGGAACCGGTCACCCCGAAGAGCAGGATTGGCTTTTCGGGCCGCGCCATTTCCGTCTCGACGGCTTTCATGGCCTCGACCTGCTCGGGGTTCAACACTAACTCCGCCCCCGCGACAAACCGCTCGGCATAGGGATTCCTCGCGACCTTCATCGCCTCGATCGCCACAAGGCCGTTTTTTTCCAATGCGCGAAAGACACTCTCGGACACACCCGCCTTCGCTGCCGCGAGCGTCACAGCCATCGGCCCGCCTCCGGCCTCGATCAGCACGCGCAGCGCATCGACCTGCCTGGGGGCTTTTTTCTCGAGCTTCGCCAACTCGTCATCTCCGATCTCGCGCGCAACCCGGGCGGCATTCTGAGTTTTCGCGCCGACCTTCCCGTCGCGCACAGCCACAGGCAACACGCCGCGCACGGCGGCCTCGAGCGGACAGCAGTAATAGTCGGCAATCCACGCCGCGAGATCGAGCAACGCCGGACGGATCATCGGCTTTTCATCAAGCAATGCGGCGACATCCCTCACGCTCTCAAAGGCACATTCATCCATGACCCCGATGACCGTGCCTGTGAGCAACCTCGTTCGCACCGGCACGCGCACGCGGGACCCGATTCCCACCGAGGCCTCCATCGGCCTAGGCACACGGTAATCCAGCATGCGCCCGGCGGCTTGGTCGGGCAGGACTCTCACAAACATGCGCGGACTATCCCCGCACCACCTCCCACCGGCAAGCCCTCGCGCCACCACCCGCAGGGTTTTCCACCCTTGTCAGACAAATCGAATTTCTTCACCTTCCGCCCACATGAAAAAATCCGGCTGCCTCCTTGCCTTTCTCCTCGTTGCGGTCTGCTTGAGCATGCTTGTGAACTTCCTCCTCGTCGCGGCCCTGGGCACAAAACAAGCGATCCATGTCGCTGCCGGACAGGCCATGCCACCCCACTCCTTCGAGGAGGAACTCGTCCAACCAGGCTCGGATCGACACGCCAAGATCGCCGTCATCCCGATCCACGGCATCATCGCCTTCGGCTCGGAGGGCCCTCTGGGTCTCGACATGGTGGAGGATGTCAAAAATGCCCTCGCCCAAGCAGAGGCGGACCCCGAGGTGAAGGCCATCGTGCTGGATGTCGATTCCCCCGGAGGCGAGATCACCGCCTCGGATGTCCTCTACCACGCCCTCCGCCAGTTCCGCTTCAGCAAACCAGCTGTCGTCTATTTCAACGCCATTGGTGCCTCGGGTGCCTATTATATGGCCTGCGGGGCTAATTGGATCATGTGCAACGACACGACATTCACCGGCAGCATCGGCGTCATCATCTCGACCCTCAACTACCGCAACCTCTTCGGGAAAATCGGCCTCGAGTCGGTGGTCTTCAAAAGCGGAAAATTCAAAGACATGCTCAACGGCGCGCGCGAGATGACTCCCGAGGAGCAGGAATACGTCCAGAGCCTCGTCATGCAAAGCTACGACCGATTCCTCGGCATCGTCTCGGAGGCCCGTGGCATCAGCGCCCAAACCCTCCGCGAGGGACCGGCCGATGGACGCATCCTCAGCGGCACAGACGCCCGCACGGCGAAACTTGTCGACCAACTCGGCTATGTCGAGGACGCCTACGACAAGGCCCGCGAACTCGCCGGCCAACCCGATGCCAAGGTCGTGCGCTACATGCGCACCTACAGCTTCGATCGCATCCTCCGGTTCTTTGGCGAATCCACGGCCACCACCCTCCAGATCGACCTCCCCGGCAAAGAATACGCCCTCGAGCCGGGCCGCGTGTATTTGCTGCCGCCGTTTTTCGCCCCCTGAGCCACCCCGCCATGAAAAAGCCCCGCATCGACCTCTCGGGCAATCAAGCGGCCCTCCAGTCCCCCTTTGCCTCCCTCGCCCTCGACAACCTGCCGGATGGCCCGGCCGAGCCGATTCTCCACGAAGCCCCCGGCGAAAAACGGCCGCGTTGTCCTCCGCCGCGAAAAGTCCCAACGCGGCGGAAAAACAGTCATCGTCGTCTCGGACTTCGCCACCCATTTCTCCAGCGGTGACATCGAACGCCTCGCAAAAAAAGCCCGCCAATCCTGCGGCTGTGGAGGCACCGTGCGCGGCCGCGAAATCGAACTCCAAGGCGACAACCCACAACTCGCCCGCGCCTTTTTCGAGAAAGAAGGCTTCCGAGTCGCCGGAATCTGAACCCATCCAACCCCCACTCAAATCCGCAACTTTTTTGTCCGATCGGCCAAATTTTTGCCGGATTCCAAAGGTGGGCATCAATTGCCTTCGGACAATTTTCCCGACTCGAGTCGATAGACGCGGTCCTCTTCGCCGGGCTGCATCCAATCAAGAAAGGTGGTCGTGATGATCGTCTGGGCACCCTGGGGCAGGGCCGCCAGAAGCAGATTCCGCCGGCCGGCATCGAGTTCCCCGAAGATGTCGTCGAGCAGGAGAAGCGGGGGCGTTCCATGCAAGGCATGCAAATGCCGCGCCTGCGCGATTTTCAACGCCAGCGCGATCGTGCGTTGCTGCCCCTCGGAGGCAAAGGCCGAGGCCTTGAGACCATTCAAAACCAACTCCAAATCGTCCCGGTGCGGACCGCAGACCGTTTGGCGAAGCCGTTCCTCACGGCCACGTGAACCCGCCAGCGCCTCGCCGAAATCCCCTTCGCAGCCTGGCTTGTAAACGACACGCAACTCGTCCCCACCCCCGCTGATCATCCGGCACGCCTCGGCAAGATCGGACGCCAGATTTGCCGTCAGCCTCGCCCTCGCCTCCAGCAACACCCCGCCGGTTTCCAAAAGCACCGGCGTGAAGGCATCCACCTCGACCCTCGGACGCCCCTCCTTCAACAACGCGTTTCTGGCTCGCAAGGCCCGCTCGTAGGAGCGAAGGGTCTGCCTGTATCCCGGCACTGCCTGCATCCCGAGGAAATCCAGATACCGCCGACGCGGCACCCCGGAGCCATTCACCAATTCCAAATCGGCGTTCGAAAACCATGTCAACCGCGCTGTGGCGAGATAGTCGTCCGCCTTCGACTGCGGCTTGGAATCAAGAAATAGACTCCGCCCCCGCGCCGATTGACGACATTCCATGTGCGTATCGCCGAACCTCCCACCAAGCGCAAACCCTCCCACCCCGCCGAGAAACATGTCCGAAGGCTGCGAAGTGCGCGGGGACTGCAACCGCAACAACACACACACCGCCTCGAGGATCGATGTCTTCCCCTGAGCGTTCCTCCCAACCACATACGTGCGCCCAGGCCCCGGAAAAAACTCCAAGGCCTCGAAACACCTGAATCGACTCATCCGCACCTCGCTCAGCACAACGCTGATTCTGCCCGCGGATCGCCACCCGTCAAACACAGGCTGGAAGCCCCTTCCACCCCAAATTGCCCGCTTGTCATTTCCACCAGCAAAATGCAGGGTTGCCCTCCCTCCACCCTACAAAGACCTAACCAAAGATTTTCCGAATCCATGAAAAAAGCCCTCATCACAGGCATCACCGGCCAAGACGGATCCTACCTCGCCGATCTTCTTCTCAACAAAGGCTACGAAGTCCACGGCATCATCCGCCGCGCAAGCACCTTCAACACAGCCCGCATCGACCACCTCTACCAGGATCCCCACATCAATGGCGTGCGCCTTTTTCTCCACTATGGCGACCTCGCCGACTCGGTGAATCTCGTGAAGCTCATCTACGACCTCAAACCCGATGAGGTCTACCACCTCGGCGCACAAAGCCATGTGCGCGTGAGTTTCGACATTCCCGAATACACCGGCGACGTCACCGGCCTCGGCACCACCCGAATCCTTGAGGCCATGCGCGAAGCCGGCGTGCAAGCCCGCTTCTACCAGGCCTCCAGCTCCGAGATGTTCGGCAAAGTCCAAGCCGTGCCACAAACCGAAACCACCCCCTTCTGGCCTCGCAGTCCCTACGGCGCGGCTAAGATGTATGCCTACTGGATCACCGTGAACTACCGCGAGGGCTACGGCATGCACGCCTCAAACGGCATCCTCTTCAACCACGAGTCCCCCCGCCGCGGCGAAACCTTTGTCACCCGCAAGATCTCCCGCGCCGTCGCCGCCATCAAACTCGGCAAGCAAGAACATCTCTACCTCGGCAACCTCGACGCCAAACGCGACTGGGGTTACGCCCCCGAGTATGTCGAAGCCATGTGGCTCATGCTCCAGCAGGACAACCCCGATGACTATGTCTGCGCCACCAACGAGACCCACACGGTGAAAGAATTCGTCGAACACGCCTTTGCCCACGTGGGCCTCGATTGGCAAAATCACATCAAATACGACGCCCGCTACGAACGCCCCGCCGAAGTCGACCTCCTCATCGGCGACCCCGCCAAGGCAAAAAAACAACTCGGCTGGGAACCCAAAGTCCGCTTCCCGGAACTCGTCAAAATTATGGTCGACGCGGACCTCGCCTCCCTACAAGGCCTCCCCGTGCCGGATCCGATGACGCCGGGGTATCGGTGATCAATTCGACACAATGAAGGGAAGAATCCCGGTTGTCATCGCGCTGATCATATTGCCAGCGGGAGCATTCATCGGCGGGATGACTTTAGAGAAAAATTCCTCGCAAAAGCTGCTCAATTTGGATTTGGCGAAGGCATTTGGATTGCTGGAAAGCGATCTCGACTCTCTGCGCAGATATTCCGCAGACGCATCCAAACCCCTGCATGAAGATCCCGCAAACAAACCGCTTGTTCCTCTGACAGACAAACTCTCTGCCGTCGCAACGAAGGAGGAACTACAAGCCAGGTTGTTGAAAATTCGCTCTTCGATTCTTCTCGAGATTCAAAACAAATCCGTCCCCGCGAGATTCTTGCAGAACACATTGCACTCGGATCCATTCCGCGTTGAAAGCGGCCGATCTTTCCCTTGGGAAACGACCAATAGAGCCATTCCGCTAGGAATATCCCTTAAAAACCCGGGCCCTGAAACGATCACCCGTCTCAGAGTTCAATTGGATGGAAAACAAACCCCTGTTTCGATCGCGGAAATCGTGGAAATCTGTGTCTCTGGAAAATCCGGTGCGGAGGAAAAGGCCCTCTCGCTCTGGAATTATGTTTCCGAAAATAGAATTCACGACTGGCCTGCTCACTCGGGCAAAGAGGCTTTCGACCCCGTTAAACTCATGTCGGTTTACGGGTATGGATTCTGCAGCCATGCCGCGAAAGCGCTCGCCATTCTTGCACAACATGCTGGGCTAGAATCTCGAGTCCGCCATGCCAAAAGCCAGCATGTTGTATGTGAAATTCTCATAGATGGCCACTGGGCCATGTTCGATCCGGACGGCCAGGTTTTTTTCAGAACCGAGGATGGCAGAATCGCCTCAGTCGAGGACATTGCCAATAAACCCCGACTCATTCTGTCCCGAAAAAGCCCGATTTACCCCAACTGGAAACTCCAGGACATTTTTACAAACCACGATTTCATCACCACTCCCCTTGAGAAATTTACACAACTCAGTCCGCACATCATTTTGCCAACGCTTCGACCAGGGGAGGAACTAGAGATTTCAAATCAAAAAAAAGGCCTCTTCTTTGCTTCCAGGTATCTTTAGGTTCCCAAAGAATATGCCAACGGAGCATGGCGATATCAGCCCATCTGGTCGGATCAGGAAAAAATCCCCGAAGGCCTGACCCTTGCCAATATCCGAATTGAATCCGAAGAAGGGAATCCATCCTTGATCATAAACGATCCCGAAGCCGAGACCTCAATAACCTGTTCTTTCGATCTCCCATACCCGGCTCTGCGAACAGAGGTTCAATGGGATTTCCCCACCGATCACTTGAAAGAATATTCTCCTAAAGTGATGGCCTCCCGCGATGGCCACACTTGGATCGATGCCAAACAAATTGAACGCGATCATAAAACTATTCATAGCTTCAGCGACTTTCCAAATCGCCTATGTGGCGAGCCTGATTACAAATTCCGCTTAAAACTTATCATCCCCGGGGGCGCAGGATTGATTGCATTCCCTGAATTCCGCATCACTCACGATCTGCAAATGGCACCTCGTTCACTTCCGATTCCAAACCACAATGGTGGCATCCTTCGCGCAACTTACGAACCTCCGGAGAACCAAAAGATCGAAATCACTCTGATCAACGAGACTGCTCAAACGCCGTTCCATGAATCGAAGTAGCATCATCATTCCCGCCTTCAACGAGCGCGACAACATCCCGCTTGTTGTCGAGCGTCTTGAAAATCTCCTCCCCGGCGACAATTGGGAGATTGTTTTCGTCGATGATGACTCGAAAGACGGCTCGCTTGAGGTGTTGATGCGGTTGTCGCGGGAGAAGCGGCATGTGCGGTTTATCCGGCGGATCGGGCGGCGGGGACTGGCTTCTGCGTGTCTTGAAGGAATGGCATCGAGTGACGCGGATGTTTTTGCGGTCATGGACTGCGATCTGCAGCATGACGAGACGATCCTCCCGGCAATGCTCAGGGCTTTTGAGGATGATCCGAGATTGGAACTTGTTGTCGGGAGCCGCTACACCGGCCAGGGTGGCGGGACGGGTGAGTGGTCGAAGTCACGCGTATTCGTCAGCCGCTTCGCCACGAAAATCGGCTCGATCGTTCGAAAAACCCCGCTCACCGATCCGATGAGCGGCTTTTTTGCCATCCGGCGCGAGCTTTTCGAGGAGACAGTGCGCTCGATGACCGGCAAGGGGTTCAAAATCCTCCTCGATATTGTCCTCTCGGCCGGCCGACCGCTGCGTGTGCGCGAGTTTCCCTACGAGTTCCGCACCCGACAGCATGGCGAGAGCAAACTCGATATCGTCGTCGCTTTCGAATACCTCTACCTACTTGCAGACAAAATTTTCGGACGCTTTGTCCCGGTGCGCTTCGTTCTTTATGTCCTCGCCGGGTTGAGCGGCCTGGTGCTCCATGTGGGAGTCCTTGGCATCCTCCACCAAATACTCGCCACCCCCTTTGTCACCGCCCAAATCGCCGCCACGCTGACCGCAATGGTGTCGAATTTTCTGGTGAACAATTCCGTCACCTTCCGTCAGCAGCGCCTCAAGGGCAGCATCCTCCTGCCGGGCCTCCTTGCCTACATGATCATCTGCGGCATCGGCGCGGTGGTGAATGTCCAGGCAGCCGAATATCTCTACGCAAACCAAATCCCCTGGTGGTTCGCCGGAACCGCCGGCGCGCTCGTGGGAGCGGTATGGAATTACGCGGTCTCGACGCAAATCGTCTGGACATGGCTGCCGGGAATCCTGCGACACTCCCGCAACGCCTGACTCATGGATTTCATCGATCTCAAAACCCAATACAAAAAATTCCAGCCTGATATCCTGGCACGCATCACTTCCGTTCTTGAACACGGCCGCTTCATCATGGGCCCCGAGATCGAGGAACTCGAAGCCACCCTTGCCGATTACCTCTCCTGCAAGCACGCGATCACCGTGGCCAGTGGCACTGACAGCCTCGAGATCGCCCTCCGCGCCCTTGATATCGGCCCCGGCGACGAGGTGCTCACCGTTCCCTTCACCTGGATCAGCACTGCGGAAGTTATCCTGCAAGTCGGCGCGAAACCTGTCTTCGTGGATATCGACCCGTTGGATTTCAATATCGCTGTGAACCGTATCGAGGCTGCGATCACTCCGGCCACCAAAGCCCTCCTCCCCGTGAGCCTCTTTGGTCAAATGCCGGACTACGACGCCATCAATGCCATCGCAGAAAGGCACGGCGTCACTGTCATCGAAGATGCCGCCCAGAGCTTCGGCGCGACGCGCCACGGTCGCAAAAGCGGCAATGTCACCACGATCGCCAGCACGAGCTTCTACCCCGCCAAACCCCTCGGATGCTACGGCGAGGGCGGCGCGCTCTTCACAAACGACGACGAACTCGCGACAAAAATGCGCGCCATCCGCACCCACGGCGGCATCCGCCGCCACTTCCATGACCTCGTCGGAATGAACGGCCGCTTCGACACGCTCCAAGCCGCCATCATGCTCGCAAAATGGCCTGGCTTCGCCGAAGAAGTCGAAGCCCGCAACAGCATCGGAGCCCGCTACACCGAGGCCCTCCGCGACGTGTGCGAAACCCCCGCCGTGCGCGAGGGAAACACCCACGTCTACGCCCAATACACCATCCGCGTGCCCGACCGCGACACCCTGGCCGAGACACTCAAAGCCGATGGCATCCCGACCGCCGTCTACTACCCGAAATGCCTGCACGAGCAACCCGTCTTCGATCCTCTCGGGTATGCCTACGGCGATTTTCCGGAATCCGAAGCCGCCTCGCGGGAAGTCCTCAGCCTCCCCCTGAACCCCTATTTAAGCCAATCCGACCAAGACCGCGTCATCGCCGCCGTGCGAAAAGCTCTGGGGAGGTAATTTCGGATTGAGGATTCATCGCGGAGATTTTTATTCATGCCGCAACACGACCGTATTGTCGTGCAAAGAATTTCTCCAAGGCCTTTCGCGCCAGGCCGGGCATCTCTTTCGCGCCTGTCAGCAAACCTTCCACGCTCAGATCACAATCCAATTCCTCCCAATGTAGCGAGCGGTCATAAACTTCCATCGCCTGACGCTCTTTCTCTGTTGCCAAAAGGAGTGTTGGCACATGCTCCAATGGCATCAAAACTGTTATCCCCGAGTCCAGTTTCACCTTGAGCTGGGAAGATGTTATTTCGGCTTCAAGAATTTTGGGAGGCGGATTCATAGTGCGTCTTCTCAAGCATCAGATGGGGATCGTCCTTTCAACTTTTTGCGAATCCAAGCGGGATTTCTGCGTAGGTCGAGAATGGCGAACACCTCAGTAGCAGCGGGAGTTTCGCGGTAGTAGATTCCAAAAGGAAACCTCTCCGAGAGCAGGCGATGAAATCCAAAATGTTTGGAATGAATCCCATGAAAAAGCCCCAAGCTTTCCATGTCGGACAAAATTGTATCTTCAAAATAGGCTCCAATGCCAATTTCTTGCAGGTCGTAAAATTCGCGCCCGCACTCGATGTCCTCGGCAGCTTCCTCGAGAACAACGATTTTCCTCATGCTTGTTTTGAGGCCAATCGGGTCTTGAGTTCGGAGAGACTGAGAAATTTCCCTTCGCCGGCTTCCACTTTTGCCAGTCGCTCGGTGAGGACGTCACCATGCCAGTCAGGTGACGGAACCTCATGCTCCGAATCCGAGAAGGATTTCCATAGGAGTTCCATCGTCTGCAAGCGCTGCGTCGGACTCATGCTTCTGATTTCGGATTCTGCTAACATGGCATGAACCTAGTTAGCCTCGGCAATCAACTGCCTCAACACAAACGGCAGAATCCCGCCGTGGCGGTAGTAATCCACCTCGATCGGGGTATCGATGCGGAGTTTGACCGTTTGCTCGACCTTGGAGCCATCCTTCCGAGTGATGGTCAACGTGAGGTCTTGGCGGGGTTGGACGCTGTCGCTCAGGCCGGTGATGTCGTAGGTCTCGGTGCCGTCGAGGTCCAGCGTTTGGGCGGTGACACCTTCGGGGAATTGGAGCGGAAGCACGCCCATGCCAACGAGGTTCGAGCGGTGGATGCGTTCAAAGCTTTGGGCGACGACGGCTTTGACACCGAGGAGGCGGGTGCCTTTGGCGGCCCAGTCGCGGCTGGAGCCGGTGCCGTATTCCTGACCGGCAAAGACGATGAGCGGAGTGCCAGCAGCCTGGTATTTCATGCAGGCATCGTAGATGCTCATTTGCTCACCAGTGGGCTGGTGGATCGTGAGGCCACCTTCCACGCGGGTGCCGTCAGCCTTGGCGGGGATCATGAGGTTTTTGATACGGACATTCGCAAAGGTGCCGCGGGTCATGACGCGGTCGTTGCCGCGGCGGCTGCCGTAGCTGTTGAAATCAACGGCCTCGATACCGTTTTCGACGAGGTATTTTCCAGCGGGCGAGCTGGCTTTGATCGCACCGGCAGGCGAGATGTGGTCGGTCGTGACACTGTCACCGAAGATGCCCATGGGGCGCGCGCCGGTGATGTCGGCGATTGTGCCGGCTTCCATGCCGAAGTTCTCGAAGAACGGCGGCTCTTGGATGTAGGTGCTCTTGCTGTCCCACTCGTAGATCTGGCCAATGCTCGAGGGCACTTCGTTCCACTTGGGGTTTTGGTCCGCAAAGCCGGTGTAGAGTTTTTTGAAAATCTCGGGTTTGAGCGCTGCCTGCATTTCGTTGCGGATTTCCTCGAGGCTGGGCCAGATGTCCTTCAGGAAAACATCCACGCCGGCGCTGTCCTTAGCGATCGGTTCGGTGGTGAGGTCGATATCCACCCTCCCGGCGAGCGCGTAGGCGACGACAAGCGGGGGCGACATGAGGAAGTTGGCGCGGATGTTTTGGTGAATGCGGGCCTCGAAGTTGCGGTTGCCCGAGAGGACAGCGGCAGTGACGAGGTCGTTCTCCACAATGGCGCTTTCGATCTCGGGGGCGAGCGGGCCGGAGTTGCCGATGCAGGTCGTGCAGCCGTAGCCGACGATCTGGAAACCGAGCTGGTCGAGGTAAGGCTGGAGGCCGGTGGTCTCAAGATAATCCTTCACCACGCGGGAACCCGGTGCGAGGGAGGTCTTGACGGCGGGATCGACGCGGAGGCCGCGGCTGGCGGCTTTTTTCGCGAGAAGGCCCGCGCCGATCATCACGCTCGGGTTGCTGGTGTTTGTGCAACTCGTGATGGCGGCGATGAGCACCGAGCCGTTGCGGAGGTGGAGGTCGCCTTTGGCGTGGGCGCCAGTGATGGCATCCGGCGTCGGACGGTCATTAACCATTTCGGCCTCGTCGGCGCTTTGCGATCCGTTGCGTTTCACTGGAGCAGACTTCACGAGGGCATCGTGGTTTTTTCCATAGCCCCCGTCGGCAACCGGCTTGGTGAGCAGGTTCGTGAAGGTGGATTTCAGGTCGGGGACATTGATACGGTCCTGCGGGCGCTTTGGACCAGCAACGCCGGGCTGCACGGTGGAGAGATCGAGCTCGATATCCACGCTGTATTCGATATCGCCTTTTTTCGGCATGCCAAAAAGGTTCTGGGCCTTGAAGTAGTTCTCGAACGCGCGGCACTGCTCATCGGTGCGGCCTGTGGCGGCAAGGTAGTTGACCGATTCGCCATCGACGGGAAAAAATCCCATCGTCGCACCGTATTCGGGAGCCATGTTCGCGATGGTCGCTCGGTCGGTGAGCGGCAGGCTCGCGGCGCCTTCACCGTAGAACTCGACAAATTTGCCAACGACCTTCGCGGCGCGGAGGAGTTGGGTGACATGGAGAGCCAGGTCGGTCGCCGTCACGCCCTCGCGCAGGCGACCGATCAGGTGGACACCGACGACTTCAGGCGTGAGGAAATAGACAGGTTGGCCGAGCATTCCGGCCTCGGCTTCGATGCCGCCCACGCCCCAGCCGACAACACCAAGACCATTGATCATGGTGGTGTGCGAATCGGTGCCGACGAGTGTGTCGGGGTAGTAGAGGTCGCCGGCGTTGAGCACGCCCTTCGCGAGATACTCGAGGTTCACCTGGTGGACGATGCCGATACCGGGAGGCACGACGCCGAAAGTTTTGAAGGCCTGCTGGCCCCATTTGAGGAACTGATAGCGCTCGCGGTTGCGCTTGAATTCCATGTCGAGATTGAGTTGGAGCGCCTGGGCGGAGCCGTAGAAATCCACCTGCACCGAGTGGTCCACGACGAGATCGACAGGCACGAGCGGCTCGATAATGGCGGGATTCGAGCCGAGGTGTTTCACCGCGCTGCGCATGGCGGCGAGGTCCACCAAAAGCGGCACGCCGGTGAAGTCCTGCAGCACAATGCGGGCAACAACAAACGGAATCTCTTCGGGCGCGGGGGCCTTGGCGTTCCAGTTCGCGAGCGTCTCGACATCGCGGGCCTGGACTTTTTTCCCGTCGCAGTTGCGTAGGACGGATTCAAGAACGATGCGAATGCTGATGGGAAGTTTGGAAATCTTGCCGATGCCAGCCTCCTCGAGGGCGGGAAGCGAGTGGAGGTGGCCGGTTTTTCCGTTGCCGAGGTCAAACGGACGCAGGGTGTTGAAGGGTGCGCTCATAAATGCGCGCTCGTTAAATCAAATTTCCCCGCCGCTCGGCAATGCATCATTGCAGCGCGAATGCTGAAATTTATTCGGTTTGCGCCATGAAGTTGGCGATATCGAGCACGCTGCCTGAAAACGCCATGATCTCGCCGGCCTTCAGCTTTTGATCCGGCGAAGGAACAGCATTGAAGGATTTGATCACCGTCGATCCGTCCTCGGCGGTTTCCACGGTCTTCGTGGCGATGAGGTTGATGCGGTATTTGCGGCGCAAGTCGAGTTCCTGGATCGTCTTTCCAACGATCGCGGCGGGCACGGCAATTTCCACAATGCTGAACCCGTCGGCCAACTCGAAATAATTCGTCATGTCCCGGATCAGCAAACGCTGCACGATCCAACGCGCCGCCTCCTCCTCGGGATTGAACACATCATGCGCGCCAACGGCCTTCAGCACCTTGATGTGGTCCGGCGACGTGGCCCGGGCGACGATGCGAGGGATACCATGTTGGCGCGCATGGACGACCAACAGCACCTGTGCCTCGAAATTCCCGGAGATACCCGCGATCAGCACATCCACATCCCCGATGCCATGCGTTTGGAGAAGCTTGCTGTGGCTTCCATCCATGCAAATCGCGAGCGACACCTGATCCTTCACCGCATCGACACGCTCCATGTCGATATCCACCGCGATGACCTCCGCGCCCCGCTTTGCGAGGCCGAGGGCGGTGGAGGTTCCGAATTCGCCGAGTCCGACAACTGTGTATTTCATGGATTTTTGTGTGATTGGCCCCTAACCGACCACGACCTCCTCTTCGGGAAACTCGTAGTTCGCGGCTCGGGTGGATTGAAAGACGGAAAGCACCATGGCGATCGGCCCGATGCGGCCGACAAACATCAGGACGCAGAGCACAATTTTCCCTCCAGTGCCGACTTGGGGAGTCACCCCCGTGCTCAGCCCCACCGTGCTCAATGCCGAAAAACACTCGAAAAAGACGTCCCTCATGGCGAACTCCGGATGGAACCACGCCAGCGCCATCATGCCGAAAATCGCCGACGCCATGTAGAGCAGAAACACATTCAACGCCGAAAAGACCACACGCGCCGGAACCGAGCGGCCGAACGCCTCGATGCGTTTCGCGCCGGTGACCAGCGCCCTCAGGCCCAGCAAAAGCACTGCGAAGGTGACTGTCTTGGTTCCCCCCGCCGTGGTCACGGGACACCCGCCCACCACCATAAGGAAGGCGAGGAAAATGAGCGTGGCATTTTGAAACTCACCCACCGGAAGCGTATTGAAGCCCGCCGTGCGACTGGAGACTGATTGGAAGAGCGACGCGGTGAATGCCTCGCCGGGCCCCAACCCCCGCAGCACCCCGCCGGCCTCGAAAACCCAGAATCCCGCCAGTCCGCACCCCAGCAACACGCCGGTCATGATCAATGACAAGCGCGACTGGTTGCTCAGACGAAAGACCCTGAACATCCCCCGCCTCGCCGACCGACCGGGCAGAAGCTTGGTCCTCCCCCGCCAGATCAACGCGAGCAATTCTGGAATCACCAGAAACCCCAACCCGCCGAGCACAACAAGCACCATGATCGTCCAAACCGCGCCGGGATTGCCCGAAAGCGACTCCATGCTGTCCGACTGAAGCGAGAAGCCTGCATTGCAAAACGCCGAGATGGAGTGAAACACCGCCCACTCGAGACGCTCAAGCCGCGTCCCACCCGTCTCGACTAAGACAAACAAAAGCACCGCCCCCACCGCCTCCACCGCAAGAGTGATCGACACAATCCCAAGAATCCGCCGCCGCAGATCCCCAAGCGCCGGCGCGTTCACCAACTGACGGAAAGCCACCATCTGCGACACCGGCAGGGTTTTTTTTGAAAAACTCGACAGCAACGCAACAAACGTCGCGATCCCAAGACCGCCAATCTGGATCAATCCCATAACGATCACCTGCCCGAGCGGAGAAAACTCGCTGCCAAGATCCCGCACGGAGAGGCCGGTCACACAAGTCGCGCTTGTCGCGGTGAACACCGCATCCGCGAGCGAAAGGGGGCGCACGCCATCAGCCATGGCATTTGGCAACAGCAACAGAAGCGCACCCGCCGCAATAATCCCGAGAAACGATCCGGCCAGCAGGATCTCGGCGCGCAGCCCGTGGGATAGCAACCACTCGCCGGCGCGCAGCAACTGAAGCAGCACACACCCGAAGAGAAAAACCCTCACAAGCCACACCCCCAATTGACCGACCTGTCCAGGCAGTTCCTCTGCGACAATCCGCTGAAACGCCTGCGGCATGAACACCAGAAACACCAAAGCCAACAACCCTGTCGACAAAAGCAACCACTCGGCCCGGCGGTAGCGCACCGCCTCCCCGGGCTTGGAAGCAAGCACCAACTACACCAACCACAAGGCGACAAACAGCAATGCCACCACCACCTCCACCCACTTCAGACGCACCGCCAACCAAGCAGGAATCTCGAACCCACCGGCGGCCACAAGCAATGCAGAGGCAAGAATCGCCAACAGGGCACCCGCCCTGTCACGTAGAACTTCATGCGGTGCCGCCAATGCGGTGGTTTTCATCAACTCATCGAGAATCGCCGAGACCCGCCGCCGGACTCCAGCCAAATTTCACCTCCTCGAAGTCGAATCAGTGCCCCATGCGCGGCATGACCTCCGGCATCACCTGTCGCCGGAGGGCTTCTCCCCGCCAGCCTTTGCCTCCTGGGCCTCCTTCACCGCCTCCATAATCACCCTCTTGGTCGCATCCAGCGTTTCTCCGCCGGAATCCTGGGCCGATCGGACAGCCTCGCGCACCGCCTTGTCCGTCGCGTCAGGCAGGGATTCCGCTCCCTCGCGTGCGGCCTTGATGGCCTCCTGCACGGCACGCTCGGTGGCGTCGGGTGCCGATTCAACTCCCTCCTGCGCGGCTTTGGCCGCATCCCGCAACGCACGCTCGGTGGCATCGGGCGTGGCCACAGCCACTGGCTGAACCTCGACAAACTGGTTTGCCAGGTGTGCGCGCGCTTCTTGAAAGAGCCTCTGCACATCACGGCGTTGCACCGTGGACAAGCCCCCGCGCGCCGCCGCCAGCAACTGGATGCGGTAGTTCATGGCACTGTCCATCGAATCATCGGCGTATGGCAACTGCCGCAGACGATGGGTCAACCGCTCCATCAACCCGCCCTCGGCGAGCGGGCTTCCATCCTCCCCGAAAGGGGATCCCCCGCCGGGCTCTTCGAGCCACACGCCAGATTCGTTGATCGTGCTGAAAAGCAGATCGGCGTTGATGCCACCCACTTTCTGCATCGCGACTTCCATGGATGGAACCATTCCGTTACCCGCCGAGGCCCGCTGCAACGTTCTGTCTCCAATTTCCCATCCCGCTCCCCGGTAGCACACAGTCACATCGTGATAGTTGAAAAAGGGGTAATCCAACGACACCGTGACGACCATGCCACCCTTGGCGTATTGCCAGATGTGAGAGTAGACCCCGTCCTCGAACGCTGCGCGCTTGGGCACGGGTAGCACGTCGGAAACCAACCTCCAACCGCCCAATTCCTGCGGCATGGTGAACTTCGCCGATCCATCCATCCACTCGGGATTCACCACCTGCGCGGTCTCCCTGCCGTAGTGGAACTGCCATCCGCGCAGCAACTGCACCCCGCCGAGGAGGACCATCAACACCGCCACAAACTTGACGCCTCCCTCGAAAAACACGCCCTCAAGAATCGGCGTCTTGTCGGCATTCGGTTCGGGAGCATGGCGCCTCTGACGGTGAATTGTCGTCAGCGCGGCAAGCAGGGCGTCCATCCCGACAATGAAGCCCAAATACACCCCGGTCAGCACCAACCCCAGCGCCTCGTGTTTCCATCCGTGAAAAAGATCGATCTGGTAATGAAAAAGCAGCCAGGCGCCCGAAGTGATGCGCACCAGGTTTCCTACCAGCACGCAACAAATCGTTCCCGCGTAGAGGACGCCGAGAAACAGCAGGGAGCGCCTCTGCCACATCGCGTAGAACACACACGCGGAGGTCATGAAAAGAACGGAGTTGATCCCGCTGCAGGCCTCCTCGACCAGCAACCGCTGCCCTGGGATTTCAATAATCAGGCCAGAGAGAAAATGGGGAATTCCAAGGATCGCCAACACGCGACTGCTTCCCGCCGTGGCCCACTCCTGCAGCAAGAGGGCGAAGCGCGCATCGAGCTTCAGCGGCGGCGGGAGCACGGTCAGAAACAACAACCACGCTGGAAAGACCGCCTTCCACAACGGCCAACCACCAAGCCACCACGCCCCGGTCGCAAGAGCCAACAGGAAGGCTGCCGCGCCGAGCCACGGAGACCACATCACCGCTGCCGCAGAAAGAACCGCCAGAAAGACCAGCACCAGCGGAAATGTCAGCCAACCGGATCCATAGCCCAGCGGACGCTCGACTTCGTTCAGTCCGCGCCAGAGCAACAAGCCCGCCCCGGCCAGCGCCAGCGGGAAGAACTGGTAGGTGTCGAATTTCCAGAGATTGAAAAAGAACGCTGCCAGCAAAGGGCCGAAGCCGATCGCCAGAAATGTCCCGGCGAGCACCGGTGTCAGCGGCCTGCCCGCATGGCTTGAGTCGTGTGTCGTGGATTGCATGGAGAATTGGATCGCCGCTGGCTATTTCTTGCTCTTCTTGTGGACAGGCGAGGGATTCGGGGAGGACTGTTGAAAATACCGCTTGAGCAATTCCACCTCCTGCCGGGAGACAGCGTAGGGGGGCACAAGAGACATGACGCCATTTGCCTCTTGCGGGCGGTTGTTCGCCGCGAGGGCCAGCGCCACCACCAGCTTCTGGTGCGGAGGCAGGCTCGCGACATGCACGTCGGGCTCGCACGCGTCGAGATACGCAAGCGCCTCCTGAGGCTTGTCGGCCAACAAGAGCGCCAACCCCCGTGTGGACCGAAGGGCGAAATCCCTGGGATTCCCCTCGCTGCGGAGGGCCACCGCCTCGGTGTTGACCGGGCGTCCAAGCACCAACGACAGGTAATCCATATCGTTTTGAAGTGTCATTTCGGCTGCCAGAACGGGAGAGGTGTTCCGAGCGATCTCGTAAGCCTTCAGCATACGCGCGGCATCCTGCCGGGCCGCAATCGAAGGCACGATCCCGCGAAATGTCTCGGCGGCCGTGGCGTCGTCCTTCAACACCTGCGCCAACCCCTGCTCGAACAAGGCATCCTGGCCTGCAAGAATCAAATAGCCGAGCACCTGCCGGAACTCGTCCAGATTGCTCTCGGCCATGCGGTAGGCCTCTTGAAACTCCTTAGCCCCCTCATCCTGCCTGCCCATCGCGTTGAGCGTGCGCCCCCTGTAAAGCCTGAGGAAATGACCAGGCAGCGGCACGCTTTCCTGCGACAGAACATCCAGAACAGCCGGCCAATTCCCGGCCTGCGACTGGGCGTCGAGCCAGGCCATAAGCACCTCGCGCCGCTGCAGCGCCTCGTCCCTCCCGATCAATCCCGCAGCCTTCGCCGGCTCGCCAAATCTCGCCAACCACTGCAACCCGGCGAACCTTTCCTCAAGCGGCTTGCCTTGCATGCGGCCCACCACCGAGGCCACAATCCTGTCTTTCTCACCGGGGGTCGACTGCACTTCGGCGGCATCCGCCAACAGGAGAAAACCCGCATTCACCGCCGGATGGGCCCTCAGCCCGGCGATCCACTCGACCATCTCCGCGGGAGGCACGACCCCGCGCGTGAGGCCGCTCGCCAACGCCTCGGCACCGGTCGCATCCTGTCGGGCCGCCAGCTCGCGCAGCATCCCGCGCAACTCGGTGGCGGACTCGGCATTCAGCGGGCGCTGCAGCAAAAACCGCGCGAGCATCGCTTTGGCATTCCCCGTTGTGTCCGCCTCGACAGCGGCTCGCAACTCGACCTCCATGGCCTCGGGATCGTTCTGCCTGCCTTTCAACTGCGCCCGCAACATGTGGCGCAACGCAGTGTTCCCGCCACGTGCGGCAGCATCGGCCAACCGCTCCGCAAGCGCCAAATCACCGGCAGCCGCCGCCACGACAGCATAGGCAGACAAATCCTCGAGCGTCATCCCGCCCGACCCCGCCAGTTTCTCCCAAGTCCCCAACGCCGCCGCCCCATCCCCGCTCGCTCCCTGGAGCCTGGCAAGCATCCGCAACGCCGACACATTCGCCGGTTGGAGTCGCAACGCCGTTTCGAGCGCCATGCGCGCCTCGCTCGGCTTGCCGTCCTTCAAATACCCCACCGCCATCTCCGCCAGCGCGGCGCTCCGATGCCCTTTGAACTTCCTGTAACCCCACAAGCTCCCCCAACCGGATCCGGCCAACGCCAGCAACAGCAACAAAACAAGAAAAAGCCTCTTTCGCCTCAAAAAGCGACGGATTGCAACGCACCTGCGCGCGCCGCGTCGTATGGGATGTCCAAGCATGGTGATTAAATCAGGCGAACTTAGCATACAACCCAGCCAACCGGCCTGAATCAATCCCCGTGAGTGTGTAAACCCGAATCCGCCTTGCCAAACACCCCTCCCGCCACTAAGCGGAACCCAATGCCCGTCTTGACCTCGCTTCGCTTGCCCATGGCGGCCCACGTGCTCCCCTTCGCCGCCTTCATGGCCTGCCTCGTGCTTGTCTCTGCGGTCCAAGCCCTGCCGGGGGGCTCGCTCTGGGTCGACTCGCCGGAATACTGGGTTTATCCCCTCCAGACCTTGCTCTGCGGCGCACTGCTTGTTTTTTACCGCCGCCAATACGCTCTTGAATTCTCGAAGGGAACCGCCCTAGCGATCGTTGCGGGCATTGTCGTGCTCGGCATCTGGATCGCCCCTCAAGCGCTGGGCATCGCCCCCCCGCGCCTCGAGGGGTTCAATCCGGATGTCTTCGCTGCCAGTCCAGCCCTCTACTGGTTCACCGTGATCATGCGCTTCCTCCGCCTTGTCGTCGTCGTCCCGCTCGTGGAGGAAATTTTTTGGAGGGGGTTTTTGATGCGGGTGATCATCCGCGAGGATTTCACCAGCGTGCCGTTCGGCACCTTCCGTTGGGGGTCGTTTATTGCAGTCGCGGTGTGTTTCATGCTCGTCCACAGCACCGCCGACTGGCCTGCCGCGCTTCTCTGCGGCCTCGCCTACAACGCCCTCGCCGTGCGCACCAAAAGCCTCGCCGCCTGCGTGGCGGCCCACGCCCTCACCAACCTCGGCCTGGGCATCTACATCATGGCCACGAAACAGTGGGGTTTCTGGTAACCCACCGAAGCTGTTCAACGCCCGTTTTCGCGTTATTCTGACCGGCATCGCATGCAAGTCGGCCTCGCTCAAATCAACTCCACCGTCGGCGACATCCACGGAAATGCCCGCCGCATTATCGATGCCTGCCTTTGCCTCGAGGAGGCCGGGGCGGATGTCATTCTCACCCCCGAACTCGCCCTCACAGGCTACCCTCCCCAAGACCTGCTTTTCCAATCCGACTTCATCCCACTGAGCCTCGAAGCCCTTGAGGAAATCCACCGCGCCGTGCGCAAGGCGGTGTGGATCGTAGGCTGTGTTCAACCCAACCCTGCCGCCGGCGGCAGGCCGTTTTTCAACTCCGCCGCCATCCTGGAGGCAGGCCGTCCCCAACGCCACGCCTACAAGACCCTCCTGCCCACTTACGATGTCTTCAACGAAACCCGCTATTTCGAACCCTGCGCCAATCCCCAACCGGTGGAACTCCTCGGCCGACTGGTGGGCATCACGATCTGTGAAGACATCTGGACCCCCGATTACCTAAACCGCCCGCTTTACTCCACGGATCCAGTGGCCGCGCTGGTCTCTGGGGGTGCGGAAACCATCCTGAATCTCAGCGCCTCACCCTTCCAACTCGGAAAACCCGCCCGCCGCGAGGCCATGATCCGCGCTCAAGCCCTGAAATGGCGCGTGCCTTTCCACTATTGCAATGCGGTTGGTGGAAACGACCAACTCGTCTTTGACGGAAACTCCCTTTCGGTCGCGGCTGATGGCACCCTCACGGCGCGCCTGCCTGCGTTCGAAGAAGCCGCATGCCTCTCCTCCTCTGCGGGGATCGTTGCCCAGATGCCGGAAATGGAAGACCTCCGCCGCGCCCTCGTGCTCGGCTTGCGCGACTACGCCTCAAAATGCGGTTTCCGCTCCGCTGTTCTCGGCCTCAGCGGCGGAATCGACAGTGCCGTTGTCGCCTGCCTTGCCGTCGACGCCCTCGGTGCGGACAAGGTAACCGGTGTCGCCATGCCATCGCCCTACTCTTCGGCGCACAGCGTGGAGGACGCCCACGCTCTCGCGAAAAACCTCGGCATCGCCTGCTTGAACATCCCGATCTCCGACAGCTTCGAAGCGTTCAAAGCACAGATGCGCCCAGCCTTCGGCGACCGCTCCGAGGACGCCACCGAGGAAAACATGCAGGCCCGCCTCCGCGGCCTCACCCTCATGTCGCTCTCGAACAAATTCGGACATCTCCTCCTCACCACCGGCAACAAAAGCGAACTCGCCGTGGGCTATTGCACCCTCTACGGAGACATGTGCGGCGGCCTCGCGGCGATCTCCGACGTGCCGAAGACCCTCGTCTACCAACTCGCGCATCATTTGAATTCCGACCGCGAACTCATCCCCACCCGCACCATCGACAAAGCCCCCAGCGCGGAACTAAAACCCGGCCAACTCGACCAAGACACCCTCCCCCCTTACGACATTCTCGACGACATCCTCCGGCTTTACGTGGAGGAAAACCAAAGCGTGCGATCCATTTGTGCGAGGGGATTTGACCCCGAGACCGTGCGCTGGGTCGCCCGCCGCGTGGACCTCAACGAATACAAGCGTGAACAAGCCGCTCCGGGACTTAAGGTCACCAGCCGCGCCTTCGGCATGGGCCGCCGCATGCCGATCGCCCAGCGGTTCTTGCAGCCTTGATCCGCGCTACACGCGCGGTTTCCACATCGCGGCATTCACGCACGACCACAGGTGGATCAGCCAACCCATCAGGAAAATCCACGCGATCCCGGCGCCAATGAAAAAGATCAACGCCGTCAACCACCGTCCCTGCACCAATTGGCCCAACCCAGGGCACACAAAACTGCACAATGCCGAAATCACGTTTCCTGCCGAACCTTGTCCATCGCTCATGGACGCGACTATTCAACCTCCTCAGCTCCCGTTCAAGCCAATCCAGAGCATTGCAATGCTCCCCTGGATTTGAGTAATTCGCACAAACGCTTCTTCATGACGCAGCCCCACCGCCGCTCCCGAGGCCCAACCAATACATCCAGCCAATGATCGGCGTTATCGCCCATTCCGAAAAGCCGGCCGCCGCATCGGTTCTCCGCGAACTCCTCGGCGAACTCCGCGCGGGCGGCATCCCACACGCTCTCGAACGCCACACCGCCGCGCTTGTCGGCGAAATTTCCCCGCTGGAGGAACCCGCCCTCGCCGCCCAAAGCGAACTCCTCGTCGTCATGGGGGGCGATGGCACCATTCTCCGCGTGGCCCAGAAACTCCAAGACCGCATCCCGCCCGTCTTCGGCATCAACATCGGCACGCTCGGATTCCTCACCTGCCTGGGATCAAACGAAATCCCGCGCGCCGTCCAAAGCATCCTCGCGAAGGATTTCACCATCAGCCCGCGCGCTCTCATCGAAGCCGTCCTCCGCAAGGACTCGGGAGAAACCGAAACACTCTTCGCCTTGAATGATGTCGTCGTGAGCCGCGGCGAGCGTTCCCAACTCGTCCAAACACGCGTGGCGATCGACGGCATCCCGCTCACCAATTACAACGCCGACGGCCTTGTCGTGGCCACGCCCACTGGCTCGACCGCCTACTCCCTCTCCGCAGGCGGCCCGATCCTCATGCCGGACTCGGGCAGCTTCGTCATCACGCCGATCTGCCCCCACGTTCTTACTAATCGCTCGGTGGTCATCAGCGATCATTCCATAGTGGAAATCGGAGTCGCAAAAGAGGGCCAGACCGTCTTTGTGTCGGCGGATGCCCAGCGCTGGAGCGCGATGACGCCCGGCGACACCCTTCTCCTCAAGAAAAGCTCGCGCTCGCTCCCGCTGGCCATGCTTCCCGAACGCCCCTTCAGCGAAGTCCTCCGCCAAAAACTCAAGTGGAGCGGCACCAACATATGATCTCGATCCCATCGGTCCTCCACCCCTCCCACATCAACCTCTCCCTCTCGGCCCCAAATCCCACTTCCGCAGTGACTGCGCTTCTTGATGTCCTCCGCGGCGACCCCCGCATCTTGAAATGGGACGACTTCAGGCAATCGGTTCTTGGACGCGACGCCTCGCCCATTTCATCCAACAATTGCGGCATCCTCATCGCCCACGGCCGCACAAACTCGGTCGGCTCGCTCGTCATGGCCGCCGGCATCAGCCCCGAAGGCATTCCGTCGGCATCCAGCGATTGCCCACCGCTGCATGTCATTTTCGTCGCGGGCATCCCTGCGGCGTTCAACAACGACTACCTCCGCGTCGTCGGCACCATCGCCCGCCTCTGCGGCAAACCTGAACTCCTCACCAACCTCCTCGAAGCCACGTCGCCCAGTGCCTTTCTTTCGATCCTCTCCATGGAAGAGGACCGATTGTAAAAAATACCACCGGGGTTTCCCTGCTTGCTCAATTTCCCAAGGCGAATAAGTTTCCCAGCGATGGCGAACGGTCGCTCTCCGTTGCCGCAAGGCCCCGGGGAGAGGAAAGTCCGGACACCAAAAGGCAACATGCCGCGTAGAACACGCGGGAGGAGACGGCGAAAGCCGGCTTCGACGGAAAGTGTCACAGAGAACATACCGCCAACCCGGCGCAAGCCGGCGGCAAGGGTGAAAAGGCGGGGTAAAAGCCCACCGCCCCGCGCGCAAGCACGGGGGCATGAAAAACCCCATGTGGTGCAAGACAGAACAGGAAGGCAAGGGTCGCCTGCCCGATCCCGAGCGAAAGCAACGGAGCCTTCCGGGTATTGGTCGCAGCCCGCAAGGGCTGTCCGCTCCGCAAGGCGCGGACAAGACAAATGACCGTTCAGGCCTCCGGCGCAAGCCGACAGGCTGGACAGAATCCGGCTTACAGCCGTCACAAAGCGGGGGCGCTCCTCAAAAAGGAGCGCCCCCGGCCATTTTCCGCTCCCGATACTCTCCGGGCACCGACCCAACCTGCTTATGCTTGTAGGCATGAAAAATTCCCTGGTTTCCGGAATATAAGCAGAGCAGTCGTTCAAAACCCCCGAAGCTTTCGAGGGTCAAAAAAACTGGCTCCTGAGGTAGGATTCGAACCTACGACCAATCGGTTAACAGCCGACCGCTCTACCACTGAGCTACTCAGGATCAAGTGAAGAAAGGGGCGGCAATACACCCCAAATCCCTCTCCCCTTCAAGGCCAATTTTAGAATTTTTTGGGATGCCGTGGGCGCCGTTGTGTCGCCGCCCACCACACCGGCCACAGTCCCGCACGCATCTGGCATAACAGTTGCTCCACACACCCAACCACACGCTCGAATTCCTTTCTCCATGAATCCTCTCCTCGCAATCACCGCAGCTCGCGTCGGCAGCAACATCCTCAACAACCTTTCCAACCCAGTTGGCTCCTCGAAAAACACCCCCTCCCCTGAGGACGCAAAAAAGGCCGCCTTCGCCCAGATGATCGCCAAAGCGGCCAACACCCCACAGGCCAAACACACCCGCGCCCTCGACGCCAAGGGCATCGCCAGCCGCTCCGACGCCGAATCCTCCGTCAACCAAATGGCCCAAAAAATCCTTCAGTCCCCCGAAGTTTCGAAAGCCCTCGGCGGCGGTGCCGAAGCCTTCGAACTCCGCTTCCTGCCGGATGGCAAGGTCGCGGTCAAAAGTGCCGACGGCTCCGAAGAAATCTTCACGCTCGACGGCCAATTGCAGCAAACCGCGAAAGAGGCCGTAGCCATTATCGAAAGCGTGAAGATCGCCTACCCCCAGGCAGCATCCACCACCGCATCCAGCGAGCCCGGCGGTTCCCTCCGCATCGTTCCCGGTGGCCGCGCCAGCCTCCTGGCCTGATCCCCTCCCCGTTCCATCGGAGAAACCCAAGCCCCACCCAGCGCGGTGGCGCGTTGACTTTTTTGCCCCCAGCCCCAACAGGCTGCCTCGCTGCGGCAATATTTTCCCACCCCGCTCTTCCGGTGGCATCTTCTGCCATCCCGGCATCCGCAACCCCTCGCCAATCATCTCTCACTCGACGACGATGCAACTGGCACACTCCATGCTCTGATTCACAGCATGGAACTGGTCGCCTCTCTCTTCAAAAGCGATAATTACACGGCGGTGAAAAAAATGATGGACGTCACAGCCCTCCGCCACGACGCCATCGCCAGCAACATCGCCAACGTCTCCACCCCAGGCTACAAACGCGTCGATCTCGCCAAATCCTTCGAGGACGAACTCCGCAACACCATCGGAGACCGCGAATCCTCCCGGATCTCCGCCCTCCAACCCCGCCTCGAGAGTGACACCTTCACCCCCTCCACCCGCGCGGACGGCAACAATGTTCAAATCGACAGCGAGCTCCTCGCCATGACGAAAAACACCACGAATTTCGACGTCCTCACCGATTTCGCCAGCGGTTCCTTGAAACAACTCCGCCACGCCATCATCGGCCGCCCGGCATAACCTCCACCCCGTCCGCTCCATGAATATCCTTCCCGCAAGCACCATCACCGCAAGCGCCCTCGACGCCGAAAAAATGCGCGTTGAGATTACCTCCCAAAACATCGCCAACGCCCACACCACCAAGGGACCAGACGGACAACCCTACCAACGCCGTATCGTCGCCTTCGAATCCGTCCTCGATGCCGCCACCGGCAACAACCTCCAAGGCGTTAGAATTTCCGACATCAAACGCGACGAAACCAAAGGCGAGGTCATTTTCAGCCCCGAACACCCACACGCCGACGAAAACGGCAACGTGCAAATGCCAAACGTCAACCTCCCCTTCGAGATGGTCGACATGGTCACAGCCACCCGCGCCTACGAGGCGAACCTCGCCGTCGTCCGCAACGCCAAGCAAATGGCCAGCCAGGCACTCACCATCGGCCGATAACCCTTTTAACCACCCCACCACCCAATGATTCCCATCGACTCCATCTCCTCGAACCTCTCCGGCATGCAGGCTCCCCTGACCATGCGCAATTTCCAACCCGAGATCGATCGCCCGAACGCGATCCGCGAAGCAGGCCTTTCCGCCGGCGGATCCCAAGTCGCCGGCCCCGATCCCTTCGGTTCCATGATGAAGAAATTCGTCAACGACGTGGATGGAAAAATGAAAACCGCCGCCACCGAGAAATCACGCATCCTCTCAGGCGAGTCCACGAACCTCCACCAAGCCATGATCGCCAGTCAGGAGTCCAGCGTCTCCTTCACTCTCATGGTCGAACTCCGCAACAAACTCGTGGAGAGCTACCAAGAACTCATGCGCGCCCAAGTCTGATATCTTGACGCCCCCCGCTTCCCAACCCGCTTTTATTTCTGCCTAAAGGATGAATCAATTCTTCCAACAAATCACAAAAATCTGGACCGAACTCGGCAACACCCACCGCATCATCGTCGGAGCCTCCGCCCTCGCCGTCATCCTCGGCATCGGCGGCCTTCTCTATTGGGCTCAAAAGCCCGACATGAAACTCCTCTACGGCAAACTCGGTGAAAAAGAAGCCAGCGAAGTCGTCCAAGTCCTCGAGGAACAAAACATCCCCTTCCAACTCGGCGGTGGAGGCACTTCGATCTACGTCCCCTCCAAGGACGTCTACCGCCTCCGCATGGACCTCGCCTCTAAAGGCCTGCCTAACACCGACGGCGTCGGCTTCGAAATCTTCGACCGCAGCAACTTTGGCATCAGCGACTTCGTCCAACGCACCAACTATACCCGCGCCCTCCAAGGCGAACTCAGCCGCACCGTCGCCCAAATGAAAGGCGTCCAAGCCGCCCGCGTCATGGTCGTCATGCCCGAAAGCCGCCTCCTCGTCCGCACCAACGACTCCCGCCCCACCGCCTCGGTCTTCGTCGACACCGGCTCGCAAACCCTCGACGCCGCAGCCGTCAATTCCATCCGCTCTCTCGTCGCCAGCTCCGTCGAGGGCCTCAAAGTTGACGACGTTGCCGTCATCGACAACTCAGGCAATGTCCTCTCCGAGGAACTCAAGTCCGACCCCCAACTCGGAAACGCCGCCAGCATCGTTAAATACCGCCAGCAAGTTGAGGAATACCTCACCGGCAAAGTTGAGACCATGCTCGGCAAGGTCCTCGGACCAGGAAACGCCGTCGTGCGCGTCTCGGCCACCATCAATACCGAACTCGCCAGCACCACCGAGGAGAAGTTCGATCCCGAAGGCCAAGTGCCCCGCCAGGAAGTCCTCGTCGAGGACACCTCCAACACCTCGGAGACAAATCCCGACGCCAACCAAGGCGCTGGCGTCGCTGCCAACGTCCCGGCCGAACAACAACCAAACGAACAAGCCCCCACCAAAACCAGCAACACCAACCGCACCTCCCGTAGCCAAAGCTACGAAATCAACAAAACCCTCACCAGCGTCACAAAAAACCCCGGCGACATCACTCGCGTCTCCGCCGCCGTCTTCGTCGCTGAGCGCTCGTCCGAAACCGGCGAACCACAACCCCGCACCCCGGAACAACTCGACGAACTCCGCAACATGGTCGTGAACGCTCTCGGCATCGAAATCCCCAAGGGCAAAAACGCCGACGCCTTCGTCTCGATCAAGGAAGTCGCCTTTCCGAACACCGTCACCACCGCCGGCGTGCCCATCACCGACCAGATCGGTGGCTACATGGAAATCGTCCGCCCCGTCGCCGCTCTCCTCATCGCCGCCATTGTCTTCGCCGTCTTTTTCTTCATGCTCCGCCGCGCGAAACCCGAAGAAATCTCATTTGAACTCGTTGAAGATATGCCAACTGACAATACCCAAAACGCACTCCCGCCCGCCGAGACCGACAAGGACCCCGAGGAGGTCGACATGTCCTTTCTCCCCTCCTCCAAGAGCCTGAAGGTCTCCCCGGAACTCCTCAACAACCTCATCCGCCAAAAACCCGAAAACGTGGGCGCCACCCTCCGCGATTGGCTCATCAGAAAAACCGACTCCTGACCTATGCCCACCGTTGCATACGAAGCCATGAACAAAACGCAGAAACTCGCTGCGTTCTACATCATTCTCGGCCCCGAACTCGCCCCGGAGCTCATGAAACAACTCCGCGACCAAGAACTCGAGGCTGTCGCCCGCGAAATGGCGACCATGGATGTCGTCGATTTCAAACTGCAGGAAAAAATCATCGACGAATTCTGCGGACTCATCGGCGAGGGACTCTCCAGCTCCCTCGGCGGCATGTCCTTCGTCCAAAAAACCCTTGAGGCCGCCATGGGCCCCCAAGCCGCCTCCAGCATCCTCCTCCGCGCCCTCCCAGCCAGCGACTCGATTGATGCCGTCCGCGAACTCAGCCAGATGGATTCGCGCCAGATTTTCAACATCATCAAAAATGAACAACCACAGACCGTGGCATTCATCATGTCCTATCTGGACTCGAAGCAGGTCTCCCAAATCATCCCGCTCTTCACACCGCAAGAACGCGAGGAGATCGTCGAACGCCTAGGTTCCATGGACTCGATCTCCAGCGACCTCATCAACAAGGTCCTCAAAAGCCTCGGCCGCCACTTCGCCTCTGGCCCCCAGCGTTACAGCATGGACCGCCGCGGCGGCGTCCAGGCAGCAGCCACCCTTCTCAACTCACTCGACAAGGAACTCAGCAAAAACCTCCTTGCTCAAATCGAAGAGAGAAATGCCGACCTGGGCCAGGCAATCCGCAACAAGCTGTTCAACTTCGAAGACATCGAACGTCTCAGCCTACCCCACATCCAGCGCCTCCTGCGCGATGTGGAAACACAGGAACTCGCTATCGCTCTCAAAACCGCTCCGGACCCCATCAAAAATGCCTTCTACGGCGGCATGTCGAAGCGCGCCATCGAATCCCTCAAGGAGGAAATGGAAGTCCAAAACGCCGTGAAGAAAAAAGACATCCTCGGCGCCCAAGAACGCATCATCCAGCAAATCATGCAACTCAACGAGGCGGGTGAAATCGATATCTCGCCGGAGGACGAATAGTGACCGCCCAGGCACGCGTCTTGGAATTCAATACAGTCCCTGCCTCGCTGGCGATTGTTGACGAAATTCCAGACGTGCCGGACACCCGCGTCTCCCTCGAAGAACACGAAGCCGCCTGCGAAGCCGCTTACAAACGAGGGGCGGAGGAGACCAACACCCTCCTCACCGAACAAATCCTCGCCCAGCGCGCCGAAGTCGCCCAACTCCAGGACGCCCTCTTCAAATCACTCGCACTCCAATCCGAATCCCTCGTCCACCAAGTCTCGGAACCGCTCCCGGACCTTGTCATGGAAATCGCCCGCCGCGTCCTCGCAGGGCACACGCCGGATGCCGCCACCATCCGCTCCATCGTCACCGAAACCCTCGCCGAGATCGCTCCCGACTCGACCGGCGTGGAAGTCTGGCTCAGCCCCTCGGACCTCGCACTCGTTCAGGGCATCACGAAGGACTTCGACCACAAATACCCGGGCATCACCATCTCGGCGGACCCCGAACTTGTTCCCGGCGACTGCCGCGCCAAAAGCCGATTCGGCGCGATCGATGCCCGCCTGTCCACGAAACTCGACGCCATCGCCCGCTCGCTCCAATGACCCCCGCCCAATCACCCATCCTCCCCGCGCTCATGCAAACCCTGCGCGGCCGCATCGAGGCGACCTCCCCGGTCGCCCGCATGGGTGAGGTAGTTCAAGTCACCGGCCTCGTCATCGAATCGATCGGCCCGAGCGTTTCCCTCGGCGACATCTGCGAAATCCGCTCGAACCGCCTCTCGGGCCTCCAAGCCGAGGTCGTGGGCTTCCGCGACCACCGCGTTCTCCTCATGCCCCTCGGCGAAATGCAGGAAATCCACGCAGGCTGCGAAGTCGTCGCCACTGGACGCGCCGCAGGCATCAATATCGGCCCGGGCCTCGCCGGACGCATCATCGACGGCCTCGGACGCCCGATCGATGGCAGAGGCCCGCTCCCAAACGGCCCGCTCCGCCCGCTCCACTGCGACCCGCCGAACCCCCTCACCCGCCAACGCATCTCGACTCCCTTCCAGACGGGCGTCAAATCCCTCGATCTCTTCACACCCGTCGGTCGTGGCCAGCGCCTGGGCATCTTCGCGGGCTCGGGCGTTGGCAAATCCACCCTCCTCGGCATGATCGCCCGCGGCGCGGAATCCGACATCAATGTCATCGCCCTCATTGGCGAACGCGGACGCGAACTCCGCGAGTTCATTGAAAAAGACCTCGGCCCCGAGGGCATGGCCCGCTCGATCATCGTGGTCTCGACCTCGGACCAACCAGCCCTCATTCGCCGCCGCGCCGCCCATATCGCCACCGCCATCGCGGAGCACTTCCGCGACGAGGGAAAAAGCGTCCTTTTCATGATGGATTCCGTCACCCGCTACGCGATGGCCCAGCGCGAAATCGGCCTCGCCGTGGGCGAACCTCCCGCCAGCCGCGGCTACACCCCCTCCGTCTTCTCCGTCCTCCCACGCCTCCTCGAGCGCACCGGAAACGGCGAAACAGGCTCGATCACCGCCCTCTACACGGTTCTGGTGGACGGCGATGACATGAACGAACCCATCGCCGATGCCGTGCGCGGTATCCTCGACGGCCACGTCGTCCTCAGCCGCGCCCTTGCCACCTCGAATCACTTCCCGGCGGTGGATGTGCTGGAGAGCGTCAGCCGCGTCACCCTCGAAATTTGCTCGAAGGACGAACTCGCCACCATCGGCAAGGCCCGTGATCACCTCGCCACCTACCGGAAAAACGAGGACGTCATCGCCATCGGCGCCTACGCCAAGGGCACCAATCCCCTCATCGACGCCGCCATCGAGAAACACCAACCCCTCAGAAACCTCCTCATCCAACCCATCGAGGACAAGTGGACCCGCGACAAAAGCTTCGCCGAACTTAAAAAACTCGTCGCATGATCCCGAAGAAATTCAGCCTCCAAGCGGTGCTCGACATCCGCGAACGCGCGAAGGACGAGGCAAAGGACGCCCTCGCCATCGCACTCCGCGCCCGTGACGCAGCCGCCGCCCGCTGCGCGGAAGCCGTCGAGCGCCTCCGCGAACTCACCGGCATGATGTCCGGCGAGCGTTTCCCGGCCTACCAGCGGGAACAATACTGGACCGCCCTCAATAACCAACGCGACCTCCTCCGCACCCTCGAGGCCCGTCTCGCCAAGGAGGAGAAAATCGTCACCGCCAAACGCGACATCCTCATTGCCGCCGACAGGGACCTCCAACTCGTCCAAAAACTCCGCGAAAAATGGCTCGCCAACCGCAATGCCGCCATCGCCCGCTTTGAAGAAAAACAACTCGAGGACTTCATCACCACCCAGCACGTCCTCCAATCGGCCACTCCTTAATGAACCCGCCCACCCTCGACCCTTTTCCCTCGCGATCGAACAACGACATTTCCATCGGCTCCCTCGCCATTACCGCGATCATCCTTGGCATCGCCACAGTCGCAGTGGTCTTTTACTTCAAAATGCCAAAACCGGCTGCGGAAGACCCCAAAGCTAATGATCCGCTTGCGGGTGTCTTCTCGGAAACCCTCACGGAAAAAATGAAAGACTGGGATTTCTACACCGCCGAGATCGGCACCGCGCTCCAGGAACTCCGGGATGCCAAGGAAAAATACGAGAATCAAAGCAAGGCCCTCTTAGAAACCGAACTCCGTCTCGAAGCTGAAAAAGAGGATCTCGCCCGCATCCGCAAGGACATCGAAACCATGCGCTCCCAACTCACCGGGTCAATTCACACCATCACCTCCTCGAAAGCCTCCACCACCTCGCCAACCACACCTCAAAAGCCCCAATGAGCGACTCGCCCTCACCCACACTCAACCCATTTCCGACCAAAGAGCCCGCATCCTCAGGCTCCAACTGGGGCATCATCATCGCTGCAATCATCCTCGGCATCGCGACCGCCGCCGGCGTGCTCCTCTGGCGCATGGACTCGATCACCGCCGCCCCCCAGACAGAATCCGCCTCCACTACCCGCGATACCAGCGCCCAACCAGAGAATTTCATCGATGCCACCCACTCGAAGATTTTTTCCCAAACCAAAAACTGGGACTTCTTCACCCGGGAACTCGAAACCTTCGTCAACGAACTCCACAAGGAACGCGAAGCGCTCGCCGCCCAAAGCAAGGACCTCGCCGCCGCAGAACTCCGCATCAAGGCCGAAAAAGAGGAACTCGTCCGCATCCGCAAGGAAATCGATTCCATGCGCTCCCAACTCAATTCCCTCACCACCGAACTCACCGAGGTCGAAAAAATCAACCTGGCTTCCATCGCCAAGACCTACTCCAAGATGCCTCCGGAAAACGCCGTCGCCATCCTTTCGGAAATGTCTGAAAACAACAGCGTCAAAATCCTCGCTCTCATGAAGGCGGACGTCGCTGCCAAAATCCTCGCCCAAATGGCGGCCACCAAGGAATCGCCCGACAGCAATTCGACCATGGCCTCCAAAGCCGCCGATCTCACCAACAGGCTCCGCCTCTATAAACAGGACGACTTGGAATGAACATCACCCCTCAATCCATGAAAAGCTCCGAAACCTCCCCCCGCCAAGAGCAGCAAAGCTTTTTCCTCCCCGCCGTCCCGAAGGGCTCCGACTCCCCATCCTTCGATAGCTTCATCTCCCGCGAACCCCAAGACGACCCTCGCTCCAAAGAAATCGAGGAAGAGGAAAAGGCGAAAAAACGCAAAAAAGCCGAACAAACCGCCGCTCTCGCCGCTGCCCAAGCCCCGTCAACACCCACCCCCGCCTTGGACGAACTCTCGCTGGACCCCACACCTGCCGAACAACAAAAACCCTCGCAGTCCCCCTCCGAAAACGACTCCCGTAGCGAAGGTGCCCGCAAAGCAGCCTCCCGCACCGAATCCACCCCCCAAGATTCCCAACCCTCCTCCGAACCCGTTGCCGAACTCCCGAACGAATCCTCCGAGGAGGAACCCTCGACTGACAAGCCTGTGGCGAGTGGCACAGATCATGCTGTGGAATCCGATGACATGATCTCGCTTGCCGCCATGGATGCCTTGGACGCCGGACAGCCCGTTGCTGCCGCAAAAGACCCGTCCATCACCACCTCCGGCCGCCTCAACACATTCACCGTGGCGGACCGCTTGGCCACGACCGCGATCACCCCCTCCCAATCCGGGTCGAACACCAACCCCGAATCCAATCTGAACCAGCCCGGCGCCCAGCAACTCTCCGCCGCCCCGCGCACCGCAACCGCCCAAAAATCCGCCGAGACAGCCGCCACATCGATGCTCCGATCCCTCCGCGTGGAGATCGAAAAATTCACCCAAACAAATAGCTCGCAACTCCAACTCGAACTCCCCGTCAGCGACTCCGAGTCCGTCAAAGTCCGCCTCAGCATGCGCGGCAACGAACTCCACACCGTCTTCGTCACCGAATCCGCCGAACTCCGCGAGGCCCTGCAAAAAGCCTGGCCCGAATTTTCCCAAACCTCCCGCGACCGCGGCTTCCGCTTCAACGACCCTGCCTTCCAACAAGCCGCCAACCAACAAAACTCCCCCACCAGCGACCGCGAGAACCGCAAACGCACCACCCCGTCGGAAACTCCCGACGCCAACACCGCCATCTCAAAACCCAAAAAATCCACCCCAGCCCAATCCCCCGACTCTCCGTCAAGCTCGGTCTCCCTCTGGGCATAATTTTCCCGCACCGCCATGAACATCGCTCCACTCACCTCCGAAGCCTCATCCCTCAAAAAACCGGCCGCTCCGGGCGAAAACGCCTTCCCCACCCCGAAACAGACCCTCGGTGCCGATGACTTCATGAAAATCCTCATGACCCAACTCACGGCGCAGGATCCCATGAACCCGATGAAGGACACCGAATTCATCGCCCAAATGGCCAATTTCTCCTCCCTCGAGCAAATGCGCACCCTCTCGCAGTCGTTCACCTCCTACTCGAACGACCAAAAAATGGCCGTCGCCCCCTCCTACCTGGGCTGCGAGGTGACCGTCAAGGACGCCGCCAACGGTGACATCACCGGCGTCGTCGATGCCATCACCCTCAAGGACGGCGCACCCGCGCTCGTCATCAACGGCAAAACCTACGAAACCAAACTCATCACCGACATCCGCCGCCCGGCCCCAGTCCTCCCGGCAACCCCCGTCGACCCCACCCTCCTCGCGTCGAACAGCACCGCAACAGAACCCTCCGCAGTCCAACCCTAACCTCACACGACCATGGCACTCCTCAACTCCTTCAGCAGCGGCGTCTCCGCCGTTAAAACCTTCGGAAAAAGCCTCGAAGTCATCGGCGACAACATCGCCAACGTGAACACCACGGGGTTCAAAACCGCGCGCACCCTGAACAAGGATGCCTTCGCCGAGACCCTCCAACGCTCCTCCGCCGCCGCAGGCGAACTCGGCGGTGCAAACAGCATGCAAGTCGGCTACGGCACCGCCGTCTCCAGCATCACCCAAAAATTCACCCAAGGAGCACTCACCACCACCGCCGGCCCGGCTGACCTCGGCATCTCCGGCAAGGGGTTCTTCAAAGTCCAAAACCCGACCAACCAAGACTTCTACTTCACCCGCGCCGGCGACTTCCGCGTGGATGACGCCGGAAACCTCCTCACCAGCGAGGGCTACAATGTCACCGGCGCCGCAGGAAATATCGTTATCCCTCAGACAAACCCGGCTGGCGACCCGCCTGGTGCTCCCATTCAGTCCTTCAAAGTCGACAAGGACGGCTCGATCGATGCCTACTACGCTGACGGCACGCTAACCGAAGGTGTCGGCCAAATCCTCCTCACCGCCTTCGCCAACCCGAACGCCCTCGAGCGTGTGGGCGGCAACCTCATGAAAAATCCAGGCGGCGAGGACGGCGCAGCACCCGGTGCCGCCGGCGCCCAGATCGCCGATGCCGCAAACCCCACCTTCTTTGGCGAAATCATCCAAGGCACCCTCGAACTCTCGAACGTCGATCTCACCCAGGAATTCTCCGACCTCATCGTCGCTCAACGCTCTTTCCAAGCAGGCTCCAGAGTGATAACCGTCTCCGATTCCGTCATGGACGAGATTGTGAATCTCAAACGGTAACCCGTAAAAAAACCCACCCAAAAAAACAAAACCCATGCCAGCAAACCCAGAAGATCTCGACGCAGGTCTCGCGCCCAAGAAATCCTCCAGCCCGATCGTTCCGCTCCTCGCGGTCATCATCCTCGTCCCCGCTCTTGTTTATGGGGTCATGGATTTTGTCATCCTTCCGAAACTTAAGGGTGCGGGCGCATCCAACTCCGAGGAAAAGGCATCCCAATCCAGCTCGGCTTCCAAACCTCAAGCCCACGTATCGGGCCTAAAGGAAACCCCGGTTGAATTCGCCTCGCTTGTCGTCAACCTCTCGGGATCAGGTGGCACTCGATACCTCCGAACCACCATCGTCGTGGCCAGTTCGGATTCCAATCTAGGAAATTATCTCAAGGAACAAGAAGCCCCGCTCAAGGACGCTGCCATCACCATCCTCTCGGCACAAACCCCGGAGTCCATCGAGACAGCATCCGGCAAGGATATCGTCCGTCGCCAACTCATTAGAAACTTCAACAACATCCTCGGGGAAGAAGTCATCGGCTCGGTCTACTTCAAGGAATTCGTCGTCCAATAACCCACGGCCCCGCCTCCCATGCCCGAACCACTCAACCAGTCCGACATCGATCAACTCGTCGCCCAGGCCTCCCAAGCCTCCGCGCCGGCCTCGTTCCGGTGCGATGGTTCGCGCTTTCCCGCCGCCGCGAAGATCAACCCAAGGCCCTTCGACTTCCGCACCCCCATCCACCTCGCAGAAGCCGAAATCCGCCGCCTCCGCACGATCCACGCGGGCTTCATCTCGACCATTTCCGCCCGCTTCTCCTCACTCCTCCGCGCCGACATGAGCCTCAAGCTCAAAGGGCTCAACACGATCCCCTACGGCTCCTTCGCGGACTCGATGAAGAACCCGACCCACATCTCGCTCTTCAAAGTCGACCAACTCCCGGGCATCGGCATCCTTGAAATCAACCCGCGCCTCGCCATCAGCATGACCAACCGCATGCTCGGCGGCGGCGGCATGGCGGGCGACGAGGAACGCCACCTCACCGAAATCGAAATCGCTCTCCTCGAAGAAATCGTGGACATCATCACCTCGGAATGGTGCCGCCTCTGGAAAGAACACCGCGAACTCAACGCCCGCCAAATCGGCACCGAAAACAACCCGCGCTTCCTCCAAGCCTGCTCAAACGACACCGTCATGATCGCCGTCACCATCGAAGCCATGGTCGGCGACAGCGTGGAGCAAATCCAAATCGCCATTCCCTACCCCATGATCGAACCGATCGTGAAGACGCTCCACTCCAAGCGCTCTAGGGAGTTCCAACCCGCAAACGACGACACCAAACCCCGCCACTGGCGCACTTCCTACAACCAAATCAACGTGCCAGTGGTCGCCGATTGGCTAGTCCAAGGCATCGCCGTCTCCGACATCCTCTCCCTCCACGTCGGCGACATCCTTGAAATGCCCAAATCCACCCTCGAAAAAACACGCATCCGCATCGCCAACGCACCACGCTTCATCGGCCTCGCGGGCAGTGAAAACGGCCACGTCGCCGTCCAGATCGTCTCGGAATCCTCCACCTCTCAAAAACAATGAGCACCCTCAACGACGCCAAAAACCTCTCCGTCATTCTCGACGTCAAAGTCGACCTCACCGTCCGCATCGGTTCCTGCACCCTCCCCATGCGCGACGTAGTCGAACTCACCGAGGGTAATGTCCTCCAACTCGACCAACTCGCCTCGGAACCCGTCGGACTCTACGTCAACGACCGCCTCATCGCCCGCGGCGAAGTCATCGTCGTGGAGGAAAATTTCGGCATCAAAATCACCCAGATCGTCGGAGACCCGGCATGATCCGCCCCGCATGCAGGCTCGCCCTGGCGGCGATCCTCGTATGTCTGGCGGCCCTGCCCCGCCTCGCCGCTCAAGACCCCGCCGCACCCCCGAAATCCGAGGCGGTCTTCACGACATCCGACCCCGTCCCGTCGCCATCCCAGCCTCCCACGAAATCCTTCGACGCCTCGCCGGGCATCGATGCCTTGGGCAAACTCTTCGTCTACTTCACCATCATCGCCGCCCTCGGTGCCGCGGTTGTTTACGTCTCCCGCCACGGCTTCCCTTTCCGCCGCACCGCCGGCACCCAAGAGAGGAAACTTCAAATCCTCGAGATGCGCCCCCTGGGCAACAAACAATTCCTCCTCGTCGTGGGCTACGAGGACACCCGCATGCTCCTCGGCGTCACCCCAGGAAAAATCGACTACCTCTGCCCGCTCGATGCCGCCGCTCCTGACGAACACGCCTTTGGCGCGCTCATGGCCGAAAAAACTCCACCGTCCGTTGAACTCCTTCCCGCCACGCTTCGCCACCCTGCTGCTCACAGCCCTCTTGCTGCTGCTTTCCTTCGCGCAACCCGCCTCCGCCCAGCAAGCCGCACCTCAAGCTCCCAGCGCCCCGCAGGCTCCCCAAGCCCCGCAGGCTCCCAAAGCCCCTTCCGTCGCCTCCCCCATCGTGAACCTCCAACTCGGCACCGGAGGCAACGATCGCGAAAACCTCAGCACAGCCATTCAGATCGTCTTCGTCATGACGCTTCTGACTCTGGCCCCCTCGCTCATCATGCTCATGACCAGCTTCACTCGACATCGTCATCGTGCTGGGCTTTGTCCGCACCGCCCTCGGCGTCCCAAGCGCCCCAGCAAACCAACTCCTCATCGGCCTCTCCCTCTTCCTTACCTTCTTCATCATGGCCCCCGTCTGGCAGGACATCCAAACAAATGCCCTCGACCCCTACATGGCAGAACAAATCAATTCCGACGAAGCCATGGACCGCGCCGTCGAACCCATCCGCACCTTCATGCTCCGCCAAACACGCCCGGGCGAAGTCGATTTCTTTCTCGACCTCGCGGGTATGGGCCGCACCGAAGTCAACGACCTCCCCATGCGCGTCGTCCTTCCGGCCTTTGTCGTTAGTGAACTGCGCACCGCCTTCCAGATGGGATTCCTCATCTTTATTCCGTTCCTCGTCATCGACTTCCTTGTGGCATCGACCCTCATGTCGATGGGCATGATGATGATGCCCCCGACCATGGTCGCCCTTCCTCTCAAGCTCCTCCTCTTCGTCCTCGTGGACGGCTGGCAACTCGTCGTGCGCTCCCTCGTCCAAAGCTTCGCCTCATGAACCAGGAAACCGCCATCGAGATGCTCCGCTCGCTCATCACCGTGGCCCTTCTGGTGAACACCCCCATCATCGGCGCGGCCATCATCGTGGGCGTAGTCGTCAGCCTCCTCCAAGCCATCACCAGCATCCAAGAACCCACTCTCAGCTTCGCCCCGAAACTCTTCGCCGTCGGTGGCGTTATCATCGTGGGCGCTCCATGGATGGTCCGGCAACTCATGCAGTTCACCGAGTTTTTCATGAATAAAATCCCGGAGATGGTGAGATGATGGAGATTCGCATCGAGCAGATCTACCCAGGTCTCCTCATCTTCATGCGAGCCTCCGGCCTCTTCATCATCATGCCCGTCTTCTCCGGCAACATGATCCCCCCGCCGGTCCGCATTGGCATGGCGGCATTGTTTGCCTACCTCCTCGCACCGATCTTCGGCGATTTCGGCGGCATCCCCGTCCACTGGTTCGGCGTCGTCCTCGAAGTCATCCACGAAGTCCTCACCGGCCTCCTCCTCGGGTTTGCGGTGCGATTCCTGCTATACGGTCTGGAAATGGCTGGAGAAATCATCGCCGTCCAAATCGGCCTTTCCCTCAGTTCAAATATCGACCCGGTGACCCGCAACAGCGCGACACCTCCGAACACCATGCTCCTCTCCTTCGGCACCGTTCTCTTCCTCGTCACCGGTGCCTACCAATACTGCCTCATCGCCTTCGCCCGCAGCTTCGACCTCTTCCCCCCCTCCGCCATCTTCAACCCCCAGTCCATCAATACCGTCATCGACGCCAGCGCCAATGTCCTCCTCATCGCCGTCCAAATCGCCGCCCCGCTCCTCGCCATCAGCTTCCTCGTCAATATGTGCTTCTCCGTCCTGGGCCGCGCCGCTCCCAGCCTGAACGTCTTCCTCCTCAGCTTTCCCGTCCAGATTCTCGCAGGCCTCACCGTCCTCTCCATGACCCTCGGCCTCATCGTTCAATACATCCTCCGCGAAATGGTCGTCCTCCCCGAAACCATGCTCCGCTTCCTGCGCTGACTCCCCCATGGCCGAGCACAACGACACAGCCACAGAGCAGGCGACAGAGAAAAAAATCTCGGACGCCCACAAAAAAGGCCAGTTCGCCCAAGCGCCGGAAATCCAAGTCGTCTTCGGTCTCATCGCGAGCTACTTCGTCATCCTCTTCACCCTCGGCAGCCAAGCCAACTACGTGACCGAGTTCACCGTGGGACTCTTCGGCAACCTCGAGAAATACACCGTCATCAGCGATGCCCTCCCCCACTGGATCGCCCTCGGCTTCCTCATGCTCTTCGGCCTCCTCCTCCCCATTATCGGCGCGAACACCGTTGCCTGCGCCCTCGCAGGTGGTCTCCAGTCGCGCTTCAAAGCCACCCCGGAGGTCGTGGGCATCAAGTTTGAAAAACTCAACCCCGTCACCGGCTTCAAACGCGTCTTCAGCAAACAGGGCGTCGTCAAAATGCTCATCGACCTCGGGAAAGTCCTCATCGTCGCCGGCCTCATCTACAGCGGCGTCCAGGAAATCCTCTCCGACCCCATCTTCTTCACCCCCGTCCCCCTCTTCCGCCTCGGCGAGTTCATCCACAGCTCGTCCCTCATGCTCTTCTTCCGCCTCGCCCTCGCCATGGGCGGCCTCGCCCTCATCCACTACCTCTTCCAACTCAAAAAAACCGAAAAGGATCTCATGATGACCAAGCAGGAGATCAAGGACGAGAACCGCCAAGCCATGGGCGACCCGAACATCCGCATGGCCCAGCGCGCCATGGCCCGCCGCCTCCTCCAAAAACAAATGCTCGCCGACGTCCCCCAGGCCGACGTCATCGTCACCAACCCCACCCACTACGCCGTCGCCCTCAAATACGAACGCGGCGTGGACCTTGCCCCGGTCATTCTCGCCAAAGGCCACAACATCTTCGCCCAGCGCATCAAATCCATCGGCGCGAAATTCCAAGTCCCCACCGTGGAAAACAAACCCGTCGCCCGCTCGCTCTACAAATTCGGCCAAGTCGGCAAACCCATCCCAGCCCAACTTTATCAAGCCATCGCCGAAATTCTCGGTTACGTCTACCGCACCCACCGCTATTACTTCTACGAACTCAAATCCCGCCGCCTGAAATCCTGACCGCCCATGGCCACGCCCTCGACTCCATCGACCGCCGACACCTCCCCGTGGGGACGCCTGCTTAAAAACGGCGATCTCTTTTTCACGCTCGGCCTTTTCGGCGTCATCCTCCTCCTCGTCGTCCCCGTCCCCACCTGGGCGCTGGACCTCTTCCTCTCCCTCAACATCGCCATCTCCCTCCTCATCCTTCTCGTCATCATCTACGTGAAGGACCCCCCGGAGTTCTCTGCCTTTCCGACCATCCTCCTTGCCGTCACCCTCCTGCGGCTCGCCCTCAACATCGCCTCGACCCGCCTCATTCTCCTCGACGGCTACGCGGGCCGCGTCATCGAGGCCTTTGGTGAGGTCCTCATCCAAGGCAACTACCTCGTTGGCGCCGTTGTTTTCATCATTCTCGTCATCATCAATTTCGTCGTCATCACCAAAGGCGCGGGCCGCATCGCAGAAGTCGCCGCACGCTTCACCCTCGACGCCATGCCGGGCAAACAAATGGCTATCGATGCCGAACTCAACGCGGGCATCATCGACGAACTCACCGCCACCACCCGCCGCCTCAAAGTCCAAAAAGAAGCCGACTTCTACGGCGCCATGGACGGTGCCAGCAAGTTCGTCCGTGGCGATGCCGTCGCGGGCATCCTCATCACCCTCATCAACGTCCTCGGCGGCTTCGGCATCGGTATGCTCCAAAAAGGCCTCCCCATCGACCAGGCCCTCGAAAAATACACCCTCCTCTCCATCGGTGATGGCCTCGTCTCGCAAGTCCCGGCACTCATCATCTCCGTGGCCGCCGGCCTCCTCGTCACCCGCGCCCAAGGCGAAAACAGCCTCGGCGCCCAGATCGGCCAGCAAATCGGCGCCTATCCCCGCGCCGTGGGCATCGCCTCAGGCCTCATCGCCGCCATGGCCTTCGCCCCGGGCATGCCTGCCACTCCCTTCCTCCTCCTCGGCGCCATCACCGGCTTCCTCGCCTACCTCCTGAACAAACAATCCAAAGCCGCCCTCGACAAAGGTGGAAAAGGCTCGCTCGCCCTTCCCGCCCCCGCAGGCTCCCAAAGCGGTGGCGGCTCGCCGCTCCGGGCCAGCAAGGCTCCGCCTCGGGTGATCAAAAAGGCTCCGAGGACTTCCACAAACTCATCGAAACTGACATCCTCTCCATCGAAGTCGGTTACGGCCTCCTCCGCCTCGCGGACAAAACCCAAGGCGGCGACCTCCTCGACCGCATCACCGGCGTTCGCAAGGGCTTTGCCCGCGACAATGGCATGATCATTCCTCCAATCGCGATCCGCGACAGCCTGGAGATCGAGCCGAACGACTACCGATTCCTCCTCCGCGGCAAGGCCATGGCCGCTGCCTCCGTCATCCCAAACCGCTGGCTGGCCATGAACGTCTCGGGCAGCCAAGTCACCCTCCGCGGCGTCCCCACCCGCGAACCCGTCTTCGGCATCGAAGCCGTCTGGATCACCGAGGAGGAAAAACGCACCGCCGAAATCAACGGCTACAGCGTCGTCGATGCCGTCTCGGTCCTCATCACCCACCTCGCGGAAACCCTTAAACAAATCGCCCACCTCATCCTCACCCGCCAGGAAGTCCAATCCCTCATCGATCGCATCAAGGAATCCAACCCCTCCCTCGTCGCCGAACTCCTCCCGGACCTCGTCAACCTCGGCATCATCCAACGCGTCCTCCAAAACCTCCTCCGCGAAGGCGTCCCCATCAAAAACCTCCCCCTCATCCTCGAAACCCTCGCCGACTACGCCACCATCACCAAAAATCCGGACGAACTCTCCGAACAAGTCCGCCGCCGTCTCGGCACCTACTTCATCGGCCAATACGAATCCGAACCAGGCCTCGTCCGCGCCATCACCCTCGACCCGGGCCTCGAACAAACCCTCATCACCCGCATCCAGCGCTCACACTTCGAGACCACTCTCGCCCTCGACCCACACACCGCCCAGTTCCTCCTCCGCGAACTCACCATCCGCTCGAACTCCATGGCCGAACAGGGCCTCAGCCCCATCACCATCCTCAGCGCGGAACTCCGCCTCGCCTTCAAACGCTTCTTCGAACCCTCCCTCCCCAAACTCGCCGTCCTCGCCTACCAAGAACTCCCCGCACAAACCGAAATCCAAAACATCGGCATCATCACCGCACCCCCCAACCCGAAAACCCAAGCCGCCGCCTAACCTCCCCCAAGGCAGATTTTTCCCCCCCCACACTCAAAACTCGAGGGGGCACGGTCAGTCCCAGCCGTGAAGAAACCGACCCCCTCCCCTCACCCAACCCCCGCATCAAAAGAAAACAAACACGAGATTGATGCATCTTAATTTAATAGAAAAGAAACCATTAATTACTTAAATAATACTTAAACAAACCGAATTCCCCCGCACCTCCAATTCTCAAAATTCTGTTAATTCTGTCCAACCCTCCCTCCAGTTCCCGTGCCACCCACGACTGCCTGATTTTGGCTTAAATCTTGCTACGAACTGGTGGTTTTTTCTAAAAGTCACACCCTGACCCATGCAATATTTCACCCTCATCGGGGGCTTCCTCGGCTTCCTGCTCACCCTCGTGGCGAGCATTTTTGCAGGGAAAGACCTCGCCGCATCGGTCTTCAACGCCACCATCGGCTGCATCATCACCGCCTTCCTCTTCCGCGGCCTGCGCTTCTCCATCGAACATTGCGCCCGCCAGATCGTTGCCCAAAAAGCCCGCGAGCGCGACGAACTCCGCGCCGCCGAACAAGCCGCCGCTGCCGCGCCTGATCCCGCTGCCACACCCCAAGCCGCGCCGAACGAAACCCAAGGCTCACCCGCCTGACCATGCCCGAAGTCGCCGAACACAAACCAGTCATCAACCCCCACAGGGTTTCGGCCGCTTGGCGCGCCTACGGCGAGGCGTCCCACTCCGAGGAGGATACCCTCAAAAGCCACATGCCCCTCGTCCGCTCCGTCGTGGACCGCATGCGCGCCAGCCTCCCCCCGCACATCGATATCCAGGACCTCTACTCGGTCGGCCTCCTCGGCCTCATCAACGCCCTCCGCCGCTTCGACCCCACCCACGGCATCACCTTCGCCAGCTACGCCACCATGCGAATCCGTGGCGCCGTTCTCGACGAACTCCGCCGCATGGACTGGATGTCCCGCTCTCTCCGCGTCAAAGCCAAAAAACTCACCGAAGTCATCTCCGCCTTCGAACAAAAAGTCGGCCGCCCAGCCACAGAAGCCGAAATCGCCGAGGAACTCGGCATCTCCCCGGAGGAATACACCACTCTCCTCGACGACGTCCGCCCCGTCAGCTACGTGGAACTCGATTCCCTCTCGGGCGATGACGAGGACTCGAACCTCCACGACGTCATTGCGGACGAAAACCAACCCACCGCCAGCGATCTGGCGATGAAGCAGGAACTCATCCAGCTCGTCTCCGAACGCATCGAAAAACTCCCCGAAATCCAACGAAAAATCCTCGCCATGTATTACCACGAAAACCTTCGCCTCGCCGAAATCGCAAAAATCTTCGGCCTCACGGAATCCCGTATCTGCCAAATCCACACCCAAGCCGTGCTCAGCCTCAAGTCCTACATCCGCTCGTCAGCCTCCAAATAAAAAACATCCCACCCGACGTCTCAACCCGCTAACAAACAAAACACCTCATGACACTCATCATCGGATTCATCGTCGTTCTTGCCGCCACCATCGCGGGTTACCTTTTTGCCGGTGGCAGCCTCCTCGCACTCACCATCGCGGCATGGCCTGAATACCTCATCATCTTCGGCATCTCGATCGGGCTCCTCGTCATCGCCAGTCCGATGTCCCTCCTCAAAAGCATCCTCAACAAAATCAAAATCTCCTTCCGCAACCAGGCCGTCCCCACCGAAGACTACCTCGACGCCCTTAAGCTCCTTTACGAACTCTTCACCAAAGCCCGCCGCGGCGGCCTCATCGCCATCGAAGACGACGTCGTCACCCCAGACCAAAGCCAAATCTTCCAAAAATATCCCTCATTCCTCAACGACCACGAACGCCGCGAATTCCTCTGCAACGGCCTCAAGCCCATCATCGACGGCCGCCTCAAGCCCGAACAACTCGCCGCCATGCTCGAAGGCGACCTCGAAAGCAAACACGAGGACTTCCACCTCCCCGTCCAAACCCTCAACCTCGTCGGCGACTCCCTCCCGGGCATCGGCATCGTGGCCGCCGTCATGGGCATCATCAACACCATGGGCAGCATCAGCCAAGGCGCTGAAAAAGTGGGCATCAAGGTCGGCGCGGCCCTCGTCGGCACCTTCCTTGGCGTCTTTGTCGCCTACGGCTTCGTCAACCCCCTCGCTGCCCGTATCAAACTCAACAACGTCTACGAACTCCAATACTTCACTCTCCTCATGAAGGGCATCGTCGGCTTCACCGGCGGCATGGCCCCGCTCATGGCTGTCGAATACGCCCGTCGCGCCATCGACCCCGCCTTCCAACCCTCATCCGACGAAGTCGAAAACATGGTCAAGAGCCTCGGCACTGGAGCCTAAGCCTCACATCCCATGGCAAAAAAACATCACGAACACCACGGCGGCGCATGGAAAGTCGCCTACGCGGACTTCATCACCTCCATGATGGCCCTCTTCATGGTCATGTGGATTCTCATCGCGGAGGAAAAACCCGAGGTGCTCGCCCAGATGTCCCTCTACTTCAAAGACCCCGCCTCCGCCCAGAAGCCGCCCACCACCTGGGGCGTCATGGAAAAGGAAATCATGGCGACCCAGAAGGACGCCAACATCAACGACAAGCGCGACAATGAAAACGAGGGCTTCCTCAAAGCCATCGCCCGCGATTTCTACCGCATGCTCAATGTCAAGGAGGAGGAAAAGGAACCCATCGACATCGAGATCACCTCAGACGGCCTGAAAATGACCGTCTATGACCGCACCAACAAACCCATCTTCATCGACAACACCACCCAACTCACCGACTGGGGGAAATTCGTCTTCCAGAACATGGCCTGGCTCATCGAACGCTACAATTTCCTTGTCTATATCGACGGACACACCTCCACCGGCCTCCGCTTCGACGACCCCAAGCAATACAACGAATGGGAACTCAGCGCCGACCGCGCAAACACCATCCGCCGCTTCATGGAGTATTACGCCATGGCCGACGACAAAACAAAACGCGTCACCGGTTTCGCCGACTCCAAGCCCCTTATCAACACCGCGCCCGACGCCGAGGAAAACCAGCGCATCACCGTCAGCCTCTCGCTCACGCAAAAACCACCCGCCACTCCGGAGGCCTCGCCTTCCACCGCCACCACACCGGCAGCCACCACCCCCTGACCGCTCCCGTAGCACCATGAAGGATTTTCTCCAAGGCCGCCCCCAATCCCGCTCGATCCGCCCGACCCATTCCAGCGAACCCAAGCCATCGCACTTTCCGCCGATCTCACAACCTGCACCGGAGCCCGAACCCGTCTCCGAACCCGAGTTCCCTCCTATCGAGGACAGCACCCCGCCCCCCACCGAACCCTCCCCCTGCGCAAACAGCGAACCACTCGTCGAAACCGTGCCAGACGCCCAAGGCCGCATCGGCCACATCGTCATCACCTGCCGCTGCGGAGAACAAACCATCGTCCAGTGCAACTACTGAGACCAGCGTCTCCATGAAATTGGACTCGGCACCGCAAAAGAGGGAGCACGGCCGTCTCGGCCGTGTGGTGACTGGCCCTCATTCACAGAGTCGTCGCCACCGATCCGGAGAAAAGCCTCTCTCCAATCACCCAAAAGCAATCCGCTTTTGGCATGAACCTCCCCGCACCATCGCGCCTTGCTGCCACTCTCCTGATCGCCCTCGCCGCGATCCTCCCCCTGCACGCCCAACTCCCCACCGTGGTCACCAAACCACCGGCTGTCAGCAAAACCACCCAATCCACCAACCTCCCCCAACTCGCCTACGCCCTCCACGAAGCTTCGCTCGACCTCCCTAGCGATGCCCGCCGCCGCGTCCAATACGCCACGCTCTCCATCCTTCTCCTCTCCCAATTCAACCGCCTTCTTCCCGCCGAGATCAGCCCGCGCGACCTCGACTCGCTTGCCACAGTCTTCCTCACAAAAACACCCGACACTGCCCGTCAGAACCAAATCGCCTCGACCCTCCCGCCTGCCGACTCGCTTGAATTCAACGGCACCAAACTCGGCGGCGGCAACTTCCGCAAGATCGACTCCATCATCGGCCTCGGTGGATACCCCATCGCCCTCGACCGCGAACTCCCCGCACGCATCGTCCCCCTCGAATCCGCCGCCTCCCAAGGCCTCGCTCACGCCAGAGAGGAATTTCAATCCACCCCACCGCCGCAAGGCTCCCTCCCTCCCGAACAAATCCAAGACCTCTACAACCGCATCCACCAAGCCGACATCGCCCCCCAAGTCGTCGAGGACGGTCTCCTCATGCGCCCCTACGCCGGCCGCATTGACGACCTCTACCACCAACTCACCCAAAAACTACCCACTCGGCCCGCTCGAGTTCCTCGCCCTCCTCGACAGCCTCCCCCCGCGCCAATACAGCCCGCTCTCTGGCACCTCCGCCCGCCGAAACGTCCCCATCAGCCGCGTCAACCTCAGCGACATCCTCACCGGCGGCAGCCTCCAGGCGGTCCAGAAATTCAAATCCCAACACCCGAAGGCAAATGTCCGAAACCCCTTCCAAGGCCTCGCCATTCGCCTCCTCCCGCTCCTCGACGAACCCCTCCGCGACACCACCCCGGGCTTAGACCTCCCCGTCTCTCGCGATGCCCTGAAACGCGCCATCACAGACCCCAGCCGCTTCCGCCCGCCGGACGCCCCACCACTCTTCAAGGATCCAAGCCGCTTCCTCGGCCAGTGGCCAGACCCTCGTTTCCTCCACACCTCAAGAAAATCTAATCCTTCAAACGCCGCCCTCCTCTCCGCCATCCAACAAATCGATTTCGAAACTCCCCTCCCTGAAATGGATTTCGAGCCCGCCGGCAACGAACTCATCCAACTCGCCACTCTCGAACCCGAAAGCAAAGCCCACTACCAACGCTATTCCTCCACCGACCTCCTCCAAGATCTCGGCCTGCCTGCAGAACCCCAAGACGACCTCCAGCCGACCACCCCACCGGCACCTCCCACACTCTACCCCGAACCCGCCGGCCTCTCCCCCCTCGCACTTAACATCCCAACGCCATCCGCCCCCACTCCCACTCCCACTCCAACGCCAGAACCAACGCCAGAACCAACGCCAGAACCAACGCCAGAGCCAACGCCAGAGCCAACGCCAGAGCCAACGCCAGAGCCAACGCCAGAGCCAACGCCAGAGCCAACGCCAGAGCCAACGCCAGCAGCTAGAGCCAACGCCAGAGCCAACACCAGAGCCAACGCCAGAGCCAACGCCAGAGCCAACGCCAGAGCCAACGCCAGAGCCAACGCCAGAGCCAACGCCAGAGCCAACGCCAGAGCCAACGCCAGAACCAACGCCAGAGCCAACGCCAACGCCAACGCCAGAGCCAACGCCAGAACCAACGCCAGAACCAACGCCAGAACCAACGCCAGAACCAACGCCAGAACCAACGCCGACTCCAGAGCCGACTCCATCCGACCCATCCGACCCAGAGTCCCTCATTGCCTCCACCCCGGCACCCACCCCCATTCCCGTCGCCAGAGCCATCCCGATCAACACACCACCCACACAGCCGGCCCCCCAGCCCGATGACCGCACGCCCCGCGAATCCCAATACCAGATCGCCGTCCTCACGCCCACCGTCCGCGAAGCCATCGACTACCTGAACACCATCGCCGCAAACGACCTCGCACTCTCCGACAACCTCGCCGCCTACCGCCGCACAGAATGCGACATCCGCTGGCTGGGCGACGCCCTCCGCCCCCTCGCCGCCCTCTCAAACCCCTCCCTCGATCCACTCCTCGCCGCCACCCGCGAGGAGATCGTCACCCTGCTCGAGCGCCGCGACACGCTGAAAAAACAACGCATGGACCTCCTCTCCACCCGCCACGACGCCCGCCAAAAACTCGATCGCGAGATCGAGACCACCCGCCGCGACCGTCTCGCCCAACTCGCTGGCAATCCAATCTGACCCCCCGGAAATCACCCCGAAATATCCCTCATGTCCCCGCCGGTTCAAAAGTGAACTGAGACGGAACAAAAGTGGAAAAGTGCATTTGTTATGAAAATCACACTTGACCCGCTTTTGGCGGGGACTCGGAGAAGGCCGGAGCGTAGCGCAGGCCGGGAGAGACCCCGCCAAAAAGCGAGCGAAAATCTGGGTCCCTCTGCGGCCGCAAATGCTGTGGATTGCGCTGATGAAAAGCGCCAACTCCTCCACCGCCATCCCCTCCACTTCGTCCAGCAAACCCTCCACGCCTTCAACGCCGGCCACATCGACGCGGCACAAGCCTGCCAACTCCTCCATGTCGGCAAAACCCGCCTCTACCAACTTCGAACCCGCTGGCTCCAAGACCGTCAGGCATTCCATCTCCACGCCAGCGGCGGTGACCAGCGCACCTCCTGGCCCGAGTCCGCCATCGCCTTCCTGCGCGAATTCGTCCCGCTCCAAACCCCCTGCAACTTCCAACTCATCGCCGACGAACTCCTGCGCCTCCACGGCCTCAAACGCGCCCGATCCAGCGTCGAAGCCTACATCAAAACCCACCTTCCCAATCTCATCCCTCCGGTCCGGAAAAAACCGCGCACCTACCGCCGCTTCCGCCGCGCCCGTTTCGGCGAACTCTTCCAGCACGACAGCTCCATCCACCAATGGTGGCCCGGCCCCGAAAACAAACCCTCCTCCCTGACCATCGACGACCACTCCGGCCTCAACATCGCCGGCCGCTTCGTCCCCCGCGACACCACCTGGGCCCACTTCGAGCACTTCCGCGAAGCCTTCGAGCGCCACGGCATCCCCCAGGCCATCTACACCGACGCACTCAGCCTCTTCGGCCCCAGCTCCTCCCACGACCACCTCGACCCCCGCAGCGAGTTCCAACGCGCCCTGCGCGCCCTCGGCATCGCCCACCTCGTCGCCCCAACCCCGCAAGCCAAAGGCAAAGTCGAACGTCGCTTCGGCACCTTCCAAAAACGCCTCGTCACCCTCCTCGCCCACGCCAAGGTCGACTCCTACCCTCTCGCCAACGAAATCCTCCAAATGGAAATCGCGCGCCAAAACTCCACAAAAAACTCCTCCACCGGCGAAATCCCCAACGACCTCCTCGAAGCCTCAACCATAAGGCCCAACCCCGCCCTGCGCTCCTGTCCACCCGCTTCCCTGCTCGATCTCCACCTCTCCCTGCGAACCACCAGAAAGGTCAGCGCCGCCCACACCATCGACTTCGAAGGCCGCACCTACCAAATCGCTCCAACCCTCAAAAAAACCGTCACGGCCCTTTACCACCCAAATAAAAAACTCTGGATCCTTGAAGAGCCCCCCAATCTCATCTGGCCCAACATCCTCGGCCATTTTTCGCTCTGAATAATGCCAGTTCACTTTTGAACCGTCTCTATTTTCCACTTTTGAACCGTCGCCGACACCCGAAATATCCCTCATTGCGCAGCCACCCTCGGACTGCCACACTCGAAGCTATGGAACTCGATGGTGACACCACAGACGATGTGGAACTCATCGCCCGTATCGCCATGGGCGACCGGGACGCGTTTGCCGATTTCTACCGTCGCCACATCGCGCTCGTTTACTCCACCGCTTTCCGCGTCCTCAACAACGCGACCGATGCCGAGGATGTCACCCAGGAAGTCATGTTCATGCTCTGGGAAAAATCCCCCATGTATGACAAATCACGCGGCAAGCCGGGCACCTGGACCGTCACCATGGCCCGCAACAAGGCCATCGACCGCCTCCGCTCGATCCAACGCCGCTCGAAACTGAATACCGGCGTCGAAAACGAATCCCGCATCCACGAGCAAACCGCCGACACCTCCCTCCCAGCCGACGACCTAGAAGCCGGCGAACAAAACTCCCTCGTTCGATCCGCCGTCCTGAAGCTCAACAAAGACCAGCGCGAGGTCATCGAGATGGCCTACTTCAACGGCCTCTCCCAACAAGAAATCTCCGAGCGCATCAACAAACCCATCGGCACCGTCAAAGCCCGAATCCGCCGTGGCATGATTCGCCTCCGCAAACTCGTCACAACCAAAATCTGATCCCGGCCTCGCTGCGTCCTCCCGCGAGATCACTGACACCAAGCGAAAATCGGCCCAGCACCACCAAAAGAAGGGGGCACGGCCGTCCCGGCCGTGTTGAGGCTGATACCAAAGTCTCCAAGGTTTTGGATTTTCGGATGACTTCGCTTCGAGGGGTCTCGGGGAGCTCTCCCGCCTCGGGTGAACCGCCTCGCGCCTCGCGGGGCGATTGGAAAAAACGGGCCAGGGGCCGCTCGAAGCTCTCCAAGTCGGGCGCTGGGGCGCACCCGACGGCGGGCGCGCTACCGCGGCGCGTTCCAAAAGTCCAAACGCAAGCAGATTTTGGTATGACTCGCGCTCGCCAACGATCAGGACCATCGGGCCCGAAGACACAGCCCTGACAGAGCGCCCCACTCCAGAAATCCAAAAGCAATCCGCTTTCGGGATCAGTTGTATTTCACACTGCAGCCGTAGGCCTCGGTCTTTGGAAGGCTGACAGGCTTTCCAGCGAGCACCTCTTCGACAGCAGCCATGACATGGTTTTTGGCATCCTTGACATCATCTGGATTGGCCGACTTTTTGTCATCGATCGCGCCGTGGTATACCAAAACGCCACTGGCATCGATGACATACATCTCGGGGGTGCGCTTGGCTCCGTAGAGCTTGCCCACCGTGCCGTCCTCATCGAGGAGGTAGGCCGTGGAGGCCGCCTTTTTTTCGGAACAAACCTTGGCGGCCTGCGCGGCATCCATGTGGCCCTGCTTTCCGGGGGCCGAGGAGCAAATCGACAGCCATACCACCCCTTTGTCCGTGGCCTCTTTTTGCAACTTCTGCATGTTTCCGGAATCGTAATGCTTCGCAACAAACGGGCAGCCGTAATTGACCCACTCGAGCACCACAACCTTTCCCTTCAGACCCGCAAGCGACACCGACTCGCCATTGCAGGCGGAGAGAGTGAAATCCGGCGCGGGCTTTCCAACTTCAACTTCAGCGCGGACAAGAGCCGCTGCGGCGAGAATAGCAAGGAGTGTGAGTTTCATAGAACCCCAGCATACAACGCATCCGCCCCCACGCATGCAAGGGATATCCCCCATAAAAAAACGGCCGCCCGGTGTGCCCGGACGGCCGCCTGTTGAATCTTGTTTTTAACGGATCAAGCCGGCTGCGCTGCCGCCTCGTCTCGGTCTTTCATGGCTGCCTTGCGACTGAGCTTCACGCGCCCCTTGTCGTCGACACCAATGCACTTGACCCAGACCGAGTCGCCCATTTTCACGACGTCCTCGACTTTGTTCACACGCACATCGGCCAACTCCGAAATGTGGCACAGGCCGTCCTTGCCGGGCAGAACCTCGACGAAAGCGCCGAACTCCTTGATCGAAACAACCGTGCCCTGATACAGCTCGCCGATGGAGATCTCCTTGGTCATGCCCAAGATGATTTCCTTCGCGCGCTGGAGGCTGTCGCCGTTGTTCGAGTAGATGTGCACCGAACCGTCGTCCTCGATATTGATCTCGGCACCGGTCTCGGCAACGATGCCTTTGATCGTCTTGCCGCCAGGGCCGATGATGAGGCCGATCTTGTCGGGGTTGATGCGGACAGTTTCGATGCGCGGGGCGTAGGGGCTCATCTCGGTGCGGGGCGAGGCGAGCACGCTTCCCATCACCTCGAGCACCTTGGCGCGGGCCTCTTTCGCTTCGGTGATTGCTTCACGCATGATCTCATGGCTGATACCCGGAAGCTTGAGGTCGAGCTGGAAGCCCGTGACACCTTGGTCTGTGCCGCAGAGCTTGAAATCCATGTCGCCGAAGTGGTCTTCGCTGCCGATAATGTCGGTGAGCGTCGTGTAGCGCTTCAGGGTGTCGCCGTCGTATTCGGTGACGAGACCCACGGAAATGCCACCCACCGGACGGCGCAGCGGCACGCCGGCATCCATGAGCGCGAGCACACCCGCGCAGACACTCGCCATGGAGGTCGAACCATTCGACTCCATCACCTCGCTGACCACGCGCAAGGCGTATGGGAAATCCTTCTCGGAAGGAATCACAGGCTCGATGGAACGCTCGGCAAGCGCGCCATGGCCGATCTCGCGGCGGTTCTGGCCGCCGAAACGACCGGTCTCGCCGACGCTGAAGGGCGGGAAGTTGTAGTGCAGCATGAAGCGCTTCGTGTCAGCGCCGCCGCCGTAGGAATCGATCATCTGGGCCTCCTCGGCGGGAGCGAGCGTCGCCACGCCGAGCGCCTGGGTCTCGCCGCGGGCGAAGAGCGCCGAACCATGCGTGCGGGGCAGGAGCCCGACCTCGCCGGAAAGCGGACGGATGTCATGCAATCCGCGCCCGTCGCAACGCTGGCGACGGTCAAGGATGCTGATGCGGAAGGCTTTTTTCTGCAGATAGTCGAACGCTTGGGAAATTTGGAATTTCGAGGCTGTGGGGAATTTCTCCAACACGGCCTTCTCGACCTCCTCGCGCAGGGCTCCAACCGCTTTGCTGCGGGCGACTTTGCCGTGGGTGTAGAGGGCCGCCTCGATGCGGTCTCCTGCGACTTGATACGCCACCTCGGAAATCTGCGCTGGCACTTCGAAGAGCGGAACCACACGCTTGGGCTTCGCGGCCTTCGCCGCCAACTCGCGCTGGGCGTCCACAATCACCCGCACCGCATCGCGGGCGAAATCCAATGCCGCCGCGAAATCAGCCTCGGGCAATTCGTTGGCCGCGCCTTCGATCATGATGACCTTCTCGCCATCACCCACGTAAACGAGGTCCAAGTCGCTCTCCGCGCGCTGGTCGTGGGTGGGATTCGCCACGAACGCGCCGTTCACCCGACCCACACGCACCGCGCCCACAGGCCCGGCGAAGGGAATGTCGGAGACGCACAAGGCCGCGGAGGCACCGTTGATCGAAAGGATATCGGGATCGTTCTGCCCGTCGGCGCTCAGGAGGAGCGTGATGATTTGCGTGTCGTAAAGGTAGCCCTTGGGAAACAACGGGCGCAGCGGACGGTCGGTCATGCGAGCGGTGAGGATTTCCTTCTCGCTCGGACGGCCCTCGCGCTTGAAGTAGCCGCCGGGGAATTTGCCGACAGCGGCGGCCTTCTCCTTGTATTCGACAGTGAGGGGGAAGAAATCCTGGCCCTCTTTGATGGTTGTGGCCGAGACGGCGGTGACGATGACGATCGTATCGCCGCAACGGACGGTGACTGCTCCGTCGGCAAGCTTGGCGAGTTTGCCGGTTTCGAAGGTGAGTTGGGAGTTTCCAGCGGAAACTGAGATGCTATGGGACATGAATAAATACAGAGGTGAGTCCCGCTCGAAAGAGCAGGACAGGGTTTGTTGGAAAAAAGCCCCGCCGAATTGCGGGGCTTTCGAGGAGGGTTGTGCTATTTGCGGAGCTCGAGCTTCTCGAGGACCGTGAGGTAGCGGGCGTTTGCTGTCCGCTTCAGGTAGTCAAGGAGACTACGGCGCTGGGCCACGAGCTTGAGGAGACCGCGACGGGAAGCGTGGTCTTTCTTGTTCGTTTGAAGGTGCGCGGTGAGGTCGAGGATGCGCTTGGTGAGAAGTGCGATTTGCACGTCCGCGCTACCTGTGTCTTTGGGGTGGAGCCGAAGGGCTTCCATTTCGTTTGCTGCTGCTGTTGCCATTTGTGATTTTTCTTTCGATTAGAGGGCGCGGAATCTGGCATGCACCCATGGCTCCTTGCAAGGGAAAACCGGAGATTATTTTCGGCTCCTGCAACTCAAGGCGTCAATTTCCTCGACAACTCCCGAACGCACCGCTCGAGACCGGGATCGCCGATTCGCAGCAATGCGCGGTAAATCGGCAGCACCACCCGCCGTCGCTGCAGACGCTCGGGCCACACAGGCAACAACGTCGCGACCCGCAGGGGAAACAACCGCAGCTCCCGACCATCCTCGAGCACACATCTCCCAGCCACGCCGGGCTCGATCACGCCGACCACTCCAGCCTCCTCCGCCGCTTCCATCAAGGCCACCTCCTCCCTCGTCATGGAACGCTCAAGCCGCCCCTTCGGAACAAGCCACTTTTGACCCGAGGAACTCGTCACCAGCACCACATGCAGGATGCCGTCCTTGAACAAAAAAGGCAGCGCGCCTGCCTGGATCGATCCGTCGAGCGTCGGCGCACCCCCGTGAAGCGCAAGCTGGGATTCGGAGTATTCGCCGGCGCCATCCACCTCCCTGCCGAAATAAGGTTTGAGCGCCTCGGGCAATGCCTCACGCACTGGCAACATGACCATCCCGATCTTCAATGGACCAAGCGCCCCGCGATACTCGTCCACAACCACGGGAAACCCGCCCAGCGTCAACCTGTATCTGGTCTTGTGCACCCTCAAGCCGGCGGTTTCCTCCCAGAGCGCCTGAAATGCCGCCGCCCCGATTGGCATCTCTGTCTCCTTGCTCTGACGCGAGCGCCCCTCTCGCACCACCATCCGCCGGCGGCCGTCCTCCTTGACAAGCGCGACTTCCCGCGACCCGCGGGCACTGAGATAGCCGATTTCAATATCGACCCCCGCCAACAAACGCCTCGCGGGAAATTTCCCCCTCAACAAAAACCTCCGCTCGACCACAAGACCCCTGCTCATCCCAACCCCTTTACTGTTCGAGCCCCGCTTTTGCGAAACCGCTCCAGCGCCCGCCGGGCGGCGCGCCGCAACTCCTTGCAGCGCTGTTCCAATAGCACCTCCAACCCTCCCAGACACCTCGAGAGCTCGTCACCGGCGCCATCCAGCGGCCTTGACCATACCGAATCCCGCAAAAACACACGTTGCATCGCATTGTCATTCAAATCCCCCAACGCCTCCTGCAAGCGCACAAGCGGAGCCAGCGCCTTGAGCGCCCTCCCCTTCGGAAAAAAATCACCGAACACCTCGAGAAGATACCGCACCTTTTTGCCCTCGATCCGCACTTCATGCCAGCGCTCCTCTTGCGCATCGGGAGTCAATGCCGCCGAGAGTTTCGCGATCCTCTTTACAAGCTTCAACACCCGCGCCCGCACCACTCGGCCCAAATCCACCGCCGCCGCCGCGCGCAACGGCCTCAATCCCTGCAGCAATTTCCCGACCTCGACCTTCCGCAAAACCCCGCGCACTTTCACCTCCTCCAGGTCGCGCTCCCGTTGAACCACCCCAAGACATTCGCCGAACCCCTCAGCCAACCCGGGCGGCAAGCCCTCCGCAACCAAGGGCAAAACACCGCACTTCACATCCAAATCCCTCAACCTGTTGCTCGATCTCATCGCCGCCGCCAACCGCCTGCGGCATGCCGCCAGACACCTTCCATCTACAATCCCCCTTCCGACCCCCAACGCGGCCCTCGCACGGCGCACACTCACCCGGTAGCGGTGCAAATCCTCCGGCTGCCCCTTTTTCCAAAAACGCCAACCTCCGTCCGCTCGGCCTCGTCCAAAAACCCCTGCGCGGCTCCCATCAACGCGCTCCACGCCTCTCCCCCGGCACTGCGATCCACAGGCACAGTGCCGCTTGCTTTCATGACCACTCTGGCAGGTTGTTTCATAAGTCAACGCGGGACAATAAAACCAGTTGTTGCAACTGCCAGAATTTTATTGCAACATCATGCCCCTTTTTACAACGGAATGGACAACGAAAAAACCGCCCACAACGAGGTCATGAACGCAGACGAAGCGGCCTTGTTTCTGAAAATGCCGAAGTCAACCCTCCTGAAACTCACCAGCGAGGGACAAATCCCCGGTGTGAAAGTCGGCCGTGGCTGGAGATTCAACCTTACCGCCCTTGAAAATTGGAAAAGCGCCTCGTCTGCAGCGATGGACGAGGATTCGGACACCGTTGGCGAACCTGTCGATCTTGATTTCGACACGAACCTCTCAAGCGCTGAAAACCGCCTCCGTTCGACCATCAAACCGGTGGTCGATCAACCCGAGGAGTCCACCGGCGACTACGATTTCGACTCCGTGGGCGAAGTCCACGAACTCGAGGAGGAGGAGGAAGCCACGCCCGTTGCCAAGGCTCCGAAAAAGGCCGATCCCATTCCCGAACACGTCTCCGAAGGTCTTGGAGAAGTTCGCGAACTCGAAGAGGAGCCGGAAAGTTCCCTTCGCGGCCGCCCGAAGAAAACCTCCGCCGCCCGCACCACATCGGCCCTCGAACTCATGGCCCGCATCTCCGAAAAATCCTCGCAGAAGCAAGCCGCCGACCGGATCAGCAAGGCGAAAAGCCTGCCCACCACCCTCACCCCGAAACGCCGCGGCAGGCCCCCGCGCCAAGCCTCACCTGCACCAACCCTCGCGCCCGTCGAGGAGGCGCCCGTTCACAAAACCCAAGTCCGCGAGACGATCCGCGAAACAGTCCGCGAGACATCCCAAGAGGACGCTGTGGAGGTCTCGCGCCCCTACAATCCTGCCGCGACTACCAAGCGCCCCGACTTTTCGCGCCCGTCAAAACCCGCCGGCAGTTCCTTCAGCCTCCTTCGCAAGCTCTCCTACTGGGTCGTCGTTCTCGCAGTGCTCGCCTTGGCGGCCTTCGGCATCAAAGGCCTCCTCGTGCCCGCAACCACCGAACCCGAGGCGACCGCCCCCACAGCCCAACTCCACAGCCTGCCGGAGTTCAACACAGTCTATCGCCATAGCGATGACTCCCGACCTGGCGAGGACAATTTCAACGTGCCCGAAGCAACCCCAGCGCCAGCACCTCAAGCGGCCACGGAACAATCCCTCGCACAGATCACTGCTCCGCCCGCCCCGGCCACAGAACCCGCCCCCAACCAAGTCGCCCTCACGCCAATCCCAGCGCAGGAGACCACCCAACCCACCACTCCCATCTCCGCTCCGCAACCCGTGGACAGAGGCTTGGAATCCATCAACCGCATCCTTCCCGCCCTCTTCGATCTCTCCGGATGCTCAATCAACAGCTCAAACAATGAAATCCGCATTGTGTTCCAAGAAGGCATCTTCTCCTCGGGCGTGAACATTGGCTCTCAAGGCCGCACCCAGCTCGCACGCGTGGCCGAATTCCTCAACGCAAACGCCCCCGATTTCTGGGTCATTATCGAAGGCCAAACAGACTCCGGAAAAGTCCGTGCCAAATCCCCCTTCCGCGACAACTTCACCCTCGGACTGCGGCGCGCCATCGAAGCGACAACCGTCATGCGTGAGGAGGGCAACTTCCCCGCCGACCGCTTGCTGGCCAGCTCCGCTGGCGGCCTCAACCCGCCATTCCCTGAAAATCAGCCAGGTGCTGCCGCTAGAAACCGCACAGTCGTTCTCCGCCTCGTGCCCAAAACCAGCCCGCTCCCGGCCCAGAATCAATAGTCAGCCCACGGAAACGGTGGCGCTCGGCAAAGCCCATAGCAACGTCGAGCGCGGGAAGGCCACCAATGAGATGCCACCTGCCTGCACGCCGGGGCATTTCACCCCGGAGGCCATTCAAGCGGCCGCCCACCGAGCAAGTGGATATGCAAGTGCGGCACGGTTTCGCCTCCATGGGGCCCGTGGTTTATCACGACGCGAAAACCGGCTTCGGAAAGGTTTTCCTTGCGGGCGATTTCGCCTACCGTCAGCAGGAGATGGCCAAGCAGCGCCTGGTCATCCAACGCGGCAACACCGATCCGTGGAATGGGTTTTTTGGGCACCACCAAAAGATGCACCGGAGCCTGCGGGGAGATGTCGCGGAAAGCGATACAGTGCTCGTCCTCATGAAGGATTTCGGCGGGAATTTGTCGGGCAATGATTTTTTCGAACAGGGTCATGTGAGTTGGAATTGAAGATGTCCGGTGCGGTTGGCAGCGGCGATTTCGGCGCGGATGAAAACCACGATCTCTTCGGTGAGCCGGGAGCACTCCCGGTTCCAGTGCTTGGCGCTTTTCAACTGCTTCACCCCCGCATGCAGTCCGCTGAACTCGACCTGCTGCGCAGGAGAAACGAGGATTTCCGCCAATCTCTCCCTCAACAACCCGAAGAACACCAACTCGTAACCGGTGCCGGACCGCTTCGCCAAGTCGAACAACGACACACGCACCGGAGGCGGAAGGGTTTGAAAACATTCAGCCACATCGGCATACCCGATCACCTTTAAGACCGAGCGCACAGCTTTCTCCAGCCGCGAAATGGTAACGATGTTTTCGTCGAACTCCTGCTGAAGGAAACTCGACACGCTCTCCGTGACATGCGAGGTAAGCCACCACTTCTTATACCCGGCGGTCTCCGCAGCGCGCACCACCGCGGAACTTAACCAGACGCTATCGTAATTCATCACGCTACCGTCCTGAAATCTCACCAGCGGAAAATTGTCCCGGATCGCAATCACGCCTTGAAAAGCTCCGCCTGATCCGGCGTCGGAGCCACACGGCGGCCCAGGGACTCGATCTCATCGATGAAGTCGCCCACCTCTTGAAATTGGCGATAGACCGATGCATATCGCACATAGGCAACAGAATCCAACGCATGCAATTTGGCCATGATGAGCGCCCCGAGCTTCTTGGACGTCACCTCCCTCTCCTGCAAGGACTCCAAATCCTGAAGCAGTTCCTCCACTGCCGCCTCCATTTCCTCCAACCCCACCGGCCGCTTCTCGCAGGCCTTGGAGATGCTGTTCAACAACTTCTGTCGATCAAGCACCTCATGCCGGCCATCCTTCTTGATCACTCGCAACTCCGTGCGCTCCAATGCCTCATACGTGGTAAAACGCATCTCGCAAGAAAGACACTCACGCCGCCGCCGGATATTCGCTCCATCCTTCGACAACCTGGAATCAATCACCTTGTCTTCGAGTGTCCCGCACTTTGGGCATCGCATATCTTGTGGAAAAAAAAACCGACCCCTCACAAATCACACCAGATATTGTGCGGTCAATATTTTTCTCGAAAAGCCCAAGGGGTCAGGAATTAATTCTTGACTTTACCCTTTGCGGATTCGCTCGCCGCAACGGCAACCCCTCTCGAGCCTGAAACCAGCCGAAAAATTCGCGAGACCCGATCTTTAATGGTCCAGCGCCAATTGGAAAAATGGGATTCGGGAGTTACGGAATGGGCGGATTGGTATTGGCGGTTGATTTTGCGTAGTAGCCTGGCCGAGGCGAGTTTTTGCCCTTTAAAACGCGAAGTTGAGCGAGGCGCTGATGGCGTTCTCGAGGTAGGTCTGCGCTCCGAAGTTCACGTTGTAGAACACCGACGCGCTCCAGTCCTGCCCGATCTGTGCCGTCACTCCCGCTCCCGCGAACACGCTGTTGCGGTAGGGCTCGCTCGTCTCGTAGCCGAAGGAGGCGCCGCTGCCTCCGTCGAGTGCCGAGGTGATCGTGCGCGGATTGTTCATGAACTCATGCATCCACAGCATCCTCGCTTCAGGGATGAGCGCGATCTTCTCGGCAACCTCCCACGTGTAGGCCACGCGCCCTCCCAGCGTGCTTCGCAGGCTGTTGGCGTTCTGCTGGCCGAGCGCGAGGTCGAGGCTGTCGGCTCCCGTTTCGGCGAAGCCTCCCACGCCGGCGTAGGTGTATTGCGCCCCGACGATCGGGCCGATCGTCCAGTTGCCGACCTCGAAATCCTTCCCGAGGTTCAGCGCGGCGCTGAACTGGCCGCTGTTCGGGTTCGCCCGGGCTGTGCGGTCGATCGTGCTGAACTTAATCGAACGCCGCGTCTGGTAGCCGGTGTAGCCACCGCCGATGACACTGTTCACATAGTAGCCGTCCTCGTTTTCCCAGGTGGCATAGGCTCCGAAGAGCGCGCTGTTGCCGCGCGTGCTGCTGCCGCCGCTGTATTTGGCGTAGTTGTATTGGTAGCCGGCGTAGAGGCCGGTGCTGAACGCCTCGCTCCAACGGTAATCGGCTCCCGCGAGGAACCCGCCGGCGTCGTTCTTGTAACCGGGAGACTCGGAGAGGTTGTAGGAGCGCGAGAACGATCCCGTGCCCATGACCCACGCGTTCCAGTTCGTGGACACGGCATCCTCGACGATCGGGCTGGCGGTCTTCGCATCGGCCACGCTCTTGCCGTCGCGGTCGTGCTTGAGCGGTTCGCTCTGCATGCCGATGGCCTGGAACCCGCCGACTCCCGCGCGCACGGCGCTCAGGCGCTGGTTGAGTTGCTGGGTTTGCGTGAACGCCTGCTCGATGCTCATGTCGGCAAGGCTCTCGTAAAAGCCGGGCATGATTTGCTCGAAGGCATTCGGGAACTGCTCGGTTGTCAGCGAGTCGAGCGCGATGCTGACCGTCTCGCGGTCACCGCTGGTAGCCGGGATGTATTTATCCAACGCCTTGGCCACGCTCCGCTGGTTGGGAGTCACTGCCACGCGCGTGTAGGTGTCCGGCGCGATGAGTAGCGTGCCGGTTGTGCCGCCATTGAGGAACCGCCCGCGGAAGGTCTCGGGGGCGATGATGCTGTCAAACTCCCCGCTGATCCCGCCTCCGGCGGTGAGAAAGGCATACTGCTGGCCATAGGCGAGCGGGTTGCCGCCGTAGGGTATGACATTCAGCGAGCCACCCACCGTGGCTGCTTCACCGACCACAAGTCGGTCGAAGTTCGAAAGGCTCTCGATCTCGATATCCGTCACAGCGGTGGGCGTGAGGGTCAAAGAGGCCACGCTCAATATTCCCGGAGAGTTGCCCGGCGACAAGGTGCCGGAAACTGTCACCGGCGCGAAGATCGTGCCGCTTCCACCGAGCGTGCCGCCCGAGTTCACAATGAGTGAGTTGGCGGCGAGTTGGCCATTGACCGACAGCAACCCGGCAACCACATCCACGCTCACCGCAGAGACTGTGCCGGTGGTGTTGAGCGAACCCGAGGCATTGACTGTCAGGGTTCCATTGCCGCCGAGATTTCCCGACAATGTCTGCGCGGCGGAACTTGCGTAGACGAACGCCCCGTTGTTGGTGATCGCCCCCGAGTAATTCCCGCCGCCAAGCACTCCGGCGCCCCCGATTTGCAACGCCCCCGCCGAAATCGTGATGGGAGCGTTGAATGTATTCGCACCCGTCAGCGTGAGTGTTCCCGTGCCTTCCTTTTGAAGCTCCGTGACTCCCGCACCGAGCGGCGCACTCCACTCGATGGTGTTGCCGTTCGTGTCCACCGGGAGTTTCCCCGCAAACACAAATCTTGGAGACAAGTCCACCGAGATGCCCGGGGCGTAAACCAAGGTGCCGCCATCGAAAACAATCCGCTGGCTGAGCCTCTCGGGCAGGTTCAACGCGTTGTTGTGGGCCACAAGAAGAACACCGTCTTCAAGCATGGCATCGCCGGTGAAGTTCGTGTTGTTGCCCGAAAGCGCCAGGATGCCCGCGCCTGTTTTCACCAGATCGCCGCTGCCGGAAAGTTGCCCGGTGAGCGAAATCGTGCGGTTCGCGTAGGTTGTCAACGTATTGCCTTGGGTGTCGATGTCGCCGCTGACCGTCAATGTCGCATCCGTTGCGCTGAAGGTCTGGTTCGCCGTGAGGTTCAGGTCGAGCCGCACGGTTTTTGGCAGCGCGAATTCCGTGGTGATCCCCTCCGCTCCGATCTCCAACGGCGCGGTCTCGATCTCGCCCGTGCCGAATGTGAACTTGTAGGAATCCCACACGCCAAAGTTTTCGAAGTTCGTGTTCGTGGAGTGGTTGAACAGCTCGATTCCCCATGTGCCGACAAGTGACTCTCCAAAGAAGGCATTGCTCAGAAATGTCCACTGGCCGACATCCGACAAGGACGCAAAGCGGTTCTCCTCGGAGGGTGTGTCGATCAGGTTGCGGTCGCTGTAGAACAACTGGGCACTCGTCCCGGAGGGCGATGTCAACAAGGCGGAGAAATCGCCTAAAATCGCCCCCTCGCCCGCGAGGTAGGCGTCCGCATTTTTCTGCATCCCGGACAACCTCATCTCCAACTGCACATACTCCAGCGGCATCAACCCAGAGGCCTCCACTCTGAATATCGCCCTGGACACACGCGTGTCGGCACCGAACACGCCTTGCGCGACGGGTTGGATGCCGGCTTCCAGCACGCGCGCGTCGCTCAAGTGCGTGACCTTTTCCGCCGCACGGGTGAACCAATCGGCATCGATCAATCCAAATCCATACTCGGGGTTGAAATCGAATCCGCTGCCGTTTGCGACCCATTTGATGTTTCCCGGATCGACCTTGACGCTGGTCCGCGCGAGGAGATGGCGCGCCATGCGAATGTTCAGGCTGGGATTCGCCTCCACCCCCAGCGCCATGATGCCAGACACAAGTGGAGTCGCCGAGGAGGTGCCCCCGAACGTGCTCGTGTAGTTGCCGAGATCCGCAGCGTCGACTGGTTGGAAATACGGGTCGTCCTCCGGCGGAAGTGACGCATCGTCACCGATATTGTTGCGGCCATCCCTCCCGGTGCGGTCGGTTGTGGCAGATGCTGTAAACACTGCCTCGGGACTGCCGCTGCTTGGGGCGACCACCATGAGATTCGCCCCGTAGCTGCTGTAGTTTGAGCGTGTTCCATTACTACCGAGGGCGCCGACCGTGATCACGAAGGGCGAGGTGTTCTCTAGGCCCTTGTTCGAGTCTTCTAAGGGATATTGGCCCGCAGCGTTTCCCGCGGCAAAGACATGAATCACCCCCAATTCGGCGCTCTGCTCAAGGGCATCCAAGGCCAATTGGGCATCGGGATTTTTCGCCCCTTCAAAAGCATTGCTTTGGCCATAGCTATGGTTCATCACCCGCACAGGCGGGCGGATTCCGGGAATCGGTGTGTAGGCGTCAAAAGGCGTTTCCTGCCCGACGAACCCATTCGCGTGGGCTAGGGCCTGAAATTCCGTTAAATTCTCAGCGATATCTTTTTCGTCTATGCCAACCAGCCTTTGGCCCGCGATTTGTGCCAACGGGGCGGCTCCGGTGACCCCGATGCCATTGCCGCCCCGGGCGGCCGCGACGCCTGCAACAGAGGTGCCATGGTTGTCGTCCACCTTCTCGGGGAAGGGGCGCAGCGGGTCCGCCTCGTTTTCCGCCACCGTCATCGAGTAGTCCCAACTGTATTCATTGAGGAACCCCGCCACCAAATCCGGATGATCCCCCTGCACGCCATCATCGACGATGCTGATTACCACGCCATTCCCGGTCAACCCACGCGCCCACGCGCCCTCCACATTCACATCCAGTCCGGCATTGACCTCGCTTATTGGCATCTGGTTCACCAAGTGCCATTGGCCATAGTAGCCAGCCGCCGTTCCGTTTCCCGTCCCGGGAGCAAAGTAGGGATCATTCGGAAAGAAGCCCTGCGCGTGGACAAGGTTGGGCGCCATTACGGCGAGAATGACACATACCGATAATAATATTTTGTGTTTCATGATCTATTCCCGTGTCGATGGCATCATAGCTGTCAGTGATTGGCTCTCTTCAATTTTTCTACTCCAAGTCGGCAAAGTCGAGCACATGGAGTGCCATCTTCATTTGGTCCTTAAGGCTGTCATAAATCGATGCTTCATCGACGCTTTCATTAAAACGCGAAGTTGAGCGAGGCGCTGATGGCGTTCTCGAGGTAGGTCTGCGCTCCGAAGTTCACGTTGTAGAACACCGACGCGTTCCAGCCGATCGCCGATCTGCGCGCTCACGCCCGCTCCGGCGAACACGCTGTTGCGATACGGCGCGCCGGTCTCGTAGCCGAAGGATGGGCCGCTTCCTCCATCCAACGCCGAATTGATCGTGCGCGGGTTGTTCATGAACTCGTGCATCCACAGCATCCTCGCCTCGGGGATGAGTGCGATGTTCCCGGCCACCTCCCAAGTGTAGGCCACGCGGCCGCCCAGCGTGCTCCGCAGGCTGTTTGCGTTCTGCTGCCCGAGCGCCAGATCCAGGCTGTCGGCTCCTGTCTCCGCGAAGCCTCCCACGCCGGCGTAGGTGTATTGCGCCCCGACGATCGGGCCGATCGTCCAGTTGCCGAACTCGAAATCCTTCCCGAGGTTCAGCGCGGCGCTGAATTGCCCGCTGTTCGGATTCGCCCGCGCCGTGCGGTCGATCGTGCCGAAGGTGATCGCCCGCCGCGTCTGGTAGCCGGTGTAGCCACCGCCGATGACACTGTTCACATAGTAGCCGTCCTCGTTCTCCCATGTGGCATAGGCCCCGAAGAGCGCGCTGTTGCCGCGCGTGCTGCTGCCGCCGCTGTATTTGGCGTAGTTGTATTGGTAGCCGGCGTAGAGGCCGGTGCTGAACGCCTCGCTCCAGCGGTAATCGGCTCCCGCGAGGAACCCGCCGGCGTCGTTTTTATAACCGGGAGACTCGGAGAGGTTGTAGGAGCGCGAGAACGATCCCGTGCCCATGACCCACGCGTTCCAGTTCGTGGACACGGCATCCTCGACGATCGGGCTGGCGGTCTTCGCATCGGCCACGCTCTTGCCGTCGCGGTCGTGCTTGAGCGGTTCGCTCTGCATGACCGATGGCCTGGAAGCTCTGGATTCCCGCCCTCACCGCGCCCATGCGTTGATTAAGTTGCTGGGTCTGCGTGAACGCCTGCTCGATGCTCATGTCCGCCAGACTCTCGTAGAACCCGGGCATGATTTGCTCGAAGGAGGCGGGGTATTGCTCGGCTGTTTGCAGGTCGAGGGCGATGCTGACTGTCTCGCGGTCGCCTTCGGTGGCGGGGATGAAGCTGTCGAGTGCTTTGGCCACATTGCGCTGGTTCGGCGTCACGGCCCCGCGGGTGTAGGTGTCGGGCGCGATCAGCAGCGTGCCGGTTGTGCCGCCATTGAGGAAGCGCCCGCGGAAGGTCTCGGGAGCATTGATCGTGTCGAACTCCCCACTGATCCCACCCCCCGCGGTGAGGAAGGCATACTGCTGGCCGTAGGCGAGCGGGTTGCCGTTGTAGGGAATGATATTCAGCGTGCCATCCACCGTGGCGGCTCCGCTGACCGCGAGGCGATCGAAGTTCGTGAGGCTTTCGATTTCGATATCCGTCACGGCGGTGGGCGTGAGCGTCAGAGTCGCCACGCTCAATATTCCCGGAGAGTTGCCCGGCGACAAGGTGCCGGAAACCGTCACCGGCGCGAAGATCGTGCCGCTTCCACCGAGCGTGGCGCCGGAGTTAACAGCCACCGAGTTGGAGGCGAGTTGACCATTGACGGCAAGCAATCCAGCCACAACCTCCACCGACGAAGCGGTGACATTCCCAGTAGTCTTGAGCGAACCAGTGGCATTCACTGTCAGGTTGCCGCTGCCTGAGATATCGCCTGAGATGACCTGTGCGGCGGAGCTCGAGTAGACGAAATTGCCATTGTTGGTGATCGAGCCGCTGAAATTCCCACCACCGAGCACGCCGCTGCCTGCGATGTTTAGTTCCCCCGCAGCGATGGTGATCGGCCCATTGAAGGTATTGGCACCCGTCAGCGTCAGGGTTCCTGCACCTTGTTTGTCGAGTTCCGCCACTCCGGCTCCAAGCGGCGCACTCCACTCGACATTGTTGCCGTTTGTGTCCACCGGGAGTTTCCCCGCAAACACAAATCTTGGAGACAAGTCCACCGAGATGCCCGGTGCGTAAACCAAGGTGCCGCCATCGAAAACAATCCGCTGGCTGAGCCTCTCGGGCAGGTTCAACGCGTTGTTGTGGGCCACAAGAAGAACACCGTCTTCAAGCATGGCATCGCCGGTGAAGTTCGTGTTGTTGCCCGAAAGCGCCAAGATGCCCGCGCCTGTTTTCACCAGATCGCCGCTGCCGGAAAGTTGCCCGGTGAGCGAAATCGTGCGGTTCGCGTAGGTTGTCAACGTATTGCCTTGGGTGTCGATGTCGCCGCTGACCGTCAATGTCGCATCCGTTGCGCTGAAGGTCTGGTTCGCCGTGAGGTTCAGGTCGAGGCGCACGGTTTTCGGCAGGGAGAATTCCGTGGTGATGCCCTCGGCTCCGATTTCCAACGGCGCGATCTCGATCTCGCCCGTGCCGAATGTGAACTTGTAGGAATCCCACACGCCAAAGTTCTCGAAGTTCGTGTTCGTGGAGTGGTTGAACAGCTCGATTCCCCATGTGCCGACAAGTGACTCTCCAAAGAAGGTATTGCTCAGAAATGTCCACTGGCCGACATCCGTCAAGGACGCAAGGCGGTTCTCCTCGGAGGGTGTGTCGATCAGGTTGCGGTCGCTGTAGAACAACTGGGCACTCGTCCCCGAAGGCGATGTCAAAAAGGCGTAGAAATCGCCGAGAATCGCCCCCTCGCCCGCGAGGTAGGCGTCCGCATTTTTCTGCATCCCGGACAACCTCATCTCCAACTGCACATACTCCAGCGGCATCAACCCAGAGGCCTCCACTCTGAATGCCGCCCTGGTCACACGCGTGTCGGCACCGAACACGCCTTGCGCGACGGGTTGGATGCCGGCTTCCAGAACCCGCGCGTCGCTCAAGTGCGTGACCTTTTCCGCCGCACGGGTGAACCAATCGGCATCGATCAATCCAAATCCATACTCGGGGTTGAAATCGAATCCGCTGCCGTTTGCGACCCAGTTGTTGTTTCCCGGATCGACCTTGACGCTGGTCCGCGCGAGGAGATGGCGCGCCATGCGAATGTTCAGGCTGGGATTCGCTTCCACACCCAAAGCCATCACGCCGGCCACCAATGGCGAGGCCGACGAGGTTCCTCCAAAAGTGCTGGTGTAGTTGCCGAGATCCGCAGCGTCGACTGGCTGGAAATACGGGTCGTCCTTCGGCGGAAGTGACGCATCGTCACCGATATTGTTGTAGCCATCCCTCCCGGTGCGGTCGGTTGTGGAGATGCTGAAAAACTCCTCGCTGCCCGAACTCGGGGCAACCACCATGAGGTTGGCCCCGTAGCTGCTATAGGGAGCGCGCCTGCCGTTACTGGCCAGGGAACCAACGGTCAGGACATGGGGCGATGTGTTCGCCAGCCGCTTGTTTGCGTCCTCGGTGGGGTAAATGCCCCCGCTGTTGCCTGAGGAGATAGAATGCAGGACGCCAAGCGAGGCGCTTTGCTCCAGCGCGTTCATCTTCAAAAGGGCATCAGGTTTCCCGGCACCCTCGAATGCGTTATCCGGCCCATAGCTATGGTTCATCACCCGCACAGGCGGGTGGGCTCCGGGAACTTGTGTGTAGGTGTCAAAGGGTGTTTCCTGACCGATGAACCCATAGGCGCGGGCTAACGCCTGATCCAGCGTCAAATCCCCTGCCAGATCTTGAAGGCGGATCACCCTTTGGCCCGCAATTTGTGCCAACGGGGCCGCTCCTGTAACACCGATGCCATTGCCGCCCCGTGCGGCCGCGACGCCTGCGACAGAGGTGCCATGGTTGTCATCCAGCTTCTTAGGGAAGGGGCGCAGCGGGTCCGCCTCGTTTTCCGCCACCGTCATCGAGTAGTCCCAGCTGTATTCATTGAGGAACCCCGCCACCAAATCCGGATGATCCCCCTGCACGCCGACATCGACGATGCTGATCACCACGCCATTGCCGGTGAGCCCGCGCGCCCATGCGCCGGCGACATTCGCATCGAGACCCGCATTCACGGCGTTGACCGGCATCTGGTTGATCAAATGCCACTGGCCATAATACCCCTCGGCGGTGCCATTTCCCGAACCCGGCGCAAAGTAGGGGTCGGATGGGTAAAACGATTGGGCAGAGCAGAGGGCCGTCAGGAACAAAAACAGCAGGGCAGACAAACGCCTGAGCGGACCATGCCCCCCTCTTGATTGAAACGCCAAACCAACAGTCGGGGAAAACGCAGGAGATTTCATTCGTTCTCCCTACCCCGCCTCACATCCAAATACAAGACCCAAACCGGCTCAAGCGGCCGGAAACAACTCGCCTTGGGCAGGCGCCACTGCCCCGGACTTCGCCGCTTCGGCCTCGATCTCGCGGAGAAGTGAACCGAACTCGCACTCGCGCAACGCGGCGATCAACTCGGGATACTTGGGTTCGATCACCAACTCACGCCACGGCACCGGCAGGGGAAGATCGTCGTCCAGACGCACCATCTCGCGGTTGGCGATGATCAACTCGCGGTGGGCTTCAATTTTCTCTCGGAGCTTGGGGTTGGCGATGGCCTCCGGATGTTCCAGCATCTGCTCGACGGATCCGCAGGCCTCGACAAGCGATGCCGCGGTTTTCGGCCCCACGCCGGGCACGCCGGGGATGTTGTCGGAGGCATCGCCGGTGAGGGCCAGCACATCGGCGATGCGCGCGGGCGGCACGCCCCACTTGCTGAAAACCTCTGCCTCACCGAGCAAGGCGAAGCCGGCTTCCCTGGGGCCGCCCTTTGTGCTGGCATAGATCGAAATCCCCTCGCCGACGAGTTGCATGATATCCTTGTCGTTGGTCGCGATCACGACCTCCACCCCGTCGCGCCGCGCGGCAAGCGCATAGGAAGCGATCAGGTCGTCGGCCTCGGTGTTCGAGAGCCACAGGCTCCGCAGCCCGATCAACGGCATCCGCTCCTGCAACCAATCCTCCTGCGGCCTCAGTTCACCGGGCATCTCTGTGCGGTTTTGCTTGTAGGCGGGCTGCAACTCGACACGCCGCGCGGGCATGCCGGCATCCCAAATGACAGCAGCGCGGTCGGGCTTCACATCGGCGATCATTTTCCGAAGGGCCTTGATGAAGCCATAGATGGCGTTCGTGGGCTCGCCCTTGGAGTTTTTCAGCCCCCGGATCGCGAAGAAGGAACGGTAGAGAAAATAGTGACCGTCGACGAGAAGGAGGCGCATGCGGCAGCGGGTCAACTGGCAATCGTGCCGATTTCCACTGGCTCGACTTTGATGCCGAGTTCCTCGAGCCAGGCGATCGCTTTTTTGATCTCCTCGCGCTCGCCGTCGAGTTCGAGCGATACCACGCCGACCTCCTCGTTCACGCTGGCCTGGCGGACATTCGTGACGACAGGAAATTCCTTTGCGAGTTCCCACAATACAGGGCGGGTGATCAACCGGGCGGGAAACATGAGCCAGAGGCGTGTCTTTTGCATGATCAACATGCTAGCCGCTCGCTTCGCGGCATGCCACTCCTAAGAACGCTCCAGCGCGCGCGCAGGGTTCCCCGCCACCGTGGCGTTCGGTCCTGCATCGCGCACTACCACAGCGCCGGCGACGCAGAACGTGTTTTTTCCAATCACCACGCCGGGCCCAACAAACACCCCCGCCGCAATCCAACTCCCCTCGCCGATCTCGATGGGCTTCAGCACCAAATCGAACGCCTCACTGCGGAAATCATGCGACCCAGTGCACAAGAACGCCCGCTGTGAAAGACACACGCTCCGCCCGATCCTCACCGGCGCGAGACTCAAAACCACCACCTCGTCGCCGATCCACACATGGTCGCCTATGTCCACCCGCCACGGAAAAGTGATGTTCACCCGCGAGCGGATCACCACCCCCCTGCCAACCTTCGCCCCGAAGGCCCGCAGGGCGGCGCATTTCAATGCGGATGGCACCGGAAACCACGGAGCGAACAGCAACGAGCGCACCACCCACCACAACACCTCTTTCCACGCGGAGGCGCCGCGGGAAAATTCAGGATTCTTGAAACGGGACAGGTCCATGCGGGAAAACTCACCCACAAACTCAACACACGAACCCCAACGCGGCGATCAGAAACACGCCGGATTTTTCCCTTGACGCTCCGGCGCCAAGAGACGATACCCCAGCGCATCTTATCGAGAGTGGTTGAGGGACTGGCCCGATGAAACCACGGCAACCGCCAAGCGAAAGCTTGGGCCCAGGTGCCAAATCCAGCTGGACCGCGCGGAAACGCAGGTCTGGAAAAGATGAGAGGGACATTCGCTATCGCAGGAGGTCCGTCACTCGTCCGCTCTCGATCGGAGCAACCACATCCTATGAGTGATCAACAGACCTTCTTCTCGAACCTGAAATGCCGCGAGTGCGGACGCCTGTATCCCAAGGAGGCGATCCACATTTGCGAATTCGATTTCGGCCCCCTTGAGGCCGCCTACGACTACGACCTGATCGCGAAACATATCAACCGCGATGTCATCGCATCGCGTCCGCAGACCATGTGGCGCTACCGCGAGTTGCTGCCAATCGACGGCGAACCCACCGTGGGCTTTCAGGTCGGCTTCACTCCTCTCGTCCGCGCCGATCGCCTTGCGCGGCACCTCGGCGTCGAGGAACTCTACATCAAGAACGACACGGTCAACTACCCCACCCTTTCCTTCAAGGATCGCGTGGTCTCGGTCGCCCTCAGCCGCGCGCGCGAACTCGGCTTCCAAGTCGTGGCCTGCGCCTCCACCGGCAACCTGGCTAACTCTGTCGCCGCAAACGCCGCCGCCGCGGGACTCACCAGCTATGTGCTCATCCCGGCGAACCTCGAAAAAAGCAAAATCGTTGGCTCGCTCGTCTACGGCACGCAAGTGATCGGCATCGAGGGCCCCTACGACCAAGTCAACCGCCTCTGCTCCGAAATCGCCGGAAAATACGGCTGGGGCTTCGTGAACGTGAACCTCCGCCCCTACTACGCCGAGGGCTCCAAAAGCATGGGCTTCGAAATCGCCGAGCAACTCGGCTGGAAACTGCCGAAACACACGGTGATTCCCATGGCCAGCGGATCGCTCCTCACCAAGATCCACAAGGCCTACAAGGAATTCATCAAAGTCGGCGTCCTGCCTGAGCAGAAATTCTCCGTGCACGGCGCCCAGGCCAGCGGCTGTTCCCCGATCTCCGAGGCGCACAAAAAACGCACCGACATCGTCAAGCCGGTCCCGCACCCCGACACCATCGTCAAATCCCTCGCCATCGGCACCCCGGCGGATGGCTACTACGCCCTCCGCAGCATGGAACAAACCGGCGGCAGCGCCGAGGACTGCTCCGACGAGGAGGTCATCCGCGGGATCCGCGACCTGGCCGAATACGCTGGCATCTTCGCCGAGACTGCCGGCGGCGTCACTGTGGCCTGCGCCCGCAAACTCATCGACAGCGGCAAAATCCCCCGCAACGAAAGCATCGTCCTCTGCATCACTGGCCACGGCCTGAAAACGCAGGAGGCCATCCACGGCCATTGCGGCGAGCCCCGCGTCATCAAGCCAAGCCTCCGTGAATTCGAGGCCCTCGTGCAAAACGACCCGGCCCTCCAACCGGCCTGACACTCTTCACTCAACCCAACCACACACACCACATGCCAGTCCACGTCCGCATTCCAGCCCCGCTCCGCAAGCTCACCAACGAACAAGAACTCGTTCCCGCCGAAGGGGCCACCATCGGTGAGATTCTCACCAATCTGAACGCCTCCTTCCCCGGCCTCTTCGACCGCATCTGCGACGACAGCGGCAACGTCCGCCGATTCGTCAACATCTTCGTCAACGACGAGGACATCCGCTTCCTCCAAGAAAAAGCCACAACGGTCAAGGAAGGCGACGAAATCAGCATCGTTCCCGCGATCGCCGGCGGGTAGCACCCCGCTCTACCTGCCAGTTTTTTTCGCCACCGCCACAGGCAACGGCCTGGCGGGATGGCCGTGTTTCTCGCCGTAGACAAACACCGGCGTGCCTCTTGGAATGAGTTTGTAGAGTTCCTTCGCTGGTCTTGCAGGCATGCGGATGCAACCGTGCGACGCCGGCCTGCCTGGAACATACCCCTGATGGAACCCGATCGCCGTGGCCTTGCCCTCGGGAGTGTGGAATCTCATGAAATATCTCATCGGCGCCCCGCGGAACACCATACCTTCGGGAATCTCGGCCACCCGCGTGTCGATTTCGCCGGGTTGTTCCTCGCCACTCTCGCCGTGGACCAACTTGCCGTAGAGATTCGAGGCATGATCTGGGCTTTTCTGCCCGATGAGATAATCCCCCGTCGGCGTCCTGAAGGAACGCTTGCCGCTCGCGATCCGCGAGGCAGCCACAAGTTGCCCTTGGGAGTAAATATAGGCCCGCTGGCGATCCAGATCGACAATGACCCCCGAGCGCCCGGGATCCAGCGGCGCTGCGGCAATCTCCTGCTGGAATACCGCAAGCCGCGAAGGCGAGGCGCTCAGCGCCGTATCGATCAACGCCAAATCCCCCTCGCTGACAGCCACAGGCACGTCAGGCGCGGGGCGTTTCGAAAACGTTTGGCAACCACCGAGAACAAGCAGCGCCATGGGAAGTGTCAGCAGCAACACGCGGAACATGGAAATAACAAACACCAAAAATCACGCCCTCGCCAAGCCCGGATCGCGCCATGGCGGCACTGTGAGTAACTGGCGGGATTCTTTTACAACTCGCCGGCGAAGGCCTCGATATCCGCGCTCTGGATTGCCGCGCGGTGCAGACTTGTGAGTTTTTCAGAATCGTTGATCGATTCGATCACCTCGCGAAGCCCTTCGGGAACCGATTCAAACCGAATTTCCAGCGCCTCAACGATGGCTTGTTGCTTCGAGGCAATAAGGCCTTCCTGACGACCTTCTTGACGACCTTCTTGACGACCTTCTTGACGACCTTCCTGACGACCTTCCTGACGACCTTCTTGACGGAACTGCTGTGCAAGGGAGCGGACTTCTTCGCGACCTTCTTCTCGGAGTTGTTCGGCGAGTGACATGGCGTTTTGGTTCAATTTGGGGTTGGTGATTGTCTTTAGTTTCTGGCGAAAGGCGGGCTTGTCAATGTCGCGGTCAAGGATGTAGCGCAGCAATTGCTCGAGGGCTTCGGGCGTCAGTTGCACCATCAGCATCTCGTCCCACACGGCGTCATCGAGCAGGGCGCTGATCTTTTCGGCTTTCAATGCCCTCAGCGTCAGAATGCCCATCGGCGTGCCGAGGATTTTTTCGTAGGGCATCGAACACAACTCCACGAGTCGGAACTCGAAGTCGGGCGTGTGTTTTTGGATTGCTGCGGCGAGGCCCGCAGGCGCTTGGATGAGGTCGGTAAAGCGGGGGGAGGTTTTCCAAGGCTTGTTGTCTTGTGCGAGGACAAGCGGAAGGATCGGCGGCAGGCGGGTTGCGGCGGGAGACTTGCGGGCGTGGGTTTTCCAGATGCCGACCATGTAGGAGAGCAGGCGCAGGGCGATGAGCGGGTCTTCGCTGCTTTGGTGCTCGAAGAGGATATAGAGGAAGGCAGGCTCGCCGCCGAGATGCGCGGTATATAGCAAGTCGCTGCTGGAGGCGGAAAATTCGGCGTCGATCTGGCTGCCACTTTCCAACCGGAGCGTGGACCAATCGATCTGCGGGACAATGCCGGGCGGGAGTTCGGCTTGGAGGAAGGCGCGGGCGGTGGGAATGTCCGAAAACGTGGCTTTGACGATTTTGTCATGCGGTTGATGCAGGCCGGACATGGGCGTGAGGTTAAGCGTGGCGGAAATGAGAGGAAAGGAGAGAAATAAAGGGACCGAGTGTTGCCCCATGATGAAGCGAAAGGAGGCGACGAAAACGGTGGGTTTTTCCAGTTTCAGCCGAGGCCATCGGCGGAATTACGTTTCGTTCATCCACTCTCCTTGGACTGGGGTGTTCAGTGGGGCTGACACAGACTATGTCCGCCGCCGCGCATTGTTCCGCAGAGCACCCGGCGATTCGCCAAAGGTTTTTTTGAAGGCATTCGACAAGTGAAATGCCGAGGCGAAGCCCGACCTCTCCGCCACCTCGTCGAGAGTCAGGTCCGATGAGGCGATCCATCGACGTGCCTGCCCAAGGCGCGACTGCAGATGGTATTGCCAGGGCGAGAGGCCCGTCTGCTCCTTGAACACCCTGCGGAAATACGAATACCCCCACCCCAAATTCCTCGCGAGCGCCTGAAGGTCCGGTGGCACGCCACCGATGGATGACAACGCCCGCTCCGCCCGCCGCACCTTGTCTACCATCATGGACCGCCGCGCATCATCGAGCGGCAATTCGGCACACAATGCCAACAGGCGATAAGCCGCCGCAGACACCTCGGGCACACTCGCCTGCCGAGCCCCGCCAAGCAACGCGTGCAGGTCTTGAAAAGCAGCTTCGACCCCCGCAACCGCAGCGCCTGGAAAAACACAACTCTGCTTTTGCAACACCCCCCCGCCGATCAACTCCCGCGGCACCACGCCATCCACCTCGACCCAATGCTCCGTCCAACCTGTTTCAAGCGCGGGGCGATAGGTGTGCCACTCGTCGGGAAAAAGAATCATCACCGTCCCCGCTGAAACCTTGTGGCACCCCGCCGAGACGCTTTCAAAGAGCCCCTCGCCAGCCGTCACACACAGAATCTGGAGCGCTTGAAGCGTGCGGCCCTTTTCAAAATCGAACGCATGGTCGGTGGGATGGCCCGTTGGCGGATAGGCTTCGCGCGCAGGGATCGACACGCGCCCTGCGCCAAGCACCTCCACCCCCCACCGTGCCCGTTCGGGCGTGCGGGGCAGGTAAACAAAATAACTCTCAGGTGTCATATCCGTGTTTCTTAGAATGCTCCCGCATCCGCTGGAAAAATACCGGTTTTTTGTAACTCGCACAAAAAAAGACCATGAATTCCATCACCCCCCGCCAGAAAGGCACTCGTCTCGACTCAATCACAAAAGAAACAACGTGTCATTTTGATGATTTTAAAAATCATTCTGTGTATTCAAAAAAACGAAAAAACTTCTTAGTTAGAAGTGCCATCAACCTCAATCTATGAGCACACCCTACGAATCCGCCCGCGAACAATACGCCGCCCTCGGCGTGGACACCGAAGCCGCCATTGCCACCCTCGCCTCGACGCCCGTCTCGCTTCATTGCTGGCAGGGCGACGATGTCGGCGGATTTGAAACCGCCGGCTCGAAACTCGACGGCGGCATTCAGGCCACCGGCAACTACCCCGGCAAGGCACGCTCCATCGACGAACTCCGCTCGGATCTCGACAAGGCCCTCTCGCTCATTCCCGGGAACCACCGACTCAACCTCCACGCCCTCTACGCCGACCTCTCCGGCGGTTGCGTGGAGCGCGACGCCTACACGATCGCGCAATTTCAAAGCTGGGTCGACTGGTGCAAAGCCCGTGGGCTCGGCATGGATTTCAACCCGAGCTATTTTTCCCATCCCCTCGCCTCGGACGGACTCACGCTGTCGCATCCGGATAAAACGATCCGCCAGTTCTGGATCGAGCACGGCATCGCCTGCCGGAGGATCGGTGAGGAAATCGCCCGCCAACTCGGCTCGCCGGTGGTCACGAATTTTTGGATTCCCGACGGATCGAAGGATCTACCCTTCGACCGCAAATCCCCCCGCGAGCGTCTTGCCGCCTCGCTGGACGAGATTTTTGCCGCGCCAGTGGACCGCGCGTTGAACCTCGACGCCGTGGAGAGCAAGCTCTTTGGCATCGGCTCCGAGAGCTATGTCGTCGGCTCCCACGAGTTCTACCTCGCCTACGCCGTCAAAAACCAACTTCTCTACTGCCTCGACGCCGGTCATTTCCACCCCACCGAGAACCTCTCCGATAAAATCTCCTCGGTCCTGCAATTCGTTCCCCGCCTCCTGCTCCACGTGAGCCGCGGTGTGCGCTGGGACAGCGACCATGTCGTGCTCATGGACGACCAGACCCGCGCGATCATGGAGGAACTCGTGCGCGGCGGCTTCCTCGCCCGCACTCACATCGGCCTGGATTTTTTCGATGCCAGCATCAATCGCATCGCCGCCTGGGTTATCGGCACCCGCTCGACCATCAAGTGCCTCCTCGCCGCCCTCCTCGAACCCGCCGCCCAACTCCGCAGCGCTGAACAGGACGACGACTTCACCACACGCCTCGCCCTCATGGAGGAGGCGAAAACACTGCCTCTCGGCGCGGTATGGCAGGAATATTGCCGCCGTCAAAACACCCCCGCCGACGCCTCATGGATCGCCGAGGTGAAAGCCTACGAGTCCAACGTCCTCGCAAAACGTGGCTGATTTTTCCTCCCCCCAATCAACCCCAACGCCACCCACCACGAACCTCGCTCTCGGCATCTTCTAGCACTGGCTTGGCGGCCTTGCCTCCGCCAGCTTCTACATCCCCTACCGCGGAGTGAAACGCTGGTCCTGGGAGACCTACTGGATTGTCGGTGGCTTCTTCAGTTGGCTCATCGCCCCCACCGCACTCGCCTCCTTGCTTGTGCCCGACCTCTTCGGCCACATCGCCGACACGCCGCGATCCTCGCTCATGTGGTCGTATGTCTTCGGCATCCTCTGGGGCATCGGCGGCCTGACCTTCGGTCTCACCATGCGCTACCTCGGCATCGCGCTCGGCATGGCTGTGGCACTGGGCTTCTGCGCCGCCTTCGGCACGCTCATGCCTCCCGTGTTTGCTGGCACCTTCGGGGAACTTCTCACCACCACCTCAGGACTCGTCGTCCTCGCCGGAGTGCTGACCTGCCTCCTCGGCATCGGCATCAGCGGCGCCGCAGGCATGTCGAAGGAAAGTGAAATGTCCCAAGAGGAAAAAGCCGCCGCGATCAAGGAATTCGATTTCAAGAAAGGCATGGTTGTCGCGGTATTCGCCGGCGTCATGAGTTCCTGCTTTGCCTACGGACTCGCCGCCGGGAAACCTCTCGGAGAGATCACCAAGGCGGCCCTCCAAGCCTCGGGTGGAAGCGACCTCTGGCAAAACCTCCCGGTGCTCGTCATCGTCCTCTGGGGCGGCTTCACCACCAATGTCATCTGGTGCCTCGCCTTGAACATCCGCAACCGCTCGAGCCACGAGTATCTCAACCTCCGCCCCGGCCACATTTCCGAACTCAGTGCTGCCGAAGGCATCATGCCATCCAACGCCCCGGAAATTATCGCGAATCGCGAAGCCGCCGCACACGGAGCATCCGGCGGCCCTTCGCGCTACGAAGGCCCCGCTCCTCTTCTTCGCAACTATCTCCTCTGCGCCGTCGCAGGCGTCACCTGGTATCTCCAGTTTTTCTTCTACAGCATGGGCGAGACGAAAATGGGTGCCTACACGTTCTCGAGTTGGAAGCTCCACATGGCCTCGATAATCATCTTCAGCACCATCTGGGGACTCTTCCTCCACGAATGGCGCGGCTCCAGCCGCCGCACGATGACCCTCGTCCTCCTCGGGCTCCTCGTGCTCGTGGCCTCCACCGTCATCGTCGGCTACGGCAATGCCCTCGGCGGTGAATCCGGCGGCCACTAAGCAATCTCCGTTCCAACGCGGCATGGACACGCGGCACCGCTTGGCGCCGCCCTCACAGCTCGACGTCCTAAAAAAGTTCAAATGTCATTTTGATCATCCTTTGAATCATTCTGTGCATTTCAAAAATCCGGCAGCGCGGCTACGTGTTTGAGCTCCTTGAATGGTTTGCCAGCATGTCACACAAGCACCGATTCCCCACCGGCCTTAGCGACTTGAGCCCTCTGCAGGCCAATTACGAAAAGCATCCAAAACAATGAGCACACCACCAGCGCCCCGCCCCACTCCGCACTTGCGCGTCGGACTGTTCGGCATCGGCCTCGATACTTACTGGCCGCAGTTTGAGGGACTGAAGGATCGCCTGGAAGGTTATCTCCGTGTGGTTGCCGAGAGGCTCGCAAAGGATGGTGTCGAGATTTGCAATGCCGGTCTGGTGGATTCCCCAGAGCGCGCCGCCGAGGCCGGAAGTTTCTTCCGCCGCTCGGAGGTGGACATCATATTCCTCCATGTCACCACCTACGCCCTGTCCTCGACGGTGCTCCCCGTTGTCCAACGGGCCAAAGTGCCGGTCGTGATCATGAATCTCCAACCCGGGGACGCGATCGACTACGGGGCATTCAATGCCCTCGGCAACCGCACCAAAATGACAGGCGACTGGCTCGCATGGTGCTCCGCCTGCCCGGTTCCCGAGATCGCCAACGCCTTCAAGCGCGCCAGGATCGATTTCCACCAAGTGACCGGCACCCTGCAGGATCATGACCCCGTCTGGAACGAACTCGACGGCTGGATCGAGGCCGCCCGCGTGGCCCACACGATGGCGAACAACCGCCTCGGCCTCCTCGGCCATTACTACAATGGCATGCTCGACATCTACACCGACCTCACCGCCCAACTCGCCTGCTTCGGCGGCCACATGGAAATCCTCGAGGTCGAGGAACTCGCCGCCATCCGCCGTGCCATTTCCCAAGCAGCGCTCGATGCCAAGCTCGCCGAATTCCGCGACGCCTTCGACATCCAACCCGATGTCTCCGAGGACGAACTCCACCGCGCCGCCCGCACCGCCGCAGCCCTCGACGAGCTCGTCGAAAAGCACCGCCTCGGCTCCATGGCCTACTACTACATGGGCACCGGCTCGGACGAGAACGAGGATGTCATGACCTCCGTGATCCTTGGAAACTCCCTTCTCACCGGCCGAGGCATTCCCGTCGCCGGTGAATACGAGGTGAAAAACGCCCAAGCCATGAAAATCATGGACACCTTCGGCTTCGGCGGCTCCTTCACCGAATACTACGCCGCCGATTTCCGCGAGGATGTCGTCCTCCTCGGCCACGACGGGCCGGGTCACATCAAGATCGCCTCGAGCAAAACAAAAGTCCGCCCCCTCGATGTCTACCACGGTAAGGTCGGACGCGGCCTCTCCGTGGAAATGAGCGTGCGCCACGGCCCGGTCACCCTGCTCTCCGTCATCGAGGGTTCGAACGGCCGCCCGCAGTTTCTCGTCGCCGAGGGCGAGTCGGTTCCCGGCCCGATCCTGCAAATCGGAAACACCAACAGCCGCTACAAATTCCCCATCGGAGCCCGCGCGTTCATGGAACAATGGAACGCCCACGGCCCAGCCCACCACTGCGCCATCGGCATCGGCCACAACGCCCATAAACTGAAAAAACTCGCCTCCCTCCTCGGCATCGAAATGCAGACCGTCTGCTAACGAACCTCAATCCCGCAACTTTTTTGGCCGATCGGCCATTTTTTTGACGGGCTCGGACGGGTGGTTCAGGTCTTGCGACGCCTGCGGTTTCTTGCCCAGGCAATGCCGACACCGGCGAGCAGGGCGACTGCCGTGGCCCAAGTTTCGGGCTCGGGCACGGGGCGAATCTCGTAGGGGCTGATCCCTTCGATGAAGCTGTTGCCGATGAAGCCTCTGCCGAAGCCTCTGTAGAAGCTGATGTAGGGCAGGCTGTCGGAGAGGTTCGCGTTGCTGCCGAAGGTAAGTCGGTCCGAATACAGGGTGTAGTTGTAGCAACGCCCTTTCATCGGCCTTATAGATTGTATTGTGGGTCATTTAAGAGGGGAGTGAAGAGTGAAAAGGGAAGTAGGAAAGTTAAGATCATCACCAAACGCGCTGGGCCACGAGCCCAGCAAATGTCTCGTCGGGAGCAACAAACGGCACCCGATGGTGAATGAAGTCTGCGGCAATGAGACGGTCAAATGGATCTGAATGCACGCGCGGCAACTCGCCGCTCAGGAAAATAACTTCAGCATCCATCGGCAGAAGATCGACCTGAAAAAATGCCAACCGAGAAACCGCCCATGCACGGAGATTTTCTGGAAGTATCAGTATGCCAGCCGAGTGCCTGATAGCGATTTCCATAATCTCTGCCGAGAAAGTGACTTTCGTTGAGCATGTAGATTTTTGAGCACCCCATTTTTCGTGCGGTTTCGGCGTGGATGGCATCGTAAAATGACCCCCCCATGTTCATTTTTTCTTCGGGTTTCCGACCGGGGCGGTTCGGCGACTGAAATCAGCGTTTTGCCAGCAAGAACTTCTAAAATGAGCGAACCTCGCCCGAAAACACCCATGGCTTCCCGAATAGCCTTCGGTAAGACCATGCGACCGACATCATCGATAGGAACAACTATCTTCATTGGTAATCAATATGCCAATTACCAATTTTTTAGCTAATAAAAGTGAAGGTGGATTTCTGATCCCTCCACACGTTGACTCCCCACTCCACACTTTTACTCTCCCCTCATGCTGAGGATGACGCGGGCGGCGCCGCCGGAGCGGTGCATGGCGATGGCTTCATTGACTTGAGACAGAGGGAATTCGTGGGTGACGAGGCCGTCGAGGGTCATTTTGCCGGCGTCGATGAGGTTAATGAGGCGGGGGATTTCGATGTCGGGCGAAACACTACCGCCGTGAGAGCCTTTGAGGATTTTTTTGAAATGAAGGGGGAGTGTGTAAATCGATGCTTTGTCGCCGGCTCGGGGAACGCCGACGAGGATGGTGCGGCCGTCGGGATGGGTGAGGTCGTAGGCGAGTTCGATGACGCGGGTATTGCCTGTGGTATCGACCACGACATCGGCGCCGGATTTTCCGACGATGGAGCGGATTTTTTCGGCAAGGGCTGGGCCCTCGGTGGCGGAGTTGAGGGTGTGGGTGAGGCCCCAGCGGGAGGCCATTTCGAGTTTGGAATCGTGGATGTCAATACCGACAATTGGGTGGGCGCTGACCATGCGGGCGGCTTGGGCGATATTGAGGCCGACGCCGCCCACACCAAAAATAACGAGGCTTTGGCCGATACGGAGTTGGGCATCATTGTTGATAACGCCGACGGCGGTGGTGACGGCGCAACCGAAGAGCGGGGCGGTGCGAAGGTCGAAGCCCGCCGGAATGACGGTGAGGCGGTTCTCGGAGACGATGGCTTCGTCGTTGAATGTGGTGACCCAGCCGGCGTTCACTGTTTTAGAGCCCCACCGGTATTTCGGCGGCTGGGCTTGAAGGCCGCCCGAGGGGCGCCAGTGGAGAACGACATGGTCGCCGGGCTGGACGCGGGTGACCCCCTCCCCTACCCGCTCGACAACGCCGGAGCCCTCGTGGCCGAGGAGGTGCGGAAGGAATTTGTCAGGGCCTTTGGCAGCTTCGATCTCGTTGATCTGGGCGCCGCAGATGCCACTGTAGTGAAGGCGGACATGAACCTGGCCAAAGGTGAGTGACTCTGGCATCTCGAGTTCGGCGAGTTCGAGCGGGGCATTGGATTGGACGAGGACGGCGGAGAGCATGGGTGGAGGAGTGAAAGTGAGGGGTGAAAGTGAAAGGGGAGTGTGGGAGCGGGGGTTATTTTTTGTCGAGGGTGCGGAGTTTTTTAATGGTGGCGGTGAGGATGGCTATGATTTCGCGGCATAGGCTGGTGCGGTGATCGATGAGGGGTTGTGGAATCCAGTGTTTGAGGCGTTGGTAGCGCCCGAGGGTTTCTTGCGCTGAGCCGCGGGCGATGATGAGGAATTGGGTGTATTCCTTGCGTGAACCTCGCCCGTAGCCTTCCTCGATGTTCGAGGCGATCGAATCCGCACTGGCGTATTGCTGGGCAATGAGGCGAGTGAGAGTGAAATCGGAAGAGAGTCTGGAGAGGTCTTCAACGACAAGATCAAACAACTCGACAGCCTTGCGATAAGCCCCAAATCGCGCTAGGCCCCCCTCCTCACCTTCACTTTCACTTTTTCCTTTCACTCGAAGTAGATGAACTCGTAGTCGCCGGTGTAGCCGAAGTGGTTGTAGAGCCAGATCCATTCCTCTAGGTCGAAGAAGGATTCGCAGGTGAGGGCCCAACACTGGAGATTGAAGAGTTCCTGCTCGCTCCTGTAGCTCTCGAGCATGATGTAGCCTTGCTTGCCGACGCGCTGGATTTCGCCGAGGGCGGTTTGGAGTTCGAAAATGCGAAGGTTGTGGAGCGTGGCGAGGGAGATGACGAGGTCGAAGGATTTGTCCTCGAACGGATAGGGGTCCTGCGCACGGTGACTGAAGAGGGTTGCCTTGAGGTCGGGATGTCGGCTGGCGAGGCCGTGTTGGGAGATGTCGAAACCAACGATTTCGATACCGGGGTCGAGGAGTTGGAGTTCGTAGAGGAGGAAGCCCTTGCCGCAGCCGACATCGAGGATGCGGGACCCGGCTTTGAGCCCGTAGGTGTCGATGAGCGCCTGGGCGACTGGCTTCCAACGGCCCGGGAGGTATTTATAACCGCCATAGCCGAGGCGGCGGTCGCCATCCCAGTAATCGAATTCGTATTCCTTCGCCTTGCGCATGCACGCGACCTTGTCGTCGATCATGCGCGCGAGGACATCGCGGGAGGTAGCTTTGTGGAGGGGGGTGACGAAGTTTTTTAGGGAGCCCATGGTGGAAAAACCTGAAACCTGAGACTTGAAACCTGAAAAATCAATCGTGTGGTTTCAGGCTCTGCGCGGCTCTTTGGGCCATGGCTCGGGCTCGGGCGAGTTGGTTTTCAAGCGGACGAGTGGGATCGGTAGGGCGATTCGGCAGAAAGGCATTGAGGCAGATGCAGGCCCATTTGATCTGGTAGACGGGGGTGAGGATGGCCATACGGGCCTTCAGGTCGGTGGAATCGGTAAAAATCGGAATAGTTTTTTCGAGGAAGAGTGCGGCAAGATGTTGGGGCAGGATGCGGTCGGGTTGGTTGGTGAAATCGATGAGGGTTTTTGCAGGATCGTCCCAGCCGGCGTATTCGAAGTCCAAGTAGCAGAGGGCGCCGTCGGCTTGGCGCAGGGCATTGTGAAAACCGAAATCGGATGGCGAGAGGCAGCGGCTGTCGGGTGATAGAACGGCTGCGCGTGTGGCAGGGGGGATTTTTTCGATGCCCTGGCGAACCCTATTCCAGAGCGGCTGGAGCGTCGAATGAATGAATTCCATCGCGGCAACATGGTCGGGTGTGGTTGGCTCGATTTTGGCCAGATGATCGATGCGGCGTGTTGCGGTGGCGTGGTGCGCGTCGAGTGAAAATGCGGCCTCGGACACTGAGGGAAGGTGCCTTGCCAAATGGCGTGAGAAGTTGATGTCCGCAAAAAAACCGGCTGCATCCAGAATATCGGACTCGGTGATTTCTTCCGGAGGTTCTCCCGGAATGAACTCGAGAAGGGCAAAGCGTTGATCGGGCATTTTGGCCAGTGCGACCGGCGCCTTGCACGAGTGGATGGATTGCAAATATTCCAGAAAAGCCCACTCCTGACCCAACCGATCTCGCAGATCGGATTCGCTCCAAAAATATTTTTTGAGCAGATAGGAATCAGGGCCTGCATCAACACGCCACACAGTGTTGTTGCGTCCGCCGAGAAGCGGCGTGAGGAAGTGCGGAGATCGTTTCCCGATGTTGCAGAGCAACTCTGCCGCTGCGATTTCAGGACTCATTCGGAAAGGATGATTCGAGCAGCTTCGTGCCATGACCTCACGCGTGGAGTGGCTGTCCACTCTGGATACACGCCATCGGGGTCGAAGAGATGGAACGCCGTGGCGGGCGGGAAGCCGGGGGTTTGAAGGACCTCGGGGAGGTCATCGATCAAGGCTCGTGGCCGGAGCGCCGCGATTTTGGCGACTTTTTCTTCGCGGGTATCGAGGAAGTGAAGCGGAATTCCGGCAAGCGGTGTCGAAGCCAGAAATGCGCGGGCGGCTTCGCGGAGGTCGGTGGGCTCGCCGAGAGCGGGGAATCGGGTTTTGTGGCTGACGATGACGAGTTCCTCACGGGCGGCGGAAAAAAATTCGACGCAGGCGGGAAAAATCTCGGCCTTTGCGATATCCTCTCCGTAAGTGAGGCCTTGAAGGCGCGTCCACAAATCGTTGCCCCCGGCCGCGAGGGCTGCGGTTTTAACTGTTCCTTTATTGATCGGAGCGCCAGAGGGAAGGCAGTTCAATCGGGTGGCGGCGGCTTCAAAAGCGCGGTCGTAGCGAATGATCGTGTTGTCGAGATCAATAGCGATCATCGGAGGGCTGCGGTGACCGCTTTGACAATGCCAGCGGAGTCGATGCCACAATGGATGCGCGATTCGTGTTGCTCTCCGGTGTCATGGAGAAATTCGTCGGGGATCCCGAGGCGATGCACTCGTGGCGGGGAGAATCGGGAGGAAATGAACTCGGCAACCGCAGAACCAAAACCGCCGAGAATCGAATGTTCCTCCACCGTGAAAACAGGAGCTGGCGAGAATGAGGACAGGGCTTCGACATCGAGCGGTTTCACAGAAGCGCAATTCCAGACCGCAGCGTGAATCCCGCTTTTGGAGAGGAACTCCGCGGCGTCGAGTGCCTCCTCGAGGATGATGCCACAGGAGAGGATCGTGGCATCTCGACCTTCGCGCAGAAGTTGCCAGCGGTTCGGGTGAAATGGCCGCCCTTCGGTCAAAATGGGTTCCCCTTTTTTTCCTATCCGCAGGTAGGTGGGAGAGGACTGTTCAAAAGTGGCGCGGAGGAGTTCCCGAAGTTCCGGTGCGTCGGCAGGGGCTAGGACACGCATGCCCGGAAGGGTGCGCATGATCGCGATGTCCTCGAAGGAATGGTGTGTGGAACCAAGGGCAGCGTAGGAGAGCCCGCTGCCGGTGCCCACGATCGTGACAGGCATCTCATGGTAGCAGACATCCAGTTTGATTTGCTCGAGGCAGCGCGTGGTGACGAATGGCGTAATCGTGTAGCAAACCGGCCGAAGTCCGCTCGAAGCCAAGCCTGCAGCGAGCGAGATCATATTCGCTTCCGCCACGCCGCAGTTGTGAAAACGCTCGGGCATGGCGGCCTTGAACTTGTCGAAAAGGCGGTTCCCGATATCACCGCTCAGCACGACGATCCGCTCATCCGCCAGAGCGAGTTTCAGAATTTCATCAGCGAAGGCGTTGCGCATCGTTACTGGGAAATCTGGAGTTCCTTGGCAGCGACTTCGACCTCCGGCGCTGTGGGCGAGCGGTAGTGCCAGTTGTTGTCATCCTCGATAAAGGAGGCGCCTTTGCCTTTGATGGTGTGGGCGATGATGGCGCGGGGGCGACCGTCACGAGGGGCCTCGAGGGCGGCGACGATGTCGGGGATCGAGTGGCCGTCAATCTCGCAGGCCTCCCATCCGAAGGCGCTCCATTTTTCCGCGAGTGGCTCCAGTTGCATGATCTCGCGGGAGCGGCCGGTGGCCTGCCATCCGTTGAAATCGACCAGCACAGTGAGCGGCCCGGTTTTCAACTTCGGAGCCAGCATCGCGGCTTCCCACACGCTGCCTTCCTGGCATTCGCCGTCGCTCATGATCACAACCGTGGCGTGGGGATTTTTTTGAATTTCGGAGGCTCGAGCGATGCCGAGGCCGACGCCGAGGCCGTGGCCCAGAGATCCCGTGGCCCACTCGACTCCGGGAGTCAGGCCAGGACAGGGTTGCTCGGGAAGCCCGGCGCAGGGCTGATTGTATCGGGCGAGGGACTCCTCCGAAAAAAAACCGCGCCTCGCCAGCACGGCATAAAGCGCACTGACGGCGTGCCCCTTACTGAAGACAAGACGATCGCGGTCCGAAGCCTTGGGATTGGCCGGGTCGATCTTGAGCACGTGCCAGTAGAGGGCGACAAGCAGGTCGACACATGAAAGAGCGCCAGCCAGATGGGCGCTCTTGGCATCGTGGGAAAGGCGGATCAGGCGATAACGGATTTCGCGGGAGATTTTCTCGGCGCGCTCCGCTTCAACGGGCTCCAAAAGCTTGGATCCGCCCGAAAGACCGGTTTTTTGAAATCCGTCGCTCACGATGCTTCAACTTATCGACAGCTTCATTCCCCGAAAAGAAGACAAATCAAACAACCCGATAAAAAAACGCCATGGATACATGACGACTTGCCGCCATGATCCATTCGCACTTGCCGGTGTGTGGTCTTCCCGCCATTTTGCAACCTATGCCCTTAATTCCCGCCGCCGAAAGCCAGCGTCCCCCCGTGAACCCCGCTTTCCCTTGAACACATCCCCTGCCAACTATTTCGCAAATGCTACCGCCCTGCTCGATTCAACGGTCGAGTCCCAGTGCAAGCTTCTCGCTGAAACACTCGATACCGCCAGAGAGCAGAAGAAATCAGTTTTTCTATGCGGAAATGGCGGAAGCTCGGCAAATGCCAACCACTGGGCCAACGACCTCCTCTACGGAGCAAATCAAACCGGCCTCGGGGGAATTCGCGCCCACTCATTGAGCGCGAATACTTCGGTCATCACCTGCCTGGCCAACGACACCGGTTACGAAAACATTTTTTCCACCCAACTCGATGTCTTGGCATCCCCCGGCGATGTTCTGATCGCCCTCTCGGGGAGCGGAAATTCGGCGAACATCAGCAGTGCCTTGGAAAAAGCCAACTCCATGGGACTCGAGACTTGGTGCGTTGTCGGCTTCGATGGGGGGAAGGCCCTTCAAGTGGCAAGCCATGCGATTCATTTCCGCATCGACAACATGCAATTGGCCGAAGATTTGCAAATGATGGTTTGCCATGTCGTCACTCTTGCCCTCACCCAGCCACGGCATGTCTAAAAAAGTCCTCCCCTTCCACGAAGCCTCCGCAGCCCTTGAGAAGGCTCGCCAAGCCGGGAAACGCATCGTCCAATGCCATGGCACGTTCGACCTTCTCCACCCTGGTCACATTGTCCACCTCGAAGAGGCCCGCGCCTTGGGCGACATGCTTGTGGTGACGGTCACCGACGAGGCCCACGTGAACAAGGGCCCTGGTCGGCCATGCTTCAATGACGCCCTCCGCTCCCGCACACTCGCAGCGTTGGAGTGTGTTGACATGGTTGTTCTGGTCCCCTTCCCCGCCGCCGTCGAAGCGATCCGACTCGTCAAGCCAGACATCTACTGCAAAGGCACGGAATACAAAGACGCCTCGAACGATGTCACAGGAAACATCCACGACGACCTCGCCGAGGTCGCCGCACACGGCGGCGAGGTCCGCTACCTCGGCTCGGTGGTCTTCTCTTCAACCAGGCTCCTCAATCGCCACTTCAACCACATCCCAGAACCGGTTCGACTTTTCTGCGAGGATCTCGCCTCTCGAACCTCCGCCCAACACATCAGGACGGCTGTCGACCACTTCGCCAACCTTCGCATTCTCGTTGTCGGAGACACGATCATCGACCAATACGCCTACCTGAAAGTCCAGGGCCTCACCTCGAAGAACCGCATTATTTCAGGCCGCTTCCTCGATCAGCAAACACACCTCGGCGGCGCGCTCGCGGTGTTTCGCCATGTGAAGGAGTTCACCCCACGCGTCCGCTTCGTCAGCCTCCTCGGCACCGAACCTTGGGTGGACGAACTTCTGGCGGGGGCACTGGCCAGCTCCGAAGACGCAACCGTGCGGGAACCCTCCTTCACCACTGTCGTCAAAAAGCGCTACGTCGAGCCCCTGCTGTCCGAAAACGAGATTTCGAAACTCTTCTCGATCAATTTCCTCAACGACGACCCCCCCTCGGAGGCCGTGCAGGAGCGCGTCCTGGCCAGTCTTCGCCGCGAGATGCAACCTGCGACGCTGTCCTCCTCGCCGACTTCGGGCATGGGCTCATGCAGGAAAAAATCCGCGCGCTCGTGCAAGAGGAGGCACCCTTCCTCGTTCTCAACTGCCAGACAAATAGCAACAATCACGGCTTCAATATCATCACCCGCCAATACCGGCGCGCCGACGCGTTCTCGCTAGACAACCAGGAGATGATGCTCTCCTGCGGCCATCGCCATTTCGATCCCGACCACGAACTCGCCGCCATCGCCACCGCCTTCGGTTCCCGTTGTGCATGGTTCACCCGCGGCAGCGTCATGACCCACGGCTACGCGAAGGACACACAGCCTGTGCACATCCCGCCACTTGTCACAGATGTCACCGACACCGTGGGCGCGGGCGATGCCTTCTTCTCGGTCGCGGGCCTTGCCGCAGCGGCGAACCTTCCGCTCGACATCTCGACATTCCTCGGCCAACTCGCCGGCGCCCAGGCCGTGAACATCATCGGAAACGAACGCCCGATCTCGAAACCCGCCCTCCTTAAGAGCGCCATGTCACTCCTCAATTTCTAACCATGCACTGTATCGTCACCGGAGCCGCCGGATTCATCGGCAGCCACCTCGTCGACTCGCTCCTCGCCGCAGGCCACTCGGTTCTCGGCATCGACGACCTCAGCACCGGCCGCCGCAAAAACCTTGCCGCCGCCTCCTCCAATCCGTCCTTCCATTTCCTCGAAAAAGACATTCGCCACCTTTCCTTGGACGACATTCCCGCCACATCCTGCGACTGGTTCTTCCACCTCGCCGGCCGTGCGGACCTCGTTCCCTCGATCGTCAACCCCGAGGACTACTTCCAAGTCAATATCGAGGGCACCTTCCGCGCACTGCAACTCTCGCGCTCCCTCGGCGTGAAGCGATTCCTCTATGCCGCCAGCTCGACCTGCTACGGCATCCCCGACACCTACCCCACCCCCGAGTGCGCCCCCTGCAAACCCGAACACCCCTACGCCCTCACCAAGCTCATGGGCGAGGAACTCGTCCTCCATTGGCACCGCGTCTACCAACTCCCCGCCGTCTCCCTCCGCCTCTTCAATGTCTACGGCCCGCGCAGCCGCACCACCGGGGCCTACGGCGCCGTCTTCGGTGTCTTCCTCCGCCAAAAACTCGCCGGTGTTCCCTTCACCGTCGTCGGTGACGGATCCCAGACACGCGACTTCACTTTTGTCACCGATGTCGCCTCGGCATTCCTCGCAGCCGCCACCTCCAGCGTCTCGGGCGAACCCCTTAATGTCGGCTCGGGCCACACCTACGCGGTCAATCAACTCGTCGACCTCCTCGGCGGCGAAAAAACCTTCATCCCCCGCCGCCCCGGCGAACCCGATTGCACCTTCGCCGACACCTCGAAAATCCAAGCACTCACCGGTTGGCAGCCTCTCCGTTCCCCTCGACCAAGGAGTCGCCCGCATGCTCGCTGTCATCGACGACTGGCGCGACGCGCCCCTCTGGAACGAACAATCCATCGCACAAGCCACCGCCGACTGGTTCAAACACCTCGGCCACTCGTCATGAAAAATCCCGATCTCAACACCATTCTCGTCACCGGAGGCGCCGGCTACGTTGGCTCCGTCCTTGTTCCTCTCCTCCTCGATGCAGGCTATAACGTCCGAGTCCTCGACCTCTTCCTCTACGGCAAGCAGGTCTTCGACGAAATTCCAGCCTCCCACCGCGAGCGCCTCGCACTCATCGAGGGTGACCTGCGCGACACGAGCCTCCTCAAGCAATCGCTTCCAGGCACCGATGCCGTCATCCACCTCGCCTGCATCTCGAACGACCCGAGCTTCGAACTCGACCCCGCCCTCGGCCGCTCGATCAATTTCGACGCCTTCATGCCGCTCGTGGATATCGCGAAGGACTCAGGCGTCCAGCGTTTCATCTACGCCTCGTCCTCCAGCGTCTACGGCGTGAAAGAGGAACAAAACGTCACCGAGGACCTCCCTCGGGAGCCCCTCACTGATTACTCCCGCTTCAAAGCCATGTGCGAGGACGAACTTGAAAAACGCCGCTCCCCGGGCTTCACCACACTCACCCTCCGCCCGGCCACCGTCTGCGGCTGGTCCCCCCGCCTCCGGCTCGATCTCTCGGTGAACATCCTCACCAACCACGCTGTCAACAAAGGCGTCATCACCGTCTTCGGGGGCGCCCAACTTCGCCCGAACTTCCATGTTCGCGACTGCGCCGAACTGTATGTCAAATGCCTCGGCCTCCCCGCCGCCCAAATCGACGGCAAGGTCTTCAATGCGGGCTACCAAAACCTCTCGCTCGACACCATCGCCGACAAGGTGCGCTCCATCGTCGGTCCGCACGTGAAGATCACCCACACACCCACCGACGACAACCGCTCCTACCACATCTCCTCGGAAAAAATCCTGCGCGAACTCGACTATTCCCCCCGCTTCACCATCGAGGACGCCATTCGCGAACTCGTCTCGGCCTTCGCCGCCGGAAAAATCCCCGACTCCTTCACTAACCCGCTTTACTTTAATATCAAGCGCATGCAGGAGCTTCATCTCGCTTGACCCGACCGGGGCGTTTCGACGTTGAAATGCCGTGCTGGCGGCATATCCCAACAGCCGATCCGTTTTGGACTTGTCGGAGGGAAACAGCGCGAAGGTCGTCGCTGGTCGGCGGTGCCTCCTGTTCGTAGAGCCGAGACCGGCTACGCGACAGTAAACTTCCCGCCTTTGCAGAGAGCCCCGCTACTGCTGTGGCTTGTCCTCTCCCTGCGCAGGAGGGGCGGCGGGCTTGGGGGCCATGAGTCCGCGGGCGGCGACGGCGGCAAGGCGGAGTTTGGAGAGGTTCAGCTTGGTGAGCGAGGTCTGCGGGTTGCGGATGGCTTCGAGGTTCTGCGCTTTGATTTCCTCGTAGATTTCCCCGCGGTAGATCGGGATGCTTTTCGGCGCTTCGATACCGATGCGGACCACGTCACCGTCGATCCGCTTCACGAGCAACACGATATCGTCGCCGATCTGGATCGTTTCGTTAACTTTTCTTGAAAGCGTGAGCATTAGTGGGGCCTTTCGTTGCTCAAGCGGTTTCGTCGATCAGAACATGTGCGGTGGAGTAGTCCTGATAGTTGATCAGGAGCACTTGCTTGCCCACGCGCGTTCTGCGGTTGATGATGATCGGGGCCGCGAGGTTGAGAGTGACCTTTTGCGGTTCGAAAGATTTGATCGTGGCGACGTTCAGGATCAGCGGATTGCTGTCCGCCCCCTTGAGGCCGAGCAACTCGGCATCCTCGTCATTGATATTGAGCTTGTAGTTCTCAACAAAGCCGACGGGTTCCAAGGCGGGAATCTGAATGCTGTCGCCTTCAGTGGTGTGGAGGACGACGAAGGGAAGCGATTCGGGATCGACGATGAGTTGGAATTTCTTGAAGTCTGGCAATCCAATCAACCCCTCAGGCATGAGGAACTGATTGTTCGAATTGTCCGGAACAAATTCCTCCTGCCCGGAGACCGACGCTTCAACAAACATGGCGCGGAATTAAGCCGATTCAGCGCACGTAGTCCAGCAAAGATGTGTTCTGGATTCTCGCGCCGCTCTGGATCGCCGCCTCATAGGCCAACTGGGCTCGGTTCAACCGCACCGAGGCATCGGCGAAATCGACATCCGCATCGACCGAGATCAGGCGCTCGGATTGCTCGTAGCGCTTCTCCAAATCTTTCATGACCGTCTCGAGGCGATATTGGATCGTGCCTTGGCGGGACAACGTGGAAAGGATCGTGTCCTCCATTTCCTGAAGGCCGCCGATGCGCTGGAAGGTGGCTCCGTCAGCAATTTCAGTAACGCTGACAGCGGGACCTCCAAGTGTCTCAGAAAGTTCGATACTGTTTTGGTTCACCGAACGGACGAAATACTGCCTCCCGTTCTCAAGATCTCCGGCGAGCGTTGTGATTTTGTCCCCGACCTGAAGTCCATGGCCTGACTCAAGAGTCAATGTGTCGCCGGGAGAAGTTGCCGCAAATTTTCCCGATCCCGTCCGAATCGACGAGACCTCCTCTGAGCTGTATGAGGTCATTGCATCCCGCAGGCGGATCATTTCATTCAGAATTTCTGCGATCGACCGGTTTTCCGAGGCGGAGGTGGATGCCGAGATGGTCATCTCGGAGCCTTCTCCCACGTGCATCTCGGCCTCCTTGTCGCTGCCGCTGTAGGCCACGGCAGTGATTTTGCCGTCTGGCGCGGTCGCTTCAAAGGGAACCTTCAATGTGCTTTCGCCGGAGAAGAGGTAGGACCCGCGAAGCTTCGTGTTGCCGAGGTTCACGCCTTGCTGGATGAGTTGATCGATCTCGGCGGCCTTGGCTTTGTATTCCTGCTCGGAGGTGGCTCCGCTGATGTTCGCGGAGAGTTCCGAGGAGCGGACGAGGAGGTCTTTCAATTGCTCCAAGGTAGAAAAGGTGACCTGGCTTTTCTCCAACCCGTCGGTTGCATTGCGGTAGAATTGCTGGTTCTGCTTTTTCTCGGTGCGGAGATTGAGCACGCGCTGCATGGCCGGCGCGTCGTCGCTGGGGGCGGAAATGCGCTGCCCGCTGCTGAGTTCGACGAGGGCTTTGTTTTGCTGCGCTCCGAGCGCTTGCAAGCGGCCGAGGAGGGTGTCCGAGACGGAATTGAAGGTGACTCTCATAGCTTATCTTTCAGGTTAGCCTATGCCGAGGCGGTTGACGACTTGATCCAGAAGGCTGTCGATAATGTTGATGTGGCGGGCGGAGGCTTGGAAGCTGCGCTGGAATTTCATCATGTCCGTGACTTCCTCGTCCTGCGACACGCCGCTGTATTGATCACGGGTCTCGACGGCCATTTTCTCGCTGAGTTCCTGGTCCTCGAGGCGGATATTTGTGGTGTTCAGCTCTTGCGCTAGAACGGTGACGATGTTGTTGAAGTTACCCGCAAAGGAACCTTCAAAGTTGCGCTGGTCGAAGGACAGGAAGCTCCCCTCGGAGCTGATCGCGCTCAACGCGATTTGCGTGTTGGCGGCGATGTCGGCCTGCGACAACTCCAAGGAAACGCCATCCGCATCGAGAAGCGTGAAGAGGTTTTGATTCGGATTCTCCGGGTCGATGGCCAATGTCGAGATGGCGTAAACGTCGGTAGTGCTGAGTTTCGAGCCTTCAGGCAAGTTGGTCAGGCTGACCTTCTGGCCTTGGGTGAATTCCGGCGGGTTGCCTGTGATGAACTCGCCCAAAAATTGGCCGATATTTTCTTCTGTGAATGCAAGCGCCGAGATCGAGGACGTCTTGGGGTTGGCCGGATCGGCGGTGGGGCCGAGCAAAGTAACTTGGGTATTGGCGCCGATGGATGCTGCATCCACCCCGGCAACGGGATTGCCGTTGATGTCGTTGAATTGATAGACCTTGATGGCGTTTGGTTGTCCCTCCGACGACTCGGCACCGGTTTCGGAGTTTGCGAACAATGTGCTTAGGGTGTAGACGGTGTCTTCCTTAAGAGGCGAACCGGCCGGGAGGCTCGTGAATTTGACTTGGTCGCCGTCGTCGAATGAATCCGCGTCCGCGAGAGCAAAATCACCAAAGAACGCCCCGCCGTAAGTCACCGCAGTAATTGTGGTCGTCGTGTTGGAAGCGGCGGCCACTTCTTTGATCTCTGGCGCGAATGTCCCGTCGACACCGAAAAGAACCTCGTTTGTGACTTGGATCGGCGTTCCATCCGGCTTCAAGATACTGAAGCCGTTCCCGTTCGTCTGAAGGGTGTAAACCAATTTGCTGTCGAGCACCTCATCGGCGGTCTCCGGCGGCAGGGAGGTGAACTGAATCTGGTCACCGTCCGCAAAAGCCGCATCAGGAAACCCGAACTCAGTGATGAAGGGATCGACCTTGGGGCTGAGTGGAAGCGGAACAGGCTCCACATAGGAAGTGACTTTCGTAACTGGCGACGTCGCCACCAATCCGTCGACGTAGGAGCCATCGGGATTCTTGAGATGGAAACTTTTGTCCGTAACGACCTCGACCTCGTAGCGTGGCGTATCGGCAACCACGCCCAGTTTCGAGGGATCGATCCCCGAAGCAATCCAAAGAAGACCGCTCTCGGTGGCGTAGACTTGATCGCCGTCCGCAAACCCATGCTCCGTGTCGCTATCGAAGAGCGGAATTTCCGTTGGCTCGAAAATTTTTGTTCCCAACTCGGCCACGGCCAAGGCGATTCGATTGCCGCCGCTGGCTCCAGCAACAAGGGTGAGATCCTTGTTGTAGCTCATATCGATGATGCCGTTCGTGCTGGCGAGATTGAAGACGTTTCCGATACCGCCATCCCCTTGGTAGGCGCCATTCACTTGCTCCACCAATTGCGAAGCCAGATCGCTGAGGCTGTCGCGGGTGTCAGCCACCGTCTCTGTGGCAGCTCTCACGCGGGCAGTGAGTGATCCGTCGGGGATCGTGGTGGCTGTGGCCCCAGACCAACTCAACTCGCGGGTGGCCGTGTTGTATTGGAATTGCCCGGCTGCCGTGACTGCGGAACCGTCCACCAATTTGACCGGGGGGTTCTGCCCGTTGTTCAAGAGCACATCGATGCGGCCGAGGCCCTTTTTGAAGTCCGGATCCATGGGGGCAAACGTCACATCGACATACTTCGAGAGTTCCTCGAGCTTGGCCTGGCGCTGGTCGCGGAGATCGACGGCTGAGAAGGGCTTCACGTTCTCCGCCTTGGCGATGTAGTCGTTGATCTCGGCGATTTCGTTCAGCAGGTCGTTGACTACGATGAGGTCTGTTTGGACCTGTTGATCCACATCGGTTTGGACTTGGTTCAAGCGCTTGTCGGTGGCGTTGAACTTGTCCGCAAGGATTTGCGCCTTGGCGATGAGGAGTTGTTTTTCGGCGACGTCGTTGGGTTTGACGGAAAAACTTTCCCAGGCATTGAAAAAATCGGTGAGCGCGTCACTGATGCCGCCGCCGGTCGCTCCGGTGACATTTTGGATCGAGGTGCCGTCCTCGGTGCGGTCTAGGAATTGGCCCAACGCGGTCTCGGCGCTTTGGAGGACATGCTTGGCGGCCTCGAGGGCGGAGGTGGCGTTGAGTTCGCGCATGACGCCCTTGTCGAGCATGCTGTCGCGGTTTTGTCGAAGCTCCATGGCCTCGACGCCCATCATCTCGGTGGCGATGCCGGTATTGATCTGGCCGCGGTCCCCGATCGCCACGCGTTGCTTGGCGTAGGCGGGGTTGTTGATATTCGCGAGATTTTTCCCGACAGTCTCGAGCCCCTTCGAGTGAACACGAAGTGCCGCGCTGCTGTTCTGAAGCGAGGAGATGAGGCCTGACATGGTTTGTAAACTTCCTTGTTTGGTTGCCCGGTTCCCGCCGGGTCGACTTTTAGGCGACGGCGGCGGTCAGGCGGTTGGGGTTGTAGTGTGTCTGTATCTGTCCGTGGGCCCCGTAGGTTCCTGGGATCGCACCGGGGTTGCTTATGTTAAGCAATTGCCGTGCCGACTCCACGCACTGGGCGAGAAGCATGCGGTTTTGGCGGGTGCGGCGCTGTGTGCGGGTGATCAGATCGTTGATCTCGTCAATCAATGCACGAAGAAGTGGCTGATGATCAACTTGAAAGCTCTGACTGAGCGCGGAAAGGGTGATATTTGCCGGTTTCCCGAGGGCCAGGGCGATATTGCTCACGAGTTGCTCGCGCTGCTGGCGGCAGTGCGTGAGCTTGGCGATCTGCTCGTCCACCTCGACATTGATATCCAAAAACCCGGAGGGGTCTTGGTGGATGATGCATTGTTGCTGGCGGTCAAACAGATGCAAAAGCCCGCCGTATTCTTGAAGCTCGAATTGCAACGCTGAAACGATCTCGTGGAATTTTTGTTGGATGTTCATAATTCGGTAAGGGCTTTGGATTTGTTAATGAGTTGGGCTTGAAGAAGTGAGGAAATGCCGGTCGGACCGCCGCTCATGGCATCCGAGATCGTGCTTGTGATGAAATAGTTGTAGGTGCCAGTCTTATCCGCGCCGTTTTCCGTGCTGTGGAGCATCGGTTGCAGGGCCTTGTCGAGCATCTGCCGCCAGAGCATGGACTCGAACTGTTTGCAGGAGTCGGCAATTTTTGCATCCTCCGGAGAGGCATTTTTGCCGTTCTTAAGGGCGGACTGCAACGCGCCAAGCGATGAGTCGCTCATCTGCAGCGGGTTGGATTGGAGAGCGGAGATTTCCATATCAGTTCAGAACGAGTTCGGCTTGCAGGGCGCCAGCGCGCTTCATGGATTGGAAGATCGACATCATGTCTTGGGTGGAAACGCCAAGGGCATTGAGCGCGGCAGCCACCTTCTCGATGGTCGGGAACTCTTCGACCACTTGGAACGATCCCTTTTGCTGGTCGACGCTGGTGGTGGTGCTGGGAAGAATCGCTGTCGTGCCCCCGCTGAAGGCCCCTGGTTGGCTGGCGGTGAGTGTCGAGGCGATCGAGATCGTGATCGAGCCATGGCTCACAGCGACCTTGGACACGCGGACATTTGAAGTGGCCACGATCACGCCTGTGCGTTCGTTGATGACCACCCTGGCCACTGAGTCGGGCTCAAGCTCGATCCCACCCACGGTGGCGAGGAAGTTAACTTCATAGGCGCTATATTCCGGCGGGACGAGCACGTTGACCGTCTTGGCATCGCGGGCCACAGCGGTATTCGGAAACACGCGGTTGATCGCCTCGGCCATGCGGGCGGAGGTGGTGAAGTCGGCATTGCGAAGCATGAGGTTCATCGATCCATTCCGGACGATCTCGGTGGGAATCTCGCGCTCGACGATCGCTCCGCCAGGGATGGTTGCGACAGTCGGGAAATTCTTCTGCACCGTGGCACCACCAGGCCCGCCGGTTCCGCCCAAGAAGCCACCCACGGCGATCGGGCCTTGCGCCACGGCGTAAACAGTCTGGTCCGCACCTCTCAGAGGCACTTGGAGAAGCACGCCACCTTGGAGCGCCTTGGCATCGCCGATGGACGACACCACCACATCGATCCGTGACCCCGGCCGCATGAACGGCCCGATATCCGAAGTGATCATGACCGCGGCGACGTTGCCGGACTTGATGTCATCCTGCGGCACGTTGACGCCGTAGTTTTTCAATGCGTTGGCGATCGTCTGGAGTGTCGAGTCGATCTTGCTGTCGCCGGTGCCGGTCAGGCCCACGACGAGGCCGTATCCGCTCAATTGGTTGTCACGCGCTCCTTCGACATCGATGAGATCCTTGATGCGGGATCCGCCGGTGTAGTTGAGCGTGATGGGCGACTCCTGCGCTTGCGCGGGCAGGCCGAGGAAGGAGGCGACGAGAGGAATGAGGAGGAGCTTTTTCACAGGATTTCAGAAGGGTTTGACCTTGTCCCACGCCTTGAGCAGCCAGCCTTTTTTCTGGGCATCGGAGAGTTCGCCCTCGGGGATGAACTCGACTTGGGCGTCGGCCACCTGGGTGGAAAGAATAGTATTGTCGGCACGAATATCGACAGGTCGGACGATGCCGCGCATGTAGGCGTATTGGGATTCCTGCGCGGAGCGGATGATTTTCGCCCCCTCGACGACCAGGTTTCCGTTCGGCAACACATCCACCACAGTCACTGCGGTGCGGTTTGTGATCGTGAGGGTGTTCTGCGTGTCGCCGCCGCCATTCCACTCGCCTTTTGCCGCGAGGTCGAGGGTGGGAATCGTCACGTCGCCATCATTGTAGGGAACACCCGAGGCGTTCGAGATCCAGCCGGGAAGGGCCTGGAGGAACTGGTTGAAGGTGGCGTTCAGCGCTGGGAAAATGCCTGCGCCCCCTTGGACGCTGTCAAAGGTCTTGATTCGCGCTGTCTGCGAGGTCGAGGTGTCCTCTTGCACGACAATCGTAAGGATATCGCCGATATTCCGGGCGATCTTGTCGGCAAACATGCTCTGCTCGGTATTTCCGGCCTTCACCCACAACGACGTGGCTTGGACGGTGGAAGGGCAGGCGATTCCTGCGATCACCGAGGCGGTCAAAAGCGGTAGGATGCGTTTCATTTTTGGAGCTTAGAAGTGGACTTGAACGGTATTCGGACCGATCACCTGGGCCTGAAAATCCTTGCGGCTTTCCCTGTTGCGGACGCCCACAGTCTCCCCGGCCCCGGCCGTGCCAAGCGCAACGCCTTTCATCGAGATACTCATAGCGCCTTGGTTCACAACCACATTGACAGCGTCTCCCTTGTGCACCAGCGGACGGAGCTTGATGTCCTGTTCGGTCAACGGGCGCTCCTGACCCAAGGTTTGGGCCATCTCATAGATCGAGAGATCCGCATCCGCTGGCACATAGGGAAGTTTTTGGGAAAGCACATTGGTATTTTTCAAGGCACACACCGAGGAATCCAACCGCTCGCCGCGGTCCAACCGGCGGAGGGTTGTCCAAACGGGGCGGTAGAGCTTGGCGTTCACGGTCTCGGTCCATGTTCCAACCGTCTTGCCGGAAGCTTCTACACGAAACACCACCTCCATGGAAGGAGTCACAAACCCGCCAGGCATTTGCTCCAACACCACCCGCCAATCCTTGTCGTTGCGAATTTCCACGCCATTCCAAGGGCGGGCAAAGGACAAGTGCAAATCCCCCTCCACGCCGCACCGGGCAATCATTTCCCTTTTCAACGCGTCCAGCACCTGATCGGACCCGATCTGCAGAGTCCCAAGCGAGGTCACCACGGCGGGGACGGAGCCGGATTTCGGGCCTTCGAACACTTTGGCCACTGGATTGCTCGGCGCGTAGGCCAGCGGCGAGGTGATCTCTCCGAGATCGGCGGCGCGCACGGTAAGCGCCATCGACAACGCGAGAAGGAATGCCGGGAGGAGTTTCATCAGCGTTTGATGTTGTTGGTCTCCTGCATCATTTGATCCGAGGATTGGATCGCCTTGGCGTTCACCTCATAGGCACGTTGGGCTAGGATCATGTTCACCATTTCCTCGGCGACGTTGACGTTCGAGGTTTCCAGATGGTTCTGAAGCAATGAACCGAAACCAGCCTGCGCCGGGGCTCCAAGAACAGGAGCTCCACTGGCTGGGGTTTCCGCAAACAAATTGCCGCCCTCGCTGCGCAAGCCGGCGGGGTTGTTGAACCGCGCCAACTGGATTTGGAAATTCTGCTGCCCGCCGGGCGTTTCGATCGTCACCTGGCCGGTCGAGGAGATGTTCACATTCAGGGCGTCCACGGGAATCGGTTGGAAGCCGCCGAGCACCGGCAGGCCGTCATTCGTCACCACCGTGCCATCGGCGGCAACCTTGAATCCACCATCACGCGTGAATGCGGTCGTGCCATCCGGACGCTGCACCTCGAAAAAGCCATCGCCTTGGATCGCGACATCCATCTTTTCGCCGGTCTGCAACAACTGGCCTTGGGTGTAGATTTTCGCTGTCGAAACGACGCGTGTTCCATTGCCGACCTCGACGCCCGCAGGCACGAGGTTTCCCGCACCCTCCTCGGCGCCAACCGCACGGCGCTTCTGGTAGAGCATGTCTTGGAACTCGATTTTGTTCTTTTTGAACCCGGTGGTGTTCACATTCGCCAGGTTGTTGGCGATGGTGTTCAGGTTCATTTGTTGTGCTTCCATTCCAGTGGAAGCGGCTTGGAGTGCTCTTAGCATGGCGTTGTGGTGGGTTAGGCGGTTGGTGAACCGAGTGAACTAATGGCTTTCGAAATCAAATCATCATGCGAGCGCATCGCACGCTGGGAGGCTTCATAGGCGCGGGAAATCGCGATCATGCTGACCATTTCAGCCATGGGAGCCACGTTGCTGGCCTCGATCGAGCCTTGAATCAGGGCCATCTCCTCGAGCGCCTGCGGATTTTGCCCGGCGGGTCCCTCGAAGTATCCGCCATTGACCCGGGTGAGCGCGTCAGTGTCCTCGATCTCATACAATGCCAACCGTCCGACCGCATTGTCGCCTTGTGTGATCGTGCCATCGCGGGCCACCGTGAACGCCCCCTGCTCGGGATCGATAGTGATCGGGCCCTCGGCACCGACAACCTCAAGCCCATCTTTCGTCACAAGTGTATTGTTTTGATTGAAATGAAACTCGCCATCACGCGTGAACAACGGATTGCCGTCGTCCCCACGGACTTGAAAAAACCCGTCCCCGTCGATCGCGAAATCCGTCGGTTTTCCAGTGGGTTTGTGGTCGCCATTGGAGAAATTGATGCTCGTCGTGCGGGTCGGCATGTGACCGGTGTGCTGCGCGCCGCCGAAGTCTTTTTGCGCATACTCCATCATTTTCTGGTCATCCGTCTCGATAGCGAAGTCCATTTTCTTGAACCCAGCCACGTTTGAGGCGGCAAGATTTTGGGAAACAACCGATTGCCATTTCTCCAAGGCCGAGAGCGAGGCCGCATTGCTGTAAATTCCTTCTACCATGCCTTCATTCGTAGCATCGACCGTGCCATCTCCCAACAAGGGGAAAACCCCCACCCCACCCCACCCCGCAAGGCAGATTTTGCCGCCCGGCACCGTCGAGATGTCAGCGCAAAAATTCGCCACTTGCGGTTCCGGTCAATCCGTCGATTAATACCCCCGCATTTTCGCACCGGCATGAGTTTTTCCAAATCCTTCGATACCGCCTTGCTCCAGAAATCGCCGCTTCTCCGGCGCTTCGAGGCCATGCTCGAGCCGACCAACGATGCCACGCTGGAATCCCTCGCCGCCCGCTCGACCGCCCTCACACGTCGCCATTTCGGAAGAACCATGCGGCTCTTCGCCCCGCTCTACCTCTCAAACGAGTGCATCAACTCCTGCGCCTACTGCGGGTTTTCCCGGGAAAACGCCATCCAGCGCGTGACCTTGGAGATCGATCAGATGGAAACGGAGGCCCGACATCTGGCGGCGGAGGGGTTCCGCAACATCCTCCTTGTCGCCGGCGAGCACCCGAAATTCGTCTCCGGCCCCTACCTCCGCCTCTGCCTGGAGCGCCTCCGCCCGTTCATTCCCTCGCTCTCCATCGAGGTCGCCCCCATGGAAACCCCCGATTACTTACCACTCGTCCAAGCTGGAGCCGAGGGGCTCATCGTTTACCAAGAGACCTACGACCGCGAGGCCTACCGCGCCACCCACCTCGCTGGCCCGAAAAAAGACTTTGATTGGCGCCTCGACTGCCCGGAGCGGGGCTACGCCGCGGGATTCCGCCGCATCGGCATCGGCGCGCTTTTCGGGCTCTCGGACTGGCGGGGCGAGGCCATCGCGCTCGCGGCCCATTTGGAATATCTCCAGCGGGTTTGTTGGAAATCCCAGCTCACTGTCAGCATGCCACGCCTCCGCCCGGCAGCAGGCGAGTTCGAGCCGACCCACCCCCTCGCCGACCGCGATTTCATCCAACTCCTCTGCGCCGTGCGTCTCGCGTTTCCCGCTGTAGGCATCATCCTCAGCACGCGCGAATCGGCTGCCTTCCGCAACGTCGTCGCCCCGCTGGGCGTGACCATGATGAGTGCCGGCAGCCACACCGAACCCGGCGGCTACACCGGCCAAGGGCGCGAAGCGCTCCATCTCACCGTGCGGGGAAAAATCGTGCCTGTCGAAGGCGCGGAATCCGCCACCGGCCAATTCTCGATCTCCGACGAACGCTCGCCACGCGCTGTCGAATCCGTTCTCCGATCACTCGGCCTCGACCCCGTGTGGAAGGACTGGGACGCCGCCATCCTCGCCTCATGACCCTCCAGATCAACGGCACTCCGCGGTCCTTCGAAACGCTCCACGGCATCCACGATCTCGTCGCCCGTCTGGGCCTTGAGCCCCGCATGATCCTCGTCGAGCACAATGGCACCGCCCTCCGCCGCTCGGAATGGGATACCACCCCGCTCGCCGAGGCAGACCGCATCGAGATTCTCCAAGTCGCCGCCGGAGGCTGATCCAAAAAACATGTTTCCAATGCCATGCCCGCGGTGTTTTTCTTGCCGCGCACATGAGCACCAAACGATTTGAAAACCAGGTCGCCGTCGTTACCGGAGCGGGACGCGGCATCGGCGAGGCGATTGCGAAACACTTGGCCGCGGAGGGCGCGAAGATCGCCGTTGTGAGCCGCACGGAGTCGAACTCCGCACGCACCGCCGAGTCCATCAATGCCATCGCTCCAGACACAGCGAAACCCTACGCGGTGGACGTCGCCGATTTCGATGCTGTCCAGAAAACCGGCGACCAGATCCTCGCTGACTTCGGCCGATGCGACATCCTCGTCAACAACGCAGGCATCACCCGCGACACCCTCGCCATGCGCATGTCGAGCGAGGACTGGGATGTCGTGCTGCAAACCAACCTCAAGGGCGCCTTCAATTTCACTCGCGCCATGCTCCGCACCATGGTCAAGCAACGCTCGGGCCGTATCATCAATATCAGCTCCGTCAGCGGTCTCATGGGCCTCGCCGGCCAGGCAAACTACGCGGCCAGCAAAGCGGGCCTTATCGGCATGTCGAAAAGCATCGCCCGTGAGGTCGCCAGCCGTGGCATCACCGTCAACGTCGTTGCTCCTGGCTTCACAGAGACCGACATGACCGCCGTGCTCAACGAGGATATTCGCAAAGGAGCCATGTCGCAGATTCCGCTCTCCAAATTCGGCACTGTGGACGACATCGCCGCCGCCGTCGCCTTTTTTGCAGGCTCGGGAGCGGGCTACATCACCGGCCAGGTGCTGGCGGTGGATGGCGGCATGAGCATGTGATTTTTCCCTCGCCATGACTCTTCAGTTCCTGCGCCACGCCGATGCCGAGCCGTTCACCGGCTCGGACTTCTCTCGAAACCTTACCCCGAAAGGCAACACGCAAGCGGCCAAGGTCGGGAAATTCCTCAAATCGCGCCATTTGATTCCCGACATCATTCTTACCAGCCCGCTCGTGCGCGCACGCCAGACCGCCGACATCGTCGGCAAGGCCGTGGGAGTCGAACCAGTGGTGCTGGAATGCCTCGCCTGCGGCATGGATCTCGATTCGTTATTCAAGGAACTCCACGCCCATGCGGGCTGCAAGACTGTCCTCGTCGCGGGCCACGAACCAGACTTCAGCCGCGCCATCTCGCGCCTCCTCGACATGCCCGACCCCATCCTCGTCAATGTCCGCAAAGCCTCGCTGACCGCTCTTGAGATCATCGCATGGACCAATCCCGCAGGCCGCCTGCAGTATTCGATTCCGGCGGAACTCATGTAACCCGCCAGCCCTTTTTATTTATGAAAGCCCTGTTCCTCACCAACGAATACCCACCCCACATCTATGGCGGCGCCGGTGTCCACGTCGAATACCTCAGCCGCGAACTCGCCAAGCTCATGCCTGTCGATGTGCGCTGCTTCGGTGACCAAAACTCGACCTCGCCGAACCTCACCGTGCACGGCTACGGCCTCGACAATTCCCGCTTCACCTGCCCCCCGCCGCTGAAATCCGTCTTCGGCGCCCTCCAGCGCTGCCTCGATTTCAACACCACGGCGATCGACGCGGATCTCGTCCACTGCCACACATGGTATTCCCACTTCGGCGGCATCCTCGCGAAACTCAACTACGGCATCCCCTTTGTCCTCACCGTCCACTCGCTCGAACCCCTCCGCCCCTGGAAACGCGAACAACTCGCGGGCGGCTATGATTTCACCTGCTGGGTGGAGCGCACCGCCATGGAAATGGCCGATGCCGTCATCGCTGTCTCGGAGGGCACCCGCCGCGATGTGGAGGCCCTCTTTGACGTCGATCCCGCAAAACTCCATATCATCCACAACGGCATCGACCCCGTCGAATACTCCAAGGTCGCCTCGACCGCCGCTCTCTCGCGCCACGGCGTCGATCCCTCGAAACCCTACGCCCTCTTCGTCGGCCGCATCACACGCCAAAAGGGCATCATCCACCTCGTCAACGCCATCAAACACCTCGCCCCCGGCTTCCAAGTCGTCCTCTGCGCGGGCGCGCCGGATACCCCGGAGATCGCGCAGGAAATGAAAGCCGCCATCGAACATGCCCAAGCCGCCCGCGGGGGCGTCGTCTGGATCGATGGCATGCTGGACAACACCTCAAAGATCGAACTCTACAGCCACGCGAGCGTCTTCGTCTGCCCCTCGATCTACGAACCCTTCGGCATCATCAATCTCGAAGCCATGGCCTGCGGATGCCCCGTCGTGGCAAGCGCCGTGGGCGGCATTCCGGAGGTCGTGGTGGATGGCGAGACCGGCTATCTTGTCCCCGTCGAGCAAATGTCCGACAGCCCCTTCGAGGCCACCAACCCCGCGAAATTCTCGCAAGACCTCGCCACCCGCATCAACGATCTCATGGCCGATCCCGCGAAGCAAAAAGCCTTCGGCGAAGCCGGCCGCAAGCGTGCCGTCGAGGTCTTCTCGTGGGAATCCATCGCCCGCCAGACAAAGGCGCTCTACGAATCGCTCAACGCCTGAGAGCGCGCTTCACCGCCCGGCATAATAAGCCACAATCCCCTCGGCCATGGCGTCGGCGTATTCGCGGTAGATCGACTTGCGGGGCACCCCAGCGAAGATTCTCGTGCCTTTGTAATCCCCGGCTTGGATGCGCGCGTAGTCTTGACGGCTGTTCATCACATACGGCTCGGCATAGACGACGGGACAGTTGAACAAGCGGTTCGCGAGGAGATTTCTGCCCCACACATAATCGCCCTCCCCCACCCGCACCGCGTTGTTTCCATGGTAAATGAAGGGCGGGAGTTTCGTGGCGGCGGCGAGGCTGCGCGCCAACGCCTCGCTCACCGGCGCCTCTTCCTCAAGCGACCTGCTCAGGAGCTTCTGGAGCATCTCGAACCGCTGGTCCTCATACTCGAGTTCGTCCCGGCTCCACGCGCCGGTCACGAGGAAATGCAAGTGCGACTTGTCGATCAGAGAGGGCCTCGCCGGATCGCCCCACCCCTCGGCGTTGAAATGCAAGCACACCACGAGATCGGGCTTAATCACAGAATTCACGAGCCAAGCGCGGCTGCGAATCTCGGCCGTGCGGTAAAAAAGCTTCTCGCTTTCCTTTTGAAGGGTGAATGCCGTGGCCTTGCGGTTGCTCTCGGCGAGCGAGCGCCTTGCCTCCGCGAGCAGCATCTCCGGCCGCATCTTGGTGAGCGGACTCCCGCCTGTTCGCGTCAAGCGCACCTCGGCACCGAGCTTTTTCAGCCGATCCTCGAGGAGCTTCGCCACCCTCAGCGTCATGTCCCCTTCTGTCACCGGCTTTCCCTTGCCGATCTGGAACCAGCGCTCCTCCATTTTCGCCCACTTGCCGCCGATATGCCCGGGATCAATCGCGATCCTCAGCCCGGCAAGCGGCTTGCCTTTTGTTGGCGGCGGCAACTCGGCCTTCCCCTCCAGAAACGCGGCACCGGCTTGGCTTCGGAAGTCGCAAAGCGCAACACGTAGGGCTTGCCCCCGGGCCGAGGCGAGATGTGCGCCGTGCCGCCTTCGATCTGCGATCCACTCCTTCCAACCGCCGTTGGGCGCATACACGCGGTCGAGAAGCTCCACAAATTTCCCCTTGGTAATCGTCTCTTGGAACCCGTCGAGTTCCGCCCACTCAGGCTTCGCACCAAGCGGAGTGACCTTTGCCGACAACAGCCCGGCACCCACGGATAGCAACACCACGGAAAGCAACAATTCGCGCATGGACGTTTTTTTAAATGCGTTCGGCCCGTCTTTCTATAAAAAGAACAGATGATTCGATTGCTGTTTTTGGGCGACCTCGTGGGCGAGGCGGGGCGCAACGCCGCCAAACATGTTGTGCAGCGGCTTCTAAAGGAACAGGAAGTCGATTTTGTGGTGGTGAACGGCGAGAATGCCGCCAACGGACGCGGCATCTCCCCGAAAATCGCCATCGAACTCCTCCGCAGCGGCGTGGCGGTCATCACCACCGGCGACCATGTCTGGGATCAAAAGGAAACCGCTCCCTACATTCACACCGAACCCCGCCTCCTCCGCCCGCTGAACTACCCGCAAGGCGCTCCCGGCGAGGGAAGCATCGTGCTCGAGACCCCAAAAGGCAAAGTCGCTGTCATGAATGTCCAGTGCCGCACCTTCATGGGCCAGCAACTTGACAATCCCTTCACCACCGCCGCCGCCGAGGCCCACCGCCTGCGCAATGAAACGCCAGTCATCTTTGTCGATATCCACGGCGAGACAACGAGTGAAAAAACCGCCATGGGTCGCCATCTCGACGGCCTAGTCTCGGCGGTCGTGGGCACACACACCCATGTGCAAACAGCCGACGAGCGGATTCTCCCAGGCGGCACGGCGTTCCTCTGCGACGCGGGCATGTGCGGGGCCATCGATTCGATCATCGGCCGTGAAGCCCCGCCCGTGATCCAAAAGTTCATCGATTGCATGCCGACGAAATTCCATGTGGCAAAAGGCCCGTCCCATGCCTGCGGCGCACTCGTCGAGATCGATCCCGCCACCGGCAGGGCGTCATCCATCAAACGCTTCCGCGAGGTGGTTGATTCGATGCACTGATCCGTCCATGTCGCTCCTGGCCGAAAATCGGCGCACCCTTACCCTCGCGGCTCCGATCATCGCCGGCCTTGTCGGCCAGATGCTCATGGGCATCGCAGACACCATCATGGTCGGCCACGTGGGCGTCGTGCCGCTGGCGTCCTGCGCCTTTGCGAACACCGTGCTGGCGGTGCCCATGGTCTTCGGCTTCGGGCTTCTCTCTGCGGTGAGCGTGGAAGTCTCCCACGCCCATGGAGAGGGAAAGCAGGCGGTTGCAGGGGATTTTCTGCGCGGCGGACTCCTCATCGCCCTGTTGCTCGGCGCGATGCTCGGGGCATTGGCCCATGCCGGCCTTCCAGCCCTTCCACTGCTCCGCCAACCCACCGAGGTCAATGCCATCGTGGGCCCGTATTTTCTCCTCTGCGCGTGGTCGTTTCTTCCGGTGTTCATCACCTCCGCCGCGAAGAATTTCAGCGAGGCGCTGGACCACCCATGGCCGCCCTTCTGGATCATGCTCGCGGGCGTTGGCCTCAATGTCCTCCTGAACTGGATTCTCATCTACGGCAACCTCGGCGCACCCGCACTGGGCCTCGACGGCGCGGGCTGGGCAACTCTCCTCAGCCGCATTGCTGTGATGCTGGGCATCGTAGCCTACACCTCCCGCTCGCGCCGCCTCCACAGCGCGTGGCCGACCCGCTGGCTCGCCCCGGGTCTCATGGCGCGCGCGCGGCGGTTGGCGGATGTCGGCATCCACTCAGGCGGGCTGAACCTCTGCGAGATCGGTGGATTTTCGTTCGGTTCACTCATGATGGGTTGGCTGGGTGTGGTGCCGCTCGCCGCCCACCAGATCGCTCTCTCTTGCGCGGCGACGACATTCATGGTCCCGCTGGGACTCTCTCAGGCGGTCTCGGTGCGCGTGGGACACGCGCGCGGATCGGACTCGAGGGAGCGCATTCCAGACATCGTCCACGGCGCGCTGGGCCTCGCTGTCGGCGTCATGTCTGTATTCGCCGCCTGCTACCTTTTCTTTGGCAACACTATCGCGGCGGGCTTTGTGGAGGATTCCGCGGTGCGGGCGTTGACTGTCCAACTCCTCGTGCTGGCGGGCGTCTTTCAGATTTTCGACGGCATCCAAGTCGTCTCCTCGGGCGCACTTCGCGGCTTTGCCGACACGCGCATCCCGCTGCTGATTGGCATCGCGGCGTATTGGGGCATCGCCCTGCCGGTGTCATGGACTGCCGCCTTCGCGCTCGGCATGGGCGGTCCAGGGGTGTGGACCGGTTTCGTCGTGGGCCTTGGATCGGCAGCGGCGGCGATGTTTCTCCGTCTCCGCCACCGCGTGGCGGTGTGCCGCGCCTGAATCAGAACTGCAGCGGCGTCAGCTTGCGCTTCTCGTGCAGGAATTCCTCGTCCGCTCCAGAGTAGAGGTGTCCAAACGTAGGCGTGGGAATGCGAGGGGCAGGGTGGATTTTCGACGAGATGGTGAACTGGCGGCGCTCCTTGATCGCCCGCGTGGCGCTTTTCCAGAGCATCGATTCGCGGCAGGTGCCGGGAAGTCGGTTGATCAACCGCGTGGCCTCGTCCCAGCGATTCTCTCCACTGAGCAGGATCGTGGCGTTCATGACAGGCGCGTCGTCCTTGGGCCATTTCTTGGCACAGGCTGCCCAACTCTCGATCGCCGAGGACGTGTTGCCGAGGCGGTAATGCATGGAACCCAACGCGAGGAGGGCATAACCGGAACGCCGGTTGACCTCGGGCAACTCGCTATACACGTCGCGAATAAACTCCTCGGGATTTTCCTTGCACTCCCACGAAATAAGATACCTGAACGCCTCGGGGCTCTCGGCATACTGGGCGCGGAACTCCTCAACAAGCGGGCGCAAGGCGGGAATGTCGGGCAGATTGTCCATCGAGGCGCCGGGCGACTCGAGCAAATGGCACACAAGGTGGTTGCGCGCGCAGGCGATGCGTCCCCTTGAGGCCTGAAACTCGGCGAAGGCCAATTGCTCGGCGACCACCGTCGAACGAATCATGTCGCGCAAGGCGCCGAACACCTCCAACCGCGGAAGCACCAGCGAATCCTGCCATGCGAGATAGTCCCGATACAATTCGGGTTCGCGCATTTCCATGAGCGGGCTGGTTTCAAATGTCGACCCGTGCACCGGTTGCAACAACGCATGGAACTGCTTGGGCATCACCTCTAGATCGAGGAAATCCACACACCGCGCCTCCCCGCTCGCGGTGTTCAACTCGAGAATCTCGTCGAAGGGCAGATTGCAATGCCTCATCGCCTCGCGCAGCGGAATCTGCATCGAGGGAATCGCCTCCCACAACCCGGCCAGCTCGCTGTCCAAAAAAATCTTCCGGTGCGCGTCCCACGACTCGACGTTGGCAAATCGGAAACTCGAGAGCAGGTGGTTCAACGCCTCTTGGTGGCGGCCCAGCCGCGAAGCCTTGCAGGCCATTCCATAAAGCCGGCCCAAATGCCCCTCGGTGGTCTGCGGAAAGATCCCTTTCTGAAGCTCGTAGGCCTCCTGGATTCTGCCGCCGAAATTCAACGCCAGCGAGATCAACGACAAATCCCCGGCATCCGCCCCGCCGGATTTCAGAACTTCATCGGACGAGGCGCAGGCCCGATCGAACAATCCCAAGCGGATGAATACTTGGATGGCGGCAAGGTGCACCTCGCGGGTGGGTTCGGATTCAATCAACCGCTCGACCGTGGCAAGAGCCTCATCGTTCAAGCCGAGGTCCAACAGCGCGAAGGATTCATTGACGAGGGCGGGAAGATTCAGATCGGACATGGTGAAATTGTGGGATGTTGCAGACTCCGAGTCAGCGGCGGCCTGCGGATACATTTCTCACAGCATTTCTCCGGCCAACTTCCGGAAGCCCGGTTTAAAGAGGTTTTCAGGCTCCGCAGGTGGAAAATCCTGCCTTTCGGGCACCCCGCCCGGCAGAAAATTCAATCCTCCGAGCGGAACATTTTCAGCAGGCTCTCCTCGGCCTCCGCGCTGCCCACCAAAATGAGCGAATCCGACTCCTCGAGCATGGTGTCCGGCAGGGGATTCAACCGCATCGTTCCAGCTCGCCGCACGGCCACCACACTGCTCCCCGTGCGTTCGCGAATCTTCGACTCGGACAACCTCACCCCCGCAAGTCGCGCAGGCAATTCCAACCTGAACACATACAATCCCTCGGCAACCATCAGCATCTCCCCGCCCCTGCACAGGTCGTTAAACAAAATCCCCGCTCCCATCGTGGCATACGACATCACCAGATCGGCTCCAGCTCGGTGCAGCCTTGGCGTGTTCGTCTCCTTGGTGGACCGCGCGAGAATCTGAACATCGGGCCTCAACTTCCGGCAGTAGATCGTGAGATAAATATTCATGTCGTCCTCGTGCGTGGTCACGATGACCGCTGGAGCATGCTCGATCCCAGCCCGCTCGAGGGTGTGAAAATCCGCCGCGCTCCCGCACACAAACTTCTCGCCAAACCCCCGCCCACGCTCTGGCTTGAGATCGACAACCCTGTAGTCGGTGTCGAGCGTTTCAAGCGCTCGTGCGGCAGCACGCCCCACACGCCCGGCACCGATGATCACCACCGGCGCCATCGATTGGTGGTAGATACAGAACAGCGCATTGTAGACCTCGAATTGCTCGCGTGTGCCGGCAAGCAAAAACACAGTCCGCTCGGTGATAATGTCCCCGGCCCTCGGGAGTCGAAAGGTCCCGCGCTCCCATACACCGATGACGATCAATCCTGTCTGCTCGCGCACCTTACTTTCCACCAATGTCTTCCCAACCAAAGGCGTCCCCGCGGCTGTGGCCTCGGCGAACTGAATCCCGTCAACCTCTCCAATCACATGCGCCTGCGCATCCGTCGCAATCGTCCGCCGCGCCAAGGAACTTCCAAGCAATTCCCCGAGCTGGATCACATGGTTGCACCCGGCCAATCCCAACACATCGACCGAATCCGCCGCGCTCGCCGTGGCCACGATCGGAAGGTTCGCAGAGATCTCCCGCGCTGTGAACGCGATGCTCGTATTCACCACATCCGTCGACGTCGCCACCAGCATCGCCGCTCGCTCGATCCCCAAATACCGGAACGCCGCAGGATCCGTCACGTCGGCCAACACAACACTCAAGCCTTCGTCATGGAGTTCCAGCGCTTTGGACAGGGAATTCACCGCCAAATAATAGCGGAATCCGTATTTTTCGAGTCGCTTGATAAACGACGCGGCCACCGGATCATGGTTTGCCAGAATCACATGCCCCGACACCCCTTCGGGCACCTCCCGCGGCGCCCGCAATTCCTGCTGGGCCTTCATCCACGGGGAATAAAAAAATTCGATGAACGTGAAGGGCATCAACACCAGCAAAAAAAGGATGCCTGTAAAAATCACCACCACCGAAAAAAAACGCCCGAGGTCCGATTGAAACGTGATGTCTCCGAACCCCAGCGTGGACATCGTCACCATGGTCCAATAGAAGCCCGACATCCACGAATGATCCTGCCCCTCGTGAAGCATCAGCACATGGAAACACACCGTGAACACAGCGATGATCACCGCCAGCACCCCCACAAACCGCAGGAGCAACTTCACATTCCTCCGGCTCGAGGCCGGCCGCATGAAATGCATGATCTGGGATGTGAAATATTTCACGCCACCGATTCTCCGCGACTTTTACCCGATGTGACAATCGCAAAGCCACGCCTCCCGATGTTCTTCGTTGCAGCCTGCCGAAAAATCCCCAACATCCCACGCCATGTCGAAATTCCTACCACCACGACCGGATGCCGGTGACGCCCCTCCGCGCACCTTTGCCGTCGTGGCCAGCCAATTCAATGCCGCCTACGTCGATGCCCTTGTCTCCAATGCCTGCGCGGAGCTGAAAGCGATCTCCCCCGAGGCATCGATCTCCATCCACCGCGCTCCGGGTTCTTTTGAAATTCCCCTCCTCGTCCAGTCAGCCGCCCGCACGTTGAAGCCCGATGCCATCATCGCACTCGGCGTCATTATCGAGGGCGACACCGCGCATGCCAGGTTGGTTGCGGATGCCGTGACGCGCTCGCTCATGGAAATCTCCCTCGCCCACGAAGTGCCTGTCATCCACGAGGTGCTCCTTGTGGCGAATGAGGAGCAGGCGCGCCGACGCTGCATCGAGCCTGAAATGAACCGCGGCATCGAAGCCGCCCGCGCGGCCGTGGGCGCCGCGCTGGCATTGAAATCCTTCAACAATTGATCCCATGGGTGTGAGACGCGATGCCCGCGAAGCGGCGGTGCAATATCTTTATCAAAAGGAACTCCAAGGCGACGCCGGCGACGCGGGCCTGGAGGAGTTCTACCAAATCCGCGGCGTAAGCCCGAGCGCACGCCGCTTCTGCGACGAGCTGCTCCGCGGCTGGACAAGCCACTCGGCGGAGATCGACGACATCATCCGTCGCCACGCGCGCAACTTCGAGTTCCAGCGCCTCTCGGCCGTGGACCGTAATGTCCTGCGCATCGCCTGCCACGAGATCCTCCACTGCCCTGACATGCCACCGGCTGTCGCCATCAACGAGGCGATCGAAATCGCAAAGAAATACAGCACCGCCGACTCGGGGCGCTTTGTGAATGGCGTGCTGGACAGCATCCGCAAGGAAACCCAATCCGCCAAATCCGCCTCCTGACGCGATGGCCACAGGGTTTTTTAAAAACATCGTCGCCCGCTTCACCGGCTCGCCCGTCGATTGGGACGATCTCGAGGAAACGCTCATCCGCTCGGACATGGGCGTTCCCATGTCCATGCACATCATCGAAACTCTGCGCAAACGCGGCGGTGCCATCACCGGCGAAACGGTCGCGCAAGTCGCCCGCGAGGAGATTCTAAAAATCCTCCCGCCAAGCCAAGCAGACCTCTTCGCGACCCCGGCAAAACCCTTCACCATTCTCGTCGCAGGCGTGAACGGCACCGGCAAGACCACCTCCTGCGCGAAGCTCGCCCATTGGATCAAATCGCAGGGCCACTCCTGCCTCCTCGCCGCCGCCGACACCTTTCGCGCGGCGGCGATCGAACAACTCAGCGCCTGGGGCGACCGCCTCGGCATCGAGGTCGTGCGGGGTCAATACCAAGGCGACTCGGCGGCGCTATGCCACGACGCGTGGAACAGCGCGAACCGCCGCAACATGGAGTTTCTCATCTGCGATACCGCCGGACGCCTCCACACCAAGAGCAACCTCATGCAGGAGCTCTCGAAAGTCGTCCGCATCCTCTCCCGGCAGGACCCCGCAGCTCCCCACGAGAAATGGATCGTTCTCGACGCCTCCACCGGCTCGAACGCCCTCGTCCAAGCACGCGAATTCCACAAAGCGATCGGCCTCACCGGCGCTGTCCTCACCAAACTCGACGGCAGCGGCAAGGGCGGCATCGCCATCGCCCTCCAACACGAACTGGGCATTCCCGTCCGCTTTGTCGGAACCGGTGAAAAGGAAACCGATTTCGCCCCCTTCGACCGCGAGGCCTTCGTAAACTCCCTCCTCTAACCGGCCTCGGGCAACACCGTATTCTCCTCCTGCGCGGCTTTTGAAGAGGGTTCGCGCAGGACTCCCGCGAAAAGGAACGCGAGCAGCGCCATCACAAACAGCACCCCGAAATAAAAACTGTGCCGGTGCCACGTCAGCGCTCCCGTCGCCACTTCGTAAGTCCCCATAAAATCCAGCATCAGCCCCCACGACACCGGCGACGCTCCCATCCCCAACTGCGTCAAAACCGTGTAGATCGCGAAAAAATGGTTCCGCCCGGTGGATGGGACCACCCCGAAAACCAATCGGGCGTTCGCTGCGTTGAAAGCGGCTCCCGCGACCCCGCCGAGCACGTTCAATCCGGCAATCACCAGCGGAGAGCATCGAAGCACCCCGGCGGCGACGAGGAACCAACCCCCGATCACCACAGCAAAAAGCGCCACCGCCACCACAATCACCGGCTTGGCTCCCAGTCGCTTGATTTTCGACCCAAGAAACGTCAACGCGATCAACGACCCGACAAATGAAAGTCCGCTCAAATACAACACCGAGGCGGTCGTGAAGCCGGGATTCTCATGCAAATACTCGACACTGAACACCCCGAGACTCCCGACCACAAAAAGGAAATAGATATTGAAGACAAGTGCCCGGAAAAACGGCGGATACAGGATCATGTGTTTCCATGGCACTCCGCCCATCGAGGATTGATGCACCTCAGCAGGCGGAGGATCTGGGATTTTCGTGATGAACCACACGGAGCACAGGCCCGCCACCGCGCTCAACAAAAACACCAGCGCAAACTCCACATTTCCGGGATTTCCCGTGACCACCGCCGCCGAGGCGACCAACGACACCAGCGACCCGCCGAATAAAAACATGTGGTCCCTGGAGAAAAACTCGGCCTGCTCGGAATCCGGAATGATCGAGGCCAACCACGGCATCCACGCGGCGGTGGCTATGCCGCGGAGCACATTGAACACAAACAACGCGCCGCCCATCAGCATCAGCTTCGACGTGTTGTCGAGAAACGACAGCAACGGCACTGCCGCCACCAAAAACAAAAACATCGTCCTCAGTCCCCACCCGGCCCTCATGAACTTCCGGTAACCATAAACCGGCAACAACCGCGCGGCGGGCAATTGCAACACCATCACCAATGGCACAAAGGACGCCAAGACCCCGATCACCGTGGAACTCGCCCCGATGCTCTTGGCGTAGAGAATCACCGGCGCTCCAAGCGCGATCTGGAACGACAGCGCGTTGAACAGCGTGAACCAGTGGATGTTCCACGCCCCCTTGGGAAGAGTCGTGCTCAATTAGGCGAAAAAATCACTCGCCAATCACCACGGGAACATCAGGCTTTGGAACAGCAGATTTCGGCTCCACTGTGGCTGCTGCCCCCTTTGCTTCGGGGCGAAACTCGGGAAAATCGAACCCTTTGGGACTGTTCGGTGGCTGGATCAGGCTCTGGGCGATAAACGATGCCTCTGGCACAGCAATCAAGCTGTAGCTTCCGTCGCCCGTGGGCATCATCGGAGTCCCCCACCTGTTCCGGCAGACCACGTTGGACGCCTGGACCTCGATCCCCGCGAGAGTGTGGTTCATCATGTCGGGCAACTCGGGCTGGACAATCGTGCTGAGAACCGTGCCGCCGGCGATCAAAAGAGGAATCATGTCGTCACCACTACACCCGCGGATTCTGGAGACAAGTGGAAATTCAGCCCCCTCACCCGCGCTTGCGCGTGAGCATGATCTGGTTCCCCTCGGGGTCCGCGCACATTGCCAAATGCGGCGGCTCGCCGAGTTCGTCGGACATCGGCTCGTGGCGCAACGATCCTCCTGCTGCCACAATCTCACGCGCCCCGGCAACCACATCGGGCACTTGAAAAGCCAAGCCGGTCCATGTGGTGTCGTCCTCGCCTCCGCTGTGGATCGCAAGCGTCGTGCCGGCGATTTCCAATTCCGCGATGTGCTCGTTCTCCCGAACCACACGCCCCCCAAGCGTGTCGCGATAAAAGGCCACCGCCCGAGCGGTGTTTTTGGCCCAGATGATGTATTTCAAACGTTCGACGGTCATAATGTTGCTGCCTCCCAGTTGTAATCGATTGTCTTCAAGCGCTTCTGGCGCGATCCGAGACGCGGCACACAGGCGATGAGCGCCTTGGTGTAGGGATGCCTCGGATTCCCGAGCACCTCGGCGGTGGCGCCTGCCTCGACGATCTCCCCTCGGAACATCACCGCCACCCGGTCGCACAGCCCTTGAATGATGCCGAAATTGTGCGTGATCAGCACCAGCGACATCCCGAACTCCCCGCGCAGGCGCCTCAACTCGGCAAGAATCTGCGCTTGGATCGTCACATCCAGCGCCGTGGTCGGCTCGTCAGCGACCAGCAGTCGCGGTCGGCACGCGAGTGCCATCGCAATCATCGCCCGTTGCTGCATGCCGCCACTCAGTTGGTGCGGATAATCATGCATGCGCTTGCCGGGATCGACGATCCCCACGGCATCGAGCCACTTCTCGACCTCGGCATCCAAATCCGCCACCTCGGGCCGGTGGAGTCGGATACCCTCAGCAATCTGGCTCCTGATCGTATAAACAGGGTTCAACGAGGTCGCGGGCTCTTGAAACACATACCCGATGCCGCCCCCACGAATCGCACGAAGTTCCTTCTGGCCCATCGCCAGCACATCCCTCCCCTCGAACAACACCCGCCCGCCGGCGTATTCCGCGGGTGGCATCGGAAGAAGCCGCGCGAACGACAACGCAGTCACACTCTTGCCGCTCCCGCTCTCACCGACGATCGCCAGCGAACCGCCCTCCTCGAGCGTCAGATCGACCCCGCGCACAGCATCCACCACCCCGCCTTCCGTGCGAAAGCGGATCGAGAGGTTTTCAACTTGGAGAAGCGGTCGGGACATGGTCAGGAGCGGGTGTCAGAGGCACGCCGCAAGGCATCGCCTACGATATAAAATGCCAGCGAGGCGGTGAAAATGGCGAGGCCTGGAAAAACAATCAACCACCATGCGTCGAGGATGTAGGTTTTTCCGTCGGCTATGATGTTCCCCCACGTCGCCTGTGGCGGCGGCACGCCGAAACTCAAAAAGCTCAATCCCGATTCCACGAGAATCGCGTCGGGAATACTGATGATCGCCGTCACGAAAATCGGCGGGGCGGCATTGGGCAGGATATGGCGAAAGACAATCGCCAGCCCGCTCTGCCCCATCGAGCGAGCCGCGCGCACATACTCGCTCTCGCGCAACGTAAGAAACTCGGCGCGCACCAACCGCGCCGTGCCAGTCCAACTCACAAGCCCGATCACCGCGATGATAATCCAGATATTCGGCCCAAGGATCGCAATCGCGCTCAGAATCAAAAAAAACGACGGAAAGCAAAGCAACGCATCCACCACCCGCATGAGGACATTGTCGACCCAACCGCCGAAATACCCGCTGATCGCCCCCACCACGATTCCAATGCCAAGCGCCACAGCCATGGCGACGAAGCCCACCGTGAGCGAGATCGTCGACCCCGCCACCATCCGCGACAGCACATCCCGCCCGAGATTGTCGGTGCCAAGCCAATGCACGGAGTCCGGCGGTCTCAGCTTTGCCTCGAGATTCGTGGCGTTCGGGTCCATCGGCATCGGCAAGCCAAACACCAGGCACACCCCCGCGGCGATCGCAACCCCGAAGAAACAAACAATCACCGCCAGCGAGGCCATCGCCACGCCGTCGGCACGGAACCTGACGACGAGACGCCGCAGCGGAGTGTCAACGGGCGTGCCCGTGACAATCGATTCATCCACTATGGCGCCCGCGCCGGTCACCTCAATTCCCCGTGGCCTTCTCGAAACGCTCGGCGACGTTCGGCCAATTCACCACATTCCACCACGACTCGGCATAATCCCCACGTCGGTTCTGGTATTTCAAGTAGTAGGCGTGCTCCCACACATCGAGCCCGAGCAGGGCGGTCTGCCCCTCGAGCAGCGGCGGATTCTGATTGGGGGTGGAAACGATCGACAGCTTCCCCTCCTTAACGACAAGCCATGCCCACCCGCTCCCAAACCGCTTCATCGCGGCCTCGCTGAACTGTTTCTTGAACTCGGCAAACGAGCCGAACGTCTCCTCGATTTCCTCTGCCAATTCACCCTCCGGCTCCCCACCGCCCCCAGGCGACAACATAAGCCAGAACTCGCTGTGGTTTAAATGCCCACCCACATTGTTGAGCAGCCCGGTGCGAATCGCCTCGGGGGCCTTGTCGAGGTTCTTCAGTAGCTCCTCGGGCGACAACTTGGCCAATTCAGGCTGGTCGGCGAGCAACTTGTTCGCATTGGTCACATACGCCTGGTGATGCTTGTTGTGGTGGATCCTCATCGTCTCGGCGTCGATATGCGGCTCGAGGGCGTCATACGCATACGGAAGTGGTGGCAGCGTGTAGGGCCCGGCGGGCTCGGCGGACCAAGCGTTGGCTGCGAGCGCAAGGGCCAAAACTCCAATCGCCGCCACCCCCTGGCGGCGCATGTCAAACGATGCTGGAAGAAATCTCATAGGCTGGGAAATTGGCCCCATGATCCCCGACTTGCAATCCGCAAAAACCCTTTCCGATTTTCAAAAACGCGTCCTTGCCTCTCTGTCCCTCGTGCCGCAAGGACACGTCACCACCTATGCCGCGCTGGCAGAGTTCATCGACTGCCCCTCGCCTCGCGCCGTTGGCCAAGCCCTTCGAAAAAACCCGGCCTCTCCCAAAATCCCATGCCACCGTGTTGTTCGGGCGGACGGATCGCTTGGCGGCTTCTTCGGCAGCACCTCCCCCGCGCTCGCCGCCCGCAAAATCGCACTCCTTGCCGCTGAGGGGGTGATCATTGGCCCGACGGGGCGGGTGCCGGACCACCTTATTCTCCGAAGCTTGAAAAAAGATCGCTCCCGCAAGAGACCGCTCCCGACATCCCCAGCCGCCGCCGCGAAATAAGCCGCCTCAGTGTGTCATGGGGCACACTCAACGAGCGCGCATCGCTCTCGGACATGCCTTCGACCAGATCCAACAGCACATCGGGATCGCGCTCCAACTCGCGCAAAAGAAATCCCTTCGTCAACGGCACCGTGTCACAACGCGTGCGCGGCAGGATGTAATCCAAATCATCGCGCAACAGGGAAACCTGATCGCCGCTCAACTGCATTTCGACCCTCCGTTCACACCCGCCAAGACCGATTGATTGAGGGACGCACGCATTACCACTGACCCTAACCGCCCGTCCTCCCGCCGGAAAAGGGAAAAAACCTTGCCCCCGCACGCCATGAAACCAAGAGTTGCCACTTCTATGGCAACTTCCTACCTGCAAACCGCCCTCGATGCCGCCCAAGCCGCCGGCGGGTTCCTCCGCGCGAATTTCGGCAAGCCGCTCCATGTCGACGAAAACCTCGCCCACGACATCAAACTCGAACTCGACAAGCGCACCCAGTCCCTCATCGAATCCCTCATCCTCGACCGCCATCCCCACCACGCGATCTACGGCGAGGAGGGCGTCCACGGCGACCAGAACAGCGAGTTCCAGTGGATCATCGACCCCATCGACGGCACCGTGAACTTTTTCTACAACATCCCCCACTTCGCCGTCTCGATCGCCCTCCGCCAAGCGGGCAAAATCATCGTCGGCGTCATCTACGACCCCATGCGCGATGAATTGTGGTCGGTCGAAGCCGGTTCACCGGCCCTTCTCAATGGCCAACCCATCGCTGTCAGCCCCCGCACCGCCCTCTCCGAATCCACCATCTCCGTGGGCGTCTCTAAATCCATCAACACCATCAACCGCGGCATCCCCCTCTTTGAAAAAATGGTCCGCAACGCGAAAAAATGCCGCATGATGGGCAGCGCCTCGCTCGATATCGCCTACGTGGCCTGCGGACGCCTCGACGCCTACATCGAGAACATGATCAGCCTCTGGGATGTCGCCGCGGGCATCCTCCTCGTCGAAACAGCCGGCGGCCGCGTGGACATGCAACCCCACGAATCCCTCCCGGAGAAATACTCGATCGTCGCCTCAAGCGGCCACGTGGACCTCGCCCTCGAATGATCGCCACAGGCATCGGCTACGACGTCCATCGCCTTGTCGCAGGGCGTCCCCTCGTCCTCGGCGGCGTCGAAATCCCCCACCCCCTCGGCCTCGAGGGCCACTCGGATGCCGATGTCCTATGCCACGCCATCGCCGACGCCATCCTCGGCGCGGCAGGCGAACCCGACATCGGTCACCTCTTTCCGAACACAGACCCCGCAATCCGCGGCATCTCGAGCCTCGAAATCCTCCGCCGCGTCCGCTCGGTCCTGGAGGAAAAATCCATCCGCCTCCATAACATCGACGCCACCCTCATCGCCGAGGAACCAAAAATCTCCCCACACCTCACCCTCATGAAGGAACGCATCGGCGCAGCCCTCAACCTCCCCGTCACGCGCGTGGGCATCAAGGCTACCACCAACGAATCCCTCGGATTCACCGGCCGCGGCGAAGGAATGGCCGCCCTCGCCTCCGCCTGCGTGGACCGCCCGGAGTAAGCGATCCTCATCAAAAAATATCCGCTTGATGTTATAACTTTTGGTGCAACATTTGCCCCATGGTTATCGATCTCAAAATTCGCAAAGTCGGAAACTCCTTGGGCGTGATTCTACCGAAGGAGGCCCTCGCCAAAATGAATGCCGCCGAAGGCGATTCACTTGTTCTCACCGAGACACCGGAAGGGGGCTTCCGCATGACGCCGAATCGCCATGGATTCAGCGAACAAATGAAAATCGCCGAGGATATCTCGCGCCGCTACAGAAATGCTTTCAGGGAACTGGCCAAATGAATGAACCGTTTTGGATCAGGCAAGACGTGATTCTTGCCTTCCATGAACGCCTTCTTTCGGAGCACGGAGGTTCTGCGGGTCTAAGGGAGCCGGGCCTTCTGGAATCTGCCATGGAACGACCTCGCAACCTTTTCGCTTACTCGAATCCGACACTTCATGATCTCGCGGCAAGCTACGGTTACGGCATTATCCAAAACCATCCCTTCATCGATGGAAACAAGCGCATCGGCATGGGCGCGGCGGTTCTTTTTTTGGAGGTGAACGCAATGCGATTCACCGCCACAGAAGAAGACGCCGTCCTGCGCACCCTCGCACTTGCCGCCAGGCGAGATGAGCGAGTCCGCCTTCGCCGCGTGGCTCGAGGCGAATTCCCACCCAGCTTGACCAGCGCGCCCCTGCGCGCGCTCGCGGATTGAATCCCGCGCAATTCCCTGCACAATCCCGCGCCATGTCCGAATTGTCGAAAGCCTACGAACCGCAGTCCGTCGAAGAAAAATGGTATGCCCACTGGATCGATCAGGGCCACTTCACCGCGGACCCCTCCTCACCGAAGCCCGCCTACTCGATCGTTATCCCCCCGCCGAATGTCACCGGCGTCCTCACGCTCGGCCATGTCCTCAACAACACGCTCCAGGACATCCTCGCCCGCCGCGCCCGCCAGACCGGCCACGAAGTTCTCTGGCTCCCCGGCACCGACCACGCCGGCATCGCCACGCAAACCGTTGTCGAGCGCAAGCTCCGCAAGGAAGAAAAGAAAACCCGCCACGACCTCGGCCGCGACGAGTTCCTCAAGCGCGTCTGGGAGTGGAAGGACAAACACGGCGGCATCATCATCAACCAACTCAAAAAACTCGGCTGCTCGTGCGATTGGACCCGCGAGCGCTTCACGATGGACGACGCCTACGCGCGCAAAGTCCAAGAGGTCTTCGTCGATCTCCACGCGAAAGGGATGATCTATCGCGGCAAGCGCATGGTGAATTGGTGCCCCGTCTCGCTCACCGCGCTCAGCGACGAAGAGGTCATCCCGAAAACCCAAAAATCCTTTTTCTACCACTACCGCGTCGAAGTCGTGGAAAAACCCGGCACCTTCCTCGAGATCGCCACCACCCGCCCCGAGACGATCATGGCCGACACCGCCGTGGCTGTGAATCCCAAGGACCCCCGCTACGCCGCGCTCATCGGCCTCCATGTCCGCCGCCCCCTCCCCGCCAATGTGGAAGCCCTTCTCCCGATCATCGGCGATGAGGCCGTCGACTTTGAATTCGGCACCGGCGTCCTCAAAGTCACGCCCGCGCACGACAAAACCGACTACGAAATCGGCCTCCGCCACAACCTGCCGGTCATCGATATTTTCAATCCCGACGCGACTCTCAATGACCTCGCCGGCGAGGAATTCGCAGGCCTCGACCGCTTTGAAGCCCGCACCGAAGCCGTTGCCAAACTCCAGGAACTCGGCCTCCTCGTGAAGGAGGAACCCCACGAAAACAATGTCGGCTTCAGCGAACGCGCCGATGTCCCCATCGAACCCCGCCTCTCCGAGCAGTGGTTCCTCAAATACCCGAAAACCGCCGAGGCCCGCGACGCCGTCCGCCAGCACCTCATCCGCTTCTTCCCCGACCGCTGGGAAAAAGTCTACGACCACTGGCTCGAAAATATCCAAGACTGGTGCATCTCCCGCCAACTCTGGTGGGGCCACCGCATCCCGGTTTGGTATCGCAACGACGACCTCCTCTGCCAAATCGACTCCCCCGGCGAAGGCTGGGTTCAGGACCCCGATGTGCTCGACACTTGGTTCTCCTCGTGGCTCTGGGCCCACGAAACCATGGATGCCGCCGCGCTGAAAAAATTCTTCCCCACCAGCGTGCTCGTGACCGGCCCCGACATTATCTTCTTCTGGGTCGCCCGCATGATCATGGCCAGTCTCGAATACACCGGCCAAATCCCGTTCCGCGATGTCTACTTCACCGGAATCATCCGCGACAAACAGGGCCGCAAAATGTCAAAGAGCCTCGGTAATTCACCCGACCCGCTCGACCTCATCGCAAAATTCGGTGCGGACGGCATTCGCTTCGGACTCCTCCGCATCGCCCCGCAGGGTCAGGACATCAAATTCGACGAACAGCAAATCGTCGAAGGGCGCAACTTCTGCAACAAGCTCTGGAACGCCTGCCGATTCCGGCAAATGCAAGGCCCGCTCGACCCGCAGGCCGATCCGTCCAAACACGACCTCTCGCTCTTCGCTCAAGACCTCCTCGCCCGACTCGACGCCACCATCCGCCGCGTCAACGAAGGCTACGACTCCTACAAATTCAGCGACATCGCCCAAGCGCTCTACGACTTCGTCTGGGGCGATTTTTGCGACCGCTTCATCGAAGTCGCGAAATCCGATTTCGCCACCGACTCCCCCCGCCGCGCCGGCACGCTGGCGACTCTCGACTACACCATCAAACGCATCCTCCAACTCCTCCACCCCTACGCGCCATTCCTCACCGAGGAACTCTGGCACGGCCTCGGCCTGGGGAACGAAAGCATCCAATTCAGCGGATGGCCCGAACCCGCCAATTTCAATCCCGACACCCGCGCCGAGGCCATATTCACCGCCGTCTCCGCCGCCCGCAACCTCCGCGCCACCTACGGTATCCAGAGCAACCGCCGCCTCCCCTGGCAACTCGCCCCCGCCGCCGATTGGGTCAAAAACGAACTCACTGTCCTCGCGATCCTTCTCCACGCCGAGACGCTCACACTCTGTGAAACCGCCCCTGCCGGCCACGCCGCCTGCCCCACCGACATCGGCACGATCCACCTTCCGCTCGAAGGCATCATCGACCCCGCCACCGAAGCCAAACGACTCAACGGCGAAATCCGCAAAGTCGAATCCGAAATCGAAAAAGTCGCCAAAAAACTCTCCAGTGAAACCTTCGTCCAAAACGCCCCCGCCGAAGTCGTCGCGGACCACCGCCAGCGCCAACAAGACTGGATCGCCAAACTCGCCGAACTCCAAAAAGCCAGAACGGCCCTTGGCTAAGGCATGCCCACGCTCAATTCTTGCCAAATCGCTTCGCGCCCTCCCTGCCCCAGCGGTGACAGTTCTGATCTCCCACCGCTCAGGAGACTCATCGCCCCGCCACCCACGAGGGGTCAGTCCCTCACATTGTCATATTTTCAGGTCCCGATACCATACCGGCCTGTATTCAGTGGCGAGGAGGGAAACCTGCGGCGCAATTCGTCGAGGGCTTTTTCGGCTTCGTCATCGTTGAATGTCCGGAGATACGCATCGGCTGCCCGCCTCAACGCGCGAGGAGTCGTCTCGGCGTCGTCCGTCAGCACCGAGACCGCCATGAACGACCTTGCCGCGCTGTCATAGTCGCCGACAGCAAAAAAAACCTCGCCTGAAAGCAATCGCGCCTCGGCATTCAATCTCCCCTCGGGCTGCAAAAACAACGCCTGGTCGATATCGCGGCGGGCTTCCTCCATGCGATTCATTCCCAGCAACGCTTTGGCCCTCGCCAAATGCCCCCGCGCTTGCGACGGCGGATCTGTGACCACCGCCAAATAGCGCGTGGCGGCCTCGGCAGACTCCGCATGCCCGCCCAGCGCGTTTCGTGACTCGGCCAGCAATATCCAGACCTCCGGCCCGCCCACTCCGCCTTCTTCAATGAGCGGCTTGAGCGTCTGCTCGACCTTCTCGTGACTGCCCGCAGCAGCATGCCCACCGGCGATCCAAACCAGCACCTCGGGCGGTAATGGAGCGCCGTTGTATCCCTCGAATTCAGCAACTGCTGCCGAGAAGTCCTGCTGATGGTATCGGGCAAGGATCATCCTCAGCGCCGCGCGCTCACCATAGGTCTTGGCATCCAAACGCCTGGCCTCGGCGAGCCGCGCCACCGCCTCGTCCATATCCTTGTTTTCATAGGCAGCCCACCCGAGCCAATAGTTCCCCTGAGCAGCAGCGGCGGTCTTCGGGTATTTCTGCAACAAAAGCCGGAAGGCTGCCGCCATGTCATCGTTGCGTTTGAGTTGACCGCAAGTGAGAGCCTTCTGGAGCAAGGCCACCTCGACATCGGCGCTTAGTGGATACTCCGTCAGCACGCGGTCGAAATCCGCCGCGGCCCCCTCGAAATCACCCGACTTCTGGCGGGCCAGACCGATTTGCACCAACGCGCCCGCCGCGAGTTTGTCCTGTGGATAACTTCGCACAAAGGCATCGTAGGCCGTCACCGCCGCGGAGTGGTCGCCTGCGGCTGAGAGGCTCCAAGCCTGTTTGTAGAGGGCGGCAGGGCGTTGACTTTCCTTGAGCTGGGGATACTTCAGCGCGGCCTCATAGGCTCCGGCCGCATCGGCGTGCCTGCCTTGCTGAAAAAGCGCCTCGGCTTTTAACAGAGCGGCTGAAGCAGCGATGGAAGGCTCTGGGGTTTCGGCCAAAAAAAGATCGACCTCTCGGGGCAGCGACTTGTCTTGGGAGGCGTGGAGGGCCAGCAGTCGCTGATAGCCAAGTTCAGATGCCTCGCCCGCAGACGAATCATCCGCCAACATCTCTTCATATAAGGCCGCCGCACCGGCATTGTCCCCCGTCTCGCGCATGGATGCCGCCAGCACCCTCAACGCCTCAGCTCGGCGCTCGGGTGCCACAGCCAAAGCGGTCTCCCGCCCCCCCGCCACCACTCCGGCGTGATCGCCGCTTTTATAGCGCAGGAGCATCGATTGAAAATGCGCGGCGGACTTCACATCAGCATCCCCGCGAGCGACTGCGATCCCGTAAAGCTCGAGTGCCGACGGGATGTTTCCCGCGGCCGACGCGATTCCTGCGGCCTCCAACGCGGCACTGGCAGCCACATCGTCCTCAGCCGCAGCCTTTGCAAGCTGCTCGAAAGTCTTCAGCGCGGCCCTGTTTTCCCCCCGCTTCAACTGGATCGCCCCGAGGGCCATCGCGGCATTGTCGCGGTAGGGATTCTCTCCCCCTGCCGAAAGAACAGCCTCGTAGCGCGTGGCTGCATCGATGATCCGACCGGCCGACTCGTGGCTCCTGCCAGCGAAATACGCAGAGGACAGCCGCACCCCGTTATCCTTGGCCTCACGGGCGGCGAGGTCGAATTGCGCAGCTGCGGCATCGCTCTTCTTCTCGGCGAAAAGAATGCCCCCCAGCCGATAGGCCCCGGCGGCAGCGAATTCGCCGGATTGGAATTCCATCACCAACTTTTCATAGGCCGCACGCGCAGCATCGGCATGGCCCAGCGCACGGTGCGACTCGGCAAGACGGAACATGGCGGCATCGCGCTCGGGCGACCCCGAACCCGAAACCAAAAACACCTCATATTCGGGAATTGCCAAATCAAACATCCGCCGCGCGAAAAACGAGTTCGCCCGCCCGAGCGCGGAATCCGTGCCGCCTTCCACAGCACCCGGCGCGATACGAATGATGCCGCTCTGCGCGTCAGCGTTATCCTCAGTAGATATGGAAGGAACCTGTAGAGACGGCGGCGGAGTTGGAGAGGGCGTGACTGGCGCGGAAGACTCCACCGCCACGGCCTTCCTCACCGTCACCTCCGCGGTATCTGCGGGCAGTGCACGACGCACTTCGACCTCTTCCTGCACACGCTCCATCCACGGCGGGTTGTCATAGTTTTCCAGCGAGACCGGCACCGCGCGCCTGACTTCCTGCGCGTGCATCCAGCCGCAACAACCCAGCAAAACAAAAGCCAACCGCCCCACGCTCATTCCACGCGACCGGTCGCGAACGCGACATTCCATATATTCGCCCGGCGGCAAACATCCAGCACCTCGACAACATGCCGATAGTCGACATTTTCGTCGCCGCGCAGGATCACCGCCTGGTCGGGATACAACGCGGCGATCTTGGCCAATGCCGCCTCGAGGGCCGCGGCGTCCATCTCGCGGCGGTTCATCACCACCGTTCCGTCGGACCTCACATTCAGAATCACCTCGCCGACCGCGCGCCGCGATTCCTTCCCCTCACTCGCCTTGGGCACTTTCACGTCGAGTTCCATCTCGCTGCGCGAAAAATTCCACGTCATCAAAAAGAAAATCAGCAACAGGAAAACAATATCCACCATCGGGGCGATTTGAATCCCCGGCGGCTGGGACGGCATTGCCACGCGGAATCGCATCAGTCCTTTCCAGATTCGGAGTGACCGGATCCCAATTGCGCCATCAGTATCGTGGAGGCCGCCTCGAGGTCGGAAATCATGCCCTGCACCCGCCCTCGGAAAAACGCATACGCGGCCATCGCAGGAATCCCGATGAACAACCCCGCGGCGGTGGTCACCAAAGCCTCTGCCACCCCGCCGGCGAGCATCATCGGCCGCGAAGCCACGATATCGCTGGCAACCACGGAGAACGACTTGATCATCCCAAGGACCGTGCCGAACAGACCGACCATCGGCGCGATCGAGCCGATGTCCGCCAGATAGCTGATTCGCTGGTTCCAAAGCCCCGCCAGTCGGATTCCCTCGGCCTCCGCGATCTCCCTCGCCTCTGCCATGCCTGCGCCCGGATGGTTCTCCAAAAAATGCAGCGCCTTTTCCATCACCCCGGCGACCGCCTCGTTGTGCCTTTCCGAGACAGCCAGCAACGCGGAAAGATCCTTCCTCTTCAACATCGCATCCGCCGTCTTCATATAGCGCCCGCTTACCACCATCCCGCGCCGCAGCGTGATCAGGTAAAAGAAAATCAACATCAACGCCACCACCGAGAGCGCCGCAAGCGGATACATCACAAGACCGCCCGACACCAGCACCTCCAACAAACTCGTCGTGCCGACATCCTGCACTCCGGCCGCAATCGGAGACACCCAAAAAGTGGTTGCATTCATACGATCCGCGACACTACCACCCAGACCCCTCCTTGCAAGCCGCGCGGCACTTCTCCTTGCCCGCCGCCACGCTCTCGAGCACATTTCCCGCCCACACCCATGCCAGGCGTTTATATCAAGACCTACGGATGCCAGATGAACGAGCGCGACTCCGAGCAGGTGTCGAAAATGCTCTCCGAGCGCGGCTATGCCATGGTCCACGACGAGACCGAGGCGGATGTCATTCTGCTGAACACCTGCAGCGTGCGCGACATGGCGGAGCAGAAGGCGATCGGCAAGATGGGCATGCTCCGGAAGCTTCGCCAACAACGACCGCACCTCGTGTTCGGCTACCTCGGCTGCATGGCCCAGGCCCGCGGCGAGTCGCTGTTGAAAACCTCTCCCCATGTCGATCTCGTCGTGGGCACCCAGAAGTTCCACCGCGTGGCCGATTACGTCGACGAACTCCTCCATACCCGCATGCACGCCCTCATCGACGATGAACGCCGCCCCATCGTCGACACGGACGAGGAGCCCGGTTCGCAATCGACGATCCGCGATCAGGACCTTGTCCCCAGGCAAGTCACCGCCTTCGTCTCGATCATGCAAGGCTGCAACATGCACTGCGCCTTTTGCATCGTGCCGCAAACACGCGGCGCTGAGCGCGGACGCCCGATCAATGATATCGTCGCTGAGGTCCGATCGCTGGCGGAACGCGGCATCAAAGAGGTCACGCTCCTCGGGCAGATCGTGAATCTCTACGGCCGCCATGAATTTCCGAAGGTCGACGGCAAAAGCCCGTTCGTCCAACTCCTCGAGGCGGTCTGCGCGGTGGACGGCATCGAGCGCGTGCGCTTCACCTCTCCCCACCCGATCGGCTACCGGGACGACCTCATCGAGGCCTTCACCCGCCTGCCGAAACTCGTCGAGCACATCCACCTTCCCCTCCAAAGCGGCTCGGACAGGATTTTGAAAATCATGCGCCGCGGCTACACCGCAGAGAAATTCCTGTCCCTCGCCACTCGCATCCGCGACGCACGACCGGGCATGGCGATCACCACGGATATCATCGTCGGCTTCCCCGGCGAGACCGATGCGGACTACGAAATGACCCGTGCACTCTGCGAAGCGGCCTCGTTCGACAATGCCTTCGTCTTCCGCTACTCCCCACGCCAAAACACACCCGCCGCGACGATGGAGCAGCAGGTCCCAGAGGAGGTCAAGGAGGCCCGAAACCAAGACCTGCTCAACGTCGTGAACCGCCATTGCGCCGAAAAATTGCAATCCCTCGTCGGCTCAACCGTGGAGGTCCTCTGTGAAGGCCCCAGCCGTCACAACCCCGATCGCCTCACCGGCCGCACCCGCACGAACAAAATCGTCATCTTCGAGGGAGCCCCGCGTCACGTCGGCGCCGTGTTTCCGGTCCACATCACCCGCGCCAGCGGATTCACACTTTATGGTGACCCGGTGCTCCACATCGACTGACAGCATGGCCCCCGCCGTCAAAAACGCTTTCCCGCCACCCATGAAAACGCGCCTGTCGATTTACCTGCTGCGAGCTTTATTTCTCGCCGTAGCCGCAACCATCAGCCTGCAGAGCGCACCCGCGAACTGGCTCCTCTCGCTCCCCGGCTGGAACCATACATTCCCTGCGGACCACGGCAGCCATCCAGGCTTCAAAACCGAATGGTGGTATTTCACCGGCAACCTCCGCGACGAGTCAGGCAACGAGTTCGGCTACCAACTCACCTTTTTCCGCCAAGGGGTGATCGACCCCTCGCACTCCGTGCCGGAGGGTTCGCGATTCATCCAACGCGACATCAAATTCGCCCACTTCGCGATCTCCTCGATCTCGGAAAAAAAATTCCACCATTTCCAAAAGGTCTCGCGCGGTGCATTCGGTGAGGCGGGTTTCGACAACGGCACAACCATTGCCTGGATCGAAGACTGGACCTGCGAGCGGACCGGCCTCCATTCCTTTCAACTCAAGGCCTCGGGCGAGGGCGTCAGCATCGACCTCCACGTCGCCTCCACCACCCCTCCCGTCCTCCACGGCGAAAACGGCCTCAGCCGCAAATCCGCCGGCGAGGGCCGCGCCTCGCATTACTACTCGCTCACGCGCATGGAGACGACGGGCACGGTCACACTCGGCGACACCACCCGCGATGTGCGCGGTCTCACTTGGTTCGACCACGAGTGGGCCACCAACCAACTCGACTCGCACCAGCAAGGCTGGGACTGGTTCAGCCTACAATGCGACGACGGCTCGGACCTCATGCTGTTCCAAATCCGCACGGCGGATGGTGGACGCGACCCCTTTTCCTCGGGCACTTGGATCGACGCCTCGGGAACTCAACGCCACATCCGCGAGGACGAGTTTGTCCTCGAACCAGTCGAGTGGTGGACGAGTCCGAAAACGAAAGCCAAATACCCGGTCGCATGGCGCATCCGCATCATCCCGCTTGATCTCGAACTCAACGCCACTGCCCGCTTCGCCTCCCAGGAACTCGCCATCGACCCCATCTCCTACTGGGAGGGAGCCATCTCCGCCAACGGCACACGCGCCGGACGTCCACTAGCCGCCAAAGGCTACCTCGAGATGACCGGATACGCGGGACGCATTGTGGGCATGCAGGCCCCGTGATTTCATTTCCAAAAAAAACCGGTTTTTTGGCTTGCAACGGTCTTGTTGCCCAATAACCTCCTCGCTCCCGCAAGGCGCGGTGGCGAATCCATTCCCTGTTCCACAGGAGGTTTTCACCCTCGTCCTTCCGCGAATCGACAAGAAAGATTTCAGCATGCCCACAATCAACCAACTCGTCCGTAAAGGACGCCTGAAAGCCAAACTCAAATCCAAATCACCCGCGCTCGTGAACTGCCCCCAACGCCGCGGCGTGTGCGTGCAGGTCATGACCCGCACGCCCAAAAAACCAAACTCCGCTCTGCGCAAAGTCGCCAAGGTTCGCCTCACAAACGGCCAGGAAGTCATCGCCTACATTCCCGGCGAAGGCCACAACCTGCAGGAGCACTCGATCGTTCTCGTGCGCGGAGGCAAGGTGAAAGACCTCCCCGGCGTGCGTTACCACATCGTTCGCGGAACCCTCGACAGCCTCGGAGTCGATGGTCGCCGTCGTGGCCGTTCGAAATACGGCGCCAAACGTCCGAAGCCAGGGCAAGAGGACACCAAGGGCGCCAAAAAGAAAAAATAATCCCGAGACCTCTTAATCGTTAAAATCTATGTCACGTCGCCGCAGAGTCATTCACAAGGAAGTCAAAAAAGACGCCCGTTACGCCAGTCCGATCGTTGCCAGCCTCATCAGCACGGTTATGACCAAGGGCAAGAAATCCATCGCCGAGCGCATCGTTTACACCGCTATCGATAAAAGCCACGAGGGTAGCGATACGATCGATCCTCTCGAGACCCTCAACAAGGCCGTCGAAAACGTCCGTCCGCGCCTCGAAGTCAAATCCCGCCGCGTCGGTGGCTCGACTTACCAAGTGCCCATGGAAGTCCCAGCCGCCCGTCAGGTAGCCCTCGCGATGCGCTGGCTGGTGACCTTCGCCAACAACCGCAAGGGTGTGCCCATGGAAAACGCCCTCGCCTACGAACTCAAGGACGCCGCAGCCGGCCAAGGCAACGCGATCAAGAAGCGCGACGACATGCACAAAATGGCCCAAGCCAACCGTGCGTTCGCACACTTCCGCTGGTAGCATGACTCACCAAAGCGGGCGGTTTTTTCCCCACAGGAAAAACCGCCCTCTTTTTTATCCCGAACCCCGCAACTTCCCCTTTCCACTCTAAAACAACCCAACACCATGGCAGCAACCGACTCCTCGAATCCCAACTCCCCCAACCGGGCCTTCCCCCTCGACCGCACCCGCAACATCGGCATCGCCGCTCACATCGACGCCGGCAAAACCACCACCACCGAGCGCATTCTTTTCTACACCGGCATGATCCACAAGATCGGTGAGGTGCACGAAGGCACGACGGTCACCGACTGGATGGAGCAAGAGCGCGAGCGCGGCATCACGATCACTTCCGCCGCCACCACCTGCTCGTGGGTCCAACGCAAGGAAGAGGGCCTCTACAAAGCGTTCGAGGACGTCAAAATGCGCGTCAACATCATCGACACCCCCGGACACGTGGACTTCACCGCCGAAGTAGAACGCTCCCTCCGCGTGCTAGATGGCGCTGTTGCCGTCTTCTGCGGTGTCGCCGGCGTGCAACCCCAATCAGAGACCGTCTGGCGCCAAGCCACCAAATACGGCGTGCCACGCATCGCCTTCGTCAACAAAATGGACCGCACTGGCGCCGACTTCGAGGCCGCTGTGGCCTCCATGAGAAACAAACTCAACGCCAACGCATGGCCGATCCTCATCCCGCTCGGTAAGGAGGACACCCTCAAAGGCCAGATCGACGTCATCAACCAAATGGCGATCATCTACAAAGACAGCGATGTCATGGGCTCGACCTACGACATCGTGGAGATTCCCGCCGACCTCAAGGACACGGCCAAAGCCGCCTACGATGACCTCGTCTCGCAAATGTGCGACCTCGATGAGGAGATCGGCATGCTTTTCCTCGAGGAAAAACCCATCAGCATCCAAGAACTCAAGGCCGCCATCCGGCGCCAGACGATCGCCAACAAGTTCGTCCCCGTTGTGGGCGGCTCGGCTTTCAAAAACAAAGGCGTGCAAATGCTCGTCGACGCCGTTGTGGACTACCTTCCTAGCCCGCTCGACATCCCGCCGGCCAAGGGCCAAAACCCCGACAATGGCGATCCCATTGAGGCGGTTTCAAATGACAATGCCAAGTTCTGCTCACTTGCGTTCAAACTCTGGAGCGATCCCTTCGTTGGAAAACTCGTTTTCTTCCGGGTCTACTCGGGCAAGCTCTCCAAGGGTGACACTGTCTACAATCCCCGCACCAACAAACGTGAGCGCATCAGCCGCCTCATCCAGATCCAAGCCGACAAGCGTGAGGACATCGACACCTGCTACTCTGGTGACATCGCCGCCATCGTGGGCATCAAAAACATCACAACCGGCGACACACTCTGCGACGAGGACCATCCGATTCTCCTCGAGCCACCCTCCTTCCCCGACCCCGTGATCTCGATGGCGGTCGAACCCAAGACCAAAGTCGACCAAGAGAAAATGGGGAACGCCCTCCAGCGCCTCGCCGAAGAGGATCCTACCTTCCGCGTCTTCACCAACGAGGACACCGGCCAGACCATCATCGCCGGCATGGGCGAACTCCACCTCGAAATCATCCGCGACCGCCTTATGCGCGAATTCAAGGTCGAAGCCAACTCGGGCAAACCCCAAATCGCGTTCAAGGAGACGATCCTTAACCCCGCCAATGGAGAGGGCAAACTCGTCAAACAGTCCGGCGGACGCGGCCAATACGGACACGTCATCTGCAAAGTCACCCCGAACGAGCGCGGGAAGGGCCTCACCATCGAAAACAGGGTCGTCGGTGGAACCATTCCGAAAGAATACATCCCCGCCGTCGAAAAAGGCTTCAAGGAAGCAGTCCTCAACGGCGTCGTCGCCGGATACCCCGTCATCGACGTCCATGTGGACATCATCGACGGCTCATACCACGATGTGGACTCGAACGAAATGGCGTTCAAAATGGCCGCCATCTTCGCCCTGAAGGACGCCATGAAAAAGGCCAAGCCGATCCTGCTCGAGCCGATCATGAAAGTCGAAAACGTCACTCCGGACGAATTCCAAGGCGACATCATGGGCGACCTCAACCGCCGCCGTGCGCGCATCCAAGGCATGGAAACCAAGGGCAATCTTTGCACCATCAATGCCGACGTGCCGCTCGCCGAGATGTTTGGCTACGCCACCGCCATCCGCTCGCTCTCGAAAGGCCGCTCCTCCTACTCCATGGAGCCCTCGCACTTCGAGCAGGTGCCGGCCCAAGTCCTCGCCGCCGTCCAAGCCGAGCAAAAAGCCTGACCAAACGAAAATCCAACAAAACGCGCCAGGTTCTAACCCGGCGCGTTTTTTTGCTTCGCAACTCCTCCTCCCTCAACTCACAAAAGTTTGAAGCCCCCATCCATCGACTTGAATTTGCCTTTCCTCCAGCGAAGCCGATAGTCGCCTCCATGCGTTTCCTCAAACTCCCTGTCCTCGCAGCGTGTATGATCGCCGCAAGCCATCTACAGGCCGAGGATCCAGCGGCAGCGGACATCATCGCCGCCGCGCGCCTCAACCCCCTTGGCAACGAGATCGCACTCGACGCCCAACTCCGGGCGGGATCGGTGAAAGTCCCCTTCGTGCTCGCGGTGAAGGACAACTCGGTCAGCTACACCTTCGAAAATCCCGACCAGTCGATCATTCTCACCATCGGTGACGACGGATCGCAACTGCGCGAATCACATGGCTCCAATGCCACCCCGATCCCCGTGCAGCTTCTCTCGGAACCTGTCCGTGGCGGCCTCATCACCTACGAGGACCTCGCCCTGGGATTTCTCCACTGGCCGAACCCGAAACTCCTCGGCGAGGAAACCGTCCGCACCCGCAGCGCGTGGAAAATCGAAATCCACGCCCCGCCGGGCTCCTCCCAATACGGCGCGGTCCGCGTCTGGGTGGACAAGGCATCCGCCGCCCTCCTCCGCATCGAAGGCTTCGATTCCACCGGCAAACCCTCCAAGCGCTTCGAAGTCGTCTCCGCGCGCAAGATCGACGGCCAGTGGATGCTCAAACAAATGCGCGTGGAGCGCATCGACCCCTCCACCCGCAAAACCACCGGCATCACCTACCTGGAAGTCTTGGGCAAGTCTGGCGGGGAGTGATCCTCACGCCTTCGCGTAAACCTCCGCGCCCTTCTCGACGAACTCGCGGGATTTCTCCGCCATGCCCTTTTCAAGCGCCTCCCGCTCGGAGACTCCCTGCTCGGCCGCGTATTTGCGCACATCCTCGGTGATCTTCATCGAGCAGAAATGCGGACCGCACATCGAGCAGAAATGCGCGGTCTTCGCGCCCTCCTGCGGCAACGTCTCGTCGTGGAACTCCCGCGCGGTCTCGGGATCAAGCCCGAGGTTGAACTGGTCCTCCCAGCGGAATTCAAAACGCGCCTTTGAAAGCGCGTTGTCGCGGTATTGCGCTCCGGGATGCCCCTTGGCGAGATCGGCAGCATGAGCTGCGATCTTGTAGGTGATCACGCCGTCCTTCACATCCTTCTTGTTCGGCAGGCCGAGGTGCTCCTTGGGCGTCACGTAGCAAAGCATCGCGCAACCATACCACCCGATCATGGCTGCTCCGATGCCGCTCGTGATGTGGTCGTATCCGGGAGCGATGTCAGTGGTCAACGGCCCGAGCGTGTAAAATGGGGCCTCGTGGCACCATTCGAGCTGCTTGGCCATGTTTTCCTCGATCATATGCATGGGCACATGGCCGGGCCCCTCGTTCATCACTTGCACACCCTTCGCCCAAGCGCGCTTGGTGAGTTCTCCCTGAACCTCCAACTCGCCAAACTGCGCCTTGTCGTTCGCATCAGCCACCGAACCGGGTCGAAGCCCATCGCCGATCGAGAACGAGACATCATAGGCAGCCATGATGTCGCAGATGTCGTCCCAGTGAGTGTAAAGGAAGTTCTCCTTGTGGTGCGCCAAGCACCATTTCGCCATGATGCTCCCGCCACGCGAGACAATGCCGGTCATCCGCGAGGCGGTGAGAGGAACGAACCGCAGCAGCACACCGGCGTGAATGGTGAAATAATCCACTCCCTGCTCGGCCTGCTCGACCAGCGTGTCGCGGAAGAGTTCCCATGTCAGGTCCTCCGCCTTGCCGTTCACCTTCTCCAGCGCTTGATAAATAGGCACCGTGCCGATCGGCACCGGCGAGTTCCTCAAAATCCACTCGCGTGTGGCGTGAATATTTTTTCCCGTGGACAGATCCATCACCGTGTCAGCGCCCCATTTGGTGGACCACCGCATTTTTTCGACCTCCTCCTCGATCGAGGAAGCCACCGCGCTGTTGCCGATGTTGGCGTTGATTTTCACCAAAAAATTCCGGCCGATAATCATCGGCTCGAGTTCCGGATGGTTGATATTCGCAGGAATGATCGCGCGGCCAGCTGCGACTTCGTCACGAACAAATTCCGGAGTGATCTCGGCGGGAATCCGCTGCGGAAACCTTCGGAAGATACCGGGCGTGTAGGCACTGTCCCCCAGTTGCGCGGAACCGGCGTGCTGCTTGTCGAGCGCGTTTCGCAAAATGTCCCCTCCTAGTTCGGCGATTCTCGCGCGGCCCATGTTTTCGCGGATCGCGATAAACTCCATCTCGGGTGTCACGATACCCTGGCGAGCATACCAAAGCTGAGTCACAGGGTGTCCTGCAGAGGCGCGTAGCGGCTTGCGGCGCAGGCCTGGAAATTCCATCAACCTGTTCCTCTCGGCTTTGCTCGCGTATTCCGCATGGTTGCGTGATAGATACCCGTTGTCCTGCGGCTTCACTTCCCGCCCCTCGTATTCCATCACATCCCCGCGACCTTGAATCCAAGCGCTTCTCAGCGCCGGCAGCCCCTGCGTGACATCTCCATCGAACGCCGCATCCCCCCACGGACCGGAGGCATCGTAAACCCGCACGGGTTCGTTTTTCTCCAGCGTTCCATCAAGTCGCTTCGTCTCCGCAAGCGAGATTTCACGCATCGGGACTCGAACACCGGCGTGCAACGCTCCCTCGACATAGACGCGGTTGGAATTCGGAAGCGGATCGGTGCTGCTGGGTTCGAAGGAATCTGCTGGAGCAATCATAGGAAGTGTTGGGTTGAGTGACTCCCGTCGACAGCTATGCCGGATCGGAGCTGCTTGGCGCGACCAAGCCCTCTCGGGCCACAGCCTCCCATGCGCTCCCTCCGCCGGCATAAACCGTTTCAGGTTCAAAGGGTCTCCAGCCGTTTCCTCCGGCCGGACTCTCAGCCTTCATCAGGCTCCCCCGCACGCCCGTGACTTTTCACGGCGATCGCCTTCCTAGTCAACCAGGAACCCCGGAAATCTGAAAAAACTACAAAATATTTCATTGCCGCAGTGGGGAAAAATGGGTAGTTTTGGGTGAAAGTGGTGAATAAAACCACAGCACCCTTTCACTCGAGATGTCACCGGAAAACCCAGTAGAAGCCCTTTTTGCGGGCACTTACGCACGATCGATCGATGCGAAGCATCGGGCCGCCGTGCCGTCTGCATGGGTTCGGGAGGAGGGCACGGAATTTTTTGTGATCCCCCATCCCGAGGAGGGCTATCTCATGGTCATGCCGCCGGGAGAGTTCCACTCGACCGAGCAGCGCATCCTCGCCTCAAGCGCCTCGCCCCAGGAAAAGCGGCAGGCCATCCGCCAGTTTTTCAGCGCCGCACACCGCGTGGTCTCGGACAAACAAGGGCGAATCCTGCTCCCTGAAAACCACGCAACCGCCGCCGCTCTCCAAGGCGAGATCGTATTCGTCGGCGCGGGGCGCCGCTTTGAAATCTGGTCGAAGGAGCGCCACGAGGCCGCCAACGCAGCCAATGCCGAAATCTACCGCCGCGTTGCCGTGGAGATCGGACTCTGAGTGCCATGAACCTCAACAAACCAACAACCACCTCGAGAAACACACACCCATAACAGGTGTTCGCACCCCGCGATGGCCAAACGAACACCCAGCTCCGCTAAGAAAAATACCCCGCGAAAAAAGATGAAAAACCTGGACTGCGAGAACCTCGGGAATGCGCTGGCGAACGACACAATTGCCCTCTCCGCGCACTGGCATACGCCGGTCCTCGCCAACCAGGTCGCAGCAGCCCTCCAACCCGGCCCGGGCAAGCGTTTTCTGGACGGCACTGCGGGCGGTGGCGGGCACTCGCGCCGCTTACTGGATGCGGGAGCCTCTGTTGTCGCTCTTGACCAAGACCCCGAGGCGCTCGCCCGCTGCCGCGCGAACCTCGCGGAATTCGGTGACAGGGTCCGTTTTGTGGAATCGAATTTCCGCCACGCCCCTCATGCCCTCACCTCCCTCGAAATCCACGGCGATCTGGACGGCGCCCTTCTCGACATCGGTGTTTCCTCACACCAACTCGACGAACCTGTCCGCGGATTCTCGCTCATGCGCGATGGCCCACTGGATATGCGCATGGGGCCATCCATCCAGGAAAATGCCGCCGATCTGGTCAATACCCGCGGCACGGAGGAACTCACCCGCATTTTCCGTGAACTCGGCGAGGAACCAAACGCGCGCCGCATCGCCGCCGCCATCGTCGCCAGAAGGGCATCGAAACCGTTTTCCTCGACCCTCGATCTTGCCGACATCATTGCCGCGGCATCTCCCCGCAAAGGCCCCCGCCATCCCGCGACCCGCGTGTTTCAAGCGCTCCGAATCGAAGTGAACGACGAACTCGGCGCGCTCCGCGAGGCCCTCCGCACCATCCCGCCCCTTCTGACTCCGGGCGCACGCCTCGCTGTGATCACATTCCACTCGCTCGAAGACCGCATCGTGAAGGTCTTTTTCAAAGAGCACAGCCGCGAGTGGATCGACAGGCCCGAGTGGCCCCGTCCACGCAGAAATCCCGAGCGCCAATTCCGTCTTCTCACCACCCACCCCATCCTCCCGTGCGAACGGGAGGTGGCGGAAAACCCGAGAGCACGCAGCGCCAAGCTGCGTGTTGTCGAAAAACTGAAGGACCCCACGCCATGAACATGCCCGCCATCGAAGCTCCTTGCCGCCACAATCCCGTTCAAATCGGAAAAATCCTGCGAATGTTCCTCTGCCTTGCCCCGCTGCTCGCGGGCGGCCTTTCCTTTGTCTATCTGAAAAACCAACAATTCGCCCTCGGCGAGCAAATCCGCCAAACCGAACGCGCCATCCGCGAAACCCGCGCCGAAAACGAGGTCCTGCTCGCCAGAGTAACCTCCCTCACCTCCCGACGCGCCCTTCAAGAGCGCGTCGCCACGGGATTCATCTCAGTCGTCCCGGTCAGCGGCGACAAGATCGCGCGCCTCACCCCGCCAGCCCAAGACACAGACACCACCGCGCTGCGCACGGCCTTCAACGGAGCATCCCTGCAATGAACAAGGCGGACCGCACGCGCATCATCATCGCCAGCGCTGTCGCATCCGCCATCTTCACAGGCTTCTCCGCCAGGCTCGTCCACATCCATATCTCGAAACACGAGGAGTATTCGCGCCTCGCCGCCGAGAAGCACACAGTGCGTCAAGTCATCCATGCCAAACGCGGCATGATCCTGGATCGCAACGGAGAAATTCTCGCGGCCAACCTCCCCGTGCGCACCGTCTTCGCGGATGCCTCCCATATCAAAAATCCGCAGGACCTCGCCGACCTTGCCGACCTCGCAGCCTCCCGCCTGGAACTGGACGCCAAGGAACTTGCCGAAAAGTTCGCCACCGGGAAAAAATACATCGTTCTCAAACGCCAGGTGCCGGAGCAGGTCACCATGGACCTCTTTGAAGAGATGCGGAACCGCAAGCTCAGAGGACTGTATTCCGAAAAGGATTCGATCCGCACCTACCCGAACGCCACAATGCTCGGACACATCATCGGATTCCTCAACCACGAGCGCAAGGGCATCCAAGGCATCGAGCGTGTGTTTGATGCCGAACTGGCCGGCACAGGCGGATACCGCTACATCGAACGCGACCGCACTGGCCGCGAGATCGTTCCCTACCGCGGACTCGAGGTTGAACCCGAGCACGGCCGCGATGTCCGCCTGACCATCGATATGCACCTCCAGGCGATCCTCGAGGAGGAACTCGACGCCACTTACAAGGAACTCTCCCCCGAGACCGTCACTGCCATTCTCGTGGATCCGAAAACCGGAGGCATTCTGGCCATGGGCTGCAGGCCGGCGTTCGACCCGAACAATCCCGGCGGGGCGGAGCCCGAGCAAATGAAAAACCGCGCGATCATCGACATGGTCGAACCGGGATCGACATTCAAGATCGTCGTCGCCGCAGCGGCCCTCAACGAGGGCAAGGTCGATGAAAAAAGCTCCATCTTTTGCGAGAACGGACGCTTCGCCTACGGCGGCAGAACCCTCCGCGACCATCACGGCTACGGCCACATGACCGTCCACGACATCCTCGTGAAGTCCTCGAACATCGGCTCGGCGAAAATGGCGCTCATGATGGGAGCCGACAAATACTACGAATACGTCCGCCGCTTCGGCTTTGGAGAACGTCTCGGCATCGAACTTCCCGGCGAGATTCCCGGCCTCGTGCACCCCCCCTCCCGCTGGGACAAGCTCACCATCACACGCATGCCGATGGGCCATGCTGTGGCTGTGACTCCGCTCCAGATCGCCATGAGCATGGCGGTCATCGCCAACGGCGGCAAACTCATGGCCCCGCGCGTCGTGGAGTCGCTTGAAGCAAAGGACGAACGCGGAACCACCACCAAAACCCCCGTTGTCCTCCGCGATGTCGTTCCCGAAAAAACAGCCCGCTTCGTCGGCAATGCCCTCGCCGCTGTCACCCAACCGGGCGGCACAGCGACCTACGCCAGAGTCAACGGCTTCAGTGTCGCAGGCAAAACCGGCACCGCGCAGAAAGTCAGCCCGAAAGGGGGCTACGCCGCCGGAAAATATGTCGTGTCGTTCGCCGGATTCATGCCGGTGGAAGACCCCCGCTTTGTCTGCCTCGTCATCGTGGACGATGCAAAAGTCCCATCAAACCTCAACTACGGCGGTCTCGTGGCTGCACCGATCTTTTCACGCATCTGCGAAAAGGCAGCCCGTTACCTGGATCTCACCCCTACACTCCCGGCGATTCCGCTCATGGATTCCTCGTTGGCGAAAAACAACAACTCGACGCTGAAACAAGACTGACCGGATGAGACTTCAGGAACTGTTGAAATCGGCCGGAATGGCCACGGGACTGGCAGATGCCGAGATTTCCTCGCTTTGCCACGACTCCCGACGGGCGACACCGGGGTGCCTTTACTTTGCGGTTCCAGGCGCGACCCACGACGGGTCCACATTCATCGCCGAAGCCGTCTCAAATGGCGCGACGGGGGTGGTGACCTCCTCACCTCCCGATTCCAGCGCCTGCCCCATGGTGGTCGTCTCGGATGTCCGCTCGGCCATGGCGGATATCGCAGCGGCATTTCACAACCATCCCGACCACTCGCTCAAGTGCATCGGCGTCACGGGCACAAACGGCAAAACAACCACGACTTTCCTGGCCCGGCACATCCTTGACTCCAGTTCGCAACGCTGCGGACTCATCGGAACCGTGAAATACATCGTCGCTGGAACCGAGCGCCCCGCCCCGCACACCACCCCCGAATCCCTCGACCTCCTAGAAATCCTCGCGGAAATCCGCGACACCGGCGGTCGCGCGGCAGCAATCGAAGTCTCAAGCCATGCCCTCGTTCTGCAGCGCGTGCGCGGCATCGAATTCAACGCCGCCGTCTTTACTAACCTCACCCAGGACCACCTCGACTTCCATGGAACCATGGATGCCTACTACGACGCGAAGGCATCCCTCTTCGAATCCCTGTGCAACCAGACCACGAAACGCGGCAGGGCGATCATCAACTCGGACGACCGTTTCGGGCTTCGCCTGATCGACCAGTTTTCCAAAAAAACAAAAATTATCACCTACGGCAGGAACGTCCACGCCGACTACCGCGCCTCCTCGATCAGGATCGAGGCGAAAGGAACCACATTCGCCTTGGAGACCCGCGGCAAGAGCTTCCTTGTGCGCCTCCCGCTCATCGGTCTTTTCAACGTTTACAATGCTCTCGGCGCGATCGCCGCCGCGGTCACCTGCGGCGTGGAGGCCAGGGCGGCGGTAGACGCAGTCGCCAAATGCCCGCAGGTTCCGGGCCGCTTGGAACGCGTCCCCTGCAAGCGGAACTTCCAGGTTTTTGTCGACTACGCCCACACGGACGACGCCCTGCGCAACGTGCTCTCGACCCTTCGCGAACTCCAACCCGCGAGGATCATCACCGTCTTCGGTTGCGGTGGAGACCGCGACCGCTCAAAGCGCCCGCTCATGGCGAAAGCGGCGGAGGAACTCTCGAACCACGTCATTCTCACCTCCGACAACCCACGTAGCGAAGATCCCGAGCGCATTCTTGATGAAATTGAAAAAGGCCTGCGCCGCAAATCCCATGACCGCATCGCTGACCGCGAGGCGGCCATCCGCCACGCCGTGGAACTCGCCGCCCCGGGCGACATCGTGTTGATCGCAGGCAAGGGCCACGAAAAAACGCAGGAGTCAGGAGAAGTGAAAATTCCGTTCGACGATGTGGACATCGCGCAAAAGGCGATCTCGGACAAGAAAGGAGCCACGTTCGATGGATAATCTATCCCTCCCCGAAATCGCCGAAATGGCGGTGGCGACACTCCTCCGCGACACCCAGGGCCTTGCCGTTTCCCGCATTTCAAAGGACACCCGCTCGATCACCACCGGCGACCTATACCTCGCCCTGCGTGGTGAAAACTTTGACGGAAACACTTTCGCCGCACAGGCCCTCGAGGCGGGCGCGGCGGCGGTGCTCATGGATTCAAAGGAACAGGCCGCGATTCTCGCCGCAAAACATCCGGTGATTCTTGCCGAGGACAGCCTCGCCGCACTGACACGCCTTGCCAGGGCATGGCGCTCGCGCCTCACGCTCAAAGCGGTCTGCATCACCGGAAGCAGTGGAAAAACCAGCACCAAGGAATTCACCGCCGCCATTCTCGGATCGCGCCTGCGCACCGTCAAAACCCAGAGAAACCTAAACAACCATATCGGACTCCCCCTTTCCATCCTCTCAGCCGGCACACAGGACGAGGCGGCCGTATGGGAACTCGGCATGAACCACCCGGGCGAGATCGCCCCGCTCGCCGACCTGGCGAAACCCGACTGCGCCATCATCACAAACATCGGCACCGCCCACATCGAACACCTCGGGTCCCGGGAGGCGATCGCCCTCGAGAAGGGAATGCTTGCCGAAGCCGTCGAACCGCACGGATCCGTCATCCTTCCCGCCGGCGATGAACTCGCGGAGACGATCGCTCCCCGCTGCAAGGCAAGGATCGTCCGGGCGGGAATCGACTCGGGCGATTTGGTGGCCACATCGATTGCCGCCACACCCCAAGGAACCTCCTTTACAGTTTCACACCAAGGCAAGTCCCACGAAGCATCTATACCCGTCCAGGGACGCCACATGGTGTCCAACGCGGTGCTGGCTCTCGCCGCCGGACTGGAATGCGGCATCCCCCTCGAAATCGGAATCAAGGCGCTCGCCAAGTCCCGCCTTGCCGGCGGACGCCTGGAGCAAAAAACTCTTCGCGGCATCCTGTTTCTCGACGACACCTACAACGCCAACCCCGACTCCATGGAGGCCGCTCTCGAAACACTTCGATCGATGCCCGGCACCGGTCGCCGCATCGCCGTTCTCGGAAAGATGGGCGAACTTGGGGACTACGCCGCCGAGGGATACCGCCGAACTGGTGCGGCAGCGTCGAAGTCCGCGGACATCCTCGTCACCGTGGGGTCCGAAGCGAATGCAATCGCCGAGGCCGCGCGCAACTCGGGCATGGCTCGCATCCACGAAACCGAAAACACGGCAAACGCCGCGCGCATGGTCGCTCAACTTGCGCGGCAAGGCGACATGGTGCTTGTCAAAGGCAGCCGATCCTCCCGCATGGAAACACTCCTCACCCACTTCGCGACCTGATGCTCTACTACCTCTCGAACCTCGGTGACTGGGCGGCAGCCAATGCCGTTGAAAACGACCTCCTGAAGGCGATGAATGTGTTTTCCTATATCACATTCCGCGCCATCTGCGCAGGGGTCACCGCATTCCTTTTAAGCCTCCTGTTCGGCAACTTCGTCATCCGCAAATTGATCTCCCTGAAGTTCGGCCAACCGATCCGCACCGCCGCCGAGGTCCACAAACTCTACGAACTCCACGGCGCTAAAAAGGGAACGCCCACGATGGGTGGCATCCTTCTCATCGGCTCACTTCTCGTCTCCTCGATCCTTTGGGCGCGTTGGGACAACCCGTTCGTATGGCTCGTCCTTCTGAGCACCGCATTCCTTGGCGCAATCGGCCTCTACGACGACTGGCTGAAGGTGGCTAAGAAAAGCTCGGACGGCATCAGCAGCAGGTTGAAATTCCTCCTCCAATGCGTGTTGGCGGGCATCTTCACCTGGTTTTTGCTGACCAATCCGAAAACCGCGACAATCGCCCAGCAGGTCTTCATCCCCTTCCTCAAAAATCCTGTCATCCTCGGCATGGGCGGACTGACATTCCTCTTCTATCTCCTCGTGATCGTCGGCACATCCAACGCGGTGAACCTCACCGACGGTCTCGACGGCCTTGCCACAGGCTGCACAGCCACAGTCGCCGCGACCTACGCCGTGCTTGCTTACGTGGCCGGAAACATCAAAGCGGCCACCTACCTCCAGATCCCCTTCGTTGCATTCTCCGGCGAACTCACCGTCCTCTGCATGGCCTTGCTGGGATCCTGTCTGGGGTTCCTGTGGTGGAACGCCCACCCGGCCCGTGTGTTCATGGGTGACACAGGCTCGCTTGCCATCGGCGGCATGCTCGGTGCCGTGGCGATCTGCAGCAAACAGGAAATCCTCCTTGTGATCGTCGGCGGTGTCTTTGTCATCGAGGCCCTCTCGGTCATCCTCCAGGTCGCGAGCTTCAAGCTCACCGGACGCCGCATTTTCCGGATGTCCCCGATCCACCACCACTTTGAATTGAGCGGATGGAAGGAAAACACCGTCATCGTGCGCTTCTGGATCATGTCGGTGCTCTTCGCCCTGCTCGGACTCGCAACCCTCAAACTCAGGTAATGGTTCACAGCGGAAAAAATACTGCGGTTCTCGGCCTTGGCCACAGCGGCGAGGCCGCCGCGAGGCTTCTCCTCGAGGAAGGGGCCCGCGTGACCGTTTGCGAATCCAACGACTCCCCGGCGACACGCGAAAAGGCGGCCCAACTCGCACAACTCGGAGCGAGGATTCTTCTGGGCAAGGACGCGGAGACAGATCCCGCACACTACGACCTCGCCGTGATCAGTCCGGGCATCGATCCCGCCGTGCCGCTGGTTCAAAACCTCCTCAAAAAATCCATCCCCCTCATCGGTGAACTCGAACTTGCCTACCAGGAATGCCTCTGCCCGACCGTGGCCATCACGGGAACCAACGGCAAAACGACCACCACCGAACTCACAACACACATCCTCTCGGGAGCGGGCCTCAGAACCATGGCATGCGGAAACATCGGCTTGCCGTTCGCCACGGCCGTGCGCGAGAGCCACAGGCTGGATGTCATGGTGCTCGAGGTCAGTTCGTTTCAACTGGAAACGGTCCGCGCCTTCCACCCCAAGGTCGCGGCCTGGCTCAATCTCAGCCCGAACCACCTCGACCGCTACACGGGCATGGAGGATTACCGGGAGGCGAAACTCCGGATTTTTGAAAACCAGACACCGAACGACTGGGCGGTGGTGAACGCCCTCTCGGACCTTCCTGACCTTCCCGCGCGCCGACTCACGTTCAGCGCAAAAACCGCAAATGCCGATTTCACGCTTGAAGGAAACACGATCTTCTTCAGAGGGGCTCAGGTCCTCGATCAAAACGCCACACGCCTCCAGGGCATCCACAACGCGGAAAACATCATGGCCGCGCTCGCGATCGGATTCGCGCTCGACCTCGACCTGGACATCCTCGCGCGCGCGATCGGCGAATACGCGCCACCGGCCCACCGCTGCGAGTTCGTGCGGGAACTGGATGGAGTCCGCTGGGTCAACGACTCCAAGGCCACCAATCTCGACTCGGTTGAGATGGCCGTGCGTTCGCAGCAAGGCTCGCTTGTTCTTATCGCCGGAGGCAAGGACAAGGGATTCACGTTCGACCCTGTCGCTCAACTCGTTGCGGAACGCGTGGGCACCGCGGTTCTTATCGGCGAAATGAAAGACCGCATCGCCGCCTCGTGGAAGGGCACAAAATGCCACACCGCCTCTTCGCTTGATGAAGCAGTCTCCATCGCGCGCAAACTGTCGCGCCCCGGTGACACCGTTCTCTTCTCCCCGGGGACCTCGTCCTTCGACATGTTCCGCAACTACGGGGAACGCGGAAACCTTTTCAAATCCCTGGTCAACCAACTCAACCCACACCCGCCTGAAAACCCATGACGCCCAAAAAAGACAATGCCGAACCGCGCCGCCCGATCCGTCGGATGGTTAACAGAAAAAAAATCCATGCTCGCACGGCGAGCCGCGATGAAATGGACGAATTCGAGAGCGAGGCCGAACCCAGCATGAAGCTCTCCCAGGCGTTCATCGTCGTTCTCCTGCTCCACATCCTCGCCGTGGGGGGGATCTACGTGTTCAACGAAATCAAAAGCGCGACAAAAGCGGAACCCGTGGCCAAAGCCGCTGCGGAAGCACCTGCGGAACCAATCGCCAAACCCGCCCCCCTCGCGGAAGAACCGACATCCCTCGCCTCCGGAGCAACGGCATCCACTGCGGCACCATTATCCACCCTTACGCACACCGTGGTGGCGGGGGACACACTCCATCGCATCGCCGGAAAACATGGAGTGAACGTCGCCGCGCTCGAGAAGGCGAACAACCTGGAAAACAACGCAATCATCCGCGTCGGTCAGGTGCTCTCGATTCCAAAGCCGGGAGGATCACCCGCCGAGCCAGTGAAATCAGCGAAACCCGCTCCCGCCGTCGTTGCAAAAGCCCCGCCGGTGGTTCCCGTGGCGGAAAAGACCACCAAACCCGCTCCCCAAGCAGTTCCGGAAAAATCCGCACCGCCCGCCTCCTCCGGAAAAACCTACACCGTGGCGAAGGGGGACAACCCGTATTCAATCGCAAAAAAACTGAAGGTGAACCCGATCGAACTCATGAAAGCCAACAAGATCGACGATCCGAGAAAACTCCAGATCGGGCAGAAGATTGTGGTTCCCTGAACTCCCCAGACGCGCCACAGGCATGCAACGCCCCGCCATTCATATCCTGCTCCTATGCGTCCTGGGACTCTGCGCCCTGGGGTTGGTCATGCTTTTCAGCACCGGGGCGTTTGCGCGCGACAGTCACGGAGACATGTATTTCTTTGTGAAAAAACAGGGGGTCTGGCTCGTGCTCGGAATCGGCGCGGTCATCGTCGCGGCCCTCGTTGACTACCGCTTCTGGGTGCGCCACTGGTGGGCGTTCTTCGCCCTGGCCGCAGTGCTGCTCGTCCTTTGCTTCATTCCACCGATCGGCATGCGAATCAACGGTTCCTCCCGCTGGGTAAATCTGGGGATCACCACATTCCAACCCAGCGAACTCGCCAAAATCGCGTCGATCCTTTTCCTGGCCTGGTGGTTTTCAAAAAAGAATGTCGATTTCAGCACACTTGTGGACGGCTTTGTGAAGCCCCTCGCCACGCTTTCGATCCTGATGGCCCTCATCGTCCTCGAAGTCGACATCGGAAACACTGCGTTGATCGGCGGCACTGCCGTTTGCGTCCTGTTCCTCGCGGGTGCCTCGATCCGGTGGCTCATCGTTCTCGCCGCGGGCGGCCTCGGTGCCATTCTCGCGGCGGGCTTGACCGTCTCGGAAAGAAGAGGCCGCCTCATGGCATTCCTCGATCCCGAACAATACAAGCTTGGCGAGGGTCTCCAGCAGTGGCAGGCCCTCATCGCCTTCGGCTCGGGAGGCCTCCAAGGCCTGGGACTTGGCGAGGGACGACAGAAAATGCTTTATCTTCCGTATGCCCACACGGATTTCATTTTCCCCATGATCGGAGAAGAACTCGGCCTCATTGCCACATCACTGACCGTGTTCGCCTTTCTTCTTCTCTTCCTCTCAGGGTTGCTCGTGGCGGCGAACGCCAGCGACCGCGAGGGCATGGTGCTGGGCTTCGGAGCCGTCTCCATGATCACCCTCCAAGCCGTGGTGAACATTGGCGTCACCACATCGCTTCTTCCCAACAAGGGAATGCCTCTTCCATTCATCAGCTACGGGGGCTCAAACCTTCTCGTGTGCCTTTTCATGATCGGCCTGCTGGTCAGCATCCACCGGCGCAGTCGCCCGGCCCAGCAGTCCCTCGACCAGTCGCTTCTGCGGCCGCATTTCGAACCAAGGGTATGAGAAGCGACCAACATCCCCTTCGAGCGGTTATCGCCTGCGGCGGCACTGGCGGACATTTGTTCCCGGGCCTTGCCGTGGCGGAGGTGCTTCACGCCAAAGGCCACGAGGTGCTGCTCTTCGTCTCGGAAAAGGAAATCGACTCCACCGCCCTGAACGCACACCCTCAGTTTCGCGCCGAGAAGCTTCCTTCCGTGGGCATGCCCCGAAATCCACTCTCACCTGCATTCATCGGGTTTTTGCGCCGGTGCCTGGAAAGCCAGCGCCACAGCCTGTGGGTCTTCAAAAAATTCCGCCCCCATGTCGTGCTGGGTATGGGCGGCTTCACATCGACCCCGCCGATCATCGCTGCGCGACTGCGGGGAATCCCCTCGTTCATCCACGAATCAAACGCCATCCCTGGCCGCGCCAACAAACTCGCGGCGCGTTTCGCTTCGAGGGTGCTTCTGGGATTCGAGGACTGCCGTGCCGCATTCCCGGGTGCGGAGTGCATTGTCACCGGCACGCCGGTCCGCAAAAACCTTGGCCAACCCCTCGAGCGCACGGCGGCGCTCCGCGCTTTCAACCTCGAAGCCGAGCGCCAAACGCTTCTCGTCACAGGAGGGAGCCAGGGTGCAACCGGGATCAACCAACTCCTCTTCAAATCGGTTCCTCTCATGAATCGGTCGCGCCTCCAAATCATCCACCTCACGGGGAAAAACGACGACCGGTTGGCATCGGCCAATTACCAACGGGAGGAAATCCCGCACTTCGTTGCGCCATTCCACCATCACATGGAGGAAGCGTATTCGGCAGCGGACCTTGTTGTGTCGCGTTCGGGAGCGTCGAGTCTCAGCGAAGTCTCCCGCTTCGGACTTCCATCGGTGCTCATCCCGTATCCATTCGCCACCGACGACCACCAGAGCGCGAATGCTGCCATTTTCACAAGAGTCGGAGCAGCGGAGTCGCTCGGCGAAAGGGAAACCACTCCGGAATCGTTCGCAAAACTCGTCGACTCACTCCTTGAGGATTCATCGCGCCGCCAAACCATGTCGGAAGCGGCTCGACGCCTCGATCCAGGAACAGCAGCCGAAAACGTGGCGGAGGTCATGGAACGCGCGGCAAGGGAGGGCTTGAAATGACCCCCCCCTCCGCGCTCGATTCCCTAGCTGCTGGGAAGCCCCTCAGCATCCATCTCATCGGAGTCGCCGGATCGGGCATGAGCGGCATCGCCGCCTTGCTTCTCGGCCTTGGCCACCATGTCAGCGGCTCGGACAAGGTGGACACGATCGAAGTCGAGCGGTTGGTTAAAAAAGGCCTCGTCTTCCACACGCCCCACTCTGCCGCCTGCGTGCGGAATGCCGACATCGTCCTTTACTCCTCCGCCATCAAGCCGGGGAACCCCGCCTACGACGAGGCCGTTCGTCTGGGACTTCCGATGGCAAGACGGGCCGACGCCCTCGCGGCGATCATGGCCTCGAAAAGCGGGATCGTTGTTTGCGGCATGCACGGAAAAACAACCGTATCCGCCCTCGCCGCCCACGTGCTCCGGGCTGGCGGCTTCAAGCCCTCGCATTATGTCGGAGCGGAGATTCCAATCCTTGGAACAAATGCCCGCTGGGACTCGGAAGGTGCCTGGTTCGTCGCGGAGGGCGATGAAAGTGACGGGTCGCTGGTCAACTACCATCCCAGGCACGCCATCGTCCTCAATATCGAACCCGAGCACCTGGATTTCTACGAGGACATCGATGCCATCGACGCAGTCTACCGCCAACTCGCCTCGCAGACATCGGCAAATGTCTTCTACTGCGCCGACGATCCCGGCGCGACTCGCGTTTGCGCACGCCATCCGGGCGCGATCGGATACGGCCACGCCCCGGAAGCGCGCTATAGAATCGAGAGACTGGAGACAAAAAAATTTCGCTCCCGATTCACCGCCTTCAAGGACGGAGTGGAACTCGGCGAGGTCGTCCTGAACATCCCCGGCGTGCACAATGCAGTGAACGCCATAGCGGTCGTTGCCCTTGCCACCGAAATCGGTCAGCCATTTGAAAAAATCGCAGAGGCGCTCGACTCCTTCCGCGGAGCGCGCCGCAGGTTTGAAATCATCCACCAGTCCCGGCACCACACGATAGTGGACGACTACGGCCACCATCCCACCGAGATCGCCGCCACGCTCGCCACTGCGCGAACTGGCACACATGACACGGTTGCCGTCATGTTCCAACCCCACCGGTTCACCCGCACGGCGGCGTTGCGCGACCAGTTCGCCACGGCATTCCATCTGGCAGACCATGTTTTTGTCAGCGACATCTACCCCGCCGGCGAACATCCCCTCCCCGGCATCTCGGGACAAACAATCGTGGATGCCGCCACCGCCGCGGGACATCCCTCATGCCACCTCAGCGCGGATGTCGCCTCCATCCACAAGGCCGCAGCGCGCGTTCTGGACTCGAACACGCTTGTGCTCTCCCTCGGTGCGGGAAATATCCACGAAGCCGGAAAAACACTCGCAGCCGAACTGCAACTCCGCGACAGGCTCCTTGGCTCGATGGGCCCTGGTCGCATCCTGTTGCACGAACCACTTTCAAAACACACCACCATGCGTGTCGGCGGCCCAGCGCAGTTCTGGGCGGAACCCGAAACCGAGGAGGGCTTCGCCGAACTCGTCCGCTTTTGCTTTGATGAAAACATCCCGTTCATGGTGATGGGGCGCGGATCGAACCTTCTTGTGCGCGACGGCGGCATCCCAGGTGTCGTTGCTCATCTTTCCCGCGGAGAATTCTCCCGACTCGAGGTGGGCGGCACCGAAATCACCGCCGGCGTGGGCGTCAAATTCAAACAACTCAGCGCCGCAGCAAGAAACGCGGATATCGGGGGGTTCGAGTGGATGGAAGGGATTCCCGGAAACCTTGGCGGCGGTCTGCGCATGAACGCGGGCGCCATGGGCATCCAAACCTTCGACCAGGTCGTGCGCGTGCGCTTTTGCGACACGGATGGAAACATCTTCGTCAAAACACCCGCCGAACTCGATATCCGCTACCGCGATGTCCCGATGCTTCGCCGCAACTTCGCCCTCTCGGCCGTGATCGCCGGCACCCCCGCCAACCGCGAGGCAATCGACCAGGGCATCGCGGCATCGATCGCCAAGCGCAAGGAAAGCCAACCGGTCGCCGCAAGCGCGGGTTGCATTTTCAAAAATCCGGAATCGAGCCCGGCGGGCCGCCTCATCGAGGAACTCGGGTTGAAAAACCGCACCGTCGGTGGGGCAAGGGTCTCCGACATCCACGGCAACTTCATCGTCAACGATGGATCGGCCACCGCGTCGGACGTGCTCACATTGATCTCGCAAATCCAATCCATCGCACTCGAGAAACGTAACATCACTCTCGAAACCGAAGTCCAAATCGTGGGAGTCGACACATGAACCAGAAATACCAAGGAATCCTGAAGGGCAAAAAAGTCGTCCTCCTCTCGGGGGGGCCGGGAAGCGAGAGGGATGTCTCCCTGCGCTCGGGAGCCGCTGTTGCAAAGGCCCTCGGCACCGTCGGCGCACATGTCACGCCGGTCGATGTGCAAGGGCCTGAATTCAGTCTTCCGGCGGACACACAACTCGCGTTCAACCTGATCCACGGCACCTTCGGCGAGGACGGTCAAATCCAGGAGATCCTCGACCGCATGGGCATCCCCTATACAGGTGAAAACGCCGCCAAAAGCCGTAAGGCTTTCGACAAAATCCTCACCAAGGAGGCATTCGACCGCGCCGGTGTGCCGACATCCGCATGGGAAAAAATCACACCGGGGCAAACGCCCTCGCTGGAATTACCCTACGTCGTCAAGGCACCCCGCCAAGGCTCCAGCGTGGGCGTCCACATCCTTCGCGACCCGTCGGGCCTCGCCGCCGCGCTGGAGGATTGCTTCCGCTACGGTGACGAAGTGCTCATCGAAACGTTTTTCAAAGGGCGCGAACTGACTGTGGGAATCCTGGGCGACTTTGCCCTTCCGGTTGTGGAGATCATTCCGAAGGACGGGTTCTACGACTACGCGAACAAATACACCAGCGGCGCCTCGCAGTATTTCGTGCCCGCCCCGCTCGACGAAGTCACTGCCGCGCGCGTCCAGGAAAACGCCCTTGCGGCCGCGCGCGCGCTGGACCTCGAGGTCTACTGCCGTGTGGACATTCTCCTCGGAGATGATGGTTCCATGAGCGTGCTCGAAATCAACACCATTCCCGGAATGACTGAACTCAGCCTGCTCCCCAAGGCCGCTGCGGCGACAGGGTTGGGCTTCGGTCCCCTGTGCGAGGAAATTGCGGGCCTCTCGCTCGCCAAAGGAGGCAAGGCATGATCCACAACTCCCCTCGCAAGCGCTCGATCTTGAACGTCAAAGTGCGCGCGGCCACCGCCCGCAAAAAACGCCAGCGACTCCTCACTATCGCCTCCGCCTGGACGATCGGCATCGCCCTATTCGCCGCAGCTGCATGGTTTGGCGTATCGAAGACACTCGACAGGTTTTTCTACTCGAATCCCTCTTACAACCTATCGGAACTCACCCTCGAACTCGACGGCATCATGACCGGCGAGGACCTGGTCGCAATCACCGGCATCAAGCCCGGCGATAATGTCTTCAATATCGACCTCGCCGAGGCGGGGGCGAAACTCCGCGCTATTCCTATGGTGCAGGATGCCTGCCTTGAGCGTTTCCTTCCGGACCGTATCAAAATCACCCTTGTCTCGCGCCGCCCCGTGGCTTGGGCTGCGCGCCGCGACTCCGTCGTCGCACCCTACGATCCCTCCGCCATGCTGCTCGCCGACGACTCGGGATTTTTAATGAAGCCCATGCTCATTCGACAGGAACACCACCAGCTTCCTGTCATCCACGGACTCGACGAATCCCAACTCCGTTCCGGCCACCCCGTTGAGAACACCGACTTCAGCGCGGCTCTCATGCTCCTGCGCCAGCTGCGCCTCGAAACAAGGCCACTTGTTTCCATCCGGTCGATCGACATCTCCAAGGGCTATTGCCTCGATGCATTAACGGCGGACGGCTGCCTCGTGAAGTTCTCGCCGGTTGATTTCCCTCCCCAACTGGAGAAACTCGAACGCCTACTTGAACATTGCCGCGACACGGGTCGCAGCATCGAATCCGTGAATCTCATGGTCACGCGAAACACCCCGGTGGTGTTTGCGATGGCTTCCCTGCCGCCCGCGATTCAACCCGCGAAACAAGCGCCCAAACCCAAGACCAAATCACGAAACTGATGGCACGCGACAAACTCCACGTCGGACTTGAAATCGGAACCACCAAAGTGTGCGCGGTGGTGGCGGAATCACGCGCGAACGGCGAACTCCGGCTGCTCGGCGTTGGCGAGAGTCCCTCACGCGGCGTCAGAAAAGGCGAGATCGTCGATTTCACAAACGCATCGAAGTGCGTCCACGACGCGCTCGCGGACGCCGAGGACCGCAGCGACCGCGAGATCGACAACGTCTGGCTGGGCGTCACCGGCGCGCACATCGTGGGCTTCAACCACCGGAACTCGGCAAACCTCCCCGCCGAATCCGAGATCACCGACGCCGAAATCGAGGAGGTCGAATGCAAGGAACAGGATGTCGGCATCCCCAAAGACCACATTCTGCTCCACTCTATCATCCAGCGCTACTTCGTGGACGGACAGGCGGGGGTCATTGATCCCAGGGGCATGCTCGGAACCCGCTTGGAAGCGGACTTTCATATCATCCACGGCATCGCAAACAGGATTCACAATGCCATCCGCTGCGTGAAGGAATTCGAGATCGATGTGGTCGATGTCGTGGTGAATTCCGTGGCCTCAGCCCAAGTGATCCTGAGCGATCAACAGAAGCGCGCCGGCGCGCTCATCGTCGATATCGGCGGCGGAACCACCGACTTCCTTGTCTACCAGGACGGCGCGATCCGCCACAGCGGCGTCATTGCCATCGGGGGCGACCATGTCACCAACGACATCTGCATCGGCCTCAAGATACCCATCGCAAGGGCCGAAAAATTGAAAATCGAGGAGGGCTCCGCGACCCTCGAGGGCGTCAAACCGGGGGAAAGGATCACCTTGAAAAACGACACCGGATTCTCGGGTAGGGATATCGACCGCCGCACGCTCAATTTGATCATCAATGCCCGACTTCACGAGTTGCTTTCGATCCTCCGCAAACACGTGCAGGAGGTTGTTCCCGAGCACCTACTCGGAGCGGGCATCCTGCTCACCGGCGGGTGCAGCCTCACGCGCGGCATTCGCGAACTGGCCGAGTCCGTTTTCCAAGGCACCCCCGTGAACCTCGCCCACGCCCAATCGGTCTCCGGCCCCGCCTCAGCCTTTGAGAACCCCCAGCTTTCGACCTGTATCGGGCTCGCGCGCTACGCCCAAGCCGTCCACTCCCAGATGCCCCAGTCCTCGCTGCTCGACAACTTCTTCAAGAAACTCAGCAGCAAGTTGAAAATCGTATGATCTCGTATCCCCGCTGGCTTGAAGACACGGCTGACACCCCGCGACTCCGCTTGATAGGCATCGGCAACGCCGGCGTGCACATAGCCGATCGTATCGCCGCACAGGCATCCAGTGAACTCGAGACGGTCGCCATAAATTCCGATCAACACTCGCTGAACACTTCGTCCGCAGGGACCCGAGTCGCCATTGGCCCGCTGACCACCCACGGTTTGGGAGCAGGTGGTGACGCCGAAACGGGCCTTGAAGCGGCAAAGGAATCCCTGAAGGAAATCCTCGGAGCCATCGAAGGAGCGGACATCCTGCTGATCTGCGCGGGCCTCGGGGGAGGCACAGGCGGTCCCACCGCCGCGCTTGTCGCAAAACTCGCGAAGGAGCGCGGCGCGCTTCCCGTGGCGGTCGTCACCTCGCCCTTCCGCTTCGAGGGGCGTCGGCGCTCGGCGCAGGCTTCAGAGGCGCTGGACGAACTAAAAAAACACGCGGATGCCGTTGTCCATTTTGAAAACGACCGCATGGCGGACTTCAGTGAACCCATGCTGGAGGCGGCCAAGACCTTTGCGGCTTGCGACGAACTTCTTGCCGCGGCGATCATCACCCTCATCTCGGCCACCAAGGGGGGCGGACCACTTCCCGTTTCCCTGCCTGACCTGATCTCGATCCTCAGGCATTCGGGCGATGGCTGCCTCTTTGGGTCGGGTTCCGCTGAAGGCGGCGAGAGAGCCGCTGCCGCCCTCGAGGAGGCGCTCAGAAGCCCTCTACTGGACGGTGGACGACTCCTGAAAGAAGGCACAGAGATTCTCGTCAATATCGGCGGGCCATCGAATATCGCGTTTGTGGAAGCCGCCTCGATCATGCAGAGCGTTTCAAGACATGTCGGCGAAAAGACGAACCTCCACCTCACACTTGCCACGACCCAGGACGATGCACCGCTCACCGTGGCATTGATCGGGCGCACCGGTGCTGGCGTGGCGCGTCAGGTTCCACAATCCGCTCCCGCTGTCGAACCACTGTCCGTTGTTCCCGACCAACCCGCGAAACCAAAACCATCAACCCCGAAGGTCCATCAAGAAGACCTGCCTCTGGAACCAGTTTCAAAAGGTCGCTTCATCAAAAGCGAACCAACCATGTTCGAGGGGGAGGACTTGGACGTCCCGACATTCATTCGCAGGAAGCTTCTCCGGTAGGATCGACCCGCTTGATCTTTCCGCTGGCGGTTTTTGGAATCATTTCCTCGAACCGAAAAGCCACCGGCACCTTGTGGGAAGCCAGCACCCGCGAGCAGTGCGCCACGAGATCCTCCTCCGCGGGGGGGAGGGCTGGATCGGCGGCTACGATCTCCGCAATCGGCACCATCCCCCAACGGCGGTCCGCAACGCCGGACACCCGGCATTCCTTCACGCCGGGATGATTGGAGAGGACGGCCTCGATTTCCTCTGGGAAACATTTCATGCCGCCCACATTGATCACCGACTTCAAGCGCCCGGTCAGGCGCACTGCTCCACCGGACTCCCTCACTGCAAGATCGCCGGTGCGGAACCATCCCTCCTCAAGCACCTCGCTCCGCAACCGCCATGGGGACAGGTAGGCATCGAACATCCCTGGCCCCTTGAGCCAAAGTTCTCCTTGCTCACCATCACGCGCCTCGCCGACCAACCTTGCCTGAAAATCGTCTGGAACCCCGCACCACAGCGCATTTGTCATGGCATCCCGTATGTTCAAGAACGGCAACCCCGCCTCGATGATTCCATAGCCCTGGGTGGCGGGAACCCCGTAGCGCCGGTGGAAAGCCGACGCCACCTCCTCTCGGAGCGGGGCGGCGGTTGAGACCGCCAACCTCAAGTCCGGCCACGCGCGTCCAGAGGACTCGGCGCCAAGGACGGCGAGATGAAAGGGCGATCCGTAAAACACTGTCGCCCGGTGGCGCAAGGCCGCGTCGAGCATGTCGTCGCCCATTCGTGAATGGCTCAACACGGTGGTGGCACCGCAGGACAGATAGAGAAGAATCGAGACCGCGAAGTGGTGGGCCATCGGCAACACCCATAGAACCCGATCGCAATCCGTGATCGAGAGGCGTCTATTGCCTGAGGCGATCCTCTCGACCAGCGAGCGGTGCGACAGCACCACCCCTTTTGACTCACCGGTTGTTCCGGAGGAAAAGCGAATCAGCGCCGGGTCGAGCCCCGCAAAAACCTCCTCGGGAATCACCCCGTCCGCTCCATTCTCCAATGCCATCACCAAGGCGGCACACCCAGCGGCGGACACATTTGACCTAGGGCCGCCACATTCCACAAGCGCCACACAACCGGTGCGGGCCAACAATTCCCGACACTCGGCGGGTTTGGATTCTGGTGGCACCGGAACAAGGCAACCGCCTCCCCGAACAATCGCCATCGCCCAAAGCACATGCTCGACTCCATTCGGACACTTCAACGCAACTCGCGGAACATGCCCGGAGGGGCAATCGAAACACCCGGCACCCCGCAGCGCATCGGCCATGCCGCCGACCGCCGAAGCCATCCAGCCGTAGGTTCGGAAGTCCTCGCCGTCGCGGATCGCCACCGCCTCCGGACGCGAGGCTGCTCGAGCGAAAAATGCATCCAGCACGTTCATCCTCCCCCCTCCCCGAGCAAATCCCTCCGCAGGCTTCCTTCTAAAACATCCACCTCCAACTCGCCCAAGCTCCCCTCCCGCCACGCGATCGTCGCGCTCAACCGCCCTTTCCGCTCGCTGAAAAACACCCCCGTGCCTGGTGGCTGGGACACTGTCGGCACGTGCCAGCCGTCCAAAATGCGCGCCCCGCAAATGCTGTCCACCCCCTTCAGGAATTCGCCGGTATGGGAATGGAAAAACGAGGCGATCTGCCCGCAGGTGTCGAACTGCAGAAAGCGCCGATACACCCCGGGAGGCAGACGCCGCATCCACCCGAGCACGACACCGAACGCCCCCTCGACCCCCTCCCTCACCGATGACTCGAACTGCCGCTGCACCTCGCCGACCGCCCTGCGCAAATCGGCCACGTCGTCCGGTATCAAGTGGAACGGCAGCACCCCAACCTGATTTTGAAAAATCGGATGCTCCTCCCTCCTCCGCCGGATCTGCACCGGCGTCTGCACCTGGTATCCAAGAGGATCCTCGTTGCGGAAGCGGAATACCTCCGCATGCGCCCTCGCCGCCACCGCCAGGAAATAGGGAAGTAGAAAAATTCCACCGGTCACCGCGTCCGCGCGGTCATGGATGCGCCGTGTCTCGCTTCCGTCAAAACGCACCAACCGGAACCTCGCCGCGGAGGGCCTTGGAACGGCTCCCCCGAGCGCCTTGAAATTGCCACCCTTCAGCACGTCATGCCGCTTCAAAAACGGCTTCGCCATTTTCATCCCGTCGGCCACGCTTCCAGGCATCTCGAACGGCACACCCCACGAAGCCACCGGTTCCGCCGGACGATCGGGATCCGCAGCAAATGCAGCAAGCTCCCTCAACAACAACTCCGCTCCCCTGCCGTCGAAGAGCACATGCCGCCACTTCGCCACCAAGGCCGCCAGTTCCCTTCCCCGGACCAGATGGAGTTCCAGAAATCCATCGACATCCGTTTCCAGAAGCCGTGAACAAAAGCTCTCCAGCGACTCCACCCCGTTGTGAGCAACCACACGCACCGCACCGCCGTCCCACGGCGGCTTGGCTTCCCAGCACGGCACCCCGAACCAACCCCGCCGCACCAGTCGCGCGTGCAACAGAGGATGCGATAGCGACACCCGCCGCGCCGCATCCGCAAGCGCATCAAACTCCGGCTCGGACTCGAGTTCCAACACTGTCAACCCCGCCGGCACCCCCTGACCGACATCCCTCATCAAATCCTCAAGAGCCAGGAAATAGGCATCGCAACCGGTCAGGGGCGCCTTCACCTCGCCGGAGACTCGGACCGCCTCCATCAAGCTGTCCCCTTGATGCGGCGCACCATGGCGACCAGTCCCGCCGCCGTTGAAAAATTTGCGCGCGTCACCTCGGCATCTCCGATCACAATCCCGTGGGCCTTCTCGATTTTCATCATGAGTTGCATGATTCCCATCGATTCCAAGCCGGCGTCAAAGAGGCAGTCCCCCGCTCCGCGCGGGTCATCCACCCCCAAAACATCCCGCCACGCCAAGGCGAGCATGTTCGCCAGGAGAGGGTCTTCGGGATCGATGGATTGCATGGTGCTTGTCTCAAATCCGCCCCGTTGGGGAGGGTCGCAGATTGAAAGAAGGATTCCGCCGCGAGGGCAAGATTCAAAAGCCGAATCCTGCCACCCCGAACATGCGTCTTGCAATTTTCGACTCCGGCGGGGATTTTTCCGACTTCCCACGGCAGCGAAACCTGCCGGCGAACTCCATTTCAATTTCCAAAACCACCGCACCACTCATGGCGAACACCACACTCGAGCACACCGACGCCCTCTCCCGCAGCCTCAAAGCGATGCACGAGACAAACGAGTTGCTGGGCGAAAAACTCGTGCTCAACATGGGCCCGTCCCACCCCTCTACCCACGGAGTGCTCCGCATCGTGCTGGAACTCGATGGCGAGGTCGTCACCAAGGCGACCCCGGAAATCGGCTACCTCCACCGCGGCGATGAAAAGATCGCCGAAAACATGCAATACAACCAGTTCGTGCCCTACACGGATCGGCTCGACTACCTCTCCCCTATTGCGAACAACGTCGCTTATGCACTGGCCGTGGAGAAACTCATGGGCTGGGAACTTCCTCCCCGCGGAAAAGCCATCCGAGTGATCTGCTGCGAACTCGCCCGCATCTCCTCACACCTTCTCGCCATCGGCTGCCTCGGCATGGACCTCGGCGCGACCACCGTGTTCCTCTACACCTTCACCGAGCGCGAAAAAATCTACAACCTCGTCGAGCAACTCTCCGGCGCCCGCTTTACCACCAGCTACACCCGCGTCGGCGGCCAGACCCGCGACCTCCCGCCGGCCTTCATCGCCATGCTCAAGGACTTCCTGGAGACATTCCCCAAGGCCTTCGCGGACGTTGACAACCTCATCACACGCAACCGTATCTTTGTCGACCGCTGCAAGAACGTCGGCACCATCTCCAAGGAGGATGCCATCGCCTTCGGCCTCTCGGGCCCGAACCTCCGGAGCAGCGGGGTCGACCACGATCTACGCAAAAAGCACCCCTACCTCGACTACCAGAACTACGACTTCGACGTGCCCGTAGGCAGTGTCGGTGACAGCTACGACCGATATCTGGTCCGCCTCGAGGAGGTCCGCCAAAGCGTGGGCATCCTGCGCCAAGTGCTCGACCGCCTCCCCCCCGGCCCGATCAATTGCCACGATCCCAAGAGCACCCTGCCGGAAAAAACCGCCGTGCTCACCAAGATGGAGGAACTCATCCACCACTTCATCGTCTCCACCGAGGGTGCCGACGCCCCTCCCGGCGAAATCTATTTCGGCGCGGAAAACCCGAAGGGCGAACTCGGCTTCTACATCTACAGCAAAGGAGGCGGTGTGCCATACCGCATGAAAATCCGCTCTCCCTCGTTCTGTAACATCAGCATCCTTCAAAAACTCCTGCCCGGGTCGATGATTTCCGACGTGGTCACCATCCTCGGATCGCTCGACCCCGTCTTTGGCGAAGTGGACCGCTAACCCCTTCGCGGGCACTAAAACAAAAGAGGATAAACAACCTTGTGATGTCCGAATGCATTGTTAAAAATCACCCACTCAAAAACATGACGTTGGCCAACCTCTTGTCCGAATCCCGGATCACTCCCGAACTCGCTTCAAAAGAACGCTGGGAAGCAATCCGTGAACTGGTGGATTGCCTTGTGGAATCCGGAAAAGTCGCTCCGCACGACAAGGACAGCGTCCTTGAGTCGATTCGCCAGCGCGAGGAAACCATGAGCACCGGCATCGGATTCGGCATCGCCATTCCCCACGCCTCCTCCTCCCAAGTCGACGAGGTCGTCGCCGCGTTCGGTCGCTCCACTGTGGGAATCCCCTTCGAGTCGCTGGACGGCGAACCTGTCCACTTCATCGTGCTGTTTGTGGTGCCCAAGGACCAGTTCCAGACCCACCTCCGCACGCTTGCTGCCATCGCAAAATTTCTCAACGACAAGACGGTCCGCGACGAATTGACGGTCGCTGACAGCCCCGCCGCGATCCTGCAAGTGTTCGAGAACCGCTCGTCCAGGGCCTGAGGTTGATGTCCACGCCTTCCGAGGTTCTCACGCAGAGGCTGCGCGAGGCGCTTGCCGCCGCCGGACTCGACCAAACCCGAGGGTCGGTCATGCAGGCCACCGATACGCGCTTCGGCGACTACCAGGCCAATGCCGCCATGGTCCTCGCCAAGGAGCACAAATCCAACCCCCGCCAAATCGCGGCCTCGATTCTGGACAAGATCGACGTCTCCGGCATCTCCGCCACACCGGAAATCGCCGGGGCCGGATTTCTGAATTTCCGCCTGACCCCAGAATTTCTCTCGTCTGCGCTCTCGCGCATGGCAAACGATCCTCGACTTGGAGTTCCCACCGCCGACGCCCCGAGGAAGTTTCTCATCGATTTCAGCTCACCGAACGTTGCGAAACCCATGCACGTCGGCCATATCAGGAGCACGATTCTCGGCGACTGCATCATGCGGGTCGCCCGCTTTCTTGGCCACGAGGTCGTGGCGGACAATCACATCGGCGACTGGGGCACCCAATTCGGCAAGGTCATCTACGGTTGGAAGCACTTCCTCGACCGCGAGGCCCTCGCGAAGGACGCGATCTCAGAACTCGTCCGCCTCTATCGCACGGTCAACTCCCTCGAGGAAACCGACGAATCCGTAAAACGCGAGGCCCGCGAGGAACTCGTGAAACTCCAATCCGGCGACCCGGAAAACCTGGCGATCTGGAAGGAAACCGTCGAACTCTCCTGGCGCGAATTTGAAAAACTCTACGCCCTCCTCGACATCCGCTTCGACGAGCGCCTGGGCGAGAGTTTCTACAACGACGCCCTCGCCCCGCTTTGCGACGATCTCGAAAAACGCGGCATCGCCACTGTCAGTGAGGGTGCGCTTTGCATCTTTTTCCCACAAATCCCTGCCCTCGCCGACAAACCGACGATCATCCGCAAGAGCGACGGCGGGTTCCTTTACGCCACCACCGATCTGGCCACCATCGTCCACCGGGTCGAGACTTGGCACCCCGACGAGATTCTCTACGTGGTCGGGGCTCCCCAAGCCCTGCATTTCCAGCAACTCTTCGCGGCGGCTGAAATGATGGGCCTCCACTGCACCCTGCGCCATATCGCCTTCGGCAGCATCCTGGGCGAGAACCGCAAGATCATGAAGACCCGCTCGGGCGAGAATATCGGGTTGGCCGATGTGCTCAACGAAGCAATCGTGCGCGCCCGCGCCATTCTCTCCGACCGCGGCGACCACCTCCCGCCGAAGGAACAAGAGGAAACCGCCCGCCTGATCGGCCTCGGCGCGGTGAAATACGCTGAACTCTCCCAAAACCGCCTCACCGACTACGTTTTTTCGTGGGACAAGCTCCTTGCCTTCGAGGGCAATACCGCCCCTTACCTCCAAAACGCCTACGTCCGCATCCAGTCAATCTTCCGAAAGGCCGAATGCCCGCCCGATCCCTCCGCACCAGTCACCCTCACCGACCCCGCCGAGCGCGCGCTGGCCGTGAAGTTGCTCCAATACGCCGAGACCGTTCCCGCAATCCTCGACGATTTCCGCCCGAATCTCCTCGCCAATTACCTCTACGAATTGGCGAATACCTACCATTCCTTCTACGAGGCCTGCCCGGTGCTGAAATCTGAACCCGACGTCCGCGCCAGCCGACTTGTTCTTTGCGACCTCACCGCGCGCACCCTTTCCCACGGACTGGGACTTCTGGGCATCCGCTGCCCATCCCGCATGTAGCCTACGGCTGAGGCGACAAAGCCCATTCGAACCCCGGACGGTATCCCTGCTCGGGCAACGCATTCCCACCGATCCCGAAATCCATGCTTTCGGAAAGCCCGACCCCGCCGCACCAGACACTACCGTCAACCACCCGCAAGCTTACCGGCTGCGCCACCATCGCGGCATTGGGATAAAAGCGCACATCCACCGGAGGCAGGCTTCCAGCCACTGGCGGCATTGGAGCCATCCCGCGGGCCAACAACCAGAACCCCGCTTGGGGACCGTCACCCACCGCCGTTTCAAGCAGCCATTTTCCTTGGCTCAATGCCCCCCAGGCAACCGCCCCGACCTCCACTCCGGCCACCACCCCAGACGACTCCACAAGCATGAAGGGGTCTGTGGGATTGTCGGGCAGGAGGTAAAGAGCACCGACGGCGGCGAACAACGGCCCGCCGGGTGTTTCGAACCGCATCCCGGTGAAATCCACTCGCCCGGTCAAGACGGGCTTGCCGGCGGTTCCTCCGAGGAACAAGTGCGGATCGATCAAGCTGCCGTCGAACACTCCACCAAGGGCCAACGGAGCCTTCGCCCCGATCGAAAGACCCAAATCCCAATCCGGCGAGGGAGCCAACCGGGCGACGGATTCGAGCGAAAGCGTCCACGGCGGTAGCGCCATCGGCGTGGCGGAGAGCCTTGGCCGAACAGCAATCCGGCCACCAAACCCCGCCGGCTCGATCTCCAATGTCCCGCCAAGAGCACCAGAGCCCGCCCCTCCGCGCGCAGCCACCCTGCCACTCACAGGCAAAACCACCCCCGGCGAAAAAAACAGAGGCACCCTCTCAAACACCCAATCCAAGCCATACTCAGGCTCCCATGGCTTGTTGAATCGACACGTGCCGGACACGCGAAAAGTCCCCCCGGCGATGCGCCCAGACAGGTTTTGAAGCGAGACGACCCCGTCGGAAAATCCAACCCGCCCGCTGATCCCCTCGGTGGCGGCCGTGGCGAACCGATGCGAAAACGCGGCATCGCTCACCGCCGCCTCGCCATAAAGCCCGGGACTTCCCAGTGAACCGTGGACACTCAACTCACCCGAGAGATTTCCACGGAGCCGCGAAACCGACGGCAACAACGGTTCGAGCAGGGCCAGATTGAATTTCGGAAACACGATACCTCCCTCGATGGCGGCTGACTCTTTCACAAGCGCCCCGTCCGCCGCCCCCTGCTGGTAAAAAAACGGAGCCAACCGGATGCGCGCATCCACCGCATCCATGCCCGCCGCCCCGAGGCGACCGCCACCCTCCAACCCACCATCCTTCAGATCGCCCCTAAGCTCGATAGTGACAGGGGGCGCGCCGTTGTTCCCGTAGCGGAATCCATCGATCGTGAGGCTTGCGGATCCATTCAGCTTTTCCGGCAGACCCCAGCAATCCAGTTCCATCCCTAACGATCCGCCCACCTGATATTCCTGGCCGGCAAGGCGCATCAATTCGCCCAACTCGACCTTCCCGGGAGTCCCGATCCTGAGTTCCAAAGCCTTCCCGCGGTGGACTGCTTCCGACCAATGCCCGCCCTTGCCGAGTCCAAACAGGTCGATCGGCAAAAAGGTCGCCCCTTCGAGCAACGGCTTGCCCTTTGCGGTCAGCACCATCTCCTTCAACTCGAGACCAGCCCGCGACACTCCCGCTTTGGCTGTGAAGCGAAGGCTGCCGTTTTCCAGCGCCAGCGTGTCGATCCGCACATCGCCGGGCGTGTATCCGCCATCGAACCGGCCGGTGACTCCCCCAGGTGTCCACCGCGACACAAAATCCCCCAGACTCAATCCAAATGTCCCGGTGTGCCTTGCCAGGTCCCCCTCGCCTTTCCACTCGAGATCCAATGCCCCCGAGGAAACGATCCTTGCGAGGGACTCGGGAAGCATTTGCGAGTATTTCGAGACATCCTCCGCCCGGGCCACCACCCAGGCACTGTAATCATTCGGCCCGACAATACCTATCGACCCACCGCCCCGCAGCGTGTCGCGCCCGGAGACCATCGAGCACACCGCCAACTCAATGCGCTTTTTCAAAAACAAAAGCTCCACATCGATCTGTTCCGCCGCCACTCCCCTGCCGACGATTCCGCGCGCGCGTGCATCCAAAAAGCCATCCAGCATCCCCGGGCGCCCACTCACACTGCCCCCCACATCGATCCGCCCCTTCACTCCGTCGAACCCCAGCCCGAGAAGTCTCGCCAGAGCGTCCGGATCGGAAATCCCAGCCCTGATGTTCACCAAAAACGGCGACTCTGCGATCTTCTGCCATCCCTCGGCGATCGACACCTCTCCGTTGGACCTGATCGTGTTTCCCTCCTGCTCAAACACAAGAGTGGAAACAATCAACCGGCGCTGAATGAGGCTGGTAGCGACCTCGAGGCTTCGGCACCGCTGGCTGTTCCACTCGAAATCCCTCGCCAACACTCGGAACGACGCCTCCGCATCGGCGGGACGCCCCGCCTCGCCGCGAAACGTGAACCTCGCCTCGTCGATCCGGCCCTTCGCTCCAGCCACCGGCAACTCGAACGCGTCAACAACTCCATCCAGTCCAATCCCCGCCCCGACAATCGCCACATCCCAAATGCGACCGCTTGCGGCGTCCCGCAGATCGATGTCGCCTCGCAAGCCGCCACCGAACGCCTCTGCGCGAACGCCGACCGAGATATCGCGAAGACGCGGCATCCTGAAATCCACCTCCTTCAAAACCAGTCCGGGCAGGATTTCCATCCCGGCCAGTGTCAGGCTCCGTCCGTTCCATGCGGCCTTGGCCCGCAGCGGCCCGAGGCTTCTGGACTTCGAACCGATCGACACCTGCGCCAACTCGCAGGAGACACCTCCGTTTCTTCCTTTTTCAAACGACCCGTCGATCCCCTCCAAAACAACACGGGAAACATCGGAAAGCACATCCACTGTGGTCCCGGTGAATACGATTTTCTTCGGTTCGCCCAGCCAGGCACCCGCCATTCCCGCCGCAAACGCCCATGGTCCCGTCTTGCCAGCGGCCCGCTTCCGCGGCGCGCCACCCTCGCGGAGATCCACCAAGGCATACACCCGCGAACACGCGATTTTTCCCGCAAGCGCTTCGCCTCCTGCCACGATGCCCCACAAGGTGTTCGGCACGATCTCAACCCGCCCGGCCTCCAGCAGGCTCCCGAAGACCGCCCTGTCGGCCTCATGGATCGCCATGCCCTCGATGACCACTGGCCTCCCGATGCCGCAACGCACCGACTCCGCACGGAACTCCAGTCCGTTTTTTTCAAGATACCACGTCAACCCTGTTCGCACGGCGAACGAAAGAACAAGCTCCTGCGTGAACCAGACCGCCACCGCGGCGACAACAACCAACCCCAGCGCAATAGGAACCCGTTTCATCCTTGCGGGCTTTGCGGGTGCGGCGGGTGCAGTCATGCTTCGATGTCAGGCAATCAAGGGAATCCAACAGGACCCGCTCGGGATTCAATCAATCAATTCCGCGTATCGCTCCCTCGCCATCGACATGCTCGCGGCAAGGATTTGCGAGGCGTCGTCCATCTCCAGAACCTTCGCCACCAGCGCCTCACACCCGGTGGCATCCAGCGATTGGACCGCCTTCTTGACGCGCGGAACAAGCGTGCTCGTGGCACTCAACTCCTCGACCCCCAAGCCGATCAATAGCGGCGTGAGCACGATGTCCGAGGCCATTTCGCCGCACACGCCGGTCCACACCCCTTGGGACTTCCCGGCATCCACCGTGAGCTTGATCATGCGCAAAATCGCCGGGTGCGTCGGGTTGTAGAGATGCGCAATACGGTCGTTCAACCTGTCCACTGCCACCGTATATTGGATCAGGTCATTCGTGCCGATACTGAAAAATTTCACCTCCCGCGCCAAGTGATCTGCCACAAGCACGGCGCTGGGCGTTTCAATCATGATTCCCACCTCGACATCGGGACTGAAGGGAACCCCCTCGGCGGACAACTCGGCCTTGCATTCCTCCAAAATCGCATTCGCCTGCCTCAACTCTTCGATGCCAGAGATCATCGGATACATGATCCTGACATTGCCGACCACCGCCGCCCTCAGGATCGCGCGCAACTGGGTCTTGAAAATATCAATGTGCTCGAGGCAAAAACGGATCGCTCGGCAGCCAAGGAACGGATTGTCCTCCTCAGTGCTCTCGAGGCTCAGGTTCGTTTTGTCTCCGCCAATATCGAGCGTGCGAATGATCACGCTGTGCGGAAGCGAACGCTCGGCGGCCATGCGGTAGTGCCCGTATTGCTCCTCCTCGCTGGGCGGTTGCACCCGGTTCAAGTAAAGAAATTCCGTGCGGAAGAGACCGATCCCCTCGGCACCGTTCTCAGCGATGTCGTCCAACTCGTCGGGCAGGTCGATATTCGCCGACAGGATGATATGCCTGCCGTCGCCGGTCGTGGAGGCCGTCTCGCGGATCAGTTGGAGCCGTTCGCTCACCGCCTCCTTGGCCTGCTCGATCCTCCCGCATTCGGCCAATGTCTCGGGCATCGGATTTAGGATCAGCAAGCCGTTGTAGCCGTCGATCAGAATGTCGTCGCCAAGCTGGATTTCCTGGCAGATTCCCTGCATGCCGACAATCGCGGGAATCTCGAGCGAACGCGCCATGATCGCCGTATGCGAGGTCTTACTCCCGACCTCGGTGACAAATCCCATCACCAGCTTGCGATTGAGTTGCGCCGTGTCGGATGGGGTCAAATTGTGCGCGACAATGATATGAGGCTGATCGTGAGCCGCGGGATTTTGAGGGGCCTTGCCAAGAAGATTGCGAATCACCCGCCTGGCGACATCCTCGATATCCACCACCCGCTCGCGGAGATAGGGATCGTCGATCGCCTCCAGCGTCTCACAGTATTTGCGGGAGACCTCTTGGAACACAAACTCCACATTGTTTCTGTCGCGCTCCAACCGTCTAAGCACCTCGTCGATCAACGTGCGGTCCTCGACGACAAGAAGATGCGCATCAAAGATACTCGCGTCCTGCGATCCGATGGCCGAGGCGATCTGGCTCTGGATCTCAAGCAACTCGATCCGGGTCGCAATCAAGGCGGCCTCAAAGCGCGCCACCTCCTCGGGAAGATCTTCCTCGCGGAGTTGTCTGGCTACAATCTCCTCGTCCTGAGTGTATTGAATAAAAGCGGGGCAATGGGCAATCCCTTGCGCCACTGGGATTCCAGTGAACCGCCTTTCGGATTTCTTTGACTCGTCCGCCTCCATGAGCGGTCAAGAATTAACAGAAAAAAACTGGTGCGCAATGAGAAGAACTACTCTTCCCCGAAGCGGCTTTCGACCAGGTTTTTGATCTCCGCAACCGCCTTCTCCGCATCGTTCCCCTCGGCATGGATCGTCAATTTCGATCCCTTCCCCGCCGCGAGCATCATCAGTCCCATGATGCTTTTTCCGTTCACCCGCTCGCCGTCCTTCTCAACCCAGATTTCTGACCGGTAGCGACTCGAAATTTTGACAAACATGGCCGCCGGGCGCGCATGGAGCCCGTTGCGATTCTCTATCGTCACATCTGTTGTGCAGCGGTTCATTTGATCGGAATGTTTTTTCTTGGTAAGGATGCCCATTATCTGCTCCGGCGTTCGCTGATCATGTAAAGGAGTCGTTGATTGAATTCCTGCGCGCTGTTTTCACCCATGTTTTTTAGCTTTTGATCCAGTGCCGCGACTTCCACCAATCGCGCAATGTCCCGCCCCGTGCGGACCGGCAGTGTGACATGCGGCACTTTGATGTCGAGAATCTCGTAGGTTTCGCGAACGAGGCCGATCCTATCCACATCCTCGACCTCATGCCAATCCTTGAGTGTCACCACAAAATCCAACCGCTTCTGCGGCACCACCGCGCCGGCTCCAAAGATCGAGGCGATATTGATGATGCCGATCCCTCGCACCTCCATGTGGTATCGCGACATGCTGTCCGACATGCCGATGAGTTCGCTTCCCTCGGCCGAGCGGAAGCGGGTGATGTCGTCGCTCACCAGGCTGTAGCCGCGCTCGATGAGACCGAGCACACACTCGCTCTTGCCGATCCCGCTGGCTCCGCGAATCAATGTGCCAACCCCGAGGATGCTCACCATGCTGCCATGCTCGGTGGTGGACGGCGCGAAGTCCGTCTCGAGCAGGATCGTGGCTGCATTGATAAATTTCATCGTGATCATGCTTGTCCGGAGGATCGGCGTTTCGAACTCCGCTGCGGCATCGAGAATCACTCCCGGCACAGGGGCGTTTCTGGCCACCACCAAGCAGGGCATTTTCTTCGCGAAGAGGGCGCGCACGCGGGCTTTCGCCTCGGGCGCGGGAAGGCCTTTCAAGTAGCTCAACTCGGCCGCCCCGAACACCTGGATGCGCTTCACCGCGAAATAACTGAAAAACCCCGACAGCGCGAGGCCGGGTCGGTTGATCGTCGGCTCGCGGATCAACCGGTTCAATCCACGCGAACTCCCCTCGAGCCGAAGCCCCAACTTCTCGGCGTGATTGGCGTAAAAGTGGCCGACCGTGATGTGGGAAACTTTTTTGAGGAGCTTGGGTTTCATCGGTGACTTCCCGAGCCGACCTTACATGGTGAACGACTCGCCGAGGTAGAGCTTCCTGCTGATCGGATCGTTCAGAAGAAACTCCTTGTTGCCTTGGCTCTCGACGCGGCCCTCGAAGATCAAATAGGCGCGGTCGACGATGTTCAATGTCTCTCGGACATTGTGGTCCGTGATCAAAATGGCCAACCCCTGCTCCCGGAGATCCTGGATGATCTGCTGCACGTCGTGCACCGCGATCGGATCAACGCCGCTGAACGGCTCGTCGAGCATGAGCAGAGAAGGATTCGTCACCAGCGAGCGGGCGATCGTCAGGCGCCGCTTCTCGCCGCCAGAAAGGGTGAGAGCCTCGTTTTTCGCGATGTGCTCGATCCCGAACCTCGCAAGCAACTCCTCGCAACGGCTCTTGCGCTCCTTCTTCGGCATGCCGGTCGTTTCAAGGATGGCAAGGATGTTTTCCTCGACTGTGAGCTTCCGGAAAATCGACTCCTCCTGCGGTAGATACCCCATCCCATGCCGGGCGCGCTGATACATGGGCATGGCAGTGACGTCGGAATTCTGAAAAAACACCTTCCCGCCGTTCGGTCGGACCAACCCCACGATCATGTAAAAGGTCGTGGTCTTGCCGGCGCCATTTGGCCCCAGCAACCCGACAATCTCGCCGCTTTTGACATTGATATCGACCCCGTTCACCACCGCACGGCGGTTGTAGACCTTGACAAGGCCCTCTGTGCGCAGAAGCGGTGCCTCGGATTCGCTGCTCATGGGGCTTTGGCGGTGTCGCTCACAATCAACGTCTTGCTCCCGCCGCCAAAAGTGCGGGACTGGCCGTTGCCGCGCAACACCATGACAGTGGAGGCTTCGGTGGCGACATGGTTGTTGATCCCCTGCTGGATCGAGGGAAAATCCCGCATCACCATCTCCCCCGAATCAGGCTTGTAGGTCACCACGCCGGCCCGCCCGATCGCCTTGGGCGTGTCTTTCTTGTCCGCGGGCAATTCCTGGATGATCACAACATTTCCGACCGCCTCGGCCTCCTCGATGCCTTTGCGCTCCTTCCCCAGATTCACCACCAAGCGGTCGCAGGTCAGCGTGAACTGCGAATCCTTCACAACCACGCGCCCCTTGAACTCGGCAATGTTCTTCTCGTTGTCAAAAGTGGCTTCCTCGTTCGCCGTGATTTCCGTTTTCGCCCCCTCTGGACGCTCCCCCCCCATGGGACTGAAGAGGGCATTCCCGGCCCCTTTTTGATTGGGAGGCGTTCCTCCGCTTTGGGCCATCGCCGCCGCAGCTGCGGCGAGCAGCGCGATCATCGGGATAAAAAATCTCATCATCCTCATTTTTCGGTATTTGCAGAAGAAATAATCATGGTGATCCGGCCCCGCATGCGCCCGAATTTCGTCCGGGTGTCGAACTCAATCGAATCACCTTTGATCTCAAAATCCTCCCGGTGAATTCGCGCGGTCTGATTGCCGGAAAGAATACGGGTCCCGAGATTAAAGACCGAGTGGGGCAATTCAACGAAAATTTTGCTCCCCTCGTCATCCAACGCCTCGATCCTTAAATTCTGAAACTCGATCGTCTCGTCGTCAATTTTCGTGGCCACATCGGACTCCATGAGCATGTCCTGTTTCCCCTCGTCGTCGTAATGCGGAATCTTCAAACCGTTCATCGGAATTCCCACCGGAATCGGCAGGTCGATCTCCTCTTTTTCGCCGGCAGGGGGTTCCTCCGCCGCGGCGAAGACCGCCGTGCAGAGCATCAGAAAAATCGTGCGTTTAACGAATGGCATCGCGAATGGCCCTGAGTTGCTTGAGCAGTTTTGCAAGATCCTTCAACGGCACCTGATTCGGCCCGTCGGAGAGCGCCTTGGCCGGGTTTTCGTGGGTTTCCAGAAAAACCCCGTCACAGCCCACTGCCACCGCCGCACGCGCCAGCACAGGCGCAAGTTTCCCGTCGCCTCCAGTGGAATCACCGGCCCCGCCGGGCCTCTGCACCGAGTGCGTCGCATCGAACACCACCGGGCACCCGAGATCGCGCATCCACGGGATCGCGCGCATGTCGGCCACCAGATTGTTGTAACCAAAGGTCGTCCCCCGCTCGGTGAAAAAATAATCCCGGCACCCGACAGACTCCAATTTCTTAGCGACATTCGCCATGTCCCACGGCGCCAGGAACTGACCCTTTTTGACATTCACCACCCGCCCGCTCTTCCCCGCGGCCACGATCAAATCGGTCTGGCGACAAAGAAACGCCGGAATCTGCAGCACATCCACATACCGAGCGGCAACCTCCGCCTCCTCGGGCGAATGGACATCCGTCGTCACCGGCACCTCCAACGCAGCTCCGATCTCCGCAAGCAACGCACACCCGTCATGAATCGCCGGCCCGCGAAATGATGCCACCGAAGTCCTGTTGGCCTTGTCATACGACGCCTTGAACACAAACCCGATCCCCTCGCCATCGCAAATCTCCCGGATTTTTTTCGCCATCCGGCGCGTGAATGCCGGACTCTCGATCACGCACGGCCCAAGTATAAACACCAAGTCGCGGCCGCCCAATTCCAGCCGACCGATCTTCAACGAACGAATTTTTGCCATCCAACCCCTACCCTATTCCCTCTCCCGGATTCCGCAAAGTTTTTCCATCCCTTGTTCCGCCGCGATCTCCTCCAGTTCTGCCAGGCTCGAGACACTCTGCAACTGGCTGCGCAAGCGCGCCCCGCCCGGCAGCCCCTTGGTGTAGGCCATGAACCTCGCCCGCATCGATCGCATCGCCAATTCCTCCTTCCCGCCCCACCACTCGGTCTCCAACCGCGCATGCTTCAACACAAACGCCCACCGCTCCGCCGCCGTCACTGGCTCAGGATCAAGCTCCCCAGTCTCCAATGCCATGCGGATCTCGCGAAAAATCCACGGATGGCTCATCGCATGACGCCCAATCATCACTCCCGCCACGCCCGCCTCGCGAAACCGCCGCAGCGCAACCGCCGCCGAATCGATATCGCCGTTTCCGATCACCGGAATCCCGACCACCGCGGCCACCGCAGCGATCACCCCCCAGTCGGCCTGGCCGGTGTAACCCTGCGCTTTCGTGCGCCCATGCACCGCTAATCGCCGCACCCCCTCGCCCTCAAGAATCCTCGCCGTCTCGATCGCGTTCACCGACCCGCTATCCCACCCGATGCGGATTTTTGCCGTTACCGGCGTTTCCCCCGCCGCTCCCACCACCGCGCCCGCGACCCTCGCCAACAGCGGGCAATCCTTCAACAAGGCCGATCCCCCGTTTTTCGCGACCACTTTGTTCACCGGGCATCCGAAATTCAGATCGATAAAATCCGGAGCCACCCAATCGACCACTGCGCGCACCGCCTCGGCGAGACGCTCCGGATCCCCGCCAAACAATTGCACTCCAAGCGGCCGCTCCACCGCCTCGAACTCCAGATACCTTCGCGTCCGCTCGTTGCGGTGTAGGATTCCCTCAGCCGAGACAAACTCGGTCGTCAGGACATCCGCCCCGAGCCCCTTGCAGAGTTTGCGGAAGACAGTGTTCGTGACTCCCGCCATGGGCGCCAGAAAAAGCAACGGCCCGCCATGCAGTGCAGCGCCCATCTCACATGCCCGACCCGAGCATCTCCGCAACCTCGAGTTGGACGTCGGGAATGCGGTCGAAACCAAGACGCGGATTTTCAAGGACAATCGTTTCGCCGGTCCCCGCGAACTCGTAGACGAGCATGTCGGCATCGCTGCTCTCCATCGGCCTCAGCACCCGCTTCCGCTCGAGCATGAGCGCCAAGATATAGCGCGGATTGACCCTCGAGGGATCGTTCTCCTCGATCAACTTCCGCAGCAGACCCTCCGCGTCGTTCTTGGCGATCGGCCCCTGCGGCGGCGGAGCGGGCGGCTCGTATTTCGAGCGCCAGAAGGAAAAGGGCTCGATATTGTCGTTCCGCTCCCTCCATGCCTCCTCGCACAAATCCTCGCGGCGGAACCCCTCCCCCTCCCGCACCAGCATGGTGTAAAAAAACTCGCCCTCCGAAAACTCCCGCCCGGTGCGCGAACACGCATGGGCCCGTGATTTGATGTCCCAATCCGATTGCATCATGAAATTCCAGGAATCCTCAACCGCGGCAGGTCGCGGTTCGTTGATCGCATCCACAGCAACCACAACCCCACCAGAAAAAACGCCCCCACAGGCCCCCACGCCGCAACCACCGGCGGAATGCGGTCGCCCTTCCCGAGCGCCACAAACAGGTTGCTGACCAACACCAGCAGGAAAAACAACGTGATCGCCATCGCCACCCCGCCAAGCACCCCGCGCCGCGAATACACAATCGCACAAGGCGCGGCCAGAAACACCACCACGAAACACACCGCTGGCAACGCCCACCGATAATACAACTGCGTCCGGTAGGCGGCCAGCCGCTGCTCGGGGAAATCCCCGTTGAACTTCAAATAATCGCGCAACTCGGGCACCGACAGGAAATCGGCGTTCATCATCGAACTCCCCACCCGCCACGGCGTCTCGCTCCACCCCTCGATCTCGATCGTGCCAGCCATGTCGGACTCCGTCACATCCCCCTCGGAGTTCATCTTCACATGGCGCGCGCCGCGCAGCGTCCAGTTGCCGGAATCCTGGTTGAACAACGCCTCCCGCGCATACCACTGCTCGCTGATATTGCCCTCAGTGTCCTGCTGCACGATCTGAATGTCGACGAGCCGATCCTTCTTCATGGGCATCCGCGACACGAACCACGTGCGCTTGTCCTCGCGGTTGCGGAAAAGGTGCCCCTTGATCGTTCGCTCCTTCTTCCTCCCGTGTTTGATTTCCCCCACCAAATCTTTCTTCATCCCCGTCGCATGCGGCGCCCCCTCGTAGTTGAAAAACGCCGTCACCGCAGTCAATACCACCCCGACCCCGATCAACGGCACCAGAATCCGAACAATGCTCCGCCCAGCCCCGAGCATCGAAATGATCTCGTTCGAGCGCGACATCGCGGAGAGAGAATACAGCAAAGCCAGCAACGTCCCGAGCGGCAACGCGATAATGATAATCTCCGGCACCTGCGAGGCGTAATACGACGCTAACATCGCAAACGTCGCGCTCCCCTGAATGAAATCCTGCAAATTGTCAGCCAGATCGAAAATGAACCAAATCCCGATAAACCCAGCGAAACAATACAGGAACGGCACCAAAAACTTCTTCAATATGTAGCGGTCCAGAATCGTCATCGCCTGAAGGGTGTGAACGTAATCACCCCGACCTCCCCCGTCAACGCGAACGACCTGCCTTTTGCCATTCACCCATTGCCAGTTCTGACTTCCGCGCCCTCCACACCTGCCGTAGCCTCGCATTCTCCATGCACCCTGCCCCAACCAACCACTCGACGTCGGCCGCTGATCCCGTCCGGTTGGTCTGCCCGCGGTGCCTTGCCCCGTGCCTCGATAGGACCTTGTCCAAAGGCGAATACCTCCGCTGCGCCCGCTGCCATGCCCAGTTGAAGTCCTTCAGGCAAGGGAACAGCTTCCAGCCGCTCTGGGCGTTTTCCAGCGCGGGCCTGATCAGCATGGTGCTCGCAAACACCCGCCCCATCCTCCATTTCGAGGTCGCCGGAAAATCGCAGCAGAACCTCATCCTCACGGGCATCGAGAGCCTCTGGAGCGAGGGCTTCGGCATCATCGCCGCCCTCGTCTTTTTTTGCACCATCGCCGCCCCATTTCTTTACCTCGCCGCGCTCTGGTATGTCGGCGGATCCTGCACCCTCGGAGCAAGGTGGCCAGGCCTGCGCCTCGCGGCCAAAACAGCCTCCATGCTGGAGAGCATGAACCTCCTCCCGGTCTTTGCCGTCGCTTGCGTGGTCTCAGTCGTGAAATTGCGCACGATCGGAAACGTCACCTGGGACGCTGGGGCTCTCTGGATCGGCATCGCCTCGCTCTTCACTCTGCTCGCCATGCAAGCCCATAATTCCGGCCAGGTCGCCATCACGCTCGAGGAGTCTTCATGACCGACAGCACCCGTCTCGCCGTCTCCCGATCACTCCTCGTCTCGGCGGTCATTCTTTACATCCCCGCCAACGCCATTCCGGTCATGACCATCACCCTCCCCGGGCAGGTGGAAAACCTCACCGTCCTCGGCGGCGTGGAGGAACTCTACAATTCGGGCCTTGTTCCAGTGGCGGGCATCGTGTTCCTCGCGAGCATCCTCGTGCCCCTTATGAAAATCTTCGCCCTCTCTTGGCTCCACGCGACCCAAGGAAGCGACAAACACCGCCACGCCCGCATGGCCGTCCACGGCTTCCTCGTAAAAATCGGCAGCTGGGCGATGATCGACATTTTTCTCCTCTCGGTCCTTGCAGCAGTCGGACAACTCGGCGTGCTCGCGGGAGTCGAACCCCGCGAGGGTTCCATCTTTTTCTGCGCCCTGATCCTCTCGACCTATTTCTCTGCGGAGGTTTACAAGCCTTGGTTGATCTGGCAGGAATCCCACGCCAAGGCACGATGAACACCGACGACTCCCAACCCTCCCCGCCCGTCGACCTCGGCGAGGTCGTCCGCGTCAAAAAAAACCCAACCCTCTGGGTGTGGATTTTCCCGCTTCTGGCGGCGGCCGCCGCTGGCTGGTTCTTCTACCAGGAAATCGAATCCCTCGGCCCAACCATCGAAGTCACCTTCGAAGAGACACCAGGCATCGCCGAGGGCAAAACCCGCCTCACCTACCGCGGAGTCGAGTCGGGCACCGTCGAGGCCGTGACCCTCGACAAGGAACTCGGTGGCGTGGTCGTCAAGATTCGCCTCAAAAAATTCGCCGCTGGCCTCGCCACGCGGGACACCGTCTTCTGGATCGAACGCCCAGTCTTCAATCTCGCCGAGATGACCGGTATCGAGTCCATCGTCGTGGGCAACTCGATCCAGGCATCGACACCCGGCGGCCCGCCCCGCACCCGCTTCGAAGGCGACAGCAAACCACCCCTCGTGTCGCTCAAACCAGGCTACTTCACCGTCAACCTCCAGGGTGACGATGTTCCCTTTCTCAACAAAGGCGCTCCAGTCTACCACCGCGGCATCAAAGCCGGCTTCGTCCGCTCAAAAAGCCTCGATGGATCGGGCGATGCCGTCATCGAACTCAGCCTCGCCCCGGAATTCCGCTCGACCGTGCGCACCACCTCGCGCTTCTGGTCACTTCCTGCATCGCGATTCACTTTCGGCCAGCACGGGTTCGACATCGAGATCGAAGGCATCGATGCCCTTGTTCAGGGAGCGATCTCCTACGACCACTTCGACCGTGAAGGCATGGAGGCCTCCGCGAACCTTCTCTTCCCCATCCTCCCCACCGAATTCTCGGCCCGTTGCTCGGGCACGCTGCTCTCCGTTTCCTTTGAAAACGGCCAAGGCCTTCTTCCAGGCCAGACCACCGTCAACTACCTCGGACATCCCGTCGGCATCGTGGAAAACGTCACCGTCGATCCGACGACATCCACACTCGCCGCCACACTGCGCCTCGAACCAGCGCACGAGAACCTCGCGCGCGCCGACAGCATCTTCCGCATTGTTCGCCCGAGCGTTTCGCTCGATGGCGTCACCGGCCTGGACACCCTACTCACAGGCGCCTACATCGCCTTGGAACCCGGTTCGTCGGACTCCCTTGCCACCACCTTCCAAGGCGCCTCGAGCGACACCACCAGCGCCGCAGCACATGCCGAGGGCGGCCTTCAGATCACCCTTCGCTCCGATGACATTCCAGGCCTCGGCAAGGGAACTCCACTCCTCCACAAAGGCATCGTGGCGGGAACCGTGCTGGAAAAAACGCTCGACCCCTCTGGCACTCCCCTCCTCCGCGCAGTGATAAATCCCGCTTACCAAAACATCGTCACAACCCAGACCCGCTTCTGGCGATTCGCCGCAACCAGCGTCAAGGCTGGACCGGGCGTGCTCGAGGTGGAACTCGAAAACCTCAAGTCGCTCATCCATGGCGGCATCTCCTTCGATGCGTTCGGCGCGAAGGGAACACCCTCGGAGCCGGGGGCGGAATTCCGCCTCTACAAAACACACGCCGCCGCGAAGGCTGTCTCGCCGCCGGTGCGCATCCAGTTCAAAAACGGGCGCGGCCTCGTCGCCTGGCGCACCGAAGTCCGCTACCTCGGCGTTCCTGTCGGCCTCGTGGAAAACGTGGAAACCGGCAACGGCTCCGTCACCGCCACCGTGCGCTTTGACAACGGACATGAAACCCTCCGCCGCAAAGGCTCGATCTACTCGGTCGTCCGCCCGAACATCTCGCTCCAAGGCATCACCGGCCTGGAAACACTTGTCAGCGGCGTCTACATCGAATGCATCCCGGGCGACTCGACTGCGACCACCGATTTCTTCGTGGGCCGCTCGACCATCGAATCCGAGGAAATCCTCCACGGCGGCCTCACCCTCAAACTCACCGCGCCGGAGACACCCATCACTGCCGGTGCGCCGATCGTCTACCGGGGCATCACTGTGGGTCGCGTGGTGGAAAAAAACCTCTCCTCCGACTCCCGTAGCATCGTCCTCACCATAATCATCGACCGCCAATACGCCCACCTCGTCAGAACCACCTCGCGCTTCTGGAACTCCAGCGGCCTCAAGGCCTCGTTGGGCATCCTCAAGTTCCGCATCGATGCCGAATCCGTCGTGAGCCAAGGTGGCCGCATCTCCCTCGCGACCCCAGAGACCTCCCCGCTGGCTCCGAAAGCCAAATCGGGTGCCTCATTCGAGCTGTTCTCAACACCGGAGCCGGTCTGGATGAAATGGAATCCGTCGATCCCGCAAAATTGACCGCACCATCATCCCTCAGCGGAACGTGATCTTCACGCTCCCCTTGGGCTGGAGGCTGTCCGCCAAGACAGGCGCGCTCGGCGCGACCGGCGCAGCCTCCCCGCCGGTCAAGGCGTTCTTCAACGCTCCCTCCACAAGCTGCGCACAGTGGATTTTCATCGGCGGCAACGGCCCGAGCGGTGCGGAGAGATCCTCGCCGGACATCTCCATCGCCTCCTGCGGCGTTTTCCCCTTGATCAACTCGGTGGCCATGCTCGCCACCGCGATCGCCGTCTGGCAACCGAACGACTGGAACGTGGCCCTGTCAATGACACGGCGCCCGCCCTCATCGCGGAATTTGATCCACATCCGCAGCATGTCGCCGCAGTCGCCGCTGCCTGCCGTCCCCACGGCATCGGCCCCTGTCATTTCCCCGAGATTCTTCGGATCCCGGATCGCCTCGTCGATAGTGTTGCTCATTCGACCGTATAGCGTGGCAAAGCCGCATCCACCTCGCAACTCCAGGCATCGATCCCCCCGCGAAGAGCCCTCGCGTGTTGAAACCCATGCCCGCTGAAATACGCCGCCGCATCAAGCGTCCGCGTGCCAGTGTGATCGACCATCACCAACACAGTGTCCTTCGGCCAACTTCCCATGATCTCTTGGACCAATTCCTGACTGAACAACCGCGCCCCCTCGATCTGCACGGCCTCGAACTCCTCGCGCGTCCGCACATCCAAAAAACGGGCCTTCCCCTCTGTCAACAACGCCGCCGCCTCCGAAGGATCGATAAACACCTTCTCGTCCTGCGCGTGCGCCTCGAGAATCGTGGCCACCGCGGCCTCGGGATCCACTCCGGGGTTTCTCGCACACACGCCTGCCAGCGTCTCTTCGGGCTGGAACCCACAACTCGCGCAGCCCCCGATATGGTAGTGGCGAAACAGCGCCCGCTGCGCACCGGGGCACGCCTCGAGGATTTCACGCATGGTCATGTCGACAGTGATCTTCATGGGCCACACGATGCACCCGCCGCCACGCCCGCGCAATTCCCAAGCGACCGCAAAAACGCCCCCAGCCCGTCAAGACAGGCGGAACTTGATTTCCCTAATCGCTTTTTTGCCGAACCGCTCCTGTAGCTTGGCCAAGATCTTCGGTTTCCAGTGCCTCTCCAACTCGTAGCGCACGCTCGGTTGCAACACCTGAATGCTCAACACCCCGCCGCTCAACCCGCACGGCGCGGCATGACGGGAGAGGAAATCCCCCACCAACCCGCTCCACGCCTCGCGCACCTGTTCCTCGGCGACCATCTCGGACAGGCCGAGCTTGGGCATCAGCTTTTGCAGGATGTCGCCCACCGCGGCACAACGGTCCCTTTTTTCGACCGTCTGGGGCAACCCCCTCCACTCTTCGAGGATTTTGAGCCTGAGCGGATGCATAAAAAAAGGCCCCCGTGTTCAGCGGGGGCCCCCGAAGGTCTTCAACGGAGCTACCCCCTACGCGCCATCGCTGCCAATCGCCTCGACCGGGCAGCCGTCCATCGCCTCTTGGCAGAGAGCCTCCTCCTCGGAAGACTCCGGCTGCTTGAAGACATAGCTGTGGCCGCCGTCGTCGTTGCGGGTGAAGTTGGCCGGAGCCGTCTCGCGGCACAGATCGCAATCGATGCATTGATCGTCCACGTAGAATTTCCCGGTCACGTTGTCGCTGTATTTATTTGCTGCGTCTGCCATAATTTTTGTGCTGAAAAACAGCCGCAAATTCGGCATCCACGCTCCCGATTGCAATCTCTTTTTCAGTCCAACCGGAAATTCATTCGCGCCTTTCAAACCCATGCAAGAAACACCAGCCATCCTACCCGCCGAGGGCCTCCACGTCGTCCACCTCTTCTTCCGTGTCGAACACTCCCAGTGGGAACTCCTCGACACCAAGGCCCGCATCGCCGCCAAGACCGCACTGGCCGAACTCGTCCGCGAAATCCGCGCCCTCCCACAAACTCAGCTCCTCCTCTTCAGCATGGTCACACCCAAGGCGGACCTCGGCTTCATGCTCCTCACCCCCGACCTCCAGGTCGCCGATGCCATGTCCAAGCGCCTCGCCCTCGCCCTCGGCCCAGACATCCTTACCCCCACCTTCACCTGGCTCTCGATGACCGAACGCAGCGAATACACCACCTCGGAGGACGAATACGCCACCTCCCTCCAAGCCGAAGAGGGCCTCGCCAGCGGCTCTCCGGAGTTCACCGAAAAAATGGAGGCCTTCCGCACCCGCATGGCGAAATACCTCCAAGACCGCCTCTACCCGAACATGCCGGACTGGCCCGTCGTCTGCCTCTACCCCATGTCGAAACGACGCGCCCCTAGCCAAAACTGGTATGCCCTCGATTTCGACACCCGCAAGAAACTCATGGCTGGCCACGCCCGTGTCGGCCGCACCTACGCGGGCCGCGTCCGCCAACTCATCACCGGCTCCACCGGACTCGACGACGAGGAGTGGTTCGTCACCCTCTTCGCTCACACCACTTCGGAACTCAAATCCATCGTCTACGAGATGCGCTTCGACGAAGTCAGCGCCCAATACGCGGAGTTCGGTGAATTCCTCATCGGCATCCAGCTCCCCCTCGACTCCCTCTACGCCCGCCTCAACCTCTGAGGCGCGCGACCACTACAGGATCCGCGAGACCACCCTTTCAGCCAATCCGGCGATCAACGCCGACACCTCCACGGCGCTGTGAAGCAGGTCCCCGCCGAAACACCCCCACGTCACCCGCGAGGATCCAACCACCAGCAGGCACGAGATCACCGCGAGGTTTGCCACATACACAAACGCCAGCGAAAACAACGTTCCCCCATACTCGATATCCGGCTGCCCCTTGTAGATCATCCACACCGTGTAAGCCAAGTGCAGCACCCAAGTGAACCCGATCCCTGCAAAAAGCACCCTCTCGTCCCCAGGCACCCCGAGCCCCCCAACCGCCACTGCATAGGCGGCCAGCCACACCACCGTGTAAAAAGGAAACACATACGGAGCCAGCACGATCCACGTGTTCGTCTTGTCTGTCACGATGTGCCCCCCCTCCATCCTCGCTGCAAACTCATGCACCCGCCCGCCGTGCAACCACACCCAGATCGCGTGTGAAAACTCGTGCCCGATCACATACAAAAACACCAGCGGCTTGAAAAAAAAGAACCACAGCAACGCCGAGGCCCCACCCGCCCCGAACCACACCAACGGTCCCTCAGCCAGCAATCCCCCACCCGCCGCCGTGCGCAAAAATGCCCTTAAAAACGCCAACGTCAACACCACACACGGCAACACCAAAAACACCCCCGCCCATGCCTTCACCCACTTCTTGGGCACATACCCGGGCTCGACCCCCGTGATCGCCACATACATCGAGCGCAGCGGTTGGGGCTTCTTGGATTTCGCCGGTCGGGGCATGGCGGACTTAAGCAAATCCACAACCCCTCCGCCCATAAAAAAACGGCACCGGGAATCTCGACTCCCGATGCCGTGTTGAAATGGATCCTGTCAACCGGGCAACCGCCCGATTTCCAGCGTCAGGCCGCAGCGGCCTTCGACATGCCCGCGAGCGCCTTGTTCAAGCGGCTCTTACGGCGGGAGGCCACGTTGCGGTGGATGATTCCACGCTTGGCAGCCTTGTCCAATGCCGAGGCGAATTTTTCAAACTGCTCCTTCGCTCCCGCCGCATCGCCCGAAGCGACCACGCTGTTGAGTTTTTTCTGACTCGATTTGATCGCGGAAATGACGCTCGCATTCCGGTTGTGGCGGACGATGCTCTGACGAGCGCTCTTCGCTGCTGATTTTGTGTTGGCCATAAAAATTTTTTTGGTGGTGCCAGAGGGGAGAATCGAACTCCCGACCAAGGGCTTATGAGTCCCCTGCTCTACCGCTGAGCTACCCTGGCAAGTCTTTGTTTTTTGGGTTGTTCCAGAGCCCGCGACGCGCTGGACACCATCTCCATGCCACGCCACCGACAGCCGCCGGACCGCGCACCATAGCGCCCCGCCTCCCGGAGGCAAGCCAAAATCTCCTCCAAAAGCGCGAAATGACCCGAATGTAAACTGCCCGCAACTTTTTTGGCCGACCGGCCATTTTTTTTGCGGAATCCCGGCTGTCGGCTGCATCAAAGCCAAGGCGCACATCGTCACATCAGTCGCCAAAACGGTCGCATGAACCACGCTCCCACTTTTTTCAATCGAACCAAAGGAACTTGCGCCACAGTCCCGTGGTTTTAATGCGATTTTCTTCTCGGATTCCAAAAGGGCTTCCCTCGGAGACATCGGTTTCCAGAAGTCCCATCCTGTAGAGCGGATAGTAAACATAGCCTGCAAGATACGGGTCCTCGTTCATGTAATCGGTCGCGGCATCCTGCAGGTTGCGCAACGGCACCGGCAGCAGAATGCGACTGGCAAGACCCGCGACGGGCGTCCAATCCCGCACTTCCGTGTCCATCCTCCAGAGGATTGCGGGCATGGTCGCTTGAATCCCTGGAAATTCGCGATGGGGCATGTCGTAACCGAGATTGTAGCGCTGGAAATAGGCCCGAAAAATCTCCATGACCGCGCGGATCGTCTCGCGCCAACTCTGCGGCATGCTGAGGCGCTCGAAAACGCTCTCCACAAACGTGCGGGTCAGATTTCCACCCATGCCGCCGCTTTCTCTATAGACGCAATAGTAAAAAACCATCCCCAACCAACACTATCAACCATCCGCCGAAAAAACCGCCAGTTGTGAGAGGGGGTGCCAATGGATCGGAAACGATTGTTTTTTCAACTCGCTTACAAAAGGCTGTGTGGAGAATTTCAGTTTGATCTTTGATGCTGTAAACGACACCGGAAAACATCGCTGTAAACAGAACGACATTATCACACTCAGCAGTTTTCCGGGCAACAAGACCGCGCCGAACCGCATAAACAGTGGGGGAGTGGCTGGACCCGGAATCGAACCGGGGACAAGAGGATTTTCAGTCCCCGTGTTTGCGTAGGGGGCTTGACTTCGGCGGACAGTTGGCGGATAGATTTGAGGGTATCAATTGCCATGTCCAAACCCCCGGCAAAAAAGCGCGCTAAAAAGCTCATAGCCGACCTTCCTTCCGGCGTTTCGGTCATAGGCACCCAATCCGGGCGAGGTCGACGGTATTTCCGCGTTCGCCTCGGCAAGAAGTTTACGGGAGGCCTGGTGTCGAAAAGGGATTTTCCAAACCTCTCGGAGGCGAGGGACTGGATTTTTGGTTCCAAGAGCGGAATGTCCCCCCACAAGGCCAATCCCGGTGCGATTCTGGATTTGAAGGACAAGGCTGGAACGAGCGCGTTTTTGCTTTCGCCGGCTCAACTCGACGAGGCGGCTGCAGCCATTCGGAGATGCGGAGAGGCGGGCTTGAGTTTGACCGGAGCGGTCGAGTTTGCGGTCCGGCATGCCAAGCCGCAAGCGGGAACGCTCGATGTCGCCAAGGCGATGGAACTGGCCGCGAATGAAAAAACGAAGGGCGGCAAGGCTCCGAGCTATGTCGCCGATCTCAAAAAACGCTGGAAGCGATTCAAGAACTGGCTGCCTGCTGCCAAAAGCAAGGCGATCAATTCCATCGGTTCCCATGATGTGAGGAAATTTTTGACCGCCTGCTCGCTGAAGCCTGCGGGGGAGCGCAACATGCTCAGGAACCTCTCCGTTCTCTTCACATGGGCCGTGAAGCACCATTATGCCGCAAGCAATCCCTGCGAGGGAATAAGCGTGGAGAATAAAACGGCAAAAGCCCCCGTTCGGATTTTGTCGCTCGAGGAGGCCTGCAAAATCCTGAAAGTTTCCTCTGAGGGCTTTGAGGTGGATGGGGGCTGGAAAGACCCGATGCTTGCCAAGTTGTCGCGTGTGGAGGCCATGGAGATGGTCCCTTTTGTGGCCGTGGGAACCTTCGCGGGGCTCCGACCCGAGGAATCGATGGGCCTTGATTGGAAAATGATCGACCTGAGCGCTCGCCACATCGACATCCCGGCCTCCCTGGCCAAGGACCGGAACCGGAGAATTGTGGAAATTTCCGACAACCTTCTCCAGTGGTTGGAGACTTGTCGGAGGAAATCCGGTTCGATCATTCCGCAGAACTTTCGCCGAAAACGCCGGGCGCTTTGCAGAAAAATGGGCTGGGACGAGTGGCCGAAGGATGTCCTCAGGCACTCGTTCGGGTCCTACCATCTTGCCATGCACAGCAATGCGCCCCAAACGGCCGAACTCATGGGCCACCGGGATGTGAAGATGCTCTACCGGCATTACCGCGAGGTCATCAAAGACAAAGGCTCTGTCCAGGCTTACTGGGAGATCGTCCCGGGGGTTCGGCTGAAGGAAAAAAAAGGGCCGCGAAGAGCCCCTTGACAAAAGCAAAACCCGCCGGAAATTCCAGCATGTTTTTCTCCCAGAAAACAGGACGCCACCGACGCCGGGCATAGGGGTCAGTCCCGCGTATTGACGCTTTTTTGAAATTTGTCATATTCCACCTATGGCGAGACAACTTCGAATCGAATATGCGGGGGCAATTTATCATGTGATGAGCCGGGGGGACCGGAAGGAGAGCATTTTTTGGGATGACGAGGACCGTCGGGGATTTTTGCGGACGCTTGGGGAGGTCTGCGGGCGTGCGGGTTGGCAGGTGCATGCCTATTGTCTGATGGGCAATCATTTTCACCTGGTGCTGGAGACGCCGCAACCGACGCTGGTGGCGGGGATGAAGTGGTTTTTGGGCACCTATACGCAGCGATTCAATGTGCGGCACCGATTGAGGGGGCATTTGTTTGCTGGACGCTACAAGTCGCTGTTGGTGGATGGTTCGGATGATATGTATTTGCGCGTGGTCTGCGACTATGTGCATCTGAATCCGGCGCGGGCGGGGTTGCTCGGCGAGCAAGGGAGGTTGGAGGATTATGCTTGGAGCAGTTTTCCCGAATACCTCAAGCCGGCGAAGCGAAGGGTCGGGTGGTTGCGCGTGGACCGGTTGTTCGGGGAAATGGGAATCCGGCGGGATAACAAAAGGGGAAGACGGGAATTCGGGGAGATCATGGCACGGCGTTGCGGTGTGGAAGGTCATGCGGATGAGGAACTCTGGAATGGAATTCGACGGGGTTGGAAACTGGGGTCGGAGGATTTTGTCGAGCGCTTGGTTGCGATGGGGCACGGCGGAGGAGGCAATCCCTTGATCCATTCGAGGGAAGCGGTGGAGGAGACGATGGAGGAAAAAGCACGGGGAATCATGAGAGGGTTTTTAAACGAGCGGGGGATGGGGTTGGAGGAATTCCGCAAGCTCAGAAAGGGGAATGTAGACAAGATTCTTCTGGCAATGGAGTTGAGGAGTAAAACAACGATGACGATGGCTTGGATCGCAGAGGAGTTGAATGCGGGCACGCCTCAGACACTATGGCGGGCATTGTGGGCAATCACCAAAAAATGCGATAATACGCGGGACTGACCCCAAGCGGTGCGCGGGACTGACCCCAAGCGGTGCGGTGTCTCCGGGAAAGCAAAAGTCCCCTTGAGATGCTGGTCAAACCACAGGGTCCTGCATACCTCGGATTCGGGAAGGCTCCTGTGGGTGAAGTGTGGAACAACTGTGTAACGGACGGCCTTGCTGCCGATTTTCTTCCAGTTCTCCGTCATCGCATCAAACGGGCCGGCGTGGTCGTTGGACGCGGAGGTGAAAAGGATCGGGCAGGTCACGCGCGGGATGTAGGCTTCAGCCAGGATCGTCGGCGTCATCATGTCGTGTGGACGGGGTTTCACGACGGCTTCGGGCAAATCGGCCAACTTTTCCGTGATGCCGCCGCTGCCGCCACAGGAGGGAACTGCGGCCTTCACGCGCTTGTCGATGCCAGCGAGATTGAGCGTGATTTTTCCGCCCATGGAATGTCCGGTTATGCCCAGTTTTGCGGGATCGACCTCGGGCTGTTGCTCTAAAAAGGTAAGCGCACGCCGCGCCGCGAGGACGAGGAGGAACCAGTTGTTGTTCCTCGGCGACTCGATTGTAACCAGCGTTTTGTCGTCGGGTTTCGCGGAGCCAACGGCGTCGTAGTGGGTATTGTGCTTTTGGGTGGGATCGATCGCGCCCCAGTCGGTATTGGCGTCACCTTCCTGCATTTGTTCCATCGGGTTGCCAAGCCAGTTGATCGAGAGTCCAGCGTAACCATTGTCAGCGGCCCAGATGGCGGCACTCACCCGGGCTTTCCCGCCGCCTCCGTGAATCTGCAAAATGCCGGGCAGTTTCTTGCCACTTTTCGGAAAAGCATAAAAGGCGGCCAGTCGGGATTTTTGGCCTTTGAAAGTGCCAACCGTAAAAACCACATGGCGAATGGTGATGTCCCCTTCCTTCCACTCCCTCACGACCTCGGTTTCGAGCAGTTCCTTGGTCGGATCATAATCCCCCCAAAGTTCATCCACATTCGTGGGAATCTTCCCGTCCACCAACGGCGGCAGGGAATCCGTGGCCGGAGCGGTTTCGGCCCATGCTCCGTGCGGGAGGGACGCGGCCAGTGTTGCTGTTGCCAAAAGGATTTTCATTTTTTTCATGTTCATAAAAAGCTCCCAACTATTCATATATATTGGCGAAATAATTTATTTTGGAGGAAAGTTGCAGATGTCAGCCGACATGAACGCAGGATGCAGGCTTGATTTGGTCAGCGCGGGGAGGGTTCGCCGGCCCGCTGCTTTGGTCGTTTTTTTCGGTTATTTGAGTCGATCCCATAATTTGTTAGGATTTTGGTTTAGTTCGCGTGGATTTGCGTTATTCGCAGACTAGAGATGTCACAGAGTGCTCGGTGCCTATCCCACATTGTTTTATCCATTTGGGCAGGAATGCGCCCCCTTTGAGCGCCCCTTTGGGGCCAACTTTTAGTTGCTCCTTCTTCAGCTTTCGCAAGATTTTGGATCTCCCGCATGCCCCGGCGCTCGATTGTGGTTAAAGTTCCTGCCTTTTCAGCTTGGGAATGGAATGTCTGCAAACTCACTTTTTATTGCCCTAACGGGATTGGCTGGGTGTAAAGTTTTTTGACTTTGTATTGGGCTGGGGTGGTTTCTGTCGCGGGAGTGGTGATTTCGACTTCCACTAAAGTTTTGGTGAGGGCTTCGGAGTCGGCTATGAAAGGATTGCTGGCGCTTTCGGGTTGGTTTTTATTCTGGAGTTGGCCTGCTTGCGCGTAGGCGTAGATGGTGAAAAAGTTGCTGCAGGTGGTGAGACCGGGGAAGAAGGCGCTCAGGCGGCCTTCATTTTCTTTGATGCTTCTGTATGCGGGACTACCACTATTGATTTGGTAGCTATGATATTGGCTTCTTCGGCCGTAATCCGCCACGCCTCGGATTTCGGTAACCTCTCCTGGCAGGATGAGCGATGTGGCGGGCCAGTTTCTCGCGGTGCGCCAAGCGCTCCATGTGCTATTTTCCGTAGACCACTTGGTGGAGCTGTTGCTGGTGATATTACTGCTAATCGATGTGGCAAATGGCGTATTGCCCCGGAAAGTAATAAAATCAGTCCCTTGGTGTCTCATATCTACTTTGTCGAAAGTCATATTTGATCCGCTTACTGTTCGAGCCAGCGCGCTGCCGAGTTGGAAGTCCGTATCTGAGGTGCTTTCCAGCGCTTGCACCAATGCCGGGATATTGTTACGGGGGGAAATTGTGCCGTTATTGATGCTGGTATCTACTGCAAAAGCACCATTGGGATTTATCGGGGCGATTTTAAGATTTGAGGAAGAGGAGGAATTGGATGAAAAGGAAATCACATCCAACATCGCCCAGTCGGGGATAAGATTTCTGGCATTCTCCCTTTGATGTCTCGGCATGAAGCGCAACCGGCGCCAGTTCACATTGGTGGGGACTTTACCGAGGTCGCTCGGTGAATTAAAAGTCGCGTTCCCAGTCGAATCCAGGGTATAAAGCTTCCGGGGCAAATAAATCCAGGAATGTTCTGTCGTAATAAAGTAATCCGGCTCTTCAGCTCCCATGGGGCTCGGATCTCCAGGAATATCACGAGTTTCAGTCTCCGAGGGCCGCAGACCATATCCACCATAATACGTATTATGCCCTCCAGTAGAATTACTAGATGCATTGTGAGTTTTCTGAGTATAAATAGCGGCGCCTATTCTCGGATATGTATATGGTGCCACGGCCCATGCCGTTTCCCCTTTAACGCGGGAGTCGATGCGTTGGAGGGTTAAGTTTCCGCTAAAGTTAGCTAGTGCCTCTGAATTTAAATGGTCCGATGAGGTTTTAATAGGCGTGTTTAAAACAATCGTTCCATTAATACCTAATTTACTCATAATGAATGACCCTGTAAGCCAATCTCTTAAGGCATCAGAAGAGTTGGATGATCCCGCAAAGAGCTTCACATCTCCCATAACCAAAGTAGGATTCCCCACGATCGACCAAGGGAGATTGTTATTGCCGTCAAAGTCAGGTGTGTCCGTGTCATTAAGGATATACTGCTCACTTGTAAGCTGACACCAATAGGGAAGTCGATTCCCAACGGACCCATTTGTAACAAATTTAATTGCATCAAGGAGAGTGAAGGGTCTGCTTAGCGTGAATGGCCCAATAGTGCGGTTTGTTGTATTTCCTAATGAATCGCGCAATGTAAATGTAAGACTCTGGATTGTAGCTTCCAGATAAACTCCAGTGTTGCCATAAGGATAATAGCTTGCAAATAAAAATTCAATAATAGGCATGGGATAAAGAAGAATGCCACGCCCCCCACCGGGCCCCTCATCATAATCACTGTAATTGATTTTGAAGCCAAATTCATTGATGCAACCAGTTGGAATATCGGCATAATATCCAGATGGCGGAAAAGTCGCCGTGCCATTCTCACTAATGACAGGACCAGTATAAGAGCTTTGGACTGTGGGAATATCGTGCGACCCCGGCGTGCGCATCTGCAGCATATTGGCGATTGTTTGCTTGAGGCCGTTAACGGTGGTGTTTGAAGTCTGTGCCATATTGCCAGTCCAACTCCATGGTTGGCCGTATTTGTCATTAAATGTCTGGCCGTAAATGTTCCGAAGAAATGTGCTGTTCAGAGAATTGTAAACGATATCGACGCCGGTAGAATTCAGCGGAACTTCAGCTTGGTCATTGATGTGCAAGCGGCGCGCTCCCCACGGGGTGTATTTGAGGTGGAAGTCACTCAAGGGAGCGGTGCTGATGTTGGACATCTGGTTGCCACTGAATCCAGTGACTCCAGCTGCTTGCTCATCCCGGAAAAAGTGCCCCCAATTGGTTATATCAGATGTGCTTGAGCCACTGCCATCAATTGTGTTTCGAAAATTAGTAAGATTTCCAGTCGTAAAAGCAGATAGAGACATGGACCGCGGGGTCGAAACATTAAGAGTCGAGCGGTTTTCCGTCGCTGCGTTGATGTTTATTTTAGTTAACTCGTCATCAATATAATACGCTATACGGCCGACGAGATTCCCTTCGGCATCTCTGATCTCCTCCATGTTGACATTGATTTCCTCGGAGGAATTTCCTGTCAGGGATAAAGTGCTGGTCGCATTCCCGACGGGGTTGGAGAGGTTGTTGAGGTTGGCTATCTCTGCGCTGGAGTTTCCAGCAAGTGGCGTGCTTGTGCTGTTTACCGTGAGATTCCCTGAAGAAAATAACTCCACCGTGGTGTTTTGAGTCACTGTGCCGTTTTGAAAGAAATACTTGTGGATCGCACCTGGTTGGGTCGTGACGACAGAGGTGTAATTTCCGGTGAGATTGCCTGTTGTATTGAAGCCTAAAGCGATTTTCGCCATGGCCTGCTGGGTGGCGAGTTCGGCGAGGCCGGTGGCGGCGTTTTGATTGGAGAAGTTGCGGGCGGCGAGTTGTTCGATGCGGGCGGTGGAGAGGAAGCCGACGACGGTGGTGGTGAGGAGGGCGATGACGAGGAGGACGAGGACAAGGGCGCTTCCAGAGTCAGCGTGTTTTTCAAATAAACGACGCTTCATGACGGCAAAAGCGCATGCAGGGAGAGGACGAAAAGTATGCATTATTATTTTATTAATATCTGCAATATATTGAAATTTATAATTTTCATTTTTAAAGTAATCAGGACCGCCGTGTGCTTCCCCCTTTCAGAGTTGACACACGGCGGCGGCACCGGGCGGCCCCGGGACTCTTTGATCCTTGGGACCATCCATGTCGCCCCCCTCAGGGTTTCATGGCGGCGGTTCTATGGTTTCCCATAGTTCACTTACCCCATGCAGGAACCACTGTGATCGCTCCCCCGAGCTTGGCAGCGGTTGCCTGCAAAACCAATTTATCCAAAGTCTCTTTTCTCCCTCTCCATTTTCCCTGCTTAAATTCTGATCCGCCGTTTGCGCCACATCCACACGCTGCTGCCCAGCACGAGCAGGATGCCGGTGGCCCAGGTTTCGGGCTCGGGCACGGGGCGGATTTCGTAGGGGTTGATCCCTTCGATGAAGCTGTTGCCGATGAAGCCCGTGCCGAACCCGCTGTAGAAGCTGATGTAGGGCAGGCTGTCGGAGAGGTTCGTGTTGCTGCCGAAGGAGATGTGATCCGAATACAACGTGTAGTTGTAGATTTTCAGTTGGGTGGTGCTCGTCAGCTGGGTGACCAGATTCGAGAACTCGAGCGCGATATTGCCCCCGCCCATGTCGATCACGGAGTTTGCCGAGAGCGTGAGCGCTCCCACAGTTTCGTTGATGTTCCCGTTGAACTCCAATGTGCCGCCGGCGAGGTCCATGGCCGCCGATTCGTTGATTGCGTTGTTGGCTCCCACGAGGAGCGATCCGCCGTTGACGGTGATGTTGCCGGTGCTGGCCAGTGATCCGGTGGCGTTGGCTTCGAGTGTGCCGAAATTGATCTCCGTGTCGCCGGTGAAGGTGTTTGCGGCATTGAGTTCCAGCGTGCCATTTCCCTCCTTGGTCACCCCGCCACTTCCGCCGATGGAGCCGTTGATCGAAAGCGTTGTGCCGTCGGCGACATCGTAGGTTGTGTTCTGCGCGGTGATCGCTCCGCTGAGGGTGACTGTCTGGTTCGACACCACATTGTAAATCGACATGGCGTTGGCGATCGTGCCGGTCGTGTCGAATGTCAGCAGGGACGTGCCGTCGGTCTGCGTGATTGTTCCCGAACCTGCCGCGGCGGCGTTGCCGATCACCAGCGTGCCGGTGTTCAGCGTGGTGCCGCCGCTGTAGGTGTTCGAGCCCGTGAGGGTGAGGGTGTTGGAGGCGTTTTTGATCACATTTCCCGAGCCGGAGATGGCATTGGCGACCGTGAGTGCATTCGAGCGGTTGAAGACCAGTGAGCCGTTGTTGGTGACGGCTAGGGAGTTCAGGGTGCCGGTGGTGCCGCCGTTGCCAATTTGTAAAGTGCCCGCGCTGATCACGATGTTGCCATTTAAGGTATTTGTTGACCCGGTGAGCACCAGGGTTCCCGCCCCCGTTTTTTCGAAGCCGCCCCCCCCGGCACCATTGGTCAGTGAGCCACTGGCGGTCAGCGTGTCGTCGATTCCCACATCGAAGACCAATCCCGACATCCGAATATCGAAATTGCCGGAGAATGTTCCGGTGTTGGAACCAGCCAAATCGAGCCGGTAGCGTCGCTTGCCGTCCGTGGCGGAATTGCGGGCGAAGATGTTGTTGGAGTTTGAAATCGTGAGCCCGTTCGCCGCCAACTCGATCGTTCCGTCGTTCTCCCAGTCAACACCGCCCGTTCCGAGCGCGTTGTTGTGCTCCAATTTCACGGCTCCGGCCGTCAGGTTGCCAACATGGACGCCCATGACAAGGCTGCCCGATCTCGTATTGCTGCCTGAGAGGGTCAGCGTGCTGGAGGCTAATTTGTTCAAGGATCCCGCACCACTGATCGTGCCGGAGAGGGTTTGGTTGGCGGTGCTATTGTAGGTGAAGACACCCGCACCCCCTATTGTGATATTCCCGGCGTAGCTCCCCCCGCCGAGTTGTCCGGCCCCAGTGATTTGCAACGTGCCGGCATTGATCGTGGTCGCGCCGGTGTAGGAGTTCGATCCCGTGAGCGTGAGGGTGTTGGAGGCGTTTTTGATCACATTTCCCGAGCCGGAGATGGCATTGGCGACCGTGAGTGCATTCGAGCGGTTGAAGACCAGTGAGCCGTTGTTGGTGACGGCTAGGGAGTTCAGGGTGCCGGTGGTGCCGCCGTTGCCAATTTGTAAAGTGCCAGCGCTGATCACGATGTTGCTATTTAAGGTATTTGTCGCCCCGGTGAGCACCAAGGTTCCCGCCCCCGTTTTTTCGAAGCCGCCCCCCCCGGCACCATTGGTCAGTGAGCCACTGGCGGTCAGCGTGTCATCGGTTCCCACATCGAAGACCAATCCCGACATCCGAACATCGAAATTGCCGGAGAAGGTGCCGGTGTTGGAACTAGCCAAGTCGAGCCGGTAGCGTCGCTTGCCGTCCGTGGCGGAATTGCGGGCGAAGATGGTGTTGGAGTTTGAAATCGTGAGCCCATTCGCCGCCAACTCGATCGTTCCGTCGTTCTCCCAGAAGATACCGCCCGTTCCGAGCGCGTTGTTGTGCTCCAATTTCACGGCTCCGGCCGTCAGGTTGCCATCATGGACGCCCATGACAAGGCTGCCCGATCTCGTATTGCTGCCTGAGAGGGTCAGCGTGCTGGAGGCTAATTTGTTGAAAGCTCCTCCACCGCTGATTAGGCCCGAGAGGGTCTGGTCGGCGGTGCTGTTGTAGGTGAGGGCACCCGCACCCCCTATTGTGATATTCCCGGCGTAGCTCCCCCCGCCGAGGCGGCCGGCTCCATCGATCACCAAAGTGCCGGCGTTGATAGTGGTGGCCCCCGAATAGGTGTTGTTGCCGGTGAGGGTGAGCGTGCTGGCGGCGTTTTTCGTCAGAGCGCCCGTGCCGCTGATGATGCCCGAGAGGGTCTGGTCGGCGGTGCTGTTGTAGGTGAAGGCACCCGTCATCACAATATTCCCGGCGTAGCTCCCCCCGCCGAGGCGGCCGGTGCCGCCGATTTCCAAAGCGCCGGCGTTGATGGTGGTGGCCCCCGAATAGGTGTTGTTGCCGGTGAGGGTGAGCGTGCTGGCGGCGTTTTTCGTCAGAGCGCCCGTGCCGCTGATGTCGCCGGAGAGGGTTTGGGCATTCGTGCCTGAATAGATGAGTGAGACGCTGTTGGTGATCGTGTTGCTGTAGGATCCCGAATTAAGGCGGCCAGCGGCACCGATCTCCAGAGCGCCGGTGTTGATCACGATCGAACCGGGGGCCACATCCATATTGATCGTTTGGGTATTCAGCGAGTTGTTGATGATCGAGCCATTGACTGTGAGCGCCATGCCCCCGATGGCACCGGCTGATCCGGCATTGGCGGCCAGCGTGTAGGCGCCCGCGCCATTGCGGAATTCAATGTCGTTCACTGTAGTCAGCGTGCCGTTCGAGATGTTGTTGGTCGCCGTGCCCCCGGCTCCGGAGAAGGCGATCGTATCGCCCTCGGTGACTGCCGGGGAAAAGCCTGTGTCCCAATTGGCAGTGCCTCCTGTCCACACTGGGTCGCCCGAAGCTTCGTAGCTTAGCCGGATGATCCCGCCGCTGGGATTGCTGAAGCTCCAAGTGCCCGTGCGGTTGCCGACGGCGATGCCGAAGTTGGTGAAATCGATTGAGAAATTCCCTGCCGAAAACCCGCTCACGCTGTTGGCGCTGATGATGTCCCAGCTGTAGGAATTGGCCCCATTCCAGTCCCCCGGCGTGCCATATGCATACACGGTTAGCGCTCCCGAGGAGGTGAGCGCTCCCGTGCTGGTGATCTGATCCCAGCCCGAGCCTGCCGAGCCGTTCGCGGTATTGAGCGTCCAGTTGTAGCCGCCGCCGTTAATCGTGATCGAGGAGGTGCCGAAGGAGTCTGCCGCTGCGGTGCTGCCGGGGGAAATGATGGCGCCGGAGTTGATCACCAGACCGCTGTTGGCGATGTTGCCGTCGATCTGCAGGGTGCCGGCGTTGATCGTCGTCGAGCCGCTGTAGGTATTGGTGTTGGAGAGTGTCAGCGTGCCGGTGCCTTCTTTCGTCAGGCTGCCGCCTGTGCCGCTGATCACACCGGAGTAGGTGGTGCTGCTGGAGGAATTTGTGGTTAGGGTGTAGCTGGAGAGATTCAACGCACCGGCACCGGCGATGGCACCGAGGTTTTGGTTTGCCCCGAGAGTCAGCGTGCCGGCGTTGACTGTGGTGGTGCCCGTGTAGGTGTTCGCGCCAGAGAGGGTAAGTGTGCTCGAGGCGTTTTTGGTGAGGCCGCCTGTGCCGCTGATCACGCCGGAGAGCGTCTGGGCATTTGTGCCGGAGTAGATGAAAGTGCCGGAGTTGGAAATCGTGTTGCTGTAGCTGCCCGAGTTGAGGCGACCGGAGGCCCCGATCTCAATGGCGCCGGAGTTGATGACGATCGAGCCGGGAGCCACATCCATATTGATCGTCTGGGTGGAGGACGAGTTGTTGGTGATCGCTCCGGTGACGGTCAGGGCCGAGCCATTCCCAGCGGATCCGGAATTCGCCACAAGGGTGTAGGCTCCCGCTCCGGAATCGAACAAGATGGAACCTATGGAGCTCAAGGTTCCACTGGCGATGTTGTTCGTTGCGGTTCCACCGGCCCCTGTGAATTCCACTGCATCGCCATTCGCAACTGCAGGGCTAAACCCGGCACTCCAATTTCCGCTTCCACCTGCCCATGTGGAGGGCAACTTCGTGATGGCAAGTTGGATATCAAAGGTTGCATCATTGTAGGACATCGAGGCGGAGTAGCCTGTATTGTTGAGGTAGGAAAAATTGCCTGATTGAAACGAGGTGGCATTGAGGGTGCTATAGCTGCTGGCAGAAAAATCCATCAGCGTCAGCGTGGTGGAGCCGCCGGTATAATTATTAAAATCAACAACATAGGTTTGATTGGCGGTTGTCGTGACGCCCCCTACCATAATTCGGTATGGTGTAAGTGTCGAGAAACCGGAAGCACCCAAGATAAACTTCGTGGTGTTGTTTGCCTTGAACTCCCAGTTCGTCAAGTTGACGATGGCGCCATCGTAAAAATTCAGTGTCGCCCCGTTCATATCCCAGAAATTCAACCCTGATAAACTGGATCCCGATTCGACGGTGACAGTGGACCCGCCGAGTCGGATCACGCCGCCTGTTGTCGCATTGACATTCGAAGTCCAGACCGAGTTACCCGAGATGGTGATGTTCAAGGCGGGGAGGGCGACACTGGTGTAAACAGTATCGCCGTTGTTGATGATGACGGTATCGCTGGTTGCAGGGAGCGTGTCGCCGCTCCAATTCGCCGCAGTGCCCCAGACATTCGTTCCCGCGCCATTATCCCATGTGCGAGTCGCGGCATGGAGACTCGGTGCGGCTAGCAAAGCCAATGCCAGAGCGGCTGCGCGGGCGAACGAAAGGATACGAAGCCGAAAGAAAAGGGGGTGATCATTCATGGGGTTTTAAGGAGGGTTGAACTGCAATAAAAAAACGGCAGTTCGCAAGAACGGTCAAGTGATGCAAATGCATCACATGGCTCCTTTCTTGTTTTCCCGGCGCCATGACGCCAAAGCAACAAAAGGCAGCAAAAGGGGTCAGCCGACATGAAAGCTTGATCCTATCTGGCTCGGCGGGCGGATCGTGCTCTGGAAGTAGATAAAATGGATGTTGTAGGATGGTTGGCTTATGAAACCAACAACTCCATCCCACAACAACGCAATCTCTATCGGAATCGACTTCCATAGCCGAGCGCAGCGAGACAGACAGCCGCAGGCTGCCCGAAGGGCGAAGGCGAAGCCGAGTCAACCGATACAGTGTTTTCTGCGCGATCGATTCCGCAGACCGCATCCTCGATAAGGGGCGCATCGACCACAGCACACCAGAGCTCTTCATTCACCTGATCAAGCGACATCCCGGCTGCCGTGTGGTTTTCGAGACCACCATGAATTGTCCTTCGCTTCGCTCACGACTTGCCAATATGGCTGACGCTTAATTTCAAAGCCGCCAAATGGCGGCGGGCATTGGGCTTGGCTCTACGAACTCCTTGAGCCTCATCTTGCGCATAAAGACATCATCCTGGCTGACGCCTTCAAGACCCGCATCATCGCCGAGTCTCAAGTCAAAAACGATAGCCGACCGAAGGGAGACAGCCTGCCGAAGGCAGCCCACAGGGCGAGCGTAGCGAGGCAACGTCGATGCCCACATCCTAGCCCGGCTCCTGCGCGCTGGAATGATCTGCGAAGTTCACATCCCCTCCAAAGCCGCCAGGCAGCGCAAAGAGGTCTTGCGCCAGCGCTCCTTCTTCGTGAGGCAACGCACCCGGGTGCGCAACCGCATCCACCGCCTCCTCGGTGCCCAGCACAACCTGCAACTCCCTCAATGCAGCGACCTTTTCGGCAAGCGCGGACTGGGCTTTCTCGACAAGCTCGATCTTCCCGCACCCGCCGGACTCCTGCTCAAGCAGCAACTCGACATGTTGCGCAACCTCCAAAGCCGCATCGCCGAAGATGAAGCCGCCCTTAAAACGATGCACGAAGACTCGCCTGAACTCACCTTCGTGCAAAGCATCCCGGGCATGGGCCCGATTCTTGCCGCTGTGGTGGTGAGCGAAATCGACTCCATCACGCGTTTTGGAAGCGCGCAAAAGCTCTGTGGTTACGCCGGGCTTTGCCCCTCGACTTCCAGTAGCGGAGGTAAGACCCACCAAGGCCGCCTGATGAGCCGCTGCAACAAATGGCTGCGCTGGGCCTTTGTCGAAGCCGCTTGGGTGTCCGTCGGATGCTCCCCCTACTTCGGCGACCACTACAAACGCAAACGCGCACTGGGCAAAAAAGCCAACACCGCCATCCTTTCCACCGCCCGGCGCATGGCCCGCATCACCTGGCAACTCTTGACCGAGCAACGCACTTTTGAAACCCTTCCGCCGTCCCAAAAACCCAAAGACCAAACCGGCGGAGCCCGCCAGGGTTCCCCGGTTTCGGTCAAAGGTTTGGAGACTGCGGCAATCAGCACACCACTTTCCCCGGCCGCTCCCATTAAGGACTGGATGGTCGCCGAGGTCTGAAAAGGCCCCGGACGGCGCACCTTGGGTCAGACTGGAGGGCCGGGGATCTGATTGTCGATTTGGAAGGGGGATGAAATAGGCCCGCCCCGCAGAGAAGTTTGATCTCGAATCTCCGAAACTGACGAGGCAGCGACGCTTGCAAATCCGCTCTGGCGGCAATCTTTCAGCCAACGCGGATACCCTCGATCCATGCCTGAAACTCCCCCGAGAACCCCTTCAGAAATCTCATGCGTCTTTCGCAGGATAATGACTACAAGCGACTAACAAAATACCCTCTTGACACCGCTTTTTCAGAGAAGTCGTGATTCACATGCTTGATGGAAAAGATGAGATTTGGGTGAGGTTCCACCGCATTGGTCGCCCGGAGATACCATTCCAACCGGGTGTGCAGCATTTCAAAATCCCAAGTGCGATAGATCAGGAGTTTGTTGCGCTTCACGCAGACCTCCTCGCGAAGGAGATTCATGAGAATGGCGTGCTCCTCCGGGTTGTTGACCGGCGTTGTCCCGCGATGGAACGGCGTGTCGTGCAAATAGGTCTCCCCAAAACGCAAAGTGAACCCCGGCAGGTCGGGATAACGGGTAAAGAGTTCATCGATCTGCGCACGAACGACTTCCTGCGTCCGCTCCGAGCGGATCGAGAGCTTGCCATCGACCTTCATCTCCTCGCCGTATTTCTTCCACAGCGACTCGGGAACAACCAACACATCGGTAAAGGGATAGAGCGGCATTCCGTGCTGACGGGCATACTCAAGATCCAAGTTCACGCTATGGGCGTGCCGTTCGATCCACATCCGTTCCGCGCTCGGGTCGGGGATCAGGCCCGGGAACGCTTTGTCGTAGGTCAGGCCGCACTGGGGGCTTAACTTGGGAATCTGCCCGTTGTAGCCGAGTTGTTTGAGGTATCCGGGCTCATCGTAATGCGTGACAAACGGAGGCTCACCCGGATTGTGATGCACCATGTTGAAGAGCAGCGGGAAGCGCCGTTCTTTTTCCGTTTCAGCAAATCCGGAGGACACGCTGCAGAGCAGCAGAATGGCACCGGCATGGGCGAGTTGGAAGATTCTGGAATGTCGTGCGGGCGTCTCGCCCGCAGGTGGTTGTTGCTCGATGACAGGCGGGACGCCTGTCCTACTTAAGAAGTTATTGATCATGGTGTTATTTTTTAGTCGATTCACCCTGCGAACCCGTAACCCAGCGCAGGTTGCGGAATTCCGGCGGCGGGCCTTGCCATGGGCCGCCGACTTTTCTGGCGGGTTTGCCTCCGAGGGTTTGGTCGGCCCCGAGGCGGAGTTGGCGGACGGCGCTCCAATCGGCGAGCGGGGTCTTGACGGCGTCGAGGACATCGGCGGGATTCAGCACGACCGATTGCCAATCCGCCCCGCCTTGGAGCGCGACCTCAGCGGCAGAGTTGTCCAATCCCACGACGAGCGTGTTGGGTTCGGCAGAGCGCACCTCGAGGGCGAGACGCGCGCCGGCGGGGGCTTTCCATTCGCCGGTGCTGAGTTTGTTGGTGGAGAGTGCCCAGTCCTCGGGTTTGTAGGTGAACCAGTGTTTTTTCCAATCGCCTTGGAAGTCCTCGATGAGGAGCGAGGGGGAGCGGGTGGATTTCACGCCGGCGGATTGGAGTTCCTCCACGCCGACGAGATGCGGCAGCGAGGAGAGCACGAAGCGGTCGGTGGTGTAGACGCCGTAATAATACCCGGCACCCGTGATGGGTTTGTCCAGGCCGTAAATGACATTCGCGTAGACCCAGAGGGGCTTCTCGACACCGCAGAGCGGCAAGGCGGCTTTCCAAACGCCGCCGTCCTGTGTGGCGGGAGCGAGATACCAGAAGCGGGATCCCGTGTTGTTGATGTCGTCTTTTTTTCCATCCATCTGCCCCTCTCGGGAGTAGTAAACCTCGACGCCCAGCACCGGCTTCGATGTGTCGGGCTCGACGGCGAGAACGGGCACGCCGTCATCTGTTTTGAGCGCGAGCGTGGTCTTCGGGGTCTTGGGAAGTGTCCCCTCCCCTTTGAGGATGTGGTCCATCCAAATCTGGGTGGCGACCTCGTATTCGGGCGAGTCTTGATGGTTGTGATGCGGCGAGATGGTCATCCGCCACTCGGGGGTTTTGATTTCCTTCACGGCCGTCGGCAGGTCGTTGATGCGGCCGTGGAAATCATTCGACGGGCTCAGGAAGAAGATCGGGCAGGTGATATTCTCCAGATAAGAATTGTCGTTGAGAGCGGCGTCGAGCGGGCTTTTGATTTCACGGTGGCTGATGCCGCCGCAGGAGGGGGCGACGGCTTTCACGCGCTCATCAGATCCGGCGGTGAGCACGGAGAGTTTGCCGCCCATGGAGTGTCCGTAAACCCCGAGCCGGCTGGCATCCACCTCGGGTTGTTTCTCAAGAAAGGTCAACGCCCGGCGTGCGGCGAAGGCGCAAGAGAACCACGCGCTGTTGCGCGGCGATTCCACGGAATCGAGCGTCCACTCGGTGGGCTTGTGGCCACCGAAATTGGTCACCTTGTGTCGGCTGGGGTCATGGTAGGCATCCAGCGCGCCCCAATCCGTGGTGACGAGGTGGTTCGGGTCGTCGGTTTTGCCCTCCCAGAAAAGTTTCACCGCTTCCTTGTTCACTTTGTAATCAGGCGCGGTGAGCCGGCCTGCCCAGGCGATCGAGATCGTGGCGTAGCCGCGTTTGGCATTGGTGAGAACGGCCATGTGGCTGGCGTGTTGGCCACCGCCGTGGATTTGCACCAGTCCCGGAAGATTGCTGCCGCCTTTGGGATAACCATACACGGCGGCCATCATCACTTGTTGGCCTTTGAAGACGCCGACACGGTAGCGGAGCACCTTCATGACCACGCCGTCCTCCTCCCATTCCTTCAACACCTCGACATCCAGAGGCTCGGCCCGCATGTCGATGCCCGCCCAGAGGTCCTCGCGGGTCTGCGGTGGGTTTTGCGAAAGCGGAGTGCCGTAGGAAGGCGAAGGAGTGGGTTGGGCCATGGTGTTCAAAAGGGATGCCGCGAAAACGGCGAGGCAGGTGGTCGAGGATTTGCTCAGGATCATTGGTTATGTGCTTGGGAGATGTTGCCCGGCGGGGCGTTCGGATTGCGGGGCCGTGGCGTTATTGTCTTGGAGGGGGGTGTCGCCGGAGTTTTCCGGCTCGATCCACTCAATCTCGCCGGCTTCGTTTTCGATATCCACGCGCACTTTGGCGTGGGCGAATTCGCGGGTGTAGGTGAATCCATCGCGGACCGCCGGGCCTTTGGGCGCACCGAGTGGACGCTCCAACTCCGGCGGGCGTTTCATCCAGACCTTGCTGGTGTCGGACCGGTAGCCATCGTGCGCGAGGAAGTAGCTGTGTTCCTCCGCGCAAACGAGGAAGAGCGCCAGCAGATAGGTGAAGCGTTTGTTGTATTTGTCATTTTCCTCCAGACCCTTGCGGATTTCATCCGTGCCCTGGGGATTCATGTCGCCCTCCTCGTCGTTCAATCCGGAAAGCCCGGCCGTGAAGGCGATCAGGCTGCCCTCGCGCGCCGCTTTCTGGAACGCCTCGATTCCCTTGGCCACATTTTCATTCCTCTTTTCCGGGGTTGTCCCGTGCTCGAAGCCCTCGATGTAGGAGCCGTCAAACCGCTTCAGCTCGACCGACGAGGAATCGGGGAGACCGGCACGGAGGACATTGGCCAGGAGAATCTTGTCCGGTCCCAGCGCTTCCCTTGTCTCACGCATCATGGTCTCGTATCCGGCACGCACGGCGGCTTTTTTGTCTTTTCCGATGTCCTTCTCCAAGAACCCGGGCCTCAACACCTTGACCACGCCATCCAAAAACAGGCCATCGATCGCGGGATCGGAGCACACCTCTTTGGCATGGCCGACCCACCAATCCCGCACTTCGCTGTTGCTCAAGTCATAGGCGCGCATTTTTTTGCGAATCAGCTGTGTTTTTCCTTCGCTCCCGGTGAGGAAGGCATCGGGGATCTTCTCGATCCCGTCGTTGGCCTTGTAGGTGCCGTAGTGCACGATGACATTGCGGTAGTATAAAATCCTCGCCGAAGGATTGATCTTCTTCACGGCTCTGGCCGCGGCGAGGGTGCCGTCCTCGGTGGATTGGAAGGCCTGGAACCCGGTGGTTTTTTCGAAGGTCACCAAAGGAAACGACGCAAGGTAGGCGATCTCGGCATCCGTAAACTTCTTGGCTTTGCGGATGTGCATATACTGCGGCACGCGGTCCCATGAGAACGCGGGCAGGCGCTCGGGCGGTTGTGCCCGGGCGGGCAAAACGGAAGCCGCCACCAAGGCGAGACAGGCGGCCAAGCAGGAGCGCGGGATCATTTTTCGAAAGTGAGGGAGATGGAGGGAAAACCCCGGGGCCGAGGACTCGCGACGGCCCCGGGGGTCTGATTTGTGGAGTGCTTACTTCAGGGCCAAGCGAACCGACTGGGGTTTGCCCCAGAGGCGGCCTTTGAGGTTCACGCGCCAGAGGTTGTCACCGAGGGACTCCACCCCGGCGATCTCGCAATTCTCGGCGGATCCGGCGGCCAGCGGCTTCGTGCTGTGGAATGTGAGGCTGCCATCCTGCGCTCCGGCATCGGTCAACACGACCTCCAGCGCATCGCCGGACACCTTGATGTCGGCGATCTCCGTCGCGCCCATGGAGAGGTGGAGATTCGAGCCCACGAGGAGCGGGCCGTCGCCGGCGAGCGGAGTGATCCGAACGAGGGCCGAGGCCAAATCCTCAAGCGGCGCGGTGGTGTAGGAACCCGTTGCGCGGGACACGACGTTGTTTTCCCAGAAATCAAAGACCGCACACTCGGTGTCGGCGGGCAGACCCGCCTTGGCGAAATCCAGCGTGAGCGCCTTCGCAGGATTCGGCTCGGAGTGCTTGTGGGGCTTGTCGTGGGCGGTTTTGGGGCCCTCGGACACATTGTAGAGATTCCACACTCCGAAGTCGCCGTAGGGGCGCTGCGCGGTGAACCCGAAGGCCGTGTTGTGCGGCGAGGTGCCGAGCGTGAGGAGTGTCGCGGGCTCGGCGCTGGCCGGACGCATGATCTCGGCCATCCGCCACACCTCTTGGGCATCGGGAGTGTTCAGCGGCTCGCTGTTCATCGCCGTGCCTCCCACAAGGGTCGTGATATTATGCCAGGTGCGCCACATGCCCTCCGTGTGGGTTTTTCCGACCACGCGGCTCGGGAGTTCCTTGGCGAGGTAGGAAACATCGGGATCGTTCTGCCACCAGACATTGTCGAAAATCTGGAAGCGCAGGACCGAGTGCAGGCACCATTCAAAATGGGCCGGATGCGAGTCGGGGCCCACCCGGGCGGCATCGACAAAGCCAATCACTCCGCGGGTCGGGGCGCCGAGGCAGGAGAGGATATACATGTCCTCGCCCGCGGCCTCGCGGTAGAGGGTGTAAAGCTCGCGGAAGATTTGCAGGCGTGTCTTCGTGGGATCATGGAATTTGCTTCCGATGCCGTTGAAATCGATCTTGATGTAGCCGTAGCCATTGTCGCGGGCGTCTTTGATGATGTTGAAGAGAAACTTCTTGGACTCCGGATGGTCGGGCACGATCCAGTTTGCGCCGTCCGGATGGAACGGATTCGGGTTCATGAAGCTGGAAATGCCCTTCGCGTCCTTCTGGATCGCATCGGGATTTTCCTTCATCCACGGATGCTCGGGATTGATCATGAGCGGGGCGAACCAAACGCCCGGAATCCAGCCCTTCTCACGGATGTCCGCCGCCACTTTCGCCATGCCGGAGGGGAACTTTTGGTTGCCCTTCCAGTTGCCATCCATGATCTGGTAGCCGTCGTCGATCTGCAGGATGCCCTTGCCGAAGACATTAGGGTTCTCGGAGAGGGTCTTGAGCACATCGCGGACATGCGCCTCGTCGATCTTCGTGGTGCGGTCATACCAGCTGCACCATCCATAAACCGGCCCTTTGTCGAGGCGGGTGCCGTGGGTGGACGCAACCCACTTGGTCCAGAGGCCGGTGGTTTCCGTCGGGGTGCCGAAGGCCAGCACCTGTTGCTCGCCCTTGCGGCTTTCGCCGGAGCGAACCAGAACGCCGTCCATCTGCGAATAGGCTTTCACTTTGCCTTTGCTGAACTCCACCGTGCCAAAGGCCTCGGGCGGTCCCGTCGGGCCGATCAAAAAGCCCGAGCCGGTCTTGTCACACACCAAGGCCGCCTCGCTGAAGCCGCCATCGGCCTCCGGGAGCGGCTTGGCCTCGTCGGCGAGCATGAGCGGAGTGACCAACCAGTCGGCGGGGTTGGCTACGGTGAGCGCGCCGCCCGCGGTGGTGCTGATGGCGGTAATCTCGTTCAGGAGGGCGTCCTTGCCACTGTTGTTGTGGAATGTTCCTTGAACAGCGACGGCATTCCGATCCTCCAGCACCGTCACGGTGACCGTGTAGGATAGGGTCTTGTCGGGATTCGAGTAGGTGGCCGATGCGGATTCCGCCTCGCCGAAAGGCGTCCCGACCTCGTTCCACTCGGTGGTCTTTTCCACCTTCCCGTTGGTGGTGGAGAGGGTGACCGGCTGGCCGTCGATCGTCGCACGGAAATCCGAGCTGAAGGTGAACTCTTGGATTCCCGGAGCCTTCACCATGATCTTGGTGTGATCAGGGGAAAACCGGGCGAGTTTCGGGGCATCGTCGGCGGCGATGGAGTTCATGGCAAAACTCGGAAGGAGTGCCAGAGCCAAGGATCGCGAGGCGATTTTTCTCAGGATGGAGTGGTGGTTTGGTTTCATAGGTTTTGTTTGGTTTGAATCGAGGGTCACTCGGCGCGCGTGGCTCCGAGCGGGATGGCGGCGTGGGCGTAGGTGTTGTTTTTGTCGGATGCCCGAACCGGCTTCGGGTGGCTGACCAGAAAATTGTTCTCATCAACGAGGTTGATGTAGACGTGCGTGGCTTCCGGCGGGAGGGTGGCTTTGACCACGCCGTTATCGATCTCGCCGAACGCGCGGAACCACTCCTCGGTCTTTTCGTTGGGGTGGATCGCGTAGATCACATCGGCGCGCACGACGCGGGCGCCGTTCTCTTGGAAGGTCGCCGTGACCGTGTGGCCGTCCACCGTGTGCCCCGTGACGGCGGGGACTTTCTCTTTGTTGGGCAGCGCGAATTTGCAGTCGGAATTCCAATAGGGAAGGCTGGCCTGCATCTCGGTGAGGATTTCGGTGAGGCGGGCATTCAGCGCGGCGGCCTTGTCGGGCAGTTCGGCGGCGAGGTTTTTCGACTCCTCGAAATCCACGCGCGCGGGCTTGCCGTTTATCGTTTCAGTCAGCCTGTAGAGTTCGAGCGGAGGCACATTACCGCTGTGGGTATCGTAGTTGCGGATGAGCTTGAAATCCCCCGCGCGGATCGTGCTTTGGAAGGATGTGGAGCCGCCATGCGGGTAATGCCAAACCATCTCCGTGCGCGGCTTGCCGTGCTGATCGAGCACGAGCGAAGGATCGTTCGCCGCTCGGGTGAGCAGCGGCAGGAGATCGGCGCCGTCGAGGTTTTTCCCCTCCGGCTTGGCGATGCCGGACATCGAGAGAATCGTGGGATAAAAATCGAGGCCGTTGACCACGACATCGCTCTCCTTGCCGGCGGGAATGCCCGGGCCGGCGACGAGGAACGGCACGCGCACGCCGCCTTCCTTGGCCGACATTTTGCCTTTGTCGAGCGGGGCGTTGTCGGTGATCACCTCGTTGCGCGACCCCTCCATGCCGCCGTTGTCGGAGGTGAAGAAAATGTAGGTGTTGTCGATGAGCTTGTGCCCCGGATTGCGCGGGTCGTCGGTGGTTTCGAGGAACTCGACGAGTTGGCCGACATAATGGTCGAGCGTTTCCACCATGGCGCAGTAGTAGGGATTTTTCTGGCCCTCTAGCGTCCACTCGCCGGGATCGGTCGGGAAATCCACACCGAGCTTCTGGCAGTATTTTTCGAGAAGCGCCTTGCTGCGCGAATAAATCGGGGTGTGGACGAGCCAGGTGGCGTAGTAGAGGAAAAAGGGCTTGGCCTTGTTGGTCTCCATGAACTCCAGCGCGGCGATGGTCACCGGGTCGGTGGGGAAGCCCTCGGCATCGAGCCGATAGGGATCGCCCGGGCGATCGGTCGAGAAGTCTTGGACGCGGTTTTTCATGCCGGACTGCACCCCGCGGGCATCGAAGCCGCTGCGGTGCGTGGTGAAGTCGAACCCTTGGTCCAACGGGCCGGGAAACGAGTAGTGGTCCTTGGCCATGTGCCATTTCCCGGTGTGCCCGGTGGCGTAGCCGTGCTGGCGCAGAATCTTGGTGAGCGTGAGTTCGTTTTCCGGCATGCGGCCGCTATACCAAGGGGTGACCAAGGCCGCGTTGACCGGTGCCACGGGCGGATCGCCACCGACGACATGGGTTTTTTGGGCTCGGGCGGGGTGGTTCCCGCTGATGATCGCGCAACGGCTCGGAGCACAGGTCGGCGCGGCCGAGTAGCCGTTGCGGAAGAGGACGCCGCGCTTGGCGAGCGCGTCGAGGTTCGGCGTTTCCATCGGGCTCGGCTCGTCGATGTCGTAGCACTTCACATCCTGCCACCCGAGGTCGTCCACAAGCATGAGAACGATGTTCGGAGCAGGGGCCGCGTGGGCGGCAATGGCCAGGGAGAGGGATAGGGCGAGGAGGGTGCGCTTGATCATGAGGAGTGGTCGGTGTCGGGATCCCAGAGCGGAAGTTCGCCTTGGGTGTTGCGGAGTTTTTGGATGGGAAATTCGCCCGGCTTGAGGTCGGGCAGGTCTTCATTGATTAGAAATGGAGGCAGGGAGTCCCACCAGGCATCGTATTGTTTCCGGAGATCGGCCACGACCTCGGGGTGTTCGGCGGCGACATCCCTGGTCTGGCCGCGATCGGCGGGGATGTCATAAAGTTGAGTGTTGTTCACCAAGCGCCAGCGACTGGTGCGCACGGCGCACTGGTTGTGTTTGGATTTCTCGCGTTCGCCGGGATTCCAGCGGCCGACATGGGTGATGAGGGTGCGGTCGGGCCAGTCGGCCTTGGGGTTTTCGAGCAAGGGAACCAGCGAGCGCCCGCCGGGTTGAAGGGGCGAGGGAGGAATTTCGGCACCGGCCAGATCGCAGAACGTGCGGTAGAGATCGATGTGGGCGACCAGCGCGGGGATGTCGATGCCTTCCGCGAAATGCCCCTTCCACATCCAGAACGACGGGACGCGTGTGCCTCCCTCGTGTGGCGAGACTTTGCCGCCCTTCAGGCCGGCATTGAAGTGGGGGATTTTTTTTCCGTGAATCTTGAGGGGTGCCATCGCCATGCCGTTGTCGGTCATGAAGACGACGAGCGTGTCCTTCAGCATGCCGCAGGATTCGAGGTCGGCGAGGAGGAGGCCGACATTGTGGTCGATATTTTCAATCATGCCGTATCGGGCGTCGGATTCCTGATCGAACCCGAGATCAAGAAAGCGTTTTTTGTATTCCTCCGGCGCGATCATCGGGTCGTGGGGGGCATTGAGCGGGATGTAGGCGAAGAATGGTTTTTTCGCGGCGTGTTGGCGGTTGATCCATGCCATGGCCGCACGGAAGAACAGATCGGTGCAGAATCCTTTCGTGCGAACGACGGTGTCGTTGTGCAAAAGCACATTGTCGAAATAGGGCGTCTCGGTGTTCTCCCGGAAATCACCGTAGATGAACTGCCCGATGCCGCCGGATCCGTGCATGAGCACCTCGTCGAATCCGCGTTGTCGCGGCAGATACGCTTGCCCGTCGCCAAGATGCCACTTGCCGAAAAGGCCCGTCGCGTAGCCGGCGCGCCGCAGGGCCTCGGCAACTGTAACCACTCCCGGCGCAAGGCGGTCGCGTTGCAGAATGGTGTGGGTGACGCCAACTTCGAATTCATGCCGCCCGCTCATAATCGCGGCGCGAGTGGGCGAGCAGGTCGGGCTCACATGGAAGTCGGTGAAGCGCGTGCCTTGGGCATGCAGGCTGTCGAGGTTCGGCGTCTTCAAATACGGGTTCCCCGTGCAGGAGAGATCGCCCATCCCTTGGTCATCAGTGAGGATGAAAACGATATTCGGCCGACTTCCCGAAAGCGGCTTGGCCCCGGCGGCGAAACCGAGGCTCGAGGCGGCGAGAAGAAGGATCGAGGGAAATCTCATCGTGGAGTAGTGGTGGTGGGTTGGCTGGGCGACAACTGCCGGAGCGTGGAAAGCATTACCTCGCCTCCATGCGTTCTGTCATGTGATGCAAATGCACCCGTGCGGGGAGCGAGGTTTTTATTCCCGACCGCTTTTTCGGGATGAGGGAACGGTTTTCTTATTTTTGGAGCGTGACCGTCGGTTTCCCAACCCTTCGGATTGGCCGATGATGGTTTTCGGACTCGCCAGTTTCGGGGGATCGGAAATTCCCTCGAGAAGGTTCCCGCATTGAGATTGGGACAGCGCGTAGTGGCGTTTATCGCGGAGTGTCTGGATCCCCTCGCCCCATGCCAGAAGCATGTGTTTTCCAAGATCGCGAAACCCGGGGTGTTGTCGGATGGCTTCGCGGACTTGAGGGGAAGTCTCGGTGATGGCCTCGCAGATCGATTCGATCATGGAAATCTGCTCCCGGAGAGGGATTCCGAATTCCAAGGCAACGAAGTTTTTGAGATTTTTCCCGGGCACCCAGGTTTTCTTGCCCATCATGGAAATGCCCGGTGGTTGGTTTTGATAGCCCGGGTAAACAACCGTGGTCAGGAAATCGTAGAGCGGCGAGAGACGCACATCGGCCTTACAGGAGTAGAGGAGCGCCAGATTTTTCGCATGGCAATCCGCATTGCGCAGCGCGTGGGTGAGGAAAAGCGTGAGGGCAAGGTGTCGGAACGCCTCCCGCTGGCTTGCCCCCGGCAAATGGTGGCGGTCGCTTTCGCGATGCGCTCCCAGGTCGTGTCGTATTTTTTCTCGGGAGAGAGACCGAGAAGGCAGCAAAAGTCCTCCATGCCCAAATGAGGCCGACCCTCCGCATCGACATCGAAGCGAAGCGCAACGAGGGCTTTGCCATCCTTGGAAATCTCGGTCTTGGCAGCGGGGAGAACTTTCGCCGCAACCTGCATGCAGAGGTGTTCGTTGAGCGCCGCGTAGGGCAGATGGCGGGTGGAGCCTTTGACGATGTGCTTGCCGGTGAAGAGGGTGGTTTTGTTGAAGGCTTCGATGCCCGTGTCGATCCCATCGAGAAATTTGGGGATCACTCCCGAAACACCGCTTGTGGCGTGCCGATAGACAAGTTCCGAAAAGGCTTCTTCGGTATTGTCTCCCTCCAGCACTTCCGCGACTTCAAAGGCCTGCGGAGGGGTATCGAGATCGGCACCCGGTGCCGCGACCTGAATCCGACCCACCATTCGACGGCCCACCACGGAAAGAAGCGCGGTGGAATCCGACCCGATATACGGCCCGAACCGCTCCTGGAGCACTTTGAGCAGGTAGCCCTCGGGGAGGTTCATCTGAAAGATGGGATGCAACGGAGCATCCCAACTGTAGGACTCCGTCCTCACCGGCATGGTGAGCGAAACAAAGTCCTCCGCAGCCACATGCGGATGGTATGCCATCACCGACTTGAACGCGCCGATCGACTCCAGGGTTCCAACCTCGCGACCGAGTATGTGGACGGAAAGTTTCAAGAGCCTCCGAGTTCCTTGCGGAGTTCATCGAGATTGCCCGCCGCGTCGGCGGGACGCACATCCAACTCGAGTCCGAGCACGGTCAGGAGGGATGCCAACTTGCGGACGCCAAATTCGGGCAGGCGTCCATTTTCCAGTCGGGAGAGCGAGGCTCCGGGGATACCGGCGGATGCGGCCAAGTCCTTCTGCGTGATGCCGAGTTGCTTTCTTCGCAACGCAAGACGGCGACCAATTTCAGCGGTGGTTTTCATATTTTGACAAATAAATCATGAAAACCCGTATTTATGCAAATTTGTTTACATATAACTCAATTTTTCTGGCCGCTCATCGGGAACCCGTTGGCCTATCAGGAAAGTTCCCCGAGATATTTTGCGACAGCCTGGGCGCGGGAGTTCACGTGGAGTTTGCGGTAGATTCTGCCGGTGACATTGCGCACGGTGGCGAAGGCGATTTCGAGTTCGTCGGCGATTTCCTTCTGGAGGTAGCCCTTGGCCAGTAGGCGCAGGATGTCCTGTTCGCGCGGCGACAGCGCGTTTTCGACGGACAGCCGGGCATCGGCCGGCGGCTTTTGGAAGGACTGGACGACACGCCTGGCGATCCCGGTGCTCATGGGCGCGCCGCCTTCCACGGCTTCATGGATGGCTTGGGTCAACTGCTCGGCGGAGACCGGCTTGATCAGGTAGCCGATCGCGCCGGCGGCGAGGGATCGGAAGACGACCTCCGTGTCGTTGAAAACCGTGAGCATGATGATGTGAACCTGCGGCAGGAGTTCGAGCAACCGCGGCACACACTCGTCGCCGTTCATGCCCGGCAGGTTCACATCCATGATAACGATCTGGGGGCCGAGAGCGGGAAACTCACGCAGCGCCTCTTCCGCGCTGGACGCCTCGCCGACGAGACGGATTCCCTTGGCGTCGGATTCCAAGAATCGGACCAGTGTTTTGCGGATGCCTGGATCGTCTTCGACAATCGCCACAGGGATCGGAGAGATGGAATTTTCGGGTGTTTTCATTTTTTCAGCGAGGTGAGAGGCAGTCGAATCGACACGGTCGTGCCGGAGCCGGGAGTGGAGGACAAATCCATGCGGCCGCCGATCTCTGCGATGCGGGCGCGCATGTTCTCGAGGCCGTGGCGTGATGTGGAGGCGCTTGCAGGGTCGAATCCACATCCGTCGTCATGGATATCCACCCGGCATTCCCCGGAGTCGATGTCGATCCCGAGGCGCACTGTGCGCGGCGAACTGTGCGCCGCGGCATTGTGGATCGCCTCGCGAACCACCATGTAAACGGCATGGCGGACCTTTGACGACACCGCCACATGGGGCAGCTGCTCGGGGGACTCGAACCGAAACCGGATGCCCGCATCGCTCAAATAGCCCTCGGCGAATTTGCAGAGGTAGTCGACCATGTTGTCCAGCGTGTCGCGGGCTGGATTCACCGCCCAGACGATCTCGTCGAGCCGCTGCAGGCCTTCCTTTGAAAAGCCGAGAATCTTCCGGAGCACCGGAGACGGCGTCTCGCCGGGGCTCGCAGCGGCATCCGTGAGCATCGCGATCCGCGCCAGCGTCGCCCCCAGTTCGTCGTGCAGGTCGCGGGCGATGCGGGTGCGCTCCTGCTGGCGGGCCTGCTCGTGTTCAAGCGCCTGGGCGGACCTCTTGGAGACGATATATCTCCACACGCCAAAACCGCCGGTCAACGCCAGCAAAGCGGACAGGAACCAAAACCAGCCCTGCTGGAAAATCGGTTCGGGAACGCTGAAATCGATCCGCTGGAGCGCCCATGGATCGCGCTCCTTGATCTTGACCTCCCAGACATTCTCACCGGCGGCCACGACCTCCTCCACCCGCAATCCGCTGGCAGCCTCCACCGCCGGCTTGGCTTGGCAGTAAACAAACACCGAACCGTCCCGCGCCCCCGCATCGCTCAACTCGAGGCGCATGCCTCCCGGCAGCACGACCACATTCTTGAATTCCGCCGCCCCACAGTAAATGTGCAGGTTCGATCCGATGATCGTGGGCTTGTTGGGATTTTCGGGAAGCTCGGTGAAAACGAGGTGCTGCGAGGCCGAGGGGGCGAGAAACGGTGTCTTGTATTGCCCCTCGACCACCCCGAGATACCGGTTGTCCCAGAACGACCATACGGCATGGCGTTTGGCGGGATTCAGCCCCGCTTGGGCCAGATCAAAGGTCACGATGTCCTCCTTGGCGGCGGGATTCCAAAGCAAGGCCACGACCCATTGTCCCCAATCGCGCGAGACCTTTCCGGCGAGCCGCGGCCACTCGATGGATGTCCCGACATCCAGCACGCGCGTGCGCTCCCGCGCAGGCGGAGTGAGCACCTGCAGGTTCCTCCAATAGGGCTTGAATGTCTCGCGGCTCCAGAGATCCGTGGTGAAGGCATTGCCGCAGGACAACCCCACCATGCTCATCCAGGTGCGCGCCATCGGCCATCCCCCGACGACCGGGCTCACCCCCTCCAACTCCGTGGCGAGGTAAAAGGCGTCGTTGTCCACGGCGAACCACCGGTTGGCCAGCGGCATGGCCCATAGGCAGGAGGCGATCCTCTCGCGGATCGATGCGCGAAAGACATTTTGCGTGACCCTGCTGCTGTCCACCGCACCCAAGACCGCCCGGCGCTGCAAATCCAGAACGGAAAGAAGCGCGGTCTCATCCCCCGCGCGCTCGCGAAGCTCTTGAAACACCTGGCGGGTCTCCTGGAAATTCGTGTTCTTTCGATCACGGTGCGCTTCGTCGGCAATCTGATACAGGACTTTGAAAAACTTGAACCCCATGCCGAGCGCCTGCCCGAGCGTTTTGTGAATGTCCGCGCGGGAGTAGAGGGTCTCGTCGAAACGGAAAAACAACCCCGGGTTTGCCTGAATGCCTGCGATCTTGCGAGCATAAAACGGCAACCCCTCCGGAAAATTCGCGTTCGTCTCCAAGGGAGTGTCGTCGGATTTCTGGTATTTGTCCTCGATGACCACCGCTTGCGGTCGCAGGTTCCCGTCGGAGGTCTCCACCGCCTCCACGACCTGCAGGAGGTTCTCTCCGGTGTTGCCCTGGGCGGGAGCCAGCCACCCGGCGACACCACCGAGGGCCGTTCTGGATCCGTGGGTCTTGGCCACCCAGCCCACCCAACGATCCCAGGCCGCCTGCGGCGGCTCAAAAAAAAGCCCGATTTGCTGGCCCCAACGCGTTTCCCCGGAATCCACCCGCACCCGGTTCATCGAGGAGGACAGGGCCAGATTCCAGCGGCTTCCCTCCACCGCGTGGAGCTCCAAATTGGCGAAGGCCACGGGTTCCCCCGCCGGCCCCATGAGAACCCCGCGGCCATCGCGGTTGTAGAGCGTGCATTCCTCGATGATTCCCGCTTGCTGGACATCCCGCAGAGACCTCGCGACCACTTGGGGAATCGCCATCCGGCCGGTGTCATCCACCGAGACCCCCGTCAGAACCCACTCTCCGGCGGACCCCTCGAGTTGCAGAACCCCATCGGCGGCGCTCCCAGACATGCCCCGCAACGGATACACCCTCAACAAATCGCACTCCTTTTTTCCAAACACCCGGATCCCGGCGTTCACAAGCACAACAGGCAGCCCCTCGATCCGCTCGAGGCGCACCAGAAGATCGATCCCCTCCCGCTCGAAGCGCGTCGTGGAAACATGCACCTCCGCCTTGCCGTAGGGGGTGGATTCATCGAAGAGAACTTCCTTCCCGATCGCCTTGCCCTCCGTGGATCTCAACGGGCGCTCGACCCCATCGATCACCACGACCGCCTCCGCCATGGCATTCACCACCTGAAGCCCGGGAGCCTGGATCGAGTAGGCGCGGCCTTCGGGAGTCATCTCGAGCGAAACCCCGCCGCCCCCTTGCGCGAACGCCGAAATTCCCAGCAGGAGGAACATGATCACAGCGCACACGGATCGAACCGGAACATCACGGCTGTTGCGACGCGGCATGGAAACCAAAGCCCCGCGATGTTCCACGAAAACGCGCATCTTTGGAAATCCTATACACACCAATCCAAGAGTCATGTGATGCATTTGTCCCACATGCGAATCCGTCGGCACGATGGTAATGATGTTTGAAGTTTGGTTCGTGGGCATGCGGTCACCCCGGTAGTGCCATGCTCCCATCCTCGCCCATGAAAATCTCCGCCGCAATCCAGCGATCCTTTTTCAACTGATCCTCCATCCCGAAAAAAACGCCCGACTCCATGTCCCGCCTCAGCTGTTTTCTCGCGATCTGCGCGCTTGCCCTCTCCCCGCTTCTCCGTGCGGACCAACCCGCCGCCTGGTGGTCGTTCCCCGGCGAGGGAGATCAATTCCTCCAAAGAATCGGCTTGGACCCGGCGGGGAAAAACCATGACCGCGCCGAGGGATTCTTCGGCCGCGCCGATGGCGTTGTCGGCAATGCCGTCATTCTCGACGGATTCTCCACCCGCGTGACCCGCCCGGCAGACAAGGTCGCTCCGCTCGGAGACGCTTTTTCCTTCGAGGGCTGGATCGCGCTGCAGGAATATCCTTGGAACTGGGCGGCGATCCTCAATCAGGAGCGCGATCAAAAAGAGGGCTGGTTCTTCGGCATCGGCGGCGATGGGCGACTCGGCCTGCATGTGGCGAAGGATGGAAAGTGGATCGAGTGCAATTCGAAGTCCCAACTTCCGCTGCTCAAGTGGTCGCATGTCGCGGGCAGCTATGACCCCGCATCCGGCCTGAAGGTGTTCATCAATGGAAAACTCGAAGGCGAAGTCAAAACGACCGGTCCGATCACACCCGCGAACGGCGTGGATCTCCTCATGGGAATGAGCCACACGCGCACCTACCCGATCCGCACAGAGCGCAAATACAGCATGTCGTTCCTCTCTCCCATGTTGCTCGACGGGCTTCTGGACGAGGTGAAAATCCACAACAAGGCGCTCACCGAGGAAGAGGTCGCGCAGGCTTACGCCGCCGTCCAACCAAAGGTCGCGCAACCGCTGCAATTCCGCCGCATGCCCTCCGGCCCGGAAGGCCCAGGGGACTTCGGCGCCTTCTACACGCGGCTCAATTACGCGCCCGAGTGGGAGCGGCATTGGCGGGTCGGCGAATTTCCCGACATTCTGGTGCGCTTCGACGAGTCGCCGAGCCGCGTCGTCTTCTGGCGCGGCACAAATTACGGTGCGTGCTATGTGAGCGAGAACGGCCTGTGGGCTGGCGATCAAAGCCTCGAGGTCAACAGCGCCGAGACCGGTTGCTACGAACACATGGCCGACAAAAAGTGCGAATTTTCCACCGCGAAGATTCTGGAGAGCAACGAGGCCCGCGTGGTCATCCACGCCCGCTACGCCTCGGTGGGCATCGATGGCAAATTCCTCAACCCCGACCCGCTGACCGGCTGGGGCCTGTGGTCCGACGAATACTTCACCATCTACCCGGATGGTGTGACCGTGCGGTATGTGGTCGCCACGAACCACGGCGGCGGCGGCCAATGGCAGGAGACGCTTCTCTACAACCAGCCCGGGGACAGACCGGAGGACACGGTCGATATCAAGGCACTCACCCTCGCCAACGAGAAGGGCGAAACCCACACCTACTCGTGGGAAGACGGCCCGCCTTTGAAGTGGAAGGATCCCAACAGCCCGGAGAGGCTTTTCCGTATCCCCGAAAACCCGAACATCCAACTCGTGAATTTCCGCTCAGAGTGGAAGCCGTATCTCATCTTTGAACCCGGCGTGAAGATCGAAGGCTTCGGGATCCCGCCGAGTTCCGACTACTCGATGTTCCCGTGCTGGAACCACTGGCCCGTGGCCCAGCTTCGCAACGACGGCCGCAAAGCGATCATCTCCGACCGCCCATCCCATTTCTCACTCTCCTCCTCGCGGCCGGTGATCCACCGCGCCAACGGGAACAGCGAGGCGATGTTCCTCTACGGCATGACCGACCAACCGGCCGAAACCCTCGCGCCACTCTCGCGATCGTGGAACTCCGCCCCGGCGGCGACGCTGGCAGGCAGCGGCTATGAAGGCGGTGCCTATAAAAAATCCGAGCGCGCCTACATTTTCACCGCGAAATCCCCCGGCGCCGGACCGCTCGAATTCTCGCTCGACGCGACACACGACTCGCCGATCCAGAACCCCGCCTTTGTCGTCAAAAACTGGGGCAACCGCCCGGCCAAGCTCACCATCGACGGAAAAGACATCCCGCGCGGGAAGGACTTCCGCTTCGGCCACAACAAAACCCTCGAAGGCTCCGACCTCATCGTTTGGGCAAAAATCCAAGGCGATAAAAAAACCTCGTTCAAAATCCAAACCAACGACGACGGCCAGGATTGAAAAAAACTCCAACCCACATGAAAAACCCAACCCGCATCTCCATGACCCGGCTGCCTCAGCCTCCTCTCGCTCTGCGCGCTCGCCCAGCAGACTCCCCGCATTCTCCCGCGAAGTCGGACCAACTCCGCGCCGCCTTGGTGGTCGTTCCAGCGGCGGTTAGGTCGATTGAGATTCTCGGTGGAGACCCCAAAATCGGCGGTCTGCGAACTTGGCGGTCGGAGTCCATGATCCGGTCTGCGGGATTCTTCGACGCCGCGCCGATGGCGTTGTCGGCAATGCCGTCATTCTCGACGGCATTCTCCACGCGCCTCACCCGCGCGGCCGACAAGGCTCCGGCGCTCGGCGAGGCGTTTTCCTTCGAGGGCTGGATCGCGTTGCAGGAGTATCCTTGGAACTGGGCGGCGATTCTGAATCAGGAGCGCGACCACAAGGAGGGCTGGTTTTTTGGAGTCGGCGGCGATGGACGCCTCGGCCTGCATGTGGCGAAGGATGGAAAGTGGATCGAGTGCAATTCGAAAACCCAACTCCCGCTGCTCCAGTGGTCGCATGTCGCGGGCAGCTACGACCCGGCCTCGGGCCTGAAGGTTTTCATCAATGGAAAACTCGAAGGCGAAATCCAAACGACCGGTCCGATCACTCCGGCGAAGGGCGTGGATTTCCTCGTGGGAATGAGCCACACGCACACTTACCCGATCCGCACAGAGCGCAATTACAGCATGTCGTTCCTCTCTCCCATGCTGCTCGATGGTCTCTCTGGACGAGGTGAAAATCCACAACAAGGCGCTGACCGAGGAAGAGGTCGCGAAGGCTTACGCCGCCGTGCAGCCAAAGGTTGCGCAGCCTTTGCAATTCCGTCGCATGCCCTCCGGCCCGGAAGGCCCAGGCGACTTCGGTGCCTTCTACACCCGCCTCAATTACGCGCCCGAGTGGGAGCGGCATTGGCGGGTCGGCGAATTTCCCGACATTCTGGTGCGCTTCGACGAATCACCGAGCCGCGTCGTCTTCTGGCGCGGCACAAATTACGGTGCGTGCTATGTCAGCGAGAACGACCTCTGGGCCGGAGACCAAAGCCTCGAGGTCAACAGCGCCGAGACTGGGTGCTACGAACACATGGCCGACAAAAAGTGCGAATTTTCCACCGCGAAGATTCTGGAGAGCAACGAGGCCCGCGTGGTCGTTCACGCGCGCTACGCCTCGGTGGGCATCGATGGCAAATTCCTCAACCCCGACCCGCTGACCGGCTGGGGCCTGTGGTCCGACGAATACTTCACCATCTACCCGGATGGTGTGACCGTGCGGTATGTGGTCGCCACGAACCACGGCGGCGGCGGCCAATGGCAGGAGACGCTTCTCTACAACCAGCCCGGGGACAGACCGGAGGACACGGTCGATATCAAGGCACTCACCCTCGCCAACGAGAAGGGCGAAACCCACACCTACTCGTGGGAAGACGGCCCGCCTTTGAAGTGGAAGGATCCCAACAGCCCGGAGAGGTATTTTCAGGTTCCCGCCGACCCGAACATCCAGCTCGTGAATTTCCGCTCGCAATGGAAGCCGTATCTCATCTTCGAGCCCGGCGTGAAAATCGAGGGTTTCGGGATTCCGCCGAGTTCCGACTACTCGAAATTTCCGTGCTGGAACCACTGGCCCGTGGCCCAGCTTCCCAACGACGGCCGCAAGGCGCTCGTCTCCGACAGGCCCTCGAGTTTTTCGCTCGCCTCCTCGCGTCCGGTGATCCACCGCGCCGACGGGAGCAGCGAGGCGATGTTCCTCTACGGCATGACCGACCAACCGATCGCAAGCCTGGTCCCCCTCTCGAGATCGTGGAACTCCGCCCCGGCGGCAACGCTGACTGGGAGCGGCTTTGAAAGCGGTGGCTACAAAAAATCCGAGCGCGCCTACATTTTCACCGCGAAAGCCCCCGGCGCGGAACCGCTCGAATTCTCGCTCGACGCGACACACGAGTCGCCGATCTACAACCCCGCCTTCGTCGTCAAAAACTGGGGCAACCGCCCGGCCTCGCTCACCATCGACGGAAAAGAAATTCCACAAGGAAAAGACTTCCGCTTCGGCCACAACAAAACCCTCGAAGGCACCGACCTCATCGTTTGGGCGAAAACCCGGGGCGACAAGAAAACCTCGTTCAAAATCGAAGCACCCTAACGCCCGAAAACGCCGGTCGGGGAAATGATCCTCGCCCCCGAAACCCACCCGCCCCGCATCACAGCGGTCCCGCTGCAACCTTGGAGCGAGGACATCCGGCCGGGCATTTCCATGGGCGTGTGGGGAACCCACTTCGGCCGCACGCAAACCTGGTGGGAACCCGGCAAAGCCTGGTTGGCGTATCTGGGCCGCTGCCAGGCCCTGCTCCAATGGGGCCAATCCGCTCCAGTGGATTTCTCCGCCGAGGGATTGCCGGTGCGCGGAATCCATCGAACCGACGGCAGCGCGCATGTCTTCTTTGTCGCCCACGCGGGTTCGGGCGGAAATGCGACCTGCCGGTTCACGGTGGAGGGCATGCAACCCGAGCTTTGGGATCCGGTGACGGGAACCATGCGGGAGCTTTCGGATTTCCGGTTCGAAAACGGCAAGACCATCGTGACGCTGAAATTCGCCCCGGCGCAAAGCTGGTTTGTGGTGTTCCGCAAAAAGGTCGCGCAGCCGCAGGAGCTGAACCCCAATTTCCCCGAACTCCAACTTGTGGACGAACTCACCGGCCCGTGGAATGTGCGCTTCGACCCGAAATGGGGCGGACCGGAGGAGGTGAAGTTCGACGAACTCGAGGACTGGACCAAGCGCCCCGAGGCCGGCATCCGCTACTACTCCGGCACGGCCACCTACCGGAAGGTCTTCGGTCTGCCGGAATCTGAAATTTCAAATTTGAAATCTCGAATTTTCCTGAGCCTTGGCACCGTGAACCACATCGCCCGCGTGCGCCTGAACGGCCGCGACCTCGGGGTTGTCTGGTGCGCGCCGTGGGGTGTGGAGATTCCGGCAGGCCTTCTGAAACCCACCGGCAACGAACTCGAAATCGAGGTCGCCAATGTCTGGGCCAACCGCCTCATCGGCGACGAGCAGGAGCCACCGGATTGCGACTGGCTGCCCGGACACCACTTCGCCGATCAGGGCGGGTATTTGAAGCGGTTCCCGGATTGGTTCGTGAAAAAGGAACCACGCCCCTCCAAGGGCCGTTACTGTTTTGTGACTTGGAATTATTTCACCAAAGACTCGCCGCTCATCTCCTCCGGCCTCCTCGGTCCGGTGACACTCATGAGTCAAAAGGTGAAATGAAATTGGACGTTCAAGCCGAAAGAGGAGGGTAGCCGTCCCAAGCGTGAATGATATCCAACCTCGCCCCCTTTCTCCTTCCCTCAGCAACCTTCCGCCAATACGGTCCTGCCCATGTCCGGCCTTCACCAACCGCACGACAAAATCGTCAAGGCCACATTCTCCGACATCCCCACCGCCTGCGCCTTTCTGCAGGCCGAACTCCCGCCCGAACTCGTTTCGCAGATCGATTGGTCCACGCTCCGCTTGGAAAGCGGGAGCCAGATCGATGCCGGATTTTCCGCCTCCAGCAGCGACCTGCTCTACACCGCGCGCCTCGGTGGCGAACCCGCCTACCTGTATGTCCTCTTCGAGCACCAAAGCAGCGAAGACCCGCTGATCGCCCTGCGCCTGCTCTCTTACATGGTCGGCATCTGGAAAACCCATGCCCGCAAGTCCCCAACCGGAACCCGCCTGCCACCGATCCTTCCGCTTGTCCTCGCGCAAGACAACAAGCCGTGGAAAACCTCCACACGATTCGCCGACCTCATTCAAGCCCCTGCGGACCTCGCCGCAGCCATCCAAAAACACACGCCCGACTTCGAGTTCCGGCTCGTGGAGTTGTTTTCAATGCCCTACGAGAAAATCCTCGGCACGCCGATGGGCATCCTGACGCTGAGGGCGTTGAAAGCTGAAAAGATCAGCGATTTGCTCGACGATGCTGTGTGGGACGAGATGCTGATGGTGCAACTCACGCCCGAGGCCTTCGAGCAATTGCTGCGCTACATCCTTGACCGAGACATTGACAAGCCCGCCTTTCGCCAGAAAGTAAAAGCAATCACAAATCCCAAACTGAACCAAAACGCCATGTCACTTGCCGAACAACTCCGAGAAGAAGGTCGAGAAGAAGGCCGGGAAGAAGGCCGGGAAGAAGGGGTGATCGTTTCAAAACAACAAGACATCGTGGAAGCGCTGGGAATCCGATTCGGATCAGTTCCCGAAGGACTCCGCGAAGAAGTCGAAGCAATCAACGATCCGGCAAAACTCACAGGTCTCTTGCGCGCGGCGATCCGATGCGCGGACATCGAAGCCTTTGCCCGCGAACTGTAAAAAGTCCGCGCCCGAAATCCTCCCTCCGAGAGGCACCGCCCCCGTCGCCACGCACCGTAGGACAGGCGTCCCGCCTGTCATCGAAAAACCCCGGCGGCCTCTGGCCGGATTTTTCCCATCGCCCCGCGAGGCTGGTGGCGTTGCGGCCGGCAGAGCCACATTTCCCCCCTGAACAGGTGTGATACATTTGTCCCACATGCGAATCCGAGGGCGCGGTGATAGTTATCATTTTTGAATGCTCGTGAAATCGCGGGTATCCCCGCGATGCAGCAGTGCAGCCCCCGGCCCACATCGTGACGAAGCCGCCCTCCGACAAGCCATGAGAAAAATCCTCGCATCCCTGCTGCTCAGCGGACTCGCCTTTGCCGAGGCGGTGCCGAGAGCCGACAACCCCGAGCAGGCCTATGCCGACTCGTTCAAGAAACGGTTTGCCGCCGACCTGCGCCACCCGCCGGAGTCCGAGGCGCGGCTGAACAAATGGTTCCGCGATGACAAATTCGGCGTCTTCATTCACTTCGGCGCGTATTCCCCTCTGGCCGGCCAATACAAGGGAAACCCCATGGGCGGGCCCTACGCCGAGTGGGCAATGATGGCCTTTCGGATTCCGCTCAAGGAATACCGCGAGGAGGTCGTTTCCAAATTCAACCCGCAGGAGTTCGATGCCGACGAGTGGGCGCGGGTTTTCAAGGAAACCGGCATGAAGTATGTCGTGATCACCTCGAAGCACCACGATGGCTTCGCGCTCTTCAAGTCGGGCGTCACGGATTACAATATTGTCGATGGCACGCCCTTCCAGCGCGACATCATCAAGGAACTCGAGCAGGCCTGCCACCGCCACGGGCTGAAATTCGGCGTCTACTACTCGCAGGCCTTCGATTGGAGCGAGCCGGGCGCGCCGTTTCCCGAACAGGAAGCCATCCGGCAAATCCACCCCGACCTTCCCGCCGACTTCGAGGCGAACGACAAAACCATGGCCGAATACCTCGCCAAAAAATCGTATCCGCAGCTCGAGGAGTTGATGAAAAACTACAAGATCGACCTGCTTTGGTTCGACACCCCGGCATCGATGAAGCCCGAGCAAGGCAGGCGGTTTCTGGAAATCGTCCGCAGAAACAACCCCGACTGCGTCGTCAACTCACGCCTCCTCTACTGGCCGAAGGAGGAATGGAAGCCTGAGCAACTCGAGTTTTTCGACTATGTCTCGCTCGAGGATAAGGAGGTGCCACCCCACAAACTCTCCCTCACCACCGAGTCGCCCGACAGCGTGAGCACCTCGTATGGCTACAAGGTCCACGGCCCGGTGCGCTACCACACGCTCCAGGAAATCATCCACCGCTTTGTCCACACCGTGTGCGGCGGCGGAAATTACCTCCTGAATTTCGGCCCGATGGGCAACGGCCAGGTCGATCCCAAGGCGCTCGGGCTTTTCCAAGGCGTCGGTGCGTGGATCCAAGACAACGGTGAATCAATCTACGGCACCCAACCGAATCCCCTTCCTGCCCGCCCGGCATGGGGCGATGCGAACCTCTCGAAGGACGGAAAAACCCTCTACCTGCATGTGATGAAGTGGCCCGCCGACGGCAAACTCCTTGTCGAGGGAATGCCGGCCCAAGCCACCGAGGCCTCATTCCTCTCGCCCAAAGCCGCCAACGCGAAGATCGCCTTTGTGCAGAAAGGGCCGAATCTGCATCTCACCCTGCCAGGCGCCGCCCTCGATCCGAACGACACTGTCGTGAAGGTCTCCCTCGCCGAGCCACTCCAATCCGCTGCAAAAAACTGATCCATGCACCACCCCCTCCTTATCGCCATCGGGCTTTGTCTCCTCTCCTTGCCCTGCAACGCATCCGCTGCACCGAGCATCACCGCCACCGACACCGGTGAGAGCGGAGCGGGGGCGCAGACGATCCAGGGCGGCAATGTGACCTTCTCGTTGTCGGAGGACGCCAAGCCGGTTTCCTACACGATTGGAAATGGCACGAACCTCCTCCTCGCGAACAATCCCGGTCCGGGGTTTTACCTCACCCTCGGCACGGGGGCTGAAGAGAAAACCATCCCGTTCGTTTCCTCCGAATCCAAGGACGGCAAGCTGATCCTCACCGCCGAGGACAATACCCGCGTGACCCTCGCGGTGAACGCCGGCGACAGGTTCATCTCCTTCCGCCTCGAAGCCATCGAGGATGTGCCGAAGGACACCGAGCCCACCTTGAATTTCAAGGTGCACTTCCAACTCAAAATTTATCCGGAAACCGTTCCCTTCGATTACATGTGCCTTGTGGGGGGGCGATTCGAGACCGTGCGTTCCTACACCAAGGTCACATGGCCGTATTTCTGGCAACGCGGCGAGCACGACCCGCTCGGCGGCTTTGCCCATTTCGTTCCGCAGAACGACGAGGAGCACAACGAGGCGTTGCTCCGCATTTGGACCGAGGAGGATGTGCCTCACCCGAGCATCGAGGGCGAGTGGACCTACGAGCGCGCGAAGGAATGGGCCGAAGAGTGGCACAAGAACATCGAGGACACGACGCACTTGATGATCAGCGCCGAGAAGCCCGAGGACCTCGATCCGCTCATCGACTACGCGAAAAAACTGAAGGTCAGCCGCGTCTACATGCACACCGACACATGGCGCGGGCGGTATTGGCCCCAGGACCAGGATGCCCTGTGGGTGAACACCAAGGTCTTCCCGCGCGGCGAAGAGGACCTGAAGGCATTCATCGAAACGCTCAAGGAGCACGGCATCGGCACCATGATGCACACGCTCTGCTACGGCATTCCGCCGGAGGGCTCGAAGTATATGGGCAAGGGGAAAACGACCGACCGCCGCCTGGCCCACTGGGTCACGGGCACGCTGGAGGAATCCATTTCCCCCGATGACACCACCATCCTGTTCCGTCCGGACCGCGTCGTGAAACCGAGTCATCCCGCCAAATGGACCACCGATGTGTTGATAGGCAACGAAATCATCAAATGCTCTTTCACGGACACCGACCAACCCGTCTGGACCCTCGAGGACTGCAAGCGCGGAGCGGATCCGGAGGTGCACGAGGCCGGCACCGAGGTCGTCGGACTCCTCAAGGCCTACGGCCAAAACTACTACCCGGACAGCAGGACCGACCTGCCCGAAATCACGGCCAAGGCCTACGCGGAATTTTTCAACCGCCTCGGCGTCGTCCACCACGAATTCGACGGCGCGGAGAGCCATAACGATGTGCCGTGGGGGTTCTCCAAGTGGGCGATGTTTGTTTACCAAAACACCACGATGCCCACCACTTCGAACACCTCGAGCGGCACCGCGAACCCGTGGGATTTGATGTATCGGTTCAAAAAGAATGGAGAGGAAAAATACCGCAACAAGGGCAGCAACCACGGGTGCGGCAGCGGCACCGCCGCATTGGCCCTCGAACGCGACAGCCGACTCGCCACGAGCCCGATCGAGAACCATTTCGCCATGGGCCACGCGGCGGCGTTCAACACGCCGGGGTTCGTTTTTGGAAAGCCCGAACCGATGTTTGGCGTCTTCCCGAATGTCATCGAAGAGCACGGCCTCGAGGAATTGATCGCCGAGCAGTTCGCGGTCTGGCGCGAGCTGACCCCCAAGCTCACGCCGGAATGGCGGAAGAAAATTCTCGAGACCTACACCAGGAACCCCGCATCCCACCACTACAACGCCAAGATCGTGTATGAGGCCCGGCGTGCCGGGGGTGGCTACGAAGTCCAACCCTTCACCATCATGACCCGAGGCGGGGTGGATGCGAATTGGACGACGGTGCAGGAATTTTGCAGCATCATGCCCCGCCAGTATGTGGCTCCCGGCATGCGCGTGGCGTTGGACAATCCCTTCGAGCGCCAGGCGCCCCAATTCATCATTCGCGTGATGAATGGCTACACCGATGCGGCGGCGGCCGGCATCCAGCACTCCGAGTCCATCGAGGAGATGAGTCAGGACATGAAAGACTACCTCGCCTCCTCGGGCGTGCAGGTGGAGAGCGCCGCACCGCCCCCCGCCGCAGCCCCCTCCTCACCGATCGCGGATCCCTACCGCTTGCAGCCCAACGCCGGGCAAATGGAAAACCCCGGCAAGCATGTCTTCGCCGATGTCGGCGAGGCTCTCGAAGTGTCGTTGGACAACACCATGGGCGAACCGCTTCTCCAACAGGACGCCTTTCCCGGTCGCAAGTTCAGAGGCAACGCGCAAAACGCCCGTGGCCTCGCCCTCACGGCCACCGGTGACGGCAGCGGATCGCTCCTTGTGATCCAAGTCGGCCCTTGGAAGGATTATGTCGTCCCGATCGACTTCACCGGGCGGAAGGAAATCTTCATCCCCATCAGCGAAACCTCCCGCACAGCTGAAGGCTGGGGGATGCGCTACGCCACGAAGGGGGCGCCCTACATGGGCTTCGGAGCGGTCTTCATCGGCTTCGGCCGTGTTCCCGCCGACACCCACGCAACAGTGCTCATCGAGAACCTCCGCATGGTCGGCGAGAAACCCTCATCGATCACCAACCCCGTCATCCACGCGGGAGAAGGAACCCTCGCCATTCAAGGCGAAGTGAAAAGCGACCACTACCTCTGGTATCAAGGCGGCGACAGCGTCGGCGTCTACGACAAAAACTGGAACCTCCGAGACAAACTCCCCGTCGTGGCGACCAACTACGAGGTGGACGAGGGCATCTCCGATTATTGGATCGACGGCGAATCCGCCACCCCGCCGCCATGGTTCGATGTACAATTCATCACCAAGGGCGAAACGGTGACGCTCGAAAACGTTGACATCGCCGCCCAATGAAGAAAGACACAACTGGAACCACTGGTGTCCGGTTAACGGAGTTTTGAATTTGTCAATCATGTTGCTTTTCATAGACAAGAGCGGAAAATCGAGTGTGACGGATATGATTTTTTTGGAACAGCAGATGCTATACTGCACGGATGATATCCGGTCGCTTTATTCTCTCCCAAATCCTCGATTTGATTCATCGGGAAACACTGTCTCGCTTGGCCTCCCGCTTTCAGGCCGATTCGCGTGTGCGGCATTTTGGAGTGCGCCAGCAGTTGATTTGCATGGTCTTCGCGCAACTGACTTGGCGCGATGGCCTGCGCGACATCGTCGAATGCCTCAACGCCAAGCCCGAGGCACTTTATCATCTGGGTTTTCGGGAACCCGTGGCCAAATCCACCCTGGCCGATGCCAACGAAAGACGGGACTGGAGGCTCTGGGAGGCGTTGGCTTTGAGCCTGATTCCAAAAGCCAGAAGTCTTTACGCGAGCGAGGACTTGGGGCTGGATTTGGAAAACACCGTTTACGCGCTGGACTCGACGACGATCGATTTGTCGCTGACGATGTTTCCTTGGGCGACATTCCGCACGACCAAGAGCGGGATCAAGGTTCATACCCAGATCGATTTGAGAGGACCGATTCCGGTATGCGTGTTCGTGTCTCCAGCCAGCATGCACGATGTGAAGTGGCTCGACATGTTGGCTTTCGAGGTCGGCGCGATCTATATTTTCGACAAGGGCTATATCGACTTTGCCAGACTTCACTGTATCGCGGCCTCGGGAGCGTTTTTCGTAACACGCGCCAAAGAAAACCTGCGCTTTGCTCGGCAAGAATCTCGTCCTGTGGACAAAACGACGGGCCTGCGAAGCGATCAGGTTGGGTATTTGGCGCTTCCCAAGGCGAGAGAAAACTTCCCCTCGCCCTTGCGGCGGATCCGGTTTTTCGATGCAGAGCAGAAACGCTTTCTGGTGTTCTTGACCAACCACATGGGGCTTCCTGCTTTGACGGTTGCCAAACTCTACAAGAAGCGTTGGGACATCGAGTTGTTTTTCAAATGGATCAAGGGAAATCTGCGGATCAAGCATTACTATGGCACGAGCCTCAATGCGGTGAAAACGCAGATTTGGATCGCCGTAACGACCTATCTGCTGGTAGCCATCCTGCACAAGGAGTTGAAACTGCCCGGAAGCCTCCACAGAACTCTGCAGATTTTGAGCGTTCATCCGTTCGAGAAGATTGCTTTGCATGAACTACTTATGAAAAACGAATTCAGAAAATCGGGAACAGGGAATTTTAACCAAATGAAGTTGTTTGACTTATAACCGGACAGTAGTGAACTGGAACATGAAAAAATCCCCCCCAAAGTCCTGTGACTCCTCCCCGGAATCCCGTGCCACCAGAGCCGGATCGTCGCATGAGCAACGAGCCTGAACGCGAATTCGTCGGCAACGGCCGGTATGCCTTGGACCAGGTGCTGGGCAAGGGCGGCGCGGGCGAGGTCGTGCTCGCCTACGACCTCTCGCTGACCCGTTGGGTTGCCATCAAGCGGATCCCGGTCACCGATGACGGGATTGTGCGGGAGGCCTGCATGCAGGCGAATTTCCACCACCCCAACATCGTTACGGTCCACGATGTCTTCCAGGAGGACGGGCGGATTTTGATCGTCATGGAATTCGTGCAGGGGCAGACGGTCGAGGAAATCGCCGAGGCGATGGGCGAGGAGACGTTCCGGAACTTCGCGGAGCAATGCCTCGAGGGCCTCGGCGCGGCCCACGCCCAATACATCGTCCACCGCGACATCAAGCCGGGGAACATCATGCTGGTCCCGTTGCCCGAGGGCGGCTGCCAAGTGAAGCTGCTCGACTTCGGGCAGTCGCGTGTGATGGAGGCTCCCTCGCTGCAAACGATGGACCACAGCGGCGCGGTGGTTGGCTCGGTTGACATGATGTCGCCCGAGCAATTGAACCACGAGGAACTCGACTCGCGTTCAGATCTCTATTCGCTCGGTTGTGTTTTTTACCAAGCCCTCACGCGGCAGCGTCCCTTCACCGGAGAAAATGCGGCGCAGATTCTCTCGGCCCATCTGAATCACAAGTTCCACCCGCTGGCCTCGATCCGACCGGACCTGCCGCAGCCGCTGACAGCATGGGTGGAGCGGTTGTTTTCGCTGGATCGAAACGACCGGCCCGCCAGCGCACAGGAGGCGTTGCAGACTCTCCGGGCGACCCCGGCCGCGCCGCTGGCAACAGCGAAAGCTGCGGTGGCTGTGGCTGCTCCAGTGCCTGTCGCTGTTGCCAAGCCCGTCGCCGTGGCGTCAGCCAAAGTCGTGAAAACGACGCCCGTGGCCACTGTGGCGAAACCGGCCCACACCAACGCACCCCGAACTATTTCCACACCACCAAGCCCGCACACTCCAGAGCCTGCCAAAAAATTTCCCGTCCCGCTGTGGATTCCGCTGGCTGCGGCGGCGGTGCTTCTGATCGCCGGCGGAGTTTTTCTCGCCTTTTGGGCGATGCCACCGCAAGAGGAATTGCTCTTCGGTGCGGACCTTTCAAACGCCGATTTCCCTCCGGGCACATGGACCATCAGCAATGGGATCATGAAGGGAAATGGCAAGAGCGGCGCGATTTGGACCAAGAAGGAATACGAAAATTTCGACCTGCATTTTGAAGTCCGCGTCGCCCGGAAGGCCAACAGCGGGATTTTTCTGCGAAGCCCGAATCTGGAGGAGTTGAAACAAAAACGAATCAATTTCCGACATGCCACAATGGAGTTGGAGATCATCGAGGGGAAGGGTGCCCCCGGATCGATTCTGACTGTCTGCAAGCCTCCCAAACCCATCGCCTTGGAGGCGGGCAAGTGGCACACCTTCGACATCAAGGCTGTCGGCCCCATGATCACGGTGTCCTTCGACGGAGAGAAACTCTACGACATCGACCTTTCAAAAGGAACCAAACCGGGACAGAACCCCGACGGCTCGAGGAACATTTTAAATGTGGCGTTGAAAGACCTCCCGAAGAAAGGCCGCATCGGCATTCAGGACTGGCTCGGGCCTGTCGAATTCCGGAATTTCCGCATCAAAGAACTATGAGCGATTGCCGCCTCGTTAAGACAGATGACTGGGCGCAAGCCAACCAAAGGTCAAAGGAGCCCATGCTTCGCCGCGTTCCGGTTGCCCGCCCGTCCCAACCAGTCGTTTTCCCCATCCCGCCGATTCGGCTCTGACAAGCAGAACTTTCACCCACAGCACCACCCACCTTTCCATCCGAAAAACCAACCCATGAAACGATCACTTATCCTGCTCACGGCCGCAGTTGGCCTCCTCTCTTCGGCCTGCAAAGCCTCCGTTGCACCGAAAATCACCGCGACCGACACCGGCGAGAGCGGCCATGGCGCGCAGACGATCAAGGGCGGCGATGTGACATTGTTGCTGTCGGCGGACGCCAAGCCGCTTTCCTACACGATCGGCGACGGCGAGAATCTTCTCCGCCCTGATGCCAACACATGAGTGGTGCGGCCGGATCGGGCTGGATCGAGGTTTCCGAGGCCGATTCGTGCCGCTCGTATTTTCGATCCGAACTCCAATATCTCGCCCGATCGACCTGGTCAGTCATCTGCAATTACGCGCAGACCTATCTGGATTCGATCCTAACCAATTCGCTCGCGCCGATCCTCGACGGGACAAACCAGGAAGTCTTCACGCCCGATCTGGTCATTGATCAGGGACGAGTCGCGCTGGTTTCCTTGAGCCGCGTGCATTTCGGGCCCGAGGCCGAAATCTTTCGCACCATGATCAAGTCGGCATTCCAAGCCTGCGCGCTCCAGCGCTTCTGTCGCGTGCACTTTGATGGAGAAACTATTCGGCCCGTCAACCCCACGCGTCCCGCGTTTCTGGTGGCCGATGAATTTCCCGCGATCCTCTCGCCGGGCCATGCCGACCTCGGCGACGCCTTCTTTTTGGACAAAAGCCGCGAGGTCCGGGTCGGCTGCATCTTGAGCGCCCAAGGCGTGTCGGCTCTTGACGCGCGCATGGGCGACCGCGCCCGCACCATTCACCTCCTCAACAACACCTGCACAAAAATTTTCATGGCGAGTGATTGCCTTGGAACCCTCGAGCTTTTCGAGCGCTCGATGCCCGAGGTCTCGCGCGACGAGGTCGATTTCCACCACCGTGGGGCTCCGCCGGTCTTTCGGTTGCCCAACTATCAGTTCGCCGCTCACGATTCCTGGGCGCCCTCGCGGCTCTCCCACGGATTGAAGCGCAGGATTTTCGAGGGCTCCGATCTGCGGACCCTCAAGACCGGCGAGGCAATCATTGTGCGCCCCGGCGGGCATGTTGAGAGGATCAGCCTTCCGGCTTTTTCCCTGTGCGCGCGGGCTTAGGAATTCTTACGGTTCTTCCGGAAAACGGCCGGGTGGTCTCGATCCACACCCGCTGCCGGGGGAAAATTCTTTTCCGGCTTGGGTGGGCGAGAGGCTTCATTGTCGGTCGCGGGGAGATTTACCTCATCGGGGGATTTCGCCAGTCCCCGTCTCCCAATCCCCGGGACCCGCACGCCATCGATTGGAGTCCCGAGGACAAAATCTCTTTTGCCTCCCATGACATCGAAATCGTTCGGGCTCCGGATTGGATGGAGGGTGGTGCAATTGCGTAGAAATGTCCTTCCTTCGCTTCGACCACCCGCAGGGAAAGTCTGGCAGCCAGATGTCAATCCAACAGGCGTGCAGGCCCGTTGTGGGATCAAGGGCGGGGTTTTCGTTGAGCGATCCCGGGAGAATTTCCCTCATCCCGAGTTCCTCGAGTGCCTGCTCGGTCAAAATGAACGCCCGCTCCCTCGAGGGGCATCCAAGCAGGTAAACTTCCTCGCCTGCCGCATCGAGATCGTAGGCTGTGACAGAGTAGGTGAAGCCGTCCATGCCGGTCACCGAGGGTGGAATCCATGGCTCGCCCCCGATGCCCTCGCGGATCCGTCGCCTCTGCCTCCAAATCCATCCCCAGTTCCCGTCTTCTGGGCATCCATGATCGCTTGCAAACCGAGCCACCGCCGCCCGGAAGGCCGCGTGCGCAGGACAGTGAAATGAAAACTTTCTCGCTTTCGACCAACTCCTGCACTGGGTCAGATTTCTTGGAACACTCAAGACCCTTGCCCCCTTGGGAACTTGGTTGTGCGGACCTTTGGAGAGTTTGATCGTGCGATCGAAATTCCATGCCATATAGCCCGCCGCAGAGGGGAGGGAATTCGTTCTTTTCAGATCAGAAAAGCCCACTCCATAGGCATTGTCCGCGAGTGCCCGCTTCACAGATTCGATGGATCTTTTTTCAGCCTGTGCTGAGCGATCCGACCCGCTCCAAAGAAGTAGGTGTGCGTGGAGTCGTCCCGGATTTCCCTCTGAGGGATGGATCGCAATCAAATCAAGGGTCTCGAATCCCGCACGGTAGAGAAGGTTTCGTGTCACGCCCCGAACCCTGTCGCGGGCCTGGCGATAGTCCGGGGTTCCGGGAAAAGTCAGCGTCGCAAAATAGACCCGGTCGATTTTCCCCAGATTGAGCTCGATTTCCGTCATCAACTGATAGGCCCGCTTGCTCCATGACTTCTGATTCGGTCTGCAGAGAACCGATCCAAGTTTCATCCGCACCGCTTGAAGCAAAACCCAGATTTCCCCGCGCCTTGCCTTCAAGACCTCGTTTCTCCTCGAGAGAAGGAAAAACCCTTTCAAATTCTCCCGAAGCAAGCGGAGTTCGTTCTTTCCCGAGGGAAGGTCTCCATGAAGTGCCTCGGCCAGTTTTGAGGGATATTTTGAGTCAGTTGTTTTCTCTATATCAGACAAGAGGGAAAGAAGTGGCTCGACCCGGGGCCAGTCCCAAGGATTGCCATGGGAAACATCCGGGGCGATTCCGCCGGAGGTCCATTCGGGAAGGTTGCGATGAGGCATCCCGAGGTTTTCCTGTCATTGGAAAAATCGACAAGGGGAAAAAAACAGGGGAAAAGATGCGGGGGACTCATGAAAAAAAAACATTCGGACTGCGCTACCCCAGGGGACTTCGATTCCGCCAAAACAATCCGTGATTTCACGCCGGTTCCGGCGGCGGACAGTTGGCGGACACTTTTGGACCGGATTGAATGGGTTGTATAGGGTCTGAAAGGAAAACTCTTGGTTTCATAAAAAAACCCGAAGATCGAGGTTTTATGGACTTCTGCGGTTAAAAAAGGGGAGTGGCTGGACCCGGAATCGAACCGGGGACACGAGGATTTTCAGTCCTCTGCTCTACCAACTGAGCTATCCAGCCGTAAAAAAACGGGCTGCCAGATGTAGGCGTGTTCGGACCGCGAGGCAAGCGTGAATAGGGAATTTTTTTCGCGGGCGGTGCCAGCGGGAGTTGCGTTGTTATGGCAAATCGAGAAACATTGGATTGGCTGATTTCCCCCGCCTTTTCCTCTCTATGCAAACTCCCTCTCAAACCAAACCTGTCGGGTTCATTGTCTACTTCATCGGATTCACCGCGGCGCTGGCCGGGTTGTTATTCGGGTTGGATGTCGGGGTAATCTCCGGAGCGCAGATTTATATTCAGCGGGACCTTGGGGTGGACGACCGGATGATCGAGTGGATCGTGAGTGCGTTGCTTTGGGGGGCTGTGATCGGCGCGCTGGGGAGCGGGATTCTTTGCAACAAGCTCGGACGCCGCCGCACGATTCTTGCGAGCGGGATTCTTTTTGCGGCGGGGCGCTCTTTTGCGCGGCGTCGCCCACGGCGCACGTTCTCATTGTTGCCCGGTTTGTGCTGGGCCTGGCGGTGGGCATGGCGTCCTTCACGGCGCCACTGTATCTGGCGGAGATCGCTCCGCAATCGGTGCGCGGGGGAATGATTTCGATGTATCAGCTCATGATCACGATCGGCATCCTCGCGGCGTTTTTGAGTGACACGGTGTTCGCGGGGATTGCCGACGGACAAATCGTGCTGCCGGAACTGAAGGCACAATCGGGGGATTTCGATGCGATGTATCTGGCGTCGTGGGTGCTGACAGCCGCGCACGGAAACGAGACGTGGCGATTGATGCTTGGCATGATTTCGATTCCTGCGCTGATCATGTTTGTGGGCGTTTTATTTCTTCCGGAAAGCCCGCGCTGGCTGGTTCTCAACGGCATGAAGGAGAAGGCGACGGAGGTATTCCGCCGTCTGCACCTGGACGACGCGGAGATCGCCGCCGAGGTGCGGGAGATTGAGGAAAGCGTGAAACTTCCACAAAAGGGGTGGAGCCTGTTTTTGGAGAATGCGAATTTCCGACGGGCTGTGTTTCTGGGGATCGGACTGCAGGTCGTGCAGCAACTCACCGGCATCAATGTGATCATGTATTACGCGCCGCGCATTTTCGGCATGGCGGGGTTCGAATCCACCTCGGAACAACTGTGGGGCACGGTCATCGTGGGCATCACGAATGTGCTGGCCACATTCATCGCAATCGCTTTTGTCGACCGCTTGGGCCGGAAGCCGATCATGTTCGCAGGCTTTGTTGTGATGGGCCTGTCGCTACTCGCGGTGGGCGTGATTTTCCATTCCGGCATCGAGCAAAACATCTCGCTCGGCTATGCCGCGGCGGGCGCCCTTCTTCTCTTCATCGTGGGATTCGCGATGAGCGCGGGGCCGATCATTTGGGTGATTTGCTCGGAGATTTATCCGCTGTCTGGGCGCGACTTCGGAATCACCTGCAGCACCGGCACGAACTGGATCGCAAATGCCATTGTCGGCATGACATTCCTGTCGATGGTTCAAGGCATCGGACCCGGGAACACGTTTTTGCTCTACGGGGCGATGAATGTTTTCTTCATCGTCTTTTTCATTCTCTTTGTGCCTGAGACGAAGGGAGTCTCGCTCGAGCAGATCGAGCGCAATTTGATGTCCGGAAAATCCCTCCGCCAGATCGGCAGGTAGGCGGTCAACCGGTTTGCCTGCTCAGGAGAGCAATTTCCAGAGTGTGAGCCGGTTGACGCCTCCCTCCCGGCTGTAGTCCGCACCGCTGGTCATTCCGCGGACCATCCGCAATCCGAGGCCGCCGATCGCGCGTTCCTCGACAGGTCCGCTGAGGTCAGGTTCCGGAGCCGTGAGGGGATTGAACTCCCGACCGTCGTCGCGGATTTCCACAAGCACCCTGTCGGCATCGATCTCCACCACGAGGCTGATCACATGTTCCAACCGGTCGGCGTAGCCGTATTTCACGCAATTCGACACGATCTCCTCGACGCACAGGTTCGCGAAAAGAACCGCATTCGAAGGAGCGCTCTGGTGTTGAAGCCAAGTAGAGATACGCTCATTTGCAGGAGGAATTTCCTCCAGCGCATTCCGTATTCCCATCTCGAGTCTGGCTGCCATACCGCTCAGAACCCGACCCGCAAAATCGAAAAATCGTCATCCAACGGCCCGTCGCCGTGGCGCGTGCGCACCCACTCCTGCAGGCGTTCGAGCCCGCCCTCTCCAGGAGCATGCCTTGTCATGAAATCCTCGAATCCGTCGAATGTCGGCATCTCGCCCGAGGCGTCGCGCACTTCATAGCATCCGTCGGAAAACAACGCCAAGACGGCTCCCGAGGGAAGTTCGACCTGCCCCGAGGAATATTCGCTGTCGGGCATGACACCCACGATAAGGCCCGGCGTCTGCAAGCGCTTCGACACATGGCCGCCCGCTTCCGAGGGAAGGAAGAGAAGCGCCGGCGGATGCCCTCCAGAGGCGTAGCGCAGCGTGCGTGTCGGGGAGTGGTAAACGCCATACCAGATGGTGAAATACATGTTGTTCTGGCGCTCCATGGGGAATGCCTTGTTGAGGCCCGCAAGCACGGCTGCTGGATCGCGGAAATCGGTGTTCGGGAGGGAGGCCGAGCGGAGGACATTCATTGCGGCCACCGAAAGCAATGCGGGACCGACGCCGTGTCCGCACACATCGAGGAGGTAGATGGCAAAATGCCCGCTGTCGATCCAGTGGTAGCCGAAGGCATCGCCGCCCAATTCGGTCGAGGGCGTGTATTTCCAATCCGTCTTGGGTGGGCCCTGCTGGGGGGCGGGAATGATCGAACGCACATACCTCGCCGCCTCGTCCAACTCGCCCTGCAAGCGCCGTTGGGCGATCTCTATCTCCTGCAAATACCGTTGCTCGGCATCGCGCAGGCGCTTTTTTTCGAGACACGCGCTGAGTCTGGCGCGAAGCAATGTGGGATCGAACGGCTTGGGCAGGTAATCCTCGGCGCCCGCTTCGATACAGCGGATCACGCTGGCAATCTCGTCCAGCGCCGAAATCATAATGACCGGCACATCACGCGTGGCGGGATTTTCCTTCGCCTGGCGCAACACCTCGTAGCCGTCGAGTAGCGGCATCATCACATCCAGCAACACCACATCGAACTCCTTGGATCCGAGAGCAGCCAACGCCTCGAAGCCATCGGGAACCATCTCCACGGAGAGTCCCTCGCGGACCAACCGCTTTGCCAGCATCTCGCGGTTCCCCTCATCGTCATCCACGACCAGCACACGCCCGGAAAGAGGCTCGGAATTTTGGTGCGGCGATCCCCCCGCGATCGGGGCATTGAACGGCGGCGAGGGAGTGAAGTTTCCCATGGCAGGAGGCCCGCCTGCACCACAATCCCCTTGGATTCGTGAATCAATAAGGGCCGAGAGGGTTTTTGCGGCTGTTTGGATTTTGCGGAGATCGGAGACGCTGGCGGCATTTCCCTCCGCTTCGGCATCTTCCAGAAGCATCTCGCTGTAGCCGAGGATATGGTTCACCGGCGTGCGGAGGTCGTGCCGCAACTGGGCCACGAGATTGGCGGAATCCGCACTCACGAGCGCTTGCCCAAGTGGAGTTCGATTTTTTCCATGAGTCGGGAAAACTCCACCGGCTTGGTGTCGTAGTCGTCACAGCCCGCCTCAAGGCACTTCTCGCGGTCGCCCGCCATGGCGTGGGCGGTGAGGCCGATCACGGGGATCGAAGCCGTGGAGGGATCATCCTTGAGCAGGCGCGTGGCAGTCCACCCGTCCATCACAGGCAGGCTCATATCCATGAGAATGAGGTCGGGCCGTTTTTCGCGGGCCTTCTCGACTCCCTCTTGCCCGTCCACCGCCATGAGAATCTCAAACCCCGGCGGATGAGTCGGCGGGAGAGCATGTCCCGGTTCATCTCGTTGTCCTCGACCAAAAGAAGCGTCGCCATGGTGGTGGAAATAGAACAGCGGCAACCCCGCATGCCAAGCCATTCGCGAATGCCGGGCTACTTCGCGGAGAAGGGCCAGAAATACGGAATGAGTATGATGGCCACCAGAAAGAGAAGGGCATTCAAGGGCAGGCCAATCTTAGGAAAATCGGCAAACCGGTAGCCGCCGGCGCCGAAGACGTAGGTGTTGGTTTGATATCCGATCGGCGTGCAAAAGCTCGCGCTGGCGGCGAACATGACCGCCACGACAAACGGGCGGGGCGAGATATCCATTGATAAGGCAATCGTGACAACGATCGGGGTGAGAATGATCGCGACGGCATTGTTCGTGACAATCTCAGTAAGCAAAGTCGCCAACAAATACACCACCGCCAGCAGGACAAACGGCCCCATGCCACCGAAGATGGCGACGAGATTCCCTGCAATCCACTGCATCGCCCCGGAGAGTTCGAGCGCCTTGCCCAGCCCGAGCATGCCCACAATCAAAAACAAAATCGACCAGTCGATGCTCTCATAGGCCTCGCCGGGATCGAGGCAACCGGTGAGCACCACCACGACAGCGGCCAGCAGCGCGGCGGAGACTATGGGAAGGATGCCGGTGGAGGAGAGGACGACGACAGCAGCCAACGCCCCGAGGGCGACAACCGCCCGCGAGCGGCGGAACGGCTTATGGACCGATTCGTTCAGGCTCAAAAAGTCGTCCTCCTCTCGGAGCCTGACCAAGTTCGCCTCTGGGCCCTCGAACAGGACGGTGTCGCCGAATTCCAGAGGAATGTCAGCGAAGCGCTCGAGCAGGTTTTGGCCTTGGCGGTGGATCGCGACGGCCATGACACCGTAGCGGCGGCGCAGGCCGAGGTTCCGCACGGTTTTTCCGAGCATGGGAGAATCGGGACCAATGATCGCCTCGACGATCCGCACCTCGCGGCGGACGGGTGCCTCGCCAGATCCACCGGAGGAATCCATGCTCATCCCCTCCTCCATGCGGAGAGCCGCGACATCCTTTGCGAGGCCCTTCATAACAAGCGTGTCGCCTTGCTTTAGAAGCAGCATGTCGAGGGGCACATCGGAGACGCGCAATCCGTCGCGAATGATTTCAAACACCCGCGCGGTCCGGCTTCTTCCGATTTCAGTGTCGGGCAGGCATTTTCCGATGAGCGGGGAGTGTTCACCCACCACGACTTGGCTGCAAAAGCTGCGCGTGTCCTCGCTCGAAAGCAACGACGAGAGAGTGGGCCTGTCGGGCAGCAACTTTCGACCGAAGAGCATCAGGTAAACAACACCCACGAGCGCGTAAATGACGCCGAGCTTCGTGATCTCAAACACGCCGAACGGCTCCAGCCCCATGCCAGAGGCGACACCCGAGACCAAGATGTTTGTCGAGGTGCCGAGGAGCGTTGTGGTGCCGCCGAGGATTGCGAAAAACGAGAGCGGGATGAGCAATTTCGAGGCGCTCACGCCGGAATGCCGCGCATAGGCCATGAGCACCGGCAGGAAAACCACCACGACAGGGGTGTTATTCGCGAATGCCGACAGCGGCACCACCACGAGCGCCAAAAGGCCCATCGCCCGGAACAGGCTTTTACCGGCGAGTCTTGTGAATTGGGACGCCAGCCAATCCATGACCCCCGTCCGCTCCAGCGCACCGCTGAGCACAAACATGGCCCCGATCGTGATCGGTGCGCTATTGCTGAACAACGCGACCAATTCGCCGCCCGGCAGCAATCCCGCGGCAACAACGAGCCCGAGCGCCGTCAACGCCACGACATCCGGCGAGGCCCATTCGCGCACGAACGCGACAAACACCGCCACTGCCAGCAGCAGAGTGAAGACCATTGGGAGATCGATGCTTGGGTTCATAAAAATGCCGTGCCCCACTTGGAAAACGGGGCGGTGAGCCGATCATAAAACCCCGCCCGTTGCATGGAAAAAATGAGGGCTCCCCTACGCAAGGAAGCGTTGCAAGAAGAAGACAATCGACAAGCCGATACCGATCGCCACGACGATGGCGCGCACCCATTTGGCGGGAATGCGCGTGCTGAACGCCGCACCACCGAAGTAGCCGAGTCCCGCTCCGACGGTCATCACCGCTGCTTGCGGCCACACAACAAGGCCAGCCCAGACGAAATACGCAGCGGCAACCAGATTGATCAGCGCGCCGAGGGCGGTTTTGACGGCATTCATCTCGTGAATGTTTTTGAGGCCGATCAAGCCCAGCGCCGCCAGCATGAGAATCCCGATCCCTGCGCCAAAGTAGCCTCCGTAGATGGCGACTCCGAACTGCACGACCACTGCGGCGAAGCGGTGGGCGGGGTGGGCGGCGGATACACCATCGAATCCCGCAAGGCGGCTCACCACGTTGCTGAGCAGAAACAGCACGGTGGCGAACAGCAGGAGAAACGGCACGAGGTCGGAAAAGAATTTCTCGCTGGTCACCGTGAGCAGCCAAGCACCCAGCAGACCGCCGACGAGGCTCACCGGCGCGAAGAGCCTGAGCAGCGGCGTGGCGCCTGAAAATTGCGACCGGTAGCCGTAGAGACCGCCCCCGATCCCGATCAGCAGTGCCAGCGTGCTCGTGGCATTTGCCTGGATCGCTGGCATGCCGAAAAAGATCAGCAACGGAAACGTGATAATCGTCCCCCCGCCCGCCACCGCATTCATCGCACCAGCGAGGAAGGCCCCGAGAGCGAGGATCAGGAATTCAGCGACGTGGGGTTCCACTAAAGAGTGTGTGTGAATGAACCCCGGAACGCGGCGGCGTTACGATCCGTAGCTCTTGGTGAAGCGCTTGCGGCTGCCGGAGTCGTCCTCATTGCCCTGCACGGTGGTCTGCACGGCAGGCTCGGGAGCCGCTTCTGGAGCGGGAACTGGCGTTGCCTGATGCGGTGCGCCGGAGGAGGCTTTGACAAAGGCAAGGCGCAGGTCGGAGAGCACACCCCCCAGGACTTGCGATTCCTCATTACTGAGGTTGCCGCGTGTCTTTTCCTGGAGCATCTCGAGTTGGTCGATGAACAGGCGGGCGTATTCGAGATTCGGCTCGGGGTGCGAACCGTCCGGCGCCGGCAATTGGCCAAGGAACATGGCGGCCTGCTGGGCTTGCATCATGACCAGTTCGACAAAGCGCTGGGCCATCTCACCGGAATTTGTGGAGTGTTGAACTTCGGACATGGGATTTTCAGTTGGGTTGGACGGGTTCGGTTTTGGCGTGCGGAAGGACTGTCGCCTCCACACGGGCTTCTGGCTTGAAGTAGTCTGCGGCGGCGCGGCGGATGTCGTCGAGCGTGATTTTCTCGATCTGCTCGCGCCGGCGGAAGGTTTCGTCGTAGCCGAGGCCCATGAGTTCGTCGACCGCGCAGGCGGCGGCGAGGGCGCTGTTGCTCTGGTTCCGAATGGCCTCCGCGCCGAGAACCTTCGCTCGGGCGCGGGTCAACTCCTCCTCGGTGAGTCCATTGGCGGCCAGGTCGGCGATCTCATGCCGCATCTCGGCGGTGACCTGCTCGATCTTCGCTGGATCGGTGCCGAGGTAGAACACAAACGCGCCAGGCGCGAGGCCTGTGAACTGGTTCGCGCCGACAAAGTAGGCGAGTCCCATTTGCTCGCGGATGCGGTTGAAAAAGCGCGACCCGAGATCGCTCGAGGCCGAGCCGATCAACTCGAGCGCGATGCGGTTGGGGTCATCCACGGACGCGCCCTGGTAGCCGATCATCAGCACGGCTTGCTGCTTGTCCATGGTTGCCATGGCCGGAGTGAAGCCCTCCTTCGGCTTCGGCGCGGGGACACTCTGGAAGGCGAGTTGGCCCGAGGGCATGGAGACGAAGAATTTCTCAAAAAGCTTCACGACCTCTTCGGCCTTCACATCACCAAAGACGGACACGACACCGTTTTTGGCCACGGCGAAGGTTTTGTGGAACTCCGCGAGTTTTGCAGAGTCGAGGCTCTCGACAGCCTCGGGGTGCCCGAGGTTGCGCAGGGCGTAGGGATGCTCGCCGAAGAGGTTTTCACGAACGAGATTCCGTGCCACTGAAGTGATCTGCTCGGCATCGGCCTTGATACCGGCGAGTTGGGTGCGTTTTTCCAACTCCACCTCGCGCTCGGGGAAGGTGGGGTTCAGCAACACATCGGCCATCAACTCGACTCCCAGCGCCAGATCCGGGCTCATGACCTCGACGCCGACATTGAAGGAATTGTTGCCGCTGTCGGAGTCGATTGATCCGCCGACATTCTCGATGGTCTCGGCGATCTGCTCGGCAGTGCGGGACTTCGTGCCCTTGAGGAGCGTGCTGGCGTAAAGTCGATTGATGCCGTTCGTGTCTTTGGACTCGGCGAGCAACCCTCCGCGGAAGACGGCCGCCATGGAAACGAGCGGCAGGCGCGGGTCCTCCTTCACGAGGAGGCGCAGGCCGTTGGAGAGGGTGAATTTCTTGATCTCGCCCGGCTTGATTTCGGCGACATCCGCGGACTCCAAGGCCAGCGACCCCACGGGATTCAGCGAGGTGACGTTGATTCCCTCCGGCTTCAAATACCGACGCGCCACACGCTGGACATCCTCCGGAGTGACCTTGCCAAGCTCGTCGATATAGTGGCGGGTGAAATCGAGGTTCCGCGCGACCAGCCAGTTCGAGCCGAGATCGGAGGCCTTGCCGCGGGCGGTGGTGAGGGCGTGGATCTGGGAGGAGAGGATGCCGCGCTTGACACGCTCGACCTCGGTTTTTGTGACTCCCTTTTCCTTGATTTTTTGAAGCTCGGCGAGCGACTCGCGCTCGACCTCGCCGCGCTTGTCGGGATCGGTCACGGCCTGCATGACAAAGATGCCTTCGTTTTGGAGATTGAACATGCCGGCGCTCGCACTGTGGGCGATCTGCTTGCGCTCGCGAATCTCGCGGTTCAGGCGCGAACTGCTCCCAGAACCGAGGATACCTCCGAGAATCTCCATGGCGGGCGTGTCGGGATCGGTCACCCCTGGAACGCGCCATGCCATCGTCAGGCGCGACAGCTCTGTCGGAAACTCCTTGTGGATTTCGCGGCGCCCCAGTTGCGGAGGTTCGGAGACGATAGTGACCGGCTCCAGAGCGCGCCGACTGGCCGAGGAGAAATGCCGCGCCAGATCCTCGCGGACCTTCTCGGCATCGACATCCCCCGTGACAACGAACGTGATGTTGTTCGGCACGTAGCGGGTTTTGTAATAGCTCATGACGTCATCGCGTGTGAGCTGGTTGTAGACGTCGAGGTAGCCGATGACCGGATGCCGCAGCGGGCTCTCAGAAAAGACTGTGGAGAGCATGAGCTGGGAACTCTGGCGGTTCGGGTCGTCGAATCCCATGGCGAACTCGCGGCGAATGACCTCTTGTTCCTTCGCGTATTCCTCCTCAGGCAGCGTGGCGTTTTGCATGACGTCGGCGAGGATTTCAACTGCATGGAGCGCTCCCGGTGCGGGCAGATCAATCCAATACACGGTGCGGTCGAGGGAGGTGTAGGCATTGATGTAGCCGCCGAGGTCCTGAACCTCCTTGGCAATGGCTCCCGGCGGCCTGCCCTCGGTGCCTTTGAAGAGCATGTGTTCGAGGATATGGGATATGCCCGCGCCGAGTTTCGGCCCCTCGTGCACGCTCCCAGTGCCGCACCAGGCCTGAACGCTTGCCACCGGCGCGCTGTGGTCCTCCTCCACGATGAGGGTGAGGCCGTTGTCGTAGGTGAACACCTTGGCACGGGATTCGGGAAGCGATGGCGGGGCGGATTGGGTGGCGGCGGATTGCATGGACATAGAGGCTAGGAAAAGTGCGGCGATGAAAAGTGGTCTGGTCATGGTCAGGCTCCGATCTGGAGTGGCGTGGATCCGCCACTGGAGGGTTCGGCGGGACGGAAGGGATCGACAAAAGCCTCGTGGAAATCAAACACGTCGGCGAAACTTTCCACGGTGTCCTCGTCGGTTTTCCCGAAGACGCTGGCGTCCACAAGATTGAACACCAGATTGCCGACATCCGCGGTGGTGTGGACCCCCCAGTAGCCGAGCACCATGAGCGCCATGGGGCCGAACTCGTCGAGTGCGTGAAGGCGAAAGCCCTCGAGCAATTCCGCGGCTCCGACATGCGGACCGGTTTCCTTGCGTGTTTTTTTCCGGCGCTTGATCGTGGCCTCGAGCGAGTCGCGGAGGAAGACATAGGCCTCGGCCTGATATCGGGTGTCTTTTTCGGAGAGTGTTTCGACGGTTTCTTGAAATCCGTTGGTTGGCATCAGTTCTGTATCGTTGATTGGTCCGGGGCGGGTTCGGCGGAGTTCCGCCAATGCTGGACTCCCAAGCCCATGAGAAAAAGGAAAAGCACGGCGGCAACAAGCGCCTGTTCCCGGCGCGTCAGCTCGAACATGGCTTGTAGAATAATCCATATCGACAGCCCTGCAAGACCCCCACGGCGAAATTTTCACCCCGTGAGATCCGTTGAAACAACCTGCAAGGGCGGATCTTTTTTCGGAGTGGCTTGCGGCATGGAAATCCCCCACCCTTGCGGATATGGAATCGATCGTTCTCACAGGATGCACCCGCGGACTCGGGCGGGCCATGACTCGATACTTTGCGGAACGGGGATTTGCAGTGCACGGCTGCGGCACAAGCGAGGGTGCCTTGGAGGAACTGCGCGCGGCGTTTCCGGAGCCGCACACGTTTTCGAGAGTCGACTTGGCGGATGATGTCGCAGTGCGAACTTGGGCCGCCGGGGTCTTGAAGCACGGGGGACCGCGATTGCTCATCAACAATGCTGCCCGCATCGCAAGAAACGCCCCGCTTTGGGAACTGACCTCCGAGGAAATCGACGCGGTGGTGCGGGTGAATATCAACGGCACGATCAACACAATCCGCCATTTTCTGCCGGCGATGATCCAACGTGGCTCAGGGGTGGTCGTAAATTTCAGCTCGGGCTGGGGACGCTCTACCTCCCCTAAGGTGGCGATCTATTGCGCGAGCAAATTTGCGATCGAGGGGCTCACCGCCTCGCTCGCGCAAGAACTCCCGAAGGGGCTCGCCGCCGTGGCGTTGAATCCGGGAGTCATCAACACAGACATGCTCGCCTCGTGCTTTGGCAGCGCGGCGGACGACTATCCGAATCCCGACGAGTGGGTGGAATCGGCAGGCCCGTTTTTGCTGGGTCTTGGTGCACGCGACAACGGCAGCTCGCTGAGCGTGCCGGGGGCTGGTGAATAAAGCGGCACATTGCCGCTCCGAAATGTTGCCAAGACGCCCGGTGATTTTTTTCAACGATATGGAAAGCATCGAACCACTGCGGTGGGGCATCATCGGCCCAGGTGCCATCGCACGGAAATTCGCGCAGGATGCACAGGCCGTGCCTGGTTGTGTGCTTGAGTCGGTGGCAGGACGCGATGCGGCAAGGGCTGAGGCGTTTGCGCGCGAGGGTGGAATTCGGCGCTTCCATGCCTCCCCGTTGGCGATGGCGGAGGATGCGGCGATCGATGCCGTGTATGTGGCAACCCCGCACCACAACCACTTTGACACCGCCATGCTCATGCTGTCGCACGGAAAAGCGGTGCTGGTGGAAAAGCCGATCACTGTTTCCGCTGCGGAGGCGTCACGACTCATCGAAACAGCACGAATCAACAGTGTGTTCCTCATGGAAGCACTATGGACGCGGTTTCTTCCCGTGTTCGATGAAGTCCGCCGTTGGTTGGACGATCGGGCCATCGGGCGCCTTCGCATGGTATCCTCTGGGTTCTGCGTGCGTGGAAATCAGGATCCCACACTGCGTTGGCTTGATCCCGCGAAAGCGGGCGGGTCCCTCCTGGATCTGGGCGTGTATTGCCTCTCGATGCAGCAATTCGCCACCGGCGCAGCGCCGCTCTCCACAAGCCCTCAAGCCGTCGTTGCCTCAACCGGCGTGGACGAACTTCTGACCGTGGCGATGCGATATCCCGACGGGGTGCTTGGGCAGTTCACCTGCGGCCTCGCGGCACATGGCGACACCTCGCTCACAATCGCCGGGGAAGCCGGCAGAATTCATGTGCCGCATTCTTTTTTCTCCGCCCAGCGGGCCACCCTGCTCTGCGGGAACCACCCTCGCGAGATCGAGCGCCCCTTTATTGCGGGCGGTTTCGAATACCAGATCGCTGAGGTCTGCCGCTGCATCCGCCGAGGGGCCATCGAGAGCGACAAAATGCCGCTTAGGGAAACGCTCGAGACAATGCGGACGATGGACTTGATCCGATCACAGATCGGGCTGGTCTATCCATGGGAGCGCGCGAGGCACGTCGCGGGGTAAACGGATGCCGATTAGATAGTCGAAAGATTCCGCGAGTTCGGATTCATGGAAGGAATCTCAAGCATGGACCTTTGGTTGACTCCTTGGAGTGATTGACGGAGGCGAACAAAACCGAAGGGGGCGAACCGTCCCATGACTTCGCCGAAGGTGATGCTGGGTTTCATTGGTTGCGGAGGGATTTGATCGTTTGGACTGCGGTGGCAGCGAGGGTCGTGATGTGACCCCAGCGGCCTTCGCTGATCGCATCTCTCGGGGCGAGCCACGAGCCGCCGATCGCCGCGACGAGGGGATCGGCGAGGTAGGATGCCATGTTTTTTTCATTCAGCCCGCCAAGGGGGAGAAATTTGACACCGAGATGCTGGTAGGGCGCCGCGATGGCCTTCAAGTAGGCAAGACCGCCCGAGGGTTCCGCGGGAAAAAACTTCAGGACCTTGCAGTCGAACTCCAGCGCCTGCTCGATATCGGTGGGCGTGGCGATGCCAGGCGCGAATGGGAGACCGGCTTCCTTCGCTGCTTGAAGGACACGCGGATTCACTCCCGGCGAGACAGCGAATTCGGCTCCGGCGTTTTTCACTTCAACCACCTGCGTGGGGGTGAGCACTGTGCCGGCACCGGCGAGCATCTCCGGCACCTCGGAGCGGATACGGCGCAGGGCGCCGAGGGCCGCAGGAGTGCGGAGCGTCAACTCCATCACATCGACCCCGCCGGCAAGAAGCGCCTTGGCAAGGGGCGGCCCGTCCTCTTCACGATCGATGACAAGGACGGCGACGATGCCGGTGGTGTGGACGCGGCTGGCGATGGGCTCGGGTAGCATGGAAGAGAGTCAAGCAAGTTTCTCGACCGGAAGCCAGCGGCGTTCGGCCCAGCTTTTGAGGCCGAGTTCGGCGAGTTGCACGCCCTTGGCGCCTTGGAGGAGAGTCCATGGGAACGCCTCGCCGAGGACGACATGGCGTAGAAAAAGCTCCCACTGGATCTTGAAGGCATTGTCGTGGGTTTCCTGCTCAGGCACCTTCGACCATCCGCCCAAAAAGTCGATCGGCTGAGGGATATCGGGGTTCCAAGTGGGCTTGGGGGTGTTGCCGTAGTGCTGAGTCCAGCATTCTCGCAGACCCGCGACGGCGGAGCCGTGCGTGCCATCGACTTGGAGCGTGAGGAGGTCGTCGCGGCGCACACGGACGGTCCAACTGGAGTTGAAATGGGCGATGACGCCGCCTTCGAGTTCGAAGGTCGCGTAGGCGGAGTCGTCGGCGGTGCATTTGTATTTGCGGCCTTGTTCATCCACGCGCTCGGGGATGTGCGTGGCGCCGAGGCAGGAGACGGATTTCACTTCGCCGAAGAGGTTGTCGAGCACATAGCGCCAGTGGCAGAGCATGTCGACGATGATGCCGCCGTCGTCCTCCTTGCGGTAGTTCCAACTGGGGCGCTGGGCGGTGATGTTGTCACCCTCGAAAACCCAGTAGCCGAACTCGCCGCGGACGCTCAGGATTTTTCCAAAGAAGCCCTGTTCTTTCAGGCGTTGGATTTTCCGCATGCCGCCGAGCCAGAGCTTGTCTTGCACCACGCCGTTTTTCACGCCGGCCTTAGTGGCGACATTGTAAAGCTCAAGCGCGTCGGCGGAACTGACGGCTGTGGGCTTCTCGCAATAGACATGCTTGCCGACGGCGATGGCCTTTTTGACCGCATCGGCGCGACGACCGGTGGTCTGCGAGTCGAAGTAGATGGTATTTTCAGGCTTGGCGAGTTCGGCATCGAGGTCGGTGGTCCAACGCACGCCTTCATCCATGGCGGCGAGTTGGGCGAGCTTGGCTTCGCTGCGTCCGACGAGGACGGGTTCGGGCCAGATGACCTCGCCGTCGTTGATTTTCACACCGCCTTGCTTCCGGATCGCGAGGATCGAGCGGATGTAGTGCTGGTTGGTGCCCATGCGTCCGGTGACGCCGTTCATGATGATGCCGACCTTGTGTTTTTTCATAAGTGGAATGATAGAGGGTTTATTCGGGTTTGAGGGTGCACTGCGGTTGAGCGCCGGGAGGGAGCGGGGGGACATCGATGCCGGCCTTGGGAAGTGTGCCTTCGAGTTCCTGCCGCCAGTGGGCGACATCTCCGGCGGGGCCGTAGCAATAGAGCATGCGGAGCGGGGTTTTACCGATGTTCGTGAGCTGGTGAAAGACGCCTGACGGGATGTAAACCATCTGCCCGGAGGTCAATGTCTGCCGCTCCTCGCCAAGGCACATCTCGCCGGTGCCTTCGATGACGAAGTAGACCTCCTCCTGCTCTTGGTTGTGCCAAGGCACCTGGCCGCCTTCGGGGTCGAGCGTGACATTGCCGATGCTGAAGTTCTTGGCCTGGATGGGGGCAACGCCTCCGGCGAGGTTTTGCGTGCGGCGGCGCGCCGGGTAGCGGCGGCCTTCGATCTGTGAGAGGTCGGAGATGGTCATGGGATGGTGGCTTATCGGCTGACGCAGCCGAAGAACGAGTAATCGCGGCTTTCAGCGAGGCGTTGGATGGTGAGGGCGAGTTCGCGGGCGTGGTAGTCGCCCCACATGGAGGATTCACCACGAGGAATTTTGGAACCCTCGGGGATGTGGTCCCAACCGTTCGGGCGATGGTAGATGGAGTGCAGGATGAGGCCCTGGTGGTTTTCCGAGGTCGAAAGATAGGGCTCGGAAAGAACTGTGCGGGCCGTGGTGAGACCGGCTTGGAGGTAGCGGGAATCCTTCAGATAGCGGCCGAGTCGGATAAGGCCCTGCGCGGCGATCGCGGCGGAGGAACTGTCCACCGGTTCCCAGTCGTTTTCGATTTGGGCAGGGCGGTCGAGATAGTCGCCAAGGTGATGCAGATTCGGCGCGCCGGTGTCCCAATAAGGAATACCATCGGTGGGCGTGTGCTCGATGTAGAAATCACAGGCGGCGCGGGCGGCCTTGAGAAACATCGACTCGACGGCCTGGCGACCGCCGAACGCCTCCAACTCTCCATCGGGAAGGGTCGCGAGCCACTCCAACTGCTCGGGATAGCCAGCCACGATCCAAGCGAGGCCGCGCGTCCAGGTGGTGAACGGCGAGTAGCCCTGCTGGGAATTCGGGCAGCGGTAGTTGCCGTCGTTTGTGTTGAAGATGCTTTCATGCGCGACACGTCCGCGGATGTCGTAGGCATCGCGTCCCTCGCCGTAGAAGACCGCGAAGTCGGCCGTTGTTTTGGCGTGCTGGATCAGACGCTCGAGAAGCGAGATGCGGAGGTCTTTTTCCCCCATAAGCACATGGCCGAGGGAGTGCGACACCGCGAGCGCGCGGAGGCTGCGGATCGTGTCGGCGAAGAGCGAGTGTGGGCCGTTGAAGGAATAAATGTAGCCACCGCCACCGGCGACGGGAGTCCAACGCGCGGCTTGGACGGCACCCGTGCATTTGAGGGCGAGTTCGTAGAAATCCCTTTCGGCGGCATTGTGCGATATCTTCCCCTCCACCATGAGCCGGAGGAGATTTCCGTAGGTGCTGACATTGTTGAACCCGTGGTCGTGGACACCGATGTGGGTGATGTGGTGCGCCATGCGCTCGCGCGTTCGCTCGCGGCCGAGCTCGAGGAATTTTTCATCTCCGGTGGCGTCAAATTGCAGAATGGCGGAGCCGTAAACAAATCCCTGCGTCCACTCGGTCCAGCCGCGCGCGGTGTATTTGCCTTCGACGGTGAAAACCGGTGTGGCCTTGCCGGGAACCTCGTCCTTGTCGATGGAGAGGATTTTCGGAGCCGAGGCGGCCCAGAGTTTTTTAATGGCCGGCAGGAGGTCCGCCGGGGCGAGTGTGGGGTCGGATTGGATCATAGTCGTTTGAGGTGGAAGCCGCCGTCGATGTTGATGATGTCGCCGGTGGAAAACGGGAATGCGCCGCCGAGGATCGATTCAACGGCCAGGCCGACATCCTCGGGGTTGCCCCAGCGTTTCTGGGGAACGAGGCCCTCGGCGAGGAGCTTGTCGTATTTTTCCTTCACGCCGGAGGTCATGTCGGTGGCCATGATACCGGGGCGGAGTTCGAGGACTTGGATGCCCGCCTCGGCGAGGCGGACGGCCCAGAGTTTGTTGGCCATGGCGAGGCCGGCTTTTGAGATGCAGTATTCGCCGCGATTGATCGAGGCGGTGTCGGCCGAGAGCGAGGAGACGAAAATCAATTTGTATCCACCGGTGAGCGTGGATTGGCCGGGATTCGCGAGCCAGTGTCGCGCAGCGAGCTGGGAGAGGAAATAGGGCCCCTTGAGATTCACGGCGAGAACCTCGTCGAAGATGTCCTCCGTGGCCTCGGTGATGTCGGCGCGCACGCGCGGAGCGATCCCGGCGTTGTTGACCAACGCATCGAGGCGCCCAAAGGCATTGATTGTCTCATCCATGAGGCGGGCGCGATCGGCGGCATCGGCGACATTTCCCCCGACCAGCGGGAAGATTTGCTCCGGCGATTTCGCCGCCTTGGAGCAGGCGGCGGCGGTTTCCTCCCCAGCGGTGCGGTTATTTGCGTAGTGGATGGCGACACTGTGGCCTGAAGCGGCCAGGCGAAGGGCGACTCCGCGTCCGAGGCCGCGACTTGAACCGGTGACAAGGATGTTTGATCGGGAACTCACGGCTTGAACGCTGCCACAGTCGACCAGCGGGCGTTATGACAACGAGCCCGATTGGTAGCACAAAACCGACTTTTGTTTCGTGGTGTCCGATCAGGGATTGCCATCACCCGAAGCATGCCCGATGCCTTCTTGCATGAAACCAAAACGGGCTGCGGTCATCGGCGCGGGCATGGCAGGGGTTTCCGCCGCGAAACTCCTTTCTGCGGCGGGGTGGGATGTTGTGGTCTTCGAAAAATCGCGCGGTTGGGGCGGGCGCTGCGCCACGAAGCGGATCGAGGGGTGTATCGTGGATCACGGGGCGCAATATTTCACGATGAGGGATCCGGAGTTCGATGCGGCCGTTCGCAGTGCATGCGGCGATGCGCTCTGCACCATCGGCGCGTCGGTGGTTGATGCCGCCGGGGAAAAACTCGAAGCCAGGACGATGTTTTACCATGCCGACGGGAACAGCCGCCTGGCTCGGGCGTTGGGAGCGGACCTCGATGTCAGGACAGCAGTCGAAGTGGCTGAGGTCGTCGGACTCGAAATTGGAGGCGAGCATTTCGACACGATCGTTTCCACCGCCCCCTGGCCACAGACCTGCAAGCTCGCCGGGATTCCCATTGTCTCCAATCCCTACGCCCCATGCCTGGCCGCGATTTTTGCCTACGACTTGCCATGGGAGGGAACGGCAACGCAGCGCTACGGCGTGCGGGACGATTCCTCGCAAGATCTGGCATGGTCGGCATGCGAGAACCACAAATGCGGCCGGATCGCGGATGGGTTGACGGTCATTGTCGCCCATGCCTCCGAGACATTCAGCAGGGCGCGCCTGGAACAAGCCCCAGTGGAGTGGAGCGCGATTCTTCGCCGCCGGGTGGAGGAACTCTGGGAGATTCCGCCCGGGGCCCTCCGGCACTCCTATCCCCACCGCTGGCGCTATGCGCGCGTGACCCAAAAAATCCCACCCGCCGGGCTCCCTGCGCATTGGATTTTTGCTGGCGACCTCCTCGGCGCCTCGCGCGTCGAGTCCGCGTGGATCGCTGGAAGAGACGCGGTCGCGCATCTCCTCTGAGAACCTCGCCGCCCCCTCACCCCGCTTTCGGAGGGCGGATGGATGATCTAACGAAGGCCGTGGGCGACTGGCTTGTTTGTTGGCGGAACCAGCGGGAAAAATAATTCGGATCGTCGAACCCACATCGCCCTGCGGCCTCGCTGACAGGTCCTCCTTTGAGCAATTCCTTCTTGCACTGCGCAAGGCGCGAGGCATCGCGAAAGTGTTGGAGCGTGTTTCCCGTGTGGCGTTTGAAAAGACGGTTCAGATGGTCCGGATTCCCTCCGACCTTTTGACAGAGTTGGCCGATCTCCAACCCGTAAAATGACGGATCGGACGCGAGCGTTGAAAGTTGGCGAATCACCCCGGGCACCGGCGCGGCAGCCCTTGGCAGCAATCCAAGCGCACGAAACACAATGTCGAGAATCGCCAATGACGAGGAGGCGGCCAGAAAACGCGACTCCATCGAGTCGGGATCATTCAGGCGACCGATCCTCGACAGTTCGCCGCGGAGTTTTGTGGCCTCCGACTGATTCAGGAGGGAGACCAGGGGTTTCTTCGGTTGCGGCAGGGAAAGATCGATCGCCAGACACACAGGGCGGCGGTGTGGATGCTCAAGGAAGGAATGCCGGCAACCTGCGGGAATCCATGCGAGAAGCCCGGTTTTGACCTCATGGGTCGCTCCCCCCAAAACAAGCTCCCCGCCGTTGGAAAGATAACACAACACCTGTCCGAACCGGTGGCTGTGCGGCTCCACGGAATCCACCTCCGACAGATGCTTGTGAAGCCTCAACCGAAGGACCGTCAGCCCGGGAAGGCGAATGTCGATTTTTTTGAGGAAAAGAGACCGGAAGTTTCTCACTGGAGCAGGGTGCGGGTCATTCAAGGCCCAAACCACGCGGATTGCAATGCGCCCGCGCCAACGACCAAGCAGCGGTTTCACACGGGCACCACAGAAATGAATGCACTCTCACGAACAATGAATATTTTGATTCCCGCATATTTGTTTTTGCGAGTATACGATCCCGGCATGGAACTCGTTCAAATCCACGAATGCCTTTGCGACCGGACGCGGCTGCGCATTCTGCATCTGCTTCTCCGAGTCCCCCTATGCGTCTGCCACATTCAATCGGCGCTTCGCGAACCCCAAGTGAAAATCTCGCGCCATCTGGCCTACATGCGCCGCCGCGGCATGATCGAGTGCCGCCGCAACGCGCAGTGGATGGTTTACAGCCTTCCCGAAAAACGCTCCCCGCTCTTGGACAAAAACCTCGCCTGCCTTCAGGACTGTTTCGCCGGAGAAGCGGTCTTCCGTCAGGACCTAGCGCGATTGGAGAAACTCAAATCCGCCGGTGATTGTCTACCCTCCGCCCCGGCCCGAAGCACCGTTCTTCATCAAACCCCATGAGCACTCCGACACCCGTCAAGCGACTCGACCTCTTTGAGCGCCACCTCAGCCTCTGGGTGATTCTTTGCATGGGCCTGGGGATCGGCCTGGGCTCATTGTTTCCCGCATTCACACGCCATATCGGCCAACTCGAGTTCGGCACCGGATCGCACGTGAATATCCCGATCGCCGTGCTGATCTGGCTCATGATTTTTCCAATGATGCTGAAGATCGACTTCGGCGGGCTTCGCTGCGTTTTTTCAAAACCACGCGGATTGGCCGTGACGCTGTTTGTCAACTGGCTCGTCAAACCCTTCAGCATGGCCCTGCTCGGGTGGCTGCTGGTGACCGAACTCTTTGCAAACACGCTCGGGTGGATCGACCCGGAAATCGCAAAAAACCAGGTTGCTGGACTCATCATCCTCGCCGCCGCGCCATGCACCGCGATGGTGTTCGTGTGGAGCTACCTGACGGATGGCGATGGTCCCTACACCCTCGCGCAAGTTGCGATCAACGACCTCATCATGGTTTTCGCCTTCGCGCCCATCGTCATGCTCCTTGCCGGAGTGACGGGAGTCCACATTCCCGGGGATGTCCTTCTCACCTCGGTGCTGGTGTTCATCGTCGTGCCGCTTGCCGCCGGATTCACGGCACGCACACTGATCCTCAAGGCCAAAGGAGACGCATGGCTTGAGGCGAAAACTCCTTCCTGCATTTCGGCCGGTGGCGATCACCGCCCTCCTCGCCACACTCACACTCATCTTCGCCTTCCAGGCAGAGAACATCCTCGGAAACAGCCTCATGGTTGTCCTGCTTGCCGTGCCGATTCTGATCCAAGTCTATTTCAACTCAGGACTCGCCTACCTTCTGATGAGGCTCTTCAAGGTTCGCCACAACGTCGCCACGCCCGGCGCACTGATCGGGGCCAGCAACTTTTTCGAACTCGCCGTGGCGGTGGCCATCACACTGTTCGGCCCATCCTCTCCCGCAGCCCTCGCCACCGTGGTCGGCGTGCTGGTCGAGGTCCCGGTCATGCTGTCGGTCTGCCGCCTCTGCGTGCGCTCGAAGGACTGGTATCAACGCTCCATCGATCAATGAACCCACCCACTCCGAAACCCCGCATCCTCATTCTCTGCACAGGTAATTCCTGCCGCAGCCACATCGCAGAGGGCATCCTGCGCGCCGCCGCCGGAGACATCCTCGAGGTCCTCAGCGCAGGCTCCAACCCGACTGGGCATGTCCACCCCATGGCCATCGCGGTCATGTCTGAAATCGGCATCGATCTTTCCGCCCACACCTCGAAACACATGGTCGAATTCCTCGACCGCGACATCGAGACAGTCATCACCGTATGCGGAAACGCCGACCAAGCGTGCCCGGTCTTTCCGGGACAAGTCCACCGACTCCACTGGCCCTTCGACGACCCCGCAAAAGCCACCGGCTCCGAGGAACAAATCCTCGGAGAATTCCGGCGCGTCCGCGACGAAATCCAGCGCGCCTTCCTGGACTACGCCAACCGCCGGAGAACCACTCTCAAGCCAGTGGCAGAAGGACCAGCCTGTTGAAAATGAGTCTACCTGTGCTTCTGGAAGCGGTGTCGTGCCTTTTCAATTGGTCTGGAAACTGGCGGATTTTCGGCAACCGCCACTCGGCCGGAGTTTTTTGCGAGGCTCACTCATAAGATCTGTCAGCGAAGTCCGATCACCCTGCTCTGTCCGATCTCCTCTTGCGAGCTTGGCGCGCGGGGAGTTTGTGAAACGCCGGGAACATTGAATTGCCACACGGCGCACTTTGGCCGATCCTTTGCCCTCTTTGCACAATGACTGATACGGAATCACGCCCAGCGGCCACAACCAGCGTTCCCGTGGACAACCTCCGCGTCGCGGGACTGACGCGCCTCATCACCCCCGCCCAAATCAAGGAGCAATATCCAGCATCTCCAGCCCAACTCCGGCTCGTGGCGAATGCCCGCGCCGCGGCCCGAGCGATCCTTTCGGGCGAAGACGACCGCATGCTTGTTGTCGTCGGCCCGTGCTCGATCCACGACACCGTCTCCGCCCTGGAATACGCCAAGCGCCTAGCCGCGCTGGCCCGCGACCTCGAGGACCGTTACCTCATCGTCATGCGCGTCTATTTTGAAAAACCCCGCACCACCATCGGCTGGAAGGGCTTTATCAACGATCCAACCCTCGACGAGTCCTGCGATGTCGCCAAGGGCCTCACCCTAGCTCGATCGCTCCTCCTGCAAATCCTCGACTTTGGCCTCCCCGCAGCCACCGAGTTCCTGGATCCGATCATCCCGCAATACATCGCTGAACTCGTTAGCTGGGCGGCGATCGGGGCGCGCACCACGGAATCCCAAACCCACCGCGAGATGGCCAGTGGGCTCTCGATGCCCGTGGGATTCAAAAACGCAACCGACGGCAGCTTCCAGACGGCGATCGACGCCATGGGGTCGGCTCGCTCAAGCCATAGTTTCCTCGGTATCGACCAAGACGGCGCCACAAGCATCGTGAAAACATCCGGCAATCCAGACAGCCACGTCGTTCTCCGCGGCGGTCGCAACGGCCCGAACTACCATCCGCACGACGTCACGGCAGCCCACGACGCCCTCCGCAAGGCGGGTCTCCATCCGGCGCTCATGATCGATTGCAGCCACTCGAACTCCGGTAAGGACCCAAAGAAACAGCCTGATGTCTGGCGCAGCATCCTCGCCCAGCGTCAAGCGGGTCAGAGCGGCATCATGGGAGCGATGCTTGAGAGCCACATCCATTTTGGCAACCAAAGCCTCGCGGCCGACCCCTCGACACTGGCCTACGGCGTCTCGATCACCGACGCGTGCATGGACTGGGACACCACCGTCGCATTGCTTCGCGAGCACTGAAAAACAACCTCGCCGGCGCCCGCCCGCCCCATGAATGTCTCGGAAGCCCCCTTCGCCGCGATCGACTTCGAAAGCGCGGGCACGGCGCCTGGACTGACCGATGAGCCGATCCAGATCGCCGTGGCGCATTGGACGGATGGCGCACCTGGCATCGTCCTCAACTCCTACCTCCGCCCGTCACGCCCCGTGACATGGTCTGCCCGCGAGGTGCATGGAATCGACGACGCGAAACTTCAAGCCGCACCACGCCTGCTCGACATCTGGCCCGAGGTGCGAACCGCCCTCGGCGGCCGCTGGATTGTCGCCCATGGAGCGGCGACCGAGAAACGCTTCCTCCGCGTCTTCCCGCTTCACGGATTCGGCCCATGGATCGATACCTTGACGCTCGTGCGTGCGGTGTATCCCGATCTCGATTCCCACGCCCTCGGCGAAGCTTGCACAGCTCTTGGACTTGCCGCAGGACTGGAATCCACCCCCGGTTTCCGCTGGCACGATGCGGCAAGCGACGCCATGGCCTCGCTTGCACTCCTCCGCCACATCGTCGAGGCCTCTGGCATTGCCTCCGAACCCGCCCAAATCCTTCTCTCTCCCCGCTTGCGCGGCTATTTCAAGTCCCGCAGGCCCGCAAGCCCGCAGGGGTAAGCAAAAACTCCATCCGCTTGTCGTGTGGTTCGCGGGGCACCGACTCCACCACCTGCTCATCGAAACACACCCCCACACGCACGCCCTCGAAAGACTCCAGCAGCCGGTCGTAATATCCCTTCCCCCGCCCCAAGCGCGCCCCTGAGCGATCAAATGCCATGCCGGGCACCAAGATCACATCGGCCTTCGGGTCGCACTCGGGACATTCCTCCCTAGGCTCGAGCACGCCAAACGCCCCGCGATGCAACATTGCCAGCCCCGCGATCACGTGCAGCACCAAGCACCGGCCGACCATCCGCGGTAAAAGCACCGCCTTACCCTCCGGCCAGGGCATCAGCACATCGGGCTCTGAGGCCAGTGCGGCATACGCGCAAAGCGTGCGAATCCCCTCCCAGCGCTCCCAAGACTCGAGCGCCGCCCGGATTTTTTGTGATCCGCAGGCCCGCTCCCCCGCGCCAAGGCGGCTCAGGATTTTTCCCGCTTCGACGCGGAGACGTTGCTTTTCGGCGGTGATCATTCAAGATTGCAGGTGTCCCACATGGTCCGGAGATTCCTTCAGCAACGCACCAGCAGAAAGCCGGACCACCATGTGGACATGAAGCTTGGCTCGGGCTGGCACAAGCGAAATTTTCTCGCCGAGGTCATCATCCCCTCTCTCTTCACCAAACGCCATGGCCGCCTGATCAAACCGGTCTTCCCGGAACTCGAGCCGGGCCGCATTTGCATCACATGGATCGGCCACGCCTCGTTCCTCGTTCAAACCCCGGAGCACAGCCTCCTCATCGACCCGAACTGGGCGAAATGGCTGAAAGTCGTCAAACGCATCAAACAGCCGGGCATGGAAATCCACGACCTCCCGGCCATCGACCTCGTCCTCGTCACCCACGCCCACTTCGACCACCTCGACCGCAAAACCCTCCGCACCATCGCCTCGAAGCAGGCCATCGTCGTCCCCAAACATGTCGGCAGCCTTGTTCACGGACTCGGCTTCGAGGACATCCACGAACTCTCCCACTGGCAGAGCTTCTCCCTCGGCGATCTCAAGGTCACCCTCACCCCCGCGCGGCATTGGGGAGCCCGAGTCCTCCACGACACCCACCGCGGGTTCGGCGGCTTCCATATCGAATACGCCGGCCGCTCGGTGTTCCACTGCGGCGACAGCGCCTACTTCGAGGGATTTCGCGAAATTGGCGAACGTCTCCCCGTGGAAATCGCCCTTCTCCCAATCGGCGCCTACGACGCCCCGACCAAGCGCGACGTGCACATGAACCCCGAGGAGGCGATCGACGCGTTCCTGCAACTCAAAGCGAAAACACTCGTCCCCATGCATTTCGGCACTTTCCGCCTGAGCTACGAACCCCTCCACGAACCCCCGGAACGCCTCATCAAGCATGGAGCCGCCCACAACCTGATGGATAAAATCTGCATCCTCGAGGAAGGCGAGCCGAGGGTTTTTTGAGACTCCACGCCGCGCGGCAAGCGTAACAACTGAAAAATGTCAGCCCAAACCGACGGCTCATCACACGATCATATCGGCCTCATGGTTCTCCCATGGGTCTCGCTGTTTCCGGGATCCATGCTCCCCCTCTACATCTTCGAGCCCCGCTACCGAGACATGCTCGCCGACAGCCTCCGCGAGAACCGCATGATCGGCATCGCCCACAGCACCGACGACACCACCTGCGACCCCTTGGCAAGCCTCGGCGTCATCCGCGCCTGCGTCGCAAACCCCGACGGCACCTCGAACCTCGTCCTCCAAGGCCTCGCCCGCATCCGACTCTCGAACATCACCACCACCCCCTACCCGCAGGCCGATTATCACATCCTCCCCGAACCCGAGGACTCGACCGAGGACCACGAAGATCTCCACCTCCGCATCCTCTCGATCAGCATCCGCAAACTCGTCAAAGGCCAACTCGCCCCCGAATCCTTCGAAGACTACCTCGTCGCCCTCAGGGACGCCTCGGCATTCACCGACGCCGTCTCGGCCGCATTCGTCGGGGATCCCATCCGCCGCCGCGAGATTTTGCTCGAGCGCGACATCCACCGCCGGCTCAAACTCCTCCTCAACTTCCTTGAAAACGAGCCCACGCCGGAAATCGAAGGGCCCGGCATGGAAGCCTGACCCCCCGCCCAGCGGATGGTCATGTTAGAGAATGCGGCGCGACCTATACCGCCGACTCGAGTTACTCTTCCCTTGCTCAGTGGTGCGATGCCTCGCCGGCACCGCTCGGGATGTGGATTTGCTCGACCATTTCCTGCACCTCCTTGGGCGGTTCGCCGCCAAACGGTCTCACCAGAAACGCCACAGCGAAGTTGATCAGCATGCCGACAAATCCGATTCCTTCGGAGGAAATCCCGAAGAGCATTTGCTCCTTCGTGCCGCCGAGAAATTGGAAATAGACGATATACGAACTCGTGAAAACCATCCCCGCGAGCATTCCCGAGATCGCTCCGAGTTTGTTCATGCGCTTGGAGAAAATCCCGATCAACAGCGTCGGGAAAAATGACGAGGCGGCCAACCCGAAGGCAAATGCAACCGTCTGCGCGATGAAGGCGGAGGGCGGATTGATGCCGAAATACGCCGCCACCGCCAGCGCCACAAAGGACGCACCGCGCGCGTAGTTCACCTCCTCACGGTCGCTCAACTCCGGCTTCACGATCTTTTTCATCAGGTCATGGGAGATCGATGTGGAGAGCACCAGCAGCAACCCCGCCGCAGTCGAGAGCGCGGCCGCGATGCAGCCTGCCATGAGCAACGACACCACCCACATTGGCAGCCCGGCCATGGAGGGATTCGCCATGACCATGATATCGTTGCCGAACCACAATTCGTTTGGGTTGGTAAGATCGGCCTTGTTGGCCAGCAATCGCTCGCCATGCTCCCCCTGCCGCTGGCCCTCGGGCGCGTCGTAGTCAGGATACACCGGCTGTGGCCCCAAGAAGACGGTGTTCACGCCGAACTCGGATTTCGCGGGACCGAAATACTGGATTTTCCCGTCGCCGTTTTTGTCCACCCATGCCATCTGCCCGGTCGCCTCGAATTCCTGCAACCACGCAGGAGCCTCGACATACGGCGTGTCATGAAGTTCCTCGATCAAGTTCAGTCGCGCAAACGCCCCAATCGCCGGGGCCGTCAAGTAGATCACCGCGATAAATACCAGCGTCCAACAGGCCGAGTTGCGCACCGCCTGCACGCTCTTCACCGTGAAAAACCGCACGATCACATGCGGCAATCCCGCCGTGCCGCACATCAGCGCCGCCGTGATGCAAAACATGTTCACCATCGACAATTTCCCCGTCGTGTATTCTTGGAACCCCAACTCCGCATTGATCCTGTCGAGCTTCTCAAAAAACGGCACCGACTCACCGTTCAACGAGTAATTCCCGATCAACCCCAACTGCGGCACAGGCTGGTTAGTGATCATGATCGCGATAAACACCGCCGGAATCGTGTAGGCGAACGCCATCACACAATACTGCGCCACCTGCGTGTAGGTGATCCCCTTCATTCCCCCGATGCCCGCGTAGAAAAACACAATCGCCGCACCCACGACCACCCCTGCAGGAATCCCGATCCCGAACAACTGCGAAAACACCACACCCACCCCGCGCATCTGACCCATGATGTAGGTCATGCAAATGAAGATCGCACAAATCACCGCCACCCCGCGCGCCCACTTCGAGTAGTAGCGGTCGCCGATGAAGTCCGGCACCGTCGCTTTCCCGAACTTCCGCAAAAACGGAACCATCAAAATCGTCAGCAACACGAATCCGCCGGTCCACCCCATCAAAAACCGCGAGGCATCATATCCGCTCATCGCCACCGCCCCCGCCATCGAGATGAATGTCGCCGCGGACATCCAGTCCGCCGCTGTGGCCATGCCGTTAGCAAACGACGACACCCCACCGCCGGCCGTGTAGTATTCCTTCGTCGAGCCGGCCCGCGACCGCACCGCGATCACGATGTAAACCGCGAACGTGACCCCGATGAACACAAAGTTCAGCATGCTCTGGCTCATTTCCCCTCCTCCCCTTCGGCATAGCCGAATTTCGCATCCAGCCGCTTCATGAGCACCGCATACGCAACCAGGATCAAAATGAAACAAATAATCGACCCCTGCTGCGCCATCCAAAACCCGAATGGCGCCGTCCCCACCGGCGGCAGACGCTCATCCATCCACTCACGGAATAAAATCCCGCACCCGAAACTCACAAAAAACCAAATCCCCAGCAGCACAAAGAGAATCCTCAGACACGCCCGCGAATACGCCTTGGAATCCAGTGAGCGACTCATGGCACGAGTCCTTGCTGTTGAACTCTGCTGGGGGAAACAGGGGAAGCTATAAACGGCATAGGGAGGTAATCAGACCATACAGATACCCGCCCCGCCGTTGAACCATCAACAACAAACCGACCCCACCACCAAACTTTGGCGGCCTTTTATTGTTGGGACGGAGGTTCGCCGTTGTCCGCAACCGGGTTCACACGCACATCGATGTGGTTTCTTCCCTCGTCGATCACCGACTTGTCCCATAGAGGAATCCTGCGGGCATAGGCGGCACGACCGAGCAGACTGGCGGCGACCGGTGCGGTCAGGAAAATAAAAACGATGGTCACCACCGCTTTGGTCACCACACCCGTCTCGCCGAAATACAACGCGGCAGCCATGAGTAACAGGGCCACACCCAAGGAAGCCCCCTTCGTGGCGGCATGCATGCGAGCGAAGACATCGGGCATGCGAACGAGGCCCACCCCAGTGAGAAAAAAAAGAAACGTGCCAACCAACACAAGCAGGGCAATCGCGAAGATCATTTGAAATACCCCCGTTCTATGGCGATCGCCAACGCGATCGTGCCCAGAAACACCACAAGAGCGATCGCCAGCGCGATATCCAGCAGAAACGCCTCAGCCGTCGTCAACGCGGCAAGCACAAGCACCCCGATCATCATCGTCGCCATGACATCCGCCGCCACCACACGGTCGGGAAGACTCGGACCAAGAAGGAGACGCACAAAAGCCAAAATCAGGCCGATGCCAAGCATCAGACCGCCGACCATGACGCACACCGTAAGAATCGATGAACTTTCAATCATAGGTCACCTCAGGAGTTCCAACACGCGTCGCTCAAGATTGTTTTTGATATCGGCCCGGAGCGCCTCGGGGTCGCGGATATACATGGCATGCACATAGAGGGTTTTCCTGTCGGGCGAAATATCCAGGCTCAACGTGCCCGGCGTCATCGTGATCAGGTTGGCCAGCACAGTGATCTCCAGATCGGTGCGTGCATCGAGCGGAATCCCGATCACCCCCGGTGTCATGCTGAAATTCGGCGTGAGGATGTCGTAGGCGATCATCGCGTTCGAGAAGAGAAGCTCCTTCAAGTAGTAGAGCAGGAAGGAAAGGAACTTCCTGACCTTGCCGAAATATCCGTCATGCCCTGGTTGGTCGCGGGTGACGAACGCCAACACGAAATAGCTCACCACAAGCCCGGAAACCAAATTGGCGAGAGACAACCCACCTAACAACCCGGCCCATACCAGCGCGAGAACGATATTCCAAAACGGATACATGGCTTAGTTCCCCCCATCACGGCTTCAATATAGCGACTCGGAGTCAGCAACTGCGCGGCGGCACGCTCCGCGAAATCGAAATAAAACTGCGGAAAAAACCCAATCGACAATGTCAACAGGGCGAGCGCCGCCACAGGACCATACAGAAGCGCCTTGTCTCGCGGAGTCAGCGCAGCGAGATCCACTTTCGGAACTCCCTCAGGCACGGCTTTCCAAAACACCTCTGCCCAGATTTTTGTCATTGAAAAGAGGGTCAGCAACCCCACAGCCAGCGCCACCACTCCCAACACCGCCGCCCACGGACCGAACATCGTGTCCCCGGCAAGCGAGGCCTTGACGACGGCGAACTTGGCGAAAAAGCCCGAGAGCGGGGGGATGCCTCCGAGCGACATCGCGGGAATGAAAAACAACACCGCCAACCACGGCGTGGCCGCATAAAAGCCACCCAGTTTTTTCAATTGAAAGGACCCACCATAGCGGCGAGTGATGCCACTGATCAGGAACAAGTTGGATTTCACCACGATGTGGTGGAAAAGATAAAACACACACCCCGCCAGCGCCAAGGGGGTGAACAATGCAAGCCCCAGAACCATGTAGCCGATCTGGCTGACAATGTGGAACGAAAGAAGCCTCCGGAAGTCGAACTGCACCACCGCCCCGAGCACCCCAGTGACCATCGTCAATCCAGCGATCGCCAGCAACAATCCGTGTGTGAACATCAGATCGCCTGTGAACACCAGCGTGAACACGCGGATCAACGCATACACACCCACCTTGGTCAGCAATCCGGCAAACACCGCCGACACAGCCACCGGCGGCGTGTGGTAGGACGCCGGGAGCCAGAAAAACAACGGAAACACAGCGGCCTTGAGCCCAAACGCCACCAAAAACAACATGGCGGTCATGGTCAGCAGACCGGGATGCATCAACTCCCGCGATTTCACCGCCAAGTCGGCGAGATTCAACGTGCCTGTCTGGCCATAAAGGATGCCGCAAGCGGCCAGAAACAAACTCGAGGAGACCAGATTCAGCACCACATACTTCACCGCGCCTTCCATCTGCGGCTTCTCGCCTCCGAGGCACATCAGCACAAAAGAACTGATCAGCATGACCTCGAACCAAACAAACATGTTGAAAATATCCCCAGTCAAAAACGCCCCGCAGACACCCATCATCATGAAATGCAGGAACGCAAAATAGCCGTGGCGAATCCTGCCCTCATCGATGTCCGCGACCGAATACACCGCCACGGCAAGCCCGGTGATTGCCGAGACAAGCACCATGATCGCCGACAGCATGTCAGCCACCGCGATAATGCCAAACGGCGCGGGCCAGTTGCCGAACTCGACAACATGGATCGTTCCATCCGCTACCTCGGCCATCAACCAGAGGGACACCCCGAGCAACACTGCCATGCCGGAAACACCAAGAACCTTCTGCGCGCGAAGGGATCGGCCGGTCAGTAGACAGGAAATCGCCGTGGCAAGCGGCACAAGCAGGCACAAAGTCACGGGATTCATTGCGCGTCGGTGCTCCTCAGGTCGTCGACATCATCCGTGCCGGTGCTCTTGTCGGCGCGGTAGGCCATGGCGAGCGTAAAGGCGAGCACGCCAAAACTGATGACGATTGCGGTCAGGATCAACGCTTGCGGCAACGGATCGGCGGCGTTCGCAAGCGATGTCGAGGCGCCTGCAACAAACGGCGAGCCCCCCTCCTTGATTCCCCCAGCGGTGAAAATCAACAGGTTTACCGCTTGGCTCAACAGAGAAACCCCCATGACCACCCTCACCACACCCCGCCGCAACAACAAATAAACGGCTGCTGCGTAGAGAACCCCGATTGTGATGGCGAGCACGATTTGCATATCAGTCCTCCGCGTCCTCCCCGCCCAGTGAAAACACGATCATGCACACCACTCCAAGCACCACGATATAAACTCCGGTATCGAACACCAGCGGGGTGCCCACCTTGCCAAGCACTGGCCACACCGTCTTGTCCCACATGCCGGTCAAAAACGGCTTGCCGATGAACAGCGCCGGGAACCCGCTCGCCATGGCCACCAACAAGCCGATGCCAAGCAGTTTCGCAGGATCGACCCCAAGCAAGCGGCGCGCCGTCGGCACTCCTTCGGAAAGCATGACGAGCACAAACGCCCCTGCGGCCACAAGCCCGCCAGCAAAGCCCCCGCCGGGCAGGTTGTGCCCGCGCAGCAAAAGGAAGAACGAAAAGATCAACAGAAGCGCGGCGACGAGGCGCCCCACGGTTGTCAGGATCACGCTGTTCACTTGTCGCCTCCCTTTTCAGTATTTTTCGGACGCAGGCGCATGATGGCCCACACCCCGAGCGCGGCGATGGCGAGCACAGTAATTTCACCAAGCGTGTCGAGCGCACGGAAGTCGACAAGAATCACGTTCACCACATTGCGCCCGTTGGCGAGCGGCAGGCTGGACTCTCCCATGAATTTGGAGACCGACATGTCCGCCCCGCCGGCACCCATTTCCGCCAGCACCACCAGCGTCATCACAACACCGAACCCCGCCGCGATGATTCCATCCCGAATCTTCGTGCCAAGCTTCGAGTAGTGGCTGAAAAGCGGTAACCTATAGAAGGCAAGCACGAAGAGCACCAGCGCGAGCGTTTCGACAAGGATTTGGGTCATCGCGAGGTCGGGCCCGCTGAACAGGAAAAACAACATGCCCACCCCAAGCCCAACCACGCCGAGCGCAAGAATCGCGTAAAATCGCGACAGGGCGAGGCAGGCGGCCACAGCTCCGGCGATGATCAAGAGGCAAACCACCACCGGCAGGAACTGCAACGGGATCAATGCGGAGGAGTCCGGCAGCGATAATTCGGAAGGCAGCGTCCAAAGCACCAGTGCCGCGGTGAAGAGGAAAATCGTAAGCAGGTAGTTTCTCAGGTAGCCGTTTTGAGTGGTCCTCGTGAGCCAATCGGCAAACCCCAGCGTGCCTGAAAGCAGAAGCTCGTAGCATCGCTCGGGACCAAGGCGCCCGAGCACGGCGAAGCGGGCGGATGCCGCCCTGATGCGTGGAGCCGCGAGATACAACACGATCCCGAGCGCTACTGTGACCCCGCTCAAGCCGAGCGCGAGCGTCCATCCATGCCAGAGCTTGTAGGCGATCTCATGGTCGGCGGACCCCAGCACCGCGTGGACCGAGGGAGCGATCAGCATGCCGCCGGAAATTCCAGGAAACAGGCCGGCCTTGAGCCCGGCGACCCCAAGCAGAATCGGGCCGATCCACATCGTCCAAGGTGCCTCGTGGGGGTGTTTCGGCGTCGGCAGCAACGGTCCGAAAAATGGCTTCCAAGCCGCCGTCGCGGCCAGCGCAAACATCGCGACACTGGCCGACACGCCCAGAATCTCCCAAAGTGCCCCCTGACCGTCCGTGGCGATCAGCGCCTTGTAGAAATATTCCTTGCCGACAAACCCCAACAGCGCAGGGAACCCCGCCATCGACAATCCCGCGAGAAGGGCTGCGGCAGCGGTAAAAGGCATCGCCCTGCGCAATCCGCCGACCGCGTCCGGATCGCGCGTGCCCGTCTCATGGTCGATCGAACCGGCGCACATGAACAAGGCGGCCTTGTAGAGAGCATGGGCGAGCAAATACACCATCGCCGCCTTCACCGCAGCCTCGGTGCCGATCCCAAGCAACATCGTCAGGGTCCCGAGAACCGACAACGTTGTATAGGCGAGGATTTTTTTCAGGTCCCTCTGGCCAAGCCCCATCGCCACCCCCAACAGCATTGTCACAGCGCCGACTGGAGCCACGATCGGCATCCATAGCGGACTTGCGGAGAGGAGCGGATGCAACCGCGCGAGCAAAAACACCCCGGCCTTCACCATTGTCGCCGAGTGCAGGTAGGAACTCACCGGCGCGGGAGCCTCCATGGCATTGGGCAACCAGAAGTGGAAGGGAAATTGAGCGGATTTGGTAAAGGCACCAAGCAGGATCAACACCAACACCGCCGCAAACCCAGGCTGCGCGACCAATGCCGCCGCATCCAGCGCATTGAGCTCCGACACCCGATACGTGCCAGCCATGCGCCCGAGCAAAAGAATCCCAGCCAGCATCGCCAATCCCCCCGTGCCTGTCACCAGCAACGCCTGCAAGGCGGAGGCCCGCGACCGCGCGGCCGTGTGGTAATATCCGATCAGCAAATAGGAGGAAATGCTGGTCAATTCCCAGAACACAAAAAGCGCCACCAGATGATCCGAGCTGACCACCCCGAGCATCGATCCCATGAATCCGAACAAGTAGAGATAAAACCTACCGAGATCTTTTTTTCCGTGCAGGTATCCCGCCGCATACCAGGTCACGAACACCCCGATGCCGCTGATGAGGAGGAGAAATAATAGGGACAGACCGTCGATGCGAAGATCGAAGGCAAGACCAAGCGACGGCACCCATTCGCTGCGGAATGCCACAGCACCTCCGGCCGCGATTGTCGGCACCATCGAGGCGTAGAGCACCGCCGCCGCCAGAGGAACAAGCCCCAGCACAATGCCGCATTTGTCCCCCAACCGACGATGCAGCCACGGAGCGATGAAGGCCGCGCCGAAGACGATTGCGATTGCGATGACGGAAAGTTGACCCATGAAAATTCAAGACGCCCGTAAGGACGGAAATTTAAAGGCCGCGAAAAAGCATGATCACCGAAGCCAAGTCAAGAGCAACCGGACTGCTCCGGTGCAGGAATTGAGATCGCTGGGTTTTCAAACTCGCCACCGCCGGATTCGCCCGATAGATACCACATCCATGGCCCGCAACGTCCTCGGTGGTGAACTCGAACCCTGCTGCTACGAACCCCTCACCGGTTTTTACCGCGACGGATTTTGCCACACAGGCACAGGCGACTTCGGTGTTCATACCGTCTGCGCGGTCATGACCGCCGAGTTCTTGGAGTTTTCCCTCGCCCAAGGAAACGACCTTACCACTCCTCGCCCCCAATACGAATTCCCCGGCCTCAACCCCGGTGACCGCTGGTGCCTCTGCGCCTCGCGTTGGAAGGAGGCCTACGACGCCGGAAAGGCCCCGCAGGTCCTGCTGAACTCCACCCACGCCTCGAGCCTGGAGTTCATCTCCCTCGAGGAACTCCAATCCCACGCCGCTGACTGATAAAATCGCGGCCCCACCCCGAAGAGCGGAGCAGGACAGGAGAAAAAAACCTACCGGAAACTGCGGGCATTGTTGCGGTCGGCGACATCAAGATCCGCCCCGCGCCGTTTCATTACAAACGTGTTGTTGTCCCCATGCCGAGTCCAAGGCCCATTGGGCACCTCAGTCGCATCGACAAACTTCCAATCACACACATCCTTGCCCGTCATTCCGAGATAATCCCGCACCGCCGGCGACACATCCAACCCGGCCCCTTGGTTGAGGTTCGGGCGCGGGCGCTCGTTGCCGAACACATACTGCCAATGGTCGGTTCGGAACGGCCCGCAATCCTCCCACTGCGCATACGCGATACGATTCTTGTGCCGGATCGCCAACCAGCGCCCTTTGCAAACCGACCTGCCGGGCTTTTGAAACGCCTCGCGAAACCACGGAATCACCTTGGGAGCCTCGGGCTTTGTCTTGCCTTTGGTGACATCATTATAAGGAAGCGCGACATAGAAGGGGTTTTGCCGGGGAATAAAGTTCTTCGGGATAAAATCCCGCCGCGCCGCAGGATCGGGATTGTCGTATCCACCGAAATTATAGACCCACCGCGTGTCCCATGAACTCTTGTGGTTCGGCACCGGATTGTTCTTCGTGGGCTTTTCGCCGACCCAGAACACTGTGGTGACGATGTTTTTCTTCCATGGAAACCTACTCGCCATGCGCGTCGGTGTCGTCGCCACGGGCGGTTCGACCTTCGAGATCGCCGTCTCGCGAAGCGAACGGGCCAACTTCTCGAAGTCGGCCGAGAGATCAGCCGCTGCCCGGTGTGGCACCAATGCCAGCACCGACAACAGGATCAAAATGTGTCTGGGTTTGATCACGGAACCCCGAAATCTGCACCACCCCGCCGGATGCCGCAAACCAAAAATGCCTTCACCCTCAGGTTGGTGAATCAAGCAGGCGAACACCTCAACAGGGCGATCGCCCCGTGGAAAATGTGCGTGTCATTTCCAGACCGGCTGGTTTCATCTCCCGCCATGTCTCGTGTCTTGCCTTGGGCCCTCGCGCTGACAAGCGGTGCCCTCCTTGGTCTCTGCTACCCGCCGTGGGGATTCGGCGACCTCTGCTGGCTGGCCCTCACCCCGCTGGCGTGGGCGGTCTGGTTCACCAAACCGCCGGAGCGCCGCCCGTGGCTCCACCGCGCGGGGCTGGGCTATGTCTGCGGCGTGGTTTTTTTCACCATCTCGGCCTCTTGGCTGACCACACTCACCTGGCCGGGGTTTGTTCTGCTGGTGCTCTACTTCGCAGCGTATTTCAGCGCCTGGACGCTGCTGGCATGGCTGCTTGCGGGGCATCATCCGCCAACCGCCTGGCTCTCCTCTCTCCACAACCTGCGCATCTGCCTCCTCGCCTCGGCGGGCTGGGTGGCGCTCGAGTGGCTCCGCGGCGTCATCTTCCCGGCATTCGGGTGGAACGGCCTCGCCATCGCACTCTATAAAAATATCCCGCTCATCCAAATCGCCGATATCACCGGCACCGGGGGCGTGTCGTTTCTAGTGATCATGGCGAATCTCACGCTGGCTGTGACCGTGAGACGTCTCGCCATGGAAATCGGTCAAAACCGACTCAAACCGCATCTGGACTTTGCATTTGCCGTCGCGCTTATCGCCTCGGCCTGGGGCTACGGCGTGCGCCAACTGCTCGCCCCAGCGCCGGAAAGTTCGGAACTCACCTTCGCCGCCGTGCAAGCAAACATCCCGCAAGATATCCGCAACGACCCTGCTTTTCCCTCGACGTCCTCGAGACCTACCGCCGCCAAACCACCGCAGCCATCGCCATGCAGCCGGACCTCATCCTCTGGCCCGAGTCGTCCACCCCTGCCCCGCTCCTCGGCGACCAACTCACCTGGGATCTCGTCAGAGGGCTCGCCGAACAACACACAGGCGACTTCCTGCTGGGCACCGTGCACTGGGCGCGGGAAGGCGATTTCAATTCCATCGCCCTCCTCACCTCTCGCGGCACCGAGGCCCAGCTCTACCACAAAATCCACCTCGTCCCCTTCGGCGAATACGTGCCGCTCCGCGAGGAATTCCCACTCCTGGCGGCCATCGTGGGCGATCTCGTGCCGGATGACTTCGATGCCGGAACGCAATTCGAAATTCTCGAAATGGCCTCCCGCCCCGTGAAACTCGCCCCGCTCGTCTGCTTCGAGGACACCCTCGGCGACCTCGCCCGCCGCTTTGCCCAACGCGGCGCGCAGGCGTTTGTCGTGGTGACGAACGACGGCTGGTTCCTCAAAAGCGCGGGGTCGATGCAACACCTCCACAATGCCGTCTTCCGCTGCGTGGAGACCAAGCTCCCCATGATCCGCGCAGCAAACACCGGCGTCACCTGTGCCATCGACCGCCTTGGAACTGTCCGCGAAGTCCTCCGCGACAACACCGGCAGCACCTTCACCCAAGGCGTGCTCTTCAGCCGCATCGACGTGCCCTCGCATCCCGAACACACCTTCTACACCCGCCACGGCGAGGTGTTTTCGATCTCGTGCCTCGCAGCCACCGCACTCGCGATCGCCACATGCCTCGCCCGCCGAAAATTACAAAATTCCTCTTGTCCGAATCCCCCCGACACGAAACCCTCCGCCGCATGAAAGTCCACGTCACCGTCCTGCCGAAACCCTCCGTCCTCGATCCCCAAGGCGCCGCCGCCGCCGAAGCCATCCGCCACCTCGGCCTCGAGGGCGTAGGCCGCGTCCGCATCGGCAAAATGATCGAACTCGAACTCCCCGACACCACTCCCGAAGACGAAATCCACCGCATCTCTCGCGACCTCCTCTCGAACCCCGTCATCGAAGACTACTCGATCAGCAAACAATGAAATTTGCCGTCATCCGCTTCCCGGGCTCGAACTGCGACCAAGACTGCGTTCTTGCCCTGAACGCCCTCCAAGGAGCCACCGCCGATTATGTCTGGCACAAGGATACCTCGCTCGGCGATGCCGATGCCGTGGTCGTGCCGGGCGGTTTTTCCTACGGCGACTACCTCCGCTGCGGCGCCATCGCCCGATTCTCCCCGATCATGCAGGCCGTCCAGGAATTCGCCTCCGCAGGCGGCACTGTTCTCGGCATCTGCAACGGCTTCCAGATTCTCTGCGAAACAGGCCTCCTCCCCGGCGCTCTCGTTCGCAACAAAGGCCTCCACTTCGTGTGCAAACACCAACACCTCCGCGTGGAATCCACCGACTCGCGCTTCACCTCGGCCGCTCAAGATGGCCAAGTCCTGAACATCCCGATCGCCCACGGCGAGGGCTGCTATTTTGCGGATGACGCCACCCTCGCGGACCTCCGCGCCTCCGACCGCATTCTCCTCCGCTACTGCGATAGCCAAGGCGACACCACCGCTGCCGCAAACCCAAACGGCTCCCGCGACCACATCGCGGGCATCTGCAACGAAGGCCGCAACGTCTTCGGGCTCATGCCCCACCCGGAGCGCGCCTGCGACCCCCAACTCGGCCCCACCGACGGACTCGTCATCTTCAAAAGCCTCCTCAACTCCCACATTCTCCAACCCGCATGAACATCACCGAACAACCCGCCTGGCAATCCCTCCAATCCCAACGCGAATCCCTCCCGCACCTCCGCGACCTCTTCGCCTCCGATCCCGACCGCGCCTCGAAATTCCAACTCGAAGCCGCCGGCCTCTTTTTCGACTACTCGAAAAACCTCGTCACCGGGCAAACCATCGCCGACCTCGTCTCGCTGGCCAACGCCGCCGGCCTCCGCGAGCGCATCGATGCCATGTTCCGCGGTGACAAGATCAACACCACCGAGAACCGCGCTGTCCTCCACACCGCCCTCCGCGCCCCACGCTCGGCCTCGATCAAGGTCGATGGCACCGATGTCGTGCCCGAGGTCCACGCCGTCCTCGATAAAATGGCCGCCTTCGCCAACCGCATCCGCTCGGGGGAATGGAAAGGCCACACCGGCAAACGCATCAAAAACATCCTCAACATCGGCATCGGCGGCTCAGACCTCGGCCCCGTCATGGCCTACGAGGCCCTCCGCCACTACACCGACCGCTCGCTGACATTCCGCTTCATCTCAAATGTCGACGGCACCGATTTCGCCGAGGCCACCCACGACCTCGACCCCGCCGAGACCCTCTTCATCATTTCGTCGAAAACATTCACCACCCTCGAGACCATGACCAACGCCGGCACCGCGCGCGATTGGTCCCTCGCGGGCCTCGGCGGCGACAAAGCCGCGGTCGCGAAACATTTCGTCGCCGTCTCCACAAACGCAGAAAAAGTCTCCGAATTCGGCATCGACACCGCCAACATGTTCGGATTCTGGGACTGGGTCGGCGGACGCTACTCGATGGACTCCGCCATCGGCCTCTCGAACATGATCGCCCTCGGCCCCGACAACTTCCGCGACATGCTCGCCGGGTTCCACGAGATGGATGAGCACTTCCGCACCACGCCGTTCGAGCAAAACATCCCCGTCATCCACGGCCTGCTCGCCGTGTGGTATAACGACTTCTTCGGCGCCCAGACCGTCGCCGTCCTCCCCTACGAACAATACCTCAAGCGCTTCCCCGCCTACCTCCAGCAACTCACCATGGAGAGCAACGGCAAGCACGTGAAACTCGACGGCACCCACGTCGACACCGACACAGGCCCAGTCTACTGGGGCGAACCCGGCACCAACGGCCAGCACAGCTTCTACCAACTCATCCACCAAGGCACCCGCCTTATCCCCTGCGACTTCATCGCCTTCGCAAAATCCCTCAACCCCCTCGGCCGCCATCAGGACCTCCTCATGTCGAACGTCTTCGCCCAGACCGAGGCCCTCGCCTTCGGCAAAACCCTCGCTCAAGTCGAAGCCGAAGGCACCGCGCCCGCCATCGCCCCCACCGCGTCTTCGAAGGCAACCGCCCCTCAAACGTCATCATGGCCGACAAACTCACCCCCGCCGCCCTCGGCCGCCTCGTCTCCCTCTACGAAATGAGCGTCTTCACCCAAGGCACCATCTGGAACATCAACTCCTTCGACCAATGGGGCGTCGAACTCGGCAAAGCCCTAGCCCAAAAAATCATCCCCGAACTTGAATCCAGCGGAGAGCCCGACCTTAAACACGACAGCAGCACAAACTCGCTCATCCGCAGGTATCGGAAGATGAAGGCTTGAAATTGAATTCAGTGTCCATTTCTTTGTTGCTTTGACAGATAAGGGATCCTTTTGTGTGACCAGAAAACGTTCGGAAATAAAAAATTGAGTCCCTCACGCTCTCTGGTAAATTTACGCCATGTCTACCACGATTGATCTTCAAGAGATGACCACACCGGACAAGCTGCGCCTCATGGAAGCATTGTGGCAGAATCTATCAACGAAAGCTTCAGAAGTAGCTTCACCTGAGTGGCATGCAGAAATTCTTGCGGAGCGTGATCGACTGATTGACTCCGGAGAAGAGACATTTATTGACTGGGAGACTGCCAAGAAGCAACTCCGAGAAGAGCTTTAGTGAAGATTTCGATTCAGCCGTCAGCATTGGCTGACTTGAGGGTTGGGTTTCGTTTTTACGAGAATCAGCAGACGAGACTCGGAGGCTACTTTCTTGATTCACTGTATTCCGATATTAATTCCCTTCTACTTTACGCGGGGATTCATTCCCAGCATTTTGGCAAGCATCGACTTCTTTCAGACAGATTCCCGTATGCAGTCTATTATGAACACCGGGACGATCTGATTATGGTTCGAGCGGTTTTGGACCTTCGCAGGGATCCAGCGTGGACATCTCGAAAACTGAACAAACTAAAATAATTCCAACAATGAGATCCACCGAACACCTACCCGCTGTCATGCCACCTGCTGGCTCGCCTCGCTCGCTGGCATGGATCGCGCCACGGGCAGCCATCGGTGATCGCGGACGTTCGACAAAAAAGCTAATCTAAACTAAATGAATACTATGGGACAATGCTACAATTCAGTAACAGTTAACGCTTCGAGCGACAAAGTGTGGGAGACGATCCGGAATTTCCACGATCTGTCTTGGGCCTCCAATGTAATTACAAAGGTGGATAAGATCGGCATAGTGGAAGGAGTCATTCCCGGCGCAAAGCGGATTTTGAACGAGGCATTTCATGAGACGTTGTTGACATTCGACGACGATAAGAAGCTTTTTTCTTATTCAATCGACGATGGCCCTGCACCTGTGGCAAGGGATACGGTAAAGAGTTATATCGGCACCGTTAGAGTTTTGCCTGTGACGAATGATAACACCGCATTTGTCGAATGGAGATCAACTTATGAATCTCCAGACGATCATGCTGTCAGCGACTTTTGCAATCCTATTTACCACGCCTTGCTTTCGGCGCTAAAAGAATATTTTTAGCCGAACAAGACGAGACACAGCAGCCCCTATTAGCCGTTCTGCTTGCATCCTTTCCCGAATGGCTGCGCGAGGGGTCAGGCATGAATTCTTGATATTCATCACTGATTTGTAACCAAGAAACTGGGTTAAAATGGGATAGAAACTCAATGAAGTCTATCTTACTCCCCTGAGATTCTGAACCCCCTTCACGACTTCAACGCGGTCATCCAGCAGGATTCTAAATGATATTGTCGCGCGGCGTAAATCCATCGAAGCGAGGCTGCATGCCAGCGAGCGCAACCTCATTGGCACCCTCGGCAGCAGCTCGAAATCAAGTTGAAGCCCTGAATCTCACTTATGGTAGGGCGCGGACCTCCCGCCCCACCGGATTGGCGTTCTTTCCTCTCAAACCCCAGATAGGATCAGACTCCTCAAACGCGCAGATATGTCAAAAATTAATCCTACCCCCTTATAACGTTTCCAAGAAAGCGCGGCGGACTGGTTCAGGCTCCCAATAACTCTACCACCCATGTTATTTGCATCCATAACTTTGTCGGGTTATTACACAAAAACACGACCCTTTTCGAGGCTTCGAACTCGAAAGAAAAATGTTACGAAACGCAGAACTGACTCTTCACCCGTGCGGATATGTCAATAATTAATTTCTGTAACATCTAACATAATACACTTTGCGAGCATTTAAATGCGTCTATCGAAACCAAGTGGTAGGGATGGCTCGCCGAGCCGTCCGACTCTCGCAGCGGCTCGCCATGCCGGAGTCGCACCGCGCATAGGCTGGTTGCCGCCAAGCGCGAAGGGCCATTCTTCCAAAGCGCGGCCCTTCAGGTTTCAGAGATCAGAAATTCCTTATGAGCTCCGTAGGAGTTAAAAATATCAAGCTTTCATGTCGGCTGACCCCTCAAGCGATACAATACCGCACCACATCCCGCGAGTCGTCGGATTCATCTGCCATCATGATCGTTACGGAATCGCCAGTCAACATGCGAATGTGAGGGCTTCTTTTACGCCGCGCTACAAGCTTTCGGTCTTAAGCAACGACTTAGGAATGGATTCAAAATGCTGATCCCGATGGAGCAGTGTTGCTTTTTTCAGGCAAGCCACTGCAGCAATGAGCGAGTCCACCAGGGGAATTCGCTTGGCAGCTTGCTGAGTCAAAGAAAGAGCTTTCATTGCAATTTCCTCATCGATTGATACGACGCCATTAAGTAGATGCTTGTAATCCGCCAATATTCTTTGGATTTCTTCTGGACTCGCTCCGAGTTCGAGCATGCGCCTTCCGAACTCCGTCAGTGTAACACTAGCTATAAGCAACTCTAGATTGGCATCCTCAAATAGAGATTGCACGCCATCTGCGCCCTCCTCATCGCGGTGGTGTGCCAACAGTGCGGAAGTGTCCAATACAACTGTCATACCGTTTCCTCGGAGCGTTCTTGGAGCAGCTCATGCACCGAATCCCTCAACGGCGAATAGGATTTGCCAGCTCCTTTCAGACGGCGCGATAGTTCTTTACGGTCTGGAATGACGCGAATCGCAATTTCATCAGGCCTTCCCGTATCAAACCAGTCAAAAGAAAAACCTGGCTTTACTCCAAATTTCCTTGCAATTTCCATTGGTATGGTGATCATGTTTTTCGAGGTAACGGTGGTTGTCATGGAAAAAAAATAATAGAATGAATTTCTAAAACAAGCTAAATTTTTTCGACAGCCGCGTAGACGCCTTCCGCCAGTTTGCCCGTGGAGGCTTTTTTGGCTACTCCACAGGGCTCAGCCCTCGGCTCCGAAAGAGCCTATTATGTCAAGAATTAATTCCCGACCCCTTCAAATTCGATGAATCTCTAAAACTACTCAGCTTCAAGTCTTTTTAGGATTTTTTCGGCAAGAGGTTCTTTGATCTCATTGTGGCGTGGAACCGCTTCGGTAACTCCTTTTTTTGGGTTCAACCAGAGGGAATGACTTCCCCCTTCACGCTTGAGGTAGCAACCCGCCACGCGAAGTTTTCGCTCCAAATCCCTTCGCTTCATCCCACCAAGATTTTCTCTCGGATGGCATCTTCGGGCAAACCACGAAGGAAGTCCTCACGCCGGTCATCCAATATCAACTCAATCGCCTCAATCAGGTTGCGTTTTGTTTCTTCCATTGTCTCACCCTGCCCATTGGCACCAGGAACCTCCGGGCAAACAGCCCAAAAACCACCTTCTGGAGCGGATTCAATAATGGCAGTAAATTCCGATTTCACAATAAAAAATTTAAACCCCACTCGCAATTTGGCAAGGAAAGTTTTTGGCGAAAACTCGCCATAGCTAAAAAGCGGTCTCCCATGGCTGTCCCCTTAAACTCGCACAGATCCAATCCACAAAATCTATTCAGCTATGTCGAGTTCCAATTCAAGCCGGGATTGGAATTTGTAGCGCCATAACCCACTACCCGCCTCTAATGTCAAGAATTAATGCCTGATCCCTCAAACTATTCTGTCACATTTCTAAACCATTTTTGAGGAAAGCCTGTGAAGTTTTTTAAAACCTTGTCTGTGTGAATGAGCGTGAGTCCTTTTTCTTTGGCAATCGCTGCCAATGTGCGATCCACCAAATCGCCATGGTCCCAATCCCACAACCCGGCAGTCATTGCAACCGCGGAATCAGGCATTTCAATCACAAAGTTTTGCAGTGAATGGGCAACCCATTTTTGAGGATCAGGTATTCCAGGCAATCGCCCCCTCTGCCACTTGAAACAAATTTCCGAGACACTCAAAGGGCAGATATAAAATTCGTCCACTTCGTCATTCAGAAAATCCCGCAAGGGTTGGCTCATCGGAAGACCGTGGTATCGGCGAAACCAAATGCCGGTATCAAGCAACGCTTTCATTCGAGAGGGCATTAAATTCCGATTCATCGAGATCCACACCAGTCAACAAGTCCCAGGAAACAGGATTTGGAGAAACTGGCGGAACACCCTTCAGAACAGGCTTTAACAAGTGAAGGACAATCACATCACCAGTGGACATGACTTCCAAGGCATCTCCGGGCTTCACGGATTTTGGCAACACGACCCGACGCTTTTGATCGACAATGAGCTTCATGCGTGGGATCATCCCACATCCTGCCGGCCTGTCAATCATTTTTCGCGCAATGTGTCAAAATTTTTTCAAAATGCCGCCGGGCGCACCCCGTGCCCCCAGGCTTTCGTGTTTATTCATGTCTTTTGATTCGTTCGCTCCGCCTCATCTTACCCTTCAGGCCGCCTTCGGCAGCGGCGTCTATCGAAACCAAGTGGTAGGGATGGCTCGCCGAGCCGTCCGACTCTCGCAGCGGCTTGCCAAGCCGGAGTCGTGCAGCGCATAGGCTGGTGCCGCCAGCGCGAAGGGCCATTCTTCCAAAGCGCGGCCCTTCAGGTTTCAGAGATCAGAAATTCCTTCTGAGCTCCGTAGGAGTTAAAAATGTCAAGAATTAATACCTTCTCTTCTCTGAAAAAGCAGTGTCAAGAGGGTATTTTGTTAGTCGCTTGTAGTCATTATACTGCGAAAGACGCACGAGATTTCTGAAGGTGTTTCGCGGGGGAGTTTCAGGCATGGATCGAGGGTATCCGCGTTGGCTGAAAAATTGCCGCCAGAGCGGATTTGCATGCATCGCTCCCTCGTCAGCTTTGGAGATTCGAGATCAAACTTCTCTGCGGGGCGGGCCTATTTCATCCCCCTTCCAAATCGACAATCAGATCCCCGGCCCTCCAGTCTGACCCAAGGTGCGCCGTCCGGGGCCTTTTCAGACCTCGGCGACCATCCAGTCCTTAATGGGAGCGGCCGGGGAAAGTGGTGTGCTGATTGCCGCAGTCTCCAAACCTTTGACCGAAACCGGCGAACCCTTGCGGGCTCCGCCGGTTTGGTCTTTGGGTTTTTGGGACGGCGGAAGGGTTTCAAAAGTGCGTTGCTCGGTCAAGAGTTGCCAGGTGATGCGGGCCATGCGCCGGGCGGTGGAAAGGATGGCGGTGTTGGCTTTTTTGCCCAGTGCGCGTTTGCGTTTGTAGTGGTCGCCGAAGTAGGGGGAGCATCCGACGGACACCCAAGCGGCTTCGACAAAGGCCCAGCGCAGCCATTTGTTGCAGCGGCTCATCAGGCGGCCTTGGTGGGTCTTGCCTCCGCTACTGGAAGTCGAGGGGCAAAGGCCGGCGTAGCCGCAGAGTTTTTGCGCGCTTCCAAAACGCTTGATGGAGTCGATTTCACTCACCACCACAGCGGCAAGAATCGGGCCCATGCCCGGGATGCTTTGCACGAAGGTGAGTTCAGGCGAGTCTTCGTGCATCGTTTTAAGGGCGGCTTCGTCTTCGGCGATGCGGGTTTGGAGGTTGCGCAACATGTCGAGTTGCTGCTTGAGCAGGAGACCGGCGGGTGCGGGAAGATCGAGCTTGTCGAGGAAGCCCAGACCGCGCTTGCCGAAGAGGTCGCTGCATTGAGGGAGTTGCAGGTTGTGCTGGGCACCGAGGAGGCGGTGGATGCGGTTGCGGACTCTGGTGCGTTGCCGCACGAAGAAGGAGCGCTGGCGCAAGACCTCTTTGCGCTGCCTGGCGGCTTTGGAGGGGATGTGAACTTCGCAGATCATTCCAGCGCGCAAAAGCCGGGCGAGGATGTGGGCATCGACTTTATCGTTTTTGACTTGGGACTCGGCGATGATGCGCGTCTTGAAGGCATCGGCTAAGATGATGTCTTTATGCGCAAGATGAGGCTCAAGGAGTTCGTAGAGCCAAGCCCAGTTCATGGTGGTCTCGAAAACCACACGGCAGCCGGGATGTCGCTTGATCAGGTGAATGAAGAGCTCTGGTGTGCTGTGGTCGATGCGCCCTTTTTCAAGGACGCAGTCGGTGGAATCAATCGCGCAAAAAACGCTGTATCGCTTATGGAAGTCGATTCCGATAGAGATTGCGTTGTTGTGGGATGGAGTTGCTGGTTTCATAGGCCAACCATCCTACAACATCCATTTTATCTACTTCCAGAGCACGATCCGCCCGCCGAGCCAGATAGGATCAAGCTTTCATGTCGGCTGACCCCTCAAACCCTCACTTATAAAGAATGACTCACCAATTTTCCGTCAAGGTTCAACGACACTCAGTTTGGGAAATAGCTTTTGAAAATCTTTCGCATTCCGTGTAAGTAAACCCTCGAAGCGCAAAGCAAAAGAGCCAATCAAAACATCTGCGACAGGTCTCTTTAGTCCACCGCCTGTTCTTCGCTTGAGAATGTGTGTAGCCCATGCATCCGCCGCATTTTCAGTATCCACCACATCCCAAATCTCCTCAAAATCTATCCCCAAGCCTGTCAGGAAATTTTTCAGCGCAGCCATATCACCACCAAAGGCCGGAGCCAGTTCCACAAAAGTAACAGGGCTTATGACCACTCCCGAGGAAGACATTTGCAGAACCAGATTCTCGGACCTCTCCGCAAACTCAGGATCATCCAACCCGATGTCCAGCAATAGGCAGGTATCAACAACCCAAGCCATTTAGGATCCTTCCCCCTCGCGCAGAACTCGCATCCAATCTGCCGTCGTGCCAAGTTCTCCAGATAAGTAATTTTTCATTGCCCCCCTCATCGCCCCCTTTTGCTTGGGCTTACGCTCCCCTACAAGTAATCTTATCTCGCTTTCCGAAATGTATTTCCATATAATTTTACGACCAGGCAGCAGGCCCATTTTTTTCCGAATAAAAGAGGGCATGGAAACCTGCCCTCTCTCCGTTAATTTTGTAACCGCTTCTTTCATTTTTTTAGAATATCATGCCGTTCCATCATGTCAACGGTATTTTTTAAATCGATCCGGAGCAGGCCTGTGGACAACTGGCAAGGTTAAAAATCGAAAATTGTTATGAAACGCGGGGCATTCCCTTTTTATTGAGTTTGTAACTTCAAAAGGTTGAAATACCTTCAAAATTCCAGATTCAGGCAGAACCAAAATATGTCGATATGTGGGACCGGTATCTGACCCCTTTGACACCGCCGCCTCCCGTGTCACGATTTATGCCTAACCCTTCAGCGCCTTTTCAGAGCTCTGCGGATATCGTCATGAATGCCGACTTCAAAGAATACCAGTTCGTGTTGAGGCTTTTCGACACGGAAGAGCAACCTGAGGCGAAGCCCGGCCCGGCACTCAAAGAGATCGGCCCCAAGTTTCCGGATTCCCGATCCTCGATGTGCGTGCGGTTTGCCCCATGCTTCTATCACAGACACCAAGGCCTCGTTCACATCCGCACGATCCTCTGCGGGAAGCATGCGAAGCTCGCCGAGAAAACGCTCAGTGAGCTGAATCCGCCAAGAGGTCTTCGAGGTTTCCGGTGAAGGTTTTGAGCGATCCGGCGCGGCGGTTTTGTTGGATTTCCTCATGGGCTTGGACTGAAAGACGACCCACCTCGGCCTCGGTGGCTCCATACTCCCGCAAAGCGTAATCGGTGGATTCCACAGTGACGGGACGCAAGGCGATAATCTGATCCCCGTAAAGAATGCCAACATCCTCGCCGCACGCTGCAGCTTTGAGCCAAAATGTCAGATTTGTTCGGGCTTTGGTGGGACTGAGAGTTTGCATCAGCGAAAAATGCGACTTTACCGCGTCGCTGTCAAGCCGCCATAGTGTTTTTATTTGAAATCACCAGCCTCACCTGTGCCCAGCATCCCCTCGCCCCCTTCTCGGCAAAATCATTTTGTTCTGGAAATGTGTAGCGGCGGTCTATGACCGCCGGGTCGGTTCGTCATCAGCCTATCCAAACAAATTGTCGAAATCATTATGCGAACCAACCCAAAACCAATGAATCTCTTCACCATTCCTTCGACCGACGGCCCGATATTTTGCTGAAATCCTTACAGACCAGATATCTTTTGTTCCGGCTAACTTCTTAAAACGCAAAGAAGGATGATCTGGAGAAGACTCAAAGAGTTTGTATGCCTGTTTGGCATCTTTGCGCACTACGGAGTCTAAATCATTATAGGCGCGCCAAAAGCTTGGTCTCGCAAAAGACTTCACAATTTTTCAAAATCGAACTGCTCCGAACCCTCTTCTTCACATGCCCGAGCGAATGCCTCGAGCTTGATTCGAGGTTTGTCGGTATTAACTATTTTTTCCCATCGGTCATCCTCCGACCTCTCGAAGAGAAATCGCGCAAAATCAGCAACCTCAATTTGTTTCTCAACAGGCAATGCCTCAAAGATTTGAATGAATTCCAGAGTCTTTACACTCATAAACCAAACATATGACCCTTGATAAATTTTACAAACTTTATTTTTTCAGACCCTTTGCAAAATATGTCAATGTGTGAGACCGACCCCCACCCACCCGCTACTCGCCACCAGTTACTCGCTACCCGCCACAGCTGCTCAGCCGCCTACTATGTCAAGAATTAATTCCTGACCCCTTCAACTCAAACATTTCCAGATTTTAACGGAACGAGCCCGTTAGAGATTTATGATTTTGATGCTCTTGCTGAATGCGCTCCGAAACCCAAAGTTTGATAAGCGACTGCCTGCTTAAGCCAACCAATTTGGACTGCAAGTCCAGCTTTTGAATGATCCACTCGGGAAAATCCACATTCACGCGGCGCGACTCCAAGCCAGGACGATGTATGGAAGTCTCGTCGATGTAATGGGTGATATCCTCCCCATCGTCAAAGCGTTGTTCAAATTCCTGTGCTGTTATTGTAGATGGATTCTTCATTTTGTCTTGTTCGTCTTACAGAGATGATTAGCGTTCGGTCCTCTCTTTTCGTGAAAATGGCCGTCCAAAGCTTCCCGCCGAACTCCGCCACGAGACCGCTTCGGGGTTCATCCGAAAAGCGTGCCACAAACTCGACTCGCTTAGGGTCGATCCATAGGGCTTTCGCCTGCTCGAAATCCATCCCATGCTTCGCTTGATTGGAATCGCTTTTGGCTTTGTCATATTCAAACCCCACTATGGTATATTACCTATACCTCTCAGGGCGTCAATGAGAATTTCTTGACGAACTAAGGCCTGCTTTTCAAAATTCAATATCGCGATGCTCGGGACTGAGGACTCTAGAAAATGCGACAAAACGCAGATCTGACTCTTCACACGCGCAGATATGTTAAGAATTAATTCCTGACCCCTCTGACGCAGATATGGCAAGAATTCAGTTGCTGACTCATCAGAGACCTGCCCCCTCAGACTCAGACTTTGCCTGCTTTTTTAGGTTAACCGGTCTGTTTCTGCCGGCGTTTCATCCCCTGCGGCATCGAGAAATTTCAGATAGTCTTTGCGGCGACCTCTTGCAGCCTCACGGCGAAGGTGCTCCAGAGTTTGCCATGCAGCCATTTTCTCGCCCGCCGCGCTACTCACGAATTGGTTCACACTCATCCCCTCCGCTTTCGCAAGGCGGCGGATCGTTTTTAGGAGCGAATCAGGAAGCTTTATAGTCAGTGTGCTCATGGTTTGTGAAAAATAAGCCGATAGAAATCGCCGGGAGTCATGGCCTGAATGCCAAGTTGGTCGCTGCCCGCGAAATCTCTCGTGTTGTGAGTGACAATGTAGCGCGCCCCGGCCGCAAAAGCCAACTCCAAAATAAAATCATCATCGGGATCTTTTAAAAAGGGACGCCAGAGAAAATGCACATCCTGATGATGACAAATCGAGGCAAGGTAGCGCAAGAATGCCTGCGCATCCTCCAGAGTCTGTCTGGCCTGCAAATTCTCGGGGCGACAGAGCACTTCCTGCCATTCCGCATAAAGAGCCACAGACAAACAAGGCTCAATTCCATCGATCGGCAAAGAGCGCAAAATCCTGTTGCTGGCTCCCTCCAGAGAACGGGCTGCAGCCACCAAAACGCATGTGTCTAAAACAATCCGCACAAGAGTTCTTTAAAAAGACCATCTCCTTTTTTACAAGCAAAAAAAAACGATTCCACATTGGGAAATGTATTGAGTCGGCCAAATATGTGAATGTGTAAAACTGACTCTTGACACGGGCAAATATGTCAAGAATTAATTCCTGACCCCTCAAGCACCCCAAAGTTGCTTTCATGCTTACTTGTTTACCATCTTGCTGGCCAATGTCAACCCATCTTTCGAATCATAAAAATTGGCACCGCCTCTCGCGCCCTTTTCACTACTCACAAAATTTCCTGTTGATTTGCTCTGATACTACTGACGCATCACAACGCCTCCCATGTCAAGAATTCATGCCTGCCCCCTCAAATCTCGTCTCCGGGAAGGGCCGGCACATCAGGCACATTAGCCAAGTAGTTGTCCCAATCCTGGCGACTGCCTTGGGATGCTTCTTTGCGTAAGTAGTCAAGCGACGACATGACCGCAAGCTTTTCTCCGGCCGCGATCGACAAAAACTGCTCAACCGAAAATCCATTTTGTTTGCCTAAAGTCTCGATCCCCTGTTTCACGCCGTCAGGGAGTTGAATGCTGATTGTGCTCATGTATGGTTTCGAAGGATTTTAAGAAATTCCAGAGCGTAATTGCGGGAATACCAAGCTGCAGAGATCCCCTAAAATCGCCAATGTTGTGTGTGACAATGAAATCACAGTTCGCAGCGAACGCAAGTTCCAAAACCATGTCATCATCAGGATCAGGCAAAAAAGGTCGCCAGAGATAGTGAATGTCCTGCAGTCGCGCACAGGAAGCAAGCTGCCGCAAAAAGCCCAGCGTCGTGTCAATGCTGGTTTCTGGCGGAAGGTTCTGTGCCCTTGTCAGCACGGCCACCCATTCCATGTAAAGGGAAATGGAGAGGCAAACTTCAAAGCGCCGCAAGGGAATCATTTCAATCAGGGCAAAGCTGGCGCCTCTTCGCGAACGAGCGGCTGCCACCATGACACTTGTATCCAAAACAACTCGCACAAATTCAATACACAAAATTTATAGAGCTTTGTCGAGCTCAAATTCAAGCCAGAATTGGAATTTGTAGCGTCTGTGCGTAAACGCCCACTGTCAGCCACTCGCTACAGCTGCGTAGCAGCCTCAAATGTCAATAATTAATTCCTGACCCCTTAAGCACAAAGAAGTTGCAAAATATGTCGATATGTGGGACCGACCCCTTTTACTACTTTCAGCGTTGGGGCATCGAGTTACACTTCCGCGAACTCAAAACCCTCCTCGGCATGGAGATCCTGCGTTGCCGTTCGCCACACATGACCACACGCGAACTTCTTATGCACTTCATCGCCTACAATGTCATCCGCTACGTCATGCAATCAGCCTCCATCCGCCATAACAAACCACTGGCACGCATCAGCTTCAAAGGATCTCTTGACACCCTCCGCCACTGGGCGCCCCTTCTTGACGCCGCCCGTAAATCCCAACGCAAACAACGTGAACTCCTTCTTGAAATGCTTCGCATCATCGCTTCAGACCCGCTCCCGGAACGCCCCAATCGCTCCGAACCTCGAGCCAAAAAACGCAGATCTAAAAACTACCAACTCCTGACTAAACCCCGCAAATCCATAGGTCACCTCCCGAGAAGAAATCGCCCATCAAAAAAAACAAAAAACGTCCAAAACCGAGCTTAAGTTAGCGCCATTCATGCCTGTCCCCTTACTAAGCCTTTATCATTTTTCAAGCTTGACAATCATAAGTCGTAAAACATAATGTCTAATTATGCGAATCACACTCTCCATACCTGACGCAGTGGCCCATCGGTTCCAAGCAGCCGTTCCACCTCGACAGCGCTCACGACATATTAGCCGACTCATTGAGACCAGTTTGGCAAGCCATGAGGCGGCTCTGGTCGCAGCCTGCCAGGCAGCCAATCAAGATAGCGATCTGGAGCGCGAGATTGATGAATGGCAGGCATTCCATGATGAAATCGCGGAGGAGGCACCGTGAACCGAGGCGATATCTGGTGGGTGGCACTCGACCCTAGCCAAGGCGCGGAGATCAAGAAAACCCGGCCCTGCGTCGTTCTTACAAATCACATACTAAACCGTTTGCGTAAAACCGTTGTTGTTGTGCCCCTTTCCACAGCAGCCAAGCCACATCCCCCAATCACCATTCCCGTTAATTGCCAAGGGAGACCAGCTGTAGCCGTGATCGATCAGGTTCGAGCCGTCGCAAAACATCGGCTACAATCAAGAATAGAATCTCTGGATTCGAAGGATTTGAGTGCAATTGCACGAGCCCTGTCAACGATTCTCGAAATCCGATAAATTCTATCTCCTAACTCCTGCGCGAAGCGCCTCCGACATCCGCTATCAGCCCTCGGCTGCGCATCATCCCAGTCCTCGGCAGCCATAGTCAGCCGCTGCAGCGCCAATGTCGCTTGGGCACACTTTCTCCGCAGCTATCTTCTATCTCCGATCTTCTATCTTCTGCGCCACCCGCCACAGCTGCGCAGTAGCCTATTATGTCAAGACAGTTGCTGACCCCTTCAACGAAAGAAAAATGGGACAAAACGCAGACCTGACTCTTCATACGCGCAGATATGTCAAGAATTTGCTGACCCCTCAAACTCTTGTGAATCGTTTTCTCTTCTTTCATGGCCTCAAGGGCCACCCGCGCCTTGAAGGCGCCATCGTGTCTTCTGCGTTTGGCTTTCATTTCTGTGGTTGGTTGTAGGTTTATTGACCTCTTCCAACCACCGCTTTTTATCTCTTAACCGCTGGTCCGATTTTCGGGTCCACCTCAGACTTTCCGGACAGACTTTAACTAATAGTGGTATCTTGCTTGAGCAAAAAGCACATGATTTCCTGCCACTCTGTAAACCAACCGATGCTCTTGGGTGATTCTCCGGGACCACACACCTTCACCCAAGTTCCGTAGCGGCTCCGGTTTTCCCAATCCATCAAAAGGATCGCGCCTAATGGCTTCGACCAGCTCAAGGACTTTGATAGCGGTCTTGCGGTTCGTAGAAACCCAAAAATGCAAATCCTCTAGGAAATCGCGATCGAAGACCAGTATGCGATCGGTAGAATTCATCGCAACCCCGACCTCGCCGCCAACGCGTCGACCGATAAAAGCTCCCCCTCCCCGTTATCCAAACGCTTGAGTGCGGCGAGAAGACGCTCTGCATTTGCTGGGGATCTCAGAAGGTGCGCGGTTTCCTGGAGTCCCTCCCATTCATCCAAGGGAAGCATCACGATCGATTCTGTGCCACGCCGCGACACGACCACCGGCTCGCGCGTCGATACCGTTTTATCCCAGACTTCCGCCAAATGATCCCGCGCTGTAGAATAGGTGATATTGCTCATAGGTCCACTCTTAAACCTGTTCAATGTTTCTGTCCAACTTAATTTTTAAGTTTTTTGTGAGAGTCAAATTGCCGAAAAAGCTGAAAAGTAGCGGGAGGCCAGGACCGCTGTGAGGGGTAGCTTCTCGCCTAAAATGAGAGAAAATCCACGCAGACCCCAGTTTTCCGACTCGAGCACCCCTCCCATAGGCACTTTACAAAAACACGATGATTTGTGAGGCTTCATACTCAAAAAATGTTACAAAACGCAGAACTGACTCTTCAAACACGCAGATATGTCAATAATTAATTCCGACCCGTTTGATTTCAGCGGCGGATCCGCTTTAGCGGACCCTGGGCCCGGTCAAGATGCGAATGTGCGGGCTCCTTTTACGCCGTGCTACAAGATTTTGGTTTTAAGCAACGACTTGGGAATAGCTTCAAAATGCTGATCCCGATGGAGCAGTGTTGCTTTTTTCAGACAAGCCACTGCAGCAATGAGCGAGTCCACCAGGGGAATTCGCTTGGCAGCTTGCTGAGCCAAAGAAAGAGCTTTCATTGCAATTTCCTCATCGATTGATACGACGCCATTAAGTAGATGCTTGTAATCCGCCAATATTCTTTGGATTTCTTCTGGACTCGCCCCGAGTTCGAGCATGCGCCTTCCAAACTCCGTGAGTGTAACACTGGCTATAAACAACTCTAGATTGGCATCCTCAAATAGAGATTGCACGCCATCTGCGCCCTCCTCATCGCGGTGATGTGCCAACAGGGCGGAAGTATCCAATACAACTTTCATACCATTTCCTCGGAGCGTTCTTGGAGCAGCTCATGCACCGAATCCCTCAACGGCGAATAGGATTTGCCAGCTCCTTTCAGACGGCGCGATAGTTCTTTGCGGTCTGGAATGACGCGAATCGCAATTTCATCAGGCCTTCCCGTATCAAACCAGTCAAAAGAAAAACCTGGCTTTACTCCAAATTTCCTTGCAATTTCCATTGGTATGGTAATCATATTTTTCGAGGTAACAGTGGTTATCATGGAAAAAAAATAATAGAATGAATTTGTAAAACAAGCTAAATTTTTTCGACAGCCGCGTAGACGCCTTCCGCCAGTTTGCCCGTGGAGTCTTTTTTGGCTACTCCACAGGGCTCAGCCCCCGGCTCCGAAAGAGCCTTAAATGTCAAGAATTAATTCCTGACCCCTCAAATACGCTTTTTGTAATCTTCCGTTGAGAGTGCAACGGATTCATTTTCGCTTCCTGTATCGGAGGCGGTCTGAATCCATCTTTGGAAAAGTTCAATCGCCACAGATCTTATTGGTCTCCCCTCCAAAGCACTACGAGCCTTCACCCTTTTGTAAAGGTCATCAGGTATATCCAAAGTTGCTTTCATGCTTACTTGTTTACCATCTTGCTGGCCAATGTCAACCCATCTTTCGAATCATAAAAAATAGGCACCGCCTCTCGCGCCCTTTTCACTACTCACAAAATTTCCTGTTGATTTGCTCTGATACTACTGACCCATCACAACGCCTCTAATGTCAATAATTAATGCCTTGTATCTTGATTTTGATCGTTGAAGTGGCCTCAAAACCCTTCAGCGATTTTTATGCGGGACAGCGCAGTTTCCGCGTAAAATAAGCCGCCGAGGGAGAAGATCGTTTATTCCTTGAACCCAGGAGTTCGTGGGTCAGCTCGATCCTCCCCCGGCGCATGTTTCCAACTTGAACAGTTGCCTGAACCTACCGAGTTCGTATTGCAAGTCGAAGCGAAAACATCACAAACCAACCCTAAAACCGTTCCATACACAAATGAAAACATACATCGGCATCGATATCGCCAAACTCCACCTCGACATCCATCGCGACGGCAAAGTCGCTCGCATTCTCAACAACGAAAAATCCATTACGGTCTTTCTCAAATCACTGCCCGAACACTCCGTCATCGTCTGTGAATCCAGCGGTGGTTATGAGGCTTCCCTCATTTCCTTGGCGCACAGCCTTCATTGCTCTATTGCTCGCATCAATGCACGGCAAGTCCGCGATTTTGCTAAAGCCAAAGGTCGACTTGCGAAGTCAGATGCCATCGACGCTCAAATTCTCACCGAATTCGGCCAAGCCTTTCATCCAGCCCCTCTTTCGGTTTCGGAGCCTCTACATCAGCAACTTGCTGCCCTCGTCAAACTTCGCTCTCATCTTCTTACCCAAGTCACCCAGAATAACAACCTCACTGAAACCATTTCCGACAAATTAATTCTCGCGATTATTGAAAAAACCGTTTCCAACCTGAAAAAACAGGCCGACAACCTTCAAAAACTCATCGCCGAGAAAATCAAATCCTCTCCAAGCCTTCAATCCAAAGTCTCCCTCCTTCAAGAGGTCCAAGGCATCGGCGAGATCACCGCATCCTCCCTCCTGGGCCTCATGCCCGAACTCGGCTCCCTTTCCGACACTCAGGCCGCTTCGCTCGCCGGAGTCGCTCCATTCAATCACGACAGCGGCCAATTTCGTGGCCAACGCCATATTCGCGGCGGGCGTTCCCAGGTCCGCTCCGTTCTTTACATGTCCGCCCTCGTCGCATCCCGCCACAACCCCATCCTCAAAGCCCTTTACCAACGCCTTCTTGCCGCTGGAAAACCAAAAAAACTCGCTCTCACCGCCCTCATGCGAAAACTCATTATCCTCGCCAACCGCCTCCTAAAAAATCCTAACTTTTCCCTTGCTAACTAAGACAGTTGCTGACCCCTCTGACATCATAGACCAATTATGAGGTTTGATTTTAACTTGTCAAGTGTCCAATATCGATTTGCTCACCTCGGCTTGATATTTGAGCAAGCAGGAGGAATGAGCCACCGACATAGCCAGCACCGAGGCAGGTGATTTTTTTCATAGGTCGATTATGTGTCATAAATTGTCTTTTTCTGGGTGCAGATTCTTCGGGAAGATCGAGCCCAGGATCATCGTGGCCACACACGCGATCGTTACCCAAAACCACACCACCTCCGTGGATGGGTGATAGCGCAAACCGAAATACAGCCAAACAACCCCAAATGCCTGTAAGATTGTGGCAACCCCCCACACTTTAGGGGAAACTGCCCCCAGCGCTGCTCCGGAAAAAAGCAACCCAATGAGCGCGAGATTCATCGGGCCTTGATGGTTAACCGTGGATCTGGGTATGAACATCAAAAAGATCCACACAGCCGCTGTGGCAACTACCCACAAGAGAATAGGGAGGAATTTGAAGAACAATCTTCGTAATCTCCAGCGGACTTCTCGATCGTGGATCCCGAGAAAAATGAGACCAAGCCAAGCAGGCAATGCCCAACTCATAGCCGGAAAAACTCCAAAAAAGTCCGAATTCAATGCGCGATTTCGATTTTGAAGATCAAACCAAGGCGAGGCTGAGAGATTGGGTGGAACAAAAAGTGTTTCGAAATTTTGTTTTTTGTTTTTCCAGAATGCATCCCAATTAAGATTTTTATAACTCTCAATAATCGTTGGACCTGCTCTTCTTTCGTCTACGGGCATGACTCCCCCGATGTGCCATTTGATTAAGCGATCTCCAGGGGGATCACCGATTTTTTGCCAGAGAGTCCATGGCACCTGAAGAAGAATGAAGCACGCACCGAAAGCCAGTCCATTTCTCAGAACCAACACCGGGCCTGCGAATTGCCAAGCCTTACGGAAGAGCAAAAACGCACCCATTGGCAAAATGGCAAAAGCCGCGGAGCCATGGCACTGCATGGAAAACCCGGCCAGCAAACCTGCCAGCATCAAAGACACCGAGGCCTTCAAAGGTCGTTTTTCACTCTCAGCCAAATGCTGGAGAAGGATGCCTGCCGAGGCCAAAAGAAACCCGGCAGACATCAATTTTGGCCAAGTGAAAATTCCATTCAAAAGCACAAAGCCCGAGATGGTTGCCGTGACCAATCCGCACTTGAGCGCGGAACCCGACATTCCCAACCCCCACAGCAACACCATGGCCCCGAGAATCCACAGCCCCTGCGCTGCGCAACTTGTGGCAAAAGCCCCTGCAGCTGGGGGCAACCATCCGAGCGCGTCTTGCATCAAAACAATCAACCCCGATTGCAAAGGAGGGCGATCGCTTCCCAACCAGTCTCCGAACAAAGGGGACTTGTAAGTATCAGCCATACTGGCCTCGGCCAGGATCCAAGGAATCCGGTTATCCATTGGCATGCCTCGGTAGAAGTGCTGGGCAGCAGGAAACGGATCGTCAGCGCGCAAGTTTGGCCCTGCAACGATCACAGGCAAAAGGTAACAGCACATGGCAACAGCACCCAGCATGAGCGTTGGAAAACAAAATCGAACCCCGGCTGGGACTTGCTTGGACCTGCGAATCGCAAGAAAAATCCACGCCCCCAGCCCCAAGGCACTTGCGAGCGGCAAAACGATCCGATGCCATGCTCCAGTGCAGTAACAATGCTAGGTAAAAAGCCACCATGCACCAAAATCCCAGCACCAAGCATGACCAGCGCACATCGCACCATGGGCGCACCCCGGCAGAGAAACACGGGACCGCAAATCACAAGTCCAATAAGGAGAACCCACAGGATGGCGAAGACCTGCCGCCATTCATTGAAAACCTTGGCAAACACCCCGCGATGTGGTGCCACAGCGAGCCCAACCCACCCTGTGAATTGCTCATTCTCGTCGATCGCCACAATGCTCAGATCGTCGTCCATGCTCCACCCCTCGGGAACACGCAGTGGAAGTTCGAGCCAAGACTCGGATGCTGGCATCAAATTCAAAACGATCGGCTTTCTGCCAAGGGCCCGGACCTCATAGCGGAGCGTGGTTCCGTTTGGATAGCCGGCGTAAAAAAAATCGATATTCTTGAGATCCCGCGCCGGAATCTCCAAGCGGATTTCCCCGCGATCGCGATCCCCTTTTTCACCGAAACTAATGGCTCCGACCACCCCATTTTTCATCGGAGCGAGGTGGACATTTTTGGACGGAGGATACCCACCTTGAAGTGGCGGCAGTTCCGATGGAAGTGCGTTCGCTAAGGCAAGCAGAAAAAATGCAAATATTAAAATCATAATTTTTTGCAGCAACGGCCACCCAAAAGAGCTAACTCTGAAAAAGCGATCTCTTGACAAAGGTATTTCGTTCATATTGGAATGGCCACTCAGCATTTAGGGCTCAGGTCCTCCTTCTTCCTGTAATCCCCCCGGGAAAAATATTTTTCCACCCACACATACAGGCAAACAAAGAGGTATCGGCTGCCCATTTCCTTGATTTTGAGCTTGGCCACGCCGTGGCGGCGGTTGCGCCAGGTGATAGGGATGGTGGTGAAGCTGTAGCCGCGCACGATGGCTTTGAGCGGCAATTCCACCGTGATGTTGAAATGCGGCGAGAGGATCGGGCGCACGCCGTCGATCACTTCTTTGCGGTAGGCTTTGAAGGCGTTGGTCGTGTCGTTTAACCCATGGCGGAAAAGCAGGCGCACGAAAAGATTTGCCAGGCGATTGATGAACAGTTTGATCCGTGGGTAGTCGATCACTCCCCCACCCCGCATGAAGCGGCTGCCGAACACGCAGTCATAGCCCTTGTTGAGTTCCTCCCAATACCGCACCACATCGCGCGAATCGTCGGATTCATCGGCCATCATGATCGTCACGGCATCGCCAGTCATCGAGTCGAGCCCCTTGGTGATGGCGCGGCCGAAGCCGTGCGGCCCGGGATTTTGCACCGGCTTGAGTTCCGGGATCTTTTTGGACTCCTCTTGCAGGATTTCCCAAGTGCGGTCGGTGGACCCGTCGTCCACCACCACAATTTCATGCGGCACGCCGCGGAGTTTGAGTTCCACATTCAAGTGGTGGACGGTGGAGGCGATGCATCCTTCCTCGTCGCGGGCGGGAATGACGATGGAGAGAAGTTGAAGCGGGTTGGTGTTCATGGTTTTCTGGATTTCAAAGCGGAGCGGAAACCTCCAGCCAATTCGGGTTGGCTTCGGCGTGGATGGCGATTTCTTCAAGGATTGCCGAGACGGACAAGGTGGGTTTCCAGCGCCAGATTTCGCGGGCCTTGGTGGAATCCAAGACCATCCAGGGGATGTCGAAGGGGCGGTTTTCGGGTTTGGAAACCACCGAATGTGCACCGAAGCGGTCATCACACCAAGCGGTGAGCTGGCGGAGGGACATGGCGGATTCCGCACCGCCGGAGATATTCAGAACCCGATTCTCCGTTGAGAGGGGCGCTTGGGAATCCAGTTGGCTCAGCAGGAGCGGAGCGAGATCGGCAGGGTGCAGGCAGTCGCGCACCTGATGCCCTAAGCCATCGAAGCCGATATAGCCGAGGTTTTTCTTGCGAAGGTGGGAGTGGATCCAATACGCAAAAATCCCTTGGTCCGCACGGCCGAATTGCCCGGCCCCTGCCATCACGCCGCAGCGGTTGATATATACGGGAAAGCCGAAGGTGTCGCCGTATTCCAGAGCCAAGGCCTCGCTGGCGAGTTTTGTCGAGCCGTAGAGTGAGACAGGGGCTTGGGTGGAAAAGCGCTCATCGACGCCCATGGGAGAGAGGCCGGAGAGGTTGAGACCTGAGGAACTGAGACCTGAGGAACTGAGACCTGAGACCTGAGACCTGAAACCTGAAACCTGAGGGCGGTAGGCTTTGTTATGGACTTCGACGGGAAGACTGGCGAGGGGCGGGATCGAATACACCCGGCTGGTGCTGAGGAGAATAAACGCAGCTTTGTGGGCTTTGCAGAGTTCCAGAAGGTTGATTGTGCCACCGAGATTGTGCTCGACCAACTGGCGCGAGCTGGTTTTGCCATCCACGCCGGCCAGCACGCTGGGGTTGGCGGCGGCATCGATGAGGGCATCGATGTGGGAAATGCCCTCCAAGTCGCTCGAGGAGCGGATGTCGCCGTGGAGGATTTTTATGCCCAGGGATTTCAGCTCAGCGCGATTGGTTTCGCTGCCGGGGCGAATGAAATTGTCGATGCCGAGGATTTCCAAGCCGGTTCGATGGGCTAACAAGGCCTTGGCGAGCGTGCTGCCGACAAATCCGCAGATTCCTGTGATGAGAATTTTCATAAAATTTTAGGGCATTTAGTGCTGAAGCGGCGCTCTGTGAGCGCTGGAGAGGGGATTCGACAGAATCATGGGGGAAAGAATCATTTTTTAGATTTTATTATATCTACAAGCATTTTTCCTGCGGTTGTTAGCCGATATTTTTGGAAACGGCTTTGCGGTTTTTCGGGGATCGTCATTTCGAGGAGCCCCTCTTTCATTGCCGGGATTAAGTAGGCATCGCGCAAATGAGGGAGATGCTTCAGGCCAAGTGCCAATTGAATTTCCAAGCGTGACATTGACTTCCGCATCACAGTCAACAAACGGGAAACCTCAGTCGTAACTTGATCGGTGACTTGATCGGTGACTTGATCGGTGACTTGATCGGTGACTTGCTGCGACTCTGGTTGGAGGCCGACTTTAAGAAATGAAAGCAACAATCCGTGTCCGCTTTCTCTGATTTCAAGTTTCACTTCTGGGTAGTCTTCAAGAGCCTTGCGAATCCGAATGAAACCACTGCCATATTTCTCGATGTTGCCTGTGAGGTAGAAGGCCTCGGCAACGAGTTTGTTCCTTAGCTTCGAAGGGTAGTGGTTTGTATGGAGCTCTTCAATCTGCAGCCCGCCATAAAGGCGACCGGGGCTGTAGATGGTGATCCGGTCATCGAAGATTTTGATTTGGATGTCGGAGCTATCGGTGTAATCACGATGCACAATGGCATTGACCAAAGCTTCCCGAAGGGCTGGCAAGGGGTAGGAAAAGCGCTCTTTTCTTTGCACCGAGCCATCAAACTCAAAGGCCACGCTCAGATGCGAGACGATGAATTTCATGGCTTGTTCGGTGACTTCAAACAAGGTGTCCGTGAATTGCCGGTCGTCGATGATATGGCTCGGGGTTTTAAAGCGGCCGATGTGGATGTGGTGCCGAAGGGGTTCGCGAGCGAAAAGCAGCATGGCTGCCCATGTGGGTTGGTCGTGTAAGATGTAGCCGAGTTTCTGCAGAATGGCCTTTGGATCGTCTTGTTGGTCAAGATCGAATCGCCCGCTCTCTTTCACCTTGGCTAAAAATCGATCGATTTTCTTGGAATCCAGAGCTTGGGAATCCGATCCGAGGGAAGGGTGAGCATCCCAAGACACCTGCAAGGATTGCAAGTAGAGATCGCTGATCTCCATTAAGGCCAGCGCATGGTTGGAATTCGCTACGCGTTTGAAGTAGCGGCCTTTCGTGTTGACTGGCTTGATGGGAAACTCATCGACTTGAATCTGGATGATCGTTTTTCCGTTGATGTCGTGCGATGAAATCTCGGGAATCAGGCCGGGCGTCGTGGAATGCTTGATTTGACCTACCCATTCGTTGAGAGTCTCCTTGCCGAGGGTGACTCCCAAAAAGTCTCCGGTATCGCTGACGCCTACGAGCACGGTGCCCCCTTGCGCGTTGGCAAAAGCCACAAGCGACTCAATGGATGCCTTGTCAAAGGTCGATTTGAACTCCAGCGTTTGAGACTCGCCGGAGTTGATCAGCTTGAGAACGGGGGATGTTGTGTTTTCAGGCAAGGGATTTTTTAAGAGAGGATCTGGTGGACTTGTAGCGGCATCTCTATGAGCGCCGGGGTCTTGGCAATTCGGCGGTCATAGACCGCCGCTACAGGTTGGGTTTTTAACTCTGTGTTCTTTGTGGTAAACTTTAGTCTTCCGCCCTCTTCCTCCACGCGTCAACGATTTGGCCGATGGTGCTTTCGAGGGATTGGGTGATGTCCCAGCCGGGGTAGTGGGCTTTCATTTTGCGGAGGTCGGAGTAGTAGCAGATGTGGTCGCCGATGCGGTTTTCATCGACATAGGTATGGACCTGCGCCTTGCCAGTAAACTTGCTCGGTGATTTGGAAGGCCTCGAGGATCGAGCAGGAATTCGCCTTGCCGCCACCGAGGTTATAAACCTCGCCCGCCCGTGGAGCGCCAACGAATGCGGCCATGAAGCGGGCCACATCGAGCGAGTGGATGTTGTCGCGCACTTGCTTGCCCTTGTAGCCGAAGACGCGGTATTCCCGGCCCTCCAAGTTGCATTTCACCAGATAGCTCAGGAACCCGTGCAGCTCCACACCGGAGTGGTTCGGGCCCGTGAGGCAGCCGCCACGCAGGCAGCAAGTGGGCATGCCGAAGTAGCGCCCGTATTCCTGCACGATCACATCCGCCGCCACTTTCGAGGCACCGAAGAGCGAGTGCTTGCTTTGATCGATCGTGAAGGTTTCCGGGATTCCGTGCTCGTAGGCGGGGTCCGCGTAATCCCAGCGAGTTTCGAGTTCCTGCAGGGCGATGGAATTCGGTGCATCGCCATAGACCTTGTTCGTGCTCATGTGCACAAAGGGGCTCTCCGGGCACGCCTGCCGCGCAGCCTCGAGCAGGTTGAGCGTGCCCACGGCATTGGTATCGAAATCGTCGAAAGGGATCGCCGCCGCACGGTCGTGCGAGGGCTGGGCCGCCGTGTGGACGATCACCGAGGGGCGGAGGACGCGAAGGAGTTCCAACACGCCTTGCCTATCGCGGATATCCACCTCGTGGTGAACAAAGCCGGGCAGATCAGCCGCAAGCCGCTGCTGGTTCCAGCGTGTATCACCTTGCGGGCCGAAAAAGACTGCGCGCTGGTTGTTGTCCACCCCATGCACGTTGTAGCCGAGTTCGTGGGTGAAGTAGGTGCAAACCTCCGAGCCAATCAAGCCCGAGGATCCAGTAACGAGTAGTGTTTTGTTATTATTTTTCATTTTTTTCAATCGGTGTTCCAACTGCGAGCCATTCTCCAAATTCTGTGCCATTATCAGATAATCTCACGATGAATTCCGGCGGGAGATTTTTATTAGAGAACTCCAAGACAGTCCAATCCAAGCACCCTGTCGGAATTAGATTATAAAAAAGCGCCTCCTGACCAAGGACTTCAATTTTCGCCCAATTGTCTTTTTGAAATGGACCTGTTCGGAATAGCAATCTGCCGCCTTTCTTCATTTTAACTTCAATATTTCCAGTATCTTGATCTGATTTTACGAAGGTTCCTAAGACCATAACGCTATCAAATTTGGATTTCTCAAAATCAGCACCACTAATAGTGTTACTAATTATTTTTGAATATCCTGCATCATTTTTTATTTCTAAAACAGAAGAACCAGCCCGCTTAAATGGGAAAGTTTTCAACTGGCTTAGGTTTTTATTCCCTAGTTGCTTCTTCCAAGGAATTGCACTCCCTTGATAAATTTCCGATCGCCAATTTGTGTGCAATTTTCCATCGAATGTAACTGGCATTGGATAAGTTTCAAAAAACTGGGCTGTTTCAATGTGTTTCTGCCAATGGATATCCGCATGATGTCTGTCCCATGAGAACAGTGAACCTAAAGCGGCTATGCAACATACCAAAACGGGAAGTAACCTATTCCAAGAATTCGATTTATGATACGAATAAAGAAATAGCCAGAAGAGAATAATAAAAGGATAGAAGAAGTATCTTGGTCCAGCTAAAACTGGATGCAGGATTTGTGGCGACACTCGAGCAACCGATAAAGCGACCATAAGTCCGTAAACTAAAATGAGTGCCAGGATCCAAATGCTCCATTTCTTGTTTATTTTCACAAAAATTGCTACAAGCAAGATAGAAGCGATCCATTGAAGAGAAGTGTATATAGCGGAATCTTTAAAGATTGGCCAAACCACAAAACCACCCAGAAACTTGGGAATGGTGTTTTGGATGATCATGTTAATATCCAAAACTCCACCGCTTTTCTGCTGTATAATAAACCAAAATTGAATCGCTGCTATCCCCATCGCTGCGACTCCTATAATTATTTCTTGTTTATAATTTTTAGAATATCGAAGAAAAATCGCGCGGGCTACGAAAAACGGGGCTAAGCCCACTATCAGCGGAGATGAAAAGCCAGCCAGAAGAAGCAGTGACACGCGCAGCCATAATCTATCTCCATCTGCATTCCATAAAACGAGCAGGATTAATAGCAACCCAGACCACCAGAATGAATAGAGGGGAGTTCCAAAACATTCTGGGTCTGTTGGTATCAAAATGCACCCAAGTGCGCAAAAAAACTTGTATTTTAAATTTGTTGGACACAGCCAAACCGCCATGACACAGCCAAAACTAAAAATCAGCGCAAACAGACTGCTTATTAACGGGTAAAATTGGATCCCAAAGAGCAGTGCCAGCCCAGAGATAATTTTAGAGCTTAGTATCATGTAGCCGTTAACAGGCGTGAAAAGCCCTGCCATACCATCCAAAATAAGGCTTGGAAGAACTTGCGTTCCATCTTCGCACCAAACGCTTGGATAAAGAAGAGCATCTGCCCTTCGTAGAAATAACAATAAAAGTAAAACTGCCCCCCCAGTTAGTAAGGCAAAGCGGTTCGGCTTTTCAAATCTTTCAGCAAGCATCTTCATGTCTCATGTATTTACTTCCAGTTATCAAAGCAGATCCAAAAAAGCATCCCACGCCTGCAGCTCCAAACATCCACCAATGAGCAAGCAACCATTTTGTCCACACCGAGAGCCTACCAATTGGAGTAGGCTGCCGGATGGCCAGCCAAGTGGTTGGGCTCCCGTCCACAGCCACGATGGAAAACGGCACACCGGGGTTTTTGAAAACAACCTCATGCCAAGTTTCCCGCGGGTTTGCAGCGATTGGGATTGGAATTTTTCTTCCGTCTTCCGTTTCGAGAAAAAGTTCCATTCCATCTTTGAGCGGGTATCCGGAAACAGCCAGCGACCAACGGGAAGCGGCGGGGGCCACGGGATATTCCAAGCGCAACTCCCCAGTGCTGGCATCGCCCGCCTGCGTGAACGAGCCAAAATGGGGCTTCGGATTCACGGGTTGGGTCGTCTGGTAAACCCCGCCGTTTGCGACGAAAGCCTTCTCGGAGAATATCGCCCGCGCAGGAGATAGGCCCGGGTGGATGGCGGCAGGGAAAACCTCCTGCAGAGATTTTTGGCGGAGAACTTGCGCTAGGGTGGTTGCGCTGGGGTAGGGAATATGGAGGTGCGGCTTGTTCTCCAAAGCTTGCAGGTCGTTTGTGGCGAAGAAGGCCAAAAGATGGTTTTTTTGGATCGGTTCCAGCGCTTTGCGTTCGGGAATCTCACTGAGCAAATCGTCCGAAAAAACATGAAAGATTCCTGCCGCTGCGATGGCCACACCCACAGCTACAGCGGCTTGGGCGATTTTCCGCAAATTCCCGCCGAGCAGGGTTGTCAGATACAGCGCACAGGCCAGGGAGGTGAGGAGGCCGAAGGCGAGGCTATCTGTGTATCGGGAATCCAAGGCACTGTTGGCTCGTCCATAAGCCAGGGCCGCCATGGCGAGCACGCTCCACGCCCCCAAGGCGGCAAAAAGCCAAGCGGGATCATGGCGAGGTGGGCGGCGCACTAAAACGAATACGCCTGTTGCCAAGACGGGCAAATGCAAAACCAACCCAAGCCAGGAAATTTCCGTGGGCCAGGCCGACAGTTTGAAGAAAAATCCCAAAAAATTCGAAACATTCTGGGCTTTGAGGGGTTCATGCCCGGGATGGTTGACCAGAAGTCGCACAGCCAGCAACACCACCAGCAAGATGGCAACCAACCCGATCCAGCCGCGCCTGCGGGGTGCCGGCCCTGCAACCAATCGCACCACGCCGACACCGAGTGCTGCCGCAGGGGCCAAAAGCCCGCTTCCCATCGCAAAAAGCCCCAACAACAACATCGCCCAACCCAGCCACCAGCCGCCCGACAAATCCGCAAATCTCCAAGTGAGCCACAAACCGAGCAGCCCCGTGAGCAGAACGAAATAAAATTGGGATTGGAACCCCCAGAGAGTGTTGTTCCAAGAAAACGGCACGGCGTAGAACAAGGCGGTGAGTGCGGCGAAAAGTCCCCAAGATCTCGATCCCATACCGCAACGCACGGAGGCCACCAAAAAAGCGAGGATGCCCGCGTGCATCGCCGCTTGGGCCACCATGGAGACCAGCGGATCCCATTGCCCATTCAGAATAAAAAGCCCCAGCACCAGCAGCCGAGTGAGCGCGATGCGATGTTCGTTATGGGGTGAGAACAAATCCGCTAAATGATAACGCCCCTCCAGAAACGGAATCAGCAAGTTTCTCGCCTCGCCATCCCACTGGTCCCAGAAGGGAATTCCAGAGCCAAAATGCGCGATCAGAAAAAGTTTGCTGGCGAAGATGGAAAAAAAGACACCGGCCAGAATCAAAATGGTTGCACGGTCCGGCCTCTGAAACGGCGCGGGCGCGTCTGGTTGCACAGAAGATGGCGTCTGGGGTTGCCGGAACTTTTGATAGGCAAGCCAACCGGCCAAACCCGCCAGCAGGGCTGCCGCCAGCCAGGCGATTTTTGAAATGATGGTATTCCCCGCTTTCGGCGGGGCAGCTTTGTCATCGGGTTTTGAGGAATTTGAGGGCGGCGAGGTTAAAGATACCCTTTCCGCGGGCACGCTGAGATCGAAGCGGTCGCCATTTTGGAGTGTGGCGGTGGCGGTGATTTTTCTTGGGCTATCGGGGAGTGGGGTGCTCAGGGGCGCGTTAATGCTCCATCCGCTTTCCAGCCAGTCGGGGCGGTCCTTGGCTTTGGCGACATCCGGGCGTTGCTGTATTTCGAAGCTGCCGCTGTAAATCTGAACCCCATCGACCAAAAGGCGTATTTCCGCGACTGGGTTTGCGGAATTGCCCGCGCCTGCCCACCCTCGTGCCTTCAGGGTATTGCCGGTGATCTGAATCTCGTCCAAGACCCCTTCAGATCCTACGGCCTCGGATGCAGGCGGAGCATCTTGCGCTTGAGTAGGATTCGAAACAGAGAGCATCGTCAGCGCTCCGATCAATACGCACCTCCACCAAGCCGCAAGACTTGTTTTTTGGGGAATATGGTTGGTATTTTTCAACTTGGAAAATTCTCTATAATTGATACTTGCGGTTTTCTTTTTTCCCGAATTCAAGATAGTGCTGAACGGGGTCTGCTCCAGCGATCAAGACATCAGGGTTCAGGAGTAAGTAGTGCAGCGGATCGAAGCCGGCAGGAAGATTTTCTCCGTTAAGGTAGGGGTGTTCAGCAATGCCTCTGAGTCTATTGCAGTTTTCTATAATAATATTTTTCCGAATCTTTTTTTCCAAACTTTTGATGAAACTTAATTGATTCGAAATTTCTTCCATTTCAACAATCGTCTCATGAATCCGCTTGGGCGAGCAGGGATCGGCTTCATCATTTCTGTCGTGATATTCAAAATAGATTTTTCCTTTAGATATAGCTTCCGAATTTGCAGATCCTTTAGGAGATTTCTTATCAAAAAACTCGGCCCTTGATTTTACGACATAGTGATTAACTTTTAAGGGGCAACTAGTAATAGCATTTGAAAGCCCTATTCCAAAATTTGGATGAATTGCCAGTGTGCTTCCTTGCAAATTTTTGTATTTAAAATCGTTTTCTAAATGAAAGTGGTGAGGATTAGGCGGGACTCTGATTGCAGCCTCTAGTTTTACCAAACTTTTATAATGCAGATTAGGAGAAAAACCAAGAGGTGCACGCTTGGTGAAATCCTTCAATACCAAACCCTCCGGCCTATTCTCCCAACCCGACGAGCCATAAATGGCCCAATTGATGGCAACCGCACCGGTATCTGGCTGAGAAATTGCTGCCTCAATGCACGAAAAAAAATCCATCTCCTCGGCTTCCGGCATAAGAAACTCATCGGCATCAATAAATGCGACCCACTCTATGCCTAAATTTTTTGCAACCTTTAGGATTTTAGAATAACACGGCCGCTGGGGTTTGACTCCCGGCTCGCTCGGAAAGTCGAAATAGTGGATGATTCCTGCCAAATCGAGAAGACGGAGGAGGTCCTTGGACCCATCCGTGCTGTCGTTGTCACCAATCAGGAATTTTTCAATGCCAATCGTGCGGTGAAAGGCGATCCATTCCAGAATATAAGGCCTCTCGTTTTTGAAAATCGCCCCGATGGCAAATTTGTCAGGGTCAGGCATTGGCTGGGATTGCATAGAGAGCTTGAATTATTAATGCCTGCGAGGTTTAAAGAGGTTTATTACCTCAGACTGAAATCTTCGCGATCGAGAGTGAGATTTGGATTATAATACGGGTCGATGGGCAAATTTTCACCCTTGCCCCATTTATTTTTCATGTGGCGAATTTCTGACTGGAAGCGTTTGATTTTTTCGGGCGTGTCCTCGTAGCCTCGACTTAGAGATTCGTAGTGATATAGTTCGGCATAGGGTGTCCAAAGATTGCGATATCCTCCATCACGGACCTTGAGACATAAATCTACATCATTAAAGGCGATGGTGAGGTTTTTTTCATCAAAGCCGCCGACTTGTTCAAAGACGCTCTTGCGTATGACGAGGCAAGCAGCTGTAACGGCAGAGAGATTTTGCACGCAATTTAATCGATGAAAATAGCCGCTATCTTTCCGTTTGAAGTGACTATGGCTATGAGCTGCAAGCCCCCCTAAGCCAACTATAACTCCACCATGCTGGATTGTCCCATTTGCATAATACAATTTTGCGCCCACACAGCCGATCTCGGGGCGCAGGGCGTGGGAGACCATCTCGCTCAACCAGCCGGGAGAGATGATCTCGATATCGTTATTGATGAGCCCGAGGACTTCACCCCGAGCTTGCGTTACGCCGTAATTATTAATAGCGGAGTAGTTGAAAGGATGGTGATAAGGGACTACTCGCACACGCGACTCACTCTTCTGGATTTGCTCAAAGTAATCCAATACATCTTGCTCCGTGCTACCATTGTCGAGGATGAGAATCTCAAAATTCCGATATTCTGTTTTTTGGATAATACTAGAGACAGCGGTTTCAATGAGTTCACGGCGGTTGCGAGTAGGGATTAATAGGCTCACAAGCGGTTCCGGCATTGGGATCGGCCACCACGTGCGATAAGTATTTGATCCGAGCGCTCTCTCCACTCTGACTTCTTGCGAAACATTCTGAACAAAATATTGATTGAGCGCTTTTAAGGCAGCATCTTCAGTGTAGCTCTTTCCTCCGGCAGATTTGGCCGTGGACTCAGGGTGGATACGCCAATGGTAGAGAATACGCGGGATGTGGAGGATCTGGCTGTCGCGCACATGGGGCAGGCAGCGGAGAAGGAGGTCGTGATCCTGGCTGCCCTCGACGCCCAGGCGGAACCCGCCGATTTTTTCCAGAATCGAGCGGCGGATCACGCAGAGGTGGCAGATGTAGTTTTGCGAGAAGAAAAGGTCGGGATTCCAATCGCTCTTGAAGTGGGGCTCGGTGCGGGAGCCATCCTCGGCGAGCTTGTCCTCGTCGCTGTAGAGGATCATGGCGTCGGGATTCCTCTGCAATGCGGCGGCGACATGGTAGAGCGCGTGCTCGGAGAGCACATCGTCGTGGTCGAGCAGGGCGACAAAATCGCCCGTGGCGAGGCCCAATGCGGAATTCGACGCGGCGGAGATGTGGCCGCCCTCGGGGCGGTAAATGATCTGGATGCGCGAATCGAGGGCGCGGTAGTGCTCCAAGATATCGCGCACATGCGGGGCGGTGGAGGCATCGTCGGCGATACAGAGTTGCCAGTGGGGGTAGATTTGCCCACGCACGGAATCGATCGCCTCGCCGAGCCACTCTGCCTTGGTGTTGTGAACGGGCATCACCACGGAAATGAGCGGCGGGCTTTTCATGGTGGAGATTTCACGAAGAAAATCATGCCCAGCCCCATCTGCTGGCTCTTCATTCCGTGACAACCATTCGGCGTAAGAGTTGTAGCCTGGCGTAGGGCCACCGCCCGTGTGGCAGGCAAAAGCACCTTTTTTGGTTAAGCGGAATTCGTAGAACCCATGCACCGCATAATGGATAACTGGATTTAATCCAGATCGAACAACATCTGGATTTAGCTCTGCATAGTCACCGGGATTGAAGAAGGCATTGGGCGAGCGCCCCTCTGCGAGACCATGAGCTGCAAAGTGGAGCAAGGGGTCGATGCCCGAAGCAGCCACATCCGGGTAGTGCTCGCGGTAAAAGGCCGCATCAAACGCCGGGTGCGGATTGCGTCCTTCCGTCGCGCCGATGCGCAGATAGTGACCGAGAGGCTCGTCTCCGGACTTCGCGACATCCGGGTTCTTTTCGAGGTAATGCCGCACATGGAAGAGCGGGTGCGGATTCAGCCCGGCCTTCCACCCCTTGGCGAGGTAATCCACCAGGGGAAACTCCGGCAAATCCTCACGCCCCGCTTGTGCAAATTGATAAAAATAGTGCCTGATATCAAAAAGCGGGCATGGCGGGCGACCCGCGTAAATACCAATCCGCAAATAGTGCTCCAGGGGCTCAAGCCCCAGTGCAGGCACATCGCGATAGGTCGCCAAATACCACTGCGGGTCAAAAAGCCCCGAGCCAGCGATAATCTGCTTTTCAGATTCTGTCAGTGTCCTCATGCCGTGATAGAAATTCCAACCCCTTAAATTCAGCCTGCTATAGGCGCAGAACAAGGAGCGACGGATGGTATGCTGGGAATGTCAGCGGGCAAGAAAAAAATAGCCGCTTCGCAGCTGGTGGCGAGTAACTGGTAACGGGTTGGGATGCGAAAACTTGAACACGTGCCCGCGGGCGCTGGCCGGGTAGCCTGCCGCAGGCAGCCCGGAGGGCGACATGAGCGGGAGCGAAGGAGGCAAACCTGAAGCCTGAGACCTGAACACGTGCCAGCGGGCGCTGGCCGGGTAGCCTGCTGCAGGCAGCCCGAAGGGCGACATGAGCGGGAGCGAAGGAGGCAAACCTGAAGGCGGAAACTCGAAAGCTGAAGGCGGAAAGTTGAAACTTGAGTCGATTGTAAGATGTTCGGAAATACTCAGAAACGAACGGGGATTAAGTCAAAAGGAACAGGGTTGCCCAAAACGGAAAGAAAGTTGGCCGGGCGGGCATCAAAAATACTGACTCCTACCCCGTCATTCCTCCACGCGAATTCTATGTTCTGGACGGGCTCAAAACCGGCAAGGCGCATGAATGTATCAACATCCGAAATTGTGGGTATTTCGCCTTGGAGTGCTTTTTGCACAACAAGGATTTGGGGGCACCCGGCGGAATCAAGGATACCAACCACTTGGGTGAGTTTGGAAAACAAGTCGTTGTGAATGGCCCAAGGATCAAAATATTCCAAGGGCGAGGCAGGGAGCCAGCCCGTGAGAGATTTGACGAACCGTCCGGCCAAATGCGCCACCGTAAGTCAGCTTGTAAACGAATCCGGCTTGAACGACATAATGAATGAGATGCTCAAGACCTCCTGGCCGAAAAGCTGTTAATTCGTGAGGGCCGCCAAGGAGTCTTTTTTCTAGACGACCCCACTCGACAAGGGCGCGCTGTTGGGAGAGGTTGCCTTGGCCTTTTCCACTTGCAGCCAGAATCTCTCGGAGCTGGGAGGCGGCTGTTTCCGGATCAATTCCTCGAGGGACTTCGGATCGGCTTTCATGGGGGAAGTTTGCATGGAACATTAAGCAGGATCAAGCGGATTTTCTGGCGGGCTTTTTAACCATGGATTTCTCGGAATGTCACGGATGGAAGGCTGCGAAGCAGCCGAGGACGGATGGCTGATAGCGGAGGACGGAAGATTCGACAGAATCATGGAGGACAGATTCATTTTCTTTGAAATCTTGTAGCGGCGGTGTCGGCAGGGCACGCTTCAAGTAAGTGAAAGTGGGTAGGGAAGGCTGCTGCGCAGCCGGAGCACTCGACCCTCGACTCCGTTTGCGGCACCGCCGCAGCTATCTCCTAACTCCGATCTCCTATCTCCTGCGGCAACGCCGCTGCCCTCGCCCCTCGACGCTGGACTCTCGCCCCTCGACGCTTTGTCTCGGCAAAATCATGGATGGCAGAATCATTTTTTTGGAAAACTGTAGCGGCGGTCTATGACCGTCAGTTCCCCTGGCAAGCGGGACGCTTGCACTACGCCGTAGCGGAACCTGGAACAGGTTTCGGAGAGAGTTCGGCGGTCATAGACCAGCGCTACAGGGCACCCTTCCAGTAGTTGAAAAATGTTACATTTTTCGTCGCTACGCACCAGGTTCGCATCCAGTTACTCGCTACTCGCAACAGCGACTCCGCCGCCTCCCGTGTCACGGATTTATGCCTAACCCTTCAGCGCTTTTTCAGAGCTCTGCGGATATCGTCATGAATGCCGACTTCGAAGAATACCAGATCGTGTTGAGGCTTTTCGACACGGAAGAGCAACCTGAGGCGAAGCCCGGCCCGGCACTCAAAGAGATCGGCCCCAAGTTTCCGGATTCCCGATCCTCGATGTGCGTGCGGTTTGCCCCATACTTCTATCACAGACACCAGGGCCTCGTTCACATCCGCACGATCCTCTACGGGAAGCTTACGAAGCTCGCCGAGAAAACGCTCAGTGAGCTGAATCCGCCAAGAGATCTTCGAGGTTTCCGGTGAAGGTGTTGAGCGATCCTGAACGGCGGTTTTGTTGGATTTCCTCATGGGCTTGGACTGAAAGACGACCCACCTCGGCCTCGGTGGCTCCATACTCCCGCAAAGCGTAATCGGTGGATTCCACAGTGACGGGCCGCAAGGCGATAATCTGATCCCCGTAAAGAATGCCAACATCCTCGCCGCACGCTGCGGCTTTGAGCCAAAAGGTGAGATTGGAACGAGCTTTGGTGGGACTGAGAGTTTGCATCAGCGAAAAATGCGACTTTACCGCGTCGCTGTCAAGCCGCCATAGTGTTTTTATTTGAAATCACCAGCCTCACCTGTGCCCAGCATCCCCTCGCCCCCTTCTCGGCAAAATCATTTTGTTCTGGAAATGTGTAGCGGCGGTCTATGACCGCCGGGTCGGTTCGTCATCAGCCTATCCAAACAAATTGTCGAAATCATTATGCGAACCAACCCAAAACCAATGAATCTCTTCACCATTCCTTCGACCGACGGCCCGATATTTTGCTGAAATTCTTACAGACCAAATATCTTTTGTTCCGGCTAACTTCTTAAAACGCAAAGAAGGATGATCTGGAGAAGACTCAAAGAGTTTGTATGCCTGTTTGGCATCTTTGCGCACTACAGAGTCTAAATCATTATAGGCGCGCCAAAAGCTTGGTCTCGCAAAAGACTTCACAATTTTTCAAAATCGAACTGCTCCGAACCCTCTTCTTCACATGCCCGAGCGAATGCCTCGAGCTTGATTCGAGGTTTGTCGGTATTAAGGATTTTTTCCCATCGGTCATCCTCCGACCTCTCGAAGAGAAATCGCGCAAAATCAGCAACCTCAATTTGTTTCTCAACAGGCAATGCCTCAAAGATTTGAATGAATTCCAGAGCCTTTGCACTCATAAACCAAACATATGACCCTTGATAAATTTTACAAACTTTATTTTTTCAGACCCTTTGCAAAATATGTCAATGTGTGGGACCGACCCCCACCCCGACCCCCACCCACGAACGCACGACCCAACCCAAACCAACCCAAGTAAGGAAACAAAACCCACCACCTCACTACCTCTTATTTCCGCCGCCTACTGGTTCAAGGATGGGGGCCACCGCTTCCGCTGGCTCGGCTTCGCCTCGCAAGCGCGGACTCTACGCTACGCCTGCGCAATCCCAATCTTCCCCTTGAACACCAAGAAACATCAATCAACATGAACCAACCAAGGCACCGAGTGTTACCCAGGTCTTGAACCCAAAGTGTTACCTATGTCCTGACCGCCCCCCCTTTGGCTCACCAGCTACTGGCCACCAGCAACTCGTGAAATAGCTTTTCGGTTTTCATCCTATATTCTTACGCTCCTCCCACTGAAAATGACGAAGAACCGAAAAAATGTTGCTTCGCCCTAAATCTCGTCCTCTGATAGCTCTGCGATTTTCATTTGTGCTCGCAGCAAACCGATCTTCAGAGGTCGATTGCCATGAATGGGAATGACAAGTCTTTCTCGCCTGCCGTCTTTCGTGAAGATGTGGTGGCTACCCTTTACCCGGGCAAGAACCCATCCCTTGCCTTGGATGGCACTCGCCAGCTCTTTTCCTGATACCTGCTTCAAATGGCAAGTTCCATGATTTGAGATTCCTTCTCGTCCGTATCGGCTTCGCCGGCCTCAAACCAGACCTCGATAGCCTCTAAAAGATTCTCTCGAATTTCTTCTTGAGTTTCGCCTTGCGTCCGGCAACCAGGCAGTGCCGGGACTTCAGCCCAAAAACCACCCTCTTCTGCTGGATGAACGATTGCTTTGATGATCATGCAGAAAATATGGCTATTAGTGCAAAGGAAAGCAAGAGTTTTTAAGAAGGCCACCGAGTTTCAGGGGCCGCGCACTCCTCCGCCAGTTCGCCCGTGGAGTCTTTTTAACCCCGTGGAATGCTTTACCCTGTGAAGATCATAGCTTTCTTCATTGGGCGAGGCATATTCCACAGGGGCGGCTTATTCCACTGGGCTCCGTTACAGCTGCGAAGCAGCCTCCCCACTTTCTCCACCGCTAACTTCCATCTCCTATCTCCAGCGCGCAGCGCCTCCGCTACCTTGCCCCGTGGAATCCTGCATTTCTATTCCACTGGGGTCCGCTCTCCGTCCTCGGCAGTCATAGACAGCCGCTACACCTGCGTAGCAGCCTCCAATGTCAAGAATTAATTCCTGACCCCTCAAAGACAGGCGGCGAGGCAGCGCCTATCGAAACCAATTGGTAGGGATGGCTCGCCGAGCCGTCCGACTCTCGCAGCGGCTTGCCAAGCCGGAGTCGCGCAGCGCATAAGCTGGTGCCGCCAGGCGCGAAGGGCCATTCTTCCAAAGCGCGGCCCTTCAGGTTTCAGAGATCAGCAATTCGTTCTGAGCTCCGCAGGGGTTAAAAATGTCAAGAATTAATTCCTGACCCCTCTGACAAAATTTTAAATTCAGCCTGCTATAGGCGCAGAACAAGGAGCGACGGATGGTATGCTGGGAATGTCAGCGGGCAAGAAAAAAATAGCCGCTTCGCAGCTGGTGGCGAGTAACTGGTGGCTGGTGCGCGCTTCGCGCTCGACCCTCGACCCCATGTGGCAAAATTATGGATGGCAAAATCATTTTTTTGGAAAACTGTAGCGGCGGGCTATGACCGTCGGGGTGACGGGTTTCACTGGCAAGCGGGTCGCTTACACTACGTCGTAGCGGAACATGGAACAGCGAGGGTTCGGCGGTCATAGACCAGCGCTACAGGGCACCCTTCCAGTAGTCGAAAAATGTTACATTTTTCGTCGCTAAGCACATGGCTCGCATCCAGTTACTCGCTACTAGCAACAACGACTCCGCCGCCTCCCATGTCAATAATTTATGCCTTCTCTGAAAAAGCAGTGTCAAGAGGGTATTTTGTTAGTCGCTTGTAGTCATTATACTGCGAAAGACGCACGAGATTTCTGAAGGTGTTTCGCGGGGGAGTTTCAGGCATGGATCGAGGGTATCCGCGTTGGCTGAAAAATTGCCGCCAGAGCGGATTTGCATGCATCGCTCCCTCGTCAGCTTTGGAGATTCGAGATCAAACTTCTCTGCGGGGCGGGCCTATTTCATCCCCCTTCCAAATCGACAATCAGATCCCCGGCCCTCCAGTCTGACCCAAGGTGCGCCGTCCGGGGCCTTTTCAGACCTCGGCGACCATCCAGTCCTTAATGGGAGCGGCCGGGGAAAGTGGTGTGCTGATTGCCGCAGTCTCCAAACCTTTGACCGAAACCGGCGAACCCTTGCGGGCTCCGCCGGTTTGGTCTTTGGGTTTTTGGGACGGCGGAAGGGTTTCAAAAGCGCGTTTCTCGGTCAAGAGTTGCCAGGTGATGCGGGCCATGCGCCGGGCGGTGGAAAGGATGGCGGTGTTGGCTTTTTTGCCCAGTGCGCGTTTGCGTTTGTAGTGGTCGCCGAAGTAGGGGGAGCATCCGACGGACACCCAAGCGGCTTCGACAAAGGCCCAGCGCAGCCATTTGTTGCAGCGGCTCATCAGGCGGCCTTGGTGGGTTTTGCCTCCGCTGCTGGAAGTCGAGGGGCAAAGCCCGGCGTAACCACAGAGCTTTTGCGCGCTGGCAAAGCGCTTGATGGAGTCGATTTCGCTCACCACCACAGCGGCAAGAATCGGGCCCATGCCCGGGATGCTTTGCACGAAGGTGAGTTCAGGCGAGTCTTCGTGCATCGTTTTAAGGGCGGCTTCATCTTCGGCGATGCGGCTTTGGAGGTTGCGCAACATGTCGAGTTGCTGCTTGAGCAGGAGTCCGGCGGGTGCGGGAAGATCGAGCTTGTCGAGAAAGCCCAGTCCGCGCTTGCCGAAAAGGTCGCTGCATTGAGGGAGTTGCAGGTTGTGCTGGGCACCGAGGAGGCGGTGGATGCGGTTGCGGACTCTGGTGCGTTGCCGCACGAAGAAGGAGCGCTGGCGCAAGACCTCTTTGCGCTGCCTGGCGGCTTTGGAGGGGATGTGAACTTCGCAGATCATTCCAGCGCGCAGGAGTCGGGCAAGGATGTGGGCATCGACCTTATCGTTTTTGACTTGAGACTCGGCGATGATGCGGGTCTTGAAGGCGTCAGCCAAGATGATGTCTTTATGCGCAAGATGAGGCTCAAGGAGTTCGTAGAGCCAAGCCCAGTTCATGGTGGTCTCGAAAACCACACGGCAGCCGGGATGTCGCTTGATCAGGTGAATGAAGAGCTCCGGTGTGCTGTGATCGATGCGCCCCTTATCGAGGATGCGGTCTGCGGAATCGATCGCGCAGAAAACACTGTATCGCTTATGGAAGTCGATTCCGATAGAGATTGCGTTGTTGTGGGATGGAGTTGTAGGTGATGTCATAGGCCAACCATCCTACAACATCCATTTTATCTACTTCCAGAGCACGATCCGCCCGCCGAGCTAGATAGGATCAAGCTTTCATGTCGGCTGACCCCTCAAGAAAGAATGACTAACCATTTTCCTTCAAGGCTCAACGACACTCAGTTTGGGAAATAGATTTTGAAAATCTTTCGCATTCCGTGTAAGTAAACCCTCGAAGCGCATAGCAAAAGAGCCAATCAAAACATCTGCGACAGGCCTCTTTAGTCCACCGCCTGTTCTTCGCTTGAGAATGTGTGTAGCCCATGCCTCCGCCGCATTTTCAGTATCCACCACATCCCAAATCTCCTCAAAATCTATCCCCAAGCCTGTCAGGAAATTTTTCAGCGCAGCCATATCACCACCAAAGGCCGGAGCCAATTCCACAAAAGTAACAGGGCTTATGACCACTCCCGAGGAAGACATTTGCAGAACCAGATTCTCGGACCTCTCCGCAAACTCAGGATCATCCAACCCGATGTCCAGCAATAGGCAGGTATCAACAACCCAAGCCATTTAGGATCCTTCCCCCTCGCGCAGAACTCGCATCCAATCTGCCGTCGTGGCAAGTTCTCCAGATAAGTAATTTTTCATTGCCCCCCTCATCGCCCCCTTTTGCTTGGGCTTACGCTCCCCTACAAGTAATCTTATCTCGCTTTCCGAAATGTATTTCCAGATAACTTTGCGACCAGGCAGCAGGCCCATTTTTTTCCGAATAAAAGAGGGCATGGAAACCTGCCCTCTCTCCGTTAATTTTGTAACCGCTTCTTTCATTTTTTTAGAATATCATGCCGTTCCATCATGTCAACGGTATTTTTTAAATCGATCCGGAGCAGGCCTGTGGACAACTGGCAAGGTTAAAAATCGAAAATTGTTATGAAACGCGGGGCATTCCCTTTTTATTGAGTTTGTAACTTCAAAAGCGAGAGATACCTTCAAAATTCCAGATTCAGGCAGAACCAAAATATGTCGATGTGTGGGACCGGTATCTAACCCCTTTTACACCGCCGCCTCCCGTGTCACGGATTTATGCCTAACCCTTCAGCGCTTTTTCAGAGCTCTGCGGATATCGTCATGAATGCCGACTTCGAAGAATACCAGTTCATGTTGAGGCTTTTCGACACGGAAGAGCAACCTGAGGCGAAGCCCGGCCCGGCACTCAAAGAGATCGGCCCCAAGTTTCCGGATTCCCGATCCTCGATGTGCGTGCGGTTTGCCCCATGCTTCCATCACAGACACCAGAGCCTCGTTCACATCCGCACGATCCTCTACGGGAAGCTTACGAAGCTCGCCGAGAAAACGCTCAGTGAGCTGAATCCGCCAAGAGATCTGAGCGGGACCCCAAAATTCGGACCAGAGGTTAAGAGATAAAAAGAGGTGAATGGGTGGGGAGGAAAATCCTACAACCAAACACCAACATGAAATCAAAACGCAGACGCCACGACGGAGCATTCAAGGCCCGGGTGGCCATAGAAGCCCTCAAGGGGGAGAAAACGATCCACGAGATCGCAAAAACCTACGACATCCATCCCACGCAGGTCACGGAGTGGAAAAAGACGCTCTTGGACAACGTGCCAGGAGTCTTTGAAGCGGGAGGCAAGAGAGCTGGGGAGGACTTCGAAAAGGAGCGGGCCCTGTTGCAGAGCAAAATTGGAGAACTGACGATCGCGGTGGATTTTTTGGAAAAAAAATCCAAACAGCTCGGCCTGTGAACCGTGCCGAGCTGGTTGAAGAAAAACATTCCAAATTGAGCATTCGAAAACAATGCAAGCTACTGCATGTCAGTCGATCCAATCTCTATTACGAGCGAGTTCCGGAAAAGCCCGAGGATCGCGCAGCCATGAAGACGATGGACAAAATCTACACCGAGGATCCGTGTTTGGGCACACGGAAGCTTGTCACGGTTTTGGAGCGCGATCACGGACTGAAAATGAACCGCAAACGCATCCAGAGGCTGCGGCGCTCAATGGGCCTAGAAACGATCTGGTGCCAACCCCGGCGCATGAGAACGAGTTGCCCGGACACCACACATCGCAAATACCCCTACCTTTTGAGAGGATTTGTGAGCAGGCACGCCGATCAAGTTTGGGCGTCGGACATCACCTATATCCCGATGGGCCAGGGCCATGCCTACCTGTGCGCGGTGATGGACTGGCACACCCGCTACGTGCTGGGTTGGGCGATCTCCAACACGATGGACGCCGCGCTCGTGCACGAAGCCCTCGACATGGCCCGCTGCAACTGCGGGAACCTGCCTGAGATTTTCAACACCGATCAGGGCAGCCAATTTACCTCCCCGCAGTGGACCGGAAGGCTGGAAAAGCTGGGCATCCGGGTGAGCATGGACGGCAAGGGGCGTTGGATGGACAACGTGTTCGTCGAGCGGTTGTGGAGGAGCCTCAAACACGAGGAGGTGTATTTGAAAAGCTACTGCACGGTGGGCGAGGCGCGCACCGGCATGGGTCGCTGGATCGAACGCTACAACACATGGAGACCGCACGCCGAACTGGGCAACCGCACCCCCGCAAAGGCCTATCAGGAAGAGCGGGAAAACAAACGCACAGCGGCATGATCCAGCAGAGCAAAGCACACAACACCCACCCCCACCGCGCGCTCGATTTTTTCTCCTACGCTGCGGGCCCGCGCAGGCCTCTACGCTACGCTCCGAGGCCAGCCGGGCCCTGCGCTCCGGAGAAAAAATCGAACCACTCCCTCACGGGAGTTGAAACAACGCATCAACCCAGATAACAACAAATCCTCTCCAACCCATTACCTCTTATTTCCACTGCCAAGTGGTTCAAAGATTGGGTCCACCTCAATCTTCGAGGTTTCCGGTGAAGGTGTTGAGCGATCCTGAACGGCGGTTTTGTTGGATTTCCTCATGGGCTTGGACTGAAAGACGACCCACCTCGGCCTCCGGGGCTCCATACTCCCGCAAAGCGTAATCGGTGGATTCCACAGTGACGGGCCGCAAGGCGATAATCTGATCCCCGTAAAGAATGCCAACATCCTCGCCGCACGCTGCGGCTTTGAGCCAAAAGGTGAGATTGAACGAGCTTTGGTGGGACTGAGAGTTTGCATCAGCGAAAATGCGACTTTACCGCGTCAGCGTCAAGCCGCCATAGTGTTTTGAAATCACCAGCCTCACCTGTGCCCAGCATCCCCTCGCCCCCTTCTCGGCAAAATCATTTTGTTCTGGAAATGTGATAGAGGTAGGAACGGGACATTGGTTTGCCCCGCTCCCCCCTCCGAACCGGACTTGCAGATCTCCCGCATCCGGCTCTCCAGTTAGTGGTTTGCTCCATATCGGAGACTGATGATTTCCGACACTTTGGCTTCCAGCAGGCAAAAGAGCCCAAGTTCGGTGAAGTAGCGGTTGGGCCATCGTTGGTGGTCTCTGCCTCGACCTCGGCCTTTGCAGCCGCGTCGATTTCTCAAGATGGAGCGCAATCTCATGCGTATCCATCCGTCGATGCCTCCAAGTTCGCTGTCCTTGGCGTGTTTGAAGTAGCCATACCAGCCGGCAAGCGTCCGATTGATGTCCGCCACGATGGCTTCCAGGCTCTTGCCGTCGGTCCGTCGCGTCCGGGGTTTGATGGATTCTCGCAGCTTGCGCATGCTTTTGGGCCGAACCAATTTCATCAATCTTCCCCGCCGGCTTCTTTGGAACCGATAGCCGAGGAAGTCAAAATGACTCTCTGCCGTGTTCACGTCCACCGTGCGGGTTTTCTCTGGATGCAAGGTCAGCCCGGCTTCTCTCATCCACTCCCGTAGCTTTTCCAGCGCGGCCTCAGCTTCTTCCTGATTGCGGCATAGCACAACCATGTCGTCGGCATATCGCACCATTTCAAAGCCAAGTCCGGCCATCAGCCAATCCAACGGATTGAGGTATATGTTCGCCAGCAGCGGACTTATGACTCCACCTTGCGGCGTCCCGTCTTTGGCTTCCTGCCAGCTTGCTCCTTCAATGACCCCTTGTTTCAGGAACCCTTCGATCAATCCCAACACCCTTCCGTCGGCAATGTGCTCGCGCACCAGCGCCATCAGTCTTTGGTGAGGTATCGCATCGAAGTATCCCTTGATGTCCACATCTACGACATGCGTATGCCCTGCCTCAAGCAGTGCATCCACTCGCCGCAGCGCCTCTTTGCAACCACATCCGGGGCGGAACCCGTAGCTGTGCTCGGCGAAGCGGTTTTCGAATATGGGCTCTATGGCCATTCTCACCGCTGCTTGCACCACGCGGTCGACAACCGTGGGTATCCCCAGCGGCCGCTTTTCCACGCTGCCAGGTTTATCGATCCACACCCGTTTTACTGGCTTGGGTTGATAGTCGCCTCGCTTGAGTTGCTCTCTCACGGCGAGCAGCCGAATCTGGCAGTCTTTCTCGAAGCGCTCTATCGTGATGCCGTCAACGCCGCATGCCCCTGCGTTGACCTTCACCTTTTCCCATGCCAGCCCAAGTGTCCGTTCCGACCAAACCTTGTCGATCAGACTGAACCACTTGTTTCCTTCTATCCCTCGTTCGAGGGCCATCAGCATCGGCTCCGTCCATACTCCGCGTTCGGCTTTGTGGCGTTGCCACAAGTCCTCTTCCACTTGTTTATCCCTTACGGGAACTACCGCGGAGGTTTCTTCGCAGTTCATGGCCTTTGCCTTTCCACCTTCCTGCCGCCCTTCGCTCCAAGGGAATTACCCCGCTTCTTCGCTACTATGGCGGCTCTGACTCCTACGCGGTCCCGTCGAATCGGGTTCCTGCCCGCGCAGGTCTCAACGCTTCCATATGACACCTTCCTTGCGTTCTCACCCCAACCATCCCCAACAGCCCATTTCTCTCCCTTATACGAGGTTTGTGAGAGGAAACGGTTATGACTCTGGCCACAGGCTTCGCCACTCGCTAGCAGGCTCGCCGCTGTTGCAAACCGAATCGGGTTCACTTTCGTTTGGGACCGCAAGTCCGCCTCGGGCTGCTCCCCACCCCGTCTCACGACGACGCAGTTGCCTCCGGCTGCTCTCCCGTTGCTCGTCTCGGGATGACTCAGACTTTCACTGGTTGATTTCATATATGTGCGTTCGCACTAGCGGCGGTCTATGACCGCCGGGTCGGTTCGTCATCAGCCTATCCAAACAAATTGTCGAAATCATTATGCGAACCAACCCAAAACCAATGAATCTCTTCACCATTCCTTCGACCGACGGCCCGATATTTTGCTGAAATCCTTACAGACCAAATATCTTTTGTTCCGGCTAACTTCTTAAAACGCAAAGAAGGATGATCTGGAGAAGACTCAAAGAGTTTGTATGCCTGTTTGGCATCTTTGCGCACTGCGGAGTCTAAATCATTATAGGCGCGCCAAAAGCTTGGTCTCGCAAAAGACTTCACAATTTTTCAAAATCGAACTGCTCCGAACCCTCTTCTTCACATGCCCGAGCGAATGCCTCGAGCTTGATTCGAGGTTTGTCGGTATTAACGATTTTTTCCCATCGGTCATCCTCCGACCTCTCGAAGAGAAATCGCGCAAAATCAGCAACCTCAATTTGTTTCTCAACAGGCAATGCCTCAAAGATTTGAATGAATTCCAGAGCCTTTACACTCATAAACCAAACATATGACCCTTGATAAATTTTACAAACTTTATTTTTTCAGACCCTTTGCAAAATATGTCAATGTGTGAGACCGACCCCCACCCACGCTACTCGCCACCAGTTACTCGCCACCAGTTACTCGCTACCCGCCAAAGCGGCTCCGCCGCCTCCCATGTCAAGAATTCATGCCTGCCCCCTCAAATCTCGTCTCCGGGAAGGGCCGGCACATCAGGCACATTAGCCAAGTAGTTGTCCCAATCCTGGCGACTGCCTTGGGATGCTTCTTTGCGTAAGTAGTCAAGCGACGACATGACCGCAAGCTTTTCTCCGGCCGCGATCGACAAAAACTGCTCAACCGAAAATCCATTTTGTTTGCCTAAAGTCTCGATCCCCTGTTTCACGCCGTCAGGGAGTTGAATGCTGATTGTGCTCATGTATGGTTTCGAAGGATTTTTAAGAAATTCCGGGGCGTAATTGCGGGAATACCAAGCTGCTGAGATCCCCTAAAATCGCCAATGTTGTGTGTGACAATGAAATCACAGTTCGCAGCGAACGCAAGTTCCAAAACCATGTCATCATCAGGATCAGGCAAAAAAGGTCGCCAGAGATAGTGAATATCCTGCAGTCGCGCAAAGGAAGCAAGCTGCCGCAAAAAGCCCAGCGTCGTGTCAATGCTGGTTTCTGGCGGAAGGTTCTGTGCTCTTGTCAGCACGGCCACCCATTCCATGTAAAGGGAAATGGAGAGGCAAACTTCAAAACGCCGCAAGGGAATCATTTCAATCAGGGCAAAGCTGGCGCCTCTTCGCGAACGAGCGGCTGCCACCATGACACTTGTATCCAAAACAACTCGCACAAATTCAATACACAAAATTTATAGAGCTTTGTCGAGCTCAAATTCAAGCCAGGATTGGAATTTGTAGCGTCTGTGAGTAAACGCCCACTGTCAGCCACTCGCTACAGCTACGTAGCAGCCTCAAATGTCAATAATTAATTCCGACCCCTCAAACACGCTTACCTATGTCCTGACCGGTCGGATTTTCATCAGCCATCAGCCATCAGCCATCAGCCATCAGCCCTCGACCCTTCTTCACCCGCTACTCGCTACTCGCCACCAGTTACTCGCTACCCGCCACAGCGGCTCCGCCGCCTCCCATGTCAAGAATTAATGCCTGGCCCCTTCAACAATCCCAGCAACTCGTGAAATAGCTTTTCGGTTTTCATCCTATATTCTTACGCTCCTCCCACTGAAAATGACGAAGAACCGAAAAAATGTTGCTTCGCCCTAAATCTCGTCCTCTGATAGCTCTGCGATTTTCATTTGTGCTCGTAGTAAACCTATCTTCAGAGGTCGATTACCATGAATTGGAATGACAATTCTTTCTCGCCTGCCTTCTTTCGTGAAGATGTGGTGGCTACCCTTTACCCGAGCAAGGCCCCATCCCTTGCCTTGGATGGCACTCGCCAGCTCTTTTCCTGATACCTGCTTCAAATGGCAAGTTCCATGATTTGAGATTCCTTCTCGTCCGTATCGGCTTCGTCGGCCTCAAACCAGACCTCGATAGCCTCTAAAAGATTCTCTCGAATTTCTTCTTGAGTTTCGCCTTGCGTCCGGCAACCAGGCAGTGCCGGGACTTCAGCCCAAAAACCACCCTCTTCTGCTGGATGAACGATTGCTTTGATGATCATGCAGAAAATATGGCTATTAGTGCAAAGGAAAGCAAGAGTTTTTAAGAAGGCCACCGAGTTTCAGGGGCCGCGCACTCCTCCGCCAGTTCGCCCGTGGAGTCTTTTTACCCTGCGGAATGCTTTACCCTGTGAAGATCATAGCTTTCTTCATTGGGCGAGGCATATTCCACAGGGGCGGCTTATTCCACTGGGCTCCGTTACAGCTGCGAAGCAGCCTCCCCACTTTCTCCACCGCTAACTTCCATCTCCTATCTCCAGCGCGCAGCGCCTCCGCTACCTTGCCCCGTGGAATCCTGCATTTCTATTCCACTGGGGTCCGCTCTCCGTCCTCGGCAGTCATAGACAGCCGCTACACCTGCGTAGCAGCCTCCAATGTCAAGAATTAATTCCTGACCCCTCTGACACTGTAAATCTCCGTGCCATCAACCAGAAGGCGAATGGAGATGACCGGGTTTACCGAGTCTCCCGCCCCAGCCCACCCTCGGGCTTGTAGCCTGTTGCCGATGATCTGAATCTCGTCCAAAACACCTTCGGAAGGCGCGGCTGTTTTTGTGGTTTGTGCATAGCCCGCTTGAGCACCATTCGAATCCGGAAAAAGGCTCGTCGCAGCGACGAAAACCGCCAACCATTTAGCCGAAGATGTGAAAAATCGGAATAGGAAGGCGCAATGAAGAGTATTCATATTGAGTTAATTAGATTTTTAATTAATTTATATATTCAGAAAGCCCCGGGCTCTCTGGCCAAATTTGAATCGTTATGGGAAACCGCTTTCTCATTTTGCGAAGTTCATCGACATAGACTTGGTTCAGAAACCGAATGTCTTCCTCTTCGACAACAGGTGGTAAAATTTCCGGCATTTTAGAGTAGCGACGATCATTCTTCTTCAGGTATTTGACCTGTTCGATCGCATTGTGCAGCGAGAGAACTCCGCCGGAAAATTCCAATTTGAAATTTTTATTATCATCCTCCTTGGCTGTTGCGGTTTCATGGATTATATCGAGTCCGAGCCATCGAAACATTTCAGCATCATAAAATTCTTTATTTTTTGTATACTCTTCAAGAAAATAGATGCGAATATTTTCTGCAGGAAAAACTTTGAAATAATTGTCGATGTGCTCGGAATAAAAACCAATATCCACCAGGCCGAATTTCTTTTCGAGATGTCGAATTCGATCATTCGTGCCAATACGCCCCATGCGGAATTGATGAAAAAACGCCGAGATGGCGCGAAATGTCGGATGCCGTAGAATGATGAGTATTTTGGTGTCTGATCCCAAAAGGGTTCTTATTGTTTCGGGTATGGGCTGAAACTTCTGCCCAACTGGAACAAAGTCTTTTGAGCTTCGTTCCGTCCATAGATATCCTGGAGTTGCATCAAGTCTGTAAGCGGCATCGGCACCCAGAGAAAATCGCGCGAGGTAGGATTCCATGTCGCGAAAGCAATTGGGCTTGATGAAAAAATTGAGTTCTTTTTCAGGGGGCAGATAAATCTCAGGGTGCGCCGCCAAGCGAGTGGCGAGTGTTGTAGATCCCGCCTTTTGAGCCCCAGCAATAATTAAATTTGGCCTAAGATCGGATTTGGCACCATTTTCTTGAATAAATATTTTAAATGATGTTAATTCCTCACTGCTGATTATTTTTAAATCAATATTCCTAATTTTAAACTTCCCTTCGCAGGCTAAGGGGTCGATACGCAAAACAGATTTGATCTGAGAGTCGGATGGCAAAACAAACCTCAAAAGGTTGTTTCCTACGCGGACAGGAATTTTTATCGTTCGACTTTCTGAAAAACGCTCATCTCCATGTATTTGATAATACACTTTGGCGATGGATTTCACATCGGCTTCCAGTTCGAATTCCAAAGAATGTGTTTTGCCTTCTTGAATGCCTACATTAGGGAAGTAAAAAGAAGGGTCTGGACCTGTGGCCCGAAAACTTCCCCCAGAGTCCAGTATCTCAATATGCTGGTTGGATTTACAATCTCCCAAATCCCCCCAATTCAGGGGATTCGCTTGCACCTTTTGGAACCAAGTTTCATAAACATTGCGGTGATACCGATAAGAAAACTGCGCCGTGTATGCTTTGATAAAATTAGCAGGTGGAGCATAGTTTGTTTTTCCGTAATGAATATGTGCCATTGGTTTGGAATAACTATCAGATGATACCTTGCACAAGTAACGCTCGGCGTTACTGCCAATCACATAGTCCGGGCACATCAAGTCCACCAAATCCAGTTGCATCGTTGCGCTGCGAACATAGACCACATCGCGAAAAACCGGGGCGAAGAATGGAAGAGCGTATTTGATGAAGCTGTCACCAAAAATCAAAAGCCGCTTTTTTGTGAGAGACTTGTGATGATGAACAATGCATACATTGTTTGTATTTCCCGGGAGGGAAATGCGATTGTCAAAGGTCTGCAACGGGAACTTGGGCTTGAGGAACTCTTCGGGCACCAAATCCTTGAGTTTGAGCATATCGGCCAAATCTCCGCGCTGTTTTTCCAACACGCGGTCGAAAAACTCGGAAACATCATATTGGAAACCCCATTTATCCAACACCTGTTGTGTCAAGGCCAGCGTTCCAAAATCCGTCATATGCGAATCCAACATGCGAAAAACTGGCTGTGCCTGATGAAGTTCTTTAAGGGATTCAGATGGATACAACACTTTATCCGCTAGTGATAGTTGCGCCGAGACATAGCGACTGAGGAACAGGCTCTGTATGCGATCATGCCATGGCGGCGGCACCTTTTCTTTAAGAACGACCTCTTTCGATGGAAAGATCAAATGGTAATAGGGGATTCCTCGCTCCGACAAGAGAAAGTGGCGCTGGTCCAGATTATTAGAAAAATTAGAGATATCTTGAGGTGAGGGAGTTAAATCACCTGTGGAAAAGGCAAATGACTTTTGTCCGCCACCATAGAGAAAAAGTTGGCCATCCAGGCCAACCAGCACATTGCTTTCAATAGTTCCAGGTAATTTATTCATGAGGAGACACCTGATATTGAACGACCTTCCTTGCCCCCATGCTGCAAGTAATGAACGAGCGAGGGGATTGAGGGAATTAAATTCGAAACATCCACATTTGTTTCCAAATAGGTAGAAACTGAGAAATGCTCGCTAGGATCAAGGCCAAGAACATCTCCAAACAGCACAAAATGAGTTGCCGGATTCATGCTATTAGGCAGAAGTAATCCGGCTATTCTTTGGTAAAAACTTTTATCAAACAAACTGCTACTTTGACACAAATTCACCCAGGGAGAAAGTTTTTCGTATCGCATCGCATAATATTGACTGTGTCGAGAGTATTTTTTTCTAAAATTCAACTCTCTGTAGGAAATTTCCCGAATATGAGAATGCTTTCCATTTTCAGTTACTGGGAATGAAACCGCAACCTCTTTGCCTGCAAATTTCGGTAACAATCCAAAGACACGCTCTAGAGCGTGCGCCCATTTACCATCACTTCCAGTCGCGGCTATCGAATTTTCTGTAAAAAATCTACTAGTAATTTCCTCATAATTATTTACCAATATTTTTAATAAATTACCCCTTATCCAAAACATTGTGCCAGCAAAAAAACCCCATTCCTCCTTGGGCCAGCCTACTTTTATTGCATCAAGTATTTTTTCGACATTGGGGCGGTTGGGTTTCATTACTTTTGGTGCGGAACGATACATACATTCGGATCCAACCATCCCGATTGAGTTTTTATATAACAGTTCATCCAATACTTTTTCCACCAGTTCGCTAGTCCCTAACACTCCGTCCAAAAGCAGCCTGCCCAAAATCTCCCCGGCTTCGGTCTTATTGTTTTTAGTGTGCAATTTTAGAACCGCATCGTAGCGCCAAAGGGCATGCTCATGAACGGCATGAAGAAAAGGCAACACATCCATACCGATGTTGCTTACGGGAATAATTTGCAAACGGGAGAAATTCGAAGTAGCTCTTTCCAAGAGGGGAACAATCTCAGTAGGACATGTAAGATACAGATCATATTCATGATGAATGTTCTGCAGATATTTTGTAATAATCTCCCAGCGATTTATATAAAAAACATGCGCACAAACAGCGATTCTTGGACTCGAAGAGTTTTTATTGGATTCAAGTGGTTTTTTAACACGCCCATTTTTATTTGAAGTATCGCTCAGCAATAATTGCAATGACTTATCAAACAATGGCCCGGGTTCAGGCAACAAATCATCATCCAAATCCAGAGAGTAAGGAATCCGAGCCTGATCCAGCGTGTGGATGGTATTGTCCGTCTTGTCTTGAGACATCGCGTTCCGTTGTATGATGGCGCCATCGATCATTTTCTCCCGCGCACTCGCTATAAGCATATCGGGGGTCATTCGGAGATAAGTGACATTTCGCTCCACCGAGTTGCGGGTTCGCTCCCAAACGCGGATATGGGTGGAACTGGGGTCTTGGCGCAAATCCGGGCTCGCCGGGCACACAACTGCGACCCTCTTGCGGCTTTGGGGCGACAAAGGTCGTTTTTTTTCACCCCCCTCGCACAATACATCGCTGTAGATGTTTAAATATCCTGCCGCCATCTGCTCGGCACTATTGGCGCGGCCATAGCCCGCCTGCCAATCTTCAAGAGCCTGCTCCGTTCTTTCGTATTCCCGCTCATCGAAGGCAATTCGAAGAATTTCCTCATACAACTTGGAGATTTGGCGATGATCCAAAACCCACCCCGCCCCGCTGCGGCGCACGCGGTCTGCCACATTCGGAAAATCCAACACGGCTGCGGGGAGTCCGACAGACCACAACTCGGTGAGCGTGTGGCAGTAGGTCTCATCCCAAACAGAAAAAATAATGCCCAGATGCGGTTGAACCTCGCGGGCCTTTTCTGCAAATTTGTGTCGCTCATAGGCACCATGAGTCACAATGCCTTTTTTCGGCTTTTCTCCAATTAAGCGCCCAAGGATATGAAATTCCAGTCGCCCAGCTTCGTCGTGCTCAATCAATGCCCGGATAATCTCAAGCCCTTTAACCGCTTGTATGTGTCCTGGCACCAGAATACGAAGAGGCTCTCTTGGGCTTGGCTTTTGGCGGATGCGGTGGAACTCGGTAAAATTCCGCCCATGGGGAATCACCACGAAGCGATCGGCTTGCAACCTTGGCATGGCGTCCAGAATCACCTGTCGGGCGCTGTCGGCCGTGGTTATAAAGGCCTCACAATGCTCCAAGGCAGCCTGAAATCTCTCTCGCCAAAACGCCAACCAAGTCCCGTGCGGGGTGGGCAACGCATCCTTGGGCCACAGGCTCTCGCGGTAGACGGACCCTTCCGCCAAATAAGTATTTCCCAGAAAAACGCTCGTGTCGTCGATCAGCTTGAATGTGGACGAGAGCGCGTAAAAATCATGAAACGAATAGATGACTTTCGCACCCAACTGGCGCGCCAAGCGTGGCAGCGAGAGTCCGTGCCAACCCAGATGCCGGATATGCACGAGGTCGAAATCGAACCCCTGCAACCAGCTCGACACCACAGTGTCATATTCCGACGAGTTGTGCGTGAGGGAATCCACGGGTTCCAGTAATCGGCGGGACTGGACAGTGTGGAGGTTCCCATCATGGTCCATACGACTCAACTCGAGAATCTTGCTGTCGCAGCGCAGCACCCAGCCCTCGATCACACCGCAAAGAGCCTGCATCAAATCCCGATTGGTCTGGGGGGTGCCGCCTGTCTTTGTGGACACAACAAAGAGAACCCGAGGAATCCAAGCTTTTTCCGGCCGTTCGGTGCAATCTTGCACGGCAAGGCGGGCTCTGTAGCGTGCTGCAGCGATCTTATTACAGGTGCGAAAGACTCGAATAGCCTTGCCATATTCCGGATACCGCTCGTCCACCACAGTGCGCCCGGCTACTAACAACTCTGTCTTGGCTTCCCCAAAGCTCTTGGAGCGGTCGTGGAAAACATAGGTGCAGTCGTCGATGATGTGTTGCCAGCCCGCCCGGACGGCCCGCATGCAGAAATCGTTCTCCTCGCCGTAGCCGCGAGGGAAGGCCTGCGCATCCAACATCCCAATGCTCTTTATGCAGTCCCGATTGATAAACATGCAAAACCCATTGCCTGTGGGCACCCGTGGATACAACCCCAGGCTGCGGCGGCGGAATGCCCGAGCGTAGGAAATCTCGTCAACACCTTCTGGTAGCTTATTGTCGTTGCCCATCTGCGGTGCGGAAAACGCTCCCGCCCGGTCGGACATGGCTGTGACTGTGGCAATCCGGGGCGCGGAATACGCGGCCACTAGCATGCTCTCAAGCCAACGCGGCGTGACTCGGGCGTCGGAGTTCAATAGAACGACATCTTCCTCAGCAGCTTCCTCGATACCGCGATTGACTGTGCGCGTGAAGCCGCAATTTTCGCTGTTCTTCAATATCCGAATGTTCGATGTCTTCTCATGCAGCGAAAGAATTTCCGCGATTTTTGGATCCGTCGAACAGTCATCGATCAAAAGGATTTTTGCGAATTCCGGCGTGTAGGCCAAAAGGCGCTCGATACAAATTCGCAAATCCTCCGCCGCATTATGGATCGGGACAATGATGGTGACTGGGCGATGGGGAATGCGATCCGTGATCCTGATGCGATCCGGAGTGGATCGCTTGCCTTCCACCTCAAAAGCCTCGGAAAAAGTGCCATCCGGAAATCGCAGGGAAATCGAATGCTTTCCTTCATCTAAATAGGCTGCAGGATTTGGAAAAATGATGCCTCCCAATCCATGGGACAAGCGGGCATTTTTAAGATCCATCCGGGATTCTTTGTTTCTTGTCGTGGTAAAGAAGATTTGATCTAAAAAAACCTCGACCTCAAAGACATCCCCCCGCTGGTTAAGGTTGACGCACCACCCTCGGATAAAATTATCCTGTGCATTCTCGATATTTGACTTGAATAGCGGAGCTTTTTCCTCTGGCGAGTGGCCAATTTCGTTTTGCCGATTCGTGGCGTGCTCTTCTCTGGAAGCAGGGGAATTCGGCTGGTCGTCGATTGGGAACTGCATCGAATCCAATGCATCTTGGGCAGTTGGTCCCAGTTGTCGCCCCTCGGAGATACCGCGGGAAAGATAGTGGCCAAGCGGTTCGATGCCCGCCGACTTGATGTCCTCGTTTTGGTCCAAATACCGCGCGAGATCAAAAAGCGGGTGTGGGTTGCGCTGCTGTCGCCACCCTTCCTGAAGGTAATCCAGAAGCGGGCATTCCGGGAGCTTGGAGGGGTCATTGAACTGGGCGAGGTAAAACTGCCTATCGAAAAGACCGCAGGGATTCCGCCCAAGTTTGATCCCGATCCGCAGGAAGTGGTCGAGAGGTTCAAGCCCCGAGTATGACACATCCGGATACTCCGAGGAATACCACTGCGGGTCAAAAAGCCCCGATTCTGTGATGATCTGCTTTTCAGATTCTGACAGTGTCCTCATGCCGTGATAGAAATTCCAACCCCTAAGTTCAGCCTGCTATAGGCGCAGGACAAGGAGCGCAGGATGGTATGGAGCAGGAGCGCTCAGGCAAGAAGAAAAATGAAAAAATTGCCGACCGCGTCGCAGCCGTGGCGGTCAACCTTCGCGCAGCGCGTCTACGGCGTGATGAAGGGGCGGGTGACTGGTGGTGGGGCACGGAAGCGGAGGGCAGAATCATGGCTGGCAAAATCATTTTTTTGAAAAATTGTAGCGGCGGTCTATGACCGTCGGGGTGTAGCGGCGGTGACGGCGGTCGCCCTACGTCGAAGCGGAACCAAGAACAGCGAGAGTTCGGCGGTCATAGACCGCCGCTACAGGCGGGACGCTCGCCCTACATTTTCGTAGCGGAACCTGGAACGGGGTTCGAAGAGGGTTTCGGCGGTCATAGACCGCCGCTACAGGCGGGACGCTTCCAGTGGTCGAGATGTTTCATTTTCCGCTACGCGCTTGGAATGCAAAGCCAATACAAAGGACATCAGGAAATATTTGGCCACAGGCGATACCCGGCGGAACCAAAGTGCCTGTCGAAACCAAAGACATCACGCAATCCCTGCTTCTTCATCAAGACAAAGGAAATGCAATCCGTGAACGACACAGCTTGGTCGGCAAATTTTTTCATCAGGACAAATGCTTGCGCAAACTCCCCTTCCCCGGCTGGTAGAAAATGAATTCCAGCCCCCAGCGCATCGCGCCCCCATTCCGCGGACCATGCATAACTGGTTCTCCGCGCCAACAAGGTGGCGGTTTCGTCGAGCACATGCTCCGAGGAATAAATTTTCAGCCCTTTCTCGTGGATGTCCCTCCAAAATTCTACCGCAGGGATGTGGTATTGATCCGCTGCGATCTCTTTGGCCAAAAAAGCTCCCGTGTCGATGAAAATGGCCCTCAAGATTCGTAGAGGTATTTGTCGTGGTTGAACGATAAATCCTGCGACACTTCCTGAGTCCAGGGCTGTCGCGAAAAAAATGGCTGCTTCGACTCCGTGTGTTGCTGCGAACTGGCCAAGCGACGGCGAATCAATTCGCCCAAGGAAACGCCCAAAGATCGCGCTTCCTTTCCAGCCGACTTGTAAAGGTCGTCTGGTAGTAAAATGGTAGTCCTATGCATATGGCTTTCTTTAGCTATGGCTGCTTTTTAGTCAAGTATGAACTGATCAACCGGCAACTGAGCCCTCGACGCTTTGATACTCGTCCCTTTGTCTTGGCAATATCATGGATGGAAAAATCATTTTTGGGCTTTGATTCTTTCTAAGAGCGTTTTTCCTGCAGGTAGGGCGGGAGAAATAAAAGCCTCTGCAAGCGCGCTTGCGGGGGATTTTGATTTCCCTCCGCTGACACTCTGGCGCGAGAGAGCCCTCCCTTTCTGCTTTGATGGGCATTTTATTCGTGTTCATTCGTTCTGATTGGTGGTTGAAGTTTGTCTTTGAGGAGAGCGGAGGGCGGATTATTATTGTAGGATATTGAATTTTCTATTACTTAAAAATTTATCAGTGAGAGCGATCGATTTTATCAAGTTATGTGATAATTGAATGATTTCTCGATAAATTTCTACCAGGTTTTCGCTCAAGTATTCATGGGCAATAATATTGCGAAGGTCCCTTATCGCAATTAACTCCTCAGCGCTGGAGATAATACCCAGTTTTTCACAAAGATTCATTCGGTCCAAAAAAGTAGGGGCATCTTCCCGCAAGAGAAATAATAGGGTTTTAATGACTTTCTGCGTATAAATATCTGAAACTCTGGAAAACTTGGAAGAAAGGGCATCCAAAGCTTCTTCTGTTTCAAAGGAAATTGGCGGCGAGAAATCAATATCTCGACACTTCGCCAGTGAGCGCTCGAAGGAGGGCAAAGCTTGCTTGAGCAGGCTCCAATTGAGATTCAACAAGTTTTCAAGATTTGAAGCGTTCATAGGCGGACTGCGTTTTCCAAAGCTAAACTCTTAAAGGGATGGTTTTCAGATTTTCTAAAATTTACCAAGTCAATTTTTTGCTCGCCTATGTCATTGAGAATAAGCCTTCGAATCCTGTTCATGAAAAGCAGAGGTAATTTCTCTTCGGTAAGAAGCAATAGGTCGATATCACCACCTTTGCCAAAATCATCTACACGAGAACCAAATAAAAAAACATCCGCATCGGGAATGGATTGATGTATCCGATTTTTGATAGATGAATAAATTGATTGCGACAATCTCATAAATTCCAAACTAACGTTTAAGTGTTAGAATTAAAAAGCGAATTTGTAAACCACGAATTTTCACGAATTTTGACGAATGGGGATCCGCCTACGCGCTACGCGGCTACGGCGTGATGGAGTTGTTAAGGACGGATTGTGGAGGACGGATGGCTGAGTGGGAGCGAAGGAGGCTAACCTGAAGGCTGAAACTTGAAAGCTGAAGCCGGAGGCTGCCCTCGACGCTGGACTCTTTGTCCCTTTGTCTTGGCAAAATCATGGATGGCAGAATCATTTTTGGGCTTTGATTCTTTCTAAGAGCGTTTTTCCTGCAGTTGTCATTTGATACTTTTGGCGTCGGGTTTGGTAGAAGCAGGTCTTTGCAATGCGCGAGAATCACGAGATTTTTCGCCGAGCTTAATTTCTGCAACCAAGAGTTGCAGTTTCGAAAAGAATTTTATCATATCACGCTTTCTTATTGTTCTCCTCTAACTTTCCAATAACCCAAGCCCTTTGGCCCATGCTGGCCAGATTTCTGATAAACCATGGAGCTGGATGATTTCGGTAAATTTTCCATTGTTAAAATTTTGCAGTGAAATAAGATAAACCAACCTGGCTCGATCTTTCGGGCGTCCAACAGCCATGGCAATCGCCGCCAAATACTCTGGAGACATGACTCGAATGGTATGCTCCTCCCAGGTCAAGACCATGGCATGTTCCACGGCTTCTTTTTCCAGTGGTGTCGAAACTGGAAGAAACTGCACGGGAAATCCATGAATGAGAATTCCCTCCTCATCAAAGTTGGTGTAACCAAATTCAGCAAGTTTCTTGAATATTGGGTCGAGGGTTACCAAAAACGCCCCATCTGGCACATCCAAGTAGCAAAACACATCGATGTCGCGCGTTGCCAACGGCTCCCCGTGAAAGCCTGCGGCCGTTGCTCCGCCAATGGCATATTTTTGGATGACACCACAAGCCAACAACTTCTCCAAAACATCACAAACTTTTTGCATGCTTTTTGATTTTTTCCAACTCTAAGGTTTCCAAGATGATTTGGCCTAATAGCGCCACCTTATCAGCTATGGGCAGTTTCCTTTGGGACTCCCTCCACCGAGGTTTGTCGCGATTCAACGCAACAGGCAACCCCTTAAGATTGCGCATCGAAAGAGAGATATTAGAAGATTGCTGCGAGTTTGAAGACATTAGTGAAGGAGTTTTTGAGCAACGAACAGGAGCTAAATGGTTGGTGCGAAACTGGTATTTTTATGGTCCGCGAGTCCAACTCTTTTATTTGGCAAAATCATGGATGGCAAAATCATTTTTTCTGAAAAACTGTAGCTGCGGTCATAGACCGCCGCTACAATGGCGCAATCGGGTTGAGCGGGAGTTCATCCCTGCTTTTTTGCCAAGCTTCCTTGAGTTCTTCAAGGTGAAGTTCCCGCCATTCATTCACCAATTCCAAGGCTTTTTTGGGCAGAAACCCTTCATGGATTTTTCCGGTTTCGATCTCAATCAAGGCCTCGTGTTCGGCATAAATCGCATGGAAGTGCATGGGCGGGTGCTCACGATAGTAAAATCGGATCACGATGCCGTAAAAGCGACTTACTTCAGGCATGGGCCGGAGCTTGTCGGGTCAGTTGCTTGTAAACGGCATCCGGGCAAATCTCCATCTCTTCAGACCAAGCGATCTGGCCGTATGCGCCAATGTGCACTTGGTTGAACTTGGCGGAATCCTTAAGCGGCGAGAAGACACCCTTGCCTATGGATGCGGACATATCGTAAAGGCCTTGGAGTCCATCCTGGAAAGTGACTTCCAACTTCCAGCCAGGGAGAGGTTTTATGCCAACAGGACGATTCATAGATTTCAATGGTTTGTGTTTAATAAAAGACTTTAGGATTACAATCGAAATTTTCGACTCCAATTTTATTCCGAAATCATAGCTTAAAACTATCGACTTTGGAAATCTTTTTGCTGGATTCGCCGGCTCTGCGGACTGGGCTATGGCATGCACAGGGTATCGCGAATCCCTGAGGATATTTTCTTTACCAAACAGCCGGTATCTAGGTAGATCATCGATCAATCTCGGCTGCTGGAAACCAACTCGCTCAACTTCGCGCCAGAGGGTTGATCCCCCCAAACCTGACGGGCCCTCTTCAAAAAATCAGGATCCTGCGTGGAGCCGGGGCGTGCGGTTTTTTTCACACGGCGTATCTCCATCCAAGCAACCAATTTGTCCACATCCCAATCGGGAAGGCGTTCAATCGCGTGTTCGATTTCAATGAGAGTGCTCATAAAACAAGGTTAACTAAAGGGCGAATGTGGGGCAAGCATGAGGCTTGAGAAAGTGAAAGTGAAAGTGAAAGTGAAAGTGAGGGTGAGAGGGGGGAGCGGCGGAGTTGAGGAGACCTGAACACGTGCCAGCGGGCGCTGGCCGGGAACCAAGCAGCAGGGCGGCTGCGCGGTAGGCTGAATAAACAGCCCGCAGGGCGAATCGAGGCCTTGGGAAGGTCGAGAAAGACTGCCGAAAGGCAGCTCCGTAGGAGGAGCAGGTTGGGAAAACTTGCGAATCAAACGAGCGGGTTGGAATGCGAGCCAACACTGCCGCAGCCAGCCCGGAGGGCGACATGAGCGGGAGCGAAGGAGGCAAACCTGAGACTTGAGACCTGAACACGTGCCAGCGGGCGCTGGCCGGGTCGCATGCCGCAGGCAGCCCGGAGGGCGACATGAGCGGGAGCGAAGGAGGCAAACCTGAAAGCTGAAGCCGGAAATCGTGCCAGCAGATTGACGAACATTTGCAGAATTGGTCTCATCCCAAAGCATATTTATGGTGTGGGCTTTTGAAAGTGGGTCCATATTTCGCGGAGGGAGTGGGCAGCGATATTCTCATCCAAAAATTTCTCATGTGCGAGACGGGGTTGAATGTCCAGAATTCGCTGGATGTCGCGCAGGTGCTTCTCGCTTTTTCCTTCCCGATAGAAAATCATTTTCCAAAGAATAATATATTCTGCAGGAGCAATGTGCACTTCGCCGCAAGGCGTATTTTCTATAAGCCGATTCTGCCAAGCCCAGACAAAGGTGGTATCACGGTTTCCAGGATAAAGGTCGGCCTTCAGGCCAGTCGGGATGTGGATCAGGTTGAAATGGCTGCGGCAGTCGCGGGCAATTTCCGAAGCGATCACATCGGCGGGAGGGCAGTAATAATCGGGTTCCGAAAAACGGTCGAGCAGGGTCGGAATGTCCTTGGGTGTGATGAGCAAGGGGATGTCGATATCGAGTGTGAGGCGGGGTTCGCTGTAGTGCATGGACCCCACAGAGCCGGCGATGAGATATCGGATGCCGGCATCGTGCAAGGGACGCGCAAAAAGAGCGATCAGATTAGGTTCGGGCTCGAGTGAACTCACGGGCGACGATTTTTTGGTATTCCGCTTCGGAAAGATCTGGGTTGGCACGGCGGGCTGCGCGGAGCCGGGCATCCCTCGCCATGAGCCAAAGCCCTTGGGCCACGGCCCACTTTTCGGCAAAGCTCATTTCGCGGAAGCGCTGAATCTGGATGGGATGCAAGGGTTCAAGAACCATACGAGTGAAGTGCGCGGAAGAGGATCAGAGGCTCGAAGGCGGAAGGCGCAAACCTGAGAGCTGAGACCTGAAGGCTGAAAGTTGAGCGCCGGAGGCTGCCCTCGACCCTCGACTCTTTGTCCCTTTGTCTTGGCAAAATCATGGATGGCAGAATCATTTTTGGAGTTTGAATCTACAAATTCTGAACCGGGAGCCCGATCAACTTGGCCATCGCAAGCTGCCGTGCATCTGTCGTAAGGAAAGCTGTGATCGTTAGGGACTGCGCCAGTGCACAGTGTAAAGTATCCAGTGACCGGCAGCCGGTCGTGGCAGAATGTTGATTGGCGAATCCGATGGCGACTTGGATCGTGGCGCTGTTCAAATTCTCGATCGCAATCAACTTGCCACATGCCAAGTCATCGCCAACAAACTGGAGCACGGCGCGCACCTGATCTTCCGTGGCTTCTTGGCGAAAGACCTTAGGTCGCATTGCAGAGGTCAGCTCCAGATGGTGCAATGAGGTAAAAACAATTGGAAAGCCCGCCGTTTTGGCGGCGATATACTCGCTTTCTTCTTCTGGATAATAGAGTTTCACCAGACAGCCGGTATCCAGGTAGATCATCAATCAATCACGGCTGCTGGAAACCAACTCGCTCAACTTCGCGCCAGAGGGGTGCTCCCCCCAAACTTGTCGGGCTCTCTTCAAAAAATCAGGGTCATGTGTTGAGCCGGGGTGTGCGGTTTTTTTCACACGGCGCATCTCCAGCCAAGCAACCAATTGGTCCACATCCCAATCGGGAAGGCGTTCAATCGCGTGTTCGATTTCAATGAGAGTGCTCATAAATTCAAATTAGCCAACGGACGCGAGCAGGGCAAGCATGAGGCTTGGGAAAGTGAAAGTGAAAGTGAAAGTGAAAGTGAAAGTGAAAGTGAAAGTGAAAGTGAAAGTGAGAGCGGAGAGTTGAAGGCTGAACACGTGCCAGCGGGCGCTGGCCGGGAACCAAGCAGCAGGGCGGCTGCGCGGTAGGCTGAATAAACAGCCCGGAGGGCGAATCGAGGCCTTGGGAAGGTCGAGAAAGACTGCCGAAAGGCAGCTCCGTAGGAGGAGCAGGTTGGGAAAACTTGCGAATCAAACGAGCGGGATGGAATGCGAGCCAACACTGCCTCAGGCGGCCCGAAGGGCGACATGAGCGGGAGCGAAGGAGGCAAACCTGAAGGCGGAAACTCGAAAGCTGAAGGCGGAAAGTTGAAACTTGAGTCGATTGTAAGATGTTCGGAAATAATCATAAACGAACGGGGATTAAGTCAAAAGGAACAGGGTTGCCCAAAATGGAAAGAAAGTTGGCTGGGCGGGCATCAAAAATGCAAACTCCTAACGCATCATTTTTCCACGCGAATTCCATGTTCTGGAGGGGCTTAAAACCGGCGAGGCGCATGAATGTATCAACATCCGAAATTGTGGGTATTTCGCCTTGGAGTGCTTTTTGCGCGACAAGAATTTGGGGGCACCCGGCGGAATCAAAAATACCAACCACTTGGGTGAATTTGGAAAACAAGTCGTTGTGAATGGCCCAACGATCAAAATATTCCAGCGGCGAGGCAGGTGCCAGACCGTTAGAAATTTTACGAACCGTCCGGCCAAAAGATCCGCCGTAAGTCAGCTTGTAAACCAATCCGCCTTGAACATCATGAAGAATGAGATGTTCGAGGCCACCTGGCCGAAAATTAGTTAACTCGTGATGGCTGTTGCTAATTCTTTTTTCTCGATGGGCCCACTCAATAAGGGCGCGCTGTTGGGAGAGGATGCCTTGGCCTTTTCCACTTGCTCCCAAAATCTCTCGGAGCTGGGAGGCGGCTGTTTCCGGATCAATTCCTCGAGGGTCTTCGGATCGGCTTTCATGGTTGGAGATTGCATGGAACATTGAACAAGATCAAGCAGATTTTACAAGTGCAGAGGGCCAGAGACTAAAATTTGATTTGGGGGCAAAGGCGGGAAGAAGAAACTTGAAAGCTGAGACCTGTGAGGGCGGCGAGGGGCGAGAGGCGAGAGTTGATCGCGGAGCGCGGCGATCTGCTCGGAGTGCGATACATCTCGGAGATGAGCGAAGGAGGCAAACCTGAGAGCTGAAGGCTGAGAGCTGAGAGCTGAGAGCTGAGAGCTGAAGGCGGAAACTCGAAAGCTGAAGACTGAAAGTTGAAACTTGAGTCGATTGTAAGATGTTCGGAAATAATCATAAACGAACGGGGATTAAGTCAAAAGGAACAGGGTTGCCCAAAATGGGCAGCTGAGCGAGGGGTCAGGCATTAAAAATTGATCTCTTGTGAAGACAGCGTTTTCAAGATGAGTGAAAAGAAAAAGTGAAAGGGTAAAGGGGAGCGGCGGAGCCGCTGTAACCGGTGGCGAGAAACAGGCGTCCCGCCTGTGTGCGTTGGCGTGCTCCTTGGTTTCAATGGGCAGGGTGCGAGCAATTAGAGCAGTCTTCAGGATTGTTTTCATCGGTTTTCATGCAAGGCGAAGACCTTTCTGCATGATAATGGAGTGAAATGCCGCCCCTCGCTGAAGACGAAGGCGTAAATCTTCTGGATCGCGCACCATAATATCAAAAGCCAAATTAGCAACGGTATGTCGCAATGGGCGAAAGGCCTTGCGAATTTCAGTGGCTTCCTCGCGCAAACTTTTTAGCGTTTTTTTGATAATGAGAAGATCCACATCACTATTAACAGTGGGCCGCCCATAGGCATAGGACCCAAATAAAACAACTTGTTCAGGATCAAAATTCTCTACAAGAATTTTAAGATAAGGAAGAAGCTTGTCTGCGATGGCATGCACAGGGTATCGCGCATCCCTGAGGATATTTTCTTTAACCTTGCTTTGACTCATAATTTTTGAATGTTTTATCTTTTATTCATAGAGAAATAAAGAGCTTTTTATACCGAAAGCGGAAGCCGCCTTCGACTCTGGTCACTCGACGCTCGACTCATTCTGGCAGAATCATGGATTGCAGAATCCTATTTTTCGGGAAAGTGGTTTTATTGGGAATTGCCAGCATTTGGTTTCGTGGCGTATAGGGCTTTCCCTGCAGAAGTCAGTCGATACTTTGGGAGTCGGCTTTGTGGTTTTTCGGGGATGGTTAGCTCTGCCTCGCTTCGGCTAAAACCTGTGAGAGCGGGCGCGTTGGCGCGTCAAATTCCAGGGCCTTGGCTTCGCGGAGTTCTTGAATGTCTTCAAAATCTTCAAGAATTTGCTGAATCTTCAAAAACTCTTGGTAAGGAAGAACTGCGAACTCTTTAATCCCATCTTTTTCTATAATTTGCGGATGTATGCTCATTGTGTTGTTAGCGGTAAACTTCCTTTCTATGTAGGATACGATATACGACAATTTTATTTCCTTCAATTTCAAATAAAGCCCGATAATTCCCCGAGCGCATTCTAAACTCCGGAGTATGGTTCGTGAGTCTCTTAACATCTCCCTCCAAATTGTTTTCCATTGCCTGCAAACGAATCGCAACTTTCTCCTGATCTGCTTGGGGCAATGATTTCAAATCTTTAACAGCTTTGGGCTTGAGTTCTACCTGATACTGTTGAGGTGTGTTCAAACTGGTTTTTTAATATTAGGTTGTTTTCTGTGTTTGAGGGGGAGGCATTAAAAGTTGATATAGCGCGGAAGCGGGAAGAAGAAAGCTGAGACCGGACGGGTGGTGAGATGAAAGCTTAGGGATTGTCATGTTGAAGCTTGTTATTAACTTAAGTAAGAAGTTTATCATTTTTTAAATAAGCTCAAGCAACTTGGGTAGGTCGTCTTGAAGAGTATTCCAAACCTCTTCAGGATCGACTCTGTCATAGGCATGGATCAAAATATCGCGCATTCCCGCCCATTCGCGCCATGGCACATCAGGATAAGTATTTTTGGTTTCATCGGATAAGCGCTTCACTGCTTCACCGATAATTTCCAGTTGCCGCATACAAGCAGCCTGAGTTTTCGGGTCGTCTAAAAATGTAGCCAACGAAGCCCCTCCAAGAAATTCAATGGCAGCTATTCCTGCAATCTTGATGTCGTTTAAGTAATCTAAATCACGCATCACAATATAAATCAACGGCCTCGCCTAAAATCTCCTCTTTCCTGCGAGGATTTTTTGCATTCTGAATGGATTCAAATGTGCTAAGATCCGCATGTCTTTGAAATCTTTCGGACAAAATTTTCCCCAAAGTGATATGACCAATTAAGGATGGTTTGCGCTGGTGCTGAAATTCCACAAGCAAATCGATGTCACTGTCCAACCGAGCTGTTCCTTTGGCACAAGAACCAAAAACGGCCAATCGGCGGATCCCCCAAGCCTGGGCTACATCCGATATTTTAACATTTTTAAAATCAGCACTCATATTCCACTTTTTACATGAGGTGTCAGGCATGTAAAGTTGTTATGGTGGGAAAGCGGGAAGAAGAAAGCTGAGACCGGAGAGCGTAAGCCTGAGGCTGCCCTCGACTCTGGCCGCTCGACCCTCGACGCTTTGATACTCGTCCCTTTGTCTTGGCAAAATCATGGATGGCGGTGGTTGCTCCGCAACTGTAACGGGTAGCGGGTGTCTGGTAGCAGATGAGGAGCCGCGCAGAGGCTGCGCGAAGACTCGACGGGCGGTTGGGAACGGAGAAAATCTGCAAACTTGGTGGAATGGGAGTGTCATTTTTCTACAGATTATTCCATGTCAGAATTCTTCCAATCCTTAAGAAGCTGGGCGATCGCTTGCGGACTGGGCAAATCGGCTTGAAAATCCTCCGGAAGGGTTTGCACTACGGAATAAGTGGCCACACCCAGCGGACGAGTCGCGTTGCGCAGGGCGTATTCAACAATGGTTTTGTTTTTTCCCCGGCAAATAATGATGCCGATAGGTGGATTTTCGCCTGGAAATCTTTCCTGCGTTTCCAAAGCTTCCAAATAAAACTCCATCTTGCCCTTATGTTCTGGTTGAAAGTCGCCAACCTTAAGCTCAATGGCCACAAGGCAACGCAGGCGCCGGTGGAAGAGCAATAAATCGATGAAATATTCTTGCCCGCCGACTTCCAACTTGTGCTGGTTGCTTATGAACGCAAAAGATCCTCCCAATTCGGAAAGAAATCGGCGGAGATTGCGAACAAGCGCTTCTTCCAGCTGGCGCTCGCTGTGTTCTTCCGCCAACTCGAGAAAGTCAAAGCTGTAATGGTCTTTAACCGCCAGCACGGCTTGGTCTTTGATCGTCTCCGGGAGGGCTTGATCAAAGTTCGTCTGATTGAGCAGGTATTTCTCGTAACTTTGGTTGTCGATCTGGTGTTGCAGGACGGCTTTCGTCCACCCAAAGCGAGCCGTCGCCCGCAAGTAGAACTCGCGTTGCAGGGGGTCTTTACAGCGCGCAAGAATAACGAGATTTTTCGCCCAACTAATTTCTCTAACCAGTGGTTGGAGTTTTGGCAAATCCAGGTATTCCCGATAGAATTGGCGCATCAACCAAAGATTCTGAGCCGAGTATCCATTTCGACCGGGAAACTCGGTTTGGAGATCGCGAGCCAGAGTTTCCACAACAGCCTTACCCCAGCCCAACTCTTCTTGTTTACGATAAATGGCTTCTCCGATTTCCAAGTAAAGCGCCAGCAACTCGTGGTTGACCGCTCGCAACGCTTGGTATTGGCGTTGGCGGATCGTTGCCTTGAGCGAAGCAAGGAATTGGGGATACTCCGGCGCGGAAACTTTCATAGAATGGCAAGCGAAAAAATCATTTTTGGGCTTTGATTTTTTCTGTGAGCGTTTTTCCGGAAGGAGTCAGCCGATACTTTTGGAGTCGGCTTTGTGGTTTTTCGGGGATGGTCATTTCAAGCAACCCCTGTTTTATAGCCGGGGCCAGATAGGCGTCGCGCAAATGCGGGAGATGCTTCAGGCCAAGCGCCGATTGAATTTCCTGTCGTGACAATGGCCCCCGCATTGCGGTCAACAATCTTAAAACCTCGGCGGTGACTTGATCGGTGACTTGATCGGTGACTTGATCGGTGAGTGGCTGTGACTCTGGCCGGGGGGCACCTTTTTGAAACGAAAGCATCAAACCGTGTCCGCTTTCGCTGATTTCAAGGCGCGCTTCGGGGTAGTCTTCGAGTGCTTTGCGAATCCGGATAAATCCACTGCCGTATTTTTCGATGTTGCCGGTGAGGTAGAAGGCCTCGGCGACCAGTTTGTTACTCAGTAACCCAATGGCGGGCAAGATCTGGAAAGGAATTAACCACGGATAGCGCGGATGGGCACGGATGATCCCGCGAGCGGGATTGGCGGAGAAAAATCGAGCCTGGCGCAAGCTGGCTTGCAAGGGGTTTGTTTTTTCCGCTCTATTCGCCATGCGAATGCCTCCATGCCTCCTTTGATCAGTGTTAATCAGTGTCATTTGATTCGGTCGTTCCCACTCACTTACCCTTCGGGTCAACCTGCGGTTGATCCATCTCGCACCTGCCCCGGCGCTTGATTGTGGTTCTATAAATTTTTTCTTAGATAGATTATTGGCATTTTTAGTTAGGATTACACAGAAAGGGCATCTGTGGCTTAGATGGCAACCCGGCCAGCGCGTGGTTGGAGTTCGCGACGCGCTTGAAGTAGCGGAAACTTGAAAGCGGAAACTTAAAATGTGAAAGCGGATGCGCAGTCATACCCTTTGGAGCGCATTGGCGGAGACGAAAAGGTTGCGACGGCGGAAGGCGACTGGGGTTTCGGCGAGAAGGATGGCCTTGAGGCTTTCCAAGCCACCAGCAAACCAGGGCCGGGGCAGATAGGTGGATGGCGACTCAGTCCAAGGCGGCGGATTCAACGAGGCCTCACGGCAGAGGGATTCCACCATGGCAGCAAGGTAGGCATCCGTTTCCGGTTCGCCAGTTGGCTCAGGAAGATCGGCAACAAGCGCCATTTTTTCCTGAGGACCTTGGCAGCGGAATCGAAAATCATCAAGCAGGTTGCCCAAATCAATGGTGGGCGGCTTTTGGCCCGCCTTAACGGCAAGGCCCCAGTCCCTGCTAATTTCAAGCACGGTTTTGTTTCTTTTCAAATTCATGGTTTGGACAAGTGCTGGCAAATTTCTTCGATCGCAAAACGGGTTTTTGGCTGGATACGATCTTCGGGATAGTAGCGACTGACCAAATCCAGCACTTGCGCGGCGTCTCTCAATCCAAGGCGATCCATCAAAAAACGAACATCTGCCAAATCGGTATCGTCCCGCCCCAAGCGCATGCTTAGGCATTTCATGGCGAGGAGATACTCCGGAGCAGCCACAAAAACCTTCAAGCCGGGATAATCCAGGAGCGGCAAGACATCATTTTTTTCGCTGAGGAACCCTTTTACGGCAGCATTAAGCCAATCACTTTCAACCCCGGCGACAGCAGCCACTTCGGCGACGGCTTGATAGACTTCCTGTTTCGGAACGAACACGGCATCGACATCCTTCGTGGAGAGTCTGGCCCTGTGGGCCAGAACCATGGCTGCCCCGCCATAAAGCGCGACCTCTCCAACCACTCCGCGCTCAATCAAGCAATCAGATAATTTGCGGAGCAGGGATTCTATTTCGTTATGGTTCATGTGGAACGTAATGTTAAAATTTAAAAGCGGAAAAGAGCTGAGGACGGATGGTGAATGGTGGAGGGTCGATAGCTGATGGAACGCTCCTCTCCGTGTGCATCTTTATTGGTGTTTATTCGTGCTGATTGGTGGTTGAAGAAAAAGCAGGAAGTAAAAAGCGGAAAAGCGTGGAGGACTGATTACGGACATGGCGTGGCGAGGATCTGTCCGCAGCGGTAACGATTAACGAGTAACGAGTGAAAGACTCGAAGCGGAGCCAAATGGCAAATAACGGGTTGCATTTGAGGTCGACCCCACATTTTGCCATTTTTACGCTTTCTCATTTGAATTCAAAGGCGCCGAACTTGATCATGATTCATGACATCAAAGAGAACTATCTCTTCTCCGGAGACTTTAAAGATCAATCGCCATCTCAAATCCAAGCGAACTTCATGAAAATGAGTCCCGTGAAGTTGCCGCAGACCGTATCCCGTGTGAAGATGCGGATTGAGCATCAAATCAGGCAAGGCAATCAAAATCTCCCCGATTCTTTGTTTTTGCGAACCTGAAAGATTCCTCCAGGTTTTTATAAACCGCTTAACCGCCCAAATTGGAATGTTCTTTGGCATCAAGCACGAGAAAGGGCATCTATCGCTTGCGATCCCGTATTACCAAGAAATGCCAATGTCCCTTCGCTCCTGTCCCTTTCAATTTCAGCATCAAAATCCTCCAAAGCACTGCATGGAATTTTTGGGTGAAAGCAGAAATCTGCTTCCGTTACTTTCAACAAGGTCACAGCAGGTTGAGACCCACGCAGAATGACGACCTCCTCCCCCAACTCCGCTGCCTCAATGAGTGAACTTAAATGGGTTTTTGCTTGTGAAATATTGACCAGTTTCATAGACCAATGATAAGGTTTGATTTTTACTTGTCAATTATCCAATGTCGATTTGCTGACCTCGGTTTGATATTTGAACAAGAAGAAGGAGGAAAGATCCGCCTCCGCGCTGCACGACTACGGCGTGATGAAGTGGCGAGGGCTGTTCGCAGCTGTAACGAGTAACGGGTGGCTCGTAACGAGTGAAAGCCGGCGGTCCCTACGCCTGCATTTTTATTGGTGGTTATTCGTGCTGATTGGTGGTTTAAAAATTGGAAAAAGTGGGAGGGTCGTGCTGATTCGAGGTTGTGGTTTAACTTATCTTCCTTTCCAGCCTTTGAGGGTGTAGTGGAGGAGGGGCTTTTTGCCGCAAGATTTGAGGGAGGGATTGCTCTGCAGGTATTTGGACTCGTCGTAAGCCGGGTTGGGAGCGCGCCCCTCGAAAACCCCAAGGAAGGCATAGTGAAGAAAGGGGCGCGATGTGGAGGCTTTGACATCCGGGTTTTGCTCGAAATACCAAGCGTGGTTAAAAAAGCCGGAGTGTCGGTGCTTGAGGAGGATTTGCAGGGCGACAGGAAGGCGGGCGATTTTTACTGCGGTATTGTGTGTTTTGTCCCACACGTATCGCCCCGGCGCTCCCAGTTTCCATGTGAAGCGCGCGACCATGGCATCGAGGCGTGACTGGATTTCAGCAACCCGGCGATCGGACTCGGCTTCCAATGCGAGGATTCGTTTGCCCAAGAGAGAGATTTCGTCAAAACGTGCCGAAAGATCGGCGGAGAGCGCATTGCGCTCTGTCGTCAGCGCCGACACCTGCCCCTCGGTGGCTTGATGCTGCTGCCGCAGGGCCTCGAGGTCGCTTGCCAACTGCTGCTTGGTGCTTTCCAATGTGGTCACTCGCTCGGCCAGTTGTCCGCGCTCGCTCACATGGGTTGTGTTCTGCGCGGAGAGGGCGTCGCGCTCTGTGGCGAGTTCGTCGTGTTCCGCGACGAGCGTCGAGAGGCGAGCGTCGAGGGTCGAGCGCTCTACCGCCAGATTGTCGCGCTCGGTGGTGAGGGCCGCGATCTGACCCTCGGCGGCTTGTTGCTGCTGCTGCAGGGCCTCGAGGTCGCTTGCCAACTGCTGCTTGGTGCATTCCAATGCGGTCACTCGCTCGGCCAGTTGTCCGCGCTGGCTCACAAGTGAGGCAACCTGAGCATCCCGCTCCGCGAGGAGTTCATTTCTAGAGGCCTCCAGAGTGGTCAATCGTTCAGCGAATCTGCCGCGCGTCTCTGCAAGTTGATTCCTGAGGGCATGGGAGTCGGCTTGCTCGGACTCAAGGGTGTCCTGCGCAGCGATGAGTGCCTTTGTGATTTGAGCGAGTTCTTTGAAGCGATCGTCGAGACTTTGTGCGAGCGCGTTGCGCTCGGAGGTGAGGGCGTCGCTCTCGGTGACGAGTGACTGGTGGCGGGTGGCGAGTTCGTCGCGTTCCGCGTCGAGCGTCGAGAGGCGGGCGGAGAGCGCTTCGCGCTCTGTTGCGAGTAACGAGTTGCTGGTAGCGAGGGCTGAGTGCTCGGAAGAAAGCGTCGAGAGGCGAGCGTCGAGGGTCGAGCGCTCTGCCGCAAGGTTGTCGCGCTCGCTTGTGAGGGCCGCGATCTGACCCTCGGCGGCTTGTTGCTGCTGCCGCAGGGCCTCGAGGTTGCTTGCCAACTGCTGCTTGGTGCCTTCCAATGCGGTCACCCGCTCGGCCAGTTGTCCGCGCTCGCTCACATGGGTTGTGTTCTGCGAGGCGAGGGCTTCGCGTTCTGCGACGAGCGTCGAGAGGCGAGCGTCGAGGGTCGAGCGCTCTGCGGCAAGGTTGTCGCGCTCGCTCGTGAGGGTCGCGATCTGATCCTCGGCGGCTTGTTGCTGCTGCCGCAGGGCCTCGAGGTCGCTTGCCAACTGCTGCTTGGTGCCTTCCAATGCGGTCACCCGCTCGGCCAGTTGTCCGCGCTCGCTCACATGGGTTGTGTTCTGCGCGGTGAGGGCGTCGCGTTCTGCGACGAGCGTCGAGAGGCGAGCGTCGAGGGTCGAGCGCTCTGCGGCAAGGTTGTCGCGCTCGCTCGTGAGGGCCGCGATCTGACCCTCGGCGGCTTTTTGCTGCTGGCGGAGGGCGTCGAGCTCGCTTGCCAACTGCTGCTTGGTGCCTTCCAATGCGGTCACCCGCTCGGCCAGTTGTCCGCGCTCGCTCACATGGGTTGTGTTCTGCGTGGTGAGGGCGTCGCGTTCTGCGACGAGCGTCGAGAGGCGAGCGTCGAGGGTCGAGCGCTCTGCGGCAAGGTTGTCGCGCTCGCTCGTGAGGGCCGCGATCTGACCCTCGGCGGCTTGTTGCTGCTGCTGCAGGGCGTCGAGCTCCCCCGCCAACTGCTGCTTGGTGCCTTCCAATGCGGTCACCCGCTCGGCCAGTTGTCCGCGCTCGCTCACATGGGTTGTGTTCTGCGCGGCGAGGGCTTCGCGTTCTGCGACGAGCGAAGAGAGGCGGGCGTCGAGGGTCGAGCGCTCTGCGGCAAGGTTGTCGCGCTCGCTTGTGAGGGCCGCGATCTGACCCTCGACGGCTTGTTGCTGCTGCCGCAGGGAATCGAGGTCGCTTGCCAACTGCTGCTTGGTGCCTTCCAATGCGGTCACCCGCTCGGCCAGTTGGCCGCGCCGCAGGGCCTCTTTTTCCAAGAGAAGAGTCGCCTCGGCAGGGGCACGCTTCAACGCTTCGAGTTGAGCGTTGAGTTGAGCGGCATGGCCCTCGAGGTTGGCGCATTTTTGTCTCTCGCTTCCGAGTTGGCCGAAATAGCGATCATAATCGGCAAGAACCGGTTTGATTTTTGAAATGGTGTCTTCGGCGCTTGTAACAAATTTGCTTGTTTTTTTGATGCTCTGGGACTGGGCAGCGGCGAGCAGGGCATCGTAGAGTTCGATCGCCATCGGTGGCAGATCGGCTTCCAGCGGGAGATCTCGGCGATCAAGGGTGCTGTGCCTCAGCGAAGCGTCGAAGAAGGATGCCGAAAACGCATGGATTCGGGCGTCGAAATCCGCCGGAACGGGAATCCCAAGCTTGGACGCGACACCACGAAGAACCTTGGAAGGGTTGGAAAAGACGTCGTCGAAATGGACAAAGGCCACCGGCAACTCCTGAATGCAGGAAAGGATGGAAATCCAGTTTGTCACATACAGCATGCCGGCTTGATTGATCGTAAAGCCATCTCGCTTGCCCAATGATCTCGCCACGCTTGCGGGATCCCGAATGGCACATACAATTTGGGGATTATACCCAGCGTGCTTAAGAACCGAGAGCCAAAAGGGGAGAAGAATCCCGATACAGGGCTCTTTCAATACGGATAAGCGATTTGATAAACTGTAGTTTTTTCGAAGAATTTCCAGCGCCTCCAAGGCGAATTTTGAACGCGCAGGGGTAGACAAATTGCTCCAATCAACGAAATCCAGGCTCTTCCATGAAACACCCAAACTTGGAAGAAGCTTGAGATGATTGAATTGATACACATCGAAGTCCTCAAAAAACCCTTTGGCGTTATTGTTTTGAGCTGGGGGCATCAAATGAGTGGAATTCACGGCCCCGAGGCACTCGATAAGCCTTGCGGTAACGCTGGTGCCGGATCGGTGCATTCCCAGCACCAAAAGCATGGTAGGTCTGGTTGCGAGAGGTTGGGATGCTCCCTCGCTTGCTGATTCACGACGCTTCTTGGCCGAGGGCTTGATTTGTTGTTGAACGATAAGCTTTGGAGTGCTGGCGCGGGCTAAATGGGAAGTCGACTTTTTTCGAGCCATAGTAGGATCACACTATCGACAACCTCATGTCGAAATCCAGAGTAAAACGGCGGGCGCTTGCCCACCTTACGGCCAAACTACGGGATTGTGGATTTTTGCTGCAACAAGCCTGCTGCCTACCCCACCGAAATCCTCGCCGCCGGGTGGATCAACCCGTCGGTTTCAAAGCCGATCCGAAATCCAGCCATCGCTTCGGTAGCTGGGAGGGTATACATGAAGCCGCAGCGGAGTTGCGGATGGCCTTCGGGTTCGGCTTTGCAAATCGCCTTGACCACATCGGCACGATTCTCCGAGGCGGGAATAGAGACCGTCCTGCCCGAGAGGCTCAGAACTATGTGGAGGTGGCTTTGGGATTGCGGATCGGCTGCCAACGCCCAGCAACGAACGGTGACTGGATCGTCAACCGAGGCGGGCGTATCGTGAACCGGAGTTTCCAGATGCCAATGGCTGACAATGGCGGCGTAGGATTCGCGGGGCAGTTGCTCTTCGCGCCACTGTTGGAGGGGGAGGGATGAAGGATCCGACATGTTGCGTAAATGACACAGAGCCGCTTTTTCCATCAATGGAAATTTTTATTGATTTAATGCCCATTGTTGGGTTGGTGACTAAAAACAAATCGGCACCTCGGCGGCCTTTTTGATTTTCTCATTGGGGCAAGAAGCCCATAAATATCATCAAGAATGCTTGAAAATTTGAAAGCCGCCATGGCGGACATCGCGCGATCGAGGCACTACGCGAGCTTGATCCACATCCTCGGCTGGCAGGACATGCGCCACCGATACCGCCGCTCGTTTCTCGGGCCATTCTGGCTGGTGGCCAGCACGGCAGCGCTCGTAGCCACCATCTGCTTGATCCTGGGGCCGATGTTTGGGCTCCCACCGGAACAGTATGTGCCGTATGTCGCGGCGGGAATGATCGTGTGGGGCCTGATCGTCTCGATGTGCACCGATTCGTGCCAAGCGTTCATCTCTCAGTCCACCATGATCCGGCAGACAGCGGCCCCACTCTTCACTTACGTAGCAAGAGTGGCATGGCGGAACACGCTTCTGTTTGCGCACAATCTCGTGATTTTTCCTGTGGCATTGTGGATTTCAGGGGCCCATTCGAATATGAATGCCCTTCTGGCTGTGCCGGGATTTCTCCTCGTGCTGGCGAATCTTGCTTGGATCGGGCTGGTGCTGGCGATCCTCTCGGCGAGATACCGGGATCTGCCAAAGACCATCGATAGCGTGATTCCTGTCCTCATGTTTATGACCCCGATCATGTGGAAGCCCGAGATGATGCCGCTGCGGATTGGAGTAAAAATTCTTCAGTTCAATCCCTTTTACTGGATGATCGACCTCGTGCGCGTGCCGATGATGGGGGGAATCCCGCCGGGCAAGGTGTGGGTTGGTGCGGCGGTGGTGGCTCTGGTGGGGTGGGTGGTGGCGTTGATCCTGTTTGCGCGCACACGCGAACGAATTGTTTACTGGCTCTGATGCAACCCACCGACTTGACCCCGCATGCCGAACCGGAACTGATCGTGTTCCGGGATGTCTCGGTTCACTTTCCTGTATTCAATGCCAGCACACGATCATTCCGCAAAAGGGTGATCCAAGTCGCCACAGGCGGCATCGTGGCCCCGGATCACACCGGTCACATCGTCGTGCAGGCACTGACGAACCTGAACTTCGGCATCCGCTCGGGTGAACGGGTCGCACTCTTTGGCCACAATGGGGCGGGAAAAACCACACTCCTCGGGGCGCTGTCCCGCATCTACGCTCCCACAAGTGGATCGGCGGAGATCTCCGGCGCCGTCGGCTCGCTCATCAATATCTCGCTCGGCACGGATCCCGAGTCCACAGGCCGCGAGAACATCTTTCTGCGCGCGGCCATCCTGGGACTCGGGCGCGATTTTATTCAAAAAAACCTGGAGGAAATCATCGAATTCTCGGAACTGGGCGACTTCATCGATCTCCCCGTGCGCACCTACTCCTCGGGCATGCAATTGAGGCTGGCTTTCGCCGTGTCCACCATGCTGCGTCCGGAGATTCTCGTGATGGACGAGTGGTTGAGCGTGGGAGACAAGAATTTCCAATCCAAGGCGGCAGCGAGACTGGATGCCATGCTGAGGGACACGAAAATCCTCGTGTTGGCGACCCACTCGCGGGATCTCGCGCTGCGGCACTGCAACCGCGCGCTGTGGCTCGAGCATGGCCGCATCAAACTCGACGGCCCGGTAAAGGATGTGGCTGCGGCGTATTTTGGAAAATAAGGATCAATTTTTTCAAGACCACACCAACTCCCCTGCCCGCCAGCGGGACTTGGCCGATGTCACAGTGGCGATCGTCTATTTTGATGGCTTGGAGGATTTGCGCCATTGCCTGGCCTGCCTGTCGAGCCAGACCCTCGGGCCTCGGCGAATTCTCGTGGTGGACAACTCGGCGGCGGGACTGACTCCGACCGATGTCGCAGAGGGCATCGACATCCTGCGGAGTGGGGCCAATCTCGGCTTCGCCGCTGGCAACAACCTCGCCTTGCGCGAGACGAAGACGGAGTTTTTTGCGACCCTGAATGCCGATGCATTTCCCGAGCCAGAGTGGATCGAGGAGATGCTGAACGAAGCAAGGCGGCATCCCGAGGCAGCGGCTTTTGGAGGGCTTCAGCGGGTGGACGAACAACCGGAATTGGCCGACGGCATCGGCGACCACTACCACTTCAGCGGGCTTGCCTGGCGGGGAGGATATCTGTGCGAAGTGGCCGACTTGGAGCTCATGCCGCGCCGGATTTTTTCGCCTTGCGGGGCGGCGGCGTTTTTTCGGAAGGCAGACCTCATGGCGATCGGTGGCTTCGACGAGGATTTTTTCTGCTACTGCGAGGATTTGGATGCGGGCTTCCGCCTCTGGCTTGCAGGCCGGGAGTGCCGCTTTGTGCCGACGGCGGTGGTCCGTCATCGCGGGGCGGGCAGCACAGGAGATAGCCACAGCGATTTTGCCGTGTATCACGGCCACAGGAATCTGGTGTGGGTGTATCTCAAAAACATGCCGGGAATTTTCCTGTGGCTTTTCCTTCCGGTCCACCTCCTGCTGAACCTTCAGATGGTTCACGCCGTGTCGCAGCGCGGTCAGGGAGATGTGATTCGACAAGCCAAAAAGGATGCGTTGTCCGCCATCGCTCGTATCTGGGACAAGCGACTGGCGATTCAATCCCGCCGCAAGGCATCGCTGCTGCAGATCTGGCGCGTGCTGGACAAAAGCCTGCCGCCAGAGCCGTGGCGCAGATCACTCCTGCGGATCAAGGAGCAAATCCGACGGAGGTTGGTGGGCGGGGAATCTGCGAGTCACCTGTAGCAGCGGTCTATGTGACCGTCGGCCACCAACTGCGGTCTATGACCGTCGGCCAGCAGCGGCACTCTACGAAAAGCCGATTCACTCCAGCCCGACGGTCATAGACCGCCGCTACAAGGCGCACCTATTTGGAATCCAATAGCGACATGACGCGGTCCACTCCACCACGCCAGTCCGGCAGAACGAGTCTGAAATCGGTTTCCAACTTTTTCGTGCAAAGCGAGGAATTCGCGGGGCGGGCGGCGGGCACCGGATAGGCCGAAGCGGGAATCGGGTGGATCGCTTCGGGGCCTGCCTTGAGAACAATGCCCAGGCGCAATGCGCTTTCTACGACATGCATCGCGTAGCCGTGCCAGGATGTGCGACCCGCCGCAGCCAGATGAAAAACCCCAGAGGGGAAATTCTCCTTTCGCTCGCTGCGAAGATACTGTCCAAGAACCTGCGCGCTCACATCGGCGATCAGCGCGGCACCGGTGGGGGCACCGAATTGGTCAGCAACAATACGCAACTCCTCACGCTCACGGGCAAGCCGGAGAATTGTTTTGAGAAAATTCGCCCCGTGGGCGCCGAAGACCCAACTGGTGCGGAAAATGAGATGGCGAGCGCCCGAGGCGGCCAAGGCCTGCTCGCCGTCCAGCTTCGTGCGGCCATAGACGCTCAGGGGATTGGTGGGATCGGTTTCCACATACGGATCATCTTTTGCGCCGTCGAAGACATAGTCCGTTGAGTAATGGATGACGAGCGCGCCGAGTTTCGCAGCCTCTTCGCCAATGATCCCAGGGGCGATGGCATTGACCGCATGCGCGGTGGCTTCGTCGCTCTCGGCTTTGTCCACCGCAGTGTAGGCGGCGGGGTTGACGATGATATCGGGACGAGCCGCGCGGATGGCGGCGCGCAAGGACTCGGGATCAGCGAGCTCGCATCGCGAACGGTCGAAGGCGATAACTTTGCACAGCGGGGCGAGTGCGCGCTGGAGTTCAAAACCGACTTGGCCATTACAGCCTGTAAGGAGGATTTTGGGCATTATAATCGAGCTTTTTGATCGCTTAGTTAATACCAAGCCGATGCATCGTTTCATCGATAAAAGCAATATCGTCACTTGAAAGAGATTCACGATAGCCTCCAATCCGGCCAAGGCGGACTTTCGGGGCACCCAAGCGCGGTTGCAACCAAGGCTGTTTAAAGCTATACTCCTGTTCGACTTGCTTCATGGCCTCAAATGTAGCAAGTGATGCTATCTGCGCACAGGTTTCCTTGGACAGGCCGAGTTCGAAATGCGCGGAGGTCTTTTGCAGAACCGCCGCGTAATCCTTGGACATGTCTTCGTATCGAATCGTTAGAACCGGCAAATCCGAAGCCAACTCCCGCCACATCAGCTGAAAGCGAATAAGATTTTCGACACCAAAATACGGGTCGCGAAGAAATTCTGATATCGTGCCCTCATAAGCAAAAAAGTCTTTGAATCGCCCGGTGATTTGATGGAAAAGGCTAACGATCGTGTCATGAGTGCCGCGCTCGACATAAATAATCCGGTCAACTCCAGAGTAGTGAGCAAGACGTTTAGCACAATCGAAATTTAGGGGCGGCTTTGCACCATCGTTATATTCAAATCCGTCATGTTCAAAACTGATCGAATCATACCCAGCAAGGTGAAGGCCATAACGTAGCCAAGTGCGCCCAGATTTTGGGAATGAAATCACTAGCTTGCGCATGATAACTCCTTTCTTTTGATGTAGATTCTCAGCTTTCCAGCGCCGCCGATCGTTGAACCCCCTACGGCGTGCTCTTCAAAGTCAGCTGCCCTAATCCGAGCGTCGATACCCAGATCAGCGAAAAGTGCATCCGGCATCCGAATCGCGAAGGCCCGCGTGGCAAGACCAATCAACCCTTCCAGAACCGCATCCCGCTGCTGTGCATCAAGATGCTGATGCACGGCGAGATAAAGAACGATATTATACTTATCACGAATAATTTGTGCGTTTCGGATGACGAAATCATGCCATGGCGTCACGCTGTCTACCTTGAAGATTGCATCCTTACCTTGCTGAGCGCATATGTAGCGCGCCGTGGCAATCCGCTCGCCATCGATGTCAATCCCAAGCACGCTTTTGGCTCCCGCAGCAAAAAGTTGCTTTGCGATCACGCCCTCAGCACAGCCGATATCAAGAATATCGGCATCTTTCGCGAATGTCAGCAAAGGATCGATCCCTTCCAGCCTCGAAACCAGCGGCCATTTTCCCCTCAGCCCGTATTGTGGGGCATTTAAATAGTGCTTACGCCCATCGTCACGGGCTGCAGCCAAGAAAGCGCTACCATAGGCTTCCCAACCAAACCCAAGTATGCGGCTGCGAGCTATGCTGGCACGAGCAATTGCGGCATCAGGGTCCGTTTGAACAGCCGCGATGGCAGCGGCAGCTGCAGCAGGATCTTCTGGAGAAACCACCAGCGCCGTTACTCCATGTTCGGCAATGGCAGCGGTTCCGGCGGCAGAGCAAACCACGGGAATTCCGCAAGCCATCGCCTCGGCGACGATATTGGCCCAGCCTGCAAAACTTTCTAGATGCAGGATGCAATCGCAGCCATGGTAGAAGGCTGGAAGATCGACTTCCGCGACATGACCCACAAATTCCAGCCGCTTAGCATGCACCAGGTCGGCAAGACCCTGCGGCAACTGCTCAGGCAAATCCGCGCGCATCACGCGAAACCGCACCGTAGGTGCCAGTCGCGGTGCAATTCCTGCCAATGCCGTCACATATTTGGACTGCAAACCGACCACAAAATCCCCGTTGCGCGCCGCGCACTTGGCAATGGCAGGCGCAAACTGTGCGCAATCAACTGCTCCCTCGACCACTGCGAAGCGATCGCCTTGAAAATGCGAATAGCTGCCAGGCGTCCAATCGCTGCTGTTGAAGATCACCGAATGTGGTCTGAAAACCTTGTTAGCACGCAAAAATCGCTCATATTTGGTCCGGTCATTCAGCACGGCCTGCACTCGGATACCCTGCGTCGGCGTGCAGAACCGTTCGAGCCCATCAAGGAATGATTCCGAAAACCCGGCTCCCGGCAGGATGGTGGCATCCCATTGCCGCGACATCGCCGCCTCCATCGGAAGAACTTCGCAGTCTTGTGGTTTCCAAGGCCCGCCGAGGTCGTCGAAGGCGAAGCTTACTTGGATTCCAAAATTTTGCATTGCCCGATGCAAGCGCAAAAACCGCAACAGACCGCCCGCTACGATGTTTCTCTCTGCTACCACCAAAACCGACCGCCAGACCGGCGCAAGCGGTTGCTGAGGCATATCGGGCAGCTTACGGAACACCGAAATCTTTTCCACCTGCTCGATCGGCGTGAACCCTCTCTCAGCTAGCTCCGCAACCAACCGGTTTGGACCAAGTTGTGCCGTCGTGCTGTCATCAAGCGCCACAATCCCGCCATCAATAACATGAGGCAACCAACGGAAGAAATCATCCCGAACCGCCGGGTAGCTGTGATCGCCGTCAATAAACAAAAGTCCGATAGGCGACTTCCAAGCCAGCGCAATATCGCGCGACGGCAGGTTGATTAGCGCAGCCTCCTCGTAGGTGCCGGTCTCGATCATGTTTAAATAGAAGTCGCGCCTGTCAATTGGACCGAATTTACCCCCCAGCACACCGATGAAGGGACTATGTGGGTCAATGCAGAACAGGCGCGTTTTGCCACTACGACCAGCCTGCCGGATGCCATAGCCCAACGCCACTGCCGATTTACCTTTGTAACTGCCGATCTCTACGATGTCACCAGCATCAACAGCCGCAGCAAGGCGTGCCAACGCCAAGCCTTGAACAAGATTGACCCCGCCAGAAGCAGTTTCAAGAAATGCTTTTATATTCATTTACTAATAGCATGCCGTCGCGTTAGTGTTAGTCGACATAATTGTAATACTTCAACATCGCTTACAATCCAGATGTCAGAATAATATTCTTGTTTCGATTAGCCAGTTCCTCAAGCTCCGGAGTGAATCCCGCTTTGCTGAAAAGTGCATACCGGCAGTCTGCGGCGACCGGCAAGTTTTGGATGGTGACTTTCTGCTTCAGGTCACGGAGAACTGCTATGCCGAGTTTGTGCTCGGACCATTTGCACTCACCGACCACCGTAAGCTCAAAATCAGGATTCACCGCCGCTACATCTATCTCATATCCACTTGACCATTGCCTGCCTACGCCAACTGCATTGAAAGCCACGGCTCTTTCGCGAATCCATTGCCGGCAAACCTCCTCATAACGCTCCGCGATCAGTTTTGCGAGGAGCGGCTGAATTCTGGAATAAGCCATTTCGGCTTCCGAAAATTCAAAAAAACTCATGTAGGGATAGATAGCCCCAAACCACAGGCGACAGAAAGGATCGGAGACCACATAGATGCCTTTTTTTGATTTGGCGGGATTCTTTTCCAGCACCGGGGTCTCTCGTCGGACCAGATGCAAGTCTTTCAACAGATCCAAATAACGGGTCAGTTTATTGGCTGGCTGTCCAGTTTGCCCGGCGATTTCCGAAATGCGATTGGCACCAGAACCAATGGCGTGGAGGATGCTCCAGCACTGGTTGGGAGTCTGTATTTCCTCTTGCAGCAATTGCCTGGCTTCATTGTGCAAGATGCCGTCGGGATGAAGCACCAACGCAGCCAAGGCCGCTTTGAAGGAAGGATAGGCCGATGCCAGATCAAGATAGCGCGGCACACCGCCGGTCAGGGTAAAAAATTCCACCAACTCCGTGTCGCTCTTGCCTGGCAGAAATGAACCAAGGTGACTGAACTCAATTGGCTTCAATAATATCTGTGCACTCGATCTCCCATAAAGCGGCGCTGAGGCAGCGAGGGTTTCCCTATACATCATGGAAGTGACAGAACCACAAAGGATCAGCAACAAATTCGCATTGAGCCAGTGTTCATCCCACCATTTTTGCAAGAAGGAGGAAAACGCTGGCTGAACCTGACACAAATACTGATACTCATCGAAAATCAGAACAAACCGCTTACCCGCAGGTCGGAAGCGATCGAATGCCGCAAAAAGATCATACCACGATGAATATTCCACGACGCCGAGAGTCGGTTCCTCCAAAGCGAGTGCCATCGCACGAGCCAAGGAACGGCGCAAATCTGGTTCCCCCGCACGATCCGCCATGAAGTAACAGTGCGGTTTATCTGCCGTAAACTTTCTAAGCAGAGAGGTCTTCCCCAAACGACGCCGCCCATAAAGAACAACCAATCTGCCAGAATCGACGGTATACTGACTCTCCAGTCTGGTAAGCTCTGACTCGCGGTTGATAAAATTATTCATTTTTAGAATATAATATCCCCAAGTCGAATCTCAAGCCTTTTACTCTTGAGAGTAATTCTTCTCAATCCACTTTTTGTAATCCCCGCTGGTGACATTTTTCACCCAGGATTGGTTGTCGAGATACCACTGGATGGTTTTGCGGATGCCGGTTTCGAAGGATTCCGCTGGTTTCCAACCGAGTTCGCGGTGGATTTTTGTGGCGTCGATCGCGTAGCGGCGGTCATGTCCGGGACGGTCTGTGACGAAGGTGATCTGGTCTTTGTAGGGCTTGCCGTCGGAGCGTGGCGAGAGTTCGTCCAGAAGTGTGCAAATGGTGTGAACGACCTCGAGGTTCGGTTTTTCATTCCAACCGCCGATATTGTAGGTCTCCCCCACCCTGCCAGCCACCAGCACACGGCGGATGGCGGAGCAGTGGTCACGCACATACAGCCAATCGCGCACCTGCTGCCCATCCCCGTAGATGGGGAGAGGTTTCCCCGCGAGGGCATTGTGGATCACAAGAGGAATGAGTTTTTCCGGAAAATGAAGCGGGCCGTAGTTGTTCGAGCAGTTCGTGGTGAGAACAGGCAAGCCGTAGGTATGGTGGTAGGCGCGGACCAGGTGGTCGCTGGCGGCCTTGCTGGCGGAGTAGGGACTGTTCGGCTCGAAGGGATTCGTCTCACGGAAGGGAGGGTCGTTCGGTGCGAGCGTGCCGTAGACCTCATCGGTGGACACATGCAGGAAGCGGAAGGTTTTTTTCGATTCGTCATCGAGCCCGCCAAAATAGGCGCGCACGGATTCGAGGAGGTTGAATGTGCCGACAATATTGGTCTGGATGAATTCCCCGGGGCCGTGGATCGAGCGATCCACATGCGACTCGGCGGCGAAGTTCACGACAGCGCGTGGTTGATGCTCGGCGAGGATTTTATCGACAAGGGCGCTGTCGCCGATATCGCCTCGCACAAAGATGTGACGGGGATTGCCTTCGAGTGGCGCAAGATTTTGTGGATTTCCTGCGTAGGTGAGCTTGTCGAGATTGATGACGGGCGCGACCTCGGACGCGACCCAGTCGAGAACAAAGTTCGAGCCGATAAATCCGGCTCCGCCGGTAACGAGGATGGTGTTTTTCATAAATTTTGGAACCGCGGATTTCACGAATTTCTACGAATCGGTAGGCAGCGAAGCCACTGAAGCGGGTGGCGGGTAAGTTGTAACCGGACCTCCCGCCTCCAAGGGCGGGGAGCTCCCTCTCCATCCGCATTTTTATTCGCGTGCATTCGTGGCCATTCGCGGTTGATTATTCGTATTTTTCGCAGGCCTCAAAGGTGGCGGCTATGGCGTCTTTGGCGGACACGAGAGGCTCGAGGCCAATTTCGATCGGCCAGTCGATAGCGAGGTCGGGATCGTTCCAGACCAAGGCGCGTTCCATGTCTGGACGATAGGGGGAAGTGACCTTGTAGTGAAAATCGGCGATGTCGCTGAGGACGAGAAATCCGTGGGCGCATCCTGCCGGAACCCAGAGTCGGTCGTGCGTTTCTGTATTCAAGACATATCCATCCCACACGCCGTAAGTAGGAGAGCTTTTGCGCAAATCGACCAGGACATCGAATACGGTGCCAGAAGTTACCCAGACGAGCTTGCCTTGGGCCGTATCGCCGGATTGATAATGCAGACCTCGGAGCACATGCTTGGCCGAGCGACTGTGGTTGTCTTGCACAAAGTCGAAATCCAAGCCGCTCTCGCGAAAGGTCTGGCGGTTCCATGTCTCCATGAAAAAGCCGCGGGCATCGCCGAAGACTTTTGGTTTCAAAAGCCAGGCATCATGGATTTTTGTGGCAATTTTTTTCATCTTTTTAAACCTCGAATGGGCAACATTAAAAATCGGCAAGGTTGCTAGAATTTACTTGAAAGCTCGTTCCAAAACCGAGCGCAGATAAATTCCGTAACTGGATTTTCCTAGGCGGGCGATCGAGTTTTCGAAGCCACTGGTGTCGAGGAAGCCCATTTGGAAACCGATCTCCTCCAGGCAAGCGATACGGAGACCTTGGCGGTGCTGGATGACCCGCACAAACTCTGCGGCGTCCACGAGCGAATCATGGGTTCCAGTATCGAGCCACGCCGTGCCGCGCCCAAGCTTTTGGACACGCAGGCAGCTGTCGTTGAGGTAGAGGCGATTCAAGTCGGTGATCTCAAGTTCACCGCGCGGAGAAGGCTTAAGGCTGCGCGCGCGATCCACCACATCGCTGCTGTAGAAATAAAGTCCAGGCACCGCAAAGTTGCTGCGCGGATTGGTTGGCTTTTCTTCCAGGCTTACGGCCAGACCATTGTCGTCGAACTCGACGACGCCGTATGCTTGTGGATCAGCCACTTCGTAACCAAAAACAGTAGCAACATCCCAGGAGGCATTCGCCGCTGCCAAGGTGTCTGTGAAATCGTGCCCGTAAAAAAGGTTGTCGCCAAGCACCAACGCCGCTGGGGCGCCGGAGAGAAATGTTGATCCAATCAAAAAAGCTTGGGCAAGACCGTCCGGGGAGGGTTGCTCCGCATAGGTGAAGGAGACGCCGAACTGGGACCCATCCCCAAGAAGTCGCTCGAATGCCGGCAAATCATGAGGCGTGGAAATGATCAAAATCTCCCGAATCCCGGAGAGCATCAACACCGAGATCGGGTAATAGACCATGGGCTTGTCATAAACCGGCATGAGCTGTTTGCTGACGGCAAGGGTGAGTGGATGCAGGCGTGAACCGGAACCGCCGGCAAGAACGATTCCCTTTCTTTTTGTCATTTCTTTCATGAATCAGTGAGTCCCTAGAATGGGTTTGTTTAACGCCAGTGATCCCCCTTGTCACTTCCAAAGGGCAACATGAGACTCTGCCATCTTTCCCGCTCTCCAGAACCGGTTGCGAATTCAAAATCGCTACCAGCTTGGCGTGGGGAATTTCTTTTCATCCTGTATGGCAGGCGAGGCAGCAAGCGGGATCTCGCCGCTCGCTTTCCTCGTCAATGCCGGCGGTTCAGTGCGGCGGTGAACCAGTCGGTTTGCGGTGGGGCGGATGACTCGCGGCGTTTTGGCATCTGCGCGCCGCCTCCCCCGCTGCGACCCCTCGGGGCGGCGCCGATCTCGGGGTTTGTTTTCAGCGAGAGGCTGATGCGTTTGCGCTCCAAGTCGACCTCGAGCACGGTGGCCATGACTTTTTGGCCGACCTTCACGACATCGGAGGGATTTTTCACAAACTGGTCGCTGAGTTGGCTGATGTGGGCCAATCCGTCCTGGTGCACACCGACATCGATGAACGCCCCGAAGGCGGCGACATTTGTCACGATGCCGGGGAGTTTCATGCCGGGCTTGAGATCCTTGACCTCCATCGCCTCCTCGGAAAACGCGAAGACCTCGAATTGCTTGCGCGGGTCGCGGCCTGGCTTGGCCAATTCCTTGACGATATCCTGCAAGGTGGGCAGGCCGACCTCGGGGGTGATGTAGCTTTCGAGTTTGATCGCGGAACGCCTCGCGGGGTTCTGTAACAACTCGCCGACGGAACACCCGAGGTCGCCGGCCATGCGGTCAACCAGCGGGTAGCGCTCGGGGTGCACGGCGCTGGCATCGAGCGGGTTTTTGCCGTTGCGAATGCGCAAAAAGCCCGCCGCCTGCTCGAAGGCCTTGGGCCCGAGGCCGGGCACCTTCATCAATTGCTCGCGGGATTGGAACGCGCCGTTCGCGTTGCGAAATTCCACGATGCCTTGCGCGGTGCGGCTGTTCAGCCCGGAGACGTATCCCAGCAGGTTGGCGCTGGCGGTGTTGAGTTCCACGCCGACATGGTTCACGCAGGAGACGACTGTGTCATCCAGCGAGCGCTTGAGCGCCGATTGATCGACATCGTGCTGGTATTGGCCCACGCCGATCGACTTGGGATCGATCTTCACCAACTCTGCCAGCGGATCCATGAGACGCCGACCGATCGAGATCGCGCCGCGCACTGTGAGATCGAGATCGGGAAATTCCTCTCGGGCGACTTCCGAGGCCGAATAAATCGACGCGCCGGACTCGCTGACCACGACGACAGTGACAGAGGAAGGAAACCCCAACGCCCGCACAAACGCCTCGGTCTCGCGCGACGCGGTGCCATTGCCGATAGCGATCGCCTCGACCTTGAAACGCACGACCACGGACTTCAGCACCTCGGCTGCCTCAGCGCGCTCGCGGGCTCCACGCTCGGGGTAGACGACCTCGTGCGTGAGGAGTTTCCCCTGCGGATCGAGCACCACCATCTTGCAGCCGGTGCGGAAGCCGGGATCGAGCGCGAGCACTGTCTTCTGCCCGAGCGGCGAGGCCAGGAGAAGCTCGCGCAGGTTTTCCGCAAACACGCGAATTGCCTCCTCGTCGGCCTTCTTCTTGTAAAAAAGCCTCGCCTCGCCCTCCATCGAAAACCCGAGCAGCCGCTTGTAGCAATCCTGCGCGGCGAGTCCGACCTGTTGCGCGGCGGGGTGCGCTCCTTTCACAAACAAGTGGTCCAAAATCGCGAGCGCCTCTTCCTCCGGCGGCGTGATCCGCGAGAAAAGCATTCCCTCCGCTTCGCCGCGACGGATCGCCAGAAAGCGGTGCGACGGACAATTCGCCACCGGCTCACTCCAATCAAAGTAGTCCTTGAACTTCGCCGCCTCGGTCTCCTTGTCGAACACCACCTTGGACTTCAGCACGCCCTTCGTGAGGTAAAGCTGGCGCATCGCGGCACGCGCCTCCGCGGAGTCGTTGATCCGCTCGGCGATGATATCCCTCGCCCCGGCCAGCGCTGCCGCCACATCGGGCACTTCCTTCTCGGCCGAAACATAGGCCGCCGCCTCGGCGTCGGGATCGGTGGCCGCCAATTGTTCCCAAATCACCTCGGCGAGCGGCTCCAGGCCTTTTTCCTTGGCGATCGTGGCCCTCGTGCGCTTCTTCGGGCGGAAGGGCAGATACAAATCCTCAAGCACCGAGAGGGTCTTCGCGGCGTCGATTTTCACCTGCAATTCCTCGGTGAGCAACTTGCGCTCAGCGAGCGAACCGATGATCGCCTCGCGGCGCTTGTCGAGTTCCGCCAGGTCATTCATGCGATCGCGGATTTGCGTGATTTGCACCTCGTCCAACTCGCCGGTGCGCTCCTTCCGGTAGCGCGCGATAAAGGGCACGGTCGCCCCCTCCTCGAGCAATACAGCGGTCGCGGCGACCTGCCGGGGTTGAAGACTCAGTTCTTGGACGATTTGTAGAAGATGTTTTTCAAGCATAGGGAAGGGATTGGTTGGCCAGGCGCGAAACGGGATCGCGTCAGGCGGTGAGAACGGGACTGCCGGCAGGCGACATCTCACGCAATCGCGAGACCACTGCGGGAATTGCCGCACAGGCGGCATCGATCTCGGCTGCCGTGGTGAGCCGCCCGACGGAAAATCGAAGACTGGCGCGCGCCATCTCGTTCGAGAGACCCATCGCCTTGAGCACATGCGAGGGGTGCACCGACCCGCTCGTGCACGCGGAGCCTGCGGAACAACACACCCCACGCTCATCGAGCAAAATCAACGCCGCCTCGCTCTCGATGCCCTCGAACGAAAGGTTCGACGTGTTTGGCAGCCGCTGGTCCGCATGGCCGTTCCGCAAGATGCCGGGAATCGTCGCGAGCAGGTGGTTCTCCAATCTGTCCCGCAACTCCTTGACTGTGGCATCGCCCAGCGAGGCCCGCGCGATCTCAGCGGCTTTGCCGAAAGCGACGATGGAGGCGACATTCTGCGTCCCCCCGCGCCGCCCCTCCTCCTGGCTCCCTCGAAGAAGCGGCGTGTAGCGGATGCGCCGGCTGGCATACAGTGCGCCGACGCCCTTGGGCGCGTAAATTTTGTGCCCGGAAAAACTCACAAATTCCACCCCGAGCCTCTCGACATCGATCGCCACCTTGCCGAACGCCTGCACGGCGTCGAGATGCAGCACGGTTTTCTTCCGGCGTGTGATGGCCGAGATCTCCTCCACCGGAAAAAGCACGCCCGTTTCATTGTTGGCCCACAGGAGCGACACAACCGCCGTCTCCTCCGTGATCGCATTCTCCAGCTCCGCAGGATCGAGCAATCCGTCGGAATCCACCGGCAGCCAGGTGATCTCGTAGCCGCGCTGGGCCAGATGCTCACAGAGCTTCACTGTGGCGCTGTGCTCGACCGCGCTGGTGACGATATGGCGTTTGTCGGGATCCAATGCCAACGCCGAAAGAATCGCCGTGTTGATCGACTCGGTGCCGCTACTGGTAAAAATAATCTCGCCCTCCTGACAACCGGCCAGCGCCGCGACACGCGCACGCGCACCATCCAACGCCGCCGAGGCCTGACGCCCGAGGCGATACACGCTGGAGGGGTTTCCGTATCCCTCGCGCAACCACGGCACCATGGCCTCGAACACTTCGGGGGCCACCTGTGTCGTTGCGTTGTTGTCGAGATAGATCACGGAACTCATAGATTTGGAGTTTTTCCCACTATCTTCTAAGGTTTGCCATTGCAACCCATGCGTGCGCCCGAACGTGTCATCACTCCTGAAATCCTCGACTCGCTGGACCATCGCGACCCGCGTGCCGTGCGCAGCAGGCGCGACCTGGCCATCATCGACGCGTTCATGGGCAATTCCCGCTGGATCACGCGCACCGTGACTCGATCTCCCCATACCCGCCAAGGCATCATCGAACTCGGCGCAGGCACTGGCCACCTCTGCGATCGCCTCCACCGCTCATTGCCGGAATGCCGCATCACCGGCTTGGATTTCATCCCGAGGCCCCCCTCACTCTCGCCGGGCATCGATTGGCTCGCGGGGGATTTTTTTGACACCTTGGATTCCGCGCGCGGCGGTGTGGCTGTGGGCAGCCTGGTATTGCACCACTTTTCCGCTCACGTCCTTCGCGAACTCGGCCGCCGCCTCGACCGCTTCGATTCCCTCGTCTTCGCCGAACCCCTCCGCTCCCGCCTTCCGCTGGCGGCGGCAGCTCTCATCTCACCGCTTGTCGGCGACGTCACACGCCACGACATGCCAGCCAGCATCCGCGCGGGGTTTCTCCACGGAGAACTCGCCTCCGCGCTCCATCTCGATCCCTCACGCTGGAAGATCCTCGAAACCTCCACATGGTCTGGAGCGATCCGCTTCTTCGCCACAAGACAAGCCCGATGAAACATGCCGTCACCATCGCGGGAGGCGGTCTGGCTGGACTCTCACTCGGCATCGCCCTGCGAATGCGCGGAGTGCCTGTCACGCTCCACGAGGCGGGCACCTACCCCCGCCACCGCGTTTGCGGGGAATTCATCAGCGGCGTCACGGATTCCACACTCGAGACGCTCGGCATCGCCGAAGATTTCTTGACCGCCACTTCCCTCACCTCCGCCGTCTGGCACGACACCCGCGGTCGCGTCTGCGAACTGCAGGTTGCGGGCCGCGGCATTTCGCGCTGGCGACTCGATGACGCCCTGCAGCGCCGCTTCACCACATTGGGAGGCACCCTCGCCACCCACTCGCGCATCGCACCCGCCCCAGGCACGATTTGGGCCGCCGGACGCCCACGCCGCCACGGGCCATGGATCGGTCTCAAATGCCATGCCACGAACCTCCCACTCTCCCACGACCTAGAAATGCACCTCGGCTCCAATGGCTACATCGGCCTCGCCCCCATCGAGGACGGCAAGGTGAACATCTGCGGGCTGTTCAAAAAATCACCGACGCGCGGTGCCAAAGGCACGTCACTCCTCACCACAATCCTCCGCGAAGGTGGGCTTCACGACACCGCCGACCGCCTCGAGTCGGCGACGCTGGACTCCTCGGCATTCTGCGGCGTGGCGGGGTTCGAGACAGGCCGCCAGCCGTCCGAAGGATTTTCCATCGGCGATGCCACCCACATGATCCCGCCATTCACCGGAAACGGCATGTCGATGGCCTTCGAATCCGCTGAAACCGCCCTGCCCCATGCGCTATCCTACGCCCGCGGCGAGTGTTCATGGGATTCCGCCTCCTCCTCCTGCGCGGCCGACCTCGAGAACCGCTTCCGCGCCCGCATGCTCGCCAGCGCCGCCATTCACACCCTCCTCACCTCACCCAAGGCATCGCGCCTGGCCACTACCCTCGCGAGATCCAGCCTACTGCCCATCCAACCACTCCTCCACCTCCTGCGCTGATGTATCTCCAATCCCTAGCCACCGCCTTCCCGCCGCACAGCTTCACCCAGGCCGAGTGCCTTCAACTCCTCACCGCCTCCGGCGCCATGGCCCCGCTCCGCCAACGCTCCCGCGACCTTCTCGAAAAAATCCTTACCGGCGACTCGGGCATCGCAACCCGCCAATTCTGCACCCCCGACATCTCAACCCTCTTCCAAGCCGGAGCAGGAGAACTCCACCACCACTTCGAAACCCACGCCCCGCACCTCGCGGCGGATGCCCTCCTGACCGCCTGCGAACGCGCCGGCACCACGCCCTCATCGATCGATGCCCTTCTGGTCTGCACCTGCACCGGCTACCTCTGCCCCGGCCTCAGCAGCCACATTTCCGAACGCCTTGGCATGCGTCCCAACGCCTTTCTCCAAGACCTCCTCGGCCTCGGCTGCGGCGCTGCCCTCCCACTGCTCGAAACCGCACGCGGCATCCTCTCGGCAAACCCAAAAGCCACCATTGCAACCATCGCCGTTGAGATTTCCTCAGCCGCCTTTTACCTCAATGACGACCCAGGCGTGCTCATCAGCCTCTGCCTCTTCGGCGACGGCGCGGCTGCCGCCCTCTGGCGCCACGAACCGACAGGCGACCAATTCCGATTCCATGGGTTCCAAACAATCCACCAGCCTGCCCACCGCGAAAAAATCCGCTTTGTGAATGCCGACGGACGCCTGAAAAACCAACTCCACCGCGATGTTCCCAATCTCGCCGCAGAGGCCGTTGCCGGGCTCTTCGAGAAAAAATCCACCACCCCCGACCGCCTCGTCGCCCATACCGGCGGACGCGATGTCATCCTCGCCATCGAAAGCCGACTTCCCGCCCACCCGCTCGAGGAAACCCGCGCCATCCTCCACAGCCACGGAAACATCAGCAGCCCCAGCGTCCTCGCCGCCCTCGAGCACTCCCTCGCCACGCACCCCTCCTCGAAAACCATCTGGCTCACCGCCTTTGGCGCAGGCTTTTCCGCTCACTCGGCCGAACTCACCCGCGACTGACCTCTCCCCTCGATGCCGCGCGTCATCTTCCATATCGACATGGACGCCTTCTACGCGTCCGTCGAGCAACGCGACAACCCCGACCTGCTCGGTCGCCCTGTCATTGTGGGAGCGCCGCCGGACCGCCGTGGCGTTGTGTGCGCGGCGAGTTACGAAGCCCGCGCCTTTGGCGTGCGATCGGCCATGCCGGCACGCACCGCCCAGCGCCTCTGTCCAGATGGCGTGTTTCTCTACCCTCGCATGGACGCCTACCGCGCGGAGTCACATGCCGTCATGGCATTGCTCGGGCGCTTCGGCGGAAAAATCGAACAGGTCTCGGTGGACGAGGCGTATCTCGACCTGAGCCACCACTTCGAAGCATTCGACGCCGCGACTGCCACGGCTCTCGGCGAGGAGATGAAATCCCTCATCCTCACCGAACGCCACCTCACCGCGAGCATCGGGATCGGCCCCAACAAGCTCCTCGCAAAAATCGCCAGCGACCATCGCAAGCCCGACGGGCTCGTTTGTGTCACCGACGGGGAAAAAGCCGCCTTTCTCCGCCCCCTGCCGGCATCCGCCATTCACGGCGTGGGCAAGGTCACCGCCGAGGCGCTCGCTCTGGCGGGCCTCCGCACCATCGCCGATCTGCAGGACCACAAAGGCGACCTGCGCGCGCTCGTCGGCTCGTTTGCCGCAAAACTCAAGCTCTTCGCCTTCGGTGAGGACGACCGCCCACTCGAGATCGATGGCGCGGTCAAAAGCATCAGCGCGGAGGAGACCTTCCCACGCGACACCGCCGACAGGCGGCTTCTCGTGCCCGCCCTCAGGCAACAAGCCGATGAGATCGGCGCGAAACTCGCCCGCGAGCGCCTCGCCGCCCGCACGATCCAGGTCAAGGTCCGCTACACGGACTTCACCACTCTCACCCGCCAATACACAGTCGAGGACCCCGTGGAATCCGCCGACGACATCTACACGATCGCCTGCGCGATCCTCCGCCGCACAAAGCTCGTCGAGCGCCCGCTCCGCCTCATCGGCCTCGGTGTCTCAGGCCTCGGGCCGCCGGGCACGCAACTCACCCTGCCGCTGTGAGTGAATTTCCCGTCACATTCACCGCGACCCGCCGCGTGTGCGCCGCCCTCCGGTGCTCGAACAAATACAGCCCCTGCCATGTCCCCAGAACCAACCTGCCGCGCGAGACAGGCACCACCTCGCTCGTGCGCGTGAGCGCCATGCGGATGTGTGACGTCATGTCGTCCGGCCCCTCGAGCGTGTGCTCGTAGCCCTCTCCGTCCTCGGGAACCAACCGCTCGAAATACCGCTCCAAATCACGCGCGGCGGTCGGATCCGCGTTTTCAAACACCACCAGGCTCGCGCTCGTGTGGCACACGAAGACCGTCGCCACCCCGTCCCCGCAAGCCGCCTCGCGCACCGCACGCTCGACCTTGGCGGTGATCTCGTAGAGCCCCTTCCCGCGTGTCGCCACCTCGAAAAACGTCGTCGTCATGCGCGAAGAGCCCTGCGAATTTCAAATCTTCCAAAAGGTCGGCCACGACGGCCCGGTCCATTTCTTCCCCAGCGGCCACCCCCCCGTCCTGCGCACCCCCACATCTCTCTTTATCGGCCCCCAACTCCACTTCGAAACGCTTCGCGATTCCATTGCAGTCCTCGGCTGAGAAATCCGCCAAAAATTTCCCACGCGGCGGACAGAGGTTGCATTACGCAATTGCTGCATTCCTTTTTTGCGGGTGATATGGCTAAAAAGCACGCTCGCCCCCAAACCAATGATTGCGAATCCAAAGACCATTAGAAATACATGTTGATGGCCCACCGGCCCGGGAGATCTATCCAGCAAATATCCCATCACAGGCCCCATAAAGATATCTGGAGTATAGCCTACCACGGATACAAGACCGACCGCGCTTCCGGTAAACGCCACTGGCACATTCCCTTCCTTCATGATAGCAAAGTAGAGGCCGCGCAACGCGAATATCCCAAGGCTCGCACAGATGATCGTCAGGAGATAGATTCCCAGCATCCAGGATTGAATGGTGCCGATGCCGAGCACGAGGCTTCCGGACGCAAGGAGCGCAAAACTCACGATCGTCATCAATCCCGCGCTCGTCCGGTCGGCAAGGTATCCGGCAGCGATTGCGGCAACGGGCCGCACCCATAAGGAGACCGTGCCAACCTTGGCAGCTTCGACCTCGTCCAAACCCAGAACCTCGCTGGCATACAAGGAAAAGTCATCAGTGGCTTTAAAGCCTACATAGGCGCATATGATAATCAGAGACTGCAGCCATACCGTCGGCATTTTAAAAACATGCAGCACTCCTCGGAAATGAAAGCTTGAAAAACTCGGTTGCCCTCCTCGCTCGCGCGTTGGCAAGGCAAACCAAACCAGAACCGCCGAGGCGCAGGTCATGCCCGCAAGCCAGAAAATGACTTGGCGAATGGCTGCTGTTCGCTGTTCAAGCGAAGCATTCCCAACATCTTCAGGAATAAGCGCCGCATAGAGCGCGACCATCACGGTGCCGGTCACGGCCGTGAGCAACCCCCTCCCTCCATCCAAGAGTCCAAAGGCAGCGCCTTGTTTCAACTCACCGCCCCACTCGCGAGTCGCTCGCATCAACGCCGCCCAAAACAACGCAATCGTGGTAAATCCCCAATAGGCATACAGCAATTTCAACGAGGAGAGCGATGGGATCGTTGCCAGAACAAGGCCTCCCAATGCGGTCGTGATCAGCGCCGTGGCGATGAGTTTGCGCGGCCTAAAAATGTCTGCAATCGGGCCCCCGGGCAAATACACAATCATGGCCACGATCCCATAAAGCGCAAAAGCCGTCCCCAACTCGAGATTGGTGAGATCAAAGACCTCGAGAAGCGTCGGCCTGAACACCCTGGCCAATACGAAGGGAAGAAAGAAGATCGTCTCACCCGCTGCGATCAAGCTCAGCAGGACCAGTGATCTGCGGACCCCCGGGCTTCCACGGCTTGGATTGGTCACCAGAAAGCCCCTCTCCTAAATGTCCAAGGATTTCAGGAAATCATCAGGAATCGGGGCCACCACCCGGCCGACTAACGCATAATACTTCAAACGAACACCCTCCATCGATAAGCGATGAGTGTAACGCTCAAGCTGATAGATATCGAGATACTCCGAAAAAATGAGTTCGCGCACGAATCGCGCAAACCCAGTTTGATCCGACTTGTCTAAAAAAGTCTCCTTGATATTGAAAGCGACCCAACCGTTGACGGCAACCAGGCTCAATGCTTGAAAAAAAGCCGAGGGCGGTATGTCACCAAAGCCGAGCGCTGCGACCGAGGTCAGGCAGTTGAATTTCCAATCCTTGAGCTCTTCAAGTTGGCCTGCGGACATACTGGTAAAATCAGCCACCAAATAATCGTCATAAACAAAAGGACGATCCCTGTAGGCCGCCTCATGCGCTTCTGGAAGAATGTCCGCACCCACGATTCGAGACACGCCAATCCTACGCAACTCTTCTGCCATCATGCCATTGCCCGCACCAAGATCCAGCACGCGGAGTTCGCTGCAAGACTCCAACTCCGAGGATACGCTTCGCTGCAGGAGCTCCACGACTTTTTGCGGCGATTTGCACTTGAGACGATCGTAAAAGAGTTGCTCATACAGCCCGGGCCTCGAAAAAATCTCGTCGTAATCGTGAAATCGCAGCCTAACAGGCTCGCCATTCTCGAATAAGTAAAAATACGCTTCAGATTGTGAAAGGTCGTGCTCCTGTTCTGGTGGAAATTGAATGCGATGTGGTTTTGTCATTATTATGTTGCAATAACTTGCTCTTGAGTTGCTTGAATTCAACTATTTGGATATGGATAATTTTTTTCTTAATCAGCCAAGGCAAGAAAAAAACGGTTGAACGGTGAAAGTTTGAAGATGTTGCCAGAATGATTCAAGCGTAATTTGAAAAAAGGCTGACTCACATCCGCTCCGACATATTCGTCACTCCGCTTGGCGACCCTCTCCGCGAGTCTGCCCGAAGCCAACTTGGTCGACTTCTCACCATACTCCAGACACTTACCCCTGCCGCAAAACTCAACCAAACCGCATGGAAGTCACATGGAATGCTGAAGCAGGAAACCCACGGCGCACTCCCAAGTTTCAGTCGACAACTCGGAAGCAGATCGTTGTGATCGGCATCGTCGACCACAACTAAAAGTTTCGATCTCGCAAGAAGCTCCTATAGTCTTTCCCCGAAGTGCGTAGGAACGATCGTATCCTGCAAGGCGACCGCAAAATCAGCATGCCCCTTGTAAGATTCCAGCCACTTCCCAGACGGATAGGTTTCGCGAAAAATCCAACGCACCGGCAAAAACGGCTAACGGTGCCGCGCCACATTCGTCAGCGAATCGAATGGCATGAGGAGACGCAATCCACCACCCCTTTGCGAGTTTGAGGCAGCCGCGGCGCAGGCGACCCCCGTGCCGATCGATTCGCCCAGAAGAATCACCGGAAATCCCTCGGGAATCTCCCCCAGCGCCTCCTTCGCCGCGGAAAGAAAAGCGCTTTGCGAAGGCTCCCGGACCGCACTCCGTAACCAGGATATTCCAAAATGAAAATCGTGACCGCCCGTGACGGCGCCGCCGCACGCAGGAGCGGACCGTAGGACATCCGATCCGCAGCGTGACCGGCGTTCCCATGAAAAATCAAAAAAGCTAAATGCGGCCGCGCATCCGACGGGTTGGCGCGATCGACATAGCCGATGGCCTCGCCGCCCGCACGATCCAGGTCAAGGTCCGCTACACGGACTTCACCACTCTCACCCGCCAATACACAGTCGAGGACCCCGTGGAGTCCGCCGACGACATCTACACGATCGCTTGCTCGATTCTCCGCCGCACAAAGCTCGTCGAGCGCCCGCTCCGCCTCATCGGCCTCGGTGTCTCGGGCCTCGGCCCGCCGGGCACGCAACTCACCCTGCCGCTGTGAGTGAATTTCCCGTCACATTCACCGCGACCCGCCGCGTGTGCGCCGCCCTCCGATGCTCGAACAAATATAGCCCCTGCCATGTCCCCAGAACCAACCTGCCGCGCGAGACAGGCACCACCTCGCTCGTGCGCGTGAGCGCCATGCGGATGTGTGACGTCATATCGTCCGGCCCCTCGAGCGTGTGCTCGTAGCCCTCTCCGTCCTCGGGAACCAACCGCTCGAAATACCGCTCCAAATCACGCGCTGCGGTCGGATCCGCGTTTTCAAACACCACCAGGCTCGCGCTCGTGTGGCACACGAAGACCGTCGCCACCCCGTCCCCGCAAGCCGCCTCGCGCACCGCCCGCTCGAGCTTGGCTGTGATGTCGTAGAGCCCCTTCCCGCGGGTCGCCACCTCGAAAAACGTCGTCGTCGATTTCATGCGCCCCCACACTACCGCTCCACTGGCCGCTGTGGAGGCGCAAAATCCCGCAGCGGGGATTTTTTGAATCGTCAGCCCCGACACGCGCGTAGAACATGCTCGATGAAAATCATGACTATCCAAGAACAAGCCGCGCGCCGCATTTTCCCGACCTTCCGACTCACCAACCTGCTCAAAAGCACCTTCGCCCCGCGCGCCGGCCAACGGATTTGCACCCTTATCGACCTCCCCGACCCCTCGCTCATGAAGGACCTCGCCTTCCTGAAAATCCCGGAACTCACCATCCAGCGGAACGCCATCCAATTTTTCCACACCCCGCTCAACTCCGGCGTCATGGACGAACTCGGCCTCGAAGGCGGCGAAATCTTCGCCTACAAGGCCACCGGCGGCAGCAACCTCGACCTGCCCGACGAGGCCACCACGCCCGATGGCAAGACCGTGAGCCTCGAGAAGGACGTCTATCCGCACTACGACATCATCCTCTGCATCTCGACCTACTCCGCCACCGCCCCGCTCACCGCCTCGGCCAGGCAGCATAAATTCCGCGGAGCCACCCTCCACGGCGTCAACCCGACCATCCTCCGCACCGGCCTCGCCGTGAGCTATGACGACGTCAGCGTGGATGCAGAGAAGATGCGACTCGGCATGACAAAAGCCGACTGGGTCGAAATCGATTTCCACTACGCCGGGCACACCCACACCCTTCACCTCGAACTCTCCAACCAAGAGGCGCAAAAAAGCCACGGCCTCTGCCGCGGCGACGAACCCGATGTCGCCAACCTCCCCGCCGGCGAAATCTATTTTGTTCCCACCGGTGCCCGCGGCGCATTCCCCATGCGCTATGAGGACGGCACCATCGGCCTCATGCACGTCTCCGGCGGCCGCATTCGCAATGCCGAACTCCTGAACGGCGACCCCTCCGTCGTCGAAGCCCACAACGCCAAACTCGTCTCCGACCCCGTCACCGGCGAACTCGGAGAACTCGGCTTCGGCACCCAAATCCTCCCCACCTCGGGACGCGACATCCAGGACGAAAAAATCCGCGGCACCATCCACGTCGCCACCGGACGCAGTGACCATCTGGGCGGTTCGCTCACCCCCGATAAATTCGCCGAGCACGGCAACGCCACGCACGACGACATCCTCTTCGCGCCGCACAAGACCCCCGAAATCTGGGTCACCCAAGCCCGCATGCACCGCGACGGCAAAACCGAAGTCCTCATCGAAAACTTCGAACCCTCCCCCTACATCCAAAATCTCATCGCCGCCTCGTAGGGCGCGGCAGTGGCCCGGCCGCAGGCCAAATCATAGAACCCTATAAAAGTTACAGCCCGCTGCAGCGATTGCTACAGCGGGCTGTTGTTCCCCCCAGAACGATTTCCAAGCTACACGGACTTTTGGTCCCGACAACACTTTTTTTCATCAACCCTCGATTTTTTTTACGCCCATCCGCGGGATTGGCCATCGAGTTTCTCCCTGTGCCAACGTGGACGTTGGCGCTCCTGCCTCTCCCACCCCGAATGCCCCAGTGGAAACGGCTCCTCTGAATTGACTCGCTTTGCTCGCCCAGTGGTCTGCCGTTGGCAGTCTATCTGCGCTGCCCTGCGATTCTGTTATTCCTGTCCTCCTGTCTCAAAAAATGGTTGCAATGGCGGATGCGCATGAAGGCACTGAACGCCACTCCGTTGAAACCGCTCTCGAGCTTTGCCTCACCCTTCTGATCCATCCTCTGGAGTCGATCCGGCGTTGCGGGGAAATGTGTGGCGTTTCATCGCCTTCCGCATTTTTTTCAATGCGCGGTTTTACTATCCGGTCCTGGGGGTGCTTTTTCTCGATCTCGGACTCACGCTCGACCAATACGCGTTGTTGAATGTCGTGTGGGCGGTCACGATTTTGACGATGGAAATTCCCTCCGGGGCGCTTGCCGACTCGATCGGGAGGCGTCCGCTGGTGGTCGCGGCTGGAGGGTTGATGGTGCTCGAGATGTCTGTGCTCGCCTTTGCGCCCACCGGGGCCTGGCTTTTTCCCGTGTTGCTGCTGAACCGCGTGGTGAGCGGCCTCGCCGAGGCATGCGCCAGCGGGGCTGACGAGGCGCTGGCTTATGATTCGCTGCCCGAGGAGCGCCGGGACGAGGTTTGGCGCGGGGTTCTGGCGCGGCTGGTGAGATGGAAATCGGGCGCCTTTTTCGTCACGATGATTCTCGGCGCGTTGGCATTCGACCCCTCGGTGGTGTTTGATTGGGTGGGCATGGAAACTCCGTTGACGACGCGCTGGCCGGTGTATCTGACACTCGGCATGTCGCTGGGGGCGTTGTGGAGTGCTTGGGGAATGCGCGAGCCCCCGGCCCGGCATCGCCAGCGCTTTCACATGGGCGAGGCCTTCGCCCGCATCTGGGCGGGGGCGCGGGTGGTGTGCAGCGACCGGCGGATCGCGCTGTTGCTGCTCACTGCGGTTCTTTGCGACAGCTTGGTGCGGATTTTTCTGACCTTTGGCAGCAACTACTACCGGCTCATTGAAATTCCTCCGGTCATCAATGGCTTTCTTGGCTCCGCGTATGCATTGCCCGGCTTTTTTGCGGCCTCGCTGGCGGCGTGGATGGGAGCGCGCTGGCGGCCGGCGCGTATTTTTTTATGCATCGGCGGATTGGTGCTTCTGGGGTTGGCTGGACTCTCGCTGGCGACGCCATTGTGGGGTGTGTGGGTGATCGTGCCGCTCGCGCTGGCCGCTCCGTTGCTGGCCTTCTTTGTTTCAAGCTATCTGAACGAATGGTGTGACAGCTCGCTGCGGGCGACGGTGTTGAGTTTTCGCGGGGTGGCGATGAATCTCGGCTACGGGACAGCGGGGCTGGCATTCGGAGGATTCGCCGCCGCCGTGCGCGAGGCCAATCCCGGCTGGGATGCCGATGAGGTCTTCCGCTGCGTGCTGCCTGCCTTGCCGGTGGCTTTTGTCCTCGGCGCGGCAGGATTGCTGGCGGTGCGGAAAATCATGGCTCGACCATGAGATCTCAGCCTCCGCGCGCGCCGCTGAGTCGCAGGGACGCAAAGAAAGACTGGCCCGCGATTGACGCGAATCCCCGCGAATCCTTGGTCGGCTTGGATCGCCGAGCCGACCCAAGCCTCAGGCGCGAACGCGCCGTCCGCGAGCGCCAAGAAAGAAAGTGGAATTCGCCGTTGCATCTGGGGAGCCTGAAAAACAGGACTCTGGCCAGCAGGCGGCGAACTCCCCAATCAACTCAACACCTCTTCAGGAAATGTCAAACTGACACGACAACAGGAGCATCGTCTTCATCGCCTTGCGGCTGACGCAAGGCGCTATCCGCTCGCTTCACCGCAGCCTGGGAAATGTAGGGCCAGTTTGCGTATCTCTGGGGTTTGCACAAACCTGCCCTCGAGAACCGGGCTTTTCGATTTTCAGCAGCGCAGTGCTGTTGGCGGTTTCCATGTTTGTCTTTGAGTTCAAGCAACTGGTGCTTCGCGATGGTGCCTTGAGAAAACCCGGTATTGCAATCCGCTTCAGCGCGTATTACTTTAACCCATGCAAACCATCTCCCTGAAACTGCCAGAGACTCTTCTGGCCGAATTGGAAAAAGAAACCCGTCTGCGCCGGACGAACAAATCTGCGCTGGTCCGCGCTGCGCTGGAACGGGAACTTGCCTCCAGCCGAGAGAAGAAAAAGCCCTCGTGCTACGATCTCGCCCGCGATTTGGCCGGCTCCCTCAAGGGACTGCCGAAAGACATCGCGACGAACCCGAAATACCTGGAAGGGTTTGGTGAATGAGCGCGTTGCTGTTGGACACTGGGCCGCTTATCGCCTTCCTCGCGGCAGATACGCCACACACCGAGTGGGTGCATGAACAGTGGGACCGAGCCGAACCGCCTATGCTGACCTGTGAGCCGGTGCTGACCGAGGCGGCATTCATCCTGAAGCGTGAGGGGGTGGATCCAGGCGTCATCTTCACGCTGCTGGAAAGGAAGGTCATCCGCGTGGCACTGCAACTGGAAAAAGAGCGGGCCGACCTCCATGCGCTGATGCGCCGCTATCGCGACCGGCCTATGTCACTCGCCGATGCTTGCCTGGTTAGGCTGGCCGAGCTGCACCCCGGAGCGAAAGTCTTCACCCTCGATTCGGACTTCCGCATTTACCGCCGCCACGGCAACAAGGCAATCTCGCTGCTGATGCCCGAAAATTAGCACCAAACAATACCCCCCATGCGCTTGCCAGCGGCCTCTGCTAATTCCTCCCCGCAGAGCCGGCAAGGCGCGGAGAAAAACATTCGCCCGCGAATGACGCGAATCCCCGCGAATCCATGGTAGGGTTGGCTCGCCGCAGCCGACCCAAGATTCAGGCGCGAACGCACCGTCCTGGCCTTAAACATTCAGGTTTCCAGTCTCAGCTCTCCGATTTCCCTCCGCTGCATGAAGGCCAAAGCCTCCGATTTTGTGCGCAGATGACGAGTGAAATTCTTCGGGTTTCCAATTGCCCGCAGACATCGAAAAAGCTGAACTAACCACCGTGCTCGCTGCTTCCTTCCAAGCCACTTTCCTCCAGATCTAATGGGATTCTACTACCGAAAATCTGTGAACCTCGGCCCGTTCCGTGTGAATCTGAGTAAGTCAGGCCTCGGCTATTCATTCGGTGGCCGTGGCTTCCGTGACAAAATCGATGCCACAACCATCTGACGTTATGAAACCAAAAATTCTTAAAACCGAAGCCGAATACAGCACCGCCTTGGCCAAGGTGGAGTCGCTTATGGATGCCAATCCCGATTCCAAACAAGAAGAGGAACTCGAGCTCTGGTCGTTGCTGGTCGAGCGCTATGAGCAGGAGCATCATCCCATCGATTTTCCAGACCCCATCGAAGCCATCCGCTTCCGCATGGAGCAAGAGGGACTGCGACAAAAAGACCTCGCAAAATACTTCCCCGGGAAAAACCGCGTCTCAGAAGTCCTCAATCACAAACGCCCACTCAGCCTCGGCATGATCCGATCGCTTCACAACGGCCTGGGAATCCCAGCCCATGTTCTCCTGCAGGAATGCACCGCCTGAATCTCCTCCTACCCCGTCCTGCTAATCCTGTTAATTTTGTAAATTGAATCGCTTCCGCTCACCCTACGGGCTGCTTCCAGCAGTCTTTCTCCGCTCCGCTCCGCTTCTGTCAAAAAATGATCTGTTGGAAACGCACACTCCGCACAGGCTGCGAAATTTTGAATGAGCAATTTTGAATTCTGAATGAATCCACCATCCAACATTCAACATCCATCATTGACCGTCTTCCTGCCCGATGTGGACCTCGACCATGGGAACCTCAACTACACGGTCGTCATAGGAGAAATTCTCGGAAACTTCGAAGCCCAGAAAAATTCCTAATGAATCTTAAACCCGCAAGGCACTTATTAAATAAAAACGATCAAATCTTGAATAAAAGAATCTCTTATTAAATATTCGCTCAATGATCAGGAACGCCACAGGCCACTATTTCACCACGACCACGGCCGGAGAGTCTGTCCGCGCCTTCGTTCCTTACGCCCTGCCTCCGAATCCTCCTCTTGAAATCACCGGCTACCGGCAATTGTTGCTGGAGCGAGCCACCTTGGCTGTGGGGCGGTTGGACAGTATCAGCACGCTGCTCCCGAATCCCCATCTCTTCCTTTACTCCTATGTCCGTCGCGAAGCCGTCCTTTCTTCGCAAATCGAGGGCACGCAGTCCTCGCTCTCCGACCTTTTACTTTTCGAGTTGGAAGAAGTGCCCGGCAGTCCGGTGGATGATGTCGTCGAGGTGTCGAACTACATCGCGGCCCTGGATCACGGCATGGCCCGCCTGCGCGAAGGCTTCCCGCTCTCCAACCGCCTCCTTCGTGAAATGCACGCCATCCTCATGTCCAAAGGCCGAGGCAGCGACAAACAACCCGGAGAGTTCCGCCGCAGCCAGAATTGGATCGGAGGCACCCGCCCGGGCAACGCCCGCTTCGTTCCCCCCCGCCGCCAGAGGTCGAGCCCTGCATGGCCGCGCTCGAAGCCTTCCTCCACGACGAAGCCGTCGGCCTGCCCGTGCTGGTCAAAGCTGCGCTCGCGCATGTGCAGTTCGAGACTATCCACCCCTTTCTTGATGGCAATGGACGCCTCGGCCGCATCCTCATCGCCCTGCTCCTGCACCACGGCCGCCTGCTCGCTCAGCCGCTGCTCTATCTTTCCCTCTACCTCAAAGAGCACCGCTCCGTGTATTACGACTTGCTCGACCGCGTCCGCACCACCGGCGACTGGGAAGCCTGGGTGGATTTCTTTTTGGAAGGCGTGGAAACCACAGCCCATGGTGCAGTCGATACCGCCCGCAGGCTCGCCGATCTTTTCGAGGAAGACATACGCCGCACCGCTGCGACCGGTCGCTCCGCAGCCAGTGCCCTGCGAGTCCTCGCCGCCTTGCGCGAACGCCCTGTCCTCACCCTCGCGCACCTTTGCCACCACGCGCAGATAACTTTCCCGACAGCCGGCAAAGCCATGCAAACCCTCGTCGCCGCCGGCATCGCCCGCGAACTCACCGGCCAACGCCGCAACCGCGTTTTCGTCTACGACTCCTACCTCGGGATCCTCAACGAAGGAGGCCAACCGCTGTGAACTCCCGCCCCTATTCAAAATCCACCAAGCATCGAAATACAATTCCAAGCAGCAATGAAATGAACTTGAATGTGACAATACGCGGGACTGACCCCGCCCTTGACCCCGCCCTCAAGAAAATGGGAGCGGTGTTATGAGCAAGCCGAAGAAAATTCAGATTCGCAACAGCACCGCCGAGTTCCTCGTCTTCACCACGCAGGCCGGGGAAAAGGGCATCGAAGTTCGCGTGGAGGACCAGACCGTCTGGCTCACCCAGAAGCTCATCGGTGCGCTGTTCGATGTCGATGTCCGCACGGTCAGCGAGCATCTACAGAATATTTTCAACAGTGGGGAACTGGCCGAGGTGGCAGTTGTCCGGAAATTCCGGAATACTGCCAGCGACGGCAAAAGCTACCTCACCGCCTTCTACAACCTCGACGCCATCATCGCCGTCGGCTTCCGGGTGAACTCCACCCGCGCCACCCAGTTTCGCCAGTGGGAGATCGGCATCCTGCGCGACTTCGCCACCCGTGGGTATGTGCTCGACAAGGAACGCCTGAAAAACGGTGCCATCTTCGACCAAGCCTACTTCGACAACCTGCTCGCGGAAATCCGCGAAATCCGAGCCAGCGAACGACGCTTCTACCAAAAGATCACCGACATTTACGCCACGGCGATGGATTACAGCGCAGAGGCCGAGAACGACGCAGGCCTTTTTCGCCACCGTGCAGAACAAATTCCACTTCGCCATCCATGGACACACCGCCGCCGCGTTGATCATGGGCCGGGCCGACAGCACCAAGGAACACATGGGCCTCACCACTTGGCGGAATGCTCCCAAGGGGAAAATCCTCAAGCCGGATGTTGCCGTCGCCAAAAACTACCTCACCGAGAAGGAACTCAAATCCCTCGACCGCTTCGTCACCATGTATCTGGACTACGCCGAGGACCAAGCAGAGCGCGGCATTCCTATGACCATGGCCGACTGGGCGGGAAAACTCGATGCCTTCCTCCAGTTCAACCAGCGAGACCTGCTCGACCACCCCGGCAAAGTCACCGCCGAGATCGCCAAGGCCTTTGCCGAATCCGAGTTTGAGAAATACCGCATCGTCCAGGACCGCCTCTTCGAGTCCGACTTCGACCGTATGATCAAGCAACTGCCAAATGCCGGGGACCAGCCATGACATCTGAAACTCCCGTTCAGCAATCCGCCGGCTACGCCGAAATGCTTGAGGACATCAAAGCCATCGCTCAAGACCTGCAAGGCATTCAGGAACTCGGCGTGGCCCAATACACACCGATCGTCGAGCAAATCATCGCCACCCGCAGCCGCGATGCCCGCCACATCCAACACACCCTCGACTACCTTCTGGATTTCGCCTGCCACCCGGCGGGACTCGCGCTCTTCAAAAAACTCTGCCGCTACTATTTCACCTTGGACCCGGTCGCGACGGCAGACTATGTGAATTTTTACCGCGAGATGTGGGACAGCGATGAAATGGGGGTTCAGAAATGACCACCTTCAAAAAATCTGGAGGGCGATGCTCCGACAGCGCCGTGGTATCCGCGCCGATCTTTCGTTTACAAGGTAGGGGCAGATCGCCGAGCGGCCCCAAGATTCAGGCGCAACGCGCCGCTAAGCCAAAATCCAAAATTCGAAAATCTGCCCCGCTCGTTACGCGTTACCAGCCACCTTGTCCCGCCGTAGTCGCGAAGGAGGACCGCCACTCGCCCATTCAAACATCCTTTCTTGCTGCTTGATCCTAACTAAAAAGTCACATCATACTACAGGAAAGAATAATATAAAACCACCGATTACTCGGATGAACACGGATATGAAGAAATGGGCACGAGTGCATTCGCTGCGCGAATGGGGCAGGGTAAAACAAAAACTCTGCAAGCAGGCTTGCAAGATTTTTGCTTTTTTCTGCCAATCCCAGATTGATGGGATCATCCGTGCCCATCTGAGAAATCCGTGGTTAGTTCTTCTCCAACCGCGCCCCGCCCGTTGCTTGCTGAAAACTGAATCTCTGAAAACTCTCTGATGTCCGACTCCTTGCCCAATTCTGAAATCATCCTCTACCAGACGGAGGACGGCCGCACGCGCATCCAATGCCGGTTTGAGAACGAAACCCTGTGGCTCACGCAGGCTCTCATCGCGGAATTGTTCGAGAAGGACGTGCGGACGATCAACGAGCATTTGCTAAACATCTTTGACGAGGGAGAACTGCGTCGCGAGGCAACTATCCGGAAATTCCGGATAGTTCGAACCGAGGGTAAGCGGGAAGTGGTCCGCGAGATCGAGCATTACAACTTGGACGCCATCCTCGCCGTCGGCTTCCGCGTGCGCAGCCACCGGGGCACGCAGTTTCGCCAATGGGCCATCGGGCGCTTGAACGAATACTTGGTCAAAGGTTTCACCATGGACGACGAGCGTCTCAAGAACCCGCCTGGCAAAGGCCAGAAGGATTACTTTGACGAGCAACTCGAGCGCATCCGCGACATCCGCTCAAGCGAGCGGCGCTTCTACCAGAAAGTGCTGGATATCTACGCGACGAGCGTCGACTACACGCCAAACGCCGAGATGTCGCAGCAGTTCTTCGCCACGGTGCAAAACAAAATGCATTGGGCGGCCCACGGGCGGACGGCGGCCGAGGTGATCCATGCGCGGGCGGATGCCGAGAAGCCCTTCATGGGCCTGCAAACCACGCGCCCCGGCGGCATCATCCGCAAGGAGGATGTCTCCATCGCCAAGAACTACCTCGACGCACCGGAACTCGAAACGCTCAACCGGATCGTCACAGCCTACATCGAATTTGCCGAACTCCGCGCCTTGCAGCGCAAGGTCATGACGATGCGCGATTGGATTGCCAAGCTCGACGAGTTCCTGAAACTCTCCGAGCATGAGTTGCTGAACCACGCCGGAAAAATCTCCGCCGAGCAGGCAAAAGCAAAAGCGGAGCTGGAATTCCAGCGGTATCGGTTGTTTCTCGACTCGCAACCCCGCCCCGTGGACGCCGACTTTGAGCAAGCCATTCAGCAACTCCCCCAATCTCCCGCTCCCAAACCCCGGAGGAAAAAGAAGTGATCCCAAGCGCAAAAACTGGAGGGCGATGCGTCGTCAGCGCCGTGGCATCCGAGCCGAGCTTTCATTTACAAGGTAGGGGCGGATCGCCGAGCGGCCCCAAGATTCAGGCGCAACGCGCCGTTAAGCCAAAATCCACAACCAGAAGCAGTCGAGAGACCAGAGTCGAGCGCCGAGCGCCCTTTCCGCTTTCTTGCCCCGTGGAATGCGAAGCCCTATTCCACTGGGGTCCGCCACAGCGGCTCTGCCGCCTCCGCCATCAGCTCCCAGTCCTCGGCCGAAGGCCCAGCTTTCAGCTTTTCAGGTTTTCCGTATTTCAGCTTTTTCCCCATCGTCCGTCCTCCGCCACCTCGCCCCGTGGAATGCGAAGCCTATTCCACTGGGGTCCGTCCTCCGCCATCGGCGGAATCGCCTCTGTCCTCGGAATCACCGGCGACGGTCGCGCCGCGCTCTTCGGCTACAGTCGCCATGCAGTCGAGCCGCGAGGCTATGTCGACCGCATCCACCTCGAATCCCAAGCCACAGGCATCGACTCGCCTGCGGCGCTCCAATCGTGGTTGGAAGAGACGATTGTAACAATGTCGCCTTTATCTCAAGCATGAACCCCATCCAGCCTCAGCGTGCCGGATTCGATTCGCTCATCCTCTCCATTCGAGGACAGAAAGTTATATTGGACGCCGACCTCGCCGCCATCTATGGCGTGCCGACCAAACGCCTCAATGAACAGGTCAAGCGCAACGCAGAGCGTTTTCCGGCCGACTTCGTTTTTCAGCTTTCCTCGGACGAGAAGGCTGATGTGGTCGCAAATTGCGACCACCTCTCCCCGCCTCAAGTTTTCCAAGACCTGCCCCTACGCCTTCACCGAGCACGGGGCCCTCATGGCCGCCAATGTGCTGAGCAGCCCCGAAGCCGTGAAAATGAGCGTCCATGTCGTGCGCGCTTTCATCAAGCAACGCGAACTCCTCATGGCCCATTCGGATGTGCTCAAAAAGCTCGCCCAGATGGATGCCAAGCTCATGAAGCACGACGAAGCCCTCCGCGCGATCTGGCAGGTTTCAACCTCCATTGCTTCACGCGCCACCAGTTACTCGCCACCCGCCACGAGGCAAAGCCGCTTTCAACCTTCCGCCTGCTCCGCTTCGCTACGGTTGGCTCCCAGCCTACACATTCGACTTTCCCGCAGCCTATGCGCTATCGCGCGGGTGTTCCTACTTCTTCCTTTTTCAACACCCCTCTTCCATCCAAAAAGGAGATCGGATTCCATGTCCGAAATGATTCCTCGCTCTCCGGAGCCAGACCAAAATCCGTCAAGTCATCGAAATAAAATTCCAACCACCTAAAAAACGAATCCAAAATGCGACAACACGCGGGACTGACCCCGCCTCGCTCACGAGATAGCTTCTTGCAAGCCCTTCACGCCATGAAAACCAACACGATCTGCCCCGTCGGCCCCATCCGCGCGCAGACCTCGGGGCTTTCCGCAGCATGAAAAAGACTGCCTCAATCACCAAAAAGGCAACAGCCTCTCACCAGAGAGCTTTCGAAGAAATCGTTAACCTGATCGAGCAAGCTCGTTTGCAGTCAGTTAAAGCGGTTAATACCACCCTGATTGATCTTTACTGGAACATTGGCAAATACATCTCGTCTAAAATTCAAAGCGAAGGCTGGGGCAAAGGCACCGTGTTATCGCTCGCCGCTTTTATTCAGAAAAGGCAACCCGGTATCAGGGGTTTTTCCCCTCAGAACCTCTGGAGGATGCGCCAATTTTTTGAGACCTACCGTGACCAGCCAATTCTCTCACCGCTGTTGAGAGAATTACCCTGGTCCTCCAATCTTCACATCCTCAGCCGATCAAAGCGGCCAGAAGAGCGCGAGTTTTATCTTAAGATGGCCAGCTGCAACCACTGGAAAGTCCGCGAAGTCGCCCGCCAGATGGACGCCGGACTTTTCGAGCGCAGCCTTCTCCACCCGCCAAAGCTCTCAACCGTGTTGAGAGAATTGCACCCGCAGGCAGCAGATTTTTTCAAAGACATCTACTCGCTTGAATTTCTGGGTCTTCCTGCCGAACACAACGAAGCCGACCTCCACCGCAGCCTGCTGCGGAACCTGGGCCGCTTCATCACCGAGTTGGGCCGCGATTTCTGCTTCATCGGTTCCGAGCATCCGCTCCAGGTCGGCGGACAGGATTTTGCCCTCGATCTGCTCTTTTTTCATCGCGGCCTGAATTGCCTCATCGCCATCGAACTCAAAGTCCGCGCATTCCGACCAGAAGACCTCGGCAAGCTCAACTTCTACCTCGAAGCCCTCGACCGGGATCACCGCAAACCCCATGAAAACCCTTCCATCGGTTTACTCCTCTGCGCCACCAAGGATGAAGAAGTCGTCGAGTATGCGCTCAGTCGGACCCTCTCCCCGACCCTGATCGCAGAGTATCAGACCATGCTCCCGGATAAAGCCCTCCTTCGCGCCAAACTCCACGAGTTTTACCAACTCTGCACCCCGCCAGCAGACATCGCTGCGCTGCCCTTACCGTTAAAACCGAAGCGGAAAGCACCAAGGAAAAAGGCGTGATAGATACATTCAACGCCACCTTGTCACGCCAGAACCTCAAAGCGCGAAGGAGGACCACCAATCCACAATCCAACATTCAAAATCCATCATCTCCCGTCCTGCTAATCCTGTTAATTGAATCGCTTCCGCTCACCCTACGGGCTGCTTCCAGCAGTCTTTCTCCGCTCCGCTCCGCTTTGATTCTGTCAAAAAATGATCTGTTGGAAACGCACACTCCGCACAGGCTGCGAAATTTTGAATGAGCAATTTTGAATTCTGAATGAATCCACCATCCAACATTCAACATCCAGTCTCACCCCTGAAAATCCATGACTCCATGAGGGAATTTTAAATTTTAAATGCTGAATTTTGAATGAAAGAAGCGAACCCGATTTTAGAAATGAGCTATCGTTTCGCCCTCGATGTCACGGCGGCAGCAAGGATCATGCGCGAGCGTAAGGAATACGACCTTGCCTCCCAATTTTGGCGCTCCGGGACAAGCATCGGCGCGAATGTCGAAGAAGCCCAAGCCGCGCAAAGTCGGGCTGATTTCAAGTCCAAGATGGGAATCGCGGCGAAAGAGGCCCGCGAAACCATCTACTGGCTCCGCTTGGCCCGCGACACTGGGATTCTTGGCCCCAAGAATGCGGAAGACCTCCTGGCACAAGCTTCAAGCATTCAAAAAATCCTCACCTCCATTGTCAAAACCACCTCCGAAAATCCCTGACTCCAAGGAAGAATTTTAAGTTTTAAATGCTGAATGCTGAATTCCATCAAAAATCCAAAATCCAAAATTCAACATCCCTCTTCGTTCCAACATCGGCCGAAGGCCAATTTCCCATTCCGCCTTTCGAATTTCACCAACCCACCATTCAAAATCCAAAATCCAAAATCCAAAATCTCCCGCCTCCTTCTCCCGCCACTGCATCACGCCGGAGCCGCAAAGCGCGTAGGAGGACTGTCATCTCCTGCCAATCCAAAATTCAAAATCCAAAATCCACCATCTGCCTCCCCATTCTCTAACCCAAAATTCATAATCCAAAATTCATCATTCAAAATCCAACATCAGCCAAAGTTCTTGGAAACTTCGAAGCCCAGAAAACTCCCGAATGAATTCAAAATCCAACATCCATAATTCAAAATCCATCATCACTCGCCCCAGCGAGCCTGTGCTCGGAAACTACGAGGCGCAAAAACAAATAAAATGACGCATCCCGACACTCAGAAAATGATTCAACTGGTCGAAGACCAGACCGGCTACCGCGTCAGCGTTGATCTGATTTCCGGCATCCAAGAGCACGCCCAGATGATCTCCGCTCGCCCGGGGAGTCCTGTGCATTTAATTCGCGTGAATGACACGCAACGGGCTTTTGCGGATTACATCGTCGCTGTGCAATGCGGCATGCTTCTCGTCCTCTGGTCCGATCCCTCAAAAGTGCCCGCCATCGTTTTGGAGGAACGCCCCGCTGCCGATCAGGCTGAATCCGCTGGGCCCGCCTGGAGCCGCTGGCTTCGATGTCCGCCGATCTTTCCAAAAAAGTCGGCCGGTTTTATGTGGAAGGTCTCGTGAAGCAAGTGCAGTCCGTGCCGCTTGAAATCGGCGTCGCCAAGCTGGTCTTTGAAAAATGCCCCTCCCTTCGCGACGCGCAGGCCGAGTCATTCAGGGCTCAACTCCAGAATCTCTCCCAAGTCTTCACGCCAAAGATCAAAGACTCCGGCCCGGCCGAGGTCTTTCAAAAAAATGTCGCCATGAATGCCTCCCTCGCACTCGGTTGGTCCGAGATCTCCGGGGATCGCATCGCGCTGTTGCCCTACGAGAGCACTGGCCATCTGGAATCCGGTCAAAAACTCCTCGCCGCTCTCCAAGCCGCTTCCCCGCTGGATTCGGCAGCCTACACGGGAGTCGTGGATGCCTGGGCCCGCACTCCTCTCCCTCGAAACGCTCTACCGTTGGGATTTTTCGAGCCGGAATAATCGGTATTGAAATATGACAGACTTGAGCCTTCGAAGCCGCCTGGAGAACCTTCTCGCCCTGCCACAGGAAACGGAATGGGTGGAGTTCAAGCACAACTACACAGACCCCGAGCAGATTGGTGAATATCTCTCCGCGTTGTCCAACTCGGCTGCGTTGCATGATCAAACCCGCGCTTGGCTGGTCTGGGGCATCCGGGATGGAGAACATACCGTGGTCGGGACAACATTCCGCCCCCGACATGAAAAGGTTGGCAACCAGAATCTCGAAGGTTGGTTGACCACCAAGACCTACCCTCGGGTTGATTTCCGAATTCATGAATTCGAGTATCGTCCCGGCCTTCCTGTGGTGGTTTTTGAAATCATTCCCTGTTGGCACACCCCTGTTCGATTCGGCGATCACGAATTCATTCGGGTGGGTTCGACGAAACGCCGACTCAAGGACTACCCGGAAAAGGAACGGGAGCTTTGGCAAAGATTTCGCCGCACTCCTTTCGAGCGAACGGTGTGCATGGAAAGCGTGAATGGTTCTCGAGTGTTGGAACTTATTGATTACCCGGCGCTCTTCGAACTATTGGCACTGCCGCTGCCAGAGGGGCGTGCAGGGATTCTGGAGAAGATGGTCCAGGAGAAGTTCATTACGGAGGCGGGTCAGGATTGCTTTGATATTACGAATCTGGGCGCGATTCTCTTCGCCAAGAAGCTTGCCGATTTTGATTCCCTCTCCCGCAAGGCCGTCCGGGTCATTTCATATAAAGGGCGCAACCGGGTTCAAACGATCCGAGAGATGCCGGTCGCCAAGTCCAAGGGATATGCCAATGGATTTGAAGAGGTGATCCGCTACATCAATGAGCAACTCCCGGCAAACGAAGTGCTGGGACAGGCATTCCGCCGAGAAGTCCGGATGTATCCCGAGGTGGCGATCCGTGAACTGGTGGCCAACGCGCTGATCCACCAAGATTTTTCCGTCGTTGGAGACGGTCCCAAGGTGGAGATTTTCGAGGACCGTGTCGAAATCACCAATCCGGGCCGCCCCTTGATCGATACGCTTCGCTTCGTGGACGAACCGCCACAGTCCCGCAACGAGCATATGGCCGCGATGTTGCGGCGCATGAATATTTGCGAGGAGCGAGGATCCGGAATTGACAAAGTATTGTTTGAAATAGAATTCCACCAACTTCCGGCACCGGAATTCCGAGTGACCGACCAGCATACCGTTGCCATCCTTTATGCCGCCATGCATTTGGCCCGCATGGACAAGCCCGACCGCATTCGCGCCTGCTACCTCCACGCCTGCTTGCGAAGGGTCTCCAACGACAACATGACAAATGAGACCCTACGGACCCGTTTGGGATTGGAGGAAAAGGACTACCCGAAAGCCTCAAGGATCATCCGTGAAGCGATCGAGGTCGGGTTGGTAAAACCACACGATCCTGAAAACCGCAGCCGGAAACACGCCAAATACCTACCCTTCTGGGCCTGAAATCTTATGTGCCGCTCATGTGCAATTCCCCGCTTGGTTCACTCTACTGGATCGAATAAATCGACGATTCTTGATAGGAAACTCGCAGATTTGTGCCTAAATCTTCATTCTGAGGGCCAAAACCAGCACGGGATTTATGTGCCGCTCATGTGCAGCGCCCCCCGGACAATGACGGAATCAACGCCATGACTCCCTTTTCGTTCCAGTTTCCTCTCGCCGACTTCGACCTCACTCGACTCCCAGTGGACGCCGATCTCCTGCGCGACAGCCTCCTGCAGCCCGTAAACCTCCGCCTGCGCCACCCCGTGCGCTACACCCGCCAGCTCCGCCGCTTCATCTCCCGGCTCAAATGCCCCGCTACCGAAGACCTCATCCGCGACTTTCACGGCACCCTACCGCTCCCCGATGGCCCTGAACCCGAGATTCACTCGCTCACCGCACCGCACGAAGAAGGTGCCAAATGCGCCCAGATCGCGAAAGAATGGATCGACAAAGGCCTCGCCAAATGTCACGAAATCGCCGTGCTCTACCCCTCCAGTCGAACCCCACCCGCTTGGATCGGAAAAATCCACGGCATCTCCTTCGTGGACACCTCAGCTCTGTCATCCGCTGCCAATCCAAAATCCAACATTCAAAATCCATCATCCCTTTCTTCTCCCCCGGCCCGGGTTCAAGACATAGGAAACGCATTAGGTTCAGGACATGGGTAACACAATTGAAGCGCGAAGCGTTTCAAAAGGATGCCATGGAAAACCCAAACCCAAATGAACCAAAGAATAGAATTCGTGATGCGGGCGCAGACGACCGAAAATTTTCGGGCGCTGTGCCGCGAGTATGGAATCAGCCCCAAAGTGGGCTACAAATGGAGCCGCCGCTTCGTGCAGCACGGGCTCGAAGGCCTCAAGGAGGAAAGCCGCAGGCCCAAATCCAGTCCCACGGGATTGAGCGAGGAGGTGGTGTGCCGGATCGTGCTTTTCCGCGAACGGCATCCCCACTGGGGAGCGAAGAAAATCCACGAGCTTTACCAGCGCAGCCGCGGGGAGGCTCCGAGCCAGAGCAGCATCAAGCGCATTTTGGAAAAGTGCGGATTGGTGAAAAAACGCCGCACCCGTTCCGCCGTGGAGAGCGGTCGCCTGCATTCGGGGGCGAAAGCGCAAGCGCCCAACGAGATTTGGACCATCGATTTCAAGGGTTGGTGGCATGACGCCAACGGGCGATGCGATCCGCTCACGATTCGCGACGAGTTCAGCCGAAAGGTCTTGGAATTGCGCGCGCTGGAAAACGCGAAAACCGAGACGGTGAAAGCCGCCATGGAGGAAGTCTTCAAACGGCACGGCCTGCCGGGCCGCATCCGCAGCGACAACGGGGCTCCATTTGCCTCCAGTTCCGCACTTTTGGGTCTCTCGCGCCTGTCAGCCTGGTGGCTGGCACTGGGCATTGACCTGGAACGCGGCCGCCCCGGCTGCCCACAAGACAACGGGGCGCATGAGCGCTTGCATCTGGACATCAGCCGACAACTCGAGCACGCCGGATATACGGAGCGCCAAGCCGCCTTCGACATCTGGCGCAAAGAGTTCAACGAGGAACGCCCGCACGAAGCCCTCGGCATGCGCTTTCCTTCGGAAGTGTATCGGGATTCGGAAAGAAAATACGAAGGCACCCCGGAAAAGCTCCTGTATCCCGGCATCGAGAGCCGCCGGGTGAAAGCAGACGGGATGATGAGCTTTGAAGGGAAAGTGTATTTTTTGAGCAGGGCCTTGGGCGGGTGGGATGTCGGGCTCGCCCCCGCGCAAGGAGGGCGCTGGGAGGCCCGATTCGGGCGGCTCGTTCTCGGCCACTTGGAAACGGCCACCGAGGCGTTCCTGCCCATCGTGGCGCAAAGCCAGGAGGTCCCTCAAGCCGCATGAGCCCCCGCCCCGCCGCCGCCACGCGCCTTGCGCAGGCTCCGCTCCGAGTCCGCTGGCTCGGCTTCGCCTCGCAAGCGCGGACTCTGCGCTGCGCCTGCGCAACCCCATCTTCCCCTTGAACACCAAAAACCATCAGTTAACATGAACCAATCCTGGCACCAAGTGTTACCCATGTCTTGAACCCGAAGTGTTACCTATGTCCTGACCAGGCCCCCCCACCCGCCACCAGTTACCCGCCACTCGCCACAGCGCCTCTATCGCCTGCTACTCCATCAACCGCGCCAAAGGCCTTGAGCGCCGCGCCATCATCCTCACCGGACTGCCAGCCTGGGAAGAATGCGCGAAAAATGACTACCAGGCCCGCACCTTCGTCCTCGGAGCCACCCGCGCCCAGCAATTGCTGGCTGTCCTGCAATGAGTTCTCCTGCGCCGATACTCGACACCACCCGCGCAGGCATCCTTGCCTCGCCACACGACCGCGATTTGATCGCCGATCTGAAGGCCCGGATTCAGTCCGCGCGAATTCTCGGGAGCCACAGGGTTTTCAGCCCAAAATGTCTGGCGGATGCGCCAATTCCACATTCTGCATCCGCAATCCGACTTTCTCTCACAAGTTGTGAGAGAAATCAAAAAATACTTCCATTCAGGACTTTGGATTAAGTTGTGAATGCCGCATGATATCCCAGATGGTCACCACGCCCGAACAATTTGAATCAATACTTGCCGCTCCGGAGGGCGCACGGTTCGAGTTCAAAGCCGCCACAGGAGGATTCCATTTCGATTCTTTGATCGAATATTGCGTCGCCATTGCAAACGAGGGCGGCGGCAAGATTGTCTTGGGAGTTAGCGACAAACGACCCCGTTCCGTCGTCGGCACGGCGGCGTTCGCCGAGCCCGGACGCACCGAAGCCGGTCTCCATGAACGGCTGGGGCACCGAATTCCGGTAGAAGAACTGCATCACGATGGCAAACGGGTCTTGATTGTTCATGTTCCGGCACGACTGCCCGGCACGGCTTGGAATATCGGTGGGAGGTTTCTCAAGCGCGTGGGCGACGAACTCACCGGTATGGGAGATGCCGAATTGCGATCGATCTTTGCAGAGACCGGTCCGGATTTTTCGGCCGAACCTGCCCCTGCCACTCTTGGGGATTTATCTTCGGAGGCCATTGCCGACTTCCGTCGCCGATGGGCGCGGAAAGCGGAAAATCCCCGCATCGAGGGCTGGTCCGACCATGATACGCTGGTCAACAGCGAGCTGCTCGTGGATAGCCGGCCGCTGTATGGCGCCCTCATCCTTTTTGGCACGCGGCCCACTCTCGGGAAATGCCTCGCCCAAGCCGAGGTGGTCTTTGAATACCGGTCCACTGAAGCCTCCGGACCTGCCGCCGAGCGGATCGAGTTTCGCGAGGGCTTTTCCTTTTCCACGACCGCCTATGGAAAAAGATCAACCTCCGCAACGACCGACAGAGTTACCAAGACGGGCTCTTTCGCTATGACATCCCGACCTTCGACCAAACGGCAGTCCGCGAGGCCTTGCTTAACGCCGTGGCGCACTGGGACTACCGGCTGGGTGGCTCCGTGTTTGTTCGCCAATTCGCACGCCGATTGGAAATTGCCAGCCCCGGAGGATTCCCGACCGGCATCACGACCGAGAACATTCTTGACCAGCAGAGCCCCCGAAACAGGCGGCTATCCGAGGCCTTGGGACGGTGTGGGCTCATCGAGCGCTCCGGCCAAGGGCTCAACCTCATGGTGGAATCGGCCATCCGGCAGAGCAAGCCACTTCCCGACTTCTCCGGATCCAACGCCCACGAGGTCCGGCTCAAGATCGAAGGAACCGTGCGCGATCCGAAATTCGTTCAGTTTTTGGAGCGACTTAGCGAGGAGAAGCTCCGTCATTTTTCCACTTACGACTTTCTGGCGCTGGACGCCATTGCCAAAGAAAGCCCTCTCAACGAAGCCACTCTCTCCCGCCTGCCTGGACTCGTTGAAGCCGGAGCCATCGAGTCCCAAGGCCGCGGCCGCGGCACCCGATACCACCTCTCGAGAAATTTCTACGCCACCCTCGGCAGAAGCGGAGCCACCACCCGCAAAAGAGGGCTCGACCATGAAACAAACAAAGCTCTCCTGGAAAAACACCTCATTGATTCCGGAACCGGTGGCGCCCCCATGGCCGACCTTCTTCAAGTGCTGCCAGCGCTCTCAAGAGCCCATTTGAAACGACTGCTGGATGAACTCCGCACCGAAGGCAGAGCACATCTCACGGGCGAGAAAAGAGGAGCCCGATGGTCCTTCCCGAAGAACCGCCAATATGGCTCAACGAATCAGGTTGGAACTGGAAAATGAGCCATAAAACTCCATCCATAAACAAAAATTTGCCTGTAAATGATAGAGTTATATGAATACTGAAAGCGATCTATGTTCCATTCTGGAGCCATTTCCTCCTTCAAATAAATGCGCCCAGATCGCGAGGGAATGGATCGACAAAGGCCTCGCCAAATATCACGAAATTGCCGTGCTTTACCCCTCCAGTCGCAACCCACCCGCTTGGATCGGAAAAATTCACGGCCTCTCCTT
>JAGYIV010000011.1 GCA_018402345.1 Terrimicrobiaceae bacterium
GGGGTCCCGCTCATTTTTCTTTCCTCGGGCGTGGGGCTCGGGCGGACTCGGGCAGGAACTCAACGACTTTGCCGTCTTTCCAGACAACCATCGGAACGCCCATGAGCCGGTGTTTCTCGGCGGCTTTCTCCACCGCCCTCTTCATGACTTTGGAGATTTCCTGAATGCGTTGATGGGCGGTTTTCATGGCAGGTGTTTTCTCCAAAGGTCGCGTTCCCGCCAATCCTCCGGAAAACCCATGTGCGGTGTGATGTCCCATGAATGGGCGCCCAGGAGCTTGATCAGGCGATTTGTCCAATGCTGGCCGGGCTCAATGATATCGAGGAGGTAGGTGAGGACCACGAGTGTGTTGTAGATCGCACGGGACTCGGAATGGAATTGTGCGAGCAGCGTGGCGGGCTTTTTGCGGGGCAGGGTGAAGGTCACGGCGAAGCGGCGGTTCCAGAGCCGGGCGTGGTGGGCGCAGGAGTTGCGAACAACGGTCAGGTGGTGCAAAAAGGAGCGGAGGACTTTTTCGTCGAACCCGTAGGCATCCGCGATGGCTTGCCTGTCCGCTGGCGCGGCCAGGTTGTCATAGAAGGCCGAGAGTTGGCCAAGGCTCATCACTTCGCAAACCATCCAAACGGGTGGGCGCGCGGTGCCGGTGCCGCGGTGCGACCTCAAAAAATCCTCGGTGCTGCGGCGAATCTCTGTGTCGATGTTGGAAAGCGTCTTTTGATGTGTGGCAGCCTCACGGTGGATGGCGGGATTTTCGTAGGATTGTGGTCCATGCGCGTGGGCGAGAACATAGGCCCATCGTGTCCGGAACGAGATTTCACAGCGCTCGATGGCGTCGAGCATGAGAATCCGGAAGAGGTGGTCGAATCGGTAGATTTCCCAGAGGCTATCGAAGTGGCTGCCGGGGGAGAAAGTATCTGTGCCGGGGATTTGGAAGGGGTGGCGGTAGCAGTTCAAGCGAAAGTAATTCGCGTGGGCAAGCCGATGAAGGGCGAGTGCGCGGTTGCTGACAACAAGGCCTCTGGATTCCAGGAGAACAAGCTGCTGCTCGAAAGTGGCAGGCTGCTTCGACATTTAGTGGACCGCCGGCGGGCAAAAAAAGTAACCCGCCTGGTGCGCATCGTGGAGAGGCGTGGCGGGTGTTGTTAAGTAGAAAGTGACCAGGCGTGTTTGCGGTGTCAAATGGAAAGTCTTGGATGCAGCGGCGAAAGTGGCTGCCGAGGCATGACCAATACAATGCCCAGCGGGGCGCTCAGATGAAGCCGTGCGGAGTGTGCGTTTCCAAGAAAGGTTCATGGTTTGGGTTAATTCGAAATGCGAAATGGGGAATGCGGCGAGGCCGCTGTGGCGGAGGAATGATAGCGGAGGACGGAGGTGGTTGCGCCGCCGTGGCGCGTGGCTTGTAACGAGTGGCGGGTGAAGAAAAGGAGGAAAAAGGCATGGGTGGAAGTTTTAAGAATTAAGTTTTAAGGAGTGGTGTTGCAGGGAGGCGAGAGAGGATTTCCGGTGCCAGGGAGTCGAGTTTGGAGAATGCGAAGCATTGTTTTCCGAGGTCTTTCATGGAGGCTCCGAGGTGGTAGAGGTCCTGCTTGTCTGTGATGAGGAACCGGTCGTGGAAGCCCTCGAGGGTATGGATCGCGATGGGTGGGTATTTGGCGTTGTGTGCTTTTCGAGATCCAAGGCGAGTTGGCGGCTGATTTTGCGTGTGAAAATGGTGGCGCTGGTGGAAGCGTGGCGTTTGGCGAGCAGCAGCAGGACGGACTCGTTCACATAGTTGTCCACAAGGAGGATCGAGCTTTTCGCCTTGCGGATGAGGGAGGCGACGAAGGCGTAGGCGTCGAATATCTGGCCGTTGAAAAAGATGCCTTGCGCGGGGGGTATGGTTGCCATGGTTTTCGAGCAACGAGAAAATTTTCTCGATTTTTTGATCGGAGAAGACTTGGCGGCGTTCGACTTGGTCGAGACGCTCGAAAATCTTGGCATGGTGGAGGATGAATTTGCGCATGGCCACGAAGGCCCTCATGATTTGGATGCCCACATCGACGGCGCGTTCGCTGCGCAACACGGCGGTGAGCGCGGCCACGCCCTCCTCGGTGAAGGCATATGGCAGATAGCCTCCCAAGTGGCGGGAGGAAGGTATCGCATTTTGCGATACCAACTCGTCGACCTCGCTTCGGGTGAGCTGAAACATGAAGTCCGGAGGAAAGCGATTGGCGTTCCTTTTTACCTGCTCGCGCAGGCGGATGGGTTTGACTTCAAAAAACACAGCCAAATCGCGATCAAGCAGGACTTGCGCCCCACGGAGAGTGAGAATCCGCTCCGCAACTTGATGGGGAGTCGGTGCTTCGATGAGAGTCACAGACTGGCTTTCAGCCGGCATGGTGTTTTTAAAAATTGAGATTCGTAGGGTAGTCACAAATTGTGACCACCTGCTCTTTTTCGGTTAATTTTGGAAAAGTTTGAGCCCCAGAGGAAGAAAAGGATGAAGTATGGTGGCGGGTAAAGAGCGGAACTGATTTTGGATTGGAGCTAACGGCGCGTTGCGCCTGAATCTTGGGTCCGCTCGGCGATCCGCCCCTACCTTGTAAACGAATGCTCGACTCGGATGCCACGGCGCTGACGACGCATCGCCCTCCAGTTTTTGCGCTTGGGATCACTTCTTTTTCCTCCGGGGTTTGGGAGCGGGAGATTGGGGGAGTTGCTGAATGGCTTGCTCAAAGTCGGCGTCCACGGGGCGGGGTTGCGAGTCGAGAAACAACCGATACCGCTGGAATTCCAGCTCCGCTTTTGCTTTTGCCTGCTCGGCGGAGATTTTTCCGGCGTGGTTCAGCAACTCATGCTCGGAGAGTTTCAGGAACTCGTCGAGCTTGGCAATCCAATCGCGCATCGTCATGACCTTGCGCTGCAAGGCGCGGAGTTCGGCAAATTCGATGTAGGCTGTGACGATCCGGTTGAGCGTTTCGAGTTCCGGTGCGTCGAGGTAGTTCTTGGCGATGGAGACATCCTCCTTGCGGATGATGCCGCCGGGGCGCGTGGTTTGCAGGCCCATGAAGGGCTTCTCGGCATCCGCCCGCGCATGGATCACCTCGGCCGCCGTCCGCCCGTGGGCCGCCCAATGCATTTTGTTTTGCACCGTGGCGAAGAACTGCTGCGACATCTCGGCGTTTGGCGTGTAGTCGACACTCGTCGCGTAAATATCCAGAACCTTCTGGTGGAAGAGCCGTTCTGAGGAGCGGATGTCGCGGATGCGCTCGAGTTGCTCGTCGAAGTAATCCTTCTGGCCCTCACCGGGGGGATTCTTGAGCCGCTCGTCGTCCATGGTGAAGCCTTTGACGAGGTATTCGTTCAATCGGCCGATGGCCCATTGGCGGAACTGCGTGCCCCGGTGGCTGCGCACGCGAAAGCCGACGGCGAGGATGGCGTCCAAGTTGTAATGCTCGATCTCTCGAGCAACCTCCCGGTTGCCCTCGGTTCGAACTATTCGGAATTTCCGAATAGTTGCCCCCGGCGCCAGCTCCCCCGCGGCGTAAATGCCTTTTAGGTGCTCGTTCACTGTCGGCACGGTGACTTGGAATAGCTCGGAAATGAGCGCCTGCGTCAGCCACAAGGTCTCGTTCTCAAACCGGCATTGGATGCGGGTGCGGCCATCCTCAGTCTGGTAGAGGATGATTTCGGAATCCGGCAAGGGGTCGGACATCAGAGAGTTTTCAGGAAAGGTTCATGGTTTCAAAGCGGCCTCGTTTTGTCTGCGGTCATTTCCATGCAGCCTCGGTTGGGTGATGTCGCAAAAGCTGCAACAGGCCTTCGACCAATGGCGGAGGACTGATAGCGGAGGATGGAGGTGGTTGCGCCGCCGTGGCGCGCCCCAGTGGAATAAAAAAACAGGATTCCACGGGGCAAGGTGGCGTGTAACGAGTGGCGGGTGAAGAAAAGGGAGGCAGGGTGAATTTTGGATGTTGAATTCCGGCTCGACCCTCGACTGCTGGCTCTCTCGACGGCTGCTCGCCCTCGCCTCTCGACGATTGTGGATTTTGAGTGATGGATTTGAGATGGAGGGGGGCATTATTTCAGGCGTTTGGGATTGTTTGCTGCGAGCAGGGTGCGCATCTGGGTGATTGCGATCTCATTCAGCTCAAGGAGTCGCTCGGACTGGCCCAGACCTTGGCGGATGAGGACGGAATTGAGGCTCTCGAGATTTGTGAGGACGACAAGTTGCTCAAGCGGCGCATGGTCGCGGATGTTGCCTTCGGCATCGGGATGGGCATCGCGCCATTGCTTCGCGGTCTCGCCGAACAGAGCAACATTGAGCAGGTCGGCTTCGTTGGCATAAACGAGCGATGCTTGGGCCTTGGTGAGTGTCGGCGGCAAGAGTGTTTCTTTGATGGCGTCGGTGTGGATGCGGTAGTTGATCTTAGCGAGGGTGCGTGGAGGCTCCAATCGAGCTTCAGACGGCTGTTTTCGTCCTCTTTAAGCCGCTGAAATTCGGTGATGAGTTTGAACTCGGGGCTGAGCCAAGATCCAAACTCGAACGCGATGTCTTTGTGGGCGTAAGTGCCGCCGTATCGGCCGGCACTGGCAATGAGCCCTTTGGCCCCTGTCAGGTGGATCCACTTTTTGGCCGAAAGGAAGAAGCTATTTCGACCGGCCTCATTTCCAATTCCCTCGAATTCGGGGGAATTAAAATGAGGGTTGTTGATGCGCTCCCAGACTCCAAGGAATAGAATGGTGTCTTTGTTTTTGAGCCACTGTTCGATGAGCGCGCCGGCACCGTCGAAATTGCGCACCATGTCAGTGAGGGAGATGTAGTCGCCCTCGGGCCGGGGCATTATGCCGATCGTTGTTCCCTGGACAGTGATGGTGATTTGTTTGGATTTACTCATTTTTTCTCTGCTTCGAAGTTTCCGAGGACTTCGCCGATTACCACGGTGTAGTTGAGATTTCCGTGGTCGAGGTCCACATCGGGCAGGAAGACGGTCAATGATGGATGTTGAATGTTGGATGGTGGATTCATTCAGAATTCAAAATTGCTCATTCAAAATTTCGCAGCCCGTGCGGAGGGTGCGTTTCCAGGAAAGGTTCATGGTCGGGTTAATTCGAAATGCGAAATGGGGAATGCGGAATTTTTATGGAGCGTGAGAAAAGTCACCATGCCGGTGGTTTGTGGAACTGCCCCTGTGAACCGCTAAGCGGGTTCGAAAAAAGTGAGGCCTCAAGGACACCTCGGCGGATTTGCTTGTAGAAATCGACTTGCGGTTCGAGCGCGTAGCTGACGCGTTTTTGGGGGTTGATCAAGCCTACTATCTTTTGAAAGCGGCGGCGGACAATCTTGATCGACTCAAGCAGGTCGGAGTCATTCGAAACAACCACCGCGCAATCCATGGTATTCTCGAAAGCATCCATCATCAAAGCAACGGCAAGGTTCACATCGGACCCCTTTTCCTCGGTCTTCAGCACATCAACCATCACCGGCGGTTGCTCCAACGGAAACAGGGGCATCTTTTTTACGCTCTGCAAAAACACACCGAGGTGAATGTCGATCAGGGGCAATGTCCGTAATGCCCTCAAATAAGTGTGCTCACGCGTGGTTTTATCGGGATCAGCCGGGTCCGGCTTGATCAAGGCGGAAAAATATCGCACGCGGTGAATCTCATGCCCGGGCAGCAGCAAGTTGCACACCGCATATGGATTGACCCAGCGAATGCCAAACTTCCGGCAAGCACCGTAGTAAAAGTTGAAGCCATCGATGTAGACAATGGTCTTCATGGAAAAAAGCAGGGGCCGCGCCTTTCGGAAACGGCCCCGCGTCCTTTCGCCGAAGCTACTCGGAGGGATGAATGGGATAAGTTGGCTTGGAGAGTTGCGCTCGTCAAGGGATGAAAACTTTTTGCAAAACTCCGATTTGGCAATTGGGGCACGGATCGTGACCAAATTGAAAAGGGGTGGTGAGACGGCGCCTGCGTCGATGCGGTGGTGGGGGCCTGAATCAATTGTGCCGCAGGCTGCGGCACAATTCCATCCGACTGGTTTTGATCGCCCTGCAAAAGTGACGCAGGTTGCGGCACTTTCTCGGCCATGGCGGGATACTCCCGGAAAAATCGTAACATCCGCTTGAGATTCCGCTCGGAGAATCCCTTTTCCTCGGGGAGTTCGTTTTTCAAATCTACGGCGAGCTTTGGAATGACTCCAGCGCCCCAGCCCTCGCGTTCCTGTCTCGCAGCGATCATGCGGCCGATATCCCAGTAAAGGAGAATCATCTCGGCATTGGCAGAGAGTGCCGCACGCTTCTGGGCGGCCCGAATGCGGCTTTTGATCTCAGCAAGAAGATCGCGATAGATCGCGAGTTGTGGGGTGATTTCCGACATCAGTTCTTGGCTTTGTTTTTGCGGCCTCGGGAGGTGGTGCCAACACGGAAGCCACGGCCACCCCCGGAATAGCCAACGCCAGACTTACTCAGATTCACTCGGAACGGGCCGAGGTTCACAGATTTTCGGTAGTAGAAGCCCATCAGATCCGAGGAACAGTGGCTTGGAAGGAAGCAGCGGGCATGAGGGTTAGTTCAGCTTTTTCGATGGCTACGGGCAATTGGAAACCTGAAGAATTTCACTCGTCATCTGCGCACAAAATCGGAGAGCCGCTCCCCCATCCGAACCGTGCGTGCGGATTTCCCGCACACGGCTCTCCAGTTGTGAGTTTGCCGGCTCCTCTGTTGCCAGAATTTCGTCGGACGCCAGACCAGAGGCTCCGAGGACTTGCAGGATTTCCCTCCCCGGCTCTGGCTTCTTCGACGCACCACAATAATGCTTTGGCTTCCCCAAGGCTCGTCTCGGAAGGACTCAGACTTTCACTGGTTGTTTTCATCTATGTGCGTTCGCACTGGCGCGGGCCTCTCGCCTGCGGATGGAATCCGTTCGATGCCAGGCGGGACGCAATGACCTACGCTTCGACGCCGCCACGCTACAAATAGGGGGGCATGGCCGTCTCGGCCGTCTCGGCCGTGTTGACACCGACCCACGCTGACACCTCAGCACTCGCACAACAAAACCACCCCGTCCCGCATAAGGTGTGACCTCCGACAGCGAACCCCCCGACACTACACCCGCTATTGCAAAAACATCCCGACAAGCGCCGCAGCCAACTGCTCTTTGTCGGCACACTCCACCAGTGGCGCATCAGAGCGCACCATGCCGAAACCTTGTCCGTAAGCGGCTCCATTGACCACACACGCATCGCTGCGTGCCTCGACGAGTTGGGATGAGGCTTTCTGCAGCGCGTCGTCGCGTGTGCCGTCGAGTTCATATTTCCAGCCGATGATCGCAGCGGCTGGAAACCAATCGCGCAAGCACGGCAGCAGTTTTGCCGCAGGGCGCAGCCTGACAACCAACTCGCCGTTTCTGCTGGAGAGCTTCTGATCGCCTGACGCCCCATCGATTCCCACCACCTCGAAATCGCACAGGGCCGCAGCGTGGAAAATCAATGAGGGTTCCTTCGGCAGTGATTGCAACCCCTCCGCCAGAGAGGTGTTCGTGGAGAACGAGCGCACAACCACACCCGACGGAGGCTCAGCCGTAGCCCCCTCGCCTCGAAAGCAAACCACCTCGCATCCGGCCTCAAGCAACGCCTTGGAGAGAATGGCTCCAATCTCCCCAGTTGCGAAATTTGTGATCCGCCGCACACCGTCCAGCGGTTCATACGCCGGACCGCAGGTGACCACAGCAAGCGGGCGATCTGTGGCGGCGGTGGCCACGTCTCAGTGGCGGAAATGCCGGGTGCCGGTGAAGACCATCGCCACACCTTTCGCGTCGGCTGCCTGGATGACCTCGTTGTCCCGCACCGAGCCGCCGGGTTGGATGGCTGCCGTGGCTCCAGCCTCGGCGGCGGCGATGAGGCCGTCGGGAAAAGGGAAAAATGCATCACTGCAAACCACGCTGCCCTTGAGCGAGAGACCCGCCTCCTGGGCTTTCCACACGGCGATGCGCGAGGCATCGACGCGGGACATCTGCCCGGCGCCGATTCCCAGTGTGCGGTCTGCGCCAGCGTAAACAATGGCGTTTGACTTCACGTGCTTCACGACTTTCCAGCCGAATTCCATGGCTTCGATCTCTGCCTTTGTGGGCGGGCGGGCCGTGACGACCTTGTGCTCGAGTTCCGGGATGTCGGCGGAGTCGGAATCCTGCACGAGCAACCCGCCGAGCACGCCGCGCATGTCGCGTCCACTTTGAGTCAGCGGCTTGAGAATGCGCATGAGGCGGAGGTTTTTCTTCTTCGCCAGCAACGACCGGGCCTCGGTCTCGAATTCGGGAGCGATAATCACCTCACTGAAAATCTCGGAGATCGCCTTGGCGAGGGCCACGGTGACCGGTTGATTGCAGATGATGATGCCGCCGAACGGTGCCTGCTTGTCGGTGGCGAAGGCTTTTTCCCATGCCTCGCGCAGGTCGGGATCGGTGCCAACGCCGCAGGGGTTGGTGTGCTTGAGGATCGCGACGGTGGGCTTGGTAAACTCGGAGATGAGATTTGCGGCTGCACTGATATCCAGTATGTTATTGTAAGAAAGCTCTTTGCCTTGGAGCTTGTCGAAATAAGACCCGAAATCTCCGTAGAGTTCCGCCTGCTGGTGCGGGTTCTCGCCGTAGCGCAATCGCATCTCGAGGGGCAATTCCAACCGGAAGCGGCTGCAGGTCTGCTGCTCGCGGTTCAAGTAGCCGAAAATCGCCGAGTCGTAGCTTGATGTCGTGGCAAACGCCTTGATCGCCAATCGCTCACGGAGGACGAGTGTCGTGCCGCCGGATTCCTCACGCATGTCCTCAAGGACCGCAGAGTAATCGGCGTGATCGGTGACCACGCAGACGGATTGGTAGTTTTTCGCCGCGCTGCGGATCATCGAAGGCCCGCCGATGTCGATTTGCTCGATCGCCTCGGCAAGCGTCACGTCCTCACGGGCGATCGTGGCTTCGAAGGGATAGAGATTCACCACCACAAGGTCGATCGGGCGGATGCCATTGGCTTTGGCTTGGTCCTCGTGCGTGGCGTTTCCACGGACATAAAGCAGGCCGCCATGGATCTTCGGGTGCAGGGTTTTGACCCGACCTTCGAGAATTTCCGGAGACCCGGTGAAATTCGAAACCTCGACGGTGTTGATGCCTGCGTCGTGCAGGGCCTTGGCGGTGCCTCCTGTCGAAAGGATTTCGACGCCGTGCTCGGCGAGGCCACGGGCGAAATCAACAATTCCGGTCTTGTCGGAGACGGAAATCAAAGCGCGTTGTATTTTCATGAATTGAGAAGCGTGGAAGGCTATGCACCACCTTGGGGGACTTCAACCCCCAATCGGCGCGGCAAAAATGCTGGATCGAACCAATCTCGACGAACGGTCAAGCGATGGATGGAATCGGCACCGCTGGATCCACATCCGCCCCGTAATCGACCCCATCGAGGCCGAAGCCGAACAAGCGCTGAAACGAGGCCTGGTAGCCCGCAAAATCGGCGAGTTCATTGAGGTTGTCGGTGGTCACCGCCTCCCAGCGCTCACTGATCAACGCTTGGACATCGTCGGCCATCTCCCAGTCGTCCACACGAATGCGCCCCGCGTCATCCACAGGCGGCGCGGTCTGGGTCAACCGGTCGCGGAACAGGCGATCCATCTGCTCGATGCACTCCTCATGCGTGCCGCCGGCCTTCATGATTTTGTAGAGAAGCGAAATATAGAGCGGCACGACGGGGATCGCCGAACTCGCCTGCGTGACAAGCGCCTTATTCACCGACACCCATGCCTTCCCACCGAGCGGGGCGAGCTTGGCGTTGATCGCGGCGGCGGCCCGCTCGAGGTCTTCCTTGGCCTTGCCGATGGTGCCGTTTTTGTAGATCGGCCATGTGAGGACGGGGCCGATGTAGGAATACGCCAGCGTCTTCACGCCGGGCGCGAGCACTCCTGCTTCAGCGAGGGCATCCATCCACATCTCCCAATCCTCGCCGCCCATCACAGCGATTGTGTGAGCGATTTCCTCGTCGTTCGCAGGCTCGATTGTGACACTGTTCACTTCCCCCGTGCCGGTATTGAGGTTTTTATTAGTGTAGGTCTCGCCGATCGGCTTGAGGGTGGATTTGAACACCTCGCCGGTTTTTGGATGCGTGCGGCGCGGGGACGCAAGGCTGTAAACCACACAATCGACCTGCCCAAGATCAGCCTTGATTGCCGCGACGACCTCCTGCTTCAGGGCATCGGAAAACGCGTCCCCGTTGAAGGATTTCGCATAGAGCCCGGCAGCTGCCGCCTCGCGCTCGAAGGCGGCGGAATTATACCATCCCGCCGTCGCCGTTTTCACCCCCTCGCTCCCGCGCTCGAAAAACACACCGATCGTCGCTGCTCCCGACCCGAATGCCGTGGCGATCCGCGAGGCCAGGCCGTAGCCGGTCGATGCCCCGATCACGAGAACCTTCTTCGGCCCGCCGGGAATCTCCCCCCGCCCCTTCACATGGGCGATCTGGTTGGCAACGTGTTTCGCGCAGCCTGCTGGATGCGCCGTGGTGCAAATGAATCCGCGGATTTTGGGAGTGACGATCATAGGAAAGGGGCGAACTCTGAAGGGATGCGGCGCGGGGCTCAACGTTTTTTCACGCCATCCATGGCAGTCCCCCCGGCACTCAAGCATCTCGCGGAAACAACAACCCCTGATAGACTGCCTGCATGAACACGACCCCAACACGCCGCACAAACTGCCTTCTCGGAGCCTTCCTCGGTGATGCCCTCGCCATGCCGGTGCACTGGTATTACGACCGCGAGGCCATGGCGCGGGACTATGGCCATGTCACCGGATTGCTCGCCCCGAAGAATCCCCACTCCGACAGCATCCTCTGGCGCTCGAGCTATTCCCCCGCAAACGCCAAAGGCGACATTCTGCACGAGCAGGCACAATTCTGGGGGCGCCGAGGCGTGCACTACCACCAGTTTCTCGAGGCCGGCGGGAACACGCTGAACATGCAACTCGCGCTGGAGTTGATCGCCTCGCTCAGCGCCTGCGGGACCTACGACCAAGCGGACTACCTCGAGCGCTACGTGGCCTTCATGACCACCCCACACCGGCACCGCGATACCTACATCGAAGAGTGCCACAGGAATTTCTTCACCAATTTCGCCAAGGGCAAATCCCCGCGGGATTGCGGCACGGAGGACATCCATATCGGAGGCCTGGCCCATGTGCCTGTCCTCGCGGCATGGGCTGCGAATGACGAGGCCGCAGTGTTGAAGGCGGTCAAGGAGCATGTGCGAACAACCCACCGGGGACCACTTGTCGAGACCGCTGCCCGCGATCTCACCAAAGTGCTCTTGGCAATTCTGCAAGGCACCGGAGTCCGCGAGGCCATCGAGCAACATTGCAACGGCTGGGTCGGGCGCAAAAACTCGAATCATGGGCTGCACGCGCTGACGAGGACGTGATCGGGCGCACCCTCAGCCCGGCATGCTACCTCCAGGACGCCTTCCCCGCCGCCCTGTTCCTGGCTTGGAAATACGACACCGACTTGAAGACCGCCCTCATCGCAAACACCAATCTTGGCGGAGACAACTGCCACCGAGGCATCGTGGTCGGCGCCATTCTCGGAGCAGCAGGAAACAAAGTTCCCGGCGACTGGATCGATGGTCTCCGCTGCGCGCAGGAACTCAAAGTTCCCTGACCCGGTGAAATAACCCGCCTGACTGCAAGTCATTTCAGCAGGATTATGTCAGCGCATGAAAAAACCGCCACCCTTGCCATGACCGCCCTCGCCACGATCTCCACCAACCTCTCAGCCCGAACCATTACCAGCGTTGACTTCCACCCCTGCGAACGCATCCCCTCGCCCTTCACTGCCGAGGGGCATTAGCAAGGCATTCATTGCGACCTTCCGACACGTTTCACGCCGCAAGTTTTTTGGCCGATCGGCCATTTTTTTGACGGCCCCGGTCACCACCGGGTTGTGGCATCGATTCGGATCAATGCCTTCGTGAAGGACGGCGTTGATTGACCGGAAGGAGGCGCTGCTCGGTGTAGCGCGCGAGGCGCACGAAGGGCAGTCCGATCAAAAGGTAAAACGTGGCGACAAGCAGGCCGGCGCCGAAGTAGTCGAAGGTTTGTGTCGCGATTTGTTTGTAGGCGCCCGTGAGGTCGATGAGCGTGACCATAGACACAAGCGAGGAGTCCTTCAGCAGGGAGATGAAGTCGTTTGTGACAGGCGGGAGCACGAGGCGGAAGGATTGGGGCATGACGACGTGGAGCAACCCCTGCCGCTGTGTCATGCCGAGAGCGCGGGCGGCCTCCATTTGGCCTTTCGGAATCGCCAGCAGGCCGGCGCGGTAGTTTTCCGCCTCGTAGGCCGCATAGTTCAGCGCGAGGCCGAGCACGCCGGCGACGAAGGGGTCGAGCTTGATACCGATATTCGGCAGACCGTAAAAAATGATGAGAAGCTGGATGAGCAAGGGCGTGCCACGGATGATTTCGATGTAGAGGGTCGCCAGCCAGCGGAGCGGAAACGGGCCGTAGACGCGCATGAGCGCGAGCGTGAATCCCAAGGCCACGGCGAAGACCATGGCGAGGAGGCTGACCTCGATCGTGACCAGCGAGGCCTTGAGAAGAAGGGGCCAGAACCGTGTGTAGCCAAGGAGGCGGTTCCACAGCGTCGGTTGGTCGGTGGTCTCGGCAACGAAGGCGCGGTATTCCGTATCGGGCAGCGAGGGATCCTCGGGCTGGCCGAAGGTGTCGGCGACCATGGGAGTCCAGAGCCCCCACCGCGAAAGAATGTCCCGCATTTTGCCGGAGGCGATGACACGCCCCAGAGCGTCGTTCAACTCACCTGCGAGGGCGCTGTTCGATCGGGCGACAGCGATGCCATAGGAAATCTGCCCGAAGGGAGGGCCGGTGAAACGGAGGTTTGGATTTGCGAACGCGTAGTATTTGGCGATCGGGTAGTCGAGGAGAACACCAAAGACGCGGCCGTTCACGATGTCGGCGTAGGCATTGATCTCCTCGTCGTAGATTTTCACGGTGACTCCAGGTGTTTTGTGAAGCATGCCGACGGCGGCGGTCTGCCCGAGTGTGCCGATGGCTTTCCCGGCAAGTTGCTCGAGCGAGGTCACCGGCGGCGCGGTTTTCGAGACCACCAACTGCTCGTAGGTGACGTAGTAGGGTCGAGTGAAGAGGACCTCGGCGGACTTTTCCACGGTGATCTCGATGCCGCAGATGACGCAGTCATATAGCCCGCGGGAGAGCCCAGGGATGAGACCGTCCCAGTCATTCGGCACGAAAACGGGCTCGCGGCCCATTTCCTCTGCGACCGCCTGGATGATCTCGTATTCGAAGCCGGTCAGATTGATTTCCGGAGCCATAGAAAGCGTAGGGTGCGTTGCTGTCGGTGGCGGCGGCCCAGCGCAGCACAGGATCGGCGGCGCGGAGCGGCGCGGCGGCGAGTAGCAAAAGAAAAATGCAGAAAACACGGAACATCACAAAAACCTCCTCAAAAACCGGCGTGTGCGCTCGTCGCGCGGATTGGTGAAAATTTCATCCTCGTCGGAGATTTCGATGATATGCCCGCCTTCCATGAAAATGATGTAGTCGCTGGCATCGCGGGCGAATCGCATCTCGTGGGTGACCACGATTTGCGTCATGCCCTCGGCATCGAGTTCCTTCATGACGTGAAGCACCTCGTCCACAAGTTCGGGATCGAGGGCGCTGGTGGGTTCGTCGTAGAGCATGACCTGTGGTTTCATGGCGAGTGCCCGCGCGATGGCGGCGCGTTGCTGCTGGCCGCCGGAGAGGTTTGCCGGATAGCGGTCCTCCATGTTCGACAGTCCGACCTTGCCCAGCAAGGCGAGGCCGAGTTTTTCAGCGTCCTCGCGGGGCACGCCGCTCACGAGCATCGGGGCGAGCATGGTGTTCTCGAGAAGCGTGCGGTGCGGGAAGAGGTTGAACTGCTGAAAAACCATGCCGACCCGCTGACGCAGGACATGGAAGGACTTCGCAAGCTCCGCTCCGGCTGGAGCCCCCGGCTGGCGCGTGATTGTCGTGCCGGCGGCCTTGATGGTGCCGGAATCAAGCACCTCGAGGCCGTTGATGCAGCGCAGCATCGTGCTTTTGCCACACCCGGAGGGACCGATCACCGAAACCAGATCACCCTCCTCGATAGCAAATCCGACCCCCTTCAAGACCGGGTTGTCATCGTAACTTTTCCTCAATTCCGAGATGGAAACCAGCGGGTCGGTTGTTGTGTTCACAGCGTGTCGGAAAGAGACGGGAGGACTTCGCAAATGGTGGACGGCATTGGCTCGAACATGGTGGGAATCCGCTTAGCGGGAACGCAAGGAGCGGGCCAGATGTTTATTGTGCCGAATCGATCAATGTGACAATTCCGCAAAGATTCCGGAATTGCCATCCGGCGCAGCGAGTGCGAGGAAATGCGACTTGGACACAGCCGCGGACCCGCCACCGGATTTCCCATGATTCGATTCAACTACAAACCGCCCGGAACCCCGCCGGCCACCCTCACAGCGCCCGAAGGGGCGAGCGGCACGACGGTCCTGCGACTGGTGAAGTTCGATGCGGAGACTTTTTTCGACGAGACATTCGAGACCTTCGACGAGCTCCTGAGGGAATACGACCCGGCGAAAGTCAACTGGATTGATATCGACGGCCTCGGCGATGTGGACCTGCTGCAGCGTGTGGCGGACCATTTCAGCCTCCACCCCCTCGCGATCGAGGATGTCCTCAACACCACCCAGCGACCCAAGGTCGAGGCCTTCGAGGGTCATTACTTTATCGCAAGCGCGATGGTCTATCCCGGTGACAGCGACGACCTGCTGTTCGAACAAATCAGTATTTTTCTCGGCTCGAGGTTTCTCGTTACAGTGCAGGAGGACGGGGCGCGCGATGTGTTCGAAAAAATCCGCACTCGCCTCCGAACAGGTCGTGGAATGGCGCGGCGCAGCGGTCCCGATTATCTCGCCTACGCCCTTCTCGACGCCTCGGTGGACAGCATCTTCCCGGTGCTCGAGGGACTCGGCGATAGCATCGAAGATGTCGAGGAGGATTTACTCGAAAAACCCCGCCGGGAATGCCTGAAGCGCCTCTACGAAACGAAACGCCTTCTGCTGGCGCTCCGCCGCGTCGCATGGCCCCACCGCGAGATTTTCAACACCCTCATGCGCGACGAGACGGGACTCGTGGCCCGTGGCACCCAACTGTTCCTGCGCGACTGCTACGACCACACCACCCAGATCATCGACATCATCGAGAGCTACCGCGACCTCGGTGCCGGCCTCATGGATCTCTACCTCTCGAGCGTGGGATTCCGGACCAATGAAATCATCCGCGTGCTAACAATTGTCTCGGTCATGTTCATGCCGCTCACATTTCTAGCCGGCATCTATGGCATGAACTTCAACACGGAGGACCCGTGGAACATGCCCGAACTGAAGTGGCCCTACGGCTACCTCTATTTCTGGGGCGTCTCGCTCCTGATCGTCGGCAGCATGGTCGCCTTTTTCAAAAAGCGGGGCTGGCTCTAGCCCCCCCCGGCTCAAAATACCAGACCGGTCAGAAATCCGAGCACCGAGGCGTTTGCCACCTCCGGCGTGCCATTCGGGCGTGCGAAATATTGGAAAAATGGCTGCACGTAGGCCCACCCGTTGATCTGGTAGCGATAGCCCAATTCGACGACCGCCGTGTAGGACTTCGAGGGTGACACCACCCCTCCTTGGTAGGCGCCGTATCCGATCGAGGCCATGGTCAGATCCTCACCGCGCCCAGGAACGAGCCCCGTGTAAACAAGCCCGCTCTGGAAGTAGAACGGAAAGTTGTTCGCCTTCGCGTATCCTGGCGCCATCGTGACAAGGTTGAACGCGCTCAAGCCCTGCTTGGAGAGCTTCGGCTTGTCCATAGACACGGGCTCGGAAAGGCTCTTCCCGTCCACAACCGCCTTCCCCCCGCTCGAGACTGGTTCTGGGGCTGGCGAAGGTTCCCGGTAAAGCATCTGGTCCCCTTGGAAATAAAAGCCGTATTGGCCGGGTTCACCACTGCCGTTCCATGTGGTGGTGAGGTTGGCGGGTGTTCCAAAGAAATAACCGCCGAACGCGTATTTTCCCGGCAACTCCGATTCGGTGAACTTCGGTGTCCAGCCGGTCTCACCGATGTAAAAAAGCCCGTTGCGCGCCGTCTCGGGCCCGAAGCCCTGGTAGGCAAGCCCATGGTTCGTGCTCGATGTAGCCTGCGGAAACGACATGTAGAGGCCGTTTTTCACATAGACCGACCTTGTGCAATGACAGTTTGAGCACGCCACCCCATGTCGAGAAACTGGAACTGAAGGGGATGTTCCCGCCCACGCCCTTCGCGCTGTTGACAGCGTTGTTCAGGAAAAGTTTCGAGAGCGGTTGGTCGATGAAGTCCTTTTGCGGCTGCAGCCATCCCGCCCGCAACACGATCTGATCCTTGATCGGGAGGTTCGACGCCGTGCCCGCCTCCACACCAAACGCCAACACCCGGAACTGCGTTCCAGATTGCCAGTTGCTCGGGTTGAACATCGACTGCGCCTCCACGAAATTGTTCGGGTTAGACGACTGCGCACTGTCGCGGTAGCGGAAAAGACCGAATGCGAGAACTCCGTCGAGCATCTTGTTGTCGAGCAACTTTCCAAGACGGATTTCGGGCCCGAAGGCCAATTGCTGGTCCCAGAATCCACGCGATCCCTTCTCGCTATCCAATACGCCGAAAAAGGCTCCCTGGTAAAACCCCTGCATGACAAATCCCTTCTCAGCCAATTGGCGGCGCGCGTCGAAACCGAAATTTCCATATCCCCCAAGCATTGTTTTACCGTTCCACCAATCTTGGAAAGGTGTTGAGACATCAGCCCCCTTCAGCACGGCACGTTGGCCGCTCAACATTCCCGCCGTGCCCGAAAGAACCGCCCCGTCGAGTTGACTGAACGGCCCGAAGTGCCGCATAGAATAACCAATTTCAGCCTCCGCCATCGCGGGGAAGCCGACAACTGCGGCAACCAGCGCCGCCGACACACACGTCACGATTCGTTTAGGGGTTTTCATAGGATTTTTTCTTAACGGACTCCAAGCAGGGCGATCGCGTTGAGCGCACCGGCAAAAAGCAATGCCCCGAGGAAAATGCAGACGGGAAGCGTCAGCACCCACGAGAGAAGGATGTTCCTCACAGTATCCATCTGGACCCCCGACCCATTGGCCGCCATCGTGCCCGCAACACCGGAAGAGAGGACGTGTGTGGTGCTGATTGGGAGACCGAAGTGGTCGCCGATCATGATCGTCCCCATCGCGACAGCCTCGGCGGAGGCGCCTTGGGCATAGGTGAGATGGCTCTTGCCGATTTTTTCTCCTACGGTGCGAACAATGCGCTTGTAGCCGATCATCGTGCCAAGTCCCAGCGCGAGGGCCACCGCGATTTTCACCCACAGAGGGATATGGTCGATGGCATCCTCGGCGTGCTTGGCAAGGGAGCGCTCCATTTCCAGGATTTCAGGGGAGGCATCGAGGGCCCCCGCCTTATCGAGTTTGGCGATCGTTTTCGAAACAAGGTAGAGATCGGTGCGAACGTCGCTTCGCTCGGCGGAGCTGAGCGTTTCAAAACTCGTCACATTTCCGAGGCGGGTCGCGATGTCCGCACACATGCCGGCAAGCGAGGCGGTGACCTCCTGCGAGGGTTTTCCCTCGGGCTTGATGAATTTCGAGAGGGAGTTATTGGCCTCCTGACCCGTGATCGGTTCTCCGTTCTGCTGCTCCAACACAGCAGAAATCCTGGAAGCCTCGGTGGCAAGCATGGCCACGGTCTTTTGATCCGTGGCGAGGTTCAATGCATACGTCCCAGGCAGGATGCCGACAAGAATCAGCACAATCAGCCCCATGCCCTTCTGGCCGTCATTCGACCCGTGCGCGAAACTCACGCCCGTGCATGTCAGCATGAGAATGCCCCTGATCCAAAGCGGCGGAGCTTTACCCTTCTCGGGAGCAGTGAAGAGCGAGGGGTTTTTGATTGCGATCTTCAGCACAATCATGAGCAGGGCGGCGACGGCAAAGCCAACAAGCGGGGACAAAAGCAATGCGATGCCCACCTCCTGCGCCTTCGCCCAGTTCACCCCGTCAGTCACCGAATGCGCGGGGCCGAGAAGCGAATTCGCCAGTCCGACCCCGATGATCGAGCCGATCAACGTGTGCGAACTCGACGCGGGCAAGCCCAGCCACCAGGTGCCGAGATTCCACACGATCGCCGAGATGAGTAGCGAAAATACCATCGCAAACCCCGCAGCCGATCCCACGTTCAAGACCAACTCGACCGGCAACAACGACACGATCCCGAAAGCGACCGCACCCGTCGATGTCATGACGCCGGCAAAATTCCAAAAGCCCCGACCACACCACTGCGGGAGTCGGCTTGAGTGTGTTCGTGTAGATGACCGTCGCCACCGCATTCGCCGTGTCGTGGAAACCGTTCACAAACTCGAACCCCAAGGCCATCCCGACAGCCAACGCCAAAAACACAAACGTCCAAACCCCGGGATCGCTGATTGCAGTGGATAAGAAAATGCTCATGGCCCGTCTGATAAATTTACCCGCGTCCTCCAAGCAACAGGGAGAATGTTACAAGGTTGTCGGCTGGGTGGGGGCTTGAGCCCACCGGGGTCACAAGCCTCGGAATCCGCCAATTTTTTTTGGTCCCCCAGCAAATGTCCTACCGGCCTCGTTACTGTTTCCTCAACATGAACACCCGATTCAACCGCATCATCCAATCCATCGCTGGCAAGCTCCGCCCTCCCGCTCCGGCACAAACACTCCAAGCCGAATTCGATTTCGGCCAGTCCCCTCACCCTTCGGCCACAGTCCGCCTGAACCTCGCCACTAAAAACATTTCACATCTGCTGGACACGATCACAGCAGCCTTTGCAAGCGGGGCACGGGAGTTGCGTCTGGAACTTCTCGGACCGGGCTTCCTGCTCCATGACCACGCGCTCATGCTCTTCGACGAATTGTTGAACCGACCCGAGGGAATGAAACTCCACGTCCACTCCCGCACCAGTCTTTCGGATGGCGCCATCCTGCTCTGGCTTGTCGGAGACACGCGCTCGATCCGCTGGGATGCATGGATCCAACTGTCCTCCACGCCTCCCCTTCCCGACTTGGTTGATGATGGCGGTTGTTCCGATGCGGTGCAGGTCGCCGGCGAGGAACCCTCCCACACAGACCTCAGAACGATCATGAACTACATGGAGGAATGGCTTCCCGTTAGTGAAGTGGCGGGTCTCAGGCTATTCAATCAAGACCTCGAGGAACTGGGCCTGCTTGAGGACGACGCATCCTGCCGCCAACTTGACGCCCTGTTCGAAGGATCAACCGAACCACCGAAAACCCCGCTCACCGCACCAACGCCGGATAGTCCGTGTAGCCCACAGGCCCCGGCGTGTAAAACGTCGCGGGATCGGGCGCGTTGAGCGGAAAGGTTATAAAATTAACTTCGCTCCGCATTGTCGATGGATCGATGCACCGCATCGCCTTCGAAGCCCGTAAGGGGCAGAGGATAGTCACCAGACAAGAGAACGGAACGAAGCCGGGCCGCATCCACCTTTAGGCTCACGCCCCTCAAGCGACATAACTCCTCTGCTTCCGGCAGCAGCGTGGAGAGAATTCTCAAATGCTCCAAATCATGGCCTCGTTCACTTTCCGGGCGTGTATGAAAAGCGTGGAGTTTGCACACCAATAGAGAAAACGGATCCAAAACATGCACGCCTGCCAATTGCAAGACAGTGCCGTTTGGAGGAGCATCGATCCCGGAATCGAGCAACGGAAGCCTCTCAAGAATTTCCACGGTGGCTGCCGCGTTAATGGGAGACGAACCACTCAATGGACGGAACGGCATGTTGTAGATCTTGCCCATCGACTCCGCGCCCTTTCTGATAGCGATGCTGATTTGCCCCATTTGGATGTCGTTTGCGCTCATCCAGGCCTTAATACCGTCAGCCAAAAACCGGTATCCCCTGAAGTCGACATCCTCGCTGTAAACCGGAAATCCCAGAGCTTCCCTTTGATGTTGGGAAAGCAAACTCTCCCCCCAAAGACCGACAGCCAATCCGCCGGCCAAGGCATAGTGCGCATTGGCGGACGTGAGGTATTCCAGCAAATCGCGCAGATCCTGAACAGCCAACTCGCGTCTCATAAAATCACGCGGGGCATCGACTGTTCCGCAGGGACCAAAGCAACGGACAAATCGCCCATCTTTGGAAAGAGGGCTTTGAGATGAAGCTGACGACGCTTGCGGTTTTCACTCCGACAAAACTCTTCACGAGCTAATGACTCACCAAGCCGAAGAAGGTTGTAATCCTCACCCTCTAACGTCACGAAGTCGTTGGAATCGATGCGGCGGGGTTTCACGATTCCCAACTTAGTGCTGAATGCTTGGCTTTTACAACGTTGACTTGTTCGTGAACACACCCGAACCACCGAAAACCCCGCTCACCGCACCAACGCCGGATAGTCCGTGTAGCCCACAGGCCCCGGCGTGTAAAACGTCGCGGGATCGGGCGCGTTGAGCGGAGCATTTCTCGAGAAGCGATCAGGCAGGTCGGGATTCGCAATAAACGCCGTGCCGAACGCCACGGCATCCACAGCGCCGGTGGAGATCGCCTCGTCTGCTTCTTCCCCGGTGTAGCCCATATTTGCCACCAATTTGCCGCAGTAGTTCGCACGCACGGCGGCAAGAACATCCCCATGGTTCGCATCCATAAAATCGGCGCGCATGACATGGAGGTAGGAGAGCGAAAACGGGTCGAGGGCTTTTGCAAGCGAAGCCGAGAGACTGACGGGATCGCTGTCGGACATACTGTTGAAGCCGTTCAACGGGGAGATGCGCACCGCGGTCCGCCCGCCCCCAAACACGCCAACCACAGCCTCCACGACCTCGAGCAACAGCCGAGCGCGATGCTCGACAGGCCCTCCGTAGGCTCCACTCCGCTTGTTCGCTCCATCGCGGAGAAATTCGTCAAGAAGATAGCCGTTGGCTGCATGAATCTCGACACCGTCAAACCCCGCTGCCTTGGCGTTCACTGCCGCGATGCGGAACCCCTCGACAATCCCAGGCAACTCGTCATCGCGGAGCTCCCTCGGCACAACATAGGGCTTCTTGCCCTCGGGGGTCGTGACCTGGTCGTTTGTGATCGCGATCGCGCTCGGCGCCACAGGCTGCGCCCCATTGTTGAAGAGCGGATGGCAGGCCCGCCCGCCGTGCCAGAGTTGCAAATAAATGCGCCCTCCCTTCGCATGCACCGCATCGGTCACGCCGCGCCATCCAGCGACTTGCTCTGCGGAATAAATTCCCGGCTCGGCGTAAAAAGCGGAGTTGCCCTCGAGAACCATGGTGGCCTCCGCGATGATGAGACCTGCCGAAGCACGCTGTGCGTAGTATTCGGCCATCAGCAGTCCGGGCACATGCCCCGGCTCGGCGCGGCAGCGCGTGAGCGGCGCCATGAGAACGCGATTTGGCAACTCAAGGCTTCCAAGGGTGACGGGCGACAACAGGGAGTTCATGGATTCGGACATCGGCTCCGAGGGAATTCCAGAAACGGGTTCCCCGCAACGCAAAAACTTGGTGGGTGAAACGCCGCGAGGGATCGGTTATCATCCACACCCATGTCACCCGCAGCCCACTCACACGTGTTGAATCTTGTCGCCTACGAACCCGGCAAACCAGTGGAGGAACTCGCCCGCGAGATGGGCCTCGACCCAAGCGAGATCGTAAAACTCGCGTCCAATGAAAACCCGCTCGGCCCCTCCCCGAAGGCGCTTGAGGCCATGCGGCAGACCCTCGAGCGCTCGCATTTCTATCCCGATGGCGGAGCATGGGCCCTGCGTAATGCTATCGCCGAAAAGCTGGGCCTCGCCCGCGACAATGTGATTCTCGGCAACGGCTCAAACGAAATCATCGAATTCCTCGGCCATGCCTTCCTCTCCCCAGGTGACGAGGTTGTCACCGCAGGTCACGCCTTCGCCGTGTATAGCCTCATGGCCCAACTCTTCGGTGCCACAACGGTGGAAGTTCCCGACCCCGCCTTCACCCACGACCTCGACGCCATGCTGGAGGCCATCACTCCGCGCACCCGACAGGTCTTCATCGCCAACCCCAACAACCCCACCGGCACCATGGTTGGACAGGAAGCAATCGACCGCTTCATGGCCCGCGTGCCGGACCACGTGGTCGTGGTGTTCGACGAGGCGTATTTCGAGTTTCTTGACAATGCTCCGGATGTCATCCGCTACATCCGCGAGGACAGGAACGTCGTGGTCATGCGGACATTCTCGAAAATCCAAGGCCTCGCCAACCTGCGCATTGGCTATGGCCTCGCCCCGGCACGGCTCGCCTCGGTTCTTCAAAAAACCCGCCAACCGTTCAACGCAAATGGCATCGCCCAGGCCGGCGCGCTTGCAGGGCTCCTCGACGAGGACCACATGCGCCGCACGAAGGAATTGACCGACGAGGGCCGCGCGCTCCTCGAGTCTGAATTCACCGCCATGGGACTCGAGTTCGTGCCGAGCGTCGCGAATTTTGTCCTTCTCCGCGTGGGGAATGGCGATGCCGTCTTCCAGGCCCTCCTGAAGCGGGGCGTGATCGTTCGCGCCATGCGAAGCTACAAGCTTCCCGAGTGGATTCGCGTGTCCGTGGGCACCATGGAGCAAAACCACCGCTTCCTTGAGGAACTCAAATCCCTCCAAGCCCAAGGCATGATCGCGGAAGCCACCCGTCCTGAATGAACGCTGGCGATACCATCGCCGCCATCGCCACCCCGCCGGGAGAGGGAGCGATCGCACTGATCCGCCTCTCGGGCCCAGACACCCCGGCGATCATTCAGAAAATCTTCAAGCCCGCCGGCAAACCTCCCGCACCGCGCATCGCCACCCTGGGCACCATCCACGACTCCGGCGAACCCCTCGACGAGGTGCTGACAACCACATTCCGCGCCCCTTCCAGCTTCACAGGCGAGGATGTCGCCGAGATCGCCTGCCATGGCGGCATGCTCCTCGCCGCACAGATTCTCAAACTCGTCCTACGCCATGGAGCGCGCGCCGCCGAGCCCGGCGAGTTCTCCCAACGCGCGTTCATCAACGGGAAAATGGACCTCACCCGCGCGGAGGCGGTCATGGATATCATTCGCGCCAGAACACCCCTCGCCCTGCGCGCCGCCGCACTGCAACTCGAAGGCCGCCTCGGTGATGGCATCCTCGCCCTTCGCGACCAGGTTCTGTCCACCGTCGCCCATCTCGAAGCCTGGATCGATTTTCCCGAGGAGGACATCGACCCAGCCAGCGGCATGGCCCTCCTAGACCAAATCCAATCGATGCTCGACGGCATCGATTCCCTTCTCGCCACCGCCGACGAGGGCCGTGTGCTTCGCGAAGGCGTGCGTGTAGCGATCGTTGGCCTTCCAAACGCCGGAAAATCCAGCCTCCTCAACCGTCTTCTCGGCATGGAACGCGCCATCGTCAGCGACATCCCCGGCACCACTCGCGACACCATCGAAGAAACAGCCTGCCTCCATGGCATCCTCTTCCGCCTCACAGACACCGCCGGCCTTCGGGAAACCTCCGACCCCGTTGAGAAAGAAGGAGTCGCCCGCACCACCCGCGCGCTGCAACAAGCCGATCTGGTCCTCCATGTCATCGACGCCACCCTCCCCGCCGAGCCCCCCAGCCACGCCGAGCGTGAAATCCTCGTGGCGAACAAAGCCGACTTGCTCACCCTCGAATCGAGCATTCCCGTCCGCGCCATTCGTGTCTCCTCCCGCACCGGCGAGGGCTTTGAGCACCTCGTCAATGCCATGCTTGAAACCGCCGGCCTGTCACACCTGACCGCCTCACCCACCCTCGCCGCCATCAACTCAAGACACCAGGCACTCCTGGAAAAGGCGGCATCCGCCCTCCGCCACGCCACCACCCTCCTCGAATCCAACAGCCCCGCCGAACTCGCCGCCGTGGAACTCCGCGCAGCGCTCGACGCCCTCGGTCAAATCGTCGGATCCACCGACACCGAAGACATCCTAGGCGAAATCTTCAGCCGCTTCTGCATCGGGAAATAACCCACCAACCTTACTGGCCTTGCCGGCCGACAGGGTCATCGCTTGGGACATCCATTTTTTCGAGATTCGCCCCCATCGTCTCAATACGGAATTTCCAAGTCACAATCGCACCGAGCAGGCAGGTGCCGACGAGCGCATACAGCAAGGGGGCTGTGCCGATGTTACTCAGAAGAACAGGAAAGAAAAACGCCGTGGCAACGGCTCCGATTTTTGCGAAAGACGCCGCAAACCCCGCTCCAACCCCCCGGATTTTCGTCGGAAAAACCTCGCCAGCGATCAGATAGGTCATCGCATTCGGACCAAGATTCGTCATGAAATTGAAGAGCATGAATCCGGCGAAAATGAGCACCGTCTGCGACGTGCCAGGGGCAAGGTGCGTCGAGAAGGCCGCAAGCAACAGCCCAGCAGCGCATCCGAAAAACCCAAGAATCTGAAGACGCATGCGGCCAAACCGGTCGGCCAAAAACACCGCGACCACAATGCCCGCCAGCAGCAACAAATCCAAAAACGCCGCCCCCTTGGCAGCGATCATGTCGTTGTGGATCACTCCCGCCAGGTTTTGCTCGTGCGGATTCGAATGCCCGAGAATGGTCACGAGAATCGTGGGCGTGAAAATCCCGATCCCGTAAGTGGACAAGTCCTGCAGGAACCATGGCACCGATGCCAGAATCGTGGCGCGCCGATGCTTCTTTTTAAATAATTTCACGAATCCCGATTTGCGCCGCTCGTGCTCGGGCTCCGTCTCCCTCACTGGCTCAAGCTGCACTCTCGTGGGATATTGCGGCGCACGGCTCAACAATCGGAGCGTTTCCTTTTCCGCCTCCTTGATTTTCCCCTTCGAGATCAACCACTGCGGGCTTTGGGTGATGAAAAACCTCGCGACAACCACGATGATCGTGGGAACGATCGCCGTCGCATACATGAGTCTCCAATCCGTGATCGACTCGTTGGATTTAAGAATCATGTATCCCACCGCCGTGCCAACCAGCGCCCCCACTGCCTGGAACGCAAACGCGCTCAACACGAGCTTGCCCCGACAGTTGCTCGGGATGCTTTCGGAGATCACCAAGTGCGCAGTGGGATAATCGCAGCCGAGCGCCAATCCCATCCCAAAAAGACAAATCAATAAGACCGGAAACGATGGGCTGAACGTCATGACCGTTAGAAACCCGAAAAACAGAATCATCTCCGCGATAAAGAGCTGCTTCCGCCCGAAATGGTCCGCCAAGCCCCCCAGAGCCGTCGCGCCGATCAGAATTCCGAACAACGTGGCTGAGCCAACCAACCCCTTTTCCGTGGCCCCCAACTGGAATTCCATCGCAATCAAGGGCAGCGCCACCCCGGTCATGAAAACCACCAACCCCTCGAAAAACTTCCCGGCTGTGGCCAGACTCCAGATCTGCCACTGCATCGCCGTCATCGGCACCGTGGGAATGCTCGTGCCATCAGACCATATGGGTGTCTCGTCGATGTATTGCTGGACGGTTTTGGAAGAAGGCTTGCCCATGATCATCCGTGCAGGTTGAGCAGTCCAGAGGCACCTGCAAACACTGCCGTGAAAAGATTTCGACATGAGGACCGGCGCTTCCCCCCTTGGTCGAGCATCCCGAAAATACCGGCCCGAGAAACAGCCGCCAATTCACGGCAAATCATTTAAGGCCTCACCAACGACGTGAGCAATGGAACTAAGTCTGGCGCTGCAACCACACCTCCTCCGCAGCCGCACAAAGATATCAGACCTTACATTTCCGACTCATCCAAGGCAGCCTGGGATTGAATCTCGATGGCGTCATGAATCGCCGGATGCTTTGGGTTTTTTTTGATCCAATCGTTCAAAGCCTCAGGGGATTCGAACGCAAGATTGAGAAAAGCCGATTCCAGCATGGACCGCCTCAGATCCTCGTCCTTCAAAGCGGATGCCCAATCAATCGCACCTCCTGCCTCGTTAAGAACCCACGTCGAAACCACTGTCTCCACCAAATCGGTGCGAAGTTCGGGACTGCTCACTTTGCCAGCCCAGTTTGCCGCATCGTTGGGCGCAACGAGCGTCCAACTATCGACAAGGGCGGTGGAGGCCTCTTCGAAATCAACCGCCGATTTTTGCTGATCAAGCCACTGTGCGGCCTCCCCGGGCGAAAGGCGTCCCCATCCCGCCAGCAATTCTGACACCACAGCGGACTTGTCGTCGTCCTTTAACACCGACTCCACCCACCCAGCGCATGCTTTGGGATCTTGACGGGACCAAACCTCGGTGAGTGCCAGCAACCCCGCTTGACGCTCGGTGACTGAATCAAGCGATAACACCCATGCACCCACGTGCTCCGCACCCTGAGGAAATGCTGAAATCACGGCCGCACGAACCACCACCCCGCGTGGAATCACATCGGAAACAAGGGAGACCGCCGCCGGGACAGACCGGAACGATTGCACGGCCAAAACGTCAGCGATTGATGCGGCGGCCACCGTGCGGTCCATCCCGTGAAGGCCCGAACGCACAAACTCCATGGCCGCCGAATCGTTGATCGATGCCCATTTTCCAAAGACCAACTCCAGACAGAGATCCCTGTTGGAACCGGGAGGCAGTGAAATAGCCCACTCTGCGGCACCCCGGGGGTTCGACTCGGTGACACCCTCCAATCGCTCAAGCATGCTGAGAGGAAGCTCCCCGTGTAAAATCAACGAGGAAATTTGCTCGAGCGAATACTGCCCGCCTTGGTCCCCGTCGCCAGAGATCGACGCAGTGCTTTCATCGAGGGTAGAGCCTGACGCTTGGGGCATCTCGTCCTGATGATCACAGGCTGGAATACCAAGGATCGAGAGAGGAAGGATTACGGAAATGATCAAGCGAGAGACGTGCATAGATTTTTCAAATGGATCGATGGAAAATGGCCTTTTTTATGATCTGCATCGTGACAATCGGTCTAACAAGAAATGAGTGGAATGAAATCGATCGGATTCTCGAACCAAATGAATCCCCCTAATCATCGTTGCAAGGAACAGCCTCTCTCAGCAGCCAAGACCACAAAATTTGGAAAAAAAAACCGGGAAGCAACTCGACTATGGTATCGAGCGCTTCCCGGTTGGGATTATCTACCGAGGATCAGTTGGCAAGATCCGTGGTCTGCCCGCTCACAGGGTTCGTTTGAACGACTGGATTGGAACGTGCTTCGGAGATCGAGAGAGTTGGGAAGCTGATCTTGGTGCCGCCGACACCGGAATTTCCGGACTTGGATGTTCCAGCTGTGATCTTGACTTTTTTAAGACCCTTGATCGAGAAGGACTTTGTTGAGCCGGGAGAGATTTTTTTGACCTTCTTTCCGACTTTGTAGAAGTAGGATTGCCCGGATTCGTTGGTGACGCTGAGTTTCTTCGCGTAGGTGGCCGTGGTGGCAGCCAACATGAGCGCTGTAGCCAATAGGATTGTTTTTTTGATCATATGATTTTTTGTTTGTGTTTAGAATACCCCTACCAACCCTCGAGAGTATGATTGGGACTTGCGGGAGTTTTACGGACTGACCCTGCCCAGTCAATGTTTTTTTAAAAAAATTTCGACGTCGGCAACTACGTTCGTTAGGCCTGCAATTTTCTGGAGAGATCCGTGCGACTCACTCAGCAAACATGCCCGCAATCGACGGGTCATTCGACGTATCAAAAAACGACCGAGCGGACACCGGATCGCGCTCCCTCCACTGGCGAGCCACCTCACGGGCGGTTTGTTGGCGGGATTCAGGCGCACTGATTGCCAACGCCCACTCCATGGCCATCTCGGGGTCCTCTTTGGCAAGAGAAAGTGCCAATCGACCGGCGGCTCCGTCGATCAGCGGTCCCCGAGGTTTAGCTGAGAGCCAATCTGCGGCGGCCTCGGCATCCACTTCGCTCCAGACTTCGACAAGCGCACTGGTGGCCGATGCCTGCAAGGCGGATGGAACAGCATTGATCCGGCGCGAGGCATCAGCGGGATCAACCCTTGCGATCCCTCGAATCCCGGATTGAATCGCAGCATCCTTGGCTTCGTCGAAACCATTTGCACCGCCGAGCGCCCATTCAAGAACACCAACGGGATCCTTGCCAGCCCAGGCATTGACAAGACTGTTCATCGCGGCACCACGGTCTCCGCCGGTCAACCGGGAAACTTCAACCAAAGCCCCGCTCGGGTCGTTGCGTCCCCAGGCCGAATAAAACCCATCCAATGCCTCCAACCTGGCACTCCCGGCAGGCAGGCCACCGATCCATGCCGCGGTTTCGCTTTTGGGTGCGTCCGAGTTGGCCAGAGCCGCAGCGACCTCAGCGGTGGCTGAGTCCAAAGCTGGCCCGGGAGGAATTTGTTCCAAAGCGACAGCGGCAGCGGAAGGGTCTTTCTCAACCCAGTTTTCAAACAGGTCCGAGATCGCCGCCTGGTAGGCCATGCCTGAGGGCATCTGCTGTAACACAGCTTCGAAAACCTGTGCACTATCGGCTTCGGAAGAGGCACTGAGAGCCAGCAAAAGATCCGACCGGACCGCTGGATCCGAGCTTTTTTTGGCATGGGCCAGAGCACCCTCAGGATCGGATGTCGCCCAGGATTCGGCAGTGGCTGCCAGCGCATTGGCGCGAATCCCGATATCCTCAATCAACTGGAGCGCGTTCATCGCGGATACCGGGTTGGTTTCCGCCTCCTTGGCGATCACCTTAGCAACGATGAGTTCCCTCAAATCCGAATCGCCGACACTGTCAACCAACGCCAGCGTGCGCTCGATATTCCCCGAGGGCAACCCCGTGGCAATCCAGCGCAGCGCTTGATCGCGCTCATCGCCTTCAGGAAGGGACTCGGCAAATTGCAACGCCTGCGCCGGGTTTTTCTCGGCCAATTCCCCGAGGGAAAGCATCAGCGCCATATCACGCTCGGCCCCCTCGGGCAGTTGCATGGCACTGGCAGCCATCTCCTGCAAATTTCCGCCACGCAGGCGGGGGAGCAGATTTTCCAATGCCGCGACAACTTCCCTGTGGCTTCGGGCCTCGCCGAGAAGGGCAAGCGCCGCACTGGTTTCCGAGATCACAACCGGAGGTGCGACTTGAGGCACCGCGGGTGGCACGGTTTGCTGGATGGATTGGGGAGAATGTTGGACAGTCGCGGTGGAAGGACTTGTGGAACCCGGCGTGCCGCTTGGCAACGAGGTGGGAACCGCAGTGACCGCCACCTGCGATGCCACATTATTCTTCAGGAGGAAACCGCCACCAAAACCGAGGGCGATTCCAAGAGCAACAAGCGAGATGTTTTTAATCATGGTTTAACAAGACACTCGGCGATGGTCTTAAAACTTTCCGCCGATGAAGTTCGCTAACTATCCCTTCACTGATTACGAAATCAAGTCAGGCCGACGCCGAACTCCGCGGCTGGAAGATTTTCGGTGGAAGCCAATGCCCCAACCCGTAGCGTGCGCTCGATCCAAGCCAGCGTCTCCTTTGGACTCATGTAGTGGAGTCGCCAACGCATCGCCTCCAACTCCTCGATGACCGGATGATTCCGCGACTGGAGAATGCGATGGATTTTGGGATGCGACACCGGGACGACCCGCTCTGCGGGATGAATAGGAATTTCACGGAGTTTTTCCCCAGGGCGCAATCCTGTGTAGACAATCTCGATATCCTTGCCGGGCTCGAATCCCTGCAACTGGATCATTTGCCTCGCCAACTGTTCGATTCGGACCGGTTGTCCCATGTTCAAAACAAACGTGTCCGCCGATTGGGCGAATGTCGCGGATTGTAAAATCAGGCCCACCGCCTCGGGGATACTCATGAAATAACGCTCCACATCGGGATGGGTAACCGTCACGGGCCCGCCGGCGGCAATCTGTCGGCGAAACACAGGAACCACGCTACCGGAGGAGTCGAGGACATTGCCGAAGCGAACGGAACAAAACACCGTTGAATCGTCATCCAACTGCTGCAACTCGGACAGCACAAGCTCGGCCAACCGCTTGCTCGCTCCCATCGCGTTTCTGGGGTCCACCGCCTTGTCAGTGGACACAAGCACAAAGCGGCGGCATCCGTGCTTTTGTGCCGCCCTGCCGCAGAACAAGGTGCCGAGAGTATTGTTCCAAACTGCCTCTCCGGGCTGACGCTCCATCATCGGCACGTGCTTGTGCGCTGCTGCATGGAAAACGATCGTCGGTGAAAATGTGGAAAAGACAGACTCCAGCTGCTGCTCGTTGCAGACACTCCCCGCCACAGCCTCCAATGAAAGCAACGGAAAATCTCTGAGAATTTCCTGCTCCACATCGAACAATGCTGGCTCAGCCCGCTCGAGTAAAACGAGCATCTCCGGATTCCGTGCCGCAATTTGCCTGCACAACTCGCGTCCGATACTGCCTCCGGCACCCGTGACCAACACTCTTGCGCCAGCCACGAGCAAACCGATCGAATCCTCGTCGAGCACAACCGGGAGCCGCCCAAGAAGATCCTCCGGCGCCACATGGCGCAGACGCTCGACGGAGAACTTCCGGCTGAGGATGCAATTCACGGAGGGCAAAATGTCATGCTCGATCCCGGCCGCATTCAAATCCGCCACGATTCCGGCAAGCACTGCCGGAGATGCCCCGGGCATCGCAAGAATCGCCTTTGCAATCCCCAATCTCGACATCGCTGGCAGCATGTCCCCGAAGTTGCCAACCACTGGAACACTGTGAAGTGTGCGGCCCGACTTTGCCGCATCGTCATCGAAAAAACACACCACATCCAATCCAAGTCCGGGCTTGTTCTGAATCTCCCGGGCCAGCGCAGCCCCTGCCTCCCCGGCACCGAGGATCGCCACTCTTTTGGCCTGTGTAGCCGCTCGGCGAGGGGCAAAAAACCGATCCCTCAGCAACTTCATGAGGATGCGCAATCCGCACACCCCAAGAAACGAGAGAGTGAAATCCACCACAATCGTTCCGCGGGGAATCATCCCCTCACCCTTCACAACAAACCACACCGCCAACTGAACCACAGCGGCGCCGCCCAACCCGGCGAAAACCATTTTTGCATCGGGAAAACTGAAAAACGTCAGTAGGCTTCGGAATTGGCCGCAAACAGCAAGAATCACAAGTTTCAGTGCCAATACCCACGGGATCGATACAATCCACCTCTCCAAAAACTCTGGAGGGATGCGCAAATCGAATCGAATGGAAAGCGCCACTAACGAAGAAACCGTAAAAATCAACGCGTAGGAAATCGCTAGCAAGGGCGTTCTCAAAGGGCCTGTGACCCATTGACGGATCCGGCGCCTCGTGTCGTTGACCCGCGTTCGCTCCATCAGTGCTTCACCCCTTCCGACAAGGAAGTTTTCCATAAGGTTGAAAGAAGGATTTTCAGATCAAAAAAGAAAGACGAATGTTTCAGATAGTAGTGGTCCAACTCGATCTTTCTCTCAAGAGGGATCTCGTCCCTTCCGTTGATTTGAGCCCACCCGGTGATCCCAGGGCGCAAGCGGTGAATGCCCAACCTCGTGCGCTCGGCAATCAGATCGTGCTGATTGAAAAGCGCCGGACGGGGACCAACAAGAGACATGTCGCCGGTCAAAACGCTCCACAACTGCGGCAATTCATCAAGGCTCGTGCGGCGCAGAAAACGACCTGCGGGCGTGAGCAGGCTTTCCGGATCCCTGACCAGATGTGTCGCCACCTGTGGAGCACCCACGTGCATGGAACGGAATTTCGGCATCGGAAAAATCTCATTATTCAGTCCCACCCTTCTCGAAAGATGAAGAACCGGACCCGGCGACCCCCGGCGCACGAGAAGCGTGCAAACCACAAAGACAGGACTCGCCATTACCAGAAGCAAGGCCGCAACCACGATATCAAATCCGCGTTTCAGCATGGATCAGTCGGCATTCTCTGGGAGATCCAGTGGGGTTGCAAACCTTGTGCGCCCATTGCCCGAAGCCGCTCCGGGTTCCGGCGAACGGGAAAACTTTTCCAGAACGGCTTCGGGAATTTTCTCCTTTGGAACAGTAGCCAACAACCGCCTTGCCTCCGCCTCACTTCCATCATCAAGGAGAAACACCGCAAAATTAATAACCGGCTCATGCTGCTCAGGAAAATGACGGGTGAGCTTTATAAAAAGATTCCGCGACTTTTCCAACTCTCCCCGCTCGGCATACAAAATGGCGAGGTTGTTGAGAATATAATACCGGTTCGGATTTTCCGCATCGGCCAATTCAAAGAGCTCGATCGCATCATCACGCCTTCCCTTCTTCATCAAGGCGAACCCCTCCAAAAACGACACGGGAACAGCGTAGGCATCCAGTGTTCGCAGGGGCGTGCGCGCCAATTTTGCATGCTTCTGCATGGTGTTCCAGTGCCCCCGCTCCATCGCCTCCCTCGCCAGTCGGACATGTTGCTCCTGATCCAAGGAAATCCATGCGACGGGAATGCCGACCGCAAGAATCCCTAAAGCGACGATCGCAAAGAGACGACGCGGCAAAACGCCACTCCGCGGGGATCGCGGCGAGGCACCATTTTTTGAAACCACCAGGATCGCGAGAATCACAGCGAGAGCGACCTGATGATTCACCCGGTCCAATGGAAAACTGAACAGCGAGTCGGACATGTAAGCCGCCAACCCGGCAAGTGCCGCCGCACCCATCCAGGCATCCTCTTTCCTCTGGGATCGAAACACACCTTGCACACCGGCAGAAACACCCAGCAGCAGCAGACCCATGAAAGTGATCATTCCCAAAACTCCCTTCTCGGCGAAAATCCACAGGTAATCGTTGTGCGGTTGATTCCAGTTCGAGTTGATCTGGCTGAAGTCCAATCCTCCTCCTTCGCGATACCCCTGCAAGTGGACTGTGAAATTTCCGGCTCCCACTCCGAAAGGAAAGTGATCCGCGATCATTCTCAACGTTTCCCGCCACACCATCAGGCGCCCCCCGTCCGAAAAACGAATGTCCTCTGAAAACACAGCGCGCATCCGGAAGGCAAAGGGATTGTCGTCAGGCGCGAACACAAAAAACAAAACCGCTGCAAGCAACCCCGCGCCGGCACCCGCCGCGAAGAACCCCCTGCAACGCACAGGCAACCCGAAGGCGGCAGGGCGCATGCCGACGAATACAAAAAACACAACAACTACTGCCACTGTGGCGATCCATGCGGAGCGGCACTGCAACACGACAATCAAAAACAAGACGTTGCCACCTGCCACCGCAGCCACCGGGCTCCACACCCCGCGAAGCACAGGAATCGCAGCCATGCACAAGGGCATGATCAGCGCAAGATACCCGGTGAAAAGATTCACATTTCCCATGGCTCCTGTGATCGCCTCCATCGCCGAGCGCGTCGGGGACATCCACACCCGATTCCCAATACATTGAAACAACCCGATCCCCCCGCAAACCAACGCGGCCAATACCACCGCTTTTGCCACCCACACGCGCCATTCCAAAAACGATGAAAAAAACACCACACAAAGGCACAAGACAACCAGCGCGGCTCCACTCCGACAGGCATCCAGCAATCCGGCCGAGGGATTCGATGCAAACAAAAGGGAAATCCACACCGCCCCCGCATACCCCGCATACGCATACACAACGCCGCTCCGAAGAAACCCCCAGTTCAACTGCCCGCGGATCGAGGGAGTGAGTGCGAGCAACACCGCAAGCACCAAGCCGGCATTCAAGACGAGAAGACGCGGGACATGCCCGCTGTCAAGAGCTCCGGGATCGCGGACCACCGCCAGAACACACAATAAAAACGCCGGAAAAAGACCGGCTAGCCAACGCGCCAGAGCGCTCCGGGGTGCTGCGACATCACTCATTGGGCTGCGGGGATTCCAATCTGAAATCCACATTAGGACGGAATCCCCTTGGACGGAACCCCAAATCCCCCACCGCCGATTCATGATCGAACACAAGATCGGCATTCATTCGCTCGAACATTGCCACTGGGAATGTCAGCGTCCGCGGCAGGATTCCCCCGACCGCTCCAGCACACCTTAAAACAATCGGCGGCACGTGTAGAAACCGTCGCGGCAGGCCCAGGGCATCGAACACACGCCCGGCCATCTCCAAATATGTCAGGGTTTCTCCACCGGACAGATGATAGCTGCCCTGCGGAGCGCCTGATTGAACTGCCGACACGCAAATTCGGGCAAGGTCACCGGCATGCAAGGGCTGGCGAAGCCCTATGGAAGGTGGCATGACAGGCAACACCCTCCACCGCCGGATAAAACGAGCCATCGCGGCGATGTTCCTGTCCCTCACCCCGTCGTAAGTCAGAGTGGTCCGCAGCAGCACCACCTCGACACCTGTCCTCGATGCCCAGTGGCGAATGCGCTCCTCGGATCGCTGAAGAGATTCCGCCAGCGCACGCTCACGGAAATCGGTGGAGTTCTTCTTGGTCACCACACTTGTCGAGGAAACTGCCACCAACCGGCGAACCCCAGCCAACTCGAGCATTGGAAGCAACCCCGCAAGCGCATTCACCGGACAAAGGGAGATCCAACGCTCAATCCCCGGCGAGCGAAACAGTTCACCCGCCGAGATGCCTCTCCATTCCGGCCCGTGCTTCAATGGCGTCCTCGACAAGGGAATCACCCGCAGCCCCTCTGTGGTGGCCAATTCAAACACCCGCTCGCCCACGAAACTCGAGGCTCCGAGCACGCCAATCGGCTCGTTGCAAAAACGACCGTCCGCTCCCGATATCATGCCTGAGAAACCCATTTTCTTAGACAAACAACCGCAAACCGGCACCACACCGCCACATGAACCAGAGGCTCCAACAACGCGGAATACCGTTTCCGCAAATGCTTCCCGAAATACCGGATCATCCCCCTGTGCTTGTGCCATTCCACAAAGAATGGGCGCCCCTTGCCGCAGACTCCCTTGGAGTGAAATACAACCGCATCCGAACAGGAAAGGACGGCGAAACCCTCCCGCCGCACCTCGGCGCAAAGATCCAAATCCTCGCAATGAAGAAAGTATCCCTCGTCAAATCCACCCACCGCCTCGAAGACCTCGCGGCGGATCATCAGGCAGGCACCCGAGACCGCATCGGTTTCCAAAAGCTCATCATCCACAATCGCTGCCTCGGAGTGAAAATCCCACCTGCGAAAAACCCGCCACAACCCCGACGCCCTCACCATTGCCCTCCAGGGATCGGGCTCCTTCCGACGCCATCCCCCTTGCATCCCGCCGTCATCCCCAAGCAACCTGCCACCGGCAATGGCGGCAGCCGGATGCTTCGCCAAGGCCTCTTTCAACCGCTCCACCAATGTAGGCGTTGCGATGCAATCGGGATTCAAAAAAAGCAACAACTCTCCATTCGAAGACTTGGCTCCAATATTGCAACCCGCCGAAAATCCGACGTTCCGCGACAGCCTGATCACTTGGAATCCAGAACACTCCGAGAACATTTCAACAACCGGAGTCAATCCCACCGGCTCCGACGCATTGTCCACCAGCACCACTTCCGCGGCCTGACTCGCCACCGAGGCAATGCAATCGGACAACGAGTCCCCTGCATTGTGATTCACGATGATGATCGATGTTTCCAAAAATTGAAAAAATAGGCCTGAAAACTGCGTCTTATCTTCCAGTTGGTCAATCCCTCGGGCAATTCACGGCAAATCCTGCTTTTTCTCGACCCGGAGATATGCATCCAGTGCTTTCCAGGCGGATTGCCAGTCGTTTCCCGCCGCGGCGAGCGCGCATTGCAGGCGAAGGCCCTCGGCCTCTTTGGCCATGGCGGACTCGGAGACCATACGGCGCGCGCTTACGGGATTCCCCTTGGCCAAGTAATACGCGACGCGGGCAGCCAATTCCGCGGGCTCGGGGCCGCTCGCATCGACCTGCGGAAGCGACAAGCTGATCCCATAGCGCTTGACGACGGCATCCACGGCGCCCTTGAAATCCTTCCGCGCCACCATCTGCCTCACCCTCACCGGCCAGGCATCGGGCTCCCACGAGGGGTTCTCCTGCAAAAAAACCTCAAGTGTCTCGCGGTCGTCTTTCATCCACCATGCCGCTAAAAACCGTCTCCGCCCCTTTGCATCGAGACTTTCAAGGAATGCCTTGTCCTCCACCGCCCCGCTCACCGAGCCTTTTGGTCCCCGGGAAATCCAGACCAGCCGAAACTCCGGAGAAAGCGACGCGTAGCTCCCGAGCGTCTCGGTGAGGCCGGGGAAGGACTGCGACTGGCTCAGGAGCGATTCATAAAGTTCCACCGGACGCGCGTAACCGCCGCCACGCTGGATCGCCAGGTTCTTCTCGAGCGCCTCGCCCCACAGCTTCCCCGTGCGCGTGGGATCATCGCGCAACCACAACCGGCCTTGATCCAGCGGAATCTGCGCACTCACAGGATTCAACGCCCGCTCGGCCGAAAAGACCGCATCTGCGACGATCGGGTTGCCGCCATTGCGAATCTCACGATAGCCAAGCTCGCGGTAGAGGCCGCGGGACATCGGCGACAACGGAATCTCCGAGCGCGCCAGATTTGTCGCCTCGTCGGAATACCCGGCCTCCACCAGTTGGCGCATCTGATCGACCGCCACAGCATCCCTGTAGGGTGGAAATTGCGGCCCGCCGAACCACTGCGAGCGGATCAGCATGATTCCAAGGGCAAGGACCGCCGCTCCTGCGACACCGAAAAATGCCTGCTGCACCATTCGTGATGGTCCGCGTGCGTCGCTGGAGGACAACGGCACCCCAAAGGCAATCCCAGAGACCACCAGAATCCACCAACCCAACTCGATCCGGTGCGCAGGCACATCGACCATGCCATGAAGGATCGCCACGAGAGCCACGGACACCATCCCCCACCTCAGCGGCCAGGAACCGCTATCCCTCAACCCCAGCGTGTCGCGCAGCAACACCCCGAGGAGCAAAAACGCGCATCCCAAAAACAGCACCCCCGACTCGGCAGCTGCCATCGCCCAATCGCTCTCGGGGTGCAACGCCGTCGCCTCGCCGATGCTTTCCCTCGCGTAAAATGGATACACATACGCATAGGTCCCAAGCCCCGTTCCGGTCAGCGGGTAGTCGCGAACCATCCGCAGCGTGTCACGAATGATCTTCGCGCGGAAATCCGACAATGCCGTCGAGAACCTCCCAGTGGACTCTCCCCCTGTGACCGACTCGGCAACCGCCGCATCGGCCTTGAACCCGAGCGTGTCAAGCAACCTGTCCCGCGCCCCTCCGCCGGAGGAAAGAAAAAGATACACCACAAGCCCCCCCACGATCAGAGCACTCACGATCAAAGGCAGCGTCAAGTGGCTCCGACCCATTGCCGCCAACCAAATCACCGCTCCGACGAACAGAAAGACGACTCCACCCCTCGAGCTGGATTCGAAAAGCAACGCATACGAACAAACCATCAACGACCCACTCCCGAGGAGAAACACCAGCGGTTGCCTCCGTGACCACGCCGCCCGCACGATGCCAAACCCCAGCACCGCTCCGCTCACCAGCAGCGCGGCCGTGTGGTTCCGATTGGGAAAAAATCCAAAATCCGGAGGGGACCATCCGCCAGCGTCGAAAAATGGATACTGCCACCCCGTCCACTTGGCATAAATCGCCACCACCGCATACGCGGAACACAACAGCGACCCGAGCAGTGCCAAAAGAATCTTCGCACCAGACCGCACCGGATGCCCCAGCGCATACAACCCGATCACCATCGCCGCCCCCAGCACCATAAGCCAATACACCGTCTCCCTCGGCACCAGCGTCAGGCTCGGCAGCGGCGGCAAGCCTTGATACACCTGCAACCCCGCACGCCACTCAGGCATCGGCCACACCCCATGCGGCAGCAGACTCAGCGAGGCGAACCCCAGCATCGCACCGCAAAGAAGCCAGTATTTCCAAGGCACCACCCGGTTCGGCGGCAGGAGAATCATCGCCGCGCCGGCCACCGTCAGAAAAATGCCTGTGGACCCCTGACGAATCGTGCCGGCCAAAAAAACACCCGCAAGAGCAGCCAGGATCAACAAGGCATGAACCACTCCAGAGCGAAACGGTGGATAGGGTTGTTTGACGGTCTGATTCCTCGGCATGGCGGCACACTCCCCCGAGATGAGGGAACAGTGCACCATTCCATCCACCCCACGCGCCCTCAAGCAGGAAAGCTGTGAATAACTTGTGGAAAAACCGCCATGTTCCCCGCGTGTTGTTCACATCCCCTTTGTGAATGACTGCGAAAAACGCTACGACTCTCTCGATGACATTGAGCGAGACAAAGCGCGCCCTCGAGGAACTCGGAACCGAACCCACAAAAAGCCTCGGCCAGAACTTCCTGCACGACCAGAATCTCGCCCGCTCGATCGTTTCGCTTCTGGACATCCAACCCGGCGATCACATCGTGGAAATCGGATCGGGTCTTGGTGCCCTCACCGAGCTTCTCGCCCCCGCCGCATCGCGCCTCACCCTCATCGAAAAAGACGCCCGCCTGGTGCCGCGCCTCCGCCGCGTGTTCAGCTCGGACCACATCACCATCCACCACACCGACGCACTGGAGTTCGACCTCCGCGCCCTCTGGGGGCACGGCCCGGTCAAGATCATCGGCAACCTCCCCTACTACATCTCAAGCCCCCTCATCGCGAAATACGCATCCGCCCTCTCACCCGCATCAATCCTCGTTCTCACGCTCCAACTCGAACTCGCCCAGCGTCTCGGAGCCGCCTGCGGATCGAAGGATTACGGCGCAATGACGATCTGTGTCGGGCGCCGCTGGGACATCCGCCTCGCCCGCAAACTCCCGGCCGCCGTCTTCCACCCAAGGCCAAAAGTCGACTCGGCGGTCATCACCATGCGGCGCAAGTCCCGCGATGAAATCCAACCCCTCGACGAGGTAGCGTTCGAGTCCCTCGTCAGGCGCGGATTTTCCGCCCGTCGCAAACAACTCCACAACCTCCTGCCGGACCTCCGCCCACAGTGGGACTCCCTTTCCAGCCAGATCGGCATTCGCACCGATGCACGCGCCGAGGATCTCTCCCTCTTCCAATGGGAATCCCTCACCCGCCTCGCCTCCCCCGCAGCCGCCCAACACGGCACCGAACTCTTCGATGTGGTTGATGAAAACGACCACGTCCTCCGCGCAGAGACACGCGAGACCGTTCATGTGAATAACTTCCTCCACCGCGCCGTTCACATGCTTGTTTTCAACGATCACGGCGAACTCTTCCTCCAAAAACGCTCGCTCTGGAAGGATCGCAATCCTGGCCTCTGGGATTCCTCCGCTGCCGGACACGTGGATTCAGGTGAGGACTACACCACCGCAGCCTCGCGCGAACTCACCGAGGAACTCGGCATCCCCTCGCCCCCGCTCACCCGCATCGGACGCCTCACTCCCTGCGAGACGACAGGCTGGGAATTCATCGAAGTCTACCGCACCACCCACAACGGCCCGTTCCACCCCGCTCCCATGGAACTCGAAACAGGCGCCTTTTTTCCCCTCTCCCACATCCGCCAGTGGGCTACACGCTCGCCGGCGGACTTCAGCCCCGTCTTCCTCCAATGCCTGCCCCTCATCGGCACCGGGGCCTGAGTCCCTCCGGCAACCGCCCCCTGTTGTCGCATGGCTTTGATCGCCTGGCTCCATTCTATGGTCTGCTGGAGCGATGTGTCGCATGCGGTTTGCTGCAGAGGGTGCGTCTTGAGTGGATCGATTCGGTCCAGGCCGCCAATGTTCTTCTCGTCGGCGAGGGCCACGGCCGGTTTTTAGCGCCCCTGTCGAATGTGCTGCCACAGGCGCAGATCACGTGCGTGGATGCGAGTCGAGGCATGCTTGCGGTCGCCCGAAGGCGTTTGGAAAAGCTCAACCCTTCAGCCATCGATCGGGTCGAGTGGATTCACGCCTCGCTTCCCGACTGGCAACCGCCTCCAAGCACCTTCGACCTCGTCGTGACCAACTTTTTCCTCGATTGTTTCGACGGGGAACTTCTTGAGCGTGTCGTGGGACGCATCGCCGTGGGATCAACAGCGACCGGCCAATGGATTCTCACAGACTTCGCCATGCCATCCCTTGCACTTCCACGCCTGGCGGCACGCGCCTCACTTTGGACCATGTATCGGTTTTTCCGGGCAACCACACAACTTCCCGCACGTTCACTCGATTACCCCGCCCCGCACCTTCAAGCGCATGGCTTTCGCAACACACAGACGCGCGTTCGCCTGTGGGGATTCCTGACAAGCCAACTCTGGCGTCGCGTGCCGTCTCCCTACAGGGGATAGCGGCGCTTCATTTCACCGTAGGCCAGATTCGAGACACCTCGAATGACATCCCCGCGTTTGGAAATCCAGCTGCCATAGGATTTGTTGCGCACCGAACTCTCGATGATTCCGATCAACACATAGGGATACGACCTGCCATTCCTCCCCTTGGCCACCAGGATTCCCATGTCGCCACAGCACATCGCCGTGCTGCCGGTCTTGTTGTAGACGCGGGTGCCTGCGGGGACAGACTTCGCGCCAGTGTAGACCCGATCCTGCCCGGGCAGGTTCATGAGACGCAACATCTCGCTCGAGTAGGGCAGCTTCTTGTTCCAGAGCGCGGAAAGGAAACGGGCATAGTCCGCGGCGGAACCTCTGTTGCGATAAGTCGTGCCTCCGGAGGGAATGTATTCCACCAGACTCAACTGGCGGCACAGATCTGGATAATGCCGCTTCAGAAGCGCTTGGGTGGCCGCCGGACCGCCCGTCTGCCTCATGATCCAGTTCGTGGAGGGATTGTTGCTCTTTTGGATCATCAACTCCATATGGCGACGGCTCTGCGGGCCATAGGACAGGCTGCCCTCGGCGACTTTGTGGAAAAATGCCAGCGCCACATACGGCTTGATCATGCTGGCCGCCTGGAGAGGAGTATTTGCGTTGATCGATGCCAGTTTCGCGCCACTGGTCAAATCCGAGACCACCCATGCCGTCCGCTCGTGGGCACGCAGCGCTCCCCGACTCCGGAGCGAACCGATATAGCGTTCGATGCTGTGTTCCAACCGCGACGCCCCCTCAGCCCAAGCAGTGGAGGCGAATGCCACTCCAAGAAAAACACAAAAAAACAACTGCCGAACCGCGCTCATAACCACACCTGAATCGTATCAAAGGCGTCAACCCGCTCGATCCCGATCAATCGAAATACGTGTCCTCGTGCGTGTAGCGAGGAGAGCAACAGCACAGAAACCGCAGATCGGTGTGCGCGGTGATCGTGTGCCGTGCCCCAGGCGGAATCAAAATCGCATCGCCCTCCGCGACTTCCCTCGCGACTCCATCCACCTCGACAAGAGCGCTCCCGGCGAGAATGAAATAAATCTCCTCGCTGAGTTTGTGATGATGCCGCTCCGTCGAGGCACCCGCGCCCATGCAGGCTTCGGCGAGGCTCTGGTTGCGGATCGGCGCGTTGCCGACGTTCATGATTTCCCGAATGGTCGACCCGTCCTTCGTGGTGAAGGCGGGCTGCTCCTCGATCTGGCGCACAATCATGCCCCCACTCCTCTCAACACCTGCCATTCCATGCACGGCAAAAAACTACTCGGCCCCCGTGGCCTTGAGCGGCTTGTTGGTCGGCAAAAACTCGACGATTGTGAACTTGTTGAAATTTTCGATCGTTACCACCAGCGTGCCATTTTCCACCAGAAACGGGCCGTATTCCTTCTGGAACACACCGAGGTCCCTGCCGGTCCTGCGGCAGATGTCCTTGGTCTCCACCCGCACGATGTATTTCGAACCGTTCCGCAACCCCTCGCCGCGGAAGTTTTTTTGCGACGCCTCGTTGTTGAAGTAGCGCCCCTTCCGAACAGTCGAGGGAATCGACACTTTCGCCCACGTCTTGCCGTTGGCGCCGTCGGAATACAGCAACACGACAAACGTGCGGCGAGTCCGGTTCCATGAGGACATCTTGTAGTTCTCCTTGCCGCTGAACCCTGGGCTCCAAACCATGATGTCGTTTCCAGCTTCCTTGGCGACCGCATGCCGGATCACCTCATCCGTTCCTCCCGCGATCCGAGAATACCAGCGCCACACATAGTAGTGAAGGTGGTTGGGGTCTCGGGGGTTGATGTAGTCGCGAGCCGTAAATGGCTCGGGCGCCTCTTGAATGGTGAATGTCTCGTCGTCACCGCGAAGCGACAGCTTGGTCTTCAAAATGTCGGGACCGCCATCATTGGCACGCATGACTTTCAAGGGGGCCAACGCTCGCACCCGCCCGTTGTAATCCCGCCGCTTCGTCAACCCCATGGACCAAGCGCTCTCGTTGTCGGACCACGGCAAGTTCACTGTGTTCATGCCTCGCTCGAGGCACTTGCCGAGGATCGTGAGCGTCTTGTCATAGGCATCGAGTTCGTTTGTGCGCCCGTCGCCGTTGACATCCGCCGCATGGCCGGACTTGTCCCAGACAATCCACGACTCGGCGGCGAGGATTTTTTTGGAGATGTAACCGCTCGCGTCGAGCTTCTGGCGCACCATGTCGTGCTGGTCCCACACCGAGCTGATCAGCTTGCCGTCCATCATTCCATAACCGTTGAAATGATCCGAGACATTGATGTTCAACGCATCCACCAACCCCATGAGTTCACTGTTGGCGATCAATCGGTCGTAAAAATCGGACATCGCCACAGCTCCACTTCCCTTCAGTCCCGCAAGGGTTTCACAAGCCTCGCACGGGGACGTGCCGCCGGGCGAGATCAACACCGGCTTGGCGGGAGTTGTGTTGTGGACCCTCCGAATCGCCCGCGCGCCCTTGATGAAGATTTCCGAGATCAGAAAATCAATATCCCCGTCCACTAGCATGGCCTTGAGGTTCGCCTCGTGGTAGAGCTGGTAGGAATCCACGCGCCCCTTGAAGTGCCTCGCCATGCGTGCCGCAAACTTTTCATACTCGCCAACCCGCGGCTTGTAGGGGCCTGACTTCCCGCTGGCGGACGCCCAGGCGGGGCAATGCCAGAAGACCAATTCCACTTTCTGCCCCTGCCGCACACATTGATCCACCGCATCGTCGATCGCCTTGAGGTAATCGGACCTGTGGGATTTGTAATCGACGTTCTCGGGTCTCCCCTCTGCCCCGGCCCAACTCACCCAGAACTGAACGTAACTGCTGTCCTCCATGATCACCGGACGCGCCCCGTCATACGCATTCCCCTTCTTCAACCCATAAGGCTGCCAGCGCACCCCGACGTGCATGTGGTCGGTCGTCCACTGGTATTTCGGCGCCCGTTGCCGGTCCGCCCCGCCACCAACCTCCCGAGGCATAGCACACCCGGTCAGCAAGACCGTCAGGGCAACCCAGGAAAGATAAAAATGCGAAATTCTAAATGTTAATACTCTCAGGGCAGGCATCAGTTGCTTCATGGATAGGTCTTTTTTCAGAAATGACGGGGGACTTTCAAAAGAGAAGCACCGGATGAGTCTCAAGTCGATTCTTGTCGTCCGCCAGTAGACAAGAATTGAGCGATCGCGGTGAGCGCCGGGTAATCAATCTTTGCGGCATCCGCCACGATCTCATCCGGCCATGGGAAAAACCGGTCGGGAATCGCGAAGCGCTCCAACCGCCCTCCAAGATGGTCGCGGAGCACCCCCTCCTCCACAGCACCATCGATGAACGCCACAGGCCGCTGACCGAACTCACTGTGATCGATCGCGACAACCGCCGCGCGCCGCACGCCGGGGACTTCCGCAAGAAGGCACTCGATCGCCTCGGGGTGAATGTTTTCACCTCCGGAAACAAGCATGCGGTCCATGCGCCCAGTGATGCAGAGGCCGCCACTTGAAGCAAACGCACCAATGTCCCCCGTTCCAAACCACCCGTCGGCATCAATCGGACTGTGCCACTCCGTCGTCTCCAAGATCATTTGCGCCATTCCAGGCGATTTCACAAAAATCTCACCGCGATCCGAGAGCCTGACGTCCGTTCCGGAAAGCGGATGCCCCGCATGAACTCGCTCCGGCATTGACTCCAAGCGCTCCGTGGTGGCGATCTGCGAGGCCGTTTCTGTCATACCGTAAGTCAGGTGGAGCGGCACCCCCGCGCCAAGCGCCCTGTCGACAAGCGCGCTGGAAAACGGCCCGCCGCCTCCCAGAACCGCTTGGAGCTGTGGAAACCTCCCGCCACCCTCCAGCAGACGTTGCAACTGCACCGCAACGACAGAGACATGCGTCACCGCCGGATGCCCCAACGCCTCGGCCAATGGACGCGACCTGTCGGGAAATACGACCGTCGCACCCGACAAAAGACACCGCACCAGCACGGCAAGGCCGCTCACATGGTGCATTGGCAAATTAAGCAACCATCCACACCCAACACCCAGTGGAATCCGCTCCGCCGCCGCACGGGCATTGGCCTCATGGGCGCAAAGATTGTGAAACACCGCTTTGGGCCGACCACTCGAGCCGGACGTGAACAAAATCGTCCCCGCCTGCATTGGCAACGCCGCGCCGGGCCCCGCGATTTGAGCGCCTCGTCGCCGCACCTCGGCGGCGGGAAGCTTGAGACTCGTCGGCACAACAAGCCGCCCCGAGGCAAGCACCGCAAGCAACCGCAATGCCGCGCCAACCTCCGGCGCGCCGCTCAGGATCACTGGCTTCCCGGAATCGGCGGGCTCATGGACGCGGAGCTCATCGCGCAGGCGGGCATGGGAAATCGACTCGCCGCTCCCCAAGTCAACCAGCGCCGGAGCGTTTCCATACGACCCGAGATTCTCAAATAGCGACGTCATCTCGATCAATCGGCGGCATGGAAACCATGGGGTCAAACACAAATCCATCGAACCTCAAACGGCTCGCAAGCACATCCGCACCAAGGCGCGAATAAGTATCCAATCCTGCGGCGGATGTCTTCGCGAGGGATGCCGCAAATCGCCCCAAGGCATAAATCCCCACGCCAGACTCGAAGCACGCGCTCACCACAGACACCATCCCATGCTTCTCCCCTGCCCTTGCAAACTCCCGCACGCGCTGAAATCCCCCCATCAACGTGGGCTTCAACACCAAAGCGGCAGCTCCCCGGAAGCCTGCCAACCCCTCGGGCTCGATCTCGCGCAGTGTTTCATCCAGGGCCACCGGCAAGGGCGACTCCTGAATAAACCGCGGCAACCAATCCGCCTCCGCGAGTGGCTCCTCGATGTATTCGAGCGGATATCCCCTCAACGCCTCGGCGATTTCGAGCGCCTCGTCGAATGCCCACGATCGGTTCGGATCCAAACGAATCCTCGCCCCTCCACCCGCCGCCTTGCAAACCCCATCCAGAAGCCGCAGCAGCTGATCAGCGCCCATTCCCGCGACCTTCACCTTGAAACACACACAACCCGCATCCGCCGCTTCCCGTGCCCGCTCCGACATCGCGGCAGCATCACCATCCAGCAACGCATTGATCGGAACGCTCGGCATCAACACCGGCCAATCCACAAAGCCCGCCAGCGCCACATCGGCAGCCTCCCTGGCGCAACGCAACGAGGGCACATCCTTCAACGCCAGAACATCATCAAGCGTCTCCCTGCTCCACCCCTCCAGTGGCGCCGCATCCCCCCACCCCACAGACCCGTCGCTCCCGACGAGACGCACCAACGCACCGGCGCGCAGTGTTCCGCCGACGAGTGGCAACGTGTAGGGATGGAGGCTCTCCCGGTTCACACAAAAAACGCCACCGCCATCGCGATGGAAAGCAACAGGCAAGCCTTGCCGACTTTTGGAAAGAGGGCGTTGATCTCGCGCATGTCGGTGATGCGACGGACCGCCCGAACCACAGGAATTCCGAGCGCAAGCCCAAGAAGCACGCACAATGCCGTTCCCAACACCGAGAACAGCCCGGCATCGAGAAACACAAGCGGCACCACCGCCGGAGCCAGCATGCTAAACACAATTTCCTTTCGGGCGAATTCCTTGCCGAAACGCACCGCAGTCGTCCGCTTGCCCACCAACCTGTCCTCGTCGGCATCGCGCAGGTTGTTCAACGCAATCAACGCCACCGAGTAGAAGCCCGGCACAACCCCCAGCACCACCGCATGCCAAACAAGAACCAGCGTTTGCACGTAGAACGTCCCCGCCGTGGCTACCACCCCGAAAAAAACAAAAGTGAACACATCACCCAGACCAAGATACGCCAACGGAAACGGACCCGCCGTATACGCAAGCGCCAACAACAGGGACAGCACGCCAAGCAGTAAGATCGGCCATCCCGCCCTGTAAACAAGCCCCGCTCCGGCGAGGCAAGAGATCGCGATACTCACCGCCAAACCCAATAAAACCGCCCTCGGCGACAACAAGCCGGCAGATGTCACCCGCGGCGGCCCAAGCCTTCCGGGACCATCGGCGCCGCGCTTCGCATCCCAGTAGTCGTTCGCCAGATTCGCCGAGATTTGGATTCCCAACGCGCCGATCAACGCAAGCACCGCGACCGTCGGATTTGCCAACCCAAATGCCATCGCCAGCGCAGTCCCAAGAATCACCGGACTGGCGGCGGCAAAGAGCGTGCGTGGACGAATCGCGAGCATCCACACCCCCAGAACATGGCGCGGGGCGGCTGTCACGGACGCTTGGGGAATTTCCCGAAGTCGGGCTTGCGCTTCTCAACAAACGCATCCCGCCCCTCCTGGCCCTCCTCGGTCATGTAATACAAAAGCGTGGCGTTGCCCGCGAGTTCCTGCAGACCAGCCTGCCCGTCGCAATCGGCATTCAACGCGGCCTTCAGACACCGGATCGCCAACGGCGACTTGTCGAGTATCTCGCGGCACCATTTCACCGTCTCGATCTCAAGCTCCTCATAAGGCACGACCGTGTTGACCAACCCCATCTCCAAGGCCTGGCGCGCGTCATACGTCCGGCAGAGAAACCAAATCTCGCGCGCCTTTTTCTGGCCGACAATCCGCGCCAGATAGCTCGCACCGAACCCGCCGTCGAAAGACCCCACACGCGGCCCAGTCTGGCCGAACTTCGCATTCTCCGCCGCGATCGTCAGATCGCACATCACATGCAACACATGCCCGCCGCCCACCGCCCACCCCGCAACCATCGCGATCACCGGCTTGGGACAACTCCGAATCTCGCGCTGGAAATCCAACACATTCAACCGCTCGACCCCGCCCTGGTCCGAATACCCGGCGTCCCCGCGAATCTTTTGATCCCCCCCACTGCAAAACGCCAACTCCCCCTCGCCGGTCAATATCACCACGCCGATCGACGCGTCGTCGCGCGCATCCTGCAGGGCCTTGCGCATCTCGTCCACCGTGAGCGGACGAAACGCATTCCGACGCTCGGGACGATTGATTGTGATCTTGGCGATGCCTTCCGCCTTCTCGTAGCGGATATCTTGAAATTGTCCTGCGGGGTTCCAATCAAGGGCGGGTTTCATCATTTTTGGATATTACGTTTAGCGGCACAACTCGGGCGCGGCGGATTACCATCCACCATCCACGCCATCCCCCACAATCGGATTTTCCGTGGGTTCGAAAAGACTACACCAACTCCACAGCAATCTCATCGACCAGCAACCGGCCTCGCCGCGTGAGGCGAACCCTGTCATTGGCCGGTTCCAGCAACCCTTCGGCAAGCAACGCCTGGCCACGACGCGAATCCACCGTATCGGGCAAAATCCCCTCGCGTGTGCGCAACCCTAGGGCGATCTGCTCAGCTCGCAGCATCCCGGCATCAAGCCGCTCGAGGCTCTCGAAGCGATCCTCCCCGAGCATGACACGGCGCGTGTATTCGGCGGTGTCCGCCAGATTCCGCCGCCTCCACCCAGCGCGCGTTGAGACGGCGCTCGGCCCCAACCCTGCGTAATCAGCCGCCCGCCAGTAGCCGAGATTGTGCAAACACTCGCGCCCGGCCTTTGCGTAGTTCGAGATTTCGTATTGCCCGTATCCTGCTGCCTCAAGCTCCTCCATCGCCAATTCAAAAAAACCGGCATCGCGCTCGCTTTCGGGGGCCATCTCACCGCGCTGGAACCGCTCGAAGAATTCGGTGTCCTCTTCGTAGGTCAGGCAATACGCGGAGATGTGATCGGGCCCGAGATCGATCGTGCGGCGAAGGGACTCGAGCCATTGCTGGCGCGACTGGCCGGGAATCCCGAAGATCAAATCCAGATTCACATTCCCCACCCCTGCCTCGCGCAGGATGCGGTAGCTCCGCTCGGCCTGCGCCCCGGAATGGACCCGCCCGAGCACCTTCAACAATTCCTCGTCCCAAGACTGCACCCCCATGCTCACCCGGTTCACCCCCAACTCGAGCATCGCCCCGGCTTTTTCCAACGACACCGTCGCAGGGTTCATCTCGAGCGTGAATTCCCGAACCCCGGAAAAATCGATCCTCTCGCGCAGACCGCCGATCAAATACCGCAGCTGCGGCGTGGACAGCGCCGTAGGCGTGCCCCCGCCGAAAAACACCGTCTCAGGGCGCAATCCATCAGCTTCCATCTCGGCTTCGCTCAAGACCGCGTCCAGAAACGCCTGCGTCTTGTTCCGGTCGCTGGCCTCCTTGTAGAAGCTGCAATAGGGACACACCTTCGGACAAAACGGGATATGGACGTAAAGATGCCGCACCATGGCTGCGCACCCTACCTGCGACTGTCATTGCGGGCAAATCTTCCCGAATTTCTCCTTGCCTCGCCACCCCCCCTTCAAGAATCTCGGCCATGGAAACTCCACCTTCGCAACCTCGGACTCCCGCTGACTGGGATTCCCTTTTCTACCAACCGGCGGATTCCTTTTTTCCGTCAAACGCCCACGCGGCGCTCACTTACGACGATGTCTCGCTGGCCACACTCTACAGCAACATCATCCCCCGCGAGGCGAATATCGAAACCTCACTCGCTCCGGGCCTGAACCTCCACCTGCCGGTCGTCTCGGCGGACATGGATACCGTCACCGAATCCCGCATGGCGACAGCCCTCGCGCTCAACGGCGGCCTCGGCCTCATCCACTACAACATGCCGCAACGGCAGCAACTCTCGGAGGTCGGGCGTGTCAAAAACCACATCCACGGACTCATCCGCGAACCGATCAAAGTCCACCCTCAACAGCACATCGGCGACGTCATCGCCCTCATCGAGGGGAAAAAATACTCCTTCAGCACCTTCCCTGTCGTTGATGAATCGGACCGCCTTCTGGGCCTTCTGCCGGGCCACTGCGTCCGCCCGCGCTTCGCCTCCCGCTCGGTGGCGGAAGCCATGGTGGCGCGCTCGTCGGTTCTCACGATCCGCGAATCCGAACTCGGCGACAACCCCATCTCACGCGCAGACCGCTTTTTCACGGACAATATCGGTATCCACAAACTCCTCGTGGTGGATGACGAGGACCACCTCAAGGGCCTCTTCACCCTCAGCGACATCGAGCGCATCACCCAAGAGCGCTCGCTCCAGACCAAGCCCGCGCGTGACGGCAAATTCCGCCTCCTCTGCGGCGCGGCAATCAGCGCGCCTCGCGCGGCGGATGGATCGCTGGACCGCGCCAACCTCATCGACCACGTCGCGGCACTCGTGGAACGCGGCCTCGATGTCGTTGCCGTTTCCACCGCCCACGGACACACCCTCGGCGTCGGTTCGGCGGTGCGCGCGATTCGCGAGGCATTTCCAGAACTTCCCATCATCGCGGGAAATGTCACCAGTGCCTCGGGCGTTGAATTTCTCGCCGATTGCGGCGCGACCACCATCAAGGTCGGTCAGGGCCCCGGCTCGATCTGCACGACCCGCGTGGTGGCGGGAGTTGGCATTCCCCAACTCACCGCGCTCTACGTCTGCTCAAAAGCCGCCGCGCACTGCGGCGTCACCCTTCTGGCGGATGGCGGCATCACAAAATCCGGCGATGTCGTCAAAGCCCTCACGCTCGCCCAAGGCGTTATTTGCGGCAGCCTCCTCGCGGGCTGCCCCGAGGCTCCGGGGCAGATCATGGAAATCAACGGCAAGTTCTACAAACAATACCGCGGCATGGGCAGCCATGCGGCGATGAAGGCGGGAAGCGCGGCACGCTATGGCCACGCGAAGGACACCGCCCAGAAGTCCGCCGCTGAGGGCGTCGAGGCGCTCAAGGAGGTCTCGGCTCCCGTCGATACCGTTCTCGCCCAGCTTGCAGGGGGACTCCAGAGCGGCATGGGATACCTCGGCGCGAAGGACCTTGCCACCCTCCGCGAAAACGCCCGCTACGCCCGCATCACCAGCGCGGGACTCCGCGAAAGCGCCCCGCATGACATCATCGAAGTCAAAACCGGCGGCTGAGGATTTCTCCCGCAGCCACGACTCCCCCTGGCTCGTCAGGCGCTGGAGGCCCATCGCACGCTCCGTCGGGCTTCGCATGCGGTGCTGCGGCACGAGCGGCGGCCTGCATGTGTTCCATCTGCACACCAAGTCTCCCGGCGCCGGCATCGATGCCACCTTGGCCGAATGCAAACGCCACTTGTGCAATCGCCCGCGGCGGGCATAGTGATCGCGCTCTTCCGCCATGCGTATCGCCCGTTGGTTCATCTATGGATTCCCCGTTCTCCTTCTGCTCTTGATCGGGATTTCCTTTTGGAACTCCACCCGCCTCGCTTCGGACAAAAAAAACGAAATGTCCCTCGGCGTGCTGGGCGAACCCTCTACGCTCAACCCAATCCAACAAGCCGACAGCGCGTCCTCGCAGGTCACCGCCTCGATCTTCAACGGCCTCCTCAAATACAATCCCGACCTCGAAATCATCGGCGACCTTGCGACCTCATGGTCGCTCAGCCAGACGACCACGTTCATCTTCCGCGACCCCGCCGCCGCGCAGGCCGCCGCCGCACTTCTCGACACCCGCAAAGCCGATTGGGCCGCTTGGACGCTTTCCCGCATCGAATCGGATGAAAACCGCCTCCTCCTTTTTCTCAACGAACCGGGCCTCGACACCTCGCGCCACATCGCCTCGCTCCTGCCGGCGGATTCCTTCGCGCCGCTTGCCACCCTGCGTGTGGAGCCCAAGGAAAACGCCCGCGACATCCTGCCGAAGTTGAAAGCAGCGCTCCCGCAGGGTGCGATCCTCCGCGAGTGGATCGAATCCGGCGCCGCGCTGGAACTCACCACCGACCCCGCCCTCAAGCCATCCATCGAGGCCGTGCTGGAGCCTCTCGGCGGCGGCTCTGTGCAGGTTGGCGAATCCATTCCCTTCCTTGCCGAACCCGAGGTTGTCTTCTCCCTGCGCAAGAACGTCCGCTGGCACGATGGCGCGCCGTTCACCTCGCGCGACCCGGCGTTCACCTACGCGGCGATCATGGATGACGCCACCGCCTCGCCGCGCAAGCCGGACTTCGATCTCATCCTCCGCGTCGAGACGCCAGACCTCCACACCTTCCGCGTCGTCTACCGCAAACCCTACTCGCCGGCGCTGGAGAGTTGGATGATGTCCATCCTCCCCTCCCACCTCCTCGAGGGAAAACCCCAAAGCTGGTGGGTAGCCCACTTCAACCGCCACCCCGTCGGCACCGGCGCGTTCAAATTCGACGCGTGGAAAACCAACGAATTCATCCGCGTGGTCCGGAATCCCGATTCCTTCGATGCCCCAGGACCATGGCTGGATGCCATCGTCTACCGCTTCATGCCGGACCAACTCACCCTGCGCCTGGCCTTCGAGACCCGCCAAGTCGATTTCTGGAGTGCCGAACCTTGGACTGTCACCACGTTTTCAAAAGACGACCGCTTTGATGTCTTCACCAGCCCGGGCAACAGCTACTCCTACATCGGCTGGAATCTGAAGCGCCCCCTCTTCCAGGATCCGAAAGTCCGCCGCGCCCTCGCCCACGCCGTCGATGTGCCATCCATGGTCCGCTACATCCTCTACGGACACGGCCTCCAAAGCACCGGCATCTTCACCCCGCGCATGTGGTTTTTCGATCCCTCGATCAAGCCCTTTGCCTACGATCCCGAAAAAGCCCGCGCACTCCTCGCCGAGGCGGGCTGGTCCCCCGGCCCCGATGGCATCCTTCAAAAAGACGGCGAGCGGTTTTCCTTCACCCTCATCACGAACAACGGAAACGAAATCCGCCGCGACATCGCCACCCTCGCCCAGGACGGCCTCAAGCAACTCGGCATCGAAGTGAAGGTCGAACTCTACGAGTGGGCCGTGTTTCTCAAAAACCACATCAACAAAGGCGATTTCGATGCCATGGTGCTGGGTTGGTCGCTGGGCAACAGCTACGACCAGTTCCAAATCTGGCACTCCTCACAAACCAACCCGGAGCAACTCAATGTCGTGGGCTACAAAAACGCAAACGCCGACCGACTCCTCGACGAGATCCGACAGGAATACAACCGCGAGAAAATCATCTCCATGGCCGGCGACCTCCAGCGCACCATTTTCGAGGACCAACCCTACCTCTTCCTCTACGTGCCGGAGGGAACCAGCGTCATGTGGAAGGACGCCTACCGCATCCGCCGCCCCGATGGACGCGGTGGCTGGATCGACTCGCCCGTGGAAATGACCAAGGCCGGCTGGGCGTATTGGTCGGATTGGTTCTACCGCCCCGAATTCGCCGACCGCATCCCCTCCACACCGCAACCATTGTCCTCAGATCGAGCCTCTGCGCCTTGAAGCCCCTCACAGCCACACCCCAACACAGTTCCACGCTTGGCAAAGCACCCTCCACTGCTACCCTGCGCGCATGAAAAACAAGGCTCTGTCCGAGGCGACATGGATTCTGGGAGCGCTTGCCGCGGGTTGGCTTATGACCCTCGCGCTGTTCCCAGTGCTTTCGATTCTTTTCGCGGCGGCGATCCTCTTCACCCTCTACTTCTTCCGCGACCCGGAGCGCGTGCCGCCGGTCGGCGACCATCTCGCCGTCTCCCCGGCGGATGGCGTGGTAACCACCATCGACGAGATTGAAGAGGACGAATTCCTCAATCAACGCGTCCGCCGCATCGGCATTTTTCTCTCGGTCCTCGATGTCCACGTGAACCGCTCGCCCATCGCGGGCGAGGTCACCCACTCGGAGCCCAAGCCTGGCCTGTTCCTCGACGCCCGCGATCCGCGCTGCTCGATCCTTAACCAAAGCCGCACCTGGGTCATCAAGGGCGCGGTTGGCACCGTCATGGTCAAACAAATCACCGGCGCCATCGCTCGCCGCATCTGCCCATGGGCTGTTGTCGGCGACCCACTCGAGCGCGGAGCGCGCTTTGGCATGATCCGCTTCGGTTCCCGCACCGAACTCTATGTCCCGCTGGACGCCAAGATCCTCGTCAAAAAGGGGGACCGTGTGCGCGGCGGTGAGACCGTTCTCGCGGAACTTCCGCAACTCCCCACATGATGTCTCCCCGCGAACCCAGAATCTACCTCCTACCGAATCTCATGACGGCGGGAAACCTCTTCTGCGGATTCGCCGCCACCCTCCGCATCATCGAAGCCTCGATCCTCATGGCCACCGGTGACTCCGTGGGTTCGCTCTACCACGAGGCGATCGCCTTCATCCTCGGCGCCTGTGTTTTTGATTTGCTGGACGGCCGCTTGGCCCGCCTTGGCGGACACGAGAGCCCGTTCGGTCGCGAATTCGACTCTCTTGCGGACACCGTCTCCTTCGGTATCGCCCCGGCGCTCCTCGTCTACCAGATCGTCCTCCGCGACTTCCAACGCACCGGGTGGCTCATTGCGTTTTTCTTCCTCCTCTGCGGCACCCTCCGCCTCGCCCGCTTCAATTGCATCGCGGCATCGAATGGCGACAAGCCGGAGAAGGACTTCCAAGGCTTCCCGATCCCCGCCGCCGCGGGCCTCATCGCCTCGCTCACTCTCCTCATGCTCTGGATCCAAGAAGACCAGCGTGTCATCGGGTCATGGAAATACGCGCTCCCGGTGCTTTTGATTTTCTCTTCCTTCATGATGTTCAGCCACGTGAAATACCCGAGCTTCAAGAGCGTCAATTGGCGCACCCAGCGTTCGATTCCCGCATTTCTCGGGCTCATCCTCCTCCTGGCGTTCACCGCTATGAATTACCACTGGATGCCCGCCTTGCTGTTCGTCAGTTTTCTCCTCTACGGATTTGTCCGCCCCTTCATCTCGAAGGCCCTTCGCCGCGAGATCGAGGAGGATGTCGAGGAACACGAGGCCCCGCAGGGCTGATCAACCGAGAATCCGAGCCAACTCGTCGCGACGGGCGGCGTGCTCGTCATCGCTCAGCACAGACACCAGCGTGGCGTCGTCGAGTGGCGGCAACTCGACCCACGAACGACACCCACCAAAGGCTGGGCGCATCTCGAGGCGGCGGGGCGGGTTCAACTTGAAGACCCGCACAAAGCCCACATGCAACCCTTTCGGTTCGTCGTAGTGGAAACGCTCCTCGAGCACACTGTCGGCAAGGATGTGAAACGGCCGCAGGGCCGCCAGCACCGCGACATCTGAAACCAGACGACTCCACTCCAACACCGCCGCGTAGCGAATCTCGATCTCGCCCTCGAGTTGGACAGGAAGCTCAGTCTCGCCAGGCAGCACGGTTTTTCCGACCTGCTCGTGAAACCATGTGGGAAAAAGAAAAAACTCGCCGTGCTTGAAGGCAAACCCGTCGCGCCCCTCGGCGATCCCGCCCTTGCGCAGGATCACGCTCTGACGACCGCTTCCCAGCGCCTCGCAAACCAGCGCCCATTCCTTGAATGCCACATTCATGGTTCCCAATCTAAAGCGGTTTCGCCTACAAAGGAAACACCGCAATGACCCGCCGCTTCGACCTTCACGTCCATTCCTACCACTCGAAGGACGCCTGCAACCCGCCTGAGGAACTCGTCGCCGCGGCAGTGAAACAGGGCCTCTCGGGCATCGCCATCACCGACCACGACAGTTGCGAAGCCCACCGGCATCCCATTCAGGCTCCAGAGGGATTCCTCGTCGTGCCGGGCGTCGAGGTCAGCACCGCCGAAGGCCACCTCCTCTGCATCGGCGCCACCCTCCCCCGCATGAAAGGCCAGCCAGCCAAAGTCGTCGTTCAAGCCATCCACGCCGCCGGCGGCATCGCGATTCCCGCACACCCCTTCGACACCTGGCGCGCGGGCATCCGCCCCGCTGTGCTCGATACTCTGGACATCGCCGCCCTCGAGGTCTTCAACGCCGCTGTCACCTCCCCGAAACACAACGACCTCGCCCTCGACTACGCGACACGTCGCGGCCTCTCGATGACGGCGTCAAGCGATGCCCACCACGCTTCCGCCGTTGGCACCGCCACCACCTCGTTCGACCTCGAGGAACTCTCCCTCCCAGCACTCCTCGCCGCGATCCGCGCTGGTGGCACACCCGAAGGCCGCTACCTCACCTTCCGCGAAAGCATCAAAAAACATTTCGGCAACTGGTTCCGCATCTTCAACAAACGCCCGAAACCTCCCCTCGCCGATTCCTCGAATGCCACAATAGTGACAAAATCGTAACATTTCCGTTGCTTCACGGAATCCAAACCTTCCGTTTCCTTCACCGCTCTCTCATGAAACCACTCGTCACACTTCTCGCCTCCATTGCAGTCAGCGGATCTGCTTTCGCGGCCACCATGACCGTCGATCCTGCGATTCAATCCTACAAACCGGTCAGCGGCGTTTCCGGAAACGTGAACTCCATCGGATCCGACACGCTCAACAACCTCATGACCCTTTGGGCCGAGGGTTTCAAAAAAGCCTACCCGAACGTCAACATTCAAATCGAAGGCAAGGGCTCTTCCACCGCCCCGCCCGCTCTCATCGAAGGCACCGCCCAACTCGGACCAATGAGCCGCCCCATGAAAAGCTCGGAAATCGACGCCTTTGAGAAAAAATTCGGCTACAAGCCCACTGAAGTCCCCGTGGCAGTGGACGCCTTGGCGGTGTTCGTGAACAAGGATAACCCGATCAAAGGCCTCACAATGAAACAAGTGGACGGCATTTTCTCGAGCAGCCGCAAGTCCGGCGGCGAGGATATCACCACCTGGGGACAAGTCGGCCTCACCGGCGATTGGGCCTCGAAGCCCTTCTCGCTTTTCGGCCGCAACAGCGCCTCGGGCACCTACGGATTCTTCAAGGACGAGGCCCTCGCCAAGGGCGACTTCAAATCCTCTGTCAAAGAACAACCCGGTTCCTCGGCCGTCGTTCAAGGCATCGCCACCGACCTCGGCGCGATCGGTTACTCGGGCATCGGCTACAAAACCTCCGACGTCCGCACCGTGCCCCTCGGCGAGACCGAGTCGAACTTCGTCGATGCCACCTACGAGGACTGCGTGAGCGGCGACTACCCGCTGGCCCGCTTCCTCTACGTCTACGTGAACAAAAAACCGGGCACTCCCATGGACAAGCTCACCCTCGAGTTCCTGAAATACATCCTCTCCAAAGAGGGGCAGGAGGTCGTGATCAAGGACGGCTATTTCCCGCTCCCAAAGGAAACCGAGCAGGAAGTGCTCTCCCAACTCGCCAACTGATTCACCGGCCGCTTAGTCTCGACATCGTAACAACCTCGCTGTTCACCCGGCGGGGTTGTTCCTCTTAGTTTAGCCAATTCCGAACGACATCCACATGCCCACGCACGAGAATTTGCCAGAGCACGCCACAGGACAGAACCGCTTCCGGACCGCCCCCGCGACCTTGTTCATGGACCGCTTCATGACCGTGGCGATCAAAGCCGGCGGCGCACTGGTCATCACCTCGGTTCTCGGTATTTTCGTCTTCATCCTCTTGCAAATCTGGCCGCTCTTCGCCCCCGCCAGCGTCGTCGAGGCAAGAAACATCCAACTCCCGGACAATAACTACTCGATCATCGGAATCGACGAGTGGGGCGCACTCCCCTTCCTTATGGAGCCGGACGGAAAAATGCTCACCGCCGACTTCGAGACCGGCGAAATCCGCAAAATCCCCATCGACTTCGGCGAAAATCCACCGCCCAAGTTCACCGCCACCACCCTGAACAAACGCGAGCAGGACATCATCCTCGGCACCAACGACGGCCGCTTCTTTATGGTCTCCCCAAAATACAGCTCGAGCGAGTCCGACGGACGCCAACTCATCACGATCAACCCCAAGGCTTCCCCCGCAGAACCCATCGGCATCCCCGGGCAACCAGTCCAGACAATCGCCTACGGCGAGTCGGGCTCGCAAAAACTCGTCGTGGCGATCCAACCCGACGGCGACACCAACCGTATTTCAGCCTCTCTCTACAAACGCAAACGCTCTCTCATGGGAGCGGGCAAAACAGCGCTCGCGGCCTCCTTCGACCTCACCCCGTTGATTCCTGGCACCCCGTCGAGAATCATCGTTCCCGGCACCGCGGATTCCGTGATCGCCACCACGGCGGATGGCAAGGTCCACTATCTTGTCCAGAATGGCGACAGCGGCTTCTCACTGGCCCAAACCTTCTCGCCGTTTTCCGATCTGGAAAATCCGGAGATCGCCACCGCAGCGTTTCTTTTCGGCGATGTCTCGATCGTCTTTGGCAGCGAATCAGGCGCGAACCGCATATTCAGCCTTTACTACCCAGAAGGCGGCGACAAACGCCTCTTCGGTCTCACCCACGAATTTCCGAGCCTCGGAGCACGACCGAATTTCATCGCCTCGACCCTCCGCAACAAGGCGTTCCTCCTCGGCGGCGGCAATGCCCTCTCGCTCCGCTACTCCACCACCGACTCGATCCGCTGGGAACAAGGCGTCCCCTACGATCCGGTGAACGCCGTGATCAGCGGCAAATACCAGCGCATGGCTGTCCTCGACTCGGAGAACAAGCTCCACTTTTTTGAAATCCACGACCCCCACGCCGACTCGGGCTGGAAGGCCCTCTTCGGCAAGGTGTGGTATGAAGGCTCCTCCGCCCCAAAGTGGGAATGGCAAAGCACCGGTGGCAGCGATGACTTCGAGCCGAAATACTCCCTCATTCCCCTCATCTTCGGCACCCTCAAAGGCACGCTCTACGCCATGGTCTTCGCCGTGCCGATCGCCCTCCTCGCCGCCCTCTACACCTCGCAGTTCCTCGATCCCGGCTCCCGCGCCATGATCAAGCCGGTCATGGAAATCATGGCCTCCCTCCCCTCGGTCGTTCTAGGCTTCCTCGCGGCGATCTACATCGCCCCCCTCATCGAGGACGAAGTGCCCTCCCTTCTTCTCGTTGCCGCCGGACTCCCGATCATCGCGGCATCCATCGGATTCGTCTGGAGCCGCCTCCCGATCGAATTTCGCAAATTCATCCCCGCCGGCCGCGAGTGGATCGTCTTCCTCCCCGTTCTTTTGGGAAGCGGCGCCTTCCTCTGGAGCCTTGGCCCGGCCTTCGAGGCCATCGCCTTCGCCGTCACCGATCCCGCCACCGGGCAGCGCGTCGGCGATTTCCGCGCCTGGTGGCCCGCCGCCACAGGCAGCACATTCGACCAGCGAAACTCGCTTGTCGTGGGATTCATGATGGGATTCGCCGTCATCCCGATCATTTTCACCATCACCGAGGATGCCCTCTCAAATGTCCCGAAATCCCTCCTCACCGCCTCCATGGCCTGCGGGGCCAGCCGCTGGCAGACCGCCCTGCGCATCGTCCTCCCCACCGCCTCGGCGGGAATCTTCTCGGCCCTCATGATCGGCCTTGGGCGCGCCGTCGGTGAAACGATGATCGTCGTCATGGCCACCGGAAACACCCCAATCATGGAGTGGAACATCTTCTCGGGCATGCGCACGCTTTCGGCGAACATCGCCGTGGAACTTCCCGAAGCCCCCCACCACAGCACCCTCTACCGCACCCTCTTCCTCGGTGCCATGGTGCTCTTCCTGCTCACGTTTGCCGTCAACACCGTCGCTGAAATCCTCCGCCAGCGCCTCCGCGAGAAATTCAAGACCGTCTAGCCCATGGCCTCCGATTCACCCAACGACCTCACACGCACCTCCGCGGCTCCCGGCGAACCTTTCGTCTGGATCACCGCCATGGGCCTCTCGATCGGCCTCCTCATGGTTGTCGGTCTCCTCGGCATCATTGTGGCCAACGGCCTGCCAGTCTTCTGGCCGAACCGCGTCGTCGAGGTGACCCTCAAGCCGGGCGTCGCCAATCCCGTGCCAAACGCCGGCGACACCATCACCGGCGAACTCGTCCAGACCCGCACCAAGCGCATCCCGATCCTCGGGCCCGACGGAACAAGCATCGAGGATCAAAAGGAGGTCCAATTCTACATCGGCAACAAAGATGCCTACGGCATCAACTTCGTCTTCGCCAACCGGGCGGACATCGCCTCCATGCAGGAACCGAAGGACATCTACCGCATCGAACGCCTCGAATACGGCATCGCCTTCGGCTACCCCCGCGAACTCGTCCTCGCCAATGGCTCGACCATCGCCGCGCAATCCCCGGAGTTCTCAAAATCCCTTGCCGCGCTTGTCGCCGAGACCACCGCCAGACGACACGACATCGAACAAATCGAAAAACGTGACATCGGAGCCATCAACACCCGCCTCACCGACCTGCGCGTCAGCTCCGATAAGAATGCGGATGCCGAGATCGCCTCACTGAACGCACGCTACGACACCCTCGCGGCCGAGGCCCGCGCCCTGCGCGCGGAACAATCCGCCAACACCCTCGTCTACGCCACCCCGACCGGCGTGGAGCGCCGCCTCCCAATCGGCGACATCGTTTCCTACTCCCTCCCAAACCAACTTGGACTCCTCCAACAGGCGGGCTTGTTCGTTCACAACATCTGGAATTTCCTCAGCGAGGATCCGCGGGAGGCGAATACCGAGGGCGGCATTTTCCCGGCGATTTTCGGCACGTTTGTCATGACCCTTCTCATGAGCGTCGCCGTGGTTCCCTTCGGCGTCATCGCGGCCATCTACCTCCGCGAATACGCCAAGCAGGGCCTCTTTGTCCGCTCGGTCCGCATCGCGGTGAACAACCTCGCAGGCGTTCCCTCCATCGTCTTCGGCGTCTTCGGACTCGGCTTCTTCGTTTACTTTGTCGGCGGCACGATCGACAGCCTCCTCTTCTCGGACTACCTCCCCACGCCCACCTTCGGCACCGGCAGGCATCCTCTGGGCGGCATTCACCCTCGCCCTCATGACCGTTCCAGTCGTCATTGTGGCCACCGAGGAGGCCATGGCCGCCGTGCCGCGCGGCATGCGCGAGGGCTCGCTCTCCTGCGGCGCCTCAAAATGGCAAACCATCCGCCATATCGTCCTCCCCGCATCGCTTCCGGGCATCCTCACCGGTCTCATCCTCGCCATGGCTCGCGGCGCCGGCGAGGTCGCTCCCCTCATGCTCGTCGGAGTGGTCAAACTCGCCCCGAGCCTCCCGGTGGACTCCGAGTTTCCGTTTTTCCACTTCGAGCGCAAATTCATGCACCTCGGCTTCCATATCTACGACCTCGGCTTCCAATCGCCGGACTCCGAAGCCGCAAAACCAATGGTCTTTGCAACCACTCTTCTGCTTATTCTTCTCGTTGTCGTCCTGAATCTTGCCGCTATCCTCATTCGTGAAAAACTTCGCAAGAAATTCTCCACTGGAGCGTTCTAACCAATCCGCACATCCCAACCCTTCCACCCAACCGTGACCACCAACACCTTGAAACAGCCCCGACCGGACTTCATTAACATCCGGGACTTCAGCTTCTTCTACGGAAAAAAACAGGCCCTTTTCAATATCTCCATGGAAATCCCGGAGCGGCAAGTCACGGCGTTCATCGGCCCTTCAGGCTGCGGAAAATCTACCCTCCTGCGCAATCTCAACCGCATGAACGACCTCATCGATGACATCCACCACGAGGGAGACATCGTCATTCATGACAAAAGCATCTACGACCCCCACATCGAAGTCATCTCCCTCCGCAAACGCGTGGGCATGGTCTTCCAAAAATCCAACCCCTTCCCGAAATCAATCTACGAAAACGTGGTCTACCCTCTCCGCGTCGCCGGTCAGAACAAAAAACACATCCTCGACGAAACCGTGGAACGCAGCCTCCGCGGAGCCGCCCTTTGGGACGAGGTCAAGGACCGCCTCCACGAAAGCGCCCTCAGCCTCTCGGGCGGCCAGATGCAACGCCTCTGCATCGCCCGCGCCATCGCCAACCGCCCCGAAATCCTTCTCATGGACGAACCCTGCTCCGCACTTGACCCCATTGCCACCGTCAAGGTCGAGGAGTTGATTCGCAAACTCAAAGAGGAATTCACCATCGTCATCGTCACCCACAACATGCAACAGGCCACCCGCTGCTCGGACCGAACCGCCTTTTTCTATCTCGGCAAACTCATCGAGTTCGACATCACCCAGAAAATCTTCTCAAATCCGTCCTCGAAACAAACCGAAGACTACATCACCGGCAGGTTCGGTTGATCTGTCCCTCAAACGCCCCCACTGACTTCCCGTTATTTTTCACCAAATGGAGTCCGCCCGCCACATCCTCACCAACTTCGAATCCGCCCTCGAAAACCTCCGCAAGGATGTTCTCATGATGTCCAGCTTCTTCCAGCGAAGCCTCGAAAACGCCCGCAAGGGCCTCTTCGAACGCGACGAGGACTGGTGCAACACCGTGATCGTGGATGACGAGGAAATCGACACCCTCGAAATCCAAGTCGACACCGAGGGCATGGACATCATGCTCCGCTACCACCCCTTCGCCTCCGATCTGCGCAATGTGATCCTGGCCATGAAAACCAGCGTCAATATCGAGCGCGCCGCCGACCAATCCGTAGGCATCGCCCGCCGCGCCCGCAAACTCTGCGCCCTCCAGGCCATTCCCGACACTGCCCGCATCCAGCCCATGTATCAACACGCCATGGCCATGTTCGCGGATGCCATGAAAGCCTACACCGACGGCGACCCGACCCTCTCGGAAACCCTCAAGCCCCGCGACAAGGAACTCGACGAGATGAACCGCGAGTTTGCCGAGTCGATCACCACCCTCATGCCCACACATCCCGACTCCATCCGCGGCATGCTCGAACTCATCTTCATCGCACGCTGCCTGGAGCGCATCGGCGATCTCGCGAAAAATATCGCCGAGGACACCATCTACGCGGTCAGCGTCAAGGACATCCGCCACACGAATCCGGCGGTTCCCCGTTAGCCGAGCCGTCCCAAAAGGTTTCTCCTACTTGCGCCCGTAATCCTTCTGGCGCAGGAATGCCGTCGCCAGATCCGCGGCACTTCGGAGATTCGATTCATCAAACTCAGCTTCCTTGGCGGCGGTCTTGAGAGGACGCTCGGACTGCTCGGCCAACTTCTGGGTGATCCCGCGGATACGGCGTCCGAGCGTCGAGGCAAGACCGATCATGAGCACGATCCCCGCCGCATGGTGCGTGTTCAAAAACTCCTCCAACCGCTCGCGGGTGATCTCCCAGTAGTGCGAGGGCTCCGAAGCGACCACCGAACACATGGCACTCGAGGGATCGAAAATATCGACCTCGCCGATCCACTCCCCGCAGTTGATTGTTCCCAGCAACACCTCGTCGCTGTCGTTTCGACGCCGCGCCTCGAACGTGCCGCTGATCACACAGAAGAGCCTGCCGTGTGGCTTCCCTTGCGTGATCAAGACCGTGCCGGCGGGCGCGACATGAAAGGTCCCGTGGGAACCCAATACCTCCCGGGAGTCGTTGTCCAAATTAGCGGTGATTCCTGCGCTGGGCAGACTTGTGGCAAGTGGCGGCATAGACACCCGATCATCCAAGTGGCACCGCATCGGTCAAGACGGCAAACCCTCCGACCCTGAAAAAATGCGACAAAGCAACAGCCCCGGACTCACCTCGGAGGGGAGACAAGAAGCGAGTTGATAAGTTGCATGTAACTATGCCTCGCATTGATCGATCGCAACACCCCACGCTGGTCGATCAAAAATACCGTCGGCAGCGCATTGATCCCGCATGCCCTGGCGAGTGGTGAGTCCCAGCCTTTTCCATCGAACCCCATCGGCCAATTGGGCACCCCAAGCTGCCGCAACGCCCCGTCAACCACCCCTCGATCGGTATCAAGCGCGATGCCGACCACCGCGATCTTGCCGGCGGGCAACGTGGCAAGCGCACGGCGAAAATCCCTCATCCACAAAATCGACGGTATCGATTCGGCCGACCAGAACACCAGCACACCCACCCGCCCGCGCATGGATGCCGTCCGGAAGACTCCCCCGTCGAGCAACTGGAATTTGCGGTCGAACGGCTTCCCAAGCAGGTCCAGACGCCTCAAATCATCCGCGATGCGGGCCTTCAGCGCGGCATCGACAGGATACCCGGCAGCGCGTTCGAGCAACTCCCTTTTCAACCGCGGATCCTCATCGCAGATCGTGGCCACCTCGACCAAAAGTCTCGGCACGCGCGGATCACGCGGATACCTCCCCTCGAAATTCCTGGCGGCATTCACGAAATCCCCGCGTCTCCCAGCCTCCATGCCGTCGAGGCTTTGCATCAACAGACACACCCGCCGGAACCCAGCCTCGGCGCGCTGTTCACGGGAAATCGATTCATCGCTCTCGATCGCGGAAAACCGCCGCATCGCGTCGTCGATCCGCGATTGCTTCCCGTCGATCTTGCCGGAAGTGGCCTGCAGCGACGCGAGGCGAATCCGCGCATCCACCACCCGCACATCACCCGGGTGCCTCTCCACGAACTCCTCGAGCGCACGACGTTGCCTGGACAGATGCGACACAGCCTGGGCTTTCGCCTCCTCCATGCTCGTCGGGTTTGCGGCGGGCCCCTTGTCGAGCGCCACCACAGCCTCCCAATCAGAATCAGGTGACGCCATGGCGACGGATACCGCCGCCAAAATCACCGCCAGCGCAACCCTCATTTCCCGAGCTTGAGCGTGGTGAAAAGCGGGCGATGGTCACTGGCCAACTCCCAATCCTTGCCATCCCCGATTCCGCTCGTGGAGGGAACCACCGCGGGCCAGAGCGCCTCCGAGACCATAAAAAAATCAATCCGGGAATAAATGTCGGCAAAGGCCCAGTAGTGCGTCCATGTCTCGCCTCGGTCATCCGCCAGCGGAATCTCCCGCAGACTCGCGCGCCCTCCCTTCGGCCCTGCGATGTGCCTCACCGGAAACTCGTTCTTGGTGTCGTTCAGATCGCCGAAAAGCAGGACCTTCTCTGCGGGATTCTCCTTGAAAACCATCTCCAAGTGCCCACGCACAGCGACAGCCTCCTTGGCACGGAATTTCGCCTCGTCATACTCGGGCACCTGTCGCTTGGACTTGAGATGCAGCCCGATCAATCGCACGCGCTCCCCGCCAACCTCCACTGTGGCGTCCAAGATCCCCCGCCCCATCCGGTGAAGCTTGCCGTCCAATTCCAACGGCACATCGGATCGCGATCCGCGCGCGACAATCGGATACCGACTCAGCAACGCCACACGCCGCACGCCGTCAGCCCCGGGAACCCACTCGGTGTGCTCAAAATCCATGCCCGCCTTTTTCAACCTCGCCTGCAGATCGGCGAGCATCGACTGGTCACCCATCTCGGCCACCCCGAGCACATCAGGCTTGATCGCCTTCAACATCGAGACAACCGCCAGGACCTCCGCCTCGGGCTTGGGCAACACGGCAGAAGATCCATCTGCCCCCCGTCTGTTCATCGAGAGATAATTTTTGAGGTTGTAATAAGCAAAAACAACCTCGCCGCCCTGCGCCAACGGCAGGAAAAAAAACAGGCACACCGCAACCAGACGGAACCGCCCCTGTGCCCCTCCCCGCCCCATCACGCGGTCTTGTGCGGTTGCTTCTCGGCGGGTTCCTTCACCTCGAACTGGGCAGGCTTGTCGCCCAACTCCGCAGCCGACTTGTGAATCTCACGCTCGAAATCGTCCCGGGCCTTCTTGAACTCGCCCAAGCTCTGTCCGATCCCGCGGGCCAACTCCGGCAGCTTCTTGGCACCGAAGAGCAGCAGCACGATCACGAGGATAAATACAATCTCCGGCCAACCGGGCATCCCGAGTGCGAAAAGTGGATTATTCATATTTTCAAAATTAGACCAACCCCCGCCCTGTGCCAACGAATAAATCAGCCATGCGCGCTTGCCAGGCCCCGGGGCGGAACAACAATGCCCCGCCCGATTGCACACGGGCGGGGCATCATTTCCGATCGCCCTAAGAAACCATCAGAACCAAACGCGAATCGCGCCGAAGACAGTGACTTGGTTGTAGCCGCCGCCTTGCACCAATTCCATGTGGGAATACTCCACACCTCCCATGACTTTGAGGCGGTCCTTGTAAATGTAGTAGTTCACGCCTCCATAAAGAGCGTTGTAGTTGTTGCCGTAGGTCGTCGGCAACTCGGGGGCGCGACGCTCATACCGACTCTGCAACCGCACACCGTTGTCCTCGTTGCTGACGAGATACTGGTAACGCGCCACAATCTCGATCTGCTCGGTCAGCATGTAGGAAGGCAGCAGGATGAAGCCATACAAGTCGGGTTGGTCGTCCTCCCCGGTGGCCATCACCAAATCCGACTGGAGCCAGAATTTCTGGTCGAAAAACTTTCCGGAGTAGCTCAGCGCCGTCGTGTAGGTATAGGGCTGCGTCGCATTGGTTGAAACATCTGTGTCTCCCACAAGGATGCCGTTGTCGAAGCGCAGTTCGTGGTTCTTGTTGAATTTGTATCCCACCCCACCATAGACCATCGATCCGCCGTCGAAGGTCGGGTATTGCCAATCCTCGCTGCGCGTCGCCGTGTAGATGCCGGCGCCATAGGTGAACTTGCCATCCTTGCTGAACCCATCGGCAACCTCGCCGGTGGCCAGCAACCCGCCCAACTTACCTGGAACCGCCATGTTGATGAAATCCGATCGCTCGATCGTGATGATTTTATTCGAGGACGTGCGCCACTCGTTCGTGAGCGGCACCTTGAACAATCCGGCATCTAACTGGAACACCTTGGCGGGCTTCCATTTCAACTCGAACCCATCGAAATCTTTCACGAACCGCCCGGTGTTGGCGCCATTGAAATTCAAGTTGAAATCAATGTTGGCCTCGAACGTGTTCAGGAATTTGATTCTTCCGCCGAATCGCTGACGCCGGTTCTGCCATCCCCCCGCTGGGCCAAAATCCGAATTCAGACTGAAAATCTGCCCGTGGTAGCGACCGGTGAACGCCACTTCCTGAACGAACGGATTCTCCTTATCTTTATAAACCACAGGGAGTGCCCAGAGCTTGTCGAAGGCGTCGTTCAAAGTGAACCCTGGGTTCTCGATGATCGGGCTGGCGGTTTCGGGTTGGCTTGCTTGGGAGCCGGCATTGACAGGCACCGCCCCGCCGAAAACCGTGGAGGCCCATAGCAGGGCGGTGAGGTTGTGTGTTTTCATGAAGTGTTTTTCTGCGACCCCGCAACTCGGCTGCCCTTGCGGAAAATCAACCGGGGAAATCTCCCAATAACCACATATGTCACAATTCTGTAACATTTGTCGTTTCGTTGTCACAATGGATTGCTCAGTGCATGCGTTCAAAACGCGTTGGCCTGCATTGCCTCCACTCCCGAAAAAAGGAAACCGGATGGCAGCCAAAGCCGCACATCCGGTTTCCACCCTACCCAAACCAAACTCAAACAACAGATTCCGCCTTGGAACGCTCCTTCTTGCCAAGAGCGCGGCGGAGCTTTCTCAATGCGATATTCTGCAACTGACGGATACGCTCACGCGTGACGCCGAACTTCTCGCCGACCTCCTCGAGCGTCTTGGTTTTATGCCCGTCCAGTCCGAAGCGGCTGTTGATGATTTTCCGTTCCCGCTCATCGAGAACATCAAGCAAATCGCCGACCTCCTCGCGGAGATCCTTGTCGCGAAGCATCTCGTAGGGATCCATGGCCTCCTCGTCTCCGATGATATCCCCGAGAGCCGTCGAATCGTCGTCGCCGAGCGGTTGATCAAGCGACGTGGGCCGGATCGCGGCGCTCTTCAGCGCGGACACCTTCGCCACCGCCATGCCTACCTCCTCGGCAAGTTCCTCGTCGCTCGGTTCGCGGCCGAGTTCCTCGGTCATCTGGGTCGACACGCGGCGCAGCTTTGCGATTTTATCGACCAAGTGCACCGGCAGGCGGATCGTCTTGCTCTGGTTCGCCAGCGCGCGCTTGATCGATTGCTTGATCCACCACGCCGCGTAGGTGCTCAACTTGCCGCCTTTTTTCGGATCAAACCGCTCGACCGCTTTCATGAGCCCGATATTTCCCTCGGAAATCAGGTCCAAAAGCGGCAAACCGTAGTTGCTGTAATCCCGCGCGATTTTCACCACGAGCCGCAGGTTCGACCGCACCATGATGGTGCGCGCCTCCTCGTCGCCTCGTTTGATTCTACGTGCGAGCTTGATCTCGTCCTTCACCGTCAGAAGCGGGTATTCCGCGATCTGGCGAAGGTAGAGCTGAAATCCAGTATCCTTGTCGTCGAGTGCCATGGGTGTTTTTTTGTTTTAACTGTATAAATCGAATATCGGACACGCGCACAGGCGGGTTGAGACCTAATATGCGGCATTCCCTTCGACAACCGACGATGCCGGATCGTTCAAAGTTTTTTCCAGAGCCCACCGGCGACATCCGGGGATTCTGCAACACCGTCCGCCTCCTGCTCCGTCAAGAGGGGCAAAAACCCACCTTCCCCCCGCGTAGAAAGAATTCGCAATTGCCGGCCCGCCGTGCCACATATTCGCCCTTTCCATACACCACATGAAACGCTCCATCCTCTCCGCCACCAAGTTGGCCACGATTCTCGCCACCCCTGTTCTGGCTCTCTCCGCGTGCAAGCCGCCGGCTTCTCCCGAGCCCCAAGCCACTCCGGAACCCACCGCGACACCCACCGCGACACCAGCCGCCACAGAAAAAGCCCCCGAGACCGAACCCGCCCCTCTCGAATCCACCTCCACCCAACCAGAGGCACCCGCCGAACAAAAATTCGAACCCCTCCAACTCCCCGAGGTCGTGGCGACCGTCAACGGCCAGAACATCACCCGCGAGCAACTCCAGGAAGTTTTCACCGCCGCCCTCCAAGGCGCCGGTGCCTCTGTCGAAAATCTCAACCCCGAACAACAACTCCAAGGCTACACCCAGCTCCTGAACGATCTCATCATGGACAAACTCGTCGCCGAGGCCTCCGTGTCGGAGAAGATTTCCCAGGCTGATATCGATGCCGAGATCGAAAAAATCAAAGGCCAGTTTCCCGATCCCTCGATCTTCGAGCAACAACTCCAGCAATCCGGCACGACCCTCGACAAGCTCAAGGAAAACATCGCCAACATGCTTCAACAACAGCGCTGGATGCAGTCCCAGGTCAACGCCCCCGAAGTCACCGATTCCCAAGCCCAGTCCTTCTACGACTCCAATCCCGCCGAGTTCGAGCAACCCGAAACCGTCGAGGCCAGCCACATCCTTTTCATGGTCGACCCGAACGCCCCCGAAGACGTCGTGAAAGCCAAGCAGGACGCCGCCACCAAGGCTGCCGAGCGCGCATCGAAGGGCGAGGACTTCAACGCTCTCGCGAAGGAACTCTCCGAGGAACCGGGTGCCGACCAAAGCGGCGGCGACCTCGGCTACTTCGCCAAAGACCGCATGGTTCCTGAATTCGCCAATGCCGCCTTCGCCCAAGAGATCAACGCCGTGGGCCAACCCGTCCGCTCCCAGTTCGGTTGGCACGTCATCAAGGTCACCGGCAAAAAAGACGCCGGCAAGGTGCCATTCACCGACGTGAAGGACCAAATCCGCGCCTACCTCCAAAGCACCGAACAGCGCCAAGCCGTGCAAAAGGTTCTCGAAAACCTCAAAGCCTCCGCCAAGATCGAGACGTTCCTCCCCACAGCCGGCTAACGCCCCGCGCTTTCATGGAGTCGCACCAGCCCGAGAAAGGCACGGCGGGAGTCATCGGGCTCGGCATCATCGGCAACCGCGTGGCCACCCGCCTGCGCCACGCGGGTTACCAAGTCTGGACATGGAGCCGCACCCTGCGCACGGAGCCGAATTTCCTCAGCTCCCCGCTTGATGTCGCGGAAGCCACCCGCCACATCCAGATCTTCGTCGCCAACGGCGAGGCCCTTCTGGAGGCCCTCCGCGCCATGGCCCCTGCCCTCACGCCGGAGCACATCATTCTGAACCACGCGACCGTCTCGCCGGTCGATACACGCGAGGCCGCAGCCATCGTCGGGGAGAAACACGCCGCCTTCCTCGACGCCCCATTCACCGGCAGCCGCGACGCCGCCTCTGCCGGAGAACTCGTTTACTACGTCGGCGGCGCGAAAGACATCCTCGACCGCGTGCGCCCCCAACTCGCCGTCAGCTCCCGCCAAATCCTCGAGGTCGGCTCCATCGGCGAGGCAACCGTTCTGAAAGTCGCCACAAACCTCATTTCGGCCACCACCGTCACCGCCCTCACCGAGGCCCTCGCCCTCCTGGACCGCAATGGCGTCCCCCTCCACAAACTCGCCGACGCCCTCGAACACAACGCCGCCCGCTCGCCGGTCATCGACATGAAGATGCCCTGCATGATCCACGGCGATTTCGAACCCCGCTTCGCGCTCAAAAACATGTTCAAGGACATCCAGATCGCCCTCGCCATGGCGCAGGATGCCGACATCGAACTCCCCGCCGCCTCTGCCTTCGCCGGCATCGCCATGGCCGGCCTCCAGCGCGGATGGGCCGACGAGGATTTTTCCGTCATTTCCCGCTTTTACGATTACCCAGGCACCGCCGCGAAGGACACCCCGCCCCACGCCGCCACGAAACCGCCCACCCCGAGTCCCCCGCAGCCCAGGCCTCCACCGTGGAAAAAAAATCCCTCCTCTCCACCCTGCGTTCCTTGTTTTCTTCAGGGAAATGAACACAGGTTTCTTCCCGCTCACCGACCGCACCCTCCTCGCATTCTCAGGCCCCGACGCCGCGCGCTATCTGAACGGCCAACTCAGCATCGACACCACACGACTCGCCTCCCTCGCCGCGCGCACCGCCTGCCTCCTCGACGCCAAAGGCCGCCTCTGCGCCCACCTTCACCTCTGGCGCGACACCGATCGCTTCATCCTCGAAATCCCCACCCCACGCCTCGAGGAGATTCAAGCCCGCCTCGAACGCTACATCATCGCTGACGACGTCACCATCAGCGAACTCCCGCCAACTCCCTCTTTCCACATCTTTGGCCGCCCCGCCCCCGCTGGCGCAATCTCCAGCAACCGCCTCGGCATCCCAGGCCACGACACCCCCGCCACCCCCGCTGACCTGCCCCAAGCCACCCCCGAAGACATCGAGCGCCTCCGCATCATCCACGGCATCCCCGCCTGGAACCACGAACTCACCCCCTCCACACTCCCGCAGGAAGCCCGCCTCGAGACCACCAGCATCGACTTCGACAAAGGCTGCTACGTCGGCCAGGAAATCGTCTCACGCCTCAAAAGTGTCGCCCACGTCAACAAACGCCTCCACGGCTTCCGCGGCCCACTCCCCCACCCACTCCCCGAGGGCTGCACCCTCCACACCGAATCCACATCCCCCGCCGGACGCCTCACCAGCGCCATCCGGCATTTTGACATCGCACAAACGATCGCCCTCGGGTATCTGAACCGTGCATTCGAATCCGCCGACCATTTTCATGTGCGCGACCCCCAAGGCCGCCCCATCGGAGACGTCACACGCCACCCATTTCCAATCCCATGAAACCGCTCGCCCTTATCCTCGCCATCCTTTGCACCACCGCAGCCTGCCACGCCGCCACCCTCGGCCCGGAGGTCGCCATCATGCAACTCAAGTTTCCAAAAGAGAAACAACCACGCGTAGTCGTCATCGGCCTCTACGATGAAGCCACCCCAGCCACCGTCGAAAACTTCAAGACCCTCATCAACCGCAAATTTTACAACGGACTCCGCTTCCACCGCGCCTTCCCCGGCTCCCTCGTCCAGACTGGTGCCCCCGGCAGCCGCTGGGGTCAGAAAGACAAAACAGGCACCGGCGGCCCAGGCTACACCATCCCCGCAGAGATCCGCCTCAAGCACGACAAAGGCGCCATCGCCATGGCCCGCCTCCCCGATGCCATCAACCCCGCCAAGCAATCCAACGGCAGCCAATTCTACGTCTGCCTCGAACCCCTCCCAAAACTCAACGGCCAATACACCGTCTTCGGCACCATCCTCGAAGGCCTCGACGTCCTCGAAGAAATCAGCAAGGCCCCCACAAACAGCAACGATTTTCCCTTGCCCAAAATCACAATTAAATCCATTGTGCTCGCCCCTCGCACTCAGTCAGCGAATCCCCGCTGACCCGAGTCCCGCGGGAATCCTTAAGGGTAGATACCGAAGTGGCCAAACGGGGCGGACTGTAAATCCGCTGGCTTACGCCTTCACTGGTTCGAATCCAGTTCTGCCCACCACCCTCTTATTCAAGAGGTTGCCAACCTGATCCGCTCCCCTCTTAAAGTGCCCTCAATTTGCTATCCATCGCGGCGGATTTCTTTTTCCGAAGCAAAGCACCAATCAAAATTCTCTACGCCGCCGCGACCTAATCCGAAAGCCGATCGCGCAAACAATACGGATCTCGGCTTTGATGGTTGAACGCCAGAATGCGATAGTGATCCGGCCACACGCGGCGTTACACCGCAAAAGGGAATAGCGGCATCAGATATCGACGCACCCCAGCCTTAAGGATGCTCCACCGCTCCAGAGCATCCAAAATCCCAGCTATGGCAAGCTCCGGCGTCCTCGGATGGGGGCTCATCTACCACAGAATCCCTCCCGGTTCGTTGCAACGTCCCGCCACATGCTTTTGACAAATTGGTCAGTTCGACCAATTTTTTTCCAGACATGCAAGTGAGCATCCACGAAGTCAAAACCAACCTCTCCCGCTATCTCGAGACCGTGGAGGCTGGCACCGAGGTCCTCATCTCACGCCACAAAAAAGCCGTGACCAAAATCATCCCTCTCACACGATAAGGCGACTCCCGCATCGGCACACTCGCCGGCCCGAAGTTCAAGATGGGCTAAGGATTCAACCCCCCCGCAAAAAACTCCGCCCTCGCCGACGACTTCGGAATTCCCCGTCGGTGAAACCCTCCACCGTCCGTGGCTGGTTGCTCGACACCCACGCGCTCCTTTGGATGCTCTACGGCGACAGGCGGCTCAAATCCTCCGCGCGCCGCATCATCGACAGCGACCTGCCCATCCACTACTCCACGGCGAGTTTCTGGGAGATCGCCCTCAAGCGTTCCGCCAAAGGCTTCGATTTCGAAAACGTGGACGATTGGGACATCCTCCTCACGCGCGAACTCGAGCGCCTCGGCGTTGTTCGAATCGACCTGGAGCCCGCGGACTGCCCCGCTATGGAATCCTTGGAGTTCCATCACCGCGATCCGTTCGACCGCCTCCTCATCGCCCAAGACATCCAGAGACGCATAGGCATCATCACCAAAGACCCCGCCTTCGATCCCTATCCCGTCGCCAGCACATGGTAAAACGCTCCAGCTGATGTGAAAGTTTGATCCCATCCTGCTCGGCGCGCGGATCGTGATCTGAAAGTCGATAAAATAAATGTTGTTGGATGGTTGGACAGTAGAAACCCAAAGGCCAAGGTCCGCCCCCGCCCAATTCCGTAAACTTTTTGGCCGATCGGCCATTTTTTTGCCGGTTTGTGCCACAACCCACTTGTTTTGAACATCGAGACTTTTGTTCCGCAAGTGACTCAGGCAGCTCTGTCGATCGATCATCGCGCCCTCGCTCCCACAAATTGCGGTCGAGCACTACACCCCCACCGCACGCACCCAATTCCGCAAACTTTTTGGCCGATCGGCCATTTTTTTGCCGGATTTTAATGCAACCCACTTGTTTTGAACCCGGAGACTTGTGTTCCGGAAGTGACTCAGGCAGCTCTGTCGATCGATCATCGCGCCCTCGCTCCCACAAATGGCGGTCGAGCAACTACACCCCCACCGCACGCACCCAATCCCGCAAACTTTTTGGCCGATCGGCCATTTTTTTGCCGGTTTACGCCGTAACCCACTTGTTTTGAAAATCGAGACTTATGTTCCGGAAGTGACTCAGGCAGCTCTGTCGATCGATCATCGCGCCCTCGCTCCCACAAATTGCGGTCGAACACTACACCCCCACCGCACGCACCCAATTCCGCAAACTTTTTGGCCGATCGGCCATTTTTTTGCCGGTTTACGCCGTAACCCACTTGTTTTGAACATCGAGACTTTTGTTCCGCAAGTGACTCAGGCAGCTCTGTCGATCGATCATCGCGCCCTCGCTCCCACAAATTGCGGTTGAACACTACACCCTCACCGCACGCACCCAATCCCGCAAACTTTTTGGCCGATCGGCCATTTTTTTGCCGGTTTACGCCGTAACCCACTTGTTTTGAACATCGAGACTTTTGTTCCGCAAGTGACTCAGGCAGCTCTGTCGATCGATCATCGCGCCCTCGCTCCCACAAATTGCGGTCGAACACTACACCCCCACCGCACGCACCCAATCCCGCAAACTTTTTGGCCGATCGGCCATTTTTTTGCCGGTTTACGCCGTAACCCACTTGTTTTGAAAATCGAGACTTATGTTCCGGAAGTGACTCAGGCTGCTCTGTCGATCGATCATCGCGCCCTCGCTCCCACAAATTGCGGTCGAACACTACACCCCACCGCACGCACCCAATTCCGCAAACTTTTGGCCGATCGGCCATTTTTGCCGGTTTACGCCGTAACCCACTTGTTTTGAACATCGAGACTTTTGTTCCGCAAGTGACTCAGGCAGCTCTGTCGATCGATCATCGCGCCCTCGCTCCCACAAATTGCGGTTGAACACTACACCCTCACCGCACGCACCCAATCCCGCAAACTTTTTGGCCGATCGGCCATTTTTTTGCCGGTTTATACCGTAACCCACTTGTTTTGAAACCAGAGACTTCTGTTACGTAAGTAACTCAGGCAGCTCTGTCGATCGATCATCGGGTGCTCGGCACCAGAACCGCACTGCGGAAATTCAGCACCCATGTTCCGAATCCCACGACAGCACCACAAGCCCCTGGACGACTTTGTAGTGCCTTTGGAGCGCCCCCCCCAGGTTTTGTGCACCATCACAGCCCACCGTGAGAAACTTGGGTGAAACCACTACTGTCCGGTTAATACGTTTTTGATTTTTGAAAGCATGTTGTTGTTCATAGACAAGCACTGGAAATTTGATGTGACGGATGTGAATTTTTTGGAACAGGAGGTGCTGTGTTGCTCGAATGACACACGGTCGCTTCATCCTCTCCCAAATTCTCGATTTGGTTCATCGCGAAACCCTCTCCCGACTCTCGGCGCGGTTCAACGCCGAGTCTCGCGTGCGACATTTCGGAGTTCGCCAGCAGTTGATTTGCATGGTGTTCGCGCAATTGACCTGGCGCGAGGGTTGCGGGATATCGAAGCGTGTTTGAATGCCAAGCCCGATGCGCTCTACCACTTGGGCTTCCGAGAACCGGTCGCCAAGTCCACGCTGGCGGATGCCAACGAAGGGCGCGACTGGCGGCTTTGGCAGGCATTGGCCATGGGGTTGATCAACAAAGCACGGCGTCTTTATGCGGGCGAGGAGTTGGGGGTGGACTTGGAAAACACGGTTTACGCTTTGGACTCGAGCACGATCGACTTGTCGATGACGTTGTTTCCGTGGGCGACATTCCGCTCGACCAAGAGCGCGATCAAGATTCACACCCAACTCGATTTGCGGGGGCCAATCCCGGTTTGCGTCTTTGTATCCCCAGCCGGTCTGCACGATGTGAACTTTTTGGACAAGTTGAGCTTCGAGGCGGGGGCCATTTACCTGTTCGACAAAGGCTATACCGACTTTCAGCGACTCTATCGCATCGCCGCATCGGGAGCGTTTTTCGTTACCCGAGCCAAAGACAATTTGCGCTTTTCGCGGCATGCGTCTCGTCCTGTGGACAAATCGGCCGGGCTCAAAAGCGATCATGTGGGGAAATTTGCTTTGCCCAAAGCACGCAGAGACTTCCCGATGCCACTGCGGCGCATCCGATATTTCGACGAAAAACAGCAACGGTTTTTGGTCTTTCTGACCAACCACATGGAGATGTCGGCCATCACAGCTGCGTTGCTTTACAAGAAGCGCTGGGACATCGAGTTGTTTTTCAAATGGGTCAAAGGCAACCTGCGCTTGAAGCATTATTTTGGGACAAGTCCGAATGCGGTGAAAACGCAAATCTGGATCGCGGTGACGACATATCTGCTCGTGGCGATCGTGCGCAAGGAACTCAAATTGACTGGTGCTCCCAGCACAACTCTGCAGATTTTGAGTGTTCACCCGTTTGAAAAGATGCCTTTGCATGAGTTACTTATGGATCAGGAGTTCAGAAAACCCGAGGCTCCGGAGTGCAACCAAATGGAGCTGTTTGACTTATAACCGGACAGTAGTGGGTGAAACATAACTCGTGTCTTCGTTGTCTGAACAAATGCCTCGGTTTCGATAACCGCTGTTCTCTCGGAGACAACTCGTGTTCTCAAATCGATAACCGCTGTTCCCTCGGAGACAACTCGTGTTCTCAAATCGATAACCGCTGTTCTCTCGGAGACAACTCGTGTTCTCAAATCGATAACCGCTGTTCCCTCGGAGACAACTCGTGTTCTCAAATCGATAACCGCTGTTCCCTCGGAGACAACTCGTGTTCTCAAATCGATAACCGCTGTTCCCTCGGAGACAACTCGTGTTCTCAAATCGATAACCGCTGTTCTCTCGGAGACAACTCGTGTTCTCAAATCGATAACCGCTGTTCCCTCGGAGACAACTCGTGTTCTCAAATCGTTAACTGCTGTTCTCTCGGAGACAACTCGTGTTCTCAAATCGATAACCTCTGTTCCCTCGGAGACAACTCGTGTTCTCAAATCGTTAACTGCTGTTCTCTCGGAGACAACCCGTGTTCTCAAATCGACAGCTCTAAAGTTCGAAATCCGGCAGGCTTAATTACCGGCAAAATGTAGCGGGGACCCCTTCAACTCCTCGTTCAGAGCTCCGTCGTCCTCGTTCAGAGCTCCGTCGTTCTCGTTCAAAGCTCCGTCGTTCTCGTTCAAAGCTCCGTCATCCTCGTTCAAAGCTCCGTCATCCTCGTTCGGAGATCCGTCGTCCTCGTTCGGAGCTCCGTCGTCCTCGTTCAGAGCTCCGTCGTCCTCGTTCAGAGCTCCGTCGTCCTCGTTCAGAGCTCCGTCGTCCTCGTTCAGAGCTCCGTCATCCTCGTTCGGAGCTCCGTCATCCTCGTTCAGAGCTCCGTCGTCCTCGTTCGGAGCTCCGTCATCTTCGCTCGGAGCGAAGCCAGGCGAAGAGAAAGCGCCCCAACGACCTCGACGTCCCGCCAGTGGCCCAAAACAGTCGGGACGGCCATTATCCCCAAAAATCCTCCGCGCCCCTGCGTCTCTGCGGGCTGATATTCCGCCAACCCCGCTGAATCCCCGTCACAGGTTGCCCTGCACTGCCACCTGTCGTGGCATCAAAAGGTGGACTCAGTGCATTCAATCCATACGGAACCAGCCACGCGCGGGATGCTCTTCTGGCTCGCAGGTGCCTCCTTGGCCTGCTTCGTCGGCTCGCTGATCGACATGCCTTTCATCCTCGTCCGGCTTCCGGCGGATTATTTCGACACCCGCTTGCCCCGCAACTTGATGAAACACCACCACCCGCTCGGGAACACGGTCGTAGACCCAATTGATGACAGCCCCCGCTTGGACGAGGCCGATTTATTGTCCTTAGATATGCCGATCATCGAAGTGGGGCCGCCGCCATGGTGAATTCCCCCGCCTTGTAAACCGCCGATTTTTTTATCACCGTGGCGCATTTCAATCCACCCATTGTAGCCATGAGATTCAGGCGTTGGGTGGCATCGAGATTTCGTTCGAGCAACTGCGGGCCGATACCAGCGCTGCAGCTCTCAGCCTTCCGTTCTGAAAAACCTGTCCGAACTTCGGTTCAAGCAGCCTCGCGGCGGCGTCCCCTCGCCCATGCCACGCCGGCTCCTGCGAGGAGCAGTGCCGCGGCCAGCCAGGTTTCGGGCTCGGGGACTGGGATTACCTGATATTGGAAGCCGCTGCCGAGGCCGAGTTGGAAGCCTGTCCCCACAAAACTGCTCCCGAAGTCGCTGTAGAAGCTGATCCGATCAAGCTCCCCGCTGCCCAGTGCCCGGTTGAAGTAGATCTGGTCGGGGTTGTTTCCTGTGCCGCCGTTCCACAGCGTCGTGCCGGTCCAGTTGTGCACCGCCAGCGTGTAGCTTCCCATGAACAGATCCGCAAAGATCGCCACGACGCTTCCGGTGCCGAGGTCGATGACCGAGTTCGCCGAGAGCGTCAGTGCGCCGATTGTGTCGGTCACATTGCCACTGAACTCCAGCGTGCCGCCGGCGAGGTCGATGCCGGTGGAGTTCCCGATCGCGTCGTCGGCTGTCACAAGGAGCGAGCCGCCATTGACCGTGATATTCGTTGTGCTCCCGAGCGCCCCGGAAGCGTTGGCCTGGAGCGTGCCGGCATTGATCGTGGTGGTGCCGGTGTAGGAGTTGTTGCCTGAGAGGACGAGCGTGCCGGCGCCGTTCTTTGTGAGGGCGGTTGCTGCTCCGGCGTTAGACGAATTCAGGAGCCTCGCCGAAACGATCAAATCGGCAGCCGAACTGCTGGTGACATCGGCCACGTCAAAGATGCGGGTCACGCCGGCCGCATTATTGGCCAAGTGGACGCCATTATTGCCACTGGTTCCGCCAGCGGAAATATACGAGGCGGAGGCCCCTCCTACCGACACATCGCCGTTTAACGCGTAGGCTTGGAACCCCAAGGCGGCGCCATTGTAGGTGGTCAGGGTGCCGGCGTTCATGGTTAGCGCGCCAAGCGCGTTGTGGAACCCACCCACGGCGATTCCTGTGGTGTCGCCGGTCAGATTACCGGCCAAGGTAATCGGGGCATTTCCACCGCGTAGTGCCGCACTGTTATTCAGAACCAGCGTCGCGCCTGATGCCACAGACACCGACGAAATCGCGGTCAGGCGCTGGGTGTTGTCGTTGGCGGTGGTGGAGTTGCCGATCTGCAGCGTGCCGCCGTTCACGGCAAGGGTGCCTGAGATGGTGTTGCCGACTGCGCCGCCGGCAATGATCGTTGTGCCACTGCCACTTTTGGTGATGTTGCCCGCACCTGTGATATTGCCTATCAGAGTGCTTGTGCCGGAGACTGGCGCGAAATCAAGGGTGCCACCGCTCACGGCGGTGCTTCCGTTGTAAGTCAGGCTGCCGGTGAGGCTGAGCGTGCCGGTGCCGTTTTTCGTGACTCCGCCGGGGCCGGAGACCACGCCGGAGATCGTGAGTGTGCGCCCTGTTTCGATATCCCATGTGGCGTTGTTCACCGTGATCGCGCCGCTGAGTGTGGCACTTTGGGTGGCCAGCACATTGTAGACGCTCATGTTGTTTGTGATCGTGCCGGTGGCGTCGATTTTCAGGAGCGAGGAGCTATTGGATTGAGTCATGTCGCCGCTGCCTGCGGCAGAGGTGTTGCCGAGCACAAGAGTGCCAGCGCTGATCGTGGTGCCGCCGCTGTAGGTATTCGCACCGGCCAGCGACATGGTGCCGCTGCCGTTGAGTGTCAGAGCACCGGCACCCGAGATGACGCCTGAAAATGTCTGCGAACCACTCTCGGCGACCGTGAGGGTTTGTCCCGAAGCCACAGCAACCACTCCGCCGGTCGCTCCCCCACCTCGCAGAGAGGCGATCGTTTCACTGCTGTTGACTTGGAAGGTAGCTCCCGAGGCATCGGCGAGAGTCACGACGCCCGAGTCACTGATCGCATTGCCTCCCGAGATACGAAGTGTTCCCGCATTGATTGTGGTGGTGCCGGTGTAGGCATTCGACCCCGAGAGCACCAGCGTGCCTGCCCCTTCCTTGGTGAGGCTGAAGGCCGACGCTGCCGATATTGCCGCCGACCGTGAGGTTGCCAGCTGTGACAGTAACCACTCGGGTGGCGCCGAGCGTTACGGCACCGGTGCCGAGGTTCAAATCATTTGTGCCGGTAAAGGCGAAGTCGCCATTCCAACTTTGGGCATTGTTTGTGGAGAGCGTGATGGCTCCGCCGCTGGTGTTGTTCAACGAACCACCAGTTATGACGAGAGTCCCACTCGAAATGGCGCCCGCGTTGTTGATCGCCAGCGTTCCAGAAGTCACGGTCGTGTTGCCGCCGTAGGAATTTGCGGCGTTGAGGGCAAGGGTGCCTCCCCCGGCCATGGTGAGTCCGGCCCCCGCACCTGTGAGGGTCGCGCCGATATTGGTGGTCCCGCTGGCGGCGGTGACACTGTAAGTGGCGTCGCCGGTTTTGTTCGCCGTGATTGTGTGGGATCCATTGATCGAAACCCCGCTGTGCTCACGGCCAGAGAGCCGATCGTGTAGTTCGAGGAAATCACCGTCGCGAGGTTGGTTGGCGTGTCGCCCGCAAAGATCAAGTCGGAGTCCGCATCCAAATCCGCCCCCGAGAGCGTGGCCGAACCGTTTGAGGAGATGCTGAAATTCACCCCCGACCAATTATTACTGGCCTCGCCTGTCCAGTAACGCCCGCTGGAGCTGAAGGCGACAACGAGGACCAATTGCGTCGCCGAGGATTGATCCAGCGTGAAAGTGAAGCCAGACTGGAGCACGCTCGGATCGAGGCTCCACGAGGAATTGAGCCCCCCGGCGGCGGTGAGGAGGGTGAAGTTGCCGGCGTTCGCCGGACTCAGGAAATTGATATTGATCGTGTTGGTGCCGCTCAGGGAGGCCGATCCACCGAAGTTCAAGCGGTCCGCCGAGGATCCGCTGAGATCGAAGACAAACGTGCTGTTGTTCAGTGTGAGGCCGCCCGAGGTCGTGATGTTGTTGGTCGCTCCATCGAGGAAGCTCAGAGTTGCCGTGCCGGCATCCAAGACCGAGGAACTGGAGGACAGGGCGTTCGCCCCATCAAAGACCACCGTTCCCGAATTTACCGTCGTCGCGCCTGTGTAGGAATTGCTTCCCGAGAGCACCAGCGTGCCTGCACCGCTCTTGCCGAGGCCGTAGCCTGTGCCGGAGATATCTCCGCCGACAGTCAGCGTGCTCGCACTCACTGTGACCGTCGAATTCGCCCCGAGCGTGACCGCACCGGTGCCCATGTTTAGCGTGTTCGACCCGGCGAAGGTGAAGTTGCCATTCCAGTGTTGCGCCTTGTTCCCGCTGAGTGTGCGGGCGGCGGTGACATCCAGTGTGCCGCTGTTGATCACGATGCTTCCCGACGCGCCGTCCAACGCCGAGTCGTTGCCAAGGATCAGGCGGCCGGTATTCAGCGTGACATCGCCGGTGAAGGTGTTCGAGCCCGAGATCGTGAGATCGCCGGCTCCGTTTTTTGTCAGTCCGCCGCTGTTGGACGAATCGATCACGCTCGCGAAGGCGATGTTTTCGCCATTGGTATCGATCACGATGGCCGAGCCGCTGTTTTTAAAGCGTGCCGAGAAATCCTCGGTGATGCCGCTGCCATAGCGCAACGCGCCGCCTTCGAAGGTGAGGTTGCCCGTAGAGTTGAGCGCATTGGCGTTGTCGATCTGGATTGTGCCAGCGTTGAACACTGTGGCGCCGGTGTAGGTGTTGGCTCCTGTGAGAATCAAGTTGCCGCTGCCTGCTTGGATGAGGGCTCCCGTGCCTGAGATGACGGTGGCGAAATCGGTGCCTTGGGTAATGGTGTTCGAGCGGTTGAAGGCGAGCGTGGCATTGTTGACGATCGCGCTGGCGGAGTCCAGTGACCCGGTGGTGCCGCCGTCGCCAAGCTGAAGTGTGCCGACACTGATTGTGGTGGTGCCGGTGTAGGAGTTGCTGCCTGAGAGGGCGAGCGTGCCGGCGCCGTTCTTGGTCAGGGCTGCGGTTGCTGCACCGGCGCCAGACGAATTCAGAAGCCTCGCCGAAACGATCAAATCGGCAGCCGAACTGCTGGTGACATCGGCCACGTCAAAGATGCGGGTCACGCCGGCCGCATTAGGGGCCAAGTGGACGCCATTATTGCCACTGGTTCCGCCAGCGGAGATATACGATGCGGAGGACCCTCCCACCGACACATCGCCTTTTAAAGCGTAGGCTTGGAACGCCAAGGCGGCGCCATTGTAGGTGGTCAGGGTGCCGGCATTCAAGGTTACCGCGCCAAGCACGTTGTGGAACCCACCCACGGCGATTCCTGTGGTGTCGCCGGTCAGATTTCCGGCCAAGGTAATCGGGGCGAGTCCATCGCGTAGTGCCGCACTGTTATTCAGAACCAGCGTCGCGCCCGATGCCACAGACACCGAGGAAATCGCGGTCAGGCGCTGGGTGCTGTCGTTGGTTGTGGTGGAGTTGCCGATCTGCAGCGTGCCGCCGTTCACGGCAAGGGTGCCTGAGATGGTGTTGCCGTTAGCGCCGCCGGCAATGATCGTTGTGCCACTGCCACTTTTGGTGATGTTGCCCGCACCTGTGATATTGCCTATCAGAGTGCTTGTGCCGGAGACGGGCGCGAAATCAATGGTGCCACCGGTCACTGCAGTGCTTCCGGTGTAAGTCAGGCTGCCGGTGAGGCTGAGCGTGCCAGTGCCCTGCTTGGTCAAAGCCCCCGAACCGGTGACATTGCCGAAGCTGAGCAGGGTGGTGGAGGATCCACTGCCAGGAGTAACCGTGATCGTCGCACTGGATTCCAAGGTCACATCATTGATCACTTGGCTATTGGCGAAGCTGGCCGCGCCGAAATCCAGCGTCTGGCTGCTCTGAACCGATGTGCTGGTGCTCATCGCGCTCAACTCGATCTGGGTGGCGTTAATGATCCGGCGGATATAGGTTCCGCTGGGCAGAAAACCGTTGGTCACCGACTGACCGACGACCAAGCCAGCGGTGGAAGTGAGCGTCACTGCGGTGGCACTACCTGCCGTGCCCGCAGGCAAGGACACGGTCGCACTGCTGGCTGCCGCACTGCTGCGGCCGATCATCGTGTAGTTGCCCCCGTCCAGGACCAACCGCGACGCCGCACTGAAGGCATCTGCCAGCACATCCTGCCCCCCCGTCGCCGCCTGACCGGCGATCACGCTATAATTCGACACGATATTGCCCTCCGTGACGGTGGTGTCGCCCGACCAGTTGCTGAGCGCCACAGGGCCGCCTCCGGTGAAGGTGAGGCTCCCCAAGCCGGTTTTCGTGAGGGTGCCGCTCCCGGTGATTTGCGCCGAGGGCGAGACGCGGATGTCGCCAGAGGCACCAACAGCATTGAAGGTGTGGGTGCCGGTTGGTGCCAGCACCACATCGAGGGGCTTGCTGGTGTCGAACTGCATGTCCTTGGTGCCGCTGCCATTGTAGGCGCCGAAGGCGTAGCCGTTCTGAATGTTGAGCGTCCCGCCGTTGGTCGTCTGGATCGTGCCGTCGTTGAAATTCAGTATCCCGTCCATCGCGTAGCGGGCGACATTGTTGTTGTTGCCATTGCCATTGAGCACGCCGATGCGGGCGGCGATGAGGGTGCCACCGTTGAGATTGTAGGTGTGGGTGCCGGTCGGATTTGGAGCACCGACGCCCTGCCCGATGGAGACGCCAAAGGAAGGATTGCCCACCGTGACCGTGCCAGCAGTTTGGGTAAAGGTGGTCGAGCCCGCGGTGGCGCTACCGGCGCTCCCAAGGGCAAACATGGTAGCTACGGTAATGTCGTTGCCGAAGGAAAAGAATGTGGCGCTGGTTGTCGGATTGCCCACAGAGATGGTGCCAGCCGCAATGCTTGTGGCCGTGAGCACCGTCGCGGCGTTTGCAGAGGTTGTATTGTCGATCTGGATGTTGGCAGTGCCCGCACCGGTGTCGGTGATCGCGCCGGTGACCGAGAGGCTTTGGCCGTCATTGATGTTGAGCGTGAGAGTGCCTGACGCATTCGCCAAGTCCACCGAAGCAGCGGCGGCAGCGGTGTTGATGTTGAATGTTCCGGTGCCAGTGAGGTTGGCCGCAGTCGCTGAGTCGGGAACGCCGGCACTCCAAGTGGCGGAACTCCAATTCGTGCCAGTGCCCGACCAGGTGGTCTGCCCGATGCTCGTTTGGCTGAGGGCGGCCATGGTGAAGATGACGCTTGCGATCAGGGTTGCGAAACGGCGGGGGGATTGGAAATTGCAGATTTTCATGGAGTGATGCTTGGGGCGGGCTTGGGGGGTCTCTTGAAAGTGCTATTGAATATCAAACGGAATGCAACAATGCGCAATAAAACAATCAGAAAAAGGCCGTGTCAAATGGAAAGTTTTCAATCTTTTTCGTGCGATGGCATCCCAGAACCATGTTACCTGGTTGATCCATGGACGATAAAAGTTGCGCTTGTGCGGCACGATTTTTTGCTGTCCCTTTTGTGAACGCGCTCCTGAGTTCGTGGAGGAGTTGCACCCGGCGCCAAGGGGGGGCAAGGCGGGCCGTTCGGGATCGATGCGCGCTTGTATACAGCACAAGTTCCTTCGAATGCCGGGTTGGTTTTTCATCTCAGGATGTGGCGTGGGGCTTACTGCCTTTCATAGAGCGCTTCCAGGGCGGCATGGAAGGAGCTTTGGTTTCCGATTGAACGCCGAGAGGGTTGGACAGAGACCAAAGTCTCCAATTCTGGTGATTTTCGAGGCCGCTTATTTAAATCAGGCGACCCGCCTGACATCGAACGCTATACGCCAGCGGGCCTCCGACTTGGTGCCTGCGCCCCGGAAAGCGAGACGCCCGCACACCATTCCAGAAGTCCGAAAGCGATCGGATTTTGGTATGAGTCCGAAAATTTAGTCGGCCCCTTGGTTTTGGGTGATGCGGCGGGCGGTTTCCTCCTTTTGGCTGGCATCCCGGAAAGGTCTCGGGGAGCGTGCCCGCCCTCGGGCGCACCACCAATCGCCCCGCTGGGCGATTGGAAAAAAAATCCGGCCACCGGCTGGTCGAACCTCCCCTGTGAGGCGCGAGGCGCACCCGACGGCATCCGAGACCGGGCGCTACCGCGCCACTTTCCGAAAGTCCAAACTAAAGTGGATATTGGTATTACCCCAGAAGACACCCTCGAAGCCTTCGTAGCTCCCGCCCTCCGAGCGCCAACTCGACGCTTTACGAAACAAAGCGCAATAATATTTATTGACATCTGAAACGACCCCTGCTGAAGTTAAAATTCCTTTTCTCGATCAAACCATGAATGCAGAGCAAACATCCGAATCAAAACTTCCCTGTGACCTCGGAGCCACCTTCGGCGTTCTCGTCCTGCGCCTCTGGTTGGGCGTTCGAGCCATCCTTTCAGGCGTAGAAAAATACGCCGGCACCTCCACCTCGATCTCCCCGGTCTCGATCGACGGCGCATTGAACTCCTACGGCCTCACCGATGCGACGAGTGTAAAGGTCTACTCCTTTGCCAACTACCACGGCATCCCAAAGCCGCTCTACGACAAATTCCTCGCCGAGCCCCTCCTTCCGGACTGGGGCCTCAAAATTTACGACCAAATCCTTGGCCCCGCCTTCATCGCCCTCGGCCTGGCCCTTCTCCTCGGCGTCGCCACCCGCTTCACCCTGTTTGCCATGGGCCTTCTCTACACCAGCCTCACCGTGGGCCTCATCCTCATCAATGAGAACTCGGGCGTGGCCTGGCTCGCCATCCATATCGCCCTCATCGCCCTCATGCTCTTCCAAGTCAAACACAACAAACTCGAACTCACCGGAAAATGGAAACTGTAACCCCCTCCCATGCGACCGGCCTGACCCGGCGCGACTTCCTCCGCAAGGGAACCCTCGCCGGCGCGGGCCTCGTGCTCGGCGCCCCGGCGATCCTCAAAGCGGTCGGCGGTGCCGAAGCCCCGTCGAACACGATCAACGTGGGCTTCATCGGCTGCGGCAAGCAATACGAGGTCCTCTTCAACGCGATGGTAAACATCCCCGGCCTCCGCTACACCGCCGTCTGCGACATCATGAAGGACCGCGTGGGCGGCGCCTACGGCCGCATCCGCTCGCGGTTCGGCTACGATCCCAAACGCTACATCGACGCGGGCGACATGCTGGAGAAGGAAAAAGACCTCGACGCCGTGATCGTCTCGACGCCGGATTTCTGGCACTCACCCCACACCGTCATGTCCCTCCAGGCGGGCAAGCACGTGTATTGCGAAAAAATGATGGCCCATAACCTCGAGGGCGCCCGCGCCATGGTGAAGGCCATGAAGGACACCGGGAAACTCTGCCAGATCGGCCACCAGCGCCGCAGCAACCCCCGCTACATCTACACCCTCAAGGAACTCATCCAGCGCCACAAAATCTGCGGCCGCATCGTCAACGCCAACGCCCACTGGAACCGCGCCGTCAGCTCCTCGCGCGATATCACCGCGCCGGCACGCATCCTCCCGAACAAGGAAACCCTCCTCAAATACGGCTTCGGCCACGAGGGCGAGGACCTTCCGTCGAGGAACTCCAACGCCGCTTCCTGAACTGGCGCCTCTACAAGGACCTCTCGGGAGGCCCGATCTCGGATCTCGGCGCGCACCAGATCGACATCTTCAACTGGTTCTTCGGCGGTCCGCCAAAGTCTGTGATCGCCTCGGGCGGCTGCGACTACTTCAAGGACCGCGAGCATTTCGATAATGTCATGTGCATTTTCGATTACGACACCGCCGACGGTGGTGCCCGCGCGTTCTACCAAGTCCTCACCACCACCAGCGCGGGCGGCGGCTATGCCGAGTCCTTCATGGGCACCGAGGGCACCATCGAAATCTCCGAGCGCTCGGCCTACACGAAAATCTACCGCGAACCCGGATCCGCCCCGAGTTGGGATCCGCTCGTGCAGCAAGGTTGGCTCAAAAAAGCCTCTGCCTATGCAGCGCCGGCCGACTCCTCCGACGCCATCGCCTCCTATGCCTCGGCCGCACCAGAGGGCTTCGAGCTTCCGGGCGACCTCAACGAGCCTCCGCACCAACCTCACTTGGCGAACTTTTTCGCCGCCATCCGAGGCGACGCCACGCTCAACTGCGACGCCGAGGAGGCCCTCGCATCCGAGGCTCCGATTTATTGGGTCAATCCCGCCGCCGAGCGCAACGAAACCATCCTTCTCACCGAAGAACACCTCCACACATGAAAAAAACAACACTCCTGAGCCTGCTCGCCACCGCCGTCGTTCCGCTCGCGCAAGCGCCGAGACGATTCCGCTCACCACCACGATCCCGCCCGAGAAAATCGAAGGCACTCCGATTGAGATCAAAGTTCCCAACCTGAAACCCGCCGCTTCGAGGGCCCCGGAAATCCAAGTCCCCGCCGGAACCACGCTTCTCTCAAAAGGCAAACCAGTCACCGCCAGTGACGATTTTCCAATCATCGGCGATCTGCCCTACATCACCGATGGCGAGAAGGACGCCGGCGAAGGCTACTTCCTCGAACTCGCCAATGGTCTCCAGTGGGTGCAGATCGACCTCGAACAGGAGGCGGCCATCCAAGCCGTCTGGGTCTGGCACTACCACTCCCAGCGCCGCGCCTACCACGATGTCATCATTCAACTCTCGAACGATCCCGAATTCGCCTCCGGCGTGACCACTGTCTTCAACAACGACTTTGACAACTCCGCATCGCTCGGCACCGGCTCCGACGCCCCCTACGTCGAGACCCAATACGGCCTGCTCGTTCCCGTGGCAGGCGTCAAAGGCCGCTATGTCCGCCTTTACAGCCAGGGCAACACCTCCAACGACATGAACCACTACATCGAAGTCGAGGTATTCGGAACCCCGGCACAGTAACGCTCCAACTTATGCCTCCCTTCGCCCTCCGCATCGCTTTCACCATTCTCGCGACCACCTGCGGCGCACTCGCCTCGGAATACTCGGTGTTCAACCAGCACCCAGATGCCACACGCACAGCGGATGGCGCTTGGGAAGTGCATGATATTTCCCGCCCGTGGCCACCCGCGGCCACGCCAAAGCCATGGACGGATTTGGAAAAGGACACAAAAGCCCCTCAAGGAGCCACCATCCTGTTCGACGGATCATCTCTCGATGCCTGGAATGTGCCCCAACCTTGGATTCTTGATAAAGGCGTCCTGCAAGTGCGCCCGGTGAATATATCGCTCGCCTCCAAGCAATCCTTCGGCTCGTGCCGCTTGCACCTTGAGTGGCGAACCCCGCCGGAAAGCGCCAAAAATCGGGCCAGAACAAAGGCAACAGCGGCGTGCTCCTGATGTCCACCTACGAAATCCAAGTCCTGGACACCTACGAGAACAAAACCTACGCCGATGGCATGGCCGCCGCCCTCTACGGCGTGAAACCTCCTGATGTCAACGCGCTCCGCCCAACAGGAGAGTGGCAGTGCTACGACATCTGGTTCAAGCGCCCCCTCTTCGATGAATCGGGAAAAATGACATCGCCCGCCTGCGTGACCGTTATGGTCAACGGCGTCCTCGTCCAAAACAACGTTCCCTTCGACGGCCCCACGTCCCACAAAAAACGCCGCCCTTACCAGAAACACGCGGATGCCCGACCGCTCGTGATCCAAAACCACAACGAAGTCGTGGAGTTTCGCAATATCTGGATTCAACCGCTGCCAGATGACGCGATCCTCTCGCCCGCAGGCCCTGTCGGAATCAATCAATGAGAACCCGCTTGGTGCTCGTCGTTCTGTCGGCCTCGATCCATCTGTCCGCCACAGAACCTGTTGATTGCAAATCAATCGACGAAGCCATTGCACGAGGAAACCTTGAGGCTGTCCAAAGCTTTCTCGCTGCCGACCCCGATCTCGCCAAGGCCGGAGCCAATCCGCGCATGACGCCGCTGCAACAAGCCATCCTCCGCAACCGTGCGGAAATCGCGGCCGTCCTCATCAAGGCGGGGGCGGCTGTGAACACTCCCGATTCCTCGGGAAGAACCCCGCTCCATCTTGCTGTGGAACGCCGCAATCCAGAGATTGTTAGCCTTCTCCTGGCCCGCAAAGCCGACCCGTCCCGCCGCGACAGCATCGGTTGGACCCCGCTCCATCACGCCGCCGCAAAAAACGACGCCGCCGTTGCGCGTGCCCTGCTCGAAGGCGGCGCAGACAACAATATCCTCAGCGCCTGCGGCGGCACTCCCGCTCCACGAGGCCGCCGCCAGCGGGGGTGTCGAAATCATCGCCCTGCTCCTCAATCACGGCGTCAATCCCGCCACCGTTTCGCAAACCGGCGACACCGCCCTCTCCATCGCCCGCCAGCGAGGAGATGCCGCCGTCATTTCCTCCATCGAAAACTCCGTCGACACTCCATGAAAACAGCGCCAACCGCACAATCCACCCTCTCGCGCCGATCATTCCTGAAAGCCGGCATCGCCACCGCCGCCGGCACGATTTTATTCCCCTACATCGCCCGCTCGAATCCGATCGGCGCAAACAACCGCGTCCGCATGGCGCTCATCGGTTGCGGCCTCATCATGGATGGTCACCATGCTTGGGCGCAGTCCCACCCGATGATCGATCTTGTCGCTGTCTGTGATGTGAAAACATCCCAGCGTGAAGCCGCTCTGGACAGGCTCAAACAAAAGAACCCCGGCGCTATCGGCTATGTTGATTACGGCGACATCATAGCCCGCAGCGATATCGATGCCGTCATCATCGCCACGCCCGACCACTGGCACGCCGCGATCTCGATCGATGCCATGCGCGCCGGGAAGGATGTCTATGTTGAAAAGCCAATGGCCCTCACGCTGGAAGAGACGACGGCCATGGTGGCGGCGGAAAAACGCTACGGCCGCATCCTTCAAGTCGGCAGCCAACAGCGTTCCAACAGCGCATTCCGCCAGGCGGTGGACATCATCCGCAACGGCTGGATCGGCGAGGTCACCGAGATTCACATTGATTTAAAAAACGATTTCCCGCCCGTCACCTTGCTTCCCGAGGAACCCGTTCCTGCGGATATCGACTACGACCGCTGGCTCGGCCCTGCTCCCTGGAGGCCTTATAACAACACCCGCGTGCTTGGTAGTTTCAGCGGCGGGTGGCGCATTTTCTGGGACTACGGCTCGCGCAGAATTGGCGACTGGGGCGCGCACCACTTCGATATCGTCCAATGGGCCCTCGACATGGATGGCAACGGGCCCGTGCTCTTCGTCCCGAAGGGATTCGAAGGGGAGCCCTATCATTACTACCAGTATGCAAATGGCTTGAAAGTCACCGCATCGCTGAAGGGCGGCGGTCCAGCCAACGGGGCCATGATCCGCTTTGTCGGAAAAAACGGCGAGGTGAAGGCATCGCGGGAATCTTTAGAAACCACGCCCGCTGATCTGGCTTCGCGCATCCCCTCATCCAGCGAATTTCGCGCCTACCGCTCGAACGACCATCGTCAAAACTGGCTCGACTCGATCATCTCGAGGCGACCCCCTATTTGTCCGGCCACCGTTGGCGCAAGCACCTTTGATATCTGCGCCCTCGCGGGAATCGCTGAGCGTCTGGAACGCCCGCTCCATTGGAACCCTGAAAAACGCGAAATCACCGGCGATCCGGAGGCTGCGCGCTTTGCCAAATACACCCGCCGAGCCGGATATCCGCTCCCTGTTTGAAATTTCTATCCACCTCACGCATGAGACACCTTTTCGCCACTCTCTTCCTCGCCACCGCCTTGGCCGCACACGCGGCCATTCCAGCGGATATCCTCGAAAACCTCGCCTCGCCCGATTTGACGAAGCGCTTCGAGGCGGAAACAAAACTCCGCCAACTCGCCTTCGAAGCAGGCAAACCCGGAGCAAACCCGGCCACCGCAGCTGCATTGGTAAATGACCTCCTCGCACTCGCCTCGGATTCGGCGGCCCCCGAGCCTTCGCGACTCAATGCCCTGGAACAACTCCCCTTTCTGGCTTCCGCCTCCTCGGTTCCCAGACTCGCCGCCTTGCTCTCCGATCCCACCCCCCTCGTTCGGGAAGGCGCCCGCAGCGCCCTGCAGAACAATCCAAACCCCGCCGCATCCGTGCCGCTCTTGCAGGCTCTTGAAAAAGCCGACCAACCCGCATGGGCGCTTGGCCTCATGGACTCGCTCGCCACGCGCGCCGATACCGCCGCCATTCCGGTATTCGCCTCAAGGTTGACCTCGCCGGACCAAGCAATCGCCTCACTCGCCGCCCAATCCCTCGGCTCCTCGGCGGCAAAGAGTCCTTCGAAGCCTTGAACAACTTCCTGCCGAACTGCCCGCCAAACATCCTGCCTGTCGCCCAAAGCGCGCTCGTTCGCTGTGCCACTCAACAAGCGGATGGAGGCAAAGCAATTTCCGCCCTTTGGCCAAAGGCCGTCAACGCCGCAGTCCGGTGCGAGATTTTCAATGCCCTTACGGCCTTGGTGAGGGCTCGCAAGCCACACCCCTCGTCACCGAAGTCATCGCTAAACAAGACACTCCGGGCAGCCTTGAAATCCTCCGCCTCGCCGTTCTTTCCGACAAACCCTCGTTGAAAAATCCCGTCCTCGCCCCACTGCCAACCCTCAATGAGGATGCACGCCTCGCCGTGCATGCCGCACTGGCGCTAAAATCCGACACCTCGCGTGAAGACGATCTCCTGGCCCTCGCAGCGGCCTTGGATGGATCCATAAAAACCACCGCTATCGAACTTCTTGGCTCCTGCGGCACGGAAAAGAGCGTGGATTTTCTCGTTGCCGAAGCCCTCAAAAAATCCCCTCAAACCCTGCCTGCCGCCTCACTCGCCGTCAATCGCCTGAAGATTCCCGGACTCGACCAACGACTCATGGAACAGGCCAAAGCCGCGCCAAGCCCTGAGGTCATCACGCTGCTCGCCTTCCGCAACCCGGATGGCACAGAACCCTTTCTCCTCAATCTCGCCTCGCCGAACTCCGCAGCCGAGCAGCGCCAAGCCGCGCTTTCTTGTCTCGAAACCATGGGCCAATTCGAAACGGGCGCCCAACTCCTCCGCTGGATCGCCGAAACCCCGCAAGGCTCAGATTCCAAGCCCTACATTGCCGCATTCCGTAAAATCGCCCCGAGATTGCGTGCCGAGGCCCCCCTCTGGCAATCCACGTTCCTCCCGGCGTTCCAGTCCGCATCACCGGAAAACCGCCAAGCGCTTCTCTACACCATTCCCGCACTCCGTTGTCCCGAGTCTGGAGCCACGCTTGTGGAGTGGGTTCGCAGCGACACCGACTTGCGATCAATCGCGGTTGATCAACTGGTGTCATGGTCCAGTATCGCCGCTGGCGACTCGCTGCTCGCCGCTGCTCAAATCTCCGACTTGGACGATCCCAGCCGCGAAAAACTCTTCAAGGCCGCAGCCAAGCTTGTATACCCGAACATCCAGGCTCCAGCCCCAGTGAAAAAAGCCTACGCCAAAAAAGTCCTTGCAGCCGCACCGGAAGGCCCGATCCGCGAGGCTGTCCAACAGGCGATCACGGCAGCC
>JAGYIV010000012.1 GCA_018402345.1 Terrimicrobiaceae bacterium
ACGGCTAAGGGGTTTGATTGCTCGGGTTTGCGCCGAAGCGATCGACGGGGAAGACAAGGATGCGGGAGCCGTCCTTTTGATTTTCGGGTGTGCAGGCGGCGAGGACGGCGATGACGGCGCCTTCTTCGTCGAGGACGATATTCGGCCGCTCGATGCGCTGAAATTTCTCCTCGCTGCCGTCGGCGAAGCGGATGGGGATTTGGTTGGTGAAGAGAGGGTCTTTTGAAACCAATTCGTAGGAGAGGCCGTCCTTGGAGGTGTAGTAGGCGAAGCTTTTGTGGAACCCGGTGGCGAAGCCGTGGAGGTCGGTGAGGAGCATGTGGTAGCGCTCGCCGTCGTGCCAGAGGCAGGGGTCTTCGTTTTGGAAACCGCTGGGCAGGGCGTTTTCACTTCCTTTGTGCAGCATCGTGTAGGGGCCGAAAATGGAGTCGGCGCGGAAGGCGTGGATGTGGTGCAGGAGTTCGTCGAATTCCTTGCTGCCTGGAAATTTGGGGTTTTCCACCTTCACTTTGCCGACGCCGTAAACGGTGCCGTCCTTGTGAATCCAAAGCCCCGGGTTGTTCGCGGGGATGCACCAATCCTTGCGGCGTTCCCAGGGGCCCTCGACCGAGTCGCTCACCGCCACGCCGCTTTTCCAGGCCGGGATGCCGAGGTGGTAGAGGTAGTATTTCCCATCGTGGAAGGCGATCTTCGGGTTGTGGCAACCATCGGAGTCAAAAAAATCCCCCGGGCGCGGGCGAAAGACCTCGCCGGCGAAGGAGTAGGGGCCGAGGAGGTTTTTCGAGGTGGCGCGGACGATGTAACTGGATTTCCATAGGTTGAAATTTTCACTCGGCCAGCAGGAGGCGAACATGTGGTAGGTGTCGCCGACTTTGATGATCGAGGGGTCCCAGAGGTGGAATCCTTCGAGCCGGAAACCTCCGTCCCGGAGAGGCTCGCCGAGCTTGGCTTTGAGCGGATTGTCGGTGGGCATCTGGGCGTTGACGCTTTTGCGCCAGTCGTGCAACTGGGTGAGGAGTGCGGCGGTTTTTTCCGGCATTTTGTCGGCGAGGTTGTGTTTTTCCCCGAGGTCCTTCCGCAAGTCGTAGAGCTCCACACGCTTGTCCTCATACCACTCGATGAGTTTGAAACCATCCGCGCGCACGGCACCGTAGGGCGATCCGCCCTGGTTGCTGTAGTGCGGGTAGTGCCAGAAGATCGGGCGCTCGGGCGAATCCTCACCTTCAAGTTCGGGCACGAGGGTCGTGCCGTCGAGGTGCTGCTGCGGAAGAGGCGGCAGCCCGGCCATGGCGAGGATGGTGGGGAAAAAATCCGGGGAGGCCACCGGCTTGGGGCAAACACTGCCCGGGCGGGTGGTGCCGGGCCACTTGACCAAGAGCGGTTCGCGCACGCCACCTTCGTAGGCCCAGCCTTTGCCCGCACGCAGGGGCAGGTTGGACGTGGGCGAACCCTCTGTCATGGCCCACCTTGCGGCCGCACCCGCCAGACCCAGCTCGGCGGTGGAGAGGCCTCCGTTGTCTGAGGTGAAAATGACGATGGTGTTTTCGTCGAGTTTCAGCTCGGCGAGTTTGTCGAGGATGCGGCCGACATTTTCATCGAGGTTCTCGACCATTGCCGCGTAGGCGGGGTTGTTTTGAACCTGCCTCACGGCGCGGCCGTTGTCGTCAAGAAACTCAGGGGATTCGCCAATGGGGAGTTTGGAGGCCTTGGCTTTGTATTTTTCGAGCAAACCGGGTTTGGCTTGGAGCGGATTGTGGACGGCATAGTGCGAGAGGTAGACGAGGAATGGCTTGTCGCGGTTCTGCTCAATGAAGCCGATCGCCTCACTGGTGAGGCGGTCGGTGAGGTATTCGCCATCCGGGCCGTCGGGCAGATTCGGAAGTTTATACGGGCTGAAGTAGGATGGCGGAGTGCCCTTACCGCAGCCGCCGAGGTTGAGGTCGAAGCCTTGGTGCTCGGCCCAATGCTCCGGCGAGTCGCCGAGGTGCCATTTTCCGAAGAATGCGGTTTTGTAGCCGCCGGCTTTCAACGCCTCGGCGACGGTGATTTCTTCGAGCGGCAGGAAGGGCTGGATGCCGGAGTGTTTGAGCTTTTGCGAGGGACTGTCCTTGCGGCCTGGCAACCAGTCGGTGACTCCTAAGCGGGCTGGATATTTTCCGGTCAGGATGCTCGCGCGCGTCGGCGAGCAGACCGGCGCGGCGGCGTAGGCATCGGTGAAACGCATGCCCTGCTGGGCCAGGCGGTCAAGGTTCGGGGTCTCGTAAAAGTTACTGCCGTAGCAGCCGAGGTCCGCCCAGCCGAGATCGTCGGCGAGGATGAAAACGATATTTGGTTTTTTCTTGGCGGGAGCCGCGTGGAGCATGGCGGATGCGGCGAGCAGGCACGCGCCTGCGAAAAGTGCGCTTTTCCAAAATAGGAAGAGAGACGGTTTCATGGAAGTGGAGTCAGTGTGAGGCTTTTGAAGAGCATGAGTTCTTTGCCGGTGATTTCGTCGGCTTTGATGGCAATGTCACAGGTGCCGGGTTCAAGGGCGATTTGGCCGAGGTCGAGGGCGACATTCATGCCTGTTTGGGACACTTTGCCTTGGAGCGTTTGGTTCCCGATCAAGATGCTGAACTTACCGCCGAAGGATGGTTGGCTTTTGGCGGCGATGGGTCCGCCGTCGGTTTCGATCTTGGCTTTGTCCGCTTCTGGCGCGTCGTAGTGGACGGTGACTTGGAATGTGCTTGGGCGGGTCAGGCGGGTTTTCCAACGCACGACGCAGTCTTTGGTTTTCCAGCCTTTCGCATGGGCGGTGATCGAAGTGCCTTTGCCGAGGCTCCAGCCTTTGCGGTCCACCGGGCCGAGAAGCTCGGCGGTGAAGACGCTGAGGGTGTTGGTGGTATTGGTTTGCAGGAGTCGTGCGGCATCGCCGGTTGGGCGCTTTTTACATTCCAGCGCGATCACGCTATCTGCGGCATCCGGCGCGGCGGCGGGCAGTGTGATTTGGAGGTCGGGTCCGATTCGTTCAAAGACGAGCGGGGTCTTTGGATCGGCAAGGAGTGAGGCGCTGGAGACTTCGGCATCCAGCCCGCCGACGAGCAGTTTTCCATCCTTCGGCCAGTCGAAGACATGGAGGTAAAGGGTGTTTCCTTTGAGGGTGGATTCGCCCCAACTTTGCGGCGCGAGCGGGGTGCGTTCGGTGCCGCGAATGGAGTCGCCATTGACCTTCCACCATTTGGCGATGGCGTCGAGAATTTCGCGGTCTTCGGAGGCGAAGGTGCCGTCACCTTTCGGGCCGATATTCAGCAGGAGGTTGCCACCGCGTGCGGCGGCCTTGGCGAGGAGTTGGATGAAGTGCCCAGGCGGTTTGTGGGATTTGTCGTGGGCGTGGTAGCCGTAGGATTCGTTGGTCGTTGGGATGGCCTCCCAATCTTGCTCTTCGGGGGCGATCATGAGTCCGAATTCGGCGGGACGGTCGGTGGTGGTGTGGTAATCCCCGTAAGCGGAACCTGCGATGCGGCCGTTGAGGATCAAATTGGGATCTTCTTTGCGCAAGGCGTCGAGGATTTGGAGGTTCAGTTCCTGGGGATTATGGTGCGGGGTGTCCCCCCAGAGGATCGCGGGTTGGTAATTGCGGATGAGTTCCAGCATTTGCGGCAGGGCCTTGCCTTCCACACAGGCCTTGCGGCGCTCGGGGCCGTTGGGCTCGGGAAAGCGGGGGTCGCCGGAGAGCGACCAGTCGATGGCGTGGGAGTAATAGACACCCAGCTTGATGCCGTGCTTGTCACAGGCGGTTTTGAGTTCGCGTAAGGGATCGCGGCCAAATCGGCTTGTCTTGGCGACACTGTAGTCGTCGGCCTTGGAATCGAACATCGCCACGCCGTCGTGGTGCATGGCGGTAATGATGATATAGCCCATGCCGGTTTGCTTCGCGGCGCGCACCCACTCGTCGGCATTAAAGGATGCCGGATTGAAAGGCTTCACGACTTGTTCGAGATAGGTGTCGCGTTTGATTTTGGCGATGCGCTGGATGTGCTCCGCGTAGCCCTCGACCCTCTGTCCTTTCCACTCGCCCGCCAGCGAGGAGTAGACGCCCCAGTGGATGAACATGCCGAAGCGGGCTTCGCGCCACCAATCCATGCGGTTCAGAGCTTCCATCGACTTGGCAGCGTTCGTGCTGGCAGATGTGGAAAACAGGATTGCGAATGCGGCGGCAAGGGAGGGTAGAGTTTTTATCATGGGAGCCTTGAGGGAATGGGGGAAAAGTGAAAATCTGGGATCGAAATTCCGGGTTTTCGCGGACTGCAGAACGGATATGAAAATTGATGCGGCGTTGAGAATCGCATTATTGAAATTAAATGATGTAACATTTATTATTTATTTGAAACAAACATTGCAATTTGGTTTTATTTGTAAAATTAAATCAGGAATTGAATGAAATACCATGAAATTTATCTGTGAATTACCGCATTTTTTAGCCAAGCGCTGGGCGATTTTGCTTCTCCTGCTTTGGACTCTTCCAGTGGCGGGTGCAGATTCCCAATCACTGGCGGGCGAGTGGCAGGTTCGCTTGGATCCGAAGGTCGTTGGGCTCAGCCAAAATTGGATCGCGCCGGAGGTGCAGTTCGAGCAAACGATGACGCTGCCGGGGACCACGGACGAGGCGGGACTGGGCGTGGCACTCGCGATGCAACCGGTCGTCAGCAAAGAGGGGCTTGCGCGCTTGCACCGGAAGAATGCCTTCGTGGGTCCCGCTTGGTATCGCCGCACCATCGAAATTCCGCAGAATTGGAAAGGCCGCCGCATCACGCTCTCGCTCGAGCGGGTGATTTGGGAGAGCCAAGCGTGGATCGATGGGAGGGCTGTCGGGAAACAGAACTCCCTTAGCGCACCGCATGTTTTCGATCTCGGCAGCCTTGCTCCCGGGCGCCACGAACTCGTCATTCGCGTGGATAACCGTCAGCAATTCGATGTCGGCCGCTCTCACGCCTACATCGAGGACACCCAATCGATCTGGAACGGCATCGTTGGAAAGATCGAACTCCGCGCGACTCCGCCGGTTTGGATCGATGCCGTCCGCATCGAGCTTGATCCCGCCAAGGCTGGTGCCGAAGTGCGGATTTCCAATACCACTGGCGACAAAGGCGAAGGGACTCTGGTGGGCAAGCTGACCGGTCCCGGAATCGACGAGGCGATCAGCGCCCCCGTGCAGTGGGATGCCAAGGGCGGTTCGGTTTTTTTGGATTTCAAAAACAAAAACCTTCCGCTCTGGAGTGAATTCGCGCCGAACCTCTGCAAGCTCGCGCTCACGCTTCAGACGCCCTCCGGCATTGACTCCAAAGAAGTCTCCTGCGGCTTCCGCAAAATCGCTACCCGTGGACCGGAACTCCTCCTCGACGGTCACCGCATCTTCCTGCGAGGCACGCACGAGGGCGTCACATTCCCGCTCACAGGCTACGCGCCGATGGATGTCGAAGGCTGGCGTCGCATTTTCAAAGTCCTGAAGGAATGGGGTCTCAACCACCTTCGCTTCCACTCCTACTGTCCCCCGGAGGCTTGTTTCACAGCAGCCGACGAGGAGGGCATCTACCTTCAAGCCGAGTTGCCGCTCTGGACCGGTGACCTCGGGAAGCCCGGCGACGCGAGCCGTGTGGCGTGGGTTCGTGACGAGGGGAAGCGGATTTTCGAGGCCTATGGGAACCATCCCTCGCTCGTCCTGTTCTCCCTCGGAAACGAACTCCACGGGACATACGAGTTCATGAAAACCCTGCTCGCCGAGTTGCAGCAGGCCGACCCTCGCCGCCTTTATACAAGCACCTCAAACCGCCTCTGGATCGTCGACGCACCCGAGAAAACCGGCGAGAAGGACGGTCCGCCCGAGACCGATGACTTCCTTGTCGAGCGGGCGATCCGCATCGATGGTAAAATCCAAGGCATGCGTGGCCAGGCGTTCTTCGACCGCGAGCCAAACACTACCGACGATTTCAGCGCCATCCTCGCCCGCACCAACAAACCGCTGCTCACCCACGAGATCGGCCAGTGGAATGTTTTTCCCAACCTCGCCGAGATTCCAAAATACACAGGCGTCCTCCGCCCGATCAATCTGGAAGCCATTCGGGACGACCTCAAAAAGAACGGCCTTCTTGCACAGGCGCCAGACTTCACCCGCGTCTCGGGCAAATTCGCCGCCGAGCTTTACAAACAGGAAATCGAACTCGCCCTGAGGAGCAAACCCCTCGCCGGCTACCAACTCCTCGACCTCCACGACTACCCCGGCCAAGGCACGGCGCATGTGGGATTCCTCGATTCCTTCTGGGAGTCCAAAGGCGTCGCCGATCCCGCAGCATTCCGCGAGGTTGCTGCGCCTGTCGTGCCGCTCGTTCGCATGCCGAAGAGGGTTTTCACATCTGCGGAAACTTTCATCGGCAAAGTCGAGTTCGCCAACTTCTCGCAAAAGCCACTCGCCGCCGTCTCGACAAAATGGGAACTCCGTTCGCCCGATGGCCTGATCGCCGATGGCAGCCTGCCCGCAGTCGATATCCCTCTTGGAGCCTGCCATCCTGCCGGCGAAATCCAAATTCCCCTCACGAGCGTGGGCAAGCCAACCGAGGCCACGCTGACCCTCACGGCGGGCACCGCCAAAAACTCTTGGCGTCTCTGGATTGTCCCGCCGGCCGCCACCATCGATGCCGCAGGCGTGCTCGTCACCCCGTCGCTTCGGGAGGCCAAGGCCGCACTCGCGAAAGGCGGCCGCGTTCTCTACTCGCCCGCGCAAGGTGCCATCCGCCAGCGCCAGGACACCGCCTTCCTCCCGTGCTTCTGGAGTCCCGTCTACTTCACCAACCAAGCCGGAACCATGGGCCTCCTCATCGACAACAAACACCCGGCCCTCGCGGATTTCCCCACGGCCGACCACTCTGACTGGCAATGGTGGAGCATCCTCACGCCCTCGCCCGGTGCCGTGGTGCTCGATCAAGTCGCCCTCAAATCCAAACCCATCGTCCAAGTCATCGACGCGTTTTCCCGGAACCAAAAACTTGGCCTCGCCTTCGAAGCCAAGGTGGGCGCGGGTCATCTCGTCATCTGCGCAGCGGATTTCAGCGAAGCGGCGCTCCAAGACCCCATGCGCCGCCAACTCCACGCCAGCCTCGTCCGGTATCTCTCAAAAACCACAACTCCCCCGCCCGACGAACTCACCGCCGCCCAGCTGGACCAGCTTTTTCAAGATGTTTCCGACAACGAAAAAACCATCCACGGCGAATGGGCCAAGGACCTCGAACCCCCGCCACCCAAAAAGTGAGAGTATTCTTTGTTGCCCTTCTCGGGCTCGCCTCTCTGGGACACAGCTCTGGGCGGGAAGTTGTGCCGCTGGTCGAGGATTGGAAGTTCCTCAAGCGCGAGATCGCACCCGACCAGAACGCCGAGGAATGGCGAAATTTCAAAACGCCGCCGTGGGAAGTTGTAAGCATTCCGCATACTTGGAATGCAGAGGATGGCGCGAATGGGTTGGCTGCCGATTCCGGCGTGCCAGAGGGCTACTATCGCGGTCCGGCTTGGTATGAGCGGGCGTTGCCGGTGCCGGCAGAGTGGAAGGGGCGGCGAGTCTTTGTGCGTTTCGAAGGCGTCTCGCTGGTGGCGGATGTTTTGATCAACCGCATCCCCGTCGGCCAACACCGTGGGGCGTTCGGGGCATTTTGTTTCGAGATCACTCCCTACCTCAAATTCGATGGCAAGGATGCGATGAGGGTTCGTGTGGACAACTCGCGGGCCTTCGATGTCGCCCCGCTTTCGGGGGACTTTACGATTTTTGGCGGCATTTACCGGCCGGTCGAAATTTTCAGCACCGGCGAGGTCTGCATCACGCCGACCTTCTTCGGATCGTCCGGCGTCTTTTTGACCCTTCAGAATATGGGCAAGGAAAAGGCCGAGGTCGAAGTGAAGACGCTCATTTCGAGCGAAGGTTCGGATTTGCAGGACATCGCACTCGAGATCGAAATCAAGAACGCCGAGGGTGTGATGGTCGCCAAAAAAACCGAACACATCGGCAAGGCGGCACCCAACGGCCACACTGCCGCAATAGAAATCCCCTCCCCGCGCCTTTGGAGGGGAGTCGCTGATCCTTATCTTTACTCCGCCACAGTGCGACTGAAGCGCGGCGGAGAATTGCTCGATGAGGTGACGCAGCCCTTGGGGATACGCACGGTGGCCATCGACAAGGAAGAAGGCTTTTTGCTGAATGGCGAACCCTACGCGCTGCACGGGGTGAACCGCCATCAGGAGCGCACGGACAAAGGCTGGGCACTTTCCAATGCCGACCACGACGAGGACCATGCGCTCATCCGCGAGATGGGGGCCAATACCATCCGGCACGCCCACTACCAGCAGGCGGGATACTTCCATGGCCTCAACGACCGCCATGGGATTATTTCGTGGGAGGAAATTCCGCTTGTCGATGCCGTGAGCGCCTCGCCCGAGTTCCTCGCCAACGCCCGCCAGCAGTTGCAGGAAATGGTTTACCAAAATTACAACCACCCATCAGTCGGCATGTGGGGAATCTTCAACGAACTCGACTGCGGCGCGATGGCCACAGCTCCGGCGGTGCCAGTCGTCGATGACCTCCAAAAACTCGCCAAGCAAATCGATCCGACCCGCCCAACGGTCGCGGCGTCATTTCGGCAGAACGCCGGAGCCAAACACAGAATCCCCGAGGCGGCGGCGTGGAATATTTATCCTGGTTGGTATAGCTCCAGTCCGGACGATGCCGCCGGCTGGATTGCCGATTTCAGCAAACAAATGGGCGCTCGCATTGGAATCAGCGAATACGGCGCGGGGGCGAATCCCGGGCAATTTCAAGAGGGCGAGCTTGTGCGTCCGGTCCACAATGGGTCACTGCATCCGCAGGAGTGGCAGAACTATTTCCACGAACGCCTCTGGACGCAGTTGAAGGACAACCCGAACCTCTGGGGCACTTGGATTTGGGCGATGTTCGACTTCGCAGTGGACAAGCGGAACGAAGGGGGAATCCCGGGCCTCAACGACAAGGGCGTGGTGACCCGCGATCGCAAAACAAAAAAAGACACCTTCTATTTTTACAAGGCGAACTGGAACCCCGATCCCATGGTTCGTATCGCTTCCCGGGCTGCCTCGCCGCGCAAGCAGGCGGTCACCGAGGTGAAGGTTTATTCAAACTGCGCGGAGGTGGAACTTTTCGTGAATGGCCAATCCGCCGGGCTCGCCAAGCCCGATGCCAGCAAGGTTTGCCGGTGGCCCGCCGTCGCTCTCCAGCCCGGTGCGAACACGATCAAAGCCGTCGCGGAACGCGAAGGTGTGTCCGATGCCTGCGAGTGGAATTTAGAAAAAACCAATCCATGAAAACAAATGCCCCGAACCTCTGGGCTCTCGCCCTGGCGCTCGCTCTCCCTGCATTAGCGCGGGCGGAGCCGATCTTTAAAAACAACGACACGGTCTGCCTCATCGGCGACAGCATCACGCACAGCGGCCCATACCATTCGTATGTGTTCCTCTACTACGCGACGCGGTTCCCGCAGATGCGGCTCAAATTCATCAACTGCGGCATCTCGGGCGACTCGGCCTCGGGCATGATGGGGCGCCTGCAGAAGGATGTTTTTTCGAATAACGCCACCGTCGCAACCCTGAGCGCGGGGATGAACGATGTGAACCGTGGTCTCTACTCGCAGACCAAGGCTCCCGCTGACGCGGAAAACTCCAAGCGAAAGGCAATCGATGGATTCAAAAACAATGTCCGAAAAATCTCCCACGCTCTCGCGAGCAAAGGAGTGCGGCAAGTTTTCATCACTCCGACCATCTACGACGAAAACTTTGAATCGACTGTTGAGAACATGCGGGGAGTGAACGCGGCGCTCGGGGAGTGCAGTGATTTCGTTCTCGAATTTGCGAACGCGCAGAACGCGCCGGTTGTCGATCTCTGGCATCCGATGAACGAGATCAACACGAAGCGCCAGTTGGCCGATCCGCAGTTCACCTTGATCGGGAAGGACCGGATTCACCCCGGGCCGATGGGCCATTTGGTGATCGCGTATTTGTTTTTGGACCAGACCGGAGCGCCCCAGGATGTGTGGCAGCTTGCGATTGATGCGAAGTCGCAAAAAGTGCTGGAACAAAAAAACACCGAGGCTTCGAATCTTGCGGTCACGCCCGCCCGCCTGAGCTTTTCGAACAAGGAAATGGCCTTGCCGTTCCCGCTGATCGAGGATGCAGAAGCGGCTTATGATCTTGTTCCTTTCGTGGACCGTCTGAACCAGCAAGTGCTCCAAATCCGAAATCTGGCCGTGGGCAACTACACGCTCAAAATCAATAGCACTGATGTCGGCTCCTTTTCCCAGAGCGATCTCGAGAAAGGCGTCAATCTCGCCACAAATACCGCCACACCGCAGAACATCCTCGCTCAAAAGATCGCCAGCCTTTGCAAGGAGCACCACCAACTCGGAAGCACGATCCGAATGCTTCGCCGCGTGGAAATGAAACATCTCGGCGGTGTGAACCTGAGCGACAAGGATGCTGTGAAAGCCAAACTCGAAGGGTTCATCGCGGAAATGCAGGCCAAGAAAAACGATCCCGCTGCGAACTCAGGCTACTACATCACCACAGCTCGGACCTACTTGAAGGAAAGCGCGAATGAAGACGCCATGCGCGCCCGCATACAAGCCATCGAAGACGAAATTTACACCATCAACCAGCCACAAATCTTTTCCTACTCTCTCGAGAAAACCGTCGATCCTCAAGACCCCCTGAACCCGTGAAAAAACTCCTGGTCGCCCTTCTTGTCGCTTTCACTCCCATGCTCCCCGCGATGGGGGACGGCTCCCCGCGTGAGCGGCTTTCTTTCGATCAAGGTTGGTTGTTCCACCAAGGCGACATTCCTTTTCCCGAAGTGAAGGGGCATCAACCCTCCTATCAAAATGCAAAGGCCGGTGCAGCCTCAGGGGCGGCAGCACAGGCCTTCGACGACACCGCTTGGCGCGAAGTCGATCTTCCACACGACTGGGCATCCGAGTCGCCGATCGACAAGGATGCGAATCTCGCGCAGGGATTTCGCAATCGTGGTTTCGGTTGGTATCGACGGCACTTCCAGATCGATCCCGCCGACCGCGGAAAGCATTTCGAACTCCAATTCGATGGCGTCTCCACGCACTGCACCGTGTGGGTGAATGGCACGGTCGTGCACCGCAACTGGTGCGGCTACACTTCGTTCTCTGCCGATATCACTCCGCTGCTCAAATACGGCGATGAGTTCAACTCCGTGGCTGTGCGCGTCGATGCCGAGGCCCAAGAAGGCTGGTGGTATGAGGGCGCGGGAATTTACCGGCACACTTGGCTGGTCAAGCGCTCGCCTGTTCACCTCGTCACCGACGGCATCTTTGCGCAGCCTGTGAGGGCGCCGGATGGGAAATGGTCGATTCCTGCCGAGGTCACTCTCGCCAATTCGGGTGGGAAAAATGCCAGGCCTAAGGTGGAGGTCACGCTCCTTGACCCCGAGGGCAAGCCCGTTGGCACGGTATCCCAATCCTGCGAAGTCGTTGCCCTCGGCGAGGCGACGGCCAAGCTCACTCTGGCGGTCAAAAATCCAAGGCTTTGGTCGGTGGACTCGCCGACCATGTATTCGGTGAAAACCATCCTCAAAGACGGCGACCGCGTTCTTGACGAAACGGTCACCCCAGCTGGATTTCGCACGCTGCGCTTCGATGCTGCGACCGGCTTTCACCTGAACGACAAGCCGCTCAAAATCCAAGGCGTGTGCGTCCACCAGGACCACGCCGGCGTGGGCGTCGCGATGCCGGATTCAATGTGGGAATTCCGCGTTCGAAAACTCAAGGAAATGGGCGTGAATGCCATCCGTTGCTCGCATCACCCGCCCGCCGCCGAACTCCTCCAAGTCTGCGACCGCATGGGAATGCTCGTGATGGATGAGGCGCGGAATTTCAACACCTCGCCGGAATACATTCGCCAACTCGAGTGGATGGTCCGCCGCGACCGCAACCACCCGTGCGTTTTCATGTGGTCGGTCTTCAACGAGGAACCCTTCCAAGGCACGGAGGTGGGCTACGAGATGACGCGACGATTGGTGGCCGCCGTGAAGCGTCTCGATACCACTCGGCCAGTCACTGCGGCAATGAGCGGGGGATACTTCACTCCGCTCAATGTCTCGCACGCAGTCGATGTCATGGGATTCAACTACCACCAGAAGGAATACGACGCCTTCCACAAGCTGTATCCGAACCTCCCGATTCTTAGTTCGGAAGACACATCAGGCTTCATCACGCGCGGCGAATATGAGACCAGCATGGAGAAACAAACCGCCGACTCGCGCGACACCTCCGCGGCCCGTTGGGGAGCCACGCACCGCGAGGGTTGGAAGAAGATCGCCGAGCGCCCGTTCATTGCGGGTGGCTTTGTTTGGACCGGTTTCGACTACGCTGGCGAACCCACTCCCTTCGAGTGGCCGAGTGCCAGTTCCTCGTTCGGGATTTTGGACCTGTGTGGATTTCCGAAGTCGGCGTTTTTCATTCACCAGGCCCACTGGCGCAAAGACAAGGATGTGCTCGAAGTCATTCCCCATTGGAATTGGCCTGGCCGCGAAGGTCAGAGCATTCGCGTCATGGCGCTCTCGAATGCCGATACGGTGGAGCTTTTCCTCAATGGTAAATCCCTCGGCGAAAAACCGGTTGATCCCATCGATATGGTGGAATGGGATGTCACCTACGAACCCGGCGCGTTGCTGGCGGTCGGCAAAAAGCAAGGCCGTGAGGTCTCTCGAAAGCTCGTCGAAACGACGGGTGATGCCGTCTCACTGGAACTTGTGCCGGACAGGATCGCGCTGGCTGGCGATGGGCGCGATGCCATGCCTGTGACGGTGCGGGCGGTGGATGCCAAGGGGCGCGAGGTTCCCACGGCGATGAACCCCGTCAAATTCTCGATCCAAGGCGGGGCGGACATCATTGGCCTGGGTAATGGCGACCCGCGTTGCCACGAACCGCAAAAAGGCAACCAGCGCTCGCTTTTCAACGGCCTCGCGCAAGTCATCCTGCAAACCCGTGAAACCGCCTCCGGTTCACTCACCCTGCGTGCCGAATCCGCTGGCCTCGCACCGGCCGAAATCAAAATCCCCATTCAGGCGGCAACCGCGCCCCCGTCATTTCCAGCGGCCCGCTACGAGCAGCGCATTGAGCGTTGGAAGGCCTCGCCCGGTTTCGCATCCAAGCCCGATCCTCTCATGAAGGCCGACAGCAACGACATGAACACTTGGGCGACCGTTACGCCTGGAACGCCCCTCGTCCGATCTGGTGGGCCTTGGAGTGTGTTTTCCGCTTCCTTCGAGCCGTTCGCGGATATGCAGCGGGATGGCGGTGTGCTCGCTTTTCGCGGAATCCTTGGGAAGGCTGAAGTGTGGATTGATGGCAAGCTCGCAGCAACGAAATTGGAGTTCGAAAATGCGCCGCTCGTCGCACCCTTCCCCCCAGGCAATACGAGGCGCTCGGTGCGCATTCTCTTCGAAAGCGATGCCGACAAGCCGGTCGGCTTCACCTCCCCCGTCTCGGTTGTGCCCGTCGCGCCGACAGCCTTCAACGCCCAAGGGGAGATGGTTGGCGAGGTGACGTCGCATAGCGCCCTTCTCCAGTCCCGCCTCACTGCCATTCCCGGACCAGCGCTTGATGCTGATGGCGACATCCCCGGCATCGCGGGAAAAGCCCGCTTTGAATGGAGCGCGGATGAGAATTTCGCCAAGTCCCAACTCACTCCCAAGCATCGAGGCACAGGCCGAGTCGGATTTCATCATCCGCGCCCAGTTGGCCGATCTGCAATCTGGCACGCGCTACTTCTACCGGTTGGTTTTTGAGGATGGTAGGAAGGGATCCACGCGTTCCTTCAAGACGCTCGATCCCGAAGCCAAGAGCGTTTCTTTCACGATTGGAAGCTGCATGAACTACTTGGCATTCACCACCGGCATATCGAATGGAGGAGGACCCGTGACGGCGAGCGAAGAAGACAAGCAACTCGGCTATCCCGCCTTCGCGGCGATGCAAAAACTCAAACCCGACTTCTTCATTGGGGCGGGGGATGTCGTCTACTACAGCTTCCCGCTGGAGGCCCCAGCAAAGACGCTCCCTGCGATGCGCAAGAAATGGCACGAGCAATTTCGATTCCCGCGCATGGCCGAATTCTTTGCCAACACGCCCGCCTATTGGCTCAAAGACGACCACGACTTCCGTTTCGACGATGCGGATCGGTCCGGCGACAAGCTTCCGCTGGCCTCGACAGGTATGAGCCTCTTCCGCGAGCAAATGCCCATCCACCCGGCCGGTGATCAAACGACGCCGAACTACCGCACGCACCGCATCAGCAAGGATGTGCAACTCTGGTTCCTCGAAGGGCGCGACCACCGCTCGGATAACAAATCCCCCGATGGGCCCGAAAAATCGCTCTGGGGCACCGAACAGCGCCAATGGCTCGAGCGCACGCTCGCGGCGAGCGACGCGAAATGGAAAATCCTGATTTCGCCCACGCCGATGGTTGGCCCCGACCGCGCCAGCAAGAGCGATAATCACACGAACCCCGCCGGTTTTCGCGCCGAGGCCGATTCGTTTTTTGAATGGCTAAAAAAGAAGGACATCAAAAATGTCCTCATCCTTTGCGGCGACCGCCACTGGCAATACCACAGCATTCATCCCACAGGAGTTGAGGAATTCTCTGTCGGTGCGCTCAACGACGAAAACTCGATCGTTGGCATCAAGCCCGGTGACCCGAAATCCACCGACCCCGAGGGCGAGATCAAACAGCCGTTTCTCTACGACGAGCCATCGGGGGGATTTGTGCAAGTCACGGCGAATCCTGACTCCACCTTGAGAATCGCGTTTTTTAACGATACTGGACGCCTGGTGCATCTGGTGGATAAACAACCCTATCGGTAGCTGAGGGATGAAAAACTCGTATGCAACTGGCCGGTCGCCAAATTGCATCATCCGGGACCAGAGTTTCTTTTCTCGCGCAACGGGATTCGCTGGGGGGGGCGACGGTGAACCGAGGTTTTTGTGGATGATTGGTGCGTCAAGAGTTAATCTAACCCTTATGAATGCGGACCAAGATTTGCGTTGGATGAGTCAATGGCAGTCTGCAGGCCTCGAGCTTGAAAAAGTGAGGACTCGGGAACTGCGCGAAATGAGTGAAGAGTCGTCCGCCGAACTTTTCAACCGCTGTGCCATTCCTGCCGCAGATTACTGGATCTCGCCAGAGCGTGCTGAGTCGTCCGGCCTTGTTGAACAGCAGGCCATCTTCATGAGGTCCCGGAGCCATGCATCCTGCTATTGAGGCGGCTCTTGAGTTGCAGCAATTCTTGGACGAGCACGGCGAAAAATTTTGCATCATCGGAGGACTTGCTGTGCAGCGGTGGGGCGAGGTGCGATTGACTGTCGATGCGGATGCCACCGTGCTGACAGATTGGTCAAGGGATGAAATTGTTACGGATTTGCTTCTTGGTTCATCATTTTTTCCGCGGCACGCCGACGCGCGGGAGTTCGCGCTCAGAAACAGGGTGCTGCTTCTCAAGAATGAAAAGGGCACTCATGTGGATGTCGCGCTGGGTGCCATGGATTTTGAGAATCGCTCCGTCCTCAGAAGTTCTCTTTGGACGGTATCGGAATCAGCAAAACTTCGGACATGTTCCGCCGAGGATCTTCTCGTCCACAAAACCTTTGCGGGTCGCACTCGTGATTGGACCGACATTGAGGGAATTCTCCAAAGGCAGGGACCAAAGCTCGATCTCGGCCTTGTCTGCTCGGAACTCAAGCCGCTCCTTGATTTGAAAGGCACCCCTGAGGCCATGAATCGCTTGGCGGCACTCTGCCGTGCCAATGCCCTTCATTTTCCACCAATTTCTTGAACCAGTGTTGCCAAATGGCCTCGCTGCTCGATGGTCGCGAATCAGTGCTTTGCTTGAATTGGAATGCGTTTAAGCGTCGCTCGACGGGTGGCGCTGGTGTGTTCGAAATCGGGCATCAAACCGGATAGGTTGCTCCCTTCCGCTTGCACGAAGAGGTCGTTGATGTCCGTGAAGTGGATTGTTTTTCCGTCATCGAGCCTGGAAATGATTTCGTTGGCCTAGGCCAAAACATCCCGCTCCGGCGTGGGCTTTTCCCAGCGCTGGGTAATATCCAGACCTTGGGTCTCAAAGAATTCAACAATCGAATCGCCGATGTAGATGAGGTCGATGCCGCCGGCTTTGGCTTTGGCATTCATAGCTTCGTGGCGCGCCATCCACCTCGGTTTGGTTTAAGGCACGGGTTCTGTAGATGAGTCGATTTGATCAGGCAGGATGATGGTTTCGTTCAGGCGATCGCCTGCGTAGGGGGTGGTGACATTTTTGAAAATGTTGTTTCTGGCGAGGATGTCGGTCGGCCCGCCTTGGAGGAAATCGGCCCAGCGGCCGCCGCGCGTGGTGACTTCGAGACCGATCTCCGCATCGCTTACGCTGCCGGCTTCGAAGAGGACATTTTGCACATTGCCGCCGACGAAGAAGCGGCCGTTGTTCGCGATGGTATTGCGGCGGAAGACCTGATCCAGAGCCATGGGGCCGTGGTAGTCGGGGGCGGTGACGGGAACGCCTTGGTCGGCTTGGAGTGTGCGGTCGTGGGAGATCGGCGGGTAGGTGAGGGTGCCGATGTTCGAGCCGCGCGGGAAGATGAACGATGCGCCCCAAGTGGTGCCCTCGAGAATCTCGTTGTCGAAAAACTGCGCGCGCAGGCCGGGCAGGACCTGACCTTGGTAGGAAATGGTGATCTGCTGGATGGCGCCGCCGCGAATCGATTTGTTGCGGGCGGCGATGACCTCGATGCCGCCGCACCAGAAGAGAATGGTGTTGCCGGCATCGTGGGTGACATTGTCCACCGCGATGACATGGTCGAGGGCTTTGCAGACGGAGATGAATGAGGTGGTGTCGAGTGGCACATCCCACGCTTTGTCGACGAGGAGAGTTTTTCCCGATCCGCCGGCGAGCGAGCGGTATTGGCCCGCGCCTTTTCCGTCGAGGACGACAACCACGGCGCCGAGCCACTTGGTCGCGAACTCGGGATCGTCGGTTTCCTTGGGCAGGACGAGGGTGGTGCCCTCGCATTTTTCCACAGTGCCGGTGTAGATGCCCACGGGAGCGTGGAAGTCGGAGTTGAATCCTCCGTCGCGATCGCCGCGGTAGCTGTCCTTCATGGCATTCCGGGCGATATAAATTTCGCGGGAATACATGCTTTGGATGCGCGTCTGGCCGTCGTTGGTAACCATGTCATGCACGCTATTGAGGCTCACGCCGCCGTCCGAGCAGTCGTTGTTTTCAAAGATCACTTTTTGCGTGCGGCGGCCGAAGACCGTCCAATGGCGGGGCACGGCGGAGAACTTGTTACGGGCGATGTATCCCGAGGAACCGTTGAGCATGAGGACTTGGAGGGAGGAGTAGATGTCGCAGTCGGTGATCTGGATATTCGGTCCACCGACATCGATCGCGCCGGTGCGCCGCTTGTCGCGCCAGCGTTTCAGGAAAACCTCTTCGGCATCGGAGAAGTGGCGGTTGGTGCGGTCGTTGTTGATGAAGCGGTCGAGCCGCATGAGGACGCGGCGGATCGTGACATGGCCGGCATTTGGCGAATTCACGGGAAGCTCGCTCTGGATGCCGGCATGGTGGTTGATCGCGTAGATGGCGAGGTCTTCGACGGTGAAGTGGCCCTCGCCGCGGATGAGGTAGGGGTGGGGCTCGAAATCGACGCCTTTGATCGGCTCGAATTGCTGCGCGCCCCAGTAGAGTTTTTTCTGCCTCTGCTCGCGCGGCAGGAGATCGTCCACATAGGAGAGTGTGGTCAGGCCAGAACCTGCGCCGCGCAGGGTCACATGCATCGGAATGGTGAGTCCTTTGGACAAAACGAAGATGCCGCGCGGGAATTGCACGATGCCGCCGCCGGCCTTGCCAGCGGCGTCGAGCGCCTTCTGGATGGCGTCTGTGCTGTCCACTTGGCCCTCGGCGAGCATGGCGGTGGTGTATTGGAGGTAGCCGGGTTCGGCGGGAACCGCGCCGTAGTTGGTGACATCGAAGATTCGCGATGGAGCCCGCTTTTTCGGGCGATTTGAGTTTCCCGCTGTCGCAATTCTGCGGCGGCGTCCGCCAGGCCATTGTGGAATTCGACCATGTATTCGCTCTGGGGCTTGAGATCGGCGGGAGGAGGATGCGAGAATAGGCAAATTCATCGACCCTTCGGGGGTCAGCGAGATGGTTGAATCGCCCGCGCGGAGTGTGGCTTTGGCGCCAGGGTGTAAATTCAAATTCAGGCCGAAAGGCGGAGCTAACCGCCCAGGTGGCGGTCTCTGTCTCGTCGCCCTGCATCCACCAGAGTTTTGGGCGTTGAGGAGGGATGGTCCGGAGGATTCTTTTGCCATCAGCTGATGCGGAAGCGCACGATGCCGTCGCCGATCTGGGCGGGCAGGCGCAGGAATTTCAAGGTGCTGGGAGTTTGTTGAAGAACCTCGGCGGGCTGCCAATCGGTTGGATTTCGCTGTAGTTGGCATGACATCGAAGATTCGCGATGGAGCCTGCTTTTTCGGGGCGATTTGGATTTTTCCCGCTGTCGCGTTCGCGGCGGCGTCCGCCAGGCCATTGTGGAATTCGACCGTGTATTCGCCGGGCTTGAGATCGGCAGGAAGGGGGATGCGAATGGCAAATTCATCGACCGCTTCGGGGGTCAGCGAGATGGTTGAATCGCCCGCGCGGAGTGTGGCTTTGGCGCCGGGGCGCAAATTCAAATTCAGGCCGAAAAGGCGGAGCCAACCGCCCGGAGTGGCGGTCTCTGTCTCGTCGCCCTGCATCCACCAGATTTTTGGAGCGTTGAGGAGGGATGGTTCGGAGGATTCTTTGCCATCGCTGATGCGGAAGCGCACGATGCCGTCGCCGATCTGGGCGGGCAGCGCGAATTTCAAGGTGCTGGGAGTTTGTTGAAGAACCTTGGCGGGCTGCCAGTCGGTTGGGTTTCCGTTTTGCGAAAGGGAAATTTCCACAGCTGCCTTGCCGCCGAATCCATCGCCGCGCACGACGACGCTTTCGCCAGCGCGGACGGGATCGGAGGCCCAGATGACAACGGGTTTTGCGTGGAGGGTTGCCGTGCTCAGAGCGGCGAGTGCGAGGAGGAGGTTTTTTACCATAAATCGGTTCGGAATGGAGAGGCGGGAAGGCCCTCTTTGTTGTAGAGGTTTGCCCCAGCGGGGTCTTGGCAGTAAGCGTATCGGGCCGCCGCCGGTGCGGGCACTTCGGGGCTGGAGATGACAAGGTCCGCACCTTCAATGACGGCCACGGCGGGTTTGAAAATGCGGTCCTCGCCGGCGATTTCGATCCAAAGGAGTTTCGAGGCAGGATCGGGCGCAACGGGTGCCAAGCCTTCTTTTTTTCCGATCATCAGACCGCTTTTCGCATGCTCGAACGAGACGCGGATTTTTCCATCCTCCACGCGGTGGCTTTTGTAGAGCGGTCCGGAGGGGGTGATGTCTTTTCCGTAGGGGCCTGCGAGTGCCCAGAGAGCGAGGCGTTTTCCGACATCCTGTTTGTTTTTGGGGTGGATGTCCTTCGAGTCGCCGATGTCGGTGGTGACGGCCAATCCTGTATTGGGAATCGAGAGGGCCTGCAACTGGGCTTCGCGAACTCCGGTCCATGAGGGGCTGTTGGGGCCGAAGTTCGAGAGTTGAACGATGTAAAACGGGAAGTCGCCTTGGGTCCACAGGGTGCGCCATCCGCCGATGAGTGCCTTGAGCTTGCCGAGATAGGCGGTGGAGGACTCCTTGCCGTTTGATTCGCCTTGATACCAGATCGCGCCACGCAAGGCGAAGGGGGCGAGGGGATGGATCATGCCCTTGTAGAGTTGGGTGGCTTGGGGGTTGTCCGCAAGCTGCCAAGGCGCGGTGGGTGGCTCGGTGAGCGACTCGTCATTTGCCAATGCGGCTTCGGCTTCGATGGTCCATTTTTTGAGTGCGGCCAGGTATTTCGCGTGGAGTTTCTTTCCTTCGGGCGAGTGGCTGGAAAGGGAAAAAAGCTTGTTTTGGAGTTCGGTGAGATCCGGCGAAGAGGCGATGCTTTCGGGAGAGAGCCAGGGTTCGATCGCCGTGCCGCCCCATGTGGAATTCAAGAGGCCAATCGGCACATCGAGTTCCCGAAAAAGGTCGCGGGCGAAGGCGTAGCCAACCGCTGTGAATCCGCCAGCGGTTTCCGGCGAGCAGACCTGCCAGCCAGCCTTTGTATCCGCTCTTGCAAAGGCGCTGGCAGTGCGGGGAACCTTGAAATGTCGGATTTCGGGAAAATTGGCGGCCGCCTTTTCCTCCAAAGGATTCGCGGATTTTGCCACCGACCACTCCATGTTGGATTGCCCGGAGCAGAGCCAGACTTCGCCGACGAGGACGTCTTTGAGGGTGATGGTGTTTTCGCCGGACACAACGAATGGTTGAGGCGTTTTGCTGGCTGTCAGTGGATCGAGAGTCAGTTGCCAAAGCCCGTTTTCACCGGCTGTGGTCGATTTTTCCTGTCCTGCGAAGGCGACGGTCACCTTTTCGCTAGGGGCTGCCTTGCCCCACACGGGGAATCGGCTTGTCACGCTGGAGGACCATGTTGTCGCCGAAGACGCTCGGGAGGGTGATGTCGGCGCGGAGGGGAGCGACCAAGACCAGAGCGATAGAAAAAACCAGGAAGCGAGAGTTCATTGCTTGGCTAATTGTGTTTTATGTTCTTGGCGGGATCGATTTTGGTGCGGTCAATCGCTTCGATGTGGAAGTCTGCAAAAAGAGCATTCGCTTTTCCGTTATGGCGTGTGCCAATGATGGTTTGGTAGTTTGTGTCATCGAATTGCATCGTGTTTGCCGTAACCTGGCCATCCAGTGTCTGGCTATCCGTGATGAGGATGAGTTGGGATGGTCTCAGAAAAGCTATGGGCTTGCGGCGTGGGTAGGGAGATGTGGCGCCTGAGGGGAGAAAGCCCATCGCATATTTATTCGCCGTGTAGGTTCGAAACTTTGTTTTGCAGGACGGGCAGTTAAACGGATGCTTCGCAGTGGGGTTGTCATAGCTTGCCATGCTTGTGTATCGTGTTGATGGTGAGAGTTGCCCAATTCCGAGATAGTAAGCCAATGGGGCCTGCCAAGTGCTGAAGTTGTAGGAATGTCTCCTTTCCCTCGTAACTTGGACCCGAGGAGTAAGGAAAAAACCCATCATTTTCAGCTGAATATTGCTGAATGGCTCCGCCAATTTGCCGGAGATTGCTGACGCACTTGGCCGAATTCCCTTTTTCCATCATCGACCTGCTCATGGGAACGGCCAACGCTGCCAACACGGCGATGATAGCAATGACAACGAGCAACTCGATCAGCGTGAACGCATGCTTTTTCTCTGGGGCGCTGTTTTTCTTTTCCATTAGGTGGTCCGGGGGCGGGGCAGGTTCGATGATCAAGAACCAATCGAACTATCCCATGGGGGTGTGCAACCCGCAACATAAATTATCATTTATTTTCATTTTATTAATGCAATGAAGCATTCTGAAAATAAAAAACTCTTATTTAATTTATAAAGCGTTTTTGGATATTGAAATCCGGCAGATTTTCTATGGCGCTGCGATTTTCGGGGGGACCAGAAACGTTAGAATCTGGGCGGGCATGTTGTTGGCCCGTTGGATAAGTCGGTCCACGGCGACTGCGATGATTTCTGAAAAGGAGAGATCGATCAGGAGCGGAGCGGGATGGAGGTCTTTGACGAAAAACGGGGTTGTTCCGGCGATGGCGAGTTTGACGCTTCCGTCGTTCAGCAACCCCTCCTCGCGGAGCGCCGCGTGGACTTGGGGGGCGTGGGATTCCAGGGTCAGGAAAACCCCGACGGGCTTGGGCATGGAGCGGATCGCCGTCGCGACGGTTTTGAAATCCTCGAATATTGAGAGGGGTTGGGGCCAGAAGTTGGTGGGGTTGGAGTAGAGGTTTTTCGACGCGAATACATGGGTGGGGATTGTTTCGATCTGGGCGCGGTCGGTGAAGGCGCGTCCGCGCACATAGAGGGCTTCAAGAAAGAAGCTCGAGGCATTGACGAGAGCCATCGATTGGCAGCCCGCGTCTTTCAATGACCGAAACGCCATATCGCCCACGGCAACATCATTCACGGTGACATGATCGACGCTGAAAATAGGGTGTCCGGGGGCAAAAATATGAACGCACGGAATCATGCCGGCGAGTTTGGTGATGCACTCGCGGCGATTGGCCGGCCGGCCTGAGATCAAAAGGATGGCACCATCCACCTGGCGGGTCTCCACGCACAGCGGGATTTGATCGGTCGAGGTCATTTGATCCAGCAGCAAGTTGAGTTGCCGGGCGCGGCAGGTGCTTTGGATTTGCTCGACCAACGAGGCCATGATGGGTTCCTGAAACAAGGAGCCGCTGCCTCCGATGGAGATCAAGGCGATCGAGCCGGTGCGAAGGCGCAGGGGGTGGGGCGCGCGGGGTTTCGGGCCTGGCCGGACCGAAGGGCGGACATAGCCCAGTTTATCGATGGCTGCTTTAACGAGTGCGACGGTCTTCGCTTTGACCAAGGGACTGCCGTTGATCACCCGGGAAACAGTGGCCCGTGAAACTCCCGCAGCATTTGCAATGTCTCCAATATTTAAATCTGGCATTGCTGAAATATCCATGAAGTTGGTTCATTATTGCCAGACTTATTCTCTCAACATCGCGGCGGCTCGAGCAGATTGAGAGCGAAGAGATGGGCTGCGGGGTTGTCCTGGAGGCGGGGTAGGAGATCCACTTGGCAAACACGCCAACACCCTTTGCCATCACGGCGCTCGACAGAGACTGGCACCGGGCCCCACTTGCGCGCCCAGCCCCCATCGCCGCTGAGCAGAATCGGATTCCACTCCGGCGCTTCCAGAACAGTCGAAAGAATCGGCGAGGCATAGCCGAGTTGCTCGTTGAACCAGAATTTGAAATCCTCGCGCTGAAATCCCTCCACCATCGGATGGCCGGAATCGCACGAAACGAAATGGCGTGCTCCCATGCCGGAGGCTCGAACTTCGAGAGGGGCGTCGCCGAGGGTGTATTGGCCTGTCGGTAGAGGTAAAAGAACAACGACTGCCCCGGCACGGACGGCTTGAGAGAGTGTTTGCGATTCGCTCGAGAGAATGGCCGGGTCGGACACCAGGATAACTGCGTCGTCTTTTCTATTTCCTGAAGCCTTCGCGATTCCGAGGGTCTCGAGAGCCGCTTCGGCATTCGCATCTCCAGGAAAAACAAAAACCTCCCGCGCCTCGGGTTTGGGTTTTGGAAAAACAGCCAGCGAGATTTGCGAGTCGTGCAGAGCCGTTCCCTCGGCATCGACGAGAGCCGCCGAGATGGTTAGCTCGCTGCGTTCGCGGCAATCCGGCAAAGTGATCTCAAGCAACCCTTGTCCGGCAGGGGCGCAGCGGGCGAGGGAGGCTGGCGCGCGACCTTGGGCCACGCATTGGCCTTGGTGTGTGATCTCGTATTCGAGAGTGCAGCCGGGCGGTGTCTCATCGAGATCATTGGCGACCCAGATTTCGACGGGCAACGACTCGCCGGAGAAGCCTGCCGTGCGGTCGCTGCGAAGCGAGATGGCCAGCGGTGACAGCGCATCACGGTAGGCGAACCATGCTTTTTTCGGGATGCGATTCACATCCATGATCGTTTTCATCCAACCGGCCGGCCAGGCGTCGATGAAGAGGTGAATGGCAAACGTGTTCATCCCCGGGAGCCGGCGGAAGGCCTCCGTCATCAGGCGCGTGATCCACTCCTGATGGGCCTGGCTGGCCTCGATCCACTGCTCCAGCGTTTGCGGAGTGGGATACCATAGGTAGTGGAAATTCATCGACTGGGCCTTGGGAATAATGTCGGGAGTCCATTCTCCATTGGCGCCGCTTTTCAGCCACTCCTTCGGGTAGTGTTTCCGGGCGACTTCAAGGGAATCGAGCCCCTCGGAACCGAACTCTCCGCAACCAAAGTGCCAGCCGGGTTTGACGGGCATCCAAGCGCCATGGTGCAAGGCGCCGATGTCAATGCCATGGCCGATATACCAACCGCAGTAGCAGTGGTTGTCCTGCATGCCCTCTGGCACTGGCGGGTCGTAGTCGCCATCCACGCACTTGATGACGCGGTCCGGATTTTCGCGGCGAACGGCCTTGGAGGCCATGTCGAAAAACAGCTCCATATCCTCGCGGAGCATGAACCGGTGGGGCTTGGCGCGGGCGGCGGGGAATGGTTCGTTGATGAAGGAAACGAGCACACTGCTGGGATGCGAACGCACCAGCCGCTCCATCGCGGCCGACTGCCGCACGCACTCGTGAAATTGATTGCGTCGGATGGTGCCGAAGAGTGGCAGATCGGTCTGGAGCATCAACCCCAGGCGGTCGCAAGCCTCATACACTTCGCGCTGCACCGGATGCTGGGTGAGCCTGAGAAAATTCAGATTGGTGAGCTTGGCGAGGAGGATGTCGTCATGGAGTTGCTCGAAGTCGCCCCGAAAGACACACATGTCGAGATTGCCCATCGTGTTCGCTCCACGGAGTCGGATTTCGCGCCCGTTGAGGCGGAATTTCCCTTTCGGCGTCGAGGTTTCATCCTGCTCGAACCGTCGCATTCCAAATTGACGGCTTGCCGAGTCGAGCACCGCGCCGGCGGCATCGAGCAATTCGATTTGGGCCTCATACAGCCACGGGGTTTCGAGATCCCAAAGTCTCGCCTCCTCGATGGGCAGGGTGAGCGCGAGATAGTTTTTCCAGGCCCCATCAAGGCCGGCTCGGACTCCGGCGTGCCGTGGTCGAGGTCGCCAAATCCTCTCACCCACTCGCCGACGGCGCGATGCAGGTGCTTGTCATGAACGAGGGCGTCGAAATTCCGGCCGAAAATCGAAACGCGGAGCGCGGCTTCCTCGGGGGCTTTTGATCCTGAGCTTTGAATTTCCACCTGAATCTCGACCGCATCGAGCGAGGGGAGGGGACGCAGGAAAAGATCGGTGATTGCGAGCCTGGCGCGCGATTCGAAGCGAACCCCCTGCCAGATGCCCATTCCGGGCGGGCAGTGATGCCATCCCTCCTCAGGATCGTCGTAGCCGAGGCCGGTCGCGGCGTAGATTTTGTCACCGTCGGTATCGCCATCCGAGAACGCCTGCCCAAGCATGGTGAAATCATTTTCCACCCGCACCAACAGCACATTCCCGAAAGCCCGCGCGATGCCTGTGACATCAAATTCAAACGCCTCGAAAAATCCCTCATGCGTGCCGAGGCAGACGCCGTTCAGATAGACTTGGCAGCTGTAATCCACCGCATCGAAGCAAAGCACCTGCCTCTCTTGGGAAAACATTTCCGCCGGCAGGTCGAGCACCGTTCGATACAAGGTGGCCGCCGGACCAAGTGGGGGGCCGTAATGCGGAATCCGCACATCCTCCCACACGCCGATGCCGCGTTGCACGGATTCGAAATCCGCGCGGTCCGAGGCGGTTTCCACGCGCCACTGGAACTCGGCAATATCCAAAACCCGGCGCTTGGAAGCAAGCGGCGGTGCGAGGTTCGCCAGGAAGGGCGCCATCCGCGCGCGCAGCGCCGCCAGTTCGGCGCGCAATTCCTGCGCCGTGGTGATTTTTCGCGCGCGCCGCATCGGATTTCCCAAGCCCCCGGCGCTCAGCGGCAGCAGATTCACCGGCTTCGAAGCTCGCTCGGGATGCACGAGGTCGGCATGCCGATTTGAAACCAACTCAGTGGCAATGGCGGCGAATTGGTCAATGGATGATTTGTTCGTTTTCATGAAATCAATGCCCGGCGGAAGGCGCGGTGGTCGGAACCTCGTTCTCAAACCCCGGCGGGCGGTAATCCTTGTCGCCGCCGAGCCGCATCCAGTGCCGATAAAGGAACAGGCACATCACAAATCCCGCCAAGGTGCATCCACCGCACCACACATAGATGAATCTGTAGTCTTTCAGCCCTTCGAGAAAGGCGCCGCACAACACCGGCGCCAGCGCCACACCCGCAAATCCAAAAATCTGGTTCGCCGTGAAAAACTGCCCGTATTTCGAGCGCGGCAGGAGCCGTGGCAGGATCGCCAGGTAGGCCCCCATGTAGATCGCCTGCGCGATGAAATTCACGATCAGCCAGAAAGTGAACGACCCCTCACTGTGAACGAAAAAGAAGTTCGCAAAAAAGGTCGCGCTCGAGAGCAGCATGCCGACCATGCCCACACGCAGCGGGTGGAAGCGGTCCACAAGCGGCCCCACCAGAAAAAACACCGGCACCTGCACCAGTGAGCACCACCCGCGCGCTTGGCCGAAGGCGTCCAGACTCAGGCCCAGCGTGGGCGCGTAGCCCATGTCCTGCCCCGGCTTCGTTCCGAAAAACACCAGAAATGTCCATAGTGGCACGATCGCGCTCCAGAAGCAGAATGCCAACGAATAGGTCTTCAGATAAAACGAACGGCTGAAGCACTCCGTGAAATACGCTTTTGTCGTTTTCACAAAACTCTCCTTGGGCGGTGGCTCGGGGTAGTCGCCCTCCTTCACCTTCCAGATCATAAGCAGAAACGACACGGCATAAAGGCCCGCCGAGATCACATAGATCCACGCTGTTTGCGTCTCCGCCTGGCCAAACATATAGCGGTGGAACACAAACGCCCCGAGCGCGCCCACGGCCCGGTAGCACCCCACAAATTTGCCCATCACCTCGGCCGGGATCACATCCACAAAGAGAAATTGATACACCTGCATGATGTAGGTGTTCGCCACCACAAAGACGACCATGCAGCCCCCGATCCAGCCGATCTCCACGGCGGCAGGCGACTCCGCGCCGAATGCTCCGGAGAGAAACCCCGAGACCGGCTTGGCAAATCCCAAGCCTATGAGCGCCACCACCACCAGCGGCGTCGCACCCAATAAAAACGGCCGCCGCCGCCCAAATCTCCCCCGGTGCCGGTCGCTCTGCACGCCAATCACCGGATTCAGCAGAATCCCAAGCACCGCCGGCAGGCTCCCGGTGATGAACCCGATCAGCGTATCCGACGCGCTGGCCCATCGCAACTGCAGCGGCACCAGCGAGGTCGGCAACTGTTCCATGATCTGCAGGCACAAATCGCCCAGCAGCATCCAAAACATCACGGTGATCAATGCGCGACTGGTGTAAACCAGTGTCCCGACTTTGTAGGTTTTCACGCCGGCTTTCGGTTGCAATTCTTGGGGGCTCATGGATTGTCTGAAATGGGCACTTTAGAGTTTGACGACAATAATGCAAAATAAATGTAATGGAATTTTGAAATGATGCCAAAGATGGTCTTGCATCAGCAAACTCCGATTAAAAAACAAATTTTCACATCGAAAAAATGCAATTTTTGAATTTTATAAAAATGTATATTATTGAAAAAAATTGTTGACGCATTCCGGTTTTCAACGGTATTTTTCATCCAAGTTCTCCCTATGAATTTTTTAGCCGTTCAACAATTCCGTGACATCTCGGTGTCCTGCCGGGCTCTTGGTGCGTCTCAACGCTGGCAAAGTCATTGGTGCGCGGCGCTCTTTTCATTGATCCGTTCCACAGGCGTTTCGATTTTTTCTTCGGGCCGGTTGGTTGCCTGCGTCATCCTCGGCTTGGCCATTGCGATGGGAGGCAACGCCAATGCGGCCAACTACACTTACACGATCCCGGCATCGGGCACCGACCAGTGGGCTTCTGGAACAAATTGGGGCGGCGGCACGGCACCCGCGAGCTCATCCACCACGACCCTTATTTTCACGGGTTCGCAGGCTGCCGGTGCCACAGCCGATTCCAACAACGACATTGGCGGCACATTCCAACTGAACAAACTCACCTTCAGCGGCACTGGCCCAGGCTCTGGGACCGCTCCGGTTTTCAACATCACGGGAAATGCGCTGGAGTTCCTTAACAATGGCGGCACAGAACCAAGCATTGCCTTGTCCGGCTCAGGAACTATCAAAACAGCAGTTAACATCACCAACGACCTGATTCTCACAAACAATCTAGCCGTGACGTTGGCCACCAACCTCACTGGCAACCTCTCCGGCGTCATCAGCGGCTCCGGCAAAATCTCCAAAAGCACCGGCACCTCCACTCTCGTCCTATCGAACACTGCCAACAGCTTCAGTGGCGGGGTTGCCGTAACGAATGGATTCCTCTCGGTCGCCTCGCTTGGAAACACCGGTGCGAACAGCGCGTTGGGCACCAATGGAACTATCAGTCTGTCAACCGCAAGCAACGCCGGCGGTCTGACCTGGACCGGCAACTCCGAGACCAGCAATAAGACGATCACCATCGGAACCTCCACCGGTGCGGTGACGCTTACCTCACAAACCGCTGGGCAAGTCCTCACCCTTCAAAATGCCCTCCAAATAACGAATTCCAGCTCAAAAATTCTGACAGTGAATGGAAACGGAGGTCTTGTGCTGGAGGGCGGCATTGCCGGATCGAACGCAACAGGAACATCGCTGGTCAAGTCTGGAAGCGGCACATTGGCCCTCGGAGGCGCTAGCACCTACAACGGCACCACGACGATAAATGCCGGCACCCTCCAAATTGGAAACGGCGCCACAAGCGGTTCACTCTCCACAGCCAGCGCGATCACCAACAACGCCACGCTCGCCTTCAATCGCACCGACACCGTCACGCAGGGCACGGACTTCGCCAGCGCCATCGGCGGCAGCGGATCCCTCATCCAAGCGGGAAGCGGCAACCTTGTCCTCAGCGGCGTCAACACCTACACCGGCAACACCACCGTCTCGAGCGGCACCCTTGAAATCTCGAATGCCAGCGCGCTCGGTGGGACCGGCAACGGCACCACAGTCTCCTCCGGAGCCACCCTCGCCCTTTCCGGCGGCATCACAGTCACCGGCGAAAACCTGACCATCAGCGGTTCGGGAGTCGGCGGCGCTGGAGCGTTGAGAAGCTTGTCAGGCAACAACACTTGGAACACCACAGGGGTCACCATCACCCTCGCGGCCGATGCCACCATCGGAAGCGATGCCGACACGCTGACGCTGGAACGCACCAGTGGTTCTTTTATCACCGGAGCGAACCACACCCTCACGCTCGTGGGCGCGGGAAATTTCACGATCAAAAACAGCCTCGCGCTCGGCACGGGGGGTCTCACATTAAATGGAACCGGATTGGTGTCCCTCGGAGTGAGTTCCAGCAGTTCCTACACCGGCGCCACGACCATCAACAGCGGCACCCTCCAAATCGCCAACAGCAACCGCATCAACGACTCCAGCACGCTCGTGATCAATGGTGGCCGCTTCAATATGGTGAACTTCAGCGATACCGTCGCCGGCGTCACGCTCACCTCCGGCAGCATCACCGGCACGACTGGCGTCCTGACCTCTGCCAGCGACTTCGACCTCCAGAGCGGCACGGTCGATGCGATCATCGCAGGCTCTGTGGGCGTGAATAAAACCACCTCCGGCACAGTCACCCTCTCCAAAGCGAACACCTACTCCGGTGGCACGACGATCAACGCTGGCACCCTCCAGGTCGGAGCGGGTGGCACGACAGGCAGCCTCTCGACATCCAGCGCGATCACCAACAACGGCACAATCGCTTTCAACCGCTCAAATACCCTCACTCAAGGAACCGACTTCGCCAGCGCGATCAGCGGCACAGGGGCATTGATCCAAGCCGGCAGCGGCACACTCGTCCTTTCCGGAGCCAACACCTACAGCGGCGCGACGACGATCAGCGCCGGCACGCTCCAAATCGGCGCAGGGGGCACGACAGGCAGTCTCTCGACATCCAGCGCGATCACCAACAACGGCGCTTTGGTTTTCAACCGCTCCAACGCAGTCACCCAGGGCACGGATTTCAGCGGGGCCGCCATCACCGGCACCGGCATGATCATTAAACAAGGCTCCAGCGACGCGACCCTCAACAATAGCGCCAACAGCTTCAGCGGCGGCGTCTGGGTGCAGAACGGCACGCTTTACGCAAACAGCTTCGGCGACAGCGGCAGTCGCGAGTTTTCTTGGAACCAATGGCACGATCAAGCTGGGCAGCACCAGCACAGGGGGCGGCCTTCGATTCAGCAATGGCTCCCCCGTTGAAACCACGGACAAAGTCATCGACCTCGCCGGAACCACCGGGGGCGGCACGATCACCGCAGCCAATGCCACCATCACGATGACCAGCGATCTCGCGATGTCCGGAGCGGGAAGCAAAACGCTCTCTTTCAATTCCAGCGGAAACACAAATACCTTCAACCTCACCTTCGACGGCCTCCTCGCCGATGTGAACGGCGTGCTCTCCGTTGGTTTTGGCGGCAGTGGAAACGGGAATTTCCTACTGGGCAATGCGAACAATTCCTTCAGCGGACCGGTTACCATCAATGCCAATACCACAGGCACGACCACCACACTGAGCGCGGCATCTTTTGGGATGACTGGCAGCAACAGCCATCTCGGAAAAAACGGCACCATTTTTATCGGTGCCTCCTCCACCACAGCAACCAACATTCTCAAATACACGGGCACAGGAGAGACCTCGGATAAAAACATCAATCTCAGCCGTGGACCGACCGGCGGGGTCAGGATCGACCAATCCGGCGCATCCGGCCAACTCGTGCTCACAGGCAACATCACCAATACGGGCTCTGGCACGAAGGCTCTCACCCTGCAAGGCTCCACCGCCGGCACCGCGCTCCTCAGCGGCACTATCGCCAACAGCAGCGGCGGCAATGCCACCAATGTGACGAAGGCCGGCACTGGCACATGGATTCTCTCGGGGTCAAACACCTACACCGGCACCACGACGATAAATGCCGGCACGCTCCAAATTGGAAACGGCGCCACAAGCGGTTCACTCTCCACAGCCAGCGCGATCACCAACAACGCCACGCTCGCCTTCAATCGCACCGACACCGTCACGCAGGGCACGGACTTCGCCAGCGCCATCGGAGGCAGCGGATCCCTCATCCAAGCAGGAAGCGGCAACCTTGTCCTCAGCGGCGTCAACACCTATACCGGCAATACCACCGTCTCGAGCGGCACCCTCGAAATCTCGAATGCCAGCGCGCTCGGCGGGACCGGCAACGGCACCACAGTCTCCTCCGGAGCCACCCTCGCCCTTTCCGGCGGCATCACAGTCACCGGCGAAAACCTGACCATCAGCGGTTCGGGAGTCGGCGGCGCTGGAGCGTTGAGAAGCTTGTCAGGCAACAACACCTGGAACACCACAGGGGTCACCATCACCCTCGCGGCCGATGCCACCATCGGAAGCGAAGCCGACACGCTGACGCTGGAACGTGCCAGTGGTTCTTTTATCACCGGAGCGGACCACACCCTCACGCTCGTGGGCGCGGGAAATTTCACGATCAAAAACAACCTCGCGCTCGGCACGGGGGGTCTCACATTAAATGGAACCGGATTGGTGACCCTCGGAGTCAACGGCAGCAGTTCCTACACCGGCGCCACGACCATCAACAGCGGCACCCTCCAAATCGCCAACAGCAACCGCATCAACGACTCCAGCACGCTCGTGATCAATGGTGGCCGCTTCAATATGGTGAACTTCAGCGATACCGTCGCCGGCGTCACGCTCACCTCCGGCAGCATCACCGGCACGACTGGCGTCCTGACCTCTGCCAGCGACTTCGACCTCCAGAGCGGCACGGTCGATGCGATCATCGCAGGCTCTGTGGGCGTGAATAAAACCACCTCCGGCACAGTCACCCTCTCCAAAGCGAACACCTTTACTGGAGCAACAACAATCACCGCCGGCACGCTCGGAGCCAACGCCACCGGCGCTCTTGGAAGCACGACGAACATCACCGTAACCGGCGGTTCCCTTCTTGTTGGGGCGGACGACGCGATCAACGACTCGGCGGACATAACCCTCGCCGGCGGCACGCTGGAGTTCGGCGGAAACATCAACGAAACCGTGGGCGCGCTCACGCTCTCCGCCAACTCGACGATCGACATGGGCGGGGGAAACGTCGCGCTCGAGTTCTCGAACTTGGTCACTCAACTCACGAGCACCACCCGCCTGAACATCTACAACTACACGCTGTATTCGGACCACCTCTACTTCACGAGCAACGCGAACCTCTCCGACAGCCTGCAATATATCAGCTTCTACAGCGGGTTCGGCACAGGCTTTATCGGCAACAGCTTCATCGAAGGGATCAGCCCCTACGAAATCCGCCCCGTCCCCGAACCCGAAACCTGGGCCACCGCAGTCGCCCTGCTCGCCGGTGCCGGCATTGCCTGGGCAAGAAACCGCAGGCGTCGCAAGACCTGAACCGCGCGCCCGAGCCCGTCAAAAAAATGGCCGATCGGCCAAAAAAGTTGCGGGATTGAGGTTCGTTAGCAGACGGTTTGCATTTCGATGCCGAGGAGGGATGCGAGTTTTTTCAGTTTATGGGCGTTGTGGCCGATGCCGATGGCGCAGTGGTGGGCTGGGCCGTGGGCGTTCCATTGTTCCATAAAGGCGCGGGCTCCGATGGGGAATTTGTAGCGGCTGTTGGTGTTTCCGATTTGCAGGATCGGGCCAGGGAAATGCCCGGCGAACTTGCGGAAAAACGATTCCTTGTCGAGGACCCATACCGTGCTTCCCCCTTCGACAATGCTCAGGAGCGGTTTCTCGAGCAAGTCGCGTAAAAAATTTCCAGTCGATTCACTTATCAATTCCTCCTTCAGGTCAATGTGCACCAATCCCGAGCGCCACGAACACCCTGATCGATCCAGGAAAACTCAGCAGCCCGCGCTCCAGTTCGCGGAGCAACCCCGCCGCCAAGCGCGCCTGCCCTTCAGTGGCAATCCGCAAACCGCGCCGCACTCATGCCCGCCCGCTCAAAGGCCTCAACAATCGCCTCGCACTTTTCCAAAGGCGTGCGACACGCCCCAGAGTGGCTTGCTTGAGAAGCTCGCCACCCGGCGAACCCACAGTGATTTCAGTTCCTGCTTTTGTTGGTGTCATCGCCCAACCCTACGACACCTGCAGTTTCTCCAATAGTGGCGCTACGCGCACCGCTTACGGGGTGGCTTGATCCTGTCGCGGTAAAGAGTAACGGGTGGGAGCGCCAACGTCCCCGTTGGCATCGCGGACCTGTGCGGGCCGAGGAGGACCTCGGCGTTCCCATGCGGTTTTGACCCCGGCGGAATACGTTTTGCAACGGCGTTTCGAGGCTCCGCATAGAGTTCGGGTCGGCATCGTCGCTGAGAATGAGGTGTTTGACCTTTTGGGAGCATCGGTGCCTTGCGGCGCCGAGTGGCGAAATCGTGTTTTTCCCCAAGGTTCCCAAGCAACCGATGCTGCAGTCTCAAATTTCCCCTCCTGACTTTCTTCTCTCTCCCTTGACAACCCTGCGCCAGCGTAAGACCATCTTACCATGACTGCTACCCTCTCATCCAAAGGGCAAATCGTTTTGAATGCCAGCTTGCGTCGCGTGCTGGGCCTTACTCCAGGGATGAAGTTTGAAGTTCGAGGTGAGAGCGACCGCATCGTGTTAGAGCCTATTCGCTTGTCGAAGCCATCGGCCAGAATCATCAAAGAAACATCCGGCGGGTATTCTGTGTTGGATGTGGAAGATGCCCCCACGCTCACCAGCGAGCGTGTAGCAGCCGCACTCGCCGACTTCCCATGAGCTATCTCCTCGATGTCAACGCGCTCATAGCGATCGGTTACAAAAAGCATGAGTTTCATCAACGCGTCACTCTCTGGGCAAAAGGGAAAAATCTCTTCACTTGCAGCATTTCAGAGATCGGCTTCGTGCGTGTTCTTTCCGGCTTGCCCGAGGCAGTTGTCACTACCGCGCTCTGCCGACAGCTGCTCGCGCAAATGAAAGCCGATTGGAAACTGCAGCTCCTGCCAGATCACCGCGCTGCTGAAACTTTACCCGATTGGGTGCGGAGTCCGCGACAAGTTATGGATGGCCATCTCCTCGATTTAGCTCAAGCCAATACAGCCCAGTTGGCAACGACCGATGCCGGAATCCCCGGTGCCATTGTGATCCCCAACATCCCATAAAAACTTCATTCCACACGACCCTTTCCCTATCACTTTCACTTTTTCTAGTCTCAGGTTTCAAATTCCACTCTTCCCTTTTACTCCACGCTTTCACTCGCATCTTAAATGACCCGCAATACAATCCAAAAGATCGATCAGAGGGCTTTGCTCTCTCGATTGATGCTGGATATATCCGGTGGCGAATCTGTGACTTTGGAGTTCAAAAAATCCACCGCCGAAAAAGACAAGGCTTGCCGCACGCTTTGTGCGTTTGCCAATGGGCAAGGTGGAGAACTGGTTTTTGGAGTGACGCCCTCAGGCAAAGTTATCGGTCAAAAAGTCACCGACCGCACATTGGAAGAGTTGGCTCAGGAATTCCGAGGTTTCGAGCCTGGCTTGAATCCCTATATTCAGCGCATTCCTATTGCGGCAGGCGAACAGGAGCTTGAGGCGCTGCTCGTCCGAGTGGAGCGCGCGTCCAACACTCCGGTTTCGTTTCGAGGCGTGCCCTATGAGCGCGTGCTCAACACCACGCGCGTCATGCCCCGAAGCGACTACCAGCGCCATCTTCTTGAATCCATGCATACCAGCGACCGCTGGGAGATCCAACCTGCAAAAGGTTGCAAGATTGAAGATCTCGATCTGAATGAATTGGTGGTTACCATTGAAGAATCGATCCGCCGTGGCCGCCTCTTAGATCCGGGCACGCGAGATTCTCTTGCGTTACTCAGAGGTCTCGGACTCTTGGTGCACAGTGACCAACTCAGTTGCGCAGCGGTGGCCCTCTTTTGCAAAGACGACCAAGCATTGCCAGCATTTCCCCAATTCCAGCTTCGACTCGCCCGCTTCAAAGGCAAAACGCGCGAAGAGTTCTTGGATAATCGCCAATACAGCGGCAATGCATTTGGCCTTCTGCGCCGCGCAGAGCGGTTTGCTCGACTGGTTGCCCATTGCCAGCAAGATTGTGCCCAGTCAATTGGCTCGCACGGATACGCCCGCGCTCCCGCTGGAGGCCGTTCGAGAAGCCTTGGCAAATGCTTTTGCGCATCGCGACTACAGCAGTCCTTCTGGAGCAGTTTCTGTGGCCTTGTATGACGACCGATTGGAAATCATCTCGCCCGGTGAATTGCACTTTGGACTCACCCCCGAAAAACTCTACCAACCCCATGAATCCAAGCCCTGGAACCCATGGATCGCTAAAATTTTCTACCGCCGAGGCCTCATAGAAACATGGGGGCGTGGCATCCTGCAAATCATCAAATTGATGCAAGACGCAGGTCTGTCCGCTCCACAGATTCAATTAGGCCCTGATACTGTCAGCATCATATTTGCTCTGCCCAGCGTTCTCACACAGGAGAAAAGTTCGGAGAAAAGTTCGGAGAAAAGTTCGGAGAAAATCCTCGAACTCCTCAAGCTGCAACCTGCTTTGTCCGCCAAAGCGCTTGCAGAAAAAATAAACATGACCTCCAGAGCCGTGGAAAAGCAAATTGGCTTGCTCAAGAAAAGCGGTAAACTCCGCCGCATTGGACCAGCAAAAGGCGGGCGCTGGAATGTTGTAAGCCAAGCTCCGCACTCGAACTAAATGAGTTTGGCTCCAGTCTGATCCCAAAAATCCCATAAAAACTTCCCTATCCCCTTCACTCCCAGATTTTTTCCGGCTTCCGGTTTCCAGTCTCAGGTCTCAAACTCCACTCCACACTTTTCTCGTTTTGACACTCTGCACACTTTGTGTATTTTTTAGATATGCATGCCACACTATCCCAATTGCACCGCGAGACTCGTCGCATCGTTCGTCCAGTCATTCATGGTGGCGAAGAGGTTGTGATCACCGATTTCGGAAAACCGGTCGCCCGCATCGTGCCCTACATGCCGACTGTCACCGTGAGCCCTTCGCAGGCTAGGGAAAGCGGCACCTTGGATGACGATAGTATCTTGGCAGCGGTAATCGAAGCCCGTGAGGACGAATTGGAACGCCTCGTCGCTCCGTGAAGTATTACGATACATCTGCCCTTTTGCGGGCGTGGAAAGAAGGCTGGATGCCGATTGAGGGTATGACCCGCTCGCACACGGTCGCCGAGTGGATTTCTATTCAGACCGGTCGCGGTTTGGTTTACCGCGATCCATACGGCCAATTGGTCAAACGAAATCTCTCTCCGACCGATGCCGCCCGTGAAGCGCAGCGAGTATTCGCACATCTGTCCTTCCGGGATTTATCAGGCCCGCAAACTTTAGAAGTCGCCCTATTAGCTGCTGCGCGGGATGGCGCTCGCGGAAGCAATTTCCACGACTTTCTGCATGCACGCACGGCCGAAGCCTTCGGAGCTTCAAGCATAGTGACTTTAAACATGGCTGATTTCCGTAAGATGACGAGCTTGCCACTGGAGCACCCTCTGCAGCCTTTTTCGACCAAACCCTAAAAGCTCGCTCCCACTCCACCCTTATTTCAGGTTTCCAGTTTCCAGTCTCAGGTTTCAAATTTCTGGTCTCAAATTCCACTCCACCCTTATTTCAGGTTTGCCTCCTTCGCTCCCACTCATGTCACCCTTCGGGCTGCCTTTGGCAGGCTACCCAGCCAGCGCCCGCTGGCATGTGTTCAGGTTTCAAATTTTACCTTTTTCATTCTAAAAATCCATGATAGTTTTTCTCTCATATGAAAACTGCGACGGTTGCTGATCTGCGGAATCATTTTTCTGATATTTCGCGTATCATTCATAACGGTGAAAAAATCACCATCACCAAGCGAGGCATGCCCTTCGCGATCCTCTCGCCTTTGCAAAAACGAAAATCATCCAGCATGGAATGGCCTGATCGCGCGGAATGGCGAAATCGTGTTTTTCCCGAGGGTCCCCAGTCAACCGATTCCGCAATCGATTACGACCGACGCGATACTTGAAAATGAATTACGCCGACACGGGAATTCTGCTCAAAAGTTATGTAGAGGAGGAGAACTCCAGCTTGGCAGATCGCATTCTACACTCTCTTGGGGCCCCCTTTTTTTACTCCCACTTGCATGAGATCGAATTGCCAAATGCCATCCGCTTAAAAGTTTTCCGAGGTGAAATTAGCCAAGCTCAAAGCGAAACGGCACTGGGCGCATTTCGATCTGATATCGAGGGTGGCCGCCTTGCTAGATTTTCTTACGACTTGGCTGGCATTTTTTCGGCTGCGGAGCGATTGTCCCTAAAGCATTCGGCAAGGATTGGAGCCCGGAGCATGGATCTTTTGCACATCGCCGCCGCCTTAGAGGCGGGGTGCACGCATTTCGCCTCTCTGGATAAACGCCAAAGAGAATGCGCTGCCCTCGAAGGTCTAACCATCCACCCAGCACAATGAGCTTTCTTTCCTTCCGCCCTTTCCCTTTCACTTTTTTCCAGTTTCCAGTTTCCAGTCTCAGGTTTCAAATATCTCTTCCATGCCTCCTCTCATCACCATAGGCATTCCGTGCTACAACGAGGGACAACGCGTGGTTGATGCCATTCGACACAACATCGAAGCAATGACACGCACCGGGCATTCCTTTGAAATAGTTGTTGTAGACGACTGCTCAAAGGATAATTCTGCTGAACTTGTTACGAAGTTTGTAAAAGACCATCCCGAGTTGTCAATCACGCTCAAAGTCAACGAACGCAATCGTGGATTGGCCTACAATTTTGTCGAGTGTGCGTTGATGGGCAAGGGCACCTACTACCGCATGTCCTGCGGGGATGACCCTCAACCAACGGAAGCTCTCTACGCTGTGTTCAAACATCTTGGCACATGCGACCTGGTGATTCCCTACATGACGGAATATGGGCCCAGAGGCTGGAAGAGAAACCTTATCAGCCGCACCTTCACAGCACTCGTCAATCTCATCTCCGGCTACAAAATCCGCTACTACAATGGTTCCCCGATCTACCACCGCAATCATGTCCTGCGCTGGCACCCAAGCTCTTATGGATTTGGATATTCTGCCGATATGATTACACGTCTGCTTGACTACGAGGGGCTTTCTTTCACGCAAGTCCCCACATGGTCGGATGAAAAAAAAGGAAAGGGTTCGACTTCCATGACACTGCGAAACCTGCTTTCAGTGACACACAGCCTCCTGGAAATTGTCTTTCGCAGGTTGCGCCGTGCCATTTACGGACGTGAGAGCTCTCCACCCCGGGAACTCCATATACCCTCGTGAGAACGCCCGCTGACCATCAGAATTTCGCAACCGCACGAGAGCGGAAAGCGTGCCGACTCTGCAACTCAGATGATTTGCGACTTGTAGTGCCTCTTGCTCCAACTCCCGTTGCCGAGAAATATTCGGATAGCCTCGAAGAAGCCCCCAATGTGCCAGTCCACCCGCTTGATTTGTTCATGTGCCTCCACTGCGGACATGTGCAGCTCCTGCATATCGTCGATCCGGAATTTCTCTATCGTGACTTCAACTACCGCAGCGCGGGAACTCCCTCACTTGTTGAGCACTTTGATGACACTGCGGAATTTGTTTCCTCCAATTACCATTTTTCCAAATCCCCTTTAGTCGTAGATATCGGGAGCAACGACGGTTCTCTACTCAATTGCTTTAAAAAACGCGGATTCAGCGTTCTTGGAGTCGATCCGGCACGCGACATCGCCGCTGAAGCCTCGGCTGCCGGAATCCCCACGCTCCCGGAGTTTCTAACGCCGACGATAGTTAAACGGATCATCGGGGAACACGGTCCAGCCTCGGTCGTTTGTGCCTTCAATGTCTTTGCCCACACAGACGACCTTGAGGGTATGACGTCATGCATCCGAGACCTGCTCGCGCCGGATGGAATCTTCGTGTTCGAATGCTCCTACCTTGGGGACATTCTCGAAAGAATGCTTCTTGGCACCATCTTTCACGAGCACTTGAGCCATCACTCGATCACCCCACTTGCTGCTTTTCTCTCTCGGATGGGCTTGGAGTTGGTGGATGTCCGAAGAAATGCCATCCAAGGCGGTTCAATCGTGGGCACAGCCCAGAAAACGGGAGCCTCCCACCCGGTGCTTCCCACGGTTCACAAAATTCTGGCCAACGAAGCGCAAGCCCGAATCACCGCCCCCGAGACCATCATGCAATTCAGTCGTTCGCTCTCCGATGCGGCATCGAAACTCTCCGCGTTCATTGAGCAGCAACAAGCCGATAGCAAGAGCTTTTGGGGATTCGGGGCGGCACGTAGCGGAACCACGCTGATCACCCAACTCGATCTGGGCAAAATCATCGACTGCATTGTGGATGACAATCCTGCGAAGCAGGGAAAATTCACCCCCCTTCACGGCATTCCAATTGTCCCAACCAAGCTCCTCTATGAGGAAATGCCGGACTTCATTTTTATCCTCGCATGGATTCACACGGACACGATTCTCGCCGCACACCGACCATACCTTGAGGCTGGCGGAAAGTTTGTCGTTTGCTTTCCGGAGCCAAAAGTCGTCGGCTACCTCGAGACGATACTGTTATGAAGCCCGCCTGCTCGGCCTGTTCGGGACCTCTGGCTCCACACGGCCTCGATCTGGGGTTCCTGCCTCTTAGCCATGATCTCTCCTGCGAGCCCCAAGTTGGGCTGCAAACCTTTCGGAGCATTCCCTTCCACCTGGTTCAATGTCCCGCGTGCGCGCTCGTGCAAAGCCTTGAGCCACCCCTTGCCGAAGACCTCGTTCCGCGCGGAGATTGGGTTGCCTTCAACGAACCAAGCCTTCATCTGGACGAGCTCGCGTCAAAAATCCTCTCCCTGTCCAACACCACTGAGACATCAACCCTCGCCGGGATTTCCTCGAAGGATGATACGCTGCTGGAAATGCTCGCCGCCAAAAGCAGCGCAACATCTTGGCGCATCGATCCAACGAAGGATGCCGGATTCAGTGGCAACTCCGCCGGGGTGGCATGGTTGCAGGATGTCTTGGATATCCGCGTGGCCGAACACCTGCGATCCACTCGCGGATGCGCGGATATCCTCGTCGCCCGACATTTTCTCGAACACGCCTCGGAACTCCCTCGCGTTCTCTCGGCAATGATGTCGCTATTGAATCCTGGGGGATTCGTGGTGATGGAAGTTCCCGATTGCGAGTCGGGACTCCGACTCGGAGACGATTCCATTCTTTGGGAGGAACACCACATTTGCTTCACTGCCGCCACCTTGAGACGCGCGTTGCGACTCGCAGGTCTTGAGATCGTTTGGTCAACAGCATACCCTTTTCCTAACGAAACCTGTTTGGTTGTCATCGCGACCCCCGCCTCCCCGATCGAACTCGAGACGTCACCTCCCACACCTGAGGAATTCGACGCCTTTTCTTCATTCGTTGAGGGATTTCCGGAACGTTGCCGTCACATCCGCCAACAACTTGAAACTTGGCGCAGCCACGGGCAAATTGCCATCTACGGAGCGGGTCACCACGCCAACACCTTCCTCCATGCCCACAGGATCACGGACCTGATTGACCTTGTCATCGATGACAACCCCCACAAAACAGGAAAATACATGCCCGGCACTGACATTCCTGTGCTTTCCTCCGATAGGCTACGCTGGCCTGAAGTTTCGGTCTGCCTGTCGTCTCTCGGTTTCACTGCCGAACAACGCGTCGTCTCGGCATCGCAGCACTTTACCAATGCCAGAGGCGCATTTTATTCTATCTTCCCCGAAAACAACCGCTCGCCATTCCGCTGGCTTGCGGGGAAACATTGCCAATCTGATGACTGATTTTGACGAACTCGCCCCGAACATCCTCGCTTCCCGCGTGCCTTCCCTTGTGATCACGCCGTCGGGCATTGAGGACCTCAAGCGCAGAGCGATCGCCTCTCCCCTACAAAGGGCGAGAATCCTCGCCCATGGGCACCCCCATGCTTCTTTGCATGAAATGCTCATCGTCCAAGCCGGCGGGGTCTATGTCCGCCCCCACCGCCATCACGGAAAATCCGAGTCCCTTCATGTCATCGAAGGATGCGCCAAGATTGTATATTTCAACGATACCGGAGATATCGAGGAAACCCTCGATGTCGGACCCGCAGCCTCGAACGCCGCTTTTTTCTCCGGAACGACTCTCCCCGCTGGCACACGCAGGTCGTATTGACGCCATTTTTGGTGTTCCACGAAGTCACAAACGGGCCCTTCCGGCGCGAGGACACCGAGTTCGCCACTTGGGCACCCGACGAAAACGACACGGCGTCCGTTAATGTGTTCATGAAAGGCCTTGCGAACCGTATTGGCCTGAACCGCTTGCCAGAACCGTGAAATTTCTCATTGTCGGAGCTTCAGGGTTCATCGGCTCCCATCTTTTGGATGAACTACGTCGATCTGGTCACGAGGTGATCGGCACCGCTTCACGTCCGGGTGTCCATGGACTCCTCAAACTCGACCTGCTGAATGACAGACTCATTGATGCAGTCCCCATGCAGTTTTTGGAATCCGGAGAACCGCCCGTCGTTGTCTTGACCGCCGTGCAGGGAAACATGGATCGATGCCTCACCGATCCGGAAACCAGCCACCTCATCAATGTCGCCAAACCCATTGCACTCATCCGCGATGCCATTGGCTTTGGGTGTCCGGTGTTTTTTCTCTCGACCGGCCATGTTTTTGACGGAGCGTTCGGCAACCGAGGCGAGGGCGATCCAACAAACCCCGTCAACCAATACGCTCGCCAAAAATTCGAGGTCGAGCAGTTCCTCCAAAACGAATGCCCAAGCGCCTTCATCGCCAGAATGGACAAGGTCATTGGCGAAACCACGCAACATCACCATCTTCTCACGGAGTGGATTAGACTCGCGCGTGACCAAAAACCGATTGTCTGCGTGGAGGGCATGGAAATATCTCCCACGTCCGTCAATGATATCGCCCGGGGATTGCATCGCGCCGCCGAACTCGGCTTGAAGGGCACCTATCACCTCGCGGGACCGGATCGAATGACGCGCGCCGAACTCGCCCATGGATTTTGTGCCAAAGGAAATCTGAGCACTCAGGTCATTGAAAAACCACTCTCCGCGTTCGGGTTTTTGGACCGACGTGCGCTGAAATCGAGCCTCAACGGAAATAAATTTTGCGATGCCACCGGCATGGGCTTTTCCACGGCAGGCGACATCCTCGAAAGATTCTTCAAGAATCTCGGTGGCCACGCATCACCACCCGATCACGGTTCCATCCACATTTAGGAACACCCCGTTGCCCTCGGGAGTTGCCGCATCGATCAGTGGCAACATCGCCGCCACGCTCTCCGATGGATCGCCGGGGGCATCCCAACCGCCAGTTTCGGTTTTCACCCACCCAGGGTGCAAGGCAACCACGGAAACCCCTTGCGCCCGCAAGTCGAATCCTATGGCTTTTACCGCAGCATTGAGTGCCGCCTTGCTAGTTCTGTAAATGTAAGGCCCACCTTGCTTATGATGAGGTTGCGAACCCCTGAGCGAAATGCTTCCTGCCATGCTCGAGATAAATACCAGCTTCTTTTGAGCACTCTGCAGCACATTGGGCAACAATGCCTCCGTCAGCTTGATTGGGGCCATGGCGTTCACCTTCATGACTTCCATCCAGGCATCCAGATCGATTTTCCCAAAGGTTCCTGAAGCATCTCGTGGGCCGTGGATCGCTGCGTTGTTGACCAAAATGTCGATAGGCTTTTCCTTCAGAGTATCCGCCAGCGCAGCAATTGATTTCCCAGAGGTAACATCCAAAGGCAAAATTGTAACTTTCCCGGAGAGTTGCTTGAGGTCAGTGGCACTATCGGGGTTTCTGCAGGTCGCCACCACCTCCCACCCCAATTCGGAATACGCACGGCAAAATGCCAAACCTATCCCTCGATTAGAACCGGTGATTAGAATTGTAGACATAAAGATGGGCGGCAAAATCATTTTTAGCAGCAGTCGGGGTGCAGTTCTCGCGCAGTGAATAGACTGTCATGGTGCAGAGCCTCACCTTAATCCCAAAACGAGGCAACAATCACAAGGCTCCAAAGCAGGATGGGGAAAGGCATGAAAAAGTTTTCAGTTTGGAGTTTTCAGCAGGTTTTAACCACAATCGAGGATCGGGGTGGATGCGAGAAAGAGCAACCAAAGGTTGGCCCGAAGGGCGAGGGAGTGGGAACGAGCAAGTCAAAGGACACGGTGAGCACGGAGGTTGGGGGTTAGTCAGTGTAGGCAAATTTATTTTCTTAAATTCTGTTAATTGACTCGCTTTGCTCACCCTGCGGGCAAGCTTCGCTTGTCGATCTCCGCTCCGCTCCGGGTTTGTCTAAAAAACATTTAAAATCACAGATTTAAAATTTGGATGGCGGAGTGGTCTTTGTTCCATTCGATAATTTTTTTGTCTGCAGTCATCAATGGGAGGCCGAGGGTCATGGCTGTTGCGACGATGAGACGGTCCGCGGGGTCGCCGTGGAATTCCGACAAGCGGGAACTTGCGGTGCAAATGGCTGGTGAGAGTGGCTCGAGTTCGACGGGGCGCTTCAGATTTGCTGATATCCAAGTATCGACATCGGGAGCGAGATCAAGGCGGCCTTTTTGAACAAGCATGCCTACTTCCCATACGGAAATTGCTGAAACAATCGATCGGCCTCGAAATGCGGCTGCTTTGCGAGCTTCTGGTGCGCCTGCACTCATCCAGACCCACGCATGGGTATCGAGCACGGCGGCGGCAATTTGTTCAAGACTCTGCATTCCAGACTTCGCCTGTGTTGTTAAGGTCGCCAAGAATCCGGGTGCTATGAGTGGAGCGTCCGAAGAGTGGAGCTTCTGGAGAACCCGCAAAAGGAATCACCTCGGCAGCAGGTCGCCCATATCGGGTAATGACAACGCGTTCTTTTTTGTTTGCGATATCTTCGACAATTGCGAGGCACTTTGCTTTGAAGTGGGAGACGGTGAGTTCCATGTTTTGACTATATGGTGACTACTGCAAAACGCAAGAGGCGGCAAGAATCTTTTGAGGAAGGACCTCTGCGGTGGCACTGCGCAGAGCTTCGCTAAAGACCCCAAACGAGGCAAAAATCACAGCCAACATATTAATTCAAAGCTATGAAACTGAAACTCCTTTCGCAAGCCCAGCTACAATTAGGAAAATTTGCAAAGTTTAGCTGCAAGATGAAAACCTCTACAGAGCCGAGGAAGCCCGCCCAGAGGGTGACCATTTGCGTAGATGGGTTCCATGGATTTTAGAGCATCTCAGGGGGCTGGCACTTCGTGTTCATGGGTTCAAAGTTCCGAACGCCGGACGATCTCCTCTGCGGAGAAAATCTAGGCGTTCACAACAAGCGCCTGTCATTTTTGTTCCGGTCCATTCCAAACGGGCAGTCCGGCGGCGCGGGCGAGGTTGGCGTCGATAAAAAGATGCAAACGGCCGAACATTTTGTGATTACGATACCGTGGGCGGGCAAAGTGAGTTCTGCATCAGTAATTTGCGTGGAATGGATTCAAAGTGTGGGTCTCGGTGAACGAGAACCATATTGTGAAATGATGCTGTCGCAGCAATGAGGGAATCCACTGTGGGCAGTCGGTCACTGCATGCACGACGAATTTCCACAGCACGGCCAACGATCTGAACATCCAGCGAACATGTTGTCAGAAGATTGGAGAGTTCCAGCCAATCCGGCCCGAAATGAGATTCCGCACCCAGAGATTTCAATCTGGCCCAAAACTCCAACTCGGTGACGCAGCAAATGGAAGGAGGATTTTTTGTATCTGCCAGAAGTGCCTCGACCCGCTCGGCGCCATCCTCCTCAAAGTAATAGGCCAACACGGCGGATGTATCCAAAAGGTGCGTCATGGGGAAGGGTGGTCAGACTTCCTTGGAGCGCTCCTCGATCAAATCGGCAATGGCACTGCGCCCTTTCGGCAAAAACTTTTTTCCGCGTCCGCGAAGGGATTTGACGACCTGCTCCAGGGGCGGGAGCGGTCTGGCTCTCAGCTCACCGTTTTTTGCAAGCGACCAGTGCAACCGAAAGCCTGCGGCAATGCCAGCTTGAGCGACAAGGGCCGCTGGCAAGGTGACTTGGTTTTTCATTGTGATAGTTGTGGTCATTGATAAAAAATATTGCAAGGAAACAGGGTTTCAAGTGCAAAAATCCTGACGATTTTGTGGGGAATGTCTCATAGGGAGCCAACGGGGACATTGGCGCTCCTGAGCGCTTTACGGGCGGGCAAGCTTGGTTTCAGGAAGACTGGGCATTTTTGCCTTTCCAAACGGGCAGTCCGGCGGCGCGGGCGAGGTTGGCTTGGTCTTCGTCCAAGGTGAGAAATGCGTCCGCGCCGACCTCGCAGGCGATGGCGATGTGGAAAAGCTTCATTGCCCGGATGGGCAGGTCCCGGGAATGGACCGCACTGAGTTCGTTGGCGGTGCGGACGGCATCGGTCCAGCGACACTCGACATGGGGCCAGTAGCCGAAGCGGATTTCCTTTTCGAGGGCGCGGATGACGACCGCGGGAACCGCGAAGAAACTTTTTCCATTTTGCGCGGCTGTCGCTAACCTCCCGCGCCTATGCTCAAAACCGGAATCGTCGGTCTGCCCAATGTCGGGAAGTCCACCCTCTTCAATGCCGTGACCCGCACCCGCAAGGCGCAGGCGGCGAATTTTCCCTTCTGCACGATCGAGCCGAATGTCGGGATCGTGAACGTGCCCGACGACCGGTTGCAGAAATTGACGACGCTTTCCAAGTCCGAAAAAATCCTGCCCGCCGCGATCGAGTTCGTGGATATCGCCGGGTTGGTCGCGCGGTGCCAGCGAGGGCGAGGGGCTCGGGAACCAGTTTTTGAGCCACATCCGGGAGGTGGATGCGATCATCCAAGTGGTGCGTTGTTTCGAGAGTTCGGACATCCACCACGTCTCGGGTTCCGTCGATCCGGTGCGGGACATCGAGGTCATCAACACCGAACTCATCCTCGCCGATCTGGCCTCGGTGAAAAAGCGCGCCGAGCGGAACCAGAAAGCCGCGCGCAGCGGCGACAAGCAGGCGAAGGCAGAGGTCGCGCTGGCCGAGAAGTTGATCCCGCATCTCGATGCTGGAAAGCCCGCGCTCACGATCGAACTCGAGGCCGTAGAGAAGGACATCCTGCGCGGGTTTTTCCTGCTGACCTCAAAGCCCACGCTCTTTGCCTGCAATGTCGGGGAAAACGATCTCGCCTCGCTGGCTGGGGAGTCATCCGCCGCGAAACATGTCAATGCCGTGCGTGAATACGCATCGAAGAATCTCGGGTGCGAGGCCGTGGTGATCAGTGCGCAGATCGAGAGCGAGCTTGCCGATCTGCCCCCCGAGGAAGCGAAGGAATTTCTCGCCGGACTCGGGGTGGAGGACAGCGGGGTGGGTCAACTCATCCGCGCCGCCTACCATCTCCTCGGCCTGCGCACCTATCTCACAACCGGTCCGAAGGAAACACGTGCGTGGACGATCCACGCCGGCGACAAGGCACCCGCTGCGGCGGGGGTGATCCACAGCGATTTCGAGCGTGGCTTCATCGCCGCGCAGATCGTATCCTTCGAGGATCTCATGGCCTGCGGCTCCGAGGCGAAAGCCAAGGAGGCTGGAAAACTGCGGCTGGAAGGCAAGGAATACGTCGTGCAGGACGGCGACGTGATCGAGTTCCGCTTCAACGTGTAGGTCGGGTGCCGAGCCGAACGCTGGTGAAATTTTTCATCAACGGACTGGAATCGCCGCCGTGCTTTGGAGAAGCATACAGGCATGGGATTCGCACCACCGCTTGAAGACACCGCCGGAGACATTCTTTCCAAGGCGCAACGGGGATTGAAACTGGACGACGCCGCTCTGAGGGAGCGGTCGGGGGTTTCAGTGGACGTGATCCAACCGCTGCGCGCGGGGGAGGGGGCCGATGAGGCCGCGCTGGGGGCGGTTGCGGAGGCTTTGGGATTGCATGCGGGGGCGCTTCTCGCGATCGCGAGTGGGCGTTATGTGCCGGCGGCGATTCCTGAGATCGAGGGGTTGCGTGCGTTCAACTCGCCGTTTGACGACATGACGGTGAATTCGTATCTCGTGTGGGATCCGGAGTCGCGCGAGGCCGCGATCTTCGACACAGGTGCCGACGGCCAGCCGATGCTGGACGCCGCAAGCGATCTTGGGCTTTCCGTGAAGGCGATCTTTTTGACCCACACCCACACCGATCACATTTTTGATTTGGACCGGTTGGTGGAAAAGTCGGGTGCACACGCTTGGACGGGAGATCGCGAACCGCTTGCCGGCGCCGAGTCGTTCGCCGCAGGGCGGGAATTCAACATCGGGGGGCTGCGCGTGGAAACCAGACTCACCTCGGGGCATTCAAATGGCGGGATCACATATGTCATCGGTGGACTCTCCAGGCCGGTGGCGGTTGTCGGCGATGCGGTCTTCGCCGGGTCGATGGGCGGCGGCATGGTCTCCTACAACGAGGCCTTGCGCTCGAATCGATCGGAAATCCTCTCGCTGCCCGACAACACGGTCATTTGTCCAGGACACGGCCCGCTGACGACGGTGGGTGAACAGAAGATTTCGAATCCTTTTTTCGCTTGATGAACCAGACACTCCCTTCTCCAAAAGACGAATCAATCGCCTTTGTCGGTCTTGGCCGCATGGGCGCGAACATGGCGCGGCGGTTGAACGATCTTGGTTACCGGATCGCCGCTGTTTACGACACCCATGCGCCGCTTGCCGCGGCACTCGCCGGTGAACTCGGAACCCGTGTGGCGGGTTCGCTCGCGGAGGTATCGTCACTGGCCCGAGTGGTCTTCACGGTTGTGACGGATGATGCCGCGATGCTGTCGATTTTTTCCCGCGATGGCGACAGCCTGTTGGCGAACGCCGGTGGGAGGTTGTTCATCAATTGCGCCACCGTGTCCCCGCGGACACATCTCGAAGTGGCGGCGCGCGCGGAGGAGGTTGGTGCCGAGTGCCTCGAGGCCTGCATGGCGTCGAGCATCACCCAGGCGCGCGAGGGATCGCTTTACCTCATGACCGCCGGAAGCGATACGGCGCTGGCCCGCGCCATGCCGTTTCTCAAGGACCTGAGCGCCTCGAGCCGCCATATCGGTGCCGCTGGAAGCGCGTCCCAGGTGAAGGCGCTGGTCAATATGGTGATGAATATCAACACCGCGGGGCTTGCCGAGGGACTGGGGCTGGGAGCCGCTCTCGGGCTGGATCTCGAGATGTTGCGCGAGGTTTTTTCCCAGACCGGTGCGGATTCGCGTGTGTTGAAGACGGATGGCGCGGACATGCAGAACCGCGACCACGAATGCTACTTCTCCGCCGCCCATGCTGCAAAGGACAGCGGGATCGCGCTGTCTCTCGCCATGGAGAACGGCCTGAACCTCCCGCTGGCTGCCGCAACCAAGGCCCAATACGACCGCATGGTCGAGAAGGGACTCGGGGAGTTGGACAAATCGGGAATCGCCGAACTGACATTCCCAGGGCGCGGTTGACACCACGCTCGCCGTAGCGGACCCAAGCTTCAGGCGTGAAGCGCCGTCTGCGCCCACAGTTGCATTTCAGCGACGCAGAGCCTACGGCGAATCCGCCGCTTGCAACACGGCATCGGCTTGCGCGGTGGCTCCGAGTTGGCGGAGGGCTTGGGCGAACTTTTGGGCGTTCTCCAGCCGCACTTGTGGCGGGGCTTCCTTGAGAGAGGCGATCATCTGGTCCTTCGCTTCATCGAAGCGCCTTTGCCCCAGATACAACTCGGCCAATTCGAAGCGGACCACATTTGACTGCGGGACCCGTTCGACGAGGCCCTTGAGCATGATCTCGGCGGCCACCGGGTTATTGTCGGAAATCCGCAGATAACGGGCCAAGTGGAATTCCGCCTCGTCTTTGCTTTGATCTGGCACGATCTCCAGAAGCAGCACATCCTGCTTCAGCGCATTGGTCAGAAAGTTCCTCGGATACGGAATGGGCCGAGCCCATTGGGGGATTTGTTTTTTGAAAAGAGCCTTTTGACCAAACGAATTTTCCAAGGACAAGCCTGGCTGTGGCTTGGGGTGGATGATTTGAAAATACGGCCCGATGAAGTTTTCCCATGACATAAATGCCACATGGGTCACGCCGTGCTCCTTCAGCATGGCCAAGGCTTCTTCATCTGACTGAGCATTCAGAATGTGGGCGGCTGTTTGCAATCCCTCGACGTTTTCCCAATACAATGTGCCGATTGTTTTAAAACCTCCAAACGTGGAAAGCAGGCAGGAACTGTTTGGACTGCTCAAGAGCGTGATCGGTTTTCCATTGGCACTTTGAAGCAGTGTCTTGGCGAGATCCCGATGCAACAGGGCGAGTAGTTGGCCGGGCCCCACCTGAATGTTTTTCTTGCTCGTGTATTGGGCCCAAAACGGAGCGACCATGCCACGCACGGTGTCTGCCGAAAAAAGATAAACCATCCCGGCAAGACACAGCGAAGCGGCGAGACGAACGACTCGGATGCGGGGCAAAATCCGCCAGACTTGAGGAATCACCAAACCGGCCAAGGCGATGTAGGTCGGTCCATTCAACATGCCCCACCGGACTTGAAGAAATTGCATGGCCGTGACCACCACGATCGGGCAGATGAAAATCAAAAACACGCCCTTTGCTGCTGAACACATTCTTGGCACAAACAATAAAATCAATGCAGCCAGCAAGAAGAGTGGGAAATATCCGAAGGCAACCTTCCATGAGATGGCACCCATGCTGATCCGCGTCATCAGTGGCAATACCTCGGCGATGTTTTTCATCAGTCCAAGCATGAACTCATGCTGAATGGTGTAATACGTTGGGCCGCCGATGAGGATAAAAGCAGGGAGGGCCGTGCATCCCAGAACGGGAAGAATAAGGTGCTTCCACGGAAACGGGGAGGGTCCTGACCGGATCGCAACAATCCATTTTGTCATCTCGTAGATCACCCAACCGCCTCCCAGCCACGCCAGCGCATAGAGAGGGTGGTTCACCTCGAGTCGCATCGAGAGGTGATTTGGAAAATATTCGAGCAGGTAAAAGGCAAAACTTCCCAATGCCGTCACCAGCGACCAAAGTTTCCAAAGTTCCGGGTGGTATTCAAACCCTTCCGAGGAGGCTCTTTTCGTAAAAAGTGCCACGCCAAGCATCGCTCCAAGACCTATTCCGAAGGCAATCACAGCAGTGGAAAACCCACTGATCCAAAGAGCGGTCGCGGCACTGACGCCGGAAAAGATCATTCCGTGACGTGCCTGCTTCACAGACTTTGGAGGCAAGAAGGCTTTGCCGTCCGGTTGCTGCACCCAGCCAGCGCCTGCCCAAGCGATTCCAAAAACAAGTCCCAAGAGTGCAAATGCCGTGATCCCATGGTGATCGGGATAGCCGGGTAGGAAGCCTTCGTAGAACGAGGCGGTCGTCACCATGCCGATCGCCAGCACGGAGCCACACAGAGGACCGAAGCGCCGCGCCGACAGCGTCGCGAACAGCCCCAACGCCATGACCAGCAGAATCGGGTTTGCCCAGATCGACATCCGGAAGATGCTGTTGCGCAGAGTGTCGCCGGTGTAGTGGCTGTAAATCTCCCCGAGTCCGCGCAGATACAGCGCAAACCCCGAACTCCAATGCACCTCGCGGCCCTCGGGCGCATTGTCCATATCCGTGTATCGCACGCGCCACTCGCCGTCCTCCCCGAGTTTTTCCGCATGCCTGTTCCAAACATACCCGTCGAAGGCGATCTCGAGCAGCGGCACCGGCAGCACCTCGGTGGGCTTCGCATCAGGGCCGTCCATCTCGCGGCAGAGGCGCACCGTGACCTGATCGATCAGGAACGCGTGGAACATCACATACCCCATGCAGGCGATGAGGATTGCCGTGAAACCGCACCAAGAAAGAATCTCGCCGGGCGATGCTCCGGCGGTGGGTTGTGGCGTCAACGGCAAGTCAGAGGGGGTGTTTTTTTTCTTAGCCACAAGCGAATGGGTCACAACTTGGTTTCTCCGACTTCTAAAAAAAAGAAAAATCTCCCCGCTTGCAGATAGCGCGCGCAGCGCTTGCCGCCGTTCCTATTTCTCAAGTTGCCGCAAGGCGGTTTGGCGAACGCTGGGATGCCGGTCCTCGGCGAGTTCGCGCAGTGTGCGGCGCGGGGTTCGGCCGCACCGCGCCACAAGAAACCGCACAAAGGGATTTCGCGACCGCGCAAGAAGGCGCAAGGCGGGCACAGAAGGCGTCGTGTCGCCGTGGTAGACTGATACGCTGTCGATCCGCGTTCCGAAACGCTTCACGAAATCGATCATGACCCCATACGGCCAGCGGGTATGCTCGAGCACGGCGTTGCGGATGTATGGTTCGGGGTCGTCGAGCAAGATGCCGAGCGCCCGCGGAGGCGCCTCGGGACACGTTGCGATCTCCTGCCTGACGAGTTCGTCGGGGTCGCGCGCCAGTTTCGCAACGAGTGAGGCTTTCGCATTGTAGATGTCGCGGTAGGGATGCAACCGCCGGTTGTCGCGGCATCCGACAAGCGATCCGAGGACGGCGCACAGCGCTTTCTTGCGCACGCTAGGGTCGGGGTCGCTGAAAAACACCGCCGTGGCGCCTTTGTTCAACCGCCAATCGGTGCACACCCTCTCGCGAATGCGGGGGTCGGGGTCGCAGCCAAAGGCATTCACCAGCGCGATGTTTTTTTCATGCGGGGAGTTGTTGTGCCTGTTGGTGATCCGCTGAGCGACAGCGAGACGCACCTCCGGGTGCTTGTCGCGGGCAAGGTCCTCGACGATCTCGCGGCGTAGGCCTGGAGCCCCTGCGAGGTTCTCCAGCGCAACTGCAGACACCACATGCTTCACGGTCCTGTAAAAGGAAAGCGTGAGGGATTTTCCCATGCTCGCCAGCACACGGTGCACCTCGGGCGAGGCCTCGAGGAGGATTTTCGTGCGCAGGGAGGTGTCGGCCTTCGGATGCAAAAACACTGCCTCCACCACCGAGGGCTTGTCGCCGAGGCTGAACAAATCCAACACCTCTCTGGACAGGCTTGCGTTCTGAGCCAGTTCCCTCCGCACCTCGGGCGAGCGGTCCCGCCGGAGAATGGCATGGATTTCCGGCGCCTGGGACCGCCTGGCCACCGCAATCCGCACCTCCGTCGAGGAGTCCTTCGCAAGCCTCACCACCACATGTGGCGGTGCGAATGCGCACCCGCTCAGCGCCTCGCGGATACACGCGTCCGGCGACTTGGAAAGCCGCTCGACGAGATCGGCGGGAATCCACTTGCAGTGCGCCAGGTGTTTGTCCACCTCCGGCCTTCCATCCTTCGCCAGATGCCGCGCGGCGGTGGAGTAGATGTCGAGGCGTTCGGGGGGCTTTTTCTCCGACACGGAGCGGAGGAGGACCGAGAAATGCAATCGCACCTCAGGGTGCGGATCCGTTGCGAACAGTTCCCAGATCTCATCGGGCGCGTAGAGTTGGTAGATGTCCTGCAGCTCTCCATTGCGCGGATACTCCACCATGCGCACCCGCACCTCCGGGTCTTTCTCGTGGGGGAAATGCTTGAACACCGCTCCGTCGAAATGGTGCATCCCCCAGCGAGCCAGATAAGCCAATGTTTTTGGAGTGAAAAGATCCTCTGGCAGCTCCGCTCCCGTGTCGCGGAGGTGGTTGTAGAGCGCGAGCATGGCGCGGTCGCCGAGTTTTTTGGCGGCCGAACCGGCATTGGTGAATTCCCAGAGCGTCAGCAGCGGATTCTCCAAAATGGACTCGGGAAACCGCTGCCACAACTCCTGGAGCAACTCCTCGGGCACGTTGGGATTTCTCGCCAATACCCGCAGAACCCCGGGGTCTTTGATTATTGAGAGCGAAAGGAGATCCTCCACCGGAGTGGCTGGATCGGAGGCGGCAGCGAGGGATGCTTCGTTGGTGTTCATGGTCTGAGTGAGGGCAGTCTCACCCGGTGCCTGCCGCAATTGCTGCCACACCTCCGTCACTCCCCGAGCATGCGCGCCGTCTCGCCGAAGGGAAACGCCTCGCTTTTCAAACCGCCGGGCGTCACGACCCAGAGGATGGGAAACACCGGGGCCTGCTTTGGGAACTCGCCATAGCCATCCGTCAAATACACCGCCACCCCTGGGTTCGCAGCAGCGTGTTCCATGCCCTCGAAAAACGGCACAAAACTCGTCCCGCCGCCGCCATGAATCTTCGGCACCGGGCACTCGGGAGTATCGAGCTTCCACGGGCCCCGCAACTTCGTGTCGCATGTGTGGAGGTCCACGGTGATCGCGGGATACGCCCCAAGGATCGCGCGGATTTCATTCAGAAACCTGCCAAGCTCGTTGGAGTTGATCGATCCGCTTGTGTCGATGCAAACGGCCACGCGCACCGTCTCGCCGTCCATCGCATCAAGATAAAGCCCCTCGCCGATGAACCGACGGTCATACGACAGGAAGTCCACCGGCGTTTTTGTCAGATACCGCCAGAGCATCGCACGCCAATCCAGCGGCGGATCGGTCACCGCCGCGATCGCCAACTCGATGCCGGCGGGAAGCCTGCCGTGCCCGCCCATCCGCGCCACCACGGCCGCCTGCGAAAGCGCCCCATTCCAATGGTCGCGCAGGGTTCCGGCATCTTCAGCGGAGGGTTCGAGCAGATCGCCGCCGAGATAGCGGATTCTTTTCGGGAGTCCCTCGCGCTTGAGCAAGATCTCGTAGACCTCCTCCACGGGAAACTCCTCCAGCTCCCCGTCGATCAACGCGCTCGCCGGAAGCACCAGACCATTGGTTTTGCGGATCATGCCGTTCACCACAATATCGGCCGCGATGTTCCACAGGTGCGGATCCGCCGTCGCCCGCCGCTCGACATGCCGCAACGCGGCGTGGAGGAGTTCGTGCACGAGAACGCCCAATTGCTCGGCCACCGTGTGGCTTCCCATGAACGAAGGATTGAAAAACAACCGTCGCCCGTCCGTCGCCGCTGTCTCGACCTCGCCGGTGGTCCGCGACTCCGCAAACAACGCCAACGCTCCGAAAAACGGGGACACGTTTCTCAAGTGGAAAATCAGCAGCGGCAAATCGAAGGCCTCATTTGGGGTGGGGGAGGCGCTCATTTCTCGGCGAGAAGCTTGCGGTAGGAATCGAGGAACTTTTTCACCTTCGGATTCGACGCCAGCGTGGCGGCGATGATGCCCAGGCTGTTGTCCGCCACCGCCGTGTCGAGCTTCGCGTGGATGAACAATTGAATCCACTCCGGGTCGGCCTTTTCCACCACCCAGTCGAGGGCGTTCTTCACGCTCTTCTGATCCTTCGATCGCGCCGCAAGACCGATTGTCGTGGCATAGCGGGCGTCGGGGGTCGATGGAAACGCTGTGGATTTGCCTTTCCCCGTAAGGATGCCATCCAGATCGGGAAGCGAGGCGTAGACGCGCTCGAAGGCCGTGAACTCGCCGGCGGCACCCTTGCCCACGGCCGGTTCGACCGTCAGCCCCGCCCCATAGAGGAGGTTCGCCGCGGCCCACGCGCGGGGCGATGGCCAGGCGGGTTGCGCTGCGTCGCGCTTGTGCAACAACTGCGGACGAAATGCCAGAAACGCCACGATCCGCTCGTGGATGCCATGCCCGAGCGCCCACTGGCGGAAGCTCTCGAAGGTCGCCTCGACCGACACATGCACAAACCTGTTTTGCAGCGCCGAGGGCATCTGGAACACCGATGCGCCATCCTCGGCGCGGTTCCCCGCCGCCCAGACATGCCATCCCTCCGGCAGCTTGTAGGAGCCCACCTCGCGGTCGAGCACAAGTTGCTGCGCGATGCCCTGCATGGCAGGCGGCGCCATGTTCAATTCATCAAGGAAAAGAATGCCCTCGCCCGAGCGGGGCAGAAATTCCGGCGGATACCATCTCGCCGCGCGCGCCTCGTGGTCCGCCACCGGCAGCCCGCGCAGGTCGGTCGGCGCCAGTTGGCTGAGCCGCAGGTCGATCAGATCGATCCCCGCACCGCGGGCCACCTCCGCCACGGTCTGCGATTTCCCGATCCCCGGCGCCCCCCAGATCATCACGGACTGCTGCAGGCGTTTGGTGACAAGGGTTGATAGGAATTGTTGAAGAGATTTCGGATTCATAAATGTCGTTCGTTGAATCCAGACCTTGCCATCCACACGGTCGCAGGAACTGCAACAGCAATCACCCCACCACCCGAGCGCGTGCCTGCGATGCGCTCCCGATACGAAGCCCGCGCACAGGGCTTTGGTGCGAGGGGCGGAGGCGGGAGACATGGCTTTTTACTTTCTTGACAGCATGGAAAAATGCTAAGCTCCCTCTATAATGGACGCTTCGCTTCAACGGCTTTTTTGGTGGGAGACCAAAACCCCTCCCTCCCCGCAGCGGATTGCCGCGCAAGTCATGGTCATGGGAACTCTTGATGACATTCAACGGGTTAGCGAACTCTATGGAGATCAAATTTTTTGCGAGGTTCTGGCCGATCCGCCACGCGGCCTTTTCGATGCAAAGTCTTGGGTCTTTTGGCACAAAAAAATGAATCGCACAACGATCCCTCCCCTTCCTTCCCAAGTTGTTGCGTGGCCCTCGTTATGAAATGGCACCTTGACATCCTGCCTTCGGTGCAAAGGGCACTTTGGGATTCCCGCATCTACGCAGGATTTGCGGGATGGGTCCTCTACGGAGGGACGGCTCTGGCATTACGATTGGGCCACAGGGAGTCGGTTGATTTCGATTTTTTTTCAAGCAAACCATTCGAACCGCTCACCTTCAAAGAGGAGCATGCGCTCCATGGCGAAGTATTGCAAGTGGGGCGCAACACGATCACGCTCCTGCATCAAGGAGTGAAGTTATCATTTTTTGGGGGCTTGTCGCTCAAGGTTATTTCACCGCCCGACTCGATTGAAGCGTGTCGCATTGCTTCTCTGGATGATTTGGCCGCGTGCAAACTCGCGGCGTTGGTGAACCGTGTGGAACTCAAGGATTATCTCGATATCGTAGCGCTTCTTCAAAGTGGGATGCCCCTTGCTCACATGCTGGGATGCGCAAATGCCGTGTATCGTGGCGAATTTCCAGTCACCGCCTGCCTCAAGAGCTTGGCTTGGTTTGATGTCACGGAATTGGCTGAACTCCCAGAATCGCACCGGCTCATTCTTGAAAAAGCGGCGACCCAAGTGCACGCGATTCCGAAAATAGATGCGCTAACGAGTCTTATCGGCACCGTGTAACTGGATCAATTACTCGAGCATGCCGAAACTGCAGTGCTTCCCGTAAACCGAATCAGGGATTGTAAGAGATAGCGGCGTGGATCGCCACAGGAACTCTCATCAAATAGGGGAGCGGGTGAAGGGAATCGAACCCTCGTATGCAGCTTGGGAAGCTGCCGTTCTACCATTGAACTACACCCGCGGGGAATGGGTTGGAATTTGGGCGAATGGGTGCGGGTTCGCAAGTCTGGAATGCGGGGGGGCGGTGGCTTGAGTCGGGGGAGGATCCGGCTTGTGGCACTCATGAACGGGGATCATCCCAGCATCGCGCTTCACCGGGACCAGTCGCCCAGCATCAACAACATCGGATTTCGGAGCGGTTGAATACCTCACCAATGCCGCCTCGAACAGGTCGAGCGCGCACTGCGGCATGATCAATATTGCACCATCACAGACATCGCTTTCGCCAGTGGGGTCCACTCGAGCCAATACTTCGCCACCGCTTTCAAAAAGTATTTCCGACAATCCCCGGGCACTTATCCAAGCCCGGAAAACTTCTCTGCTTCCCCAGAAGTTGACGTCACCGGAACCTCGGAAATCGACAAAATCGGAAATGAGAACCAATTGACCCGGAGGGAGTCGAGGTGGCACGCAGGCTGAAGTCAAAGTCTGTTTTACGTTTAATAGATCCCTGCGTGGCGTTTTCATGTCTTTACAGTAGGGTGCGATAGATTCCATGGAGTCCCCTCCTCATTTCCCTTCCCGCAATCGTTCGGCATCGGCATTGCTTCTGGTGTTGGGCCTGATCGTGCTTGTCAGCGTGGTGGTGCTGGCATTTTTTGCGTCGGCGACGACTGAACGAACTGCGGCGCACACCCAAGCGAATTCGGAGGCCGCCCGCAATCTGTCCAACAACGCGCTCCAGTTTGCGATGGCTCAGATAAGCGATGGGACAAAAGGTGGAACGGCGCAGGCACCGCTGGCATGGGCCTCGCAGCCCGGCATGATTCGCACCTACGACTCCTCGGGCAATCCTCACCGGTATCACAAGCTCTACAGCGCGCAGAATATGACGGTGTCAAATCCCGCGAGTTTCAGTGTGGGTGAGGATGCTCCTCCAGCAGATTGGAGGTCGAGCCCAGCGGTATGGACAGACCTGAATGCCCCGGTGGCCGGTGTGGACGGGACCTTGAACTATCCGATTTTGGACCCAGCGGCTCTGACAGGGACCGCCTCCGTGCAGCCCAGCGGATTTTCTATCACCAATCCTCCCGGCTACACCGGCGGGAATTCCACGGTAGACAACAACCGAGCCCCCATGCCGGTGCGTTGGCTCTACCAGCTCAAGGATGGCACGATGGTGCCCGGCGTGGGCTCTGGAAACACTGCCACAGTGGCGGGCGCCACCGCTGCGAACCCGATTGTTGGGCGCATTGCGTTTTGGACGGATGACGAAACCTGTAAGGTGAACATCAACACCGCCGCCGAGGGGACCTACTGGGACACGCCGAGGTTCTACCCGGGCAACCAGGTGAACATGGGTGCGGTGATGCAAGGAAATCCCCGATTGCCCGTCCAGAGCGAGGCATGGAAGTATCCCGACGTGGCATTCGCCTGCTACCAGCCGGCCCGTTTCGAGTTTCAGCGCTATCCGGGCCACCCGGCGCAGGTCGCGCTCAGCTCGGTCTTTCCGTCAGTGACCTCACAAACGGCCACCAGCCTCACGCCAAGGTTGGTCTGGCAGGGAACAACCGAAGCCAGCACCGTATGGGCTGGAAACTCGACCGTCGACCTCTCCCTTGCGCCGCGCAAGGCTCCCTACGCAACGCTGGATGAGTATCAGTTCAGTGGGGCCAGCACCAGCCCCCGCACCGCCAACAGCGCTGGAAGCTTACTTGGCAAGGCGGACATCGAGGCCGCCAAATTTTTTGCCACCGCCACCAGCCGGGCCCCCGAGGTGAATCTGTTCAATCTTCCACGCGTCGCTATTTGGCCCGTGGACAAAGATCTGGCAACCAATCCGGCCAGTCCGCGCACCACCGCTTTTGACCGCCTGATCGCTTTTTGCTCGTCCACACTCAATAGCACGACTCGCCTGCCTTACTACTTCCAGCGATTCGACGCCCAGAGCCCAACCAACGATTATGCCAATATCCCGCGCAACCGAGAGCTTTACTCCTACCTCCAGCGGCTTACGGGCGATCCGGTGCCAGGGTTCGGGGGGCGTTTCAGCCAAAAATACCCCGCAGACCGTGACCAGATCCTCACCCAAATCTTCGACTATATCCGGTGCACCAATCTGGTGGATCCGAATCTGAGCGGTTTTCCCATCACCATGCCGGCGGTTGATGGAAAAGCCTGGCCCCGTTTAGCCAACCAGTTCGTTCCGGCGATCAGGACGCTATCGAGCGTCAACGGCAGCAATCAGCTTCTCGGTTTGGGGCAAGTCATGCCCATCCGTATAGGAAACACGGTCGGCTTCGGACGCTTCGCCGCGCTCAAGGAGATTGCGTTTGCCTTTGTGTGTGTGGGGGATGGGGCCCTGCCGGACACAGCAACCTGCGACGATGCTGATGGAGTGAATGACTACATAGCCAGCTCCGCTTTGCCCACCAGTGCAGAGGTGGAAAAAATGGTGAGCAACATGCCTGCGCTCAACACCAACGGCTTGCCAGTGACTGCCCCGGCTGCTCCTGCGGTATCTGCTTATCTGGCGACAAACCCTGCGGAATGGACACGCGTCCGTCAAAAATGGAGCTCCGCAATTTCCACGCTGGTTGCCACGCGAATGGCGGCCAACTCCAACGATCCGGGATACAACCTCGCGCTGGAAGGAGCGGCGCTTTCCCCTACGGAACGGCGAGTTCAAATTATGGTCGTGTTTCGCCTCAACGTGCCTGCCGCTGGATTGGCGCAGTTCAATCCCGACCTGCTCATCCGAATTAGGGGGCTGGATAGCGTGAGCGTCGCAAATGCATTTAATATAGGCCCTTCCGGAGGAACTGGCTCATTATTCAGCCTGCCAGCCAATTGCACGGATTGGATTTACAAGACCAAGGAACCTTGGTCCCGCGTTTATTCCAACCCTTTGAGTTTCGACTCGCTCATCGGGGGCACCAATTACTTCACGGGCCTCCGACCGCCTTGGTATTCCACGAAGCTCACCAATTTTCAACCCGTCACCGTCAACCGCCCGAGTCTTCCTTATTACCCATTTATCAGTAGGGGATTTACGGTGAACGGTCCACTTTCCTTCAGCGGTGCCGATTTAACGTTCGAGCTTTACCAAGGGAAAAATGTTTATGATCCGAAGAACAACGAACTTGGAGGCAAATTCAAGGATCCCGGGGCGCCCTCGCTCGACAGTGTGCTCGGAAACTCCGAATGCCTTCACCAGACTGCAACTATCAGTTTTCCGGCAGAGAATGTTCCTTTACCCACGCTAAATGTTACCAAATCGAATACCACGAACGATATGTTTAAGGTCGAAACCCGTCTTAAACCTGAGAATGATGGACAGAAGGTGCTTTCGGGTGACGATATTATTCGCTCGCGGTGTTTCAACGGGGATGGGCGGTTGGCTGCCTTGATGACGAATATCCCTGCAACGTCATTCGTTGCATATCCCTCCAACGGCAGCCAGTTATCCGACCGAAGCGGGTTAAGTCTTGCGAGTTACCCAATTGGCGGAACCGGCAGTCTGACGACGAGTTCCACAATGATCCCGCCGGGAACGGCAGTCACGACCGGAGACTTTGACATCGCCTGTCGAATGGGGCCAGGCGGGTTCATCAACAAGCCCGATGAGGGCGATAATTCGCGGGGCACTGGAGGTTCTCCGCCTTATTATTTTTTCTCTCAGGACTCCTCCAACAGCCTGCTCTATACCCCCAACCGGATCATGCCATCGCCGGGCATGTTTGGGTCCCTGCCGACGGGAGCCAAGGCGGGAGTGGGGTGGAAGACCCTTCTTTTCCGGCCGCAACCGTCGCACCCGAGCCACTCGACGACGATTCCCGATCACCTGATGATGGATTTGTTTTGGATGCCCATCGTTGAGCCCTACGCCATCAGCGAGAACTTCTCGACGGCAGGCAAGGTGAACATGAACTACCAGATCCTGCCCTTTACCTATATCAACCGCCCGACTGCATTGCTGGCCGCGATGAAGGTCGAGATGGGCACGGCGGTTCCGAATGGGGGGCTTCATTTATAATGCCCCTCCCGGCACCGGCGATCCGGTCACCGGCGGCGACCACCTGGCGGAAAAACCTCAACCTCAGCGAGACCAACGGCACGCTGCGGCAGTTCCGCGAGAAATTTGCTGCTGGAGAGATCTTCCGGTCCGCCAGCGAGATCTGCGATGTCTATCTTGTGCCCAGAGGAGAAAGCTGGACCTCCAATGCGACTGCCGCGGCCTTCTGGAACAATCACCTCAATACCCCCGACAATCTCCGTGAAAAACCCTACACCAACCTCTACGCCCGCCTGACTACAAAATCGAACACCTTCACGGTGCATGTGCGGGCGCAGGCGTTGCAGAAGGTCCCCGGCACGCCGGCGGACCAGTGGGTCGAGGGGAGGGACAAGGTCGTGGCCGAGGAGCGCATCTCCACAGTGGTCGAGCGATACTTGGATGCCGATAGCGGCCTGCCGGACTTCGCCACCGATGCCAACGCCTTGCTCTCCGATTATTACAGGATGAGGGTTCTCAGCAATAAGCGATTCTCTCCATGATGATAATCCGTTAGGAAACACGTAAAATGGCACGGAAAAAACCCGAAACAACAGCCAAGCCGATTTCCCTTCGAGAGGTGGCGCGTCTCGCGGGGGTTTCGCCCGCAACAGTCTCGTTGGCGATGAAAGAAAGCCCGCGGCTCGCGCAGGCCACCAAGGAGCGGATTCGCGAGATCGCGAAAGAGCAAGGATATCGGCCCAACCCGCGACTTTCGCGGATTCTTTCCGAGACTGTTACCTCGCGATACGACAAACGGGGAGGGTTGATCTACCTCGTTGTCACCCGTTACACGCGGAAGAGCTGGAATCCGGAAAATCCTTGGTTTCTTGCGATGTCAACCCGTTGTCGCGAGCTCGGCTACGTTCTTGAGCCATTCTGGATCTTCGAGCCCGGCCTGACTCCCGCCCGTGCCAACAAAATCATGTATAGCCGGGGTGTCGATGGGCTCATCATTCACCCGCCGGCATATTCGCTGCGCAGCGGCGAAAGCCTGACCCTTCCGATCGAGTGGGAGAAATTCTGTGTGGTGGAGATCGACGATGTGATCACCGAACCAGTTCTTCACCATGTCCGGCATGACCACCTCTCGGGAATCTGGCTCGCGCTCCAGGAAATGGAGTCCCTCGGCTACCGACGGATCGGTTTTTGTCTTTCGCCAGATATCGATTTTGCCACCCACCATCGCTGGACAGCCGGCTACAGCTACTGGGCTGACACTCGCGGCTTGACCGGCCCGATTCGTTCTCCCTTGTTGTTTGATGGAAATCCTAAAGCCGTGCGAAAGTGGGTGAAAACCAATCGTCTGGATGCTGTCCTTGGACCTTCCTGCGAAATTCTTTCCGCCATGCAGGAAAGCGGACTGCGGGTTCCGAACGATGTGGCTTTTGCGGCGCTGGATGTGATGGGCAATACGTCCGGATTTACGCAGGAATTTGACCATTCGGGCTTAGACACTTCTTCACTTGGGCATGGTATCGCAGGTATCTTCCAATGCCGGGATGAGCAGTTCACCCTCGCGGTGGACATGATCGCCGCTTTGATCGCACGACAATTCCGAGGGATACCAGACCCCTCATCAACGTGGATTCTTTCCGGTAAATGGCAGCATGGTGCGACGTGCCCTGCTCGCTCCGGCAAAGTGCATGCCGCGCTCACAGGCGAGGGGATTCCCCCGTTTCGCAAGCTTCCGAAGGCCTTGCGAAATAAGCCTGGCGGGGGGCATTGATGGTGTGGGCGGCTACGGATCGTTCGTCTCCGTCTCGATCGGTGCATTGGTGTTTTACGTTTAACATTAGGAGAGTTGAGGGACGACTCATAAAGTGTCACATTTAAAAATTCATGGTTTTCCTCCCTCAATACCGCAAGATGCGGCAGGCATTCAGCCTCGTCGAAGTGGTGATGGCGCTTGGATTGATTTCGTTCGTCCTTGTCGGGCTTTTAGGTTTGATGTCGGTCGGCTTGGGTGGAATTCGAAATGCGAGCGATGAATCATCGTCGGTCATGATTGCCAAGAAACTGGTCGCGGAGATTGGGCAAAATTCGCTCGACGACATTTTGGTGTCCACATTTTCCGATCGCTGGTTTGATGCGGAAGGGCAGGAGGTCCCGGCCACAGATCCGTTTGTCGTTTACAGGGCAACAGCCAGCGCGGAACTCAACCCCGGCCCGCCGGAGAACCTCGGGAAAATTGTTGTCAGCGTCCAGCATCACGCTGGAGTTGAGCCTCCAAGGATATGGGTGTCCTATGTTGCGGGGAATTAAGCGCAGAAGTCTCTCAGCTTTCACGATTCTCGAGGTGCTTGTCGCGAGCGTCGTGCTTGCACTGATTCTTGTCGTTATGGTCGGGGTCATTGATTCCGTTCAAAACACCCACCAGCGCTCCATGGCCCAGATCAAGGCGTTCCGGGAGGGGAGGCAGGCGGTGGATGTGATTTCCACCGCCCTTTCGCAAGCCACCCTGAATTCCTACCTCGACTATGTGGACGCAAGCGGGCGTTATCGGTTTCGTGCTGGAGGCAACGCGGCTTCGTTTGTTCCGGCCTCCTACAAGCGCACCTCGGAGCTTCGTTTCCGGAGCGGCAATCTACCAGAGGTCTCCACGGTCCGGCGTCCGTCCCATGCGGTCTTTTTTCAGGCGCCACTGGGTCTGGTCGGCTCGGGCTCCGCTGACACCGGACTCGAAAACCTGCTCAACTCGCTGGGTTTTTTCATTGAGTTTGGCGATGACGTGGGGCAACGGCCGGATTTTTTTGGCAACCTCCCGAGCCAGCCGCCTTTTTCCTATCGCTATCGGTTGGTCCAGGCCATTCAACCGGCTGAAAGTTTAACCCTCTACAATGAAACCGCTGCGAACCCCGGCTTGAAAAGTTCGGACGCCAACGGATTGCGCTGGCTTACCGACACGCTCGGCAGCGTCCGGCGCGTCGTCGCGGAGAACATCATCGCGCTTGTCGTCCTTCCGAAGCTCGGTGCTGCGGACCAGCAGAAGGGAGGCTACTCCGACGGGTCGCTCGCCCCGGATTATCTCTACGACTCGACTGTCGGGCGCTCCGACCCCATGCTCAACTCCAGCAGCCAACTCCCCCCGGTCGTCGAGATCACCTTGGTGGCGGTCGATGAAAAATCGTATGCCCGGTTTCAGGGGGATTCAACCACTCCCCGCGACCTCGGGCTTGACACGCTTTTCCAAACCGTCGGAGACACGATCAATCCTGCCAATCCCGGCTACGCACAAGACTTCAAAACCCTTGAAGAGACCCTGACGCAAAACCGTATCGATTACCGGATTTTCAAGGTGTCTGTTCCAATAAAATCTGCGCGATGGAGCCGAGACCAAAAAGATTAGCCGCGACCGTCCCCTGCGCTGGAGTGGCAGTTTTACGTTTAACGATGAACTGGTGGAAGCTGCGGCCAAGCCTCCCTATGCTCGGTGCATTATGTTGCAAATCCAAACAATTTTCCAACTTCTCCCCCAATCGCTATCCCGGCACATCGCCGACAACCCATTTAAGCGGACTCTTCGCAAGCTGAGCGCCATTCGGATGATGACTTTCATGTTCCTGAGTGCGGGTTGTCTGGAGGCAGGAACCCAGACAGAAAGCTCCGTCTCGATTCTTGACTTTGGAGTGAAGCCCGGCTCCGGGCAGGATGCCACGCCTGCGATTCGCCAGGCGATCGAGGAATGCCGGGCGAAAGGGATCAAGCGATTGGTGCTTCCTGCCGGCCAATATGATATGTGGCCGGATCGCGCGGCGGAAATGCAGATCTTCGTCAGCAATAACGATTCCGGGTTGAAGCGGATCGGATTTCCTTTGGTGGGGGTCGATGGCCTCGAGATCGACGGGTCGGGGGCCTCGATCCTGTTTCACGGGCCGATGGTCCCATTTTTCATCAGCGACTCGCAGGACATCACAATTCGCAATCTCGCATTCGATTTTGTGAGGCCGATTCACTCGGAGGGGAAAGTGTTGGCAATCACTCCCGAGTCGGTGGATGTGGAGTTTTCCGAGGAGTTCCCATTTGAGATTCGGAACGGGGTGCTCGTCTTCACGGGACCAAAGCCTTCGCCGGAAGCGACGACGACGGTGAAAACGGGCGAGGTGATCTATCCATACGGCAACCTGTTGGCCTTCGATGCCGAAAAGCGCGAGACCGCCTATATGGCGAAGGACCGGTATGGTCTCTCAGAAGGAGTCCACGCCAAGGAGATTGGGAAGCGGCAGGCGCGCTTGTTTGTGGATCGTGTCACCGCCGAGCCCGGTGATATCTTGGTCTTCGGTCCCAATCGCGACTACCCTGGGATCATCATCGAGGATAGCAAAAATGTCCTCTTGGAAAAAGTCGATATTCACCACTGCGGTGGCATGGGGGTGATTGCCCAGCGGAGTGCCGATGTGTTCGTTCACAAAGTGAATGTTGTTCCGCCTGAGGGAAGCGAGCGGGTGCTCAGCATCACTGCGGATGCCACGCACTTTGTGAACATGACAGGCAAGATCGAGCTGGTGGACTGCGTTTTCGAAAATCAGAAGGATGATGCGACAAATGTCCACGGTCTCTATGCACGAGTGACCCGCAGGATCGCACCCGATGAAATCGAGGTAAAACTCGTCCACCCGCAACAATTTGGTGTCGATTTCATCAAGCCGGGAATGCGGCTCGAACTCACCAAAGGGCCGACGCTGGAGCCCCTCGGCTACGCAATTGCCAAAGAAGTGACCCGGATCAACAGCGAATACACACTCGTCAAAACCGAGGCACCGATGCCCAAGGAATTCGTCGAAGGCGATGCTGTGGCGGATGCGGATGCCAACACGGCCGAGGTTCTCATTAAAAATTGCATCATCGCCAAAAATCGCGCTCGGGGAATCCTGCTGGGTTCCCGCGGGAAAATGGTGATCGAGGGAAACACCTTCCACACGCCTGGTGCAGCCATCCTCTTCGAGGGCGATGCCAGGTATTGGTATGAGCAGGCGGGAGTGCGCGACGTGGTGATCCGCAACAATGTTTTTGACAACTGCAACTTCGGCGTTTGGGGCAACTCGGTCATCCAAGTCGGCACGGGCATGGACAAGGAGGCCCGCAAAACCAGCGCCTACAACAAGAACATCGTGATCGAGGACAATCTCTTCCGCGTCTTTGATTCGATTCCCCTGCTTAATATCTATGCGGTGGACGGATTGAAATTCCGCAACAACAGGCTCGAGCGCACGAGCGCGTATCCTGCACGCCAGAAGTCCACCCCGGAAATGTTTGTGGTTGAGGGATGCGCCAATCTGCAACTCGAGAAACCCACGGAAGTCGCCAAGTGATGGGCGCTCAAGACTTGACCCAATCGGGATTCCGCCTCGACGGAGAGGTGGCATTGATCACGGGCGGCGGCACCGGACTCGGGCTCGGAATCGCCCGCGCGTTTGTGCAGGCAGGCGCGAAGGTCGTGCTCGCCGGGCGCCGCCAGTCCGAACTCGAGCAGGCCGCAGGCAGCCTCGGCAGCGCCGCCTTTACGGCCGTGCATGATGTCACCGCCACCGGCGGAGCGTCGCATCTCGTGGCCCGGGCGGCGGAGCTCGCTGGAGCGCCTGTCAGCATTTTGGTGAACAATGCCGGCATTCATCTGAAGAAGGATGCGGTGGACACGAGCGTGGAGGAATTTTCCGCCGTTCTCCAAACCCATGTGCTCGGCGCCCACGCCCTCGCGGCGGCCGTGCTTCCCGGCATGATGGATCGCCGCCACGGCAGCATTCTTTTTATCGCCTCGATGGCCTCGCTCTTTGGCATTCCCAAAGTGGTGGCCTACAGTGCCGCGAAGAGCGCCCATCTCGGCATGGTGCGCACCCTTGCGGTCGAAACCGGCGCGCATGGAGTGCGCGTGAACGCGATTGCACCGGGTTGGATCGACTCGGCGATGTCGCGCAAGGCGCTGGATGACGACCCTGCGCGCAAGGCAAAAATTCTTGGCCGAACCCCGCTGGGCCGCCTCGGAGAGTCCGAAGACATCGGCCTCGCGGCGGTGTATCTGAGCTCACCTGCCGCCAAGTTCATCACCGGCGTCGTGCTGCCGGTGGATGGTGGAATCAGCATCGGATTCTAAAGTTTATCAAACGATGAAACTCGCCCTCGGTCTTTATCGTCACCAACTCGACTCCGACCACTACCGGTTTGCACGCCAGTGTGGGTGCACGCATCTTGTCATCCATCTCGTGGATTATTTCAAATCCTCGCGAACCAATCGCCCGGGCGACCAACCGCTTGGCGACGACTCCGGGTGGGGCTTGGCGGGTGATCCCGACACGCTTTGGACGGTGGAGGAAATCCGGGCCATCTGCGACGGTGCGGCGGCAGAGGGGCTGGAAATCGCGGCCATCGAGAACTTCGATCCCGCACATTGGCACGACATCCTGCTCGACGGCCCGCAGCGCGCGAAACACGTCGAAAATGTGAAATCTATCATCCGCGCGATCGGCGAGGCCGGTGTTCCTGTGCTGGGATACAACTTCTCCATCGCCGGCGTGGCGGGCCGTATCAAAGGCCCGTTTGCCCGTGGCGGAGCCGAGGCGGTCGGCATGGACGGCCCGAACGATGTGCCGATTCCGAATGGCATGGCATGGAATATGGTCGTGAATCCGAACGCCCCGGCGGGGGTGCTTCCCTCGGCCACGCACGAGCAGCTCTGGGATCGCTTCTCCCGATTTTTGAACGATGTGCTGCCTGTCGCCGAGGAGTCCGGCGTGATCCTGGCCCTGCACCCCGACGACCCGCCGATGCCATTTGTGCGCCAGCAACCCCGCTTGGTCTATCAACCGAGCCTTTACCAGCGCGTGGTGGAGGTAAATCCCAGCCCGAACAACCAGTTCGAGCTGTGTGTCGGCACGCTCGCGGAGACAACCGAGGGGCATTTCCACGAGGCAGTCGAGAGCTATGCTGCCCAAAACCGGATCGGCTATGTCCACCTCCGCAATGTGCGAGGCACGGTGCCGAACTACCGCGAGACGTTCATCGATGAGGGAGAGGTCGATGTTTTCCGCATCCTCCGCTCGCTCCACAAACACAACTACCAAGGCGTCATCATTCCCGATCACGCGCCGCAAATGACCTGCGATGCCCCATGGCATGCGGGAATGGCATTTGCCCTCGGCTATTTGAAAGCCGCCATTCAAAGCATCACCGAATCTACCCACTGAACCATGCTCAAAAAACTCGTCGCCCTCCTCGCCATCATGGCCGTTCCCGCCTCTTCGATCGCCCAGTCTGCGAAATACCAACCGCCCGCGACCCCGGCGCTGAAGCTCAATTTCAATCCCGGTTGGCAGTTGGCGAAGGGGAGTTTCCCTGTCCAAGGAACCGATGACAGCCAGTGGGAGCGAGTGTCAACTCCGCATACCTACCACGAGAGGTATGGCTACCAAGGCCTCAAGAGTGGACTCAAGGATCTCGGACCCCACACCTATCGCAAGCACTTCTTTGTGCCGGAGGACTATGAAGGTCGGCGTCTCATTCTCGAGTTCGAGGGCATCCGCCAGCGTGGACAGTTTTACCTGAATGGCCAGTTGCTGGGACGCAGCTCGCACGGCGTCACCCCGCTGGGTTTCGACATCACTCCCTATGTAAAGTTCGGCGGCGAAAATACCCTGCATGTCGAGATTGATTGTGACGACAAGGAGTTCGAGACCGGCACGCCCATGTGCTGGTTCTTCCCCGGTTTCAACTCGCTCTACGGGGGCATCATTCGCAACGTCTTCCTCCACGTCGTGCCAGAGGTTCACGCCACCTTCCCGCTCTACACCTACCTGAAGACCGAGGGCACATACATCTATGCCGAAAACATCTCGACAGAAAAACGCACAGCCGACATCGGAATCGAGGTCCAGGTGCGCAATGACGGCACCCAGGCCCGGCAGACCACCTGCAAGGCGGTGCTCGTGGACCATGAAGGCCGGGCGGTTGCCAGCTTTGAAGGCAAACCGAAGGAGGTGAAGCCAGGCGAGAATGTGAAGTTCGAGCTCGCCGGCAAGGTTGGCGATCTGCATTTCTGGCAACCTGGCCACCCGTTTCTCTACGAGCGTTTACACGATTGTCGGCACAGGCGAGGGCGAGCCCGATGTCCGCAAGATCACCACTGGCTTTCGCAAGATCGAAGTGCGCGGTGCGGAGTTTTATCTAAACAACCGCGTGCTCATGACCCACGGCTATACTCCGCGCAGCCAGAACGAATGGGCCGCCGTGGGCGCGGCCTTTCCCGACTGGCTTCACGATTTTTCCAACGGTTACATGGTCGAAGGGAATGCCCGCCTCGTTCGCTGGGAACACACCATGCCGTCCCCGCAGACCATTTCCTCCTGCGACCGCGTGGGCCTCCCGCAGATCATGCCTGGAGCGGACCGCGAGCAGGACTCAGTTGGGCGCGAGTGGGAGATGCGCGTCGAAATCATGCGCGACACCATCATCTACTGCCGCAACAACCCCAGCATCATCCTCTGGGAGGCCGCCAATAATGTGCTCACGCCGGAGCACACGCAGGAAATGATTGCCCTGCGCGACACGTGGGATCCCCGCGGTTACCAGCGGCCCATGGGTGGGCGTTCGGAAGGTCCGGAGTGGGTTTCCTGGATGTATGGCGTGAGGAAGGAAAAACACCGCCTCTCGGTGGATACCGAATTCATGCGCGACGAGTCGCCGCGACGCTGGTGGGACCAATGGTCGCCTCCGTATTTCCATAAAGCCGGGGAATGGAAGCTCACCGACAACGCAGGCGGCTGGAACCGCAACCAGGACAACATGTGCGTCATGCAGTCCATCGTCCACGAACAATATTACAATGCCAGGCCCGGCACCGGGGAGGCTGTCTGTAACGGCGGCACCCAGATTTTTTTCGCCGACTCGGACAGTTTCACCCGCAGTGTTGACACCTTCCGCCGCAGCGGGCCGACCGACGCCATGCGGGTTCCGAAGGACTCTTTCTTCTGCAACCAAACCATGTGGAGCAACACACCGGAACTCTGGACGGATGGCAAACCCTCGATCTTCCTGCCCGGCCACTGGAACTACCCGGCCGGCACGGTGAAGCCGATGTATGTGTTTGTGAGCCCCGGCATCGAGAAAGTGGAACTCCTCCTCAATGGCAAGCCCCTTGCCGGTGGCGAGCGCACCAACACCTTTCTCTTCACCTTTCCCGATGTGAAATGGGAGGCCGGCAAGATCGAGGCGCTCGGTTACGATGAATCCGGAAAAGTCGTGGCACGCTCTGGCCGCGAAACTGTCGGTGAGCCTGCCAAGGTGCGCATGAAGGTGATCGCCCAGCCGGACGGTCTGCGGGCCGATGGTTCGGACCTGTTCCTGATCGAAACCGAAGTCCTCGATGCGGAGGGACGCCGGTGTCCTCTGGCGATGAATATCATCAACTACCAGGTCGAAGGACCCGCCACTTGGCGCGGTGGAATCTGGGAGGAGGATGTCGCCAAATACGCCAACGCCAAAGTCCTGCCGGTCATCAACGGCATCCACCGCGTGATTGTTCGCTCCACCGAAGAGCCCGGCACCATCAAGATCACCGCCACGGCCGAGGGACTCCAACCCGCCACGCTGGAAGTGCGATCGCAAGAAGTGGGCGTGAAGCACGGCGTCACCACCGCGCTGCCCGCCGTGTTGCCAGTCGCCTTCTCCACTCAGCCTGTTTACGGCCCCGACCTCGGCCCCGCACCCACACCACCGCCGGGAGCATTCGATACCGACAACTTGGGCTCCTCCGCCACCGGGGAAATCATTTACGACCTCAGCACCGCATTTCCGCAAGGCGCGACACTTGTGAAAGGTGTGAATGACGGCTCGGTGATCTATAAGGATCGCCCCTGGAAGTTTGAAGGCTTGCCCGATTATCTCGTCGGAGCCTACTTCCTGCAGGTCGCCAACGACGACGCGACGGCATCGGCAGGCGAAGGGGTCGTCTTCAAGATCGGCACCGCGGGGCGCGTCTATATCGCCTACGACGATGGCAATGTCGATTTTCCGGTCCGTAGCAGCCCGACTGGATTCAACAAGACCGAGGACAAAATCCTCATCGGCGGCCGCCCCCACACGATCTATCGGAGCGGCGCGATGAACGGCGGCGAACTCACCTACCTCGGCACCAACAGTTGGACCGAACAGCCGCCACCGGGCGTCAACAACTACGTCGTCTTTATCAAGGCGGAAGTCGATGAGCCAGGGAAGGCACCGTGAGTTCCATCGCACCCTCCACCAGCCTCATTTCATGAAAAGCGTATCCCTTCTCCCCCGCCAGTTCATCCTGCCGTTTCTCCTCGTTACCACTCTCTTCAGCCTCTGGGGGTTCGCCAACGACATCACCAATCCGATGGTGGCGGGGTTCAAAAATGTCCTGCTGCTCACCCATTTCCAGAGTTCCCTTGTCCAGGCCGCCTTCTACGGAGGCTACTGTGTGATGGCTTTCCCCGCAGCCCTGTTCATTCGAAGGTTCACCTACAAGAGTGGAATTCTGGCGGGGCTGGCCCTCTACGCGATCGGGTGCCTGCTTTTTATCCCGGCAGGTGGCGCGAAGGAATTCGGTTTTTTTCTGGCTGCGTATTTTATCATGACGAGCGGGCTCGCCTTTTTGGAGACCACCGCGAACCCCTACATCCTTTCCATGGGACCCCAGGAAACCGCCGCGCGGAGGTTGAACTTTGCCCAGGCCTTCAACCCGGTCGGATCGCTGCTTGGCATGTTCGTGGCAAAGGACTTCATTCTTGCCAGGCTTGACCAGACCACAGAGGCCGAAAGGCGCGCACTGGCCGATACAGCCCCCTCCGCTCTTGAGAAAATCCAAGTCGCCGATCTGGCCGTGATCGTCTGGCCGTATGCGATTCTTGGCGGCGTCGTGCTTTTGGTGCTCGCGGTTTTTGCGTTTGCCCGCCTGCCGGATTCGACGACGCACGAGGCGAGGAACTCCGGTATCGCCTCGTCGTTTGGAAGGTTGCTCCGGAAACCGGACTACATCCTCGGTGTCGTTGCCCAAGCCTTCTACGTCGGTGTCCAAATCATGGTCTGGACTTTCATCATCCAATACGGAGTGAATGAACTTGGACTCGCGCCCGAACAGGCGCAGGGCTGGAATATCGTTGCGATGGTCATCTTCGTTTCCAGCCGATTCGTTTGCACCTACCTGTTGAAATTTTTCAATCCCGGACGCCTCCTCGCTGTGCTTGCCGTCGCCGGCGGAGTGCTCGTGCTGGGTGCCATTTTCCTCCAAGGCATGGCCGGTCTCTACAGCCTCGTCGGCGTCTCTGCCTGCATGTCCCTGATGTTCCCGACCATTTATGGCATCGCCCTCGGCGGTCTCGGTGACGATGCCAAGCTCGGCTCAGCCGGTCTCATCTTTGCGATCGGCGGCGGTTGCCTCATGCCACCACTCCAAGCTCTCATCATGGATGGGGCCGGCCTCGTCCTTGGTCCGCTCGCCCTTTCAGCGACCCGCGCCTCGTTTTTTCTGCCGTTCCTGTGCTTTGTCGTGATCACGCTCTACGGCCTCTTCGCCGCCCGCACGCGGCAAAAGGAATGATTCGGGTTTCCTAATCCCGCCGCCTTGGGATCCTGGCCGCTGAAAATAGACACGCTCGGCATTGCCAGAGACCTCGAGGCTATCGCTCAACCCCGCAGGCGTCTCGCTGCAGCTCAGGAAAATTCAACCTGTGGTCGAACTGGTGCGGATCTTCAGGTAGAAAATCCCGCCTGCGACGAGGTGGAGAACGGTCAGCGAACCCCAGAAAATCATCCATGATCCGTCGCTCTGGTCCCCAGCCAAGATGGTCCTTGCGGCCAGCAAGCCCGCCATGATCATGCCGGCAAGCGGCCCCAGTCCGCTTCCAAACATGCTCACCAGCGCCTGGGAACGATTCCGGGCATCCAAGGGCAGATGTTTCTCCATGAAGATCTGCATGGCGACAAAGGTGAAAGCTGTGACCGGTCCGTGCATGGCCAATCCCACCACCGCCAGAGCCACATGCCCGCCGGCGGCAAAAGCAGTGAAGCTGAGGGCCCGAATGCCGCTGCAGGCAAGACCGATGAGCATGAGCCAGCGCGGAGGGATTCTGTGCATAATGAACGGCAGCAGGGCGATAAAGACGATCTCCGACCATTGTCCCAGCGTCATCCAGGCCGAGGGATGCTCGACCCCTCTGGCATGCAGCAGCTGGGGGGCATAGGGAAAGAATGCCGCCGAGAAACACATGGTTGTTGTCAGCAATACGAGCAATGTTGCCGCGAGCCCGCCCGGAAATCGCAGGACCGCCTCAATGCCGAGCAAGCGTTTCCAGCCCCCTTCCCGCAGGGAAAGGTTGGGGGCGGGAGACCGCGGCAGGAGGAACGTGAAAAGGGCGAGTGCCAGCTCCGCCGCACCGGCAGCCACCATGGCGGTGGGCGAAAAATCCGCCTTCATCACGAAGCTGATGAGGTAGCCTGCGGCGATGTAGGAGACGGTTGACCAGAGGCGAAAGAACGGAAAATCGCGGGCCGGATCCTTCGAGTTGGCGAGGACAATGGCTGTTGCGAGGGTTCCTGTCGGCGCGAAGAGGATCGCATGCGCAGCCATGAACACGAAGACACCCACCCCGGAACCCTCTTTCACGGCCAAGGCAGCGGCAAACATCATGGCGGAGCTGCCGAGCAGCAGGTAGCGGAGCACAGTCTGCGACGCCATCTTGTGATCGGCGACCACGGCGGCCAGCAAAGGAGCAAAAAGCGCCGCGAAGGGCGGAAAGGCAAATACGACCGGCACCAGCCACTCCCATCCGCGCGAAGCGAGAATATTTCCGAATGGCAGCATCCACAACGCGCTCGAGAGCGGCTGCAGAAAGAAAAGCAGCGCCAGCCGTAGACGCGGCGTTGTCGTCGGAGTGAATGGTTCGCTGGACATAAGAGACAGTCAGGTTCTCCCAACAAGCAGCGGCACCTCTTCCACCATGTGCTCCGTCAGGGCCACAATGCTTGGAATGCGCTGCCCAACGTGTCGGGAAAGTCTAAAATCACCAGAAGATTACGTAAAGGACGAGTGTGCAAACCACGACCACGACACCCCAGATTTTGGCCGATTTGGAGGATTCCAAGGCGATGAGGTCGGTGGTGGGTAGGACGACCGGTTTGGCCATGGGTTTGATGAGCGTGACCAGAGCCAGAGTGGCCATCACGACACCGAAGCAGACGGCCATGCGGTTGAGGAACGGCATCTCGGGAGCGATGAACCACTTGAGCGCCCCGTAGAGCACAACGTTGAGCAGGATGCCCACCCAGCCCATGTAGCGCGGCGTGCGGGGAACAAGAAATCCGAAAAGATAAACGCTCAAAATCCCCGCGCTGATGAAGCCCTGGAACTCTTGGATGAAGGTGAAGATGCCGCCGAACTTCGGATTGCCGAGACCGGGAGCAATAAGGCAGGCGATCAACACGAAGGCTACGACAAAGCCGCGACCGGAACGGATGAGTGCGCGATCGGAGAGTTCGTGGCCGCGGATTCGATGGCCGAGTTTGGCGACAATATCCATGGTGGCGATGGTCGAGGCGGAGTTGAGCATCGAGGCCAGCGACGAGACAACCGCGCCGAAGATGGCTGCAAGCACGAACCATGCGAATCCGGGTTGCAGCAGGTTGCGAAGCAGTGTGGGAAAGGCGGCATCATAATCGTAGCCGATGAGCTTGGTGCCTTGCGCAACTCCCGCCCCGGCGGCCTTGCTGAGCAGCGCGGTATTGACGGCGAGCAGTTCGGCGGGAGCCGCCTGCGGGTCGATGTCCACCGACTCGCCCGCCAATCGGGCATTGTGGTTGAGCACCTCGCGGGCCTTGTTCGGGTCGGTGAGCGCGAAATTTTCTGTGAAGGGATAAACGCTCGTGCTGCCGGCGGCCATCGCGTCCAGCGTGATCTGGTTTTTCCGCACCGCCTCGCTTCGTAGGTCGTTGTTGTAAAGATTGAAACAAAGGATTCCTGGGATCACTACGATGAACGGAATGATCAGCTTGAGGGCGGCCGCAAAGACGATGCCTTTCTGTCCCTCCGCCAGCGACTTCGACCCGAGCGTGCGCTGCACGATGTATTGATTGAGCCCCCAGTAGAAGAAATTCGGAATCCACAGGCCAATAATGAGCGCGGTCCATGGGATGCTGGGATCGTCTTTGGGTCGGACCATGTGCATCTTGCCGCCGGAAAGGTTCTCGCCAGTGACAGCAGTAGCCTCGCCATCGCGACCGTCATTGAGCAGTTTGAAGCGCTCCCATCCGCCGGCATCACGCAAGTCCTCGACCGTGGCCAGGGAATTGGCGACCTTGGTTTGGATTAGGTCGGCAGGATCCGCATCCCGCAACGCGGAGAACGCCAGCCACATCACGACGGCCCCGCCAACGATGAGCGAGGCGCCCCAGATCAGGTCGGTCCATGCGCACGCTTTGAGGCCGCCGACGAATACATACAACGCAGCCGAGAGGCCGATGATCCAGCACCCGGTGGTGATGTCGCCCAGATCGAGGCCCAGGACGGAGTATCCGGCGAAGAACACCGACACCACCTTGGCCCCGGAATAGATGACCGATGCCGTCGGCACGCCGACGAGGATCACCAGCGTCGCCACCGCCATGACCGTCCGCGCGAAGACGCCGTAGCGGTATTCGAGGAACTCGGGAATGGTGTAGATGCCGCAGCGCAGAAGTTTCGGCAGAAAGACAAACGCCACCACCACAAGAGTGATGGCCGCCATCCACTCGTAGGAGGCGATGGCCATGCCGAGCCAGTCGGCCGCTTGCCCGGACATGCCGACAAACTGCTCGGTTGAGATATTTGCGGCGATCAACGAAAACCCGACCAGCCACCACGTCAGGCCGCGCCCGGCGAGGAAATACCCCGCGGTGCCACCGTGACCGGCTTCATCCTTGCCTTTGTTTCCCTGCCAGATTCCAAATGCGATCACGCCGATCACGGCGACAAAAAACAGGATGACATCGAGGGTTCCAAGGGAAGCCGATGGAGCGGCCTGGGCCAGCAAGAAATGGTTCATAGGTGGTGACGATCAGGTTTGATGATTCTGGGAAATGCTCTCGGCCGCCGCGAACCAGCACCGACGGAAGGCGAAGATGGGGGAAGTCACAGCCGAGGACAATATCGCAGATTCTGCATTTCCGGGGTTTGGATGGAAAGGCGGAGAACAGCGGATTTTGTTAAACGTAAAACTTCAGCATTCAACAATCATCAATCGCAAATTGCTCACTTAACATGCGCTTTGAAGGGTGGACTACACGAGAGAAGGCAATCCACTGCTACAGGGCCGCAAGCGCAAGAAACCGCGGAAGACTTTGAAACGCATAGAGCGGAATATTCAACACCCGCCCATCGATTTTTAGGTTGCGCAGCGATGTCCGGACGGCCAGGGAGGGATCATATTTCGCAAGATAGAATGCCAGACTCTTGGCTCGAACATTTATTCCGGATTTGGCTTCGATCGGTAATATCTCTGAGCCGTGCTGAAGGAGAAAATCGACTTCGGCATCGCGACCCACGTTCTTCCAATAGTGGAGCGGGCCATCCGTCATGGCCGCCAGATGCTGCGCGATATGGTTTTCGACGAAGGCTCCCTGATATTCCGTGAGGATCGACAGGTCGCTGTGGACGGCATCGGGCGGCACGCGCGCAAGGGCACCCAGGAGGCCCACATCGCAGGAATACACTTTGAAGCTGGCTCCGTCCGCATGGGCTTTGAGAGGGGGGCGGGGTGTGGTCACAAGCGAGCACCGATGAATCAAGCCCGCGTTGACCAGCCATGTCAGCGCGTTTTCATATTCGCGCGCCCGCGCCCCTTCCTTGGCCAGCGAAAACAGAAACTTCTTGTTTTCACGGGCGAGTTGGGATGGCAGCGACTCCCACACCAGCGATAACTTGGGAATATCCGAAGCCGGAGCGTGCTTGGCGAAGTCGAGTGAATATGAGTCCAGAATCGCCCGCTGGACGGAGCGGCAATCCGCCCCGCTGGAATCCGCAGAGTGCCGCAGCACCACTTCGGGCATGCCGCCCACATAGTAGTAGCGCCGCAGCAGGCCAATCAGCTCATGGTGCAGTGCATCGGGAAGTGGTGCGATTCGGTCGATGCCTTCGAGGTAGGTCCGGTAGGAGGATTGGCCCACGGCGTCCAGGAACTCATAGAATGTCATCGGATGCAGATCGAGGAAATCCACCTTGCCGACGGGAAAAGACTTCGGCTGGGACATCGAAACCCCCAGCAATGATCCGGCTGCGGCAATGTGATACTCGTTGGCCTGTTCCTGAAAGTATTTCAGAGCATTGAGGGCATCGTTACACGCCTGAATCTCATCGAAAATGACCAGATCTTCTGAGCGATGGATCTCGTTCCCGCCATAGAGAGCCAGATCCCGAATGATCCGATCCGGAGAAAGGGCACCGGTAAATAGCGAGCCGAGCCGGGGGTCCTGTTCGAAATTGAAGTAATGGCAATGTCGATATTCGCATTTCCCCAACTCGCGGAGAATATACGTCTTTCCGGTCTGGCGGGCACCACGAAGAATGAGCGGTTTGCGATAGGTGGAACTCCTCCAATTCAGGAGTTCCTTGTAAATATCGCGTTTCATTCCGGAAAACTATCCCCGTCACAGCACGGGCAGGTCAACAGAAAACGTAAAGCTCGTGACAAATCACCATTATTACCCCGTGTATTACGTGAGAAACATCACGAAAACAGCCTCTCCTTTGCCCGCATTTGCACTTGAGGGCGCTTCTTTGGCAGTTGTCCAGTTCGTGCAGATCCGTGAAGATAAACGTCCTGCCAATGACGGCTTTCAACACGGATTTTGGCAGGATCATGGCACGGGCCGGGCTGCGCAGGGTGGCAGACTTTGCCAGAGGAGCGCCAAAAGGATCGTGCGCGCGGGTTTTACAATTGATCCCTATCGTTTTGTCGTCTGCTGCGGTGGGATGTGTTCCGAGCGGATCGTCTTGGTTTCCCCATTGACGCGGACCTTGACCTCGCGGGGCTCGGGCGAAGCGATGCGGTAATCCGTGACCTTTCCGTCCTTCCACTCCATATCCACGGTGAAGCCGTCCCTTGCCCGCAGGCCGGTGACCTTGCCATCAGGCCAGGCGTCGGGCAGCGCGGGCAGGAGAGAAAGGATGAAGGGTGAAGGGTGAGGTATGAAGGCCTGCCCATTCATTCGGGATTCTGACTTCTGACTTCTGACTTCTGGCTTCTCCTCGTGGCTTTGCAGGAGCATCTCGGAGACTCCGGCGGCGTAGCCGAAGTTGGCGTCGATTTGGAACGGCGGATGGGTGGCGAGGAGGTTGGGCGTGAGGGAGGTGCGGATGAGGCCTGAGAGGATTCTGTAGGCGCGGTTGCCGTCCTGGAGGCGGGCCCAGACGCTGATTTTCCAGGCGCGGCTCCAGCCGGTCGAGGCGTCGCCACGGGCGTTCATGGACACTTTCGCGGCTTCGGCGAGTTCGGGCGTTGTCGAGGGAGCGATTTGCCGCCCGGGGAAGACGGCGATCATGTGGGAGAAGTGGCGGTGGGTGTCCTTGGGATCATCGATGTCCTCGGCCCATTCCTGGAGCTGTCCCCACTTGCCGATCTTCGGGCCGAGGAGGCGGGAGCGCAGCGATTCCACCTTCGCGCGGAAGTCCGGGTCCACGCCAAGGTCTTTCGAGGCTTCGATGGTGTTGGTGAAAAGATCATACGCCAGTTGTTGGTCGTAGGAATTCCCGGCGGCGATGGGGCCGTGCTCGGGCGACTTGCCGGGAGGGGCCACGAGTTTGCCATCGGCATTTTCCTTGAGGATGTCCTCCCAGAATTCGCAGAGTTCCTTGAGGATCGGATAGGCCTGGGTGCGGAGGTATTCCTTGTCGCCGGTGAAGGCGTAGTGATCCCAGAGGTTCTGGGCCAGCCAGGCGGCATCGCCCATGCTCCAGGGGCAGGTGGCACCGCCGAAGATGCCGTTCTCCCAGCGGGTCGCCCAGCCGCGCACGCCGAGTTCGCGCTTGGTCTCCTCGCGCCGCACGGGGGTAATCGAATTCAACCACTCGCTGAAGGGGAGAAAGCACTCACCCAGATTCGCCGGGCCGGTGAACCAGTAGTTCATCTGGAGGTTCACATTGGCGTGGTAATCACATCGCCACATCGGGTTGTTGCTGTTGTTCCAGATGCCTTGGAGATTCGCTGGCAAGTCACCTGTGCGGGAACAGGCGATCATGAGGTAGCGGGCATATTGATAAACAAGGGCCTCAAGTTCCGGATCGGGCTTGCCCTTGAGATCGGGAGCATCGTTTTGTCCGTCGTAAATCGAGTCCTTAGCTTTGGTCATTTCACCGCCGCGATAAGAATTGAGGCGTTGGTTGGTGGGGAGGTTGGCAATGTCGAGAGGGGTCTTGCCGAGGTCGATCGCGAGGCGGTTGAAGAGGGATTGGTAGTCCGCCACATGGGCGGCGACGAGGTCGGGGTAGGGGACCGCTGCGGCTTTTTCCAAGCGGGCGGCGATGGCACGCGAAGGATGCTCGCCACGCCAGTTTTTATCACGCTGGTTGATGTAGTCTGTTCCGGCGTCAAGATAAACCGTGAGGGTATCGACATTTTGGAAGGCCAGGTTGCCGTCCTTTGCCTCCACCGTGCCGCCTTCGTGGCGGACGAGCGCGCGGGCCTCGTAATCAAGGGCGATGTCGTAGGCGGATTTGTTCTTCGTTTGGGAGTGGATGAACCCCGCGAGATTGCCTTGGAAGGCGAGTCCGCTGGCATCCGCTGTCGCGGTGCCGTTGTGGGCATCCGCGAGGGAAATCGTGCCGCTGAGCGCACCGGGCTTGTCGGCGGTGAAGTGGAAGACCATCACCCCGGCCGGGTGGCTTGCGAAATACTCCCGGCGAAAGTTCACTCCGCCCTTTGTGTAGCTGACCGTCTGCACAGCGCGGGCGATATCGAGTTCCCGCCGGTAGTTTGTTGTTTCGCCCTTGCCGTCGAAATCGATGAAAAGGTCGCCGAAAGCCTGGTAGGCGCCGGTGTCGGTCTCGTCGCCGATCCAGAGGCTGTCCTCGTTAAACTGGATGCGCTCGCGCTCGATCCCGCCAAAGGTCATCGCACCGAGGCGGCCATTGCCTATCGGTAGCGCCTCGGTTTCCCATTCTTCGGCAGGCTTGTCATACCAGAGGGTGTTTTCCGAGGCAAAAGTCATGGTGGCAGTGAGAAGGAGCGGAATGAGAATGGTCTGCTTCATGGGTCGGTTGGTTTGCGCGGCGCGTAGTGAGATTTCTATTTTGATTCCGATCCGGGGATCATTGTAAGAGCGTCCTCAAAGTTTCGTGGTAGTAAGTATTATGGCTTCGAGCTGATTCGCCAGCAGGCGGGCGAGTTTGAGGTGGCCGGTCCCGCCAGGATGGACGCCGTCGGCAAAATCCTCTTTGACGAGCCAGCCTGTGGTGTCCACGTGGTGGACATTCGGATCCGTTTCGTGAATCTCCTCCCAAGCCTGACGGATCTCCTTCTCGTAGGGTCCGCCCAAGGTTCTCAGCATCACGATGGGAGCCTTGGGGAACTTCTCCCGGATTCCTGAAACAAGCCGCTTGTAGGCTGCAACAAACGCATCCGGCGTGGCCTTGCCGCACTGGTCGTTTTGGCCAAGGAGGATAACCACCATTTCTGGCGTGTAGGCGCTGAAGTCCCAGGGAACCGTGAATTCCTCGGGGGATTTCTCGTGGCTGTAGCTATGCTTGCGGAAGTATTGCACCTCCATTCCGGTCTTGCTGGTGCATCCGTAGCCGTCGGTGAGCGCGACCCCGCTGAAGGCGATCTGGGTGTGATCGCGCCCGAGCATTTCGGCAGCCATCCACGCATAGTTGGCGTTTGTGCCCGTCGTGATGGAGTCGCCGATGAATTCGATGAGCGGTCGCTCCAAAGGAGGCAGGGTCTGCGCTCCGTCTTCCAATGTCAGACCCTTGAATGCCACGCGGTAGTTTTGCCCTGCGGATCCGACTTGCAGGGTGTGTTCCTTTCCTTTCAATTGTTTATCATGGAGTTCCACGATTTTTCCCGGGACCGCGCTGACTGTGCGGAAGGGTTCTCCGTTGATGCTGACCGCGAGAAGTGTTGGAGCGTCCACGCGGATGCCAACTTTTGAGCCGGTGAATTTCGTTCGGAAATAGTGGCCGTTCCAATTCCCTTGAGCGATCGCCGGATTTGTTCGATCCCATCGGCCGATGTAGAGAATGTTGGGATCCCCATGCGGCACTTCAACCGGTGGACCGGCGGGTGTCGGCGACGCGGTGGGTGCTGGCGTTTGCGCGAGAGCGGCGGACAGGCAAACACCGAGCAGGAGAGTGGAGACGATGAGGGCGGGCTGAAGTGTTGATCGAGCTTCCATGCCGGTATTGCGAGGAGGTGGGGATTTTACGGCGTTGCTGCAGGGCTCTCGTCGCCATAGACAGTAATGCGCTTGAGCAGCAGGCCGCGCGGACCTTCACCCGGAAGTTCGAGTTTGAGGTATCGCACGGGGCGGCCCAAAACATCGATTCCCGAGTGGAAGCGGGTTACAGGCACGAACCATTTGTTGTTCCAATCCTCATCCTGCCAGAGCTTCGTCCATTCTTGGCCGTCTTCCGAAACGGACATGATGAGCCCCTGGCTACGCTGATCGCCAAAGCGGTTTTCGATCATGATTCCTTTCACATTTTTCACCGCGCCGAGATCGACCTTTGCCCAGGGATTCTTCTCGTTCTTGGTGTGGAAGGCATAATCGACCGGATTGCCCCGGAAGAAGCGTTCATGGTTTTCCTTCCGATCGGCACCGGGATTTGAACTGCTGGTCTCCAATGTCGCATTTTCGCTCAGGATCTGACCGTATTGGGCCATCATGTTCTCAGGCACCGAACGGTTCTCGCCGACGATTTTTCCTTCCGGGATGGATTGGTCGAGCGTGAGTTCCACCACCGTCACCGGTGTGTCGCGGTCATTCGCTGCAACCTCGATGGAAAATTCGGAATCCGACTGGGTGTAGGTGGCCGGTGCACCGGTGAGCGTGCGGGCCGAGAGAACCTTGTAGGGCAGCGGGTCAAAGGCGAGCGGGCCCTTCTCGGGCCATTTGTAAACATGCAGGAACAGCTTGTTGCCCTTGTGGCAACTGCCGCCCCAGGAGCCGTTCTTGTAGGGACCGCCGCGCGTGCCATAAATGGCTTCGCCGTATTTCTTGAGCCACTCGCCCATCGCGCGTGCCACCGCCGCCTCGCCATCGGCAAAGGTGCCGTCCGGCCGCGGGCCGAAATTGAGCAGGAGATTGCCGCCACCGGTCGTGCAACTCACGAGCATCTTGATGCAATCCTCAGGCCCCTTGAATCCATCCTCGCCGGCGTAGGACCACTGCCTGCCCACATGGATACACGATTCCCAATCGCGTGCGATGTCCATGGCGCCGATCACTCCCTCGGGGGTGTAGAAATCCCCAGCGGCCAATTTCTTGATGTCCGGAGTCGCCGGCCCGCGGTCCTCGGGAGTTTTTGCGCCGATGAATTTCGCGGCGCGATCGTTCACGAGCATCTGTGGTTGCAGGCGATACATCATCGAAAAAAGCTCGTCGATGCGCCACTTGCCCCAGTCTTGTCCGCCGACATGGTCGAACCAGAACATATCGACCTTGCCGTAGTTCGTGAGCAACTCCTCGATCTGGTCGCGATACCATTTGTCGTATTTCGCATTGTCGCCCACGAGGTAGTCCGGGTGATACCAGTCCCGCGTCGAGTAGTAGATGCCCGCCTTCAGCCCGTATTTGTGGCAGGCTTCGACGAATGGCTTGATGATGTCCTTGCCGTAGGGCGAGGCCATGATGTCGTAATCCGTGAGCTTCGAGTCATACATGGAAAAGCCATCATGGTGTTTGGCGATGAGCACCATGTAGGTCATGCCGGATTCCTTGGCGAACTTCGCCCAGGCATCCGGGTCGTATTTCACCGGATTGAATTCCTTGTAGTAATTGTCGTAAACGGGATCGTCGCTGCGGTCGGCGGGAGCGTTTCCAATATCCCACGGGCGCTTCGCCTTGCGCCCCCAGCCGATCTCCTTTTGACCGATCGAGCACGGGCCCCAGTGGATGAACATCCCGAACTTCCCGTCGCGGAACCACTGCATCCGCGCGTCGCGCTGTTCCTTGGTCTCGGTGAGTTGTGGCACATGGCTCAGGTCCGCCAGTTTGTCGGAAGTGGTTTGAGCGTTGGCCGGATCAGCAATTGTGATCATGGCCAGCGTAGCCAGCAGAAGGAGGGCGAGTGGAGGAAAATTCATTAGAACCTGAGCCTAACTTTCCCACCACGCGGAGCAACGGTGGAAAAGTTAAACGTAGAACTCCCGAGGCCGCGTGAATAAGGCCTCGCAGGCACTTTTGCCGGTTTTATCTCGAGGCCGGGAGAATCAATTTGAAAACGCCTCGTGGTAGGCGGACTCAATGTCTGTCATCTCTTGCTCAGTAAGCTCGGAGAACTCACCCTCTCTTCGTTTGCGGGCCAGTTTCCCTCCATTTTTATGGAGCCTCATCAAGAGCTGTTCCCGCTTGCGGTCGGGCAGATCCACAACCTCCGCAATGGCGGAGCGGGCGCGATCAAACTTTTGAAGGAAATGAATTTCCTGCGGAACCGCCTGCCGGATCGTTTTCTCCAACATCTGCGCCAAAAACTCGCACTGTCCGGTGAGATTCCTCATGCCAAAACCTAATTTTGCGGGCGAATTGGGCTTTGATCCTGCGATGATTGCCCAGCCGTAGGACATCTGCCCTGCAAGGCCGTTGCTCCGCCAGCGAAGGAACGACGGTGACGAGCAACAAGCGAGGCGGCAAATAAATTCAGAGGAGGGAAGAATTTCATAATGGATAGCCTAAATGGCAAACCGCCATCCGCTGAACCAACCCGTTGTGAGAGGTAAAACACCGGCCCCCGGCATTAATCGAGTCCCAGCAGCCGGGGGAGGGCGAGGGTAAGCGGGGGCCAGAAGGTGATGATCAGCAGAGCGATGATCATGGCCAGAAAAAAAGGCAGGGTCGAGGGAACCACTTTGGCGATGGTGGTTCGTCCGACCCCGCAGGCCACAAAGAGGCAAGTGCCCACCGGAGGGGTGCAGAGGCCGATGCAAAGGTTGGCGATCATGATGATGCCAAAATGAACCGGGTCCACGCCCAGTTCGATGACCACGGGCAGGAAAATCGGGGTGAAAATCAGAACCGCCGGTGTCATATCCATGAAAAATCCAACCACCAAAAGGAGCAGATTGATGAGCAGCAGGAGAACGATAGGGTTTGCCGAGAGGGCCAACAACGCCTGGCTGACGAGTATGGGCACTTGCTCATAGGCGAGCACCCAACTCATGGCTTGGCTGGCCCCGACGAGGAACATGACCACCGAAGTCGTCAGCGCAGCCCGCAGCAGAATGGGCGGCAGGTCGGTCGGTTTGATTTCGCCGTAGAAGAACATGCCCAGCACCAGGCAATACGCGACGGCGACGGCCGAGGCCTCTGTCGCCGAGCACACGCCTCCGAGGATGCCGCCCAGCACGATGATGACGAGCAGCAGACTCGGTGCCGCACCGAGAAAAGCGCGCCACGGCGGGACCGGCGTGGCGGCGGGCACTCCGCTTTCGCCGCAGACGGGTGTGTCACGCAAAGTGATGCCCCGCAGAAAACGCAGGGAGACAAACGCGGCCGCCATGATGGATAAGCCGACAAGAATGCCCGGCAGAATGCCAGCCACGAACAGCGCCGCGACGGAGACGCTGCCGGAGACCACCGCGTAGACGATCATGATGTTGCTCGGCGGGATGAGCAGTCCAGTGGTGGCCGAGGTGGCGGTCAGGGCCACGGCGAACTCGCGACGGTAGCCTTTTTCTTCCATCTGCGGGATCATGAAACCGCCGATCGAAGACACGGCAGCCGCGGCGGAACCCGACACCGAGCCAAAGAGCATGCAGCTCACGGTGTTCACGTAGGCCAGGCCGCCCGGAAAGCGTCCGACCAAGGCAAAGGCGAGATCCATGATGCGGCGCGCCATGCCGCCTTCGCCCATGAGCACGCCGGCGAGGACGAAAAACGGGATGGCCAGCAGCGGGAAACTGGCGATGCCGTTGCTGAGGCGTTGCGCCACCACGTAAGCGGCCGGCACATCGGACAGCGTGGCCAGCTGTCGCTAGCGTGGCCAGACCGACGCAGACGGCGACCGGGACATTGAGCACCAGCAACCCGCCGAAGACGAAGAGTAGAACGAGGATTTGCGCGGTCATGGTTGGTCAAAGGTCCGTCGCGTGCGAATTCTCCTCGGGGAAGGCGGAGCGGCGCAGCAAATGCTCGACGGCGAACGCGCAAAAGAACACCCCGCTCAACGGGGCGGCAAGATAGAGGTAACCGGCGGCCCACTGCAGCACGGGTGTCGTTTGGTTGGTGGCCAGGGTCTCGGCGACCAATCGCCATCCGCCCAGCACCAAAGCGAAAGCGGAAAATCCGAAAACCACCAACTCCACGACGACGGCGGCCACCCGGCGCGCCCCCGCGTCGAGTCGGCCGACGAAGTAATCCACCCCGAGGTGGGCATGGCTGCGGAAGGCCAGCGCCGCGCCGAGCAGCGAGAGCCACACCAGTAGATAGATGGCGAGTTCTTCCGTCCAGTCACTCGGCCGGACACCGGGCAGATACCGCGACACAACGCCCCAGAGGACGACGAAAACCAACGCGGCCATGAGCAGGATGACCACGGCCTCGAGCAGGCGGACCACCCCCGACCACCAGCGCAAAACCAGAACGGAGAGGGAAGAGGGATTCATGGGGTTTCGCGGATGCGCTGGATGATGTCGCCCACCGGCGTGCCCTCCTGTTCGCGGGCCAGCGGGGACATCGCCTCGACGAACGGCCCGCGGTCCGGTCGGTGAACCGTCACCCCTGCCGCCTCCACCTCGGCGATCGCTTCGGCTGTTTTCCGGCGCCACAAATCGCGCTGGAAAACAACGGATTCCGCAGCCGCCTGCTCGATCCAGGACTTTTGCGGCGGGGTCAGGCTGTCCCAGATCGACTGGCTGAAAACGACGATATCGGGGATGCGCGTGTGCTCGGTGAGCGAGAATTGGTCGGCCACTTCGTAGTGCCGGCTGGAGAGGTAGCTTGGCGGATTATTCTCCGCTCCGTCGACCATGCGTTGCTGGAGCGCGGTGTAGAGTTCGCCCCAGGGGATGGGCGTCGGACCCGCCCCTAACAAGGTGATCATGTCGCGCGCCATTTTGCTGGGGAGCACCCTCAGCTTCAGTCCTCGGGCATCCGGCGGTTCGAGGATCGGCGCCCCGATGGTGTAAAAACTGCGGGCCCCGGCGTCGTAGTAGCAGAGCCCGTGGATCCCCACCGGGGCGCCGGCCGCGAGCAGTTCTTGGCCGATGGGACCTTCCAACACCTTCCAGTAGTGGTCTTCGTCGCGGAACAAGTAAGGCACAGCAAAGGCGGCCATGGTGGGCACAAAGCTTTCCATCGGTCCCGCCGAGGTTTTCACCATGGCCAAGGCCCCGCGCTGCAACTGCTCCACGCACTCCGGCTCGGAACCCAGTTGGCCGTTGGGGTAGACCTGCACCGCCAACTGGCCGCCGGAAAGTTCTTTCACGCGGTCGGCAAAATGGACGATCGCCGCGTGCACGGGATGACCCTGATCAAGACCATGCGCGAACTTCAGCACGGTCTGGCCCGCAGCTGCTGGCCCGTCGCCGCTGTGCCGGATCACGGCCACGAAAATGCCGGTGGTCAGCAGGCCGCCCAGCAGCAGGCCGAGGAGCAGGAACGACCAATTGGATCTGGAGGGTGACTGCGGGTGGGGCATCATTGAGACTGTTAGAATATGTAGCCGGAACCGGCGCGAAGAATTCCGCCAAAATCAATACTGAGACCCGGCGAGGTCTTGATGCCGATGAAAGCCTGGCGGTCTGTGGCGGTTGGCGGACTTTGGCATGGGTCTACCAGGCAAAGGGAATGGGGATTTCGTTCAATTTCGTTCATTCTGTCTTAAGTCCGTTTTCGCTTGATGCAGCCTCTCCTCAAGGTGCGGGTGTGGTTTTGATGCCGATGAACGCTTGGCGGTTTTTGATAACCATCCGGGGATCGTTGATGGTGCTGGTGGCGGTCGAGGGGACACAAAAGACCGGCGAGTTGGGCAACTCGACGCCCACATCCAGGGCCCGGAGCCATGTGAAGGAGGCGGTGGGCGAGGATCCGGGATCCAACACCAGCTCGAAGGAGTAGGTGTGCCCTTTTTTGAGTCGGACTCGGTCTTCCCCCTCAAAATTAAAGCCCGTGATCATCTGAATGCCGGACACATTGACCCTCGGATCAATCTGGAACTCCGGGTTACTTTTTAAAAGATTTTCGCCCGGCTCGTATTGTTCGAGGTTCGGTTTTTCTCCCAAATCCACCAAGCGGGCGTTGAGTTTGATCGAGGTGTTTCTGGGGAAATTCGAAGTTGAGGTAATAAAGATTTTTTCCAAAATCTGGTCGCCGTCACCGGGAGGAATATGAAACACCTGACCCACGACCCGGCTGTTGGTAAATTTCATATTTGCCTCCATCGTGGGAGCGGGAGTGTTGCAAAGCATCGTGCCCGCCAGTTGGAGTGAGCCTCGTTGAACTCCGGAGGAATATTGGACATCCTCGGGCCATCTGGGCGGAAGGGCGCCGGTTATCCAGGTTTGGGCTGCAATCCGGCCCAGCGAGAGCATGAAAAGAACGGTGAAAAAGAGGGGAATGGCGGGAACGAGGGTTTTTTTCATGGTAGAAGAATCCTGTAAAGCAAGGAGGGATCAATACGGGCATTGTTGAATGTAAAACAAAGTTTCTTAGGGTCTCAGGATTTTAACGGCACCGGTGGCGGGCTCGATCCAAACAGTGGCGAAGTTGTCCGGCGGTTGCGCGGCGGAGCCCGGCTTTTTGGCGTCGACGACGGTGAGATGCCACTTGGCATCGACCGGCAGGTCAGTGGTGCCGTTCGGGCGGAACCGGAACGCGCGGCATTCGTAGGTGGTGCCGGCCCGGGGCAGGGCAACTTGCGGATCTTTCACCGTCCAGACTTTGGTCTGCGCATTGTCAAGCAATGTCGAAAGGCCTATGTCGCGGGAGATGATCGCCGGCAGCCTGAGGGTGACCACCTTCGTCAGCGCCGTGGCCTCGCCAGAGTCGCCGATTTCAAAAAGTTGGAAGGCGCGAAAGTCGTTCGGCCACCCCTCGGCGGGAACCTCGTAGAATCGGACTTCCACAGACCTGTTCTTCGAGACGGCCGTCTGGCGCGCCAGCCCGCAGGCTCCAGCGATCTGATCTGCGGAGTGTTCGATGGAGCCTGCGTTAGTGATGGCGTTGAAGGCGGGGACCGCCAGCGTGGCGAGCAGAGCAATCACGGCCACCACCACCAGCAGCTCGATGAGAGAAAAGCCGGTGGCCGATCGGTTGGTGTGGAGTGTCTGGGGAGGCATGGTTTGTGCGTGCGGGGAGGAGTTAATCCACATTCTTCGGCAAGGTGCGAAACGGCGATGCGGGGAGACCGGCTTTGCTGTAGAGGTTGCATCCTTCCGGGTTGGTAGCCCATGCATAGCGGACTTGCGTCGGCGCCGGCACGCCCGGTGAGGAAACAACGACGCTGTTGTCCCCATCGATGACCGCGTCGGCCCACACGAATTTTCCATCGGCCCCGGCGATCTCGAACCATTCGAGCTTGGCTTGTGGAGTCTCCTTGGCGGGATCCAGCCCCGCCTTGGTTGCCACGATGAGCGGGGAGCCTCCGGTATCGAACCGCACGCGGATCTTTCCCGCCTCGACGGAGTGCGATTGGTAGAGCGGCGATTGAAACACCAGAGCCTTTTCGCCATAGGTCCTGGCTCGTGCCCAGAGGGCGAGGCGTTTGCCGACGTCCTGCTTGTTGAGCGGATGAATGGTAACATCGCTGCCGAGGTCGATGATGACTGCCATCCCGGTATTGGGCGTGTTGGCGAGAGTCTCGCTCTGGGCTTCCCGAAGCACAGCCCAGGAAGAGTCCCGGTGGTCACGGAAAACGGAGCCGTTGTTGGCGAGTTGGACAAAATAGAATGGGAAATCACCCTGCGCCCAGCGGGTGCGCCAGTCGCCGATCATCAGCGGGAAGAGCTTTTTGTAGAGGTCCGCAAGCTTGGCCGGGTTGGTATTGCTTTCCCCCTGATACCAAATCGCTCCCCGGAGGCCGTAGGGGATCAGCGGATTGATCATCGCGCTAAAAAGTGCGGTTGGCGTATTTTGGATTTTCATCGTTGCCAGCTTGGGCCGCTGGGAGAGCGCCTCGGCGGAAACCGGGGGAAATTCACGCTCGAAGGCGATTTTCCATGTGTTGTCCACCGATTTCGGGTCCGCCACGGGGAGTTGCATCCTTGAGCCCGACTCATAAAAGCCGCCCTTTTCCGTGTGCGCGACGTAGCGCACGGCGATCACATTGCGTCCGGCCTGCACGAGGTCGCCGGGGACATTGTAGGCGCGCCCGCAGGTGTAGAAATCGGGGGGTGCTTTTCCGAGGCTGCCGATCTCGACGCCATTGAAGTAGACCGTGTCGTATTGTTCACTCAGGTGGCCGAGCGACAGTCGAAACGGTTTGCCGGCACTCTCGGCCGGGAGGTCGACCTCCTTGCGCAGCCAGAAGACGCCGCCGGTCTTCGCTTTAAGCGCGCTGGAAAGGGTGAAGCCTGCGGTTGCGGTGGTCCATCCCGAGTCGTCGAATTCCGGGGCGGCCCAGCCATTTTTGAATCCTTCGTTGGAGGTGTCCACCAGCTCGTTTTCGGCCTCCCACGCCGCCAGCGCTTTGGGAAACGCCTCAATCGCAGCGGGGGTCTTCTCCATGAGCTCAATCTGCTCTGCGGCTTGGGCCTTGAACTCCGGGTCACCGTCGAGTGCCTCGCGACTGGTCCAGGCCTCCGCCGGAGTGCCGCCAAAACTCGAGTGGATAATGCCGATGGGCACGCCCATTTTCTGATAGAGGTCGCGCGCAAAAAAATACGCGGCCCCGCTGAAACGGCCGACTGTTTCCGGGGTGCAAACAGCCCACTTCCCTTGGACGGTTTCCAAGGGGCTCAGAGAGCCTTTGCGCGGCACGGCGAACTCCCGGATCAAAGGGAAATTTGCAACGGCGATTTCCTCCGGAGCGTCACTGCAGCCCGCGACGCCCATTTCCATGTTGGACTGCCCGGAGGCGAGCCAGACCTCGCCGACCACGATGTCTTTTAATAGGACGGTATCGGCTTCGGCTGCGCCGCGAATCACCAGTTCACGCGGTTCGGCCGTGGCCGTCAAAGAGTCCAGCGCGACCTGCCATTTGCCGTCCGCACCCGCTGTGGTGGCATAGGTCTTTCCGCCGAAGTCTACGGAGATTTTCTCGCCGGCGTCAGCGGTGCCCCAAATCGGCACCGGGCGGCCCTGTTGCAGCACCGCGTGGTCGGTGAAAAGCCCCGCGGGAACAGGCTTTGCAATCGCCGTTTGAAGAAGAAGGGGAAGGAGGAAAAAGAGTCGTTTCATGAATGAAGAAAATAGTGATTTCCCTTACCCACGAGGGGAGGGGGAAAGTTCCAATTCTATCCGAATGTGGAGCCCTCAGGCAGGTCAAAAGCTTTAAACGTAAAACTGTGATCGATGTTTTACGTTTAAGATTGGCCGATTGTGATGTTGCTGATGGTCGATAGGTTCCTCCGGATGCGTTTACTGCCCTCCCTTCTCATCGTGTTGTTTCTTCTCGCCTGCGCTGATTCGTCCCTCGGTTCGGAGCGGCTCTATTGGGATCTGTCCGACGAACCGGGACTGCAAGGCGGGAATGGCGCTTGGAGTGCGGAGGCAAAGAACTGGAACGCGTCTGCCGACGGATCGGGAGCACGCGTGGGTTGGCGGCCGGGCGCCGTGGCGGTGTTTGGTTCAACAGACAAAAATCTCGTTCTCGTCGCAAGGCCCCGTTGAGGTCTCGGGAATCGAGGGGCAGTCGGTGGATGTCGCAGGCGGGGCAATTGGTTTTCCGGCGGACGGGCTGAGCATTCAAACGGATGGTGAGATTGTGCTCTCATCGGCCGTGCGAGGTGAGGGAGCGGTGGTCAAAAGCGGCAAAGGTATTCTTTCGCTGACGGGCGTGAATTCTCTGCCCGGCGGGTTTGCGATCCAAGCCGGCAAGGTGCGCTTTTTCAGTGCCGAGGGGCTTGGACAAGGCCCTCTGCGCGTGGAGGGCACGGCTTCGCTGGTTCCTGCCGCAGCGAATATGGCTGTGGGGAATGCGATTTCGATCCCGCCCGGCGTGCGTTTGGTGGTAGAGAGCGATATCCCCGAGTTCACGCTCTCGGGCACTATTTCCGGCGGTGGTGAATTGGAAAAAGCTGCTCGTGGCAAACTGGTGCTCACGGGTTCATTCGACCCGGCGGTGAAGTTGTTCGGCACGCTGGGCGAGGTGGATTTCCGTTCCTCGCAGCCTGTGAAGCTGGATGCGACGATCAAGGCGGGCTCCTTCGCACAGCGGCGGGATCATTGGCCGAGGGCACGAAACTGCTCGTCACTCAAGCCGGTGCACTGGCCGCCTCGGGGGCCCGCGATGGCGTCCAATCCTGGGTGGAGAGCGGGTGGATCGCTCCGGAATCCAACGGCACGCTGGCATGGGATGGCGAAGAGGAAATCGGCGGCACCGTCGATTTGAAGCCATTCGTTGGGAAATACCCCGCCATGTCGCTCGGTTCGTGCGGCAAGATTGTTGTCACCGCCCGGTTGGAACTTCCCGGTTCGGTCCTGCGCATCGGTGGCGGTGGCGGAGATATCGACCTTCGCACGCCGCTCACGGGTCCGCTCCAGATTCTCATCGGCGCGCCATCGACCTCGGGCAATGTGACCCTCTCGGCGGAAAACACCTTTACGGGCGGACTCCGCATCGATGGGGGCACGCTGCGCGTGGGGAATGCCCGGGCGATTCCCTCCGGCGAGATCGTGATGGGCGCTCGGTTCAGCGGATTGGATAATTGCCAACTCGATCTGAATAATTTCGACCTGCCAAACCCGGTGAAACTTGAAGGCGCTGCCACCATCAAAAATTCCGGCGGCAAGACTGCTGCACTTTCGGGAACAGTGACTGCGGGCGCCTACCGGATTCGGTTCGCGTCGGACAATGGGTCGTCCTTGAAACACAGCGGGGTGCTCATTTCAGCAGAGATCGTCATTGTCGGATCCGACAAGGCCGCCGCCCCGGAAAGAGCGAATCTCGTCGAGCTTGCCCCGCCATCTCCCAATACAGCCCGGCGCGTTCAGGTCGAGCGCGGGGCTGTGCTGCGTGCTATCGACGGTGTGGGCCTTCCCTCCGGAGCGCGCTTGGTTCTCGCCGCTGGCGTCTTCGAAAGCCGTGGCGAGTTCACCCGTCCGCTCGTTCTTCACAAGGGCGCTCGGGATGGGGAGGGAGGCCTCTCCTTTTTCTGGGATCCCCATGCGGGCAGCGGATTCAGCGCCCATGGCGGGCCTCTCACCGTGCGTTTGTCGGGAGGAGCCCCCTTGGTCTGGGGAACCCAGAGCGACGGGTCGGTCAAGCCGGGCAACTATCTGCTCGTGCTGAACGCCCCGTCCGCCGATTCGACGCTCACATTGGATGTGCCGCTTGATCTTGCGGGCGAAGAAGTGGACCGAAAAAACGTTCCCACCCCGCTCCACCGCGTCAGCGTCCAAGCCGCCGCGGCGACACTGGCCCAACCGGTCACCAACTCCGGAGCAAAACCTGCCGGTCTGCTGAAGCTGGGAAGCGGAACCCTTACGCTCAACGCGGCCAATTCCTACAACGGAAACACGGTGGTCCGCGAAGGCACTCTCGCCTTTGGTTCGCCCGCTGCAATCGCCGGCACCGGCCGCACGATCACCCCCGAGAATGGCTCGGTGGTGGCGGCGAATTTCCCGATCGACAATGCCTTCCTGCAACGACTGGAAAGCCCGAACGCGATGGCATTCACCGTGGCACTCGGAGCCGACAGCTCCGCCCCGCTGGACTTCAACACAAACGCCGGAGCCATCCTGCGCGCCGCCACACTTGGTGCAACCAGGCAGGCGACCTACTCGGGAATCCTCACCCCGTGCGACAAGTTGCTGCGACTTGGCGGCGGAGGAGGCGCGCTCACCGTCACGAATCCCGCCAATGTGCCTGCGGTGGTCGGCGGTGCCCTCACCTCGGCCAGCGTCATCCTGCCCGAAGGCACCAGCCTGCCGAAGGATTTTGTGCTGCTCGACGGTTCGCTCACGATTGGCTCGAAGCCCTACGAAGCACCGAAATTCTCCCGCACGCTCACGCCCCCACCCGTGCCTACCGAGCCGCCGACCGTCACCGCCTCAGCCACCGACCGCTGGGTGGATGCGATCTGGTCGTTCCCGGTCAATCCCGCAGGTGGCTTCGCAGTCGAATGGTCGCGGGACGGAAAAAAATTCGAGCCGGCCGGCACCGCATGGCCCGAGGAGCGGCGGTTTCCGATCTTTTTGGACAATCCACCAAAGACTTGGCTCGGTGCCCCCGGCGAGGTTTTTGTTCGCGTTGCCGCCATCGATAGCAAAGGAGCGCCCGGAGCATGGTCGAGCGTTGCAAAAACGGTCTGCGCAAAACCCTTCGACGTGGAAAAGGAAATTCCCGCACGGTTCGCCGGCAGCGCCGACCAGCGCAACTACAACGCGAACGACCCGGAGCGCCTCACCACCTATACCGCCGAGGAGAAGGAGGCCCAGCGCACCCGGGCCAAGGAGCTTGCGGCATCGCTCAAGGCCCTCTCGAAAACAGACGGACAGCAATTCACCATCCCGCCGGGCATCTATCGCGTGAGCGTCGGTTTGCTTGCCGTCGAAGGGGCAAAGAACCTCTCGATCCATGCCCCGGATGTGGAGATCATTGTCGATGACGAAAAGAGCGGTAGCGCGTTTTCATTCATAAATTGCGAAGACATCGTGCTCACGGGCCGGGCACCGCAGCAAACGCCCCCCAAGAGCCCGGGTGTTTTGGAAAAACTGGCCTCCCTTTTCGGCTCGACCCCGCTGGAGCCCGCAAAGCCGGTCCTCACGATCGACTCCGAGCAACTCGCCTTCTCGCTTGCCCGCATCGTCGGGATCAACACGGCCGATATGACGCTCGATGTCGAGGTTCTGCCGGGCTACGACATGGCCCTTCCCGACAAGGAACGCATGCTGGCCTACCGCCCGGATGGCAGCCTCGCCAACATCCAGCAGATGGGCTGGGAAAAATACCAGTCTCTCGGCGGCCGGATGCTTCGCTTGACCGTCCCAGCTCTGCGCAATCCCCTGATCCAAAACGAATCCCTTGCGCCGGGCAACCTGCTGGCCCTGCACAACGCCGAGGCCCACAAGACCCGCACCCACCATCTCGCCTCCACCCGGAACTGCGGCAACATGACTTACGAGTCCATCCGCATCGTGAACGGCAGCGGATCCCCCGCCGATCACCGCACGGCCGGCCATACCATCTACCGCGACTGGCGGAACTCGCCGCGGCCCGGCACAAACCGGCTCGAAATCTGCGCGGGCCTCGGGCAGTTTTCCAAAGATGGCGGCACCTTCCTTTTTGAGGACTGCGAATTCGGCCCCCACCTCGACGATGGCATCAATCTGCTCTCGATCATCGGCATGACCCTGCGCCAGACAGGCACCAACACGCTCATCGTCGCCGGGGCGGAACCAAAGCCCGGCGAATCCCTCACGTTTTATGACTTCTATTCGTGGGAGAAGCTCGGCGAAGCGAAGATCCTCTCCTCGAAACCGCTCAAGGAGGCGGAGTCCGCCCAGGCCACCGAGGCATGGTGTGTGCAGAACCGCATCACCAACCACGCCTTGCGGAGCCTTTGGAGCGTGATTCTGGAGAGCCCGGTGCGCCTCACGCCCTTCGCCCCGGTGGTGTATTCCAACTACCGCTGCGACAACATCACCGTCCGCGGCTGCCTCTTCCGCGACCAGGTCGCCCAGATCATGCTCATTCAGGGTGCCCGGAGCGGTCTCATCGAAAACAACCTTCTTCTGCGCTCGACCGGGCCGGCCATCAGCATGCAGTTTGCCCAGTATTGGTGGGAAGGCCCGCAACCTTCGAATTTCATCATCCGCAACAACGTCATCCGCGACAACCCCGTGCATGCTCCGGTGAGCGGCGAGGGCGGCTCCGGTTCCATCAGCGTCTGGGCCAATACCGTGCGCTCGGGCGACAGCGGACGCTTCCCACTCTCCGAAACCAAGCCCGTCACCGAGCGCCTCTTTTCGGGATTCCGCATCGAGGGCAACACGATCATCAACCCTGGCGGCTACGGCATCGTCCTGCGCAACACCAGGAACGCCGTCATCCGCCACAACAAGATCGTCAACCCCGGCACCGTCCCCACAACCTACCCCGTCGCCGCCATCGGCCTCGACCAGGTCTCCGACACAGTCGTCTCGGACAACGAGGTCGTGCTCGGCAAAAGAAGCGCCCCCGAGGCGGTAAGTTTGCTTCGCGGTTGCGATCCGAAGACGATTCGAGTCGAGGACAATTAGACCACCTTCGGGCCATGATGCCAAAAATCAGTCCCCGCTCTCTCCCTTTCGCCCTGCTGCTCGTGTCGCTCGCTCCACTGTGCGCCGCCGATCCAGACAAAAGCCCTGCAAGAACCTTCACCAACCCGATCCTCGCCGGCGACTATCCCGATCCCACAATCGTCAAAGCCGGAGAGGATTTTTTTATGACGCATACCTCCGGGCGCTACTCGCCGGGATTGCTGATCTGGAAATCGCGCGACCTCGTCCACTGGACCCCGGTGACCCGCGCGTTGAATGTGACCTACGGAGACATCTGGGCGCCGGAGATCGTCCATCACAACGGGAAATTCTACATCTACAGCCACAGCACCACGCTGGGGAATTTCGTCATCTCCGCGCCTGCCATCGAAGGCCCGTGGAGCGATCCGGTGAAGCTCGACGTCGGAGAAATCGATCCCGGCCATGTCGTGGGCCCCGACGGCAAGCGCTACCTGCACTATTCCAAAGGCAAGGCGATCGGGCTCTCGGACGACGGGCTCTCGGTCACGGGAAAACTCGAAAAGGTCTATGATGGCTGGCCGTTCCCAAAGGAATGGCGCACCGAGGGCTATCTCTGCCTGGAAAGCCCGAAGTTGTTCTTCAAGGATGGTTACTACCATCTCATCTCGGCACAAGGCGGAACCGCGGGAGCGTCCACGAGCCACATGGTCGTGCAGGCCCGTTCGCGCTCTCCGCTGGGGCCATGGGAAAACTCTCCCTACAATCCGGTCATCCGCACCGAGAGCCGCGATGAAACCTGGTGGTCGCGCGGTCATGGAACCGTCTTTGAAGCCTCGCCGGGGGATTGGTGGATGATTTATCACGCCTATCGCAAGGACGCACGCGCTCTGGGCCGCCAAACCCTGCTCGAACCGATGGAGTGGACGGCTAACGGTTGGCTGAAATCCAAAGCCGGGAAGGATCCGTCCGTCCCGATCCCCTCGCCAAAGCTTCCAAGCGCCCCGCTGCCGACCATGCAGTTCTCGGATGATTTCGCCGGGCCGAAACTCGGCATCCAATGGCAGTTCTGGGATGAATACGATCCCGCCCGCTTCGAATTCCGTGACAATTCACTGATCCTGAAAGGCAAAGGCACATCGCCTGCGGATTGCAATCCCATGGCGATCAATCCCGGTGACCTCGCCTATGAAGTGACAGTCGATGTGGAGGTGGAGGGCAAGGCCGAGGCGGGTCTCCTGCTTTTCTACAATCCCACGACCTACTGCGGGCATGGGCATCGGCGACAGGGCCCTCTGGCAGGGAGCCATGGGCAATCTCCGCAAGACCAGAATCGCCGCGCCTGGAAACAAAATGACCCTGCGCATCCTCTTCGACCACAACGAGGTCGAGTTCTTCGCCGGACCGGATGAAAACTCCCTCGAGAAATTCGCCAATTCCGAGGACCTCGAAGGCTACAACCACTGCACCTTCGGCGGTTACCTCTCGCTGCGCCCAGCGCTCTATGCCGCCGGCGATGGAAGCGCGATGTTCAAAAACTTCCGCTACCGCAAGATGGACGGGAAATAATCAGCGCACAGGCCGTTGAGTCGTGAACCACGAATAGCACGAATAGACACGAATAAGACCGACGCGAAGCACCTGCGGCGAAGCCGCTCACCATTCGTGAAAACTCGTGCTATTCGTGGTAGAACATTTGAACCACGAATATCTCGAATAGACACGAATAATACCGACTTGGATAACCCGCGGCGAAGCCGCTCCCAATTCGTGAAAATTCGTGCTATTCGTGGTCAAACTCACCAGTTTTTCAAAAAGCAATGACCCCGGATACTTTCGATGAAGCGCCAACCAATATGTCCTTTCGGGCTCTGCGTAAGGAAGTGCTGTATCCCGAACTTTCGCATTCAATCGTCGGAGCGGCCATCAAGGTGCTGAACACATTGAAGCCGGGTCTCAGCGAGAAGGCGTATGAGAACGCGCTGTTGATCGAGTTGAAGAATCAGGGTCATACCATTGAGCAGCAGCGACGCTTTGATGTTTTCTACGAGGGCATCCTGGTGGATACTCTGATCCCGGATCTGCTTGTGGATGGCCTTGTTCTGGTAGATCCAAAGGTCGTCACCGAGTTTAATGATACTCATGTTGCTCAAATGATGGGCTACTTGGCCATTACAGGTTTCAGGTTGGCCATTTTGCTCAATTTCAAATACGTCGACCTTCGTCAAAAACGTGTTGTCCGTTGAGTCTTGAACCACGAATGGCACGAATGGACACGAATAATGCCAACACGGATAACCCGCTGCGAAGCCGCTCCCCATTCGTGAAAATTCGTGTTATTCGTGGCGAAAGATACGGACCACGAATGGCACGAATAGGCACGAATAATGCCGACGTGGATAACCTGCGGCGAAGCCGCTCCCCATTCGTGAAGATTCGTAATATTCGTGGTTAAAGAATTTCCGGTGCTCTATCGGTGAATTTCGAATGACCGTGGATTGCAGGGCAAAAGGGGATCATCCGGTTTCCCCGCGAGTCGGAAGCCAATGGCCTGAGGGCAGGAGGGCTGAACTTATACCAATCACACATCGTGATAGGTATAAAAAGTCGGGCACCTCGGCGATGTGCCCCTACCGATTTTTGGTAGGGATGGCTCGCCGAGCGGTTCGTCGATTCCACCCGTTTCGGTCAAATTGTTGTTAGTCGCAGGCTTTCATTGTGCCGACGGTGCTGAACACACAAGGAACGTCCATTTTACGTTTATTCACCGAAGATCTCGCAGAATTTTTCTTCGAGCAGGGCCGACTCCTTCCCGGTCAGTTCGCTGAGTTCTTTGGAGCGCGCACGCTTGGAAAGTTTGCCTTTGCCCTGCCGCAGAAAGGCGATCAAGGTTTCGGCGACCTTGTCTGGCATGTCGAAATGCTCATCGATAAAGCCCTTCATGCGGTCGTGCCGCTCAAGATAAGCGACCTCTTCGGGCAGCGTCTTCTCGACAGTCTGTTGGACGCATTCGTAGAGAAATTCCGCCTGCCGCGTCGCATCAAAGTAGCGGTAGAGGTCGATCGTTTCATTGAGGATATGGACGTTGCCTCGCGGCGTGGGCTCCCATTCGATCAGATCCAGCCGGGGCTTTGAACAGGCTTCGAGCGTTCGCCGATAGTCGGCAATCCGGTCCAGTATGACGGCGGAAACAGGAAAGACGATGCCAGTAGGGGCAAACCCTTTTTCCGCCAGGACGTGATGAATCAGATAGCGGTGAATCCGTCCGTTGCCGTCCTCGAAGGGGTGGATGAAGACAAAGCCGAAGGCGATCACGGCGGCGGCAAGGACAGGGTCATACGGACTTTCCGCGAGAATCCGGCTGGCCACGACAAGGCCATCGATCAATGCCGGGATGTCTTCCCATCGGGCAGAGACGTGATCGGGAATCGGGGAACCGGTCGAGCGGTCGTGGATGCCGATAAAGCCGCCTTCCTTCCTCCATCCCATCGAAATGAAACGCTTGTCGCCGATCACGACTTCTTGCAACCGGAGCAATTCGTCCGCTGTGAGCTTCCGCTGGCCCGCCTCGCCAATCGCGCGTCCCCAGCGCTCGGCACGGGTATAGGGCGGTCTTTCGCCTTCGATGGCGTAGGAGGCCTTCGAGTCTTTCAGAAGCAGGAAGGCGGCGGCGCGACGCCAGAATGTCCGCGTGGATTGCGCCGATGGACTTCCTGGCTTTGGCTCCGAGGTCCGTCGCGATCAGGGCTTCGAGTTTCGGTGTGCGCCGAACCAGCGGGCAGAAGTTGCGGGTGCCCGGCAGGTTATTGCGGACGCGGTGACGCCGGGAGACAGACGGCGCGCAACCATATTGAAAGGCGGAATCCAAGGCGTCGACATAGTTGCCGGCCTTCGCGTCGGGAATGTCCAGCGTTTTCCCTGTCAGCCATTCGTAAAAGAACCAGAGGCGGCGCGCATAGGCTCCGGTCGGCTCATCTCTGATCATTCGCTCAATCCCGGCAGACGGAGCGGTGTCGAACAGCGCCTTGAGAACCGCCAGGTCGATGCCTTCGTGCTTGAATGCGAACCTCAGGTGGCCCGCGAGTGTGTTCTCTGGCTTGTGCTTCGGAGTAAAGACGAGCCAGGGGGCTTTCTCATACCGGCGATGTTTCGCGCTAATCGCAGAGATGTGGTCGGGTAAGGGCGAACGCAGGCCGAAGTGAGCGATGAGGGCACTGTAGCCCGCCAGCGACATTTCTGCTTCCGGCAGTGCGAGACCGTGAAAACTGCTGACATTCTGTGCAAAAGAGTTCCCCAGAGCCATATTTCTAAAAATTGATTACCGCTGCTTCTGGGAAGGCTATCGTGAAAATCGGTTAGATTCCATGAAAAAGGATTACAAACTGCTTTCTTTCATGAAAAATGATTTCTGCACTGCCGAGAAAGCGAACGAACCCGTCCTGCTTGGATGCCCAAGCAATGAACATTTGAGCCACGAATTTGAGAGCCTGGCCGTTGTTGCAGCACGAATAGACACGAATAAAGCAGAGCATCAGAACCTGCGGCGAAGCCGCTCCCCATTCGTGAAGATTCGTTCCATTCGTGGTGAAAAAATTTCCGGTGGTCTGGATCGCTATTGTTGCAGGCTTTCCTTGTGCCGACGGTGCTGAAGCAAATGCTGAGCGGGTCGTTCTACGTTTAAGAAATGATTCCGATGCTCCTTTTGCGCCCTCTCTTGCATTTGGGCATGATGAGGTAGCCAATCCTGCCACATCCAAACCATGAGACTTCTCCTCCCATCCATCCTTTGCCTTATTTCCTTGAGCCATTCAGCCTTAGCGGCTTTTCCGCTTGAACCCCGCGAGGATGGCACCGTGGATCTGCAAGGCTTCATCCAGTCCCATCTCGACCACGGCAACAAAACAATTGTGGTCCCGCCGGGACGTTACCGGGTGGTGCCACAAGGGAGGGTCCATCTTCGCTTCAAAAATCTCGAAGATGTTGAGGTGATCATGAAGGGCGTCGAAATGGTCTGCACGGAGACCACGCAAGCCGTGGAAATCGCGGATTGCACGCGATTGAAAATCTCGGGGCTCACGATCGACTATGACCCGCTCCCGTTCACCCAAGGCCGGATCACCGCATTGGGCCCGGAGAAGGAATGGCTCGAGTTCGAACTCCTTGAGGGCTATCCGGAGAATCAACTCGAGCGGCGCATCGAGATTTTTGATGCCGCGACTGGCGAACTCAAGGTCGGGACCCGCTGGGACTGGCAACCCTTCGAGAAGATCGGCAATCGCAAATACCGCGTGTGGCGGGGTCCGGGTTACCAATTCAACCCGATTGCCGTTTCGGAGCAGGTCGGAGACTTTCTGGTGACCAACAACAACTTTGCCCCGGGCGGGCAGATCCCGCACACAATCGTCAGCCACCGCAACACCGAGGTCGTGCTCGAGGACATCACCGTCTATGGCTCCAACTGCTTCAGTTTTCTGGAGTATCAATGCGATAAAACCACTTATCTCCGCTGCCGCCTGGACCGGCGTTCCCCGGAGGACGATCCCGTCGAGCGTGAATGGATGCGCCTGCGCTCGGGCAATGCCGATGCCTTCCACAGCGTTGCCGCCAAACGCGGCCCGCAGATCCTCTCCTGCAAGGCTTCCTACATGGGCGATGATGGCGTGAACATCCGTGGCTATTACGCGATGGTGGCTTCAGCCGAAGGCAACACCATCCGCCTTCTCGGCAACAAAAAGCCGGATTTTCGTAAGGGCGATCCGCTCGAACTCATGACCTATGATGGCGTGCGTTTGCCCGACGGGGAGTTGGTCGGCGAACCGGAGCCCGATGGCAAGAGCACGCCCGAGATCGCGGAGTTTTTCCGCAAGCAGCGCATGACTGAAGGCATCAAAGCTGCACTGTCGGATCCTGAGTTGGCGGTTTGGAAGATCGCCGTGCGCGACCCGATCAGCATGCCTGTGGGTTCGGTCGTCTGCGCGAAGAACCGCATCGGCAGCGGCTTCGTGGTCAAGGATTCCATCTTCGGCCCCAACCGATCCCGTGGGATTCTCATCAAGGGCTCGAATGGTGAGGTTTCCGGCAATACCTGCCGCGGAAACTGGGGCTGCGGCATCCTGATCACTCCAGAGTGGTGGTGGCTGGAAGCCGGGAGCAGTGACGATCTCATGGTCTCGGGAAATCGGATCGAAGACTGCCGCGACACCTCAATCAAAATCATCGCTCATGCCGGGAGCGGAAAACCTGCGCCAGCCGGTGCCCACAACCGGATCGCGGTGCTTGACAATATCATCAAGACAGATCGTCTCCCCGCGATCCATGTGAGCTCCGTGAAGGACGGAAGCATCAAAGGCAACACCCTCACTTCGACGATCGCCGGGGAGGTCATTTCCCTGGGCAATAATGAAGATGTCGCAGTCAGCGACAACACAATCATCCAGCCGAATCCTTGAATGAACGAGGCGCAGCCGCTCCCCATTCGTGAAGATTCGTTCCATTCGTGGTTAAAAATTCGAACCACGAATAGCACGAATGGACACGAATAATTCTGACGCGGATAACCCTGCGCACAAAATTCGACGATGAACCTATTTCCCCGCTCAACAGGCTGAGCGACTCATTTTACGTTTAACTTTTGGAACGTTGAGGGAGATGCGCGTGAGCGATAGCGTCAACCAGTCCGGTCCTCCCGCCAAAAGGCGACCACATTCCATTACTCAAATATCCCCACCATGAAAAAAGCCGTTCTTCTTCTCACCGCATGCATCGCCTCCGTTGCGGCCCTGTCCGCCGCCGATCCCGCCGCCAAGGGCGATGGATCGATCGTTGTTCCCTCCGGGAGCACAGACGCTGCTGCCAAGTATGAAACCGCAGCCGGCAAGCCGGAAACCAAAGCGGAGCACGATGCGCGCATGGCATGGTGGCGCGAGGCGCGATATGGCCTCTTCATCCACTGGAGCCTGAGTTCGGTCTATGCCGGCGAGTGGAAGGGCAAACCCTCGGGCGGTGACTGGATCATGCAGCGGGTGAAAGCTCCCGTGGCGGAATACGCCGAGGGAGCCAAGCGCTTCACCGCCGAAAACTTCAATGCGGACGAGTGGGTCGCACTCGCGAAGGCGGGCGGCATGAAATATATCGTCATCACCGCCAAGCACCACGACGGCTTCACGATGTTTCCCTCGAAGGCGAGCAAGTTCAACATCTACGACGCCACGCCTTTCAAACGCGATCCGATGGCGGAACTCGCCGCAGCCTGCCGCAGGGAAGGGATCAAATTCGGAATCTATTATTCCCAGGCTCAGGACTGGCATCACGCAGGCGGTTACAAGCCGACGGGAAAATGGGGTCCGAATCAGATCGGCTGCGAACCCGGCGAATCGTGGGACCCCGCGCAGGATGGCGATCCGGATGCCTATGTGAAAAACATCGCCGCCGTCCATATCCGCGAGATCGTCGAGAACTACAAACCCGACATTTTCTGGTGGGATTATCCGACGCAAATGCCCGAGGAAAGTGTGAACGCGCTGCGCGCACCGCTGGCCGATCTGCCGAATGTGATTGTCAACTGCCGGCTCGGCAACGGTGTGAAAGGGGACTTTTCCACCTTCGAATTTGACATTCCCGAGGAGAAAACCGTCGGGCGCGACTGGGAGACCTGCACGAACATGAACAAGAGCTGGGGTTACCGTCGCCTGGACCTCGCTTACCGCCCCGCGAGCGAACTCCTGCGAGAGTTCATCGAGATCATGAGCCGGGGCGGCAACTACCTGCTCAACATCGGGCCGGACTCGACCGGCACCATTCCGGAACCGCAGATCGAGCGGATCACCCAGATTGGCGAATGGATGAAACAAAATGCCGACTTCGTTTATGGGACCGAAGCCGTGAAGATCGGCTGGCAGCCGAAGAACCAGTGGCTCGTCTCCAAGGATGGGGCCTACTATCTCCATGTGACAGGATGGGGCAGGCAGGCCGCCCGCCTCCCCGGCCTGAGCACCGAGGTCGTCTCCGCCACCACCACCACAGGAGAATCCCTTGTGGTCGAAAAAGACGGAGAGGGCATCACCACCATCGCCCCACCGGCGAGGCCCGATCCGCTCGGAACGGTTGTGATCCTCAAGCTCGCGGGCCCGGTGGAGACCAGGCCGGCCCAGGCCGAATGTTCCCCGCGTCCAGACGGCTCCCTGTTGTTGCGCGCCAAGGACGCTGAATTGGCTGAGAAAATGCGGCTGGGTTCTGCCGGAGGCCAGCCCGTGTTTCGTGGCTGGGCGGACCCTTCCCAGATTCCCACCTGGAAACTGATGGTGCCGCCGGAAGCCGCGGGAGAATATAGGGTGACTCTTGTTTACTCGTGCGAAGAGGCCGAGGCGGGATCCACCTTCGAGTTGACAACCGGCACATCGAAAGTCGCCGGAACCGTTGAATCCACCGGCGATGTTCAAACCGTGAAACGCTTCGATCTCCCCGGTCTGCTCCGACTCGAAGCCGGTCCACAAATCCTCTCCATCGCTCCCCTGAAAATCGCAAAAAATTCGGTGGTTAACCTCCGCGATATCACGCTCACGCCCGTGAAGAAATAACCGCAGCCCCGCCTTCTGGAAAACGCCAATACTATGACCCCAATCAAACTCATCCTTGCCGCCGGCCTGGCCCTTTTCAGCGTCTCGAATCTTTTGGCGGACACTGGGCAGACGAAGGTCTCGCCCACCGCACCTACTGACGAGTCAATGATCGTCCTCGAGGATTTCGAGTCCGGGAGTTGGGGGGATTGGACGGTGGAAGGCAGTGCCTTTGGCAGCCAACCGTTCACCGGCTCCAAGGCTCCGCAAGTTTTGCTCGGACGCAAGGGCGAGGGCGCGGTCAATTCCTGGGCGGTGGGCGGCGACGGAGCCACGGGCAAGCTGACCAGCAAGCCGTTTGAAATCTCGAGACCGTTCATCGGCTTCCTGCTCGGCGGCGGCAAAGAAGCTGGGAATGCCGCGCTGGGCGTTCGTCTCGAGGTGGACGGCCAGGTGGTTCGCCGCGCGACGGGTAGAAATTCCGATGCCATGGAGTGGGTGAATTGGGATGTCTCCGAATCTGTTGGGCAAAACGGGTCGCATCATCATCGAAGATGCCTCGAAAGAACCCCTGGGGACATGTGGTTGCGGATCAGATTGTTTTAGCGCCGATCCCCATGCCGGGATTTGCCGTGGCTTCACCCTTTGGCGATCACATGGTGCTGCAGCGTGACAAGCCGGTGAATGTCTGGGGCCGCGGCCTTCCGGGCGATACGGTTCGCGTGACCTTTGCGGGACAGACGAAGGAAGCGCAAGCGGATGCCTCGCGCCAGTGGCGGGTGGAACTCGATCCGATGCCGGCTTCCGCCGAAGGCCGCGACCTTGCCATCGAGCAGGTGGGTGGCGAAAAGGTTGTCTTTACCGATGTGCTGGTCGGCGAGGTCTGGCTGGCCGGGGGACAGAGCAACATGGGCTTCGCCGTGAACGGCGTGTTGCAGGCGGAAAAGGAATTGGCCTCCGCCAACCTTCCCACGCTGCGCATCATGCAGATGCCCTATCGCGGGTCGGCTGAACCGCTCGACATGGCGGCTTGCAAGTGGGAGGTCGCCACGCCTCAGACCATTGCGAGGTTCAGCGGAGTGGCATTCGTCTTCGCCCGGAGCCTCATCGAAAAACTCGGTGTCCCGGTGGGTGTCATCAAATCCTCGGTGGGCGGCACGGCCGCCGAGCAATGGACGCCTGCCGAAGTCCTCGCCAACGATCCCGAGTGGAACAAAACCATGGTTGAGGAACTCACCGAAGTGGAAAGAAACGCCAGGCTCGTGGAAACATTCCAGAAGGACCTGACGGCTTGGCGCAACGCGAACGGCTGTCCGGAAGAAGCCACCACGGACCATTCAAGGGCGGATCCCGCGTTGGAAACTTCCGACTGGAAGCCAGCCACCGTTCCCTTCGTTTTTGGAACGGCTCTCGACGCTCCCGGTGGAGGCAATTTCTGGATGCGCAAGGACTTCGACGTTCCAGCGGACAAGGCCGGCAAGCCCGCTTCTGTCGTTATTGGCAATCTGGATCGGCAGTTCATGCAGGTCTTCCTCAACGGGGAACATATCGGAACCCTCGGTGACAAGGCACCGATGTTTTATCAGGCCCAGGGCAACCGGATCACGCTGCCGGGCAATCTGCTGAAACCCGGACGCAACGTGCTCGCCATCCGCTGCACCGCGTTCGCCCCGGGCGCTGCATTCCGTCAGCCCGCCAACAAGATGGAGCTGCCCGTGGCCGACCCTGCGACCTTGGACGGAACCTGGCTGCTGAAGGCGGAGACCCGCTTTCCCGCGGTCTCCCGCGAAGCCATCGCCGCGCTGCCGAATTTCGGGAAAGTCACCCTGATGAATGCGTCCACCGGCCTTTATAACGCGATGATCCACCCGCTTGTCCCGTTCACGCTGCGCGGCGTGATCTGGTATCAGGGCGAGTCCAACGCCTTCAAAGCCGACCGCTACAAGGATCTCCTCACCGCGATGATCTCCGAGTGGCGGGCCCGCTTCGGGCAGGGCGATTTTCCGTTCTACCAAGTCCAGTTGGCCAACTATTATGATCCCGTCACCGAGCCCGTGGTCACCGATCGTAGGACGACGGACGACTGGGTCGCACGCGTGCGGGAGGCCCAGCTCCAAGTGGTCCAATCCGTCCCGGAGACCGGCATGGCCGTTGCGATCGATGTTGGCGAGAAAAACATCCACCCGCTGAACAAGCAGGACGTGGGAGACCGGCTCGCACGACTGGCCTTGGCCAAAACCTACGACCTGAAGGATGTCGAGCACGCCAGCCCCGTCTATGCATCCATGAGCCGGGAAGGTGCGGCGATTCGCGTCAAGTTCGCAGTCGGCACCGGCGGACTCATGATCGCTTCCAAATCCGGTTTGGAGCCCGCCAAGGAGACGCCGGATGCAAAGCTCGCACAGTTCGCGATCGCCGGTGCTGATCGGAAGTTTGTCTGGGCCGATGCCACCATCGACGGCAGCGACTCCGTGGTCGTATCCAGCCCGGCCGTGCCCGAGCCGGTCGCCGTGCGCTACGCCTGGTCGCTCAATCCCGAAGGCTGCAACCTCTACGGCCGCAACGGCCTGCCTGCCTCGCCGTTCCGGACCGACGACTGGCCGCTGCCCCCAAGTAATCACAAAGTGTTAACACGCCTATCCAAAGAATCACCATGCACAGGTTGCAAATCCCGAAGACCCATTCCTTGACCGTCCTCGCTTCGCTCTCGCTCGCCATGATCGCCAGCGGCAATCCGAACTTACCTGCGCGACGGCTCCAAAGCCAGACACCCCGACCGTGGAGTTCAAAAAGCTCCCCACCGAAAAATGGGGAGAGATCATTCCTGCCGACAAAAATCTCCCCGCCGATTGGGTGAAATCGCTCACCGAGCGTGGCGAACCCAAACACTATTCCGGCGAGGCGTTGATGAAGATCGGCATGCCGGTGGGCGGCATCACGACTGGTCTCGTGTATCTCGGCGGAGACGGCAAGCTTTGGTGGTGGGATGTTTTTAACCGTCCGCTGATGGGTGTCCTCCCGCGCGACATTCCCTACAAGGGCCGCGGTTGGTTTTTCAAACCCGCATCCACCATCGTGTGGTGGGGTGGCAACTATGTCGAACCCGTGACCACCCAGCCGAGCCCGCTCCAGCAGGGCTTTGCCATGCAGATCACCTCGGGCGGGAAAACGCAGACGCGCACGATGGATCGGCACGGCTGGAAGGATGTGGTGTTCACCGGCAGCTATCCGGTGGGCACGGTTCTCTTCTCCGACCCCGAAACTCCGGTGAAGGTGACACTCACCGCGTTCTCGCCTTTTGTGCCGCTCGATTACGACAACTCGAGTTATCCGGCCACCATCCTCCGCTACACGATCGAGAATACGGGAGCCGATGAAGTCAAAGTGAATGTCGGCGGCTGGCTCGAGAATGTCACCATGCTCGATTCCTGGAAAATTTTTCCCGGATTGGTTCGTGAGAACTCCGTCACTTCAGGGAATGACGCCACCATCATGACCGCATCCTCGGTCGTCTCCGCACCCATGCGACCGGACATCATGTTCGAAGATTGGACACGACCCGGTTTTGAAGGGTGGACGGTGGAAGGAAGCGCCTTCGGCCCGGGACCGCTTGCCAGCAGCGACTTGCCGCCTCACCTGAACACCGGCCTCTACGAAGGGCGGCTGGTTCATTCGCATGCCACCGCCCCCGGCGCGGATCCGAAGGAGAAAGACGCCGCCACCGGCAAGCTCATCAGCCCGGAGTTCACCATTGACCGGAATTTCGCGGCCTTCGCGATCGGCGGCAGCAAAACCCCCGATGCCTGCCTCTTCAATGTGGTGGTGGATGGCAAGGTGATCCGTAAACAGGCCGGCACCGGAAATCGAAAGATGGTGGAAGTCACAGTGGATCTGCGTGACTTTCAAGGGAAGACGGCCCGCATCGAGATCGAAGATGCAGATACCGTCCCGGGAGGATTTATCGCTCTCGGGCCCATCCGCTTGACGGACAAGGATCCCCTCAAGCAAAAGGATTGGGGAAGCATGGCGATTGCCGTGCTCGGCGCGAATGGCACCGGCAATGCGGACCTGAAGGAATCGACAAGTGGAGCGGAGGTTCTCGGCGATTTCGAAGGCGGCTCCTGGGGCGATTGGACTGTCGAAGGCACTGCGTTCGGGAGCCAGCCATTTACCGGCAACAAGCCACCACAGAACCTTGTCGGGCGCAAGGGCGAGGGCGCGGCCAATTCCTGGGCGGCCGGCGGCGATGGAGCCACGGGGAAATTGACCAGTCCGACATTCAAAATATCCAAGCCTTACCTCTGCTTTTTATTCGGTGGCGGCAAGGCGCCTGAGAATGTCGAACTCGGCGTTCGCCTCGAAGTGGACGGCCAGGTGGTGCGCCGGGCGACGGGTTATAACTCCGACTCCATGGAATGGGTCAACTGGGAGGTCTCGGAATTCGAAGGGAAGACCGGACGCATCATCGTGGAGGATGCCGCGTCAGGCGGTTGGGGACACGTGGTTGCGGACCATTTCGTGTTGTCGCAATCACCGATGCCCACCTTCGCCGACTCGCTCTTCATTGCGGATCCAAAGAAAGCCGCATCGTCCGCACCCGACTCACCGTTGGTCGGAGGAGTTGCCAGGTCTCTCACCCTTGCTCCCGGGCAGAGCACGGATGTCGATTTTGTCGTCGCCTGGCATTTTGTCAACGAACCGGTCCCCGACGCGAAGGGCCATGAAACCGGCTGGTATTACGGAAAGCGATTCCCGGACGCCACCGCGGTGGTCGAGCATATTGCCAAGAATAAAAATCAACTGATCGATACCTCGCTGCTCTGGCGCGAGACGTGGAACGACTCGACCCTGCCACACTACTTCCTTGATCGGACGTTTATCCCGATCAATTCCCTTGCTTCAACCACCTGCTATCGCTTCGGCGATGGACGGTTTTACACCTACGAAGGGATCCGCAGTTGTCACGGACATCCGAATCATGTCTGGCATTATGCGCAAGGCCATGCCCGGATATTTCCGGAACTGGAGCGCGATGTCCTTGAGCGGGTCTGGTATGGATTCAGCTACAAAGAAGACGGTTCGATGGACTACCGCGGCGAGTTGGGTGCCGGCAGCGCGATCGATGGACATCTTGGGGTGATCCTTTGCGTTTACCGCGATTACCTGACAAGTCCCGACGGCGCTGCTCTCAAGCGGATCTGGCCCAAGGTGAAAAATCCCTCGAATACGCGATGGCCCGGGACACGGACAACAACGGGCTGCTCGACAAGCCCGGCCTGACCACGCTCGACGAACCGTGGTTCGGCGAAATCCCCTGGATCAACAGCCTCTACGCCGCCGCCCTCAAAGCCGGCGAAAAGATGGGCACGATCATGGGCGACACCGCATTCGCCGAAGAGTGCCGGAAGAAGGCGGAAGTCACCCGCGCGGCGATGGATACCAACCTCTTCAATGGCGAGTGGTTTGTGCAAAAGGGCGACCCGGCAAATCCCGATAAACTCGGGGCCTACGACACCGTCCACATCGACCAGGTCCTCGGCCAGTTTTGGGCCGGTCAAGTAGGCCTCGGCCGCGTGCTCAACGAGGACACCACCAACTCCGCCCTGCGCTCACTCTGGAAATACAACTTCGCCAGAAACCTCGACGTGTTTGATGCCCAAGCCCACCCCAAGGGGCGCCCTTATTATACAGACGGCGAGGGCGGCCTGCTGATGACCGCCAACGCGCTCAGTCAGGAGAACCCGTATCGCCACCTCTCGAACTTCGCCTACTACGTCAATGAGACGATGCACGGCTTCGAATATCAAGCTGCCGCCCACATGATCGCCGAAGGCATGGTGCAAGAGGGACTCGCCATCATCAAAAACATCGACGACCGCTATGACGGCAACAAGCGCAACCCGTTCAACGAGGTCGAATGCGGCGACCACTACGCGCGCTCGATGGCCAGCTACGGTGCCTTTATTGCCATCTGCGGCTTCGAATACGATGGCCCCGCCGGTCACATCGGCTTCGCGCCGAAGCTCACGCCGGAAAACTTCAAGGCCGCCTTCACCGGGGCCGAGGGGTGGGGGAGCTTCAGTCAAAAAGCCGAAGGCGGAAAGCTGAACGCAGAAATCGCCCTGAAATGGGGCAAGCTCCGCCTGCGCTCGATCAGCCTCGCCACGGACTCGAAGCCGACGTCAGCCACCGTCGAAGTGAATGGGAAGGCCGTCCCCGCCGAACTGGCCTTTGCTGATGGTAAAAGCACTCTCTCCCTAACCGAGGAAATCACTCTCGTGCCGAACCAAGCCGTTAGCGTTGTCCTAACACAAGACTGATTCCGTTGCCTGCAACCACCCTCCATTAATCAAATATCCCCACCTTGAAAAAATCCGTTATTCCTCTTGCCGCATGCGTCGCGTCCGTTGCTGCCCTGTCCGCCGCCGATCCCGCCGCCAAAGCGCAGTCGGGCCAGCATTGGACCAAACCATACAATACTGTCTGGACCGAGCCGGGCACAAAGGGCTACGACTCGATGCCTGCAGGGGGCGGGAACATCAGCTTGAATGTCTGGGCGGAGAAGGACGCGGTGGTCTTCTACATCGGCTCATCCGACAGTTTCGACGCCAATGAGCTGCTGACCAAACTGGCACGCCTCCGCATCAAGGTTATGCCGAACCCGTTCGCATCGCATCTGCGCCAGGAACTCGATCTGGAATCCAATACCGTCCTGATCAGCGGCCGCGCCGAGGATGGCACGCAGGTCGCCTTGAGCATCCGTGCGGATGCCCACCAACCAGTCGTGCATGTGGACGGCTCGGCCACCCAACCGGTTACGGTCGAAGCGACTCTGGAACTGGATGAAGGCTGGAGAATGACTGCCACGAACCGGACGGACGGCATTCTGTGGAGTCGGCGCAACCCCTCGCCGTCCGCACACCGGGCCAAAATGATCGAGGCATGGGGGCTCGAGGCGATTGGCAATCTGGTTCCTGATCCGCTCGCCAATCTGACCTCCGGCGGACTGCTTGTCGGTGCAGGTTTCATTCCCGGCGGGGAGGGAAGCGGTCAGCACGAGGGGCGCAACTTCCGCTCAGCCACGATCCGGAGTCAGGCCCCGGTCACGACCTTCGCTCTACGCGCCGTTCTTCGCATCGCCCAAGACCCGACGCCAGAGGCATGGGATGCCGCAGTGGATCAGCTCGCCGAAGCTACGAAAGACACTCAGGAGGCCGATCGCCGCAAATCAGCGGCTTGGTGGCGCGAGTTCTGGGACCGGAGCTGGATTGTGATCAATCCCGAAGCGAAGAATCCCGACGACGAGCCATGGCAGGTCGGCCGCAACTATCAGCTTTTCCGCGCAATGCTGGCGGCCAATACGAACGGAAAATTCCCGACGTTCTTCAACGGCGGCCATTTCACGTGCGGCCCCAACCCGGACCGGCGCGCATGGGGCGGCTGCAAGTTCATGGCGCAGAACCAGCGCCACCTCTACTGGCCGCTGTTGAAATCGGGCGACGCAGACCTGCTCCGCGTCGGCACCGGCTTCTATGCGCGCACGGCCGAACTCCAACGGGCGCGGGTCCGGGAGAAATTCGGCGCGGAAGGCGTGATCTACGATGAGAGCCTGAACACGCTGGGCCTCGGCTGCTTCCCGAACAAGGACGGGTTCAATAACTACAAGCACCTCCGCTACCACTTCACCTCGGGGATGGAGTTCGTGTTCATGATGCTGGAGGCGCACCGGTTCTTCGGCGAAGACCTGACCCCGCATCTGCCGGCCATCGAGGGCGCGCTCCGCTTTTTCGACTCGTTCTACCGCAAGGAGAACAAGGCGCGCACGGGCAGCGAACTCGATGCGGAGGGGCGGCTGGTGATCTATCCCGGCAGTGCGCTCGAACTCTACGACGACACCCGGAATGCCACAGACGCGCTCTCCGGCCTCATGGCGATCAGCGACGGCCTGCTGGCCCTGCCCGCCGGAGCGCTTCCCGCCGAGTCGCGCGCTTGGGTGGAGGCCTTCCGCAAAACGTTGCCGCCGATCGCCACGCGCCAACTGCGCGGCCACACAGTCATCGCACCGGCGGCCTCGTGGGGGCACGAAGGCAGCCAAGGCAATGCCGAATTGCCACAGCTCTACCCGGTCTTCCCCTTCCGCATTTATGGCGTTGGCAAGCCAGACCTCCAACTGGCCCGCGACACATGGTGGTATGGCGGCCGCGATGAATCCCTCAAGACGGTCTATTGTTGGTTCCAGGGCAACATTTTCGTCGCCGGTCTCGGCCTCACCGAGGAAGCCCGCCTCTACGCCCTCTCCAAGTTCCTCTTTCCGAAGGATTGCGGAATCACGCACAACCCGTGGAAGACCCCGATCGCGCCACCGGACACCCGATACCCCGCTTTTTGGGATGCACCTAAGAGTTTCTGCGAAATTCCCGACATGGACCACGGCGGCAGCGCGATGGTAGGGCTTCAGGAAATGCTGCTCCAGACCGACGGAAAGAAGATTTTGCTCTTCCCGGCCTGGCCGAAGGACTGGGACGTGGACTTCAAACTCCACGCACCCGAGCAGACCACGGTCGAAGCGAGATTCCGCAAAGGCAAGATCGAGAAGCTCGTCGTCACGCCCGCATCGCGCACCGCCGACGTCATCGACCTCAGCGGCGTCGAACCGCCGCCGTTGCCACCCAAGCCGCTCAATCCGAAGGATGGCCTGTGCGTCGGTAAAACCCCCACCGCCTCCAGCATCTACTCAGAAGACTACGGCCCTGCGAACGCTGTGGACGGCAATCTGCAAACCCGGTGGGCGGCGAAACAGGGCACTACCGATGCCTGGCTCGAAGTGGATCTCGGCCAACCGACGCTCATCGGCCGAGCCTTGATCAGCGAAATCGAATGGAAGGAGACGCGTGAGTTTGTGCTCGAAGCCCGGGACGGTGAGACGTGGAAAGAGCTGGCCCGCGGCACCACAATTGGCAGCGACTTTCAACTTGAGTTCCCCGCAATCAAGACCCGCTTCGTCCGCCTGCGGATCGTCAAGTCCGAGCGCGCCGCAAATATCAATGAGTTCCAACTTTTCCCCCCTCTCAACCTATAACATCGATGAAAACCCAAATACTGCGCACGGTGGCAACCCGACTCATGATGAGCACCAGCTTTCTATCTCTAACCGCTTCAGGGTTGTCCGAACCTGCCGACGAACCAAGGCAATACAGTGGCGACGCCCTGTCGCGAATTGCCATGCCGGTCGGCGGGATCACCGCCGGCCAGCTCTACTTCCATGGCGATGGCGGGCTGGGCCTGTGGGATATCATGAATGTGCGCTCGTTCGGCAACAGCCCGGTGTTGCGGCAGTTCCCGGACCGCCAGCGCATGCTCCAGCAGGGGGTTGCCCTGCGTGTGCGGGATGGGGACAACATCCGGAACCTTCCACTGGATCTGAAAACATTTCCGGCAACGACATTCACGCCGGAGTTTCCCGCCGGCATCGTCCGCTATGCGGGAGCCAATGACCTCCCAATGGATGTCACGCTCGAGGGCATCGCGCCATTTGTGCCGTTGGACGCCAAAGCCTCCAGCATTCCAGCCGCTTTTCTCCGCGTGACGATCAAGAATACCGGGACGGCGGAGTTGAATGGCGATCTCCTCGGGTGGCTCGAGAATGGGGTCGTGGCCCACTCGGGCAATCCCGGCGAAGGCTTCCGCACTGCATCCGTTCGCACCCAACCCAGCGCACTTGCTGTCGAGTTCACAGCGAAAGCCCCCGAAGGGTTGAAAGCCAAAGAGTCCCGTCCCTCCCTCCTTCTGGCGGACTTCGAAACCACCGACTATATGGGTTGGAAGGCGTCCGGCGAAGGGTTTGGCATACGCCCCACACTTCACAGCGAGTTCGCCAGGGATGAGGCGTCCGAGGCACTTCATAACGCCTCCGGCACGGCGAGCGCCTGCTCGGCAACGGGAGGCCCGACGGCGGTCGGAGTTTTGGAATCCCCGGAGTTCACAATCGACCGTGATATGTTGCGGTTCAATACGGCTTGGGGCCGGGACGAAAAAAAGCTGCGCGTGGAGCTTGTGGTGGACGGCAAGGTGGTCCGCAGCGCCACCGGAAGAGGCGGTCCCCACTTTAGCGCCACCCAGTGGGATGTTCGTGAGTTTATGGGGCAGACCGGTCGTCTCGTGATCACCGACGAAAGCGAGACGAGCTACATCCTTGTTGATATGGTGGAAATGGCGGACGCCGATCTTGGCCCCTTGGAAAAGCGCGCTGACTTTGGCGGGATGGCCCTTGTTCTCCTCAACCCCGCCGCCGATGCGACAGCCACGCCTTCCGTGACGGGCAATGCGTCCGCCGGATTCGCAGCCGGAGCGGCGGAGGTGCCGTTTGGCGAAAGCCAGATTGGAGCGATCACCGCTCCATGGAGCCTCAAGCCCGGAGAGTCCCGCACGCTCACCTTCGCCGTCGCATGGCATTTCCCGAACCTCGAACTGATCGACTGGGGCAAGCTCCAAGGCAGCGGCCGCTGGTATGCCTCCCGCTTCCCCACCCTGCCTGCCGTCGTTGATGAACTGGCCGCCAAGGGGCCCGACATCCTGCGCCTCACCGATCTCTGGCGCTCGACGTGGTATGCATCCACGCTGCCACGCTGGGTGCTCGACCGCGTGATGGCCAATGCCTCCACGCTCGCGACGAATACCTGCTATCGATTCAAAGACGGCCGCTTCTACGGCTTCGAGGGGGTGCATTCGTTCATCGGCACGTGCAACCATGTCTGGCACTACGAGGAAACGGTCGGCCGGCTCTTTCCCGAACTCGAAATGTCCCTCCGCACCCAGGCCGACTTCGTGCCCGGCGTGGGGATCAAGTCCGATGGCAGCATTCCCATGCGCATCGACGGCCAGCCGGGCTCCCTCGACCCGCTGCCAGAGCAACCGATTCTCTTTGGGAGCGGATACCAACACTGGGCCTCGATCGACGGCCAGTGCGGCATTCTTCTCAGGACCTACCGGAACCATCTCACATCCAGCGATGACTCGTTTGTGAAACAATACTGGCCCCAGATCAAATTGGCCACCCAATGGCTTTTCGCCCAGGACAGCGATGGCGACAACCTCCCCGACCGCGTGACCCACCACACGCTCGACGAGGATATTGCCGGCCCCAGCCCATGGATCTCCAGCCTTTGGCTGGCCGCGGTTTCCGCCGCCGAAAGAATGGCAACCATTGCCGGCGACGAAGATTTCGCCCAAGAATGTCGGCAGCGCGTGGCCGAAGGACAAAAGAACTTTGTCGCCAAGCTTTGGAATGGCGACCGGTTCGTCCACCTCTCCCCGGACTCCGAAAAATGGCGTCCCGGCTCCTACGATGGCAGCCACATCGACCAGTTGCTCGGCCAGCAGTGGGCATGGCGCACCGGGCTCAACCGCATCGTTCCCGAAAAAGAAACCCGGACCGCGCTCGACAATGTCTTCCGTCACAACTTCAAGGAGGATGTCGGCCCCTACTATGCCGCAGACCCCGCGAACAAACCCGCAAGACCCTTTGCCGTCGCGGGAGAAGCTGGAACACTCGTCGCCACCTTCCCGGAAGGCTCCTACCGTCCGGACGGCAAAACGCCGGGCCACGAGTGGAATTCGGGCAATACATTCCATCAGGGCTTCTACAACGAAACGATGACCGGCTTCGAACACGCGTTCGCGTCCCACCTCATCTACGAAGGCATGGTGGAGGAAGGGCTGCGCGTGTTCCGCGCGGTCCACGACAGGCACCAGCCCTCTTCGGCCAAGCCTCGCAATCCCTTCAATGAACCCGAGGCTGGGGAACACTATTCCCGGCGATGTCGGCCTACGCCGTCTTCCTCGCGCTTTGCGGATTCGATTACGACGGGCCTGCGGGTCACATCGGCTTCGCGCCGAAGCTCACGCCGGAAAACTTCAAGGCCGCCTTCACCGCGTCAGAGGGGTGGGGGAGCTTCAGCCAGAAGAAGGAAGGCGAAAACTTGAAGGCGGAAATCGCCCTGAAATGGGGACAGCTCCGCCTGCGCACGATCAGCCTCGCCACGGATTCGCAACCGGCATCCGCGACCGTCGAAGTGAACGGAAAACCGATTGCCGCCGAACTCGCCTTCGCCGATGGCAGAAGCTTTCTCTCCCTAAGCGAGGAAATCACTCTCTTGCCGAACCAATCCGTTAACGTCGTCCTAACGCAACACTGATTCCGTTGCCTTCAACCATGAATGTCCCGACTGAACACGAATAATGCCGACACGGATAACTGCGGCGAAGCCGCCTCAACCCTGTAGCGGAACTCGGAACGAGTTTCGACGGCGTTTGGTGGGGCCTCGCGGGCAGCGGTCGAAATTTCAAATGCCGCGCTTTTCGTGCTGGGCGGGCCCATCCGGTTTCCCGGCGAGTCAGGATGTCTGTGGTTGGTGAAAATTGACCGTTCCGGAAAACAGCAAATCGGCAGTTCTCAAGCACGGTCTGTCAGACGCATTTCGCAGCAATGTCCCGGCCACTCGCCTATTCCTGCGGATCCCGTTCTACGTTTAATTAAAACCCTCGTGCTCCTCACCACCGCATTATCTAACGTCATCGGTTGATGGAAATTCCCTTTAGATCTGTTTGGCACGGCCTGCTGCAGGTTGATCTTTCGGCCCTACCCCAGGGAGCAAAAGATCAAAAGGCAACGCTCGCATTGACCCTGCAGCGCGAGAACTCCGCGAACCCCGTCTCCATTTCGAAGATGGAAGCTCCGAGAAGAGTTTCTCGTTATAAAAATACTTTTGGAAGAATTGCTTAGCTTCAAGCCAGCGCCTTTCCGGGTGCCTGCTCCAGCGATTCCTTCCAAACACGGCCTCACAATCTGAATTTAGCAAATCACGCATACCAACCATGAACATCACTATTATCGATTGGGCAGTCATTGTCATTTACCTCCTCGGAGTCGTCGGCCTCGGCTGCTGGGCTGGATGGAACGCGCGTCGGCTGGGAGCGCAACACGGCGAGTCGGTCGCAGGCGATTACTTCTTGGCCGCGCACACGCTCCGCTGGCCTGTGATCGGCATGGCGCTGTTTGCGACAAACATTTCCTGCGTCCACCTCATCAGCCTGGCCCAGTCGGGCTACGACTCCGGTCTGTTGAATGGAAATTTCGAGTGGATGGCTGCGTTCACGCTCATTCTTTTGGGTTTTTTCTTCGCGCCTTTTTACCTCAAGTCAAAGGTAGCGACGCTGCCGGATTTTCTGGAGCGCCGATACTGCAGGGAATGCCGTGACTGGCTGGCGGTGATTTCGATTCTCGCGGCGATTATTTTCCACATCGCGTTCCCGTTGGCGGCGGGTTGGCTGATCCTCCACGACATTCTAGGTATCGGAAAATGGGAGTGCATTTTTCTTATGTGCCTGCTCACCGGCATCTACACGGTTGCCGGCGGTCTCGCGGCCGTGGCGATCACGGAAACCATCCAGACCATCGTGCTTCTCCTCGGGGCGATCATCCTCACAGCATTCGCCTGGATGAAGACGGGTGGCTGGACTGGCATGCTTGCCGCCTTGGAGCCTGTTGCCGGTGCCGCCCCGGGCTGCACGGATTCGCAAATGATGAGCATGCTCCGCCCGCACGACGATGCGAGCGGGATGCCGTGGTATGCCATTCTTCTCGGCTATCCGGTGCTGGGAATCTGGTATTGGTGCGCGGACCAGACCATTGTGCAGCGCGTGCTTGGCGCGGAGAGCGAGAACGACGCCCGCGTGGGGGCCATCTTCTGCGGCCTTCTGAAAATCCTGCCCGTCTTCATTTTCATCGTGCCGGGAATCATGCTCTACACCGGCATCAAGCAGGGTCATCTGGATGGCGTTTACCAAGCGCGCGTCACCCATTCCGTTCCGGACGGCAATGGCGGCACGCTTCGCACGGTGGCGATCACGGGTGATAATCTTAAATCCGACTCGATTCCTCCAGTCACCTTGAAAACCGGCGAGTCGCTCAACCTCGCCAACCTCGCCTTCCCTGCTGGAAAATCTGAACTCGTCCTCGGTCCCGGCGTGTCGGTGGAAAAAGATGCTTCAGGGGAAACTCTCAAGCCGGATGGTGTGGTGGTGCTCCAATCCAAGGAGGTCTACGCCGTCATGATCCGGAAATTCCTCCCCATCGGCGTTCTCGGGGTCATCGCTGCGGCGCTCATGGCCGCGCTCATGGGCAACCTCTCCAGCGCGTCGAATTCCATCGCCACCATGGTGAGCTACGATGTGGTGAAACGCTTCCGCCCGCAGACCTCGGACAAGCATCTCGTTGCCGTGGGTCGCATGGCCACGGTCGGTTCGATCGCGCTCGGCATCGCCCTGGTTCCCCTGCTGGACCGCTATGAAAGCATTTTCAACGGGCTGAACGACATCATCGCCCACATGGCACCGCCGATCACCTGCGTTTTCCTGCTTGGCATTTTTGTGCCCGCCGCCTCCGCCGCCAGTGCCAAGTGGACCATGTGGATCGGATCCTCGATGGGTGCCGTCCTCTTCGGCCTGAAAACCCTCCACTCCTGGCAACCTACACTCTTCGGTTGGGTGCCGTCCTTCGTGGTCAACACGCCATTTATGATGATGGCGTTTTATATGTTTGCCGCCTGTGTCGTGCTCCAGTTGGCTCTCATGGCCGCCTTCCCGAAGCAGGCGGACGAGGATGCCCAGCGGCTTTACTGGCCGAAGCCGTTGGACGCTCTGAAGCACCCCGGTTGGCCGGGCCTGGGCAACTACAAAGTGCTCGCCGCAATCGTCGTGGCCGCCATGTCCGGCCTCTATTTCATTTTCCGTTAACCCCAGCACAAAAATGAAAAAAACCACCCTGCCACTCATCGCCCTCGGCCTTGCTCTCGGCGCTTGTCAAACCATGCCCAAAGTCAACCCCATCTATGGTCCGACCAATCCCACTCCCGAAGCCGCCGCCAAGGAGAAAGTGAAATACTACGGCTCCATCATCGAACTCCGCCCAGAGAAGGAAAAGGAATACCGCGAACTCCACGCCAATGTCTGGCCCGAGGTCCGCGCCGCCATCGCGAAGGCGAATATCCGTAACTACAATATCTATGTCACCGAGATTGCTGGGAGGCGTCTTCTCGTGAGCCATTTCGAATACATTGGCACCAATCCGGACTCCGACTTCGCCTCCATCGCGAAAAATCTCACCACCAAGAACAAGTGGTGGCCGCTCACCGACGCCTGCCAGATTCGTTTGCCCGGCACACCCAAGGGCAGCCAGTGGCTCTCCATGGAGCAGGTGATGCACATCGATTGAGATCGGGGGCACTCTTCACGCCAATTCCATGAGTGGTTTACTGGACGGTAAAATCGTTTTCTTGACGGGAGGGTCCGCGGGGATCGGGTTCGAGTGCGCCAAAGCCTATGCCCGCGAGGGCGCGAGTGTGGCCTTGTGCTGTCCCGACACGGATGAGGCCCGCAAGGCCGCATCGTCCCTCGGCGCCGGGAGGCACATGGGCCTCGGGTGCGATGTTTCCGACGGCGACCAGGTGGCCTCCGCTGTTGAAAACATCCTCTCCGCCTTTGGGCGTCTGGATGCCATCCACAACAATGCGGGAATCGCCACGCCCTCGTCCGCGCTTCATGACACCTCACCGGAGGAGTGGGACCGCCTTTTCCAGGTGAATTTGAAATCCGTTTACTGGACCACGAAGCACGGCTTCGAAGCGCTCAAAACCTCTCGCGGATGCATCCTCAACACCAGCAGCCTCGTCGGGGAGATCGGCCAGGAAATCCACGCCGCCTACTCGGCCACCAAAGGCGCCATGAACGCCCTCACCAAATCCATGGCCCTTGATTACGCCAAGCACGGCATCCGGGTGAATGCCGTTTGCCCGGCCGGCATTTGGACCCCGATGCTCCGCCAATGGGCTTCCGAGCAACCCGATCCGGCGGCCATTGGACGCTACCTGGATGAAATCCATCCGCTCGGATTCTGCCCCGAGGGCGATGTGATAGCCGAGGCTTGCGTCTATCTCCTTTCCGACAAAGCCCGCTTTGTGACCGGCCATCTCATGCATGTCACCGGCGGGGCGGAGCTTGGCTACAAACGTTGAAACCTTTCCTATGATTACAAATGCCACCACCCGCGACGCGCGCTACCCGATCGGCTCAGGCCACGGCAGCGATGCTATTCACCGCGATCCTGTTTATTCCTACGCCGCCACGTTCCTGCATGACGACTTGGGTCTAACCGGCACCGGCCTCGCCTTCACACTCGGAGAGGGAAACGACCTCGTTTGCCGGGCCGCCGAATTTTACGCAAGGCAACTGGCAGGCCGGGACATCGAAGAGGTCATGGCCAACTTCGGGGAGTTTCAACGCAAGCTTTCCGACGAGCAGCAATTCCGCTGGCTCGGGCCGCACAAGGGCCTCGTGCACCTTGCGTTGGCCTCGGTGACCAATGCCTGCTGGGACCTCTGGGCACGCAAACGGGGCGTGCCACTCTGGAAACTTCTCCTGGACCTCGGCACGGAGGAACTCCTCGCGACGCTGGATTTTTCGTATGTCACGGATGCGCTCACCTTGGGGGAGGCCCGCGCGCTGATCGATTGCGCACGCGCCTCCCGCAGTTCCCGCGAACACATCTTGGATGCGGGCTACCCCGGCTACGACACTTCAATCGGTTGGTTCAATTACAGCGACGAACAAGTGGCCGCAAATGTTGCCAAATCCGCCGCCGAGGGCTTCACAGCCATGAAACTCAAAGTCGGCTCGCCGGATATCTCCCGCGATGTGCGCCGTGCGCGGCTGGTCCGTGAAGCGGCAGGGGACTCGGTGCGCCTCATGGTCGACGCGAACCAGCAATGGACGATCGACCAATCCATCGCCTTCTCTGAGGCCACTCGCGATTTGAACCTCTTTTGGCTCGAGGAACCCACGCATCCCGACGATGTGCTCGGCCATCGCACGATCGCTGAGGCCATCGCCCCCGTGAAGGTCGCCGCTGGCGAGCACGTGCCAAACCGGATTCTTTTCAAAAACTATCTCCAGGCGGGAGCCATGGCGATTTGCCAAGTCGATGCCGTGCGCGTTGCTGGTGTGAGCGAGTTTCTGGTCATCAGCCTTCTGGCAAAAAAATTCGGCGTTCCTGTGATCCCCCATGTCGGCGACATGGGTCAAATCCACCAGCACCTCGTGTTGTTCAATCACATCGCCCTCGACCACGAAGCCATCTTCCTCGAGCACATCCCGCACCTGCAGGAGCACTTCACGGAACCTGTCCGCATCGCTTCGGGGCGCTACTCCACGCCGCGACTGCCGGGAACTTCGTGCGAACTGAACCCCTGATAAACGCTCCATGATCGATACCCACATCCATCTACTCGAGCCAGCGAGGTTCAGTTACCCGTGGACGGCGGGGCTTCCCGCTCTGGCAGGGCGATTCGACCATTCGGACTTCGTTGCAGCCAGCGAAGGTCTCGGTATCGAAGGGGGCATCTTCATGGAAGTCGATTGCGGCGAGATGGAACTCGAGGCGCGGCATTTCTGTGAAATGGCCGAAACGCCGGGTTGCGCTTTCAGCGCCGTTGTTGCCGCCGCCCGCCCCGAGCACATAGGCTTCGGGGAATACCTTGATGCCATCGCCCATCCGCGGCTTGCGGGTATCCGACGGGTTTTGCACACCCAACCGGACGACCTCTCTCGCTCAACCCTCTTCCGCCGAAATGTCGCTTCACTCGGCACACGCGGGCTTTCTTTCGACCTCTGCGTGACCGAGAACCAATTGCCGATCGCTCAAGAATTGGCTTCATCCTGCCCGGAGAGCACCTTCATTCTCGACCACTGCGGATGCCCTGGCATCGCCTCCCACACGGACTCCGCGCTCTTCGACATCTGGAAAAAAAACCTCCTCCCTATCGCTGATTTGCCAAATGTGGTGGTGAAGTTCTCCGGCATCACCGCCTACGCCTCGCCCGACCAGCGCAATGCCACTGCCCTGAGTCCCTACTTTGGGACCCTGCTGGATTTGTTCGGACCCGGCCGCATCCTTTGGGGCGGAGATTGGCCCGTGGTCAACCTCGGTGACGGCCTGCCCGCATGGGCTGGAATCACTCGCGAACTCGTTTCGAAGCTCTCTCCGGCCGAACAATCCCAAATCCTGACATCCAACGCCCGCCGCATTTACCGAATCCCATGAGCCATTCCGCAGAAAAACCCGTCGCGGCCGTCACCGGAGGAGGTTCCGGCATCGGACGCGCCACATCCCTCGCACTCGCCGCGCAAGGATTCGACATCCGCATTTTTGACCTCTCGCCCGAAGGCGCCGAGGAGACACTTGGCCTCATTCGCGCGGCAGGCGGCACGGGCTCGTTCGAACGGGTCGATGTCTCGGATACCGATTCCGTGCAGGCCGCCTTTTCGCTGCTTCCCCGCCTCGATGCGCTTATCAACAATGCGGGCGTCGCCCATGTCGGCAATGTGCTGGATGCCACACCCGACGACATCGACCGCCTCTATCGCATCAACATCCGGGGCGTTTACCACTGCCTGCATTTTGGCCTTCCTTTGATGCTAAAAAATGGCGGCGGCAGCATCGTGAACCTCGCCTCCATCGCCTCCAAGGTCGGCATCCCCGACCGCTTCGCCTACAGCATGACCAAAGGCGCCGTGCTTTCCATGACGCTCTCGGTGGCCCGCGATTTCGTGGACAAGGGAGTGCGCTGCAATTGCGTGTGCCCAGCCCGCGTCCACACACCATTCGTTGACGGTTTTTTGGCCAAAACCTACCCCGGCCGCGAGGCTGAGATGTTTGCCAAGCTCTCCGAAGGCCAACCAATCGGCCGCATGGGAACCCCCGATGAGGTGGCATTCCTCATAGCCTACCTCTGCTCACCCCAGGCATCCTTTATCACCGGCTCCGCCTACGATATCGACGGCGGTTTCACCCTTCTGCGCTAACCACACCATGAAACTCATCAAATTCGGCACCCGAGGCTCGGAAAAACCGGGCGTCATCCTCTCAAACGGAACCCCCATCGATGTCTCGGCTTGCACGTCCGATTTCAATGAATCGTTCTTCCAATCCGGCGGCCTCGAGCGCCTGTCCGCCTGGCTGGAATCCCACGCCGACACCGCTCCGCAAGTGCCCGCAGGCACACGCCTGGGAAGTCCGATCGCACGCCCCAGCAAGATCATTTGCATCGGGCTCAACTACAGCGACCACGCCAAGGAAAGCGGCATGGCGGTGCCGGTCGAGCCGATCATTTTCTTCAAATCCACAACCGCTCTCACCGGCCCGAATGATGGACTCTCAATCCCGCTCGGCTCCGAGAAAACCGACTGGGAAGTCGAGCTCGCCGTGGTGATCGGTAAGGCCGCGCGCTCCGTTTCCGAGGCCGATGCCATGAACCATGTCGCCGGCTATGTCCTGCACAACGACTACAGCGAGCGCGCCTGGCAACTCGAGCGCGGCGGCCAATGGGTGAAAGGAAAAAGCGCCGATACCTTCGCCCCGCTCGGCCCATGGCTCGCCACCAAGCATGAAATCCCCGATCCACACGCGCTGCGACTCTGGCTCAAGGTCAATGGCGAGATGAAACAAGACGGCACCACGGCCAATCTCATTTTTAAAATTCCGTTTCTCGTGAGCTACCTGAGCGGATTCATGACGCTCCTGCCCGGCGATGTCATCTCCACTGGCACACCCGCCGGCGTTGGCCTCGGGTTCGAGCCACCTCAATACTTACAAGCCGGCGACACGGTCGAACTCGGTATCGACGGACTCGGCACCCAAAAACAAGTGGCGACAGGCGCGATTTGAGTCGAACACCCCGACCCGCATATCCACGAACAAAATTCCCGCTCCAACCCTATCCTATAAAAAAGCACCCGCCTCGCTGATCCCAGTCTCTGCACGGCCGAGACGGCGACTTGCATCCATGGCGCCATGGGCCTCACACAGGCGGGGACGCCTCTGCCCCTCTCTTGTGTGTGCAAAGATGACAGCATTGGGTGAGACGCCCGCACACCATTCCAGAAGTCCAAAAGCGATCGTATGTTGGTATTATGTCGCCGCACGCCATTCGTGAATATTCGTTCCATTCGTGGTGAAAAAATTTCCGATGCTCTGGATCGGTGCATACTGCATGGCCGTGGTTTTCAGAGTGAAAGGGGATGATCCGGTTTCCCGGCTCTGCGGAGGCAGATGCATGGTCTCCAAGACTGGCGTTGGCTCCACGCATTCTCGGCACATCACCTCAAACAAGAATTTTCGGTCCGGCTAATTGCCCAAACCTACAGCATTTAAAACTGCTCAAGCAAAGCCCGCGACGCTCAGAGAGCTTTCACGAACGATTCCAAATCTGAGCACCGGATGGCTTCGCGGTGCAGGGCATGCAGGCGTGTGGGATCAATGATGTGACCGATTTCCTCGCGAAGTCCATCGGGAACCCGATCGAATCGAATTTCTAATGCTTCAACGACCGCTTGCTGCCGGGCGAGGAGCTGCCCTGCGTGCTGGCCCTCCTGTCTGCCTTCCTGTCTGCCCTCCTGTCTAAGAATGTCTGCGGTGCTCATGAATGCCTCCTTTTGTTCTGTTGGAATTGTGGAATTCACTATCTCGCAGACCTCGCGGCCTTGCAACTCGGAATGATGCAGCAGGTAACGCCAGAGGTGGTTGGCGATTTTGAGTGCCTCCGCTCGTTGGGGCTCAGCGAAGATTTCCCCAACGATGCGCTGAACCTCCTCAAATTTCATCCCTCCCGTGCGCTCGCTCTGCAACGCGCCGAACACGGCCCGAGCCAGTCGTCCGTCCGCCAACTTCTCCAATGGCAGGCCCGCCAATTCCACAAGAAGAAATCCGCAATCCGGGACGAACCCTGCGGCCCAGTCGGAAATGTCCGCAGGGACCTCTACCAGATCTCGGAGACGGCGCACGGCACTCCAGTTTCCAGGTCCGGGGTGAATCACGACCGGAACCACGAGCGGGAGATTGCCGCCGGATTCGATTTCTCCCCGGTGCTTCTGCCAAATTAATCCGATGTATTCCAGCACGCGCAGAGGCATGATTCGCACCGGGCGGCTCTGGTGCTCGAAAAGGATGTAAAAGCAAACCGGCCTGCCAGCCACCTCGACCCGGTAAAGGAGATCCTCCCGGCGTTCCGCCAACGCCTCGCTGATCCCGGAAATCTTCTCGACGCGAAGCGTGTCCCATTCGACCAGCGTCAGGAATTCCTTGGGCATCCACGTTTCGAGGAACTGCCGGGCAACCAGCGGCAGCGACATGGCATGTCGGAAAATCCTGTCGTGGGAATGGGAAATCTCCTCCTCTGGCATGTAGGGAAGAATCGCGCCGGCAGTTGCCGTGAAACAAGCTCAATTATGTCGCCGCACCCCATTCGTGAAAACTCGTTCCATTCGTGGGGAAAGATACGAACCACGAATAGCACGAATAGACACGAATACTGCCGACGCGAAGCACCCGCGGCGAAGCCGCACCCATTCGTGAATACTCGTTCCATTCGTGGTGAAAGAATTTCCGATGCTCTGGATCGGTGCATACTGCATGGCCCTTGTGAGGCCCCGTAGGAACCACGGCGTCATGCGCCTCACACAGGCGGGACGCCTGGCCTACATAAACGCCCTCGAAAATCCACAACCTTGGAGACTCTGTTCTGTTACTCGAGTTGCTCGGCACTGAGATTGAAAAGGCGTTGAACGATCAAGGCGCCTTGAACATCAAAATCACATCCAAAGGCTTGCGCCCGGCAAGGCTTTTCCGCTCCGCACTTCTAAGCGCCTCTCTACAAACAGGTCGAAACATCTCGCAATCAATAGGATTTTTCAACTCTTCCAACGGGTCTTTCAAGCGACTCAATACGGCAAGGCGCTGACTTTCATCAAAAAAGGAGGCTCGGTCTGATTTCATCGATTACTCCACAGAAAATAATATTTTATTTAATTTATGGGAAGCTATTTGCTATTTATTAAAATGCGAATTTGAGTGTTTTACGTTTAATAAACATTTTGAACTGTGGCCTTGAGTCCGAGCAACCACGGCGTAAGGAATGACTCTGTGCCCGAGGTGTCGATTGCCAACGGTCACGTAGCACAAAACCTCCCGAAACCTCCCGAAACCTCCCGAAACCTCCCGAAACCTCCCGAAACCTCCCGAAACCTCCCGAAATCATCCCACCCAAACATTTTATGAAAAAGCCACTGGCTATCCTCATGAAAAATCTACTCACATCCCTCGCCATTGTGGCTCTCGGAGCCAGCGGTGCCAATGCCGCAGACGGCACTTGGACGAACGATGGCTCCAGCAATTGGAGCACCACGACCAACTGGGCCGGCGGCACCGTGGCCGACGGAGCCGGCTTCCTCGCCGACTTCAGCACGATCGACATCACGGCAAACCGTTTTGTGACCTTGGATACCAGCCGCACGATCGGCGGGCTCAGCTTTCGCGATACCTATTGGACGAATAGCGGATTCAATTGGAACCTGCAGAGCAGCGGGGGAAGCATCCTCACGCTGGATAACACGGGTGGCCCGGGCGGCAACCCGCCCACGATCACCCTCGCCACTGGCATAAGCTCGATCACCACGGTTTTGGCCGGCTCAAACGGGCTCAACCTCTCTCTTCCCTGGTCGAACTACGACAGCACGCGCGGCACCGCTTCGGGAGGATTCGGGTTAGTTCTCTCCGAAACAACCGCCCGGCTCATTTTCAATGCGAACAACACCGTGAGCGGAGCGCTCTCGGTGAATGGCGGAGTCATCAATACCTACGGGGCCTTCTCAACTTTTGGCAACGTCACATCTCTTGTTTTATCCGGCAATAGCTTCTTCCAAAACGGGGAAACAACCACGGCCACTCCCGCCAACAACAATGGCAGGGTGAACCGCATCGGTGATGGCACCGCCACGCTCACCCTGGGCGGAGCCAGTGGGGCGGGCATATTCTCTTCGGCCTTCGCGCAGGCCGCCAACACCACCAGCCAGACCTTCGCGGGCCTTACGGTCAATGCCGGCCAGAACATTTTGAATACCTCCAGCACCGTCGCCGGCACGAACAACCTCATCTTCACCGGCACAGGTGGCGGCGGCTATGTCCGCAACACCAACGGCCTGCTCAACATCGCCACCGCCACGGGCTTCACGCCCCAGTTTACCAATGCCCCGACCGCTGCGGGCGGATCGAGCGTCTCGGGCGCGGGCAGCGATGCGATCCTCATCGGCGCGATTCTGAACGGCAGCAACTTCATCGCGGCGGCTTCCGGCAATGTCGGCAATGCCACTTATGTTACCACCCTCACTGCCGACAAGAATGTGAATGTCACCGGCAATCTCGCACACCAGTGGCAACATCTCCATCAACAGCCTGCGGCTCGGCGACACCACCAAGCGCACCGTGACCATCGGCGCAAGCGACACCCTCACGATCGCCAGCGGCGGCATTCTCCTGCCCTCGTCGATGGCCACGGCGAATATTAATCACACGATCACGGGAGGCAATCTGACGAGCGGTCAGGGCGATCTCTGGATTTACTCCGCCTCGGGCAGCACGGGAATCAATAACGGGAACGGCAACCCCCGGGCAGCTTCCTACTCCGCGACCATCGCATCAACAATTTCGGGAGATATTTCCCTTTCCGTCGGGGGAGGAACATCGCAACTCCGCCTGACCGGTAACAACACTTACACCGGCGGCACGTTTCTGCAGAACGGTTTGATATCGATCAATGCCGACTCCGCCCTGGGAGCCTCCAGCGGAACGGTGACCGCGGTGAGCGGAGTGAACAATATCCAGACGACGTCGAACTTCAGTTTCAATTCCAGTCGCAATTTCGTCATCAACTCGGGGGCCTACTTGGGCTTTGGAGATAATGCCGGCGGCCGAACCAACACGATCGGTGGACAAATCAGCGGCGGCGGGCAGTTGGCGATCGGCTTCGTTTCTAACGCCCAGCGCCTCATCCTCACCGGCGACAACACCGCCTTCACCGGCCAGTATCTGGTCAACGGCTATCTCCGCGCTGACGAAGGCACGGGGCTCTCCTCGAATGCCAACCTCACCTTTAGAGGAAGAGGGCCAGGATTTGTCTTAGGTGTCTTGGAAACCAGTGGCAGTTTTACTCGTTCTCTCGGCAGTGGAGCCGGCCAGGTGCAGTGGCAGGCCGACGGCCAGTATGGCTCCGGTGGATTCGCCGCGGTGGGTGGAGCGCTCAATGTGAACCTCGGCGGCAACGTCACGCCTGACACTCTCACTTGGGGCAGTGGCTATTTCCTGCCGGGCAGCGGCCAGGAGCTTATCCTTGGAAGTGCGGCCTCCACGCATGATGTGACATTCCAAAACTCGATCGCGCTCAACGGCGTCCAGCGCGGCATCCGGGTCACTGCCAATGGCACCACGAAAGCCATCCTCAGCGGCACGCTCTCGGGCAACGCCACTTCCGGTATTAACAAGCAGGGCACAGGCACGCTCGTGCTCACCGGCGACAATACCTACCAAGGGACAACGACGGTCACCGCCGGCACGCTCCAGATCGGCGACGGCACAACCGATGGGTCGATCTCCTCCTCAAGCGGGATCACCAACAACGCAACGCTTGTTTATAACCTGATCGGCAGCCAGAGCTACAACAACGCCATCGGCGGGACTGGTAGTCTCACCAAGTCCGGCACGGGAACGCTGACCCTTGGCGGCAGCAACACCTACACGGGCCTTACCACTGTTTCCGGTGGCGCATTGCGACTGGGCTCTGCTAACGCGCTTTCGGGGGGGATCGGCACCGCCGGCGGCACCTCCGCACTGACGTTCAACGGCGGCGTTCTTGGCCTTGGAAACGGGGATTTCACCCGCAGTCTGGCGTCCGCTGGCACCGCCACCGGGGTCAACTTTACCGGCTCGGGTGGCTGGTTCGCCTATGGCGCCGACCGCACAGTGAACCTGGGAGGCTCGGGCGCGAGCGTTACTTGGGCTACGGCCAACACCGGTTTTAATGGTCAGACCCTCATCCTGGGTCATGCTGACGGCACGCACACCGTCGATCTACAGAACGCTCTCGACCTGGGTGCATCCACTCGCACGGTTCAAGTCGGTGACGGCTCTGCGGCGGTGGATGCGAAGTTGAGCGGTAACATCACCAGCTCCGGCGGGGGACTCACGAAGACAGGCGCAGGCACTTTGTTGCTCTCGGGCAACAACACCTACACGGGCGCGACGGTGGTCAATCTGGGCCAACTCGCCGTTGGCAGCAGTGGCCGGCTGAATGTTGGCAACAACTCGACCATGAGCGTCACCGGAAGCAACTCCACCGGCAGCGCCACGCTCACCTTCCAGGATTCGGGGTCACTTTCCGGCACCGATTACACGATCAATGTCGGCAACGCGGCGAATGCGCGGGCGGTCCTGAATATCAAGGATTCATCGTCCATCACGCTCAACGGAACGGCGACCGGCACCAATATTCTCTCTGTTGGCTCATCGCAGGCGAGTGGCGCGGGAGCGGTGGTTCAAAGCGGAGGTGATGTTTCGGTCTCAAACCAACTGTTCCTTGGCGTGGTTGGTTCCGGATACTACAACATGTCCGGGGGCAACCTCACCCTGAGCGGGGCGACGGGCAACTCCGCCCGGTTCCGGATCGGCCAGCCTGTCGCCGGTGCTCTTGGCGTCTTTCAGCAGTCCGGCGGAGCGATCTCCTACAACACGGGGTTTGGCTTGGGGATCGTGGATTCACCCGGCGCAGGCGCAGCCGCCGGCTACGGCACCTACTACATGACGGGCGGCTCGCTCACGGGAAATCTCACCGCAGGAACCGGAGCCTTGTCTGTCGGTAACCGCAACGGTCAGGGCGACTTCACGCTGGCCGGCGGCACGGTGAATGTCGGGGTGAACGCGGTCACTCTCGGGGTGGCGATGCGACTGCCACCGGTATCCTCAACATCAACGGCGGCTCCCTGCAGGCCAACAACATCGCGAAGGGATCGGGCGCCGCCTACCTCTCATTCGCCGGCGGCACGCTCGTGGCGAATGGCAACAGCACGACCTTCCTACAAGGGCTCACCCGGGCCGACATCCATGGTGGTTACACCAGTGGAGAGATCACCTACGCCGGCGGGGCGACGATCGACACCAACGGACGGAACGTGACAGTCGCCCAGGCGCTCCTTGCCCCGACGGGCAACGGCGTGGCAGTCGGCGGCTTCACGCCGATCTCCGGCCTCATCGGTGCACCCTACGTGCAGGTCCTTGGCACCGGCACGGGAGCCACCGCCCAGGCGATCTTCGATTCCGCCACCGGCACGATGACGGGCATCGTGGTCACCAATCCCGGTGTCAACTACACCGGCACGCCCACGTTCCTTATCTCCGGCGGAGGGCTCTCCGCCAACCAGACCGTCAACGCCACGACATTCGCCAACACCTCCGGCGGGCTGACGAAAACCGGCGCGGGCACGCTTACTCTCTCGGCCGCCAACACCTTCACGGGTGACACGGTAATCAGCGGCGGAACCTTGACAACCGGCATCGCCACCGCATTGCAGAACAGCACGCTCAACTACAATAACCAGGGTGGTTCGCTGAGTTTTGGTTCCTTGACCGCCGCGACCTTTGGCGGCTTGAAAGGCGCTCAAAACCTGGCGCTCTCCAACACCACCCCGGCGGCGGTGGCCCTGTCGGTCGGGAATAACAATCAGGACACAAGCTACTCCGGCAACCTCACCGGACTGGGAAGCCTCACGAAGATCGGCACGGGAACGCTGACCCTCTCGGGCGTGAACACCTACACGGGCCTGACCACGGTTTCCGCCGGAACGCTCGCGCTCAGCGGAGGGAACGACCGCCTCGCCACGACGGGAAACATCACCATCGGCGCAAGTGGCACGCTGGATCTCGGCGGCAATACCCAGACCACCACCGGTGTGGTGACCTTCACCTCCGGTGCCACTCTTAGAGGGGGCACTCTGACGAGCAACAATGCAGCTTTAGCGGGCAACAATTTCTTTACCGGCACGATCAATCTCGGAGCCGACGGCGCCTTTGTCACCAACCGTCGCCTCCTCGTGGCCAACGGTGGCACGAATTCCCTGACCATCGGAACTGGTAGCACAGGATCAATCACCTTCGGCGGGGATGCCGGCAGCAACATGAACTACGTCGGCGTGGGCACCGGCAACGGCACTCTCAATGTCAACGGCGGCACGGTGAATTTCAATAATTCCACCGTCGGCACCGGCAATGGCTACCTGAACGTCGGATCCAACAGTGGTTCCTCCACCGGCAGCATCGTGGTCAACGGCGGCAACATGAACGTCGGCACCTTGCTCAAACTCGGCGGGAATTTTAACAACATTGCCGGCACCAATGCGACCTCTTCCCTGGCGATTACCAATGGCACAGTCACCGTCGGCGGCGGGGACGCGGCGACCAACAACGGCGTTCTCTTCATGAACGGCGGCGCAGGCGACAACACGGTGAACACCGGTAACTCCACGCTCACCCTCAATAGCGGCGGCGTGCTCAACGCCAAACAAATCCAAGCCGGCAACCAAGGCACCAAGACGATTAACTTGGATGGCGGCACCCTGCGAGCCGGTGCCTCCAGCACCACCTTCCTGAATGACGCGACCGGGCTCACGGTGAATGTGAAGGATGGGGGAGCGACGATCGACACCCAGGCGTTCGACATCACGGTGGGCGCAGCCCTTGTGGCCGATGGCACCGGCGGCGTCACCAAAAACCGGCACCGGCACACTCTGTCCTCTCCGGATCCAACACTTTCAACGGTGACACACAGCTCAATGCAGGCACGCTCCATGCGGCTGCTGCCAACGCGCTCGGGAGCACGGGAAATATTACTGTGACCGGGGGATCGCTCCTAGTCGGAGCGAACGATGCGATCGGGAATTCCACCGGCATCGACCTGGCTGGAGGCACGCTGGAGTTCAGTGGCAATGTGACAGACACAATCGGCGCGCTCACGCTCTCGGCGAACTCGGTCATCGACCTTGGCACCGGAAGCGTCGTGGCGATCTTTGCGGATCTGTTCATGGGAAGCTACACGTTGGCAGTGCACAACTGGACCGGCACGACGCTGTGGAACGGCGGCACGGGAAACAATACGGACCAGATCTACTTTAACCGGGCATTGGGCAGCGGGGAGTTAAGCAGGATCAGCTTCTACAGCGACTTCGGCAGCAGCTTTGTGGGAACAGGCTTCCAACTCGGCCTCGGTAGTGGCTTCCAATACGAAGTGATTCCAGTGCCCGAGCCGGAGACATGGTTGGCGGCGGCGCTGCTCCTCGCGGGCGCTGGTGGGGCATGGGCGAGGGGACGCCACCGACGCGAGGGGTAAAGCGAAATGATCCCGAAAACGGATTTTATAGACAGGATGACAGAATCGTAGCGCAGCGAAGAAAGACTGCCAACAGCAGCCCGCAGGGCGAGCAAAGCGAGTAAATTAACAGGATTTTTTAGACAGAATTAACAGAATTAACAGAATTTATAGACAGGATGGCAGGATGACAGGATTGGCAGGAGGGGGAATGGGGAGGGGATTGACGGAATCGTCGGGATTGGTGGGGGGATGGGCAACAGTGCGCGGAGGCATCACTTAAAACTTAAAACTTAAACCTTAAAACTCCTCTCTAGCCGCCCGCAGGGCGAGCAAAGCGAGTAAATTAACAGGATTTTTTAGACAGAATTAACAGAATTAACAGAATTTTTAGACAGGATGGCAGGAGGGGGAATGGGGAGGGGATTGACGGAATCGTCGGGATTGGTGGGGGGATGGGCGACACTGAAAACTGAAAACTGAAAACTTCCTTAAAACTGAAAACTCCTCCCCCTCATCGCCGCGGGTTCTCCACGCAGATGGGGCTTTCTTTTTTCACCCTTAGTTCACAGGGCTCAGTTGGTGTCGGCCCTGTCAATGGACGCCCGCATGGCATTGGTCGTTTTACGTTTAACAAAGCTGGGCTTTGCAGGCCGCTTGGAGGCATTTAATTTCTTGAACTCGTCTCCCAGAAACCTTCCGCCTCGCCCCACCCGAAATCAAAAAACACCAGCACATCAATGCCATACATATTTCACCGCTCCCTGCCCGAGAAAAGTGACACCTGCTGCGACACGCCCGATTGTTGCGGTGGCAGCACGATCACCCGTCGAATGTTTATTGGCAAGGCGGCGCTTGCCACAGCAGGGGCGTTTTTTCTGCCCCGGATGATTATGGCCGGGCCCTTTGAACCCGGCGATTTCCAGAAGTTCGTGCCCGTGGACAAGAAGCTCGCCGACGCGTGGATCAAGTCGCTTTTCGAGCGCGGCACACCGACGATCTATCGGGGTCCGGACCTGAAATACATCGGCATGCCGGTCGGGGGAATCTGTGCAGGACAGCTTTATCTGGGAGGCGATGGCCAACTCTGGCACTGGGATGTTTTTAACAGCCCGATCGCGACCGGTTCCACCCATTACGCGGAGCCGCTCGTTGCCGCCGAGGGGCTGGATCAAGGGTTTGCCCTGCGCATCGTGTCGGGTGCCACGCCGGAGATCCGTCCGCTCAACGCCAAGGGCTTTCCGGACGTCACCTTCTGTGGCGAATACCCGATCGGCACGGTGACTTATACCGATGCAGCTTTCCCACTCCAAGTCACGCTGGAGGCTTTTTCCCCCTTCATTCCGCTCGATCTCGAGGACTCAAGCCTGCCGGCCACCGTCATGAGGTTCACGGTGAAAAACACGTCTGGGACAAAAATCGAGGCCGAGTTGGGGGGCTGGCTGGAAAATGTGGTCGCCTACAAATCGGGACAGCTTTTTCCTGTCATGCGCACCAATCTTGAAAGGAAGTCAAACGATGCTCTCATGATGGAGTGCGGATTTCGCGAGGTGGCTACCGCTGCTGTCCCGAAAGATCGTCCGCTGATTGTCTTCGAGGATTTTGAGAGGGCGGACTGGGGGAAATGGAAAGTGGAGGGCGACGCCTTTGGCCAGGCTCCGACGGAGGGGACGCCCCGCCCGGAGCAAAAGCTCAGTGGATTCCAAGGGCAGCGTTTGGCAAATTCTTACGCGGCCAAGGGCGACAGGGCCACCGGCAAACTCACTTCGGAACCTTTCAAAATCGAGCGCCGCTTTATCAATTTCCTCATCGGTGGTGGCAACCATATGCGTGCAGACGGCCAAGTGGAGGCCGGCATCAATCTTTTGGTGGATGGAATGATGGTTCGCAATGCCACCGGCACCAACTCGGATGCCATGACGCTTTCGAGTTGGGACGTCAGCGAACTCGAAGGACAAACGGCCGTCCTCGAGATCCTTGATGAGACTGCGGGTGGCTGGGGTCATATCGAGATCGACCAAATCGAGTTTTCCGACCGCTCACCATTGGTCACAGGAACCGCAGCGGAGCAGCAGGATTCCGGATCGCTGGCCCTGGGGCTCTTGGACGCGACCGCTGCGGATCGCGTGAACCCGATCCTCCAAGGTGACTCGGCAGAGTCTTGCTTCACCCCGGCCACGAGTGGAAACAGAGCCGAACGCCCCGCCGGGACCAATAAAGACAACAAGCTGGTGGGCTCAGTCGTTCGCCCCTTCTCGATCGAACCTGGAGCCACTCAGGAGATCACTTTTGTGGTGGCATGGAACTTCCCCAATCTGGTTTTTCCGCTGACGTTTCGAGCCGGACAGGCGCCCACCGATAAGACGATCGTGGAAAAAGGGCGCTATTATGGGACCAAGTTCGACTCGGCCGGCGCCGTCATCAACTTTGTGGCCAGGAATGAGGAACGCCTGACCGGAGATACCACGCTCTGGCGGGACAACTGGTATGATTCCACCCTGCCGTATTGGTTCCTTGATCGCACGATGCTCAATGCCTCGATTTTGGCCACCTCGACCTGCTACCGCTTTGCCGATGGCCGGTTCTACGGATGGGAGGGCGTGGGCTGCTGCTCCGGGACCTGCACGCATGTCTGGCACTACGAACAGGCCATGGGGCGTCTCTTCCCCGAACTCGACATCCTCCTGCGCGAGCGGGTGGATTTCGATGCGCAGACCGGGTTCAATGCGAAAACCGGTGTCATCGGCCACCGCGGCGACGCGGGACTCAGCCAGGCGGTGGACGGCCAAGCTGGCACGATCCTGCGCGCCTATCGCGATTACCTCGTCTCGCCCGATGCAGCGTTTCTGAAGCGCAACTGGCCGCAGATCAAGCTCGCCACCGAGTGGCTCATGGCGCTCGACAGCGACAACGACGGCATCCTCGACAAACCGCAAGCCAACACGCTGGATGGCACATGGTATGGGAAAATCCCGTGGATCACCAGCCTCGGACTCGCAGCCGTGGAGGCCACGGAACAGATGGCCCTCGTCATGGGCGACACCGCATTTGCCGAAACCTGCAAAACCTTTGTCGAAGCAGGGAAAAGCAATTTCGTGAAGACATTCTGGAACGGCGAGTATTTCGAGCAAATCCACGACCCCGCGCAGATGGAACACGTCGGCTCCTACAATGGCTGCCTGATCGATCAAGTTCTGGGCCAGGGCTGGGCCTTTCAGGTGGGGCTTGACCGCGTGCTGCCCGAGGAAAAAACCCAGGAAGCCCTCAATGCGATCTGGAAATATAATTTCACTCCCGACGTCGGCCCTTTTCGCGAAAAGCGCCCGGCGGGCCGCTGGTATGCCCTGGCCGGCGAAGCGGGCACCTTGATGTGCGCATGGCCGCGCGGCGACAAGCTTCGTGTCACCAAGGGCTTCGACTACTACTTTAATGAGTGCATGAACGGCTTCGAGCATCAGGTCGCCGGACACATGATCTGGGAAGGCAAGCCGGGCAGCGACTTGGTCAAGCAGGGCCTCGCCATCGAACGCGCCGTCCACGACCGCTACCACGGCTCCAAGCGCAACCCATGGAATGAAGTCGAATGCGGCGACCACTACGCCCGTTCCATGGCCAGCTATGGCGTCTTCCTCGCCGCCTGCGGCTTTGCCTACAACGGTCCGGAAGGTCACATCGGCTTTGCTCCGAAACTCACGCCGGAAAACTTCAAGGCTGCCTTCACCGCCGCCGAGGGCTGGGGAAGCTTCAGCCAGAAAATGGAAGGCGGAAATCTAAACGCGGAAATCGCCCTCAAGTATGGCAAACTCCGCCTGCGCACGATCACCCTCGCCACGGACTCGAAACCCGCTTCGGCGACCGTCGAAGTGAATGGGAACCCACTCATGGCCAAACTCGCCTTTGCCGATGGCGCGGCCACCATCACGCTGCCGGAAGATGTAGTGCTCTCCGCTGATCAGGCGATGAATGTCAGCATAAAGGCCAGTTGAAATTGCTCATATCAAGATCGACCACATTGAGTTCCGCGACAAATAGATGAACCCCCGAATACCCCTAAGGGCTGCCAAAGGCTCGATATGGAGCCGATGATGCACCTTGACTGATTCACACATACCAAAACCATGAAAACACACCTCTTCGCCCTCGCTCTTGCCCTCCTCCCAACCCTTCAAGCAGAGGATTGGAAAGACACTCTCAAAGAGTCCCTGCCTCTGCTCGGGCACCGGAACTGGATCGTCATCGCCGACTCGGCCTACCCATGGCAGGTGAGTCCTGGAGTCAAAACCATCGATACTGCAGCCACCCAGGAGGAGGTCACCCGCACGGTGCTGGAAGCCCTCGCTGGAACCAAGCATGTGAAGCCAACGATCTACATCGATCACGAGCTGGAATTTGTTCCCGAAGATGCCGCCCCCGGCGTCACTACCTACCGCGAAAATCTCGCCGCCATCCTCGCCGGATCGGAGATTTCCAAAATCCCCCACGAGCAGATCATCGCCAAACTCGACGAGGCCGGTAAGACATTTCATGTCCTCCTGCTAAAAACGAACATGACAATCCCCTACACCTCGGTCTTCCTTCAACTGGAATGCGGCTACTGGAATGCCGAAGCTGAGAAGCGCCTGCGAGCGGCACTGTCCGCAGGCAAGGAATGACCTGAAGCCAGCAAAATTCAGATCACTAAGTTTATTCGCCAACAGTTTTTCCAAGACGAATACTGCGGGGGCGGTGTGCGGTGGCTTGCGGCGGGGGAGGATTCATGGCATGCCTCTGCCGCGTGATCTCTCCCATGGATTCCCGAAATTTTGATTTCTTCTGCGTGTGGTTGGAAGGGTGGCTTGACTGATGCACGATCCGGTTCGGCGTGTGGTTGTGACGGGGTATGGGGCTGTGGCCGGAGGGGCTTGCTCGGTGGAGGAGCTTTGGGAGGCGCTGATGGCCGACCGCATGGTGGATGGAGCGGTGCCGGGGATGGAGCGGTTGCGGGAGTTGGCGGGGATGGCTGCGGCGGATGTCGCGATCCTCGGGAGGCACCAGTTGCTGGCGTTGGCCGCGGTGCGCATGGCTTGGCGGCATGCCGGGCTTCCGCCGGAGCACAATCGCCTGCGCGGGGAGGGGGCGAAGCAACGGTTCGCGCATTTCGGCTGTGTGAGTGGCACGTCGACGGGGGGACTCGCGGCGATGGAGGAGGAACTCGCGGCGCGCGAGGCGGGAAGGCGGTTTTCCCCCTACAGCCTCACGCGGTGGCGCGGCAATACGATCGGGGCGGCGGTGTCGGTGGTGTTCGGGCTGGGCGGGAGTGATTTTTCATTGAATGCGGCATCCGCCACGGGGGCGCAGTGTGTGATGCTGGCGGGCACGCTGATCCGCGCGGGAACGATCGACGCGGCGGTGGTGGTGGCTGCCGATCCATTGCCAGGGCCGTTGCTGCGCGAGGCGATGGAGCGGAATGGAAGTGTCGCGAAAACGCCTGGGGGAAGACCGCTGGAGGCGGGGCGGAGCGGAATGCAACCGCGCGAGGGGGCCGGTTGTGTGATTTTGGAGTCGGCCGACCACGCGCAGCGGCGGGGGGCGGTGGCGTTGGCGGAGTGGAGCGGTGGGGAGTCGGCGGGCGAGGCCTTTCACCTCATGGCTCCCGATCCAAGTGCCGATGCCTTGGGGGATTTGCTTCGCAGAATGCTGGGGGCGTCAACGCGCGGGCCTGCGGGTGGTGTGGACTGGGTGTCGCTTCACGCGACCGGCACGCCGAGGTTCGATGCGGTGGAGGTCGGCTGCCTGAAGAAATTTTTTGGAGGGGCATTGCCTTGGGTCACGGCGGTGAAGCGCACGACCGGGCATTGCCTGGCGGCGTCGGGTGTGCTCGAGGCGGCGATGATTTCCCACGGGTTGTTTGTGGGGTGGCGTGCCTCCGTGGCCCTCAGAGGTGGATCCGGCGCTGGGGTTGGAGAAATGCCGTCCGTCCTCGCCCCCGCTCCCGCGGCATGCGATCCAGATCGGGCAGGGCATGGGCGGTGTGGTGGTGGTGAACGCCTTCTCGCGGTGCGGTGGATAGTGTGGAATTTTCCGCCTGATTCAAAGTCGCCGCTTGCAACGGGGTCATGCCAGTATTTATTCAAAGGGTGATGGTCGCCCACATGGATGCCTTGGCTAAGCTGCTCGCGGATGATGATCCCGACACGGTTCGCCTTGTGAAGGAGCAACTGATGGCGCTCGCTGAGGAGAATCCGGTGCAATTGGATGAACTGACCGAATCCTCCGACGAGGTGGTCGCGGCGCATGCGAGGGAGGTGCGGGCGGAAATCCTGGGCCGGAAGGCGCGCGAGGATTTTCATCTGCTGTGCCACCTTGGCGGCGAGTCGTTCGATCTCGAGCAGGCGGCATGGAGCCTTGCGCGGGCGATCACTCCGGGGCTTTGCACCCACGAGCACGAGGTCATGGTGAACGAGTGGGGGCGGCAGTATCTGGGTGGCATGTCGCGGTGTCTGTGCAATCGGGACCGTGTGCGCCTTCTGGCCTACAATATCGGAAGCGATCTCGGGTTCGGGGGCAATTCGGAGAGCTACTACTGCGAGGAGAATTCGCTTCTTCCCAGCGTGATCGACACACGCCGTGGCATCCCGATCACGCTCACGCTGCTTTACATGCTCGTTGGCGCGCGGGCGGCGGTGAAAATCGAAGGCATCAACCTGCCCGGCCATTTCATCGCAAGACTCGGCGACATTTTTTTCGATCCGTTCAATGGAGGCCGCATCCTGTGCCAGTGCGATGTGGAGCAAATCCTCGAGCGCCAGGGCTTGGAACTTCAAGACAAGCACCTGCAGGTCGCCACGCCGAGGCAGTTCCTCATGCGGATGCTGGCGAACCTTCTTTATGTCTATGATCTGGACGGCGACACCGAGAAGCACGGCATGGTGAAGAGTTGGATGGATGCCCTCGGCGCGGGGGCGTCCGGCCAATGACCGTCGAGGTGTTGAATATCGGCACCGAGATTCTTCTCGGGGAGGTGCTGAACACGCACGCCGGTTGGATTGCGAAAAGGATTTTTCCCCTCGGGCTGCGGTTGGGGCGTCAGACAACGGTTCCCGACGGGCCGGAGATCCGGCAGGCGGTGATCGAGGCGAGCCTGAGGGCGGAGGTGCTGATTGTGACGGGCGGTCTGGGGCCCACGACGGATGATATCACGCGCGAGGCGGTGGCCGAGTTGCTCGGGAGGCGGTTGGTGTTGGACGAGGAGGTGCTGGGGGCGATCCGCGAGCGTCTCGCGGTGCGGGGGTTCGAGTTTTGGAGCGGATGGCGAGGCAGGCGATGGTGCCCGAAGGGGCAGTGGTGATGCCGAATCCGAACGGCACGGCCCCGGGCTGTATGTGCCCGCGGTGGAGTTGCCCTCCAGCGCGACGCCGCACGTGTTTTTGCTGCCCGGGCCGCCGAGGGAGTTGCAGCCCATGTTTTCCGATCATGTCCTGCCGGTGCTCGAGAGGCTGTGCGGGGCAGGGGAGAGGCATGACTGCAGGACGTATCGTGTGGTCGGCATGGGCGAGAGCGCGGTCGAGGAGTTGATCGGCCTCGAGTTGGTGGATCGCGGGGATCTCGAGGTCGGCTACTGCGCGCGGTCGAACGAGGTGGATTTCCGGTTGATCGGCCCCACGGCAGTTCTTGAAGAGGTCGAGCCGCTGGTATTGGAGCGCCTCGGAAAGCATGTGGTGTCGGTGGACGGCAGCGAACTCGAGTCCCAAGTGGTGGGGATGTTGTCCGAGGCCCGGGCGACGGTCGCCACGGCGGAATCGTGCACCGGCGGTCTTTTGGCGAGCCGGATCACGGATGTGCCCGGTGCCTCGGAAGTCTTCATGCGCGGATTCGTGACATATTCCAACGAGGCCAAGAGCGCCTTGCTCGGCGTGGATGCCGCGATGCTCGCCGAACTCGGGGCGGTGAGCGCGCCGGTGGCTGTGGCCATGGCCGAGGGCGTGCGGAGGCGTGCCGCGGCGACCTATGGGGTTGGCATCACGGGAATCGCCGGTCCAGGCGGTGGAACACCCGAAAAACCGGTGGGGTTGGTTTTTATCGCGGTGGCCGGGCCGGATGGAAAAACGGTATGCGAGAAGGCCGTGTATCCCTCGGATCGAGCGACATTCAAGCGCTTCGCCAGTCAAAAAGCCTTGGATTTGCTCCGGCTCGAGTTGCACTCCCGAGGGTAGGGGAACGAGATTTCATGTGGCTGGGAAACCATCCTGCCGGGATGCAAGAAAATTTTTATGGGGCTTGCCACCCATTTACCACGGGACTATCGAAGGTCAATAAGTTCGCTTGGATTTATGACAGGCAAGACCACAACAACGGATACCGGAGGGACTACGCCGGTGACAAAAAACCGCTCCCGGAAGGCAGAGGGCAGGTAAAGTCGCAGCCAAGTCGAAAACGTCAACGAACACCAGAAGCGAAGGTGTTGAAGCGCTCCTCAAGCCCCGCCTCCGCCGAATTGAAGGGTCGCGCCGCAGCCGTCGAAGAAACGCAATTTCCGTTAAGAAAACACCGCCACGGGCCGTCCCAAACGCTGCGGCTCAAGCCAAGCGGGATGTGCTGGAAAATCTCGGAAGCCTGCCTCACACCTACGGGAGCGACACGATCTACCTTGTTGCCCAGGAGCCGCATTGGCTTTTCACGTATTGGGATATCGACATCTCCCGGCATCCCGGCGGGCCGTGCCACTTGCGTGTGGAACTTGCCGACGGCGCGGTGGATCACGAGATCGAGGTGCCGTTTGAGAGCAGGAACTGGTATATCCCGGTGAAAAAAGCCGGGGTGTCGTATGCGGTGGATATCGGATTTTACCGGGCCGGGTCATGGAACTCGCTGGCGCGCTCGGCGGTGGTAACGACGCCGAGGGACACCTTTTCGCCGTCCGAGGATTTCCGGTTCGCAACGGTGCCGTTGCATATCGGGTTTCACAAACTGGTGGAGACGATTTCGCGTTCGCTCGGCGGGGCGTCCGATCTGGTGCCTGCGTTGTCCTCGATGGCCATGGCATTGCCTGTGGGCGAGTCGTCCGCCGCGCCGCTTGAGGCCGCCGAGCGGGAGCTTTTGGTGACATTGCTCGGCAGTGATTTTTTTGGATGGCTGTCCAGTGGGGCGTGGAGTTCGGAGGAAATCCACTCAGCTGTGCAGCAACGTCTCATGGCACAGGCGGGGTCGGGGGAACTGGCGGAATTGGTCGGTCGCATCCAACTCGCGCAGGCCGAGAGCAGTTTGTTCAGCTCCATCGGTGCCTTGGCGGGCGAATCGGTGGCTGGTTCCTGGAATATCGGTGCCATGGGGTCCGAGCAACTCGCCACCGGGGTGTCGAGTTGGCTTACCGCCGCTTTGGCCAGTTGGGCCGGTGCAGCGCAGAGCAGTTGGGCGTCGTCCGCCGCAGGAAGTTGGACGGGCGGGATTCTTTCCAGTGCCGCTGTCCCTTCCTCTTGGTCTGGTGCCGAAACCTCCGGCGCCGGAGCCTCGTGGGGCGGTCTGTCCAGTTGGGCCACCGGCGCGGGTGCCTCGTGGGGTGGGATTGGTCTTTCCAGCCTGGAGATGTCTGTCCTCTCGAGTTGGAGCGAAGCGCTTTTTTCCTCCATGGGACAGTCCAGTCCGTCCTCATGGGGTGGGTCGGATCAATCGTCGTGGTTTTCCGCGCCGGACGGCGTGCATGCGGAAATCACGCTCAAGGGGCGCGGGGAGCCGGGTGGCCGCTTGCGGATCGGAGATGCCACGGTGCATGTCGACGGCAACGGCGATTTCGAGCACCGCGTGGTCTTGCAAGGCGGGCGCCGCGAGGTGAGCATCCGCGCGATTTCCGCCGGGGAAGCCGCCGAGTTGCACCAATAGGAATTTCTTGAAACGCCGAGGGAAGTCACCCGCCGAGGTAGGGAAAACGCCCCAGTTGGACAGGCACGCGAAGGATTTTCTCGATTATCTGGAGGCGGAAAAAAACGCCTCGCCGCGGACGATTTCCACCTATCGCACGTCGATCGAGGTCTTCCGGCGGTTCCGTCCCTCGGGAGGTTGGGAGACGTTTCGAGCCGAGGATTTCCGGGCGTGGATGCTTGAGATGATGAAGCGGGAGATGGCCCGCGCGACGGTGCGGCTTCGCTTCGCGGCGTTGCGGGCGCTGTATGCGTTTTTGCACATGAGGCGTGTGGTTTCGAAAAACGTGTTGCTCGAGGTCTCGCTTCCGAAAACGATGAAGTCGCTCCCGCGCTTTCTGACCACCGCGCAGGTCGATGTGCTTGTCGAGGCTCCCGGGAAGCATGAAAAAACAAAGCAGGCTCCGGTGTGGATGGCCGCCCGCGACACGGCGATCATCGAGTTGTTTTACTCCACGGGCATGCGCTTGTCCGAGTTGGTCGGCCTGGATGTGAAGGATGTGGACATGATCGGTGAGACCGCGCGGGTGCTTGGAAAAGGGGGGCGCGAGCGGGTGTGCCCGGTGGGCAGCCATGCGTTGACCGCCATCTCGCATTACCGCCGGGTCGCGCGCGTTGTGAATGGCCCGCTGTTCATCAACAAATCCCGCCGCCGGCTTTCCACGCGTTCGGTGCATTTGCTGATGAAGCTCCGCCTGGCGCAAGCTGGGCTTCCCGGCGACCTGTCGCCACACAAGTTGCGGCACAGTTTTGCCACGCATCTGCTCGACAACGGGGCCGACCTGCGAAGCGTGCAGACGCTCCTCGGGCACGCCAGCATCTCAACGACGCAAATCTACACACATGTCACGATCGAGCGTCTGAAGGCCGCCTACGAGGCCGCACACCCTCGGGCGGAGAAGTGACACGCGCTACGGGCGCGAGACCGCGGCGAGTTCCTCCCAGATCGCGCGTTCCTTCGGAGAGGGATTGTTCGGCACGGTGATGCTGACATCGGCGTAAAGGTCGCCGCGTTTTCCATCGCCGACGGGAATGCCCATGCCGGGAAGGCGGAATTTTTTCCCGCTCTGGGTGCCTGCGGGGATTTTCAATTTCGCGCGTCCGCCGAGGGTGGGCACAGTCGCCTCGCAGCCGAGGACGGCATCCCACGCGGGAATCTCGAGGTCGTAATGCAGGTCGCCGCCATCGATCTCGAAATCCGGATGGCGCTGGAATTTGACGCGGAGGTAGAGGTCGCCCGAGTCGCCGCCCGAGGCCCCGGTGCCACCTTGACCGGCGAGGCGGATGCGTTGGCCTTCGCGAATTCCCTGCGGCACCTTGACGGTGTAGGTCTCGAGTTTCTTGGAGGATCCGCGGCGAAAGGAAATCTGGCGCGTCGAGCCGTTCAGCGCCTCCTCGAGCGAGACGAGAAGGTCAGCCTCCACGTCTTGCCCGCGCTGGGGCATCTGCCCGAATCCGCCGCGCGCGCCACGGCGCCCGCCGAACATCTGCTCAAAGAAATCGCTGAAGCCCGTGCCGCCGAACTCGAAGTCCTCGTCCGTGCCGGGGCGCGGGGCCGATTGGCGGAAACCTCCCGCACCGCCACCGCCGCCGAACGGACCCCGAGGCTGCGGGCCTTGTTGCCAGTTGACGCCGAATTCATCGTAGCGCTTGCGTTTTTCGGGATCGCCGAGGACCTCGTAGGCCTCGTTGATTTCCTTGAACTTCTCCTCGGCGACTTTCTTGTCCTTGGCCGTGTCGGGGTGGAATTGACGGGCCAACTTGCGGAACGCGCTTTTGATTTCCGGCGGGGTGGCGGATTTCGAAACGCCCAATGTTTGGTAGTAATCGCGGAACTGCGCTGACATCTGCTTGAGAATTTGCTTCCCGCATTCTGACGAATTTATTCAATCTGTCCAACCCATGCTCGATGTTCGTCTGATCCGGGAGAATCCCGACCTTGTCAAATCCCGCCTTGCCGCCCGCGCGGCGGGGCATTCCGAAACGGTGGATGCCATCCTTGCGGTCGATGTGGAGCGCCGCGCCGCCGAAACCAGCCTCCAGGGGCTGCAAGGCGACCGCAACCGCCTCAGTAAGGAAATCGGCGGACTCCGCGCCAAGAAGCTCGATTCCTCCGAACTCGAGGCGCAGGTGAAAACAATCACCGCTGGGATGGAGCGCATCTCCGCCGAGGTCGAGGCGCTTTCCGCCAAGCAGCGCGATCTTCTGCTCAACCTGCCCAATCTTCCGCAGGCCGATGTGCCGGTTGGCAAGGATGCGGCGGACAACCCCGTGGTGCGCGTCCACGGAGAAAAGCCTGTGATCGCGAATCCCAGGGACCACGTGGCGATCGCCGAGGGGTTGGGCCTCATCGACACCGAGCGGGCCGCAAAGATCAGCGGGAGCGGGTTCGCGGTTTACACCGGCGCCGGGGCGCGCTTGGAGCGGGCGTTGATCAATTTCCTGTTGGACCTGCACACCCGCAACCACGGTTACACCGAGGTGGCGACCCCCTTTGTGGTGCGCCGCGATTGCATGGTGGGCACCGGGCAGTTGCCGAAGTTTGAGGAGGATATGTATGGCGTCGACGGGGGCGGGCTGTTTCTTGTGCCCACGGCCGAGGTGCCTGTGACGAACCTGCGGCGCGAGGAAATCCTGAAGGCCGCTGAGTTGCCCGTGAAGTATGCCGCCTACACGCCGTGCTTTCGTCGCGAGGCGGGGTCGGCCGGCCGCGAGACGAAGGGACTTATCCGCATGCACCAGTTCGACAAGGTGGAACTGGTGAAAATCTGCGCGCCGGAGGAGTCCAACGCCGAGCTTGAAGCGTTGACGGCGGATGCCGAGCGCGTGCTCCAGGCGCTTGGACTCCACTACCGCGTGATTGTTCTCTGCACCGGCGACATGGGATTCGGATCTGCCAAGACCTATGATATCGAAGTCTGGGCTCCGGGTCAGAATGCGTATTTGGAAGTGTCGAGCTGCTCGAATTTCGAGGATTATCAGGCCCGCCGCATGAACCTGCGGATGAAAGGGGAAGACGGGAAAAACAGGTTCTGCCACACACTCAACGGCTCCGGCAACCGCTCTGGCGAGGCTTTATGTCGCCTTGCTCGAGAACGGCCAACGACCCGACGGATCCGTCGAGTTGCCCGCGGCCCTCGAGCCGTATTTCGGTGCGCGCCACATCACAACATAGGTCTCAACCGAGCGGCAAGACCCTGTGCTTGAGGCCGTGGAGGAAGCGCTTTCGGGTGTTTCAAAATCGCGCACGCTGCTCGTTGGTGTCTCCGGCGGGCGTGATTCCATGGTGTTGCTGGATGCACTGCTCGCGTGCGGTTTTCAAAAGATCGTGGTCTGCCACCTGAACCACACCCTGCGCGGGAGGAGTTCGGCGGCCGACGAACGTTTTGTGCGGCGCGAAGCGGAGAAGCGGGGGCTGCGGGTCGAGATCGCGCGTGCCTGCACGGCGGATTTCGCGAAGGAAAATGGAATGTCCCTCGAGTTGGCCGCACGGGAGTTGAGGTATGCGTTTTTCGAGGCATGCGCGAAGCGTGTCCGTTGCCGCTTGTTGTTGCTCGCCCACCATGCCGACGACCAGGTCGAGACGTGCTTGTTCAATTTCCTGCGGGGGTCCGGCGCGGCCGGGCTGGGTGGCATGAAACCCGTGGCCATGCGGGGGAGGCTTGAAATCCGCCGTCCGCTCCTCGGTGTGTCCCGCCGCGAGATCGACCTGTATCAGGCGCGACGGAGGGTGCGATTTCGCGAGGACGCGTCGAACGCCGACACGCTGCACACCCGCAACAAGCTTCGGCACCGGGTGATTCCTGCGATCGAGGAGGTCATGGGCACGGCCTTTCGCGAGGCGGTGCTGCGGGCCGCGGAGATCCTTCGCGCGGAGGACGAGTGGATGGCAGGTCTGGTGCCTGAACCCGGGGGCGAGTTGCGGTGCGAGACACTCGAGGAACTGCATCCCGCCGCACGGGCGCGTTGTGTGTTGAGATGGTTGCGCTGGCATGGGATTCCCGAAGCTGGCTCGAAGGAAACTCGGCGGGTGCTGTCGTTGCTGGACCGGAGCGGTCCGGCGAAGGTGAACCTGCCCGGCGACCGGCATGCACGCAGGCGCGCCGGGGTGTTGTTTCTGGATGGGGGAGACAGATGAGCCTGCGCGAGGCATTGCTTGTCGGGTTGCGCGCGGCGCGGGCGAACATTCTGCCCGGCCTTCTTCTGCAGGCGATCATGGCCTGCATTCTCGCGTTCTATTTGTTCCACGACGGCTCGAGAGAGTTTTTCAGGTTGGTCGGCGAGTCCAGGCAGGAACTGGGCGTATTCTTTGCGATGGTCACCTACACGTTTTCCGGCGCGGTGTTGCCCGAGATCATGCGGGTGGTTCTAATCCAAGGCGGGCGGGTCACGCTTGGAAACCTTAAAAGCGTGGCGACCATGGTGCCGCTCTGGATGTTTATGGGGTCTGCCGTGGATGTCTTTTACACCGCGCAAAACGGATGGTTTGGATACGGGAACGATGTCGCCACGGTGGTGGCCAAGGTGCTTGTCGACCAGTTGCTCTACAGCCCGCTGTTCGCCACGCCGGTGATCACCGGGTATTTCGCCCTGCGTGCCGGGGGATTTGGAACGGCCGCGCGGCAGGCGGTTTTCCAGCGGAGATTTCTCACGGAGACATTGCTGCCGGTGCAACTGGCCTCGTGGTTGATCTGGTTCCCTGGGGTCACCTTTGTCTACATCATGCCGCCGCCGTTGCAGCTCCCTTTCGCCGTGCTCGTCCACACCTTCTGGGTATTGATCCTCACGACGATCAGCGAGCGCGGCAGGCACTGAGCGGCGATCGGAAGCCACAATGAAGGTGGCTATGGGGTGAAGCACTCCAGAGTTGTTGATTTGTCAGCGGGATGTTCTTCGAAATCCCGGTCAAAAGGCATTGCCATTCCCGCCTGGCCTGTGGCGGAGGATGGTTTTTTCGATTTCCACGGCGATGAAGACAAAGAGGCCGAAGGCGATGATGCGGAGCCATTCGGCAGGGGCGAGTGGAACGGTTTGGAAGAGGGTTTGCATGGGCGGTGCGTAGGTGAAGAGCGCCTGCAGGACGAGCAGCATGGCACAGGCGAGGAGCACGGGGCGGCTGCCGAGAGCCCTCGACGGGTCCACGATGGGGCGAGGATGAAGCGGCTGTTGAAGAGATAGAACATTTGCCCGATGACGAGGGTGTTGATGGCTACGGTGCGGGCGAGTTCGGTGGTGGCGCCGGGTCGGGTCTCGATGAGGAGGTAATGCCCGAAGGTGCCGCCGACGAGCAGGAGGGAGACGAAAATAATGCGCCAGAGGAGGAGCGGGGTGAGGAGCGGCGTGCGCGGATCGCGCGGACGGCGTTTCATGAGGGCGGGCTCGGGCGGCTCGAAGGCGAGAGCCAGCGCAAGGGTGACGCCGATGACCATGTTGACCCAGAGCACCTGCACGGGGGTGAGTGGCAGGGCGAGGCCGAGGAAGACGGCAGCCACGATGGTGAGCGCTTGGCCGCCGTTCGTGGGCAGGATGAAGAGGATGGCTTTTTTGAGGTTGTCGTAAACGGCGCGGCCCTCTTCGACCGCATGGGCGATGGAGGCGAAATTGTCGTCGGCCAGAACCATGGAGGAAGCCTCCTTGGCGGCTTCGGTGCCTTTGAGGCCCATGGCGACTCCAACATCGGCGCGCTTGAGCGCAGGGGCGTCGTTCACGCCGTCGCCGGTCATGGCGACCACATGGCCGTCGGCTTGGAAGGCGGTGACGAGCCGGAGTTTGTGTTCGGGCGTGGCCCGGGCGAAGACATCGATCTGGCGGGCGCGGGCGGGCAGGTCGGCGTCGGAGATCTTTTCGAGTTCGTGTCCGCTGAGCGCATTCACGCCGTCGCCGATACCGAGGACCTTGCCGATGGTGCGGGCGGTGACAGCGTGGTCGCCGGTGATCATCTTGACGCGGATGCCGGCGCTTTGGCATTGGGCGACAGCGGTGATGGCCTCGTCGCGCGGGGGATCAATGATGCCGGTGACGCCGAGGAGGACGAGGCCGGACTGGACATCGGAGAGGGTGAGGGTTTCCTGCGTGTCTGGAACCTGGCGGACGGCGACGGCCAGGAGGCGTTGGCCTTGGCGGGCGGTTTCGTGGAGGAGTTCTCCCCAGGCGGATTTGTCGATCGGGATGTCGCCGGAGCGGGTGCGCTGGGCATGGCAGGCCGCGAGGACGGGCTCGGGCGCGCCTTTGAGAACGATAAATTTTCCAGAGCCGCCCTTGTGGAGGGTGGCCATGAATTTGTGAGCGGAGTCAAACGGAATGCTGGCAAGGCGCGGGTGGGCTTGGCGCTCGCTGCGGGGATCGAGGCAGGCCTTCATGCCGAGGGTGACGAGCGAGCCTTCGGTGGGTTCGCCCTCGAGCAGCCAGCGGCCGTCTTTTTGGCGGAGTGAGGATTCGTTGCAGAGCACGGCGGCGCGGAGGAGTTCGGCGAGGACGGGATGGTTCGCTTGAGGGTCGATTTTTTCGCCGTCGTGGAGGAACGCGCCTTCGGGAATGTAGCCCGCGCCCTCCACACTGTAGGTGTCGTCGGCGGTAATGACGGTTTGGACGGTCATCTCGTTTTTGGTGAGCGTGCCGGTTTTGTCCGAGCAGACGATGGTCACAGAGCCAAGGGTTTCGACGGCTGGAAGGCGGCGGATGATCGCGTTGCGGCGGGCCATGCGCTGGACGCCGATGGCGAGGGTGATGGTCATGATGGCTGGAAGGCCCTCGGGAATGGCAGCGACGGCGAGGCTCACGCCAGCCATGAACATGTCCGAGGGATCGAAGCCGCGAACGAGCCAACCGAAGAGGAAGGTGCCCGCGGCGACGGCCACGATAGCGGCGCTGAGCCAGCGGCCGAATTGGTCCATCTGGCGGATGAGCGGGGTGGTGACGGATTGGACCTCGGAGAGGAGACCGCTGACTTTCCCGATCTCGGTGCTGGATCCCGTGGCGATGACAATGCCGAGACCGCGGCCGTAGGTCACGAGAGTGCCGGAGAAGGCGATGCAGAAGCGGTCTCCGAGGTCTGCGTTTTCCTCGACGGGGGCGGTGTTTTTTTCCGTGGGAACGGATTCTCCGGTGAGGAGTGCCTCGTCGATGCGCAGGCTGTGGCTCTCGATGAGGCGAAGGTCGGCGGGGACGCGGTCGCCGGCTTTGAGGTGAACGATGTCGCCGGGAACGAGGCGGGTGGCGTCGAGGGTGAGCTTGTGGCCGTCGCGACGGACCATGGCTTTCGGCGACAGCATGGCGCGGATGGAGTCGAGGGCCTTTTCGGCCTTGCCCTCCTGAATGACGCCGATGAGCGCGTTGGCGAGGACGACGCCAAGGATGACTGCGGTATCTATCCACTCGCCGAGGAGTCCGGTGCCCACGGCGGCCGCGAGCAGGATATAGATGAGCACATTGTGGAATTGGAGACGGAATCGCTTGAGGAGCGAGACGCGCGGCGCGGCGGGGAGTTGGTTCGGGCCATGTATCCCAAGACGGGCCTCGGCATCGGATGCGGTCAGGCCTTGGGCGGGCGTCGATTCGAGTTCCCCCAAGACGGCAGCGGTGTCTGTGGCGTGCCAGTTCATGCGAGACAAGTGTTCACCAACTGGGGATCGTGGGCAACCGGAAGAGGGTCGGAGTGGCGGGAGGTGGGCTTTCGAGTTGACAGCGAGGGATCTGGGCGGAAGTTTTCGCGCCCATGGGTTCAGGTCTACGCTCAGGTGCGGAGGCGGCACCGAGTGATAGAAGTGTTCAACTCGACGGGCTGCGAGGGGTGGCGATCGCAATGGTTTTTTACACCATGCGGGAGTGAAGGTGCCCATGTGGATGGAGTGGGGGCAGATGGGGGTGACCTTGTTTTTCGTGATAAGCGGATATCTGGTCACATTGTCGCTTTGGAGGATCGAGGACCGGTGTTCACGGATCGGGATCGGGCGAGCGCGGGAGTTGGGCATTTTCCAGATTCGCAGGTTGGCACGGTTGCTGCCGGCATTTGCCGCCGCGTTGGGGATCGGTGTCCTCCTTGGCATCGAGGATGTGGTGGAGCCGTTCTGGTGGCATGTGACTTTCCTTTCCAATGTGAAAATGGCGATGCAGGGCTGGTTCTTCGGATCGACTGCGCATTTCTGGTCGCTGGCCATGCAGGAGCAGTTCTACATTGTCTGGCCATTTGTGTTGTTTGCGGTGCCGAGGCGTTGGTTTCCGGTGTCGGCGATCGTGCTGGTTTTTGGCGGCTATGGATACCGGGTCTGGTGCATGGAGTCGGGCGTGTGTGATTTTTGGCGTTGGTTGATGGTGCCTGGATCGATCGACACGTTTGTGCTTGGCGGATTGCTGGCGTGGATGAAGCAGGCCCAAGGATTGCCGGAGTTTCCCTCAAGGAAGGGTGGATGGGAGTTGCTGGCGGGAGCAACGGCGGTTTTTTGGGTGTTGAACAGGGGATTGCGTGAAGGTGTGTTCGATCCTTGGATCACTGCATCTGTTGAGGTTCTTGAGGGGATCGTGGCTCTTGTTCTGGTCTGGGGATGTTCCAAGGGCTTTCCTGGTGTCGCCGGGGCGTTCTTTTCCTGGCGTCCATTGCGTTTTCTCGGGCGGATCAGCTATGGGATTTTCGTATACCATTTGATTTTGATGTGGGCGCTCGAACCGGTTGTCGCGGGGTTCGGAATCGGGCCAGGCAAGAATGTGGGGGCTTGGATACTGGTCAGCGGTGCGGTGACCTTGGTTGTTTCAGTGATCTCGTGGTATGTGCTTGAGTCGCCTGCATTGCGGTATTTCAAGGCGCGGATGGACAAAGCGGCCAGTCCCGGAGAAAGGGCGTCGATGCCTTCGTTGAAGCGCATGTTTTCGGTTGGGGGGTCTTGGTGGTTATGCCAGCGCGGCAGGCGCTGAGCGTCGATCGGTGGGTCAATGCGACGCCGGGGCTTCAGGATGGCCGTTGGATTCGGCGAGGAGACGGCGGGTGATGTCCCCCGGGGAGCCGGTTTTGCGCGCCAGCATGGCGTAGGCGGCGGGAACTAGATAGAGCGTGAGGAACGTGGCCAGCAGCACGCCCCCGAGGACCACCACACCGATGACAATTCGGGTTTCCGCACCGGGTCCGAATGCGAAAATGAGGGGAATCGCCGTCGCGGCGGTGGTGATGCCGGTCATGAGGATGGGGCGCAGGCGGACGCGGGAGGCCTCGAGGAGTGCCTCGTCGAAGGCGGTTCCGCGGTCGCGAAGCTGGTTGGCGAATTCGACAATGAGGATGCCGTTTTTCGCGGCGATACCGACGAGAATGATGAGGCCGATTTGGCTGTAGAGGTTGAGGGTGTTGCCGGTGAGGTGAAGTCCAAGCAAGCCGCCCGCGATGGCGAGGGGGACGGTGGACATGATGACCAGCGGGTGGATCCAGTTTTCAAACTGGGCGGCAAGCACAAGGAAGACCACGAGGAGACCAAGAAGAAAGACGAAAAGGATCGATGAGCCCGACGTGCGGAGATCGCGGGATTGCCCCTTGTAGTCGATGCGTGCGGTGTCTGGGAGGTTTTCACGAACGAGGGAGTCGAGGTGGTCGAGTGCCTGGCCGAGGGTGAGGGAGTCCGCGAGATTCGCCTCAATCGTGATCGAGCGCATCCGGTTGTAGCGGTTCAGCGTGTCCGAGTCGGCGAACTCCTGGACTTCGACAATGCTCGATAGGGGCACGAGTTCGCCGGAGTTCGAGCGGACATGGATGTTTTCGAGGCTTGTCGGAGTGGACTGGGTGGAGCGTTCGCCCTCGAGGATGACATCGTATTCCTCGCCGCGGTCGATGAACGTGGTCGCACGGCGCGAGCCCAGCATGGTTTCGAGCGTGCGGCCGATATTCGAGATCGTGACACCGAGTTCCGCGGCGCGGTCATAGTCGATTGCCACGTGGAGTTGGGGTTTGGTCTCTTTGAAATCCCAATCGATGCCCTCGAGCCCCGGGTTGTCTTCGGCGATTTTCGCCAGCAGGATGTCGCGCCACTGGACGAGTTCCTCGTAGGTGCCGCCACCGAGCACGAATTGGACGGGCTTTTGGATGCGCGCGCCGAACCCCTGCCGCATGACTGGAAATGCACGCACGCCCGGGAGATCGGAGAGCGATTTCCGGACTTCATCCATGATCACCCATGCGGAACGGCGCTCGGCCCAATCCGAGAGCACAAACACAACGATGCCCGTGTTGAAGTCGCCCGCCGCGCCGAAGGTTCTGGGGGAACGGACAAGCAAGCGGATGGCCTCGCCGGATTCGGTGTAGGGCATGAGGCGGCGTTCGATTTCCAGCATGTATTCCTCCATGAACGAGTGGGAGGCGCCTTCGGGGCCGTTCACCATAACAAAGAAGGCGCCGCGGTCCTCGCGCGGGGTGTATTCGGAGGGGATTTCCGAAAACAGCCAGACGGCCCCGGCGGAGACAAGCAGGAACACCGCGATCGAGGCGGCCCGGTGCGGGAGGATCGCTCGAAGGCTGCGTGAGTAGAGGGATTGAACGCCCTCGAGCATGCGATCAAGCGCCGCAACGAAGCGGTTTTTTCCTGTTTTTCTTCGGAGGATTTTCGATGCCACCATGGGCGATAGGGTCAATGCCATGAGGCTCGAGAGGGACACCGCGGCGGAAATGGTGAGGGCGAATTCCGAGAAGAGACGGCCGATGTCTCCCTCGAGGAAGGCGATCGGAACGAAGACGGCGACAAGAACAAGCGTGGTGGCGATGACGGCGAATCCCACTTCGCGGGTTCCGCGGTATGAGGCAACGAGCGGAGTTTCGCCGAGGTCCTGCATGCGGCGGACGATGTTTTCCAAAACGACAATCGCGTCATCCACCACGATGCCAATCGCCAGAACCAGCGCGAGCAGGGTGAGGATATTGACCGAAAATCCCATCAATCCGAGTGCGAAAAATGTCGCGACCAGCGAGACCGGAACGGTGACCGCAGGCACTAGCGTGGCTCGGGCGGTGCCAAGAAAGAGGTAGATGACGAGGACAACAAGGGCGATCGCGATGCCTAGGGTGAAGTAGACCTCGCGGATCGATCCTTCGATAAAGACCGACGAATCGTAGCTGTCGCGAATTTCCATTCCAGGTGGCAGAGTGGTGGAAATCCTGCGGGCCTCTTCTTTTACCGCACGGGCCACGTCGATCGTATTGGCAGTGGATTGTTTGATGATGCCCAGTCCGACCATCGGAACCGAATTGCCGCGAAAGAGGTTTCGGTTTTCCTCCGGAGCGAGTTCCACGGTGGCGATCTCGCCGAGGCGGACAAGGTAGCCGTCGTCGCCTTTCTTAAGAACGAGGTTTGCAAAGTCGGCGGGGGTGTTGAACTGGCGTTTCGTGCGGACGGTGAAATTCCTGTCCTTGGATTCGATGCTGCCGGCGGGAAGCTCCACATTTTCGGAGCGCAGGGCGGACTCGACATCGTTCGCCGTGAGGTTGCGCGCGGCCATGGCGCGGCGGTCGAGCCAGATGCGGATCGCGTAGGCCTGGGCGCCGCCAACTTGGATGCGCGCCACGCCGTCGAGCACCGAAAGTCGGTCCACAAGATACCGCTCCGCGTAGTCGGTGAGTTCGGGAACGGTCAGGGTCGGGCTGACAAGATTCAGCCAGAGGATGACATCGTCGTTAGAATCGACCTTCTGAATTTCCGGCGGGTCGGCCTCCACGGGGAGGTTGTCCAGAATCGATGAAACGCGCTCGCGGAGATCGTTGGCGGCGGCATCGATGTCGCGGTTGGATTTGAAGGTGACCGTGATTTCCGATTCGCCGTTCCTGCTGGTCGATTCGATGAAGTCGATGCCCTCGACCCCCGCGATGCGGTCCTCGATGGGTTCGGTGATGCGGGTTTCCACGACGCTGGCGGAAGCGCCCCGATAGCTTGTTTCGATCGAGACGACCGGCGGGTCGATATCCGGAAACTCGCGGAGCGGGAGGCGAAGAAACGAAACGACCCCGAAGGCCAAAAGAAGCAATGCCAGAACGGAGGCGAGCACCGGGCGCTTGATCGACAGGTCGGAGATAATCATTTCTCGTTGGAGGTGGGTTGTTCCTCGCTGATGCCTGAAATCACGCGGACCGCTGCGCCGTCGGAGAGTTTAAAGCCGCCATGGGCCACCACGGTTTCACCTTCGGCAAGGCCTGACACGACCTCGACCTCCCCACGGCGACGCGTGCCGATCTCGATTTCGCGGCGGTTCGCCACGGGACGATCCGGCGAGCCTCCGATCACCATCACGAAATTCCGATCGCCCACCGGCAGGAGGGACCCTTCGGGAACAACCACCGCCTCGCGTGGACGGGCGAGAAGATCGACCTTCATCAACATGCCCGGCATGAGAAGGCGGTCCTCGTTTGGGATTTCCGCGCGCACCATGACCGATCGGGTCACGGGATCGACGCGGCTGGACACGCTGTGCACGCCGCCGTGGAAAAAGCGTCCGCCGTAGGTGGCGGTGGACGCCTCGATCGGGGAACCGAGCTTGACCGTGTCGAGAAAGCGGGCTGGCACGGAGAAATCGAGAAGCATCTTGCTGTCGTCATCGATGGTTGTCACCTGATCCCCCGGCCTCACCAGCGCACCGACACTGATGTTGCGCAGTCCCACGACACCGTCGAACGGGGCCTTGATGACGAGTTCCGCGAGCCGCGATTCGATGGCGAGTTGGCGGGCGCGTGAGATTTCGTGGACGCGGCGGGCCTCGTCGAGTTGGGAGGTCGATGCGGTGCCGCGCGAGGCGAGTTGTTCGATACGCTCGTATTGCAAGCGGGACTCCTTTTCGGCGGAGACGGCTTCGGTGAGAAGTGCCTCCTCCTCGGTGGAAGAAAGCTTCAAGAGGACATCCCCCTTTTTCACGCGGTCGCCATCCTCGAAGCCCGTTTCCACAACGCGTTCGGTGATGGTCGCGGTGAGTTCCACCGCCTCGTTGGCGCGGAGGGTGCCGAGGGCCTCGATGCGGTCCGCCACAGGCTTGCGCTCGGCTTTGGATACCAGCACCGCCGTGGGTGGTCCCTCACGGGCAAACAATGGCGCGGCGATGGTCACGAGCACGAGGCTGATTCTGGCAAGGAAAGTCATGGGCAATAGTAAAGCGGATTGGTGCCGGGGGGAGAGCATTAGATTCAAATGGATCGCGATTTTTTCAAGGCCGGCGGCCCACTTTGTCCTTGTGTGGAACTGCGGCGCAAAGGCACTCTCACGGCGTGGAAACGCTCTCCCATTTCCTTCTCATCGCCGCGTTCGCGAGTGTTTTTCAGGAACGCCGGAACCTGACGATCGCGGCATTTCTTGTCGCTGTGTGTGTCACCGCGTTCACTCTGTGGCTTCACATCTCCGAAAGCCTGCCGCTCAACTTCTAATTTCCATGCGTCTTCTCCGTGTCATCGGCCCTGTCGGGTATCTCGCCGTTCATCTAGAGATTCTTGTTCTGTGCATGGTTCTGCTTGGTGCGTTCGGCATCCAGTTTTTCGAGGGGGAATTGCCGTGTCCACTGTGCATCTTGCAGCGTCTCGGCATGATGTTGGCGGCCACCGGGGCGGCGTTTATGTTGGTGAAATGGAAGGACGGTCGACTGTCCCATGGGGATTACATGACTGGGCACGGGATGATTATTCTCGCTGCCCTTGGCGGATCGTTCGTGTCGATCAGGCAGATTTTACTGCACATCATGCCTGGTGACGCGGGCTATGGCGATCCGGTGATGGGGTTGCATCTCTACAGTTGGGCGCTTGTGGTGTTCGTGTGTCTGATCGGATCCAGCGCGGTTTGCCTGTTGTTCAACGACTGGTTCCTCGAGGGGCAGGCCCGCACCGGGTGGTGGTCGCGTGTTGCGCTCGGCCTGCTGGTGATTCTCATTCTGGCGAACACGGTGAATATCATTGTCGAGCAGGGCTTCCATTTCCTGCTTCCCGACGACCCGCCGCGCTATCAATTGCTCTACGACCTTGGGATCAAAAAATAGCAACGCGATTCTCGCGGCCGTCTTGGTTTTGTTTGCCGTCGCAGGTGCTCAGGCGGCCACGGTTTCGCCCGAGCAGAATCCGTGGAGGAACTGGATCGAGGGTGATCGGGCGTTGGATGGGGTTGTGCCATTGCGGAAAGCGCTCGAGGACCATGGTGTTTTTCTCGGCGGCAGCTTCACGACCGACCTGCTGGGAAACCCAGTGGGCGGCCGGAGCCAAGGGTTCTGCTATTTCGGGCAGGTGCAGGTGATCTTGGTGGCGGAGTTGGAGAAACTCGCCGGTTGGCGTGGCGGGTATTTTGTCGCGAGCATGATTGATTCCTCCGGCAGGGATCTCTCCGAGGCCCATGTGGGAAACTATTTCGATGTCGCGCAGGTCGCGACGCTTCCCACGGTGGTGCTTGGACAACTCTACTTCGAGCAACGCTGGGCGGACGAACGATACAGCCTGAAACTCGGGCGGATGCCGATGGGGCAGGATTTTGTCGCCATGGACATGTTCAACCTCTACATGGGAGGCATCGACGGGCACACGCCGGTCATGGGCTACAATACCTACTGGACATCCAGCGCCAGTCGCTCCACTTGGGCAGCGGTGGTCAAGGCCGAACCGCACGAGGATTGGACGTTGCTCTATGGCATTTATCAGGCCACGCGGGCGAATTCAGTGATCGCCAATCATGGGATGAATATGGGATTCGGGCCGGACGACGGCATTCAGATGTTCGGCGAAGTCGGATGGAAAAACCGCGCGCCGGATGTGTGGCGTGGGGCTGCTGAGGGGTTGACCGGCAACCACAAGATCGGCGGCTACTGGTCGAGTTGGGACTACTCGACCTACGGAGGCGGAAGCACGCCGTATTCCCACGGGTTTTACTGGATCGGCGAGCAGATGGTCTGGCGTGAGCGGGCGGGGGCGGATGAAGGTGTCACGCTGTGGTGTTCGTTTGTCTACGCGCCGCAGACCGAACTGGCGCAGTTTCCGTTTTTTTGCGGTGCGGGTGGCGGATGGCAGGGGATCATCCCCTCGCGGCCGAACGACTGGGCATTGTTCGGCTCGTATTACGGCACGATGAGCCGGCGGTTTGCGGCCGCGCAGGAATCGGAGGGGCTGGGTGATCCGACCTACGAGTGGGTGCTCGAGTGGGATTACCGGGCGCAACTCACGCCGTGGCTTTATGTGATGCCCAGTTTGCAATATGTGATTCGCCCCGGCGGCACGGGAAACATCCCCAATTCGCTCGTCATCGGAGCCGAAATCGGCGTAACGTTTTAAGTCATGCTAGCCGCGCTCCACGCTATTCTCCTTATATCGTTGCTGACGCTTGGCGGTTGCTCCACGTCCGTCGTCCCGGCATCCGCCCCCTTGCCCGATGCGCGTGATCTTTCCGAAAACCCCCTTGATGTCACAAAACTGCCACAACCCTGACGTCGGAATTTTTCCGTGTCGTAACACGCAACGCCGCGGCTGGCGGTCCGTCGCACGATGAGCTTGATCGGCACGGCGAAAGGCACGGAGCCGCCCGGTGATTGGCGCGCATGGGCGATCTGGGGGACCGCGGCGGTGTTTTACCTTTACGAGTTTTTTGTGCGCGTGGCGCCGTCGGTCATGCAGGAGCCGCTCATGGAGGTGATGCATGTGAATGCGGCGGGGTTCGGGCTGGCGATGGGGGCGTATTACTATGTGTATTCACCGCTGCAGCTCGTCGCCGGCAGCCTGCTCGACCGCTACGGCGCGCGCTGGATTTTGTTGCCTTCGGTGCTTGTAGTGGCGGCCGGGTGCCTGCTCGAGGCCTTCGGTCAATCGATGGTCGGCATGACGCTGGCGCGCGGGTTGCAAGGGTTGGGATCGGCGTTTGCGTTTGTTGGAACGATGTATCTCGCGGCGCAGTGGTTCCCTCACAGTCGGCTCGCGCTCATCGCCGGATTGACAACGGCGCTGGGAATGGCCGGGGGCATTTTGGGGAATGCGGGGTTGCAGTGGCTGATCGAGGTCGAGGGGTGGCGGGCCACGCTGCATTTTTCATGGATCGCAGGAGCGGTTGTGTTCGTGATGATGCTGGCGGTGATTCCACCCGCGCCCTCTTGGGCTGCGGCGGCGTCCCGCAGCACGGCTCCTCCAATCAATTTGCTGGCAGCGATCCTGAAGGTGCTGCGAAATCCGCAGACGCTGGTGATCGGCCTGATCGGCGGCGTGCTTTACCTGCCGCTGACGGTGATCGGCGGGCTTTGGGGCGAGAGCTATATCATGGCCATCTCGCCGATGTCCGCGCAGGGAGCCTCGAACGCCGTGTCGATGCTTTATGTCGGTTGGCTTGTCGGCGCGCCGCTGGCGGGGTGGCTCTCAGACCGCGCACGGAAACGCCGGGTTTTTCTTGTCGCCTCGACGGCGCTCACGCTTCTCACGACTGTGCTCCTCACGACCTTCACGACATTGCATCCCGGCGTGATGTTCGGGCTGCTCCTGGCGATCGGGTTGGCCTCGAGCATGCAGGTGGTCACGTTTGTGGCCGCGATCGAGGCCAACGATCCGCTCCTGCATGGCACCGCACTTTCGGCCAACAACATGATGGTCATGCTCCTCGGCGGCCTCGCGCAGCCGCTCTTCGGTTGGATTCTGGACATCTGCGCCCAGGGAGTTCCCTCGGGGGGAACCTACACCGGCGAGCATTACCGCATGGCCATGGTGCTGCTTCCTGCCAGCGCGGTGCTCGGCGTGATCGCGAGCTTTTTCCTCAAGGAATCGTTCCAGCAACACGACGGGCCGGTGGGGCATTGACCCAGCCACGCTATGAAAAGCAGCGTCGCTGGTTTCGTATTATTTTGTCAGATCGTCTTTTGACAACTCCGCGTCCTTCAAAATTTTTAGCAAAAGTCCTGTGCCGATAGTCTCACCAGCGTGGATGGGAACAACCGTATATCTGCCATCGGGATGCCTCATTGAATGGTGGCTACCTCTCGTCCGCACGAGTTCGAAGCCGTGTGCCTTCAGAATTGCAATCAATTCCTTCCCTTTAAGGCGCGGCAACCGTGGCATAATCAGATACGAATCCGCTGCACGCCGACAAAAGTAGAAGGAATGAATCCATCTTCTTGGTCTTCAAGGCACAGTTGAATAACCTCTCGCACACGCTTCATCAGTTTATCCAGTGACTTGGCTTGTGTGTGGCATCCGCGGAGTTCGGGAACGGAAGCCACAAAATATCCATCAGCATCCTGCTCAATGACCACGTTGAATTCCTGGACCGTTTTCATAAATTTAGGGTAGCGACCAAGCACGCGGTGGCAATATTTTTACCGGACACGCGGACCGCTCGCGTTCGCTTCGGTGATTTTGTCAACCAGTGGCGCGGTCGTAGGTGTATTTCCTCGAATGCTTTGCGCTATTTGTTTTTATATTCCATCTGCAAGTCGCTTGATATTGTGGGCGGGGAGACCGGCTTTTTTAAAACGAGTGCGTGCGCGGGCGATGTCGTAGGGAACGCGGCGTTGGATGAGAATGTGTTGCTCGAAATCGTAGAGGGCGTAACTGGCCCGGGGATCGCCGTCGCGGGGTTGGCCGACGCTGCCGACATTCACCGAGTAGCGTTTTCCGGAATCAAGGTGAATCGGTTGTTCGCCGAGGGTGAGTGCGCGGCAGGCGAAGGACTCGGGGTCCTGCTCCCAGATCAAGGGGACATGGGTGTGGCCATTGAAGCTGATGAATGTGGATTGCGCGCTGAAATGCGCTTCGGCTTCCGTTTCCTCCTGGATGTAATGGAAGCCTGAGGGGTCATTCAGTGAGGCGTGGGAGAGAGAGAGGGGATCGATATCGGCAGTGAGAGGTTGCGAGTGGATCCAGGATTTCTGCGCCTTTGTGAGTTGTTCATTCGCAAGTTGGAGCGGTTGTCGAACCGTGATGTCCCATTGTTCGTCGGGAATTGTTTCGCAAAGGAAGAGCATCGCTTCGTGGTTGCCGAGAATGCTTGTCACGCAGGTGTCCATCACACGCTCGACGCAGGCGGATGGTTCGGGACCGTAGCCCACAGTGTCGCCGAGGCAGAACATCCCACGCACAGGAAAGTGCCCGGCGTCTTCGAGCACGGCGTTGAAAGCATCGATGTTGGCGTGGATGTCGCTGAAAATGGCGAAGAAGGACGCTTGGGAATCTGGCATGTTGATGTCGTTGGGGTGAGGAGGTTGGTGTGTTGTTTGGGGGTAGTGCCGAGGGAGCGATTCGATGGCAGCGCCAAGGAAATCGATCAACGGCCCTTCCCACATAAAAGAGGCTTGTCAAGAGGGACTGCAGGTTGGCGATCCTCCGGCAGGCGTCACGGCAGGGTAACATTCAGGGGGGAGCGCTTAGAGAGCCTGTTCGGTGTGCGGCAGGCGGAACGAAAAAAGGGAGGAAGGAACTGGCGGTGAGGGGGGGATTCGAACCCCCGGTAGCCTTTAGGACTACGGCGCTTTAGCAAAGCGCTGCTTTCGACCACTCAGCCACCTCACCGGAACTGTGGGAAAAGAACCACCAATCGTGCCTGAGGTCAAACACAACCGCTGAGGAGAGAATGGTGCCGGTGGGCTTGATCGGTGCGGTTGGATAAATAACATGCCGCGATGATTTCGATCCGGGAGGATTGCGGTGTTGGGCAAGCTTCGGCGTTCCAGAGGGAGGTTGAGGAAATGTTTTCCGCGACGGGCCGGTTGTCCGGCGGGGCAGGGTTTGAATACCGAGCCGAGCAGCAACGCATGGCCGGCGCGGTGGCGGGCACGATCGAGAGGGGCGGGCATTTGGTGGTCGAGGCCGGCACGGGGGTGGGAAAATCGCTGGCCTATCTGGTGCCAGCGGTGCTTCACGCGGTGCGCACCAAGCGCAAGGCGGTGATCTGCACCCACACGATCGCGTTGCAGGAGCAACTCATGTTCAAGGACATTCCGCTCGTGCAGCAGATCATCCCCGAGGAGTTCGAGGCGGTGCTGTTGAAAGGGCGGCAGAACTACCTGTGCACCACGCGCCTCGCGCGGGCGGTGGGGCAATCGAAGGATCTCTTCACCACGCCCCAGCATGCCGAGTTGGAACGCATCCGCCAGTGGAGCCTGGAAACGAAGGACGGCTCGCTGAGCGATTTCACGGACCAGCCAGATCCGGCGGTGTGGGAGGAGGTGAGGAGCGAGCAGCACCTGTGCACACCGAAGACGTGCCTGCCGGGATCGGGGTGTTTTTATCAAAACCTCCGCCGCCGCGTCGCGAATGCCCGTGTGGTGGTCTTGAACCATGCCTTGTTCTTCACGCTGATCAACGGGGTCGAGGACGCTGAGAACCGGACCGGCGGGCTGCTTTTCGCGAACGACTTCGTGATTTTCGATGAGGCGCACACCCTTGAGGAGGTCGCCGCGAGGCATATCGGCATGGAATTGTCCCAGCTCGGCATGCGCCGGGCCATCCAGCGCCTCTACAATCCACGCACAAAAAAAGGACTGTTCCAGATTCTGAAAAACGGCCCCGCGTGCCGTGCGGTAGGCGACATGCTGCCGGTGACCGACGCGTTTTTCAACGCGGTAGCCGGAAGGTGCATGTTCAAAAAGGGGCGCGAATACAGGGTGCGCGAGCCGGATTTGGTGGATGGATCGGAAATGGCCACGGCACTCGTGCGGCTTGGCGAGTTGGTCGCGATCGAGGCTGGCAAGTGCGAGGACGAGACATATGTCGCGGAACTCCAGGAAGCCGCCCGCAAGTTGCGTTCCGCCCGATCGGGTGTGGCGGATTTCCTCGCGCTCGAGGATCCGGGGCAGGTGTATTGGGTCGAGCAATACGGCCGCGCCGAGCAATTCTGCACCTTGCGCACCGCGCCGGTCGATCTGGCCGACGCACTCCGGCGCCTGCTCTTTCGCGACGGCGCGTGCACGGTCATGACGAGTGCCACGCTATCGATCGGAACGCCGGACCTCGGGTATTTCCGCGAGCGGGTGGGGGCGGATGACGTGCCGGCGCTGCAGATCGGCAGCCCGTTCGACTACGAGCGGCAGATGTCATTGCATCTGGTCGAAAAGATGCCCGAGCCGAAGGCGCCGGGATACGAGGAGGCGCTGGCGAAGTGGATTCTGCATTTCACCGATCAGAGCCGCGCGCGGGCGTTTGTGCTGTTCACCAGCTACCAGTCGATGCGCAACGTCGCCGAACTGGCGGAACAGGAGTTTGAAAAGCGCGGGTGGAACTTGTTGCTTCAAGGCGGAGGCATGCCCGCCCAGCGCATGGTCGCCGAGTTCAAGGAAAACCCGCACAGCGTGCTCTTCGGCGTCTCAAGTTTCTGGACAGGCGTCGACGTGCCCGGCGATGCGCTCTCGAGCGTGATCATCACCCGCCTGCCCTTCGCCACTCCAGACCATCCGCTCACCGAAGCCCGCTTGGAGGCCATCGAGGCGCAGGGTGGCCGGGCCTTCGACGGGTATTCCCTGCCCGAGGCGATCCTCAAGCTCCGGCAGGGAGTCGGTCGGTTGATTCGCAGCAAATCGGATGAGGGCACGATCGTCATCCTCGACAGCCGGATTCTCTCCAAGCCCTACGGAAAGGCGTTTCTACGGGCCATGCCGAAGTGTCCGGTGGAGATTCACTGAGGTAGGCCGCTTGAGGGCTCCAATGCGTCGTTCTGTGATCGCAACCTTCTATCCGAGCACTTGCACATCGAGACCGGCGACTCGTCGGAAATGGGATTCATCGGATGGACCCACGAGAACCCCGAAATTCAAAAATCTCGCCGTGGCTGCAACAGCGATGTCGTTTTGAGGAATCAAGCGACCGTTTTTAGAGAGTTCGGTAAAAATCTCGGCGTAGTGAACAGCGACCGCCGGGGTGAAATCCTGAACGCCGGTCACGTTGCGAATGGCTTCCAAGCGGGCCATGCGGCGCGCTGCTATATCGACTGTTGTCGCCAATTGAACACCCACAAGGGCCTCGGCCCACACGATGGCAGGAATGGTGTAGATTTCGCCTGAATTCAAGGTATGAGACTGTCCGCGCTCCAGTGAGATCAATGCGGACGTGTCAAGAATCAGGCCCATGGATTGGCGGGAATCGAATCAAGCCGATTTACCCGCTCCAAGTCCTCGGCAAAAGAGGGGTCCGAAGGAAGTTGGGCGAGAGCTTTGTTCACGTCATCCCCAGAGCCACCTGTTCTGGGAGAGACGGGAACGAGACGGGCGAGGGGCTTTGCGCTCTTTGTCAAAAGAAAGCTCTGTCCGGCATGCTTGACCTTAGCCAGCAGATCGCCGAGATGCCTGGCCGCCTCCGTGGAGGTGATCGTTATATCCATATTAAAACCAGTAGGTCCTTGGCTTCGGGGTTTCAAGCGTGGGTTGATGTTTGCGTGCGCTTTGGTCGAGCCTCGAACCCATCGTCTGCCCGTGGAGATTCACTGAGCCGGGTTGCGTTTTTTTTGTGGCCTGTCACGCTGCCTCGCATGGAAAACGCACCGCATATCGCCGCCAAGGCACCTGTCAAAGTCACGCTCGAAGCCGGTAAGGACTATTGGTATTGCAGCTGCGGGCTCTCGAAGAACCAACCGTTCTGCGACGGATCGCACAAGGGTTCGGCGTTCGCTCCTAAAAAATTCACGGCCGAGAAAGATGGCGATGCATGGCTTTGTCAGTGCAAGCACACGGCGAATGCGCCGTATTGCGATGGCACTCACAAGACGCTCTGAGGGATTCAACCGCTGGCTTTTTCAACAGCCGGTGACCTGTCAGCGTCCGAAGACGAGGTTGCAGATGACCACCGAGGCGGTGACTCCCGCGAGGTCGGCGAAGAGGCCGGCTGGAACCGCGTGGCGGCTGCGGCGCACGGCGACTGAGCCGAAGTAAACTGCGATGACGTAGAAGGTCGTCTCGGTGCTGCCCATGATCGAGGCGGCCATGCGGGAAACGAGGCTGTCCGGGCCGGTGTTGGCAACGAGTTCGGCGAAGAGCCCGTTTGCTCCGCTGCCGCTGAGTGGGCGCATGAGCACGAGCGGGAGGAGTTCGGAGGGGAAATGAATCGCTGCCAGCGCCGGGCCGAGGAAGCGGGTAAGGATATCGATGCCACCCGCTGCGCGGAACATCGCAACGGCGGCGATGATCGCTACCAGGTAGGGAATGATGCGGATGGCCACTTGGAAGCCTTCCTTCGCGCCCTCGACAAATTCCTCATAGACCTTCACGCGGCAGAGCGCGGCGTAGAGCGGGAAAAATGCGACGAGAAAAGGAATCGCCAGATATGAGACCGCCTCGACGAGGGCCACGAGGGGGTTGCTATTCGTGTCGGACGAGGCGGTGAATTGCCATCCGAACCATAAAAAACACCCCGCAAACGCCAGCAGAAAGAGAGTGCCCCACCACGCGGGGCGCGGGTGTGTTTCATCGGTAGGAGCCTCGCTGGCTGCTTGGTGCGGGGTTGAGGGATCCGCCGGCGGGAGGGCGAACATCGGCAGGCGCTCGAGGGTTTTTACGGCAAGGATGCCCGCGATGGTCGAGCAACAGGTGGCGAAAAACGCGGTGCCGATGATCACGGTAGGGTTCTTTGATCCGGCGGCAGCGAGGATCGCGATGGTGGTCGCCGGGATGAGTTGGACCGAACTGGTGTTGATGGCGAGGAAGGTGCACATGGCATTCGAGGCGGTGCCCGGGCGTGTGTTGAGCGTTTCGAGGTCCTGCATGGCGCGAAGGCCCAGCGGGGTGGCGGCGTTGTTGAGGCCGAGCATGTTCGCAGCCATGTTCATGACCATCGATCCCATGGCGGGGTGGTTCGGGGGCACGTCTGGGAAGAGCCAGCGGAGGACTGGTCGCAGGGCTTTGGCCAGCAGACTGACGAGGCCGGATTTCTCCGCGATCTTCATGAGGCCCAGCCAGAGGGCCATCACGCCCGCAAGGGGAAGCGCGAGCGACATGACCGCCATCTTGCAGGCGTCGAACGCCGCCGCGGTGACTTCCGGCAGTCGGCCGGAGAATCCGCCCAGCAGCACGGCGAGCACGATGAGACCGAGCCAGATGACATTCAGCATGCGGCGACCCTGCACGAAAACGCGCCATCCCGGAAAGCGGGAAAATGAGGCGTCTTGGCCCAGAGGGGGGCTACAGCGAGTATTCCGCCCACGAGGAGCTGGTCTCCCAGACGCGCACGCTCGCTAGGCGGACCTCCGCGCGGAGGCGGTATCTGGTGTCCGAGCGCGCGGCGTAGTCCGCGAGGCCCTTGGCGATGGTGTCAAAAAACGTCTTCGCCAGCACCTCGGTGGTCGGCTCGGTGTTTTCAAAGGCAATGACCCGCTCGCCGAAAGCCGCTTTCAACGTCGGATACATCGGGTCCTCGGTATTCATGCACAGGGCGTGGTCGAAGGTGTTGAGAAATTCCCCCACGGCATCCTTCACGATCTTGAAATCGCAGACCATGCCGTTGTCATCGAGTTCAGCGGCCTCGAGGACGATTTCCACCTTGCGGCTGTGCCCGTGGGGAAAGCGGCAGGCGTCGGGATGGCGAGCCAGCATGTGGCCGTTTTCGATTTCGAGGGTTTTGCAGATACGAAACATGGGTGTGGGTTTTAGGGAATCGGCGGCGTGTTGCCAGCACTCATCGGCGGCGTGTCAGGTGCCCTTGGTGTTTCCAAAAAGGCGGATGTGGAGGCGGTCGCAGTAGCGGTGGCCAGTGGCGAGGCAGATGCCGACAAGCTCGCGCTGGCGGGCGGCAAGCGCCTCCTCGCTGGTTCCCTCGGGCATGAGAAGGATGCTCGAGGGCGGGACGGACACTCCCGTCGCGGCGACGAGCGCCTGGATTTCATCCAGATCGTCAGGTGCCGAGTAGACAAACTTGAGTTGGTATGGGCCTTGGGACATCCACTCGCGCAGGAGGTCCGGGCGGTTACGGGCGCGTTCGTGGCGCTCGATCCACACGGCATCTATCTCCTCCGGCGACGGCGTGGAGTTCGAGAGTTTCGGGCTGATCGAGGCCAGGTCGCAGGCGATGCCGGCGGGTGGAATGGTGCCCGCGGTTTCGATGGTGATGTGGTAGTTCGCGGCGTGGAGGGCGGCGGCGAGTTCGTGGATGCCAGGAGCGACCATGGGCTCTCCACCGGTGAGCACCACATGGCGCGCGGGGTGGGGGGCGATTTTTTCGAGAATTTCGGAAATGCTCATCTTTTCGCCCTCCGGATGCCAGGAGGCGTAGGGCGTGTCGCACCATTTGCAGCGCAGGTTGCAGCCCGAGGTGCGGATGAACACCGAAGGCACGCCGGTGAGTCGGCCCTCGCCCTGCAACGAGTAAAAAATCTCCGAGATCAGCATGCGACGGGCTTTGGAGGGAGGGGAGGGGCGTTGAGGTAGTGGGTCGGGTCGGGCACGCCTGCGAGTTCGAACGCCTCGCGGCGCTCGACGCAGGTGCCGCACTCCCCGCAGTGGATGTCGCCGCCCACGTAGCACGACCAAGTGTCCGAGAAGTCAACGCCAAGTTCGTGGCCGAGGCGCGCGATGTCCGCTTTCGAGCGATCGATGAATGGGCGGATGAGGGCGATTTCGGCATAGGTGCCGAGGCGAATGGCATCCGCCATGGCCCGCATGAAGTCCTCGCGGCAGTCGGGGTAGATGGCATGGTCGCCCGAGTGGGCGGCGATGACGAGGCCCGAGGTCCCTTTGCTTTCCGCCAGACCTGCCGCGACCGAGAGCATGATGCCGTTGCGGAACGGCACGACGGTTTGCTTCATGGTTTCCTCCTCGTAGTGACCCTTGGGAATCCCACCGCCGTTTTTGAGGAGGTGGGACTCGAAGCAATCGCCCATGAAATCGAGGCGCAGGGTCGAGTGGGCAAGGCCGAGCGCGGCCGCATGTCGGGCGGCGCAGGGGATTTCGCGGTCGTTGTGTTTTGATCCGTAGTGGAAGCTCAACACCATGGCGACGGTGTGGGTGCGGGCGGCCCAGTGGAGGGCAACGACCGAATCCATGCCGCCGCTGCAGAGGACGATCACATTTCTTTCGGATGATTCCTTCATGGTTCGAGGCTTCTGTTTATTGCGTTTCCGCTGAAAGGCAACCCCCGCCCGACCCGAGCGGTCGCGGGGCCTGTTCAAAGTCTTGTTTTCGGCCGGTGAATGCCCTTCTCTGTCGCTGCATGACAGTTCGCACCCGCTTTGCTCCCTCGCCCACCGGTTATCTTCACGTCGGAGGCGTTCGCACCGCCCTTTTCAATTGGCTCTACGCCCGCCAGAACGGCGGCACCTTCATCCTGCGCATCGAGGACACCGACGAGAAACGCAACACGCCCGAGGCCAATCAGGTCATCTTCGACGGGCTGAAATGGCTGGGACTCGACTGGGACGAGGGGCCCGACAAGGGGGGCGATTTCGCACCCTACCGGCAGAGCGAGCGTTCGGATATCTACGGCAAATACCTCACCCGCCTCGAGGCCGCCGGGCATCTTTACGAGGATGGCGGAGCGATCCGCTTCCGCTCACCACGCAAGCCGGTCGTGGTTGATGACATCGTCTGCGGGCGCATCGAATTCGACATGTCGAATCCCGCCACGCACCCCGACATGACGATCCGCCGTCCCGACGGATCCTACATTTTCCACTTCGTGAACGTGGTCGACGACATCGAGATGAAACTCACGCATGTGATCCGCGGAGAGGACCATCTGTCGAACACTCCGAAGCATATCGAGCTTTACCAGGCGCTCGGGGAAACGCCGCCGCGGTTCGCGCACATTCCGCTCATCCTGAATAACGAGGGCAAAAAACTCAGCAAGCGAGACGGCGGGTCGAGCATCAGCTACTTCATGGATCACGGCTACGCGCCCGAGGCGGTCTTGAACTATCTCTGCCTGCTCGGATGGTCCCCCGGGGACAATCGCGAGCGGTTGACGATGGAGGAGATCCTCTCGCTGTTCGACCTCGAAAAAATCAACCGTCGGAATGCCATTTTCGACTTGGACAAATGTTTTTGGCTGAACGGCCAGCATTTGCTCTCTATGAGCCTCGCGAGGTTTGTCGAGTTGGCGAAACCTTTTGTCGACAAGGCCGGGATCGCCTACGGCAGCGACGAGGAGTTGTTGCCCGCGCTGGCGATCGTGAAGCCCAAGGTAAAACACCTGTGCGATGTGCCGGATTGGATCGGGTATTTGTTCAACGACGAGTTCGCGTTCGATCCCGCCGCGGTTGAGAAGAGCCTCAACAAAGAAGGAGTCGCTGGGCGTCTCGAGGCGCTTGGGAAGGCGCTCGAGGGGGTCACCGATTGGACGCATACAAATGTCGAGGCATGCCTCAAGGAAACAGCCGCAGCGCTTGGAGTGAAGGCCGGCGAGTTGGTTCACCCCGCCCGAGTGGCGGTGAGTGGACGGTCTGTCGGGCCCGGGCTTTACGAGATGTTCGAGGTGCTTGGAAAAGCACGCACGCTGGCACGTTTTGAAAAGGCCAAGGCCATGGCCGCTGCTTGAGCGATGAGCGCGTCGAACCCGATCCCTGTGGCGATCGTCGGGGCCAATGGCTACTCCGGCGAGGAGCTTTGCGCGATCCTGGCGCGGCATCCGGCGGTCAGCATCGTGGCGCTCACCTCCCGCCGCCATGCAGGAAAGGCGGCCGGGATTGTGCTGCCGCGCCTTGCCGGGGTGGGGGAGTTTTCGAAACTCGTTTTTACCGAGCCTGCGATCGATGCCCTGCTGGAATGCGGCGCGGAGGTCTTCTTCCTCGCCTTGCCGCATGGCCTCGCCGCGGAATTCGCGGTGCCGCTCTGGAAGGCCGGGAAGCGTGTTGTTGATTTGAGTGCGGATTTTCGTCTGCGCGATGCGGCGCGCTACTGCGAATTTTACGGCGGCGACCATCCAGCTCCCGAGTTGCTGCCCGAGGCGGTCTACGGTCTGCCCGAGTTGCACCGCGAGGCAATCCGCACGGCCAATCTCGTGGGGTCGGCGGGCTGCTATCCCACGACGATCCTGCTGCCTCTGGCGCCGTTGCTTCGGCAGGAGTTGATCGATCCCATGGAAATTATTGTCTCCAGTGCGAGCGGGGTGAGTGGCGCCGGGCGCAAGGCCGAGACGGTGCTCCTCTTTGGAGAGTGCAACGAAAGCATGCGTGCCTACGGTCTGCCCAAGCACCGCCACTTGTCCGAGATCGAGCAGGAACTTTCGCTCGCCGCCGGGAGCGAGGTGGTGATCACGTTCATTCCACACCTTGCGCCCATGAACCGCGGTATCCACTCCACGATTTTCACCAAGCCCGCCGCCGGGATTGATGCCAGCTCGATCCTGCCCGCGCTCCAAGATGCCTATGCCGGTCAGCCGTTCGTGAGGGTCTCGGAATTTCTCCCCGACACGAAATACACGACTGGCACGAATTTCTGCGACATCTCGGTCAGGGTCGACGCCCGCACTGGACGGGTGATTCTCCTTTCCGCCGAAGACAACCTCGTCAAAGGCGCTGCTGGCCAGGCAGTGCAAAATTTCAATCTCATGGCGGGACTGCCGGAGACCACAGGTTTGATATGAGCAACTCGAAAAAAATCGCGGGTGGTGTGTGCGCGCCCGAGGGCTTCGCCGCCGGGGCAACCGGTGCGGGCATCAAAACAGGCAAAGTGCTGCGCGACGATATCGCCGTGGTCTGGTCCGAGGCGCCGAGCGTTTCCGCGGCCACCTTCACCACGAACAAGGTCAAGGCGGCGCCGGTGCTTGTCTCCGCCGAGCATCTCAAGGCAGGCCGCAACCGCGCGGTCATCCTGAACAGCGGCAACGCCAACGCCTGCACAGGCGAACAGGGTATGAAGGATGCGCGCGCCATGGCGGATGCCGCCGGTGCATTACTCGAGTTGAGTGCGAAGGAGGTGCTGGTGTGCTCCACCGGAAGAATCGGGGTGGCGATGCCCATGGATCGCGTGCTCAAAGGCATCGCCGCGTTGCATCCGTCGCGTTCCGGCAGCAAAGCAGCAGCCGCCGCGATCATGACCAGCGACACGTTCGCCAAGGAATTCGCCGTGGAAGTCACCGGCAAAAACGGGAAATTTCGCATTGGAGGCATCGCCAAGGGTGCCGGGATGATCGATCCGAACATGGCCACGATGTTGTGTGTGGTGACGACGGATGCCGCCTTGCCGCAGGCAGTGCTTCGAAAGGAATTGAAGCGCTCGGTGGCGAATTCGTTCAACCGCATCACGGTGGACGGCGACATGAGCACGAACGACACGGTGATTCTTCTCGCCAACGGATTGAGCGGGGCAGCTCCCGATCTTGGGGATTTTTCCGCCGCCTTGGACGAGGTCACCCGCGCCCTGGCCCACATGATCGTGAAGGACGGCGAGGGGGTGTCGCGCTTCGTCGAGGTGGAGGTCACCGGAGCGATGACTGAAAAGGAAGCCCGCACCGCCGCCGAGGCGATCGCGAATTCCACGCTGGTCAAGTGCGCGTGGGCCGGCGGGGATCCGAACTGGGGACGCATCCTCGATGCCGTCGGCTACTGCGGGATTCGCATGAACGAGGCGAAGACCGATATTTTCTACGACAAGCTCGCTGCCGTGGAGGGAGGCATGGCAGCGAAGACTCGAATTGCCAAGCTCTGCGCGATCGCGGCCCGCAAGGCGTTCAAGGTCACTGTCGCGTTGAATCTCGGCAAGGCGGACTACCATGTGTGGACGACCGACCTCACCGAGGAATATGTCCGCCTGAACCTGGGGGAGTAATCGCATGCCGCTCATGACTCCAGAATCCCGCTCCGAGACGCTCATCGAGGCGTTGCCATACATCCAGCAATACCGCGGCCAGACGTTTGTCATCAAATACGGTGGCTCCGCCATGGAGGACGAACATGTCGTGGAGAAGTTTCTCCGGGACGTCGTGTTTCTCGAAGCGGTGGGCATCAACCCCGTCCTTGTTCACGGCGGCGGGAAGGCGATCACCGCAAAGATGAAAGAGGCGGGACTCGCCGCTCAATTCATCGACGGTCTGCGCGCCACCAGCGAGACGGCGATTCATATCGTCGAGGAAACACTCGACCGGCAGATCAATCCCTCGATTGTCGCGAAGATTCAGGAATTCGGCGGACGCGCACGTGGGTTTTCCGGCAAGGATGTATTTCTGGCCCGCAAGCTCGAGAAGCAGGCGTTCATTGACGGAGAGACGATCGATCTCGGATTCGTGGGCGAGGCCGAGGGAGTGCGCGCGGAGGCCGTCTCCGAGGCGGTCCATGCGGAAATTGTTCCGGTGATCAGCCCGATTGGATCCACCGCCGCCGGCGTGGTGTTGAACATCAACGCCGACATTGCCGCCGCCTCGCTGGCTGGCGAACTCCAGGCCTCGAAGCTTATTTACGTCACCGATGTGCCCGGGATTTTGACCGATCCCTCGCAGCGTGATTCGCTCATCTCAAGCGTGACAATTTCCCAGATCGACGAACTCATCCGCCGCAAAGTCATCGCGGGCGGCATGATTCCCAAGGTGCAGTCGGCCACTGGGGCGCTGAAGAAGGGGGTCGATAAAGTCCACATGATCGGCGGTCATATCCAGCACTGCCTCTTGCTCGAAATTTTCACCGATGCCGGCATCGGCACAGAGATTGTTCATTGAATGAATGCCACACCCGAGTCCTTTGGAGAGATGCCCGATGGGCGGCCTGTGTCCTTGTTTATGCTGACCAACGCCCACGGCGTCTTGGTGCGGGTCTCCGATCTGGGAGCCACACTGGTCGGCGTGGAATTGCCCGACCGCCACGGGCGGACAGCCGAGGTCACGCTCGGGTTTGACTCCGCCGAGGGATACTTGAGCGAGGAGAATCCGTATTTCGGGGCCACCGCCGGGAGGTTTGGAAACAGGATTGCCGACGGGCGGTTTGAGTTGGACGGTCAATCGCACACGCTCGCCGCGAACAACGAGCCGGGGGGAATCCCATGCCATCTGCACGGTGGTGTGGCGGGGTTCAACAAAGTGCTATGGCGCGTTGTGGACAGCTCCTCGCCGGGATCGATTGTATTTGAATACGTTTCGCCGCATGGCGAGGAGGGGTATCCGGGAACGCTCACGGCGAGGGTCTCCTACACGCTGAATGACGCCAACGAACTCGAGTGGCGCGTCACCGCCACGACCGACCGGGCGACCATCGTGAACGTGGTGCACCATCCGTATTGGAACCTGTCGGGCGATCCGGCGACCTCGATTGAAGACCATGTGCTCACACTCGCCGCGTCGCGCTATTTGCCCACGACGGCGGGGTTGATTCCCACCGGCGAGTTGGCGGCTGTGGAAGGAACGCCGATGGATTTTCGCCAACCTTCGGAGGTCGGTGCGCGGATCGATGAGCAAACGCCCGCACAGCTCGCCGCCGGGGGATACGATCACTGCTGGGTGCTCGACGATGCAAGGCCGGAGGGTTTGGCATTTGCCGCAAAGGTGGTGGAGCCGAAGTCAGGGCGTGCCATGACCCTCCGCACGAACCAGCCCGCGATCCAGTTCTATAGTGGCAACTTTCTGGATGGCACGGTCGCCGGTCGCGGGGGCGTGAGGTATGCCAAGCGCACCGGCTTGTGCCTCGAGACGGAAAATTTCCCCGACGCGCCGAATCAATCGGTGTTTCCCTCGGCGGTTCTCAGGCCAGGCGAACCCTATCTGCACCGGTTGGTCTACAAGTTCTCGGTCGAGTAGCGCCCGGCCTGCAGGATGCGGGCGGCGTATTTCGCGAGAATATCGCACTCGAGGTTCACCATGTCCGCGGCGGCGAGCGTTCCGAGGTTGGTCGCCGAGGCGGTGTGGGGAATGATCCACACGCGGAACGTGTCGCTCCCGAGATCGGCGACTGTGAGGCTCGTGCCATTGAGGGCAACCGATCCCTTGAAGGCGATGTAGGGTGCGAATTCGGTCGGCATTTCAAGGTCGAGGCAAAGATCATGTCCATGCCGTGTGGCGGATTTTACGGCGATGGTGGTGTCGATGTGTCCTTGCACGAAGTGACCGCCGAGGCGTCCATCCGCCTTTAGCGAGCGCTCGAGATTCACGATGCCGCCCACAGGCAGGCTGCCGAGGTTGGTGCGGCGCAGGGTTTCTCCAAGCAGGTCGAAGGCCATTTCGGCGGCGTCGTGGAGGGTCACGGTGAGGCAACATCCATTCACCGACACGCTATCCCCAAGCGTCACGGCACCGGAAATGCCGGATGCCTCGATGGTCAGCCTCGCCCCGCCGTCGTCTCGATGGTCGATGCGCGCCAGTCGTCCCGTTTCCTCCACAAGTCCAGTAAACATGGGGTGACTATCCGGTCATCGGCGGCGTTGCGGCAATGGAATTTCCGAAGGATTGAAAAAACATCGCCTCGTATTGGAGATTTGGAGCAGTTTTGTGAGGTATGCGTTTTCCACAGGTTTTGTTTTTGAACGTGTTGTCGCTTGTGATGATTTTTTCGCGGCCAGCGTCCGCTGAGATCATTTTCGATAATACCACGATGGAAAAAGACGGTGACCAGTTTGTGCATCCTATAGGGACTGGAAGCGGTTGGTGGGCCACGGGGTTTAGCACGACGGCGACGGGATATGTGTTGGATACCGTCACGTTGGTTCTTGCGAATCCGAGCAACGGGACGCAGTTCGCGGTGCGGGTTTACGCAAGTGACAACAACGGGCTGAATTCAATTCCGACAGGGGCAGCAGTTGCGACCCTTTACGACGGAACGAGCAATTCCTTTGCGGGACCGTTTGTCATGAGTTCGCTGGGTGCCGTGTTGCAGCCCTCAACCAGTTATTTCCTCGCTGTCGAGGTGGCTAACAACCAGTTGAATTGGACTTACACAAACGACGTGATTGGGGCTGTCGCATCGAACAACGGGAGCGGTTGGGTGTCGGATTCCGACAACTTCCCGAACATGATGAGCATCTCGGCCTCGGCGGCCGTGCCCGAGCCAAGCCAAGTCGCTGCGATTGTTCTTGTAGTGCTTGGCGTGGCGCTTCGGGTGGGATTCGTGGTGCGCGCGCGGCGCGCAGCAGCGAAGGGTTAAGCCAAGCTCCAAACGGTTTCTCCTGCGACGACGGTTCGGATCGCGCGGCCGCGCCAAGTATGGCCGTGGAAGGGGGTGTTTTTCGAGAGCGAGGCGGAGGCGTTTTTGTCAAATGTCCACTCGAGCGTGGGGTCGATGAGTGTGATGTCGGCCGGCGCGCCGACGCTGAGCGTGCCGCGATCGAGGTTGAGGAGTTTCGCGGGTTCGGAGGTGTAGAGGGCGATGAGGCGGGGGAGGGGGATTGCCTTGCGCTTGTGGACGAGGATGTCGTGGAAGGTCGCGAACTCTGTCTCGAGGCCTGTGATGCCGAAGGGGGCGTGGTCGATTTCCACCTCTTTCTCGTAGGCCGCGTGGGGGGCGTGGTCGCTGCAGAGGATCGTGAGTGTGCCATCCGCAATGCCCTCGATGATTGCCTCGATGTCCTCCTGCGCGCGGAGGGGCGGGTTCATTTTGAAATTCGAGTCGAAGGCCGCGAGGGAGGCGTCTGTGAGCGCGATGTGGTGTGGGCAGACCTCGCCGGAAATTTTGATGCCGCGGGCGCGCGCCTCGCGGAGGAGGCGCACACTGCCGCTCGAGCTGATGTGCTGGCAGTGGATGGGAGAGTCGCAGAGTTCGGCGAGCATGATGTTGCGGGCGACGATGAGTTCCTCGCCGGTGCGGGGCCAGCCGGGAAGGCCGAGTCGGAGACTCCACTCGCCCTCGTGCATGATGCCGTCGCCCACCACGGCGTAGTCTTGGCAGTGGTCCATGACGGGGAGGCCGAACATGCGAGCGTATTCCACGGCTCGGCGCATGAGTTCGTGGTTCTGGATGCAATGGCCGTCGTCGGTGAGCGCCACCACGCCGGCGTTGAAGAGGGCGCCGAAGGGGGCGAGTTCCTCGCCTTTGATGCCCTTGGTGAGGGCGCCGGTGCAGAACACATTCACGCAGGCCTCGCGGGCCGCCTTTTCCTTGATCCAGGTGATTGTCGCGGCGCTGTCGGCGGAAGGCGAGGTGTTCGGCATGGCGACCACTGAGGTGAATCCACCCGCCGCCGCCGCGCGGGTGGCGGTGGCGATGGTCTCCTTGTGGGATTGGCCGGGTTCGCGGAGGTGGACATGGATATCGATGAGGCCGGGGGCCACTACGAGGCCGGTGGCGTCGATGGTGTGGATCTCGGCGTCGGGCTGCGGGGTGGTGATTTTGCCGTTGGCGATCCAGAGGTCGGCGATCTCATCGCGGTTGTTGGCGGGATCGATGAGGCGTCCGTTGGTGATGCGTGTGGGTTTCATTTCTTCTTCGGCGTGGCGGCGGTCTCTTTTCATGCAGGGATGTGGGCGCCGCCGGCGCAGGAGTAGAGCACGGCCATGCGGACGGCGATGCCGTTGGTGACCTGTTCGAGGATGACACTTTGGGTGCTGTCGGCAACATCGCTGTCGATCTCCACGCCGCGGTTGATGGGGCCTGGGTGCATGATGAGGCAGTGGGGCGCGAGGCGTGCGGCGCGGGGTTTGGTGAGGCCGAAGAGCGAGACGTATTCACCGAGGCCGGGGAAGTATTCCTTGCGCTGGCGTTCGTGCTGGATGCGGAGGAGGTTCACAACGTCGGCTGTCTCGAGGATGTCATCGATGCGGTGGCGGACTTGCACGCCGAGCTGTTCAAAGCGTTTCGGCACGAGGGTCGAGGGCCCCACGAGAGTGACGTTGGCTCCGAGTTTGAGGAGGCCAAAGATGTTTGAGCGGGCGACGCGGCTGAAGAGGATGTCGCCGATGATCGCGATGTTCAGCCCCTCGATGCGGCCGAATCTTTCGCGGATCGTGAAGATGTCCAGCAGGCCTTGGGTCGGGTGCTCGTGGGCGCCGTCTCCGGCGTTGATGATGCTCGACTCGAGTCGCTCGGAGAGGAACTGAGAGGATCCCGGCGAGCTGTGGCGGAGCACGATGATGTCGGCGCGGAGGGCCTGGAGGTTGAGGGCGGTGTCCTTGAGGGTCTCGCCCTTTTGGAGGCTTGAGGCGGTGGCGGAGATGTTCACGACATCCGCGCTGAGGCGCATGGCGGCGATCTCGAACGATGTGCGGGTGCGGGTGCTCGGCTCGACGAAGAAGTTCACAAGCGTCTTTCCACGAAGCGCGGGGACTTTTTTCAGGTTGCGCTCGCCGACGCCTTTGAATGCTTTCGCTGTGTCGAGGAGGTGGATGATTTCAGCGGCGGTGAGGGCGTCGAGGCCCACGAGGTCTTTCTTTGTCCAGGTGCTCATGTGGCGGAGACGATGCCGACCGAGTCGGGGATGCCGTCGAGGGTTTCGAAGCGGACGCGGATTTTTTCATCCAGCGAGGTCGGCAGGTTCTTGCCGACATAGTCGGCGCGAATGGGTAGTTCCCGATGCCCCCGGTCCACGAGCACGGCGAGGCGGATGGTCGAGGGGCGCCCGAACGAGGTCACGGCATCCAGCGCGGCGCGGCAGGTGCGGCCGGTGAAAAACACATCATCCACCAGGATGAGCGGGCGTCCGTCGAGATCAACAGGCAGGTCTGTGACTTGAAGGGCGGTGATGCGCGGGCGTGTGGCAAGGTCGTCGCGGTGCATGGAGACATCGACGCTGCCGAGGTAGGGGCGCGCGCCTTCGATCTGCTCGATGTGGTCGGCAAGCCTGCGGGCGATTTCCGTGCCGCGTGTGGGGATGCCTGCCAGCACAAGGTTGGCGGCGCTGGGATGCTGCTCGACGATCTCGTGCGCGATGCGGCGGATCGCCTTGGCGATGGCACCGGCATCCATGATGGTGCGGGTGCGTGGTGTGGTCGGGTCGGTGTTCATGTGGTGCCTTTGCGGTTTCGCGGAACCGCGTTAAAGGGCGTTGTGGCGGCTGGACGTTACCCGGCTGCCGGTTGCTCTTGATGCGCTTTTGAGCGTGTGGTGCGCCAGCCGGAACGGTATTTGATGATCCAGTCAAGGAGGGCTTTTTCAAAACCGATATCACGGCCGATTTTTTCACTCTCGATCCACTTGTGGCGAAGGATTTCGTCCCGTTCGGCCAGAAACTCTTTGTAGAGGACCGAGTTTTTCACCAAGTCCGGGGGCTCGGGGTCAGAAGAGTTCATGCGTGATTAAGGGTATTTATGCTCGGGTGGTTGTCAAATTGAAACAGGGGCGGCACATTTCAACGGCGATGCACTACGCAACCACTCTACGCGAACGCCATGGGCATGGATGATTTTTTTTCAGACGGGGAGGAGCATGCCCGGGTGTCGATGGACGAGCCATTGGCTTCGCGGATGCGGCCGCGAACCCTTGGCGAGTATGCCGGGCAGGGGCATCTTTTGGGGCCCGGCAATTTGCTGCGTCGGGCGATCGAGGCGGACAGGATCACGTCGTTGATCTTGTTCGGTCCGCCGGGAACGGGAAAAACCACGCTCGCGCATGTGATCGCGGGAGCAACCAAGGCGCGGTTTGAGAAGCTGAGCGCGGTCGAAAGTAATGTCGGGGATATCCGGCGGGTGGTCGCGCAGGCGAAATCGAGGCGCGAGGCTGGGCTGCGGACGATTCTTTTTGTGGATGAGATCCACCGCTTCAACAAGGCGCAGCAGGATGTGCTCCTGCCTGAGGTCGAGAGTGGTGTGGTGCGGTTGATCGGAGCCACGACGCAGAATCCGTTTTTCAGCATCAATCCCGCGCTGGTGTCGCGGTCGCAGTTGTTCGAGTTGCGGCCACTTTCGGAGGAAGAGTTGACGGAGTTGATGCGGCGGGCGATTGCCGATGCGGAGAGGGGACTCGGCGGACGGGGGATCGTGCTCGAGGAGGAGGCCGAGGCGTTTCTGGCAAGGACGAGCGATGGTGATGCCAGAAAGTGCTTGAACGCGCTTGAAATCGCTGCGCTCACGACTCCCGCAGGACCGGATGGCGCGGTGCGGGTGGGCTTGGAGGCCGCCATGGACAGTATTCAAAAAAAGGCTGTGGTGTATGACGGCACGGGGGATGGGCACTACGACACGATCAGCGCGTTTATCAAAAGCATTCGTGGGGGCGATCCGGACGCCGCCATTTACTGGCTGGCAAAAATGCTCCATGTCGGGGAGGAGGTGCGCTTCATCACGAGGCGGTTGGTGATTTGCGCCAGCGAGGACATCGGGTTGGCCGACTCCAACGCGCTTGTCGTCGCGCAGTCCGCCGCGCAGGCGGTCGAGTTCATCGGGTTGCCCGAGGCGCAATTGATTCTCGCCCATGCGACGCTGTATCTGGCCACCGCTCCGAAGAGCAACAGCGCCACGGTGGCGATCGGCGAGGCGGCGAGGGAGGTCCGCGAGGGGCGGACACTGGCGGTGCCGGACCACCTGCGAGATGCCCACTAAAAGGGGCGGCGCGGTTGAAGCGTGGCGAGGGGTATCAGTATCCGCACGATTTCGAAGGTGGGTTCGTGCCGCAGGCCTACCTGCCGGAGGGGCGGCAATATTACAACCCTACGGACCGGGGACTCGAAAAACGCATCAAGGAACGCCTTGAGTTTTGGAGGAGGGAATTCGATGGGCGGCAGGCGTGAGTGGCGACATGACCTCGCGGGGAATGTTTCATTTTTGACATCGCATTGGCCAAATCGCACCAGTGGGAGGGAAGTGAGTGGGCGGGGGCTTCGAGGAGGATCGCTTGCCGATGAAACGTTAGCGATCAAGATTCCGTGTTGAACAAGCGATGAACAAAGAGGATGCGAAAGGGCGGAGGAGATTTTCCGGCTTTTCTAAAAAAAAGTTTTGACACAATAAGGTGATCTCCCTACGCGTTGGCACAAATGGTGCTAATGACGTGGGGATAACCCTGCGTCAAGCAGCGTTAAAAAACCGCCACCAATTCAACAGATGCGGTGGTGGATTTAAAAAAACAAAAAACAAAACCATGATCAAAACAGCCACTAAAATTGTCGCTCTCACGAGTCTTGCCGCATTCGCGGTGATGCCCGTCCAAGCCGGAACCAAGACCTTCAAAGAGGTCGTCGTTGTGGAAGAAGAGCCTACACCCTGGTATAACGCCTCGCTCAGCACGGGGTATGACAGCCTCTACATGTTCCGCGGCGCGAACGTGCTTCGCGGGTCCGGTTACGGCCCCGGCCTGTGGTGGACAAACGCCGACTTCACATGGAACATCACCGACAGCGATTTTCTGACGATCGGCGCGTGGATGGCGTTCGGTCTAGACAGCAGCTCTTCTTACAGCGGCTATCGCGAACTTGATTCCTATGTGAGCTACACCAAGACCATCGGCAACCTCGCTCTTGGCTTGGGCTACACGAACTACTACGTGTTCCCGGATCGTCCCGGCAACCTGTATGCCAACGAGTTGAACGCCAGCGTTGCCTACGATGTGGATCTCGGCTTTATGAGCTTGATCCCTTCGGTGGCCTACTACTTCAACCTCGGACCTGACAGCGCGACCGACTCCGGAGTCTTCTCGACCGCCAGCAGCTTCCTCAACTTCCGCCTCGACGGCAGCATCCCTGTGATCGCCGACGTTGTCTCCATCGATCCTTGGGCCGCGTTGGGCCTGAACTTCGGTTACAACCTCGACGGCAACCTTCAGGAGTTCGACGGCTTGAACAACCTCGAATTCGGTGTTGCAGTGCCATGGCAGGTCAACGAGGTGATCTCCCTCTCGGCCTATGTCGCTTACAGCTACGCCTTCGAGAACCTCTGGGGCACCACCCAGCCGAACACCTTCTGGGGCGGCGCGAGTGTTGCGTTCGCGTTCTAATTCACAGCTAATCAGTTAATCTCACAAACCCCTCCTGGTGAAAGCCGGGAGGGGTTTTTGTTTTGCAAGAGTGTCTGGTGGGTTGATTTCGAAGGATTTTTTTATCCCAAATTCGCATCGCTTTTGGACTTCTGGAATTTAGCGCGGGCATCTCGCATGCTGATGCAATGATTTCGATTTTAGAATGTAAAACCTCTAACATTAATGTGTTTAGAGAAACCACAATCCTTAATCCATTGGTATCATAACACAGGTGCTGAAGTTCGGCACTGCGGTTTCCGCCAACGATCACTCGGAGATCGATCAGCAGGACAGCATGCGGCACTCCCAGAATCGCAGTGCCGATTTACTGAATAGTCGTCGTTCGTCGCACTAAACCCGTCAAAAAAATGGCCGATCGGCCAAAAAGTTTGCGGGAATGCTTACTTGTGGGCGGGACGAGTTGCAATGGGGAGGGGTGGGGTGCCTTGATTTTTTCCGTTGGTGCTGAGGACTTTCTGAATGACATCCCGCGCGGTCATTTCCTTGAAGTCGAGATTGCCTTCCACATTCTCTGTGCCGAGCAATGCGGCGACGGCCATGATTTCGTCGGTCTAGGGGCGGATGGCGCGCAGTTCTCCGCCGACGGAGAAGACATGCTGGGGCAGGCTGCCTTAGAACGATTGGCGACCGACATAGCGGGCCACGATGTTGCCCTCGATCAAGAAATCACTCCTCTGTGAGGTTCCGGCGGAGCGGAGTTTGGCGTTTTTGTCGTTGCCGAGGATGGCATCGCGCGGGGCCATCTTGCTCTCCTGCCCGCTGACGGTGCCAATATCGACTAGGGATCGGGTCGTGTTGATTTGCTCCTCCCATCTCGCAGTGATAGGAAAATATTATGAATGTCACCACGCAGAGCGCTCCCGTGCCTCGCATTTATTTCAGTTGGCCAGAGGGTAAACCTGGCGCTGTCACATCCAGTTGGGATGACGGCACGATTTACGACCACCGTTTGCTGGAGGTATTCCGCTCGCATGGACTCCACGGAACATTTCATCTGAATAGCGGACTCTTGGGCGGGTGCGGGAGTGATGATGGCTTCCACATCGAGGAGTCCATGGTCCGCGATCTTTATGCTGGGCATGAGATTGCAGCCCACTCACTCACCCATCCCAACCTTTGGACTCTCTCCGACGATCTTGTATTTCACCAACTCCTGGAAGACCGCCGGAATCTGGAGCGCCTCGCTGGGTATCCCATCACAGGACTTGCCTTCCCTTGTGGGCGAGGTGGCGATGACGAGAGACTCGAAGGTCTCGCTCGCCGCGCCGGATTGCGCACGGCCAGAGCCTCCCATGTTGATGGACATTTCTCCGCTCCGACAAACTGGCTGCGGTGGGGAGTGTCCTGCCACATCGAAGGATTTCACAAGGCTTGGGAATCCTTCGAGGCTCTCTCCCGGGCTGATAAACTCTTCTTCTGGTGGGGACACAGCTATGAATTCGAGAAAAAATATGGCTGGGGTCTTTTGGAGAACATTGCTCTCCAACTTCAACACGCCTCGGTTTGGCATGCCACGAATCGTGCCGTGTATGACTATGTCCAAGCTTGGAGAGCCCTGCTGTGGAGCCTCGACCTCCACGTTGTTCAAAACCCCTCAAGCCAAGAGGTCTGGTTTCTCAAAGACGGCACGCTTTTCTCGATTCTCCCCGGAAGCACGCTCCAACTTCAGCGGTGACTACTCTCCTCTTGGGCGTGACGCTCCGCCAGTTGAGCTTTCACCTCTGCCACCCTGGCCCGCGTGAGTGGATATTTCCAAAGCAGAAACAGGGCAAAGAGGAGCATGGCCGCAGGCACGAACGAGTAAAGAATGCGCATCCAGAGAATGGTCTCGGTCTCTTGACGATACTCCAGGGAAGCATCGAATCCTGAATACACAAGGACTGCGCCAGCCATGATTGGCGTGAGCGTGCCGGTTGTTGGAACACCCCATTCGTCAGCCCAATCAATGTAAAAAGGCCAAAGATCCTCATGAAATCGCGGTTCGCAGCGACTTGAATCATCGAAGCGATCACGCCGGGGCGTTTCCCTTTGACAGAAGAAACCCACGTTTTTTCACGCACATACATGCACATGATCACAGTGCTTGGGACACCAATCACACAAGCCGCCACAGCCACCCAGAAAAGCCCCTCCGGAGCTGTTGTAAAGAGTAGCGAAAAACAAAAGACAGGCACCCATGGGGCCGCCAACCCAGCGACCTTATCCATCACAGCTCGATAGGTGACCACCCGCGTGCGCCCGTCATAGGAAGGAGCAATCTCGATCCCGAGAGCGTAGTAGGGCACAGACTGAATTGTCGTGAGCGTGGTGAAGATAAGCAACGCCACAAGGACATAAATGATCAATCCTCGTTGATCTGCATTGTCTCGAGAAAAAAAGGCTGCAATGCCGCTCTGGAGGCTCTGAATGAGCCCGGCTTTTTCGCGGGGCTTCGGTGCGGGAGGCTGTTGGGGGCCTTTGAAAAGATCAATCGAACCAAACCCTGCCGCAGTGAGTTCGATGTCCAGTTTGACTTGAGCGGCATGGCGCAACTCTTCGTTATGGAATGTCGCTGTGGAGTCCCCCCAACGAAGGCGGAACTCGGCAGCACTGCGGGCGGCCAGGGCGTTGGCTCGCGCCTTCGCGCATTGGTCGAGGATGTCTCGAGAAGCCCTGAACCGAGCTGCTACTGCGGATTCGCCTTCACTGATATCGAGGGTGTCACTTGATTCCGATTGCGCTGAATCTTGGGTTGGGTCGAGTGCCTTCGCCTCAGCCTCCCTGATAAGGAAGTCCCTTTCGAGCACCGGGAGTGCTGCGGAGATTTTCTCATCCGCTTTCTTACATACCGCCTCGACCTCATCAGAACTCAATGCCGCTTTTGACTGCTTGCGAGCGGCGGCATCCGGAAGGGTCAAGCGGAGGGAGGAGCATTTCGCGCCAGGCTTTTTCGATTTCCTGCGTGGCTTCATTGACTTCCTTGCGGGCCTCCATGACTGGATTTGTTGTGATCCTGCCGCCAGAGGGAATGAATGCGACGATGGCAATGAGCAAGACGATGCGGGTCACTCCGCCGAAGAGGATGTAGGGAATCCTTCGCCCCCAGCGTGAACGGGTATTGTCAGTGATGTAGGCCATGACTGGATCAGTCACGGCATCCCAAAGCGTTTTGACGGCCCCCAGCAACCCGATCAACATCGGATTTACCATCATGGCGACGATCAGGATTTGATTTAGGACATTGAAAAACTGGTTGGCGATCGCCGCCTCCACGTTCCCAAAGGCATACAACATGATGTCGCGCCGACTGGAATCCGGCCGATCTGCGCTTTTTTTAGCGGGTTCGGGAATCCCGCTCATCTCAATGGCACGGAGGGATAATCGGAAATGGGTGGCTCGCCACGCATCGATTATTTCGAGCCTGCCAGGACAACCACCGAGGCTGGTGGGACGATGACCTGCATCCCGGATTTCATGGCGGGACCTGCCGACTCCTCGATCTTCACATTTTCGCTATGGCGGTTGTTTGCCTTCGGATCGGCATGGGTCAGAACAAATAGCCTTGAGCTACCGGCGAAGCCCGGTGGGAGGTCCAGCGTCACCGTGCGCGGTTCCGTGAATGAGCGGTTGAGCAACAGAATGGAGAGGTTGTCCCCATCGCTGAAGGCGTGGCATGTCGTGAGTGCCACGCCTTTGCGGCCCTTGACTGTGGACTCCCGCCCCTTGCCATCGTTCGTGGTTTTAATGATTTTTTTGTCTTGGACATCGACGCGCTTCACTGCAAGCGGCTCGACTTTCAAGAGGTCTCCCTGGCAAAGGGTGTTGCGCATTTTCAGGGCCAGCCAGGAGGGATAGGGAATGCGTTCCTGCGGGTTATTGTGGGAAGACCAATATTCCCCGGTTTTATAGTCGTAGTAGGCCACGGGCGATGAACCGGCTGCCAAGAACTGCATTGAGGCATCAAGCGTCGCGGTTCCCAGCGCGAGGGATTTGCCAATATTTTCATCACTCTCTGGAGCGGACTTCCCTGGGCCAGGAAGGCTGTAACCGGGACCCCCTCATAGTTGGCAATTTTTTTTGCGGCTGGGGATGGCTGCATCGCCAACCGTGCCTGAAGCCTATCTCCGATGCGGCCATCATTTTTTGCGGCTTCAAGGAATGGCTCGGGGATCGATTCGGTCAGGCGTGCCTCGAGAAGCGAGACGAAATTTGGATCATCGGCCAGCGCGCTCGCCGGTGCAGTGTCCCCCAACTGGGCCGAGATCATTACATTCATGAGGAGCAGACTTTCCGAGCTCAAATCGACACTTGAAGCTTGTGTGCACTCACGAAGACGCTGCCACATTTCCTTGCGGGTCTCGGGCGGCAATGCAGACAGGAGGAGGCGCGCCTCATCGTAAGCATTGAACGATTCCGAACCGCCATGGATGGATACGATGTTCGACGACAACGCCTGGGCGATTGTGGACGCTTCAGCTCGGAATAGTTCGGGGTTGGAGCTGATGGTGTCGACCGCAGCAGTGGCAAATGCAGGGTCGGTCTTCATGGCTTTCATGAGGTGGTCGACGCGGCGTTGTGGGGACTCCCGCAGTGTTGCGCCGATGACATGGTTCAAATAATGCCTCATCTTGCTGTTGATGAGCTCGGGGGTGGCCTCGCTGCGGAATGCGGCGATAAATGTGGGATTCCCCTCACGGGCCAACGCAAGAATCGCCTCACGCAGCTGCTTGTTCAGCTCGTTGGTGATGTTGTAGGTGAGCTTGTCTTGAGACTTTGAAAAATCCGTAAGGTCGTTGCGCACCCTTTCAGGAAGGGTGGGCGATGCGATCCACGCCTGGACCACATCAGGATTCGCCTTGAAAAGCGGCAGTAGGCGGGAAGGAGCGTTCAAGTCGATAAGCCCCTCGGTGAGTTCGCTGAGAATTGCGGGATTACTGAGCTGCAGAGCAGCGATGGCCCCGGGTTGAAGAGTCGGATCGTTTGCCATGGCACGGTAGGACGCATGCCAAAACGGATACTCCAGATGCGAGCGACGGCTGGCGACGAGGCTTTTCACGCCCTCGTTAAACTTGTCGTCCTTGCTCCAGAGTTCGCTCACGTTGCCGGCGGCAGCTGTGAGTTGCTCGGGTGTATAGTTTGCTTTTTTATCAGGCATCCCTTGCAGACCAGCGGCCAAGAGTTCGGGCTCAGACTTGAGAGCGGTCGCTAAGGATTGCAGAAAATCTGGATCGAATGTCGCCGCGGCCAAAATCTTGGGTTCGAACTCAATCTGCAGTGGTGAAAAGTTTGTCTTGGTAAACCTCGCCTTCTGCCAGGGCCTCGGAAGCGAGCGGAGTGGCCCCCTTTTCCCACCCTCCAAAGTAATACGCGAGATCCACGCGATCGGCCTCCTTCGAAGCCAAGGCAACACGTCGGGACCACCCCGCCTTGTCCATCCCGTTGTCCCACCCGTTCGCGATCATCTCGAATTTTTCCTTCGAGTAATAGGGCGAGGCCTTCAGCTCGCGAAACTGGCGGTCAGAAACTGCAGCGTAGGTTTCTGGCTGGCTCGGAAGCGCGTAGCGCATGATTTGATTCCAAGCCTCGTTTGCAGACTCGAGATGGATCCTGTTAAAAACACTGGTCCATGGCTCGGGGTGTCCGTGCTCGGCCCGGAGCTTGCCGTAGCCCACATCGGCCGGGGCACCCAGATATTCCATAAGGCGGGCATTTTCCTCGGAAGTGAACCAAGGGTTAAGGATCAACCACGGATCTGCTCCTGTCTCCTTACAGACTTGCAAGGTCGCTGAAAGGGAAGCGTGAACAGGTTGCTCGGTTTTACCATAGGTGCCACGCGTCGCCTGACCGAAGCCTCGGGACAGCCAAAAATCGAGGGTCGGAGCATCAAGCCCACCCCATAATCTCAACACATGAGGCTTGAAGTCTTTGATGATCGCCACCTCCTCGGGCATCACTCCAAACTGCTCCACATCCGTTTGCCACACGAGAAGGTTGTCTATCCACAATGTGCCCGGAGAAAGTGCTCCGATCCACAGCCGCGTGCTTTCATTTTGATTGGCTGAATAAGGCTTCTCGGGATCATCCACAGGCAAATCGAATTCAAACTTTTGCCACTCATCGGTCACATCCACAATGCGGGTGAGCACAGTTCCGAATTGGATCTGCACGCGCGGATCGGACATCCCCGCCTGTTTCAGCCAGACCTGCGCCTTGTAGGACTTGCCTGGCTTGAAACGAACTTTCGAATCCTTGTCGTTGTGAGCAACAAACCAATGCCACGGACCAGTCGGTTGCTCAGGGGTGGCCTCAATAGCATCCACTTTGAGGCTGGCTCGACTCCCACCCTCCGGGGCAGGATTTGCAGAGTCATAGCTCCAATCACCATTTCCAGTGATGGTGCAGTAGCCGTTCAGCGGCGGAATCGTATTGGGGGTGATCAATTCGGGTCGGAATTGCCGCGGCATCTTGTCACGCTCCATCCTGAGGACAAAAAAATCACCATTCCGAACCTCCGGACCTTTCTCGGTAAACCAGATTTTTTCCTCAGTAGGTTCGAGGGTTTTAGGATCTTTGCCGATGGAACTTTTTGAAACTTTGGCTTGGCGCAAGAGCCTCATCTCGCCGTTTTCAATCCGGTAAATACTCACGTCCGCCCCATCCCAGAAACCCGAACGTGCGGAGTCCCACCATGACAATCTCGGCGCATTTTTCTGTTGGAACCAATCATCACCCCCCCCATCCGCCTGCCCATGGTGCTGGAACTGGATCGGACCGGCGGCGAACTGCACGTTCCACACATTCGCTCGAACATCCTGAGTCCAAGGAGCAAAGCCACCGAACTTCAGGTTGGTAGAAAAATTTGGGGGATTTTTTTGAAGGATATGTTCTGTAATCCTAAAGTGGTCGGATGCGGTCGGTTGCGATTCCTGCGCCAAAGTGAGTGTGGAGATGGCAGCAAAGACAAGCGCGGAACGGGTCATAGTCATGATCGGTAAATTCTATGGGGTAAGATAAGAGGTGAAATTACTATCCATAATGCGTGCAACCCTCAATGCGGTTTCACGCATTTGCGATACGCAATCGAGCATGGTCGTGTGACCTGAAAAAGATCGGGCGATTGCTGTGCTGGAGAGCACAAGCGGAGAGCCATGGCTCTCAACTCAACCTGATACCGGTCAGGTTTTCACAAGCCTCGATATATTTTGAGGTATTTTTCAAGGTGATCGACTCTGGCAACACCGGCGCTGGCGGGGCCTTGTCCCACTCAAGTGTCTCAAGATAATCGAGAAACACGTCAGTCCCACACATTCACATATTTTTTGTGTCTTTCACGAAAACCATCGATCGTCTCATTTCGGAAAGCGCGGGGTCACTGACCTGCGCCGATGCGGACGCGACGGCGGCAAAAATTTGGAGCGACGGAACGAAAGTGGAGGCTGAGGCGATGGAGGGTTGGACCTGAGGTGGCCCAACTTTTTACGCCGCGATGGTTTCCGGGCGGTCGATGGGGCGGAAGCGGTAGCGGGGGTGGTATTTTCCGCCGTTGTGTTTGCGGCAGCACTTGATGCAGGCGGCGGATTTTTTGAGGGGTTGGACGCGGGCGAGGGTGGAGGAGCACTCGGGGCAGGCGTAGAAAAAGCGGCGGGCGACGCGGCGGCGTTTGAAGGGGAGATCGTGGCAGCGGGGTTCATCCGGGATGCCGAGTGCGGCGCAGGCATCGCGCCATTCCGGGCCGTGGGCGTCGATGCGGCGTCTGCCGGAGCGGTGCTTGGCGAGGAGGTGGGCGAGTTCGTGGCGGAGGGTGCGCTGGACTTCGGCGGAGGAGATTTCGAGCAGCTTGGGGTTGAGAATGATCATGCGGTCGCGCCAGATCGCCAGACCGGCGGTGGTGCGGAGCGCGGGGTTCCAGAAGACGCGGGCGGCGAGACGGCGGCAGCCGGCGGCTTTGAGGAGTTGGTTGGCGAAATCCTCGAGGAGTGGGTCTTGGCGGAGTCGCGTGTTGCGGCGGGGGCGTGCGAGGTCCTCGGGGGGTGTTTTCACCCGCCGCATGACGGAACGACCGAAATCGAGGAGGAGCTGGCGGTATTTCATGCCGCGAGGTCGTGTTGGAGTTTTGCCACCTTGGCGACGGCGGTGGCGGTGGTGGCGATGTCGGATTCCGTCGTGCCATGGCCGAGAGAGAACCGCACGGTGGCGAGGGCGGTGTCGGGCGGCACGCCCATGGCCAGGAGGACATGGGATGGTTGGATCGAGCCGACCATGCAGGCCGAGCCGCTGGAGACGCAGACGCCTTCAAGGTCGAGGCCCATGAGGAGCGCCTCGCCGTCGGCTCCAGGGAAGCTGACATTCAGTGTGTTTGCGAGCGAGCGAGCGGGGTCGCCGTTTCGGATGGCGGAGGGGCAGGCGGTGGAGATGTCGTGCCAGAGGCGTTCGCGAAGGGGCGCGAGGCGTTCCGAATCGGCGGCGGCGCGTGTGGTGGCGGCTGCGGAGGCGGCGGCCATGCCTGCGATGGCAGCGACATTTTCGGTGCCCGGCCGGCGGGAATTCTCGTGCGAGCCGCCGTGGGCGGTGCGGGAGAGGGGGATGCCCGCCTTGATCCAGATGGCTCCCACGCCTTTCGGGCCATAGAATTTGTGGGCAGCGATCGAGAGGGCGGAGAGGCCCGGCAGGTCGGAGCGCACGGGGAGTTTGCCGAAGGTCTGGACGGCATCCGTGTGGAGAAACACGCCTTTCTCCGCGCAGACGGAGGCGATGGCCTCGAGGGGTTGGATGACGCCGGTCTCGTTGTTGGCATGCATGATCGAGACCACGGTGGTGTCGGGTCGGATCAGTCGGGTGAGGAGATCGGGATCGACGACGCCGCTGGAATCGACGGGGAGGATCGAGAGATCGAACCCCTCGAAGCGGTGTAGGTGCTCGGCGGCGTGGAGGACGGCGTGGTGCTCGATTGCGGAGATGATGATGTGTTTTCCACGCGCGGCGTGGGCTCGGGCGATGCCCATGAGGCCGAGGTTGCAGGATTCGGTGCCGCCGCCGGTGAAGATGATCTCGTGGGATTTCGCGCCGAGGAGGGTGGCGAGGAGGTCGCGGGCATCATCCACTGCCGCGCGGGCCTTGCGGCCGGCGCTGTGGATCGATGAGGGGTTGCCGAACTCGCCGCCGAGATGCTCCAGCATGGCCTCGCGGGCGGCGGGGTCGAGCGGGGTGGTGGCGTTGTGGTCGAGGTAAACCATGGGTCAGATCGGCGGTTGGCGGAATTTTTCCACGATACGCAGTTGTTTCTCTTCGTAAACGACGAGCGAGCCTGGGGGGATGCTGTGCATGAGAAAAACATTTGCGCCGATCGTGCTGCCGGCGCCGATGAGGGTTTCCCCGCCGAGGATGGTCGAGTTCGGGTAGATGGTGACATGGTCGCCGACTTCGGGGTGGCGTTTTCCGCCTTTGACGAGTTGGCCTTTTTCATCCTTCGCGAAGCTGCGGGCGCCGAGGGTCACGCCGTGGTAGAGCTTCACTTTGCGGCCGATGACGCAGGTCTCGCCGATGACGACGCCGGTGCCGTGGTCGATGAAGAAATGCGGGCCGATGCGTGCGCCGGGGTGGATGTCGATGCCGGTGCGCGCGTGGGCCCACTCGGTCATCATGCGTGGAAGGAGCGGGACGCCGGAGTTGTAGAGGAGGTGGGCGCAGCGTTGGATGGCGATGGCCTCGATGCAGGGGTAGGAGAGAATGATCTCCTCGTTGCTCGCGGCGGCGGGGTCTCCCTCGTAGGCCGCCTCGATGTCGGTTTGGATGAGTTCGCGGATGGCGGGAAGCTCGCCGAGGAAGGCCAGAAGGACTTCTCGGACCTCCTCGTCAGTGCAGGCGGCGTTTTTCAAGCGCAGGCTTTTTGCGGTCTGGTCCTCGAAGGCGGAGGCGAGTTCCCCGAGGCGTTGGCGGGTGGTGTCGGCGAGTTCGTCTTTGTGGATCGGGCGGTCGTCGTGGAAGCCCGGGAAGAGGAACTGCAGTAGGCGCGCGCAGAGCGTGTCGAGGGCGCGCTTCGACGGGAGATTGTGGCCGTCGGTGTTGTTCAATCCGCCGACTTCCTCATAGGACTGAAGAATCCTCTCGGCGATCCCTGATAAACGGCTTTCCATGGCCGTAAAGACTACTCGGGAGGGGGATGTTGTCGAGAATCGGGCGATTTTGTCACACAAAAATCCGGCGAGGAGTGTCTTGTGTGGGATTTTCCGGATCAGGCGGGGATGGCGCCATCCGCCGCCTCGCAGAGGAGGGCGGTGGCAGTTGCTTCCGCGCGTGCATTGTATTCCTCAACAACATTCTGTTGAATTTGTTGCGATTTTTCTTTCTCGACCAGCGCGACGATGGAGCCACCGAAGCCGCCCCCGCTGAGACGTGCTCCGAGGCAGCCGGGCTGGGATGTGGCAAGTGATACGAGGAGATCGAGTTCTGGTGTGCTATTTTCGAAATTTTCGATCGAGCTTCGGTGCGAGGCGGTCATCAGTGCGCCGAGGGCCTCCGGCGTGCCTTGACGAAGGGCTTCGATCGCCTCGAAGACGCGTTCGTTTTCGCCTGTGATGTGGCGGGCGCGGCGTTTCACGAGATCCGGCATGGGGGTTGAGTCGAGTTGGGCGGTCGAGGCGTCGCGGAGCGCCGGGACCTGCATGAGGCGGGCGGCTTCGAAGCATTGTTCACGGCGTTCGTTGTATTCGCCGCCGGTGAGCGCGTGTTTCACGCCCGAGTTGATGATAAGCAGGCCGAGATGCGGGGGGAGGGGAATGGCGTCAACGGTTTCGGAGCGGCAATCGAGAAAGACGAGGTGGTCTTTTTTTCCAAACACCGAGGAGGCCTGGTCGAGGAGGCCGCAATTCACGCCGACGAATTCGTTTTCCGCGCGGCGGCAGAGGCGGGCGACGTCCATGCGCGCGAGGTCGAACGGGTAGAGGCGCATGAGCGCGACTGCGGTGGCGACTTCCAGCGCGGCGGAGCTCGAGAGGCCCGCGCCGTGGGGAAGTGTCGAGCTGAAGTGAATTGAAAAGCCGCCGGGTTCGGCACCGGCGCGCGCGAGCATTTCCGCGACACCCAGCGGATAGTCGATCCACTTGCCCGAGCGCGCGAGACCGGTCGATCGATTGAGCGTTTCCACGCCCTCGATGCCCTCGCTGGAGAGTTGGACTTGGCTCGCAGGGAGCCTGCGTGCGATGGCAGTGATGCCGATCTGGAGCGCGGCGGAAAGAACGACGCCGCCATTGTAGTCCGTGTGGTTCCCGAGGATCTCGACGCGTCCGGGGGCAAAGGAAGTGGTCTCAGTCATTCACCCCGTCTTTGCCATGTCGGTTGAGGCTTGCCAAGGTCTGTTTCCGTGTCACTTATTAGCCAAACAAGGAGAACACCATGTCCGAAACCAACGACACCAAAATAGCAGCAAAGAAACTCGAAAGCAGTTCCCAACACGCCAAAAAAGCGTTGGATGCCGCTGTCGGAGCCGGTCGCACGGTCGGTGAAACCGTAAAAACCCAGACCAAGGCCGCGGTGGATGCCGGGAAGGAACACCTCGGAGCAGCCGCCAAGGATCTCGGCGAGGCCGCCACCGCGACCTACGAGGATCTCCGCACCCAAGCGAAATCGAAGACCGAGGAATACCGCGATCGTGCTCAGGATTTAATCGGTGATGCCGGCACCTGCGCACGCGATTATCAAAGCCAGGCCGAGACCTTTGTGCGTGAGAACCCGCTCCAAGCCGTGGGCATCGCTCTCGGTGTCGGGTTTTTGTTCGGCATCATGCTCCGTCGTTGATCCCCTGTGGCGGAGATTGAAAAACCGGAGAGCCCGCGCGGGTTGGTCGCGGAGTTGATGAGCCTCGTCGGCTCGTTCGGCAGGTATGTCTCCGCGATCGGAGCGCTCGCCGGCGAGGAATCGCGCGAAGCCGCCGCGCTGGGGTTCCGGTTGCTCGTCATGTTTCTCGCGGCGGTGTTTTTCGCCGCCTTGGGGTATGTGTTTTTGATTCTCACCCTCGCGTTCGTCGCCTCATGGGTGCTGGGTGTGTCGTGGCCTTGGATTCTCGCGGTCTTCACGCTTGGGCATGCGCTGCTGGCCTATGTGTGCGCCCGCCATGTGCGCGACCACTCGCGCACGCCACTCTTCGCCGTCACCCGCCGTGAGATCGCGAACGACATCGCCGCGCTTGGAAAAAAATCCACGCCATGAATTCGAAAGAGAAGATCCTGGAGGAACTCCGCCGGAGCCGTGTGGCGATCGCCCGCGATGTTCACGCCGTCAAAGGCGAAATCAATATCGCCGCCAAGCTCAAGCGCTCCGTGAGGACCCGCCCGCTGGCATGGATCGGTTCGGCTGCCGCGTTGGGATATATTCTGGCAGGCCCCAAGAAGCGCCGTGCCGCCACCAAAGGCAAAAAAGGCGCCGTCGAAGTAACGCCTGCGGCCCCGCGCAGTGGCTGGGCGGTGTTTTTCAGTTCCCTTCTGGCGTTGTTCAAACTCCTGCTCCCTGTGCTGCGCCCCGCCTTGTCGGCTTACGCCGCCCAGCGCCTCGGGGAATTCGCCGCCAAAACCACCCGTTGATTCTTTACCCATGCACGACCCGCGTTCCGAAGCCTTGGCTGACGTCCTCACTGGACACTCCACAAAACTCAAACCCGGCGAAAAAGTCCTGATCGACATCTTCGACGCGCCCGACGAGATCGCCATCGCCCTCGTGCAGGCCGCCCGCAAGCGCGGTGCCGTGCCGTTTGTCCAAATCCACCATGCCAGGGTCGCCCGCGAACTCGCGCTCGGTGCGGAGGCCTCCCAACTCGAGGTCTCCCGCGCTGTCGAATTGGCGCGCATGAAAAAGATGGATGCCTATATCGCCGTGCGCGGCAGCCACAACATCACCGAAATGAGTGATGTGCCCGACGACCGCATGCGGATCATCTCCGGCGCGATGCGGCCTGTCATGGATTGGCGCATCAACAAGACCAAGTGGGTGGTGCTTCGCTGGCCCACGCCCGCCATGGCGCAGCAGGCGCAGATGAGCACGCCGGCCTTCGAGGATTTCTACTTCAAGGTGTGCACGCTCGACTACGGGCGCATGGCTCCAGGCATGGCCGCGCTCAAGGCGCTCATGGACCGCACCGACAAAGTGCACCTGAAGGGCCCCGGCACTGATCTTCGCTTCTCGATCAAGGGGATCGGCTCGGTGACTTGCGGCGGCGACCGCAACATCCCCGACGGCGAGGTGTTTTCCTGCCCCGTGAAAAAAAGTGTCGAGGGCCATGTGACGTTCAATGTGCCCAGCATTTATCAAGGCCATGCGTTCGACAACGTGCGGCTGGATTTCTCCGAGGGCCGCATCATCGAAGCCACCGCGAACAATACCGCCGCGCTCAACCGCATCCTCGATAGCGACGCGGGGGCGCGCTACATCGGCGAATTCTCGCTCGGGTTCAACCCGCATATCCAGCATCCCATGCGGGACATCCTTTTCGACGAAAAGATCGCCGGCTCGTTCCACTTCACCCCCGGCCAGGCCTACAAGACCGCGGGGAACGGCAACACCAGCCGCATCCACTGGGACATGGTCTGCATTCAACGCCCCGACTACGGCGGCGGCGAGGTCTGGTTCGACGGCAAGCTTATCCGCAAAGACGGTCTCTTCACACTGCCCGCGCTCAAGAAGTTGAATCCCGAGCATCTGCTCGGCAAAGGGCGCTGACCGAAAGGCTAGGTTCCCGAAAGTCCAAACGCTGGCGGTTTTTTTGGAATCAGCCACCCCGTGAGTCATCGCATCAAAATCGTGCAGTGCTGGGATGACGGCGTGGAGGACGATCTTCGCCTTTGCGAGATCCTACGGGCCTTCGGGGCGCAGGCCACATTCAACTTGAATGCCGGGCTGCACCTGCCGGGTGCAGGCGAAGCGTGGAGGTTCCGCGACACAAAGGAAGTGCGGCGCCTTGGGAGGGAGCAATTGGTTGCGACCTACGAGGGGTTCGAGATCGCCAATCACACGCTCACGCATCCCTCCGCCAACAAGCTATCCACCACTGAGTGGACGCGCGAGGTGGTGGAGGGGCGGGCACGCTTGGAGGACTTGTTCGGGCGCGAGGTGGTGGGGTTCGCATATCCCTATGGGCATTGTCCGCCGCACGCCGCCGAGGTTGTTCGCGAGACGGGCCATCGTTACGCCCGCACCTGCGCGAATGCCACGCCATCCTTCCCTGCGGCCGATCCCATGCTGTTGGCGGCGGATTGTCATTTTCTGAATGCCGGCTTTTGGGAGCTGTATGAAAAGGCCAAGTCGGTTCGCGCACCGGCGTTTTACTTTTGGGGGCACAGCTACGAGTTGTGCAGCGAGAGCGACTGGCTGGGGTTTGAGGAAATGCTGCGCCGGTTTGAAAACGATCCGGACGCCGAGTGGGGGAGCCTGTCGGGCCTATTTGAGTGACTTGCCCGCGTGGGGCGCGCGGCGCAGCGGTCAGCGGGTGGTGAGGGTGCCGATGAAGCCGAGGAGTTCCAGGCGGCCGGCGCCGGATTTCGAGGAGGTCAGGAAATGGGCGGCTGGAGGCGGGCCTTCGATGGACTCCAGGAATCGGGTGGCGTTTTTCTGGGCCTGGGCGGGTTTGAGTTTGTCGGTCTTGGTGAAGACGACGGCGTAGGGGCGGCGGGCTTCGGAGAGCCAGTCGATGAACTCGAGGTCGATGCGCTGCGGGTCGTGGCGGGAGTCGACGAGCACGAAGACCATGGCGAGGTTCGGGCGGTGGGTGATGTATTCTGCGATGAGTTGCTGGAAGGCCGCTCGGCCTCCTTTGGGGACCTTCGCGAAGCCGTAGCCGGGAAGATCGACGAAGCGGAGCGTGTCGTTGATGCGGAAGAAATTGATGAGCTGCGTGCAGCCGGGGGTCTGGGACACGCGGGCGAGGGCGCGCTGACGGGTCAGGAGGTTGAGGAGCGAGGACTTGCCGGTGTTCGAGCGGCCGATGAACGCGAGTTCTGGGATGTCATCCTCGGGGCAAGAGGCGACACCAGTGTGGCTGATCTCGAAAACGGCTGAGCCGACGCGCATGGGGCCTCAATCGATGAAACGGCGGGTGATGTCCCCGTAGGATTCGATGCGGCGGTCGCGGAGGAACGGCCAGTGGGTGCGTTGGGTGTCCACGCTATCGAGATTCGCTTCGACCACGAGCACTTCGTCCTTGTCGACAGAGGCGCGGGCGATGATCTCGCCGGAGGGATCGGAGACGAAGCTTTGTCCCCAGAACTCGATGCCATCGCCGCCGTCCGGCGCCTCGTGGCCGCAGCGGTTGGGGGCAACGACGTAGCATCCGTTGGCGATCGCATGGCCGCGCTGGACTGTTTCCCAAGAGGAGTGGTGGCGTTTCCCGTATTTTTCCTTCTCGGAGGGATGCCAACCGATGGCGGTGGGGTAGAAGATGATTTGGGCGCCTTGGAGGGCGGTGAGGCGGGCGGCTTCGGGATACCATTGGTCCCAGCAGACGCAGACGCCGATGCGGCCAAATGCCGTGTCCCAGGCGCGGAAGCCGAGGTCGCCGGGGGTGAAGTAAAATTTCTCGAGGAAGAGCGGGTCGTCGGGAATGTGCATCTTGCGGTATTTCCCGAGAAAGGTGCCGTCGGCGTCGATGATGGCGGCTGTGTTGTGGTAGAGGCCCGGCGCGCGGCGTTCGAAGAGCGAGGCGACAAGCACGATGCCAAGGTCGCGGGCGAGCGACTGGAGGAGTTCGGTGGTCGGGCCGGGAACCGGTTCGGCGAGGTCGAAGTATTTGTGGTCTTCGATCTGGCAGAAATAGACGGAGAGGAAGAGTTCCTGCAGGCACACGATGTTGGCTCCGCGCGCGGCGGCCTCTCGGATGCCGCGGATGGCGGCAGCGAGATTCGCTTCGATATCCGAAGAGCACGAGTTTTGGACCAGTCCGATGTTCACGCGGGCGTTTGGCATGGGCGCATTGGTATTTTTTTGAGGTCCGCGAGTAAACCGAAAAGGGTCAGAACAACGCGCTGCCGAAGATCGTGAGTTGAGCGGGGGCGGTGGAGGAATTAGCAGGAGTGGCCGGCGCGTTCGGCCGGTAAAGGATGCCGATGCCTGTTTCAAAATTGGGAGCGAGCTGAAGGTCCAGCCCTGCGGAGAGTGCTGGAATGAGCACGCGCGCCTCGCCGCCCTCGTTGGCGGGGGCTGGAATCCCGCGGTCCTCGGCGCTTGCACCGAGGCGGAGTCCGAGTTGGGGGAGGGGCTGGAGGCGCAGTTCCGTGAATGTGATCGAGGTGAGTTCGCTTGAGTCATTTGCCGCCCTCGAGACCATGCCGGACTCGACGCCGAGGGACAGGGTGGTGCCTTCTTGGATATTCCACAGAGCCGATCCAAGGAGCCGGTGGCGCTCGACGTCACCATCATCGGAATCCACCAGTGACTGCCAAGCGGAGGATTGGGTCAGTGTGAGGCGCAGCGGCAGGAGCGGCACGCGTTGCTCGAGGGAGGTGGAGAGCGCATCTTCGTGAAGAGTCGTGCCATCGAGCCGGTGACGGTCGCCGGATCCAAGAGAGGTGCGCAGGGTCGTGTGGGGCAGCGGAGCGAAAGAGAGGAGGCCTTTGTGAACCACGGCGTGTTCCCGATAAGACCTTGTGTCATGAAGCGCTGTTTCGAGCGTTGAAGAGAGCGTGAGTTCGAGGCGGTTTGGGCCTGTCCACCGGAGGTGTCCTCCTTGGCTGATCTGCATGTTCCTCGCAAGCGAGGAGTCGATCGAATCGCCGATCATCGAGTCCAGCATCCTGAACCCAGCATCAAGATCATAGCCCATCTGAGGGACGCTCTCCGGAGCAATCCTGTAATCAACATGGAACCCCTGGTGGCTGGTGCGGGTTCCTTTGTGCAGGTGGGATTCCTGGCGGGGACGCGAGGCCGAGGTGTGCCAGCCCGACGCCCCATTGGATTCCGATATCACAGGAATCGCCTTGCGGATCGGAATGCGCGCTCCGTTGTCGAGCACCACAAATTCCTCCGCAAGCACAGCGGAGGCCCCAAGAGCCAACAGGGTTGCAAGAATGGTCGTCAGATGTCGCATGTTATTCCAAACGAGAATGCTCTTGGACTAAAATAGTAGCCAGAGGTGATCGCATTGGTGGGCTTTATTTTTATAGTAACTTCAGCCCGCAAATTTATTGGATAAATAGAAAACCCGAGCACGAAAAAAGTTCACGCTTTCGGTCTGGATGCAGGGGATAAGGGAAAGTCAGCAGTTTTTTGAGCTTGGGCATTGTCTCCGGATCGTAAGGCGGGAGCAAAGCCCTAGGCGAAGCCGCGGAGAACGTTGTTTCCTATGAGGACGACTTGTTGGATTCCTCTGCGAGATGCATGAGGGTTACAGGCGCCGGGCGCGGAAGAAGTCGCGGAGGATCGAGGCGCAATCGTCCTCGAGGATGCCGGAGGTGATGACGCAGCGGTGGTTGAGTTGGGGCATTTGGAGGAGGTTGACCATGCCTCCGGCGCCTCCGCATTTTGGGTCGGGGCAGCCGAAAATGACGCGTCGGAGGCGTGCGTGGACGATCGCGCCGGCGCACATGGGGCATGGTTCCTTGGTGACATAGAGGTCGCAGTCGGTGAGTCGCCAATCGCCCATGGCTGCCTCGGCTTGGGTGATGGCGAGCATTTCGGCATGGGCGGTGGCGTCCTTGAGCATTTCGACCTGGTTCCAGGCACGGGAGATGATTTCGCCATCGCGCACGACCACGGCGCCGACGGGCACCTCGTCGGCGGCATGGGCTTTGCGGGCCTGTTTGAGGGCCTCACTCATGAAATATTCGTCGCTTGAGAAGTCCATGGGTGGAGACTATCGCGAGGGGGAGGGGTTGGGCAAAGGGATCGTAGGGGGGAATTGAAGCTATGGTCGTAAGTTTCCGAGCCGCGAGGCAACACCCTCCCAGATTGTGCGGTGGAGGAGTTCGGGAAAATCGGCTGGCAGGCCTTTTTCCAGCAACTCCTTCGCTCTTGGCGCTTGTTCGAGGACTTCCTGCAAAACCTCTTCCGCCAGAGTGGAGGACACGCCCGCGCGTTCGGTGGTCTGGGTGAAATGCCTGCCGCGGATTCGGTCCACAACATAGTGGCGATTGGTTCCGGCAAACATGGCGAGCGGCATTTGTTTTTTGTGAATTTGCCCGGTGGCCAGACTCGGTTGTGCGGAAAGGATGTCGTAGAGGGGGGTGAGGCGGAAGCGGCCGAGCGGACCCAAAAAGATGCTGAAATTTTTGGCATGGCCGTCCGTGGCACCGATCAAACAAAAGACCACTTGTGCCTTGAGAAAACGCTTCTGGTCATCGGCGGGCGAGTCGCCTGCCTTGAGCAAGTGGAGAATGTCAGCGATGCCGGGCCCTCCATCGTTTTGGTATTTCCGCGACGGCGGAATCGACAAAGCTTGGCAGCAATCCTCCTGTGGCAAACGCAGCAGGCGGTGGTCGTCCGTCCAGCGGCGGTCGAAGCGTTCGATGACGAGAGCCTTGGTATTGCCAAAGGTGGAAATTTCGGCGTGGTTGACCGGCAGGCCAAAGGCTGCGAGCAGACGCAGGCAGTAGAATTCGTTTTCGATGCTGCTGGAAAGGGCCAAACCGTTCGGCAGCGTGCCCATTTGTTTTTTCAAAATGTGGGTGGTTGGCGTGGTTCCGGAGGGTTTCCACCATTTTCCCTTGTGTCGGAGAAGGGCGGTTTTTTCCTGAGCACCCGCGATCGAAATGCGGAAATCCTTGTCGCGGTCGAGCCCGAGCGGGGTCTGGGTTAGGTTGAGCAACATCGCCTCGATCTCGGTGTCCTTTGCAAGACGGCCCTCGATTTTCCCAGTCGCTGTGGGCTCCTCGCCTTCGGGGAGGAATTGCAGGGCGCCCACGCAATCCCGCCCGATCCGTGACAACAGGCTGTAGGCGTCTATTCCCTCCGCACCGACCTTTTCCGAAACGCGGCGGCGCAGTGCCTCTGAATCCGGGAGCAGGTTTTCAAAAACAGCTGAAACCGCCGGGCCTCGAAACGGGTCTTCGCGCAGGGGAAGCGAGCGTGAGACAGGGATCGCGTATGCCGCGTCGAGCCAGTCGTTATGGTATTCGAACGCGATGGCGCCCCCGGGTTCCTTGAGCAAAACGCCCACGGCTTGGCCATTCATGAAAACCCCAAGGGGTTGGTAGGTTGCGCGGCGAGGCATCAGAAACCGCCTCCCGCCTCGATGGTCCACTCCTTGGATCTCGGGGCGACCAGCAACTCAAGATCCAATGCGGCGAAAAGCGCGAGAAGAGTGCCGATGCGGGCCGATGGTTGGCCGTTTTCGACTTGGGAAACAGTGGCTTGGCGGAGCCCGGTTTTCTCGGCGAGTTGGGTTTGGTTCAGGTGTTGCTTTTTCCTGGCTCGACGGATGATGTTGCCGATTTGCTTGGAGTCGCGGGCGAGTTGCATCGGGCATGAATATTCGCTAAAACAAATAAAATAGCAATATGCGTTTTACGGAATAAAAATGCTGAATGTGAAGCGCACTGGAATCCCCAAAATATGGCCGATCGCCGACATCTTGAGTTGTCGGCGAGCGGCGACATGAGCAATCGCCGCTGGAAAAATGCGCGGGCGGGAGTTACTACGCAGGCATGTCCATGCATAAAACCATCGTCGCTCCTTCGATTCTGGCCTGTGATTTTTCGCGGTTGGGGGTGGAGGTCGAGCGGGTGACGGCCGCGGGGGCGGATTGGATCCACTGCGATGTGATGGATGGGCATTTGGTGGACAATATTTCCTTCGGGCCGGCGTTTGTGGAGGCGGTGGCGCGGCACACGGCGCTGCCGCTGGATGTGCATCTGATGATCGAGCGTCCGGACATCTATGTCCCGAGGTTTGTGCCGGTGGCGTCGTCGATCAGTGTGCATGTCGAGGCGCATCACGATGTGTCGGCATCGCTCAAGGCGATTCGCGCCGCCGGGAAGCTCGCAGGGTTGGCGATCAGTCCGCCCACGCCGCTCGAGCGTGTGAAGCCGTTTTTGGGGGAGTTCGATATCCTGCTTGTGATGACGGTGAATCCGGGGTTCGGGGGTCAGCCGTTTTTGCCCGAGATGCTTGGGAAGGTTGCCGAGGCCGATGCGTGGAGGGGTGAATGGAATTTCCGGATCGAGGTGGATGGTGGGATCAATGCGGTCACCGCCGCCGAGTGTGTGTCGAGGGGGGCGAGTTTGCTGGTTGCCGGGACCTCGGTATTTCGGGCGACTGATGTGGCGGCCGAGATTCAACTTCTTCGTGACGCCCGATGAGGCGTTCGTAGGGCATGCCCCTGCTTGTGGGGTTGGCGGGGTCGAGTTGAGCGACGGGCCACCGCTGGGAAGCGGCATTTTCGGGAGTGGCCGGGGAGTTCTTTGCGCTTGCGGGAGGCGGGTTGGCTGGGCATTCATGAGCCATGGAGGAGCCCGAGTTCGAGATCGTCGAAAACAAGAAAAGCGAGCTGGCCAGGCACTCGCTTGATCGCTTGAAGGCCTTGGCTCCGACATTTCCGGAGCGCTCGCTTCACCGACTTGCGTGCATGGAGTTGATCTCAGAGCGGGAGCGTGCAGCGGCGCGCGAGATTTTGAGGGTTGCCGGGCGGCGAGCGTCGTTGGCGTTGCTGTTGTCGGTCATCGCGCTGGTGGCGCCGATTATTCTTTTTGTGGCCTGGACGTTTTTGCTTCAGGACCGCGTGGCGATTCCATTTTTGCAAAAGCCGGAACGGGTGGCTGTGGCGGTGCCTGTTGTTCAGAGGGCGGTCCCCACGCCTATCCCCACGCCTATCCCTACGCCTGCTCCCACACCCGAGCCAGTGGCTGAGCCGCTGCCGCCGTTGTTGTTGTCCGAACCAGTCGCGCCAACGGCGATGCCTGTCGGGGAGTGATGCCCGAGGTGGCGGGGGGTCTTGAGCGGGTTATTCCGCGCTTGGAGAGAAGAGTTCGTGGGCGAGCACGCTCAGGCAGTAAATGGCGGCGGTCTCGGTGCGGAGGATGATCGGGCCGAGGGTGACGGGTTGGTAGCCGTGGCTTTTCGCGAGGGCGATCTCGGCGGGGGTGAAATCCCCCTCAGGGCCGACGAGCACGGTGACGTCCTTCGGGGATGAGTCGTGGGTTTCGTTGTATTCCTTGAGAACGGTCTTGATGGGGCGCGCGTCGGGTTGGAGCGAGGCGATGAGAAGGAGGGCGTTTTTGGCGGGGGGGAGTTGGAGGAAGTCTCGCGGCGGGAGGGGGAGTGCCACTGCGGGGATGCGGTTTTGGCCGCATTGCTTGCAGGCTTCGAGGGCGGTGGCCTGCCATTTTTCCTGCTTTTTCGGGGAATCGCCGGTGTCGAGTTGGATCACGGTGCGGTCCGAGAGGAGCGGGGCGATGTGTGCTGCCCCGAGTTCCACAGCCTTTTGGACGATAAGGTCCATGTTTTTCCCCTTCGGCACGGCCTGGCCGAGCGTGATCGCGCAGGGGGGCGGTGGTGTGGTCGAAGAGGGGGCGAGTTGGAGGGTGACAGTGCCCCCGGCGGTCGAGGCGATGGTGGCCATGGATTCACGGCCTTGACCGTCGAAGACAGTCACGCGGTCCCCCTCGGCGAGGCGCAGCACATGGAGGCAGTGGTGGGATTCCTTCGGGTCGAGGGCGGCGGATTCCCAACGATCAGTTGGCAGATGAAATCGATGCATGGCGGGTCTGGATGTAATCGTGGAGTGCGGTTTCCCAAGGGCGCGGGGTGATGCCGGTGGTGCGGGCGAGTTTCGAGGTATCGAGAACAGTATGGACCGGCCGTGGGGCGACGAATTGCTTCATGTCGGCGAGGCGGATGCCGCCGACGTCGGTGGTGGCGAGGGGAATGCCTGCGGCGGCGGCGAGTTCGAGCGCCTTTTGGCCGTAGTCGCGCCAGGAGCACGAACCCGAGTTGCAGGCATGGTAGAGGCCGCCCGGCGTGCCTGGGCGAAGAAACGGCGCGAGCCACTCCGCGCAATCAATGGCGTAGGTCGGGCTGGAGAACTTGTCCTCAACGGCCTCGACGCGGCTCTCGGTGCGTGCACGGTTCAAGATCGCATCGATGAACGAGGGTCTTGCCGGGCCGAAAACCCATGAGACGCGCACAGCGAGGTGGCGGGAATCGGCGGTGAGGACGAGTTCCTCGCCTTCCAGTTTTGTTTTTCCATACCAGCTCACTGGGGTGGGGGTGTCCTCCTCGGTGAGTGGACGGTCCAGCGAGCCATCGAAGACGTAATCGGTGCTGAAATGGATGAGGCGAGCGCCGCGCGCCGAGGCGATTGTCGCCATGTGGCCGGCAGCGGTGGCATTGATGAGGCGGGCGGCGTCCCGCTCGGATTCGCACAGGTCGACATTGGTGAACGCCGCGCCGTTGACGAGAATGTCGAAGCGCGTTGTGTCGAGGGTCGCCGCAAGGAGATCGGCGTTGCCGATATCGAGCTGCGCGCGGCCGAGGGAAGTGACGTTGTGTGTTTTTCCCCACACCTCGGCGAGGGAACTGGCCAAGCGGCCGGCGCCCCCGAGGATGAGGATGTCGAGCGGTGAGTCCTGCATGGGCGGCGAACCGGCGCGGTTACGCCGGTTGGAGGTCCTCGACGACTCCGTGGACAGTTGTTTTCAGGAGTTCCAGATCGGTGAATGTCTGGATCGACTGAATCGTCGCCTTGCGGGTGCCGTGTTCGGATGGGAGCTCGACAGACGCGCCGAGCGGGGCTTCGAGGAGAGCCTGGCCGATGCCCGCCTTGTAGGAGATGATGCCGTGCTCAGGTGAGCTGTCCCATGCTCCGAGGATGCTGTAGGTCTCGGTGGCGCCGTCCTCGTAGCGCACGGTGACGACGGTTCCGATCGAGACTTGCGAGGTGGAGGGGTTTTCGAAGTTCGTGCCACGGGCGTGGGCGAGGTCGCGTTCCATTTCCACCCGGCGGCCTTGGAGGACGCGCTGGTGTTCCTTTGCGGCCTTGAAGCCCGCGTTCTCGCGAAGGTCGCCTTGTTCCTTGGCGATATTGATGTCGCGGAGGTTTTGCGGGATTTCCTTGGTGACGAGTTGGTCGAGTTCCGCCTTGCGTTTCTCGAGACTCGGCCAGGAGACGATGAGCGAGTCGGCGCGTTCGTCGGTTTGCTTGCCGGTGATCATGTCCTGGGTGTCGGGGTAGAGCTTGACGATGCGGGCCATGAGGGAGCGCTTCGAGAGGTCGTCGAAGACAGGAGTGAGCATGAGCTTGCGCATCGAGTCGCGGACGACATCGCGCGAGGCGTTCATGAGCAGGTCGCCGACGAGTTCACGGTCGTCAACCAAGAGGTCGCGGAGGCGCGAGGTGCGCTTCTCGGCGAGTTGGTCGGCCTCGAGGGCGCTGAAGACGGCGGCGAGGAGTTCGGCGTTGAAGAGTTCGGGGAAGCGCTTGTCGCGGTCTTTGCAGAGCCAGATGAGCATTTCCGAGGAAATCGAGCGCTCGCTGATCCAGCGTTCCAGCGTGGATTGGAGTTTTTCCTTGTTTCCTTTCCTCTCGAAGAGACGGGCGACATCTGCGACGAGGCGGCCGCCGGCGTCGCGGAGGAGAACAAGGGCCTTGTCGCTCCAGGATTCGCCGAATGCTTTCTCGAATGACTCGAGGACATCGCGCTGGCGTGCGCCGGGGATGGTCGCGAAGATTTCGTTCAGGCGAGAGGATTCTGAGGAAAGGAGTTCGGAGACAAAGGGGGCGTCGGGCGGGAGTTCGATGGCGAAGGCTGCGGCGATTTCATCGCGGGCTACCAGCATCTCAATGGCTGCGGGGGCTTGGAGGCGGCGGTGGCGCGAGGAGATCTCGCCGATCTCGGTAACGAGGGCGGGGATTTCGCTTTCGTGGGATTTGAGTTCGGCGAGCGCTTTTGTGATGTGGTCGAGGGCGAGGAGTTGATCGCGGGTGTGGCGCGCCTCGCGGAACGAGTTTAGGAGGCCTTGTGCGGCATCCACCTTTTCCTCGAGCAGCACGTAGGGGTCGGACTTTTTGGTCGGGAGTTTGAAGTGGCCGTCGGTTTTGATTTTTTTGCGGGCGGCATCCCACCAACGTTTGAAGGCGGCGGGGGTGAAAACGGAAGGCGAGAGGAGCGAGGAGATCTGGTCGCTGGTGGCCTTGCCGCCGAGGTCGGCGAGGGCGGCCCGGAGGAACAGCGCGGAGTCAGCCTCCGCCTCGGCCTTGACGCCTTGGGGATCGTTCTCGCGGCGTGCGAGGATGTGTGATTCGGCGATGGGCGTGAGTGTTTCCGCCGCGTAGGCGAGCTGCATGGGGTGGCCTTTGCGGGTTTTGAAGTCGATCAGGATTTGGCCGCCGGTCAAATTCCACTCCGCGACACGTCCGAAGCCCCAGCTTTTGTGGGTGCAGAAGGCTCCGGGCGCGAGGCGGTCGATTTTTTCGGCGGTTTGCTGGTCGAGTGTGCCGCTTTCGACGGCTTGGGATAGTGCGTCTGTCATCGACTCCTTTGTCACAGAAAAGGACGGGTGCTTGCAAGGTGGGAAACGTCGGTAGGACAACGGCGGGTGGATTTCGGCGTGCAGCGGCGGGGAGTTTTGGCTTTGCGTGGTCGTCTCGTGGCGGGCAATGTCTGCGGCCTATGAGCAACACTGAGGAACAGGTGCTCGTGGTTCGCCGCGAGTTATTCGATGCATTGGGAAGCTTTCAGGGCCTGTGCCCGAGGGTGGGGGATTACCTGCCCACGTTCCTCGATAGGAAAAACAATTTTTTTGTGCCGCGCTCCGCTGCGGAGGAGGACCCCACGCTCAAGCAGTTGATCCCGTATGCGGTGTTCCTGCACGGCGGGAAAATCCTGCACTACACCCGCGGGGCGAAGTCCGGCGAGAAGCGCCTCGTGGCGAAATCCTCGATCGGCATCGGCGGCCACATCAATGACACCGACGACTGCGGCGGGCACTTCGACGAGTCGATCTACCACAATGCCGTGCGGCGCGAGATTTCCGAGGAGTTGCGGCTCGGAGGGGGATTTAGCGAACGGGCGGTGGCGTTGATCAACGACGACTCCACCGAGGTCGGCAGCGTGCATCTCGGGGTGGTGCATCTTGTTTTTTTGGAGAATGGCGAGGTGGGTGCCGGAGAGAAGGCGATCGCCGAACTCGGTTTCGCCACGCATGAGGAACTTCTGGCCCGGCGGGACACGTTTGAAACGTGGTCTCAGATCGTGCTCGACGGGTTTGCCGGGTTGACCGCGTGAGGCGGGAACATCTCTCCGAATAACGGGGGGCAATCGACCCCACCCCAAAAATCCCATGCAGACGAAAGCCGCCCGCGAGATTTACCTCCCAGGTCCCGGAGCGCCTCATTGGCTGCCGCCAGGCCAGTCTGCGGGCGGGCTTCTGTATCTCGGCTGGGGGCGGCGCTTCTACGGGCGGCATCCCATTCCGCTGCGTGTGCACCATGGATGGACATGCATGGTTGTTCTTTCCGGCCAGCCCGAATTTCTCGTGGCCCGTCGGCGGCACAGCACGGGGCGCGGTTCGGTGATCGTGGCCGGTCCCGATGTGCCTTACGGGTGGGCCGACCAACGCGCGGCGACCAGCACGCATTTAGTGTGGATTTGGGCTGAGCCGCCGGACATCGGCGACCGATTGACGGCCCGCACCTGCTGGTTGCGCAGCGCGGAAAACGACCTGCTGGCCGAAATCGAGGATTTGCATCAACGGACATTGCGTGAAATTCAGCGCTCCGATGAATTTTCACCGCCTTCGCTGGAGGCCTTGAAAACCCTGCTCGATGCCGCGCTGGCACGTTGCGACAGGGGTTCCTCGAACTCCGAGTTGCGTGTCCACCAACGCCTGCAATTGGCGGAGCAATGGATGCGGCGGCATCTTGAGATCCGGGCGCCCGCCGCCGCGCTGGCCGACTATCTCGGGGTGTCACCGATGGGGTTGCACCGGCTCTTCCGCGAGTCCACTGGGCTCTCCCCGGGTCGCGCGTTTCTTGAGATCAAGATGCGCGAGGCGCAGCGGTTGCTGCGTCAGGAAAATGCCACAGTCAAAGAAACCGCATTGGCGCTCGGTTATCGCCATCTTGGAGATTTCACCCGGGCATATCGCCGCTTCCACGGACAGTCCCCTTCGCAGCATTCAATCGGCGGCGAAGGTGGGAGTTGTTAAAAATGGGTGGAGTCAGAAAGGTGTCTGCGGTTTTGGAAGGCCTTGCGATGCAGTTAGCATTTTTTACCGGAAACAATGAATTGCTAACCCTCTTTCCTTGGAGTCGGGCGCGGCGCGGGTGAGTGTGCTACACACAACTGCCTCCATTCGCCTGACATGAAAATCCTCCTCACCACCACCTCGTTCCAGGATACGCCCGGTTCGCACCACGACCTCCTCGCCTCGCGGGGCTATGAAATCGTCCGTGAGCGTGGGCCTCTCTCCGAGGCGCGCATGCTCGAACTCGCCGGAGGATTCGATGCGTTTCTCTGCGGTGACGACGCCATCACGCGAGCCGTGCTCGAAAAGTCCCTGCCGCGCCTAAAGGTTTTGGCCAAATACGGCATTGGCTTGGACAAGATCGATCTGGCCTCCGCCACGGAACTCAACATTCCCGTCACTTTTTGCCCCGGCGTGAACCACACCACGGTGGCCGAGCACACCTTCGCGCTGTTGCTCGCGCTTTGCAGGAATCTGGTCGAGGAGGCGAACTTCGTGCGCAACGGCCAGTGGAAGAGGATCACGGGTCACGAACTCCACGGCAAAACGATCGGGATTGTCGGACTTGGCCGTATCGGCAAGGAAGTCGCCAAGCGGGCGGCAGCGTTCGGCATGACGGTGCTCGGCTACGGCAATCATTGGGATGAATCCTTCGCCTTGGAACATGCCGTCACGCGCATTGCCGATCCCGATGACCTTTTCCGGCGGTGCGATGTGGTCAGCCTTCACACCATGCTGACCGACCGCACCCGCCATTTGGTCAATGCACAGCGTCTCTCGCTGGCTAAGCCCGGCCTTCTTCTCGTCAATTGCGCGCGTGGCGAACTGGTGGAAACCGCGGCTTTGCTCGATGCCTTGCGTTCGGGCCATCTCGGCGGCTACGCAGCCGATGTCATGGACGAGGAACCTCCGCCGCCCGACCATCCGTTGCTCACAGCGCCCCGCACGGTCATCACTCCGCATATCGGCTCTCGCACTTATGAAAATGTGGTCCGCCAAGCGAGCATGGCCGTGCAGAACTTGATCAATGTGCTCGAGGGCAAGCCCGCACTGGCCCAAGCCAACCTTCTCTAAAAATTATGTCCGATACTTGGTTCATTGTTCCCGCCGCACAGCACGACAGTCTCGTGGCCCGCGCCTACCTGGCCCGAGGCTACAGCGGGGAAGAGGCGCATGCCGCTTCCCGCTTCTGCCATAGCGCGGCCCGTCACGGCATCCGCACGCACAACGCGCTCAAAGCGCTGCATCTCGACGATCTCTTCGGCAGCAAGGTCGGTCGTTGGACGCCTGGTGCGGAGATTGCGAAACTCCCCTCGCGCTTTGCCGCGTCCGAGTCCTGGGACGGACACAATAAGCTCGGCCAAGCCGTGGCTTACGAGGCGATGGATCGTTGCATGCAGCTCGCCGATCAATACGGCGTGGGAATGGTCAGCGTGGACAACGCGACACATTACCTCTGGGGCGGTGGGTATGTGATCGATGCCGCACTCAAAGGCTACATCGCTTATACGAATTGCACCTCGGCTACTTCGGAGGTCGTGCCATTTGGCGGCAAGACAGCGACGTTGGGCACCAACCCGCACTCATGGGGTTTCCCGACGCAGGACGCCGTGGGATTTCCCATCGTCATCGACTGGGCGACCTCCACAGTGGCCATGGGCCGGGTGCAGCAGTTCGCCCGCGAGGGCAAGGAGCTCGGGCCCGGGTGGGCTGTGGATGCCGCAGGTCAACCAACCACCGATCCAAATAAAGCTGTGGCCTTGCTGCCATTCGGTGCGCACAAGGGCTACGGGCTTGGGTTGATCGACGAACTTTACGCCGCGTTCATCGGTGGCGGTTTGCCCTCCATTCGCGGCACTACAAAAGGCCACCCGCAAGAAAAGCGCGGCTCGACCTTCTTTTTCCAATGCATCCATCCCGGCGCGCTGCACGGGCACGACTACGCGTTCGGCCGCACGCAATCGGACAATGTGAAGGCCTGCCTTCAAGACATTCTCGGACCTGGCAACGAACAATGCCTTTTGCCCGGCGAGCTCGAAGCGAAAGCGGCCAAGCTCACCGACGCGCACGGCGGGCTCCTTTTCACCAAGGCGGAAATCGAGAGCTTCGCCCACATCACGCATGAACTCGGCGAACCCGCCTGGAAACCCGAAGATTTTAACTCCATCAACCTCTAAAAAACCATGTCACTCCCGCTCCGCGATCCATCCACCTGCCACTACGACCAAATCAGCCTTGGCGAAGTCATGCTTCGCCTCGATCCCGGCGAGGGGCGCATCCGCACCGCCCGCCGCTTCGACGCCTGGGAAGGCGGCGGCGAATACAACACCTCGCGAGGGCTTCGCAAATGTTTCGGGCTGAAAACCGCGGTCTGCACCGCCTTCGTGGACAACGAGGTCGGGCACCTGATCGAGGATTTCATCATGCAGGGCGGGGTCGAAACCTCGTTCATCAAATGGCGCGAGGATGACGGCATCGGCCGCACTGTGCGCAACGGCCTCAATTTCACCGAGAGGGGATACGGCGTGCGCGGGGCGGTCGGCGTGCCGGATCGCGGACACACTGCCGCGGCGCAGCTCAAGCGCGGCGATTTTGATTGGGATCATATCTTCGGGAAACTCGGCGCGCGCTGGTTTCACACCGGCGGAATCTTTGCAGCGTTGTCGGAATCCACCGCCGATCTGACGATCGAAGCCGTTCAAGCCGCCAAGAAGCACGGCACCATCGTCAGCTACGACCTCAATTACCGTCCGTCGCTTTGGAAATCGATTGGCGGCCAGGCCAAGGCCCGAGAGGTCAATCGCGAGATCGCCAAGTATGTCGATGTGATGATCGGCAACGAGGAAGACTTCACCGCCTCGCTCGGCTTCGAGGTCGAGGGCGTGGATCACAATTTGAGCAATATCGAAACCGATGCCTTCAAGCTCATGATCGAGACGGCGGTGAAGGAATTCAAAAACTTCAAGGTGGCCGCCACCACGCTCCGTGCCGTCGCCACGGCCAGCAAGAACGACTGGAGCGCCATCTGCTGGCACGACGGCAACTTTTACGAAAGCCGCAAATACCCCGGCCTCGACATCCTCGACCGCGTGGGTGGGGGCGACAGTTTCGCCAGCGGCCTGGCCTTTGGATTCCTCGAGCACAACGACGCTCAACTCGCCGTCGATTATGGCGCGGCCCACGGCGCGCTGGCCTCGACCACGCCGGGAGACACTTCGATGGCCACGCGCAAGGAAGTCGAGAAACTCATGAAAGGCGGGGGCGCCCGCGTGGTGCGATGAGCGCAATGCCAGCGGAACTTTTCACCCTTGGGGGCAAAACGGCTGTCATTATCGGCGTCACGGGGGAATTGTGCGGAGCCATGGACGGGGGGGGTGAAGGGTGAACGCCTGCGGACTCGCGCTGCCAATCGCTAGAAATTGCTCAGGCAACTATGGAAGAAAAATCAACCCAGCCTGTCTGCCCCGGCGAATGATTCGGAATCTTTTCGTCATTCTCGCAATGCTGGTTGCGAGCCCGACATTCGCTCCAGCCCAGCCTTTGACGCTTGGCGGACCGTTTTCCGAGCACATGGTTTTGCAGCGTGATGTTCCCGTTTGCGTGTGGGGCACAGGTTCGCCGGGCTCCAAGGTTTCGGTGTCCATTCAGAACAGTAGTGTCTCGGGAGTCGTGGCGCGCGACGGATCCTGGAGTGTGGAATTGCCGCCATGCGGACCGACCCCGCTGAATGAATCCATCGTTTTTGAAGTCTCATCGGGACAGGAATGCGTGACGCTGCGCGATGTCGTCATCGGTGATGTGTGGCTCTGTTCAGGACAGTCAAACATGCGATACAGGCTCGGGAGGCGTGAAGATGAGAAAAATCCTGCAAGCCCGCTGATTTTTTCCGCCGATCTGGAGAAGTCTTCACATCCGGGAATCAGGCTTCTTGCCGCTTCCGGGGGGAAGGGCTCGACACCGCCTGAAAGAAAATGGGCGCGCTGCGATCCTTCGACATCGGTTGGCTTCTCCGCGATCGGATATTTTTTTGGTGCGTCCATGCATGAAAAGTCAGGAGTGCCCATCGGGTTGATCGATCTGGGCCAAGGCGGCCAGTCTCTGCGTGCGTTTCTTCCAGCGGATCTTGTGTCGAAGGATCCGCGACTTGCGGCATTCAAGCCGTCCGATCCCCAAAAAAAGTCGGGCTCGGTCTATGCCAAGGATGTTTGCTGGCTCGCACCATACAGTTTGCGGGGCGTTTTGTGGTATCAAGGCGAGTCCGATATCACACGGGCCAACGACTACTCAGCGGCATTGCGCGTGATGGTGGACCGCTGGCGCTCGGATTTCCGTCAGCCCCACCTGCCGTTCTTTGTTGTTGAACTGCCCGGTTATCTCGGGAAGGCAAACGATCCCCAAGATCAAACAATCCAAGCCAAGTGGCGCTCCCGTTTTCAGGAGGCCCAGGCCCGGTTTGTTGCCGAAACTCCAGGTGCTTGCCTTGCCAAGGCGGCGGATCTCGGTGAAGCGCATGAGATTCACCCGCGAGACAAGAGGGCGGTGGCAGACCGCCTTGTCAAAGCGGTTGCCGAGTCCGGAAACATCGAAATCCCTCAATCAAAAACACAATGAACACTGCTCGAATTCCAAGGGGTTGCGTTTTGAGATCAGGAGAAAAAACAACGCCCGCTAGCCAAGTGGCAGTGCATCGGTTTTCCGGCACAGTGGAAGGCGGTCCCCGATCGGGTTTTCAGCAGTCATGAACCCAGCGGAACTTTTCAACCTTGGGGGCAAAACGGCGGTCGTCATTGGCGGCACAGGCGAACTTTGCGGAGCCATGGCCGAGGGATTGGCGGCGGCTGGAGGGAAGATCGTTCTCGTCGGGCGCGATGCTTCCAAGGCCGAGAAGCGCATGGCTGCGATCACGGCTGGCGGAGGGCAAGTTTCCTTCGAGGCATGCGAAGTTTCCTCCCGCAGCGCCCTTGAAGACCTCGCCCGCCGCATCTCCAACGGGCACGGCAAGATCGACATTCTGGTTAACGGCGCCGGGGTGAACAGCGCCACGCCATTTCTCGACATCTCCGACGAGGAAATGGACCGCATCATCACGATCAATCTCAAGGCGGTCCTGGTCGCCTGTCAGGTTTTCGGCAAGCTCATGGTCGCCTCGGGCGGCGGCAGCATCATCAATCTCGGCTCCATGTCGGGGATCATTCCGCTGTCGCGTGTCTTCACCTACTCGGCGACAAAGGCGGCGGTGCACAACCTCTCAAAAAACCTCGCCCGCGAATGGGCGGCGCAGGGGGTGCGCGTCAACACGCTCGTGCCCGGGTTTTTCCCCGCCGAGCAGAACCGCAAAGTCCTCACGCCAGACCGCGTGGCCAGCATCATGGGGCACACGCCGATGAAACGCTTTGGCGAGGCCCGCGAACTCATCGGCGCCGCGCTGCTCCTTGCTTCCGACGCCGGCAGCTTCATCACCGGCACAGAACTCGTCGTCGACGGCGGGTTCGCCTCCATGACCATATGAAATTCATCCACGACGATTTTCTTCTTGAGACGCCGCAGGCGCGGCGCCTCTACCACGAGCATGCCGCTCCGCAGCCGATCATCGACTACCACTGCCATTTGCCGCCTGCCGAAATCGCGCAGGACAAGCGGTGGAGTGACATTTCCGAACTCTGGCTCGGCGGCGACCACTACAAATGGCGGGCCATGCGCTCGGTTGGGATCAATGAAAAGTTCTGCACCGGCGATGCGACCCCTTGGGAGAAGTTCGCCCAATACGCCGGGGCCATGCCGCAGTTCCTCCGCAACCCGCTCTACCATTGGTCGCACCTCGAGTTGGCGCGCTATTTCGGCATCGACGACCGCCTGCTCGGTCCCTCCACCGCGCGGGACATTTTCGATCGTTGCAACGACATGCTCGCGCAGCCCGGTTTTTCGGCGCGCGGGTTCATGGAGCGCTCGAATGTCGAGGTGGTCTGCACCACCGACGATCCGGTGGATTCGTTGGAACACCACCGCGCCATCGCGGCGGATAAAAATTTCAAGATCCGCGTGCTGCCGACCTGGCGGCCCGACAAGGCGCTGTGGATCGACCGCCCCGAGGGGTTCACCGCTTGGCTCGGCGCGTTGGAGCAAGCCGCCGACATGAGTGTGGCCACGCTGGACGACCTGATGTCGGCCCTCCAGAAGCGGCATGATTTTTTCTCCGACAACGGATGCAGGTTGTCCGACCGCGGCCTGGAGACCATCTGGGCCGAGGATTGCCCGAGGAACGAAGCGGCGGCGATTTTCGCCAAGGCCCGCGCGGGCCAATCCATCACGCCTGCGGAGGTGTCGCGCTACAAATCCTACCTCCTGCACGAACTCGCTGTGATGGATGCGGCGAAAGGCTGGACGATGCAAATCCACTACGGTGCGCTGCGCTCGAACAACACGCGCATGTTGCATCAAATCGGGCCCGATACCGGCTTCGATTCGATCGGAGACTGGCCTGTGGCCTCGGCCATGTCGCGGCACTTCGACCGGTTGGACAGCGCGGGCAATCTGCCCAAGACGATCATCTACAACCTCAATCCACGCGACAACGAGGTCATCGCCACGATGCTCGGCAATTTCCAAGACGGCATCACCGCCGGCAAAATGCAATTCGGCAGCGGATGGTGGTTCAACGACCAGCTCGACGGCATGACCCGCCAGATCGAGGCCCTCTCGCAGCTCGGCGTGCTCGCGCGTTTTGTCGGCATGCTCACCGACAGCCGCTCCTTCCTTTCCTATACTCGGCACGAATACTTCCGCCGGTTGCTCTGCAATATCCTCGGCCGCGACATGCAGCGCGGGCTCGTTCCCGACGACATCGACCTGGTCGGTGGATTGGTCGCCGATATCAGCTATCGGAACGCCCGCGAGTATTTCGGTTTTCCGGCGGTGGGCGACTCCCCTGCTGTTGATTCCATTTCAGCCTGACTCCCTGACAAGCCTATGACACCCGTCACCGCGCGACTCGATAAACTCTCCATTCCCACCTACGGACTGGGCTGTCCGGAACGAAATCCCCTCTTCTTCGAGAAGCGCGTGTATCAGGGCTCAAGCGGCAAGGTGTATCCGGTTCCATTCATCGACAAGGTGTATCAGGACGAGCCGCCGAAGCCGGTGGACTATGTTGCGGCCCGGTCTGGAGAACGAGTTTGTGCGGCTGGTGATGCTGCCCGAGATCGGCGGGCGGATTTTTCTGGGGCAGGACAAGGCAAACGCCGATTACGATTTTTTTTACAGGCAGGAGGTGATCAAGCCCGCGCTGGTCGGCCTTGCCGGGCCATGGGTCTCGGGTGGCGTCGAGTTCAACTGGCCGCAGCACCACCGGCCAGGCACCTACCTCCCTACCGATGTGGAGATCGAGGACGAGGGCGAGGGAGTTTTCACCGTTTGGCAGTCCGAGCACGATCCGCTCAACCGACTGAAAGGCATGCACGGGATTCGACTGCGGCCCGGCAGTTCGTTGATCGAGCTGCGCGGCCGGCTCTACAACCGCACGCCGTTCACCCAGACCTTTCTTTGGTGGGCGAATGTGGCGGCGCGTGTTCACGACAACTACCAGAGCTTTTTCCCGACCGATGTGCACTATGTGGCCGATCATGCGGTGCGGGCGATGTCATCGTTCCCGCTGGCGGAGAATTTCTACTATGGCGTGGACTATGCCGTGCGCCGCGGGGCGAACGACCTGACCTTGTATAAAAACATCCCGGTGCCGACGAGTTACATGGTGTGCCAAACGCAGGAGGATTTCTTCGGCGGCTACGACCACGACGCACAGGGAGGATTTGTCCATGTCGCCAACAAATACATCAGCCCCGGCAAGAAGCAGTGGACCTGGGGCAACCACGAGTTCGGCTGGGCTTGGGACAGGGAATTGACCGATACCGGCGGCCCGTATGTGGAACTGATGGCTGGTGTTTATACCGACAACCAGCCGGACTTCACTTACATCGCCCCCTACGAGACCAAGACATTTTCGCAGTTCTGGTGGCCGTATCAAAAGCTCGGCCCGGTTCAACAGGCGAACACGCTTGCGGCGGTCCGATTGGTGGTCCGCGACGACCGCTCGATCGACTTGGGGTTGGCTGTTTCGCGCCCGATGGAAGGGCTTGCGCGCGGTTTTGAAAGATGGCGACCGTGTGATTCTGGATGCGATCTTGAATGCCTCGCCGGACACGCCATGGCAACACATCGGGCTTCGCTTTGACGGAGATACCGACACTTCGCTGTGCTTGTGGGTTTTCAATTCCAAGGGCGAAGCGGTCATCGGATATCGGCCAGTGGAACCTGCGAGTGCCACGCGTGATCGCCGGTTGGCCACCGAGCCACCGATGCCGGAGGAGATTTCCTCGGCCGATGAATTGTATCTGACCGGCGAGCATCTCGATCAATACCGGCATCCCACGCGCTACCCTGAGATTTATTGGGAGGCGGGCTTAAAGCGCGATCCAGGTGACGCGCGTTGCAATATCGCACTCGGCCGCCTCAAGCTCTCGCGAGGTCTCTTCGACGAGGCGGCGGACTACTTCACCGCGGCGATCTCGCGACTCACCTTCCGGCATCCGAACCCCGAGACCGGCGAAGCGCACTATTTGCTCGGTCTGGTGCGGCGATTCCAGGGAAACGATGCCGCAGCCCGGCCTCTTGTTGCCAAAGCGGCATGGAATTTCGCCTGGCGGGCGGCGGCCAACTACGAACTCGCTTGCCTCGACTTGAAAAACGGTGATGTCACAACCGCCCTGCGAACTGTTGAGGAATCCCTCGAAACGAACGCCACCAACAACAAGGCGCATGTCCTCAAGGCCATCTGCCTGCGCAATCTCGGGCGGGGCGGCGAATCGCGGGAAACACTCAATGCCCTTCTCGCAATCGACCGTCTTGACCATTGGGCGCTTGCCGAGTTGCAGTTGCAGGAAAATGGCCTTGCCCGCCTTTCCCCGCTGAGCCGAAACGATGCCCAAACCGCGCTTGATGTTGCCTTCGATTACGCGGATTGCGGTTGTCTTGCCGAAGCCGTCTCGATCCTCGAAACCCACCACTCCGCGGATGTCCAACCTGTCGCCGTTCCGAATCCGTTGGAGCGCTCCCCTTCGACCTGTTACACTCTGGCCTGGCTTTACGCCCGTCTTGGGGAAGCGGCGAAATCCTCGGCATCCTTGGAGCATGCGCGCCAACTGGCCGCCGACTATTTTTTCCCCTCGCGGATTCACGAATCGGTCGTTCTCGAGTGGGCATTGACGCAACCCGGTTGCGATCGAAATGCCGCCTACGGTCTCGGGAATTTCTTTTACGACAAGAAGCGCCACCTCGACGCCATCGCCGCGTGGGAAAAGGCTCGGGAGGCTGATGGCGCGTTCGCCACAGTGCATCGCAATCTCGGCATTGCGTATTGGAATACGCGCCGGGACGGAAATGCCGCCCGGGCCAGCTACGAAAAGGCGCTCGCGTGCGATCCCGCCGATTCGCGTCTTGTTTCCGAGTGTGTCCAGCTTTGCGCCAAGCTGGGTGACAGCCCCGCCTCGCAACTTGCGTTTTTGGAATCCCATCTTGATCTCACACTCGACCGCGATGATGCGACCGTGGAACTCGCCTCCCTCTACAACGAGACCGCCCAACCGCAAAAGGCCCTCGACCTCCTCACTTCGCGGAGCTTCCACCCGTGGGAAGGCGGGGAGGGGAAAGTGCTTCGCCAATACACCTCCGCGCGATTGCAGCTTGGCCAAGAGGCGTTGGCCGCCGGGGATGCCGCCAAGGCCCTTGAGCATTTCAATCTGGCCATGGAAACCCCCGATCGCCTCGGAGAGAAATACCATCTCCTCCAAGCCAAGGCCGATGTGATTTACTGGCAAGGCATGGCCCTCCGCGCGCTCGGGCATGACAGGGAGGCGTTTGCCAAGTTTCAAGAAGCCGCTGCGGAATCCGGCGATTTTCAAGGCATGGCGGTGACGGCGTTTTCCGAGTTGAGCATTTTCAAGGCCCTCGCCCTGCGTGAACTCGGCCGCGATGCCGAGGCCCGAGAGGTGCTGGAAGCCATGGCTGCCTATGCGCGCGCGGAGATGCAAACCCCGGCGAAGATCGACTATTTCGCCACTTCTCTGCCGAACCTGTTGGTCTTCGAGGAGGACATCCAAGAAGCAAAGAAAAGCCGCATGGAGCATCTCTTGAATCAAGCCCTCCGGCACCTGGCAGCCTCCACCTAGTATCTCGTAACACTTATATTTTCGCATTGTAAATTTGGCCTTGCTGGATTTTTCTCCGGCATGGCCAATCGATACAAAGTCACCCTCACGCAATCGGAACGCACCGAACTCACGCAACTCACCCGCTGCGGGAAGACCCCTGCCGCGAAGTTTCTCCACGCTCGCGCCCTGCTCCTGTGCGATGCGGGCGAGCACGGCGACCCTTGGAAAGTGGCCGATGTGGCAGCAGCTTTGGGGATCAGCTCCCGCACCGTGGAGCACCTCAAACAACGTTTTGTCGAAGAAGGCTTGAGGCGGCCTTGGTTCGCAAGCCCCTTGCAAACCGCGGGATGTCACTTTCGACGGAACATTTGACGCGCGCCTGACCGCGCTGGCTTGCTCGCCGGCCCCGGAGGGTTACCAACGCTGGACGGTGCGGCTCTTGGCCGACAAGCTCGTCGAACTCAAAATCGTGGATGCGGTATCGGTGATGACGGTGCAGCGCTCGCTAAAAAAAACGAGTTGCAGCCTCATTTGAGCAAATACTGGAAGATTCCGCCCGACGGGGATGCAGCCTTTGTCGCCGCCATGGAAGATGTCTTGAATGTTTACCGGTTGCCCTACGATCCCCGCTTCCCTGTGGTCTGCATGGATGAGTCGAGCAAGCAGTTGATCGGCGAGGTGCATGCCCCCATTGCGGCCAAGCCCGGCCAAGTCGCCATTGCCGATCACGAATATGTGCGTCACGGCGTGGCCATGGTTTTCGTCGAGGTTGAACCGCTGGCCGGCCGCCGCCATGTCGAAGTCACCGAACGCCGCACACGACAGGACTGGGCTCACTTCATCAAGGGAATGCTCGAGGAACGCTACCCCGAAGCCATCAAGGTGCGATTGGTCATGGACAACCTCAACACCCATGCCATCGCCTCGCTCTACGAAACCTTCCCGCCGGTCGAAGCGCGCCGCTTGGCCGATCGTCTCGAAATCCACTACACGCCCAAACACGGCAGTTGGCTCAACATCGCAGAAATCGAACTCAGCGCCCTCAACAGTCAATGCCTGCGCCGCCGAATCCCGGACATCGAATCCATGCGCTGCCAAACCTCCGCGTGGCAAAACCACCGCAACAACCGTGGCGCTCCCATCAACTGGCGCTTCACAACCGAAGACGCTCGTATCAAGCTGCTCAGACTTTATCCGAAACTTTAGCTGTTACTGGATAGTAGGTCACTCTCTGCGCTCCTTGGAAAGCATGGTTACGGCACTCTGCTCAAGCTTTCCGCCAGCTGGTGCCGCCCCGCCGAATCTCGTGCGAAAATCGGGCCGCGCCGTGTCGCCAGCGGGGTTGATGATCGCCACAACGCGCTTGCGCTTGGTGATGGCGATGCTCTCGCCCTCGAATAGCAGGGCTTCCAACCTCGGGAAATGGGATCGCACCTCACGGATGGGGGCTGTTTTCATTGTGATTCAAAAATGCGTCACAACGCCGCAAGTTTCAAGGGTGGTCTCCGATGCCCGACTTGGACCATCAGGAGCCGCAGAGATGCGGAAGTTGGCTGAGAAATTCCTGCAAGCTTATGGCGGTGACGGATTCTGACAAAGGATAGGAATCCCCTCCAGGCGTGAGGAAATACCCCCGCGTGCCTGCAGCGTCTTGGCGCTCTCAAGAAAAGCAGGGCTGAGCTTCGGCGATAGCGTGCGTTTGATCTCGATGGCGATGACCTCGCCCGACGAAGTTTCGAGAACCAAATCGATTTCGGCCCCGGCTTGAGTGCGGTAGTGGCTGAAGTTGGTGCCTTTGGGGAGTATGGGAATGATCTGCTCCAGGCAGTATCCTTCCCAAGAATGGCCGCAGAGAGGATGGCCGAGCAAATGTTCCAGATCATCAATTCCGGCAAGGGAGTGAAGGAGGTCGCTGTCCCTCCAATAGACCTTGGGCGATTTGACAAGCCGCTTTCCAGCATTCCTGCTCCACGCCGGAATGCTGCGCACAAGATAGAGTCCTTCGAGCAAATCAAGATAGTGGCGAACGGTTTTTCCATCGATTCCCAAAGAACCGGCCATCCGGCTGAGATTCAATGTGGCTCCCTGCTGATGGGCCACCATGGAGCACAAACGACGCAACAACAAAGGAGCGGCGTTAATACCGAGCTGTGGCAGATATCGCTCGACATAGCTGATGATAAAATCCTCACACCATTGGCGCGAGGCGGAATCGTCCGTAGCCAGAAAGCTATCGGGATAGCCGCCGCGAACCCAGTGGCGATCCATCTCCTCGTCTCGACTTCCAAGTTCCGTGAGATTGAACGGGCAAAGCTCCAGGTAGCTGATTCGACCGGCAAGCGTCTCGGAATTTTGTCGGAGAAGCTCTGGCGAGGCAGACCCGAGAATCAGAATTTGCCCGAAGGCTTCGCCCGCTCGGCGCCTCTCATCGACCAGACTCCGAAGCACTGGAAACAAATCCGGCAAGCGTTGAATCTCATCAAGGATGACCAGATGATCTGCAAACTTGCCAAGGTAAAGCTCCGGGTCCGCGAGCTTGGCGATGTCTGAAGGGCGCTCCAGATCGAGATAATGCATAGGCTTTCCAATCTCCAAGCTCCGAGCCAGTGTCGTCTTGCCCACTTGTCGCGATCCCAGCAGCGCGACCACGGGAGTTCCGAAGGGTAAAGGAGCTGGAGCGACTGAGTCAAAGAACTCAGAGGGTGAATGAATTCGAGAGAATCCTATTAGATCGTTTTATAGGTTCGCTGCTTTCGGAAACCGCTTTTGTGAATTGCTCGCTTTGCTCGCCCGGTGGGCTGCCGTTGGCAGTCTTTCTTCGCAGCGCTCCGATCCTGAAAATCCTGTCATCCTGTCTAAAAAACCATTTTCGGGATAAGCAGAAGCAGTTCTCGAGAAATTGATTTTTGTCACCGCTGGAACTTAACGGGCCTGAATCGTCAGATTTGAGATGAAGCGCGGGCTGAGTATTCGGAACATGGGTGCTGAATTTCCGCAGTGCGGTTCTGGTGGCGAGCACCCGAAGATTGATTTTCAGGACAGCATGAGTCACTTGCGCGATTGAAGTGATGATTTACGGGACACAAGTCTCGTGGTTCAAAACAAGTGGGTTACGGGGTAAACCGGCAAAAAAATGGCCGATCGGCCAAAAAGTTTGCGGAATTGGGTGGGGTGGGGCGAGGGTAGTGATTTACCGCATTTTGTGGGAGCGAGGGCGCGATGATCGATCGACAGAGCAGCCTGAGTTACTTGCGGGACACAAGTCTCGGGGTTCAAAACAAGTGGGTTACGGCATAAACCGGCAAAAAAATGGCCGATCGGCCAAAAAGTTTGCGGAATTGGGTGGGGGCGGACCTTGGCCTTTGGGCTTCGACTGTCCAACTATCCAACAACATTCATTTTATCGGCTTTCAGATCACGATCCGCGCGCCGAGCAGGATGGGATCAAACTTTCACATCAGCTGAAGCGTTTTACCAGGTGCTGGCGACGGGATAGGGATCGAAGGCGGGGTCTTTGGTGATGATCCCTATGCGTCTTTGGATGCCACACGCCGATAAATCATGAATAACAAAACACCTCTCCAACGATGGCTGGCAATTCAGACGCCAGCCTGGCAACAGCAAAAGAATTCCATGTCGGTGCCGGGCACCCGTTGAAAACTATCTCAGCGGCGGCGGAACTCGCGCAACCGGGGGATACCATCATCGTCCACGAGGGCATCTACCGCGAGGAGGTCAACCCGCCGCGAGGTGGAGCCTCCGACGCCCAGCGCATCGTTTACACGGTCGTGCCTGGCGCAAAGGCCGTCATCAAGGGTTCGGAAGCCTTCAAGGGCTGGGCCCATGTCCAGAACGACACTTGAAATCCCGCCGGTAAGGTCTTGGCGATCACCGCAACCAGACGCAGGGGAGCCAAGGATGTGCCCGGAGGCGAACTCTGGCAGGTCGTTGGTGATATCAAGAACGGGAATTGGCTGGAGTTCGAGGGGGTTGATTGCGGGAGCGAAAGCTACGAACTCGCCTTCCATGTCGCTTCGGCGGGTTCCTCTCAACTGGAAATCAGGAAGAACACTATCGACGGCGCGGTTGAATCTTGGATGTTCGGGTGGGAGTTTGACTACTCCTCAAGCATCCACTCGTGAGGTGTTCCTTTGAGCGTATTTTTAACCTCCGTGTAGTTTTCAATCAGCTCGCGGAGCGCAAACGGGGTGGTTTTCGCGAGGGTGATTCGACGCGGGCGCGCTCGGATGCCGAGGAAGTCGCAAATGCCCACATAGGCATTGTAGGGATGGTCCTGAATGTCGTCCTCGTAGGTGAGATGAAGCACATTCCTCCCGGATAGGAGTGTTCTAATGGCCGCCATGTCGTGTTCGTATTCCTCGATGAGCTTGATCAATGGCGTCGTGGAGCGGTCGATGGAGACGCCTTCCGGATCGATATGGATTTTTTCAAGGGTCGGGGTGCATCCCGTTTTCAAATGAAAGACACCGCTTTGGTGGGCTTTGATGCTAGAGACGATTTTCCTCAATTTGTTTTTCCGGTCCACGACGATGAAGCTGTCGAATTCGAGAGCGCACAGGGATTCCATGAAGTCCTGTTTTGAAATGCCCAGTCGACGGAGGTGGTAGGGCTTTGTCTCCAGGCCGAATACCCGCCTCTTGGTTGACGAGATTGCAGACTCGATGGTGCCGAGGGGGGCGGGAAGATGACTGCTCAGCGGGAGGGAGGGGGTGGCGTCCGCCTTTTTAAAAAAAGGTTCATAAATCTCGCGCGACCACGCGATATTCCGGTGGCGTTCGAGTTGCCTGGCCAAAACCGAACTGCCACATCGGCCAATATGAAACATCGCGGCACGCTTTTCCGGAAATGAGCGGCGCCTGGTCGCAGAGTGGATGCGGTCTATGTATTCAAGCAATATCTCGTATGGATGAATCATGGGTGGGTAATGGAAAAATGGTGTTGTATCATTTGGGCGTATTCCGACGGATCATTCGAACCACACGTGTGGAGCGCAGCACTTAGTCTTGCCGGCAAAAAAGCGGCCCTAATTTGCTGGAAAAAATCCAAGCCTCTGGACCGCATTAGGGATGTGGCGGATTCTACGGTTCGAGAAGTCCGGATTCGATCAAGGCCTTGGTTCTGGGCAAACGGCCCATGTTCCCGCCCAAGCAAGGGATACAACAGAATTGGTTAAGGATCGCGTTCACGAACGGGGTTTTGAGGGACGTGAGGGGTGATGACAAGTCAAAGAATGTCATTTTTAAACGACGAAGCAGAATTTATGGTGGCGAAGCCACAGAAGACAGGTGGCATGTCCTATGCTTCGCATGGCTTTGCTGATTTCGTTTGCAGGACGTCTATTCGACCTTCGTGAATTTCAGATTATGATATTGTGCTTTAATTTGCGTCATGCTGAGTCAATGGTTTCAGCGATGAAATTACCCCGCAGATTGCCGGCGTGGATCGTGTTGGCGGGCTTGATTTGCCTGTTCGGGTGGAGGGATTTGCGGGCCCAGACTGTTGGACGAGAGGGATTGGGGTTGCGCGAGCCGACGTTGGCCGGTCGGGCGGAGGTCTTGCGGAAGATGGTGCCGACGCGGAAGGTGTTGCCGAACAAATTGGCGCTCGACCGGTTGAATGCCGAGCGGTTGGCCAAGGGGTTGCCTAGGGTTTTCAACACGCCGCCGGCGAGGATGGGGCAGGAGGTGGTGGCGTTCGGGGTGGGGGAGACGTTTTTGGGTGCCGGGAGCGGTGGAGTGGGAACCACCTTGGCAAGTGTGCCCGGGCGGGTGGACAACAGCGCTCTGCCATCGTTTCCCCTGATCAGGAACCAAGGATCGATTGGGTCGTGTGCTTCCTTTTCCTCCACCTACACGGTGGCGACCCACATGCTCGGGCTGGTGCGTGGCACGAACTCCCGCAATGCCACAGACAACACGACGAAGCTCAGCCCGAAATTCATCTACACGCTCGTGAACGAAGGCGAGGACGCGGGATCGACGATCGAGGGAAATTTTGAGGCGTTGATTCGCTTCGGCGCCCCGTCGTGGTCTGCGTGGCCGTATCTCGGGGATGGCTCGAATCCGGCAAATTATCTCGAATGGCCGCTCACGGCAGACGTGTGGCGGGACGCCGCGAAAAACAGGCTCTACCAATCCGGCGTGGTGGCGAATATCGACACGGATGCGGGCTTGCAAAACCTAAAGGCCATGCTCGCGAACGGCTATCTGCTGCTGTTCGGAACGGACATTTACGGGTGGGAGTTCACCACATTTTCCAACGATCCCGGAACGGCCCTCGATAACGACCTCGCCGGAAAGCGTGTGTGTTGGCGGGTGCAGAGATATCCGAGCGGCCATGCAATGACGATCGTCGGCTATGACGACAATGTCTGGACGGATATCAACCGCAACGGCGTGGTGGATGCCGGAGAAAAAGGGGCGCTCAAAATCGCAAACTCATGGGGCACGTCGTGGGAGGACGGCGGGTATGTGTGGATCGCCTACGACGCGCTTCTGGACGCCTCGAAAGTGTCGGGAGTGAGCAACGCCGGACGGGCCACCGGGTATTATTCGTCGTTCTATTTTGACGAGGTGTATTGGATTTCCGCACTCGAGGGTTACACCCCCACGTTGCTCGGAGAGTTCACCGTGTCCCACGCTTCCCGCAACCAGCTTCGGATCAGGTTCGGCCGCTCCACGACATCCACGACCACGCCCCAGTCCTACTCGGCGAACTCGGATTTGCACGGGCTCGGTGGAGCTTTTGCGTTCGATGGCGGGACCACGGCGAAGGATGGCACGTTTGTGCTGGATTTCACCGATCTGCAACAAAGCGGATCGCAGCGGTATTATCTCTCGATGTCGGATGTTCCGGGAGGTGCCTCCGGTCAGATCAAGGCGTTCCGGTTGACCTCCAGCGGAGGCACGGTGCTGGCATCCGCAACAAACGGGGTGAATGCAGCGGTGGATGGTGCCACGCGGCATGCGTATGTGGACTATGGAGGGGCGGAGGCCGTGCCCGCAATCACGTCCACCACGACCGCATCGGGCAGGGTCGGTCAGTTTTTTAGTTACACGATCGCGGCGTCGGGAAATGCGACATCCTTTGGTGCCACTGGCCTGCCTCCGGGGTTGGGGTTGACGTTGAATACGATTTCCGGCACGCCGACCCAGTCGGGGAGTTACAGTGTGGCCCTTGCCGCAACAAACGGATCTGGCACGGGAACGGGCACGCTGCGGTTGGAAATCTCCGCTGCGCCGGTCAGTGTGCCGGTGATCGAGAGCAATTCCAACGCTGCCGGGGAGGTGGGAGTTTCATTTTCATACAACATCGTGGCCTCGGGCAGTCCGACTGCCTTTGGTGCCACGGGACTGCCGAATGGTCTGGGGATCAATGCCACCAACGGATTGATTTCTGGCACGCCGACGCAGGCGGGGATCAGCGCGGTGGCGCTCTCGGCAACGAATGACGGCGGCACCGGTTCGCGCACGTTGACATTGTCGGTCTCCCAAGGCAGCGCCGCGGTTCCCGAGATCACCAGCCAGACGGCTGTGCAAGGGGTCAGCGGTTCCCGATTCCTCTACCGCATCGAAGCAACAAACAGCCCGACAGTTTTCGGGGCCGAGGGGTTGCCCGCGGAGCTTTCGCTCGATGCAGCAACGGGTGTGATCACCGGGACTCTCCCATCGCCACGCGTCTACTCGATCACTCTGACCGCCACCAATGCGAGTGGCACGGCCTCGAAGGCGCTCACGTTGACCGTGACAGGAAGTGCGATCCAAGGACCGCCGAACGATGATTTCGCAAACCGGGTGCCGCTTGCCGGTGTAAGCGCTACGGCGACAGGATCGAATGTGAACGCCGGCATCGAGTCTGACGAACCGGTGCATCTTGGACAGGCATCGCATTCGGCCTGGTGGACTTGGACCGCTCCACGGAGCGCGCAGGTGGTGGTGTCGCTGGCGGGGAGTTCGTTCGACACGGTGCTCGGCGTTTACACTGGCGGCAGTATGTCGGGGCTCGCGCTCGTTGCGGCGAACGACGACTCAGCCACCGCAAGAACAAGCGAGGTGGTTTTCGATGCCACTGTGGGCACGGCGTATCACATCGCAGTGGATGGATATGGCCAGGAACAAGGCCGGATTGCCCTTTCGATCGTGCAAGCGGCGGGCGCCGCTCCCGTCAATGATGCGTTTGAGAGTGCTTCACAGTTGGCGGGCACGACGGAGACCGCCGCCGGGTCGAGCTACGATGCCACAGCCCAACCTGGTGAGCCTGTGCACGCCGGTCAGACGGCAACGCGGTCGATCTGGTGGAAATGGACCGCGCCGGCGGAAGGCACATGCACGGTGGACACGATCGGCAGTGCCTTTGATACAGTGCTGGCGGTTTACACGGGATCCACTGTTTCCGGCCTGTTCGCTGTGGCTTCGGATGACCAGAGCGGCGGAGACAATACAAGCTGGGTGGTTTTTGAAACGACCCCCGGCACGACCTACTATTTCGCGGTCGATGGACGCGGTGGTGCTGGGGGAGCGGTGGTGCTGAATCTGTCGTTCGGAGCGGGAGCCAAGCCCGCCAATGATGACTTCGCGAATGCGGTGCCTCTTGCGGGGAACTCGACCACAGCGGATTCCAGTCGTGCGACGGCGGAATCTGGCGAACCGGCCCACGCTGGATATGGTGCGGCGAAGTCGGTGTGGTGGACATGGACTGCTGCGCAGAGCGGGCCGGTGAGGATTTCCACCATGGGAAGCAATTTCGACACGGTGTTGGCCGTCTACACCGGATCGAGCATTCACTCGCTGGTTCCCGTGGCTGACAGTGATGACGCAAACGGGACCCGGCAAAGCCAGGTTGAGTTTGAAGCGGTATGGGAGCAACCTACCGCATCGCGGTGGACGGTTATGATGGAGATTCCGGAGAGGTCGTGCTTGCGGTGACCCAGACAACCGCGCCTCTGAACGACGACTTCGCCGATGCGCAGGAATTTGAAACCTCGGCGGACGGGGTTGCAAGCGCCTCGGGATCTTCCCGCAGGGCCAGTGCCGAGCCCGGAGAGCCCTCCCATGCTGGCAACGATGCTTCGCGTTCGCTGTGGTGGAGTTGGACCGCGCCGCACATGGGGGCGGCCACCATCGATACGATCGGAAGCGCCTTTGATACGGTCCTCGCGGTTTACACCGGTGATTCGTTGGAGACTCTTCAAGAGGTGGCTTCGAACGATGATTTTGGCGGCGACAATACAAGTTCCGTCACTTTTCAAGCCGTGGGTGGAACGACCTACCGGATCGTGTTGGATGGATATTTTGGACGCTCTGGACAATACGAACTGGCGTTGACGCAGCTGGAGGAGGGAGGGATTTATCAAACCGACTTTGAGTATTTTCCAGATGGGTTTAATGCCCTCGACGGGTTCGATGGATGGGCGAGTTCGGACAGTGATCCAGAGTCGGGGACCTTCGGGATTTTCGAGGCCGAGGCGGGTAGCCTGGCTGCTTGGATCGGATACAACACGCCAACCTTGGAAGCGGTTGCCGTCTCGGTTTACCGGACAGTCGATGTGGATGCTGGAACGGGGCCTATTGAATTCAGCGTGGACCTATGGATTCAGGATTCCACGAACGCCGACATGCGGGACATGTTCGAGTTCGGGATTTTTAATCGTGACGGCGATTACCTCGGAGGGGTTCTTTTTGACAATTCCGACGGGGGGATCAGGCGGTATTTTGGCGATGTCTGGGATGCGTTTGAGGACACCGGTGCAAGTTTCAAAAATGGTGTTGGCTACACTCTGGGTGCCACGATCGATCTCGAAAACAACACATGGTCGGCAACACTTGGGGACAGGGTTCTTTTTTCAAATGAGACACTAACCACCAGCAACAGCACGCGGGATTTGGGATCGATTCCGGTGACTTGGTATCCCGGTGGCGGAGGTGAATACGGAGACAATTTTCTGGTCTTCGACAACTACCGGATTGCCACCACCAAGCAGGTGCCGGTGATCACCAGTGCCGGTCAGAAGAAAGCGATGAGGGATGGCGATTTCGATTACCAGATCGAGGCAACCCACTCGCCGGAGGAATATGGCGCAATCGGGTTGCCCGACGAACTCACCTGCGATCCCTCCACCGGCAGGATTTCAGGAAAGCCCGCTTCTTCCGGAACGATTCAGATCACACTTACCGCGAAGAACAGCGCAGGCACGGGGAGCAAACTTTTGTTGCTCTCGGTCGAATCCACCACAGCAGATCTTCCGGAAATCACGAGTGCTCTGATCGCATCCGCCAAAGCCGGGATGCCATTCGTCTACCAAATCACCGCAACCAATGCCCCGGCATCCTACAATGCCCAGCTCACGGATGGCGATTTGCCTACGGGGTTGGCGATCGATTCCTCCACGGGGATGCTCTCCGGCACGCCGACAACAGCGGGGACTTATCGGATCACGATCTCAGCAACGAATACCACTGGGAGCGGTTCGGCAGAATTGGTTCTGGTAGTAGGAGAGTCAGCACCCGAGCCAGCACCTCAGCCTTCCGGTGGCGGCGGGGCTCCATCTTCTTCAGGCGGTGGTGCCGCCGTTGAAAGTTCCAAGGTTTCCGGAAAGCCAAAAAGAATGGCGTCGGGAAATCCAAGGCGTCCAAGAAAAGCACCAAGGGGAACCGGAAGGATAAAAACTCCAAAAAGTCGAAAAACGGGAAGAAAAAGAAAGCCCCCAGTCGCGGATGAATTCCTGCTGTAAAGCATCGGCTTCGAGTCCCTCGCATGGCGGGGAGTTCATTTCCTGCCGGTCGGATAAATCGCGCTGTTCCGGAATGCCTCTGCGGGCAGCCTCAATCATTGGATCGATGCTCTTGGCGGTGTCGGGCATTGCGGAAGGCAGTGTCTATTCGCATGGAGAGCCGACAGATCTTGAGCAATTCATGTTGGAGTTGATCAATGAGGCACGCGCAAATCCCTCGGCTGAGGCGGCCCGATTGGGGATTGGGCTTAACGACGGACTCGCTGCCACCCGGATCGGTGCTGCATCAAAACAACCGCTTGCCTTCCATCCGCAGTTGATTCAAGCCGCGCGGACGCATTCGGACTGGATGCTGGGCACGGATGTTTTTTCACACACTGGGGCGGGTGGGAGCACTCCCACGGAGCGTGCCCGGGCGGTCGGTTATCCGTTCTCTGCTGCGGAGAACATTGCTTACTATTCCACGCAGGGGCCCCTGGATTCGGTGGGGGCCGTTGCGGGGAGTCACGATGGACTTTTCAAAAGTCCAGGACACCGCACGAATCTGATGGAACCGACCTATTCGGTCATCGGACTCGGGGTGCGGGATGGGGATTTCAAGGGGTGGAATGCGCAGATGGTTTCGCAGAGTTTTTCGGAAGGTGGAGAGAGTGTTGATTCTGGTCCATTTTTGCTCGGTGTGGTCTTCGACGATAAAAACGGCAACGAACGTTATGATCCCGGCGAGGGATTGGAGGGGGTGAGGGTTGAGCCGGACTATGGTGGCTATTTCGCGTCCACCTCGACATCCGGCGGTTATGCTGTTCCTTTGCCTCCGATGGAGACGCGTTCGGAAGTCGTGGGACTTCCTTTTCCTGTGAGAGGCGTTTCTTGGGATCGGGTGCGTCCCTACGATGATGATTACCGGTCGAGAAAAATCCGGGAGGCCCAGAATATGACTGTGCGCATTTCCTGGAGAGGCGGCGCGATCGGTGGTGCGACCACGAGCAGCGAAAGGATCAACAGGCCGGTCAGATTCGATTACGATCTGCGCGGCACGGACGGCTTCTATTTTTCAAGGACCATGGTTGCGGCCGAAAATGTGAAGGTCGATTTCATGATCCAGAATCCGCCACGGGCCGTTCAAAGCCAGGTTGCTTCGGCCTCCGGCGATTCCAAGGGTGCGGCAGACCGGAAAACCTCCAGTAAAGCGGATTCCACCAAGAGCAAAAAATCCAAGGGCTCTTCGAAAAAATCCCTGAAAAAGAAACGCAATGGAGATGCAAAACATGGCAAGGAGGCCACAAAACCGAATGCCGGAAAGAAAAAGAAACAAGGTCAACAACCGACAGGACTCCCGATTACGGATCGATTCCATGTTGCATGTGGAATGTTGTTCGTGCGGGAGTCGAACTCTTTCGAACTCAAGGTCAGGTCGCGAACATCCCAGTTCATGAGGCTATGCTGAGGCGAGTTGGCAAAGTTGGTGGTGATGTCATCGGGAGGGATTTTTTTAGGCGCGACCCGGTGGTTTGCGCTCGGGAATTGCTGGGGTGTGAACTCGTTTGGGACGGGTGCGGTGGGAGGATCGTCGAGACCGAGGCGTATTCGGTGGTGGATGACGAGGCGTGCCACACGTTTTCACGGCCCGCATCGCGCGAGATTTGTGGCGCGTTCAGAGCCGGGAACCGTTTACGTTTATCTGAACTACGGGATGTATTGGTTGCTGAACTTTTTGGTGAAGGAGGGCTCGGAGGACGGTTTTGTGCTGGTGCGGGCGCTGGAGCCGACTGTTGGTGTGGAGCGCATGAGCGAGCGGCGGGGCGGGGTGCCGGAAAGAAAATTGTGCGCTGGACCGGGGCGGTTGGGGGTGGCGTTGGGGCTTGGCCGCGAGTCGCACGGCGTGGATGGATGCGGTGAGGGACCGGTGCGATTGAATGCATCGACAGATCCAGTCGAGGCGCTGAGCGGGCCAAGAATCGGCATCAGCCGTTCGGTGGATTTGCCTTGGCGGTTTGTGGTGGCTGGGAGCGGATGCCTGAGCGCGCCGCTGCGGATCAGGCAGGCTTGAAGTCGACCTGTTGTTTGAACATGTCAACCTTGTCCACGGCGACAGTGATTTTGTCGCCGACCTTGTAGGTTTTTTTTGTCCTGCGGCCGATGAGGCGGCAGCGGGGGGCGTCGAAGACAAAGAAGTCGTCGGGCAGGGCGGAAATGTGCACGAGGCCTGTGAGAAGGAATTCGGGAAGTTCGACGAACAGGCCGAAGTTCCGCGCGTCCATGATGACGGCGTCGAATTTCTGGCGTTTCTTTGCGCCCGCCTGGAGTTGGAAGAACTCGAGTTTTTTGAGTCGCACGGACTCGCGCTCGGCATCCGCCGCAGTGCGTTCGGTGGTCGAGAGGTGTTCGGAAACGTTGGCGAGCGAGGCGGAATCGGGGCCCGATTTCGAGAGGCCGAGGCGGCGTTCCAGGGCGCGGTGGACGAGAAGGTCGCTGTAGCGGCGGATCGGGCTGGTGAAGTGGGTGTAGTCGGCCTTCGAGAGTCCGTAGTGGCCGAGGGGTTCGGTGAAATAGCGCGCGCGTTTGAGGCTTTTCAGGAGGGCGATCTTTACGGCGGCAGAGAAGGGCTTGCCGGGGAGTTGGGCGAGCAGTCGCTGGATTTCGCCGCGTTGGGTGAGGTCGCCCGCGCGGAGGCCTTGGGATGCCGCGAATTCGCGGAATTCCATGAGTTTCTCCGGGTCGGGTTTTTCGTGGATGCGGTAGACGGTGGGTTGCTTGCGGAGCTTGAGTTCGCGTGCCACCAGTTCGTTGGCGAGGAGCATGAGTTCCTCGATGAGTTGGTGGGAGATGTCGTTCTCGAGGCGCTCGAGGGCCACGGGGCGTCCGAGATTGTCCAGTCGGACCTTGATTTCAGGAAAGTCGAGATCGAGAGACCCGGCGGCGAACCGCTTCTTGCGGAGGAGCGAGGAAAGTTCCCATGCGGTATGGACATGGTTGGCGAGGGGATCCTTGCCGGGCGGCTTTTCCAGAATGGCCAGCGCCTGTTTGTAGGTGAGGCGGTGGGCGCTGCGGATGACAGTCTTCGCAAAGCGGACAGATCGCGGTTTTCCGGACTTGTCGATCTCGGCGAGGACGGAGAAGGCAAGCCGGTCGACATGGGGCTTGAGGCTGCAGATGCCGTTGCTGAGAGCCTCCGGGAGCATCGGAATGACTCGGTCCACGAGGTAGATGCTGTTGCCGCGGGTGCTCGCCTCCTTGTCAAGGGGGTTGCGGGGTTTCACATAATGCGAGACATCCGCGATATGGATGGCGACCTTCCAACCGGCGGGGGTGCGCTCGATTTGGATGGCGTCGTCGAAATCTTTTGCGTCGTCCGGATCGATCGTGAAGACGAAGTGGTCGCGCAAGTCGAGGCGATCGGCGGTATCCCGGGGGTCGACCTCCGTGCCGATGGTTGCCGCGAGGCGCTGCACTTCTGCCGGAAATTCTTGCGGCAGGTTGTGCTTGCGGATGATCGAGAGCATGTCCACGCCGGGCGCATTGGCTGGTCCGAGCACCTCGATGACATGGCCTTCGGGATTGAGGTGGCGGCTTTCCCAAGCATCGAGTTTCGCCACGACCTTGTCGCCGGGGGTCGCCTTGAGCGAGGCGTCGGGCGGAGGCACGTAAAGGTCCTTAACGATGCGGGGGTCGTCTGGAACCACGTAGTGGAATTTTTTGGACTGCTGGAGGGTGCCAACAATCGTGGAATTTGCGCGTGTAAGGATGCGGATGACGCGGCCTTCCTTTTTCGCGCCGGTGGAGTCTCCTCGAAATCCGCCAAGGCCCGGAGTGACGATGCGGGCCACCACGCGGTCTCCGTGCATGGCAGTCGAGGTGTTCTCGGCGCGAACAAGCAGATCCTTGCCATCCGGCGTCTCACTGAGAACGTGGGAAGACCCGTTTGCGTGGAACTGGATGACTCCGGTAAATAGGTCGGCCAATTCGGGAATGATGTAGCGGTGCTTCCGGACACGGGCGATCTCGCCTTGGAGTTCGAGGTGCTTGAGGGCCTGTTCAAGTCGGTCGTGGTTGGAGACAGGAATATTTAGGGCCTGAGCCAACTCTTGGGCGTTCATTGCGGAACCCGCGAGGGCTTCGAGAATCGCTCCGCGCAGGGCTTGATCGGGTTGGTTGACTTGAGGGCGGTCTTTGCCGGGACGGGAATTCCTGCGGGGGTGCGACTTGCCGGCATGCGATCCTGCGGAAGACTTCTTGCGGTTGCCTCGGGCCGGGGATTTCTCATTCCCCGGGGGGCGTTTTGAATTCATGAGCCATCCATCGTCTTCCGAGGGTCTTCTGGCAAGCATGGGTTTTTGGGGTCGACTCCGGAAATTGCTCCAATCAAAGTCAGTTCCATGAAATCCGTGCGTATCGTCGAGCAGTTGGCCATCTTTATCGCAAACCGTCCCGGCAAGCTCGCGGACCTGTGCGACGCGCTCGCCGAGGAGAAAATCAATATCTACGGACTGACTGTCTCCGACACTGTCGACCATGCCGCCGTGCGCATGGTGGTGAGCGACACGCGCCGGGCGATCGCCCTGCTTGAGGCGAGGGGGGTGCTGGTGCTCGAGAGCGAGGTGTTGATGATCGAAAACGACAACCGGCCCGGCAGCCTGTCGCGTATCGCTGATGCGATGTCCAAGGTGAAAGTGAATATCGAGTATGCGTATCTGGCCTCGATGCCCGCGGCGAAACGCGGGTTGCTGATCCTGAGGGTGTCGGATGTCGACAAGGCCCTGAAGGTGTTGCAGCGCTTGGTTGTCGAAGCCTGAAATTTCCCCATGAACTCAAAACCGAACCAATTCGCCGCGGCGACAGGCGAGATCGACGGGCCCTACGATGAGCCTTCATTTTTGAAGCTGGCGATCGAGCTGCGCGCGCAGCTCGATCACCCTGCGCAGATCGCCTTGGTGTTTGCCACTCCCGATTACAAACCCTTCCTCGCGGAGATGTGCGAAACCCTGAGGGTGGATGGCCATATTGTGGATGTCGCTGGCTGCACGGTCGGTGGCTGGATCGCCGGGGACAAGGAGATGGAGACGGGCTCAGGGTGCACGGTGATCGCCCTCCGCGCCGAGATTGGCGAGCCGGTGCCGCTTGTCTCGGGGCAGTTTCTGACTGCTGGCTCGCCTTGGCTTGCCGTGCCGCCGAATGGTTGGATCACGCTCGGGAATCCCTATTCCTTTTCGATGGATGAGTGGCTTGCCGAGTCAAACAAACGCCACCACGGCGTGCCGGTGGTGGGAGGGCTTGCCAGCGGGGGATCCGAGTCCAGCGCCATGGTATTCATCAATGGCACCGAGGTGCAGGCGTGCGCGGTGCCGGTGTTCGGGCGCACACGGATTGTTCCGATGATCACGCAGGGCTGCAGGCCCATCGGCGAGCCACTTCCAGTCACCAATGCCGAGCAGAATGTAATCTACGCGCTTGGATGCAAGCCGGCCTACCAGGTGCTCGACAACGTGTTTCAAACGCTGAGCGACGAGGACAAATCCAACGCCCGCGGCAACCTGCTCGCGGGCCTCGCGGGAAGCGAATACATCGACGAATTCCACTCCGGGGATTTCGTGGTGCGCCATATCATTGGCGCGGATCCCGAAAGCGGTGCGGTGGTGATCGCCGGCGCGCCGCGTGTCGGGCAGACTCTCCAATACCAGTTGCGCAACCGCGAGGCGGCGTTGGAGGACCTCAAAAGAGCGTTCAATCCGAAACGCCAGGAGTTGCGAAAGGCATTCGCCGCGCTTCTGTTCTCGTGCCTCGGGAGGGGGGAGGCGTTTTTCGGTGTGAAAAACCAGGATGCGGAGTTCCTGTCCGGCGTTATGGAAGGCAAGCCGGTGGGAGGTTTTTTTTGCAACGGCGAGATCGCACCCGTATGGGGAGTGAATTCCCTGCACGGGTATTCAGCTGTTGCAGCCATGCTGATCGATGCCAAATTGCCGAGGTCCAAGCCCAAGGCATGAGATTCGCATTTATTCTTCTACTTCCCGTTCTGGCTGCCGGAGCGTGGTTCGCGCACCAGTCCGGCATGATTGAGTTCGGCGAACCACCGGAGGAGCCCGCGACCGCGAAGGTGCTGCGATCGGACATCGCTCCCGTGTTGTTGTTATCGGGAGAGGTGGCCCCGGCGTTCCAGATCGATGTGAAACCCGAGACCGGAGGGCGCGTTGCGGAAATCCATGTCTCCTCCGGTCAGCAGGTGAAACAAGGCGACCCGCTCTTGACGATCGATCCGCGGGATCTTCTGAACGAGCGCGCCGGTGCCGAGGCCGAGGTCGAGGGGGCAAGGCTGTCGCTTGAGAAGAGCCAGGGCAACTTCGAGCGGGCCCGGAAGCTCTATCAAAAAAAACTGCTCAGCCATGAGGAGTTCAAAAATCTCGAGGCGGATTTCAAGATCGTCCAGAACGAGTTGGAGCGCTCGCTGAGGCGTTTGCAGATGGTGGACGACCGGTTGGCAAAGACGAGGATTCTTGCCCCGTTTGACGGCACCGTGCTCGAGGTGCTTGTGAGCGAGGGGCAAGTGGTGGTCGGTGCGGCGAGTGTCAATTCCGGCACGAGCCTGATGACATTGGCGAATGTTTCCAGGCTGCTGATCAGCACCCACGTGAACCAGTTGGATGCGGCGAGGATTTCCGAGGGCGACGAGGTGAGCGTGATCGCGCCAAATGCCGACGGGGAGGGGTTGGAGGCACGCATCGACCGGATCGCGCCGCTCGCCACGGTGAAGAACAATATCAAGGGATTTGCGGTCACCGGAAGTCTTGGCGGAAAGGGGCACGGCTTGAAGCCGGGGGTTTCTGTCAGCATGCGCGTGCCGGTCGGTTTTTCGAAGGATGTGCTTTCGGTGCCCTTGACCAGTGTCTTCGAGGAGGGGGGCGCCAAGGTGGTCTACGTGTCGTCCGGCGACGGCATCGAGCGTCGCAAGGTCGGTGTCGGTTTGTCCGACTCGAAGCGTGTGGAAATCACAAGCGGGCTTGGCGAGGGCGAGGATGTGCTCACGGAAAAACCCGCGGCGGACGCGGTCGGCTCGAAAAACTCGTGAGTCTGATATCGCTGCAGGGTGTGTCCAAGGTTTACCGGGTCGGCGACCAGGAGATTCGCGCCTTGGATGGAATCGATCTGCGGATCGAGGAGGGGGAGTTTGTGTCGATCATCGGACCGAGCGGCAGTGGGAAGTCCACCCTCATGCATTTGCTCGGTTGCCTGGACACGCCCACCGCCGGGAGCATGGAGATTTGCGGTCGGGAAATGGCGCGTGCCGGCGTGGGGGAATTGGCGCGCATGCGCAACCGCGAGATCGGGTTTGTGTTCCAGTCGTTCAACCTGCTGCCGCGTCTGGATGTGCTGGCGAACATCGAGCTGCCCTTGATTTACAGCGGGATTCCAGCCAGCGAGAGGCGGGAGCGCGCGCGGCGCGTGGCCGGCGATGTGGGGTTGGCCGAGCGCCTGGCGAACAGGCCGTCGCAGTTGAGCGGCGGCCAGTGCCAGCGCGTGGCGATCGCGCGGGCGCTGGTGAACAACCCGAGAATTGTCTTTGGCGATGAACCAACGGGAAACCTCGACTCCGCCACCGGCGCGATGGTTTTGGAAATGTTCGAGCAACTGAACGCCGCGGGAAAAACGGTTGTTCTTGTGACACACGATCCGGCGATCGCCGCGCGCACCCGCAGGGTCGTCGAGATTCACGACGGCCGCATCAGGAGGGATGCCAAGGCATGAACCTGTTCGTGGCAATCCACACGGGCCTGCGTGAAATCGGTTCCCACAAGTTCCGCAGTGCCCTGTCCATGCTCGGAATTATCCTTGGAGTGAGCAGTCTGATCGCCACGATGGCGCTGACCCGCGGCATGGAGGAGGGCACAAGGACATTCATGCAGCAGTTGGGTGGCTTGGAGTTGGTGCGTGTGACGCCCAAGGAACCCTCGGCCGACATGTTCGATTTTGCGGTGTTGTCGCCGGGTTGCACCCTGCGGGATGCGGAGGCGATCCTTGCGAATGCGCCCTTGATATCGCATGTCTCGCCCGAGTTGACATTGCGGACCACGGTTTCCCGCGAGGATGGTGGCGGGCCGGAGCGTTGGACTGTTACCGGTGTGATGCCTGGATATTTTGTGATCGGCATGCACTCGCTGGCCGCCGGGCGGTTTCTAACGGATCTGGATTCCTCCCATGGGAGCCGCTGCGTGGTGCTCGGGCACACGGTGGCCTCCGAGTTGTGGCCCGGGGTATCCCCGGAGGACATTGCCGGCAGGCATGTGCTTGTCGATGGTGCGCCATTCGAGGTGGTCGGGGTGCTTGATCTTTACGAACGGGAGGAGGACAAGCGCGCGAGACAAGCGGGCAGAAAGGTGTCCACGCGGCGATGGGATCCCTTCCGATCGAAAAATCAGGCGGTGTTGATTCCCTTCTCCACGATGTTTCATGAATTCCTTTCAGGGAAGTTTCCCGAGGATTCGATGCACACCATGAAACTCGATGCGTTGACAGTGCGCGTGGGCGATCTGTCGCGATTTCCTGCCGCCCTGGAGCAGGTGCGCGCGGTATTGAACCAGACGCACCGCGGAGTGGACGACTTCGAGTTGGACACACGTGAGGATTGGTTCGATCGCGTCGAGTCGAACATGCGTGCGGCGCGTCTGAGCGGCGGACTTATCTCCGCGATCAGCCTCGTGGTGGGGGCGATCGGGATCATGAATATCATGCTGGCAAGCATCTCGGAGCGGATCCGCGAGATCGGTATCCGCCTGGCTGTGGGGGCGCGCCCCGGCGACATTTTCCTCCAAATCCTGGTTGAAAGCGTGCTTGTCTCCGCGATCGGCGGCGTGCTGGGCATCGGGGCTTCGTTGGGGTTGGTGGAAGTGTTGAAATCGATCTCCCCCTCGGAGAATGTGCCTGTCATCACTGCAGGCGGTGTTGTGTTCAGTGTCATCTTCGCCTTGGTGGCCGGGTTGCTGTCGGGAATCTACCCCGGCTTGAAGGCGTCGCGCCTGAATCCGATCAACGCCTTGCGATACGAGTAAGCGGGTTGCAGCGCGTGTCGGGGTGTGGTTCCCTTTTCCCCGCCATGAAACTCACCTACTTCGGACATTCCTGTTTTCTCGTCGAGGCCGCCGGCACCCGCCTTCTCTTCGATCCGTTCATCACGCCCAACCCGCTGGCCAAGGGGGTCGATCCGGCATCGATCGCGGCGGATTTCATTTTGATCTCACATGGCCATGTCGATCACCTCGCCGACGCGGTGGATCTCGCCGCGAAGACCGGGGCGAAGGTTTTGTCGAACTGGGAGATTGTCGAGTGGCTCGGTAAGAAGGGCGTGGCGAACTTGCATCCGATGAACCACGGTGGCTCGGTGCGGCTGCCCTGCGGGCGCGTGAAAATGGTAGCTGCGGTGCATTCCAGCGCGTTGCCCGATGGATCGAACGGCGGCAATCCCGCCGGTTTCGTGGTCGAGACGGGCGAGGGCAGTTTCTACTACGCCGGCGACACCGCGCTCACGCTCGACATGAAATTGATCGCCGACGAATTCCGCCTGCGCTTTGCGGTCCTGCCGATCGGCGACAATTTCACGATGGGGGCGGCGGATGCCGTTCGGGCTGCCGGGTTCTGTGGGGCAACCGATGTGGTGGGGGTGCATTACAACACCTTTCCGCCGATCCAAATCGACTCCGCCACTGCCGTGGACGCGTTCCGCAATGCGGGCTTGACCCTTCACCTGCCCGCGATCGGTGGGAGCGTGGAGTTTTGAGAAGCGCGGAATTGTCGTCTTTTTGAAGTGGTCACCGGATGCTGGATTTGCATCATCGCCGCATGAGTGTGCCCCAAAACACGATCGCCATTGTTTACGACTACGATCAAACGCTTTCACCGAACTACATGCAGGAAGAGGCGCTGTTCCCGGTGTTCGGCATCGACTCCGGCCATTTCTGGAAACGCTGCGGGGAGTTGGTGAAAGAGCAGGGATACGACAACGAGTTGGCCTACATGAAGGTCCTTCTTGATTGTCTTGAGATCGACAGGCCTACCAATGCCCAGTTGCGTGAACTCGGAGCGCGCCTGACCTTTTACGAGGGCCTGCCCGAGATGTTCGAGGAGTTCCGCACCTCGCTCCTGCCCCCAGAGTTCGCCGTCCATGGAATCACCGTGGAACACTACATCGTTTCCTCGGGCATGAAGGAATTGATCGAAGGTAGCCGGTTGGCCCCGTTCATTAGAAAAATCTTTGGCTGCGAATTCGCGGCCGATGCTCAGGGGCGGATCACCTTCCCAAAGCGAGTCATCAGCCACACGCAGAAGACGCAATTCCTCTTCCGGATCAACAAGGGCCTCCTTGAAATGGACCAGGACGTGAATGACCACATGGACCCCTCCCTGCGCCCTGTGCCTTTCCCGAACATGATCTATGTCGGGGACGGTCCCACCGACGTGCCCTGTTTCACGGTCATGCGGCGCAATGGCGGCCAGGCGATCGCCGTTTACAACTCCTCCGATCCCACGCGCTCGAGCTTCAAAAAATGCTACCAGCTTTCCACCCACGCCGACCGCGTGCGGAACATCGCTCCATCCGACTTTCGTGCCGGGAGTCATCTGCGCCTGCTCCTCGAGGAGATGGTTCTCGAAATCGGCCACCGCATGATCCGCCAGCGCCGCGAGGACCTCGAGGCCGGCACGGTCAAGGCCCCGGGGCATTGAGTTTTTTTAAAAAAAAGCACAATCCCCTTGACCACTGCGTCGATGCTGGTATGCAAACCGTCCGCGCAATCACGAAACTTTGCCGTCGGTCCTGTGGTTTGCCTGTCATCAGGCGATCCATTTGCGCACAGGGGAACCCGGTGAAAATCAGAAATAATCCATCCAATGCCAGTTCGTCTTGGTCGGTTTGAAATGCCGAAAACGCTCGTCAAGGACGAGTCCACATCCACCGATACCTACGCCCTTTTTGTCGCCGAGCCCTTCGAGGGCGGTTACGGCCACACGATCGGCAACTCGCTTCGCCGCGTGCTCCTCAGCTCCCTCGAGGGTGCCGCGATCACCTCGGTGAAAATCGAGGGTGTCGACCATGAGTTCAGCACCATTCCTGGTGTCGTCGATGATGTGGTGGACATCGTGCTCAATCTTAAAAAAATCAAATTCCGCGCCCACGACCACGAGCCCCGCACGCTCAAGCTCTCGGTGAACAAGGAAGGCGCGGTCACCGCTGGCGACATTCAGGAGACCAACCAGGTCGAGGTCTTGAATCCCGAGCAGATCATCTGCACGCTCGACAAGAAGCAGAAATTCGAGGCCGAGTTTGTTGTTCGTGTCGGACGTGGATTCGCCACTGGCGACGAGAACAAGCGCCCGGACCAACCGATTGGTGTCATTGCCATCGACTCGATCTTCTCGCCGGTCACCCGCGTGAAGTATGCCGTGCAGAACACCCGTGTGGGACAGCGCACCGACTTCGACAAGCTCATCCTTGAGGTGTGGACGGACGGGCGCCTGACTCCCGATGACGCATTGCTTCAGGCCTCGGCAATCCTCCGCCACCACTTGGACGTCTTCGTTGGTTTCAACGAAGAGGTTGTGGAGTTCGACGAGACCCCGCAAGAGGTCAGCCAAGAGAATAACCGTCTCAAGAAGCTCCTCAACATGAGCGTCAACGAGATCGAGTTGTCCGTCCGCGCGGCAAACTGCCTCAACAACGCCAACATCACCTCGGTCGGCCAATTGGCTCTCAAGTCCGAAGCCGAGATGCTCAAATACCGCAACTTCGGCAAAAAATCACTCAACGAAATCAAAGAAAAACTCCAACAACTCGGCCTCGGTCTCGGTCACAAGATCGACCCCACGCTCGTCGAGGCACCTTTGGAATAAGCACCTTTTCACGCCATGCGCCACCGTAAGAAAACAGTCAAGCTCGGCCGCAGCACAGCCCACCGCGACGCCCTGCTCGCGAACCAGGTCTGCAGCCTCATCGAGCACAAACGCATCAAAACCACCCTCGCCAAGGCGAAGGCCGTCCGTCCGCTCGCGGAAAAGATGGTCACGCTCGGCAAGCGCGGCGACCTCCACGCCCGCCGTGTCGCGGCGGGATACCTCGGCCAGAAGGATGCTGTGAAAAAGCTCTTCGCCGAGATCGCTCCGCGCGCCGCCACCCGCAAGGGCGGATACACCCGCATCATCAAGCTCGGCCAGCGCCTGAGCGACGCCGCCCCGATGGCCTACATCGAGTGGGTCGACAACGAGGCAGTCATCGAAGACACCGTCGTTGAGGCCGCTGAAACCAAAAACTGATCCGATTCACCGCGTTGGTTTAGAGTAACATAAATCACTTTAGCCAAGGCCAATGGAAGATTTCTCCCGAGGAATCCCCTGACGGACCGGGCGGAACCTGAACAAGGTTCCGCCCGTTTGTCTTTGCCGATCGACTTCCCTTCAATCCACCCATGACAACCCTTGCCGAGGATTATTCTCATTTTGTGATCCCCACCTACGGGCGTTTCGACCTGGATTTGGCGAGCGGATCGGGATCGCGCGTTATCGACGCGGCAGGCCGGGAGTATCTCGACTTCGGAGCCGGAATCGCGGTGTGTTCGCTTGGTCACGCCCACCCGGGAGTCACCGAGGCCATCTCGACGCAGGCCGCGACATTGGTGCACACATCGAACCTCTACCGCACACGCCCGCAGGCGGAGCTTGCGCATCGACTGGTTGAACTCACCGGGCCCGGTAAAATATTTTTCTGCAATAGCGGGGCTGAGGCGAATGAGGGATTGATCAAGCTCGCTCGCCGCTATGGTTCGGCCAGCGGGCGCCACCGAATGATCACGTTCCACGGATCGTTCCATGGACGCACGATGGCCTGCATTTCCGCCACCGGTCAGGATAAGGTGAAAAAGGACTTCGGCCCACTGCTCGACGGGTTCGCACATGTGCCATTCGGTTCCCTTGATGCCGTGCGCGAGGCGGCGGGCGGAGATACCGTGGCGGTGCTTGTCGAGCCTATCCAGGGGGAGGGGGGGATTCACGTGGCCTCGCCGGAGTTTCTGCGGGGCTTGCGGGAGTTGTGTGACGAGCGCGACATGTTGTTGCTTTTTGACGAGGTCCAATGCGGTCTTGGGCGCACTGGGCATCTGCGTGGTTGGGATGCGATCGCGCCCGATGTGCGGCCCGACGGGGTTTCTTGGGCAAAAGGCATCGCCAACGGGTTTCCGCTCGGAGCTTTTTGGGTGGGGTCCGAGCGTGTCGATGCGCGCGGCCCCCTGTGCGATCTCCTCGGGCCCGGCAGCCATGGCACAACGTATGGGGGAAATCCCGTCGCATGTGCGGCGGGCCTCAAGGTGCTTGAAGTGATCGAGAGCGAGCGCTTGCTGGAAAACGCGCTTTCCATGGGAGCTCTGCTCGCGGAGTCGTTGCGAGGGCTTTCCAGTCCTTGGATTTCCGAGGTGCGTGCGGTCGGGCTGATGATCGGTGTGCAGCTCAACACGCCGTCTCAAGCTCTTCCCAAGCCGATTGCCATGGAGGTTGTCCTGCGCGCCATGGGCGGTGGTCTATTGGTGATTCCGGCAGGCGAGACTGTAGTTCGGTTTTTGCCTCCATTGAACACCACCCGTAGCGAAATCTCCGAGGCGGTGGAAAAGTTCCGCGCCGCCCTTGACTCCCTGCCAGCCGACAGTCCGTCGGTTTGACCCACTGAATCCGCCATGAAAAACCTGCTTTCCATCGAATCACTGTCCGGAACCGAGATCGCCGAGGTCCTTAGCCTCACGGCGCACATGAAATCCACACGCGGCCGTCACGACTCCAAGCCGCTCGACCAGGAATGCTGGGCGTTGATTTTTTCGAAGTCATCGACCCGCACCCGCGTGTCATTCGAGGTTGGCATTCGGGAACTCGGCGGCGACCCCCTGTTTCTTGCGGCGGGTGATATTCAGTTGGGTCGGGGCGAACCGATCAAGGATACCGCCCGCGTGATGGGGCGCATGCTTGACGGGGCGATTATCCGCACCTTCGCGCAAAGCGATGTCGAGGAGTTCGCGGCCTACAGTGGGATTCCCACCATCAATGCCCTCACCGACGAGGAGCATCCGTGCCAGATTCTCGCCGACTTGTTCACGATCCAAGAAACACGCGGCACTCTCGATGGCTTGCGCGTGGCGTTTATCGGGGATTCGGATTGCAATGTCGCCCGCTCGTGGATCTGGGCGGCGGCGCGCTGCGGCTTCGAGCTTGTGTTGGCCGCACCCCCAAGTTCCAGCCTGCTCCCGAACTGCTCGAGCGCGCGGGCGGGAGGATTTCCGTTACGGACGACATCATGGAGGCCGCGAAGGGGGCGGATGCTCTTTACACCGATGTCTGGGTGAGCATGGGCAAGGAGGAGGAATCCGTCTACCGCATCGCCCAGTTGCAGGGATACCAGATCAACGAGCCTGTTGTTGCTGCGGCACCCGGCGCGCTGGTCATGCACTGCCTGCCGGCCTACCGGGGGAAGGAAATCGACGACGCCACATTCGAGGCGCATGCCGACACGATCTTCCGCCAGGCCGAGAACCGTCTTCACGCCCAGAAGGCCGTGCTTCAACTCCTCAAGGCGGGCGATTCTTAATCGGTTGACTTTGTTTGAGACGTTTTGAATATGTCCTGAAGTCTCCGCCCCTTTCCAATGTCCGACACCAACCAAGAAACAGACCGCATCGTTCTTCCTCCACAAGGAGCCGTTGTGCCACCGAAGCCTACCTCCGCCGGCGCCCCGAAAATCCCGCTGCCCCCCAAGCCCATGCCGATCAAACCGGTGGCGGTTCCCTCGGCCGTCTTGAAGCCCGCCGCAGTGCCATCTGCAGTGCCATCTGCAGTGCCCTCCGCAGTCGTAAAACCCGCCGCGGTGCCTTCGGCCGTGATCAAGCCGCCCTCTCCTCCTTCCGCGGGGGTGAAACTTCCCGGGGCCGCAGTGTCGTTGCCCAAGCCACCTGCCGCGCCGGGTCTCAAGCCCGCGGCAACGTCCGTGCCATCGCCTCACACTGTATCGATCAAGATGCCGGCCCCTGCTGCTCCAAAACCTCCGACGATCGGTTCCGCTCCGGCCGCTCCTGTTGCTGCCGCAGGCGATGCGCCAAGCCTGCAAACACAGAAAATTTCGCTTCCCGCAGGCGGGCGTGGACCTCTTCCGCAGGCCACTGTGAATCTCAAGCCGGCGCCTGCTATTCCAGGGGCCGCCCCTGTTGCCGCCGTTCCCTCTGGCAAGATTGCGGCAGTGCCCTCGGGTAAGGTTGCAGCGGTGCCTTCGGGTAAAATCCTACCGACGCCATCGGGACAGGTTTCTCCAGCCGCGTCGGGCAAAGTGGCTCTCCCCACCGAGTCCTCTGCCGCCCCTGCGGGCGGAAGTGCCGCGACGGACGTTGGCGGCGCCTCGTCCCAATCGGAGTTGTTGCTTGGCGCAGCTGCGGCGATTGTCACGCTCGCCTCGCTGGCGATCCAAATTCTCACCCTCTCCAGTTTCTAACACCAACCACACATCCCACTATGGCACATCCCAACGTCACCGACCTCAACGACACAACATTCGAACCCTTCATCGCCCAGGCCAGCGGGCCTGTTCTTGTTGATTTCTGGGCACCTTGGTGCGCTCCGTGCCGCATGCTGGGCCCGGTTGTGGAGGAGGTCGCCGCGGAAAACGTCGGCAAATTCCACATCGCCAAGGTCAATGTCGATGACGCTCCCGGCGTGTCAGCCCAGTTCGGCATTCGCAGCATTCCCTCGCTGATCTACTTCAAAGGCGGAGCGAAGAAAGACCAGTCCGTCGGCGTGTCAGGAAAAGGCGAGATCGTCGCCAAGCTCAACGCCCTTCTGTAACCAATCGCGGACGGCTTGCCGTCCGGTTGCCAACAACCCGTCGTGCTTAATCGCGCGGCGGGTTGTCGCGTTTGAACAGCGCCGCCAACTCGATCTCGGCGGTCTGCGGAAACATGTCCACCGGTTGGACAGCCGCGAGCGCGTAGGCGGCGGCGAGTTGTTTTGTGTCCCTCGAGAAGGTGGAAGGATCGCAGGAGACGTAAACAAGGCGTTCCGGTGGGTTCTCCATGATCGCCCGGAGGACATCGGGAGCGAGTCCCTCGGCGGGTGGATCGACGATCAATGTGGTGTCGCTGGATGTCGAGGTGGCCAGAAGTTCCGGCAAATGGACTTCCACGGCCCCGGTGAGATGCGACTCGTTTGGTGCGGCGGATTCCATGGCGCGGCGCGAGGCGGCCTCGCTCCACTCGATGCCCACGACCTTGGCGAAGCGATCCACAAGGCGCTTGGAGAAAAATCCCGCGCCTGCGTAGGCATCGATAAGCAAATTCCCGTCGCCGCAGAACTCCGTGACGACCGAAGCGAGAATTTCGGCAGTCTCGGCATTCACTTGGGTGAATCCGCGCCCGGCGGCGTTTTCGCCGATCGTGTAGCGACCGGGTTGGCGTGGCGGTTTTTTACGAAATGCGGCAAGTTTTTCATTCACTCCGTCACTGGCGATCGGGCATGCGGCGACATCCACCAACTTGTGGGTATGCCGGTGGAAAAATCCGGTGTGACCTTCGGCGGTGTGCACCGCGATGCGGTTCCGGTAGGCCCACTCGCGGGGAGAGGCGAGCATCGGAGCGACCGGCGCGTTGGCCATGCCGCCGATGCGGCGAAGGAGTTCCGCGACCTGAGAGGTCTTGGTCTCGAGTTGCAGGGAATACTCGGCATGCTGGTAGGCGCAGCCGCCGCAATCGCCGAACAAAGGGCATGAGGGAGTGACTCGGCGCGGCGAGGCCTCAAGAAGTTTGAGGAGCACGGCCTCGGCGTGGTTTTTCTTGGACTTGATGATGCGCACAATTGCGCGTTCCCCTGGGAGGGTGCCATGCGCAAAGCACACACGACCGTCGTCGAGTCTGCCAACGCCCGCGCCACCATAGGCGAGGCTGTCGATGTGCAGGGTGGCTTCGATGGGAGTCGGGCGTCGGTTTACCATGTGTAGCGCACGGTATAGGCGACCGATTTTTCACCACCAGCGGAAACCGGCACATCGAATTGAATGCGACCGCTGTCGAGGCGTTCGAATTTCATCGAGGATTTCAGTATTTCCCAATTCGATCCGCGGGCGAGGCGCTCGACGACTTGGATCGTGACTGCCGAGTCCTTCCGGTTGCGGAGGGTGATATTTATTTCCTCGGTGGTCGTCTTGTTAGCGGTATCGACGGCGAGATTTTCGCGCACGCGCTTGCCGACAAGATCGAATGCCGTTCCAGTGGCGAGGCGCACGGTCTCGCCTGCGGCGGTGTGGCCTATGCTGCGCTCGCCGGTGAATTCGAGATCGGAGCCATCGGCCTCGTAAAACCTGAACGTGCCTGCGGGGAGAGGAATCCCGAGGCCGTTTGCCTTGGTGTTTTCAATTTCCCGGAAGACGTCGATGCGTGTGCCCGCCTGGCCGCCGAATTCCTCGTTGGTGAGTCCCTGGAGCGGATCGCCGCCGAAATGGCGGGGGAGAAAATTGGCCTGTGGATCGTAGAGATACACCCTGCGTGACTTGACGCCCTTGGCGTTTGCAAATTCCACCTGCTTCATGGCTCCGGCAGGCAGGCTGACAGGGCGGGGGAGGGTGTAGAGGTGCAGATCGCCGAACGAGCGCTCGACCACCTCCGAGTCGCTTGTCATGGCAGCCATAGCCATGACCCGGGTGTTGTCGCGCAATTGGCGCTTCGGTTCAGCAACCGAGACATCCCCTGCGATGAGCTTGATGGCACACTTGTCGAAATCGCGAGTCGATTCATTAGTGATCGCCACCCAGGCGGTGAGGTCGATCGTCGATCCGTCGCCGCTCGAGACGAGAGTGTAGTCTGCCGACCAATCCAATCCCGAGGCGAGGTAGGCCAGAGTGGCCTGCGTGGTGAGTGCCTTCTCCGCGGAGAGCGACCAGACGATGGCCGGTTGGAGACGGGTGTCATCCGGAAGCGGAGGAAACAACGGTTCGCCGGGAAGGCCGAAGCGCAGGGTTCCATCAAGCGAGACGAGCGAGTTGTCGCCATTTGCCGAGAGGAGTGTGGCGGCGAGTATGCGGTCTGGCTTTTCAGGTTCCTTGATGAGGAATTGCAGGCTTTTCCCCTCGAACCGCTGCAAGAGTATGTCACGTGTCAGCGCATTTGTTTCAACCCCCTGCTCGAGAATCCCGAAGGCACCTGGGGTCTCCGGGATGAGAAGAATCGAGTTCGCATCGATTCCCTGCATCACGGGAGAGTGGACCACCTCGTTGACTCCAGCCTGAAGCGTCAAAGGCAACGTGTCGCGAACGAGAGCAGTGTTTTGATTGAAAATCGTGAGGCTTGTTGAGGCCATGAGCGGCACTGCGAGGAGTGCCATGGCCGCGATGAAATACTTCAACATGGGCGGACCATAGTGGCTGCGATATGTGGTGGCGACATGGATTTTGGATCGCCCGAATCGGGATCACAGCACAGGCTCCTGGGGGTGCGCAAAGAGTGTGCCTAGCTCGCCAGCAACTAACGTTCAAATTCTCCTCTGATCCTATCGCTGTCCCCGCCGCTTCCACCACAAATCGCATAGGTGATCTGAGTTGGATACTCTGGGTTGTCTCCGAGGGAACAGTCGCGCCACCTCGGTGGTAAGAAAAAATCCAACTTCAGACGGCTTTTGCAGACATCCAATCACTGCGTCTCTATGGCGGAATTCATAGAAAGAGATTTGGCTTCCATTGGGTATTGGTGACGCGCTTCCCTTGGTCTATCTACTATGAGATGGAGGAGTGTCTTCCGGTGGTCTGCCGAATATTGGACCGCCGATCTCACCCAAATAACCATCGTAGAGCCCTGTCAAATTAGGGCGAAAAAAGCGCCTCTACACGCGATGCTGCTGCTTCGAGAAGCCAATTTTGATGATGCAGGAGAAAGAATGACAATAAGGGGGAAAAAATGCTTGCGTGTATTACGCCAAGTGGGTGTTAAAAAATTACACCTACTATTTTCCGTAAAAAATCCTCCCACGTTGATAGGGTTCTCCAAGGCGCCAAGTCTGCCACTGCCCATGGTGGCCAACTCATCGACGATGCCTTGGCCAAAGGTTTCGGTCGCTCGAAAAGGCTCGCCGCCTGCCAGTTGCTGGATCCGCGCAAAGACAAAAGCCGGTGCCTTTCGCCGGAAGCCATCGTAACCCCAATCATTTTCAGCTTCTGCTCGGGCGGCGTGAGCATCAGCGATGAGGGACGCCTATGGGGCGATCCTGCACTGGGCCAGTTCTTGGGCATGGAACGCTGGACCGAGGAGACCACGGCTTCGGCGAGGATGGATTCATCAACAAAACCGGCTTCCGCCCCGACGACTCGCGCATGCAAACCGACCAACTCGGCCCCGCCGGAAAATCCCGCGCAGGCAAGCAGGTCACTATCATCCACGGACTCAACGCCCAGCACGGCACCGATGGAAATGTGGAAAACCTCAACGCCCGCTCCCGGGTCGGCGTCACGCCAATCACGAAAGTCTTCTATTGACCCAACACCGAACTTTTAGACAGGAGGACAGGATGAGCAGGATTAACAGGAAGGGTTTATGGCAGTAATGAGGCGGACAATATTATCCGATGTGATTTCGTGCAATTCATTCGTTCTCTGTGCACTTTGACTCTATCGCTCCCGCTCATTCGCCCTTCGGGCCAACCTTCGGTTGCTCTTCCTTGCGCCACCCCGGCACGCGGTTGTGTTCTTCGTGGTGAATTCCTCTGGATTTGGGTTTAGTCCAAACGCCGCCAATTGAGCCGCGCCTCGGGCGTCTCTCCCGTTCCAAACCGGTGGGATCGGCTCGCCGCAGCGAACCTGGAGACAACGCTCTGTGGCGTTGAAAAAAACAAGGATCGTTCGCCTCGGCCTAGCAAGTCAACCGGCGTTGCAGGAAGTGTTTTACTGTTCTCCTTACTCCCTCTGAAGTCTACCGATAACTGCCTCCGCCGCAGCTTCACCCGTCCGCACCGCCCCATCGAAAAAACCAGGCCAACGCTCGGCGATCTCGGATCCAGCCCAATGAATCCGTCCGACCGGGGAGGCAATGGCGTCCCCGAAATTTGTCCAGACACCCGGCGGGAGAAAGGCGGCATATCCTCCCCCGACCCAGTGATTAGCGGGCCAGTCCAGAACATCAAAGCTGGTGGGCAGGAGGGCCTGATCCCCCAAATAAGCCGCCAGATCCGATAAAATAGCCGAACGTCGTTCAGGCTCAGTTAAAACCTGCCAGCGATGATAGCGATCGCCCACGACAAAAGTAGCAATCACCCCTTTGCCACTGCGGGGATCGGAGCTATCGGCAAAGAGTTCAATCCACTGGCTATTGCCCATCCCCACACCCGACAGTCCTTTTTCCCGCCAAAACGGAGACTCGTAGGAAATCAGGATTTTAGCCAGAGTTCCCATCGGAAACCGTTGGGTAAGCTGTTGACGGGTTGCTGGTAAAGGCGGATCATAGTTAATCCGGCCACTAAGATGGGGCGGCATGGCGACGATCACAAATCGGGCTTTATAGCTGTTTTTCCCGGTGGTAACTTCCACCCCTGCTTGATCCTGGCTAATCTTAACCACAGGCTCATTGATCCGAATGTGATTCCCCAGTTCCGTCGCGATCACCCCGGGAATCTGTCCCGCCCCACCATGGATCAATTCCGCTTCTGGATGCTCTGATTGTGAGGCACAACGATTCCCCCAAAGGACGTGCAGCAGGGAGACTTCACCGGGTTCGGCCGGCCCCAGGAACCCAACGGCACGAACCATGTAGGAAAAATACCAATGACCAAAATCGGTTTTGGTATTTTCACCGATCCACTGCGCAAAGGTTTGTGCATCCAGGCGTTTATGTTCTGGATCTCGACCGGGGTGTGCCAAGGGCAGAGATAGGGAAAGTGCCTCAAAACGATGCCAAGCCTGCATCGCATCGTCCCATTCCTCCTGACTAATCTCAGGGCGTTCTCCTTCGGAAAATCCTTGAAACAAGTCGTTAAACTCTGACCGATGCCCATTATATAAAAAAACTGTTTTTCCCTCTAAAGGTGAAGGAAAACGAGGAATTTTATACTCATCTAAAAGAGCTATAAACCGATCTTGGGTCGGCCCCACCCATTGACCTCCAAAATCAATATATTGATTCGGTGCAAATCTGTTGACCATACATCCGTCCACCAATCCGATCCTGGGCTTCCAAAACCAAAATCTGATGACCCGCTCTGTGAAGGTTGCGAGCGGATAACAGTCCAGACAATCCAGAACCTACGATGATGCAGTCGTAGGTAGGAATTTTTGTTTCTAACATCGGCAGCCCTTTTTTATGTTTTTTATCACTACTGTCCGGTTATAAGTCAAACAGCTCCATTTGGTTGCACTCCGGAGCCTCGGGTTTTCTGAACTCCTGATCCATAAGTAACTCATGCAAAGGCATCTTTTCAAACGGGTGAACACTCAAAATCTGCAGAGTTGTGCTGAGAGCACCAGTCAATTTGAGTTCCTTGTGCACGATCGCCACGAGCAGATATGTCGTCACCGCGATCCAGATTTGCGTTTTCACCGCATTCGGACTTGTCCCAAAATAATGCTTCAAGCGCAGGTTGCCTTTGACCCATTTGAAAAACAACTCGATGTCCCAGCGCTTCTTGTAAAGCAACGCAGCTGTGATGGCCGACATCTCCATGTGGTTGGTCAGAAAGACCAAAAACCGTTGCTGTTTTTCGTCGAAATATCGGATGCGCCGCAGTGGCATCGGGAAGTCTCTGCGTGCTTTGGGCAAAGCAAATTTTCCCGTGTGGTCGCTTCGCACCCCGGCCGATTTGTCCACAGGACGAGACGCATGCCGCGAAAAGCGCAAATTGTCTTTGGCTCGGGTAACGAAAAACGCTCCCGATGCGGCGATGCGATAGAGTCGCTGAAAGTCGGTATAGCCTTTGTCGAACAGGTAAATGGCCCCCGCCTCGAAGCTCAACTTGTCCAAAAAGTTCACATCGTGCAGACCGGCTGGGGATACAAAGACGCAAACCGGGATTGGCCCCCGCAAATCGAGTTGGGTGTGAATCTTGATCGCGCTCTTTGTCGAGCGGAATGTCGCCCACGGAAACAACGTCATCGACAAGTCGATCGTGCTCGAGTCCAAAGCGTAAACCGTGTTTTCCAAGTCCACCCCCAACTCCTCGCCCGCATAAAGACGCCGTGCTTTGTTGATCAACCCCATGGCCAATGCCTGCCAAAGCCGCCAGTCGCGCCCTTCGTTGGCATCCGCCAGCGTGGACTTGGCGACCGGTTCTCGGAAGCCCAAGTGGTAGAGCGCATCGGGCTTGGCATTCAAACACGCTTCGATATCCCGCAACCCCTCGCGCCAGGTCAATTGCGCGAACACCATGCAAATCAACTGCTGGCGAACTCCGAAATGTCGCACGCGAGACTCGGCGTTGAACCGCGCCGAGAGTCGGGAGAGGGTTTCGCGATGAACCAAATCGAGAATTTGGGAGAGGATGAAGCGACCGTGTGTCATTCGAGCAACACAGCACCTCCTGTTCCAAAAAATTTACATCCGTCACATCAAATTTCCAGTGCTTGTCTATGAACAACAACATGCTTTCAAAAATCAAAAACGTATTAACCGGACAGTAGTGGTTTTTTATCAGAAAAAATCCCAGTATTCTCAGTGGTCAAAGTATCTACTGCTGTGTCCGCGGTCAATGACTAAACTTGGTATCAATTTGTCACAGTAGGGCCGAATCACCGGCAGCGCTGAAGTGCTGGAGATCAGTGAACTGACGAAAATCACCAGTCCACTCCCGCGGGAGATCAGTGAACTGACGAAAATCACCAGTCCACTCCCGCGGGAGATCAGTGAACTGATGAAAATCAGCAGTCCACTCCCGCGGGAGATCAGTGAACTGATGAAAATCAGCAGTCCACTCCCGCGGGAGATCAGTGAACTGACGAAAATCACCAGTCCACTCCCGCGGGAGATCAGTGAACTGATGAAAATCAGCAGTCCACTCCCGCGGGAGATCAGTGAACTGATGAAAATCAGCAGTCCACTCCCGCGGGAGATCAGTGAACTGATGAAAATCAGCAGTCCACTCCCGCGGGAGATCAGTGAACTGACGAAAATCACCAGTCCACTCCCGAGACGGAGTCACGCCAATCACGAAAGTCTATTGACCCAACACCGAACTTTTAGACAGGAGGACAGGATGAGCAGGATTAACAGGAAGGGTTTATGGCAGTAATGAGTCGGACAATAATATCCGATGTGATTTCGTGCAATTCACTCAATATGCCAGAATCCGATCGCTTTTGGACTTTTGAAATGTAGCGCAGGCGTCCCGCCTGCGATGGAAGTCATTCGATGTCAGGAGGCGGGCAGGGAAGGGGGCGGCGTCCATTCGGCTTGGCGCAAGGCCTCCAGATCGCGGACAAACTCTGGATTTTTCTTCAACTCCTCGAAGATGAGTTGGGCGAGGCCGCGAGAGAGCAGGACATCGCTCGGGTAATGCATCCCGCCGAGCACACGGGACATCCCGACGGCGGCGGCTTCGCGCAGGAAGGCGGATTTGTATGGCGGATTGAGGTCGGCCAGAACGAGCGCGAAGGTCCAGGAGCGGGTCGCGTGGCCGCTGGGATTGGAGTAGCCTGACTCGTAGGGGACGAGCTTGTGAATCAGGTCGGGATGCGCATCGCAAGGCCGGACGCGCCGATACAGGTCTTTGAGGTAATTCTTCGGCCCGTTCACGGTCTTGCCCAGCTTTTGGAAGAACGCCGCGGTCTGAGGGTAGTTCTTTTCGGTAAATGCAGGGCCGAGCACCCCGGTGAAGGTGAAGACATCCAAGCCGGCCATCCATGTGGCGTGGGCGATTTCTTCAGGGGTCGAAACCGCCTGAATGGCGATGATGAAATCGAGGTCGGCCTGATCCATCGGGCCGCCGGTGGGGGGAGGACCAGGGTAGCGTGTTTCGAAGAACTTGCCGTCCGGCAAATGCCAGGTTGATTCCTTGCTGGCTGCGGTCTGGGCGGTGTTCGGGGTGGTTTCCGCGAAGCAGAGCGCGCTGGCAAGACATAGTGGCAGAAGTATGGCGGAAAAATTCATGCAGTTCTCATCGCGAGGGTAGGAGGCTTGTTGCAAAAGCATGCATGTAACATTTCCGACACGCGGAAGCGGGCGGCGCGACCTTCCCCGGGCCGCTACGGCATTTGGGGGAGGGGATGCGCCATTGTTTGAAAATGCGCGAATCGTCGGAATTCAAAAATTGACTGGTTCGTGCGGGCATTGTTATTCGGGTTGATTGCAATGATGGAGGCTTTTTTTCAACGATTGCTGGATAGCTCTGCCGGCTTCACGGGAAACGAAGGGCGGGGGGATTTGCGAAGCGTGACGGTGGATTTGGGAGATGGGACCCAAGTCGAGGTCGCGGATGAAGGAGACGAGGTGCTGGGCCTGTATGCGAAGGTCGCGGAGTTTGAGGAAGAGCCACCCGAGGCGTTCTGGAAGGATATTGCCATTGCCAACTTCGGCTGCGCCGGCACTTCTGGAGCCACTCTGGGATACGATCCGGAGACGCGCACGGTCCTTCTGGTGCGCTATTGGCCGATCGGCGGCATGGAGACCGCTGCAGCCTTCGCGTTGGTGGAGCTTTTTGTCGAGACCGTCTACACATGGCGAGACCGCGTGGAGCGGTTGGAGGCTGGTTCGTTGCTGCCGGAGGACTCCGCTCCAATCCCTCATGACCGGGACTTGCCCCACTTCGCATGAGACAAAGAGCCATGCCCCCAGCGGCAACCCAAATCCAAACTGGTCCACAGCCTTTGCAGGTCAACGCGGGCCAGGCTGTTCAATCCCGACAAAACCTCGCCCCGGCCAGCCTGCAATCCACGCGCGTGGCCGCCATGGCGCGCACCGGCGAGATGACGCGGCAACCTGGCGTGGATCGATTGGCCGAGGCGCTCAAGGACGCCTACCTGGATGGCCCCAAGGTGGCCTCGGTGGATCGCATTCCGCTCGGCAGCCATGCGGACCTGGTGCAGAGGTGCCTCAAGGAGCTTGGCTCGGTGCTGTATTTTCGCGGCACCGATAAAGACAGACTCCTCGACGATTTGCATGAGGCGGTGGCGGACGCGTTGAGCAAAAAACTGATCGCTGTTGCAGGGAGTCAAAACACCCGCCTGGCAGTGCTGGACTACACACCCGACAAGGCCCTGCTGAAAGAGTGGGTAAGCAACAATCTGTTCGACCTCAAATTTTCGACCAACAAATCGGTGGATCCTGTTTTCCACCGCGACCTCTCCACTCCGCAGGATCAAAAAGCCATCGACACCGCTTTTGGAGCCTCCACGGCGATGGTTGTGGCCATGGGAACCAAGACGGGCCCAACGGATGCGACCTTCGCGCTGGCGGGTGGAATCGCCAACAAGCCGCTCGCCGAGACGGCAAAATCTCTTTTCACAGCGTTGGAGAATTTTGTGAAACAGCCCCCCGCCACGCCCGGCGACTATGGCGTGCATGCGGAAATCAAGGGGCTTCTCGACAAGGGCTTCAACCCCAAGTTCGGAGGCATCGGCCGTTTTCCGGAGCCCACCGACCCCGAGGCCAAAGCGCGCATGCTCCCCTGGGCATTCAAAAAATACTCGGCCGATGCGACACAGGCTGTCGCCACCCGGGAGGCCCACGAGGTCAACCTCCGCCAACTCGAATACTACAAAGCCAACCTCCCTGCCTATCTCGAGGCCGCTGAAGCCGACCAGCACAAAGCCGACCTGCTGGCCACGCAACTCCACGGAACGATCGGCCAGATATTCAACGACATTCTTTTCAACGAGAAATTGAATGCCGCAGACCGCAGCGCCCTTTACAACGAACTCTGCGATCAGGGCGTGTTCCCGGATCCAAGCCGCGAGGCGAAGGAGGCACTGGAAATTTTGAAACCGGACAATCCAGAAAAGGATTTTCCAGAACACCTCCAGACGATCCACAATAGCAGGGACTTCGCTCTTGCCAACCTCGCCAAGCTCCAGACCCTCATTCGCACCTCTCCGCTGCTCATGGAATTCAACCCTCGCGAGGTGTCCGCGCAGGTCGCCCGCAAAGCCATCCCACAAAACTTCGGCAAGGATGCCACGCTCGCCGAGGAAGTCTTGGCCGATGCCCTTGTGAGGACGACCACAGGGGAACTGGATTTGGTCGCAGGGCTCCGCGGCCGATTTTCAAAGATCCACGAGGCCATCGCCCAAGGCCTCAACCAACGCGACAAGGCTATCGAAAAAAATTGCATGAATATGCCAGACGCGCGCTTGGACGGAGCCGCGCTCGACGCCGTTTCCACCCTTGCAGGCGATCGCGGATCCGACGCCACCCTGCTCGTCGAGGAAATCAAAAGCGGCCGGCTTTTTGCCCACGGGATGCGGCCCAACACGATCCAGCGCGCCCACACTCTCCCAGCCAATCTGGAAGCCCTCGCGGGGGGCGGCAACAAGGAGCAGGTTTTTCAAAAAGCGCTGCGGAACGAAACGAAGTTTCTCGACCGGAATATTGCAGAACTGGAGGCTATGAAGTCCAAGCTGACCGCCTCTGCCAATCAAATCGGAATTAATAAATTCGCCCAACTTCGCGCGAGGGAATTGAGAGAGGCCACCAAGGAAATCGATGCCACGCTCGAAGGGCTTCAGCAAAGGAAATCCATCGTCATACGCCTTCAAGAAAGAGTGGCAGACTTCGCTCAGCCCGATTTCAAGGACCTTTCTGTCCGCGATGCCCAAGGCCGCGCCCACACGCTGGAAGGCCTGGCAAACGAGGATTCCGTGGCAAGGATGATTCACAGCGCCGGTCACCGCACCCTCTGCAGCATCTCGGGCACCACCACCGATATCGGCCTCGCCCTCGTCGCCCAATTTGGCGAGGACACGGTCAAAGAGGCCACGGCCTCGCTTCTCAATCGTGCCAACGCTTTGAAGAACGACGCCTCCCTTCTCGAGCGTGCCAACGCTTTGAAGAACGACGCCTCCCTTCTCAATCGTGCCAACGACCTGAGGAACGGCACCACCGCCCCGCCACTCGACGAAAAATTCCAGTCCCTCTTTGCCACACTGAGTTTCTTCATGCAGGGCGGCCAATACCACACGCCGGCCGAGGTCTTGGGCGGTCTCCTCATCGTTGCCGCCTCGCTCCACTCCCCGGATCACGCCTCCAACAAGACCGTCATGGTGGCCGCCTACAAAAACCTTCTGGAAGACTTTGCCAAAAACCCCGCCGACTACTTGATCGCGGACAAAGAGGTCGCAGAACGCTTCGCTGCAACTCTGGCCGACCAAAAAATTGCCCTTCACAAAAAGCATCGCGACATTATTGCCGAGGGCTCACCAGGTGGGCCCAAGCCGTGGAAGGGAATCGACCGTGTGGCGCCTGAGGACTTTCTTTCGAAGCGCCTTTATTACGACGACTCCTCGATCCCCTCCGCCCCCGCAAAAAAATTTCTCATCACGCGCACGAGGGATGACTTGGATTGGCGATCGTCAGGATCTCGCATTCCAAAGGAGGAACGCGATCGCATCACGGCCGATCTTTTCGTTTCACACCGTGGTGAAAACCAGGAGTCCGTTGGTTTCAAGGAGTTCAAGGAGTTCAAGGAGCCCCAGCCTTCCCGCGTTGACAAAAACGAATTTCAAAAGCGCAACCTGGATTTTGCCGGCAGCGCTCCCGCCATCAGGCGCCATGAGGGATTTTGGCGCGAGCGGAAACTCGCCAGGCTCCGCGCGGCCGAGGAGGACCTCGCGGCGCTGAAGGCGCAGCAGCGCAAAGATATCTCCAGCCCAATCAAGGATTCCCTGGGGGCCTTCAAAAATGCCGAGGGCATCGGTCTCAAATTCGCGCCCGAAGGGTCCTCAGGAAAATTCATAGGCGATGTGGCCGGTGATGCCATCGGAGTTGCCGGTTACGGAGTGGGGATGTTCAAAGGGTTCCAAAAGAAAAAAGCCATCGCGCACGAACTCCGCAAGGCCGAGGATTCGAAGACGCTCTCCCAGCAGCGCTCGCAAGAAGTCGGGCTTTCCAAAAAGAATCTCGATGCCCAGAGGGGCAATCTCGCCAAAGTGATCGACAAAATGGGCGTGGAAAAAGCCTTTGCCACCTACCACGCCGACACGGAGACACATGCCAAACTGCTGGCACAGGCCTCGCAAAGCCCGGACGAAAAACGCCTCGAAACCCAGATCGAGGACCTTCGTTACAAACGCGGCGAGAACTACTCCAAGCTCTTCGTCCGCTACCCCGCCGGCCTCGCAGCCAGCGGCACGGGACTCGCCGCCACCATCGGACAACAGGCTGGCACGATCGCTGCCACATCCACTGCAGGAGCTGGACTGGCACTGGCTGGCAGGGTTTTAGCCCTCTTTGGAGCCATCTCGGCGGCCGTTTCGGGCTGGCGCATCGTGCGAAACTGGAAAGCGAACACCCGGCTCGAAGCGATAGTGAAAAACGCCGATGCCGCCCTTGCCAACAGGCGGGGGAAAATCCTGTCAGAGCTTGCCTCCGAGGGCATGCTAGTCTCTGTCGCGGATTTCTCGAAAGCCTTGTCTAAGGATTCCCTGCATCTCCTCCTCACAGCGGAAAAGAAATCCCTCAAGCAACAAATCAAAGACAACCAATACGACAGCTGGGGAATTGAATTCCCCTCGATGATCTCGGGCGGAGTCAGTGTCGCTGTCGCCGGCATGTGGTTGGCTGGCGCGGCAAGCGTTGCCGTCCTTGGCCCGATCGCTCTCGGGCTTGGCCTCATTGGCTGTGCCGTGGGAGTCGGCATCGCCATCCACAGCCTCAAGCGCACCGGCAAAACTCAAAATGATATGGCCGATGCCCAGGAAGGCCTGGCCGCCCTGCAAAACGACAGCACCAAACTCAACGACCTTCGCAAATCCAACGAGCGCGTCCAGAAGGCCGCCAAGGCTCTTGAAAAGGCAGGCAAGCAAGCGACTGCCGATGCCGTTATTCAGAAACTCGAGGAGTTCCTCTCCATCCGCTATGTCAATGTCACCGCGCAGGCTGTTTACCGCGACCTCCTCGCGGAACTCGATGTCATCGCGCAAACGCCCGTAGCCAAGGACGACTTTCTTGACACCTCTGGCCGCCTCCCGGGCCCGGAGAGCGATCCCTCGGGCAAAAAGCAGGAAGACTATTTCAAAAACATCGCCAACAATTCGCCCGTCCTCCAAACGCTGCGCGAGCATGGACTCAGTCCTTTGGAAATCTCGCGCATCGTTCATGCCGGCACCACTGGCGAGGGAGTGAAGCGGCTCCTCGACGCTCTGAACCTCAAGGAAATCAAAACCGACTCCTTCGCGGCCGATGCGAATTTGGAAAATCCGCTCTCCGCCCGCACCGAATACACCGCCCTGCAATCCGGCTCCGCCGTGCTCCATGGCAACCGCTTCGACAGCGGCATGGATGCCGCCCTCACGGCATTGAAGCGCAATCCCGCGCTGGGATTCCATAGCACAAAAAACGACGCCTTCCAGAATTACCTCTCTAAGCCCATGCTGACCGGTGTCGAGGCCCGAGAACTTCGCGCAAACATCAAATTGATTCTTTCCAGATTCAACGAAAGCTCGAGATCGGCCAACAGTTGCTTGAAAAACCTTAGCGTCCCTCCGCTGCAAACTCTTCCGCCGGGGGAATCCCGCCGGGATTTCCTGCCTGCTGTGGGCGGGGCGATTGAGTTTACAACCCTACATGACGGCAGATTTGGGGGGATGCGCCTTCGTTCGAAGGCGCGCGAGACCCACTCTGCTCTTCTCATCAACCGCTTCGACGCCAAAGGCCAACCGATCCGCACGGCCTTCGATCCGCTTTTGCCGCTCACGAAGCCCGATAAATCCAACCCGCTTCAGCCCAACACCATCATCTGCCACAAGGGCACCCACCGCGACCGCGGCGTTTACATCACCTACACCCGCGAAGGCACCCAGTGGTATCGCAACGCCTCCGGCAAATCGACCCTGGTGGACATCCGCCCCGAAACCATCGCCGCCAAACGCAAACTCCCCCACGACGACCCGGAAAAACAACTCTTCGACCTCCTCCGCGATGAACTCGAATTCGGCTCTACCGCCGTCGTCTACGGCGAACCAGTTGACACAAAATCACAAATACAAGCCACTGAGGATTTTAATGTTGACGAAGTCTTTTATGATGCCATCGATAGCGAGGATGCGCTTAACCTCCTCAAGCTTCAAGAACTTCAGCTACTGGAAACCTCGGACTCCACGCCAATTGAGAGTCAAGGCATCGGCCTCTCCAATCGAGCCAACAATTGCTTTATGAACGCCGCCCTCGCGGCTTTCCGCGGGATCGATGCCAGGCCATCTCAACTAGACTTGCCTCGCTTGCAAAATTATCTGTATGGGGATGTCAAGACCATTGGCCAAGCTTGTGCGCTTCGCGAAGAAATTGCGCAGAAGCTAAATAATTTTCCTAAAGACATCAAGATTAGAAGGGGAGTGTCACTAATCCAACACGATGCGGCCGCCGTTTTTCAAGCGCTTCTGGATGCCAGTGATTTTCCTAAGTTAGAAAATTCTGAATCATTAGCTTATATTAATTCCAGGGGGGGTTATGAGGAAAAACAAATTCAACAACCAGACAAAAACCTCTCGCCTATCTTGTCACTAAGTTTGCAACAGGGAGATACGAGTATTCAGAATTTAATCAATAGGAATTACCTGCAGGAGAATATTCCGGACTATAAACCTGATGATAACCAACCTTTTTCCACCACCGCGACGAAGACCATTTCTCTTATTGTCGCACCCGAAAAACTGGCCATTCAGATAAACCGGTTTGCTTTTATTAGGGATGAAACCGTCCGAATGCCGAATTCTTTTAATGATATTACTGGTGGTGTGAATCTTAAGACTTTAGACGGCAGTCAGCACACCTACCAACCCAAAGGAATCATCTGCCATGTGCCCGGCCGTGACGCCGAGAACGCCAACTCTGGCCACTATGTGTATTTCGAACACCTCGATGGGAACAAGTGGCGCGAAATCAACGATGGCACAGCCACGGATTTCGACATCACGGAAGACTCCACCCGCCTGAAGTCCATTGAAGATAATTGTTACATAGTAACATATGAAAAGTAAAATTCTTGAGGAAAACGCCGCCCTCCAGACCAGCGGAAGAAAGCCTCTCACGGAGACACGAAGACACGGAGGGGTCGAAGCAAAGGCTGAAAAACTTAAAACTTAAAACTTAAAACTCTATCCCATGCCCTACGAAACCGCGCCCTTGCAAATCATCGCCGACATCCTTGAGGAGTTGGACTATGCTGTGAAATTCCTGCCCGCCTCGGCGGCGATTCCGATCGACACGCTGCTCGTTCATTTGGGGGAAAACCCCGAGGAGGTGTATTTGCTGGAGATGACTTTTGTGAACGACCTGCTGGCGTTTCAGGGGATTCCCGAGGAATTTGACGATGCCATGGTGCTGCAGTTTCTGGTGCGGTTTTCCTTTTCCTTCGCGGAGGAGCAGGCGGCGGAGTTGGCGCGGCTTTTCATGACATTGAACTCGATCATCCCGGCCGGGGCGTTTTGCCTGAACGAGGAGGTCGGCACCATTTTTCTCCAGCACGCGCTGCACTTGCCCGCCCGCGAGGTTCCCGAGGTGGTTCTGCAAGACATCGTCGGCTCGATTGACACCTTCGTGACCGCCTTCGCGCCCGATATCCAAGCCGTGGCGTGGAACATGAAAAGCCGCGCCGAGGTGCTCGAGACACTGAAGGCGGACGGCTTCGCCTTCCCGCCGATGCTGCCCGGGCCAGCCTCGGCGTTGAATGACGCCGCAGAGTAGGCCGGGATCGACAAGCTATTCGACCTTTTTGCTGGTATCCCTCGCGAGGGCGGCGAGGAGTCGCAGCATCGCGATGAGGAAAAAAACAATCGCGAGCGAAATGAAGATCCAATGCAGGAGAAGGCAGGCCTTGGGCATCCACGGGGAGATCGTTTCCGAGGTGCTTTGGAACCAGGTGAAAAACGCGGCCACGAGCGCGAGCAGGCTGGAAAGAAAGAGGTGGATGCCGGTGCGGTAGATTTTTTGGAGAATCTCTTCGGGCGCAAACGAGGGCGGCACGCGGCACCAGTTGAAGGCCAATCCGCTGAAAGTGAGAATGACGATGAACGAGGTGAGCGAGAGCATTTCCTTCTTGCTGGAGGTTTCCTGGTATTGGGTCGCCAAGAGCAGGGCGGAAATAAGGACCAATGTCAGGGCGATGAGGCCGCAGACCAGAACAAGCAGTAGGCGCGGCAGGCGTGAAAAGGGATTCGGCATGGTTTGGTGGTATAAAATTCACAAAAATTTACAGAATGAAAAGAGGGGAGGGACACCCTTTGCCTTGCCCGTCCCCTGCTCGCTGCGCCCTTCGGGCCACCGGCGATGTGCTTCCTTCGCACTTCCCGGTGCTTCGGTTGGCTGGTCCCAAATTTCAGCCGCCGAGCGGCGTTGGGTTGGCATTTCGTTATTCGGATGGGTTTCACGCGGGGAGTTGTCCGGGAGTGCCGCTACGCCCAGTGTGTTTGATCTTTGGGTCAGGCGAGGACGCTGACCCTCCCATTCGCACAGGCGCCCTGCCGCGCGGATTCCCAATTCGACAAAAACGGGGAAGTATTCAGGAGGGTTCTTCAAAGAACTTCGTGGCGAAGGGATCCGCGGAGTGGATCCGCTCGACCTTCACGCCGTAAGCATCTTCGAATGCCCGGTTGTGAATCCGGCGCTGGGATGACCACTTGACCTCAAAAGCCCGCATGCTTTCGCTTTGCTTGATGACCAAGTCCACCTCCGACTGGGACCGGGAGCGCCAAAAAAAAAGTTCCGCCGGCGAGCCCAGTAAGAGATTGTGCTTTGCCACCTCGGCAATGGCCCAGTTCTCCCACAAGGCACCGATGTCTGGCCGGAGGGGGTCCGTGGAAAACATGTTCAGCAGGGCGTTGCGCACGCCGGTGTCCCAAAAAAAGATTTTTTGGCTCTTGGCAATTTCCTTGCGTGGATTCGTGCTGAACGAGCGTAGACGAAAAATCACGAAGGTCTGTTCCAGAAGATCCAGGTAACGCTCCACTGTCGGCCTGGCCATGCCGAGCTGGGTGGCCAGTTCATTCACCGAAACCTCGGATCCGGCCTGGTGTGCGAGCAAGAGTAGGAGGCGCTTGATGAAATCCGGCGTTTTGACCAGACCCGCTTGCAGCACATCTTTCCAGAGGTAATCCGAACTCAGTTCCCGCAACAATGTGTCGGGGTGTCCGCTTGTAACAATCTCCGGGTAGCTCCCGAATGCCAACCGCTGCATGAGAAAAGCTCTGAGTTGCGGGGCAAAGTGTTCGCGCAGTCGGGCAGGTTTTGCATTGGCCCAAGCTTGCGTGCCCAATGTCTCGGAAAAGACGAGCGGTGGCAGTATAAGCTTGCGGCTGCGGCCGGTCAGGCTCTCCGCTGCCTGGTCGATCAAATCCAGCGAGGAGGAACCCAACAGCAGAAACTTGGCGGGAACCCGTGCATCATGCCAGCCTTTGATGATGCGGGCCGCCTCGGGCAGTCGCTGGGCTTCATCGATCACGAGAACTGCTGGGTTGCCGAGGTAACGCATTCCCTCGCCAGGGGACAATGCAGCCGCCGCCAGAAACCGGGCCTTGTCCACCTCGATATCGAAGTTCAGAAACTCTGCTGGCTGCCCCACCAAACTGTGCTCGACCAATGTCGTCTTGCCGACCTGTCTCGCCCCGAGAATTAGGGCGACCTTGTCCCCTGAAAGGATTTCCTTCAAGCGCCGTTCGGCTATTCTTTTGAGATACATAGTATACAAAATAGCAGATTATTTTGTATACTGCAATATACAAAATAGCATTACAATATAGCTTTCACGGAGCCACGCACCTCTGGGAGGGACACCCTTTGCCATGCCCGTCCCCTGCTCGCTGCGCCCTTCGGGCCACCGGCGATGTGCTTCCTTCGCGCTTCCCGGTGCTTCGGTTGGCTGGTCCCAAATTCAGCAGCCGGGCGGCGTTGAGTTGGCATTTCGTTATTCGGATGGGTTTCACGCGGGGAGTTGTCTGGGAGTGGCGCTACGCCCAGTGTGTTTGATCTTTGGGTCAGGCGCTGCCGCGCGGTTGCGGTTCAAGAGCTGCGTTGTTCACGAAGGTGGCGTCCACAATTTCCACCAAGCACGGCACCGACGGAAATGTGGAAAACCTCAACGCCCGCTCCCGCTGCGAGGTTTGGTTCATCAACCTCGGGATGGTTGCGAAGCCTCGCTATGTTTTGGTGATGGCGGCGCAGACCGATGCACGGCTTCATCCCCGCAACGAGTGGCGACCGCGAGACCGTCAGCATCGCTCTCGACTCGCTTACTGCGGAACAATACCCGGCCGCATTCGACCAGATCACGCCTGGCTTCTACGAGAGTTTGGCGAACATCGCCATCGAGCAGACCTACAACCAAGCCCAACTCCTCACGCAACGCATGGGTTCCGTCCGCCTCGGCGCGACAGGCTTCCAAGCCATCGGAATGAGCCAACCGATCAAATACGACAAGGATGGCAAGAGCGGGGCCGATGCAAAAACCGCCTCGCCGATTGTGGAATCCGCCGTTTCCACCAACTGGAACTCATGGGTGATTGCGAATGGCGAATTCTCGATCTCGCGCGGACTGGCTGGCGTCCCGAACTATAACAACAATGCCGGCGGATTCCTTGTGGGAGCCGACTACCGGTTGAGCGAGAACTTCGCGGCGGCCCTCTTTGCCGGCTACGAATACAGCTACGCGAAATACAACGGCGGGGCAGCAGCACACAGGGCAACAGCGCTCTCTTCGGCCTCTACGGCAGCTACACGCATGAGGACGGCTACTACGCCGACGCCATCGTGAGCGGCGGCTACACCGGCTTCCAAACCCGGCGCTCGATCGAGTTCAGCACAATCGACCGCACGGCGCGGGCGAATCCAAACAGCGGCCAATTCAGCGCGGCGCTGAATCTGGGAAAAGACTTCGAGATCGGCAAATTCACGCTCGGCCAGATCATTGGAGCCCAATACACCTACGCGGGCATCGGCGGGTTCACGGAAAGCGGAGCCGACAGCCTCGACCTCGCGCTCGGCCAGCAGAACGCGAACAGCCTGCGCACGAACCTCGATGCCCGCCTCGCCTACAACTGGGAAGTCGGCTCGAACATCACGCTCATCCCCGAGGTGAGGGGATTCTGGATGCACGAGTTCCTCAACAACCCGCGCAACATCAACTCCGCCCTCGACGGCACCGCCAATGGTCGTAAGTGCGAGATCAAAGTGGACGCCTCCGGCAAAGTCCTCAGAATCGACCGCGACTAAACTCTCAACCCAACCAGCGGGGCCTGAAAAATCCGCTCCCAGCTTTTCAGCGCCCTGCTGTTTCTCCACCCAACCATGATCCTTCCCCTGGCATAGCCCTTGCCTCAAAAGCAGCGTGAAGGCCGTTCATGTAAGTCCGTCCAGCACCTCCACATCCGGATCCTCCAAGGTTTGGTAAACAATTTCCCCTGAGCTTGGGTGGCGCGAGTTGGGTTGCTCATATTTGGCCTCAACACCGATATGGGCCAGCGCGGCCAGTTCGAGCGGCCTCAGCTGGTCGGCGGAGTCGATCGAAGCCGGGGCGAGGTGTTCCGTCACCGGCAAGCTCAGGCGCGACTTGAGCTGGTCGACCAGGCTGCCCACCTGGCCGTTCATGCGGGTGAGGCGCGAGAGCAAGACGGCCTCCGGGGAGTTTTCGTATTCGTATTCGTCGGTCACAGAAAGCACAACCTCACCGCTCAGCCCAACCGAAACGGTTGGCTCCGGGGATTTTATTTGGTCGACGGTCACAGAAAGCTGCTCCACCGCAAAGTCACACATGGCTTTGGTTCGATCGCCAAAAGCCCCTTCCAAATTTTGCAGCACCTGCTTCGCTTTCTCGTTATCGAACCGAGCCAACTCCCTCTCCATGCGGCCAGCAACGAATCTCTGTTGGGCCCCCGCATCGTAGCGATCTGTCGGCCTGTCGACGGTATGCTCGGCCCATGCCTGCTCGTTCTGGGTGGCGAACTGCATCAGCCCGCCCAGCACTAACCGCTGGTTGGGATGCTCCGAGGCGAGGCTCTCGAGCGCATCACCAAGGGAAGCCCCCGAGGCATGGTTTTCAAGGATGATTTCGTTTCCGATGCGCACATCGGGGTGGGTAAAACGTTGCTCGATGTTCGTGATGAAGCCCTGAAGCGCTTTGCGTTCCGCGGGCCGCTGGTTCCAAGTTTGCAACAATGCATCTTGGGCGTTGCGGTAGGCTACCCGGATGCCCATGGAGGAGTCCATGGGGGAGTCCTTCAGGAGCATGGTTTTTGCGTTCGGGGCGTCCTTGAGGAGTTGGCGGAACTCTCTTTTGAAAAAGTCAGGGATCCTTTCCTTGCGCGACCCGGCGGCCGAACCCTTCCCCCTCGTGGCGAGGAAAGAGCAAGAGTGCCCGACGAACGCGCCGACATCGTGGAGCTTGGCGGTGCGGCGAGGCCCGTCTGGTTCATATCCCGGCGACGGCTTGCTGAGCCAAGCGCCATGGGACTCCATTTTCAGGAAGAGGCGGTCCTCAGGCATGCGCATTCCCTCGTTTTTGGGCAGTGATCCATACAAGAGGGTTTCCATGCCGTAGGGCATGGCCTCGTCGAGCGAACTGCCACCGCCTTCGGGAAGGTCGATCCCGCGGTGCCTCGCCCCGTCGAGTGCCTGAAACTTACTGGTGTGCGAGGAATCGCGCTGGTAGGCATCAGGAGAACTGTCCAGGAAATTCCTGATCCGGCATTCGGGGTCGGGAATTGTGAACGCACCCGAGCTGAATGCAGTGCCTTCATTGGCGAGCTGCCCGCGAGCTTGGAGGTAAAAAGCGATGTCGGAAACATCCTTTTTTGTCGCGGGCTGCTCCGCGGAACGGGTGCCATTCCGCACGCCCTCCAAGATGTCATGCCCGCGGTAGATTTTCGCTTGCACTTGCTCCCGCATTTCCGTCGCGTCCAGCCCCCGCGGGACGAGTTTCGGCAGCACCATTCCATCGAGTTTGAGGCCGGTGGCCGCCTGTCCAGCGGCGGCGCCGGGAACCTGCACTTGAAAATCCGTCCGGTCGGCGGGTTGCAAACCCCGGTTGGACACGGCACCAATCAAACTGGAGGGGAGTGTGAGCATAAGGTAATCCACCGCTATGAGGACGCCCTTCACGACGGCATAGGGCAAGACAGCCGCTGCGGTGAGTTTGCTGGTGAACCAATTGGTGTTCGACTGGACTTGAAACCGGCCGTTGTTGCGGGCTTCCACAGCATTCGTGGGGAGCAGGTCGCCGTTGACCGGATTGGTGCGGGCAATCGGGCCGCTTTGCCGGCGGAGCCCGACCCTGGATTGCCCCCCCTCGAGCAGAACGCTTGAGGGGTTTGAAGTTTGCAGGGAGACGGATCCGGGTGGCATGGGCGTGGATTTGTTCAGGCCCTCAGGAAGCCTTGTGGGATTTCTTCCACCCAGCCACCGGTTTGGGCAAGCGAACGAATTTTGCGGTCCCAATAGTCGCAAACATCGAGAAGCTTGGCCAAGATGGCCCCTGCGGATTCCGGGGGATCGAGCGGAAGGGGGATGAGATAGTTCAAAACAATGAGGCTGGTGGCCCGGTCCACGGCCAGCGTTCCGCCTTCCGTGAGGTTCCATGCATAGTTTCCGCAAAGCATCTCCGACATCACCTCTACGATCGAGCCATCCCCCGGCAGCGGGGCGATGGGAATCGTGACAATGATCGCGCCAAGTTCCGTATCCAGTGCAAGAACTACGGCGAACCTTTCCTGAAAAGCCAAGACGCACTCGGCATTTCCATCGAACTCCAGTTTGGTATCCCCAGAACCATGCTCTTTGATTAAATCTTCCAAGCCTTTCAGAAAGGCTTCGCCAGCTTCATAGTAATCGCCGGTGAACATATCTTACTCAAACACTGGAAAACTTCGCCCAGCAAGTTTTTTCTCGGCGGCGGTTTAAAAATGCACTGCCATCCTAAAACATGATGGCCGCGCTGACTCTTCGGCTTTTGGTAAAAAATCTCCGCATCTATCCGTTCCTCCTGCAAATCCTGACCTCCTGTCTAAACAAAATTTTCAGCGATTCCCGCCTTCCCAACCAAAAAAAACCGAAATCCCAGCCTGAAGAGATTGTAGTGCCTTCCGATATGGTTTTCGGACTACTCTCGCACAACTCCCTGTGTGAGACTATCCGAATAACGATATGCGACGCCGCTTTGTTGTTGAAAAATGGGCCATGCCAACCGAAGCACTGGGAATTGCGAAGGAAGCACATCACCGATGGCCCGAAGGGCGCAGCGAGTAGGGCGCGAGCAAGGCAAAGAAAGGCCTTCTCAAAGCAGTTCTCTACCCTGCCATTCTGTGAATTCTGAAAATTGACTCGCTGCCCTCGCCCTTCGGGCTGCTCAATGAAGTCTTTCTCCGCTTCGCTCCGGGTCTGTCAAAAAATCTTCCTGTTCCTCCTGCTAATCCTGCCAATCCTGTCTAAAAGTTTTCAGCAGCCTGAGAAAGCTCAGGGCGGGATAATCCAGTAGTTCGCGTGCTTGGCTTTTTCGTGCCGGAGGAGTTGGCGTTGGCAGGCGGGGATGTCGTTGCGGAGGAGGTTTTGGAGGTCGGCGAGCGCTGCGCGGTTTTGGTAGAAATACCCGTGCGAGGTGTGGGCATTGTTCACGAAGGTGGCGTCCACAATTTCCACCAAGCACGGCACCGACGGAAATGTGGAAAACCTCAACGCCCGCTCCCGCTGCGGCGTCACGCCGATCACGAAAGTCTATTGACCCGAAAAACGCGGGGAATCGAGCTGCGCGGCCGCGAATGCTGGCGTGGACTTCCCTTGCCTTTGACTTCTGGGCCAACTTGGGCCCAGGAGTGCGATCGTCAAATTTCGGATCGATCCCGTTGGCCAGCGTCGTTCTGATCACGACCCAATTCGAAGGCACTCCATATGAAGTTGCATTGCCGCGCGTGCGCTGGTTGAGGGAGCAGAGCTTCATAAATGCCCAGAGTATCCAGCCTGTGAAGTTCACGGAATTTCTTCGAAAGGCCCCCAGCGGTTTTGATGCCGCAGTCATGCACGCTGTGGAGTCCGCCTTGGTCCGCTGGCTCCAAATTCAAAAATGATCCGCCCGGCGACGCGGCAAATACCCAAGTCGCCGCAGATCACGCTGCTCCGGCATACCGCACCCACCGTTGCACGGGGAAAAACGGGAGCGCGCCGGTGTGCAGGCGCAGGTGGCCGCACATGCCGACTGTGAGTCGGTATTCGCAGTAATCAACCATCGTCACCGTGGCCGATCGTGTGTCGTAGTGCTTGCGCAAATCCTGCATCCGCCAGCCTCCGCCGCGTTCCCGCGAGATGTTTCGCCATTTCAGATCCCCCTCGATCCAGCCCGCGCGGAACATCGACCCGGGCAACACCACAAGCCGCCCGACAAGTTCGGTTCCCATTGTCTCGACCCGCAGCACGCAGCCTGCAAAGTGGTCGCCTGTGCGCATCCAGAGGCCCTGCGGCGATTCCCCGGCGGGAAGGAGAAAAAACAGGAAGTCCATCGCCATGGAGAGGCGCAAAAAGCGGTGGGCATTTCAAGCTGCAAAAACGATTGCGCTTGACATGGGGCTTGTGGATTCAACCACAGAGGACACGGAGAGCGCGGAGGAGGATCAAAATTCCCGCTGAAAAATTTCTAACGCCATCCCGACGCTTTGGCTCTTACAGCGCGGACCTCCTGGGATTTTCAACCTCCTCTTCTTTCTCCGTGCTCTCCGTGTCCTCTGTGGTTAATTTTTTGGCGTCCTCATTTTCCGCTTTCCGGTCTTGAAGATTTGTGATCTTGGCCTAAAACCGCCCGCATATCCGCATGATCCTTCGCATCCTCAATCCTCCCCACGCGGGAGCGCAGGCCGAAATCGGGCCAGATCCGCTTTCCATCGGCTCCGGCGAGGATTGCGATCTCGTGTTGAGCGACCCGTTGCTTCAGCCCGCCCACTGCAGGATCCGCCGGGCAGGCGAGGGGATCGAGGTGGAACTCACCGGCGGCGCGGCTCATGTGGATGGCGAGCCGGTTTCACAAAGTCCGTTCGTCCTCCGCGCCGGGCAGGTTCTCTCGATTGGCTCCACGCACATCGCCTTTGGGGATCCCGGACAGGTCTGGAGTGCGGTTTCCATCCCTGTGCTCAAGACATTCGGCGGGCCGACTCCCACAGCCGCCGCGGAGCCTGATGCCGCAACCTCAATCGAGTCAGAACCTGTTCCGCAGGATGCCTCGGAGGGCTTGATGCGCCGGTTCAAGATCGCGGTCCTTGGTTTGGCCGCATTCCTCCTCGTTCTGCTGGTGGCGCTGTTTTTCTACCGTGCCGATCAAAAGCGCGCCATGACCAGCCTCGCCCGTGTGCCGGGAAACGCCAATCTCCTTGGCAACGACTACTACAATACGAATCTCGACAATCAGGCTGCCGAGCGGGTCGCGGAAAAAATAAGACGCGAGGTTTCCGGGTCCACCGTCACCGTTTCCGAGCGCTCTGGACGGGCGGTCCTGCGCGTCTATGTCCGCTCCCGCGAGCAGGCGAGCCAAGCCCAGAGCATCGCGAACACCGCCGGTTCGCAAGTGTTTTCCGAGATCGTGAGCCTCGAGGAGATCGAGAAATCCGCCGAGATGATCGCCTCCATGCAGGGCTACGTGCTGGATGTCACATTTTCAAAGGACGGCACCGCGTATTGGAGCGGCTTTGTGCCCGCCCAAGCCGATTGGAAGGCGCTCCAGCAGCGGCTCGAGGTCGATCTCCCCTACATCAAGGAGAATGTCTCCGAGATCACCTTCGCCAAGCAGATCCAGGAAACGCTTCGGAAACTTCTCGCCGATGCGGGCATCATGGCCGAAGTGGCCATGAACACCCAACCGCGTGTCATCGTGCTCTACGGCACCCTGCCAGAGAACCTCTCTGCGGCTTGGGCAAAGGTCTTCGACGCGCTCAAGCAGAAATACGGCGCGATCGTGGAACTGACCGATGATGTCGGCACCGGCAAGGCCGTGGTGGTCGAGGGCAATCCCTTCCACTCGGAAATCACCGGCGTCACTCTCGGGGCGATCCCTTCGGTCATTCTTCTCGATGGCCAGCGCATCTACGAAGGCGCAATCCTGCAGGATGGTTCCGTGCTCAGCGACATCGCCGAGAACCAACTCATCCTCACCGGCCCTCAGGGCAAACGCAAAATCCCACTCAACCTCGGTCCGAAACCGGCCTTTGAATGATTTGTTTAAAAATTTTTGTTGAGTTTTCCAAGAAAACGGTGACATAGATCGCAAGCATGTTCACTATCCAACCAGAATTGCCGCAGTGGACCGAACTCGGTGAGCAGCTTGCCGGTGCAGAAGGCGATTCCAAGCGCGATGCGATTCTTGGCATTCTCGCCTCACTCGAGCACCGGGCGGAACTTGAGCTGCGCTCGACTGCTTCCGATGCCACGCGCGTTCTTGCCTTGCTGGATGCTGTCCAGACTGCAAAAAAACTGGCTAACACATTGTTCAAGCCGGTCGATCTTTCCTCTCTCTAGCCGACCAACAACAAACCAACCACAACCATCCATCCACTATGTCAAACATAAGCAACCCCACAACAACTGATACAAACAGAATGCAGTTCAACATCGCGGAAGGCCAAAGCTTCGGCTACGAGGACCTCATTGGCAAAACAGGTGACGGGGGCTTGGGGGATCGACTTTCCGGCGCCTATCAAGATGTCAAAGACGCCATGGAGGCGATCAAGAATGCCAAAAATTCCGGTGATCCCGCTAAGCTCATGGATCTCCAGATCAAAATGAACGCTCTAACCCAAATTTTGTCGACCACCACCCAGGCGGTCAACTCGCTCAAGCAAGCCTGCGAGGGCGTGAATCGAAACATTTAAGGCCCTTGACCCTATGACAGTCAGCTTTGCCACCATCCCGGTTCCCGGATTTACCATCCAGGATGTGTCGAATACATTCCTGAATGCGATTGGTCAGTCCGCCGCATCGGTTCAAGCCAGCGTGAATTCAGTGACCCCGGGCGATCCGCAGTCGGTGTTGAATGTCCAACTCCAGATGAGCCAGTATACCCTCACGATTTCGACGGTGTCCCAAGCGATCAATTCGCTGACCACCATTTCCCGCCAAGTCACCCAAGCGATCGGCCAAGCCTGATCTCTTCCGCGACGAACAACCCAAGCGATTCCATGGACCAACCCCTCTTTCCGCTCGACCGGGAAACCAGGAAGATGTTCTTCCAACTCGGCGCGACAGCAGCAAGCGATCTCAAGGGGGTGGAAGCTCTTATGCTGTTCACCGCGCTTGAGACCGCGGAGCCGGATGAGGCCTATCCGAAGGTGGGTATAGGCCTTTCGGCGATCCTCATGGGGGATTTCCAAAACGCGGCCAGCTACTTGACCCATCCTACGGTTCAGTCCAGTCCCTTGGCAGCCTCGGCGAGTTCCTTTTTGGCCATGGCCCATCACCTTGATGGCAACGCAAGCGCTTTCGAAATGGCATCCGAGAATGCAAAAAACGCGTCCAGCGGGGAATTCGATGATATTCTTAATGAACTCGCCACATCACCTGTCCCGGATATGTCGAGATAGGGCATTGCCTGAAAAAATCCCTCTCATTCATAATCCCAACCCATGAGCATCAATCAGATTAGCCCCGTTTCCTCCACTCCCCCCTCGCAATCGTTATCGGTGAGCGATTCCCCGACCCGGGAGGTTTCCAGTGCGGAGGTTTCCGAGTTTGAAAAAAGTCTCGAAGCCGGCAAACCCGCCGCCAGCAAAGCCACCATGGCGGATTTCGAAAAATCTCTAACCCAAGGATTGTTGAACGATATCATTATGCAGGGGGGCGAGCAGAACCAGAAACTTGCTGCGGTGATTGAGGGCAGGGACCCGGAGTAATGGCAACCATAGATCCCATTTCCGCATTATTCGCCCAAGCCACTCCTGCCACGCAGGCTTCCGGGACTGGTGCTCCGGCTTCTTCCCCATCGCCCTCTGCAGTCGCTGCTTTCCAGTCGGTGATGGATGCCCCGGGTGGGGATTCGATTGGGTTGGACAAATCCTTGTTTGGCACCTCGGCCCGTGGAGTGGATTCACCGGAAGTGGTGGCCACACCGCTTCTCAAGATTCCGGAAAATATTGATTATCTCTCCGGCACCACCCGCGTTCTTGATAAAATCCTTCCCTCTTTGCCAAACCAAGCTCCTTCTCCGATGGAACTGCTTGGTGCCCAGCTTCAGATCAGCGCCATCCAACTCGAGTGGCAGTTTATCGCAAAAGCCACTGGCACGGCGGTTCAAGGAGTTCAGTCTCTTGTAAACTCTCAAGTCTAATTGTCCTCAAATGGAGACCCTTGTAAATGATGCTGGAGACGATTCGGTCGCCATCGGGCTTCCTGAACTCGATCGCCGCAATCGTCTTTCATGGGCCCTCGTGAAATCGGAGTGCGACAGATTGGAGAAGAGCCTTTTGGAAAAACGCATAACCCTAGACCAGTTGTTTGGTTACCTTCAGTCCCTCGATCCCGCAGCCAAAGACCGTCTCGGCAGAATGTCCGACAGCATCAAAGAAGTGCTCTTGGCTCGTGAAAGAATGGATTCCTACTTCGCTGCCTTGGCCCAAAGCAGCCCAGCTTCCAGTCCTGTCCGATTCCGCCGTCTGAACCGAGTCTGATTTTATGATTTCTACTGCAACAGACACCAATAGAATAACCTACAATCAAGGCATTGCCAGCCCGGGTTCGATGCCCCTCTCCGAGAATGAGGCCCGCAAAGCTGTTACAGACAATCATAAAGGCAATATCCAAATCATTGAGGATTCGCTTAAAGACAACAGCACCGGGAATGGTGAAAATATCACGATTCGCGTTCCTGCGGATAAAGACGGCAAACAGATTATAAATCCTTCCGAGCAGGATTGGATTAACGCGGCCAAGAACGGCAGCTTTGTGGAAACCACCGGGAAGCCAGCTGATTTTGCCCGCTTGTATTACAATACCATTCTGGTCGATTTCGGAGATGCCGCCTTGAATGCCAAAGTGAATTCGGATCTCATCGCAGAGGTGCGTATTGCAGTTAATAACGGATGTGTCTCGATCAATCCAGCGGACATCAACCCAAGTATTGAAGGGAATACTGCTCGAGCCATCATCGCTTACCAGCAAGCAGTATCTGTAATTTCAGATAATACTGGAACCTATGGCCAACTGGGCGTCCTGCCGGCTGACAAAGTAACGCTCAAGGTGCCTGCGGATGCTTCTGGCAAGCCGCTCAAGAATCCTACGATCCAAGATTGGATAAATGCTGAGAAAAACAATCGATACACCGAAGTCACGGGAAGCCCTTTTGAACTTTCTAAAGATCACCTTGGCGTGGAGTTGAACTCGAGTTGGAGGTTGGCCTACTCAGAAAATCATAATGCACTTCGTGCGGCTTGCAATGCTGCGAATAAAGAGGCAGGCAAGCTCATGGAATTCAATAAGGATATCGATGCCGGAAACCGCATGGCAAAGACCGCTCTTGATGACATCGACCCGAATATCATCCCCGAAGCCATGGCCTTGATGGGAAAAAGTTACGGAGATGCGATGAATGCCGCGAAGACCGAGTCCGACCGCATGGACAGCCTTCGGAAAAAATATGATGCTCTTCAAAAATTGGAGAACAGCCTTTCAACTAATTCTGCTGGGGGCGCCAATGTAACCATTTCTGTCCCAACAAAACGCTATGTTGTTGATAGCGAAGGGAATCGTGTAAAGGACGCAAATGGCCAATTCAAGACACAGGCTGTTGGCACCCCCCCTTCTAATGACGATTGGGCAAATGCCGTCCCGGACTCCTTTCAAGACAAGACTGGCACTGGAAGAGACATAGCCGATAAATATTTTGATATCAAACTTTCCAACGTCTCTGGTGATAACTCGAGCAATATCAATCTCTCCAACAATCTCACCAAGATTTCCAATGCCCGCTCGCTTGTCGATGCCGAGATGAAGAAAATCAGCGGCAAATTCGATTTCGACATGGGAAATGTGCAGACGATTATGAGTCTGATCAACAAGGTCATGTCTCAAATGAACGACACGGCCCTCAGCATATCCCGCGGAATATAATTTCAACCAAACCCAACACCCATCCAATGAGCAACGCCACCACAAACCCGCAAATCACCCAGAACGACATCACCAAGGCCGTCGAGGATGTCCTCAATGGCAAGCCGGCCTACGAAGTCGCCGGTTGGTCAAAGGACCAAATCGACGCTCTCTACGCCGCTGCCTTCAACCACTACAAGGCCGGTTCCTATGAAGAGGCGCTGAATATTTTCAAGCCTCTCCTGGTTTTGAACTCCACCGACAACCGCGTGTGGCTCGGTTACGCTGCGGCTGCGCAGATGCTCAAAAACCATGTGGACGCCCTCAAGGCCTATGGTTACGCCTCGATGCTCGACCCCATGAACCCGCGTCCGTTTTTCCATGCCATGGAGTGTCATATCGCACTAAAAAACTTCGAGGAGGCCAAGACAGCCGGCGAGTATGTCGTGGGAGTGACCACAGACAAGCCGGAACACGCCATGATTCTCGCCCGCACACAAATCCTCCTCAAGGCCGTCGAGGAAAAACTCGCGGCCTGATCCCGCTATGGCATCGACAAGCGGAATTGGAAGCCCTGCCAGCGGTGGTCTGCCGGTTGGCCAACCCGATGCCCATGACGGCATTGATCCTGATCCACAGGATGAGCAGGATTTTCAACAGATTCTGCAGGGCACACCCCACACTCAGTCCACCGGTCCCGGTCGTAAGGAGATCGATCCGAAATTCCGAATGTCGCTCTGGAGCGATTCCGTTGATCCAAACCTGCCGGTTGGCCAACCCGATGCCCATGACGGCATTGATCCTGATCCACAGGATGAGCAGGCTTTTCAACAGATTCTGCAGGGCACACCCCACACTCAGTCCACCGGTCCCGGTCGTGTGGAGATCGATCCGAAATTCCGAATGTCGCTCTGGAGCGATTCCGTTGATCCAAACCCGTCCGTGGACTTGGACAATTACCAACCCGAGGTGCCGGAGGTGCCGGATCCAGCAGAAAAGCCATCCAATTTCTGGACATCCCTCAGGTCCGGTATCGACGCAGGCTTGAACAAGATTAAGGATTTTCTCGCAAAACCCGAAGTCGCTCAATTTGTTCGTGCGGCCAATGTCGTGTTCGCCGGCGCCATGGTGGTGGCTGCGGGCGTTATGATCGCCACTGGTGTCGGTGCTCCCGCAGGCATCGCCGCTCTCGCTCTCGCGGGCGGCGCTGGCCTTGCCATGCAACTTCCGGCCGTGCATGACAAACTCCAAGCCGGTGTTGTCGCTCTCACGTCTCCGGTCCTCGGCAAAGAGACCGCGGAAAAACTCGGTCCTCTCGTGACTCAAGGCCTGATCGCCGGCCTGATGATTGCCATCGTCGCCACCGGGGGACAGGCTGGTTCTGCCCAGGGAGCGCTCGATGCCGCCGTCGGCGTCTTCAATACCATGAGGGATGCTTTCAATGGGATTGCTCAAGTTTACCAATCCGGCGGGCCGGTGCTGGAACTGCTCGGCGTCGATGTCGATACCCAAGCACTCAAAGACATGGCTGCCGTGTTCGGCACCATGGGCGCGCTCATGCCGGACCTGTCGAAGTTCGCGGAGGGGCTCGGCGGGTCGCTCAAGGACTTCCTCGCCAATCCGGATATGGATGCCTTCAAGAAGTTTATTTCCACCGTGAAAGATGCCCCCGAAAGTCTCACCAAACTCATCGACTCCGATTTCCTCAAAAATCTCGGTGCGATGATCGACTCCGCCGATCAATTCCTCGACGCCTTAAAAAGTGACACGGTTCTACAAAACATCCTTTCGATTCTTGCCCAATCCAACCCAACACTAAAACTCCAACCCTGATTTACCTATGCCTTCCTCACCATCCGTAACCAACGATCCGAATAAAAACCCTGTGGCCCCTGCGGGAGGATCACTTCCCGTTCCAGCCACATCCGATCTGTCACCCAAGGATAATCTGGCCCAAAAAGATGCTCTCGTCGTCGTGCCTGATACCCTTGCCTCCCCAGATTTCGCAAGCGAAGAACAACCGGAAATTGATACTCCAGAGCAATTTCGCTCTAAAAAACCTGTCATTCCCAAAGACCTGCCCGACTATTTCCTCCTCCTTGCCACACAGCAGAAGAAGGATTTGGAGCAAAAAAAGGTGAATATGGAATCACGGCTAAAGAGTTCGACATCCATTCAAAAAGCCCAAGAGAAAGCCAACCTTGAGACCGACAAGAAAATCAACGAGCAAACCGAATCCCAACAGAAATCCAATGCCAAGTCGGGATTTTTGAGCATTTTCACAAAAATTTTCTCCGTCATTACATTCGCTATCGGGGCTGCCATGATGTTTGTTCCGGGGTTGCAACCCCTTGGGATCGCCCTCATGGTGACCAGCGCGATTGCATTCGCCACCTCGTTTCCGGAGGTCACGAAGGCCCTTGGAGATGTCTTTACAAAAATCCTCACCCCCTTGCTGGGCGAAGAATTGGCGAAAAAGATCGGGCCGATTGTGGCAGCCGTTGTCATCGCCGTGACCCAGATCGCGATCATGGTTGCGGTTCCCAACCCCGCTCAAGCCCTCTCCGCCGCCGCGGCCATCCTCAAAACCATTTCCGCCGGTTCCCAGGTCGCCCAGGCGGCCGTTTCGGGCGGGGTTGGCGTCTCCATTGGAGTCAACAACCTCGACCTTGCAGATATCACCAACGCGTTGGACAAGCTTCTTGCAAGTTCGGACCTCTTCAGCTCCCAGTTCCACAACATCCTTGATGCCCTCAACAAGGAATACCAGAACATGTCCGACAGCGTCCGGAAGTATGTCCAGCAAATCGACGATACTCCGAAAATCTCCATCGCCTGATCCCCAACCGCCACCAATTACCATGGATAAAATCAATACCGACTCAATCAAGCCCACAACGCTGCCGGTCATCGACAGTGGATCCGGCATCTCCTCCCAAATCGCCAAGCCGATCCTCGACGGCAATGCCCTACATGTCGGCAACGGTGTTCCCAAAAGTGAAGGCACCGGCGCCAATAGCACTCCTGAAATCTCCGAGCCTGCCAAAGTCTCCATCTTCGAAATCTCCGAGGAGCAAAGCAGGATGTTCGCGGACCTCCTCATGAAGCTTCTCCAACTCTCGGGGATCATGCTTGAAACCCAGGCTCAAAACCTTAAAAACCGCCAGAGCGCCAATGAGAATGTCTATTCCACCCAACTCAAAGCGGCCGAGGAGACCCTCTCCAAAAACCGGACGAATGCCTGTATGGGAATTGCCGCCGGCGGGATGACACTCTTCGCAGCGGGCTTCTCTATGAAGCAACTCGGTGCCGCGGGTTCCAAGACTATGGAATTCAGCAAGCTCTCCGGTGCAACCAAAGCAGAAAACGGCGTTTCGGTCCTCTCGGATGCCTCCAAAACCACTATGAAAGGATTGGGGCGTGAAATCGACCAACTGAACACAAGAGCCCAAACCATCACCGCCGGGGCCAATGCCATGGGAAACACCTCGAATTCCGCCGGACAGATGGCCGCCTCCCGGAGCGAATACGAGGCCGCCGCCAACGAGGCTCTCGCGAACCTTCAGCGCAAGGGGGCGGATAACCTCGATCAGGCTGTCAGTTCCAATCAGTCGGTCTTCGACAAACTGTCAACCGAGATGGTCGCCAGTCTCAAGAGCGTCATGATGGCTGCCGTGCGATGAGCCTCACGGGCATGGTCCCTTCGCATGTCGATGCCCTCCTCGAGTTGCTCGCCGTTCCTTCGGACGAGCGCCAACTCCCGCTCCAGCGGATTCTCGACACCGGCCACATCGTGGAACTCCGTGCCTCGGAAGGGCGGCATTTCCTCTGCGGTTTGCTGCATGAGTTGCCGCTTGATCCCCACGATCCGCTGTTCGAGGCGTTGCTGGAGGAGCCATTCGAGGCCGATGCGTGTGGTTTTTTGGCGTGGGAGCCACCCGAGCAGCGCCTGATTTACTGGAGCGAAATTCTCCCCGCCGGGCAGGGGGAGCCCCCCACTCCCGACCTTCCGGCCTTCCTGCGCGAACTTACGGCGCTTTCCAAAAAGGTCTCGCTCGCGGGAGCGCTTTAGGGCATTCACAGGGGCTTTCCAATGCGTCGCCTGCCCATCCCATTCTCCGCTCTTGCGGTCTTCCTTGCGGCGCTCCTCGCATTCGCCTCGCAAGCTCCCGCCGATTCCCGCAGCGAGGCCTCGATCGCGGCGGCGATTCCCTGGCCGAAGATCAAATACCTCATCGTCGCCCAGAACCGGGAAGTGGGCGACATCCTCTCCGATCTCGCCCAACAACACGGCGTCCGCTCGGTCGTCAGCCCGAATGTGAAGGGCCGCGCCAGTGGGCGCTTTGAAAACTATCCCGCCGGGCGATCTGCTCTCGCAACTCTCGCGGTCGTTCAATCTCATGTGGATGTTTCACAATGGCATCCTCTATGTCGGCACGCCGGTGGAGGTGCAGACGACTCTCGTCACCCTCCGCTTCGCAAAGGCCGATCCCGTTCTCTATTCCTTGGATTCGCTCGGAATCCTCGCCCCCGGTTCCTCCGTCAGTGCCGTGGAGGGCAGCCCGATCCTTTCTATCACAGGCCTTCCGGCGTTTGTGGACATCACCAAACACATCGCGCAGACGATGGACAACCAGCAGCAGTTCCACCAGCAGGGCGAGATGGTCATTGAGGTGTTTCCCCTTAACCACGCGTGGGCTTCCGACATCGTCCTCAGCGGCGATTCCACGACCACTTCCGGAGCCACCGGCGGCCCTGGCACCGTCATCAAAGGAGTTGCCACGCTTCTCAACGAACTCGTCACCCAAAGCGGCCAGCTTGGCAGCGGGTTGGTCACCGAAACCTTCGCTTCCGGCGGGAGGCCGCGTCCGATGGTCGGAGCTCTGGGCCCGCAACAAGCAGCGGAAACCGCGCGCCTCGGTTTTTATCCCGGCCCCTCAGGCCAATCGTCGGGTTCCCAACAACCGGCGCCCCAAGCACCCCCTTCGCAAGTCCAGCAAGACGGCGGTCCCTTCGACACCGCTGGTGGTCCCGGCATTCCCGGCGCCTACGCGACGAACCAAGCCTCGATCATGGCCGATGTCCGCCGAAATGCCGTTGTCGTGCGCGACATCCGCGAAAACATGGCGTCCTACAAATCCGCCATCGAGCGCTTGGATGTGCCGGTGCGCATCATCGAAATCTCCGCCGCCATCGTGGATCTCGCCATCGGCACCTCGCGCAGCCTCGGCCTCAACTCGATCGGCGTGGGAGTGGCAGGGAAGGGGGGCATCGGAGCAAGCTCCACCGGGCGGCCGGATATCGTCGTCAACGACGACAACCTCATTGCCCAAAATCTCGCCGACGACGCGGAACTCACCGCTCCGATCATTGGCCGGTCGGGCGATCTGGCTTCCGTCGCCGATGCCCCGAACATCCTCGCCAGCGGCGTTTTTGGAACGACCCAAATCATGGGTTCAATCAACGCGCTCGAGCAGGACAACAAGGCACGCACCCTTTCACGCCCGACGGTCCTGACTCTCGACAATTTCGGCGCGACCATCAGCCGCCAGGAGACATTCTATGTCAACTCGACCGGCCAGTATGTGAGCAATCTCTTCAATGTCAGCACGGGCCTCAGCCTCCAAGTCATCCCCCATGTCACCATCGACAGCGGCAAGGAACGCATCTACCTCCAGGTGAAAATCGAGGATGGCCAACTCGGCGCGCGCCAGGTGACCTCGATTCCCACAGTCCAGCAGTCCTCGCTCACCACCCAGGCGCTCATCAAGCGCAACCAAAGCCTCCTCGTTGGCGGTCTTTATCTGAAGGTCGATAAGAAGCAGGCCAGCGGCTACCCGTGGCTCCAGCGGATTCCAGTCCTGGGCTACCTTTTTTCGGTGAAAGGCAAGGTGGATGACATGGTGGAGCGCATTTTTGTGATCACGCCGCGCATCGTGGAGATCGATTCCAAGGGCCTCGGCGACTACTCCAAGTATTTCCAACCCGCCACGCTTGAGGCGGAGGCGATCGACGAGGAGGTCGCTCTCGATCTCCCCGTGGCGGAAATTCCTCCCGCTCCCAAGAAACCCAAACCCGCCCCGAAACCGGCCACAAAAAAATGACCCAACTTGATCCGCTCCATAAACGGACCTCCGCCGGGCTGCTGACAACCTGGATGCGCCGCGCGCTGGTTCTCGTCGCCGTGATCGCCCTCGCGGGCTGCGGTCGCGAAGACCTCTACACAAATGTCACCGAGAGCGATGCCAACACAATGCTCGGCCTCCTCATCGCCCGCGGCATCTCGGCCACGAAGCGCCCGGTGAAGGAGAACCTCTTCGCCGTTGCTGTGCCGCGCGACCAGTTCGCCAGCGCTGTCGATATCCTCAAGTGGTATGGCATCCCCAAGGAAACCTTCCAAGGCATCGGCGAGATGTTTCCCAAAACGGGCCTCGTCTCTTCCCCGAGCGAGGAACGCATCCGCTTCATGGCCGCCCTCGCGGGCAACATCTCGGAAATGCTCAGCAACTTCGACGGCGTCATCACCGCCCGCGTGATTCTCGTTCTGCCGAGCAATGACCCCTACACGCACGCCAACAACCCCGCCTCGGCATCCGTCTTCCTTAAAATCCGCCCCGGGTTTGACACGACCGCGCAGATTCCGCAGATCAAGCAACTCGTCATGAACAGCGTCGAGGGGCTCAAATACGAACATGTCGCCGTGACGCTTGTGCGCTCGGATGAGGTGGACTTCTTCAATCCACTCAAACTTACCGACGCAACCGTGTCCTTCCTCGGAATCAAAATTCCGGCCCAGTCGATCTGGATTTTCTACACGCTCGCAGGCTTGGTGGGGGTGCTTGTCGTGGTTGTCGCCGCCGGCGGGTCATGGCTCTATATCCGCCACCGCCGTGAAGCGAAACCTGCCGAACCCCCGCCTGCCTCTTGAGCCTCCACGCGTTTCCGATGAGCAAAAATCCCGCTGAGACATGGATGAAACTCGCCGAATCCTGGATCGGAATCGCGCCGAGGGACGACCAGTTCGACTCATGGTTGAAGCTCAACCTCCACCCCACGCTCGCCGAACACCTGCCGGAGAAGTTCGCCTCCGTTATCGAGTCTGACCCGCGCGCGCTGGCATTTGCACAGCGCCACTTGCGCTCGCGCTTCCAGTGGGAATCCACGTGGGTCGATTGGATGCCGAACAATCCCGTTTCCAACCTTCTCATCGCTCCGAAGGAAACCCTTGAGCGCACCGTCTTGCTGGCAGGTGCCTTGGGGTGCCGCGAACTCATCGCCACCACGATCGCGCGAACAGACCGCCGCCAGTTGGCCGATGCGCTTGGCGTCGATGTGCTCCAGCGCCTGGCCTCGCGTCCCTCGCTGAATCGTCTGAGGGTTCCCGCCTCTGCCCGCATGGATGACTGGGCGGGCGATCCGGTGGCGACCCTTCGCCGCAGTGGATTGCTCTGCTTGCGCGTGGCAGTAGCGCCGTATCCGAATGCCATCGAGTTTCGCCTCGCCGCCATGTTTCCCGATCCCGTGTGGAAATTCTCCGCGCCGGTCGCCGAATCCGATGAATCGGCAGCCGGCCCTCGATTGTCTCGAAGCCGCCCGTCAACTCGATCTGGCCCTATGAGCGCGACCATCCTTCAATCCTCCCCCGACCTCCCGCCATTGGCGGCGGGTTCGATCCTGCGTCCATCGACAGCCCGTGCGCTGGTCGAGGCGGAGCTGATTCTGGCGAAGGCCCGCGAGATCGAGGCCACCAGCCGCGAAGCGGCCGAGCGCGAGGCGGAGGTTCAACGCAAGGCGGGGTTTGAAAAAGGTCTCCACGAAGGTCTCCTCGAAGCGCGCGTGCACAATCTCGAAACCGTGGCCGCAACCTCGAAGGCGTTGGCAAATATCCACGGGCAAATCTGCGACGTTGTCGTTTCTTGCCTCCGCACGCTCCTCCGCGACATGCCCTCAGCCCAGCGCATCGAACAGGCGGCGACGCTGGCGCTGGAAACCGTGAATCTTCAGCAAACAGTCGTCCTCTGCGTGAACCCCGTCGATTTGCAGGCGGCGGTGCCCGTTTCCCAGAAACTCTCCGCCCTCATGTCGGGCGGGGCACGGGTGGAATGCCGTGGACGCGAGGATGTGAATCCCGGCGACTGCCTTTTGGAAACCCCCATGGGAATCATCCGCTGCGCGCTGGAAGACCAGCTGGCGGCGATTCAAAAGGCGCTTCTCGCCGCGCAGGATTGAACGCCATGTCCGCCGCCGCACCGCTTCCCGGCTACTTTGAAAGACTCCGCGCGGCGGGCTCCGCTGTTCAACCCCGCCGCCTCACCGGCCAGATCACCCAGGTTGCAGGTGTATTGGTGAAGGCGCTTCTGCCTGGTGTCCAAGTCGGAGAGTTGTGCGAGGTCTGGCGTCCAGGCGCAAGGGAACCCCAATTCGCCGAGGTGATCGGCTTCTCCGGTTCCACAGCGCTCCTCATGCCGGTGGGGGACTACGAGGGCCTTTGCTCGAACACCGAAGTGCGCCCGACGGGCCGCACCCACTCGATCAAGGTGGGCGAGGGGTTGCTGGGTCGCGTCCTCGATGGCCTTGGCAATTTCATCGACACCTCCGACAAGCCGTTCGTCGCGGAAGCCGAGTATCCCGTCAATGCCCAGCCGCCGGATCCCCTCTCGCGCGGTCTCGTGGAGCATCCGCTCTCGCTCGGCTTGCGTGCGATGGATGCCCTTCTTACCTGCGGCGAGGGCCAACGCATCGGCATCTTCGCCGCCGCCGGTGGTGGAAAAAGCACGCTCCTTTCCCAGATTCTTAGAAACACCGAGGCCGATGTCGTTGTCCTCGCTCTGATCGGCGAGCGCGGCCGCGAGGTGCGCGAGTTTTTGGAGATGGTTCTCGATGAGGAATCCCGCAAGCGCGCGGTGCTTGTTGTTTCGACCTCGGACCGCCCGGCCATCGAACGCCTCAAGTCGGCCCATGTCGCCACGACGGTCGCCGAGTATTTCCGCGACAAGGGCAAAAAAGTCCTGCTCATGCTCGACTCGGTGACCCGCTTCGCCCGCGCGCAGCGCTCGATCGGCCTTGCGGCGGGCGAGCCCCCGCCCGCCGTGGATTTCCCCCTTCGGTGTTCAACGCGCTCCCCGCACTCCTCGAGCGTGCGGGCCCGGCGGAAAATGGATCGATCACCGCGATCTACACAGTCCTCGTGGAGGGGGACGACATGAACGAACCTGTCGCCGACGAGGTGCGTTCGATCCTCGACGGACATGTCATTCTCTCCCGCCGCCTCGCCTCGGCGTATCACTATCCCGCCATCGATGTCCTCGAGAGTGTGAGCCGCGTCATGGGAAATGTAGTGGACGAATCCCACAAAGCCGCCGCCGGCAAGGTCCGCGACATGCTTGCGCGCTACCGCGACACCGAACTCCTCATCCGCATCGGCGAATACAAGAAGGGCAGCGACCCCGCGACCGACGAGGCGATCGAAAAAAACAAGGCGATCAATGAATTTCTAAAACAAAAACTCTCCGACAAATCCTCGTTTCAAGACGCCGTGGAGGGCCTCAAGAAACTCGCCGGCGCATGAAGTATCCGCTCACATTTTTGCTCGGCCTCCGCAAGACGCGCATGGAGAGATGCGAGCAGGCCCTCGCGCAAGCCCGCGCCATGGTGAAACGCCGCCACGAGGAACTCGAGGCCCGCATCCGCGAACACCGAGAGTATGTCGAGTGGTGCGATCGCGAGGAGGACCGCATGTTCGCCGAGTTGTTCGCCAAGCCCGCCCAGCATCAAAAGGTCCTCGACGCCCGCGCCGAAATGCTCGCCAACCGCGCGAAGGAGGCGGAATTTCTTCAGCGCATAGAGGAGGCCAAGGCCGCCCTCGAAGCCGCCCGCGCCGAGGAGGCCCGCTGCCTCGCCGAACTCCAGGTCGCCATCCGCAACCGCGAAAAACTCGATTCCCACAAGGCCCTTTGGACCGAGGGATTCAAACAAGCCGAACAAATGGCCGAGGATCTTGTGATGGAGGAAACCGCGGAATCCGCCTACCTTCGCAACACCCATGCAGAAGCCGTGTAGGGACCACAAAGCCATGAGCATTCAGATCAACTCCACTAACGAAAATGTCCGCAACGACAGTGACCCTGCGTTGGAGAAGACGTCGCCCCCTGAAAATCAAGTGGTCGATTTCCAAAAATTCATGTCGGGCACGCGCTCACGGGTCGATTGGCAAAGCTGGCCCGGATTCAAACCCGAATACAAGGAGTTTGAAAACCGTGTCGAGGTTGTCGAGACCGAGGACACGGTGGAAGCGAAGATTTCCGAAGAACCTGCGCCGGAGGAGAAAAATGGTGTTCTGGACGAGTTCCTCGGCTGGTTCAAAAAGGGGGTCGAGAATCATGCCAATAGCCTCGGCAAGGCGCTTGCCATTATGCGCGCAGAGATGTTTGCCCAAAAGATGCTTTCTTCTTTGGCAATGGCGAATCGGATTGCCGTCGATTCCCTGTCAACGCCAGATGCATCGAGCCTCCCTGCGCATGTCAAACAACAGATCGCCGATGCCGCGGCCCATGGCCCTCACGCACTGACCGAAGCTGTTCAGAATTTGGTTGCTGAAAATCCAGCAAACGCCCCGACCATTGCACATGCCGCCGTCGAAGCCCTGCCCGAATCGGCTCCGCAAGTCGCAGGAGCGATCGCTCAGGCCGCCATCCATGCAGGAGCGTCGCCCGAGACACTTTCCGCAATCACCAAAGCCGTTGTCCAAGCCGCACCCGAATCGGCTCCTCAAATTGAAGGAGCGATCGCGCAGGCTGCCATCCAGGCAGGATCACCGCCCGAGACACTTTCCGCAATCACGCAGGCCGCTGTCCAAGCCGCACCCGAATCGGCTCCTCAAATTGCCGGAGCGATCGCGCAGGCTGCCATCCAAGCAGGAGCGGTGCCCGAGACACTTTCTGCAATCACGCAGGCCTCCGTCCATGCCGCACCCGAATCGGCTCCGCAAATTGCGGGAGCGATCGCCCAAGCAGCCATCCAAGTGGGAGCGCCGCCCGAGACACTTTCCGCAATCACGCAGGCCGCCGTCGAAGCCTCGCCCGAATCGGCTCCACAAATTGCAGGACCAATCGCGCAGGCCGCCATCCAAGCAGGAGCGTCGCGCGAGACACTTTCCGCAATCACGCAAGCCGCCGTCCAAGCTTCGCCCGAATCGGCTCCGCAAACTGCAGGAGCGATCGCCCAAGCAGCCATCCAAGCAGCGCCGCCCGAGGCGCTTGCCGCAATCACGCAGGCCGCCGTCCAAGCCGCACCCGAATCGGCTCCTCAAATTGAAGGAGCGATCGCGCAGGCTGCCATCCAGGCAGGATCACCGCCCGAGACACTTTCCGCAATCACGCAGGCCGCTGTCAAGCCGCACCCGAATCGGCTCCTCAAATTGCCGGGCGATCGCACGGGCTGCCATCAAGCAGAGCGGTGCCCGGACACTTTCTGCAATCACGCAGGCCTCCGTCCATGCCGCACCCGAATCGGCTCCGCAAATTGCAGGAGCGATCGCGCAAGCACGCCATCCAAGCGGGAGCGTCGCCCGAGACACTTTCCGCAATCACGCAGGCCTCTGTCCAAGTCTCGCCCGAATCGGCCCCGCAAACAGCAGGAGCGATCGCGCAGGCCGCCATCCAAGCAGGAGCCCCGCCCGAGACACTTGCCGCAATCACGCAGGCTGCTGTCCAAGCTTCGCCCGAATCCGCGCCGCAAATCGCAGGATCGATCGCACAGGCCGCCATCCAAGCAGGAGCCCCGCCCGAGACACTTGCCGCAATTACGCAGGCTGCTGTCCAAGCTTCGCCCGAATCCGCGCCACAAATCGCAGGATCGATCGCACAGGCCGCCATCCAAGCAGGAGCCCCGCCCGAGACACTTTCCGCAATCACGCAAGCCGCCGTCGAAGCCTCGCCCGAATCGGCTCCACAAATTGCACGAGCGATCGCACAGGCCTCTGTCCAAGCAGGAGCGCCGCCCGAGACACTTTCCGCAATCACGCAAGCCGCCGTCCAAGCTTCGCCCGAATCGGCTCCACAAACTGCAGGAGCGATCGCGCAGGCTGCCATCCAAGCAGGAGCGCCGCCCGAGACACTTTCCGCAATCACGCAGGCCGCTATCGAAGCCTCGCCCGAATCGGCCCCGCAAATTGCAGGAGCGATTGCGCAGGCTGCCATCCAAGCAGGAGCGCCGCCCGAGACACTTTCCGCAATCACGCAAGCCGCTATCGAAGCCTCGCCCGAATCGGCTCCACAAACTGCAGGAGCGATCGCGCAGGCCGCCATCCAAGCAGGATCACCGCCCGAGACACTTTCCGCAATCACGCAGGCCGCTATCGAAGCCTCGCCCGAATCGGCCCCGCAAATTGCAGGAGCGATTGCGCAGGCTGCCATCCAAGCAGGAGCGCCGCCCGAGACACTTTCCGCAATCACGCAAGCCGCTATCGAAGCCTCGCCCGAATCGGCTCCACAAACTGCAGGAGCGATCGCGCAGGCCGCCATCCAAGCAGGATCACCGCCCGAGACACTTTCCGCAATCACGCAGGCCGCCGTCCAAGCCTCGCCCGAATCGGCTCCACAAATTGCAGGAGCGATCGCGCAGGCTGCCATCCAAGCAGGAGCGTCGCCCGAGACACTTTCCGCAATCACGCAAGCCGCTATCGAAGCCTCGCCCGAATCGGCTCCACAAATCGCGGGAGCGATCGCGCAGGCTGCCATCCAAGCAGGAGCGTCGCCCGAGACACTTTCCGCAATCACGCAAGCCGCCGTCCAAGCTTCGCCCGAATCGGCTCCACAAATCTCGAAGGAGGTTTCCGAGGCGGTTGTGAAAACCATGCCAACCGAGGCCGCTGTTGTCGCGTTGCCCATGATCTCCTCCGCTGCTGCGGAAGCGGCCCCGGCATCCGCGCCTCAAATTGCCGAATCGGTTGCCGGTGTTGCTGTGGAGAATTTGCCGTCCCAAGTCCTGCCAGGGGTTCTTTCAGCGATCGCAGGAGAGACTGCCGGAGTGGTTCCCGGAGGGGCCCCCGCGATTGCCCAGGCGGTTGCTGGGGTTGTTGTCGATCTCCCGCCATCCGCCGCCTTGGACATCCTGTCGCAACTCGTTTCTACCATGGCCCAAGCCGCCCCGTCCGAGTTGCCACAAGTGATTTCGACCATCGTGGACCAGTTGGTTTCCGTCGTGCCTGCCGAGCAACTTCCCACGGCACTGGCTTCGCTTTTGGACAGTCTCCCGGAGATTCCCAAGGAAATGCTCGCACAGATCGTTGCGGCGCTTCTTTCCAGGATTCCGGCCCTGCCGGACGAAATCCAAGCTGCGGTCCGGCAGGCCATCGAAGGTGTTTCAGGAGCCGCTGTCAGTGGGGCCAAGCCCGGGGCCGACATTTCCGCCGGGGTTTCCAAAGACACCCTCGACAAGAGTGGCGAGAATGCCGCCGCCGAGTCCGCTTCGGTTCCCGCGCCGGCCATGCAAGCCGGGGTCAAGGCGGAGGGAGTCGAGGCGCCGAGGGATCAAAAGGAAATCCCCGACAACATCCTCAAGCTCATTTCCGAAACCGTGAGCCGCATTCAAATCGGCGACACACAAACCACGATCACCCTTCAAAAAACACCCGACCTTCCCGGCGACACGACCCTCGAGGTGCGCATGGAAAATGGACGCCTCGAAGTGGTCATCAATGCCACGGATCCGCAAACCGCCCAACTCCTGCAAAACAACATGGCTGCCCTCCAAGGCGCCTTGGCGGCGGGTGCCGGCGCCAGTCAGGTCAGCGTCACTATCGAAGGGCCTGACACGGCGACCGAGTCCGATGGCGGTTCCGACGGGGTGGGAGAACGCTCCGAAACTTCCGAAGCCCCCGGTGGGAAAAAAGTCGGATCGAACCGTGAAAGCGGAGGTGCCAGCCGATGAATCCCGAACTTCCATCCATTGATGCCGGGCAATTGCGTCTTTCCGCACTCACCGCCGGGGCGGGGCGCCGCTTTCCTGTGCGCTTCGGCAACGATATCTGGCACATCCACTGTGCGGTCGTGCCATCGCATTGGATTCCTGAAATTTCCATCCCGCTCACCATCGGCGGTGAGTCCTCCGTGCTTGAAATCGCCTTTTCGCCTGCTGGCCGTCTGTTCGAGCGCCATGCCGAGTATCGCGACATCGCCGGCTTGTCGGAGCCGTTCGCCCTTGCCATTCGAGCGGCCCTGAGCCGCGAACTCATCGACGCGCTTCAAACGGCGTTCGATGCCGCGATCGAGATTTCCGTCCAACCCGCCGCGACGATTCCGCCGCTGGCGATGGCATTCGACATCCACAATGCCCACGCCCAGCGCGAGGGGAGCGGCGTTCTTCGCATCGGCACGCAATCGCTCGCCCGCATCGAAGGCGTTTGTCCGTCGTGGGAATCGGGATCTGCCATGGGTTCGCTTCGCCAGCCTGTGGCCATTGGGATCGCCTGCTTCGACTTGCCGCTGTCCGATGTGGCGGCGCTCCTGCCAGGCGATTGTTTGGTTCTGGGAGATGCCTCGGCCTGGCCGTTTCCGGCATGGATCTCCGCTGGTGCCGCGCCTTTGCCAATCGGGATGCCGCCCGTCGCTCCGATGCCTCCATTGCTTTCACCCGATGATCCCACACCACCTATGAACACGAATGAATCAACCCCGTTGGCCGATCTGCGACTGCCTGTTCTGGTGGTCGCCGCGCGGAAGGAACTCACCCTGCAGGAAATCGCCTCGCTCCGCGACGGGGCCTCTCTGGAGATCGGATCCGGCGGGGAAATTCCCGTCGAACTTCAGGTGAACAACCAAGTCGTGGCCACAGGCCGTCTAGTGCGCGTGGCCGACAAGATTTGCGCCTCGATCACGGGGACAAGCCCGCTGCCGCCGGCATGAATGTGAACCTCTCGAATCCGCTGGAGATCATTCTCCTGCTGCTCACGACCTCGATGGTCCCGTTTCTCGCGGCCACCGTGACCTCGTTTGCGAAGATTGTGATCATTTTCGGCATCATCCGGAACGCCCTTGGCATGCAGCAGACGCCGCCGAATATCGTGCTGACCTCGCTCACAATCATCATCACCTGCTACATCATGGCCCCGGTCGCCCATGACACGATGGTCGCCGCCGAGAAGGTGCAATTCTCCTCGATCACGATCCAAAACGCCCCAGACAAACTCGGGGAGGTCTCCGGGCCGATCACCAAGTTCCTTATCCAGAACAGCACCGAGACCTCGCGGCTGTTTTTCCTGCAAAAGGCGCGCGCCCTTTGGCCAAAGCATTTCGCCGAAGCCGCAACCGAGCGCGATTTCCTCATCGCCATGCCGGCATTCGTCCTCACGGAGATCACCCAGGCGTTCAAAATCGGGTTTATTATTTACCTGCCGTTCGTCGTCGTGGATTTGATCGTTTCGAACGTCCTCATGGCCCTCGGTATCGTCATGATTTCCCCTACCACAATTTCGCTTCCGTTCAAGCTCATGTTGTTTGTGCTTCTGGACGGTTGGACGCGCCTGATCGACGGGTTGATCATGACCTACAGGATGTAATATGGGACAGGGCTTCTACATCGACATGATGAACCGGGCACTGATGCTCGTGCTGATCAGTTCGCTGCCGCCGATCCTTGTGGCCACCGCTGTGGGGCTGCTGGTGGCGTTCTTCCAGGCCCTCACGCAGGTGCAGGATCAGACGCTGCCCTTCGCCATCAAACTCATCGCCACTGTGCTGGTCATCATCTACGCGGCGAACTGGGTGTTTGCGGATTTGCTGAATTTTGCCATGTCCGCCATGCGGGATTTTCCGGTGCTTGCGCAATGAACACGATGCCGTCGTTCGAGGTGTTCGGCACGGCGCTGGTGTCCCTGTTCCTCGCCACCGCCCGACTCGGCACGGCATTAATGGTTGTGCCGTTTTTCGGCGGACCCACGGGAATCGCCCGCCGGGGGTTTCTGATCGTGTCGATGGGGATCGCGTTGCCCCTTCTGATGCCACAAGCCATGGCGATTCCCACATCGCTTGTGGAGACGACGGCCCTGTGTGTGAAGGAGGTTGTGCTCGGCCTCCTGCTGGCGATTCCGGCGGCGGTCCTGTTCTGGGCGATCGCCAGCGCGGGCGAACTGATCGACCTCCAGCGCGGCGCGACGGCCGCGAGCGTGTTCAACCCCTTCTTCGGCGCGGTGACCTCTCCGACGGCGAACCTTCTCATGCGCTTCAGCGCGGCGATTTTTTTCGTCACCGGCGGCTTCCTCGCCTTCCTCTCGGCGGTGCTGACTTCCTTTGAGATTTATCCGATCAATCAGCTGCTGCCAGCCTTCAGTCCGTCGGCGGCCTCCATGATCGCGCTGCTCATGGGTGAGTATTTCGCCATGTCGGTCCTCTTTGGCGCGCCGTTTCTCATCGTGTTTCTGCTCATCGATGTCGGGCTTGGGGCTCATGAACCGCTTTGTGCCCCAGTTGAATATTTTCTTCTTTTCCATGCCTGTGAAGAGCGGGGTGACCTTCTTTCTGCTCATCTTTTACACCACCACGCTGGTGTGGGTTCTGGACGCCAACATGTTCACCCAAGAGAAGCTGTTGATGAACCTCCGGAGCTTTTTCAAATGAGCCAGTCGTCCGGCGAGAAAACCGAGCAACCCACAGACAAGAAGTTGCGCGATGCCCGCAAGCGGGGCCAGATCGCGAAGAGCAACGATGTCACGACCACGTTCGTAACCGTCTTTGTCCTCGGGGCGGTCGCTTATGTGTTCGAGACCGTCGTGCGCAACTTCCGCGAGTTGTTCGCGGGCGGCATTGCCGTGATGAACAAGGAAGCGGGGTCTGCCTTCGCCACCATGACGGGCGATGCCCTCCACACGCTCGTCATTGTGATCCTGCCGATCGCCGCGGCGTGCATTCTCGGGACACTCGCAGGCTGCTATTTTCAATTCGGTTTGGTGTTTGCCCCGGAGTCCTTCAAGCCCGACCTCAACAAGCTGAATCCCGTCGAGGGAGTGAAGAAAATCTTCTCGCTGAAAAATCTCATGGAGTTCGTGAAGTCGCTCCTGAAGGTCGCGATCCTCACGACATTGATGTATCTGATCATCAAAGGCTCGATCGATCCCCTCATGCAGTTGCCGCTGACCAGCATCTATGCGGTGCCGGACATTTTCGGAAAAATCTTCCTGTGGTTCCTGCTGCCGTTCATGGGCGCTTATGTCGCCATCGCGGCGGCGGATTATTTCCTCCAGCGCTTCCTCTTCATGCGCGACATGAAAATGACGAAGGACGAGGTGAAGCGGGAATACAAGGAGCAGGAGGGAAATCCAGAGATCAAGGGCCAACGCAAGAACCTCCACCGCGAGATGCTCAACGAGGACACCGTCGGCAAAACAAAATCCGCCACGGTGCTTGTCACCAATCCCACCCACTTCGCTGTCGGTCTCTACTACGAAGCCGGAAAAACCAAGCTGCCGATCGTGACGGTGAAGGGGGTGGATGCACTCGCCTACCGCATGATCGAGGTCGCGGAGGACAACGAGGTTCCAGTTGTCCAAAATGTCCGAATCGCCCAGCACCTGTATTTCAACGTGAAATTGAACGACTTCATCCCGAACGAAATGCTCGCCCCCGTGGCGGAGATTCTGAAATGGGTCCAGACACTGCCCAAGCGACGGTGATGCGGGATTCGGACACGATGACAGGCTTCTCAGGAGAGGCAGGAGGGGATTCGGTCTTGGGATCGGAGTTGTTTCGGCGCTTTCAGGAATTTCCGGTGCTTGCAGACCCGTTGGATTTTCCTTTTGCAAGGCAACTGGCGGCGGATGGCTATCTTGTCGAGCGCGTGCCGTTGATGCCTGAACGCTCGACATCCGCATTCCTCGCCATCCGTCTTCGCTGGCGCAACCTCGAACTCCACCTCCGCCAGCCCGATGACGCGTCGCTGCTCATCTGCAACATCGAGCGCCAGTCATCCGCACCTCATCTCGGCAGCCCACTCCTCGCGCTGGGTTCGTTCCTGCGCTACGCCGTTCACCGCAGCGACCTGATCGAGGTCATCGGTGGGTGCGTTTCAAAATCCCAAAATGCAGGCGAGGGGAATCTGGTATTTTCCCGCTTACGCGACTTCTACACCCGTCTCGTCGGCGACCTCCACGAATACCGCGACCTGGATGTCATCTGGCTCTTCGGCCTCACCCGCCGCCCAGCGCGATACGCCGAACAAAAAATCTGGAACAGACGATGAAAACAATAAACTCCTGCAACGTTGCCGCCGGGGCAGGCCTTGCAACATTCTCTCATCAATGAACAAGGTTTTGACGAAAGAAATATTCCTGAACAGGGAACTCACAGCGCGTGATGCCGAAGTGGTGTCAGCTGAGGTTTTGGCCGGTCAGCGTGAGGGGGCGGCGGGGTTCCGGTTCATATTGGAAAAAGGATTCCTCCCAACGCTCGGTTGGCTCGAGCGATTGGGCGGGGTTCTGAGGCCTGTGGTTGAGAAAAAACTGCCGATCGAGTTTTTTTGCCAAAAGAATCAGGTGAACTCCTTGCGGTCCGCAGGACTCCACCTGATCGCCGATATCCACGCTGATTAAAGCTCAGGGGGCGGGATCCGCGGCTGGCGTGGGTTCCGTTGTTTTGGCTGCGGGCTCCTTCACGGGATCCTCTGTGGCTACGAGAACAAGGTCGCCTTTGCGCAAATCGATTTTTCGGTAGGCGTTCGGGCGATCGGATGGCGCGGCTTGAGCGTCGGCGGAAGTCGGTTTTGCTCCGGTCGCGTTGTTGTTTTCCGTCATGCCCCATTCCTCGGCGTCCACGCCCTCGTCGAAGCCGAAAGTGATGATGTCGCCGATGTGGATATTGATGACTTTCGCATCGGCCATACCAGGGATGGATGGGAGTTTTTTGAGAATCGCATCGGCGGCAGCTGCTGCTTTTTCGGCCTTGCTTTCAGTGCCTTCCTGTGGGGCTGCTTGAAGGCTGGTGAGAGTGAGCAGTATGGTTGCAAGGAGGCTGTAGGTTCTATTGTGGATCATGGTTTTTAGTGGGTTTGCGGGTGGTGGGGGATTGGAAAAGCGTCTGAAGTGGACACGTCCTGAAGAGCGGGGGGGCTGTCATTCTCCAATGCAGGAAGCACCTCTTCATTTCCCATGTCGGGCTTGGGGCTGATCTTCAAAATCCCCATCGGGGTGGCGCAAAGGACGCCGTCCGGCGTGATGGCTTCGAGGGTGACGTCGGAGGTCAATCGGGATCCGGGGTAGAGGCGGTCACCGGATTTCAGGAGCAAATAGGGCAGGTCGCCGGTGAAGACCGAGGCGAGGTTGTTATGGAGCGATTGTCGGAGGCGTTTCGGATCGAAGGCGGGTGGGGGTTCGGGGGGTGGCGCGGGTGTGGCGAGGACAACCGGCGGCGGGGTGGATGCGGCAACAGGCACGTAGGCCTGAGGGTTTTCGATTGTCTCGAACAAATCGGGAGCCGGGACGGTAAATGTCGGGTCCTGCCAGAAGGTGTTCGGCAGGGGGATCATTTTTGTGTCGATGGTGATCTCGGAAGTGGTCACCCGCGCGGCAGTGGTGGTGGCGTAGCCGTCCTTCCGGAGGTCTTTCATGAAATCCATGACGGTGAAGGCGGTGTTGCGTCCGAACAATGCGATCGAGGCGATGCCGATGCCCGCCAGCAGCCCGACCAACTGGGAGCGCACAAAGCCGCGTGGTGGATTTTTCCTTGGGATGGCCATGGATGAGGATGGGGCCATTTCCTATACGCCGGGTTTGTCGGAGTCGAGAGGCATGTCGTTGCGCTCAGGGGGTCGCCTGCGCGGGGGCAACAGCGGTTCCGTCCTCGAAGGCGGAGGGATTGGCGGCGATGAATTGGTCATCAGGCGAAAGTTCCGTGGCTTGCGGGCCGTCGGACCAGCGCACGCGGGCGGTGGTGCCATTGTCGACTTCGATGGCGATGCGGCGTTTTCGGGCCACGCCATTTTCGACCTGGACCAAGTAGGGGACGCCGCCTTGGCGGAGGATGGCGCTGGAGGGAACGAGCGGGGCATTCTTGAAGCGATTGGCGACGAGGCGCATGGAGCCGAACATGCCCGGCATGAGGTTCGGAGATTCGGTTGGTTGGAGGCCGCCGGGGCGCTGGGGCTGCTTGCCGCCCTTGAGGGTGTTTTGAGCAACGGAGGCAAGCTGTTTAAGAAAAGCATCGAACTGCTCGGCGGTGCCATTAAAGAGGTCGACTTGCACCTGCCGGGTGCGGTCGTTGTCAGCGAAATTCGGTGCGTATCGGGTGGGCTTGCACTCGAAAACCCGCCCAGGGAGGGCGTCGATGCGGAGTTCGCCGCGTGTGGTGTCGTCCAAATACACAGCGAAGCTCTCGGGAACCTGGGTGACGACCGTGACGATATCCGTGCGCTGGAGGTCGAGGAGGGACTTAACCTCGGGCACAACCGCCGCGCTGGCGACAAACAGGCCGGGGTCGGCGGATCGCGAGGCAACAACGCCGTCAAAGGGCGCGACAAGAGGGACGCGTGTGTCCGGAAGGGCGAGTGGTTCGATCTCCACGAGGGTTTCGCCGGCTGTGAAGGTGTCTCCAATATCCTTCTGCAAAAACCTGACTGTTCCCGCAATGGACGGCAGGAGACCCACATTGAAATAGGCATCAATGGTGGCGGGTTGGTCGCTGGAAATTTCCATGCCTGTGCCGATCGAGGGCTTGGCGATCACAACGGGCACTGGCTGGGCATGGGCGGTGAGGCATGCGCAGATTCCGAAAAACAAGGCGGCGGTATGGGTTTTCATGGGCTTGCTGGTTGGAGCGGTTGGTTTGAATAGTGGATGCGTTTTTACAGCAACCCACGTCGGGTCTCAGTTTCAGTGGAAGTAACCACAGTAGAGCGAAGCGAGTCGGTGTGCGGCGGGCGGCCGTCAAAATGATGAGTGTTCCGAATAAAATTGCCACCATGGAAATGCAAGATCCCGCGAACGGAATTGGCGGAGAAAAATCCAGCCCCGCGCAAGCTCGCCTGCCCAAGGTTCAATTCCGCTGTATTCGTCAACCCATTGAAGTCATTCGCACTTGGTCTGCTGTAATCGGTCATCAGTGGTTCAATAATACGTTTCCCATTAGCATCGATTGTCCCCGCGGACAGCACATGCTTGCCGAGTCGGGTGTTGCTTTTTAGGGTTGCCAATTCAACCCACCACTCCAGCCAAGATATGAAAATCAACACCATCTGCCTCCATGGAGGAACCGCTCCCGATCCTGTCACTCTGTCCCGTGCGGTGCCGATCCATCGCACCAGTTCGTTTGTCTTCCGCGACACAGAGCACGCCGCGAATCTTTTCGGCTTGAAGGAGCTTGGAAACATCTACACCCGTCTCATGAATCCCACCCACGACGTGCTCGAAAAGCGCGTTGCGGAACTCGAGGGCGGAGCGGCGGCGCTGGCGCTGGCTTCGGGAACGAGCGCGGTTTTCTATTCGGTGATCAATATTTGCTCCGCCGGCGACGAGATCGTTTCCGCCAACAACCTCTACGGAGGCACGTTCACGCAGTTCAACGACATCCTGCCTCAGCTCGGCATCAAGGTGAATTTTGTCGATCCCAAGGACCCGCAGAACTTCGCCAAGGCGATCACCCCGAAAACCAAGCTCCTTTTCTGCGAGACGGTCAGCAACCCCGGGCTCGACGTGGCTGACATCGAGGCCATTGCCGCCATCGCCCATGCGAAGGGCATCCCGCTGGTGGTGGATGCCACCTTTAGCACGCCATACCTCACACGGCCGATCGATTTCGGGGCGGACATCGTGGTCCACTCGCTGACGAAGTGGATGGGTGGGCATGGCACGGCGATCGGCGGCATCATGGTGGATTCCGGCAAGTTCAATTGGAACTCGGACAAATTCCCGCTCATGACGCAGCCCGACGCCAGCTACCATGGGGTTCGCTGGGCCACCGACATCGGGCCGCTTTGCCCAGTCGCGTTTGCCATTCGCATGCGGGTGATCCCGCTGCGCAACCTCGGCGCCTGCATTTCCCCGGACAACGCTTGGATGTTCCTGCAGGGAATCGAGACACTTCCGTTGCGGATGGAGCGGCATTGTGAAAACGCGCTTGCGGTGGCCAAGCACCTCAAGGCGCATCCGAAGGTCGAGTGGGTCCGTTTTCCCGGCCTGCCCGACGATTCGAATTTCGAACTCAACAAGAAATACCTCCACGGCAAGGGCGGCTCGATGGTTGTGTTCGGCATCAAAGGCGGCAACGAGGCCGGCAGGAAATTCATCGAGAGCCTCAAGCTCTTTTCGCACCTTGCGAATGTCGGCGATGCCAAAAGCCTCGCCATCCACCCCGCCACGACCACGCATTCTCAACTCACCGCCGAGCAACAGGCGGCGGGCGGCATCACGCCGGAACTCGTCCGCCTCTCGGTGGGCATCGAGCACATCGACGACATCCTCGCCGATCTCGATCAAGCGTTTGATGCCTGAGCCTCGTCCAGAGGTCAGCACCCGGTTCTTCACCTATGGAGGACCGCACGCCCCGGTGGCATTGCGCTCTGGAGCCAGCCTCCCGGGAGTGACTCTGGCATTCGAGACCTACGGGACTCTCGGCCCGAACGCCTCGAATGCCGTTCTTGTCTTTCATGCGATGACTGGCAGCCAGCATGCCGCCGGGTGGAATCCCTCGGTGCCCGGCTTGGCGGTCGAGTGGAATGACGATTGCCAGAGCGGATGGTGGGACGGCTTCATCGGCCCCGGCAAGGCGCTGGACACGGAGAAGTATTTCGTCATTTGCGCGAATTACCTCGGCGGTTGCTACGGGTCCACCGGCCCGTCATCGATCAATCCTGCAACAAACGCACCATTTGGCGCCGCGTTTCCCCGCATTGAGTTGGCCGACATCGTGGACAGCCAAGTGCGCATGCTCGACCACCTTGGAATCGAGCGGTTGCACGCCGTCTGCGGCGCCTCGATCGGCGGGTTGCTTGCGCTGGATTTCTCGGTGCGACATCGCGCGCGCGTCTCGTCGGCGATCCTCATCGCGAGCGGCATGGAGGTGCAGGTGCTCCAGCGGCTCATGAATTTCGAGCAAATTTTCGCCATCGAAAGTGATGGCGGATTTCTCGGCGGCGATTACCTGCCTGGCCCCGGGCCGACCCGAGGACTGGCATTGGCGCGCATTATCGCCCACAAAACATTCATCAGCTTCGACACGCTTGGGGCGCGGTCCCGCGATGAAATTCTCGTGCCTGGTGACCACTTCGGTGCCTATCCGCTCACCCATCCCGTCGAGTCCTACATGCTCCACCAAGCAAACAAATTCGTTCCGAGGTTTGATGCGAATTCCTACCTGCGCATCGTCGAGGCGTGGCAACGCTTCGACTTGCCGAAGTCCGCCGGGGAAGGGCAGCTGATGTCCGCCCTGCGCCGGTGTGCGGGGTTGCCGATGCTTGTGTTCAGCATCGCTTCGGACGTGTGTTTTTACCCCGAGGAGCAGGAGCGGATGGCGGCATGCCTCGCCGAGGCCGGAGCCGAGGTTCTCCTGAAGCGGGTGGAGTCGGCCAAGGGTCACGATTCATTTTTGCTCGAGCCCGAGCTTTATGAGGAAGACATCCGGGACTTACTCGGTTGAGCATCCACGCGCACCCAGCGCTGGTCTGGAAAAAACGGCAACGGTGCCGTGTGGAGGCGCAGGGAGTCGGTTCCCCCGAGCGTTAGCCAGTATTCGCGCGCGTCGGTGTGAACCACCTTCTTTGCGCGTTGGTCATAGTGTTTCCGGATGTCTTGCACGCGCCAACTCGAGGTGGTGGGCTTGCGGATCGCCTGCCATTTCAGATCGCCGATTTGCCAGCCGACTTCGGCCATCGGCGTGGGAACATGAGTCAAACGCCCGAAGAGTTGTCCGGCGGTCGATGCCACTTCGAGGGCGCAACCGTCGAAGCGGTCGCCGACACGCTTCCAATGCCCTTCCAGAGTGGCCTGCGACGGGAGGAGGAATTGCAGAAAATCCATCAGACGGGTGAAGCAGTGACGCCCTTGAGCAACAAGGCCGCCGCGCGCTCGCTGGCTCCCTCGGGTTGCAGGGTTGTGAGGATTTTTTGGAACTCTGCCTGAAGATTCCCGCGCGCCGTTTCCTCCGAGAGCAGCCGCAGAGCCTCGGCCGCGAGAGCCTCTGGTGTGGCATCGTCTTGAATGAACTCGCGAACCACATGTGGAGCAGGGCGTGCCGGCAGCCGGGGGTCGCGCGGCGGGTTGACGCGGTAGTTGTTCAAAATGTTAACGATGCCCAGCGCATTGACATCCACCAACCGCTTCCCAATCGCAAAGGTGAGCCAGGCGGTCTTGTAAACCAGCGCGTAGGGCAGTCCGAAAAATGCCGCCTCGAGCGTTGCTGTGCCCGAGCACACGAGGCCCGCCGTGGCGCGCAGCATGAGCGTGTGGGCGTCGCCTGCTGTGATTTTTATGGGCGCGTCACCCGCGATGGAACGCATGAGGGCGGCCCGGCTTTCGCTTGCCGCTGCCGCTTCAACGCGCGTGCCCGGCAATTTTAGTGACACAATGCGGGCCGCCTCGACCATGGCGGGAAAGATGCGTTTCACCTCGCGCTCGCGGCTACCGGGGAAGAGCCCAAGCAGTCCATCCTCGCGTGTCACACTGACCCTCTTGGGCGCCAGCGCCTCGAGTAGCGGATGCCCCGCGAATGCCGTATGCAGGCCGCTCGCCTCATACATCGGGGCCTCAAAGGGGAAGACACAGATCATGAGGTCCAGGATGCGGGCCATCTTCGGAATGCGCCCGCGGTTCCAGGCCCAGACCTGGGGACTGATGTAATACAAAATCCTCCCTCCGAATTGTGCCTTTCGAAGCGCCTTGGCAAGGCGGAGGTTGAATCCTGGGTAATCCACCAGCACGACGGCATTCGGCTTTTCACGCAGGATCGCGGCGAGCATGTCGCTAAACTTTCGCCTGAAATACCCGTAGTTTTTCAGCACATCCCACAGTCCCGTGACCGCTGCCGTGTGCGCCCAGTCATCGAACCCATCGCCGCATAACGCCTTCATTCCATCCCCCCCGGCACCAGAAAACCTCACCCCAGGACAAATCCGCCGCATCGCCCGCATGACCTCCACCGCCCGCGCATCCCCGCTCTCCTCCCCGGCGACAAACCAGAGGAATGGGGAACCCGTTTTTTGGGGTGGATTAACCACGGAGTGCACAGAGGACACAGAGGGAAAATTGAAGGGTTGCATCGGTCATTCGTGAGGATGTCGCAGTTGCTTTATCAAAATAGGGTTCCATTTGGGCTGCCGGACCATAGCGCGGGTGTTTGGCCAGCGGGCGGATGCCGCTCGATGTCAGGCGGGACGCTTTGTAGCAGATTGGCAGTCGATTATTGATCATATGGGCAGTTCGGGATTTGAGGGCGGACGGCTCGGAGATCCGTCCCTACCGGGGATCCACTGGTAAGGCCAGTCATCGGGTGCGGACATGAGGCCCTTGCTGACAGGGTTTTCGCGAATGTAGTTCCACTTTTCGGTCATGCTTTCGTCGTGCCGGAGTCGATGATCGAAAAAATCTCTTTGCCAGACGATGCCTTCTTTGCGGGCAAGAAAGCGTTTCCAGTTTTGAATCGACTCCTGAACGGATGTCTCTCGTGGGAACGAGAGCAATGCGTGGAGATGGTCGGGCATGAGAAGAAACAAATGAATCCACCAAGTGCCGGAGGAATGCTGGTGGTGCAACGAACTTTCAATTGCAGCGGCAGTTGTGGGAATCGCGAGTTGGTTCATTCCGCGAGGTTGGCAGTTGATGGTGATAAAAAAGACCGCGCCATCGCCAACCCATGGGGGAATCTCATGCGGCAGAGTCTTGCGAACCGGGACCGGCGTTGCTTGGTAGGGCGATTTCTCCGAAAGCGCCGGGGCGGGTGATGAGGCGCGGGGGGCGTTGGGCGGACGGCTCGGAGATCCGTCCCTACCATTGGTGTGGGTTTCGGGGGGGAGGTAGGGCGATTTACCGGCGGCGTGTTGCGCAGCTTGTTCTTTCGCGGAGCGGGGGGCGGCGAGGAGCGAGGAGTGGAGTTCGGATTTTTTCTGGGCCATAAGGGAGGACCTGTAAAGGGCGACCTGCTATGGGTGGCTATATCAGTTTGCTTAGGTAAGTTGGGCAACCTATTTGCCAGAGTTGGGTGACGCGGACGGATTGTTGCAGGGGGCGTTGCAACGAACGTTGGCGTCACGGAAATCCATGAACCGGGAATCTGTGCATTCGGAAAATAAGGGCAGTTTACCGGCATTATTTTGAAAAAGCTGAATTCTTATCGAAAATCAGAAAACCCGCCGAGCCGCTTAAATGCTGGCTTTGATGGGGAGCCGACGACGAGATTCGAACTCGTGACCTATCGATTACGAATCGATTGCACTACCACTGTGCTACGTCGGCGAAGACTTCAGCAGGGTGCCACAGGGTGGTGGCGGGTGCCAATCGGATTTTTAGGGGATGTCAGGCGGTGCAGGCGGGGCAGACGCCGAAGAATTCGAGGGAGTGGCTGAGGTCACGAAAGCCGTATTGGCGTGCCAGTCTTTTTTCGGTGTCGCCGATGGGGCAGGGGATGTCGATGAGGATGACCTGCTCGCATTTTTTGCAGACGAGGTGGTCGTAGTGTTTGCGCGGGTCGCTGAGTTCGTAATAGCTGCTCGAGCGCTGGAGGCTGACCTTGTGGACGAGGTGGAGTTGCTCCATGAGGTTGAGCATGCGGAAGACGGTGGCGAAATCGGGGGTGGTTCCCGCCCGCTTGGCTGCGCCTTGCTGGATTTCCTGGAGTGTCATGGGGGCGTCGGATTCGAAGAGGGTTTCAAGGATTGCCGTGCGCTTGCGGGTGATGCGAAGCCCTTCGTCGCGCAGAATTCCAGACACGCTCTCGATCGTGAACTGGGATGGTTGGTTGGCCATGTGCATAGGATAAATCCGTCGAGGGATGATTCAACCGCAGAAAGGCGGGCGGACCGGGATGCCCCGCGAGGCGAGGTGGTTCTTGGCGTCGGAGACAGTGAACTTGCCAAAGTGGAAAATGCTCGCGGCGAGCACGGCGTCGGCCTTGCCGTTTTCAAGGACATCCGCGAGATGCTCGAGTTCTCCCGCACCGCCGCTGGCGATGACGGGGATCGAGACGGCTTCGGAGACTGCCCGGGTGAGTTCGAGATCGTAGCCTCCGTGGGTGCCGTCTGCATCCATGCTGGTGAGAAGGATTTCACCTGCGCCGCGTTGTTCGGCGTCGATGACCCACTCGATGGCGTCGCGTTCGGTGGGGTGGCGTCCGCCGTGGGTGTAGACGCGCCATTTGCCGGGGCCGTCGCGTTTGGCATCCACCGCAAGGACGACACATTGGGAACCGAACGCGCGGGCGGCCTCGGTGAGGAGTTCGGGACGTTGGAGGGCGGAGGTGTTCACGCTGACCTTGTCAGCGCCGGCGCGGAGCATGGTGCGGAAGTCGTCGACGGTTCGGATGCCACCTCCGACGGTGAGGGGCATGAAGCATTCCTCTGCGGTGCGCTCGACGACTGAGATCATGGTGGCGCGCCCATCGCTCGAGGCGGTGATATCGAGGAAGACGAGTTCGTCCGCGCCTTGCCTGTCGTAGACTTTCGCGCATTCGACCGGATCCCCGGCGTCGCGGAGGTCTAGGAATTTAGTTCCCTTCACAACGCGCCCGTTGGTGACGTCCAGACAGGGGATGACTCGTTTGGCCAGCATGGCGGATATCAATCGGCGTGGAGGGTTGCGAAATCGAGACTAAAATAAATTGCGGGCAGGGGGGCGACGTTTCTATGTTCTGCTCTTTCGTTGCCGGGATGGAGGGTGGTCCCGCAATGTGACAACTTCATGGAACTCCGCAAAAAAATCCGACGCTTCGTGAGCTGCATGGTCGTTCTTGCGGCCCTTTGCGCCGCGTTGTCTCTGGTCGGTTGCGAGACGGTCGCGCCTAAGCGCTACGTCCCGGGAGGGAAGCTGCAGTCGGCGGGGTATTTCGACACGGTGGTGATCGATGCTGGGCATGGCGGGCATGACAGCGGGGCGAGGTCGGTGAAAGGAAAGCGGGAAAAGGAACTGGCGCTGGACACCGCGCGCAGGGTCGCATCCTTGCTGCGTGCCGCCGGCTTGCGGGTAATCGAAACACGCACGAGCGACTATTTTGTGACCCTCGACAAGAGGGTCGCGATCTCGAATCGCCATCGCAACGCGATCTTTGTGAGCATCCACTACAACTGGGCAAAGCGCGCGAAGGCGAGGGGGATCGAGACATTTTATTATGGAGGCAAGTCCTCGCGGCTCGCAGCTCACATTCAAAAGGAAACGCTGAAGGCCTACCGCACCGAGAACAGGGGCATCAAATACCGGGGGTTCTATGTGTTGAGAAATAACAAGCGCCCATCGGTGCTTTGCGAACTTGGGTTTATTTCGAATGCCGTCGATAACAGGATCGTGCAGAGCGCGGCGACACGGCAGCGACTGGCCAAGGCGATTGCCGACGGCATCCTTGCGGAGAAGGCGGGGAGGAATCCTTAGACGTTGTTTCAGGGTTTTCCTTGTTGAAGGGGAGTGGCGAGCGGAAAATGCCCATGAGATGAAGACCGCTCGTCAAGCCATTCCCCAGACAGGCACGCCCGTTGCAAACAATCCGTCGATTCTTTCGTGGGTCGAGGAGGTCGCTGGGCTTGCGAACCCCTCTGCGATCCACTGGTGCGATGGATCGCCCGCCGAGGACAATGCGATGCGCGAGGCGATAGTGGCATCCGGCGCTGGAGTGTGGTTGAATCCGAAGATTCGCCCGAACTCGCTGCTGGTGCGGAGCGACCCGAGGGATGTCGCCCGTGTCGAGGAGCGCACGTTCATTTGCTCACGATCAAAAAAGGACGCCGGGCCGACAAACAATTGGGAGGCGCCGGAGATCATGAGATCCCGCCTCAAGTCGCTCTTCTCGGGCTGCATGAAGGGTCGCACGATGTATGTGATCCCCTTCAGCATGGGACCGGTCGGTTCACCGATATCGAAATACGGCATCGAGATTTCAGACAGTCCGTATGTGGTCGCCAACATGCGGATCATGACACGAGTCGATTTGCATGTTTACGACTGGATCGAGCGGAGCGGAGGATTTGTGAAATGCCTCCACTCGGTGGGGTGCCCTCTTGAGGATGGGCAACAGGATGTGGCATGGCCGTGCAATCCCGAGCAGACCTATATCACCCACTTTCCCGAGGACCGGGTGATCATGAGTTTCGGTTCGGGATATGGCGGCAACGCGTTGCTTGGAAAAAAATGCTTCGCCCTGAGGATCGCCTCAGCCATGGCCCGCGACGAGGGGTGGATGGCCGAGCACATGCTGGTCATGGGGGTGAAGTCGCCCGACGGCGAGAAGAGTTACGTGACTGCCGCGTTCCCCAGTGCCTGCGGGAAGACGAATTTCGCCATGATGGTGCCTCCGGCGCACATGCGCGGGGAGGGATGGGAGATCACGTGTGTCGGGGATGACATCGCTTGGATCAAGCCGGGCTCCGACGGGCGCCTGCGTGCGATCAACCCGGAGGCCGGCTTTTTCGGCGTCGCGCCCGGCACGTCGTATGGAAGCAACCCGATCGCGATGGATTCGATCAAGTGCGATACGATTTTCACGAATGTCGCCCTGACCGATGAGGGGGACGTGTGGTGGGAGGGAATGACCAAGGAGCCGCCGGCGCACTTGGTTGATTGGCTTGGGAGGGACTGGTCGCCAGGCATGCTGGATGGGGGCGGCAAGGCGGTTCTTAGCAGCCACCCGAACAGTCGCTTCACCGCGCCGATCAGGAATTGCCCAGTGATCGATCCTGACTTTGAAAATCCCGAGGGCGTGCCCGTGAGCGCGATTGTCTTCGGCGGACGCCGCTCGACCACGATGCCCTTGATCTGCCAGGCCTTCAACTGGTCGCACGGCGTCTATCTCGGGGCCATGATGGGGTCTGAGACCACGGCCGCCGCCGCGGGATCGGTGGGCCAAGTGCGCCGCGACCCGATGGCGATGCTGCCTTTCTGCGGCTACAACATGGGGGACTATTTCACCCACTGGCTTGAGATGCGGAAGCTCGTCAAATACGTGCCGCGTATTTTTCATGTGAACTGGTTCCGGAAAAATGAAAAAGGCGAGTATCTCTGGCCCGGCTTTGGCGACAACGCCCGCATCCTTGCTTGGATCGTCAATCGGTGCCGGTTAGGCGCCCACGCACTGGAGACCTCGATCGGGTGGCTGCCGGACTACGATGATCTCGACATGCACGGCATCGAAGAGTCCGTGACACCGCAATTGTTCGCTCAGGCGCAAACCATCGACACTGCCGAGTGGCACCGCGAGTTGCTGCTGCAGGACGAGCTGTTCATCAAGCTCTACAGCGATCTGCCGAAGGAAATCATCTTCCAGCGCGAGTTGCTCATGTCGCGACTGTAGCGGGTGGCGGCGGAGGATTCTCCTCCGCATCGAGCCACTCGATGAATCTGCGGGCCGAGGCGATCGAGTTCATGATCGGGATTCCCCCCAGCTTGCGCACGCGCTCGGCATCCGAGGCCTCGAACACGCGGGCCAGAATCGGGATGCCGTGGACTCGTTGCAGAACCTTCTCGGCATCCGCAACGCGGCGCATCGAGCACAGAATCGCCTTTGCGTGGCCCGCTCCGGCCGCGTCGAGCACATGGCGTTCCGAGCCGCATCCGAGCACGCAACGGATATCCATTTGCTCGAGCTGGGAAACAACCGCCGGGTCGTCATCCACCACGACCACCTTGTGACCAGCAGTGGTGAGTTCCTTGAGAACCCAGCGACCGGCGGCACCGAATCCGAGCATGACGATGTGGCCGCGGGCTCTGAGTTTCGCATTCGTGCGGCGGCGGATCGGCAGGGCGTGGAGAATCCACGAGGTCACGTGACCGGTGGCAAGGAAGGGCGTAGGCATCATGCTGATGGCGGCTACCATCGCCACAAGGCCGAATGTCTGCGGGTCGATCTGGCCCGATTCCAGCGATGTCAGGGCAATGACGAGACCGATTTCTCCGGCCTGGCCGAGGAGGAGTCCGCATTCGATGGCCGGGCGCGCGGTGAGTCCGCATTTCCGGGCGATCAGCGAGGCTAGGAGTGGTCGGCCGATAACAATGATGGCAACAAGTCCAGTCGCCAGGGGCCATTTGGAGAAATCGGGGACGCTTGAAAAGTAGCCCAGCACGACAAAGAAGAGCGCGGTGAAGAAGTCGCTCAACCCCGCGATTTGAACACGCAAGAGCCCGCTTGTTGGAAATCTCGAAATCGCGATGCCGGCGGCAAAAGCACCCACAACCAGCGGCAGTCCAAAAAAGGACGCTGTCCCGACAAGGGAGAACAGCATGGCGAGCATGAGGATGAGGAGTGTTTCCTCGCTTGGCCTCAGGGTGGAAACGACCCAGGGGATGATGAATGATTGCAGGAGGCGGGATGCGCCGAGGAGAAGAAGTGATCCAGCGATCGCAGCGGGAGCGCCCTGCCAGCCACCGTGAACGGCGTGGAGCAGAACAAGAAGACCGACGAGCAGGAAGTCCTGGACGATCTGGACGGCGGTCACGAGGCGTCCGAAGGGTTCGAGTGTCTGGCTGAGGCGGCGGAGTTGGCGCAGGGCGACGATCGTGGAGGATCCCGCCAGCGCGCAGGCGATGATTGTCGCGGTGGTGGCGTCGATGCCGTTATAGGTAGACCACAGAAACACCGCGATCGCTGTGGCGACCATTGGCAGGAGAGTCAGGGAGAGCACGGGAAGGGGGCCGCTCCGGAGGCGTTGGGGGTTGAGTTCCGCCCCGGCGAGGAACATGAGCATCGCGACTCCCAGTTGAAGGGCGCCTGCGGTGATTTCGGTGTCGGTGTCGAGTTGGGCAAATCCGAGGACCCAGCCACCGATCAAGTAAAGCGGGATCAGCGGCATGCCGGTCAGACGCGACACGGCGCAACCTAGGGCAGCGACGAAGAGGATAATGCCGATGGCTGTCATTGGCCGATTAATCCCAGTTTTTTGAGTTCGATTGTTTGCAGGGCGACGCCATCCACTTTCGGCACGAGCAGGAAGCGTGTGTCCATGGCGATGAGGTTTTCAGTGGCCGAGAGGTCCATGACATTGGCTACGCAAGGCACACCGGCCATGCGGCAGCGGTAGGCGAGCAGGTCGTTGGTTTCCTCGATTTGAAGGGCGGTGATCAGCATGTGTGCATCCTTGAGGCCGGCCTCCTCAAGGGTTGCGGGATCTCCGGCGTCGCCGAGAAGTGTTTCGCAGCCGATGCCCGCGAGTTTGTTCGGGTCGATATCCACAGCGAGGACGCGGTGTCCGCGCTCGCCGAGGAGCTGCACGATGGCGCGCCCAAGCGAGTTGCCCCCCACGACAATGAAGTGTCCAGTCGGGTGGCGTGATTCGTGGGGAGCGTCTTCGGTGGCGGGTCGGCCGAAGAGGGACAGGATGCGGGTGGATTTGATCAGGCGGTAAAGCTGCTCATTGTAAATGATCATGTAGGCCGAGACCGTGATGGTCACCAGGCCGACGAGAGCGGTGATGGAAAGGATGGATTGATCGATCAGGCCCGCCCGGACTCCCATGGCGACAAGGATGAAAGAGAATTCGCTGATTTGAGCCACGGTCACAGCGGTGAAAAAAGATGTCCGTTGGCCGTAACCCATTCGCAGAATCAGAAAGATGAAAATGACGGGGTTTCCGATAATGACAAAAAGGGAGAGGAGGGCGACGGTGCCCGAGTGCGCAAGGGCCGAGGCGAGTTCCATTTTGACGCCAAGGGAGACAAAGAAGATTGCGATGAAAAAATTCATCAACGGGTGCACACGCCGCCGCAGGTCCTGATTGTAGGGAAGTTGGGCAAGGCTCAATCCGGCAAGGAAAGCACCGATTTCCAGCGAAAGGCCGAAAAGTTCCGCAAGAAGGACAATGAAAAAGCACCAAGAAAGACTCCAGATGACATTTGTTTCCGGAGAGCGTGCGGCCCAGGCAAAGGGGGCGGGCAGAATCCAGCGGGCAGCGACAAGGACAACGACCAGCAATGCGGTGACTCCGCCGAAGGCTTTTGCGATATTCACGGCAATCGTCGGGCCGTTCATCGACTCGCTGCCGAGTCCGGCAAGTAAGGTGAGCATGACGATGGCAACCAGGTCCTGGACGAGAAAAATGCCGACAGCGATCCTGCCATACAGGGTGTCCATCTCGTGTTTCTCATCCAAGAGCTTCACGACAACCACGGTGCTGCTAAAGGTGAGAGCTGTTGCGAGAAATGCCGACTCCATCCAGGTAAAGCCAAGAAGCAGGCAGAGCAACCAGCCGATGACGGCGGTGAATACAACCTGACCGATTCCTGCAACGAGGGCGACTTTGCCGACATCGCGTATTTTATCCAGGCTGAGTTCCAGGCCCACGATGAAGAGGAGGAGGACGATGCCCGTCTCGGCGATGAGTTCCAGGGCGTGGGAGAGTTCGACGAGTCCGGTCAGCGGTCCGATAAACAGGCCCGCTAGGAGATAGGCCACAATGGTTGGCATGCGAATCCACCCCGCCGCCACGGAAAAAACCGCTCCGGCGAGCACCATGAATCCCAGGCTTCGCAAAAAATCCACATCGGCCACCCAGTTTGTCTACCCGCCGGAGCGGCGGCGGGCAAGGTCAGGGCGAAGCGGGCTTTCCCGAGGGCGGTGGTTCCGGGTAGTGTGTGCGGATGGTTGAAATCTCGATCCGCTATCTGGGCGACCTCCGTTGCGAGGCCTGTCACGAACCCTCCGGTAATGTGCTGATCACCGATGCGCCGGTGGACAACGAAGGGAAAGGCGAGGCATTCTCGCCCACAGACCTTGCTGCGACGTCGCTTGGCACATGCATGCTCACGATCATGGGAATCGTTGCGCGGCGCCATGGGATCGATCTCGGCGAGACCACGGTCAAGGTCGTGAAGGAAATGTCCGCAAAGCCACCTCGCCGGATCGGGCGGTTGACGATTGTCTTCACGATTCCGCTGGCGGCAGACCATCCCAAGCGCGCGCTGCTTGAAAAGGCGGCGTGCGGATGTCCGGTGCACCTGAGTTTGCATCCGGATGTCGCGCAGGATATCCGCTTCGACTGGGTCGGGTAGTGCGGTTGCCGGACTGGGGGGGATTTATTTTTTGGCAAGCCTCCGGCGGCGCAGGAGGACAACGACGATGCCGCCGGCGGTGACGAGCGACATGAGCCAGGTGGACGGCTCCGGCACGGAAGCGGAGACGAGCGAAGATTCAGCGAGCATGTAGCCGAGGTCTTGGAGAATGCCGAGTTCGATGGCGCTGAGGGTGCGGATGCTAGGGCCGGTGGAAACGGCATGGTTCATGAGTTTTTTGTTCGCTCCCGTGAAGTAGGTCGTGTCGAGGTGGGCGACCGAGCTGCCGCTTGACCATGGGGAGGGCGTGTAAAGCGGGACGAGACCACCAAAGGCGGCGACGGCATTTGGTCCGCCGAAATAGAGTCCCCCGTTTCCGCCGGTAAGGTTGGTGTTGTAGGAAGTGTCCCAGAGGTAGGTGCCGTTGCTGACCGCGGCATTGCCGTTGGAATCGACAACGAAGTCGTCAAATGCCGACCAGTAGGTCTGGGTGTGGCTGGGGGCCGAGCTGATGAGCGACAAGAACCCGAAGGCATGGAGGAGTTCGTGCATGGCGACGGCCTTGAAGTCGTAGTATCCGGCGGAGATCGAGTCGTCGGTGTCCCAGTTGTGATAGAAATTCCAGTTGATCGTGCCGTCCGCGGTTGTCCCGTTTTGATCGATGCCCGTTTGAATTTTGCGCTGCGCCGTGGTCTTGTTGAACCCGGATGCGGTGGAAATCGAGCTGCCCGCCGAGGCGAGCGTGCCATCATTTGAGCTGTAGCCTGTGACATCAAACGTGAGGGTCACCGGCGAGGAGACGATCAGGTAGTCGGCCAGGGTGTTGGCGGCGGAGTTGAGGGCGGCCTTGCTGCTATCCGTCCAGTAGTTGGCCCCTGCGCCGTATTGGAAGTCGAAGACAATGCCCGCGCGCGCGGCGAGCGGGATGAGCACAAGAAGCAGCAGGACATTGAATCGCACGGGAGGAGAGTGTGCGGTTGTGTATTGCCGGTCGAGCAAATCAGCCGCATCAAGGAACAAGGCGGTGGGACATTTGCGGGGGGAGTGAACATTTTTCAAAAAAAGGCCGCGCGGGCATTTTCAGAGCGCCCTGTGGCGCGTAGGTTGGACGGTGACACGATGACAGTTTCCAAGCCCATTCCGTTTGAAGCGCGCGCGAGCCTGCGGATTCCGTTGGTGTCGGCGAATGTGCAGGCTGGGTTTCCGTCGCCTGCGGACGACCACATGGAGCGCTCGCTGGACTTGAACGAGCATCTGGTGAAAAACCCGGCATCGACCTTCTTCGTGCGTGTGCAGGGGGACTCGATGCGCGATGCGGGAATCTCCGCCGGGGACATCCTGGTGGTCGACCGTTCGGTCGAGGCAGGGGATCGGCAGATCGTGGTGGCGATGCTCGACGGCGAATTCACGGTGAAGCGGTTGCGCAAGCGGGGCGGCGGGGTTTTTCTCGAGGCCGAGAACAATGCGTATCCGCCGATCGCGGTGGGGGAGAATCAGGAGCTTGTGATCTGGGGAGCGGTGACCTTCGTGATCCACCAACCAAGATGAGTGCCCGGTTCGCGTTGGTTGATTGCAACAATTTCTATGCCTCGTGCGAGCGCGTGTTCGATCCGCGCCTTGTTGGCAGGCCGGTGGCGGTGTTGAGCAACAACGACGGGTGTGTGATTGCGCGGAGCGAGGAGGTGAAGCGGTTGGGGATTCCCATGGGGGCGCCCGCGCACGAGCACAAGGAGGTCTTCCGCAGGAACGGAGTGGTGGTGTTGAGTTCCAACTACGCGCTCTACGGCGACATGTCGGCGCGGGTCATGGAAACGCTGCGTCCGAATGTGCCAGCGATGGAGGTGTATTCGATCGACGAGGCGTTTCTGGCGCTTGAGGGGTGGCAGGGGGTGGAATTCGCGCGGGAGTTGAGGGCGCGCGTGCGGCAGTGGACTGGCATCCCTGTGTCGATCGGGATCGGGCCGACCAAGACGCTTGCCAAGATCGCCAACCGGCTGGCGAAGAAGACTCCCGAGCTTGGGGGCGTGCTGGATCTCGGCATGGTTCGCGATCTCGACGAGCTGCTCTCCGGGATTCCCTGCGGAGACATCTGGGGTATCGGGAGGCGGTTGGCGTTGCGGCTCGAGGGGTGGGGGGTGCGCACGGCGCTTGATCTCAAGCAGGCCGAGGCGGCGAGGGTGCGCAAGAGCCTTGGGGTGGTCGGCGAGCGCATCCAGCGCGAGTTGCAAGGGGTCTCCTGTCTTGCCCTCGAGGAGTTGCCCGCTCCGCGCAAGGGGATCGCCTCGGCAAAGTCATTCGGAAGGCCGGTCGAGACGCTTGTGGAGCTTGAGGAGGCGCTGGCCACCTACACTGCGCGCGCGGCAGAGAAGCTGCGGAGCGGCGGGTTGCTGGCGGGGTGCCTCCATGTGTTTGTCTCCACGAATCCGTTTTCGCGCCAGCGGCCGCAATACCATGCCGGTGCGCAGGCATGCCTCAGGGTGCCGACCAACCACACGCCACACTTGATCGACGCCGCGCTGGGCCTCCTGCGCGGGCTCTACCGTCCGGCCTACCACTATAAGAAGACCGGTGTTTTTGTGACCGAGTTGGTGGCCGAAGGGGATCGCCAGCCCGATTTGTTCGAGGATGCCGCGGAGATTTCCCGCCGTCGGAGTGTCGATGCGCTGGTCGATGGATTGAACCGCCGCCTCGGCCGGAATGCCATTCGCTACGCCTCGATGGGGTTGGATGCGAAGTGGGCGATGCGGCAGGGAAACCGCTCCAAGCGCTTCACTACGAGCTGGGAGGAGTTGCCGGTGGCGCGGGCGTAGGCGCGGGCGGTGTGTCCTCCCGCGCCATCACAAGCGGCTGTCACCGATAGCGGAGGTGGTGCGTCCCGCGAAGTGGAATGGTCCGGGGGGTGCCCAGCGCATGGTTTTGGAGGCATCGGCGAAGATGTATTTCGTCTTGCTGCCGAGTTGGACGAGGATGACCTCGCGGCCGTTTATGGTTCCGCTGGAAACGAGGCAGCGGCCGGCGGCGTTGGTGAACCCGGTTTTCATGCCGGTGTATTCAGGGGATGCGGTGAGGAGCTTATTGGTCGCCTTGAGGCGGGTGACGCGGCCGTTATTGTGGCGGAAGAGGGAGTCCTGCTTGAGCATCATCTCGCGGAGCGCGGGCACCCTGTAGGCGTGGTAGGCGATGCGGGCGATATCGCGGGCGGTCGAGTATTGGGTGGCGGGGAGTCCGTTGCTGTTTGCAAAGCGGGAGGAGGTCGCTCCGAGGGAGGCGGCGGTCGCGGTCATTTGAGAGGCGAAGGCGGACTCCGAGCCGCTGTGATCGCGGGCAAGGGCAGCGCAGGCGTCATTGGCGCTTTTGACCATGATCGCCTCGAGGAGTTGGTGGCGGGGGTAGCGTTCGCCCACCTTGAGATTCAGTTTGATCGGTTCTGCCAGCGTTTCCGGGCGGGCGATGGTGACCATTTGGTCGAGGTTCCCGCGGCGGGCGACGAGGAGGGCGGTGAGGAGCTTCTGGGTGCTGGCGACTTGGCGGCGCGCATCGGCGTTTTTCTGGAAGAGGACCTCACCTGAGCGGGCGTCGATGAGGATCGCCGACTCGGCGTTGATCTGCGGCGCGTTTGCAGGCCAGATGGCGGGATTGCCTGCTGGAGCGGCAGCGACAGGCGGGCGGACATAGGGTTCTGCGCGGCGGACGGTGGGTTCCGTGAGTGTGGAACAAGCGGGGAGGAGAAACGCGATGGCGGCGGTGGTGGCGATCCGGAGAACGTTCGACATGGATGCGGTCTTAGCGAATTTCGCGCTGTCGGGACAATGTTTTAAGGGCTTGGGGCGTTGGATTTGAGGATGGTGGGAGAGGGGGATCGAACCGGAACGGCGATGAGGGAGATGTCTTGTTCGAGATGTTTTCCCAACCCGATGTGGGAGGCGCTCTTGATCCAGTGGGTGGATTTCTCGAGTGAGGGGAGCTTCGAGATGGCGCGGTTTTCATCGATGAGGCGGATAGCTGTGGAATCGATGGCCACGGGATCGCTGCTCATGAAGAGGGTGTGGTGGTCGATGAGGAATCCGGGATTTGGAAACGGGCCGCCGGCGTATTGGAGGCGAAGGGCGTCGAGGATGGTGAGCACGATCTTGTCGTGGATCATGGCGTCGGCGTAAATCTCGGCGAGGTAGGGGTCGCCGTGGTCGGGTTCGCGCGTGAAGCGCCGCCAATTGTCGATATTCGGGATCGTCATGTTGGCGATCGCGCCATTGATGCCGGTGAGGAAGCTGTCCATGAGGCTGGGGATGTTGACGACCTTGTCGACTTGCTGGCTGAGGATTTTCGAGTAGTGGCTGGTGCTGCTGAGTTGCTCACCGCCCGAGAGGAGGCGTTCCACGGGCGAGCCGTCATCGATCCCGAACTTGCTGTCTCCCCAGATCAAGCGTCCGATCACCGGGGCGGTGACCTGGGATTGTGGATCGTAGCCGTCCAGGTGATCCGTCCAGCGGAGGCGGTAGAGCGGGGAATCCGTGGAGAATCCCGCCGCGAGCAGGTCCGACTTGTTACGGTCCCAGACGATGATGTTCGACGCGGGAATGCCCGCTGCGCGGAGGCCCCGGGCGACAGCCTCGACGACAGCTGGTCTTGTGCCGCCCACAGCACCGCCCGAAGCGGCGACCTTGATGCCCACGCGGTCGGTCGGTTTCACCAGTGTGGCCCAGGCAGCCGCCGGTGAGTTGGTGCCGGTGAGGCGGCAGACGAGGGCATCGACCATACGCTGGACGATGCGGGTGTTCACAGCGGTTCCGGCGACGGAGTTCGAGTCCATGGTGAAATACACGGCGGACTTCGAGGAGGGTGGTGTGGACTGGGCTGGGGCTGTGGCTGGAAAAAAACACAAAAGCAAGCCGACCCCCGCGAGGAGGCGGGCAAGCGCGGCAGGCCGTTTTGTTGCGGTTGGGAAATGCACGACGGCGGCAAACTTATCTCCGGAAGCCCACGGGGACAAGAGGCGGCGGGAAAATCACTCGGAGAAACCTGTTTTTACCGGCACCTCGATCGCCTCGCAGACGTCGCGCCAACCGGGAAAATTCCAAGTGTTCGGAAATCCGCTGCATTGGACTGGCTTGACGGGTTGGATACGGCAGTCGCGGCCCTCGAGGAACACGCAGGATTCGTCCGGGTTGTCGATCAAGGCAAGGCCGTCGCGGCGAGGCCTCAGTCGGGTGAATTTCTCAATGAAGGTGTGCTCGTTCATGCCAAGGAACGCCGCGATGGCGGTGATGTCGGCATCGGTGAGCTTCACAAATCCTGGCCAGCGGCAGCAATTCGTGCAGCGCTGGCAGGCGTAGCGGACGTCAGTCCCCAAGGCGTTTTCCCGGCAGGAGGTAGTTGACGGCATAGTCGCGGACGGCGTCCTCGAGGGAGGTCATGGGGCGGACATAGCCCGTTTTGCGAATCTTCGAGATGTCCGCGCAGGTGTGGTATTGATACTGGTGGCGGATGCTCTCGGGCATGTCGATGTATTCGATGTTTGGTTCCTTACCGAGGGCGGCGAAGAGGGCGCCAGCCAGATCGTTCCATGTGCGGGCAAAACCGGAGCCGATATTGTAGAGGCCACCGGCGTCCTCGTTTTCCGCGAGGTGGAGTGTCATTTCCACGGCGTCCTTCACGTAGACGAAATCGCGCATCTGGCCGCCGTCGGGGTATTCCGGCTTGTGGCTTTTGAAGAGGCGAATGCGGCCCGTTTCCTGGATCTGGTCGAACGCCTTGCAGACGAGGCTGCGCATATCTCCCTTGTGGTATTCGTTTGGGCCGAAGACATTGAAATACTTAATCCCGACGATTTCGGGGAGAATCTCCTCGCGGGAGGCGTAGAGATCGAAGAGATGCTTCGAGTAGCCGTAGAGGTTCAAGGGGCGGAGTTTTGAAATATCCTCCGATTTGTCATCCATGCCCGCCGAACCGTCGCCATAGGTCGCCGCGGAGGAGGCATAGACAAAACGCGACCCCGAGAAGAGCGCCCAGCGGCAGAGGTCCTTGGTGTAGGCGTAGTTGTTTTCGAGCACGAAATCGGCATCGGTGACGGTTGTCGACGAGCAGGCGCCGAGATGGAAGACCGCGGCGAAGCGGCCGAAGTGGTCCGGATCGTCCTCGATGCCCTCCATGAACTCATCCGCCGGGACATAATCCTCAAAGGCGAGAGGCAGGAGGTTTCGCCATTTTTCGTCCTCGCCGAGGCGGTCGGTCACGATGATCTGGTCGATGCCACGCTGGTTGAGGGAGTGGACGAGGGCGCTGCCGATGAAGCCGCCTGCGCCGGTGACGAGCACGCGGGCTTTTTCGTGGAGGAGGGAATCGTTCGGATTGAGCTTTTTCTCGCCTGAGTGGCGGGAGCGAGTGGATCGGGGGGCGACTTTGAAGGGTGTGTTATGTGAGGCCATGGCGTGATGTTGCGGGGATCAATCCAACTGAATCCCCAGTGTTTTGAAGGTTTCGTCGAACAGCGAGCATTTTGGGCCGAAGATGTATTTCGCGCCGCGCACGTATTCGCGGGCCTTCGATGTGTTTCCCCGTTTGTTTTCCCACGCGGCGTGGGCGTAATACCAGGCTGGCGAGTCGCCCGGGTATTTGATCGCCTGCATGATTTTTTTTGCGCGTTCGTCCTCTCCGAGCAGCATATCGCACAAGGCCACCTTGAACTGGAGCAGTTCGTGGCGGGAGTCGTCCGAGCGCATGGCTTGGAAATGGTCGCGGGCCTCGCTGTAGTTTTTTTGGAGGAAATGGAGTTCGCCGATGTTGTATAGGGAGGGAAAAAAGCCCGGTTCGACTTCGAGGGATTTGTCAAACACGCTACGCGCTGTCACGTAGTCCCCTTTTTTCGTGTAAACTGAACCGATGAGATTGAGCACCAGCGGGTCGTTCGGGCGATGGGAATTGATCGCGTCGAGTTTTGCCAGAGCCTCGTCGTAGTCCTCGTTTTCAAAGTCCTTGAGGATCGCCTCGAGGGCGTTTTCCGAGCGCATTTCCTCGTCGGGTAGCGAGATTTGGGCGTGGACGCACCCCGCAAGGGCCAACACCAGCAACGAAACAAAGCGCGTCATTCGGATTCAAAGCTTGCTGGGGGATTGCTTGGTCATCAATCCAAAACAAAAGCGGGTTGCCTGTCGGCAAAAAGTCTTTGCCATGACGCGGCGGCGAGGGCACAAACTTTGCGCTCCATGGCATTTTTAATTCAAGCGAACGAGGGTGCGGATCCGGCTATTTTACCACTGGGCAGGTCGGTGTTGCTTATTGGCAGGGACGATGAGTCGAATCTGTATCTCGAGGCTTCCGAGATTTCCAAAAACCACGCATCGATCCTCGGGACGGATGCCGGGTATCTTCTCAAGGACAACGGATCCACGAATGGCACGATCGTCAACGGGCAGAAGGTTTCCGAGTGTCGTTTGGAGCACGGTGACACGATCCAATTCGGTCCATATCATTTCCGTGTCGATCTGCGGAATCCGTTGCCTGATCCCCCTGCTTCCATGGAGCAGGCCGAGGTCAAGCATTCGGGCAATTCCTATACGAATCTCATCAAGTTGAAGGAGGTCAAGGGAGCGGAGAAATCCGGCCAATTGCGTGTCGCTGTTTCCCCGAAGGAGCCAATGGCCGCCAGGCCAGTGATCGATCTTCCCTGTGCCGGACTGCTTGCCACGATGAGCGCCGACGAGCGGCGGATTCTTGCCGGGTTGGGATCGATGCGAAAGGCGAATGCCGGAGGCACAATCGTGCAACAGGGCAGCGAGATGAACGAGTTGATCCTGATCCTGAGCGGCAGCCTTGAGGCCCGTCTTGAGGGGGCACCCAAGGCTTTGGGACGGATCGAGTCCGGGGATTGGATCGGGGAGTTGAACGTGTTCGATCCGGCGGGGGCCGGTTGCTCGGTTGTCGCGCTTGAGGACACAACCTATTGGGCGATCTCGCGGTCGAATCTGGAAGGCTTCCTTAGCAGCAACCAGCGGGCCGGCATTCAACTTCTTGTCGGCCTGGCCAACACCCTCGGCAAGCGCCTCCGTCAATCGCTCGATGGAGCGATGCTTGTCAAGAAGCCCCGGCCTGTTTTCCCTTGGATCGTCGCCTCCGCGGCGACCAGTGTTGCGATTTTGGCGGGGATTGGATTGTTCAACGAGCGGCAGAATACCGGATTTCGGGTAGCCGAGATGTCCTCGCTGATTTCCGACAGGGATGCGGAATTGAAGTCCGCGCAAGAGCGGTTGAGTAAGCTCGAGGCGACCTTGAGCCTGAAGCAACCATCCCGTCCCGAGGCGCGTCCGGCACAGTCCGTTCAAGCAAAACAGCCCGAACCCCGGGTCAATACGCCGCCGAAGAAGGACGCGCCCCCCAGTCCTCCCGATCGTCAAGCCGCCAAGCCGCCCGTGCCCGCAGGGAAGCAAGCCCCGGCATCCACTCCGACTCCGGTCGCGGGGGGCATTGCCTATCCGCCGGAAGTCATCGTCACCAAAAAGACGCAAGTCCCACTCGAAACGGGGGATTATCCAGTGGCAGCCTGACCCTTTCCGAAGGAGTCGAATTGATGGTGCTCGGAGAGGAGGGCGGGGATGTCATTGTTGAGATCGGCGGTGCTTCGAAGAAAATCCCCAAAAACCACACGAATTTCTCCGCCGCGCTCGCCGAGGCAATCGCCAACCCGCCCGCACCAACGCCGACTCCAACGCCATCCAAGAAGGAAACCGTGCAATCCACTCCTGTGCCGAAGCCGACAGAGGCGCCTTCCATGGATGAAGTTCCGAGTGGGCCCGTGACGGTGGAGGACTTGTCGCAGATCGTCGGAATGGTGAAACTTTTGAATGTTCTCGAAGAAGTTCAGAACCTGAAAGGCGCTAGCAAGAGCGCGGTCTCGCGGTTTGTCAGGATGCAGGAACCCAGATGGGAGAAGGCCGCCGGGAGCGCCATGGAATTGCTCGGTCGCGGGGAGGTGCCGCAGGACTACAGTAAGTGGCTCACGAAGTTCATTGAGACGTCCAAGATGTTCAACACCGCGCGATTTCCGCTGTTGGAAACACAATTGAGCGAACTCGATCGCGAGTGGGTGACATTCCAGGCGAGGGATGCCGGCAACAAGACGCACCAGTCACCGTAGCGGGGGGCGGTTTTATTCAGGGAAAAAGCTCCACGCCGAACTTCTTCGCGACCAGCGCGGTGAGGATGAAGCAGACGAAGGTCAGCAGGGCGCTCCAAAGCAGCGCCCACCAGAAGCCCGTGCCCTTGTGGAGAAGCCACGGGAGGAGCAGGAACATCGGCATCGTAGGGATCACATACCAGAAGGTGTAGAGGGCATGGTTGGAAAGTTTCGCGGTGTCCTGTTTTTCGATGTGCATCCAGACCATGACCATGATGGTGATGAACGGCAGCGAGGCGATGAGAGCGCCGAGGCGGTCGCTTCGTTTGGCGACCTCCGACACCAGCACGATCACGAGAGCGGTGACCGCGTATTTGGTGATGAGAAGCGTCATGGCGCCCGGTGGTGGTCAGGCCTTGAGCACGATCCGGTAGCGTGGGCTGCCGTGCTCGAGAAGGTTGAGAGCTGCATTCGCGTCAGACATGTTGAACTCCTGCACGAGCGGGGCGATCTGGTGGCGGGTGCAAAATTCGAGCATCTTCGCGGTGGTCGCAGGGCTGCCGAGCGGGGATCCCGAGATGCTGCGCTGGGCCATGATGAGAGGAAACGCGCTCACTGGAATGGGCTCGAGGACGGCTCCCACGGTATGGAGGCGGCCGCGGGGAGCGAGGGCGTTGATGTAGTCGCTCCACTCCAATGGCACGTTGACGGTGCTCATGATAAAATCGAAACGTCCCGCCTCGGCCTTGAGCGCGGAGGCGTCGCGGGAGTTCACCACACGGTGCGCGCCGAGGGCAGCGAGTTCGGCGGATTTGTCTGGGTTGGACGAGAAGGCGGTGACCTCGCAGCCCCATTTGTTCAAAAATTGCAGGGCAAGATGGCCAAGGCCGCCGATGCCGATCACGCCCACTCGGTCTGTGGGGCGGACATCGAATTCGAGGATCGGGTTGAAGACCGTGATGCCGCCGCAGAAGAGCGGACCGGCGGATTCGCCCGGTAGGGCGTCGGGAAGCGGGGTCGCCCAAATCCAGTGGGTGCGCACAAGGTCCGCGAAGCCGCCGTGGCGGCCGACGATCGTGCCTTGGCCGGTGGTGCAGAGGTTTTGATCCCCGCCGATGCACTGCGGGCAGGTCATGCAACTTCCCGAGAACCAGCCGAGGCCCACGCGGTCGCCGGGTTTGAGGGATTTGACCATCGCCCCGACCTCCTCCACGCGCCCGACCACCTCGTGTCCCGGAACAATCGGGTAGGTGGAAATGCCCCAATCGTTGCGAAGCATGCTCAGGTCCGAGTGGCAGATGCCGCAAAACTCGACGCGGATATCCACCTGTTCTGGGCCGATTTCCGGCAGCGAGTATTCGAAGGGTTCGAGAGAGGATGTTGAATCCTTTGCGGCGTAGGCGTGAACGGTTTTCATAGTGCGGCGACGATGGGGCTTGGGGGATGGGTGGATCAAGCCTTTCCCGCCTCAATGGGAGGTATCAAGCGAGAGTCCCGGAGGTGGGGCTTCGCCAAGGAGGCCCGTGCGATCGGCGGAGGCAAGGGGGATCGCCTCATGGAGAACGCGGCGGCGGATGTCGGAGATATCCCATTTGCGGAGGAGGTCGTCGATGTGGTGGCGGGTTGGTTTCGGGACATCGATCGCGCGGAGGCCGGTGAGACGGGCGGCTCGGAGCCAAGCGCCGGCGGCCTCGGGGCGGATCGATTCTCCTGGATCGATGCCCGCGAGCTGGTCGAAGATTTCCTCCACGAGATCGGGAGTGAGCACCTGTTCGGGGCCGGCATGGATAAGAAGGCGGGAGAGGAGGCGGCCGAGCGCTTTCCAGTAGGCCGGATTTTGGGGTTTTTCCGAGATGGATGCCGAGAGTCGGCGGGCGATCCAGAAACGCACGTCCACCGGGAGGGACTCGAGCGCTCCGGCGAGGAGGGCGATTTCAGCGGAGGGGGAGGTGCCTTCGCGCCATTCTTTCGACGCCTCCTCCCAGAGGGCGGTGGCTTGTGGGGTGTCGAGGCCGGCGGCGATGCGGCGGGCGCAAATCCAGCGTTGGATTTTCACCGCGCCGTTTTTGAAGGCCTGCGGGGGTGTCAGGAGGGAAGCGAGGGACGAGACACGCTCCGGGTCGCCGATCATGCCGCAGCCCGGGCGAAGGAACCATCCGGCAAGGTGCAACCAGGTTTCCTCATGATCCGCCGAGGCGAGGCGATGGGGCGCGGCGTCGAGCCAGATGTCGAACAGGCGGCGCACGATACCGCCGCTCCAAGTCGATTTCTGGGTGCCGAGGAGTTTTTCGCCAGAGGAGAAGACCGTGTTGGCGGTGAGTTTTTGTTTGGATTTGCGCTCCGGCGAGAGGAGGAGTGCGAGCTGGGTGCCGGCTTGGGAAACGGCATCCGAAAGGTCCGCCGCTTTTCCTTTCGAGGTAGGTTGGGAGCCACGGAGAGAGAATTCAAGGGGCCAAGGATCGTCCCAGTTGAGGCCCAGTTCGGTGCATAGCAGATCGATGCGGAGGAGGCCGGTCGAGCGCAGGGTCGCGCGAAGATTCACTCGCACGTTGGGATTCGACGGGGTGCGTTTTCCTTCCGGCGGGGCGAGGATTGTTTCCAGTGGAGGGAGGGGAGTGAACCCCTCGGCATCGGTGGGCACCATGGTGCCAGGGGAGTCGCCGGGACGGCGCGGGTTTCGGAGGAGTTCGAACGAGGCCGGTTGGCCAACGAGGGCGCGAAGGCCGGATTGGCCAGCGGTGAATGGCATTTCCGGAGGCGCATCCTGTGGGAGGAGGCAGAGGGCGGAGGCGTTGCCCGTGGCGATGTAGTAGGCGTGGGAGGATCCCGCCTCGATGCGCGAGGTGTCGCCGGTGGCGCGGAGGTGGAGGAATCTGGACGCGCCGCAGGCCACGGCGAGGTCTGGGTCGTCGTTCTGAAGCGGGGTCGGTGGGCGCTCGGGCTGCCAGTGCGCAAGATTTTCGATGATCCTGCTGCGCACGGCGGGAGCCTTGGTGAGGCCGCCATTGAAGAGGATGAAATCGACGGGTGGGCGATCGCGCAGAAAGTCGCTCAGGTGGCGGGTCACGGCAGGGTCCTTTGCGTAGGGGAGACCCATTTCGCGGAGTCCCGGAGCGGCACGGAGCGGGCGTTCGCCGGCGGTGACCGCGGGGAAGAAGCCCTCGATGAGGAGGCGGGAGATTTCTGCGGCGGAGATTTCGGTGCGGAGGGTGCCCGCCAGGAGCGAGGCACCTGGCTTCGCCACGGCCACCGGCCAGACTTTGGAAGGATCGTGGGCTGCTCCAAGGGCATCCTCCTTGATGTCACGGGCAAGGGCTATGAGTTGGGAAAAGGTGGTCGGTGGGAGATGCGAGCCGAGTTTTTCCTCAAGGAAATGGGCGAGGGCGAGGTCGAGATTGTCACCGCCGAGGAGGAGGTGGTCACTGACAGCGATGCGTTGCAGACGAGGCGCGGGGGAATCTGGGCGGGGCTCGATCGAGAAAAGGCTGAGATCGGTCGTGCCGCCGCCGATATCGACGACGAGCACATGGGACTTCCGTCCACCGGCGGCGAGTTTATCAAAAGCGTCGGGGTCGTTTTCCATCCAGGCATAGAACGCCGCCTGGGGTTCCTCGAGGAGGAGGGTGGAATCGGGAAAGCCCGCGAGGCGTGCCGCGTCGAGGGTGAGTTGCTGGGCGACCGGGTCGAAGGAGGCCGGCACGGTGATGGCGAGTTCCTGCTCTGCGAGGCGTGCAGCCGGGTGCACGGCATTCCAAGCGGCGGCGAGGGTTTCGAGAAGTCGGGCTTGGGCTTCGATCGGGCTGAGTTGGTCGGCGGACGGGATGTCCCCCGAGCCTTGGGGAAGGAATTTCGCGCGGCGGTCCGTGGCGTGGTGGACGAGCCAGGATTTTGCCGAGTGGATGACGCGGCCGGGAAGTTCGGTGGCCCGCTGGCGTGCGTGGCGCCCCGCGATCCACGCGCCAGGTGAGGCTTGCGGGGGCAGAAAAAGGAACGAGGGCAGGGTGGGCTGGGTGATGGTCGAGTGGACGGTTTCCTGCTGGATGAGCGGGAGGACGGTAGTCGCGCCTAGGGACGAGTTGGCTGGAATTGAGGCCAGCGCACAGTTCGTCGTGCCGAGATCGATGCCGATGCGGAATTGGGTCATGGTCGGTCAAGCATCCTATCGAAACCCGAAGCGGATGGACAGGGTGCGATCAGTCGCGGGGCATGACCCCGAGGAAATTGCGCACGCGCTTGATCTCGGGGAGCGACACAACGGCATCTGCCCACAGGCCGCTTGAGGTGCCGCCGTCGAGATTGAGGGCGGATCGAGGTGCCCATGATCCGAAAATATTCGGGAGCGCGAGGATGTTTGCGGCGTCCTCGAGGCTGACCGAGGTGATGTAGACGAGGGCGGTCGAGCCATTCGGCCCAGTGGCTGCGGCGGTGCGGCGGGCAATGCGCGAGGCGTTTAGTCCCTGGACCGGTTTGCCGTGTTCCACAAGCATCGGGCCGCATTGGATGGCATCGCGGAAGGCCGGAGGTTTGCGGCGGTAGTCCGGGGAGCGGAGGATTGTGATGCGCCCCTGGGCATCGGCGCCGAGAATGCCGCTGAGGAGCTTCGCGTTTTCGTAGGAGTGGAGGGTTTTTCCCTCCGAGACGACGAGGCCGATGGGGGTGAAGTCGGGGTGGAAGTAGCCTCCATTAACGCCCGCCGGGATGCCTGCGTGGCGAAGGGTATTTTCGAGAATGGCATTTCCCGGTGACGGGCTGTCCACGACGCGGAGGGTGAATGCCTTTTCCTTGAAGACAATCGCGGTGAGGCGCGCGGTGGCCTCGCCGTTTCTGCATTCCGATTCGATGATCTCGAGCCCTGGGCGAGGGAATCCGAGGGACTTGGTGGATGCGACCGCCCACTGCGCCATGGCGGCTGGGGCGGCTGCGAGGCAGACCATGACGGCCGCCAACACGGCCGGAAGCCGTGTTGGGAAGAGTCGGCGGTTATTCATCCGCCGATTTCGTGAGGCGGGTGAGGACGCTGAAGTCTTCCAGCGTGGTGGTGTCGCCGGTAATGGTCGCGCCCGAGGCGATTTGTTTCAGGAGGCGGCGCATGATTTTGCCGCTGCGGGTCTTCGGGAGAGCCTCGGCGAAGCGGATTTCATCAGGCTTCGCGATCGGCCCGATGGCATTGCCCACGTGCTTGCGGAGGACCTCGGCGAGATCCTTCGAGGGTTTGTGGGTTTCGCGGAGGACAACGAAGGCGACCACGCCTTGGCCTTTGATTTCATCCGGGCGGCCCACGACGGCGGATTCCGCCACGGAGGGATGGCCCACGAGGGCGCTTTCGACTTCGGCGGTGCCGAGTCTGTGGCCGGCCACGTTGAGCACGTCGTCGATGCGGCCTACGATCCAGAAGTATCCGTCCTTGTCGCGGCGGGCGCCGTCACCGGTGAAATAGCAGCCCTTCACCTCGCTCCAGTATTGTTTTTTGTAGCGGGGTTTGTCGCCGTAGATCGTGCGGAGCATGGCCGGCCAGGGGTTGCGGATGACGAGTTTGCCGCCCTCGTTGGGGCCGACCTCTTTGCCATGATCGTCCACGATGGCGGCATCCACTCCGAAGAACGGGAGGGTGGCGGTGCCCGGTTTGAGCGGGGTTGCGCCCGGGAGCGGGGTGATAAGAATCATGCCTGTCTCGGTCTGCCACCAGGTGTCGACAATCGGGCAGCGGCCGCCGCCGATGTTGGTGTGATACCACATCCACGCCTCGGGATTGATGGGTTCGCCAACGGTGCCGAGGAGGCGGAGGGAGGAGAGGTTGTGTTTTTTCGGCCATTCGTCGCCCCATTTCATGAAGGCGCGGATGGCGGTGGGGGCGGTGTAGAGGATGGTGACGCCGAGTTCCTCGATGATTTTCCAGAAGCGGTCGGGTTCCGGCCAGTTCGGGGCGCCCTCGTATAGGACGCAGGTCGCGCCATTGGCCAGCGGGCCGTAGACGAGGTAGCTGTGGCCGGTGATCCAGCCGACATCTGCGGTGCACCAGTAGACGTCCTCCTCCTTGAGATCGAAGATGTATTTCGAGGTCGTGGCGGTGCCGGTGAGGTAGCCGCCGGTGGTGTGGAGGATGCCCTTGGGTTTGCCTGTCGAGCCACTGGTGTAGAGGATGAAGAGCGGGTGCTCGCTGTCCAGCGGGATGGCCGGGCAGTCGGCGTTCACGTATTCCGCCTCGCGGTGCCACCAGACATCGCGGCCCTCTTTGATCGAGACCTCGATGTTCGCGCGTTTGGCGACGATGACGCGTTTGACCTGGGTATTGTCCTTGAGGGCCTGGTCGACGTTTTGCTTGAGGGTGACGGTCTGACCGCGGCGGTAGCCGCCATCGGCGGTTACGACAACCTTAGCACCGCTGTCCTCGATACGGTCTTTGATGCTGTCGCTGCTGAAGCCGCCGAAGACGATGGTGTGGACAGCACCGATGCGGGCGCAGGCGAGCATGGAGATGACCGCCTCGGGAACGAGCGGCATGTAGATGAGAACGCGGTCGCCTTTTTTGACCTGGTTGCGCTTCAGGATGTTCGCGAACACGCAGACCTCGCGGTGGAGTTGGTGGTAGGTGAGGGTGCGGCGCTCGCCCGGTTCGCCCTCCCAGATGATCGCCGCCTTGTTGCGGCGTGGGCCGTTGAGATGGCGGTCGAGGCAGTTTTCCGAGGCGTTCAGTTGGCCGCCGACGAACCACTGGGCAAAGGGGGGCTTCCAATCGAGAACCTTCTTCCATTTTTTTTGCCAGAGGAGATTCGACGCCTCCGAAGCCCAGAATTTCTCGGGGTTCTTGATGGATTTGGCGTGGAGCCTTTTATAGTCGTCGAAGGACTGGATGTGAGCTTTTTTGGTGAATTCGCGGGAGGGTTTGAAAACGCGTTTTTCTTCGAGGTGGGATTCGATGTTTTGCTTCATAAGGGAGGTAGGAACGGTGGATTAAGTCAGAAAGGGAGGCGCGGGGCAATCAGTCTCCGTCGCCGAAATCCGAGGAGGCCGAGCGAACAATGCTTGTATTGTTGTAGAGGTCGCGGTTCGAGGCTTGGAATTCGGCCTTGAGACGAACCCGGATGCGCGAGATGTCGACGAGGTCCCATTTTTCAAAACGGATCGAGCCTCCCTCACCCGAGTTGTGTGCGACGCCGACAAGCAGGTGAATCGCGTCATCGTGGACTTTGGCGGTGGTGGTCTTGGGTTCGTAGTAGAACGTGCGGAGGCTGCTGTCGCGGGAGTTGCGCGCATAGAGTTTCGGGTCGAGGTAGACGACGCGACCATCCTCGAGTTCGAGGCGGAGATCCGGGTAGCCGCTTCGTTGTTCCTTGCCGTCGGCGGTTTTGGGAACAGAGCAAGTCCAACCGGGGATCGAGTTCAGCTCCTTGAGAAGTTGGTCCTCGATATGGCGACTGGCTTCGTTGATGCGGCCGACAGCGTGGATTGGGTGTGACGGCGTGTTGAGAGCGCCGAGGGTGCGGTCGAGCGAAGCGGAGAGTTTGTCCAACCACAGGGAGTCTGTCGCGGGATCGAGAGTGAGGATTTTTTTGCCCGAGGTCGCTGCAAGGACATCGCTGAATGGGATGCCGGTGAGGTCGCGTTCCTCTTCGAGGAGCCATTTGATGAGTGTTGTGGCGTCCGAAGAGTCTTGCTGCGCGGGGGCCGGCATGGCCGCCGAGAGCAGGAGGGCGGCGAGGAGAGGTCGGCTGGCCTTAGAATGTGACACTCATCTGGGCGCCCAGCACGAGGGCGTTGGGGATATTGCCGGTGCCACCGGGATTGATGATCCACTGGAGGTTGGGTTGCACGTAGGCGAATTTGGCGATCTGGAAGCGGTATCCCGCTTCGAGGGCGATCTCGTAGGATGGTGAACCCGCGCCGGTGGCTGCGATGGTGTCTGCGTAGTCGTCGCTGAAGTTGCCGTAGACGAAGCCCAGCATGGTGACATCCCTGTTTCGGGTCGGAACAAGACCGCGGTAGACGATGCCCGCGTTCACTTGGAAGGGAAGCTTTGAAATGTTTTGCTGGGGCGAGAGGACGAAAGCGGACCAGAGGGTGAGTCCTTGATCGCTGCCGGGGGTCTCCTGCCAGATCATCTGGTCGGCGTGCCAGTAGAAGCCGTAGGAATTTGTGGCGGTTTCTTCGGAGCCGAACTGCGCGTATTCGGCCGGCGAGAAGTAGCCGCCGAACCAGTAGTGGCCCGGGAGTCCGCGCATGGCGGCGGTCTCCGCCGGACGCAGCGTCTTGCCTTCCGAGAGCGACTGGGGTGTGGCGACGGCTTTTCCATCCGGCACGGACTGCTCGGTGGCGACGGGTTTTTTGAAGAATTCCGGAGTCCAGCCGACCTGGCCAATCATGAAGACGCCGTCATTCGGGCCCATGCCCCAGTTGAGGCCGTGGTATTCGTAGAGTTCGGGGTTGCCAACCTGGTAGATGCCTGCCATGGCGAACCAGTCTGGTGAGGGATCGACGCGGAGGCGGGCGCCCCAGGTGGCGGCGGGGTAGGACGAGAAGCCCGTGTTGACAGGGAGGGCCTGTGGGTTGCCATCGATGCCGTTGTTCATGTAGAGCCAGTAGAGCGGGGACGAGGCGAAATCGTCGCCGGTGGCGAAGCGGCCGATTTTGATGCCCGCCTTGTCATCGAGGAACGTCTGCTCGAGGGCGAGGGCGTAAAAAACGACGGTCTGTGTGCCGTAAACCTGCTGGACGGTGAATTGGTTGCCGATGTCGCGGGCGGAGAGGTTCGATCCGTTGCGGTCGAGGGCGCTGACGGTGAGGGTGAGGCCGTCCCAGTGGATGAGTTTTTCAAAATCGAACTGGATGCCGAAGCTGAAGTTGTCCGCGTAGGCGAATGCCTGGGAGTTGCCGCCCACGGGGTTTCCCGCGATGTTGTTCGTGTAACTTGCCGAGACGGCCACTCCACTGTCATCGAGGAAATTCCGGACTCCCCACCAATCGCCGGTGAACGCTTCGCCATCCAACCAATCACGCGAACCCATATAGTTCGAGGGGTATGGGTTGTAGTAGGACCAGAAGCGGGAGTAGCCGAGCATCTGGTCCTCCTGCTCATTATAGCCGGACGGAGTGCCGGGGATGTTGCCATCCCACTGGGCGCGGGCGGAGATTGCAACGAGGGTGAAGAGGAGGGTAAGTGCGAGTTTTTTCATCGGGGGTTGAAAGAGTTGATTGGGGCTTAAATCAAAAATCGCTGGCGCTGCCAATGCCGATTTTTTGGAGGGCAAGAGCGAGAGCCTTGCGGTGGGGGCTCGGCATGGCCGGGAGGTTGTCGAGGGGGAAGAGGGTCCAATGAGGTTCTGCGGCCGAGGCATGGAGTTCGAGGCGGACTTTGTAGCGAGTGATCGCGTGGGTGATGGTGACGACTGGTTCCTCGGGGTCTGTGCATGGCGGGAGGGTCCAGAGCCCCTTCCAGCGCGGGCCGGCGGACTGCAGGAGGTGAACGCCATCGGCCGATGCCGCAATGGAGCGGGCTTCCACGACTTCGGTGGTTTTTTTGCGAGGAGGCTTCACGGGAAGCAAGGCTGGGGATTGCGCCTTGCAGAATGATTTCACTGGGCACGACAGGCAGTCCGGCACGCCCGCGTGGCAGATGATTGAGCCAAGATCCATGAGTGCTGAAGTGTGGGCGCGGCCACCGGTGGGCGGAAGGAGCGCGGTGGAGATGCGTTCGATCGAGGCCATGCCTTGTGCGGTTGAGATGGGGGATTCGAAATTCGCGAGGCGGGCAGCGAGGCGAATGATGTTTGCGTCGAGGACAGGCACGCATTTGTCGAATGCAAAGGCGGCGATGGCGGAAGCCGTGTAGGGGCCGATGCCCGGCAGGGACCGGAGGGCGGCCGGGTCGGAGGGGATGATGCCGCAGTGGAGGGTGGCGATAGCATTTGCGGCGCGGTGGAGGTTGCGAGCGCGAGAGTAGTAACCAAGGCCTTCCCAGTGTTTGAGCACCTCCGCTTCGGTGGCGTTGGCGAGGGTTGCGATGTCCGGAAAGCGCGCCATCCACCCTTTGAACCTGGGAATGACTGTGGCGACGGTCGTTTGCTGGAGCATGAATTCCGAGACCAGAACCGCGTAGGGGGTCGGGGCATCGCGCCATGGCAGGCCGCGGCGTCCGTTCGCAGCGAACCACGAGGCGAGGGCGGTGTGGAATTCCGGCAGTGTGGCACGATCTATCATCTGGACACCCGCGAGTGATTACGCGCAAAACTACCCGATGTCTTCCGCAAAACCGCCCCACTCGCATACCGTGCAGATCACGCCCGAACAGGCCGAGGCATTGCGCGGGGTGTTGGCTGCTGATGGGTGCGAGTTCGAGGAACGGCCGTATATGATGTATTTCGCGCGGTGCGCCAAGGTGACGGTAGCCGTCTATGAAAAGGGCCCCAAGGCCGTGATTCAGGGGAGGGGCTTGGAGGATTTTATCACGCTGGTGCTCGAGCCGCGTGTCCTCGGCGAGGCACGGTATGGTTACGAGGAGGTCTTGAGTCCCGAGCTTTACGAGCCGCATTTCGGTATCGACGAGAGCGGGAAGGGGGATTTTTTCGGTCCGCTGGTGGTGGCCGGCGTGTATGTGGATGAGGGGATTGCAAAGACGCTCAAGGCTGCCGGGGTTCAGGACAGCAAGGCGATCTCCAGCGATGCGCGGATCAGGCAGCTTGCCGCCGCGATCCGGCAGGCGAGGGTGCCCGCCAGTGTCGTGACGATCGCGCCGCCGCGCTACAACGAGCTTCACCGCAAGATCGGGAATGTGAACCGCATGCTCGCGTGGGGGCATGCGCGGGTGATCGAGGACCTTTGTGGGTTGTGTCCAGAGTGTCCGAGGGCGCTATCCGACAAGTTTGCTGATGCGCGGGTGCTCGAGCGCGCCTTGATGGAGAAGGGCAGGAATATCCATCTCGACCAGCGCACCAAGGCCGAGTCCGACTACGCCGTCGCGGCCGCTTCGATTCTTGCCCGCGAGCGGTTCATCAATTGGATGGACGAGAAGGGCACCGCGCTCGGGGTCGAGTTGCCGCGCGGGGCGTCAGCACGGGTCCAGACCGCCGCGGTGGAGTTGATGCGCAAGTCGGGGGAGAATGTCCTCGAGGAGTGTGCGAAGACGCATTTCAAGACCGCCGGGGAGGTCCTGAGCCGTTTTCGCGGCGAGAAGTAAGGGTTTTTCCGGAAATTCTTGTTGTTTTACGCATTCGTCAAAGCGTATTCCCGCGGGCTGTGAACACTCTCCTTGAACTCTCCCTTTTGGAATTGCTGTTGTCGGCGTCATTGCATTTGGAATCTGGAAGGCACGGGATGAAATCCATGCCGGGGAGGGTGGGGCGAGCGGATACTTTCTGGCCGGGCGTGGGTTGACCTGGTGGTTGGTCGGGTTTTCGCTGATCGCGGCGAACATCTCGACCGAGCAATTCGTCGGCATGTCCGGATCGGCTGCGAACTGGCTCGGCATGGCTGTGGCCTCCTACGAATGGATGGCGGCGGTGACGCTTGTGGTGGTGGCGTTTCTTTTCCTTCCGAGGTTCCTTCGCACCGGCATCTACACGATTCCGGAGTTTCTTGAATACCGGTTCGGTGTTGCTGCGCGACTGGCCATGGCATTGTTGACGATTTTCATCCTGGTGGTCGTGCCGACCGCGTCGGTTATTTTCAGCGGGGCGAAATTCATTTCCGGTTATTACGCCGGGATGCCTGTGCTTGGCGATCTGGTGACCGGGTGTTGGCTGATCGGGATTCTTGCGGCCGCGTATGTGTTTGCCGGTGGGTTGAAGGCCTGTGCGTGGACGGATTTGATCTGGGGGGCCGGGCTGATTGTTGGAGGGGCGATTGTTATGTTCCTGGCGTTCCAGACCCTTGAGAAAACTCCCGCCGAGGAGTTGATCGCGACTAAGGTCGCGAACTCGCAGGCCACGGTTGAGGATTTGCAGGGAGCTGGAGCGTGGGACCGCCTTTGGTTGCTAAACGACGGCAAGGACGGCGAGGCGATTGCAGTCGATGGTCCGAACGGGTCTGGTGGCAAGCTGCACATGGGCCGCCCGATCGAGGACACAGACATCCCGTGGTCCGCCCTTCTCCTCGGCCTCTGGATTCCGAACTTCTTCTACTGGGGGCTGAACCAATACATCGTCCAGCGCACGCTTGGATCGAAGTCCCTCGCCGAGGGGCAGAAGGGCATCGTCTTCGCGGCGTTCCTCAAACTCATCATCCCCTTTGTGGTGGTGATCCCCGGCATTCTCGCCTTCAACCTCTTCTCCTCCGACCTACACAGCTCGGCGGCGGAGAAAAACACCAAAGCCGTCCAGTCCGCCCCAGCGAATGTCACAATCACGCTGGATGAAAGCGTCGCCCGCCTCCAGCCGGACCTCGCTGCAAAGGCCCTTGAACGCAACGCCGCCCTCGCCGGTATCGCCGCCGAGTCGATCAGCGACCCCGGCATTCTGACCGGCCAGATCAACACCCTCTCCGCGCAGGCCATCGCCGCGAACAAAGGCATCACTGAAGGCCCGCGACTCGTGGGCTACGACTACGACTCTGCCTTCCCCGTGCTCGTTCGCAACCTCCTCCGTGAGCATTGGTATCTCTCGTGGTTTGTCCTTGCCGCCTTGTTCGGTGCCGTCGTCAGTTCGCTGGCCTCGATGCTCAACTCCGCCTCGACCATTGCCACGATGGATCTCTACGCGAAGGCCACAAAAACGACCGACGGCACCAAACTGGTGAAAGCCGGCCGCGTCTTTGTCGTCCTGTTTGTGCTGGTCGCCATCCTCGTCGCCCCGAATTTTGACAACCCGAAGCTCGGCGGCATTTTCAAGATTATTCAGGAATTCCAAGGCTTCATCTCGCCCGGTATTTTGGCGATTTTCATTGTCGGATTTTTCATTCCCCGCGCGCCGCGTTACGTCGGGGTCATGGGAATCCTGCTGAATGCCGTGGCCTATGGGGCGTTGAAGTGGGGGTTGGGCGACGCGATCGTCTCGGCCGGGTTGTGGTTCGCACCGACGATTTCATTCCTCGATCGGATGGCGATCTGCTTCCTGCTGGTGATGTTGGCCTCGGGGATTGCGACATTGGTTCACCCGCTCAAGGAACCGGCCAAACTTCCCGTCAACGAGTCCATGCCGCTCGAGCCTTCGCGATTGGCCGCCTTCGGGGGCGTGGGCGTCGTGATTCTTACTGCGGTGCTCTACGTCATCTTCTGGTAGCAGCCACCCGGACCACCCTGTCCTGCTTGCGTGGCGGGGGCGTGAGCGGGTAGGGTTTGTAGTTCATGCGACGTTGGGCGTTTTGGATTTGTCTGATGCTATTTGTGGCCGGCTTGGCAGCCGTGCCAGGCGGCAAGACGTCTGTGCGTGTGGCGGACGGGTTCGATCTGCCTGTGGGAAAGCCCAACGGGGAGGGTTACTACATGTCGCGTGGGTTTTTGTCCTATCATCCCGGCGAGGATTGGAACGGCGTGCGCGGGGGGAATTCGGATCTCGGGGATCCTGTGTATGCGATCGGGAACGGGTATGTGACCTTCGCGCATGACGCCCGGATGGGTTGGGGGAACGTGGTGATCGTGCGGCATGCGTATGTCGAAAACGGGAAACTGGAAACGGTTGATTCCATGTATGCGCACTTGGACCGGATCATGGTGCGCAAGGGCCAGCAAGTCCTGCGCGGGCAGCAGATCGGAACGATTGGCACGAACCGGGGTATGTATACTGCGCACCTGCATTACGAAGTTCGCAAAAACCTGTTTATCGGCATCAATCGCTCGTCATTCGCCAGAAACCTGACCAACTACCACCGTCCGGGCCAGTTCATCGCCCAGCGGCGCAAGTTGCCAGGCGGAGGGCGGACGGCCCCCATTCCGATCAATACCTACAAGACGGATGGTGAGGGGTTTGTTTTTCCCGAATCCGCGGCGAAAAAGAAGGACTCAAAGGCGCCATCCGCCGCGCGAACCGAGCGCTTCCGTGTGAACCGGTTTGGGGATATGGGGGATTAACCATGCAAGAGGACGCACAGAGCAAAGTGGTCGAGCGCCTGTTTTTGATTGCCGGAGGCGGGGAGTATCCCCGGTTGGTGATCGAGGGGGCGAGGGCCGCCGGGGTCGGGCGGATCGCGATGGCGTTTTTCGAGGGAGAGACCGATCCGGCGCTATGTGCGGGTGTCGACGAGGTGTATCGGATGAAGGTCGGGCAGATGGGGAAGTTGGTGGATGCCGTGCGCAAGAGCGGGGCTGGCGGTGCGATCATGGCTGGCCAGATCGCGCCCGGGCATTTGTTTGATTTGCGGCCAGATTTCAAGGCGTTGGTGATTCTGGCGAAGTTGCGCGAGCGGAATGCCGAGTCGTTGTTTGGGGCTGTCTCCAACGAATTGGAAAAAGTCGGAGTGCCCGTGCTTTCGGCGGTGACATTTTTGGAGAGCCATCTGGCGGTGCTGGGTCCAATCGCTGGTCCGGTATTGAAGCCAAGGAATCTTGCTGATCTGGAATTCGGCCACCGCATCGCCAAGGAGACCAGTCGGTTGGATATCGGCCAGACGGTTGTGGTGAAAAACGGCACGGTGCTCGCTGTCGAGGCCTTCGAGGGAACGAACGAGGCGATCCGACGGGGAGGCAAGCTTGGGCGGGGAGGGGCGACGCTCGTCAAGGTGTCCAAGCCCGGTCAGGACATGCGATTCGATGTGCCGGTGATCGGCGAGCGGACACTCGAGGTGGCTGCCGAATCGGGGATCAAAACAATCGGTGTCGAGGCCGGGAGAACGCTTCTGCTCGACAGGCCCCGCGTGTGCGTGGCGGCAAAGAACCTTGGGATTTCCCTTCACGGATTATGAACACATTGCGAACCGGAGTTGTCGGCGTCGGGCACATGGGGGCGAACCACGCCCGGATTTACAGCGAGTTGCCCGGAAGCAGGCTGTCAGCAGTCTTTGATACCAACGCCGAGGCCGCCGGGGCTGCCGCCAAAAAATTCGGATGCGCCGCCGCGCGCTCGCTTGAGGAATTCGCCGAAATGGTCGATGCGGCGACGATCTGCACGCCCACGGTCACGCACTATGCCACCGGCATGGCGCTGCTCGAGAAGCGTCTCCATTTGCTCGTTGAGAAGCCCATTGCCGACACGCCCGGGCGCGCGCGCGAGTTGTCCGAATGCGCTGCGCGGTTCGGGTGTGTGCTCCAAGTCGGACACGTCGAGCGGTTCAATCCGGTGCTGCACGCCCTCGAGGCGCAGCTCAACAATCCGCGCTTTCTTGAGGTGACGCGCTTGTCGCCATATCCGAACAGGAGCACGGATATCGGGGTTGTGTTGGACCTGATGATCCACGATATCGAGATCATTCTTCATCTGGTGCGTTCGCCGCTGGCATCGATGGATGCGGTCGGGATTCCGGTGCTCGGCAAGGGCGAGGACATCGCCAATGTGAGGTTCCGTTTCGAGAACGGTTGTGTGGCGAACGTGACCTCCAGCCGCATCAGCCAGGAACGGGTGAGAAAAATCCGGGTGTTCCAGGAGGACGCCTACCTATCGCTCGACTACAAAAACCAGTCCGGCTACCTGCTCCGGTTGGCGCGTGACGACGAGAAGGAAAGTTCCGGCATCGGCAAGCTCATCGGGTTGGCGACGGATTCAAAGATCGTGACGGACTTCAGTGGACGCCGGATTGTCCGCGAGCCGGTCGCGGTGGAAAAAGGCGAGCCGTTGAAGATCGAGTTGGAATCGTTTTTGAAGTGCGCCCGCGAGGGTTTGAAGCCCAAGGTGACAGGCCTGGCGGCGGCTGACGCATTGGATATCGCGCTCGAGATCACGAAGCGGATACACGCAGGGTGAGGCGACTGGATGTCCTTGAACGTCGGCCCTGTCAGGAAGGCAACGGGGTTTCGCCTTGGATGAGGTCTTCGAGGGTTTGGCGGGAGCGGGCGAGGTGGATGGTCGAGCCGTCGATGAGAATCTCCGGGAGCATCGGGCGGGAATTATAATTCGAGGACATGACGAAACCGTAGGCTCCTGAGCTGAGGATGGCGATGCGGTCGTCGGGGTGGAGTTCAGGGATGTCGCGGTCCTGGGCGAAGAAGTCGCCGCTTTCGCAGACCGGTCCGACGATGTCCATTTTGAGCGGGGCGGTGCCTTTGTTCTTAAGCGGAACGATCTCGTGCCAACCTTCGTAGAGGGCAGGTCGGATGAGGTCGTTCATCGCAGCGTCCACGATGGTGAATGTTTTTGCGGGTGTGTGTTTGACGTATTGGACGGTCGACAGGAGGGCGCCCGCGTTGCCGACGAGAAAGCGGCCCGGTTCGAAGAGGATGCGGAGGCCGAGGGGCTTGAGTGCTGGAATGATGGCGGCGGCGTAGTCCTCCGGGGTGATGCGGCGTGCGGTGCCGGATTGTTCCCACCAATCCTTGGAACCGCTTGCGAGCGCGTCGTCGTAGACGATGCCGATGCCGCCGCCGAAGTCGAAGAATTCGATGTCATGGCGGGTTTTTAGGACCGAGGCGAGTTCCGCGAGTTTTGCCGCCGCCTCGGCAAAGGGACCCGACTCGAGAATTTGGGAGCCGATGTGGGTTTGGACACCGCGGATGTGGATGTGCGGGAGAGTCGCCGCGGCCTCGTAGACCTCGAGGGCGCGGTCAATGCCGATACCGAACTTGTTTTTGCTTTTTCCCGTCGAGATGAACTTGTGCGTCTTGGCATCGACATCCGGATTCACGCGGATGGCGATCGGGGCCTTGATGCGGAGCGAACCGGCGACATCGTTGATGCGGGCGAGTTCGCCTTCGCTTTCGACATTGAACGAGTAGACGCCCTCACGGAGTGCGTAGACTATTTCGTCGCGGGTCTTGCCGACGCCCGCGAAGGTGCATTTGTCCGGCCCTGCCGCCCGCCTTGAGGACACGAAAGAGTTCGCCGCCCGAGACGATATCGAAGCCCGATCCCATGCGCGCAAGGAGGCTGAGAACGGCGAGGTTCGAGTTCGCCTTCACGGCATAGCAGATGAGGTGGTCGAGGGGTTCGAGGGCGGAATCGAGGCGGTGGAAGTTCGTGCGGATTGTGCCGGCCGAGTAAACGTAGGCTGGCGTGCCAAAGCGGTTGGCGATTTCGTTCAGGTCCACATCCTCGCAGCGCAAGGATCCATCGACATAGGAAAAGGAATGCACGGCGGGGAAAATGGGGAGGATTCGCGGCGGTGTCAATCGGGCGCGCGGATCAGCGCGTGTCGAGGAGTGCGCGATTTTTCACCAGATAGGTGATCCCAGAATACACTGAGAGGAGCACGGTGATCGGAACGAGGACGAACTGGCCGGCGGCCCAGGCGTCAGGGAGCCATGCGGGGACGCTGTGTTCGCGGATCGCGAGGAGCAGGAGAAAATACAGGATGGTGGCGATCTGCCATGAGGTCTTGTGTTTTCCGAGTCGCTCGGCCGGTAGGACGACTCCCTTCGAGGCAGCCAGCGAGCGGAGTCCGGTGATAAGGAATTCGCGGCTGATGATGACGATCACCGCCCATGGGGGAATTGCATGGATGGAGGAGAGGCTGATGAATGCGGCTGCGGTGAGGATTTTGTCGGCAAGGGGGTCCATGAGCTTGCCGAAGTCGGTAATTAGATTGTGGCGGCGCGCGATGACGCCATCCAGCCAATCGGTGACAGCGGCCAGCACGAAAACAAGAAATGCCGTGGTGAAGCGGAGGGGGAAGTCGATTGAGAAGCAGAGGACAAAAACCGCCGATAGCGCCAGGCGGGCGATGGTCAAGCGGTTTGGCAGGTTCATCAAGCGTCGGGATTTAGCCTCTGGCGGTCAGGCGGTATCATGGGAGCGGCTCTGAAGGGAAGTGTGGGCGCGCGCAACGGCGATGTATTTGTCCGCGCTGTCGCGCAGGGAGCGGAGTTCGGCATCGGTGAGTGGGCGGACGACTTTCGCCGGGGAGCCGATGACCAGCGAGCGCGGGGGGATTTTTGAGCGACCGGTGACGAGGGTTCCGGCACCGATGAGGCATTCGTCGCCGATTTCCGCGCCGTCGAGGATCACCGCGCGCATCCCGACAAGGCAGAGGTCGCCGATGGTGCAAGCGTGCACGATCGCCGCGTGTCCGATGGTGCAAAACGCACCGACGCGGGCAGGCAGGTCATCGGCAAGGTGCACAATGGCGCCGTCCTGCACGTTTGTTCCCTCGCCGATGTGGATCGACTCGATGTCGCCCCGGAGAACGGCGTGGTAGAACACGCTGGAGTCCTTGCCGAGGCGCACATCCCCCGTGAGGGAGGCCGAATTGGCTACGAAGGCCGCCTGGCGGGTCTCCGGTGTTTTGGACAGGAATTTGGCGAGGCGGTCTTCGACGGTCATTTGGCGGTGCGGTGGTCTAAATGAGCGACCGCTTCCGCTTCGCTTCGGCTTTGAGTTGGCTTTCGGCTTCGACCCAGTCGGAATGCTCGTCGCCGCCCCAACCCATCGAGCGTCTGCGCTCGGCGATGTAGTAAGCGCGAAGGGCGACGTCATCCGTGGTGATGACGATTTCGGCGGCGGAAGACTCTTTCGGAGCTTTTGCCTTGGCGGGTGCCATAGGTGTTTTTTTGGCCGGAGCTTTTACGGTTGTTGGTTTCCGTTTCACAGTGGGGGCTGCCTTGTCAGCCGCTTTAGCGGCGGTTTTTTTGGCCGGTTTTGAGGCCTTGGCTGCCTTTGCAAGGCCAGAGGACGCCTTGGTAGGCTGCGTTTTTGGTTTTTGTTTCGCAGGCATACAAGTGAAGTTTTGAAACCCCTGCGCGGCATTTGCAAAATAATTCTTCAAAAAAAACAGACACTCATTACGTTGCATCCATGGGCGCTTTTTTCATCCGTTGGATGGTTATTACCGTGGCGGTTTTTGCCGCCGAGAAGTTGATTCCTGGGATTCACTGCGGCTCGTTGGGCGCCCTACTCGGGGCATCGTTGCTGTTGGGGATCATCAACGCCTTTGTGCGCCCGGTGCTGTTGTTGCTGAGCATCCCGTTCATCTTGGTGACGATGGGCCTGTTTATTTTCGTGATCAACGCGCTGCTGTTGCTGTTCGTTTCGATGATGATTCCTGCCTTTGAGGTAGACGGGTTCTGGAGCGCGTTTTTCGGTGCGATGGTGATCGGGATCGTGAACTGGGTGTTGAGTTCGTTCTTCCGCTCCAGCGACGGGAAATACCATGCGATCACGCATCATCCCTCGATCAAGCAGGCCAACGCGCGAGTCGTGGAGTGACGGAACGGCCTGTGGGGTTGTTTGACACATGCGGGGTGGGGGTGAAGGTTTGCGGGATCACGCGTCCCGAGGATGCCCGGTCTTGCGTGCGGGCTGGAGTGGATGCGCTCGGGTTCAATTTTTTTCCTGGTTCGAAGCGGTCTATGGCGCCGGAGGCGGCGTTCGAGTGGATACGCGGGTTCGAGGGGGAGGTCGAGCGGGTGGCGGTGGTGGTGAATGCTTCGCCGGAGTTGCTGCGGTTGTTGATCGGCTCCGGGTGTTTCGAGGCGATCCAGTTTCACGGCGACGAGTCCTCCGGGGATTGCGCGGCATCCGGTGCAATCCGCTGGATCAAGGCACTCCGAGTAAAGGCAGGCGATTCGCTGGAAACGCCCGGTCTGTATGACACAGCGCACCTTCTGATCGATGCGTGGTCACCCGTGGAATACGGCGGAACAGGACTTGAAGCCGATCGCGGAGTCGCTCGGGCGGTCGTGGAGAGATTTCCCGAAAAGCGATTCGCCCTTGCCGGCGGGTTGACTCCGGACAATGTGGCCGAGGCGGTGCGTGTGGTTCGTCCCGCGGCGGTGGATGTGGCTGGCGGGGTGGAATCGGCGCCCGGCATCAAGGATGCGCGGCTTGTGTCGGCGTTCGTCGAAGCCGTGCGTGGCGCTCAGGGCTGAGTCGAACTCTCGGGCGACTGGGAGACGGCTACTGGAAGCGTGACGGGAGGCGGCGGGGGCGAGATGATCGACCAGCCGATCAATGCGGTCCATGCGGCGATGATTGTTGCGGCGAGCCAGGGGATCGGGGATGTGGATTTCGCGGGGTTGATCACGGGAGCGACAAGGCGGCGATGCGCTGCATGACTTTGTTGCTGAGGAGTTGGTAATTTTCCCGCGAGGGATTCTCGAGTTCCTCGCGGGTGAAGTGGAGCGGTTCGCCGAGGACGACGGTGATGGAGGAGAATTGGAACCGCTTCGCGTTTTTCGGATATGACTCGTAGGCCCCGAAGATGCGCATTGGCAGGACCGGCGCGCCGGTTTTCGCGATGACGAGACCGATGCCCGCGCGGGCGGGTTGTAGCCTGCCGTCCGGCGAGCGCGTTCCCTCGGGAAAGAGAACGACTCCGTTGCCTTCCTTGATTTTTTTGATGACTTCTCGAAGGGCGGTCATGTCGTTGCCATCGCGCTCCACGGGGATGACATTCATCGCCGGAAAGAGGGGGCCGAAGAATGGCCACTTGAGGAGTGTCTTTCGAGCGAGGTAGTAAACGCCGCGGCGGCTGCAGATGCCAGCCAGCGGGGGGTCGAAGAAGCTCGAGTGGTTGACCGCGATGATGAGCGGTCCGGACTCCGGCATGCGCTCGGGGTGAACGATGCGGAGGCCGAAAAACACGCGTGCGAGGAGCTTCGAGAGCGTGTGGAAAATGTTGTAGACGATCGTCATTTCCTGTCCGCGGAGCTGGTTGTCAGAAGGCGGAGGATTTCATCCACCACGCCATCGAGCGTGAGGGCGGAGGTGTCGATGACGCGGGCATCACTGGCAATGGAAAGCGGGGCGATGGCGCGTGTCGAGTCGAGGTGGTCGCGGTTTTCGATGCTGTCCTCGAGTCCCTGGGCCGCCCGGCGCTGGCGGCGGATTTCCGGCGAGGCGTCGAGGTAGAATTTGTGAGGGGTGTCGGGGAAAACCGCCGTGCCGATGTCGCGGCCCTCCATGACGACGTCGCGTTCCGAGGCAAAGCCGCGCAGGAGTGAGGTAATGAGCGAGCGGACGGCGGGAACGGTGGCCACTTTCGAGACGGCGGCATTCACTTCGCTTTCATGGGATACGAAATCCGGCAATTGGTTGTCGATACGGAGGGCGGGTTGGCCCTTCGGTCCCACTGCGAGGTCGGCTTGCAAGCCGTTCATGGCGGATTCGATGGCGGCGGGGTTCGCGGGATCGATGCCGCTTTGGAGGATGTGCCAGGTGAGGGCGCGGTAGAGTGCGCCGGAGTTGACGCACACGCAGGAGAGTTTGCCCGAGAGTTTGCTGGCCACGCTGCTTTTGCCCGAGGCGGCGGGTCCGTCGATGGCAACAATCATGCTCATGCGTTTGCCGGGTTGGGTTTGAATTGGGAAAGCATGCGGGTGCGGTGTTTGATGCGCTCGCCATTTTGGATGCGGCGGAGGGTGTCGGCGAAGCCCGGATAGGAGGTGTTCACGCAGGCGGTGTCTTCGATCACGGTTTCGCCCGAGGCAAAGAGACCCGCGATGGCGAAGGCCATGGCAATGCGATGGTCGCCGAAGCTCGGGAGGCGCGCGCCTTTGAGCGTGGTGCCTCCGGTGATCGCCATGCCGTCCGGAAATTCCTCCACGGCGACTCCCATGGCGCGGAGGTTCGAGGCTACGGCGGCGATGCGGTCGGTTTCCTTGACGCGAAGTTCGGCGGCGTCGCGGATGACCGTGGTGCCCTTGGCGAGTGCTGCGGCGACGGCGATGATCGGAATCTCGTCGATGACGTTCGGGATTTCCGCGCCTTGGATTTCAGTGCCGTGGAGCGTAGTGCCCTTGACGTCGATGTTGCCGGCGGGTTCGCCGTTCATCGATGTCTCGATGATTTCGCGGATGCGGGCGCCCATGCGGATGAGGACATCGATGATGCCCGTGCGGGTGGCGTTGAGCCCGACGTCGGTAACGAGGAGACGCGAGCCCGGTTGTGCGGCGGCGGCCGCCATCCAGAATGCCGCGCTGGAGATGTCGCCCGGAACGGTGAAGTCCATGGACTCGGGGATTTGGCCCCCGTGGAGCGTGGTGCGGATTTCGACCAAGGCGGCGGTCCTTTGGGGAGTCCTTGTGATCCCAGACCTCCTCACGGCGGGATTTGATGAGGAAGTAATCGAGCATGCGCTCGGTGTGGTCACGGGATTTGACGGTCTCGATGACAGTGGTGTCGCCTTGGGAGAAGAGTCCCGCGAGGAGGACGGCGCTTTTGACCTGGGCACTGGCCACGGGGAGTTTGTAGGTGATGCCTTGGAGCGAGTTGGAGCCTTCGATACGAAGTGGGGGGCAGGATTTTTCGCCCTCGGCGGAGATGTCCGCGCCCATGAGGCGCAGGGGGTCGATGACGCGTTGCATCGGGCGCTTGGACAGCGATGGGTCGCCGGTGAGTCGGGAGGTGAAGGGTTGTGCCGCAAGGATGCCCGAGAGCAGACGCATCGTAGTGCCCGAGTTGCCGCAATCGATGTCCCCGAAGGGTTTGGTGAAGCGTCCGGCGGTGCCTTCCACGACAAGCGTGCCGGGCTCCGGCGATTCGATGTGGACCCCGAGTTGGCGCATCGCTTGGGCGGTGCTGCGGCAGTCCTCGCCCTCAAGGAAATTGCGGATCACGCAGGGACCGTTCGACAGAGAGGCGAGAAGGACCGCGCGGTGGGAAATGCTTTTGTCCGGCGGCACGGAGATTTCCGTGTCAATGAGTGGTGCGAGGTGCGAGGCGAGGGTGGTTTTTTCTTCCTTGGAAAACATGGTGGATCAAAGAGGCGTCCGGGAGCGGAGTGTTGCTGCTTCGGAGAGGAACTGTTCAACGGCTGCCCTGTCGTTTTGCTCGAGGGCGAGTGTCAGGATCTGCAATTCTTTTTGCAAGTCGCGGATACCGGTCAGCATGCTCTCGCGGTTGTCGAGAAGGATTTCGGCCCACATGGGAGCGGGGCCCCCGGCGATGCGGGTCGAATCGCGGAAGCCGCCGCCGGAGAGTTCGACGAGGGACGGGTCGGCGGAGATGGCGGCGCGCACAAGAGCGGCGGCGGCGGCGTGAGGCAGGTGGCTAACGCGGGCGAGTGCGGCGTCGTGGGCGGCGGGGGGCATCTCGCGAAGGATGCACCCAGCGGCGCTCCAAACCTCGCGGGCAAGGTCGAGGGCGCGCTTGCCGGTGATTGGGGTCGGGGTGAGAAGGCAGAGTGCGCCCGAGTAAAGGTCGTGACGGGCTGCGCGGAGTCCGTGCTGCTCGGATCCCGCCATGGGATGCGCTCCGGCGAAGCGGTCTCCGAAGACCGCCTCCATGGAGGCGACGATGCGTGCTTTGACGCTGCCCGCATCGGTGACAACGGCGGCCGCAGGAAGAAGCGAAGCGAGGCTTTTGGCGGATGCCTCGATGGCGTGCGGGGACATGCAGAGCACGGCGATGTCGCAGCGTGACACGGCCTCCTCGAGGTTCGGGGTGGCATGGCACCCGGCCAGGATGGATTGCGCCTCGAGGGCCGCATCATGTCGACGAGCCCACACGGAGACATGAAAGCGCTCCTGTTGGCGGGACAGGGCCATGGCAAGCGAGCCTCCGATGAGGCCGGGACCGAGAATGGCAACCCTCAGGCTCAGGGCACGAGAAAGATCTTGCCCGAGTAGGGGCATTTCACTTCGGTGCCGGGAGGGAATCCGCGCACGTCGACATAACCGGCATACGGGGAGTGGGGGCTCGTGACGAAGCCCATTTTTCCGGGAACGGGAGTGCCGTAGGCGTAATCGCGCGAGGCGGGTGGCGCGGGAGGTGCAAATGGTGTGGGGGTGGGAGTCGGAGGGGCGAATTCCTGCATCGCCTCGCCGTCCTCGGTGTAGCCTTCCGGCGTCGGCGTGGGGGTGGCGAATTGGGTTGTGGAGGACATGTGGGACCCGCGGTATCCGAAGCGGTTAGACTGGGGACGGGGATTGTTCGTCTCACAGGCGGCGAGAGCCAGAACGGCTCCGGCAGCCCCCAGCACGATGAAGGAAGATTTTTTCATAGGCAACAAGCGGGTCATAACAAGACACGGAAGGATGGGAGGTTCAATGCAAAACTAAGTCGGGGAATCAATCCGTGTTCAGGAAGGTGAAAGATTGTCCGATGCCTGGCGAAGGTGATCGAGGGATGCGGGCTTGTCCCAGAAGTAGCGTTTGAGGAGGACCTTGATGGTGGCTGTGAGCGGCACGGCGAGGATGGCGCCGAGGAGGCCGCCGAGAATGAGGCTCCATGCCAGCACGGACAGGATGACGGTGAGGGGATGCAAGCCGACCGACTCGCCCACGATTTTCGGGGAGATGAAGATGCCGTCGATGTTGTTTGCCAAAATGAATATGGCTGTGACGATCAGCGGGTGTAGCCAGTCCCCGAACTGCGCCGCCGCGATAATAACAGCGGGGATATAGCAAATCATCATACCCAGATAGGGGATGAGGCCGAGAAACCCGACCATGATGCCGATAAGAATAGCGAAATCGAGGCCCAGGGCGAGCAGGGCGACGGCGATGAGGAGGCCATCGATCATGCTGACGAGGAGTTGGCCGCGGAAGAAGTTGATGAGGTAGGAATTGATCTCGCTGACGAGGGCGACGATCTCGTTTTTCAGCGGGGAGGCGCGGAGTGGTAGGTAGTTCGACCAGTTGCCCGAGATGGAAGGGCTGTCCCGGAGGAAGAAAAAAAGAAAAATCGGGACAAGCACGAGGCTGAGGAGGAGACCGAACACGCCGAGGAACCCGCCGAAGCTACGTTGAATGAAGCGGCCGGACTCGAGGGCGAGGTCCGGGATTTTTTGTTGAACCCACGCGCCGGCGTCATCGATAGCGGTGGCGATGATTGTCGAAAAGCGGTCGTTTGCAGAACTCTCGTCATCCGCAGTCGGGCGCAGGAAGTCGAGTTGCGAAAAGCGTTGGAAATTTTCCATGGTGCGGATGGCCATGGCTTCGGATTTTTCCAGATAGGCGGGGAAGTTGTTCACTAATGTCACGCCCTGGCGGTAGGCTGGCGGGGCAATGTAGACAACGAGCCCCACGAAGAAGGCGGAAAATGCGATATAAACGAGGAGGATGCTGACCAGTCGGCTCAATTTAAGGCGCATGAAGAATTGGACGACTGGTTCCAGAAGGAATGCGAGAATCGCGGCCACGGAGACGGGAATGAGAACCGGTTGGAGAAACGAGATCGCCCGCACGACCAGCGATCCCGCCAGGGCGATTGCGGCGCCGAGCGCAAGGAACGACAGGGCGGTGATGGCCGCCCAGAGGATTTTGTTTTGAAATGGGGTCGGGTGCTTCAAGCGGGGGTTCCGGTATCAGCGGCCGGGGCGTTGGTGAATTTCAAGCCGAGTTTGGAGCGGTGGAGGAATTCCTTGGCGAGTGCCCGGTAGGCGGCTGTGCCCGAGCCTTGGGGGTCGTGTTCGAAAATCGTCCTGCCGTGGCTCGGTGCCTCGGCGAATCTCACGGTGCGGGGAATGACAGTGTCGAAAACAACCTCCTGGAAGTGGCTGCGGACCTCTTTTTCAACCGCAGGGTTGAGGTTCGTGCGGCCGTCGAACATCGTGAGGACAAGGCCCGAGATGGCCAATGAGGGGTTTGCTCCACTGCTGCGGATGCGGTCGGTGACTTCCATGAGAAGACCAAGACCCTCCAAGGCGTAGTATTCGCATTGGATTGGGACGAGGATTTCGTCCGCCGCGGCGAGGGCGTTCGACATGAGGATGCCCAGAGAGGGGGGGCAGTCCATGAGGACGTAGTCGAAATCGTGTTCGGCGCGGATGGCATCGAACGCACCTCGGAGTCGCATCATGTGGTCGTCCATGCGCGCGACTTCGATTTCCGCGCCGGCGAGATCGAGGTCCGAGCGGATGATCGAGAGGTTTTTCAAGCGGGTAGGGGTCACCAGTGAGGAGCCCAGCGCCTCGCCGATGAGGGCGGAATAGATGCTCGGGGACTCGGATTCCTCCGGGGCGAGAACGCTCGAGGCGCTCCCTTGGGGATCGAGATCCACGAGGAGGACGCGGCATTTTTTTTCAGCCAGCGCGGCGGCGAGATTGACGCTGGTGGTGGTCTTTCCGACCCCGCCCTTTTGGTTCGTTATGGCAATGACTTTCATGAAAGGATCAACCCCGTGCCTTGTTGCGCAGGAGTGGGGGGAATTGTCAACGCCAAGGAGGCAAGCCTCAAATGCTCAATTGACAATGGAGTCGCGCCACGCTGGGGCGAGCTCGAAAGTCCAAGGGACACCATCGCACCGCCGCATGATCTCGCCCGTGTCTGCGGGGTAGGGCAGGCGGGCGGTGTGGAATGTCACGCCAGAGGAACCGGCGCTGCGCGGGGAGATGCCGCTGTGCTTCCTGTGATCGGCGGTCAGGATGTCTTCGACACCTTCGTCTAGACTCGTGAAATCCCCTGCGACATCCAGCGCTGAGGTCGAGCGGATGGCGTGGAAAATCTGGCGCGGGGTGACGAGAGATAGGCGGAGCAGCACACGGTCGAGAGGTTCCGCGAGTAGCCGCCGGGCTTCGCGGATGCGTTGGGCGTTTGCAATGGATAGGATTTCCACGGAGAGGAGGTGCTCCACCAGAGCGTCCTGCGAGAACCGCAGGGCGGCGAATTCCTGCCAGAGCTTCGAAAACGCAGCGGGTGTGTCTGATTGGAACACCGCCGCGTCTCCGAGGATGTCGTGGATTTTTTTCGATGTGGCGGGGTGGAGGTGGTGGTTCACGGCAAGTGCACCATTATTCAGGGGCAGGATGCCGTGGAGTTCGCAGAAGAGTGGGGTCAATGTGCGCAGGATTGGAATGCCGAGGGTAAACTCCGAGGTGTCCACCGGTTCCGTGCCGTGCGCCAGGGCGTTGATTTCGCGGATTTCCTGCGCGGGGCGGACGGCGAGGCGTTCCATCGCTTCGCCCAGCGTGCACCGGCGGGTCATTTGAGTCTCGCGAACCGTTCGACGTGTTCCCGGATCGAGGGAGTCGAACAGGGGTTGGAAAGGAATCCGGCGGCGGTGGAATCTTCTGCCAGGATAAAGCTCGTCGCACAGGGCTTCGAAATTCGAGGGGGTGAAAAGCCTCGGGCTCACGTGCGCGTGGAACAGGTGTTCGAGTGCTTTGACGTCGTCCCTCTCCAGAGGTTCGACGAATGCCATCGTCAAGCCCCGCCGGGGTGTTCGCTCGATGGGCATCGCGCGATATTGGCGCGCACTCGACTCGGGCCACTGGTCGATCAGTTCTGAATCGATATCCTCAGGCGTTGCGACCACTGGCATCACTCCCGAGGCGCGGGACCAGATCGCGGTGAAGCGGCGTTCGTCGATCCTCTCCTGCTCAAGGAGGGTCGAAAGTGCCGAACGGGCAGTGGAGGATTCTTGAAGCCTCTTGAGATCGCTTTGGGATCCGAATCCCTCGGCGACGAGAATTTCGCTGAGTTGTATCGAGGTCGGTGGACGGCCGTGCAGGGCTGCGCCGTGAATGATTTCCTGTTGCTTGGAGCGGGGCGACTTGGATAGGCCGAAAAGTTTGCGGATGTCGGGAGGGGAGGTGTGCCATCCGGCGGCAAAGAAGGCGAATGCGCCGAGAATCGGCAATGCTACAAGGAGTGAAGGCAATGAATCCATGTCCACCTCACAAGGAATTCCGTGCCCGGTGGCGGTGCTCGGATAATGGGCGGATGCGTTGGGCGACCGCAATGCGATGCGCCATGATCAAGATGGCAAGTGTCGCGGCCGTGAGGATGGCGATCCATGCTCCGGTCGCCATATAGAACCAGAGAAGCGATTCGGTATCTCCGGAGGTCTCGTGCACTGGTTCGATGGCAGGAGATGGATCGGCGGGAGCGTTGGCAGGGGATTGCGCGGTATCATTCAGCGCAAAGGCCGGCGAAAGGTTGGCGAGACTCAAGGCAACCGCAAGGGCGACCGCGTTCAGAAAGCGAAGAGCGTGGAGCATTCGACAGACTATGAGCCGTGTGCCCGATTCGAAAATGGGGTCAAGTCCTCCGCCTGTAAATCAAGTGGCGAATTTTATGACGTTCCGGAAAGCTCTAAAAACGGTGGGCGCCTAAAGGAATCGGCAAGGCGAATTGGTTGATCAGCCTTCCATGTCCTCGAGTTCGAGTCCTTTTGTTTCGCGGGTGAACTTCAGGACGAAGAAGGCGGAGATGAGGGCGAAGACGGCATAGATGCCGTAAGCGCCGCCAAGGCCGATGCTGGTGAGCATGACCGGGAACAACATGGTGATGCCGAAGTTGGTGACCCATTGGGAGAGTCCGCTTACGGCGAGGCCGGAGCCGCGGAGTTGGTTCGGGAACATCTCGCCGAGCATGATCCACATGACGGGTCCCCAGGTGGCATTGAAGAAAATCACATATAGGTTCGCCGCGATGAGGGCGGCGAGTCCAGCATGGTCGCCGAGTTGGAGCGCGCCGTTGTCCCCGAGGGCGCCCATGGCGAAGACCACGGCCATGGTTCCAAGGGTGAGGGCCATGCCGAACGATCCGACGAGCAGCAATGGCTTGCGGCCGATTCGATCCACAAGAAACGTCGCGACTAGGCAGGCTGCGATGCTCACGCCCCCACTCACCACATTGATCAGCAGGGCGTGCTCCTCGGTGAATCCGGCCGCCTGCCAGAGGACCGCGCCGTAATAGAACACGACATTTATGCCCACGAGTTGCTGGAACGCCGCCAGACCCACGCCGACCCAGGCGATCGGGCGGATGCCGAGTTTCGGGTCGAGGATGTCCCGGAGCCGAGGGCGGTGGTGGTCGCCTGCCAGCGAGGCTTGGATTTCTGCGAGTTTTTCCGGAGCGCTTTCGCCCATGAGGCGTCCAAGCACAGCAAGGGCTTTGTCGTTTTTGCCGCTGGCCACTAAAAAGCGCGGGCTTTCGGGAATCAAGAACAGGGCGAGCAGAAACAGGATGGCAGGGGCGAGTTCGATCCAAAACATCCACCGCCACGCCTCGTAGCCCCAGGCGAACATCTGCGTGGACCCGCCCGCTGTGCCGGCGATGAGGTAGTTGCTCAAAAACGCGAAGAACAGCCCTGAGATGATCGCAATCTGCTGGATCGAGGTCAGCATGCCGCGGTGCCGTGCTGGGGCGACTTCGCTGATGTATGCCGGCGCGATCACGCTCGCGGCACCCACCGCGAGGCCTCCAAGCACGCGGTAGATGATGAAGTCTGCTGATCCCGTGGCGATGCCCGATCCCCAGGCGCTCATGATGAAAAGCACGGCGGCGATGATCAGAATCGCGCGGCGGCCGATTTTGTCGGCAAGTGTTCCAGCGAAGAAAGCCCCGACGGCGCAACCGAGGAGCATCGAGGCGACATTGAACCCAGTGCCCACGTTGTCCGAAGTAAAGGCCTTTTGTAGACCAGCGACCGTGCCGTTGATCACCCCGCTGTCAAAGCCAAACAAAAAGCCGCCAATGGTGGCGACGAGGCAAATGAGGGAGACAAACCGAGTGTTTGTGGTGTCTTTATTCATGGGGGGCATTGCTATTTCTATTGGCCATATATGGGAAGGATGCATGCGATGGCAATTTTTATGGCAGCTGGCATGCCCGCTTGGAGTTCTTGGTTGTCGGCGGTTAAGTCGTGCCGCGCGTTTCCGTCAAAAAAATGGCCGATCGGCCAAAAAAGTTGCGGGCAGCGTTTTCGACCCAATGCTGTGAGCTCCGAGGCGTGTTGCAACCAAGTGCCGCGTTGACAGAAGGAGTGTGGGTCGTAGCCTGTGCACGTGATGCAAGTGTCGCCTTTGTTTGAACCCGAGCGGTTTTTCTCCCATGCACCAGGGCATTGGGTTGGCGTGTCGAGTGATGATTGGGATGACTGGCGCTGGCAGCAACGGAATCGGGTGACCACGCTTGCCGGATTGGAGGCGCGGCTGAACTTGAGCAGTGCCGAACGGGTTGGCGTGTTGCTCGCGGGAAGCAAGCTGGCCCTTGCTGTGACGCCTCATTATTTCAACCTGATCGAGCCGGACAACGAGAATTGCCCGATCCGGCGTCAGGTGGTTCCGAGGATCGAGGAAGGCTACGACTCCCCCTTCGACATGGCCGATCCATGCGGTGAGGATTCCTCGATGCCAGTGCCCGGCCTGGTTCACCGGTATCCCGATCGTGTTCTTTTTCTCGTGACCGACCGCTGCGCCTCCTATTGCAGGTATTGCACGCGGAGTCGCGTGGTGAGCGGGGTGGGGGAGCAGGAGTTGCACACGGATTTTGAGGAGGCATTCCGGTATTTGGAAAAAAACACACAAATCCGCGATGTCCTCCTCTCGGGCGGTGACGCGCTGTTGCTTTCGGACTCGCGTTTGGAGGCGATTCTCGCGCGGTTACGTTCGATCCGGCACATCGAGTTTGTGCGAATCGGCACGCGGGTCCCGATTTTTCTCCCCCAGCGAGTCACGCCGGAATTGTGCGCGATGCTGCGGAAGTTCCATCCGCTCTGGATGAGTGTGCACGTGAACCATCCCCGCGAACTCACGATCGAAGTGCGCGATGCTTTGGGGCGTCTGGCCGACAGCGGGATTCCCTTAGGGAACCAGAGTGTTCTTTTGGCCGGGGTGAACGACGATGTCACCACGATGCGCAAGCTTGTGCACAAGCTCCTGCTGTGTCGCGTGAGGCCGTATTATCTCTACCAATGCGATTTGATTCGCGGGTCGTCGCATTTGCGCACATCGGTGGCCAAGGGGATCGAAATCATTGAGGGGCTGCGAGGTTTCACGAGCGGCTATGCAATCCCTCAATACGTGATCGACGCACCCGGCGGCGGAGGAAAGGTGCCGGTGAACCCGAGTTACGTTGTCTACCATGACAGCGAAAAAGTCGTCATTCGGAACTTCGAGGGCAGGATTTTTGAGTATCCCGAACCTACAACCGTTCCCGTGCCAAACCACCATGCCGCCGAGCTTGTCGCGCTGTGAGACAAATCCTAAAACAATGGGCATGTTGCCTGATGGGAGACCATTGAGTATGTTCCACGCCATGAAACGCTCATTTTTGTCCGTATTGGCCATTCTCACACTACTTGTCACTGGGTGTGACAGGCCCGGCACGCCGAGTGTGTCAACCGATCCCTCGCCGAGTCCCACGCCGCTTCAGATTCTGGATATCGGGGTGTTTTTACCTTTCAAGAGCGATGCCAAACTAAGCGCCGAGGCCGCGTTGAACGGGTTGCAGTTGGCCGCCGAACAATGCAATGCGGCCGGTGGTGTCAACGGGCGACCTGTTCGACTTGTTGTGCGTGACACGAATGCGGAATCCGAATCCGCTGGTCAGGCGATGCGGGATTTGATCTCGGATAAGAAGTTCAAGGTTGTGGCGGTGATTGGCGCGCTGGCCACTGGAAGCGGACAGGCAATCGAGGCAGCCAATAAATCGGAGGTGCCACTGATTGCCATTGGTTCCACCATGCCTGCCCGCATGGACTCCGAGCCTTGGGTTTTCCGGATTTGCTATGCCGACTTCCACTCCGGGCACATCATGGCCCAGACCGCCTTTTCTCTTGGGGCATTGCGGGCCATCGTGCTCTTCGATCCCGAGGACAAGTTTGCCCAGACGCTTGCACTCGGCTTCGGGAAGAAATTCAAGACGAAGACGCGCACGGCCATGGTCCCCGAGCATTTTCAGCACGGAACGACCGACTTTTCGAAGCAGTTGGAAAACATCAAAAAGAAAAATCCCGACATCGTGTATCTGCCGACCGACCAGCGCACCGCTGCGCGCATCGTGAAACAGGCTCGGGCCATGGGTTTGCAGATGCCCTTCCTTGGCACAGCCATGTGGGATTCCCCGGAATTCCTCGCCGAGGCCGGAGAAGCGGCTAACAACTGCTACCTGCCAGCCCGTTACAATCCCCAAGGGGGCGACGAAAGAGTCATGCTCTTCTCTCCGGCCTATCGCGAAAAATTTGGTGCCGATCCGAGTGCTCCCTCGGCCCTCGGCTACGAGTCGCTGGTGGTTTTGATCTCCGCAATTAAATCCGCCGGATCCACCAGTCCCACAGCAATCGCTTCGGCCCTGCGCAACATCAAAGACCTCCCCGGTCTCACCGGGCCGATCACCATCGATCCCGAGCGGATCATGGCTTTTTCGGTTCCTGTCCTGAAGGTGGAGAACAACAAGTTCACCTACCTTGAGACTGTGACGATGAAGTAGCCCCCATGGCGGTGGGGTTATTTCGCCGGTTGGATGAGTTCGATTTCGTAGCCTTCCGGAGCATCGACGAATGCGATCACCGAGCCGTTGGAGCTTGTGTGCGGTCCGTCGCTGAGTGGGTATCCGAGGGCCTCCGAGTGCTTCGCAAATGCTGCGATGTCCTCGACCTCGAACGCTAGGTGCGTGAGATCCGGGCCCACCACCACCGGACCGCTGCCGTCGTATTTGCAAATCTCGATCAGTTCCTCGCTCCCGGGTGTCTTGAAAAAGACCAACTCCGATCCGCGTCCGCTCTTGCTCCTGCGGATCTCCTCCAACCCGAGAACATCCCGGTAAAAGGCGACTGTTTTATCCAAATCCGAGACCCTGTAGCGCGTGTGGAGAAGTTTTTTAACCATGATGCCCGCAAACTACTCCCGCCCCAACGCTCGCGGCAAGCCCATAGACAGGGATGAAAATAGTCATTCCTTTTTCTTGCTCGATCGAAGCTCCCAGCTTAGGAGTTAATGCTCTCTATCGAGATTGGAAGGGTGGCTGAGCCCGGTTTAAAGCACTCGACTCGAAATCGAACGTAGCGCAAGCTACCGGGGGTTCGAATCCCCCCCCTTCCGCCATTTTACAATCAACGGGTCAACTGGCCGCGCAAAAAAAGGGGAGGCTACCCTGTGAGTCTGGCTCACTCGAGCCAGTCCCACATGATCGCACGTTACTCATCGGGATCATGCTCTGATCGATCTTCACAGGCTGTGCCACCTGCTCGGAGTAATCCTGAGCCATTCTTCTGGAATCTAGAGCGCTTCAATAAATAGTATAGCCAATTGGGACGAGTGATGTATCATTTGTCGGTGAGCAATCGACGAACGATCTCCATGGATTTGAGGGAACGAATTTTGGAAGCTTATGAAGAGGGGGATGCAACGCGGGATCAAGTTGCTCGCCGCTTTCGAGTGTCCTTGGGGATGGTCAAGAAGCTGCTCCAGCAACGGCGTCACAGCGGGGACATCCGCGCTAGTATCTCGTAACACTTATATTTTCGCATTGTAAATTTGGCCTTGCTGGATTTTTCTCCGGCATGGCCAATCGATACAAAGTCACCCTCACGCAATCGGAACGCACCGAACTCACGCAACTCACCCGCTGCGGGAAGACCCCTGCCGCGAAGTTTCTCCACGCTCGCGCCCTGCTCCTGTGCGATGCGGGCGAGCACGGCGACCCTTGGAAAGTGGCCGATGTGGCAGCAGCTTTGGGGATCAGCTCCCGCACCGTGGAGCACCTCAAACAACGTTTTGTCGAAGAAGGCTTGAGGCGGCCTTGGTTCGCAAGCCCCTTGCAAACCGCGGGATGTCACTTTCGACGGAACATTTGACGCGCGCCTGACCGCGCTGGCTTGCTCGCCGGCCCCGGAGGGTTACCAACGCTGGACGGTGCGGCTCTTGGCCGACAAGCTCGTCGAACTCAAAATCGTGGATGCGGTATCGGTGATGACGGTGCAGCGCTCGCTAAAAAAAACGAGTTGCAGCCTCATTTGAGCAAATACTGGAAGATTCCGCCCGACGGGGATGCAGCCTTTGTCGCCGCCATGGAAGATGTCTTGAATGTTTACCGGTTGCCCTACGATCCCCGCTTCCCTGTGGTCTGCATGGATGAGTCGAGCAAGCAGTTGATCGGCGAGGTGCATGCCCCCATTGCGGCCAAGCCCGGCCAAGTCGCCATTGCCGATCATGAATATGTGCGCCAAGGCGTGGCCATGCTTTTTGTCGAGGTTGAACCTCTGGCCGGCCGCCGCCATGTCGAAGTCACCGAACGCCGCACACGACAGGACTGGGCTCACTTCATCAAGGGAATGCTCGAGGAACGCTACCCCGAAGCCATCAAGGTGCGATTGGTCATGGACAACCTCAACACCCATGCCATCGCCTCGCTCTACGAAACCTTCCCGCCGGTCGAAGCGCGCCGCTTGGCCGATCGTCTCGAAATCCACTACACGCCCAAACACGGCAGTTGGCTCAACATCGCAGAAATCGAACTCAGCGCCCTCAACAGTCAATGCCTGCGCCGCCGAATCCCGGACATCGAATCCATGCGCTGCCAAACCTCCGCGTGGCAAAACCACCGCAACAACCGTGGCGCTCCCATCAACTGGCGCTTCACAACCGAAGACGCTCGCATCAAGCTGCTCAGACTTTATCCGAAACTTTAGCTGTTACTGGATACTAGGCATCACTTGGCAGGGCGCAAACCAATGATCCTGCTCGAGCATCGGCAAGAGATGGTTCGCTTGTTGAAAGTAAAACCCGATATGAGCCTCAAAGAACTGAAGGAAGCCATGGGCCTGAAGTGTTCCCTGCAGGCCATTCATGTTGTGCTTGTGAAGATGGAGATGACTTTAAAAAAAAGACTCTCCGCGCCAGCGAGCAAGACCGCCCCGACATCGCCCAGTCGCGTCAAAAATGGCAACGGCGGCAGGGTCGATTGGATCCAGCGCGCTTGGTCTTCCTCGACGAATCGGGCGCCAAGACGAACATGACCAGGCTTTGGGGCCGAGCACCCCGTGGAGAACGGGTCCATGCCAGCGCTCCGGCTGGCCGCTGGCAAAGCACAACGATGATCTCCTCGATTCGCCTGGATGGCAGCACCGCCTGCATGACCATCCCGGGAGCCACCGACACGGAAGTTTTCCGCTCCTATGTGCGGGATGTCCTCTGCCCGACGCTACGCCGGGGTGACGTGGTCATCATGGACAACCTTGCCCCCCACAAAAGCGACCCCACTCTGCGCCTGATCTGAAAGGCTGGTGCCAAGGTTCTATTTCTGCCCGCCTATCGCCGGACCTGAACCCGATCGAAAAATTTGGAGCAAAGTCAAAGGGCTGCTACGCAGCGCGGAGGCTCGAACACCCGATGATCTTGTCAACGCCATTGGAAATGCACTGTCCAAAGTCACAGCCAAAGACGCCCTCAATTGGTTCATATCATGCGGCTATAGTTTTAGTTGATTTGCTCTAATCGAATGAGGCCCGTAGACATGTCACAAGCAGTATCAGGCTTCCTTCCGCCTTCCGCGACCATCCATTGACCGTCAAAAAAATGGCCGATCGGCCAAAAAAGTTGCGGGATTTTGGAATGGGGGAATTGAGTCGCCCGTGGGCAGTGATTTTGGGATAAGGGAGTGATGTTCAAAAAAATCCTTTTTACGGCGTTGGGCATTCTGCTGCTTGCCGGGGTGATTGTGGGGATCAAGGTGCTGCAGATCCGGGCCATGATCGCGGCCGGGGCGGATGCTCCCAAGCCGGTTGAGACGGTCAGCACAGCGCTTGTGGAGACGGACCGTTGGGTGCGGAGCATCGAGTCAGTCGGGTCTTTCCGTGCGGTTCAGGGGGCGGACCTCAGCACGGAGACCTCGGGAATCGTTTCGGGGATCCATTTTGAAAATGGTGCCGAGGTGAGGGAGGGGGATTTGTTGGTGGAACTGGATACCAGTGGAGAGGAGGCAACCTTGCGATCGGCAGTGGCGGAAGCGGATTTGGCGAGGACGGTTTATGAGAGGACAAAGATGCTCCGCGCCTCGAACGCGATGCCCCAATCCGACCTCGACGCCGCCGCGTCGCAACTCCGCAAGGTCAACGCGCTCGTCGAACAACTCCGGGCCACGATTTCAAAAAAACAGCTCCGCGCGCCATTCACTGGTCGGCTCGGTATTCGCGAGGTCAACCTGGGCCAGTTCATTCAAAACGGTGACAAGATTGTGTCCCTGCAGTCGCTCGACCCGATCTACATTGATTTCCTTCTTCCGCAGCAATTGATCTCCACCCTGGCCGCCGGGCAGAAAATCCTCGTGCGCACGGATGCTTATCCGGGCCGTGTGTTTGAGGGGGAGTTGACTGCAATCAACTCCGAGGTCGATCGTGTGACGCGCAATATCCGTCTCCAAGGAACGTTGCAAAACCCCGACGGATCGCTCCGCCCCGGTATGTTTGCACGCGTCGAGATTTTCGAGGGAGGTGAGGACGAGGTGCTTCGCATCCCGCTGACCGCTCTATTTCGCGCTCCCTATGGAGACTCGGTGTTTGTGGTTCTGGAAAAAACCGGGCCGGATGGCGCCAAGGAAACGGTGGTCGAGCAGAGGTTTATTCGAGCCGGACGCGCCGTTGGGGACTTTGTCTCGGTCGTGGAGGGGCTCAAGGAGGGCGACACAGTGGTGACAGCCGGGGCGTTCAAGTTGCGGAATGGTTCCGCGGTGCGGGTGGACAACTCGCTCGCGCCCCAACCCACATTATCCCCGAGCCCTGAAAATTCGTGATGAATCCTCTGGAATCACCTTCTGGAGGTGGGGGCTTCACCGACCTTTTCATTCGCCGCCCCGTGCTGGCGGTGGTTGTAGGGCTTTTGATCCTCGTGGCGGGCATCCAAGCGGTGTTCACGCTGACAGTCCGACAATACCCACGCAGCGACAACGCCTCGGTGAAGATCACCACCGTCTATGTCGGAGCGAATGCCGATCTCGTGAGGGGATTTATCACCACCCCGATCGAGCGTGCCATCGCGGCGGCGGACGGCATCGATTATGTGCAGTCCGAGAGCAAGCAGGGACTCTCGATGATCACCGCCCGGCTCAAGCTCAACTACGATCCCACCAAAGCGCTTTCGGAAATCAGTGCGAAGGTGGACCAGGTGCGCGGCGACCTGCCTCCCGAAGCCGAGGTGCCGGTGATCGATATCGAGAGCGCCGACTCCCAGCGGGCGGCGGCCTACCTGCGCTTTGTCTCCACCATTCTCAAACCGAATGAAATCACCGACTACCTCACGCGGGTCGTTCAGCCGCGATTGACCGCTGTGCCGGGCGTTCAGCGTGCCGAGATTCTGGGGGGGCGCACATTTGCCATGCGCATATGGCTCAAGCCCGACCGCATGGCGGCCTTGAACATCAGCCCTGCACAGGTGCGCCGCGCGCTGGCGGGAAATAACTACCTCTCCGCGGTCGGACAGACCAAAGGCTCGCTGGTCACGGTGAACCTCACGGCGAACACCGACCTGGGCAGCGTCGAGGAGTTCGAACAACTCGTGCTGCGTGAGAGCGGCGGCGCGGTGGTGCGCCTCAAGGATATCGCTGATGTGGAACTCGGTGCCGAGAACTACGACTCCGCTGTGCGTTTCAGCGGCGAGCAGGCTGTGTTTATGGGCGTCTGGGTGCTGCCGAACGCCAATACGCTGGATGTGATCCACGGGGTGCGCGAGGAGTTGGAAAAAATCAAAGCTGAGCTCCCGCGGGCCTCGAGGCGGGGGTTGGCTACGATTCGACGGTTTATATCACCGACGCAATCCACGAGGTGCTGAAGACGCTCGCCGAGACGCTCCTTATCGTGGTGGTGGTAATTTTTCTTTTTCTCGGATCCCTTCGTGCGGTGCTGGTTCCCGTGCTGGCGATCCCACTGTCGATCCTCGGGGCGGTGTTTCTTATGCAGGTCGCGGGGTTTACTGTGAATCTTCTCACGCTCCTTGCGATCGTGCTTTGCGTGGGGTTGGTGGTGGATGACGCGATCGTGATTGTGGAGAATGTCGAGCGGCATCTGGCGGAAGGCATGAAGCCCCACGCCGCCGCGATTCTCGGGGCCCGCGAGTTGGTGGGGCCGGTGGTGTCGATGACCGTGACGCTGGCGGCGGTATATTTGCCGATCGGCCTGCAGGGTGGGCTCACCGGATCGCTCTTCCGCGAGTTCGCTTTCACGCTCGCCGGAGCGGTGTTTGTTTCCGGCATTGTGGCGTTGACCATTTCGCCTGCGATGAGCGCCGCGTTGCTGAAGCCCGGCATGGAAGAGCATGGGTTTGCTGGGGTGGTGGCGCGTGCATTTGCGCGGTTGCGGGATTTCTACGGGCGCATCCTCGACGTTGTTCTTGCCAACCGACCCGCCGCCTATGCTGTGTGGGTGGCGATCGTCGTGCTGAGCGTGCCGATGTTTCTGATGTCGCCCGGCGAACTCGCTCCCGACGAGGATCAGGGCGTCATTTTCGGTATCGTGGAGGCTCCCGCCGACGCCACGATCGACGAGACGGTCCGCTATGCAGACAAGGCCACGCAAATTTTCCTCGATACACCCGAGACCTCCTACACCTTTCAGCTCACCCAGCCGACCTTCGGGTTCGGCGGCATGGTGTTGAAGCCCTGGGGCGAGCGCACGCGCACGCCGAAACAGATTCAACCCGAAATCGCCGCGCAACTCTCCGGTCTTGCTGGCATTCGCATGTTTCCCGTCACCCCGCCTTCGCTGCCGGGGGGAGGGGATTTTCCGGTGGAATTCATCATCGCCTCGACCGCGGAGCCGGAACGGATTCTCGAGATCGCCCGCGAGCTTCAGCAAAAGGCCACACGGAGCGGCATGTTCGCCTTTCCCCCGATCATCGACACCAAGATCGACCAGCCCGAGACCGAGATCGTGCTGGACCGCGACAAGGTGGCTTCCTTGGGGCTCGACCTCCGCCAGATCGGCGAGGATCTCTCTGCCATGCTCGGCGGGAATTTTGTGAATCGTTTCAATATCGAAGGCCGCAGCTACAAGGTAATCCCGCAAATCCAACGCTCCGACCGCCTCAACCCCGACCAGTTGCAGAAAATCTATGTCACCGGTCCCGAGGGACGCCTCATGCCTTTGGGGGCTGTCGCCACTCTCAAGACGACCGCCCAGCCGCGCTCGCTGAACCGCTTCCAGCAATTGAACGCAGTCAAACTCAGCGGCGTCGCGATCCGTCCGCTCGACCAGACGCTCCGGTTCCTCGAGGACGAGGCCGCGAAAATCATGCCTCCGGGTTACGTGATCGACTACACAGGCGAGTCCCGCCAGTTGCGCACCGAGGGCAGCAAATTCCTCCCCTCGTTGGCCATCGCGCTCATGCTCATTTTTCTGGTCCTCGCCGCGCAGTTCAACAGCTTCCGTGATCCCTTCATCATTCTCCTCGGATCCGTCCCGCTCGCGATGTTCGGTGCATTGGTTTTCACCTTCCTGAAAATGCCCTCGCCGAATCTTCCCTTCTGGACGAATGGCTGGACGACCACGCTCAATATCTACTCGCAAGTCGGCTTGGTCACACTTGTCGGCCTCATCGCCAAAAACGGCATCCTGATCGTGGAATTCGCCAATCGACGCCAACTCGAAGGGCTCGATAAACTTGCCGCCGTGCGCGATGCCGCGCGGGTGCGTCTACGGCCCGTGCTCATGACGACCCTCGCAACCGTCGTGGGCCACTTCCCCCTCGTGCTCGTCACCGGTGCGGGTGCCGCCGCCAGAAATTCGATCGGCCTCGTCCTCGTTGGCGGCATGGCCATCGGCACCATTTTCACCCTCTTCCTCGTTCCCGCTCTTTACATGCTTCTGGCCAAGGAAAAGGTTCGTTGATGTGGGCGGCTTTGCCGCGTCCACGGGACGACTCGGGGATCCATCCCCACCCTCGAATTACGATGAGCGCTTCCGCGAAGGGTGATGATGGAAGCTGCGCCACACGCAGCTTGCGGCACTGAAAACTTCAACCTGAAACCTGAAAACTCTCTGCGGCAAGCAGAGTGCGGTATTGATCGGGGATCGGGGCGGGAGTTCCAGTGGCGGGGGTCAGATGGCACTGGGTGAGGGTGCCGGAGAAGGCTGGAGATTGGTTGAGGGGCTTGATGGCCTCGAAGCGCCATGTGAGCGAAGTGGTGCCGATTTTTTCAGGGTTGAGATGGAGGTGGACCGTGTCACCGAAGCGGAGAGGGGCGGCGAAATCGATGTGGAGCGAGACGATCGGCCAAGCGGTGGTGGCATCGTGAACGGGGATGTCGCGGGATTGGAAGAGGCGGTGAATGGCTTCCTCGACGATTACAGCCAAGCGGGAGAAGTGGGCGACTCCGGCGGCATCGGTGTCGGCAAAGGTGATGCGGCGTTCGAGCGGGGTGAATGGCAGATCGGGCATGGGGTGGTTAAACCATTCGATCGCGGGAATGAAAAGGAAACGGTGGCAGGCGCGGTCTGGCATTCGTATCAGGTGCTGTATAGTTTCAGATTCCATGCATGTGAATTTCCCTGATGCCCTGCGCCTCGGAGCGCTCCATGATCTGTCGGCCCTCGCCGGGCGGGAACGGTTGTCGTTTTCCGAGGTGCGGCGGTTGGAGTGGGAGATCGAGGGAGGGGCTGCGTTCACGCCCGCATGGCTTGAGGCCTGTCCAGTGTATCCCCGCATGTTTTGGCGTTCCCGCTCTGGCGCATCGCAGACGCTCGCCGCGGGCGTGGCGGCATCCGGTCCGCTCGAGATGCTTCTCGAAATGCTGAAGACCGCCGACCCCGGTGTGCGGGTGTTCGGAGGCCAGCGGTTTGATTCGGGATTCGTTCCGGGTGCCGAGTGGAGTCGGTTTCCCTCTGCGTATTATTTCATTCCCAAGGCTGAAATCATCCATTCCGGCGGACGGGCCCGATTGGCGGTGAATCTGGTGCCCGGCGAGTTGGATTTGGACTCGATCTCCGAGTGGATCGCCTCGATTGGCGGTGATTCGGTTCCGCCGCGCCGGAGCGTGCTGATGCGCTGGGACCTGCCGAATTTTGACGGCTGGGCGGCCACGGTGGATGCCTCGCTTGGGGCCTTTGCCTCTGGGGTGTTGCGCAAGGTCGTGCTTGCGAGGAAATCGTGTTTGGAACTCAACGAGCCTCTTGGCCCGTTTGCCCTCGCCTCGGTGATCATGGGATCCTCTCCCGCGTGTTTTCACTTTTGCATCCAACCTGCTGCCGATTCCGGGGCGTTTTTGGGAGCGAGTCCGGAGTTGCTTTATCGCCGGATCGGCGAGCGCTTGGAAAGCGAGGCTGTTGCCGGGACGCGTCCACGCAGTCTCGATGCGGTCGAGGACGCACGTCTCGAAGCGCAGTTGCTTCAGATGTCCAAGGAGCGGCTTGAGCACCGGTTGGTGGTGGATTCGCTCGAGGGGACGTTTGAAAAACTGTGTCCGCTGTTTTCCAGTGATGACGAACCGGGGGTTTTGAAACTCTCTCGTGTCCAGCATTTGCGCACGGCGTTTCAAGGCACGCTCCATGAGGGGATCGATGATGCCGCGATTTTAAAAGCGTTTCATCCGACCCCAGCCACGTGTGGCAGTCCGACAAAGGCGGCATTCGAATTTCTTGCAAGTCACGAGGGCTTCGATCGGGGGTGGTATGCGGGTCCGGTCGGATTTGTTTCGCAGGACGAGGCGGAGTTCGCCGTCGCGATTCGCTCGATCCACTGGCGGGGAAGGCAACTCGACGTCTTCGCTGGGGCGGGGATTGTCGAGGGGTCCGATGCCGAGCGCGAGTGGATGGAGCTTGAGGACAAAATCTCCGGCGTGTTGCACTTGCTTTCTCCATGACCGGGGTTTCGACGAATCGTTCTTGGGGGCGGGCCGTGGTGCGGATTTTGCAGGGGTGCGGCATAGATCGTGTGTTTATGAGCCCCGGGGCGCGTTCCACGCCCGTGGTGGCGGCGCTTGCCGAGTCCGGTATCGAGTGTGTGGCTCACTACGACGAGCGGGGCATGTCCTTCGCTGCGCTTGGGTGCGCGTTGGCCAGCGGCAAACCCGCTGTGTGTCTTACGACGAGTGGGTCCGCGGTGGCGAATCTTCTGCCTGCCTGTGTCGAGGCCTCGCAATCCCATGTGCGGCTGGTTTTTCTCACAGCCGATCGGCCGGCGGGATTGCGTGGCACGGGGGCGAACCAGACGATCATGCAACCCGGCATCTTCGGCGGCTATGTGCGCTTCGCGGCAGATTTGCCATGTCCTGAGGATACCGATCGTTTCGATGACTTGGCCGGGCCGTTAAGGGAGGCGCTTTGCGTGGCGATGGGCCCTCATCCTGGGCCGGTGCATGTGAATCTTCAATTTCGCGAGCCGTTGCTCGGCGGGGAAGATGTGGACTTGTGTGTTGGATTACAGGAATCGCCGCACCCCGCCCCCGTGACTGTTCAACTGCCCGTTGATTGGCCTCGATTTTCCTCCGCGCGGCGAGGTGTTGTCGTGATCGGGCGGCTTGATGTCGCCAGCCAGCGAGAGGCCGCTTCCGCGGTGGCGTTGGGAAAGTTGCTCGGTTGGCCGGTGATTGGGGATGCATTGTCCGGCGCGCGCCACTTGCCGGGAGTCGTTCGCCATGCCGATTGGCTTCTGCGGCTGGGTGACGTTCCCATGCCCGAGCGCGTTCTGCATTTTGGCGGGAGCCTTGTTTCCAAGCGCCTCGGGGAGTGGATCTCGGCCTCTTGCGGTGGGGCGGACTGGCTGCAGGTGCTGCCAACGGGTGATCGCTGGGATCCGTGGGCGAGTGTGCCATCAGTCGTCTCCGCGCGGATCGGCCCGTTTTGCGAGGCGGCAAGCGAGGCGGTCATGGCATCCGGCGATCGATCCTGGGGTGAGGTCGTGGGAGCGGGCCGATGCCGAGGTGGGCGGTTTTTTGGAGAGTGCTCTCGGCATGGGTGAATTAAACGAGCCTGTGATCGCGCGAATTGTTGGGAAACATGCCGAGGTGGTTTTTTTGGGAAACTCGATGCCGGTGCGCGATTTTGATGCCAGTGATCGCGTTGAGCGTCTTGGCGGACGGTTGGTTTTCGGGAATCGCGGAGCGAGCGGGATCGACGGCAATGTCGGGTCAATCGCCGGAGTGGCTCGCGGATGCGGGCGTCCGGTGGTGGCATTGCTTGGCGATTTGGCGGTGTTGCATGATCTGAATTCCCTTCTGCTTCTGCGCGGGTTGCCGGTGACGCTGGTGGTGGTGAACAACGACGGTGGAGGAATTTTCCGGTTTCTGCCGTTGCCTGTTCCCGAGGCTGAACGCGAGCGCTTGTGGGAAACGCCCCACGGGATGGACTTCGTGCATGCCGCCGCACAGTTCGGGATTCCATACTTTCGGATCGAGAGTGTTCGTGAGCTGGAGGAATGCCTGAAGTCTCCTTGCGATGGCCCAAGGATGCTGGAATGCCGGACCGATCGCGCGGCGAATCATGTGTTGCATCGCGATCTTGCGGCGGGAATAACAGGCTTAGCGATCAATTGGAGTCTATGACATTCCACATTCATGGTGATGCATCGCAGCGGGTGTTGATTTGCCTTCACGGGTTCATGGGTGATAGCGGCGATTGGGATGGATTTGCGGATGCCTTCTCCTCGCGCATGCCCGGTTGGCAGGTGGTGGCACCCACGCTGCCCGGCCATGACGCGGCGAGTCACGATGAGTGGGATGTTTTCGGCGCTATTGGTCGCTGGATGGATTCCCGGGGTTTGGCACAAGCGGTGATCGCCGGGTATTCGCTCGGAGGGCGGCTCGGGTTGCGGTTGGCGTTGGATGATCCGCAGCGTTTTCCGGTGTTTGTCGGGATTTCCACCACGGCGGGGATTGGTGGTGCCATTGAGCGTGATGCTCGCCGGGTGGCTGATCACGGGCTTGCCGAGCGTCTGCGTTCCTGCGCCGACCGGGAGTCTTTCCAAGCGTTTCTTGAGGAATGGTGGGCTCAGCCTGTTTTTTCGTCACCGTATCCCCGCGAGTCGCAGCGCCAGGCGTTTCTGGAATCCCGCCTCAACAAATCGTCCGTCAGGCTCGCCGAGGCGTTGGAGCGTTTGAGTCCCGGTGTGTTGCCTTCCGAGTGGGAGCGGCTGGCGGCATATCCTGGCAAGGTGCTCCTGTTGAGTGGCGAGGCAGACGCCAAGTTCACCCTCATCTCCAACCGCATGCAGGAGTTGTTCCGCGATGCGCAGGCGCACCAATTGATCGCTGCAGGACATCAGTTGCTGGTCGAGCGTCCAGCCGAGGTCGCTGCGATCGTGGCTGAGTTTTTATACGAAGAACAACCGCAGGCAGCCCAGTAGCGAAAGGATGATCAGAAGCCACTCGAAGACCTGCTGATTGATTTTTCCGAGCACAACCCTGCCCGCCAAAATGCCCGCTACGATGGCTGGGATGAGGGTCGCGTTGAAGGCGAGGGTGGCCGGCGTGATGAGGCCCAGCGACGCACTGAAGGGGACTTTGAAGACATTTACGATGAAAAAGAACCATGCTGCGGTTCCGACGAACTCGTATTTCGGGAGGCGGCAGGCGAGAAGGTAGACGGTGACCACCGCGCCAGCGGCATTGGCCAGCATGGTGGTGATGCCCGCCGTGATGCCCAGCGGCCATGCGATGGCAGGATGATCACCCGCGATGCGTTGGAGGCGGTTCGAGAGTTTTTGAGCGACGCTCAACAAGAGAAGACCGATGAGGAGAACCGCGATGATTTTGGAAAATAGGCCGAGGGGAATCATGGGCATGATCAACCAACCCACGACAATCCCCGCGAGGGCCGGCGGCAGGAGCTTTAGTAAGAGACGCCAGACGGTGAACTTGTTGAACGTCGCCACGGCGATGACATCCGCCACGATCAACATGGGCAGGATGACTCCTGTGGATTCGCGGACGGGAAAGACGTTCGCCATGAGAAGGATTCCGAGCACGGCCATGGCCCCGAACCCCGCCTTGCTCATGCCGAGGCAAACGGCGGCGAGGGCGGCAAAGAGCCACTGGACTGCTGAGTAGTCGCCCCAGATCACGCGCTTGGATCAGGCCTGGGCAGGCGCGGCGGGGGGATGATCTTGGAACGCAAAGGCAGGATTTTTTTCCTCGAGATAGCCAATCGTCCACTGGCTCGGCAGGAGCACGACCCAAAAGCCCGAGGCATCCTTCGAGAGGGCGCATCCGCTTGGCAGGAGAATGTCTGGTCGCTCCAGCAGGGGTTCGCCGTCGCGCATCGCCCAGCGGGCGAATTGCCAGGGGGCGGACTCAACGCGGCATTCCGCGCTGTATTCGGTCTCGAGGCGGTATTGCAGAACCTCGAACTGGAGAGGGCCGACCGCGCCGAGGAGCGGCACACGCTGAACGGCATCGGGGAGCTCGAATTGCTGGGCCACGCCCTCCTTGAGGAGTTGATCGAGACCCTCGCGGAAGCGTTTGAATTTTGCCGTGCTGGAGTTGCGGATGTAGGCGAAGCACTCCGGCGGAAAGCGGGGGATCTCGTGGTAGGCGAGCGCGGCGTCCTCGCTCACGGTATCGCCGATGGCGAAATCGTAGTTGCCTACGATGCCCACGACATCGCCCGCCCAGGCCTCGTCGACAGTTTCACGATCCTGGGCAAAGAGACGCTGGGAGTTGCCAAGGCGCACGGTTTTTCCGGTTCGGGAATGCGAGGCGACCATGTCGCGCTTGAAGCAGCCCGAGACGATGCGAATGAACGCCACGCGGTCGCGGTGCTTGGGGTTCATGTTTGCCTGGATTTTGAACACGAACCCCGAAAAGGCATCCGATGAGGGAGCGACCTGTGTGGCCCCGCTGAGGCGCGGAGTTGGCGCGGGAGCCATCTCGAGAAATCCATCGAGAAGAAGTTGGACGCCGAAATTGTTCATCGCGCTGCCAAAGAAAACCGGCGTGGCCAGTCCCTTCGACACCGCATCGAAATCGAAATCGGTCCCCGCGCCATCGAGCAGGTCGAGGTCCTCGCGAACCTTCGCATGGACGTCCGGCGCCAGCGCGCATTTCACGGCATCGTCATCGATACCCGCCACGGACACCGGCGCGCGATAGGTGCCACCAGGGGTTTTTTCGAATAGGTGGACAGCTTTGTCTCGGCGATCGAAGACCCCGCGGAACTCCACGCCGTCGCCCAGCGGCCAGTTCATGGGCAGGGCGTGGATGCCGAGGACGGATTCCAGTTCGTCCAGAAGCTCGAGCGGCGGGCGCGCGGGTCGGTCGAGCTTGTTCATGAAGGTGAAAATCGGGACGCCGCGTTGGCGGCAGACCTCGAAGAGTTTTCGGGTCTGGGATTCGATGCCCTTGCCCGCGTCGATGACCATGACTGCGGCATCCACCGCGGTGAGCACGCGGTAGGTGTCCTCAGAGAAATCCTTGTGGCCGGGGGTGTCGAGGAGGTTCACCACGCAGTCCTTGTAGTCAAACTGGAGGACGGTCGAGGTGACGGAAATACCACGCTGCTTCTCGAGTTCCATCCAATCGCTGGTCGAGGCGCGTTGGTTTTTGCGCGAGGTCACGCTGCCTGCGAGTTGGACGGCGCCTCCGTAGAGGAGGAATTTTTCGGTGAGGGTGGTTTTGCCTGCGTCGGGGTGGGAGATGATGGCAAAGGTGCGGCGTCGGGAGATTTCCCGCTCTGCGTGGGTCATATTTCGAAAGGTTTCGGGAAGCTGGTCAAGAGGCGCGCTCCGGATTTGGTGACAAGGATGACATCCTCGTGGCGAACGCCGCCGATGCCGGGCCAGTAGATGCCGGGTTCGACGGTGAGGACCTGTCCTGGGAGGAAGGTGGTGGAGGCGAAGCGGGGGTGTTCGTGGACCTCGAGGCCAAGACCATGCCCGGTGCCGTGGAAGAATCCCCGCCAGCGTCCCTCGAAGACCGAGGTCGGGTAGCCTTTTTCGGCAAAGCTGGACTTGATGGCATCGTGGATTCCCATGCCTTTGACGCCGGGTTTGATGGCCGCCAGCGCTGATTTTTGACCCTCGAGACAAGTCTCCCAAAGGGCTCGTTGATCCGCTGTGGCTCGTCCACGAACGACCGTGCGGGTGATGTCCCCGAACCAGCCGGTGCGGGCATCGCGCGGGAAGATGTCGAGGATGATGAGTTGGTGTGCCCGCAGGGGGCCGGAGCCGCGGTCATGCGGGTCGCAAGCCTGGTCGCCACAAGCGACGATCGAGTCCCCGCGGGCCTCGCCGCCTGCCTTGAGGATGGCGCATTCGATTTCCGAGCGGAGGCCTTCGGAAGTGAGGGTCGCTCCGGCGATGGAGAGTGTGCCGTCTTTTTTGATCGATGCCGCCCGGAGAATCTCCATGCCGCGGGCCATCCCGGTCTCGGCGATGCGGATGGCGTGTTCGATGCCTTGGACTTCGGTGCGTGACTTAAGTTCGCGCTCCGGAAAAAACGGGCCGTCGGCGGGTTTCACATCGATGCCGTATTTTTTCAAATCGCGTGCGATCCCGAGGGGGAATTCGGTGGGGACTTTGACTTTCGTGGCGTTTTTCGAGGCCAGCCAAGCGGCCACGACCTTGGCAAAGGAGGGGGATTTTCCAGGCTTGGAGGGAGCCGATCTGGATAGTTCCGAGTAGGAATCAACGACATCCACCTTCGCTTTGGCTCGGCCGCGATCGATTTCGAGGTCATTGAGGAGGATGTGTTTTTTGCCACCGGTTTCCAGGAAGGCAAAAGAATCGGGTGCACGGAATCCCGTGGCGTGGAGGATGTCGGCATTCGACTCGCTGGCGGCGATGATGAGTTTGGAGCGGGCCATGGCGGTGGGGTGGAATGCTTACCACCGATCCGGACCCCCTGCCAGCGGCGTTTTCAGCATGGTTTCGGTGAATTGGCCACAGAGCAACACAGAGGATGAATCAAATTCTGTGGGTGACAGTGGGTGACGGGGGGCAAGTTGCCGCTTTAAGCGCACACGAGCAAATCAGGTGACAAGGGAGGGGCGGGGGGGTATTTGGAATGTCACACGCTCCGATTCCCCATGCAGATTAAGCAGTCCATCATCAACAGCGCCACGGTTCTCGAGTTGAAGGGGCGTCTGAATTCTCAGACGTCCGGCGATCTTGAAAAGGTGGTTGATCGCGGGATCGCCAACGGTTCAGGGAGTCTGGTGTTTGGGTGTGGAGGGTTGGATTACTGCAGCAGCGCCGGATTGCGGGTGTTTTTGACTGCGGTGAAACGCTTGAAGCCCCTTGGCAGGCGATGTGTCTTTGCGGAGTTGAGTCCTGCGGTAAGCGAGGTGTTCGAGATCGCGGGATTTCTCGAGGTGTTCGAGATTCGTGCCACGGTCGCCGAGGCGGTGGAGTAGTTTTTTTCGGATCAGGCCGCCGTGATTTCCGGCGAAGCGAGCGAGTTGAACCTCAGCGGGAGGGTGACATGGAATGTGGAACCTCTGCCGGCCTCGCTTTCCACAGTGATGTCACCACCGATCATGCGGCAGAAGCGTTTGCTGATCGCCAGTCCGAGTCCGGTCCCTCCGTATTTGCGCGTGGTCGAGGGGTCGGCCTGCGTGAAAATCTGAAAGAGTTTCGAGAGTTGATCGGGGGTCATGCCGATGCCGGTGTCCGAGATGGAAATGCGGAGTGTGCCATCCTCGCCGCCCGAGCGGGCGGCAGTGAGGGTGATCGTGCCCTCCGAGGTGAATTTCGCTGCGTTACCGAGGAGGTTGAAGAGTGCTTGGCGGACCTTGGTCAGATCGCTGTGCATGGAACCAAGGTTTTCGGGGATGGAGAAGGTGAGGGTGTTTTTGTTTTTTTGGACAAGAGGTTCGAGCACCGAAGCGACGTCGCGGATCACGGGTGCGATCTCGAAGGTCTCGCAGAAGACGGTCATTTTTCCCGCCTCGATCTTTGAGATGTCGAGGATGTCGTTGATGAGGTCGAGGAGGTGGCGGGCGGAGGTGCGAATCTTGCGAAGGTCGGGGATAAGGCCCGGTTGATCGATCTCCTCCGCCTCCTCGATCAGCATCTCGCTATAGCCGATGATGGCGTTCATGGGCGTGCGGAGTTCGTGGCTCATGTTCGCAAGAAAAGCGCTCTTGGTGCGGTTCGCCGCCTCGGCGTCATGGCGTGCGCGCTGGGCCTCCTCGAGCACGCGGGCAAGTTCCGCGGTGCGTTCCTGCACGGTGGCCTCGAGCTTTTGGTTCCAGTCGGCGAGTTGCATTTCGCGTGCCTTGATCTGTCCGGCCATGCTGCGGAAACTTTCCGCGAGGCGACCGATTTCGTCATGCCGGGTCGCGAGTTGTGCGGTGGCCGAGTCTTCGAAGTGGCCTTGTTCGAGGGAAACAGCCGCTTCGCGAAGCTTGCCGATCGGTTCGGCGAGGCGGACCGCGATGAAGTGGATGAGGAAGAAGGCGAGAACGAGTCCGCCGCTGGTGACGGCGAGGGTTTTCATGGTGATGCTGCGCACAGGGTCGAGGAGGAGGCGCTCGGGGACGTTGAGAACAAGCTTCCAACCGGTCAGCGGGGCCGTGGTCCAGTAGAGGAGGCGGGTTTCGCCATTCGTCCGAACCAGCGTGCTTCCCTCGGCGGTGGCGGCAACGATGGAGCCGCCCGGGAGGTCGAGGGCGTTCGATGGAGGCGCGTCCATGTCGTCGAATCGGCTCTTCGGCGAGGCGATAAGGGTTCCTGATTTGCTGATGAGGTAGGCAAATTGGGGAAACTCCACGTGGTCGGGCTCCGTTCCAGATTCCGGAGTCAGGTGGATGGCAGAAACCATCTCTTCAATGTGCTCGAGGGAGAGATCGGCGTTTGCGACACCCACGAAGCTGCCATCCACCATGACGGGGTAACTGAGCGTGACCATGCGAATATCCGATCCGCCAGAGTCGAGGTAGGGTTCGGAAATGACGAGTTGGCCAGTGCGTTTCGGCGTGTGGAACCAAGCGTGCTTGGGATCGTGGTAGTCGTAGTTCACGATCGTCAGTTTCGGGGCGCGGTCGCGATCCACCCAAGGCATCGCGAAGGGTTCGTTCCAGGCCTTGTCCTGGTAGGCGATGTTCAGGCCGTAGATTTCATTCGCGGGAACCGAGGCGAGGAGTTCGTTGAGGAACGGTTGCCAATCGGCGAGGGGTTCCGAGCCGTGGGCGCGCTGCCTTGCGGCGATGATGCCGGGCAGGACGGCGGCGCGGCGAACGAATTCATCCAGATGGGCGGCTGAGGCTCGAACCTGGTCTGTTGCCTTTTCGCCGATGAGCAGGCGAATTTCAGAGCGGCTGAATTCGTAGACCATGAAAATCGTGATCGCGGTGGCGATGGTCGCCGCGATGCCGATGTAGAATTGGAGTTGGCGCGAAATGCTCGCTCCGGTGATGGTCGAGAGGCCGAAGCCACGGTTGGGAGTGGGGGAATCCGGCGGGGTCATTTCATGTTCACTGCGACGTCTTCCGCCGCCCCATGGGCGATGTAGGGGGTGAAGCCGGCGATTTCGAGGGCCGAGGCAATCTGGGCCGACGGATTGAGAAAGAGCAGTCGACCGCCCGCCGCCGAGGCGAGTTTCAAGCCTTGCAGAAGAAGCCGGATGCCCATGGATGAGATGAAGTCCATGGCCGAGAGGTCGACAAGCACACGGGGTCGGTCGGTGCGGCAGATAGCCAGGAGCTTCGGTTCAACGGTCGCGGTGCCATGCAAGTCGAGGTTGCCCGCCAGTTTCACCAAGGTGGCATTATTCGGCAGTTCGGATGTCTCGAATTGGTGCGACTCAATTTTCGGCTTGGTGTTGACCAGCGAGAATGTGCCCCCGCGCCGTTGCTGGATTTGCAGGGCGGTGTGGAAGAGGATGATTCCGGCGCCGGTGATTTGATTGACTGCGGTGAGGTCGAACTGGAGGTGGGTGGGGTTTTTTGTGACAGCCTCGAGGAGGTGGTCCTGAAGAGTGCGGACGGTGCTCGGATCGATATCCCCTTCGATGCGCAAGGTGGTCTGCTTTGCTCCATCGGGGAGGTTTTTTGAGTGCGGGGTGATCTTGAATTGGCCCATGCGCGATGAAATGAAATCGGTCCGGATCATGAAGCCTCAATGCGCGGGGTGGGAGGCAATTTTTTGAACGAGCATCGAAATCCCCCGATCTTCCGTGACGCCGGAAGTGAAAGTGGATACGGGTGCGCGATGAGTGATTTGTTATTTCAGGATTTGGGAATCTCGCGGGAAGTGCTGAAGGCCGTGGAGGGATTGGGATTCGAGAAACCCTCGCCGATCCAGGCGGCGGCGATTCCGGTGTTGATGAAGGGGCATGATGTCGTCGGCCAATCGAGGACGGGTTCTGGCAAGACCGCTGCCTTTGCGATCCCCGCGATCGAGATTTGCCAGCCGAAGGACCGCTCCGTGCAGGTGTTGATCCTTTGCCCCACGCGCGAGCTTGCCACGCAGGTAGCCGACGAGGTGCACAAGCTCGCCGCGCACAAAAACGGCATCCACGCCGTGCCGATCTACGGCGGGGCGTCCTATGAGCGCCAATTCCATGAACTCCGCAAGGGGGTGCAGATCGTGATCGGAACGCCCGGGAGGATCATGGACCACCTCGACAGAGGCACGCTGGTGCTGGATTCCCTGAAGATGGCCATCCTCGACGAGGCAGACCGCATGCTGGACATGGGATTTCGGGACGACATCGAGAAAATCCTGAAGTCCACGCCCGTGGAGCGGCAGACGGTGTTTTTCTCCGCGACGGTCTCGAAGCCGATCAGGGAACTCATCAACCGCCACTCCCGCGATCCGCAATCGGTGAAGATCGAACAAAAGGAACTCACGGTGCCCACGGTCGAGCAGTGGTATTACGAGGTGCCGCAGCGGATGAAGTTCGAGGCGTTGCAGCGGTTGGTGGATTTTCACGGTTTCAAGCTCGGCATTGTCTTCTGCAATACACAGCGGATGGTGGACGAGCTTGCCGACCACCTTGTCGCGCAGGGGTTCTCTGCCGACCGGTTGCACGGGGGCATCTCGCAAGCGCAGCGCACGCGGGTTATGGACAAGTTCAAGAAAGCCGAGTTCGAGTTTCTTGTTGCGACGGATGTCGCCGGGCGCGGGATCGATGTGGATGAGTTGGAGTTGGTGGTGAACTACGATTTGCCCTACGACGTCGAAGACTACGTGCACCGTATTGGACGGACCGGGCGGGCGGGGCGGAAGGGAATGGCGGTGACGTTTGTCACCGGTCGCGACATTTACAAGATCCAGCACATCGAGCGCTTCACGCGCATGAAAATCCTGCGAGGCACGCTGCCCACCGCCTACGAGGTCGAGAGTCGGCGTGTGGAGGGGTTGCTGACAGATGTGAGGGCGAGGCTCGACAAGGGGAATCTTTCCACGGCGCTTGTGGACCGTTTGTTGGAGGAGGGGTATTCCTCCACTGATCTTTGCGCGGCATTGTTCGATCTACTGGGCGGCGGAGAACCCGCACGCGAGGAGGAACCCGCGCCCAAGGCCGTCAAGGCTCCGCCCAAACACCAACCTTCGGCGCAACCCGCTCGCCCGCCGTCCCGCGGCATGCAATGGGTGGAATTGAATGTCGGCCGCGAAATGCGGGTCTCGCCAAGGGACATCATCGGGTTGCTCGAGGACGGTCTCGGCCTGCCGCCCCGTGTGGTCGGCATCATCGACATTTCGCCGGGAGCATCGTTTGCCCAGGTGCCCAAGGAATATCTCGATGTCCTGAGAGATGGTCCGCGAGTGGTCGAGACAGAGGTCCAACCGGTTCAGATTTCTGTCGTGCCCCTGAAAGGGGCCGACGGGCCGATGAAGAAAAAGAGCAAAAAATTCTGAGGGAAGATTGGTTGAATCTCCTTGGTTCGCGGGGCGGGCGGACCTATTGAATCCGCCCGATGAACTCAACCGGGAAATCTTCTTCTGTCCTTCGCGATGAACTTGCTCTTTGGATCGGGTCTGGTGTCGTGTTGTTGATGTGGACGGTGGGGCGTCCGTGGGTCGAATCCCCCTCGAATCCAGCGGTGCTATGGGGGCTTTTTGCTGGGGTGTTCTTCACGATGCTGTGGCTGTCCTTTCGCGTGGTCCACCATGCCGAGTGCCTTGCGGAGCGGGTGGGGGAGCCATTTGGGACAATCATTCTGACGCTTTCGGTCATTACGATCGAAGTGGTGATGATTTCCGCCCTGATGTTGCAAGGAAAGGAAGCGCCCACGCTTGCACGGGACACGATGTTTTCGGTGCTTATGATCGTGCTGAACGGCATGCTGGGACTCACGTTGCTGCTCGGGGGATTGAAACACCATCAGCAGGTCTTCAACCTGGAGGGCGCGCGTGGATTTTTGGGCGTGCTCGGGTGCCTGGCAATTTTGTGCCTTGTGCTGCCGAGTTTCACGACATCGAGTCCCGGGAGTTCCGCCTCGCCGTTGCTCGCGGGGTTTTTGATCTGCGCCTCGGTGGTGCTTTACGGGGTGTTTTTGTTTCTCCAATCCACGACGCACCGCGAATTTTACCAGCAGCCCGGGGAGGGAGTGGGGCATGTTGCGCACGGAGGGCACGCCACCCGATCTTCGGGATACCACGCCGTTTTTCTCGTGCTGATGTTGCTTCCGATCGTTCTTCTCTCCAAAAAGATCGCGGCGTTGCTGGAAGGTGGTTTGCAGTCACTTGGAGCGCCTGCAGCACTGGCTGGTTTTGTCGTCGCGCTACTCGTCCTCGCTCCCGAGGGTTTGGCCGCATGCAAGGCCGCGTGGAGCAACACGCTTCAGCGCACGGTGAATATCCTTCTCGGGTCAGCGTTAGCCACGATCGGCCTGACGGTGCCTGCCATTCTCGGCATCGGCTTTGCTACCGGCAAATACATCGAACTCGGATTGCCGCCCACGGAGATCGTGCTGCTGACAGCGACATTGTTTGTGGGAATGCTCGTCTTTTCAGGCAACCGGACAAACGTGCTCGCCGGTGTTGTGCATTTGGTGTTGTTCGGGGCCTACCTTGTCCTGATTTTCGATTAGGCTTGCTGACGCTTTCCGGCTTTGCCGAGAGCGGCTTGCAGGGCCTTGAGCGGCGCGTCGATCGTCTCTCCGGTGATGGCGAGGGATTTCACCTTCGATGAGGGTAGGCGGAACTTGAGATCGCGGAACGTGCGTTCGAGGACAGTCATGAGTCCGCGAGCGCCGGTTTGCTCTTCGCGGGCAAGCGCGGCAAGGCGCCTGAGGGCTGAGTCCTCGAAGCGAATCTTGATGCCGTAGGCGGCGAAGGCGCGTTCGTATTGGTGGATCAGGCTGCTCTCGCTCCGGCTGAGGACATGGTAGAGATCCTCCTCGTCAAGCGCGTGGCAGGCGACACGGACGGGCAGGCGGCCGACGAATTCGGGCTCGAGGCCGAAGGAGATGAAATCCGGCGTCGAAGCGCGCGAGGTGGCTTGCCCGGCAGTGAGTTTCGGGGTTCCCAGACGTTTTCGGACGATGCTGTCAATGCCGACAAATGCCCCGCTGGCGATGAAGAGAATGTGCCTTGTTGAAATCGTGTCGGGCATGCCGGGGGTGTTCCCGCGCGCTGCCGACATGGCTGCCTGGAGTTGGCCGCTGACATCGTTCGGCGACATGACCGGCACGTCGCCGTCCTCGAGGATTTTGAGCATGTTGGTCTGGACGCCGCGGCCGGAGACATCGCGTCCGCCGCCTTCGGCATTGCTGGCCAACTTGTCCACCTCGTCGAGGTAGATGATCCCGTGCGAGGCGCGGAGCACATCCCCGCCGGCACGTCTCACGAGATCGCGCACGAGGTCATCGACATCACCGCCCACGTATCCGGTTTCGCTGAACTTGGTGGCATCCGCTTTCACAAATGGAACGCCGATGAGTTCCGCTGCCGAGCGGATGAGGTGGGTCTTGCCCACGCCTGTGGGGCCAAGGAGGAGGACGTTTTGTTTTTGGTAGAACGGGGCGTCTTGGCCCTCGAGCGTGAGGCGCACGTGTTGGAAGTGGTCGCAAAGGGCGACGCTGAGAACTTTTTTCGCCTCCGACTGGCCGATGACAAAGCGGTTCAGGTGCCGCGCGATATCGGCCGGCTTGAGCTTGAACGAGAAGGACTGTGAGGGCGCGGGCTTGGCTCGTGCGGAGGCTTTTGAGACGGCGCGATCGCGGTTCGGGCGGAGGGTTTTCGGGATTCCCGCGGTCACGGGGCCAAGAGTGGATGAAGTCATGAGTGGATTATTTCGCGGGGTCGTTGTAGAGGGCGGTGTCGAGTTCCCCCTCCGAGCGGGCGACGATACAGGAGACCGTGGCGTCGCCGGTGACATTGACTGCTGTGCGGGCCATGTCGAGAAGTCGGTCGATGCCGAGAATGAGGGCGATGCCCTCCACCGGCAGTCCCGCCTGGGTGAGAACCATGCTCAGCATGACAAGGCCCACCCCCGGCACGCCGGCTGTTCCTATCGAGGCGAGGGTCGCGGTGAGAACGACCATGAGGAGTTGGGGCGGGCCGAGTTCGAGGCCGTAGGCTTGGGCGATGAATATCGTGGCGACTCCCTGCATGATGGCGGTGCCATCCATATTGATGGTCGCGCCGAGCGGCACGGTGAATGAGGCGATCGGATTCGAGACGCCCAGGCGGAATTCAACGGTGTTGAGAGTAACGGGGATGGTTGCGTTGCTCGAGGCGGTCGAAAAGGCAAAGAGGTGGACCTCCCGCATCTTGCGGAAAAACGGCCCGATTGGGAGGCGGGCGAGTATTTTCAGAAGGAGCGGATAGACGCCGAAACAGTGCAGGGCGAGGGCGAGGAGGACAGTGAGAAAATACCCGATCAACGGCCCGAACGCTCCGAATCCCTCGTTGGCAAAAGTGCGGGCGATGAGGGCGAAGACACCGATCGGAGCGAGCGACATGACGATGCCGACGAGTTTCATGATGACGTCGTTCCAGTCATTGCAGGCTCCCAGCACACGTTTACCCGCAGCTCCGGCGAGGGTGAGGGCCAATCCAAGCAGGATGGAAAAGACAATGATCTGAAGCATGTTCCCCGCTGCCATGGCTTCGAGGGCGTTTTTGGGAACGAGGTTCACAAACGTGTCAGCCAGCGGCGGGGACGGGCGGGCCTCGAAGTTGGCGCCTGCATCGAGGGTGAAACCGCGCCCCGGGCCGAACAGGAGCGCCAGGCCCATGGCCATGGAAATCGCAGCGGCGGTGGTAACCAGGTAAAGGGCAAGCGCACGGAGGCCCACTCGCCCGAGTTTGCGGATGTCATCCATCGCCGCCGATCCGCAGACCAGCGAGAGAAAGACAACTGGAACCACGAGAACCGTGAGTAGGCGAAGGAATGCCTGACCCGCCACTTGGAAGATGCCGTTCACCAACCCCTCTCGCAGTCCTGTGGCGATGGGCGAATCGGGGTCGAGTGCAGACAGGAGGGCATGGAGAGCAGTGCCGGTGGCGATGCCCAGCAGCATCGCCCAAAGAATCCAACGGGTCAGGCGCGCGTGGGCCGACTTTTCCTGTGACGAGCCGCTCATCCGGCGACCCTATCGGGAGGCCTGAGCGATCAACAAGAACCGATTGGCGAGGGGGTTCGGGGGTTATTGCGCGTCGCCAGCCGTCTGCCTCACGGTGTCCTTATACCAAAGGATACCGTGTCTGCGGAGGTTGACGACGAGGGCTTCGAGATTCTCGGCGAGTTGGCGGTTGCTTACGAGGGTGCCGAGGACGCCTTTGCCCGAGCGGATCTGGTCCACGAGATTGTGGATCGAGGCGATGGTTTTATTGAGTTCCTCGGCGGCCTGCTTGCCGCTCATGAGTGTCTTGTCCGCTTCGGCCACGAGTTTGCCCGCTTTGCCCGAGGCGTCGGCGATTTGGGAGGTAGCGGTTTCGAGGTTCTTGATCGTCTTGCTGATCGACGCGAGTTCGTCTTTCGCGAGGACGGTTTGGTCGAGTTTCAGGACGACATTGTTGATGTTTTTCACGGTGGTCTTGAGTTCCGCGATCAGCTCGCCCGCGCCATCGGTCATAGAGGCGATGCCCCCCGAGTCATCCGCGCCTTGAATGACAGCGCCGGGTTGGATGTAGCCTTCCTTTGTGCCGTTCCCGTCGAGTTTGATCTCGATGAATTTGTCGCCGAGGAGACCGGAACTGCCAATGGCGAAGGTGCTGTCGGCGGGGATTTGGACTTCGTCGAGGATTCGGACATCAACATAAATGCCCTTCATGTCCGGCAGGATGGTCGGGGCGCTGAGCACGCGACCGACCTTTGCTCCGGCGAGCAAGACTTCGGAGCCGCGCAGGAGGCCGCTGGCGTTCGTGAACTCAACGCGCACGTTGTAGTATTTTGCGAACCCTTCCCCGAGGCGGCCGAAGTAAACGACCATGAGACCCACGACGACGAGGCCCGCAAGGAGGAAAAGTCCGACTTTGAGTTGTGTTCCGCGTTCTTCGGTGCTCATGGGTGTGTGGTTTTCAATAAATGGTCTCGCCGGATCTTCCATCCACAAAATCCCGAATGACCGGATCGGTTGTTGATTTGAGTTCCTCCGGGGAGCCGACAAAGTAGATACGGCCTTGATCGAGAAGGGCGACACGGTCGGCGATGTGGAAGCAGCTGACCATGTCGTGGGTGACCACGATGGATGTGACGTGGAGTTCCTTTTGGAGGTGACGGATGAGTTTGTTGATGCTGTCCGAGACGATGGGGTCGAGGCCCGCGGTGGGTTCGTCGTAGAGGATGACCGACGGGGGTGAGATGATCGCCCTCGCGAGGGCCACGCGTTTGCGCATGCCGCCGCTCAGGTTGACGGGCATCTTTTTGTCGTGCCCGGTCATGTTCACCATGGCGAGGGACTCGGCGACTTTTTGGGCGATGGTCGCGGGATTTTTCTCGCCGCGCTCGCGGAGGGGGAAGGCGACGTTGTCGAAGACATTCATTGAGTCGAAGAGCGCGCCGTCCTGGAAGAGCATGCCAATGCGCCGGCGGACCGGCTCCAAGGCGCGTTCGTCAAGCGTGGTGATCTCCTCGTGTTCAAAGGTGATGCTGCCCGAGAGGGGACGCATGAGGCCGATGAGGTGGCGGAGGAACACGCTTTTGCCGCCGCCGCTTTTTCCCAAGAGCACGAGCGTCTCGCCGGAAAACACATCGATCGAGAGTCCACGCAGGATTTCCTGCGAGCCGATCTTTGAACCAGGTCGCGAACTTTGATCAATGGCGTGACAGGATGTTTCATCCGGCGGGGAAGAAGATGTTGAGGGCCATGGTGAGGAAGAAGTTCGAGATCAGGATGGCCAGCGAGCAGTTCACGACTGTCGATGTCGTGGCGCGGCCCACGCCCACCGCGCCATCCTTCGCGCCGAGGCCTTCGCGGCAACTAATGAAGACGATGACTCCGGCGAAGAAAAAGCCTTTTACGAGGGACATGGTGATGTCGCTCGAGTCGGTCCATTTCTGGATATTTGCGAGAAAATAGACGCCAGGGATGTTCAGCACTTGGACGCCAGTGTAGTAGCTGGCGAGGATGCCGAAGCCCACGCACTCGACGACGAGGAACGGCATGGAAATGAACATCGCCACAGCGCGGGGCACGACGAGGTAGTCGACAGGATTGACAGCCAGGGCGCGGAGGGCGTCGATTTGCTGGCTGACCTTCATGGTGCCGATCTCCGCGCACATCGCCGCACCAACGCGTCCCGCAACCATGACTCCGGTGAGGGTGGGGCCCAGTTCGCGGAACATCGAGAGGGCGACCACAGGGCCGACGGCGGTTTCCATATTCAACGCGGCGAACTGGAAATATGCCTGCGCGGTGAAGACGGCTCCGGTAAAGGCTCCGGTGACGATGACCACCAGTTGCGAGCGGTAGCCGATCTCGGCGATTTGTTGCATGACGAGGCGGAGCCTGATGCGTCCGCAGGCAATCGAGCCGAGTGTTTCCCAAGCTAAAATCGCGACCTGGCCGAGGAAGGTCAGGAAATTCGTGGTGAGGTTGCCGAGTAGTCGAACGAGTGCCATGGGACTCCTGTGTTCCGGCGCGTCAAAAACGCCGCAAGCGAGCAGAACATCATGTCGCCACGGGAGGCCATGGCAAGGACGAAGAGCGCAAATTTCCCGAACCAAAAGGAACGGGGGTGGTGGCTATTTCGAGGCCTTTTTGGCTTTCGGTGCTTTGGCTTTTTTGGCCGGCGATTCGTCGGAGGTCTCCGCTTCGAGCGGTGTCTCCGGGGTTTCCTCGGCAACAGGAGATTCCACGGTAGCATCAGGCGCATCGTTCATGGCGGGTTCGGCATCCGCCGGTGGTTCGGTGGATTCCTCAGGCGCGGGGGGGCCAGTCTCGGCAGTCTTGCCTCCGAAAATGGAGTCGATGAAGGATTGAGGATCCTCCGGCGTGGAGGAATCGCTGGGCGCGGGGACTGGAGTCTCCGCAGTGTTGCCCCCAAAGATGGAGTCGATGAAGGATTGAGGATTCTCCGGCGTGGAGGAGTCGGTCGCTGCGGGAGCGCTTGAGGGAATGAGCGGGGCAAATCCCGCGCCGGAGTGAGGCGCTGGGGGCGGAGCGGAGATGCCCGAGGAATTGTCCCACTCGGGAAGATGCGCCAAGGCACGGTCGACGATATCAAAAATCTCCTCGGCGGACCGTGTGGAATTTGTCTGCTTCAGCACAAAGGGGTCTTTGGATGCGCCGTCGTTGAACTCGATCCAACCTTGGATTCCCGAGTCCTTGAAGGAGCCGGTCTGACGAGCATGAAAGGTCATCCTGACTTTCTGCGGGCCGGATTCGGGGTTGAGCAACACCTGCAACGCGCCGGCTTGGTCGGTGAAATTGATGACGCGTTGGAGGGACCACGATCCGCCCCCGACGGGCGGCAGGCTCAATGCCTCGCGGAGAAATCCTTCTGTCTGGGACACGAATCCAAATGGGGTGAGTTTCATAGGAATTCACCATTGAGAAAATGTTCCGGCGTAGGGTGTCAAGCTTTGGCTGTCCCGGCAAAATTTGCCCACGAGCTCTTGACCCTCATCGATGATCAAGTAGCGTGTCGCGTGTTCCACCCGATTTTGACCTGACATGGCGCTTGACCGCATTCTGATTGTCGACGACACCCCGATCATCCGCAAATCCCTTGAGGAACGGCTTCGCGGGAAACGCTACGCTGTTTCCACGGCCGGTTCGATCGCCGAGGCCGAGAAGCGTCTGGCCACCAGCACGCACGACTTGATCTTCCTGGACATGGAGCTGCCCGACGGGGACGGGCGGGAGTTGATCGACCGTTTGTCGCACAGCGAACCGCGTCCTGTGGTGGTCATGATCACCGCAAACGGCAGTGTGGAGACAGTCGTCGAGTGCATGCGCATGGGGGCGTTCGACTACGTGCAAAAGCCCTTTTCGATGCCTCAGATCGACCTCGTGTTGAAAAAGGCGGCCGAGTTCCAGCGTGCGGTGAAGGTGACGGATTTTCTTAATCGCGACAGCATTTCCCAGCGGGAGATCATCGGCCAAAGCCCGGTGATCGTGCAGCTCCGTGATCTCATCCATCGTGTGGCCCGGACGAATGCCACGGTGATGATCAGCGGGGAAAACGGAACCGGAAAGGAACTCGTCGCCAATGAAATTTTCCTCAACAGCCAGAGGTCCGGGAAGCCGTTTATCAAGGTCAACTGCGCGGCGATTTCCGAGACGCTGATTGAGAGCGAGTTTTTCGGTCACGAGCGGGGATCATTCACCGGGGCCACCGACCAGCGCGACGGCCGCTTCGAATTGGCGGACGGCGGCACAATTCTCCTTGATGAAGTCAGCGAAATCTCGCTCGCGCTCCAGGCCAAGCTGCTCCGCGTGCTCCAGGAGCGGGAGTTCGAGCGGGTCGGCGGCAACAAGACGATCAAGGTCGATGTGCGCGTGCTGGCCACGACGAACCGCGATTTGCTCAAGTCCGTCGAAAAAGGGGAATTCCGGCAGGACTTGTATTATCGGCTGAACGTGTTCCCGCTCCGAGTGCCACCGCTGCGCGACAGAGTGGGGGACGTCGAGGTGCTGGCCACTCACTTTCTAGAGAAATTCTCCCGCGAACACGGCATCAAAAGCAGCGGGTTTTCTGACGCCGGCATGAAAAGCCTCCTCGCCCACAATTGGCCCGGCAATGTCCGAGAATTGCAAAATGTCGTTGAGCGCGCGGCGATCCTCGCCGAGGAGGGCAACCCGATCGGCCCCGAGATCATGGGTGGCATTCCCGTGGTGCAAGCCGCCCCGACGCCCACATCAATCCCATCGGCGGTCGATACGCCCGCTGATCTTCCCGCGGCTACCCCGATCGCCAACTCCGAAGGCGTCGTGACGCTTCACGAACTCGAGAAGCGTGCGATTTTCGACGCATTGGAAAAAACCAACGGCAACCGCACACAAGCCGCGGACCTTCTCGGCATCAGCATTCGCACCCTCCGCAACAAACTCGCGGAATACCGTGGACAAGCCAGTGACAAGGAAGAAGCCGCCTGAATTGCTGGCGCGCTCTTTTTTGGGCTTGTCTCGCTGAAAAGCATCGCAAGATACCCATAATCAATTAACCGCAATTTTTCTGGCCGATCGGCCAAAAAAGTTGCGGATCTTTGCTTATAAATAGGATGCGATGTGTTTTTTCGGCACTTTCCTGCAAGGGGCTGGAAACTTACTTCTGCTGGATATAAAACCTTTGCATGAGTTGTTCTGAGCCAGTGTCGGCTGTTCATGGCACCTCTCTTCCGATGGATCGTTGGGTTGAGATCGATTTGTATTGGTTTGATCGGGAAAACATCGCGTGCCGGGTGGCGGAATTCTGGGATCGATGCGTGCCGATTTTCGAGGGGGTGGGGGGAGAGCGCGGGGTGATTATCAATATCGGATGGCTGGTGGATTTCGTGACCGAGTGGAATGGCGATCCGCACTCCCTTATTTCGTTTCCCAAAAAAATGACCACCCAGCATTACACGCTGGATTTGCCAAACACCGGCTCGACCGCCGAGCGCATGGAAAATTGGCGGCGTCGCTTCGAAGAGGTCGAGTTTGTTCCGCTGGAGTATCCGGCGTGGACCTATGCCGATGTCGCTTGGCTGGTTCGTGAGATGAAATACGAAGCGGCACGGCGCGGCTTGGGGGAAATGCGGGTCGGAACTTTTGTCGTCGGTTGGGCGTCGATCTATGAATGCGAGGGAAGTGCGTTTGCCCGCCGACATCCCGAGGCATTTTGGCCGACCTGCAATGGGCGGCGATGTTTCAACCCCGAGTCGCGATTGGAGGAATATCCCGAGCCGCGCGCCGCTTTTCCCAAAGGCGTCCCGCAGGGAACTCGCGCGATCGATTATTTTGCCGCGCAGTGGGGCGATCTTTCACGAGCGATGGGGTTCGATGCGTTGGTGCTTCGGGACAGCATGGTGGGCATGGGGGTGTATGGGAGATTCGGCCCCTTCGGAAACAATGGGCCGGATGACCCCGCGAAGCTCGCCGCTCACAGTTGCGCGTGGGGCGAATTCATTCAGGCAGTGAAGGAGGCGAATCCCGCCGTGTGGCTCATGGGGTATTCGAATTCCAGCACCGGTGTGGCCGACTGGCGGGTCGGCGGCTTTGATCTGGAGTCCATCGCCAAGGAGGGGTTTCTCGATGCCTTCATTGAGCAAACTTGGAGTGGAGCTTGGAATGAAACCGGCCAGCGGAAGGAAACTTTCTGGAATTACCCGACGCGAGGTTGGACAGCGCAGTTGGCATTCACTCTTCTCCACGGAGCGATTCTGGCGGAATCACGGGTGCGGCACTACACGCTGGTGGAAGCCTATGATGCCTGGGAGCCTGGCGATGTTATTCATGTCGCACCGGATCGTCTTCGTTGGGGCATCTGGGCTTATTCCCACGCGGCAGTGAAAACACCCGAGGGCCTCAAGTTTCCTTCCGGCTCTTACATTTCATGGCTCAATGTCGGGAAAAAACTCCTGCCCTCCAAGGATGTGGCGTTTGTCGCGGAGAATATCAACGAAGCCGCGCGCGATGTGCTTCAGACGACCGAGGTGCTCGGCCCAACTCTGGTTTACAACCGCCGCGCGATCGAGTGGCAGTGCGCGAACGCGCCGGATGTTTCGATCAAGGAGTGGATCGATGAACAAGCGGCAATCGTCATCAAAAGCTCGGTGCCAATCCTTTCGGCGACCCGTATCGAATACCTCCCGCATGTCACCAGCGACTTGTTTGTTTTTCAAACGCCTGTCCATTTGCGTCCCTCTGAAAAGAAGGCCGTCTTGGATTTGATTCGCAACGGCGAGCCGGTTGCAATTTGGGGAAGTCCGGCGGGCGGGATCGATCCTGAGATCGCTGCCGAGGCGGTCTTGGGTTCTGATGACGCGATGCCTGCTGGTCTCCAGAAGGACGCGCGTTTGGAGACTGTAGATCGCGAGTTGGGTGAGGGGATGCCGAGGGATTTCAAAATCTACCACCTGCTCTCGAGGAACCGTGCTGCGGGCGATGCTGAGGTGCTTTATTCCGTGTCAGACAGTCCTGCGTTGACGCTTCGCAAAAATGTCTTGGTCTGGGATCCCGGTCAATACAACGAGAATGTAGGCTGCCATCAGCAGCCGGATCCCCCGATTCCAGAGATTGTCGGCAGTCCTTACGCGTATGCTCTTGTGGCTCGCGCGATGCGGCGACTGCTACGCTCCAGAGGTCGTCTTGCTCCATTTTCGGAGGAGTTACGGTTTCCTGTCACCGTAGGCGCTTGGCGGCACTCCGATGGATCTCTGCGCGTGTTGCTATGCGATACGGAGGAGGGTTTCGACCATAGTGCCGAGATTAGTCGCCGTCTGGCGCTTCACTGGCCGGACCACTTTCCTAGGTCCATTTTCGATGCGCGATCAGGCGAGATTTTGGATTCCCGAAAAACCACGATTGGTCTTTCCCTCAATCGTTCCGCTGATCGTCTATTGGTCGCCTGCATTTCATAACTGATTTCAATCTTGATAGGCATGCAAACATTTGTATTTTTTCTGAGATGATTAAAAAGCTTCTTCCCCTTTGCATTGCGTTGACAGCTTCGTTTTCCGTTCTTTTTGCAGGCGAGTCTCGTCGTCCCAACATCGTTTTCATCCTCGCCGACGATATGGGTTATGCGGACTGCGGCGTCCATGGATCCAAAGACATTCCCACGCCGCACATCGACTCGATTGCCAAGGCGGGGATTCGCTTTACCGACGGGTATGTGACCGGACCGGTGTGCAGTCCCACCCGCGCCGCTCTTATGACCGCCCGCTACCAGCACCGGGACGGTGTGCCGGACTGGGTGAAAAAAGACAGCGAAACCGGATTGGCCGAAGGTGTGCCGACAATCGCCGATTATCTCCGCAAGGCGGGTTATCGCACGGCATTGATCGGCAAGTGGCATCTTGGTCAGAAAGAGCAGTTCCATCCGATGAATCGCGGCTTCGACGAATTTTTCGGTCTGCTCGGCGGCGGGCGGCTTTATTACCAGACCAAGAGTGAAAAAGCAGGCCAGGAGATGGATGGTTACGCAAAGCTCTGGAATGGCCGTGAGCCGGCCGATGTGGATGGCTACCTCACGACCGCCTTCGGCAAGGAGGCGGCGAAGTTCGTGGCCTCCCGCAAGGACAGCGGCAAGCCGTTCTTTTTGTTCCTTTCCTTCACCGCTCCGCACACGCCGATGATGGTGCCGAAGGAGGTGGAGGACAAATTCGCGCACATCGAAGACAAACAGCGCCGCCTCTATGCCGCGATGATGTCCTCAATGGATGATGCCATCGGCGAGGTGCTCGCCGCCATCCGCGATGCGGGATTCGAGAAGGACACGCTGGTGTGTTTCTTCAGCGACAACGGCGGGGCCACCACACGCAACTCGCCGAACGGTTCCCTCAACACCCCCTATCGCGGCAGCAAGGGCGAGGTGTGGGAAGGCGGGGTGCGGGTGCCGATGTTTACCTCATGGCCCGGGCATTTCAACGCTGGAGAGGTCTTCACCAAGCCCGTGACCCAGATGGACCTCGCCGCCACGGCGATTGCCCTCGCCGGGGAGAAGATCGACGGGAAATGGCCGATCGACGGAGTGAACCTCATGCCGTTCCTCGATGGAAAGGAGAGCGGCCTTCCGCACGATTCGATCTGCTGGGCCTACGAGAATCGTCAGTGGGCGATCCGCGAGGGCGACCTCAAACTCGTAGCGCGCAGCAAACAACCGAAGACCAAAGCCGAGGTCTGGCTTTACAATCTCCAGACCGATCCCTCGGAAACCACCGATCTCTCGGCCTCGCAACCCGAAAAGGTTTCCGCACTCACTGCGAAGCTCCTCGACTGGTGCCGTGATGTGGGAGCGTCCTTTCCGAAGCTGGATTGAAGCTGTTTTTCAAGGGATCGAGGGGGGTTGCTTCGCTGCGCGTTTTCGTGCAGTTCTCCAGTATCCGGGTGGAACACCATTCTTTTTTCGGAATGCCCGGATGAAGTATTGGAGGTTCCCGAATCCACAGGCGTCGGCGATTTGTTTCACCGAGGAGCCGGGGTCGCTCAACATGCGTTCGGCGTCATTCAAGCGAACCGCATCGATATATTCTTTTGGGCCGACCTGGAATGCTTCGCGGAAGGCACGGAAGAGGGTGGAGCGCTCGACGCCAAGTTCGTGGGCAAGCTCTTCGACGCGGATGTTTCGAAAGCCCTGCCGATCGATGAGGTAGCGGGCGCGCTCGGCGAGCGAAATTTCTTTTCGCTCCCATGCCTGCTGCTTCGCGATGAGATCCATCAACCGCCATGCCGCCATCACGGCATAGGTCGGGCGAACCTCGCTGCGTTTCATTTCCACCATCAGTTCGGAGAAAAAGCCCTCGAACGCTCCCGGGTGCGTAAGCTGGAGTCTCGGGGAGTCGGCAGTGATTCCGACATGCGCGAGGGCGCGGTCCACGGCAGCGCCTTCGAGGTTGATCCAATGATAGCGCCAGGGGGACTGCGGAAAATCGTGGTAGATATAGTGCGTGCCGGGAAAAAAGACGAACAGCTCGCCGGCTCCCACGCTGTGGTCCTTGCCGTTCGCACGCATGACTCCGCGTCCCTTTTCCACAAAATGGAGTCCGTGCAACTCGGGCACTTGCTGGTGGCGGTAATGTCCGCTGCTTTTCAGGTGGCCGATGATCGTCAGCGCCAACTCGGGCAATCGATTTTTCACACGCAGTGGACCGGGAATCGTGCACCAAACCGCTTTGCCTGTGCTGTCCGAGCTTCTTCGCAACATAAAGATAACTAAAACATCAAAAATCCAACTGTGCCTGTGTGAAATTGCACTCCATAGTTTGCTTCGTCTCTTTTGAATTTCTAATCAAGCAACAATTAGACACTACCCTCTTTATGATTCGATTTTCGCTTCCGGCGTCTTTCCGGCTGTTTTTTTGGACGGCTCTCACGGTCCTGTTGGGTCTTCCCGGCGCACACGGGAAAAATCCAAACGATTTCCGCGGATCAATCAGTCGAGTTGTTCCCGAGCAATGGCAGGATGGATTCGTGAGTGGGAACGGGCGGATGGGGGTGGTGTTGTTCGGTTCTCCGGGAAACGAGACCTTGGCAGTGAACCATTGCCGCCTCTACATGCCGGCAGGGAACCGAGAGATTGTTCCCGACGTGGCCGCGTATTTGCCCGAGGTGAGGCAAAAAATTCGTGACTCAGGCGACAAGCCATGGATCGGCGCAAGGGAGGCAGTCGCTTTCTTGGACGCGAAGGCCCTCGATCAGGGTCACGAGGGCTTCCGAACGGATTCATTCCATCCCGGTATGTTTGTTGAAATCCGGCAGGAACTCAAAGGAGATGTCAGAGACTACGAGCGGACGCAAAACTTCGAGAATGGCGAGGTCGAGGTGCGCTGGAAGGACGAGCAAGGCGAGTTTCGCCGACGGATGTTTGTCTCGCGCGATGCCAACCTGATTGCGCTTTCGCTCAAAGGCCCGGTGGCCCCGCAACTTTCCTTTCCCGAACTTAAAAGGCCGTGGATCGACTCCAGCCAGCGCGCGGACGGCGAGTTGGTCACGGTTCACAATCGCTATGTCAACGGCAAGGGCGGCTACGATGTGGCCGCCCGCATCCTCGCGCGCGACGAAGGCCGCGACACCCTGGTGCTCATCCGGGTCGTGCCTTGGAAGACGCCGCTGCCGCCGGACAAGAGCGAGGCCTGGGCCTATTCACAGGAAAATCCCGACTTCAAATCCCCCGGCGTGTATGTGCCCGTTCCATCGACCGCAGACAGCTCCGTGGTGGCGTATCTGAAAGACGACGACGCCATGGTCCTGATGCCGCTGGTGATGGAATCGATGCGTCAGCTTGAGCCTGACTACGAGGCCCTGCTCGCGCGGCATGCCGCGTTGCACGGGGAACTCTTCAGGCGATCGCGGCTCGATCTGGGCAGCGGCGAGGACCGTGCAAAGCCGACCGAGGAATTGATCGCCGAGGCCATGGCCACGAACACCCTGCCGTCGGCCCTGATGGAGAAAATGTATGACGCCGGCCGATACATGTTCATTTCCGCCGCGGGCGAACTCGCGCCCAATCTCCAAGGCGTCTGGGCGGGCGGATGGACGGTGCCGTGGTCGGGCGACTTCACGCTCAATACGAATGTGCAGTCGGCGATGTTTTCGGCCGCGAGCGCGAACCTGTTGGATTTGATGGAAGGCTACTTCCGCCTGATGGAAGGTTTTTATCCCGAGTGGAGAATCAATGCGAAGCGTCTCTACGGCGCGCGCGGCTTCGTCACCAATCTGCGCGCTTCCAACACCGCCCTGGCACTTCGTGGCAAGGAGTATGGCGTGTGGACCGCAGGCTGTGGCTGGTTGCTGCGCTATTTTATCGATTACGCCGAATACACCGGGGACACCGAGTTTTTGAAAAACAGGACGGTTCCCGCTCTGAAGGAAGTGGCGCTCTTTTACGAAGACTTCCTGCTCGAGGGCGCGGACGGCACGCTGGTGTTCATCCCTTCATTCAACCCCGAGACGGCGCCCGGCGTAAGTGCGGTGATGGATACGGCGGTCGCCCGGGATGTTTTGGGCAGTCTCGTCGCCGCCTGCCGGCAGCTCGGTATCGAGCAGGAAAATATCCCCAAGTGGGAGAAGCTACGCGCCAAGCTCCCCGCCTACCCGATCACCAAGGATGGGGTGATTCCTGAATTTCCAGGCGGGAAGCTCTTCGCCGGGCACCGTCATTACTCGCAACTCTACGGCTGCTACCAGAGCTTCGACCCCGCCTTCCTGGAAGCCGGTCCGCTGCGCGAGGCGGCAAAAAAGACGGTGCTGGAAAAGCAGGCGGCAATCGAGAAAGGCAAACAACGCTCCGGCTTCGCACGCGTGCAAAGCGGCGTGGCGGCTGCGTTTTTGGGCATGCCGGAGGCGACTTACGACCAACTCCGCCTGCTTGCGACTCAAAAGCAGATCCATAACAGCCTGATGACCGGACACGATCCCGGGCCGCATATTTTTAATGTCGATGCCAACGGCGGCGTGCCGGGGATGGCGGCCATGCTCCTGGTGCAAGCGCACGGTGGCGAGTTGCAGTTGCTGCCCGCGCTGCCCGCCGCCTGGCCCAGCGGCAAAATCACCGGCATCCGCACGCGGGGCGGCTTCGAAGTCGATCTGGAGTGGAGCGAGGGCAAGCTCGTCCGCGCAAAAATCCACTCCCATGCAGGACTGCCGCTGAAGGTTCGCAACGGATCGGAAGTTGGAGACTTCGCTCTTGAGAAGGGCAAAAGCCTCATTTTGAACGCGGCGCTCAAGTCGCCTTAATATCTGACTGGTACCTTGACCGTTCGAGGTTCAAAACAGTCGCGACTCAAATATCTTTTCAAGAAATACAAACTTTTGCATATTGTATTCAGCGGACTGGTTGGCATACGGCGACGCCCCCCGGCCTTTATCAAAACCAACAAGTTGCCATCCCATATTCTCCATGAAGATTCCTCTCCCGATCATCCTCTTCCTTGTGGCGATTTTCCCGACCGCGCCCGCGATTTCATCAATCCCCGCTCCGAAACCCAACATCGTCTTCATCGTTGCCGATGACATGGGCTATGCGGACTGCGGGGTTCATGGATCGAAAGACATCCCCACGCCGCACATGGATTCGATCGCCAAGGCGGGGATTCGGTTCACTGACGGGTATGTCACCGGGCCGGTGTGTAGCCCCACTCGCGCCGCTCTCATGACCGCTCGCTACCAGCACCGAGACGGCGTGCCCGACTGGGTCAGGCGGGATAGCGAAACCGGTTTGGCCGAGGGAGTTCCGACAATATCAGATTATCTTCGCAAGGCCGGCTATCGCACCGCGCTCATCGGCAAGTGGCACTTGGGACAAAAGGAACAATTCCACCCAATGAATCGTGGCTTCGACGAATTCTTCGGACTGCTCGGCGGCGGGCGAACCTACTTCCAAGGTGCCAATGAAAAAAAAGGCAAAGGCACTGATGGCTATTCCACACTTTGGAGAAATCGCGACCGGGTGGATGTGGATGGCTACATCACGACCGCCTTTGGCAACGAGGCTGCAAAGTTCGTGGCCTCCCGCAAGGACAGCGGCAAGCCGTTCTTTTTGTTCCTTTCCTTTACCGCTCCGCACACTCCGATGATGGCTCCGAAGGAGCTGGAGAAAAAATTCGCGCATATCGAGGACGAGCAACGCCGACTCTACGCCGCGATGATGTCCTCGATGGATGATGCCATCGGCGATGTGCTCGCCGCCATCCGTGACGCGGGATTCGAGAAGGACACGCTGGTGTGTTTCTTCAGCGACAACGGAGGAGCGACCACGCGCAACTCGCCGAATGGATCCATTAACACCCCGTTTCGCGGCAGCAAGGGCGAGGTGTGGGAAGGCGGAGTGCGCGTGCCTATGTTTGCCTCATGGCCCGGGCATTTCAACGCTGGAGAGGTTTTCACCAAGCCCGTGACCCAGATGGACCTCGCCGCCACGGCGATTGCCCTCGCCGGGGAGAAGATCGACGGGAAATGGCCGATCGACGGAGTGAACCTCATGCCGTTCCTCGATGGAAAGGAGAGCGGCATGCCGCACGATTCGATCTGCTGGGCCTACGAGAATCGTCAATGGGCGATCCGCGAAGGCGACCTCAAACTGGTTGCCATGAGCAAGCAGCCCAAAGCCCGAGCGAATGTGGAGCTTTTCGATCTCCGGGCCGATCCCTCGGAAACCGCCGATCTCTCCGCATCGCAACCCGAAAAGGTCGCCGCGCTCACCGCCAAGCTCCTCGAGTGGTGCCGCGATGTGGGCGCGACCCTGCCGAAGCTGGATTAACCTCGGACACTTGATTTTGTGAAAACACACCTCGCAGCACTCCTGACCCTGCTCTCCGCCCTCGGCGTGCAGGCCGCAAATTCCTCGCACCCGAATGTCGTGCTCGTTTATGCCGACGACCTGGGATATGGCGATCTGTCTTGCTACGGCTCGAGGCTCATCAAAACGCCCAATATCGATCGTCTGGCGGAACGAGGTCTCCTTTTCACCCAAGGTTACGCGACCCATGCCACTTGCACGCCCTCTCGCTACTCGTTGCTGACGGGGGAATATGCCTGGCGCAGGAACCTCGGAATCTTACCTGGCGATGCTCCGCTGACCATTCCCGTCTCCAAGCCAACATTGGCGACACTATTTAAAAACGCAGGATACCGCACCGGCATTGTCGGGAAGTGGCATCTGGGACTTGGAGAACCGAAAAAGGGAATCGATTGGAATGGCAAAATCGCCCCCGGACCCAATGAGATCGGTTTTGATGAGAGCTTCATCATTCCCGCCACCGTGGATCGCGTGCCTTGCGTCTATGTCGAAAACGGGCGGGTGAGGGGATTGGATCAAGCCGACCCCATCCAAGTGAGTTACACGGACCCCCTGCCGGGGTCGAAGTATCCAATCGGTCATCAGCAGCCGGAGTCAAAAACGCTTCAGGACTCCGATCCGCAGCATTCCGACACCGTCATCAAAGGCCTCGGTCGGATCGGCTACATGGCTGGCGGCGAGAAGGCCCTCTGGAACGATGCGGACATCGGCGATGTGTTGGTCGATCGGGCCAAATCCTTCATCACGGAGTCCGGCAAGCAGCCGTTCTTTCTCTTTTTTTCCACGCACGACCCGCACGATCCACATGTCCCCCATGAGCGCTTCCGGGGCAAAAGCGAGGCAGGTCTTCGCGGTGACTCCATCGTCCAGTTCGATGCGAATGTGGGCGAGTTGATGAAATTTCTCGAGGAGCGGGGGATGATGGAGAACACTGTTTTTATCGTCAGCAGCGACAACGGCCCAATTTTCGCCGACGGGTATGAGGACGATGATCTGAAGTTTGTCGACAAGCATCCTGCCTCTGGCGGCTTGCGCGGCGGCAAATACTCCCTCATGGAAGGTGGAACTCGCGTGCCGCTGATCGTTTCCTGGCCGAATCGGATTCAACCCGGGAAGTCCGATGCGGTCGTCTCGCAAGTGGACTTGTTCTCCAGCTTTTCTTCGATTCTCTCAACCCCGCTCCCCTCCGGGGCGGCGCCTGACAGCACAGACAAATCCCGCGTTCTTCTGGGGCTTTCTAAGGACGAACCGCACGAGATCGTGCTGGGAGACGCGCTGGGCAACTTGGCTCTCCGCCAGGGGGATTGGAAATACTTCGCCAAAGGCCAGGACACTCGCATGAGAAAAGGGAGCGGTTCCATCAACCTCGGCGAATCCCTTTTCAATCTTCGCGAAGACCCGAGCGAAAGTCGCAACCGGTTGGAATCGCATCTCGACTTGGCGGCCAAGATGAAAGAGCGCTTGGTGCAATTGGTGCAAGGTCGTTGAAAGAAATTTTCTAAAACTCTGGAAAAGTGATACGGATCCTCGTTGGATCGGCCGATCGGACAAAAACGCTGCGGTCCATTGTGGCGGTGAAGGTTATGACTCAATTGGGCGTGAAATGAACCTCTTCTCCGAGGGATGCAATTGATTGCATTTATTCGTGGGTGGTGTATCAAAACCACATGACCTTGATACGAATTTTCACCGCTTTTTTCATTTCCGTTTTAGCTGCATTCGCGACCCCGTCGCCTTCCGGAAGTCTTGAAAAAGAGTTTTTCACCCCCGAGGCCGACAAGGCGGCTTTGGCGAATGCCACCGCTTCCGAAGAGGGATTGCCGAAGGTTCTGATTCTCGGCGACTCGATTTCCATCGGGTATTTTCCGGTAGTGCAGGAGACGCTTCAAGACGAGGCGAGCGTTTCGCGTCCGAATACGAATTGCGGCGACACGCCCCGTGGCCTCCGCTGGATCGACAACTGGCTTGGGGACACGAAATGGGATGTCATCCATTTCAACTGGGGCCTCTGGGATTTGTGTTACCGCCATCCCGAATCGAAAAACCAAGGCAACCGGGACAAGGTGAATGGAAAGCTGTCCGTCACGCCGGAGGACTACGAAAAAAATCTCAACACCCTCGTGGATCGGCTGCAAAAAACCGGAGCCGCTTTGATCTGGGCCAGCACGACCATGGTGCCTGAAGGCGAGGCCGGGCGGTTCGTGGGCGACGATGTGAAATACAACGCGATTGCCGCAAAAGTCATGGCTGAGCGCGGAATCCCGATCAACGACCTGCATGCGACAAGCGCGGCGTTCGATCCCTCGCTGTTTACGAAACCCGGCGATGTGCATTTTAAAAAAGCGGGCTCGGAGAAGCTCGCCGCGGAGGTCGTCCGTTCCATCCGCGCCGCGTTGCCAGCGGCTTCAGCACCCCAAGCCCCCTAAGCGACTTTTTCAGACTCATGAACGCGTCACTATCCGATCCCGAACTTCAAGAATCCGTCCAATGCTACCGCGAGTTGTGCTGCGGTGGCCCCGGCAGGCCGGAAGTCGTTCCCGGCGTGTCTGGCAAGCAGACGAACAGCCTTGTGCTGGGCCTCAAGCCTGGGAACAAAAAAATCGCCACATCTCAAGAGGTAGGGGTGGACGCGTTGGGAAAAACAAATTGGTTCCAAGGTCTGTGGCCGACGGATTTTTCGATGCCCGAGCCGAAATTTCCCCATTGGGAAATCAGTCCTGTGGATGCCACGGATTCTGGCGTGGTCATTCGACGCAAGACCTACAACGACCCGACCCGCCAATCCCTCGCTCCCGCCTTGCGCTTCGAGTTGGAAAGGGAGGGCCTCGCCTCTCCTCTCTTTTCCGGAGGCGAGGGGAGCGGAATTGATTTTCGTGTGGGGAACCTGCTGCGACTGATTGATGGTTCAGGCGAGCTGGATCGTTCCTTCGAGTTGATCGTGCACTCGCATTTCCTGCTGCTCTTCCGCGTGCGATTGGCCGGTGGCGGGGAGTCACGGCTTCACATGAATCTTGAGTTCGATGCCGCGGATGTCGGGGTGGTTGAAGACGGTCGCACATGGCGGTTGCACAACCTGCGGGGATGGCATGGAGCGCTCTTGCAGTCGGGTGCTTCCGAGGATGAGGTGTTGGGATTGGCTGTCTTTGATTGCCCGACGGAGTGGGAGCGCGATGCGGTTATCAAGGATGGCATCGCCAAGCTGGCCCGTTTCGACTCGCTCTGGCAGCGGCTTGCGGAGGCGCAATCCATCGAGCCATTCAGCACGGGAAAGGAAACGCCCCGCGAGAAAAACATGGTCGCGGCGTTTGTGAACCGCGCCTTGCGAAACACGCGCGCCGGTGGGCAAATCCACCAACCGTCACTGCTCGAGTTCTACGGCCCCGAGTGGGATTTCGGCGATGCCGTGTGGATCAACTTCCTGCCCGCCTGCCGCTACATGCTCTGGATCGCGCCGGAGACGATCGCGAATTCAATCAAGACGCTTCTCGATTTCCAGACGCCGGAGGGCATGGTGCCGCAGGCGGTTTTTTCGCGGACGACCTTCGACTACTCGCAGATTCCAAACATCTCGCCGTGCGTGAGGGATTATTATGTCTTCACCGGCGACCGTCATTTTCTTGGGCAGGCCTATGGCGGTTTTAAAAACTGGTATCGCTGGTGGATGACGCACCGCAACCCGACGGGCAACGGCATCATCGCCACCGGCAACGCTGGGCAGGACCTCTACTCCGCGATCTGTGAATACAAGGACAACGGCACCGATCCCAACGATCCAGTCGTCTTCGAAAACACCTGCAATCCGCTCACACGCACGCCGGAAATCGCCGGTCGTCCCGAGCGCGCCTACCTGCCCGACATCGTGGCCTGCCAGGCCCGCATGGCCGAGGACTTGGCCTTCTTCGCCCGCGAACTCGGCCACATGGAGGACGCAGTGTATTTCGAAAACGAATACCGCCGCATCAAGGAGTGGACGAACGAGAACCTTTGGGACGAGGCGACGGGCTTTTACTACCCCGTCGTGCGCGCGACCGGTCAAAAGGTCATGAAGCGCACGAATGCCGTTTACTGGCTCATGTGGGCGGGCCTTGTGCCTCCCGAACGCACCAAAAAACTCCTCGAAGCCCTCTTCGATCCCAAGCAGTTCTTTGCCAAAATCCCCGTGCCGATGGTGGCTCTCGATGATCCGTCGTTCAACCCGCTATGCGGCCATTGGGGAGATGCCTACTCGTGGCCGGTGGATGCCTTCAAGGCCTTCGAAGCATTGATTCGTTACGGAGAATGGGACCGCGCGGCGGAGTTTTGCCGTCACTACAACAAGGGTGTTTTCGAGGCGATCGGCGACACTCTTCAGCCCGCCGAGTTCTACCACAGCGCAGGCTACCCCTGCGGTTGTCCGATCATGGGAACCGCCGGGCTCACGCCGCTGAATTTCCAGCGCTACCTCCGCGATTATGAAAGAGGTGCAGCCGAGCACGAGTGGAGTCGATTTGTTCCGCGGTCAATATGAGCCCGCCGCTCCTCAAACCTCGCAACACCCTCGCGATCGCCATGTGGGATTTTTCCTGGCTCGAGCGCCGGTGGCCTAGTGCGGTCGACGAGGATTGGGATCGTGCTCTCGATTGGGGCTGGGTGAAGGAACTCTGTGCCCACACCGTCGAGGAGGCCGTGAAAACCAAACGCTGGACAGGCATCGCCATCAGCAATTTCTGCGGCCCTCAATTCACCGGCATGTGGCGTGATGTCGAGTGGCACCACCGCCTGACCAAGCGCATTCGCGAATCCAGCTTTGCATGAGAAGGCTGCCCTTCATCCTTAATCGAGCGGCCCTATTGGCGCTCCTCGTTCTGTCGGCGGTTGATGCCTCGGGCGATACTCTGGTTCCCCATTCCAAGGACCACTACGCCTCCAAAACAGAGGCCCATGGGCATTCCTCCCCGCAGGGGAAAACCATGCCTTACCGCTTGTATTCGCCTTCGCCGGTGGATCCGGGCAAGACCTACCCGCTGGTGGTGGCACTGCACGGAGCGGGATCGCGCGGGGATGACAACTTCAAGCATTTGGTTCCCTGGGTTGCTGGCTGGATGGCGGACGAGGTTCAAAAAAACCACCCCTGCTTCATCGTCATGCCGCAGACAAAAATGCAATGGGTGCCAGTCGCTTTTAACCACGGTTCGTATTCGTTGGACAAAAGGCCACCGAGCGAGTCGATCGTGCTGCTGAAGGAAATTGTCGATGCCTTGATGGCGACGCAACCCATCGACCCCAGCCGCATCTATGTCGTCGGCACTTCCATGGGCGGCTACGGCGCGTGGGATTTTGTCCTGCGAAATCCCGACCTGCCTGCCGCTGTGATTGTTTTCTGCGGAGCGGGTGATCCCACCGCTGTGGATCGTCTCAAGAATGTTCCGGTCTGGGCGTTTCACGGCGATCAGGACAAGGTGGTGCCTGTTTCGGGATCCACCGACATGATCGAGGCGATGAAGGCTGCTGGTGCCGCTGACGCACGACTGACGCTTTACGAAGGAGTCGGCCACGATGCCTACACAAAGTCATGGAAGCATCCGGGGCTTGTGGATTGGCTCTTCCAGCAGCGAAGGGCCGTGAGTGAATCATGCCAAATCCAGCAGAAATTAACCACAGAGGACACAGAGAACACGGAGGGTGAATGAATTAAAGCGAATCCCAGTGGATCGGTTAGTGGTGTTCGCCGCTTCCGTAAACCTTTCATGTTAATCCTGCAAATCCTGTCCACCTGTCTAAAAAATCCGTTTTCGGGTATTTCCTACCCCGCCTCGTCGAGTTGGTAGATCGGCTCGATGTAGGGGTAATTTTCGTCCTTGGTGGTGAGAGGCTTGGGATTCGGGGAAATGGCTGGCTCGCGACGCGCTGTGCCTTGGATACCGAGCCTTGAATCGCCAAGTTCCTTGCGGATGTCATTCATGGCAGCGACGAGGCGCTTCACCACATCGGGATGTTCCGCAGCGAGGTCTCGGGATTCGGCGGGGTCCGTGGAGAGATCGTAAAGTTCGAGCCTGTTGGGGTCGGAATTTTTCCCAGCATCGAAGGCATGGCGGAGCTTCCACTTGCCGGAGCGAACTCCCTGCAGCACGGCCATTTTAAAGTAGAAGAAATGCTCGCGCGGGGAGGAGGCATCTTTTTCGCCGCGCCAGACGGGAAGCAGGTTCACGCCGTCATGCTTCGGTAGTCCATTCGTGTCGTGGCCTGCAAGCGAGGCGAGGGTCGGGGTGAAATCCATCGCCGTGCCCAATTCCCCGCTGACTGTTCCAGCCGGGATTCCTGCTGGCCAGCGCACGATACACGGCACCCTCATGCCGCCTTCCCAGGTTTGCCCTTTGTGACCACGCAATGGGGCGTTGCTTCCGCCTTCGCCTTTGGTTCGGCTGCCGTTGTCCGAGGTGAAAATCACGATGGTGTTGTCATCGATGCCGAGGCGCTTGAGTTCATCCATGATCGCCCCCGTGCTCCAATCCACAGCGGCGAGTGCCGCACCATAGCGGCCGTTGCGGGAGTTCGAAGTGAATGGTTCCATGACATAGTGAGGCAGGTGCACATGGATATGCGGGAGATAGAGGAAGAACGGCTTGTCGCGGTTCGCGCGGATGAAGGAAATCGCCTCTTCGGTGAAGCGCTCGATCAATGCGGCCTGCGTCGGTTGCTGCTGAATCACGGTCTCGTTTCGCACGAGCGGCAGGGGCGGGTAGTCCTTCCGGGCCACCGAAATCCCCATGTCGTTGCTGTATGGAATCCCGTAATACGAGTCGAAGCCGTGCCGTGTGGGCAAATGCTCGGGTTGGTCGCCGAGGTGCCATTTTCCTACCATTCCCGTGGCGTAGCCTTTTTCCTTTAGCAACTCAGGAAGCAGTCGTTCGCTGGGATTCAGTCCCTCGGCATCGCCGGGAAAAAGAACCGGCAGATTCTTGTTTTTTCCGAACACATCGAAGCCGATGCGCCCCGGGTAGCAACCGCTCAATAACGCCGCCCGCGATGGTGTGCACACCGGGCTCGCCGAGTAATAATCGGTGAACCGCATGCCTTCCTTTGCAAGGCGGTCGATGTGGGGCGTGTCATTGACCTTCGAACCGTAGCACGCGAGATCGCCGTAGCCGAGGTCGTCCACATTGATCAGCACGATATTCGGCGGTGCTGCATGAATGGCCACAGCGAGCATAAGGAGGACGAGGGAAGGGAATTTCATGGCAAAATTCTTTAACCAATCCTTGCAGGAATCCCAGCCTCAATCCACATTACAATGCATTGCATTTTATGAGTGCCTTCGCCTTTTGTTCCCTTGCTCTGAAATTTTTCGCACTTGTCACAGCGATGGCTGGAGTCAATGCCGCGATCGCTGCGGAGGTTTCCACCAAGCCGAACATTGTAGTGATCCTCGCAGACGATCTCGGAGCGGAGGCGATTGGATGCTACGGCGGCGCGGAGTTTCTTGGCGAGAGAGGCAAGGTGTTAGGCTCAGTAAGAACTCCCAACCTCGATGCCATGGCAGCCAAAGGCATTCGTTTCGCCAAAGCCTACGCGACGCCCGTTTGCTCTCCCTCCCGCGCCCAGTTGCTCACCGGGAAATACAATGATCGGGTCGGCTTTCACGACATCCTCGGCCGGAACGGCGCCACTCGGGAACTCGACAGCAAGTCGCACCCCACGATTGCCAATCTTTTGCAGTCGGCAGGCTACATGACGGGCGCCGTGGGCAAGTGGCACATCGGCCCTCTCGCCAATCTGAAAAACGTCCAACCCAATGCCGATGCGGATACGAATTGCCCCCATGTCCGCGCATGTGGATTCGAACGCCAATACATGGTTCCGGGCGCGCATCTCCGCGAATACGGCGAACCTGTCGAAGGGAAATACACCCCCGATCTCATGGACGACTGGGCGTTCCGCTTCATGAATGAGGCGAAAACGGCGGGGAAACCATTTTTCCTCTACTACGCGTCGCCACTTCCCCACTTCCCCTATTGGCCGACCCCGCTGAATCCTGACGGGCCACGCGGTGACCCCGGCAACAAAAAGGAAGAGATGTATGGGGACATGGCCAACTTTCCCTTTCTTGTCGAATATCTCGACAAGGAGGTTGGGAAAATTCTCGCGAAACTCGAGGAACTCGGGCTACGCGAAAACACGCTCGTTCTCTTTGCCGGTGACAATGGCACGCCTCCTTGGGTGGTGACCCAAATGAAGAACGGCCGCAACATTCCCTTTGGAAAGGGCACGATGAAAGAAACGGGCTCCTGGGTGCCTCTCATTGCGAGTTGGCCTGCCGTGATCCAATCGGGGTCTGTCTATGACGGGGTGGTGGATTTCAGCGACATCCTTCCGACCTGTTTGTCAGTGGCCGGTGTTCAGCTACCCAACGACATCAATGGCATGAGCTTTGCGCCCGTTTTGGAGGGAAATGGAAAGTCTCCCCGCGAATGGGTGCACAGCCTCTACAACAAGGAATACTTCGTGCGAAATGCCGGCTGGAAACTTCGTGAGGACGGCGAGCTTTACGACATGGCTGACGCGCCATACTCGGAGAAATTGGTGAAGCCCGAAGACGACACGCCCGAATCCAAAGCAGCCCGCGAGGCACTGGCCGCGGTGGCCGCAACGCTGCATCCGATGACTCCCTGAACTCACTCCTGAACCAAAAATCAATGAAACCACTCCGACCAACCCAGACAGCCCTTTTTGCCATGGCACTACTCGCATCCGCCACAATCTCTCACTCCGCCGTTCTCGATCCGGCATCCTTCAAGCCGCTCGTCGAGCAATTCAACGCGGATGACAACGAACTCTACAAAAATGCCATCCCCAACGCCGAAGCGTGGGATTTTCTTGCGGCGAATGTCCCGCTGTTCGAATGCCCCGACAAGGAGTTCGAAAAAACCTACTGGTTCCGCTGGTGGACCTACCGCAAGCACCTGCGGAAAACGCCTGCCGGCTGGGTCGTCACGGAGTTCCTGCCAAGCGTGTCCTGGGCGGGCCGATCCAACACCATCAACATGGCGGCGGAACTCCACCTCGCCGAAGGCCGCTGGATTCGCGATCCGCAGTATCTCGACAACTACTCGCGCTTCTGGTTCGGCGCGGGCGCGAAGGGATCGCTGGTCTACACCAACTGGCTCGCCGACGGCATTTGGAAGCGCGCCGCCGTGACGGGCGACACCACCTTGCCGATCGGCTTGCTGGATGCGATGATCGCCCAGCAGCAGCGCTGGGACGAAGGCAAGGCGGGGAGGGGAGTCCACATGGTCGGCCGCAGGGACAACGGCCTTTACTACACAATCGATCACTTCGACGGCTCCGAGATGTCCATCGGCGGTCATGGATTCCGCCCGCTCACCAACGCCGCCGCCTACGGAAACATGATGGCCATCGCAGACATCGCTGCAGCCGCCGGCAGGCCGGATTTGGCCGGGGACTTTCGCGCCCGCGCCGCCAAGCTCAAGGCATTGGTCCAAGAGAAACTCTGGGACCCGCAAATGCAGTTTTTCACCATCCTCCGCGAGGACGAATCCCGCCGCAGCGATGTGCGCGAACTCTGGGGCTACGCGCCATGGATGTTTCATCTGCCCGACCCCGGCTTCGAAGCAGGCTGGAAGGAACTCGACGATCCGAAGGGATTCAAAGCCCCCTACGGCCCGACATTTCCCGAGCAGCGGCACCCGAGATTCACCCTTTCCTACACGGGACACGCATGCCAGTGGAACGGCCCCTCCTGGCCCCTCGCCACCTCGATCACGCTCACCGCCCTGGCCAATCTGCTCAACGACTACGATCAGCAGACCATTTCCAAAAAAGTCTTCTACGACACGTTGCAAACCTATGCAAAAACCCACCGATTCCAACGCGAGGACGGCAAGATCGTTCCTTGGATCGATGAAAATATCAACCCCTACACCGGCGAATGGATGTCCCGAACCATGCTCATTGAGCAAGGGAAAAACCCAAAACTCGACCCCAAGAAAAAACCAAGCGAGGAACGCGGCAAGGACTACAACCACTCCACCTTCTGCGACCTCGTTATCACCGGTCTCGTCGGCATCCGCCCCCGCCATGACAACAAACTCGTGGTGAACCCCCTCCTGCCCGAAGGAATATGGGACTGGTTCTGCCTCGACCGCGTGCCCTACCACGGCCACGAACTCACCGTGATCTGGGATCGCGACGGCAAAAAATACAATCGCGGCGCCGGCTTCCAACTCCTCATCGACGGCACCCCCGCCGCCCGCTCCGACAAACTCGCCAAACTCGAAGCCACCCTGCCCAGCACTCCATAACCCTCCGCCCGCAACTTTTTTGTCCGATCGGCCAAAAAAACTGCGGATTTACCCACGCGCGGGCGTCTTCGATTCCGGCAAAAAAATGGACGATCGGCCAAAAAGTTTGCGGAAATGGGTGGAGGGTGGTTTTCTTTTGGGAATGAAACCTCGGACGGAACTTTTTCTCTATACGCTGGTTTGGGGGTTGGATGTCATGGCGAGGCCGACATTTCGTTCGATGAACGAGTCGTTTGAAGGGTGGGCTTGGCGCGCTGGGTTGTTGGATCGGGTGCGGCGGCTGGAGGAGCAGGGGAGCTTGGAATGCAGCGGGAGATCGGTGGATCGTGTGGTGAAGTTGACCGAGCGGGGGCGGCTTTTGGCGCTTGGCGGCGTCGATCCCACGCGGTTGTGGGATGCCCAGTGGGATGGGAAATGGAGGGTGGTCTCGTTTGATTTGCCAGAGACGGAGCGGAAACTCCGCCGTGTTTTCCGGGAGACCCTGCGACGGCACAATTTCGGATGCTTGCAACGCAGCCTCTGGATCACTCCGCATGCCTTGGGAAAGGACTTGCTCGAGGCCGAAGGGTCTCTGGGGAGCCTGAAAGGCCTCGCTGTGGTGGAAGGCGGCTTTGCCGGGAAAGTGACGAATGCTGAGGTGGTTTCTTCAGCTTGGGACTTCCCGAAGATTTTCAGCCTGTATGAGGAGCATGGGAAATGGCTGGATGCCTTGCCCGCGAAAGAGTCCTCGCCCGAAGAGTTTGTTTCTTGGGCGGAAGGGGAGTTGGAGCGCTGGCGTCCGATCCTGCATTGGGATCCGTTCCTCCCCCAAGCCTTGCTGCCCGAGGCCTACCCCGGTCGAACTGCTTGGGACAAACGCTTGGGCGTTCTGAAGGAGTTCGGAAAGCGCGCCTTTGGAACAAGTTCCCAAGGTGGGCTTGAGGGTTGACTGATGACCGGCAAAAAAATGGCCGATCGGCCAAAAAAGTTGCGGGATTTTTTGCAATTGTTTGTATTGATTTTGATCTGGAGTGTGGGATTTTCGCGTGGTTGCCGGTTTGAGATTTTCGATTCGTTTTTTTCTTATGAAGAGTTCCGTCGTTTTTCGTTTGTTGATTGTCGTGGGGGTGCTGAGTTGGTTGCCTTGCATTTTGGCGGCGCCGGCGGTGGACCGGCCGAATATTCTCCTGATTCTCGCCGATGATCTTGGGTGGTCGGACATGGGGTGCTACGGGGGGGAAATCAAGACGCCGAACCTCGATGCGCTTGCCAGCGATGGGGTTCGCTTTTCCCAAGCTTACAATTCCAGCCGGTGCTGTCCCACGCGGGCCAGTCTGCTGACGGGGCTGTATCCTCACCAGGCGGGGATCGGGCGTTTTGTGGGGCGGAGCAACGACATGCCCGGCTACCGAGGGAGATTGAATGAAAACACGGTGACCTTGGCGGAGGCTCTGAAAAAGGCGGGGTATGGCACTTACATGGTTGGCAAGTGGCATGTGAACGCGCCCGGCCCGACCAAGCGCGGGTTCGACGAGTTCTACGGATTTGTGCATGGGCATGGGCTGGATTCGTGGGAACCGCGCATGATGATTCGTCTGCCGGAGGGCCGTCCGGAGCGCTCCTATGGGGCGGGGGAATACTTTGCGACGGACGCCATGACCGACTACGCCTTGGATTTTTTGAACACCGCGCGCGCCGAGAAGGTGCCGTGGTTTTTGTATGTCGCGTATCAGGCCCCGCACTTCCCTGTCCAGGCCCCGCCGGAACTCAGCAAGAGCTATGTGTCGACTTACGAAAAAGGCTGGGATGTGTTGCGCGCCGAGCGCATCGAGCGACTCAAGGCGCTGGGGCTCGTTCCAGCGTCACTCGAGGATCCGGGCCGTTCTCCGATTGAAAATATCATGCTGGCTCGCAAGGCCGGGTCCGCGACGAAGGATGGGAAAAATCCTGCCTGGGATTCGCTGGAGGCCAAGCGCCGTGCCGACCTCTCGCGGCGCATGGCGGTGTATGCGGCGATGGTCGAGAACATGGATGCCAACATAGGCCGCTTGGTCGCCGACCTGCGAAAAAGCGGGGAACTCGAAAATACGCTCATTCTTTTCCTCAGCGACAACGGCGCGTGTGCCGAGTGGGAGCCATTCGGGTTCGATCTGACCCCCGCCAACTACGCAAATCCCAAGGCCGGCCATGGGGTGGATGGCAACACGACCCGCGAGCCGAACCGCTTGCACGAGGGCGAGGCGCTGGAGACACTCGGCGGCCCCGGCAGTCTCTTCAGCTACGGCAGCGGTTGGGCGAACCTTTGCAACACGCCGCTCTGGCTTTACAAGCACCATGCGCACGAGGGCGGCATCCGCACGCCGATGATTGCGCATTGGCCCGCGCGGATTCGCGACAAGGGGGCGATTGTCACGCAGGTTGCCCATGTCATGGACATCATGCCCACAGCTCTCCAGATCGCGCAGGCCGATTATCCGAAAGAGGCTCCGGCCTTGGAGGGCATGAGCTTGCTGCCGGCACTCGAAGGCGCGCCAGCCAACCCCCGCTCGCTCTTTTTCGAGCACGAGCGCAACGCCGCCCTGCGCGAGGGCGACTGGAAGCTTGTGGGGAAAGGCGCGCTGGTGCGTGACGGGATTCGGCCGAAAGTGAAGTGGGAACTCTACAATCTCGCCGACGACCCTAACGAGCAGCGCAACCTCGCCGCTGCCGAGCCCGAGCGAGTCAAGGAGATGACCGACAGGCTCCTCGCCGAGGCCTGGCGCACCCACGCCTTGCCATCGCCTTAGAACGTCACGGCCACTTTTCCCGCCAACCCCATGAAAACACACACCCTGCTCGCCGCATTCGCCCTGCTAGCCACCCCGTTCACGCTCCTCTCCGCCTCGCCGGCTGGCGAGCCATTTGGAAAAATGCCCGATGGCCGGCCTGTGTCCGTGTTCACCCTCTCGAACAAAAACGGCGTGCAGGTTCGCGTGTCCGATCTCGGCGCCACGCTTGTGTCCGTGCGCGTTCCCGATCGGAAAGGCGTGCTGGCGGATGTCACGCACGGCTTCGATTCCGCCGCCGGGTATCTTTCCGACGAAAACCCCTACTTCGGCGCCACCGTCGGCCGCTTTGGCAACCGGATTGCCAACGGGACCTTCTCCCTCGATGGGAAATCCTATCGCTTGGCAAAAAACAACGCCCCTGGCGACATGCCCTGCCATCTGCACGGTGGCACCATCGGTTTCAATAAAAAGCTTTGGAAGGTGGCGGCCAACGACACGCCCCGCTCGATCACTTTTGAATACACCTCGCCGGATGGCGAAGAGGGCTACCCCGGCCGCCTCACGGCCCGCGTCACCTACGCGCTGAATGACAAAAACGAACTCCGCTGGATCGCCACAGCCACCACCGACAAGCCGACCATCGTGAATATCGTGCACCACCCCTACTGGAACCTCACCGGCGACCCCTCGCGCTCGATCAATGACCACCGCCTCACCATCCCCGCCTCGCGCTACCTGCCCACCGACGCGGGCCTCATCCCCACTGGCAAGCTGGATGCGGTGAAAGGCACGCCGATGGATTTTCGCAAAGCGCATCGTATTGGTGACAGGGTGGGGGAGAGCTTCGAGGCCTTGACCTATGGCGGTGGTTACGACCACTGCTGGGTGCTTGACCGCCCCAAGCCAGATGGCCTCGCCGTGGCCGCGCGGTTGGAGGATCCCTCCACCGGACGCCGACTCACGGTTCGCTCCAACCAGCCTGCCATCCAGTTCTACGGAGGCAATTTTTTGGATGGAACCGTGAAGGGAAAAAACGGAACCGCCTATCAGCACCGCACCGCGTTGTGCCTCGAAACCGAGAATTTCCCCGATGCGCCGAATCAGGCAGCCTTTCCCAGTGCCCGCCTCAATCCCGGCGAGACCTACCGGCACGAGATGCTTTACCAGTTCGGGGTGAAGTAGGGGCCCGCCTGGGGCGAGGCGATTTTTTTCATTTTCCGAGTTGCGCACGCTCCATGCGTTGCTTATCGTTTGCATGAGCTGTGGGCGTCTTTCCCTCCGCCGCACTCCCAACCTCCATGAAAAAAATCCTCCACCTCCTTTCATTTGCTGCCGCCTTTGCCTTCGTCTGTTCCTCCGCGGCTCAAGCTGGACACCCGTTGATTCAGAATGGGTGGTTGAAGTCAGTCAGCGACACCTCGCTCACGATCCTGTTGCCGCCGACTGGAAACAGTGAGGCAACCTTCATCTTTGCGCCGAATGTCAAAATCGACTTTGCCGGGGCCGGTGGCACTCTCGCCGATTTGCAATCAATTGCCACAACCATGGGTAAGACCCGTATTCTGGTGAATCTGCGGCGCGACAAACCGGAGTCGACGACGGTGGTGCTCGTGGGGGTCAAGGCCCCCAAGCCAGCACTGCCAGCGCCTGCCGCACCTCCTGCGGATGGTGCCCAACCCACTCCTGAGGCACCTCTTGCGCCTGAGGCGGCAGGTTCCTCGGCGGAGTAATTCTCTTCAAGCACTCCCAGGCATTCTACCCAGATCAAAATATATTCGAATTGTTAGAAAAATCAGTTTGACAAAAATGCAAATGATTGCTTTTGTTTTTTAACCGCCCCAGAGTATGTTTCAAAAAATCCCTCCCCAGATTGTCGTTGAAGGCAGCAAAGCGTCTGTTCATGGGGCGATGCGGTCGGTAGTCGGTTTCAAAAAGAGGGCGTCTTCATCGCTCACAGGTGCAGGATTCCGGACGGGATATTGCCAGATGTTTGGAATGTTGAAAGCGGTCATCGCGATTGTTGGGATGGGTGTTGCTCAACAGATGGGCTCAGCAGTCGCGGGCACTTACACATGGACGGGAGCAACCTCGGGAAACTTCGGAGTTACCACCAACTGGGATACGGCACCGACATTCAACAACACGGCTGATCTGATTTTCGATGCGGCGAGTGCGAATTCGACAACGGGTTCGCCTTCGTTTTTAGGAGCGACCAGGACCATCCGCTCAATGACTTTCGAGGCCGATGCTGATACGGATTTAATGATTCTATTAGCGACCACCACTGCAGATACCACTGCTGCCAATGCTTTTATGGGGTCAAGCACCGGAACGGCAAGTATCGTTATTAATGCCGGCGCCACGGGGAACTTTCAGTTAGGCAATGCTCAAGGAGTGTTGAGGCTCGACAGCAATCTTCTGGTAGATCATAGCGGCAGTGGGAACCTCACGATTCGAGCGATTTCTGTCCCTGGTGCCGGACAAATAAAATACATCACGAAGAATGGAACGGGAACCCTCGTCTTGGGGGTGGGGGGAACCATCAACTATCTTTACCAAGGCGGGTTGGTCCTGAATTCCGGAACCGTAATCACAAGAAACAACGCGTCTACTCTCGGCACAACGGCTGCGACTTTGGCTTTGAACGGTGGCGTGCTGAAGTTCATGCACTCTGGAAACGCCAACTTCAACAGGAATACCACCGTTAGCGGAGACGCTAAAATCATTACCTCCAACTTTTCCGGTGGTGCCGGTCTCAATTACACCCTCGGAACCCTTTCGATTGGTGAATACACGCTCTCGGTGGACGGTGAAGACTTCACCTCTGGAACTGGCCAAGTCACCTTCGGCGCGACCACGCTCACCGGCAATGCCGTTTTCAATGTCACCAATCCCACCAGTGGCTCGGGCGTCACGAACTTGAACCTTGGAGCAATCGGGGATGGGGGTTCGGGATTTGGGCTCACGAAAAGCGGCGATGGCACCCTGACGATCAATGCCACAAACACCTACACGGGGCCGACGATTGTGAATGCCGGCACATTGGCGCTTGGCACCGCTGGAACTCTTTCCTCGAGCACCGCATTGACCGTCAATGGCACCCTCACGATGAATGCCATCTCCGGATCCTCCCTCACCGTGGCTTCGCTTTCAGGTAACAGCAGCGGATCGATTGTGATCGGTGCCAAATCGCTCATCGCCGGAGACGGCACGAGCACGGATGTCGGCGGGGTGATCAGCGGAGCGAGTGGTGCGCTCACCAAAGACGGGGCGGGCACGCTGAGCCTCTCAGGTGCGAACACCTATACTGGAGCGACAACCATCAATGCCGGCACGCTCCAGATCGGCAACGGCGGCTCGACAGGCAGCCTTTCCACGAGCAGCGCGATCACGAACGACAGCGCGCTGGCATTCAATCGCAGTGACACCATTACCCAAGGCACGGATTTCACCGCGACTGCGATTAGCGGTTCGGGCTCCCTGGTTCAAAATGGCTCAGGGACACTGATCCTGAGTTCCGCCAACACCTACACTGGCGGCACGGTGCTCAATGCCGGCACGATCCAGATCGACAATGCCAATGCGCTCAACTCTACGGGCAACCTCACCTTTGGCGGTGGTGCGTTGCTTTATGGCAGTGGCATCACCGAGGATTTCTCGGCACGCTTTAAAAACAGCGGCTCGGCCATCGTGATCGATACCAATGGCCAAAACATCGCCTTCGCCAGCGTGATCGATTCGTCCAACAGCGGCGGGCTGACAAAAAACGGAGCCGGCGATCTCACGATCTCGGGCTCGAACACCTTCACCGGCGATGTCACGCTGAATACCGGCCGCCTGATCCTTGGCAACGACTCGGCGTTGGACGGCGCGTCGGGAAGCATCGTGATCAACAGCGGCACGCTGGATGTCACCGCCGCCCGCACACTCAGCGGGAACAAGGCGCAACACTGGAATGGCAACTTCACCTTCGCCGGGTCGAACACGCTAAACATGGGCACCGGTGCGGTGACGCTCGGGGCGAATTCGACGGTCACTGTCAGTGCGAGCACACTGACTGTCGGCGGAGATTTATCCGGCACAGGCTACGGCCTCGGCAAGAGCGGTGCAGGCACGCTGGTGCTCTCGGGAAGCAATTCCTACACAGGCGCGACGACGGTGAATTCGGGAACGGTGCTCTTTGACGGAGTGAACGCCCTTTCCTCCAGCTCCTCGGTCTTGGATGCCGGCACCGCGACCCTGAGCTTCCTCGATGGAGCGACCAGCAACATCACGACCTCGGGCGGCCTCACACTGAACAACAGCACGTTTGTCTTCGACCTCAGCGGATCCTCGGCGGACCGCTTGAACTTCGGTGGATCGGCCTCCCTGAGCGGCACGAACACGATCAATATCAATTTCCTGAGTCCGGCGAACGCCGGCAACTTCACCCTCCTCACCGCCGCCGGGGGGCTCAATTCCTCGTGGAGCCTCGATCCGAGCGTGCTCCAGTCTGGCTTCACTTTCACGCTGGATCAATCCTCGGCGACGCAATTGGTCCTCGTTGTCGCCTTCAGCTCCAGCGGGCGTTACTGGACAGGCGAGGCCAGTAATAATTGGTCGGGGGTGAATTTCAGCACCTCCTCAAACGGTTCGGCCACGCTCTCGGGGGCGGATTTGGATGCGGACTCCGACTTGATCTTCGCGGGCGACACGCCAACCAACCTCGCGACGGTGATTTCCTCGAACTACACGATCGGCTCTCTGGCCGTGAGCACAGCGGGGGTTTCGATCAATGGATCCCACACAATCACGGCGAACAAAACCGGCGACGCCACCTACAGTGTCACCGCCGCCAGCGGGACCACCAATATCGGCGCGACCCTCGCAGGTGCGGGGGCCGGACTCACCATGGCCGGGGGAGGCACCCTTGCCCTCAACGCCGCAAATTCCTACGGCGGCAACACGACCGTGACTTCTGGAACGCTGGCGATCAACAACGCGGGCGCCATTTCGAGTGGGACTCTCGTCATAACTGGTGGTTCGTTGAACAATACCAGCGGCGGAGCCATCACGCTCTCCACAAACAACGCCCAAAGCTGGAATAGCGACTTCGCTTTTATCGGCACAAATGATTTGAACCTCGGCACCGGTGCTGTGACGCTCGGCGCCACCCGAGTGGTTACTGTCACAGCAGGCAACCTCACGGTCGGCGGCAATATCGGCGCTACTGCGTTCGGCATCACCAAGGAAGGAGCCGGCACGCTGCTGCTCTCGGGGTCGAATGCCTACACCGGCACCACCACAATCAATGCGGGAACGCTTCGCATCTCCGGCGGCAATGCGATCAGTGACTCCGGTGTCGTGACTCTGGCCGATGCCTCGGGAGTTGCCTTTCAAGTCAACAGCAGTGAAACGATTGCCTCTCTGCGAGGTGGGGGATCAACGGGCGGCACTGTCACGGTGGCTTCTGCGCAAACCCTCACGGTCGCCGAGAGTGGCTCGCAGACATTTTCAGGCGTCATCTCGGGGGCTGGCGCTTTGACACTCAACGGCAGCGGCACCATGTCACTGGCTGGTGCGAATACCTACTCCGGAGGCACGACGATCACGGCGGGAACACTGTCGATCGGCGTTGGAGGCACAACGGGCTCGCTGTCCACCTCAAGCACCATCGTCAACAACGGGGCGCTGGCATTCAATCGCTCCAACACCATCACCCAAGGCACGGATTTCACCTCCTCGGCGATCAGCGGCTCTGGTGCACTCGTTCAAAACGGCAGTGGAACCACGATTCTCACGGCGGATCACAGCTACACAGGTGCGACCATTATCAATGCCGGCACTCTGCAAATCGGCAACGGCGGCACCAGTGGATCGCTGGCCACAACCAGCGCGATTACAAATAATAGTTCCCTTGCCTTCAACCGCTCGGATGACATCACTCAAGGCACCCACTTCAGCGCGAACATCACCGGCTCCGGCACCCTTATCAAAAACGGCACAGGCAACCTCACCATTGGCGTGGCGAACAGCTACACCGGCGGCACAGTCATCAATGCCGGAACGCTCCAAATCCGCAATGCCAGCGCGCTCGGCACCTCCGGCGCGATCTCCTTCGGTGGCGGCACGCTCCAATGGGGGAATGTAACGACCGACCTCTCCTCACGCCTCAGCACGGCTGGCGGGCAGGATTTCAAGTTTGATACGAATGGTAACCTGGTCACATTCAACACGGGCATCAACAATGCCGGGGGAACAGTCACTAAAGATGGGTCTAACGCCTTGCGGCTTGCCATAACCAACACATTTTCGTCACTCACGATCAATGGCGGCAATGTCCGCGGCGGCAACAATGCGAACACCTTCGGTGGAGCCGGGGCGACCGTCTATATGAATGCCGGTTCCTTGAGCTTTTTCACCAACTCTGCTGCGAATGGAAACTATACCCACAACAACCTTGTCATCCAAGGCGACGCCACCCTTACAAATGTCAACAGTGGCGGCAGCACGGCGACCTACTTCCAGTTTGGAAACCTGACTGTCGGATCAAACACACTTACCATCGAGCCCGGCGATGCTGGAGTGGGAACAGGTGACGCCAAGATCACGATCACCAACACCACCACGCTGGCGGGCGACGCGACATTCAACATCACCGATCGCGCCAACAATGTTCTCGCCTTGAACGGGGTCACACAAAGCGGCGGCACGCGCGGCTTGACCAAGACCGGCGCTGGCACGCTGCAACTCAACGGCACAAGCACCTTCACCGGCACCACGACGATCAGCGCCGGCGTCTTGGAAGCCGCTGCCGCCAATGCGCTCGGAAGCACAGCAACCATCAATGTGAACGGCGGCTCGCTCCTCGTGACCGCCGACAACGCGATTGGAAATACCACCGGCATCGATCTCGCCGGCGGCAACTTGGCATTCAGCGGCAATGTGACCGACACGATCGGCGCGCTCACGCTCTCGGCGAACTCGGTGATCGACCTCGGCACTGGCAGCGTGGTGGCGATCTTTGCGGATCTATTTATGGGCAGTTACACGCTGGCGGTGCACAACTGGACCGGCACGACGCTCTGGAACGGCGGCACCGGCAACAACACGGACCAGATTTATTTCAACCGGGCACTCGGTAGCGGTGAGCTTGATCGGATCAGCTTCTACAGCGATTTCGGAAGCAGCTTCCTGGGGACCGGATTCCAGCTCGGCCTCGGAAGTGGCTTCCAATACGAGGTGATCCCCGTGCCCGAAGCGGAGACATGGGTGGGGGCGGCGTTGCTGCTTGTGGGCGCAGGCGTGGCGTGGATGCGCGGACGCTGCCGGCGGAGGGCGAACATGGTTGGACAGGATTTGCAGGCCGCCCTGCGGTGAAGCTGCCGTTGAATTCGGGGAAGGCGTGAAAAGTCACGCCCTGCCGCCACGGTTCCCATGGGGGTGGGGCCGTGGCGGTTTTCGTTGGCAGGCGGCCTCTGACTCGCTCCTGAAATCCCAGAGCACTCGGCGTTTCGGAATCACCCGCGGAAGGTCAGGAAATCAAATGTGGCATCGCTGAAGCCGGGGAGTCCCTCGTGGCTGAAGTCGGGATAGATGAATGGCGTCTTTTTCGTCACGATGTTGTTGTAGACCGCGAATTGGGTGGATGGCGGGCAGATCGGGTCTTGGAGTGTGAGGGCCATGACGACCTCCGCCTTCACGCGCGGGGCGAGGTGGTGGACATCGATATAGCCGAGCGTTTCGAAGATTTTTTCACGATTGGCTGCGTGGGGATCGAAGCTGCGGAGGTAGGTCTTCAACTCCGCGTAGGCATCCTTCGCGAGATCCATTTCCCACACGCGGAGGTAGTCGGAGAGGAACGGGTAAACCGAGACGCAGCGGGCGATGCGGGGTTCCAGCGCGGCACAGGCGATCGAGAGCGCGCCGCCTTGGGAGCCGCCATTGGTGGCCATCCGCGAGGCGTCGGTCTCCTCGAGCGAGGCCACCACGCGGGCAAGTTGCACGGTATCGAGGAAGATCGAGCGGTAGAGAAGCTTCTCCGGCCCCTCGGCGAGGCCGCGAATGATATGGCCTTGGAGGGTATTTCCCCTCGTGCCGCCTAAATCCTCGCTACGCCCCGCCTGGCCGCGGCAGTCCATCGCCGCCACGGCGACGCCATCGCCGGAGTAGCGCAGCTTGTCGATCCATTCCCCGCTGTGCCCAGAATACCCGTGGAATTCAAGGATGGCGGGGTGGGGGGCTTCGGGATTTTTTGGACGCACGTATTTGGCATAGATGCGCGCGCCGCCGATGCCGGTGAATGTAAGATCGAAAGCCTCGCTGCGGGCGGGCGAGATGGCGTCGGTGAGCTTGAGTTCCGGCGCGGGATCGGTCGCGTCGAGTTCGCGCAGCGCGCGGAGCCAGTATTCATCGAAGTCAGCGGGCTTCGGGTTCGTGCCGGTGTAGGTGTTGAGTTCAGCGAGTGGCTTGTCGAGGCAGGGCATGGGAGTGGTGTGTTGAAAAGTGGTGGTCGATGAGAGCGGGCGATTTGTTTTCTGCCACGGAGTTCGCCCCCGTGTCGATCAGAGCCGCTTTCCCGGCCGCAACTTTTTTGGCCGATCGGACAAAAAAGTTGCGGACTTTTTGGGTGGCGGAACTCAACCGCTGGCCCGCGGGGGAGATCAGGCCATGTGGAAGCACTCCGAGAGCGTCTTGCTGGCCGGTGAGCCATCCGTGTTTGTGACCATGAGATCGGCCATGTGGGCCCACCAGCGCTGGCAAACGTCGGTTTCGGCGATCGCATTCCACCGCTCCTCGCTCTCGATCTCCGCGTAGCCGAAAAGCTCGTTCGTTTCCGGATTCAGGTGGATCGAGTAATTCGACACGCCATGCGCGCGGAGCGTGGCCTCAAGCTCAGGCCAGATCGGGCTGTGGCGGCGGGTGTATTCCTCGGCTGTGCCGGGCTTGATGCTGAGAATGAACGCCTTGCGGATTGTGGTGGATTTGCTCATAAACCAGTCGTTTATAAGCCTCGACATCAAAAAATGCAAACAATTGTATTCGGTGTTGACTTGCGTTGGAAACCTCGGTAACTTCCGACACTGCCATTGCAGCCCCCATCGCCCTCCAGCATGTCAAAAAAATGGACCAGTTCTATAGTAAACGGCAGGGTGGGGGCATTGCAGTGGTCTATATGTTTCAAATGTCGACATGCAGGATTTTCGCTCGTCGAACTTTTGGTTGTGGTTTCGATCATTGGAATCTTGGCGGCATTTGCGATTCCTGCACTAAGTTCGATTGCTGGCGCTCGGGGCAGCGTCAATGCGGCCTACGACCTTTCCCAAGCCATTGAATTGGCGCGGAGCCAAGCCATAGCCCGGCGCACTTATGTTTGGATTGGGTTGGAGAATTCTGAGAGTTTTGGGAATCGAAGCCTGCGCTTGGGCGGAGTCTACTCCAAAGATGGATCCAGCAATGCAAGCAGCGCCAACTTGGCACCACTCTTTCGGTCAATCAAAATGGTTGGAATTTGGGTGGTTGGGGCGGTCAGCGGATTGCAAATACCCTCCAATTCCGTGGCTTTGGCCACAAACTCTGCGGGGATTTCATTTGAGTCTGGCAACGATAGCTTTCCGCAAAAAAAGACCGTGACATTTACACCCACAGGCGAGGCGATGCTTGATGGTCAACCGTCGGCAACAACGGCATTTGATCAAAATATCCTTATCGGGCTCAGGCAATATCGCGGAGCTAACGAGAGCACCAACAACGATATTGCTGTGCTTGTCGATGGGAGTTCTGGAATTCCATTCATCGTGCGTAAACAGTGAAAAAGCGTTGTTTCATATCGGCTTTCTCGCTGGTGGAGGTTGTTTTAGCTATTGGGATCATAAGCTTTGCTCTGTTGGCCGTGATTGGATTGCTTCCTGTAGGAATGAAGTCTGCCCAAAACAGCCGAGAGCAGGCGGCGGCGGCGAATGTCATGAATGGAATCGCAAATGCCTTAAGGTGTGCTGAAACGGTCGATGGCACAAATTTCTCCTACTCGTATGCTGGTGAATCATTTGAATACAAAATTGGCGGGGCTTCCACAACGGAGCAATGGACATTGGATTTGAATGGACAGCCCGCCGGCGATGGCACTTGGGCTCGCCTCAAGGCCCTGCTGATCATCACTCCTCCGTCGACTCCTGTATCGAATGGTGATGCAGTGATTTCTATTGCCTGGCCTGCGCAGTCGCCCAATCTGGAGTGGAATGGAACGAACTGGGACAATGCCCAAGGCCAAGTGGCAACGCGCCTTCAGTTTTTTTCCAGAAGATGAAGATCGGAACTAACATGCATTTTTCGAAACCATCGGCGGCGTTTACGCTGATAGAGTTGCTTACAGCCATGGCGGTGCTGGCTTTGGTTATGGTGATGCTGCTGCAGGTCATTGATGGGGTGCTAAGAAGCACACGCCTGCATTCCCAACAAATGGATTCCGCAGCAGCGGCACGACGCGCGCTGGACATGCTGGCGCTGGATATTTCCTCTGGAATCGTAGGAGAAAGTGCAACGATTCTTGTCTCCAGGGCAACGACTCCAGTCCTGGCACTGCTGACAGATCGGCGTGGCACCAATAGCGCGGATCACCGTTTTCTTGCAGTGTCATACAGTCTCGAAGAAAACTCTCTTGTAAGAAGTTACAGGTCGGTTTCATTTCAAGAAGCGGATCTGTTGTCTTCGGCCATAGATACAAATGGCGCGGCATCATCTGCTATGGCCGACGGAATTTTAGGATTAAAAATCCAAGTTGCTACTCACTCCGGAATCCATGCAATCACTGGTGTGCCCGCGTCTAACTATCTTACCGCCAACTATAATAGATTTTCTGTGCCCTCGGGCTGGTTGGCTCTTATGACACCATCAGCAACCTTTGCAAGCAATCTGACAAATCGTGCGCAGGCATTGGATGTCTGGATCGCTGCTGTTGATGATCAAAACAAACGACTTCTTGATGACACGGAAACACTTGCTGCCGCTAAAAACTCCCTTGGCGCTGATCCTGCACTTTGGCGATCGAATATAGATAGCGCCGTTCTCCCAATGCCTGCAAAAAATGCGATCCAGATTTTGAACAAGACAATCCCGCTCCCCTGAAAATGGCATGAAGCTGACCAAAAAGTCCAAATTTCCGCGCATGCGCTCTTCCGAGAAGGGGGTGGCTTTGATTGTGACCTTGGCAGTCCTCGTCCTTGCCACGATGGCCGCAGTCGCTTTTTTCTCCAGGGTGACCGGAAATCGCCTCGTCGAGGCCTCTCGTTCCAGTCAAATTCAATCTGAGCAACTGGTGCGCAGCGGGGTGGAGCATGTGATTGGGAAGTTTGTTTCAAACATCACTTCCACGAACAACTCGACAGCAATCACTGTGGGAAATTCGACAATTTACCGTCCGAAAACACAGAGGGATATGATTCCCGCCCGTGATGTGAGTGGCTTGATTGCTACTGATGCCCAATTTACTAATCTCATCCTTCAGAGTCTGAATGGCACCAGCACATCCGACCCAGCCCCCAGTGGTCGAGCAATCACCATGACATCATGGAACGCGCCCATGCTTCTGGGTGGTGATGGATTTATAAACAATTCCACGGTTCCTACGTGGGTGTATTTGAATCGAGATGGATCGACAAGTTCGGTCCCCAGTGATGCCTCGATCGGACGCTTTGCCTACAACGCCTATAATCTTGGTGGGTTGCTTGATATCAATGCGTTCGGACACGGTGGGAATTTTTCAGCAACTGATGCGCAAACAAAGGGCACTCCCGCCTCGGCAGTCCTTGGTGCCTTGCCGGGCATCTCTGCGACCGCCACCAAGTCCAATGACAGTATCTCATGGCCACCCACATGGAGGATTCCAGGAGATTGGGGGAATATGACTTATGATCCCGCAAGCGACTCTGCGGAACCCCTGAAATACTACATGAGCAGCGGGTGGAGAGTGCCGCTTTCCGAGAATGGCACGGCAACGCAGCGGTTTTTTGCTAACAGGCAGGACTTGATTCGTTATGCGCAAGCCAATCCATCAACATTTACGATCAACGGCACCCAAATTCCAGCACTGCAATACCTCACACATTGGTCGAGAGATATCGATCTTCCTACCCATGAACCGCCTGCGGGGCGTCCAAAGGTTGTAAATGACCTCGCCGCCGGTGGGAATGATGCTTATGGGATGGATGACGCCCTCAATCCTTCGCTGCTCACTGTCACGAAACTGGGCAACACGCCCTCGATCAAAAAGCGTTTCCCTCTCCCGACTCTCGATGGTATCGACCCCAGTGCCTCCCGCCGCTCCCAGCGCCAGTCCGGCTGATCTTCTTAAATACTTTGGGTTGACATGGGATTCGGGAAATAATCGGTGGGTCTATGATCACGGAGATTCTTCCGATATCCTTCCACTTTCTGACATTCCCGCAGACCGTGAGCCGGATTTCTTCGAATTACTTAAAGCCGCCATTTCCGTTGGAAGTTTGGGTAAACAATTTGGAATTCCATTTCCTTCAGCCTATTCCAGTTTAGGATTTCCTGCTCAAAAGGGTGGGACGGATGGATCAGTGAACTACCAGCTGATTCAAATCGCAGCCAATATTATTGATCAATATGATGCGGATGGATACCCAACGCGTATTCTTTTTGATGGAAGGGAGTTTTATGGGGTTGAGGATTTGCCGCGGTTGCATCTGGCGCTAGATCGATCATTCCGTGTAGGCAATACGGCAATTCCATACCTAATTCCGCCGAATGACGCTCCTATATATCTTCAAGTATGGATGGTTCAACTTCAGCTTTGGAATCCACATAGCTTCAGTCCAACAGGAGGAATATCTCAACCAGATGCATTTCGCATAAGAGCAATATCACATACTAATGTCGGTGTTGAAGCGAACAGATTTTGGGATCCGATTACAAACAACCAGACAACAACTTATTATTCAAATTTAAGCAATAGTGGAACTGGCGCAGCTATGATTGGTGGACCTAACTGCACTCAAGATATTAATTATGATGGTGATCAAAACATTTCGTTTATCCTCGGAAGCAACGCCCTCTTCCGTGAACCGACATATTTATCAAGGGTTGGGTATCCTTCAGGCAGTAATTCAAACGGCACTCCAAATAATCCAGATATGTTGCCTTCTGACACAAATGCTCCGAATAAACCCGATACGATTGTAAGTGTATTTTTTAGACAAAATGCAGATGGTCCAGTATTAGATGCGAATCTGCCAACTGCTCAGACATTTCCAGCAAGGACAGAAGACGCTTTGGGGTTCGTCATTGGTTATATTCCAGGCCAATTGGGAGGTATGTCTTGGGGTGGGTTTCATCGAGCAACTGGTGGTCCTTTATCTTTGGAGCTTCAATATTGGATTTCAGAAAAATGGTGGACGATTGATAGGCAGCAATTAGCATTATCCCCTAACTATAGAAATTTCGGTCAGGTTGCTTTTATGGCAAACAGAGTTGACCCGAGAACCGATCGCTGGGGTTCCTTTTATCTTGGTGCACAGGCAAACGCAGACAATCAAATTCCCGATGCATTTTTAATCCCATTTCAATTTAGGAGCTTTTCTATTACAACAAACCCGCTGCCTAACTTATACAGAAATCTAACTCTATACTCGACAAACACTCCTGCTGTCCGTTCTTTAATATCCCCTGGGTGGATAGTTAATGGAAACCAAGCAACAGTTAATTCAAATCTGGCAACGGCGGCAATTGGTCGTTTGCAACGTAACTCTGAGGTATCCGATCCATTCCGCTACACGGATCCCGATGGGGTCCAGCGTCGCGGAATCGCGGCTTATGCCACTGACAATTCTTCCAGCGGCTGGCCAATGAATTCATCGAATACGACTTATAATCCAACATTTGATGAAAATAGCCGCCCCGTTGTTCTCAACCGCCCATTTCGTTCAGTGTCTGAACTTGGAAATGTCTTCCGAGGGACTCCTTGGAGAAACTTGGATTTCATGACCCCGGAGAGCGGTGACCGCGTATTGCTTGACCTGTTCACTCTTGAGGAAGCACCCGAGGATAATGTGGTCGGCGGTCGAGTGAATCTCAACTTGGTCTCCAAGCCTGTCTTGTCTGCCTTGATTCAGGGCGCCGGGATGGCTGATAGTGTCTCAACCATAAGCAACACCACGGCAAATGAAATGGCCGATGAATATTTGAGCTTTATCAGTGGCACTGAGTCTGGAGAAGGATACCTGAAGGACAGGTCGGAAATTGTCGGGCGTTGGGTTAGCGGGACGAGTTATGCTGGCATCGGTCAGGAAATGGCCTTCAAATTATCCGATTCTCAAAAGCCAATTTATAGAAATCGACACTCAATCGTGGCATCTCTGGCGGATGTGGGCACGGTGCGCACATGGAATGTGTTGATCGATCTCATCGCGCAATCCGGATCGGTTGTGAACGGACAGTTCATTCCCCAAGGGGAATCGCGCATTTGGGAGTGTGTCTCAATCGATCGATTCACGGCGGAAATTGTGGCGAGGTCCAGTGAATCAGTCAGAAACTAAAAATTTTAGTAAAATGAAAAAAATATTTATTTTTCAAATTTTTGCGATATTCATATTCAATCCATTTTCCTTTGCAATTACAGCGCAACCCATAAACGAGTTGCGTGCTCCGGAAAAATCACAATGGACAGTCACGGTGTCACGAAAAGAATTCCCAACTGCTGGAAATCAAAAAAACGCCAAGTCACAAAACAAGGCAGATGAAAATTCGCAGCTAATAACAAATGAAATTTTAAAATCAATTGTTTCGAAAGAAAAAGAAATCTACCGGGTTGTAAACTATTACAATAACCAAACCCAGGAGGAATGGTGGATATCTCATAAATATCAATTTGTGAAGTTGCTAAACAACGACAAGATCATTAGCCTTTTATCCTCTCAAAACCGCGCTTGGAATCTGGAAGAGAGTGATTTTCCTGAACTTTACTGGGTAAAAGGGCAGACTCCTCAACTTGAAGAAGTTGATGGCAGAAATGTTCTCGTCATCAAGATGGATGCTTCAAAAAAGCCGTTGACCAATCGAGAGGCGCGCGATCTTGAAGAAATGAGGCGGTCTGCGGGCCAATCCGGTGAAATCCTGCCTCCGCCTCGGAAAGCAAATTCAGGCACTCTCGTGCTGTATCTTGATCCAGCGACAGGATTGCCGATCCGGTTTGAGGATGTGGATCGCATTTATAGTTATACATTTGGTTCAATAAAAAATCTATCAGATCAAATGCCGGAAGACTTTAAAAAAGAAATCGCTGCTTTTGAGGGAAGGGTGGCTGAAATCATTCGACCTGCCAGCAAACCCAAAGTCCGCAATCCCCAAAAACAGCCGTAGTTTTATTGCAAATATTTGCCCTCTCTGTGCCCTTTGACTCAGTCGCTCCCGCTCCTTCGTCCTTCGGGCCAACCTTCGGTTGCTCTTCCTTGCGCCTGCCCAGGCGCGCGGTTGTGAATTCTGTGGTCAATCCGAGATTTTGACATGAAAAAACTACCCAAGGGCTTCCTGCACGGGGCCGATTACAATCCCGACCAATGGCTGGCTGGATGAGGTTTTCGAGCGGCTGCATGCCGCCGGTCAGAGCGTGATCTTGGCCACGCCGGGCGGGGCGCGTCCGGCGTGGATGGCGCAGAAGTATCCCGAGGTGCTGCGGGTGGGGAAAAACCGGGTGAGGAATCTTTTTGGTCACCGCGACAACGATTGCCTGACCTCGCCGGTATTCCGCGAAAAATGCGGGAACATCAATGCCCACCCCGCCGCTTCCCTGTAAGCGTTGCACCAAGCACCCCCTTTGATTGTGTGGGGTGAGGTGTAAATGTCGTTGGCCTGTGCCACGACATCTCCAGTATCTGCAGTCAGGCAGCTTTTGGAAGTTTCCCGCTGCGGGCCTCGGCCCATCTGGCGGGCGTGAACTGGGGGATCTGTTGATTGGTTGCTCCGGGCAGGCGGGTGAGGACATCGCGCAGGTAGGCTTGGGGGTCGATGCCCCGGCGGCGGCAACTTTCGATCAGTGTGTAGATGATCGCGCTGCGTTGCCCGGTGTTGGCGTCGCCGATGAACAGCCAGTTCTTCTTGCCGATCGCTGTGGGGCGAATGGCGTTTTCCACAAGGTTGTTGTCGATCTCGATCAAGCCGCTGTCGGCGTAACGGGTAAGTTCCTTCCAGTTCTCGAGTGTGTAGGCGATGGCTTTGGCGAAGCTGCTTTGCGGAAGGTGGAGCCCGCTGGCAGCCAGGCGTTCCAGGGCACGCTTGATCCGAGCGAGGATTGGCCGACTCTGCGTGGATCGAACGACCGCGCGCAGGGCTGGTCCGGCTTTTTGTTCCCTCAGCCCTCTCTCGATGGCGTAGAGGTGCCCGATTTGCCTCAGGATCCAATCACTGCGCAGCGGCACATGGGCGCGGGCGTCGTAAAAGTGCCGCCGCGCATGGGCCCAGCATCCGGCCAACTCGATGCCGCTGCGTTTGCCTGCGAAGCTCGCATAGGCGGCGTAGGCGTCGCATTGAAGGATGCCGCTGAAGTCGACTGGGATGATGTTCTCCAAGCAGGCGGCCGCGCGGCTCGTTTGCCAATGAAAGATCGTGTCGCCTCCGGGCGAATGGGCCGTCCAAAAGTAGCCTTGGCGCGTTTTTCCGTTGCCGGGGTCGAGATACTCGATCGGCGTTTCATCGACCTGAATGTAACCGCTCTGCAGGACTTCGCCTTGGAGATGCCGGTAAACCGGCTCGAGCCAAAAGGCGACCAGTTCCATCCACCGTGCCAGCGTCGAGCGCGGAAGGGCGATCCCGTGGCGGGAGCGCAGGATCGATTCCTGCCGGTAGAGTGGAAGATGATCGCAGTATTTGGCCACGGCGATGCTGGCCAGAAGGCCGGGGGCGGCGATGCAGCGTTCCTGCGGCAATGCGGGAAGTGGCGCGATGACCGGCGCGGCGTCCTTATTTTGGCGCGAGACATATTTGGGCCGAATGATCACGCGGCGGACGTAGCGGGCGGGTTCGCAGTCGAGCAACTCGGTGCGCTCCTCGCCGATGCGGCGCCATTGTTCAGGCTCGGCGGCGACCTCCTCGGGCTCGAGGATTTCCTCGACGACGGGCAGATGCTCAGGAACCCGCTCGCGGCGTTCACGCTTGGCGCGCGGCTTGGCAGGGACGGCCTCCCCCTCAAGAAGGAGGGAGGCCTCGCCTTTTCCCGCCGCTTGGGCTTCCTCTTGCAGGCTCAACATCAACTCCAACTGGCCGGGATGAAGCTTCTCGCTCGAAGACCCGAACATCCGGCGCAAAATAAAGTCCACTTTTTCGCGCAGAAGCCTGTTCTCCTGCTCAAGGCGTTTGTTCTCGGTCTCGAGGCGCTCGAGTTTTTCCATCAGGCGCTGGACGTCCTCGAAGGGGATGTTTTTGCCGGGTTGGTTCATTCAATATAATACACAGCACATTGCATGCCAACATGATGATGCATTCACTCACTCCCCGCGCTCATACCACGGACGCAGCTTCGCTCCCCGCAAATCCACCCCGTCGGTGAGCATCGCCAGCGCCTCGGGCCGTAGCACAAGCTTCCTCTTGCCTTCCGTATCTTTCGGCCACGAAAAAGTGCCCTTCTCGAGCCGCTTGGTCATCACCCACAGGCCAGAGCCATCCCAGTAGAGCAACTTCAAGCGCGTGCGGCGGCGGTTGCCGAACACAAAGAGCGCTCCACTTTTCAACTCCTCCTTCAGATCGGTGTGCACCAATCCCGCGAGCCCCTCGAACCCCTTGCGCATGTCGCAGGCCTCGAGCGCCACGAACACCCTGAGCGATCCAGGAAAACTTAGCACCCCGCGCCCTCCAGTTCGCGGAGCAAGGCCGCCGCCAAGCGCGCCTGCCCTTCCGTGGCAATCCGCAGCCGCGCGCAGCGCCATTCCACACAAAGCGGCCCGGGTTCATCGGCGGGTGCCACGGCCCCGCCTTCTACCACTGCCTCAATCCAGCGCACCGCGTCGGCGCTCTTGGCCGAACTCGGCGGCGCGTTTTCCCCGCGCCGCCGCCTCACCGCCTGAATCCAACTGCAAAACGTCGAATAGTTGATTCCGTGGTGACGTGCAAACCGCGCCGCACTCATGCCCGCCCGCTCAAAGGCCTCAACAATCGCCTCCCGCTTTTCCAAAGGCGTGCGAACACGCCCCAGAGTGTCTTGCTTGAGAAGCTCGCCGCCCGGCGAACCCACAGTGATTTCAGTTCCTGCTTTTGTTGGTGTCATCGCCCAACCCTACGACACCTACAGCTTCTCCAATAGTGGCGCTACGCGCACCGCTTACG
>JAGYIV010000013.1 GCA_018402345.1 Terrimicrobiaceae bacterium
CAATTCCGCAGCCATCTCCTCGGGGGCATCCGTTGGGCCCTCGGCCTGGAACCTGGCTCCGCCGAACCCAATCCCACAACCAACTGAACCCCGCCGCAAAGCCCTCGAATCATCCGGCCATGAGCTCAAACCCCGACAAAAACCAGCAACTTTTCTGGGGTTGCTTCATCGCCCTCGTCACCACCTCGTTCGCCTTCATCACGAGGGCGTTCCTCGTGAACGACCCCTCGCTCTGGCCCGCAGACCTCGGCCTGGACAAGGTCAAAGCCCAGGAACTCTTCGGAGCGGGCATCTGGCCGTTCGCCATCTCGATCATCCTCTTCAGCCTGGTCATCGACCGCGTGGGCTACCGGGCGGCGATGGTGTTCAGTTTTGTCTGCTATGCCGTCTACGCCGTGCTCGCGCTCCAAGCCCACGCCGTTCTCCACCCTTCAGGCGCTCCGCTGGAGGGTGAGGCCCTTGCCGCCGCTCGCGCGTCCGCATGGAACTTGCTCTACGCGGGGTCGATTATCCTCGGCCTGGGGAATGGCACCGTGGAGGCCTTCATCAATCCCGTCGTGGCCACTCTTTTCAACCGTGAGAAAACGAAATGGCTGAATATCCTCCACGCTGGCTGGCCGGCTGGACTTGTGGTTGGCGGCCTCATTTCGATCTTCCTCGGGGCGAAGGTCGCGGCCGATTGGCGCATTCTGGTCTATCTCATTTCGATACCGGCCATCGTTTACATGCTCATGCTCCTTCGGGCGAAATTCCCGGTGAACGAACGTGTGGCCGCTGGCACCTCCTACCGCGAGATGCTCGCCGAATTCGGCGTCCTCGGCGCGGCCCTCGCAGGATTCCTCGTCTTCAAGCAACTTGGCATGGTCTTCGGTTGGCCACAGGCGGTCACCTGGACCCTCCTCATCGTCTCCGTCGCTGCCTACGGCCTCTATTGCCGCTCGCTGGGCCGCCCGATTCTGCTTTTCCTGTGCCTTATCATGATGCCGCTCGCCACCACCGAACTGGGAACAGACGGCGCCATCTCGGGCATCATGGAAGAACCCCTCCATGCCATCGGCGCGAACCCACTCTGGGTATTGATCTACACATCGAGCATCATGATGTGCCTTCGTTTTGTGGCAGGCCCGATTGTCCGCAAACTCACCCCGCTCGGCCTTCTCGCCGTGTGTGCCGTGCTGGCATCCGCCGGCCTGTTTTTACTCTCAACAGCCCAAGGCCTCGCCTTCATCTTCTTCGCCGCGACCCTCTACGGCGTCGGCAAAACCTTCTTCTGGCCGACCATGCTGGGCGTCGTCGCCGAACAAACCCCAAAGGCGGCGCGCTCACCCTCAATGCCATTGCAGGCATCGGCATGCTGACCGTCGGCATCCTCGGCGGCCCGCTCATCGGCGAAATGCAGGAACGCTCGATCGAATCCGCCATCGAGACCAAAACCCCCGGCGTCTACCAAACCGTCTCGAAATCCGATTCGTATTTCTTCGGAACCTACCGCGCCCTCGACCCCGCGAAGCTCTCGGCCCTTCCAGAAACCCAATCGCAGGAAATCTCCAGCATCGCCAAAACCGCCCGCCAAGGCTCGCTGGCAAAAGTCATCGTCTTCCCCGCATTCATGCTCCTCTGCTACCTCGGCCTGATCGTGTGGTTCCGCTCCCGCGGTGGATACAAGGCGGTCAGCCTCTCGGCCAATCACTGATCCTTACGCGCTCCAGTCGGGATCAGTGATCACGCGGCACCCCGCCGGAAGGAGCGCTGCGAACTCCGCGATTTCCTCGGGCGTCATGGTGAAGCACGCCGTCGAGAAGGCATCGGCTAATGGCGCCCTCGGGTGGACCACCCAGACATTTTCGAAGACTCGAGCCGCCGTGCCATCCGTGGGATTTACAATGTGGGCGCCCTGTTGCGAATTTCCCGACGCCGCAAGCGCGGAGGCGCGCAAGTGCAAACGCCTCGGGCCGGCCGAATGCGGGATGTCGATCGGCCAATCCATCGACCCCATGGCCAGAATCGTGCTCGCCCCGGAGGTCAGCAGCGCATCTCCGATTCCATGCACGGCGAGAATTTCTCCCATGCGCTCCAGCGCAAACCCCTTGCCGATCGCCCCAAGATCCAGCACACGCCCGGCTTCGAGGCATGTGACGAGTGGCCTGTGCCCATCGAGCGAAACGACCCCGCCCACTGTTCCAGTGGCTACGGAGCCCGACTTCACCGCATCGATCATCGTGCCCGCGCAGGGATCGAACCGACCGCCTGTTGCAGCCGAAGCCTCGATCGCCAAGCGCAGGCAGCGGTCGCACTCGTCGCTGAGGAAGAGAGTTTCCCCGGCTTCCATCGCATTGATGCGGCTGATGTCGCTTCCCGGCACATAGCGGCTGAGCACCCCCTCAAGCTCCTCGAGTTTTTGAAACGCCTCGGAGACGGCGGAGTCCACAAGCGCTCGATCTCCGCCGGGCACGAAAATGCGAAAGGTCGTTTTCATCGCCTCCGAGGCATACCTCTGCAGCGAGGGATTCTCGAAAAACGGCACTACCTGATGCGCCGCGCTCATTGTGAGACCAATTCCTCTGCTCGGATGTCACGCCTCACAAACACTGTCACCGGCACCTCGTGGCGCAGGCCTTGGAAAAAGGCATCATGCGTCGCGGCGAGGCGTTGACCGGATTCTTCAGCCATTTCCGGCATTGCGATCACGACGGCGTAGGTTTCGAGGTCTTCCGGCATCGTTTCGAAATAACCCGTGAGAATCGTGTCGCGCAAATACCAAGGAAGGGGCCAATAGCCATTGCCAAGAACAGCCATTCGTCCTTCTTGAAAAGCGGGTGAAATTTTCTTCAAGGCATGGAGACGATCCCGCAGTCGCTCGATGTCGGAGGAGGTTGGGGAATAAACCAAAGGATTCCGCGCGTCGTTCGGAAAACGAAAAAGGGCCGCGTAGGTCTGTTCGAGTTGGAAAAAAACGACGACTCCCGCCAGCACCAATCCGCGCCAGTTTTTCATCGTTGCCACACCCACGCCCGCGAGCAAACAGACCTGCATCCAAGAAATCACCATCAGCCACGGAGTTTTGTAGGAGATCGCGGAATACACAACGAACTGGACCCCGGCGGAAACAGCCAGCAATCGCAGAAAAGGATTCGCCCCGCGCCAAGCGGTCCATGCCCCCGCCAAAGCAAGCACTGCCACTCCCGCCTCGCTCCACCATTGGGGCGGGCGGTGTTTCGGAGCGATCAACAAATCCCAATAGTAAAGCAGCGGCTTCGCGTGCCCCGGATCCGTCGCGTAGCCCACATAGGTCGAAAAAAAGGAGAGCGGATTCCCATACGCTGCGAGCAAGACCGCAAGGAATGCCACCACCGAGAAAGCCGCAGCAATCCCAAGCTGGCGCAGGCTTTTCTGTGTTCCCGACACAAGCAGTCCGATCAACCACGAACAGGCCGCGATGGCGAAAGTTTCCTTCGTCGCAGCCATCAACCCAAGGGTGAGACCTCCACAAACCGCCGCGAGTCGCGATGGCGAAGTCATCCACCAAGCCAGACAAGCCAGGGTCGCCGCCGCGAAAAATGCCAGCAATGGTTCATGGATGAAGACCCGCGAATAAAAGCAGAGGAGGGGAGAGGTCGCTAAAAGCAGGCCACCCACAAGCGCACCCATTTCTCCCATCCATCGCCGCAGGAGAAGAGGCAGCAGAACGATCAGCGAACCACACAGCGCTGCGACTCCACGCAGCGTCAGAATATCCAGATCCACAAAAGATTTTTCCCCAGCCAGACGCGCGCTCCAAGAGGCAAGCCAGGAAAGGGTAGGGCCATGAAAGTGCGACGGGTCAAAAAAATACCCGCGCCCCTCCAGTCGCTCGGCCGTGATTTTCGCTCCGACCGCCTCGTCAGCGTGCAGAGGAGCCTCGGACAAATCGAAAAATCGCAAGCCCACCCCGAGGAGAAAAACGGGAATCCAAATCAAGCGGAGAGGCGCGAGCGTCACTTTGACAGCCTGTGGTTGCTGGCTGAAATGGTCAATACGATCAAGCACAGCTCCACAGCCGTGGGCGTCGGTTTTTCCTCAACGCTCGCAGCCTCCCAAAAAAACCGAGATCAGGCGCTACCGCGCCACTTTCCAAACGCCCAAACTCAAGTGGATTTTGGTTATTACCCCAGCTGACACCCTCGAAGCCTTCGTGGCTGCCGCCTCCCGGGCGCCAACGAGACCTTTTACGAAACAAAGCGCAATAATTCTCATTGACATCGACAACGCCCCCTACTGAAGTCAATTTTCCTCCTCCCCAGAACCCATAATAAAAAAATATATTATAATAGAATCCCCCTCCGGAAGCCCTCTGTGATCGCTGACACAAGGCAACAACATGAAACAAAAACGCATCCTCATCCTCGCTGTTCTTTCGGAGTGGCTCCTTATTGCTATGGCTGTGACTGCGGCATTTTCGCTTGAGTCCAGCTTTCCCGAGCCACTACAAGCGTATCTCGCGGAGGAGGCGAAAAGAGACACCACCTCATGGGAGTGGGCTCTCACGGGAATAGACATAGCCAATTTCGTTCTGAACTTTGTGAGCAGTATTGGGCTTTTATTCCTACGTTCGTGGGCACGCATCCTTTATACTGTCACCCTGCTCCTGAGCAGTATACTCTGGCTTTTTTTTGACGGCCCGACGATCCATTCAAGCATTGACGGCCTTTTCAGTGATTTATCGCTAATTGCAGCGGGGTTTCTCATTTGTTTGATCTGGTTTTCCGGATTGGCTCCCTGCTTTAACAAACATGAAAACCCATGAAGCCGACCAAGGCGGCGCGCCCTACGCCCGCCCGCGCCATGCGGGACTGATTGCGCGTTCCGCTCGCGTCACCCGTCGCGCCATAGGCGATCGTGGGTGATCTTGGACACCAGTCATCACAACGCACATGGGAACACTCACCATCATTGTATTTGCTTGGATCTTACAGACCATTGTTGCGGCAGTGCCCACAGCTCTGGTTGTCTTCTTTGCACGGCGTCGAGTGCACTGGAACGCATGGGAGTTGCTGGCGTTTTTTCTGCCATTTCTGGTTTGGACGCTCTTGATGTTCTCCGATTTGTCCACTGGCCGGAAAAGTCTGGCGAATCTTACAGAGGCGGCTGGTCTCGGCATTGCCATTAGCGCTGCGGCGATCGTGCGTGCTGTTTACGGGTCGCGTTTGAAAGAGCCACGCTTTGCTTGGGTGCTGATTGGTGTCTTGTGCATCGTCGCCGCGGGCCTTTTCTTTTTCGTTCCTGCGTTACCAGAATGAGCATGCCCCCTTCTTTTGCGCGGCTATGCTGTCGTCTTTGCACCTAAAAGAGAGGGGGGCACAGGCGTCCCGCCTGTGTGAGGCGCATGGTGCCGTGGTTCCTAAGTGGCCGTCGTGTGAAAGAACGCCAGTCTCTGCACGGCCGAGAAGGCCATGCCCCCTTCTTTCTCGCGCGGCCGCCCTTTTTTCCGGTTGCGAGGTTTGCAAAACAACGAACACTCATTTGCGCCAAGTCCTTGAAGTCGCCCGCAACAAAGCGCAATAAAATTATTGAATCTGTCGAAGAATGAGATTAGAATCCGCCACCCAAACTCCATGGAAGAACCATGCCAACGCATATCCTTCCCCTGCGTAGTGACACGCTCGGAAGTTGAAGTCACAAACGAACCGCGCGCTGCGAAAACGCTTCCCGCTTTCCCCCAGGGCAGGAAAGTCGCCGCCCTGCTCGCGGCGGCCCTGACCCTGCCTGTCTTCCTCGCGGGCGCCGAAGCGCCGCGACCTCCCAACGTTTTGCTGATTGCGGTGGATGACTTGAACACCGACGTCGGTTTCCTTGGCGTCTCCCACGCCCAAACTCCGGAAATGGACCGCCTCGCCTCCCGATCCACCATTTTTGAGAATGCACACTGCCAGGCCCCGATTTGCGGACCTTCGCGCAACAGCTTTCTCACCGGTCGACACCCGCATCGCACCGGTCTTTATTCGCTCGAACCGCTCTATAGTGACGTCGAAGAACTGCGGGACGTTCCCACGTTTCCGCAATGGTTCCGCGAAAGGGGCTACCGCAGTGTCATGCTGGGAAAAATTTTCCACTCCAGACCCGACCGGCGAGCGGCGGACGGAATCTTCGGGGGCTATAACTTCGGCCCCTTCCCGGAGAAGCCGATAGAGCTTCCGGAGAAGAATCCGTTTCACCCCTTTTATGATTTTGGAGCCTTTCTTGAGGATCAAGAAACCACCGATTACCGCTTGGCCAACGATGCCATTCGCGAAATGCGCAAACTCGCCGGGGGACCGCAGCCCTTTTTCCTTTCGGTTGGTTTCATACGACCGCATTGTCCATATTACGCTCCGCAGCGTTGGTTCGATCTTCACCCGATTGAGTCGATCCCCCCCTACCAGGACCAGACAGCCGACCTGGCCGACCTGCCGGCCTACGCCAAACAACTTATCCCCAATGAAGGCAAGTTTCATCGGTTCCTTCTGGAAGAGGATCGGGCCCGGCGCCTTCTCCAATCCTATCGGGCATCGATCAGCTACGCTGATCATTGCATCGGCATGTTACTTGCTGCCCTGCGCGAAGCCGGGCTTGAGGAAAATACCGTGGTGGTGCTGTTTGGCGACCACGGTTTGCAGAATGGCCGCAAGAACCAGTGGTTCAAGCGCACCCTGTGGGAGGCCAGCACCCGCGTTCCGCTGTTGGTGAGCCTTCCCGGCCAGCAGCAAGCTCGCCGCGTGGCGGCTCCGGTCGGGCTGATCGATCTTTTTCCCACCCTTTGCGAAGTCGCCGGCATGCCGCAACCCGACGGCCTTGACGGGCTCTCGCTTCTCGGCCTGCTCGATGGAAGCGACCAGGGTGCCGGACGGCCTCCCGCCCTTACTTCCCATGGCCCCGGCAATTTCGCCGTGCGCGACGACCGCTGGCGCTATATTCGCTACGCCGACGGCTCCGAGGAGCTTTATGACCATGCCAGCGATCCCGATGAACTCCGCAACCTTGCCGGGGAGCCCGCCCTGGCCGCCGAAAAGAGCCGCCTCGGTGCCTTTATACCATCGATATGGAGTGACTTCGCGCCCGGCAGCAAGGATCTTGGAAGTTCCGCTTTCCCTGGAAAATGATGCCGCAACATGGCGAAACATACTATTAGCAATCCCAATACTTGGTTTTTTCTTGAACATCGCTTCCTGAAAAAGGCATCTGCTAAATTTGCCACAACACCCAGAAACGTTCCAACGCACCAATAAATTTAGCCCCCAATCATAAAAATAGATGCAATCGACCATGAAACCCTCTTCCCCTCATTGGTCCCGTCGTGCGCTCTGCTGTGTTCTTTCGAGCCTTTCAGGCAAGTTGCTTTGCCAACAAGGTCTTTGTCGTGGGAGACACTGACATTCCGGCAAGTTCCGCCTTTTTATTCCTGGAATCCCTGACCGGACCGAGCCTGAGCGAATCTTACAGAGGCGGCCGGTCTCGGCATTGCCATTAGCGGTGCGGCGATCGTGCGTGCTGTTTACGGGTCGCGTGTGAAAGATCCACGCTTTGCTTGGGTGCTGATTGGTGTCTTGTGCATCGTCGCCGCGGGCCTTTTCTTTTTCGTTCCTGCGTTACCAGAATGAGCATGCCCCCTTCTTTCGCACGGCTACCCTTTTTTTCCGGCAGCGGCAGCGGTTTGGGGCGGGGGTGCGGTGCTTGCCCGGATGACAAGTTCCCCCTTGATGACCAGCGTTTCGTCATCGCCCCATGTGTCGATGCGGCGGTGGACGAGGCCTGCGGCGGCGTAACCGATCTTTTCGTAGGAGACGCTCGCCACGGTGAGGGCGGGATTCGAGTAGGCGCAAAGTAGGCTGTCGTCGAAACAAATCACGGACAAGTCAGCTGGCACAGCCAAGCCCATCTCTTGGGCGGCATAAATCGCCGAAATTCCCTGCTCGGCACTCATGGCCAGCAGGGCTGTCGGACGCTGGGGGCGCTTGAGAAGCTGCGCGGTGGCTTCGCGGGAGAATTCGAAGTCGCAGGTCGTGGGGTTGGCGAGCGCGCTTAAGGTAATGGTGGCCGGCTCGGCTCCCTCCATGGCGGCAAGGAAGGCCTCGCGGCGCTCAACGCCGGCATGGAAGTGCTCCGAGAGACTGTCGAGCAGGGCGATGCGGCGATGCCCGATCTGACGCAGAAATTCCACAGCCTGGCGGGTCAACTGGCTGTTGTTGCCGCTCACCAAACTTCCGGCACCCTCCGGCGGGGCCGTGGCCACACAGGCGTAGGGAAAATGTTCCTGGTTGAACCGATTCAAATACCGCCCGTCCTCACTGGCATTGATAACGACCGCACCGCTGACCCCGCGCCGCCCCAGCACCCGGCAGAGGTCACCCGTGTTCAGTCGGTCGGCATCCGCTCCGAAAACAGAAAGTTCCAAATCATACTGGGTGCAATACTGCCACATCCCATCCATGATTGCCTCGACGAAGCTGGAAAAGAGCCCCTTTTGACCCGGCGCAGTCTGGATGAGAGCACAGATGTTCGAGATGCGGGACTCAAAAACCCGCAACTTGAAGCCGAGTTTGGCGGCGTGCTTGCGGACTATCTCCCGTGTGTCAGCACCGATATCCGGCTGGTTGCGCAGGGCTCGGCTCACCGTGCTCGGACTGAACCCGGTTTCTGATGCGATCTGGTAAATCGACACCTTGGGCTGAGTGGGTTTGCGGAGTTTCGGCATCTGGATACTCTATCTCAGTTTCATGGTGAAACTTCAATCCATCCTCGCGATGAATTTTTCCCTAGCAGCCTGTCGGGGTTAAAAATTTGAAGCTCAAAAATCCGGTTTTTCCATTATTTGAAAACCTGGCTTTTTGATTTTTGCTGGCCCTCCATTCAGCCACCGGTGGTTCTGTTTTATCAAAAGGGCTGGTTTGCGCCTCCCTCATGCCGCTCGGAGATTGGCTCCGACGATGTGGAGGCGTTTGAGGTTGTAGGCCAGGCAGACCAGATTCCATTCCAAATTCACTTTCGCATGCCCTCGGAGTGAAAATCGCCGGAAGCCCATCGCTTCTTTGATGATTCCGAAGATGGGTTCCACCGTCTGCTGTCTCAACTTGTAGAGCGCTCGTCCGGCTGCGGTGGAGGTGCGATACTTCATCTTGTCTGCAAAATCGGCATCTGCTGGCGGGGGTTCGGGATCTATGCTCTTTTCCAATTGCTGGACGGTGCGTCCATGGGGTTCGCGTTTCATCGCGGCAAGAATTTCAAGGCCGGGATTTTCGGCCTCAAGCGTTGTCACGGCCGATTCGCTCACAAAGCCGCAATCAACGAGCACGATGGCCGGGCTCACATTTTCTTTCACTGCTTGGAAGTCTTCCACGAGTTCCTGCTTGTCGTTGGGCGATTGGCTCACGCGCCCTCCGACGATCAAGCGCGATTCGGTGTCCACTCCGGCTTGGGCGTTGTAGCATTGCTGGAAGCCGTCCTTGGTTTTCATAATGCGGCTTTCCTCGTCGGTGAAATTGACTTGGTCTTTGGCTTCGGGCGCGGCGCTTGGAGCCTTGGGTTCGCGTCCGCGCGGCGTTTTTCCGCTCTCCACGGCCGCTTGGCGGCTGGCCATTTTGGCTTCGTATTGGGCTGATTCCGCTTGGAATCGCGCGTAGGCTCGCGCTTCCATTTCCGTCTTCGCGCGGCGCAGGGCGGCTTGGCGTTCCTGGCGCCGCTGAATCTCGTCGGGAATCGTCAAACCGTCTTGAAGCGGCGTGGAATCGGCTTGGTCGGCCTTTGCCAGCAACTCTTGGATTTCGATTTCCAGATCGTTGAGTTTTTGTTCGGCGTGGGCGTAGCTGACAGCGGCGTGCTTGCTGGCGTTTGCCAAAACTTTCGTGCCATCGATGGCAACGGTCACCTGCCCGACTTTCAAGACGCCGCACTGCGCGGCCATTTCCAAAATCTGGGCAAAGGCTCGCTGAAGGAGCGCGCCGTTGTTTCGCCGGAATGTGCAAAGGGTGTCATGGTCGGGATGGGTATTGGCACACACCAAGCGCGCGGCCACATCGGTGCGGGTGGAGCTCTCGATCTGCCTGCTGGAAAAGATTCCCGTGCAGTAGGAATAAACCAAAAGCGTCAAAAGCATGGCGGGAGGGTATTGCTTGCTGCCGGTGCCCCGGTGATTGATTTGAGCCGTGGAGGTATCCATCCCCTCGATGGCATCGATCAGGAAATGGACGAGGTGATTGCTTGGAACCCAGTCTCGCATGTCGGGGGGAAGCAGCATGGGGGTGTCGCGGTCGATGTTGACGAATCTTGCCATATCAAATTGCGTAGCAGGAATTAGGCCAGCTTCATGCGTTAAGTCCGACAGGCTGCTAGCGCTTCAACTCTTTTCTTGAATGTTGCGTGAAGTTGCTTTTTATTCTTCCTTATGCCCCTTCCTCACCACAAGTCCCATCGTTCCCTGTCTTCCATGCACCCTCTTCAAACTTCCGCGATCCTTGCCTCGGCGGCTGCTTTTGCTCTGCTCTCCCAACTCGCCCCGGCCTCTGAGCCAACGCAGGCCACCGAACCAGAAAAAGACCGCCCGAACTTTGTCTTCATCATTGCCGACGACCTGGGCATTGGCGATGTGAGCGCCTATGGCTCGACCATGATCCCCACACCTCATCTGGACCGGTTGGCCGCACAGGGGGTGCGGGCCACGGATGCGCAGGTGACGGCTTCTGTCTGCACTCCGTCCCGGTATTCGATTCTGACGGGTAGGAATTATTGGCGGCTGAAGCGGGAGTGGCAGGGTGATTTGATTGTGGACGACGAAGTTTCCACCATGGCGAAAACCTTCGGCGCAGCGGGCTACGCGACCGGGTATTTCGGGAAATGGCATCTGGGCTGGGGACGGATTGATCCGAATCGCCCGCGTGAGCATCGCAGTGATTGGGATTGGAACGCCGAGAGCCTCGCGCCGGGCGTTCTCGAGACCGGATATCAAACCTACTTCGGCACGCCATTTTCCGCCAACGAGCCACCGATGGTCTTTGTGAAAGATCGCACGGTCGTGGGAAGGGATCCCAACGATCCGATCGAGGTTCTCGGACCGAAGCAGGAGAAGTATTTTGGGTATGGGAAAAGCCGCGGAGCCGAGGCGGCGCATGCCGCGAGGCAACTTGAGAGGATCGACCTTATTGTGACCGAAAATGCCATTCAGTTCCTGGAGGAAAACCGAGACCGCCCGTTTTACCTGCACATTGCTCTGGTGGCTCCACATGTGCCAATCGCCTCGGATCCTCAATTCAAAGGCCGCACCAAGGCCGGCGCCTACGGGGATTTTATCACGCAGATGGATCACTGTGTGGGCATGGTGACCGACGCGCTCGACCGCCTCGGGCTGGCCGACAATACGCTGGTTATTTTCACCAGTGACAATGGGGCGATCCTGAACAAGCAGGTCCACAAGACCGGACACCGGTCCAACCTCGACTTGCTGGGCCAGAAAACCGACGCCTGGCAGGGTGGGCACCGGGTGCCCTTCATCGCACGAATGCCAGGAAAAATCCCAGAGGGAACCGTGACAGACCGGTTGATTGCGGTGAGCGACTTCTACGCCACGGCCTGCGAGTTGGCCGGGATTCCGCTGCCAGCGAGCGCTTGCGACACCGTGAGTCAAGTCTCCGTGTTGACCGATCCCGAAGCTGCGGCTGTTCGTCAAGAGATGACTTACAACGGAATCACCCGGCCACAGGTCGCCCTGCGGAGCGGCGAGTGGCTTTTCCTTCCCGGGCAGGGATCGTTCGGTGTGACCACGGATCCCAAGCACGCTTGGGCCATGCAATTCGACGAACTGGGGCTGGTCAACTCGGACTTTGACGAACAAGGCCAAATCAAACCTGAGGCGCCCAAGGTCCAGCTATACAACCTGAAAGACGACCCGCAGCAACGCAGCAACCTCGCGGAAACACATCCCGAAAAGGTGAAGGAACTCTCCGAACGCCTCCAAGCCCTGCGGGCAGAGCGGAAGTAAGACATTTCCTATTAATCATGAAGAAGTTCCTCCACCCTTAGAAATCGCAGTCTGCTGCGATGAAGATAAACTCTCCACTCATCCTCATGGTTGCGGCCGGGCTTGCGATGGCCCCGGCTCATGCGGCACAGCAACCCAATGTGCTCGTCTACCTCGCGGATGACTTTGATTTCAATGAGATCGGCTTTTTCGACCCGCTGCGCTATCCGAACTGGCAGTCGGCGCGCGCGGCGGGAGTGGTGGGGGAGAAAAAGAACACCTACGGGGAGTTTCAAACCCGGCCGCTGACTCCCCACATCGATCAACTGGCGAAGGAAGGCATCGTGTTCGACCAGTTTCGTATCACAGCACCCATGTGCGTGCCGAGCCGCTATGCCTTGCTGACAGGCCAGCTTCCCAGCCGGGGCACCCACTGGTCCGCCGCAGCCCAGCAGCGTGATCAAGGCCAGCGAGCACCGGGGCCGGGGCTTTATCTTGGCGATGGACAGTGGCAGCTCGCGCAAGCATTCCGGGCCGCTGGCTACTCCACCGGCTTGGTGGGCAAGTGGCATCTTGCCAACTGGCACGAGAGACCCGGCAAAATGAAAACGCCATTTGCCGACCACAACCGCAAAACCATTCGACCGGGAGCGGCGGAAGACGCAGAGGTCGCCGCTGAGATTCGAACGAGCTACGAGGCCGGGCAGCGTTTCCTGCGCGAAACCCAGGGGTTTGACACGGTCGAGGCACTCTACATGGGAAATACCAACGAACTCGGTCTCCCCGCAGCGCTCTGGGAGCACAGCGAAAGCAGTCTCGAATGGATCACCGATCATGCGCTGCGCTTCATTGAGAGCAACCGGGAGAAACCATTCTTTCTCTGGGTGGCGCCCAACGCGCCGCATGGCATGGCGGGTCAAAACTTCATGAAGAACTCCCCGCGTGACACAGCTGCCGGGCGGTTGGCAGAAGATCCCGAGGGAATGCCGGGGCGCGATTCCCTGAAAAAACGGATTGCCGAGTCCGGGACAGATCCGGAAACCACGGTTTCGACCTGGATTGACGACAGCCTCGGTGCCCTGCTCAACAAACTCGAGGAACTGGGCCTCGCCGAGAACACCATCGTCGTCTTCACCTCCGACCACCAATCCTATGGAAAATGGACCTGTTATGAAGGCAGTCGAGTTCCGTTCATCCTGCGCTGGAAAGGAAAGACTGGCCCGCCGCGTGCGCTCGAGGATCAGGTCTCGGCGGTGGATCTCGCGCCGACTCTTCTCGATTTGTGCGGCATCACACCGCCAGCACCCGAACAAGCGGTGCTTGACGGGCGCAGCTTTGCGCCACTGATCACTGATGCCTCCTCCAGCCTGGAACCCGCCCCGGTTTTTCTGGAGTTCGGATTCGGGCGGGCCATCGTGGAGGGGACCTGGAAATACATCGCCCTGCGCCTTCCTCCGGCGATTCAGGAACGCCGCGAGCAAACCGGCAAGATGCCACGATACCACGGGGAATTTGGCAACAGCGAGCGCGAGTCCAAGGGGTTCCCCAATTACGGTGCGGCGGACCAACTCTATAACCTCCAAGAGGATAAGTTCGAACAAAACAACCTCGCCGGGGACCAGGCACACCGGGCCACACTGGAGGACTTGCGCTCGAAGCTGAAAGCCAAGCTTCAGGAGATCGGGCTGCCTTTTGGCGAATTCGTCGCTGCGAATACCGATGCAAAACTTTAGTCCAGCCATGCCCCCCTTTACTCCCTATGAAACTCCCCTCCAACTCACCCGCTGCACGTCGAGGCTTCACCCTCATCGAACTATTGATCGTCATCGCCGTTATTGGTGTCCTCGCGGCAATCGTGCTCCCCGTGGTCGGAAGAATGCGCGAGTCGGCCGACCAGGCCAAATGTGTCAGCAACCTCCGGACACTTTCCGCCGCGCTTCTTCTCGCAGCCGGTGAGAACAACGGCATCCTACCCATGGCTCTCGACCAGTCGGCGCCGGAGGGTAAGCGCCATTGGATGAACGTGGTATCGGCCACCGTCGGTCCATGGAGCGCGAGCATTCCGAGCAACGGCGCGCCCAACAGCAAGGTCTTCAATTGCCCGGCAACCAAACGGAAAGGGGTCGGCACATGGCCGGCAACCAATCCCTGTTACGGAGTCAATCAAGCGATTTTGGGTGTGGCTTATACGATCGGGAATCCGCCTCTCCCCCTCCCCTCCCAAAGCAAGAGTCTGGCCGCACTGAATCGTCTCTCCAAGCTGGGACTTATTGGCGATACCGCAGGCAATCCAGTCACTGGGGGGGTAATAGGTGGCGACTTCCGCATGAATTCCCCGTTCTTTGTTAGGGATGGTTTCCCTGCAGGGATGAGCCAGGTTCCTACCGGATATCCGGCTCCACGGCACCCACCGCCCCGCAATGGGACTTATCGTGGCGGCTCGTTTAATTTGGCTTTCTGCGACGGCCATGTGGAAACAATCAAGGCCGATGATCCCCGCCTTTCCACCCAGCAGGGTCGCCGAAGCATGTTTTTTCCCGAGTAGCACCCAGTATTCACAACTCCTCATCATGACCCTGACGAAACTCCTCATCACCAGTTCCATCGTATTGGCCGCGTTCAGCCTCTGTTCGTGCCAAAAACCGACCCCCGGCCTCAGCGTGCGCGACGGTCAGTTTTTCCATGAAGGCAAGCCCCTGCGCGCGGTTGGGATCAACTATTACGATCTGTTCACGCGCATTGCAGCAAAGCCACAGGACACATCGTCCCTCAAAGGCTTGGAAACTCTGGCCTCGCTGGGCGTGCCCTTTGTGCGGTTCAACGCCGGGGGATTTTCCGGCAAGGACTGGGAGCGGTATCTGGCCGATCCCGAAGTTCACTTTGCCACAATGGACAAGGTGGTGCGGGAGGCCGAACGCCTGGGCATCGGCCTGATCCCCTCCGTTTTCTGGAGTCCCGCACTCAACGAGGCTGTCGGCGAGCGTCGCCAATCATGGGGAGATCCCGCGAGCGAAACCCTCGCGCAAATGCGCGACTACACACAGCGACTGGTCAGCCGCTACAAGGACTCCGCGGCGATCTGGGCGTGGGAATTCGGCAACGAGTGGAACCTCAAGATGGACCTCCCCAACGCGGCCGATCTTCGCAAACGCGGGCAGGATAAGCGAGATGACCTGACCTCAGAGCAGGTCCTCCTCGCCTTGCGGGAATTTTCCGCAGCGGTCCGAAATATTGACCCCTCCCGGCCGCTCATCACCGGGCACTCCCATCCCCGCGCCGCCGCCTGGCACAACACGCGCGAGAGAAGCTGGAAACCCGACACTCGCGAGCAATGGCGGGAGATCATGCTCCGCGACAATGCAGGGGGCTACGACACACTCAGCATCCACATTTATGCCGACAAGGAGGTGAATGCGCTATGCGGGCGCTGGGCCACGGGTTTGATGGACTTTCTCGCCGCCCTCCGTGAACTGGCCGTCGAAACCCAAAGCCCGGTCTTCATCGGGGAATTCGGCGTGGCGGATGGCGGCAAGCACCCCCCGGAGGAAGTCCGTCGGAGGTTCAAGGAGCTCATGGACGCCATGGAGCAGAACGACGTCGATCTGGCTGCGGTCTGGGTCTTTGATCTGAAAAACCAGACGGGCAGCTGGAGCATTACCCCCGACAACGAGCGCGCCTACATGTTGCAGGAGATAGTCGAGGCGAACCGCCGCTGGTCCGGAAAGTGAGTCGGATATCCTGCAAGGCACGAACCAGTCACCATGCTCTCCTCCAAATGAAAACCAGAACAACGCCACGCTCTGCGCGATGAAACAAAAAATTCTCATCCTCGCCGCTTCGCTCCTCGCACCGCTGGCCACGCTTCACGCGGCTGCCAAGCCAAACATCATCTTCATCATGGCAGATGATCTCGGGTGGACCGACACGGCGACCTACGGCAGCCAATACCACGAGACGCCAAATATCGACAGGCTCGCCGCGCAAGGCATGAAATTTACTGGCTTTTATAACTGCCAGAATTGCGCGCCCTCGCGCGCGGCGCTGATGAGCGGCCAATACGCGGCGCGCACCGGCATCTACACCGTCGGCAGTGCGGATAAGTCTGACTGGCACAGCCGTCCGCTCAAGCCCGCGGCGAACGCCAAGATGCTGGGGCTCGACAAAATTACCATCGCGCAGTCGCTCAAGAATGCCGGCTACGCCACAGGCATGTTTGGAAAATGGCATCTGGACGGTGGGAAAGGCCCAGAATATCACCCCTCCCACCGTGGCTTTGATGAAGCCATTTCCACGATGGGATTGCATTTTAACTTCATCACCAACCCTCCAGAGGAGCATCCCCCAGACGCCTACCTCGCCGACTTTCTCACCGACAAGGCGGTGGATTTTATCACGCGGCACAAGGACGAACCGTTCTTCCTCTACCTCCCGCATTTCGGCGTGCACTCACCGTATCAAGCCAAGTTTGATCTCATCGAGAAGTTCAAAGCCAAACCCGGCGTCGGCGGTCACAAGAATCCAACCTATGCAGCGATGATCGCCAGCGTGGATGAAAGTGTCGGCCGCATCATGAGGACACTCGAGGATTTGAAACTCGCTGACAACACGGTGCTCATTTTCACCAGCGACAACGGCGGCGTCGGCGGTTACGACCGCGAGGACGGTCTCATCCGGGACGGAGACTTCAAAGGGAAGAAATTAAATCTCAAAAAAGCAGAGGATCCCAGCGACGAGAAAAACGGATTTGTCACCGATAACACCCCGCTGCGCTCCGGCAAAGGTTCGCTCTACGAGGGCGGCACGCGCGTTCCATTCATCGTCCGCTGGCCCGGCCAGGTGAAGCCCGGCTCCCTCTGTGACGTGCCGACGATCCATGTGGATGTCTATCCGACGCTACTTGAGCTGGCCGGCACGCCGCCGCCCGCCAGTTATCCGCTCGACGGCGAAAGCCTCGTCCCTCTGTTTCACGACGGCAACGCGAGCCTCAAGCGCGCCGCGATTTTCCAGCACTTTCCCGGCTACCTCGGTGCCGGCAAGGGCCAGTGGCGCACCACCCCGGTGACGACGATGATCGCCGACGACTGGAAACTCATGGAGTTTCTCGAAGACGGAAAGCTCGAACTTTACAATCTCAGCGAAGACATCGGTGAAACGAAGAATCTCGCCTCAGAGAAGCCTGAAAAAGCGAAAGAACTCCACGCCCTCCTCACATCCTGGCGCAAGGAAGTGAACGCTCCGATGCCGACCAAGAACGACCCAACCGTGAAATGAAAAAACAACTCCCCATAACTTTAGTGTCAACCAAAACGGCTGCCAAGGTGGCCGAGCGGGTCAAACACATCGCCTACCGCGAAGCGGAGGAACTCTTTGACCTGAACAACCAGACGGGCACCTGGAGCATTACCCCCGACAACGAGCGCGCCTACATGCTGCAGGACATAGTCGAGGCGAACCGCCGCTGGTCCGGAAAATGAGGCTTTTATCGATTCAGGCCTGTCACTGATCCGCTCTCGATAAACAAAATATAATTAACAATATAGAAATATATTATGTAGCAGCTCTATTCAGCCACCGCTCTGACAGCAGTATTTCGACCCGTTATCTCCTTCGGGAGCCTCACGCCAAAGCAAATTCTTAGCAGCCAACCGCCGATACCACCCTCAAAGAACATAAGAATATGATTACCAACCTTAAACGAGTCGGGCTGCTTGCATTAGCCGCTTTCTCGCCAGTCCAAGCGCAGGAAAACCCCGCCACGCCGCCGCGCGACCGGGATCTCAAGGGAGTGATCGTGTCGTATGATGCCGCCGCGGGCGAACTGCTGGTTCGACACCGACCCACCGAGCAGGTCATGAGGCTGCGCGGGGCCGACAAAGCCCGCGTGAGCATCTGGCGGCAAGTCGATCTCGATGAACTGCCCGATGGGCAGCCGCTCATTGGCTGGGGCCGAATCAATGAGAAAAACAAGGTGTTCAATTCAAGCATTTATCATGTCCGCGAGGATGACCAGAATCTTAAGCTGGGGAGCAGTGGCAATTCTTTGACAGGCCGACTCCAGCGGCAGCCGGTGTCGGGAGAGAACGAGACCCTGACCAGCCGCGACGGCAAGTCCGAACTGTTGCTGTTCGACGGGGAGGCGGCTTGGAAATTAAGTCTTAAGCACGATATACGGCCCAGCGTGTTTCGCTCCGAGCAGGGCACGGCGGCGGAGCTTCAGCCCGGTCGGGAGATCGAGTTGCAATACCGCTCGGAAAATCCTGCGGCGGGTGGCGAGTTGCGCAGCGCCAAGGTGAGCATCCTGTTTCCGGGGGGAGGTATTTACTACATGAATAAGCCCGGTGGCCCTACGGACATGACAGTCACAAGCCTCGAAGAGTCCGTCCAGAAGGTGAAACAAAATCACCAGAGCAAAGCGGCCGAACTGGCCCGCCTGATGCCCGTGAAGATGCAGGTTGTGCCCGAACTGGCTCGGCAGGACGAACAGCAGGTGGTTCGGCTGGAGGCTTTGGCGGATAAACAGCCCAACGCAAAGATCGAACTGCGGCCGAACTATTTGCAGACCCCACCACGGTCAGCGCGGGAATTGACGTTGAGCTGGCGCGCCACGGGTGAACAGCGGCACGGGCTGGATGTTTATGTCGCTGAATTGCCGCTGCCGAGCCTGGGGGTCGGCCAGCACCTGCTCCACTGGGTGTGCGACATCGGCGGCGACATCCATGAATACTGGCGCAGTTACGCGATCGCAGATGACCAGACCACCATTTGTATGTTTCAGGTGAACCATCGCCCCCCCGATTTGCTGGAGACGCTGCAACGTTATTACATCCCTTATCACCACTGGACATTCGTGCCCCTGGATTTTGCCAAATGGGTCAATCCCAATCAGCCGGCCAAAGCGTGGGCAGATGCATCCCGAGGAGATCGCCAGTATGGCATTTACGGTGAATTCGGGTTGCAATATTATCCCTGGGGCGCAGGGCAGGTGCGCGAAGACCCGGCCGAGGTGCAGAAGGCCGGCCTCAATGCGCTGCAAACCATTGCTCCCCTGCTGGGCTTTGCGGGGCCGGTGAATAGTTTCTGGAACTACACCATGGGCAACGAGACCGTGCGGTTGGCCCGTGAGGCAGGGTATCGCTCAGTGTCGGCCCTGTGCACGGAGAACCATGTCGATGGCAACATGGCAATCAACCACACCGGCCGGCCGGAGCGGCCCTACTTCATGGCTACGGATGACTTCCGCAAGCCCGGCCCGGGCGGTCCCGACGGAATGGTGGGCTTGGCCCAGGTGCAGCGGCATACCATTTTGGCGCGGCGTTACCTGTGTGATTACAACATTGAACCGGGCAACGGGGCTCTGAACGCCGGGGCTGGCGGACGAGACGTTTGGGATGAGATCGCTCTTTCCCGTCTATTCGATTTCTACGACGCACTGTTCCAGATGCAGCCCAGCCAGAAGGTTCCGTTCGTGATCCAGCAATGCCTGGAGTTCAGCGGCACGCGGGTCGGTGCGGCCGAGGGCAACCGCATGATGGTCGAGTATGCGGCGCGGAAGGCCGCCACGGGCAAGGTGGTGTTCTCTAATGTGCGCGCTTTGGGAGACTACTACCGGCGCCACTACACGCAGACACCGGAGACCACGGCCTACTTTCACGACTACTGGGCCGGGGTTCACGCCTTTCAGAAGCCGAACCTGTTCCCCGATGTGCTGCAGATTGAAAATCACTTATTCAGCGGAATGTTCATCGGTGGCGGAATTCTGCCCGATTATCACTACGACTACACCCGTCCTTGGAAATATCCCGACTTCGGCAATGAAGGTCTGCCGCGCAAGCGCGACGGCTTCGGCTATCCCGATCCCGAAAATTACGACCGCTTCGCCTGGACGCCCGCAATCACCGACACACGCGAGATGACGGCTGAGCGCAAAGAGCAACAAAAGGACGGCAAGCTCGTGCGTGACGCTCACGGTGAACAGCGACCGGGAGCGCAAGCATTTCCCGCTGGCCTTGTGGGACTTGCCACGGGAATGGAAGGCAGGCGACAGCTGGTTTAGCGTCAGCGACGGGGCGCGCTTCGTGCCGGTGAAGGTTCCATTCACGAACAATCTCAGCGGCGTGCTGGTGGCTGACCTCAAGGCCGGCAAAAACCTCCTGACGCTGACAATCGATTCGCCGCCACGGACGCCGGCGACGCTGGACGTGGCCGCGGGCAACCTGCGCGGCAAGGTCTTCGAGCGCGACGGCCGGGCGATGGCGTATGTGTATCCGGCCGTGCCGTGGGAGGTAGGCTTTGAATTGACGGTCCCCGCAGGCAAGAGTGTGCAGTATTACGCCGCGCCCAAGGGTGAGAAGGTGGACCTGCCGCCCGGCACACACAATCTGGTCATCGCAAAAGACCAATGGTCGCGGATCGTCGGCCTGAGCCGCGAGGAACTGGCCGCGAATCTGAGCGAGGTGACACCCCCCATTTCCCCGCCCTCCGGCCCGACCCATTGATTCCTCCAGGAGCCTCACGCAAAAAGCAAATTCCTATCAACAAACAGACTACATGATGAACCAACGCTCCACCCTCCGCCTCGTCGCTCTATCGGTGCTATTCGGCGCAACGCTAGCCGTCGCCAAAGAACGACCGAACATTATCTTTATCTTTTCCGATGATCATGCGGAGCACGCGATCTCCGCTTATGGATCGAAGGTCAACCAGACCCCGCAGATCGATCGACTTGCCACGGGCGGCGCGAGATTTTCCAATTCTTTTGTTACCAATTCCATTTGCACACCGAGTCGTGCGACGCTTTTGACCGGACAGTATTCGCATCTCAACGGAGTGCCGGTATTCAATCGTTTCGATGGCTCCCGCGATCACGTCGCAAAGCACTTGCAGGCTGGCGGATATCACACCGGCATGGTTGGGAAGTGGCATCTCGGGAGTGATCCGACCGGATTCGACCGCTGGATCGTGTTGCCCGGTCAAGGAGCTTACTGGGATCCGACCTTTCTGGTGCCGGGGACAAGGAAGTTGTCCATCAAGGGACACTGCACGGATATTACCACCGACCTGGGGATAGAGTGGCTGGAGACACGCCCGAAGGACAAGCCGTTTTTTTTGATGCTCCATCAGAAGGCACCGCATCGGCAATGGCAACCGACCGAACGACATGTCGAAATGTTCAAGGACAAGGTGATTCCTGAACCGGAGACACTTTGGGACGATTACGCGACCCGTCCGGCAGCGCTTCCCGAGAACAGACAAACCATCGCCCGTAATCTCTACCGCCGCGACCTCAAGCAGGAGCCGCCGGCCGGGTTGGAAGGTAAGGAGTTGGTGAAATGGAAATACCAGCGTTACATGCAGGATTACCTGGCGTGTGTGCAAGGTGTGGACGATGGCGTTGGCAAGGTTCTCGATTACCTCGATGACAAGGGGCTCGCGGAAAACACCATCGTGATGTATTCGGCTGATAATGGCTGGTATCTCGGGGATCTGGGTCTCTACGACAAGCGCTTCATGTATGAGCCCGGATTGAGGGTTCCACTGCTGGCTCGCGGCCCCGGTATCAAGGCAGGCAGTGTGCCCGACCAGTTCGTCGCCAACATCGACCTCGCCCCGACCTTCCTCGATCTGGCGGGATTGCCGGTTCCTGAATTCATGCAGGGCCGCTCGTTGGCTCCGCTGCTACGCGGCGAGTCGCCCGCGGAGTGGCGCGATACGATTTACTATCGCTACTACCACGACCCGGGCCATCACAATACGGCCGCGCATCTCGGCGTCCGCACCGCGACGCACAAACTGATTTTTTACTGGAAGAAGGATGCCTACGAAATGTTCGACTTGATCAACGATCCGACCGAGCAGCACAATCTGCTCTTCGATGAAGCGGAAGCGGGCAAGCCAGAGATCGCAGCGATGTTTGTCGAACTCAAAGCCGAGATAAAACGACTCCAGAAGCAGTTCAAGGACGACGGTCAATACGCGGATTCATCGACATGGCCGAGAGGCAGCGCCGATGGACCCTTCGGGCATTACCAACAGATCGGTGAGAAATCCGTCGCCGATGCGATCGCCGAAACCGAATAGCCCGACGATTAATCCGAAATCATGAATTCTTGGACCGGATATCTTTCGGCTCATGAGTTTTCCCATTTCCCCGCCCTCCAATCTTCGCTAAGGCTACGACAGGCAGGCGGGTCCGACCCATTGATTCCTCCAGGAGCCTCACGCCAAAGCAAATTCCAAGCTGATAGATATCATGACACCCACCGCTTCCACTCCGCCGGTTGCGTTCGTCACGGTGAGTCCCCTGTTTGGATCGATCCTCTCATACCAAAATCCGATCGCTTTTGGACTTTTGGAATGGGGTGCGGGCGTCTCGCACAATACTGTCGGGGTAGTCGCGAGAAAGAAGAGGGCATGGCCGTCTCGGCCGTGCAGAGACTGGCGTTCTTTCACGCAACGGCCCCGAAGGAACCACGGCACCGTGCGCCTCACACAGGCGGGACGCCTGTGCACCTCTCTTTTATGTGCAAAGATGACAGCTATTAATGAAATTAACGAATATAATTTTAATCTCTAAACGACTAGTCAAATTTAACTCAAGGAATTTGTTAACCAATGAAAAAAAATACACTCCATTTCTTCCTAATCACGGTAATCCTATTTTTCGCTGCACTTGTTGCCAACGCAGAAGAAGAATTACAGCAACCTATTACATTATCATACGGCACACACAAGCGTAACACTCTGGATCTATGGCAGGCAAAGAGAGATACTCCCTGTCCTTTACTGATCTATATTCACGGTGGTGGATGGCTTGAGGGAGACAAACAACAGATCAACGGTCGCGTCGATATTGCAAAGTGGCTCAGATTAGGTGTTTCTGTTGCATCTATCGAGTATCGTCTTAGTTCCGATGCGATTTTACCGGCACCCGTGCACGATGCTGCCCGCGCTCTCCAGTTTCTTCGTTTCAAAGCAACAGAACTGAATATTAATCCAACTCGCATTGCTCTGCAAGGTGGTAGCGCTGGCGGTTGTTCCGCGCTTTGGATCTTATTTCATGACGATATGGCAGATCCATCTGCAAATGACCCTGTGCTCCGTGAATCGACGCGAGTGCAGGCTGTTTACGGTCAATTCCCACAATCTTCTATTGATCCACAAATGCTCAATCTATGGATAGGCGAAAAAGCGGCATCACATCCGATGATATACAGAGCCGTGGGAGCAACAGGCTATGCAGATATGATCAAAAACTACACAAAATACCAACCATTGTTCAATGAGTTTTCCCCATTGACCCACATGGATAAAAATGATCCACCTCTTTACCTGTCTTACCCAAAAGAAATGAGTCTTCCGCCTGAATCTCCGGCGGCAGCCATGCACCACGGAATATTCGGGATAAAGTTAAAGGAAAAGGCAGACGAGATTGGATATACCAATTACACATTAAAAATTCCGGGCACCTCAGATCCAAAAATAGGGCCAATGGAATTCCTCGTTGAGGCGCTCTTAAAATGAGGCAAGCCGACGAAGCCGGAATTAAAGTGGAAGCGTGCTTCCAGCCGCTTCTGAAGATGGCGGCAAGCAGGGGTGCTTGCGCGACTCTCGCGCAACAGAGTAGCACAAGCTTCAAGATTGTCCCTGAGGCGTCAGAACTACGCATGTTGCATCGAACTTCACCCGTAACTGAATAATAACATGAAAAATCTGACCATAAATTTAAAACATCAAGACGCATCTCAGAAATTAAAGGATAGCCTACGCACCATTTCTGGTAACACATTGCGAGTTTTAAGTGAAGTCGATATGTATGGTGATAACTCGGAGGCTGAGGCGGAAACTAAATTTACAAAACCATATAATGAAACCATAATGAAAAGAATCAATGTTTGGATAGTTCTCCTCAGTTTTGCCTGCTTTATCCATTCGGCATGCGCCGAGAGTGAGAACGGCTCAAAGGTGGGAAGCAAGCCACCGGAGATTTCGTCTCTGAAGCTATTGCAAGCTCCGGCCGAAGCGCGGACAAGCTGGGCAGAGCTTAAGGGCAAAGTTATTGTCCTGGAGTTCTGGGCTACTTGGTGTGGGCCATGTGTGGCCGCCATTCCGCACATGAACGAACTGACGGAAAAGTTCAAGGATAAGGCAGTTCAGTTCATTGCAATCACGGGTGAAGACGAGACGACCGTCCAAAAGTTTCTGAAGAAAAAGCCGATCAGCGGCTGGGTTGGAGTGGACGGCGACAAATCCGTGCACAAAGCTTACGGAGTTACCGAGATTCCCTACACGGTAATTATTGATCAGCAGGGGCATATCGCCGATGTCACCTATCCGCTTGCGGTGACTGAGCAACGCCTTAATGATTTGCTTGACGGAAAGAAAATCGCATCGGTCGAGAGGCCGAAAGAATATCAGGTTAGAGCCGGAGAACTGCCCGAAAGGATACCGGACGGCAAACCACCTCTCTATCAGGTCATTATTCGTCCGACGCAAAACAGCAACGGCGATAGCGAGAGCATAGGAGGGAATGGTGGCCTGACCGCCCTTGGGTCTAGTTTGAGTGATGTTCTGTCAACAGTTTATCCGTTTTTGGATTGTAGAATCGTCACCGATTCCCCACTGCCCGAAGGCCGATTTGATTTCGTAGCGAAAGCCCCTGATGAAAGCGATGAAACGAGAAACATCCTTCTGAGACAGGCTATTCAAGTTACATTTGGAATCACGGCTGCCGTTGAGACCCGGGAAATGGACGTTTTCATCCTTACGCTCAAACGGATAAATGCTCCCGGCCTGGTTCGATCCGTCACGGAGGGCTCCTTCTCCAGTAGCGGACCAGGAAAAATACAAGGAATCAACATGCCCATCAATGCGTTGCGGCAAGAGCTTGAGAGATGGCTGGGTAAGCCAGTCGTTGACGAAACCGAACTCAAGGAGGGATTCGATATTAACCTCAAATGGGCGCAACCCGATAGCATACGAAATCCTGAAGCGCTGATTCGAGCTGTTCAAGAGCAGCTCGGCTTGGAGTTGACTCAAGCCAATAGGCGAATCGAAGTTCTGGTCGTTGAAAGCCGGAACTCAAACAAAAAGTGAATTCCGTGCCGCCTTAGAGCGCTATTTACATGCATTTACCGGTTTTCTTTACAATGTTCATGAATAAGCCGGCGAAGCCGGAACCAAAAGTGGAAGCGTGCTTCCAGCCGCTTCTGCAGATGGCGGCAAGCAGGGGTGCTTGCGCTACTCTCGCGCAACAGAGTAGCACAAGCTTCAATATTATTCCCAAACGGGACGCTGCCGAACCTAGTGGTCTTCGTGGTGGATGACATGGACTTCGCCAGCATGAATGCCAATGGCTGTCCGGTGCCCGGACTCACGCCGAACATGGACCGTCTCGCGAGCGAAGGAGTTATTTTCGAGCAGGGCCATGTGCCTAACGCGGTGTGCCAGCCCTCGCGGCAGTCGATGATGACAGGGCTGCATCCGCACCGGAACGGTTCATTGGGGTTTGAGCCGGTGCCGCCGGGCGTCCCCAACCTTTCGGAACTGCTCATGGGTCACGGCTATTACACCGCTTCGTTCAACAAGGGGCGGGATTACGCAGCCTTCAAGTGGAGTGAATTCCTCGACGGTTACGGCGCCTCTGGATTCGGACACGATCCTGGGATGTTTGTGGCGAGCGCGAAAAAAGCCATCTTAAAGGCCAAGAGCGAGGGTAAGCCGTTTTTTTTGAATATCGCCACCAGCGATCCCCACCGACCCTTTCCGGAAAGTGCGGACGAGGAGAAGGTGCTTCAGGAGATGAAAAAAAAGTGGCCCAAAGCTGCCGCGGCTGGAGAGGTTTACTTCCCGCCTTGCGAGCGGATCTGCACCCCCGATCAGGCTTGGGTGCCTCCTTATTTACCCGATCTTCCAGAGGTCCGCGAAGAATTGTCGCAATATTACAATGCCGTGCACAGGGCCGATGAGACACTCGGCGGCATCCTCGATCTGCTGAAAGCGATAGGCGTCGCGGAAAACACGATCGTTATATTTTTCAGCGACAACGGGGCTTCCTTCGCGCCCTCGAAGCAAAACTGTTACCCGTATTCGACCCAGGCAACACTCATCGTTCGCTGGCCGGGCATGGTCAAGCCAGGCGGCCGCGACTCGATCCACATGGTAAGCACCATGGACATCATGCCGACCATCTTGGAACAGGCGGGCATTCCCCTGCCGGACAAGCTGGATGGACGCTCCCTTCTGCCGGTGCTCCAAGGCAAGCCGCAAACCGACCGCGATCATGTCTTCACGACACAAAATTACTACAAGCCGGGATTTCAGGTTTTTCCCATGCGCGCCGTGCACACGCGAGAGTTTACTTATATTTTCAATGCTTGGTCCGATGGCAAGCAACGCTTCCAAGGAGAATGCATGAGCGGACTGACATTCGCCGCCATGGAAAAGGCGGCCAAAACGGATGCCAAGGTGGCTGAGCGGGTCAAACACATCACCTACCGCGAAGCGGAGGAACTCTATGATCTGAAGAGCGATCCCTGGTGCCTGCAAAACCTTGTTGCCGATCCAGGCCACGCCGCAATCAAGGCGAAAATGAAGCGGATCATGGAAACCGAAATGCGCAAGACCGACGATCCGCTTCTGCCCCGATTCTTGGGAAAGGAAGAATTGCCCGCCGCGTGGCTGGCCGCCAAGCCGGGAGCTGATTCTTCAGACTGAAAACCACCATGACGCTGGCTATCGCTATTTCCAAGAATCCAGTGAAGTTCGATGGATCTCAGGAACAATGAGACCTGTCGGCGGCTGATCTTGGCGATTCTTACAACATTCACTCTCGACAACACAACAATACGAAACATACTAAAAGAACCCATGCAGCGTCTCTATTCAGCCACCGCTCTGACCGTAATTTTTTATCTCTTTTGCAGCCCGGCTGGTGCCGCGGAGAGCCAGCCCGCGGGCCCTCTCAGCGTGTCCGAGGGCAGGTTTCACCGCGACGGGAAAGATTATCGCGGGATTGGCATCAACTATTTTGATTTGTTTCGACGGTTGATTGAAACCGAGTCGGTCTCCGCGACCCGCCGCAGCCCCCGCGAGGGCCTGGCGATTCTCGCGGAGAAGGAGATTCCCTTTGTTCGATTTGCGGCCTGCGGGTTCTATCCAGTGGAACTTCGCCGTTATGTGGACGACCCGGAGAGCTACTTTGCTCTGCTCGACGGGGTCGTGGCGGAGGCCGAGAAGCAGGGAATCGGGCTGATCCCTTCGCTCTTCTGGGCCTTCTTTGCGGTGCCGGATCTGGTCGGCGAGCCCATGCAGGCGTGGGGCGATCCACAAAGCCGCACGAGGGACTACATGCGGCGCTACACGAAGGACATGGTGTCCCGTTACCGTGGTTCGCCGGCCATTTGGGCCTGGGAGTTCGGGAATGAATACCTGCTGGAGAGTGATCTTCCCAACATGATCAGCGCGGAACAATGGAAGGTGCCACAGCTGGGCACGGCGACAGAGCGCGGAGAGGATGATCGCTTGCGAGGCGGCGATGTGCTTTCCGCCTACCGTGAGTTTGCCGAACTGGTGCGATCGCTTGATCCCGCCCGTCCGATTCTCACAGGCGATACCGTTCCCCGCGCTGCGGCCTGGCACCTGCGCCGCGGCCTCGACTTCGAGCCGGATTCCCTCGAGGAGGGGCAGGAGGTTCTGGAGGAAAGCAACCCCACACCCGTGGACACGATCAGCATCCATCTATATGCCGACGCCGCGAGGAAGCCGGACTACTTCCGCCCGCAGACTCCGGTTGGCGAGACCTTGGCAGCGGCCATGGAAGTTTCAACGAAGACCGGGAAACCGCTTTGGCTCGGGGAATTTGGTGCCGACCCCGAGAAACCGGCCGAAGCCCGCCTCAAGGAAGTGGAGGAATTTGTGGCGGTGATTGAAAAACTCGGCATCCCACTGGCGGCTCTGTGGGTTTTCGATTGCGACAATCCGGCCGTCGCTGCGTGGAATGTCGAACCGGGCAATGAAAACGCCGGGGCACTTGAAATTCTGAGGGAGGCCAACAGTCGGCTGCGCTCCAAAACTGTTTCCCCATGAAAAACACTTCCCAATCAGGCAGCGCCGGAGATCCGCCTGAGGGGGGGGCGCACGGGTCTGTCGCGCCGGATCCCAAACGCGCTGCATCGCCCGGTCAAAAAGCCGCCTGGGCCTCTGGGGCGATTACCGACGTTTACATGGCCAACGTGTTTTCGTATCTGGCGATGCCGATCTACAATGTCGCGCTCAAAGTGGATGCCACGATGGTTGGTTGGGGAATGGGCCTTCCTCGGATTTGGGATGCGCTCGCCGATGTGCTCATTGGTTTTCTTTCCGACAACACCCGCAGCCGCTGGGGACGGCGGCGCCCTTATATTTTTGTCGGAGGGATTCTTTCCGGTTTGGCTTTTGCCTTGGTTTGGATGCCGCCGGCGAGCGCCTCGCCCACCGCCATCGGGGCCTATTTCATCGCGTTCGGGTTTTTATTCTACACCGCCTACGCCATCTTCACTGTTCCCTGGGGTGCGCTCGGACTGGAACTCACGGACGACTACCACGATCGGACCAATGTGCAGGTGTGGAAAACCATCGCACAGGCAATCGGCGGCATCGGACTCAGCTGGCTGTGGTGGCTGGCTCTGAGAATCGGCGACAACGAGATCGAGGGGGTGCGGTATGTGGGGATCATTTTTGGAGCGATTATTGCACTGGCGGCCATCGTGCCGGCGGTGTTCTGCCGGGAGAGGGTGCAAACAACCGCCCACGCGCCGATCTCTTTCTGGAAGGCGGCCAGTGCGACTTTCACCAACCGGTCCTTCCTCTGCATCATGGGCTTCACAATCTTTACGATTATGGGGCTGTTTCTTGTGAATGCCTTTGCCCTCTACATTAATATCTACCATGTCTTCGGTGGAAAAAAGGAGGCTGTGTCAACCCTCAACGGTGTGGCTGGCACCATCTTTCAGTTGGCCGGCCTCGGCCTGGCTCCGGTGGTGGCGATCGTGGCCCGCCGACTCGGAAAACTCCCAACCCTTCTCTCGGGACTCACCTTTGTGGGGATCGGCTTTGCTTCGTCTTGGTGGACCTACACTCCGGCATCCCCATACCTGCAGATCGCCAGCCTCGCCTTGATCAGCCCCGGCCTTTCCTGCCTTTGGATTCTTGGCCCATCCATGCTGGCCGACACCTGCGAGCGCGATGCCCTAACCACCGGCCTGCGGCGCGAAGGCATGTTCAATGCGAGCTATGTCTGGTGCATCAAGGTCGGCAGCTCCCTGACCCTTGTGCTCAGCGGCTACATGCTGAGTTGGTCTGGTTTCGATCCCGAACTCGAGGTGCAACCGGACGGCGTGCTGATGACCCTCCGGCTGCTCTACGCCATCGTGCCGGTGGTTTTTGTGGGCGCGGCTGCCGCCTGTGTTTTGGCCTATCCGAAGGAAGATTTAAAGCGATGAACCGTTACCTTATTACCGCCCTGGTGGCCTGCCAGCTTGTTGCGTCGGTCCTCAATGGGATCGCCGCGTTGGAGATCCCTTCGATTTTCAGCGACCACATGGTCCTCCAACGCGACCGCCCGGTGACGGTGTGGGGTTGGGCTGCCCCGGGGGAAGTCGTGACGGTGGAATTTGCCGGAAAGTCTGCCAACGCGACGGCGAGTGTCGATGGGCGCTGGGAAGCGGTTCTGCCCTCCTTTCCGGCCTCTGCCGACGGGCGCGACCTAACAGTGCGAGCCAAGTCGGGCGACTCAAAAACCATGACAAATGTTGTGGTCGGCGATGTTTGGATTCTTGGCGGCCAGTCGAACATCGGGTGGTCCGTCGGCCAATCTCAAGGTGCGGCAGAGGCCAAAGCCCGGGCGGATTATCCGTGGCTGCGCTGGTTTAACCAATGGCCGAATCAGGGAGCTGCGGATGCTCCTGCGCGGGATGTCAAAGGGGGGCGCTGGCAACCGGTTTCGCCCCAGATGGCCGCCCAGGTCTCTGCGGTTGGCTTTTATTTCGCAGAGGCCCTGCGGCCCTCGCTGAAGGACGTTCCAGTGGGCCTTGTCAGCACCAGCATGGGCGGGACAGTCATCGAATCGTGGATCGATCTCCCCACACTCAAAACCCTCCCCGCCGCAAAAAACGCATTGGATGCCTACCAGACTGCCCTCGGTGACTACGATCGGCGGATGGAGGAATGGTCGCTGGCGAAAGCCCAGTGGGAGAAGGCCGCCGAGGAGGCCCGCGCCAAAAAACAGCCGCCGCCGAAGAAGGACGATTTTATCACAAACGGTCCCCTCGGGCCCCACCACTTCCGGCGGCCATCCGCTTTGTTTTATGGGAAGGTGGCTCCGATTCAGCCGTTCGCCGCGCGGGGCGTCCTCTGGTATCAGGGAGAGGGCAACGGGGCCAACACCAAGGCGGCCACTAATTACGGGTCACTCCTCTCGACGCTGATCCAGCGTTGGCGCGAAGACTGGCGCGACCCGGAGCTTTTCTTTCTTGTGGCCCAACTTTCCGGATACGACCACCCGAACCGCTCGGCTGACTGGCCGACTCTCCGCGCGCAGCAGGCGGAAGTGGTTCAAAATACTCCCCGATCCGCCATGGCTGTCACCATCGATGTCGGTGATCGGAGCGATATCCACCCCGGGCGCAAGCAACCGGTGGGAGAGCGCCTTGCGCTGCTCGCGCGCCGGCATGTTTACGGAGAAGAATCGGTTGTTGCCGAGGCCCCGCGTTTTGTTCACGCCGAACGGCGCGGAGACGAGCTCGTGCTGCATTTCAAACCCGACGCGGATTTGGCGACGAGCGACGGGATGTCCCCGCGAGGGTTCGAACTGGGCGACGGGAAACAACCATTTGTGAAGGTCGATGCCACTCTGCGCGACGGGGCTGTTGTGCTTTCACTTCCTCAGGGGACTCCAGCGACCGAAATCCGCTACGCATGGGCCAACTGGCCCGAGGCCAATCTTCAATCCCTCGGCGGCCTGCCAATCGCTCCCTTCCGCACGACATTGCGCGACTGATTTATGAATACGCCTATCGGATTCGACGCGGAAATATCAGCCGCTGCCCGGATGCCACTTAACTCCACACCGTCCAGCCTCTCCTTGGATGGCTTCTGGCAACTGAGCGGGCGGGACCCAGAGGGCGGGGCCACGCTCGCACTGAAAGGAGCGGTTCCCGGCCATGTCCACCCCGACCTCCTGCGTGAGGGTCTGATTCCTGATCCCTTCTGGCGCGACAATGCCGAACAATGCCAGTGGGTGGAGCATTGGGAGTGGACTTACGAGCGGTCGTTCGATCTCCCCGCCGGTGCCGATGAGCAACAGGCGGTCCTTGAGTTTTCCGGGATCGATACCTTCGCCTCCATCGAGTTGAACGGCGAACTACTCGGACGGACTTCCAACATGTTTGTGCCCGTCCGTTTCCCAGTCGGCTCGTTGCTCAGGCGTCGAGGCAATGTTCTTAGAGTTTGTATTGATCCGGTCTGGCGGCATGTGGCCGACAAACCACGCGATGCCGAGTGTGCCTTCGAGAACCAAGAGCGACTCCATGTCCGTCGCATGCAATGCACTTTCCATTGGGATTGGGTTCACCGGTTTGTCTCTGCCGGGCTGTGGCGCGGGGTGACACTGCACTTTCACAAGCAAGCCCGAATCGCGGATTTCTTTGCAAGCACCGTCTCGATCCAGCCAGCTGCGGATTGGCAAACATCAAGAACCGCCACAAGCGCCCGCCTGCGGGTGAGGGTCGCGGTGGAACGCGAGGCGGAAGCTCCACTCACCGCCGACCTTCGGATCGAGGGGCCACAGGGAGGGATCGTCTGGCAGGCGACATGGCCGGTGGAGGACGAGGAGATTGATGTCGAAATCGAGAACCCCCAACTTTGGTGGCCAAATGGATTGGGCGCTCAGCCACTTCACACCTTTGTGGCGACGCTTCGGAATGCCGAACTGGAGGAACTCGATCACAAAGAGATCACTTTTGGTATCCGGACGGTGGAAATCCGGCGTGCTCCCGATGCTCCGGGAAGCCCAGAGGAAAAACGAACGCGCGACCTGCGCACTGCCCGCCTGGGGGAGGAAATGCAACTCGCCAGCGACCCTGGGGAGAGCTTCACCGTGCTTGTCAATGGCGAGCCGGTTTATCTCAAGGGGGCAACTGGGTGCCTGCAGACCCCTGGCCATCTCGGATTCCCTCGGAGCATTATGAAAGACTCATCAGCCTGGCCGCTGAGGCGAACCTCAACTGCCTGCGGGTTTGGGGCGGCGGCATCTATGAGTTGCCGGATTTCTGGGCTGCCTGCAACCGGCTCGGAATTCTCGTTTGCCAGGATTTCCAAATGGCCTGTGGCCACTATCCCGAGGATGAGCCGGCATTTATTGAGGGGTTTCGCATCGAGGCCCCCGCCGTCATCCGTCAACTGCGCAACCATCCCGCGCTCGCTTGGTGGATCGGCGACAACGAGAATCGGATGAAGTTTGATTTTGACGACCCCAGCTCGCCGGGAACCCGAGTGGTGGACGAAGCGATCCGCCCCGCCCTCCTCGAACTCGATCCGGACCGTCCCTTCGTGCCTTCCAGTCCGTTCGGCGGAAGACCCAACAACTGCCTAACAATCGGCGACTGTCATCAGAGTGCCTTCGCCATCGATCGCGCCGCGCTGGATCGTGACTGGCGGGATTATCGGAATTGGTTTCCGGCTGCCATCGGCAGGCTGAACACCGAATGCGTCACCGCAGGTTCACCCACGCTGCGCTCGATCCGAAATTTTCTGGCCGAGGAGGATATCGCCGACCCGCAAAGTCCGATGTGGTATTTTCACACCAAAGATAATCCCTACACCGACACTCGGATTTTTGATGCCCAGAGGATTTCATGCGAGCGGCTCCTCGGCCCGGCCGAGAATCCCTCGGAGTTCGTGGCGAAACTCGGCTATCTGCAACATGAGTTTGCCCGGCTCACGCTCGAGGCGGCAAGACGCTGGAAAGGATACAACTGGGGTGTGCTCTTCTGGATGTTCAACGATTGCTGGCCGGCAACCGGTTGGAGCTTCGTGGACTATTACGGCACGCCAAAACCGGCTTGGTTTGCTTTGAAACGCGTCTGCCAACCTGTCATCGGCTCGATCGAGGAGACTGCGGAAAACTTCCGTTTCTGGGTCTGCAATGACCGGCTCGATCCGTTCGTTGGCGAGGTGTCAGTTGCGGTTCAGCCGTGGAGCGGCTCGAGCCAAAAGCTGCGGCAACTTCCGGTGACGGTTTCCGCCAATGCTTCCGCCTCCTGCCTGGAAATTCCAAAGACCGAATTGCCCTCCGAGTTCAATGAACGCCGCGCCGTCTTGGTGATGGAGCTCCTTGTGGACGACCAGCCCGCAGACCGGGCCTGGTTCTTTTCCGGTTTGCCAAGTGAGATGGCACCACCGCCTGTTCGTCTCGACGCGGAGATGGAGACGCTCGAGTCCGGTCGGGGCGAGATCGTCCTTCGCAGCCCGGGCTATGCCCGCGTCGTCACAATCGACACCGAACTCGATGTTGAAGACAACTATTTCGACCTTCTCCCCGGTGAGGTGCGGCGCATCGGTTGGCGCGCCCGCAGCGGCTGCAACCGGCCGATTTCCATCACTTGCTGGAATGCCGCAGGTGAGCCCATACAAGTGAAAAATCCACTATGAAATCAGCCAAATGGATCTGGTGCGCGGGACAGGATGTGCGCGGCTACAATGTGGCGGCGCGGTTTCGCAGGGAGTTTGAGGTCGGGGATGAGACAGTTGGTGCGCTGCGCATCACGGCAGACAGCCGGTATCGGGTATTGCTCAACGGGGATTGGATCAACGACGGGCCGGGCAAAGCCTACCCCGAGCATTTCACCTACGATTGCTACGACATCGGAGGGTTTCTGAAGCCAGGGCGGAATGTGATCGAAGTGGTCTCCCGGTATTATGGGGTTGGCACGTTTCATCAAATCCCACAGCAGGCGGGACTGCTTGCGGAGATCAACGTGGGCGGCCAGATCATTGGCACCGACGCTTCATGGGAATCGGCTCCAGTCGAATGGCTGCGCCAGGAGGTCCCAAAGGTGAGCTGTCAGATGGAGCCCTGCGAGTGGATCGATGCGCGGCATGCTGCCGAACCGAATTGGCAACCGTCGGTCGAGCTGTTCGCGGCGGACGGCGGACCGTGGGGCGACTTGTCGCCGCGCTTGTCGCGTCCGCTTACCAAGCAACGCTGCCGCCCGGTAGCTGTTCACGGGGCGGTGCTTGTCGCCAAGGCTCCGCCCTCGGTCTGCGTGCCGGTCACGCGGATCGCCCACCCGGAACAGATCGAATGCAATCTTCGCACCAGTCGGCCGGTCGTGTTGGCGGCGACGTTCACGCTAGCGGAGCAGGCCGAGATCGATTTCAGCTCCCCCTGCTGGCGGGTGGCTATTGACGGAACGCGCACCGACGCGCCGCTTACGCTTGAAGCGGGCGAGCACACCGCACTTTTCTTCTGCGTCGAATTCTACGGTCACAAAAAGGAACTCGGCTTCCCGTTCCTGCACCTCTCGGGCGTCAAATGGGGCGCGTGGAGTGTGTTTGTGAACGATGAATTCCTCTTCCGTGACAACGACATCGTCTGGATGAACTTCCCGAATCCAGCAGCCGATCAAGCGGAGCGGGGCTGGTTGGCGAAGGTCGATGCCGCTTGCTCCGCATGGCCTTCGGCCACGGAGCCCATGCCGGAGTTGGGCCGCCGGGTCGAGATTGCCGAAGAGGCGCTTTTCCTTGGGGACTACACGGCGGAGTTTGCCACGCGGCGTCCATTGCATGATGCCGACGAGGCGGTCACGAACTCCAACGCGCTCTGCGAGGGCGGCTCGGGCGTCGTCAGGATCGCCCCCGCCCCCGGCTGCGATGTCGAAATTTGCTATGACCTCGGCGAGCAGCGCTGCGGGTATTTTGATCTCGAACTCGCCGCTCCTTCGGGCACGGTCGTCGATCTACACCTCGTCGAATACATCACCCCGCAGGGCGTGGTGCAGCACACGGCGGAATTCAACCGCAACGGCATGCGTTTTGTCTGCGCCGAAGGCCTCAACCGCCACCTCTCGCTCAAGCGGCGTTCGGGGCGCTACCTCTTCGCCACCCTGCGTGAGTTAACCGCTCCCGTTGAACTGCGCCACCTCGAGATCGTGGAGTCCACCGCCGATGTGGAGCCGGTCGCACAATTCCGCTCCTCCGACGCGGCACTCGACCTCGTCTGGTCCGCCTGCGAGCGCACGCTCAAGATGGGCATGGAGGACACCTTCACCGACTGCTCACTCTACGAGCAGACGCTCTGGATCGGCGACGCCCGGAACCAGGCCCTTTATGCTTTCAGCGTCTATGAGGCACCGGAAGTTTCCGCACGCTCGCTGGAGTTGGGTGCGCAATCCCTTGAACGGTTTCCGATGGTTGGCTGCCAAGTGCCCTCAACATGGGAATGCATTCTGCCGGCATGGAGTTTTCTCTGGGGCATGCATGTCTGGGAGCATTACTTCCACACCGGAGATCGTGCGTTCTTGGAAAAAATCTGGCCTGCCGCTCGGCGCAACCTCGAGGGGGCATTCGGGTTCCTTGACCGTCATGGACTCTTCAGCGGGACGTTCTGGAACCTGCTTGAATGGGCGCCCATCGACGATGCCCACCCGACCGTCATGCACAACAGCCTCCTGCTCGTCGCGGCCACTCGTGCCGCGGAGAGCTGCGCTACTGTCCTCGGAGACGATAACGCACTGGCTTGGCTGCAACCCCGGCGCGAGGCTCTTGTCGAGGCCATCAACGCTTGGTGGGATCCGAACAAGCGAAGCTTTCCCGACGCCATCCTTGAGGACGGCACACCCAGCCCGAAAATCTGCCAGCACAACAGTGCCCTCGCCATCCTCGCCGGCGTCCTGCCGGAAGAGCGTCTCCCCGATGCCCGCGCCAATCTCCTCGACCCGCCTGCCGAGATGACCCGCATCGGCTCGCCCTTTGCCGCGCAATTCCTCTACGAGGCTCTCGATATCCTCGGCGAACCCGACGCCATCCTCGCCTCGATCCGGGAAAACTACTTGCCCATGATCGAAGCGGGCGCAACCACCGTCTGGGAAACCTTTCCCGGCAGCACCTGCTCGCCTCCCGGCTTCCCCACCCGCAGCCACTGCCACGGCTGGTCTTGCGCCCCGCTTCTTTATTTCAACCGCATCATCCTCGGCATCCGCCCCACGGCCCCGGGAGGCAGGTCTTACATCATCGACCCACAACCCTGCGGCTTGACTAAAGCCTCCGGCGCAGAATCCACGCCTTACGGCCCGCTGCTCGTCGCCTGGGAAATCCGCAACGGCCGACTACTTCCAACAGTTCAAGCCCCACCAGAAATTCGTTGGACCTTTGCCAAAACCCCCTCCTTTCAAAATTGACAACGGGAAAAATCATTCCCAGCCCTCGCTCCCACAAAATGCGGTAAATCACTACCCTCGCCCCACCCCACCCAATCCCGCAAACTTTTTGGCCGATCGGCCATTTTTTTGCCGGATTACGCCGCAACCCACTTGTATTGATCATCGAGACTTGTGTCCCACAAATCAGCACTTCGGTCGCGAAAGTGACTCTTGCTGCTCTGTCGATCGATCATCCCGAACTCGCTGCCAGAACTTCATAGGGAAAACTACAAGCCCAACGCAGTAGAGCGAGGCACGTCGAGCGATCCATCAAAGCCAACCCGCAACCAAAATTCCCAGATCGAAGACGGAACGCAAAACCATGGGGTCGAAGAGAGGGAATCGTCATTATTATAATATTATGCTGACAGCATTTGGCGTCTCGCCCGAACTCGAACACTTACCCCCGAGGGAATGCCTTCACAGCCTCCTCCGCAACCCAGACTTGCCCTGCCCCTGCGTGGCCCGTAGCACTCCGACGTGCCACTTTCGTCCCCTCCCCAACCCTCCGAGTCCAGCCCGCTCATTCTCACAGGCCCGATCGCGCTTGAGGCGACTCTGAACAGCGGGCAGGTCTTTCACTGGGCAAGGCTGAAGGACGATTCATGGAGTGGCGTGATCGGACACATGGCGGCCCGTGTTTCCCAGCGAAATGGCGATCTCGTTGTCCACTCGGGCGACGGGGCGGCCCTCTCACATTACTTCGCGCTGAACCATCCCCTCGATGAGATTTACGCGGCGTTTCCGCAGGATCCGATGAGCCAGGCGGCGCTTGCCTCTTGCAGCGGCATCCGCATCCTCCGCCAGCCGCGCTGGGAGTGCGTAGCGACGTTTATCACGAGTTCGATGAAACAGGTCGCCCACATCCGCGCCATGTCGTTGGACATCCGCAGACGCTTCGGGGCGGAGGCCGCAGGTGCACCCACAAACGCCTACCCCGGCTTCGACCGCATGGCCCGCCTTGGCGAGTCGGACCTCCGCGAGTGCGGACTGGGCTACCGCGCGGGAAACCTTCTCAAGACAGCCCGCCTGCTCGATGCCGGTGGGATCGATCTCGAGGCCATTGCCTCGCTCCGCACCCCGGCGCTCCGCGCGAGCCTCCAGAAGCTCCCGGGCGTGGGCGTCAAGGTGGCGAATTGCATCCTCCTCTTCGCCTACGAGCGCCTCGATGCCGTGCCGATCGATGTTTGGATCCACCGCATTCTTCTCCAAATGCGGCGCGGGCGCACAGGCTCCCCCGCACAGCTCGCACGCTACGCCCGCAGCCGCCTCGGCCCCTGCGCGGGCTACGTGCAGCAGTATCTCTTCCATCACGCTCGGACGGCCCGCAGAGGGTCATCACCCCACTGATCGTTTCCCCGCTCTCAGGCATAGTGAGTGCGCTCGTATCCGAGCCAACCGCATGCCTTACTCAAGACGCTCCTCAAAAATCGCCCTCCTTGGTGACTACCCGCCGCGCAAGTGCGGCATCGCCACCTTCACCCGCGACCTCCGTAACGGTCTCGCCTCGCTCATGCCCGACTGGGACTGCCCGGTGGTCAGCGTGACCGAACCCGGCAATGACCAACCATACCCCGTCGAGGTGCGGTTCGAGATTCCGGAAAACGACATCGCCGCCTACGAGCGCGCGGCGGATTTTCTCAACCTCGGCCACATCGATGCGCTCTGCCTCCAACACGAATTCGGCATCTTCGGCGGGCAGGCCGGCAGCCATGTCCTCGCCCTCCTCAAGCGCGCGCGCATGCCGACAGTGACCACGCTCCACACGATCCTCGAGAACCCCTGCCCCGATCAACGCCGCGTCTTCGAGGAGGTCCTCAGGCTTTCCACGCGCCTCGTGGTCATGAGCGAACGCGGCGCCTCCATGCTCCGGGAAAACCACCGCGTTCCGGAGTTCAAAATCTCGGTCATTCCCCACGGCATTCCCGACATTCCGTTTGTGGACCCGAATTTCTACAAGGACCACTTCGGCGTGGCGGGCCGCATCGTGCTCCTCACCTTCGGCCTCCTCTCGCCGGGCAAAGGCATCGAATACGCCATCCAAGCCCTGCCTGAGATCGCCCGCGAGCATCTGAATATCGTCTACATCATCCTCGGCGCCACCCACCCGAACCTCCTCCGCACCGAGGGTGAAACCTACCGCCTCGGCCTCGAGCGCCTGGCCAAGTCGCTCCGCGTGGAGGAAAATGTCCGCTTCGTGAACAGGTATGTTCCCGACCAGGAACTCGCCGAGTTCATCGGCGCGGCGGATTTTTACATCACTCCCTACCTGAACGAGCAGCAAATCACCTCCGGCACACTCTCCTACTGCTTCGGCGCGGGAAAGGCCGTCGTCTCCACACCCTACTGGCACGCCGCGGAAATGCTCTCCGACAACCGTGGCGAACTCGTTCCCTTCCGCGATCCTGGGGCGATTGCTGCCGCCGTGAATATGCTCTTGGCAAACCCCGCGCGACGCCATGCGATGCGCAAACAGGCCTACCTGCTCGGCCGCCGCATGGTCTGGTCGCAGGTCGCGCAGGATTACTCGGAGCTTTTCGACGAGGCGATCCGCGAGTTCCAACACACCCGCACCATCCACTACCGCAGGGAGGCACTGCTTAAGGAGACCAGCGACCTTCCGGCCTGGAAATTCCAACACCTCCACCACATGAGTGATTCCACCGGAGTGTTCCAACACGCCATCTTCACCGTGCCGTGGTTTGAGCATGGATATTGCACCGATGACAACGCCCGCGCCCTCCTCCTCTCCGCTCTGGTCGAGAACCTCGGAGACCCCGCCCCGCTCATGGAAATCCAAGGAGCAGCCGCCGCGTTCCTCCAAAATGCCTTTGTCCATGCGACTGGCAGGTTCCGCAATTTCATGACCTTCGAGCGCCACTGGATGGAGCAGAGCGGCTCCGAGGACAGCCACGGTCGCGCCATGTGGGCCCTCGGCGCCCTCGTGGGCCAGACCCGCCAACCCTCGCTCCGCGCCTGGGCTGCGAATCTTTTCGAGAATGCCCTCACGCCCACCGACCGCTTCAACTCACCACGGGCATGGGCATTTACCCTCCTTGGCCTTCAGGAATACTTCCGCACCATGCACGGCGATCTCAAGGCGGAGCGCTACCGCACCGAACTCGCCGGAAAACTCCTCCGCCTCTTTGCCAACAACGGCGCCCACGGCTGGCCATGGGCCGAGGACATCGTGGCCTACGACAATGCCCGACTCCCGCAGGCGTTGATTGTCGTCGGACGCTGGACCGGCAACGATGAAATGAAACAATCCGGCCTGCAATCGCTCCAATGGCTGATGAAACACCAATACGGCGACTCGGGCTGCTTCCGCCCGGTGGGATCGAACGGCTTCTGGCTCCGCGGCGAAAAGCCCGCGCAATTCGACCAGCAACCCATCGAGGCCGCCGCCGCCGTCAGCGCCTGCATCGAGGCCTACCACGCCACCGGAGACAATTGCTGGAAACAGGATGCCCACCGTGCCTTTGCCTGGTTCCTTGGGGACAACGATCTCGCGCTCCCCCTCTACGACCCCACCACCGGCGGTTGCCGCGACGGACTCCACGAAAATCGCATGAACCAAAACCAAGGAGCCGAGTCCACCCTCTCATTCCTGCTCGCGCTTGCCGACATGCACGGACTGCACAACGCCACCGCCGCATTCCAAAAACCGTGACGCATGCCAGCCCGCCGCATCCCAATTCGCGCCTTTACATCCGGAACCGCCGCAATACGATGCCCGGCCTTCTATGAGTATCCTCATGCCGATTTTAATTGCCGTGCACCTCCTTGTGTGCCTTCTCATGATTGTTGTGGTTCTAATGCAACGCCCTCGCAGCGAGGGTCTTGGTTCAGCCTTTGGAGGCGGCCTCACGGACAATGTCTTTGGATCGCAGACCACCGCCGTCCTCTCGCGCTTCACCACATGGATGGCGATCATTTTCTTCGGCGTCACTCTCCTCCTCTCGATCCTCACCGCCAAAACCTCCTCGAACCAGACCCCGATCCAGAAGGAACTCCTCAGCGCCCCAGTTCCCCAAGCGGAAGCAACACCCGCCACTGAATCAACGCCTGAGCCAGTCGCCACACAACCCGCCCCGGCGCTTTCGGAGAAATCGCCCTACCCTTCCCCCGAAATCCCCGCCGATGGTAGGGACGGATCTCCGAGCCGTCCGTCCGCCGAAACCCTCAACACAACCGAGCCCGCCGCAACACTCCGAGCCCGCCGCAACACCCGAGCCCGCCGCAACACCCGAGCCCGCTGCAACGCCAGAACCCGCTGCAACGCCTGAGCCAGTCGCAACGCCTGAGCCAGTCGCAACGCCCGAGCCTGTCGCAACACCAGAGCCAGCCGCAACGCCCGCCGAGCAATAACCCAGCCTTCCCCCCGGCACCTCGAGCAATTTCCGTCCTCATGAGACAACTCCGCACCATCTCTGCGATGCGCGGTTGGCGCGGATCCGTCTCAGATCGACTTGTGCTGGTCCCGACCATGGGAGCCCTTCACCACGGACATGCTGCACTCATCCGCCGCGCCCGCAAGCTGGCTGGAAAAAACGGCGCTGTGTGTGTGTCGATTTTCGTGAACCCCACCCAGTTCGGCCCCAAGGAAGACTTCTCCGCCTACCCGCGACCGCTCGCGCAAGACCTCGCGCTCTGCCGCGCTGAGGCGGTGGATGCCGTGTTTCTCCCCAAGGCAAGCGACATGTATTTGCCAGATGCCAGTGTCGTCCTCCAAGAATCCTCGCTCTCGCAGACCCTCTGCGGACGCTCCCGCGAGGGCCATTTCTCGGGCGTCCTCACCGTGGTGGCGAAGCTGTTCCTCATCACGCTCCCCACACACGCCATCTTCGGCGAGAAGGACTGGCAACAACTCGCCCTCATCCGCCGTATGGTGCGCGACCTCAACATGCCTCTTGAGATCGCAGGCTGCCCGACATTCCGCGAACCCGACGGCCTCGCCGCAAGCTCGCGCAACGCCTACCTCACCCCGGCTGAGCGCGCCGCCGCACCACGGATTTATTCCTCGCTCAAAAAAGCCGCAGCCCTCCGCTCGATTCCAGCCGCCCTTCGCGCCGCTCGGCGCGACTTGGAGGCGATCTCCGGCGCCCGCGTCGACTACATCGAGGCGGTGGACGCCTCGACACTCGGCCCTCTTCGCAACCGCAACTCGCCAGGCCGCCTTGCTGCCGCCGTTTATCTGGGAAAAGCCCGCCTCATCGACAACATCCCCCTCCCCGCCCTTTCGTGAGAACATTCGATTTCATCGTCATCGGCAGCGGCATCGCCGGCCTGTCCTTCGCCCTCAAGGCCGCGGAAAAAGGCTCCGTCGCCCTCATCACAAAACGCGGACGCTCGGAATCCAGCACCGCCTGGGCACAAGGCGGGGTCGCCTGCGTCATGAGCGGCGAGGATTCCTTCGACCTCCACATCCGCGACACACTCACCGCCGGAGCGGGCCTCTGCGATGAACAGGCCGTGCGAACAATCGTCACCGAGGGCCCGTCGGCGATCTCGGAACTCATGTCACTCGGCGTGCATTTCGATGTCCGTGACAACGGAAACGGCGCGTCCGAACTCGACCTCGGCCGCGAGGGTGGGCACTCGAAACGCCGCATCCTCCATTTTCAAGACGCCACAGGCCTCGAAATCGAAACCCGACTCCTGGAGAGCATCGCCTCCCACCCCTCGATCGAACTCCTGGAAAACCACATGGCGATCGATTGCATCACAACAGGCAAACTCGGCTACGCCATGCAAAACAGCTGCGTGGGCGTCTATGTGCTCAACGAAGCCACCGGTGAAGTCGAGACCCTCCGCAGCGATGTCACCGTCCTCGCCTCGGGCGGATGCGGCAAGGTCTACCTCTACACGACCAACCCAGATATCGCCACGGGAGACGGCGTGGCCATGGCATGGCGCGCGGGCGCGGCTGTGGCGAACATGGAGTTCATCCAATTCCACCCCACCTGCCTTTACCACCCAGAGATCAAATCCTTCCTCATCTCCGAAGCAGTGCGCGGCGAGGGAGGCATTCTGGTCAATGAACGCGGACGCCGCTTCATGGAGCACCAGCACCCTCAAAAGGAACTCGCCCCCCGCGACATCGTCGCCCGCGCGATCGATGCCGAGATGAAGCGAAGCGGCGCGAAATGCGTCTACCTCGACATCACCTCAAAACCTCCGGAATTCATCAAATCCCGCTTCCCCACGATTTACGAGACCTGCCTCCGCGCCGGCCTCGACATCACTCGCGACCCCATCCCCGTCGTGCCTGCCGCCCACTACCAGTGCGGCGGAGTGAAGACCGACCTCTTCGGCGAAACCTCGCTGCGCGGCCTCCATGCGATCGGAGAGGTGGCCTGCACCGGCCTCCACGGCGCGAACCGCCTCGCGAGCAATTCCCTCCTCGAGGGTGTCGTCATGGCCCGCCGCGCGTTTGAAAAAATCACCTCGAAACTCCGCGAACCCGTGGACATCAGCCTCCCGGAGTGGCGCTCGGGCAGCGTTCAGGACGCTGACGAGCTTGTCGTCGTCTCGCACAACTGGGACGAAATCCGCCGCCTCATGTGGGACTACGTGGGCATCGTGCGCACCGACAAGCGCCTCAAGCGCGCGGCCACCCGCCTGCGCAACCTCCACACCGAGGTCCAGGAGTTCTATTGGAATTTCAAAGTCACCCGCGATGTCCTCGAACTCCGCAACCTCGTCACCGTCGCCTCGCTCGTTGTCGATTGCGCGCTCAGCCGCAAGGAAAGCCGCGGACTCCACTTCACCCTCGACTACCAGGAGCGCGACGACGCCCGATTCCTGCGCGACACGATCATGCGCCGGATTTGACAGGCCCACCGCCCCCGAGCCGCAACATCCAGTTGTAAACAATCAGCCTGTCAGGCGGGATCGATAGATAATCAGGCCCGGGCAGCACGTTTCGCGACATGAAGTCGAACAGCGTCTTCTGCCAATACCGCATCCGCCGCCGCGGACACGTAAGGATCAATTCCTGCGCGACGATATAAAATGCCTCGGCGCAGGAGGGCATTGACGGATCGAGTGCCTTGGCGCGCGCCATTACCAACGGCACGCTTGGTTCCCACATAAACCCGTGGTCGGCCGAAACCACCCAAAGCCCGCCGCCGTGCTTTTCCACAAGGATATTGTCAGATTTGCGCATGGGGTGGTCCCAAGCCGGCTTGAGGAGGAGGATCACGATATGTTCGGCGAGGACCCCGTTTCGGCGGTATTGCTCCTTGATTCTCGCAATCGCGAACTCGGGATCGGCCTGCCGCATCACAAACACCGTCGTCCCCGGAATGCGCAGCATCTTGGGATCCTCGAGTTTTTTCCCCAACTGGTCAGGAGTGACTCCCTGAAGACCGATCGCCTCGCGCACGAGATCCCTCCCCTTGCGCCACGTCAGCATCACCACCGTGGCCACAATCGCCAATAGGATCGGAACAATGCCGCCGTCGGGAATTTTTGTGACGCACGCCCCGAACAAGGACAAATCAAGCACCAGCAACGCCGCCAGCAGCAACGCGGCCTTCCACCCCGCCATGCCGCGGCGCTTGCGGCACACAGCCACAAACGCGATCGAGGTGATCGCCATCGCGCCGGTCACGGCAATCCCGTAGGCCGCCGCCAACCGGTCGCTGGTGTGAAACCCGAGCACAAGCATCATGCACAGCGCCCCGAGAAGCGCGTTCACCACTGGAATCTGGATCTGCCCACGCGACTCGGCGCTGGTATGCCTCACAAAAAACCGGGGCAAATACCCGAGGTCCATCGCCTGGCTCGCGAGCGAGAACACCCCGCTGATCAACGCCTGCGAGGCGATTACCGTTGCCACCGTGGCCAATACCACCAATCCCATACGCAACCGCTCGTCGGGCAACAGCAGGAAAAACAAATTTGTGTCCGTCGCGACATCAGGCATCCGGTGGATCAATGCCGCCTGCCCGAGATAGTTCAAAATCAACGCCGGAAAGACCACCAACCGCCACGCGCGCACGATCGGTTGGCGCCCAAAGTGCCCAAGATCGGCATACAGCGCCTCGGCACCCGTCACCGCAAGCACCACAGCGCCGATCAACGCCCAGACGCCCCAACCGCCGGACACAAGCAACCGCCCGGCATACACCGGATTCAACGCGTGAAGGACCTCGGGACACATCGCCACCTGCACAAGACCAAGCCCGCCGATCGTTACAAACCACACAAGCATCACAGGCCCGAACACCCCGCCCAATCGGCTCGTGCCGAATTTCTGGCTGTAAAAAAGCCCCGCCAAAATCACAAGCGTGAGCGGCATCGACAGATGCGCCCACTCGGGATTCACAGTGGCCAATCCCTCCGTGGCGCTCAGCACCGAGATCGCGGGCGTGATCGCCCCGTCGCCGAAAATCAACGCCGCCCCAACAAGCAACAGGCACGCCATCGCCCCGCGCGACAGGTTCCGTGGCGGCTTGCCGTCGAAATACAACGCCATCAATGCAAAAATCCCGCCCTCCCCGTGGTAGTCGGCTTTCATCACGAGCCCGACGTATTTCACTGCCACCACCAGCGCGAGCGTCCAAATGATCAACGACGCGACCTCGAGCGCCTGGCCTCCTCCGGCGATCGCCACCGCGGTTTGGTAGGCGTAAAGCGGACTCGTGCCGATGTCGCCAAACACAACCCCGAGGGCCAGCAACACCATGCCCGCTCCACTTTTGTTGGGTTCCCGATTCATGAGGCAGCCCATGAAAACAACCCCCCACCCGCATGGCAACCCCGCAGGGGCATCATTCCCTTCACGTTGCGTTCCCACCTTGCGCCGCCGCTCCCTCGCTTGCATCATATGCCCCCATGTCCTCGGAAAAGCCCACTCCCATGATGCAGCAATACCTCGCTATCCGGCGGGACTTGCCGCCGGGGACACTCCTCCTCTTCCGCCTTGGCGATTTCTACGAGATGTTCGGCGAGGATGCCATTGAGGCCGCCCGCATCCTCAATGTCGCCCTCACCAAGCGCGGCGCCACCCCGATGTGCGGCGTGCCCTACCACGCCGCCCGCAACTATATCGAAAAACTCGTCGCCGCCGGATGGCGCGCGGCCATTTGCGACCAAGTCGGCGAGGTCACCGCGGGCAAGCTCGTGCGCCGCGAGATTTCCCAGATTCTCAGCCCGGGAACGCTGGACGACTTCGGTCTCGACGAACGCCAACCGAACTTTATCGCCGCCCTCAACAAGCGCGGCGACGCCTACGGCCTTGCCTACTGCGACCTCAGCACCGGCGAGTTCCGCCTCACCGAAGTCGACTCCCGCGGGGCGCTGCTCGACGAACTCGCCCGCGTCTCGCCTTCCGAGATTCTCGTGCCGGACCACCTCCCCGGAGAATTTAAGGACATCACCCCGCAATCGGCGCTGGATGGATATTCCTTCGAACCCGAACCCGCCGCGGAAATCCTCGCCTCCCATTTTCAAGTCCACTCGCTGGATGGATTCGGTTGCTCGGACCTTCCAGCGGGCACCGGTGCCGCTGGCGCTCTCCTGCATTACATCACGCGCCAGATGCGCCGCCCTGCGACCCACCTGCGCCAACTCCGCCCCTACCGCCGCAGCCAATACCTCGTCCTCGACGCCGCCACCCAAAGCCACCTTGAACTCGTCAACTCGCGCGCGGGCCGCCAGATGACGCTCCTCGGCAGCCTCGACCGCACCACCACGCCCATGGGCGCCCGCCTGCTGCGCGAGTGGATTCTGCATCCGCTCCGCGACCCCTCGGCCATCGAGGAGCGCCAGGATGCGATCGCCTCGCTTCTTGCCGATGCCATGCTTCTCGGCGACATCCGCGCGCGCCTGTCGGAAATTCGCGACATCGAGCGCGCCACCGCACGCCTCGGCGGCCCCTCGGGAAACGCCCGCGACCTCTCCGCCCTCGCCCAATCACTGGAGCGCCTCCCCTCCCTCGCCGCCTGTATCGGCGCTGCGGAGGACTCGCCAGTCCCCTCGCCGTTTCTCGCCGGCCTGACCACCCGCCTCCACGCACTCCCCGAACTCGCGCAAAAACTCAACTCAGCCATCGTGGCCGAACCCCCCGCCACTCTGCGCGATGGCAATTTTATCGAGTCGGGCTTCGATCCAAGCCTCGACGAACTCCGCTCAGCCTCCCGCGAGGGGAAAAAATGGATCGCCGCCCTGCAGGAACGCGAGATCGAACGCACGGGCATCAGATCCCTCAAAGTCCGTTTCACTTCGGTCTTCGGCTACTTCATCGAAATCACCAAGGCCAACCTCCCGTCGGTCCCCGAGGACTACACACGCAAACAAACGACGGCGAACGGCGAGCGCTTCATCACACCCGAACTCAAGGAGGTGGAAGGAAAAATCCTCGGGGCCGACGAAAAATCCCGCGCGCGCGAACTCGAGATTTTCGCCGAACTCCGCTCGGCCGTTCTCGCGGAACTCCCCCGCCTCCAGGAAACGGCCGCCACCCTCGCGGCGCTCGATGCCGTTTGCTCGCTTGCGGAAACGGCCCGCCTCTTCGGCTACTGCCGCCCAGAGATCGACGACTCGGACATCCTCCACATTACCGACGGACGCCACCCCGTGCTGGACCAGCACACCGAAGGCCAGCGCTTCGTGCCGAACGACACAGACCTCGGCACTGATGGAAAAATATTCGCCATCATCACCGGGCCGAACATGGCGGGAAAATCCACCTACATCCGCCAAGTCGCCCTCCTCACCCTCATGGCGCAGGTCGGCAGCTATGTCCCGGCGGCATCCATGCGCCTCGGACTGGTGGACCGCATTTTCACCCGAGTGGGCGCGAATGACGACCTCTCGCGGGGCCAATCGACCTTCATGGTCGAGATGAACGAAACCGCGAACATCCTGAACAACGCCACCGAGCGCAGCCTCGTCATCCTTGATGAGATCGGCCGTGGCACCTCGACATTCGACGGCCTCTCGATCGCCTGGAGCGTGGCGGAATTCCTCCACGACACCACCCGCTGCCGCGCGCTCTTTGCCACGCACTACCACGAACTCACCGACCTCGAACTCACCCGCCCCGGCGTTCTGAACCTCAATGTCGCCGTGCGCGAGTGGAACGACCGCATCATCTTCCTGCGCAAAATCGTGCCGGGCCGCGCAGACCAGAGCTACGGCATCCAAGTCGCCCGCCTCGCGGGTCTCCCCGACTCGATCATCTCGCGCGCGAGGGAAATCCTCGCGAACCTCGAAAAATCCGAACTCAACACGTCAGGCCCACCCGCCCTCGCAAAAACCGCACGCAAGCGCATGCCCCTCCCCGACGATTCCAACCAAATGGCCCTCTTCTAACCACCAACCAACCCAACCACACACCCTATGAAATTCTCACGCTACTTCCTCGTTGTTCTCCTCATCGGCGCCGTCTTTTTCCACCTCACCGGCGCCTTCGCCTCGCCACGCATCGATCCCAAGGAAGCCACCACACGTCTTGAATCGGGAAAGGCCGTGCTCATCGACGTGCGCGAACCAGGCGAATGGGCCGATGGCGTCGTGACCGGCGCGCTCCTCCTCCCCCTCAGCGACCTCCGTGGCCCACGCACGCTCTGGACCCCCGCGCTGGAAACCCACAAGGACAAGGAGCTGATCATCTACTGCCGCTCGGGAAACCGCTCGGGCATCGCCCTCAAGATTCTCGAGGCGGAGGGATTCAAAGGCGTGAATGCCGGCGCATTTTCCACATGGAAAAAATCGGGCGCGCCGGTCAAGACCCCGTAGCCCCAAGCAACTCCGCGTGCTGACGGGCCAGATACCTGTCGGTCATACCCGAGATGTAATCTCCGATCGCCCGCTGCAGCCCGTCGGTCGCAACCCGCGCGCGCGCCTTTCCACCCAGCCGATCGGGATTCGCTTCAAGAAACGCGAATAACTCGGAAATCAACCGCGCCGCGCGGTCATTGGCTCCGGAAACCGCCGGATGCAAATAGAAACTCCCGAACAAATGCCGCCGCAATCCCGCAAGATGCGAGCGCATTTCGGCGCTGAACGATGCCAACCGCCGCGGATGCCGCCGCACATCGTCCAATGTGCAAATGCCCGCCTCCTCGAGATTCCGCCGCGTTTGCGCCACCAAGTCATCGACCAGCATGTTCACCAAGCACCGGATCACAAACCCCCGGTAGCGCCGCACATCGAAGCCCGGCGACTCGCGCTCGGCCTGAGCACAGGCCAATTGCCACAACGGCACCCCGCCAAGCTCCTCGAAATCCAATAACCCGGCATCCAACCCGTCGTCTAAATCATGGCTCGAATACGCAATCTCGTCGGCCAAGTCGGTGACCTGCGCCTCCAGCGACGGCGAGGGATACCGCTCGCCGGTGAGCGGATGCTCATAGCCCTCCGCATGCTTCTGAATCCCCTCGCGCACCTCCCAAGTCAGGTTCAACCCTGGGAACGCCGGATATTTCTCCTCCAGCACCTCGACGATTCGAAGGCTCTGCGCGTTGTGATCAAAGCCCCCCGCCCCCTTCAACAACCTGTCCAACTCGTCCTCGCCACGATGCCCGCACGGCGGATGCCCCAAGTCATGCGCCAACGCAACACACTCGGCCAAATCCTCGTTCAACCCCAGGGCCCGCGCCACCGTGCGACTGATCGACGCCACCTCCATCGTATGCGTCAACCGCGTGCGATAGTGGTCGCCGGTGCCATTCAAAAACACCTGCGTCTTGCCATCCAGACGCCGAAACGACGTGCAATGAATCAACCGAGCCCGGTCGCGCTGAAATGCCGACCGATACGCATGCCCCCCCTCCACGCGCCCCCTCCCCAGCGACAACTCATTGAAAACCGCCCACGGCGAGAACCCTCCGACACCTGACAACGCAACACGACTCATGCCCGCGACCCAACCACAAATCCCCCCGCCCGGCGATGGATTTGAAATGACAAATCCGAAGCCCGAGATCTCAAATCTCAGATCTCAGATCTGAAATTCCCCCTACCTCCCCTTCATCACCTCCAGAGAAATTTGCCGCAACACGCCCTCGGGCACCTCCTGCCCTGGCTTGGTGACATCGAGGGACTCATAGCGCCCACATCTCCGCCGATCCTCACGGAAACATCAAGCGCTGTAATTCTCGGCCATGCGGCGCGCAGAGTCGGCAATCGACTCGCGCAACTCCGCCGGCTCGACCACCTTCACATACGGACCCCAACTCAGAATCCACGGCGCCACCTCCAGCGTCGAGTTGAGCGGCAGCACAAGGCGGAGACGTCCACCGGGCAATTCCCGCACCTTCTGGTGAGGATGCCAGACCGTTTCCTTGACGCGCTGGGCGGCCTTCGACTCGAACTCAAGCACGACGTCAAACGCAGGCCCGGTCCCCAGCACACTCCCGAAGCTGTGTTGAAGCAACTCGCGCGGATGTTGCACAGGCTCTTCCATGAACTTCTGCGGGGTGATTTTCATGCCACTCGCCCTCGCGAATGCGAAGGGGGTGAGCTTCCGCGTGCGCGTGTCAGTGCCGTAGAAATACCAGCGCCCATGATTCATCGCCATGAGATGCGGCTCGATCGACTTGGACTTGGGCGAACTGTTCGCCGGGCTTTTGTATTGAAACTCCACCACGCGGCGGTCGCGAATGGCGCGGTGCAGGAGGTTGAAAAGCTTCAGTTCCCTCACCTCCGTCGCCCCGCTGCTCCCCGTCGGAGGCTTGTCGGCAAACCGGAAAAGCACATTTGTCGTCCAGTTGTTCCAACTTTTTGTTCCCGTAAGAATGCCGAACATCCGCTCGAAGGAAGACAACATATGCCGCCCAAGCTCGCTGCCAGCATACGGCGCGAGGCATTGTTGGAAAAACGAAAGCACAAGATAATCCCGATCCTCCAACTCCATCGGAGGGAGGAATTGCGAGTTGCTGTTCACCACATAACTCCTCGCCGAGGCATCCCACTCCACATCCATCTCAAGCCGGTCCTGAATGAACCGCAAATCCCGAAGCACCGTCGCCCGATCCACCTCGAACTCATTCTGGAGATCGGTGCAATTCACCTTCCCGCCGTTCTTGGTTTCGTTCTGAAGAAAGGCGACCATGCGGAAAATCCGCTCAATGCCCGTGCGTGTATTTTTGCCCATGGGGTGGATGGTTTCTCGAAAAATATCGAAATACTCCTCACCAACGCGACACGCAAGGCCAAGCTCATTGATGAAAAAACCCCGCCTTGTTGCAGATGCTGCGACCTGTTTACCAATAAACTCCGGCAACATGTCTTCCTTGCTTTCCGCACTTGCAGCCGCTCTGCTCCTCACCCTCTCGCTTCGTTCCGCAAATGCCGAAACTCCACGGCCTGCTGTTCCCGCCACAGCAAGCACCCCCGACTCAAGCCCTGCAAACGGCCTTCATGAAGTCGTTGTCACCGGCCGGGGCGTCACCGACGAGGAGGCCTTGAAAGCCGCGTTCGTCATGGCCCTGGAGCGCACCGTCGGCACCATCATCCACTCCGAAACCGTCTCAAGGAATTTCCAGATCGAGAGTGACGCCCAGATCCTCCTGACCAATGGCTGCATCGATTCCTACGATGAACTTTCCTCGGACACCTCGGCGGGCATTGTTTCCAAGACGATCCGTGCCCGCGTGCGCAGTGGGGCTGTTGCCGATTGGATGCGGCGCTCGGGGTGGACAGGCGAAGTCGATTTGGACGACACATGGGCTCGGCTTGCCACATCGATCCGAAGCCGCAGGCAGGCACTCGAGCTGCTTCATGAGAAAATGCCCGCCATCAGGGACGCGCTTTACAAAGTGGTGCCGGTGGATTTGGCGACAGGGGCGCAGGCGGGTGGGAATTCCGTGTCGCCGCCTTTCACCGAGGAGAATCTGGATGGCGACGTCGTGTGTGTCTGGGGAGCCGCCCTGCGGCCAGACCACGTGTTTTGGGACACCCACGCCGCTCCATTGCTGGCGGCCTGTTTCGAGACGCTTTGCGAGAAAAAAGCGCGCCTTTTTGTGAACATGGATACTGGAAAGCCGCAGACCACCTTGCCGATCGAGCGCGCTCCCGAAGCGCGCTGGAGGAGATTCGAGCCCGCAGGCCACAGGGGACTGCCGGACGCCCGCCCTGTCGTTGTGCCCCGCCATGCGCGGAACTGCATCGCCTTGGAAACCCGAACCGCACACAGCGGGAGCCTCGACCTGTCGCTTTACTTTTTCACCGATGAGATTTTCCACCGCATCCTGAACCCACCCGAAAAACGCGATGCCGAGGGCAATCGTGTCTCCACGCCCGAGCGCCTCAATGCAATGCGCGCCGGCTTGCGGGCCACAATCATTTTTGCCGACGGATCGGAAAAAACATTTACGGTCACGCAGACGGCCCCTCTTTTCCAACACCTGCAATTGCCGTGGACTGGAGATGTTGCTGCGAGTTACTGCGGCCCCCATTTGTTTCCGAGCCTTTATCGCGGCGGCTGGGAGGACAAATCGCACTGGCCCGACTGGCAGGGGGCGGTAAAACCACTGACACGCGTTCCCGGATTCGGCAATTTTCTTGTCCACCGCGGGAGGATATACAACGCCGGAGGGGACTATGGGCGCGAGTTTGAGAATATCGGGAAACCGGACCCGTTCTTTGCCCAAGGTGGCGGTTCAGCTGATTGGCGCACAGCGAGTGAAGTCATCGTGCCGGTTGTTTTTACCCTCGAGCTCGACCAGTTGAGGAAAATCCAGCGTCTGACCCTCGAGCCGTTGACAGGTCCTCCACCCATGCAGCCAAGCCTCGGCGAGGGATTGCGCAAACTCTTCAAGTCGCTGCTTGATTGATGCTGCCGGGGGGGCACGCACAAGACATTGGATCGATCGCACAACCTGCCCATATTTGTAAGACAATACAAAAATAACAATTGTAAGACACTTGAAATAAATTAAAAAAGATTTGCAATATCAAAAATTAGTTGTATGTTTTGATTCATCGTAACAAGCCCGTCCGGCTCACACCAGCCTCGCGCGAGCGGGGTGAATCGGATTGTCGAACGGTGCCTCGCGTCATCGAAAACCCAACACACACCATGAATATCGCAAAAATCACAAAAGCCTGGGCTGCCGCCACGGACAGCCGCATCCAAACCACCGAGGGGAAGCAATCCTGCATGGTCGAGATGTATGATCAAACAAAGGTGCTCCTCGAAATCGATGATCCCGTCACTGGCAACACGCCGTTTCTTGAGATGTGGATTCCCCATGCCCGCCGCAACCCGCTGTATTTCTACGGACCCGATGAAGAGGACGAGAGCGACTACATGCTGCCCTCGTTCAAGAACGAAAGGGAACTCCGGTGCGCGCTGGATATCGTCTACCGCCGGTTTATGACCGACCACGGCATGATGCGGTTCGACGACGATCCCTGGGCGGTCCATGGATTGAAAGCCCCCAAGATCGCCGGGATCATTCGCCGTTGGGCCAAAAAGAATCGCGACCTTGCCAGAGTCCAGGAGAGCGTTTTGGAACCAACTGGCGCCACCGAGTTTTTGATCCAACCAGTGTGTGACGAGGTCGATCAGTATTTCAAAATCCACACGCAGCACAACATCCGGCAGAGCGTGTGGCATGACTCCGACGGATGTCAGATCGCCCGGCAGACCTTCCCGCCGTTTATCACCGGGCCCGAATTGGATGATTTGCTCGAAACGATCATCCGCATGTTCAATCCTGAAAACTCCTTCCGTGCCAACCCATGAAAAAGAAACCACCCATCAGCCTCAAGATCTCCAACACCGTCTATGACATCGCCATTGAATTGCACGATGGCTCCGAACGTATCCGCGTCCGCAAACCAGCACATTCGCAATATCTCGACCGAGTGGAGAAGCGACTCATCAGAAGATATCTGATCGCCGAAGGGTTCGTCAGGTCCAAGGAGGTCCGTTTCAAGTGACTGGGGCGAGGAGGGGCAGATTTTCCCTGTCCCCCACCCCTGTTGCAGTCTTTGCGACACCCCATTTTGAAAATGTCTGAAAAAGAAATTCCCAACCCGCCTTCGACCTTCAAGAATCCACTAAGCGCCCACCCCAACACCCACGCTTTTTATCCCGCATGAGCGCCCACGGCAAATATCTCACCACACCCTCCCAAGCGCTTGATCTCCGCAACACCGCTCCGATTCTGAAAACTGAAAACTCCCTCATTCCACCTCATCACCGGCCTGAATGCCGAGTTCGCAGTGTCCCGCAAACTCGATACAACCCTCTGCTCCAACCTCGATAGACTTGGCCATGCCCTCTGAACTCATTCCTTCCGACTATGTGATCTGGCTTACGGAGATCAAAACCCGCATCCAGTCTGCCCGCAGTCGCGCCGCTCTGGCCGTGAATTCCGAGGTAGTGCGCCTCTACCACAGCATCGGGCGGGACATTTTGGAGCGCCAAACCCACCAAGGATGGGGTTCCAAGGTCATACCGAGGATCGCCTCCGACCTGAAAGACGCTTTTCCGGATATCAAAGGCTTCTCTGCCAGCAATATCAAATACATGCGCTTCTTCGCGGAGCACTGTCCGCTCCCCACTATTGCGCAGCAGCCTGGCGAGTCATCGGCCGAGGCTCCTTGCCCGCGCTTTGGTCAGCAGCCTGCTGACCAGTTACCCTGGTTCCACATTGTCATCCTGCTCACCAAGGCAAAACCCACGGATCGCGAGTGGTATGCCGTTCACGCAGTAGCTGGAGGCTGGTCGAGGGATACCCTGAAACGCAACATCGAAACCCGCCTTAAGGAACGCCAAGGGTCAGCCATCACCAATTTCGCGAATCTTCTCCCGCCGCCCCATTCCGCTCTGGCTCAGGAAACACTAAAGGATCCCTACAACTTCGATTTCCTCGGCCTTGCCGCCGATGCCCACGAGCGGGAGATTGAAAGCGCCCTCATCCGCCACATCACACGCTTCCTACTCGAGTTGGGCACCGGTTTCGCCTTCGTCGGACGCCAGTTTAGGCTTGAGGTCGGGGGCGACGAGTTCTTCATCGACCTGCTCTTCTACCACACCCGCCTGAAGCGTTATGTCGTCATCGAACTGAAAGGCTCCGCCTTCAAACCTGAGCATGTCGGCCAACTGAACTTCTACCTCAGCGCCGTAGACTCGCAAATCAAGGGCGAGGACGACCACCCCACCATCGGACTACTCCTTTGCAAGACCCAGAACCGCATCGTGGCCGAATACGCCCTGCGCGACACCACCAAGCCCATGGGCATCGCCGAATACCAACTCGTCCAGTCCCTGCCCGAGCCACTTCAGACCAATCTGCCTAGCATCGAAGAACTCGAAGCCGAACTCGCTGCAGATCCTCTCGCCGCCGCCCCCGTCGGCAACTTGCTGCCTTAAAAATCAAGTTTCCTCCTCTTCCTGTGAATCCTGTTAAAAACGTCTTCTGATTCCAAAATCCAACATTCAAAATTCAAAATCAGCCCCACTCGTTACCCGCCACCAGTTACTCGTTACTTTCTTAATCCACCCTCTTCATCCCGCATGAGCGCCCACGGCAAATATCTCACCACACCCTCCCAAGCGCTTGATCTCCGCAACACCGCTCCGATTCTGAAAACTGAAAACTCCCTTAAGCTGACGTAGGTCTTAAACCGCTTCCCTCGGATTCTTAAAACTTAAAACCTAATTCTTAATTCTTAGAACTCCCACCCATGCCCTCCGAAACCACGCCCTTCGAAACCATCCGCCGCACCAATCCGGCAGGTAACGAATTCTGGTCCAGTCGGGACTTTGCCAAAGTGCTCGGCTATGCAGACTATCGGAATTTCCAATCCGTGATCGAATCCGCTCGCACCGCTTGCTTCAACAGCAGCCAGCGGGTGGAGGACCATTTCGTTGAGGTCACCGATATGGTCGAAATTGGCAGCGGGGCCCAGCGGTCGGTGAAAACCGTGATGATGTCCCGCTACGCCTGCTACCTTGTGATTCAAAACGCGGATCCAGCCAAGGAAATCGTCGCCCATGGCCAGACCTATTTTGCAGTCCAAACCCGGCGTCAGGAATTGAGCGATGCGGAAATCGAAGAGCAACGCAGGCTTTCCATCAGGTCGGAACTCCGGAAACACAACAGCCAACTGGCCGACGCCGCCAAGGATGCCGGCGTTGTTGAACCCCGCGACTACGCGATTTTCCAAAACCATGGCTACATCGGACTCTATGGCGGGCTTGGTGCCCAAGACATTCACCGCCGCAAGGGGTTGAAGCAGGGCGAGCAAATCCTCGACCACATGGGAAGCACCGAACTCGCTGCCAATCTCTTCCGTGCCACGCAAGCCGAGGAGAAACTCCGGAGGGAAAGAATCATTGGCAAAGACAAGGCCAACACCGCCCACCGCGAGGTCGGGGCCAAAGTGCGCCAGACCATCCAAGAACTCGGCGGCACCATGCCCGAGGAATTGCCCACTGCGGAAAGCATAAAAAAACTCGAATCCAAGACGCGGAAAACCCTCAAAGACAAGAATCCTCCACAAGATTAATCGATTCACCCGATGACTTTTTCATCCTTTTCTTCACCCGCCACAAGTTACTCGTTACTTTCTTAATCCACCCTCTTCATCCCGCATGAGCGCCCACTGCAAATATCTCGCCGCAGCCTCCCAAGCGATTGCTCCCCGCAACACCACTCCGATTCTGAAAACTGAAAACTCCCTGACGCTGACGTAGGTCTTAAACCGCTTCCCTCGGATTCTTAAAACTTAAAACCTAATTCTTAAAACTTAAAACTCCTTTCCCATGCCCCGCTGGATTTACACCGCCCCGCCTGATTCCTGCCCCAAGAGCGAGCAGGCTGTCGCCGCGTTTTTCTCCGTGCTCGGGCCGGAGTTTCGCATCCGCTGGGGATTCCTCTACGAGGACAATGGCGGCGTATGGAGGGAAGGGGACTTCATCATCCAAGGCCCCGATGGACACATTCTCGTGGTGGAGGCCAAGGGCGGCCCCTGCACTGTGAATCCCACCACCGGCCGCTGGACAACTGCCGACGGCGAGAATCCCTTCAACCAGCTCGAAGCCGAGTGGAAAGGCGTGTTGAACCCCCTCCTCGCCGCGGCCGACGAGCAAGGGCATGGCACGCCCTTCGTTGATCACGTGCTGGCGCTGCCGGATGTCACCATTTCGCCTGATCAACCCTTTTACCAAGGCCAACCCCGCTTCCGCATCCTCGAACAAGGCGACCTCGCCTCGTTTGAAAAATGGTGGACCGCCCGCTTCTCCGGCCGCCAGCTCATGTGCACCCCCGCCGAGGCCCGCCGCTTGTTCAACGGCCTCTACGCTGCCTCCGCGCCCGACGAGGCCAGCAGCCACACGCTCGATTTTGCCGAATCCCTCCTTGAGAAGCACACCCGCCAGCGCTTTGAAATCCTCGACGCTCTTGAGGAAAATTCCCAGCTCCTCGTCAGCGGCGGGCCTGGCACAGGCAAAACTTGGCTCGCCATCGAGCAAGCGCGCCGCTGGGCCAAGCAAAATCGAAAAGTCCTTTTCCTTTGCTACAATCTGGAGCTCGAAACCTACCTTCGCCCCGTCTGCCGCCGAGCCTCCTCTCGGATTGAGATATTCAGTTACGAGAGCCTCGCCGCCCACCTGCTCGGCGACATACGCCGCGCCTCGGAAATGACCACCGAGGAAGCCACCACCTACTTCGAGCAAACCCTGCCCAGCCTTTTGCACGACCATGTCCGCGCACCAGGATTCCAACCTCCCTACGACGCCCTCGTTGCTGACGAAGCGCAGGACCACAACACCGGCACGGCCGACTCCCCGCTCGGCCGCGCCGGATGGTGGAGCATCTACTTCGGCCTCCTCAAGGAAGGCGCCGCCGCACCCGTCGCCATCTTCCACGACCACGCCCAGCGCCTCTCCCTGCGTGCCGGCGCGTTCGAGCCCGCCGCCCTGCGCGACAGCCTCCTGCAGCCCGTAAACCTCCGCCTGCGCCACCCCGTGCGCTACACCCGCCAGCTCCGCCGCTTCATCTCCCGGCTCAAATGCCCCGCTACCGAAGACCTCATCCGCGACTTTCACGGCACCCTACCGCTCCCCGATGGCCCTGAACCCGAGATTCACTCGCTCACCGCACCGCACGAAGAAGGTGCCAAATGCGCCCAGATCGCGAAAGAATGGATCGACAAAGGCCTCGCCAAATGTCACGAAATCGCCGTGCTTTACCCCTCCAGTCGCAACCCACCCGCTTGGATCGGAAAAATCCACGGCATCTCCTTCGTGGACACCTCAGCTCTGTCATCCACTGCCAATCCAAAATCCAACATTCAAAATCCATCATCCCTTTCTTCTCCCCCCACGCGCCACCAGTTACCCGCCACTCGCCACAGCGCCTCTATCGCCTGCTACTCCATCAACCGCGCCAAAGGCCTTGAGCGCCGCGCCATCATCCTCACTGGTCTGCCAGCCTGGGAAGAATGCGAGAAAAACGACTACCAGGCCCGCACCTTCGTCCTCGGAGCCACCCGCGCCCAGCAATTGCTGGCTGTCCTGCAATGAGTTCTCCTGCGCCGATACTCGACACCACCCGCGCAGGCATCCTTGCCTCGCCACACGACCGCGATTTGATCGCCGATCTGAAGGCCCGGATTCAGTCCGCGCGAATTCTCGGGAGCCACAGGGTTTTCAGCCCAAAATGTCTGGCGGATGCGCCAATTCCACATTCTGCATTCGCAACCCGACTTTCTCTCACAAGTTGTGAGAGAAATCAAAAAATCCTTCCATTCAGGACTTTGGATGAAGTTGTGAATGCCGCATGATATCCCAGATGGTCACCACGCCCGAACAATTTGAATCAATACTTGCCGCTCCGGAGGGCGCACGGTTCGAGTTCAAAACCGCCTCAGGTGGCTTCCATTTCGATTCTTTGATCGAATATTGCGTCGCCATTGCAAACGAGGGCGGCGGCAAGATTGTCTTGGGAGTTAGCGACAAACGACCCCGTTCCGTCGTCGGCACGGCGGCGTTCGCCGAGCCCGGACGCACCGAAGCCGGTCTCCATGAACGGCTGGGGCACCGAATTCCGGTAGAAGAACTGCATCACGATGGCAAACGGGTCTTGATTGTTCATGTTCCGGCACGACTGCCCGGCACGGCCGGAATATCGGTGGGAGGTTTCTCAAGCGCGTGGGCGACGAACTCACCGGTATGGGAGATGCCGAATTGCGATCGATCTTTGCAGAGACCGGTCCGGATTTTTCGGCCGAACCTGCCCCTGCCACTCTTGGGGATTTATCTTCGGAGGCCATTGCCGACTTCCGTCGCCGATGGGCGAGGAAAGCGGAAAATCCCCGCATCGAGGGCTGGTCCGACCATGATACGCTGGTCAACAGCGAGCTGCTCGTGGATAGCCGGCCGCTGTATGGCGCCCTCATCCTTTTGGCACGCGGCCCACTCTCGGGAAATGCCTCGCCCAAGCCGAGGTGGTCTTTGAATACCGGTCCACTGAAGCCTCCGGACCTGCCGCCGAGCGGATCGAGTTTCGCGAGGGCTTTTTCCTTTTCCACGACCGCCTATGGAAAAAGATCAACCTCCGCAACGACCGACAGAGTTACCAAGACGGGCTCTTTCGCTATGACATCCCGACCTTCGACCAAACGGCAGTCCGCGAGGCCTTGCTTAACGCCGTGGCGCACCGGGACTACCGGCTGGGTGGCTCCGTGTTTGTTCGCCAATTCGCACGCCGATTGGAAATTGCCAGCCCCGGAGGATTCCCGACCGGCATCACGACCGAGAACATTCTTGACCAGCAGAGCCCCCGAAACAGGCGGCTATCCGAGGCCTTGGGACGGTGTGGGCTCATCGAGCGCTCCGGCCAAGGGCTCAACCTCATGGTGGAATCGGCCATCCGGCAGAGCAAGCCACTTCCCGACTTCTCCGGATCCAACGCCCACGAGGTCCGGCTCAAGATCGAAGGAACCGTGCGCGATCCGAAATTCGTTCAGTTTTTGGAGCGACTTAGCGAGGAGAAGCTCCGTCATTTTTCCACTTACGACTTTCTGGCGCTGGACGCCATTGCCAAAGAAAGCCCTCTCAACGAAGCCACTCTCTCCCGCCTGCCTGGACTCGTTGAAGCCGGAGCCATCGAGTCCCAAGGCCGCGGCCGCGGCACCCGATACCACCTCTCGAGAAATTTCTACGCCACCCTCGGCAGAAGCGGAGCCACCACCCGCAAAAGAGGGCTCGACCATGAAACAAACAAAGCTCTCCTGGAAAAACACCTCATTGATTCCGGAACCGGTGGCGCCCCCATGGCCGACCTTCTTCAAGTGCTGCCAGCGCTCTCAAGAGCCCATTTGAAACGACTGCTGGATGAACTCCGCACCGAAGGCAGAGCACATCTCACGGGCGAGAAAAGAGGAGCCCGATGGTCCTTCCCGAAGAACCGCCAATATGGCTCAACGAATCAGGTTGGAACTGGAAAATGAGCCATAAAACTCCATCCATAAACAAAAATTTGCCTGTAAATGATAGAGTTATATGAATACTGAAAGCGATCTATGTTCCATTCTGGAGCCATTTCCTCCTTCAAATAAATGCGCCCAGATCGCGAGGGAATGGATCGACAAAGGCCTCGCCAAATGTCACGAAATCGCCGTGCTTTACCCCTCCAGTCGCAACCTGCCAGCTTGGATCGGAAAAATCCACGGCATCTCCTTCGTGGACAC
>JAGYIV010000014.1 GCA_018402345.1 Terrimicrobiaceae bacterium
GGGCTTTCAACGTTGGCGCGGCACGATTAGGCTTCGCGAATGAGTGAAGTAACGCACCAGGCCTTGAGGGAATTGTTGTGCCAACTGGGATTGGCGTGCCGTGATGCGGTGCTGGCGGGAAGGCGCGGGGTGGATGTGGCGGCTCTGGCGCGTGTGGACGGAGAAGGTGGCGGCGACACGATCTATGCGGTGGACCGCATCGGCGAGGCGGCGATCCTCGAGTGGTTCCGCGCGCATTGGCCGAAATGCTTCCCGGTGCAGATCGTCATGGAGGGACTTGAGGGCGACACTTGTTTTCCCGAGGGGTCGCGCCGGCGGAGACGGATTGGAAATGCATCATCGATCCGATCGATGGCACGCGCGGCATCATGTATGACAAGCGCAGCGCATGGGCGCTGGCGGGCATCGCGCCGCAGGCGGGCGAAGGCACGATGCTCTCCCACATCGTCGCGGCGGCGATGACCGAGATTCCCACCACGCGCCAATGGAGGGCGGACCAGTTTTCGGCGACACTCGGCGGGGCGGTGGTCGGCGTGTCAGAGGATGTGCGCGCCGGCGGCAGCTGGCCGCTCGAGGCCTCGCCGTCGCAGGCCACTGGGTTCGCCCACGGGTTTTCCTCGTTGGTGAAATTTTTCCCCGAGGGGCGCACGTTGACCGCGCAAATCGAGGAGCGCCTCTGGGACGAGTTGATCGGGCTGAACAGCTCGCCGTCGCCTGTGGTGTTCGACGATCAATACATCTGCACCGGCGGGCAATTCTATGAACTCGCCACCGGCCGCGACCGCATGGTGGGGGATTTGAGACCGTTGATTTTCCGCACCCTCGACATGGAAACCTCGCTGGTGTGCCATCCCTACGACTGCTGCGCGGCGCTGGTGCTGCAACAAGCGGGCGTTGTCTTCGAGCATCCCCTCGGAGGATTTCCCGATGCGCCGCTGGACACCGAATCGGGCGTGACGTGGATGGCTTACGCGAACGAATCCCTCGCGGCGCAGGCGCGGCCGGTGCTCACCCGCATCCTGGAGCAATTTCTCGCATGAGCCGCGAAGCGTTTCTCGCCGGTCTCGGCGCTGCCATCCTGAAGACACTCTTCCTCACCCTGCGTCTGCGGATCGAGGATCGAAGCGGGTTGCTGGAGGGGAGGCTCGCCGGGCCTGTTATTCTTTGCTTCTGGCACAACAGGATTTTGGGAATCACGTTTGCCTACAATGCCATCTACCCCGGCGGGCGCAGGGGGGTGACAGTGCTGACGAGCCCGAGCAAGGACGGCGAGATTCTCGCGCGGCTCGTGGGGGCGTTTCGCATGGGGGCGGTGCGCGGCTCGAGTTCGCGGCGGGGATTCCAGGCCCAGCGCGAGCTGGTGCGCCTTGTGCGCGAGGGGCGAGATATCGCGATCACGCCCGACGGCCCGCGCGGCCCGAAATACAGGCTCGGGCCGGGCGTTGTCCAACTTGCACAGTCCACCGGCGCGCCTGTGCTGCCATTGCACGCCACGTTCTCGAGGGGCGTGCGCATGAAGACATGGGATGGCTTCATCATCCCGTTGCCATTTTCCGCGGTGTCGGTCACGATCGGCGCTCCGGTGCACTTTCCCGAGACGCCCACCGACGAGGCGTTCGAGGAGGCACGAAGACATTTGGAGGAATTATTGAACCATGGTGCGGATTGATGGAGCGGCGGTGGCCGCAAAAGTAATGGAAGAAACCAAGCAGCGCATTGCCGCGCTGGCGGAGCGTGGCATCAAGCCCGGCCTCGCTGTCGTGCTTGTGGGCGACGACCCCGCCTCGCGCGCCTATGTGCGCTCGAAGGACCGCAAGGCCGCCGAACTCGGCCTGCACTCGGTGAAAAAGGAACTTGCCCGCAGACACCACGTCAGGAGGATTTGCTGAATCTCGTCGCGGAACTCAACGCTGATCCCGCCGTGCACGGCATCCTCGTGCAATCGCCCCCGCCGCCGCAGATCGACGAGGCGGCGATCGTGCGCGCCATCGATCCGCGCAAGGATGTGGATGGATTCCATCCGGTCAACGTGGCGAAACTCGCCATGGAAGACCCCACCGGCTTTGTGCCCTGCACGCCGCTCGGCTGTATTCGCCTGCTCATCGAGGCCGGCATCGAAACCGCTGGCAAGCGCGCGGTGGTCGTGGGGCGTAGCATGATTGTGGGAAAACCCATGGCGCTCCTGCTCATGAAACGCGGCCCCGGCGGCGATGCCACAGTGACAGTGGCGCACTCGCGCACGAAGGACCTCGCCGCCGTGACGCGCGAGGCGGAGATCGTCATCGCCGCCATCGGGCGTCCACACTTTCTCGGAGCCGACCACATCCGCGAGGGAGCGGTGGTGATCGATGTCGGCATCAACCGCATCGACGATCCGACCTCGCCAAAAGGCTACCGCCTCGTCGGCGATGTCGACTACGATGCCGTCGCGGACCGCTGCTCTGCCATCACCCCGGTGCCCGGCGGCGTCGGTCCCATGACGATCGCCATGCTCATGTCGAACTGCGTCACCGCTGCGGAGCGGCTTGGATAGACCAAAAGCGGATTTTTTGGACTTCTTCCGATTAGCGCAGGCGAGTTAAGCCGGATGGGACAACCCTGACCCCTTCAACATTCGATTGAAGTGGTCATTTTAATCAGTCATGTTGACCATATGAAAGTCATGTCCGCTGAATTGAAGACGCATCTTGGCAAATACTTGAGAGAGGTGGAACAAAACCGGGTGACTCTGGAGGTTTGCCTCAGAGACCGGACTGTGGCTTACTTGGTTCCTGCAAACGGCACCTTGCCAGTGTATTCGTCTCATTCACCACGCGAGGCGCTAAGCCGTGAGGGAATCAAGTTGGACTCATCCTTGCCTCGGCGTGCCAAGGCACAGCTTGCTCCACCAGTGCTCGCCGGGGATGGGCGCGAGGACTTGGCAACGGTGGCGGCGATGAGGGAGGGCAGGGATTGGTGACAGCTTTTTTTGATACCAGTGCGATTGTTCCGTTGATCCTTCGAGAACCACACTCGGAAGCTGCGCGAGCGGCTTGGGAGTTTGCGGAGGAATGCTTTGCGTGGAAATGGCTGCGAGTTGAAGCCGAGGCGGCCCTTGTCCGCCGAAAGGCCTCCGCCTAGGCATGGCACCTTTGGCGAACGATCGAGGGAAGCATGTGCTGGGTCGAACCCGAAGCGGATTGGATCGAGTCACTGAGAACCTTCAACCGGGGCGTGGGGCTGCGTGCGGCGGATGCAGGTCACCTTTTTGTGATGGAGCGATGTGCTGCAGGCTTGGAGAATCTGGTTCTTGTTACCTTCGACTCCGAAATGACAAAGGCAGCCCAGAGACGGGGTCTCGCACTCTTCACTCGGTAGGCGAGGCGGTCGGTTGGGTTTGTCCTGGCTGAGGCGGAGGTTTGTGTGGCGTAATTTTGAAAAAATTTCGTGGGCGGTAGGTGTGGACTTGCCGGTGGTGGTCAAAAGCCGTTTCGGCTTCCGCTACGGGGTGGGGCGTTAGTCGCTTCTTGGAACAAATATCTGATGATTAGTGTTTTGGGGGAACTTAGTAAAGTCTGAATAGTTTCGGTAATTTGGGGAAATGGTTTCTCTGTGCCAAGAAATGCAGGAGAAGTGGAAAAACAAGAGCCGGGACGCTCATCATAATGACCGATTTGATCACTTCCAATTTTTCAGACGAAAAGGCGATGTTGATTATACCCGTGAGTCCAATGATAACAGCAGGAAGAATCATTGCTGCATAATAAATGAGTGCGACGTTTCTTTTGTTCAGGTAGTTGCAAACTGATTGTAGACGGAATGTGATGAGTGTGGCTGTTTTTACAAACAGAAAAATCAGGAGAGGACTTAATACCAGAAAGTCAAAGTAACGAATCATCTCTTTCATTTTTTGTTCATTTTCATGCGCAACATCATACGATGGGTAAAGATACTTAATATAATTCATTTCAATTAAAAGCTTATATGTTAGCACTAATAATAAAGCGAAAATCACGGTGAGCGTGTAGGAAATCACCTTGTTTGTTCGTTTTGGTTCAACTTGCTGATTATTGATTTGCTTCTTAGCGAGTAGAAGCAGGAGAAAAGGGGAGGCGCAGGCGAACACTGCATAACACAATATTCCAAATGTCACCAGGATAGGTCTTTCCGAATAATCAGTCAACAAAAAAATAGAAAGGAATAGAACCGCACACAATGTCCCGTGGGAATAAGCTCGAAGGGTAATTTGTTTCCAATTGATTGATTTTCTGCTGAAAAAAACTGTGGTTAAGTAACCGATTGTAAGCGTTCCAGCAACGAAGATGGATGTTGCAAACAGGATGTCTGGAACAATCGATGCGAGATATTTTATAGGAAGTTCCGGATCATAGTATTTTGGAGTGTTCAACCAGTCAAACCAGTCTGGTAATTTCAGGATGAAGTCTCTATTAAAAGAAATAAAACCCACTAAAAATACTGATACGCAGAAGCCCAAGACCAAATAAAAATAGTATGCGGGCAGCGTGCGAGGCAAGGATTCAAATGCCTGTGGGGGTAATTCTTTTGAATTAGTGATCATAAAAAATTAATTCTTGTTCAAAGGGTTTGGGATGGGGTCGATTTTGATGCTCGCGATCACGTAGGAGTCTATTACCGATCTATTTGAGAAATAGTAAGGGCTCCAATCACTTTCACTTGATATTGAAACCAATGATGGTCCATCGGCATAGCGCATTAACGATAAGCTATTTGAATAAATAGGCTCGAGTTTATCCCCCAGAATTTCCTTTGCTTTGCTGAGCGGCATTCCGAGGTGGATGCCATTGGAAAGCTGAAATGGATTTTCATCTTGCCTATGGGATGTGCTGCGAAAATCTCCTCCAGCAAGTTTATCTTCAACAAGTAGCAATAATGTCATTCCGTCATCGTAAAGAAGGGCTTCCCTCTTTTGTTCGAGGTCGAGCGTTGCTATGGGTGGGCCGATTTTATCGATGATTTCGCTTTTGGTTGCACCCAAGGGGCAGTTGGCAATGCTGCGGGAAGGATTGGCCCATAGAAAATTCAAGTCCGTTTGTAGGCGCCCGCCCCTTCGTTGAGGAGGCACAAACGAGGCGGGGAGCACCTTGATTGATTGGATGTAGTCGCGATTTCGAACATTTTTGGTTTGAAACGATACATTTTGATCACTAATGGCAAACGACTTGCGCATTTCATCGTAGTTATCTGGCAAGCTTTCCCGTGCCTTGTTGAGCTCCATCATGGGGTGGATTCCATTCGAAAGCTTCCATCCTCCCCAGTAAGTATTTACTGTATAACTTGACGATGGGGCGGCGAATTGCATGCTCTGAGAATCCGTTATAAACGTGATGTTTTCTTTATCCTCGATGGAGACGCCGCACAATTTCCCATCGTCAAAATAGAGAATGCAATCACTTCCGTAGACAAGTTCCGAGCTGCTGGTGCCGTCTTTTATGTGACAAGTAGGCGCACCCAGGATCTGGATCACATCATCGACAGAGGAACCGTAGGCGCACCCGAAGATGCTTTTGCCGGGGTCGATCGTTCGATTTTTGAGCGGTTTGGGGCTTTTGAACCAAGGGGGTGTTGTGATTTCGGCGAGGGCTTGCGGAGGGGGCGTGATTTCATTTGATGCTTGCTGGTTGTCTGGAGGTGTTGGCAGGTTGGTGCTCTTGGTTTTGGGTGGTTGATTTTCCGGCGGTGGCTGTGCCGTGCGATCGGTTTCTTGAGGTGTGTTGCGGGCGACCCTAAACCCAAGCGAGCGGGCGCGGCCGGTTTCTTTGGCGAATTCTCGCAGCGGACTCTCTGCTCTAAAGTGGAGATCGGTATGAGTGGTGCCAGACATATAGGAGCCTCCTAAAATTCCGTATGTCGGAATATCAATATCCCAAACCCATTCGAACACATTGCCGCTCATGTCATGGATTCCCAATTCATTGGGTTTTTTCATACCCACAGGGCGCGCCCATTTTTCCCCGGTCGTCGCCATGCCATGCCACGTCGTTCAAGGCATTGCTTCCGCTGAATCTGTAGCCTTTGAGTGAATGCCGCCACGGGCCGCAAACTCCCACTCGGGTTCGGTGGGGAGGCGGTAGCCATTGGCGTTGAGGTTCATTTCCGGCTCTTCCTCATCGGATTTATAGATTTGTCCACCTTGCCAGTAGACGGGTTGGAGTCCCTCTTTTTCGCTTTTGGCATTGCACCAGAGCATGGCTTCGCGGCGGGAAACGCCTTCCATGGGCAACTCCGGCTCGTTCGTGCGTGTGGGGCGGGATAGCGTGTAGCCGTGCTGCTGGGCATAGGACTGGATGGCAACCCACTCGGCATTCGTGACTTCGTATTTTGCGATCTGAAACGACTCGACCTTTGTCCCGGCCAAGTTCGCTTTGTCAGAAAGCGTTCCACCCTCGATGGCAATCATTTCCGTGGGATTGAATTGTTCGGGATTCTTGCGAACCGGAAAATTTTTCTTCGGGGGGATGCCGCACCCAGCTGAGGGAGATCTCACGTGAGCTTTGGAAATGGGGTCGATTTGAATGCTGTAAATCGTATAGTTATTGATGTCTTTTCGAGCATCTTCTTCAGACATACCTGGTGTGTGTCGGGAGCTGGATCGAATGGTGACCAGGGAGTCGCCTTCTTGGTAGGCAATTTGATAGAGTGAATCTGAGGCATTAAATTTCTCTCCCAAGACTTCTTTTGCTTTTGACAATGGACCGTCCAACGCGATGCCGTTTGTCATGAAGATCGTGTTATCTCGTGCTGTATAGGGGGCTTGATTTAGTAGCATGGAGGAGGTTTGAAAGAGGCCTCCGCCTAAAACCCCATCCCAAACAGTGAGAAGGGCTTGACTGTTGTGGTAAAGCAGGCCGATTTTATTGGAGCCGAGATCCACTTTGCCCTCAGGTTCGCCAAGAATTTTTATGATTTCAGCTTCAGTCGATCCGAGAGGCGCATCCAAAGATGCTTTTTCCAAGATCGACACTTTCACTTATATTAGCCGATTTATGTTTTTTAACATCGATACTATAAATCGTGTAAGAACTAATGTCATTTCTATCTTTGTCGTATTGCGAGCTGCAAATGCAAAGTAATGAGAAAATCTCCATCTTTGTAAGAGGCGCGATAAAAATCCTTATTTAACTCAAGTCGGTCTCCGAGGATGTCTTTGGCCTTCTGCAAGGAACTCCCAATCGAAATCCCGTTGGGTAACGCATATGGAGTTTTATCTTTGTTATAAGAAGTGCTTATATTTAAAAAAGAGTTGCTTGAAAATTTTCCATCCTGTAGTTTCCCATGGTTAAAGCCCAAAAGAGCTGTTCCTTTATAAAACAAGAGGGCGGTTTCGTTATCCGACAACCGGAAATTGGCGAACGGCTTGCCTAAGATCTTGATGACCTCTTCCTCAGTGGAGCCAATCGGGCAGCCCAAGAGGCTTTTGCCGGGATCAATGCTGGCGTTTTGCGGGGAAGTGGTCTTTGCGGAGGACATGATCGAGGGCGCGGAGTAGGTGAGCTTCTCGGGCTTGTTGGGCTGTGGTGTCATTTTTCCATTTTGCGAGGGCGTCCTTCGGAGACAGAGTGGCGACATCGTTGCGGGCGTTGCGCGAGGCGATGCGTCCGGCGGGGTCGAGGACGATCAGGGTCGGGAATGCTTCTGATGTTGAATGTGCTGTCCAGGAGTGCCTTTTGAGGTGATCCGAAGGGGAGCGCGGGCCATGGCATGCCGGCTTCCTTCATGTAGGAAAGCATGGCTGCGGCATCCCGGTCCGAGCTGGCGAAGACGACGTCGAACTGGTCGGGGATTTGGTTGCGGAATTCGACGAGTTTTGGGGTGAATGTCCGGCATGGCCCGCACCATTGGGCCGAGAAGTAAATGCCGACAAACTTTCCTTTGAGACTTGCAGGGTCGACGGGGGAGCCGTTGGCATCGACAAGTTCTTTGCCGATCAATTGATCCAAAGTGTATGCTTGGGCGTTTGCGGGCGCGTTTTGAGTGCTCGGGGTGGACGTTGGTTTTTCTGCGCGTTCATTGCGGCTGGAAGTTGATTCAGTAATTGGGAATTCCGGGAGGGTGGGGTGGGGAGGGGGTGGAGAGAGTTTATCTGCGTTCGTGGTGAATAGACTTCCTGCCAAGATGCTGAGGGTGAGTAGGATTTGTTTTTTCATGGGTTGGTTGGGTTGAGAGGGTGGGAAGTCACGCTGCGGCCAATCGGGCGGCGCGTTTGATTAGATCGAGAAAATCGGCGCGCTGGCGGTCGGGATCGGCACCCAGGTTGTTTGCCGCGAGGTGGTGGAGGGCGTTCCAATCGAGGGTGTCGGACTCCGGAGTGTGGGCGAGTTTCATCCCGAACGCGGCCACGGCGGCGGCGAATTGGAAGTCGGTCGAGTTTTTTCTGTCTGGCTTGATGGCATTTGCGAGGAATGCGATCGAGTTGTGGCGGCAGTCGGTGTCGCTTGGAAATTTGTGGTGGACGGTGAGGTTGCAGAGTGTTGCATCCGCCGCCGCACGGTTCCACCCCGGCGTGGGAACGATTTCATAAATCGCTGTGAGTGAAAAAGGTAACGCCGGATTGTGCAGGCTCTTGAGGGTCCGCCCGCTGCCGCCTTGGTTCTCGTAACCGATCAAGCGGTATTCAGAGACCAGGTTGGGGTTGAATTTTAAAGAAATGGAGAAGGTCTTCAGCAAGAGGCTGATGTCGTCCGAGGGGTTGCGGACATCGAGGCTGACTTTGAGGAGGATGCGGTCGGGATTCCACGGGGCCTTGCCGGCCTCGAGATCGATGGCGACCGGGCCGCACGCTTGGGCATTTTCCATGGAATAGCGGAAGGCATTGACCAGTTCATCGATCCGGATGCTCTTGGGGTCCGGCAATCTGCCCGCGTGAATCTCGCTGCGCACCAATGCGTAGGAGTCGCTCGTCGCGCTCATGGGGAGGTAGGTTTCCGGGGTATTGCTGGTCGCGGTGAAGGGATTGTCCGCCGTGCGGCGGGCATGCTTGGTGGAGGGCTGGCCAGCGCGCAGGGGGGTGGAGGTGAATTCGGGATTGAAGGGTTGGCAGTCTTCGGATGCAGCGGCGGTGCGCTGCGTGGAGGTGGCAAGGGTGGCGAGAGATGAATCCGGGGCGTGATCGATGGGCTGTGCGGCGTCGTTTTTCAGCAGTCCGCTCTTGGGCTTTGACGCATCCACCATGGCCGGCTCGTAGTGGGCTGTGCTTGGTTCATGGCTCGCTTCGGCGACGGGCGTCGGCTCGGCGGGCGGGCGGGTGGACACGCCTCCTAATATCAAGGCGATCGCAGCCACTGCGGCGAGGCTCAGCGGGAGGGCGAATCGAATGACTTTGGATGCCAATTGTCGGGAGGCGACATTTTTTTGGCATTGGGAAATGAGGCGCTCGCGTTGGTCGGGGGCGAGGCTATCGGTGGATTTCGTCACCCCGCGCAGGCTGTCCATGAGGGTGATCGTCTCGTGAAGCTCCTGCTGGAGTTCGGGGGAGGACGCCAAGGCATGCTCGAACTCGTCGCGGCGCTTGCCGTGGAGTTCGCCAAGGGCGTAATCGATACAGTCGGGGTTTTTCATTGGGGTTGCTGCTCCGGGAGGGGGTGGTCGGTGTTCCAGAGTGTTTTCAATGACTTGATCGTCTCGTGCAGTTGCACGCCGATGTGCGAGATGCTCATCTTCATCACAGCGGCCATCTCTTTGTAGGAAAGGTCGCCTTCGAACTTGAGCTTCAGGAGTTCGCGCTGGCGTGCCGGGAGCGCGGCGACAAGGGAGGCGAGTTTTTTCCTGTCCTCCTCGGCGATCAACAGACGCCGGGGGCACATGTCGACCGGCAAATCCTGCTCTTCGAGGAGTTCCAGATGGCGAGCGCTTTTGCGGCGGTGATCGAGGGCGCAATTCCGGCAAACAAAGTAAAGCCAAGGAGCGAGGCGGGGCTCCAATTTCTCCAAATCCTGACGACTCAATCGCAAAAATGTCTCCTGCACGGCATCCCTCGCGGCGTCGAGATCGCCAGTGATTTGCCTGGCATAACTGACCAACGGCTTTTCAAACCGCTCGATCGCCAAGGTGATGGATTGCTCAGAGGACATGGGTGTCACAGGGGGTCAACGGAGAAGTGGGAATTTTATTAGGAAAAAAATTCAACATTTTTTCTGCGGGGGTGTCCGTGCGCCTGCAAAGCAAGATTCGCACCCAACCCGAGGGTGGTGCATATGAGCGCCTTCGAAAATCCGATAATCGTTGAGACATTGAGACGAGCCTTTCCGGGACCGTCAAAAAAATGGCCGATCGGCCAAAAAAGTTGCGGGATTGAAACCGGGGGAATACGCTGCCAAAGTATGTCAATATGAGCGACAACCCACGCCTATTCAAAACTCATTATCTTTGGCAACAGCTTCTAAAAACCCCCAACTTTTCCCCTGCAAACTAAGGCAGTGGCTGGCGCTGTTTGCTGACATGGCAAAAAACCTCACCGATCGCTGAACCCGACTCGAGATTACCATGGGAGGCGTTGTGGGTTGTATACCCCATTGAGTTTCAGCTTTCTTAACTCAACTTTGCTGCCCATGAAAAACCACTTTTTCCTATTACTGGCCTTCGCGGGGTCGTTTGTTTTCTCCGGATGCAGTTTCAGTGTCCGAACACAAAAAACGGAGCCCACTGAGCATGTGCGGACAACCACAGAAAAAACCACTACAAAGCGTCCTTATTCCACTACTGTCGAGACACAAACATCCCGCACTTATTAAGCGAATTAACCACAGCGGCAAGGTGGGAGCCTTTGAGAAAAAGTAACCGCTGGTTGGCCCAATGGGCGCAGCATCGAGGGGGATGCAAGTCAAAGACCGCCGACAGGCATCTCCGAGGAAGAAGTGGATTTGTGAAAGCCTGCGAATCAACTGAGCGAGCAAATGATGCATCGCACATCGAGTGATTGAATTGGATTGAATCGCGTAGAATTGTTGTGTCCGCTCCACCCCTTTCGCAAACCGCTTCTGCGAATTTTTATCATTCTGATAAACAAAAACGGTTTCGAGATTACAATTCAGCCTAAAGAAGCATTTTCCTACTTACCTCCGCGCAGCTTCGCAGGCGAGGCCGCGCGGAGGGTTCGTAGGATTATTTCGACCGCACCCGCAGTTTCATGGAGGGCTGACTCTACATCAGTCGGCGTCCTTGGATCAGGCGAACAAGGACGACTATAAGTGCAACCACCAGAAGGATATGAATCAATCCTCCCATGGTGAAACTCGTAATCAAGCCCAGAGCGTAGAGCAGAATTAAGACGATCGCGATGGTTATTAACATAGGGATGGTTCCTTTCTTTTTTGAAAGGAGGATTCGGGGAGTCCTCATCCTCGCGTTTCTTGGATTGCACAATGGCCCGCATGTCCCGGCCTTTCCATGGGGTGATCGCCTCATGGCCAAGCTCAACTCCCCGAGCGAGATTCATAGTAGACGACACACATCATGAAAACAGAACCCACACTCGAACACGCCGATCAAACAAAAAATAAACACAATTCAATCTGCAACATTGTATTGGAGAAGACGCGCGAGAGTGCCCAGGCGGCGGATGAGATTTTGCACCACCATACTTACAAGTTGCTCGCCTCGGGAATGCTTCTGGGCTTGGCCATCGGGTATCTGGTGACACAAAAATGCCGAGGCTGTTGGCGTTGACAGCCCTCCTGAAGCTTCGACCGCCTGAATTCTCATGAAAAATCTCCTCCTTGCGTCCATCCTGATGATCATTCTCGGCGTGGTGGCCTTGACCTATCAAGGTATCACCTACACTACCACAGAGAAGGCGGTAGACATGGGGCCGATACAAATCACGGCTGAACGCACACATACCCTCCCGCTCCTGCCAATTCTCGGCGGCATCGCCATTGTCGGCGGCGTGGTTTTGTTTTTTGTCTCACGGAAAAACACCTGATCCCCCTGGGGGCAGCGGGAAGGCCGTGTGGTCCAAGCCCTCCGGCGAACATACTCCGGTTCAGCGAAATGGGGCGGGGAGCATGTGGTAGGTAAGCACCCCCATGGCAAGGGAATCTCCGCGAAAGTATGCAGGCGGTCATGAAAATAATTCCAATACTCCTTGTTGCTTCGATGCTCACTGGATGTTCCGCTCTTGATGAACTGAGACGAGTCACCGACTCGAACTTTCAGGGTCGGTCGGGCAATAACTACCAGAGATCGCAACCTTACAACCAGAGCGCTTATAGTGATGGCTACCAGCAAGGCTATCGGGCAGGGTATTACGATGCCGAACGCAGGAAGGGTTACCGCCCTCAGTCCAATTACGGCGGTTCTTCCTATAACTCCGCCTTCTCCGATGGATACTACAAAGGCTACGATGTCGGGTATTACGATTCGAAAAACCGCGGAACTTACAACTTGCGCTGAGGGTGGTGGATCGATGATGGCGAATTCTTAGAATCCCATCACAGCGGCCCGGCCCTTCTCGTCAGCTAAACCAACAAAAAAGCCATTCCGCCTAGCAGCGGAATGGCTTCTTTGTTTGGTTTCTATTTTTAGATCAATCGAGAGTTGATTTTAGTCTTCGACCACGACGGTATCGATCACGTGAATGATGCCGTTTCCGGTGGTTAGGTCTGTGGCAACAACCGTTGCATCGCCAAAGGACACCTTCCCGTTTCGCACGGCGATCTCGACTTCATTGCCGTCGAGTGTTTTCACTTCGCCGGCTTTGATGTCTGCGGCTTTGACCCGGCCTTCAATGACATGCCCTTTGAGGATGGCCGCGAGTTTTTCGCGGTTCTCTGGTTTGAGCAGGTCTTCGAGTTGACCGGCGGGGAGTTTTTTGAACGCCGCGTTGGTCGGAGCGAAGACAGTGAACGGACCCTGCCCTTGGAGGACAGTGACGAGTTCCGCTGCTTTGATCGCAGACACTAGCGTGCTCAACTCCGGCTTGCTTGCGGCCGCGGCCACGATGTTGGCTTGGGTCACAGCAGGGGCCATGGGATCCGCCGCGGTGGCGTGTTGAGGTGTGAGTGTGGCAACCGCAAGTGCGGCGGCCATGGTGGTGATGGTGATGTATGGTTTCATGTGTTTGTTTCTCGATGAATTCGAGGCGGCCATTAACTCATGCTCTGGGAATAGCTGGTATGGGGTGTTGGCCTTACATGTGGAAGGTGGGCGACTCGTTCCACCTTATGCGGGCGGCTTGGGTGCTTAACCCTATGGCGGAAAAGTCGGGAAGGTTGATGCTGGCTCCGAATCCGTGAGAAACGGCTTCGTCGAATGTAGATGATTTCCCATATCCACTCTGCGCTGGAGTTTTCCGCCCAGCTCCCTCGCTACACCGAAATCCTGCGGGTGTTGTTCAAATATGGATTTTCCGATGTCCTGAAGTTGCTAGCCCTCCAGCGCATCATGGGAATTGAGGCCAGCGAGATGCCGACGCATGACTCAGGCCTGCTGGCGAAACCTCCCGAAGAACGGTTGCGATTGGCTTTGGAGGAATTGGGGCCGACGTTTATCAAATTTGGGCAGATCGTGAGTTCGCGCCGCGATTTGGTGAACGCGGAATACTTCGGCGAGCTGCGCAAGCTGCAGGACGATGTTCCCACTTTTCCCGGAAAAGAAGCGAAGCACATCTTCCTCGAGGAAATAGGGATGAGCGCAAGCAACGCCTTTGCCTCCTTCGACGACGAGCCCATGGCTGGAGCTTCGATTGCCCAAGTGCATCGGGCCACGACGCATCAAGGGGTAGCTGTGGCCGTAAAAATCCAACGTCCTGGCATTCAGGGTCTCATCGATAGGGATCTCTCCATCCTGCACGACTTGGCGGGACTCTTGGAGAAGCATGCTCCGGATATCGCCGTCATGAACCCGGTTGGCGTCGTGAAGGAGTTTTCAAAAACGATCCTGAAAGAGCTCGATTTCACGAATGAGGCCGACAATATGGAACGCTTTTCTATTCAGTTTGATAAAAACGAGGCTATCAAGGTTCCCGGCGTCCTGCGCGAGTTCAGTAGCAAAAAAGTCCTCACCATGGAGTTTATCTCGGGCTGCGCTGTCACTGAGCCCAAGGTGCTCCGCAGGCATCGGATCGACCCAATCCTGCTTTCGGAGAACATTTCCAAGCTTATTTTCAAGCAAATCTTCGTGCATGGGTTCTTCCACGGGGATCCTCATCCCGGCAATATGACCGTGCTTCCAAGGGGAGTCGTGGGCCTCTACGACTTCGGGATGATGGGGGAATTTTCCATGGGCTTTCGATCGAGTGTGGCCAATCTCCTTGCCGGCTTGGCGGAGAAGGACACCCGGCAGGTCATGAGCGCGCTGGTCGATATGTCCGAATCAGGAAAATTGGTTGATTCGGAAAAGATGCTGCGAGCCGTCGAGGAGTTCAGCAACAAGAACCTCACCAAACCCCTCGCGCAGATTCACCTGTCGAGCGTTTTTAACAAGCTGCAGGAACTCTTGCGCGATCAACATCTCCAAATGAAGGGGAGCTTTTACTTGGGTATCAAGGCTCTCTCCCAGATCGAAGCGATCGGGCGTGAACTCAATCCCAACCTCAATTTCGTCGTGATCGGAGAGCCCTACGCGACCAGGTTGCTTGAGATGAAATATCGCCCCGAACACATTTTTCATATTTTGAGGAAGCTCTCCTCGACCTCCCTCGACATACTGGATGATTTCCCGGGAGACATCCGCATCCTCTGGAAGCGCCTGCAGCGCGGTGAAATCAATATTCCAATCATCATATTGATACAAAGGGCATTGAGCCTCTTCAAAAGACGCTGAACACAACCTTCAACCGACTTGGCAACGCCATTCTCACCGCCGCTGTCTTGATCTGTTCGACAAGTCTCATTCGCTCCGACCTCTCGCCAAAAATCTGGGGTATCCCCGCTATTGGCTTAATCGGGTTGGTCTGGGGGGTATGGATGGGCCTCCGACACGCGCTCTCCACCCGACGCAGCGACGGGCTGTGAAGGACTTGCGATTCGCGCTGCGGCGCGTCCGTATAAAAATGCCGGCTTATACTAATGTGTCCAAGGGTGGTGATTTTCGAGGGCGCTTATGTAGGTGAGGCGTCTGTCATCTTTGCACATAAAAGAGAGGGGCACAGGCGTCCCTGCCTGTGTGAGGTGCATGGTGCCATGGTTCCTAAGTGGCCGTCGTGTGAAAGAACGCCAGTCTCTGCACGGCCGAGACGGCTATGCCCCCTTCTTACGCGCGGCTACCCTGACAGTATTGTGCTTATCGACTGACAACGAAAACTTACACCCGCAGGCGAGACGCCCGCCCACCATTCCAAAAGTCCAAAAGCGATCGGATGTTGGGATTACATTTTCTTGATGATCCCTTGAAGAGTCGTTGCCCCGTCCTCGATCGCTTGTGAGAGCGTCTTAGAGGCTTGGCCAAGCAGGTTGTGGGCTTTCTTTTTGGCGAGGATACGGGACTCTCCCGTGGTTTGGGCTCCCTCTTGGATGCCGGTGCGGAGCAATGCCGTGGCCTCATCGAGGAATTTGAGCGCTTGTGTCGCCAGTTTATTATGCTGGACGGTCGGTTTGGCGGTGGCTTTGGAGGTATGCTTTGCGAGGACGGTCGTTTTCTTTGTCGATGGTTTTTGGCTGGAGCGCGGCGCGTGATTGTTGTCATGACCAAAATATGGATCATCGGATGCACGGTCGATATGGGTAGTTTTCAGACCCGTTGCGGCCGAGATCAACCCGGCAGACGATCCAAGCGAAGAGCCGCTTCCTGAGCCTTCAAGCAGAGTTCCGCCGCGAGGAATGTGTGCCGCTGCGTCATGGCCTTTTCGGTGCCGTGCAGGCAATCGAGGATCAACTCTCCGAAGAACGGGAAGCCGACATTGCCACTACACGGGATGCGGTGTTCGCCTTTGGAGTCGACGAGGAGGAGTTGCTCGCCGCCGTTGGTGGTGGCGATGTCGATGTATTTTCGCAATTCGATGTAGCCCTCGGTGCCGAGGATGGTCAGACGCCCATCGCCCCATGTGCCCAAGCCGGCGGGTGTGAGCCAGTCGACCCGGTAGTAGCCTGTTGTCCCGTTGTCGGCCACCAGGCTGCACTCGCCGAAATCCTCCAACTCTGGATACTTCGGGCTGGCCACATTGCCGGCGGCGGAGTGGACAACCTTGGCATCGTTGGCGCCTGTGAAAAAGAGGAACTGTTCGCTTTGGTGGCTGCCGATGTCGCACAGGATGCCTCCATATTTCTCTTTCTCGAAAAACCAATCCGGTCTGGAGGGGGCGTTGAGCCGGTGGGGGCCGGTGCCGATGGTTTGCACTACCTTGCCAATAGCTCCAGCGGCCACCAACTGGCCCGCGCGCACGGCGCATTCGACATGGAGGCGCTCGGAAAAGTAGACGGCGTATTTTCTTCCCGTGGCTTCGCAGGTGCGGCGTGCCTCGGCGAGTTGATCGAGTGTCGTGAAGGGCGTTTTGTCGGTGAAGTAATCCTTCCCCGCCTCCATGACCTTGCACCCGAGCGGGCCACGCTCGTTCGGCACCGCGGCGGCGGCAACGAGTCGCACCTCGGGATCCTCGAGGATTTCCTCGAGCGAGCGTGCCGGCCGCGCGCCGGGGAACTTCGCAACAAACGCCGCCACCCGCTCGGGAACGGGGTCGTAGACCCATTTGATAACGGCGCCGGCTTCGACGAGGCCGTTGCATTGTCCATAAATATGCCCGTGATCAAGGTGCGCTGCCGCCATTACAAAGTCCCCAGGCTTGCAAACCGGTGAGGGTTTGCCCACCGGCGCGTGTGTCATTCCATCAGTCGATGCCATAAGAGTCAGGTGGTGGCGGGGTTCCCGCGTCGGCGGGCCGCGGGTGTTGATTGGGTTGGTTTCCTCTTTTTGGTTTTTCCGGAGGAGGCTTTGAGACGGGCCAGCAACTTGGCGTAGCGGGGGGCTGACATGGGAAGCTCCACAGTCGTGTCTTCGATGCTGGAAAGCAGGATGGCATTCGCCAACTCCACCGAGTGGATGCCCTCGGCGGCGGGTGAGAGCAGCGCCTCGCCGTGGAGGATAGCGTTGGTAAAATTCTTGAGGATTCCGACGTGTTGCTCACCGCGATGAGGTGGCAGCGGAATCGAGACATCCCAAACCGGCGGACGGCCAAACTTCTGGTCGGTGGTGCGGCTGAATTCGGTGGCGGGAATTTCGTTTCGTCGAAACTCGATGCGCCCGTCCTCGACCACCACGCGTCCACGCTCGGCGGCGACCTCCAAGCGGTTCGTGCCGGGGGCCTCGCCGGTCGATGTGATGAAGATGCCTGTCATTCCATTGGGATACTCGAAGTAGGCGGTGACATCATCCTCCACCTCGATCCGATGGTAGCGGCCAAATTGACAAAAGCCGCGCACCTTGGAAGGCATCCCGAAAATCCACTGGAAGAGATCGAGATTGTGCGGGCATTGGTTGAGCAGGACTCCGCCCCCCTCGCCGGCCCAGGTCGCGCGCCACCCGCCGTGGGCATAGTAGGCCTCCGTGCGAAACCAGTCGGTCACCGTCCAATTGACCCGGCGGATTTGTCCAAGCTCACCAGAGGTCACGAGTTGACGGAGCTTTTGGTAAACCGGATCCGTGCGTTGGTTGAACATGGCCGCAAAAACCTGGTCGAGGCTGCGGTGAGCAGCGAGCAACGTGAGCGCGTCCGCTTTTTCGACGGAAATGGGTTTTTCCACGAGCACATGCAGGCCGGCTTTCAGTGCGGCGATTCCGATGCTGGAGTGAGTGTAGTGCGGGGTGCAGATGAGTATCGCGTTGACTGCTCCCGAGCGAATGAGTGCCGCCGAGTCTTGAAAACCAGGGGATGCCGGGGAACTCCGCGGCAACGGACTGCTCTGGTCGCAGACTGCCGCAAGCTCGCACCCGGGCACCAAGCCGTCGAGGATGGATCGTGCATGGGTTGTTCCCATAAGACCAAGGCCCACGATGCCCAGCTTCACGGTGGAGATTTTTTTGGCGGTGGAAGGCACTGTCTCGATTGAATCAAACTTTAATAGTCCAGCGTCAATTGGAAAAATGGCTTTCGGGAGTTACGGAATGGGCGGGTTGGTATTGGCGGTTGATTTTGCGTTGTAGCCTCGCTGAGGCGAGTGTTTGGTCACGGGCGGCGAAGATTGCTTTTTCTTTTAGTGGAGTTTTGTCCCTCAAGGTTTGGGGTCAGTCCCACACATTGACATATTTTTGAATTCAGCGAGGGTTTATGGATGGCAAGGCAACTGAGGTTGGAATATGCGGGGGCGATATACCATGTGATGAGCCGAGGGGATCGGCAGGAGGCGATTTTTTTGGATGACGAGGACCGGCGTCGTTTTTTGAAGACGCTGGGAGAGGCGTGCGGTAAGGCGGGTTGGCAGGTGCATGCGTATTGCCTGATGGGGAATCATTTTCATCTGGTGCTTGAGACGCCTGAGCCGACGCTTGTGGCTGGGATGAAGTGGTTATTGGGAACCTATACGCAGAGGTTTAATGCGAGGCACCGGATGCGTGGGCACTTGTTCGCCGGGCGCTACAAGTCGCTGTTGGTGGACGGGGCGGATGACATGTATTTGCGGGTGGTGTGCGACTATGTGCATTTGAATCCGGTGCGGGCGGGGTTGGTTGCGGCGGAGGGGGAGCTGGCGGACTATGCGTGGAGCAGCTATCCACAATACGTGAAGCCGGTGGGTCGGCGGCCTGAGTGGTTGAGGGTGGATCGGTTGCTCGGGGAGTTGGGCATTCGACGGGACAATGGGTCGGGGCGGTGGGAGTTTCGTGAGTATATGGAGGCGAGGCGGTGGGCGGAGGGGCACGCGGACGAGGAACTCTGGAGCGGGATTCGGCGTGGGTGGAGGTTCGGTGGGGAGGATTTTTTGGAGAGGTTGATGGAACGTGGAGCGGGGGAGAGCGCGAAGCAGGAGATTCACGAGGGGGAGGTTGTTGCCGAAGCGATGGAGGAAAAGGCGAGGCGCGTGATCGCGGAGTTTTTGGGGGAAAGGAGAGTCGGGCTTGAGGAGTTGCGAGAGCGAAGGAAGGGAGATCCGCTGAAAATCGAGCTGGCGGAGGAACTGCGCGCGCAGACCGCGATGTCGATGAAGTGGATTGCAAAAGAACTCAACGCCGGAGCGCCGAAAAGTGTTTGGAACGCGCTGAGGGAGCGGCGGAAGACGGGCTGGGGTTGATAAAAATATGTCAATATGTGGGACTGACCCCAGTAGCCTTCCTGGCCGCTGCCTGAAGCTCATTCCATCGCGGAAAGAGCGGATCTGCTGCGTGAATAATGTGACGGAGCAGGCTTTTCCACTCGAGTATGGCACGCTCGATATCCCCTCGGCGGATTGAGTCGGTTTCTTTTAACAGAGCGCGCATTCCACCGCTCCTATGGAGCAACAAGGCTTCGCAGGTTCCCTCGCCGAACCCCGGACAAAGTCCGCCCTCGAGATAGCCTTCATGGTCCACATGGCCGTAAATTTCCCGCGCCACGGCGGCCAGGCGGTGGCTCGGGCCATCCGCGAAATCCAGGAAGCGCGGGCCCCCTCGCAGATTGGCAAGGTGGGCGACGATATCTTCGATCGGGTAAGTGGCGTCCTCCAGAGCGGCGGCGACCATGAGACCCTCGCCGCCCTGAAAACGGCTGAAGAGCCGGCCGCGTGGAGTCGGTGCGCCGCGGTCATCCAACAGACCGAGTTTTCGCCAAGCGTAGGCCGCAGATCCCGGGGGTGGATTGAATGCCGGCGACTCGCCTACCTCGAAGGACGAACTCACCCGTCGCCGCGGAGGATCAAGGAGCGCGGTGCTGTCGGTAAGGAGGAGCGCGCTAACGGGAATAGTGGCGAGTGAAAGGCGCGCCATGAGGTTCGAGCCGTGGCACGCGGTGGAGTGAAAAACACCGGGCGACCATTGGGATTCGAGAAGCGGGATGATATCACGGACCAATTCGTCTTCGGTGAAGATCTCCGTGTTGCGCAGACCGAGGAGTTTTTGAATCCAAGGCAGCGGCTGGAAATGAGTGCCTGCGAGACGTGCGATGGACACTTCCTTTCCATAGGCAAAACTCCGCCCGTCGCGGATTTTGCAGGCTCTGCCATGAGGGAGCAGGTCGAGGCTTCGAGGGGTGCGAAGCGCCGGAATCCAGCGTTCTTTGTGCCAGGCGAGGCACTGGCCAAGTGGGCGGGTTTGCTCCACGGCGGCTTTCAGTGGATGCCAGCGATCAGCAAGTCCGAGAAACTCGACTCTCGTCGGACCATGACGCTCGCTGGATTTCGAGATTTCCAGAGCGATTGCCAAATCGGGGGCGATCTTCTGGCGGCTGAAAAGCCTTTCGCAGACGAGAGCTGCCCGAGCGAGGGGGCTTTTGCCATCGGAGGAGTCGGCTTCCATGACGCGTAGCAAGGTTGGCCAATCCATTTGGTTCACCCGACGGAGTTGGCGTGGGGAGGCATCCAGAAGACTGGGCAGATTCTGGGCCGTCAGAACAAATCCCCGTTCATCAAGACCTCTTCGTCCGGCTCTGCCAAACATCTGCAGCAACTCGTCGGAGCGGAGTTCGCGTTGGAAGCGGGCGTCTCCGTAGCTGGTCGAAGTGACCATCACAGAGCGCACAGAAAAATTGATCCCTGCCGCGAGGCCGGTGGTCGCCACGATGACATGGAGTTTTCCGGCTTTACCAAGCGGTTCGATCCAATCCGCCCGGGCGGAATAGGGGAGGCCGCTGTGATGAAAGGCCACGCGGTGTTGCAGGAGCCGGGCCAGGTCGCGGCCGAGGAGGTTTTGATCTTCCAGAGTCATGCGACGCGGGCTGTCCACGGGTAGGGCGGCGGCGATCTGTGTCGCCATTTTTTCTGCATCCCGCCGACGCGGGGCAAAAAGCAGAAGCGGAGTGAGTCCCGCATGGAGTGCGGCCGCAGCCACCCGCGGCCAGAACCCATGCACGGAATCCGGCACTCGCGGCAGATTCTCGATCGGCAATTGGTCCAGAGGAACCGGACGATCTTTCACTTGGATCAACTCCACACGCCGACCGAGCCTTTTCAGCCACTCCGCGATATCCGCAGGGTTCCGCACACTGCCACTCAGGAGCAGCAGGCGGGTGGATGCCGGAGGAAGAGCCATGGCCATCTCGTAGTTCAACCCCCGCTGCGCATCGGCGAGCATCTGGTATTCGTCGAGAATGAGGAACCCTGGGGCATTTCCGCTCAGAATGCGCTCGCGCTGGGTCTCGAGTGTCGCCACCAAGACGGGGGCGTGGAGATTCTCCGCGAGATCGCCTGTGGCGATGCCGACATTCCATCCGAGGGATTTCCACTCTCTCCATTTGTCATTCGCTAGAGCGCGCGTCGGCACAGTGTAAACGGCCTGTCCGAGCCGGACGGCCTCGGGTGTTTTCAAAAAAAGCTCAAAGACCCGCGTCTTTCCAGCACCTGTCGGGGCATCAATGATCACGTCCGCGCCGCTCTTGAGGTGACGCACCGCATCCTGCTGCCAGAGATCCGGCAGATTCAAAGGAGCGAACGGAACCTGGAATCCAGGGGAGTTCAAAATCCACGAATCTTGGGCTGTTGTGGAGCGAGTTGTTGGAGTTCCACAAGCGGCTCCGTTCGTCGGCCGACGCGGAAGTGCTCGAGGCCTCTGTCGCGGGGTTTGCCAAGATTGATCGCCGAGGCACTTTGTAACCAGAGGTTCATTTTATCCAGCGAGGGAAGCCGCGAGGCACTTTGGTTTTCGTTTAGAAGCCGCGCGGACGCGGCATCGATTGCCACAGGGTCTTTGCTCATAAAAATCGAGTGATGATCCACAAGGAAACCGCGATTCAGAAATGATCACCCTCCTACTGCAGCGCCAGAGCGTCAAGAATCCAAAGGACGACTTGACCGTGAATCATGGCATCCGCAATTTCGGGAGTTGTGCTTCTCTTTAATCCACGGCGAGTCATGAAGATCATCTCTGTAGTGGCCTCGACGTTTCAAAAATATGTCAATATGTGGGACTGACCCCAATGCCCGCTCAAGGTTAGGAATTGATCCGCGCTAATAGCGAATCATGTAGTAGAGATAGCTTGCCATGAGGCCGGAGAAGTAAATGAGAGGGAACGCCCACCGGGCCACATGGTCCACCCGCTCGGCTGTTGCTTTGTGACCTGCCTTGCACAGGGAGGTGAGGGCCAGACTCTCTAGGACGGACAGGCACATCACGAGGAATGAATAAAGCAAGACTGTGTCGGTGAAGGTGAAGTAGGAAATGCGCGGCATCGAACCCTCGATTAGAAACTGATAGGCGACGATGGTGAGAATGCCTATGAAGGCGACGTTGAGCCGGTCCGAGAGGTTGTCCACCTCCATCCAGAAAATCGCCCACATGAGCAGCACGAGGATGATCAGCGGCAGGATCACTTTCCAAACAACGCTCGCCGACTCGCGCTGCAGGGTGACGGTGAAAAGAAGCTCGGAGACCGGCCGCGCTTCCCCGTAGTAGCGTTGGCTCGACAGCCCGGACACCATGTCGAGGTTGAGCAGGCGCCACTGCGCGATATTGACCCGGCCGTTTTCCATGACGTGTTCTTCGGTGGCGCCCAACATTTGTTCGTTCACCTCCAGGAGCACCTCCTGGCTGTTGTTGCCGAAGGCCACCATCCTGGCCTCCAGCGTTTGCGTGTCGAAGGGGAATGGTTGCAGCTTCATCGGGGTCTCCAGCGTGACGTTGCGCGCCTCGAGGAAGCGGACCCGTCCGTCCGCGCGAACCTCGATCTGGATGGCGCTGATGTCGCCCGCACCGATTTCGTTGACGATCACGAATTGCGGCCACCAACCGGCGAAGACTTCATTGAATTGGAATTGTCCCTGGAAAAGTTTCGTCTCCGTTCCTTCCGCCGCCGGGTCGAAGGCCAGTCGAGGGTCATCCCACTCCGCCACCGTGACGAGTTCGATTTGGAAAGTTTCATCCACTTCGTCCAGATCGAGGATATCGGCGAGGAAGACCCCCACTTTCACCACCGTCGGCGAGGCCGGTGGATTCGGCATCCCGGCGTCGATAGCGCGTCCCTCTCCCAAGCACAGCACTAAAAAAATCAGCCCGGCGACGCAGCCTTGGAGAATTCGAAATCGCGGGAGAGCTCGGCGATTTTCCTTTGGCCGCTGTGAGTGAAGCCGTCCGCTCGCCTTATCGCGCTGGGGCTGGGGGACAATCGCCTTTCGCGCGGGTTGCTCGATTCGATAACTCGCCATCTCTTTTGCATAGCGGAGAGCAGTGGCGATGGCGAGTCAAGGTTTAGGGTCAGTCCCACACATTGACATATTTTTGAATTCAGCGAGGGTTTATGGATGGCAAGGCAACTGAGGTTGGAATATGCGGGGGCGATATACCATGTGATGAGCCGAGGGGATCGGCAGGAGGCGATTTTTTTGGATGACGAGGACCGGCGTCGTTTTTTGAAGACGCTGGGAGAGGCGTGCGGTAAGGCGGGTTGGCAGGTGAATGCGTATTGCCTGATGGGGAATCATTTTCATCTGGTGCTTGAGACGCCTGAGCCGACGCTTGTGGCTGGGATGAAGTGGTTATTGGGAACCTATACGCAGAGGTTTAATGCGAGGCACCGGATGCGTGGGCACTTGTTCGCCGGGCGCTACAAGTCGCTGTTGGTGGACGGGGCGGATGACATGTATTTGCGGGTGGTGTGCGACTATGTGCATTTGAATCCGGTGCGGGCGGGGTTGCTTGGGGCGGAGGGGGAGCTGGCGGACTATGCGTGGAGCAGCTATCCACAATACGTGAAGCCGGTGGGTCGGCGGCCTGAGTGGTTGAGGGTGGATCGGTTGCTCGGGGAGTTGGGCATTCTACGGGACAATGGGGCGGGGCGGTGGGAGTTTCGGAAAGTGATGGAGGCGAGGCGGTGGGCGGAGGGGCATGCGGACGAAGAGCTATGGAGTGGGATTCGGCGTGGGTGGAGGTTCGGTGGGGAGGATTTTTTGGAGAGGTTGATGGAACGTGGAGCGGGGGAGAGCGCGAAGCGGGAGATTCACGAGGGGGAGGTTGTCGCCGAAGCGATGGAGGAAAAGGCGAGGCGCGTGATTGGGGAGTTTTTGGGGAAAAGGAGGGTCGGGTTTGAGGAGTTGCGGGAGCGAAGAAAGGGGGACTCGCTGAAAATCGAGCTGGCGGAGGAACTGCGCGCGCAGACCGCGATGTCGATGAAGTGGATTGCAAAAGAACTCAACGCCGGAGCGCCGAAAAGTGTTTGGAACGCGCTGAGGGAGCGGCGGAAGACGGGCGGGGGTTGATAAAAATATGTCAATGTGAGGGACTTTAGATACACATCTTCATCCTTGACATGGCGCGGTAAACTGTATCATGAATAAGGTCAAATGAGCGCATGAAAAAAATTTTAATGAAAATTCCGGTGTTTTTTTTGTTGATTTTGGTTTCTAAAAGTCTGTCTGCAGATAATGAAACCCTACCTCCTCAAGTTTGGGAAAAAATCAAGTTGGTGGTTCTAAATAATTCAGAATTGATTTTAAAAAATGAGATGAAGCTTCTTCCTTATGACACGTTCAATAAACAAAACGTTTCATTAGATGTAAAATCAATTGGATCAAGTCGCTCTACTGAAAATAATTATCGCACAACTTGGGGTTCTTTTGATAAAAGCACATCTTCATCTCAAAGTAAACAAGTTACAATAAGAGGAGGAAAGAAATTTGCATGGTCAGCTTTAGAATTCTTTTGGGTCTTACGCAATCAGGATGATAAGTCAATTATTTTGAAACGGTGTGACCCTAAGTTTTTTACTAAAGAAGGAGAAAATCAGGCAGAGTTTTCAATCGAGACAGAAAGTTCCAATACAAAATATGCCACGATTGGTATTCATAATAAATCTGGAGAAGCCGTAACAGGGTGGGTTGTTCGTTTAATAGCCTTATTTGACGGGAGAGTTTTGGGAGTTAAAGCATCATCCCCAAGTTTAGAAAAACTCGCAAAATCAGGGGCAGTATTAGCAAAGGAGAATTAATTTTTGAGTTTGCAGTTTGACTATTCAGTGTGCCATTTTGAATATTTTTTAGTGATATCAGTGATGCCGATAGCCACTACATCTTGGATTCTTTGTGAAGGTATGTTGGCAGCGAGGAAGGGGATCGGGGAGCGTGCCCGGCCTCGGGCGCACCGCCACTTGCCTTTGCGGGGCGATTGAAAAATCTGCTCAGGGTCGGCTCGAACCTATCCATCTCGGGCGCGGGACGCACCCATGGCACCTCAAGGAGGGCACACCCCGTGGCCGGTGCGGGCGTGGAGTTCGCGGATGGGGATTGAGATGGCGAGCACGGATAAAATATGACACGCGTGACACGAAGAGCCAATTCTGGGGTTGGAGGGATTGACCGCTGGTTGGCGGGTTTCTAAGGTGCGCGGCGATGGACAACTCGGGGACGTTGCGGATTTCGCGGTTTTGGGAGTCGGTGTTGATTGGGCTGGGCGGGGCGCTTGGGGCGTTGGCGCGGCACGGGTTGGAGGCGTTTCAGCCGGGTGTGTCCGCGGGGGTTGTGGGGTTCCCATGGGTCACGCTGGGGATCAACACGGCGGGGGCGTTTCTTTTGGGATGGGTATTGGCGTGGAGTGCGACGCGGCGCGGGGCGCCGGGGTGGGTGCGGCCGTTTGCGGGGTTTGGGTTTTGCGGGGCGTTCACGACATTTTCGACGGTGACGTGCGAGTTAGTGGTGTTTGCCCAAGCGGGGGATGTGGTGATGGCGGCGGTGTATCTGGGGGCGAGTGTGGTGTTGGGGATTCTGGCGGCGGAGGCGGGGGAGCGGCTGGCGGCGGGAGGTGGCCGTGGATAAGTTGCTGCTTATCGCCGTGCTGGGGGCCGTCGGATCGCTGGTGCGTGTCCACTTGGGGGGCTATGTGCACAATGCCGGGAACCGCTCGCTTCCGCCGGAGAGGCATTTCCCGTATGGCACGCTGTTCGTGAATGTGCTGGGGTCGTTTCTGCTCGGGGCGGTCGGCGGGCTGGGAATGTCCGGCGATCTGTCGCCGCTGTGGGTGGCTGCGGTTGGGACCGGGTTTTGCGGGGCGCTCACGACATTTTCGACGTGGGCGGTCGATCTTCAGCGCGGGCTTCGCGCGGGGCGATACGGTGCGGCGGCGGCGAATCTTTTGCTGTCCCTGCTGCTGGGCACCTGCGGCCGCCTGGCTGGATTTATCCTCTGCCGCTGATCAGCGGGTGGATTTTTTCTTGGTGTCGGGAACGGTGTAACGGAGGGGACGGAAGAGACCGGTTTGTCCATCACGTTCCCAGTAGGCTTCGGAGACGCGTTTCCACGTTTGCTCCTTGCCGTCGGCGTAGAGGGAATTGTCCTTGAGGCGCGCGCGGATTTCGGCGCGGAGGGCCTTGGAGGAGGCGTTTTGCGGAGAGCCGAGCACGGGGCTGCGGAGGGTGATGGTGTTCTGATCCACCAATTGCGCGTGGAGAAAAACAAAGGCTCCCTCGGGCAGGTCAGCGGCGGGTTGTGTGTTGCGGAGGCTGTGGAAGGTGTATTCGCCGACGCGGGAGCCCCAAGCCTCGAAAGTGTAGCTGCGCCGCGCACCGCCGCGCTTGGGCAGCGAGACCTGCACGCTGTAGGTGTCTGCGGAAAGGGGGGTGACGACCGCGCGGGAGACGGCACCCTTTTTGTCGCGGTGTTCCCACTCCCCGAGCAACCACGTGTTCAGGTTGTCGGAGGGCTTCGAGGTGAGGGGGTTTTCAAAAAAGCACCCGGCAAGCAGGAGTGGAAGCAGGGCCAGGGCCGATCGCAGAAGTATCCTCATGCCTCTGCCCTATATCTTCGTTCCATCCGGAATGACACTGTTTTTCGGAACTACGACGATGCCGTCACGGATATAGTATCCGTCGCCGTCGACGTTGCCTTGGCCTTTTTTGGAGGAAATGACAACGCCGTGGCCGATGCGGGCGTTCTTGTCGATGATGGTGTCCTCGATCGAGCAATCGCGGCCCACGCCGATGGGTGGCACGCCGGGAACCGGCACTTCGCTTTCCGACTCGTAGAGGTCGCCGCCCATCATGACGGTGTTCCGCAGGGTCGAGCCCGATTGGATGATCGAGCGGATGCCCAGCACGCAGCGCTCGAGGGTGACATCACCGAGGATGCAGCCGTCGGAGACCATGGCGCGGGTCATTTTCGCGGAGTGGATGACGCTCGCCGGGAGGCAAAGGGGCTGGGTGTAAACGGTGCCGCCGGGCGCGTAGAAGCTGTATTTGGGCGTGGTGTCGGCCATGTCGAGGTTCGCCTCGAAAAACGCGCGGATCGTTCCGATGTCTTCCCAGTAGCCTTGGAAAATGTAGGCCATGACCTTGCGGGTGCGGATCGCCTCGGGGATGATGTTTTTGCCGAAGTCGATAAGGTCGTTGTCGAGGCAGGCCTCGAGGGCCTCGCGGTTGAACACGTAGATGCCCATCGATGCCTGGAACAACTCCTCGTTGCCGGGGTGGCCGATGGACTGCAGAAGGTCCGCTGGAATCCTCAGCGTGTCCAGCACGGCGGGGTCGCCGGGTTTTTCGACGAATTCGCTGATGTGGCGTTTCTCGTCGGTGAGCATGATTCCGAAGCCCGAAGCGGCCTCGCGGTTCACGGGGATCGTGCCGATGGTGATCTCCGCGCCGCTGTCGATGTGTTGCTGGACCATGTGGCGGTAGTCCATGCGGTAGAGTTGGTCGCCGCTGAGGATGACGAAATACTTCGCGGGATGCTCTAGGAAGTAGCGCATGTTCTGACGCACGGCATCGGCAGTGCCCTGATACCATTTCGAGCCCTCGGGGGTTTGCTGGGCCGCGAGAATCTCGACGAAGCTCGGGGTGAAATCGTCGAACTTGTAGGTCTCGTTGATGTGGCGGTGGAGCGAGGTGCTGTTGAACTGGGTGAGGATGTAAATGCCGCGGAGGCCCGAGTTCAGGCAGTTGCTGATCGGGATATCGACGAGGCGGTATTTTCCTCCGAGCGGCACGGCGGGTTTGGCGCGTTCCTTGGTGAGCGGGAACAGTCGGGTTCCGGCGCCGCCGCCCATGATGATGGCCAGCGTGTTGGACTTGAAAGAGGAGGAGGGTTGGACAGTCATCGCAGTTGCAAGCTTGCTCAGCGCGGGTGAAATTGTCACGTTGCATTTATGTGCGGAATTGTTGCTTACGTGGGCTCGTCGAATGCCATTCCCATCCTGTTGGACGGGCTCAACCGCTTGGAATACCGGGGTTACGACTCCGCTGGCATCGCGGTGGCGCGGGCGGGCGGGATTGACGTGCGAAAAGCCGTCGGCCGCATCGCGAACCTCGCCGCGGAAATCCAAAAGTCGCCTGTGTCAGGCACGGTGGGCATCAGCCACACGCGGTGGGCCACGCACGGCGCGGTGACGCGGGAAAACGCCCATCCTCATACCGACAAGTCCGGCCGATTGCACCTCGTGCACAATGGCGTGATCGAGAACTACCAGACGCTTCGTGAGCAATTGCAGGAACGGGGCCACGAGTTTCATTCGCAGACGGATACAGAAGTTCTGGCGCACCTCGTCGGCGAGGCCTTCGACAAGGGCGGCGCGCGTGATTCCGCCGCATTGGTCGAGGCGGTGAGGGCGGCCTTGCGGCAGGTGATCGGGACGTATGGCATCTCGGTGGTCCACGCCGATGTGCCCGGTATGCTGGTCGGAGCGCGGCGCGGGAGCCCGCTGGTGCTGGGCATCGGCAAGCACGAGCATTTTCTGGCGAGCGATGTCAGCGCGATCGTCTCGCATACCCGCGAGGTGGTGTATTTGAACGACTACGAGATCGTGGCGCTGCAGGCGGATGGATTCGAGATTTCCACGCTTTCGGGATCGGGGGCGGATTTCCATGTCAGCACGGTCGAGTTCGATGCCGGTTCGGTGGAGAAAGGGAAATACCCTCACTACATGCTCAAGGAAATCCACGAGCAGCCGAACACGGTGCGCGATGCGATGCGCGGAAGATTATCGGCCGAGGAGGCAACCGCGATCCTCGGCGGGTTGAACATGACAAATGCCGACCTACGCGCGGTCGACCGCATCGTTCTCGCGGGCTGCGGCACGGCCTTCCATGCGGCGCTGGCGGGCGAATACATCCTCGAATCACTGGCCCACATCCCGGTGGAATGCGAGTTCGCAAGCGAGTTCCGCTACCGGAACATTCCGTTCCAGCGCGACACGCTTGTCTTCGTGATCAGCCAGAGCGGCGAGACGGCCGACACGCTGGCCGCCTTGCGCGAGAGCCGGCGGAAGGGTCACCGCACACTGGGGATTTGCAACAATGTCGCCAGCACGATCGCGCGCGAGAGCGACGGCGGGGTCTACATGCACGCTGGGCCGGAGATCGGCGTGGCGGCGACAAAGTCGTTCACCTCGCAGCTCACCATCTTTGTCCTCCTCGGGCTGCTCCTCGGCCGCATCCGGCACCTTTCTCACAGCGACGGGCTGAATATCATTTCGGAACTTGAAAAACTCCCCGACCTCGTGGCGCGCACGATCGAGTTGGAGACGCAGGTCGCCGCGATCGCCAAAAAATACGCCAAGGCGAACAACTTCCTGTTCATGGGCCGCCAGGCGCACTACCCGATCGCCCTCGAGGGCGCGCTGAAGCTCAAGGAGATCAGCTACATTTCCTCGTCCGGCTACCCCAGCGCCGAACTCAAGCACGGAGTCATCGCGCTCATCACCGAGGACACGCCGTCGCTGTTTATCGCCCCGCAGGATGCGGTGTTTGAAAAAAACATCAGCAACATCGAGGAGGTGAAAGCCCGGAGGGGACCGGTCATCGCCATCGGCACAGAGGGCGACACGGCACTCGCGAAGATTTGTGACGACGTGATTTTGATTCCCGAGGCACCGCATTATCTGACGCCGATCCTCGCCACGATTCCGCTGCAGTTGCTCGCCTACCACATCGCCAATGAACTTGGCTGCGATGTGGACAAGCCGAGGAATCTCGCCAAAAGCGTGACGGTCGAGTAGGCGCGCTCGTTTTCAGGCGCGGCCCTTGAGCATGCCGTGCCAGTAGAGAAATGGCAGCGCGTAGCGTTTGAGGAGCCACATGGAGTAGCGCTCCTTGGCCTGGTTGAAGGGAAACGTCTCGCACGGGTTGCCGTCGTAATCGAACTCCGCGAGCATCATGCGGCCTCGACGGGTGACGATCGGACACGAGGTGTAGCCGTTGTAGGAGGCCTTGAGTGGACGGCCCGCGCGGTGCGCGAGGAGGTTGGAGACAAGCACCGGCGCCTGCTTGCGGATCGCCGCGCCGGTGCGGCCGGTCGGCAGGCTGCTGGCGTCGCCGAGTGAGAAGATGTCGGGAAACCGCGTGTGTTGCAGGGTGTGGGCATCGACATCCACCCAGCCCGCGGAATCCGCCAGCGGGCTGGATTTCACGAAATCCGGCGCGCACATCGGCGGGGTGACATGGAGGAGGTCGAAGGAGATGGTCTGGCGCTCCTTGGTGTCGAGATGTTCGAAGACAGCCTGTTTCTTTTCGCCGTCCACTGCGACGAGGTGGGTGCGGAAGAGGGTCTCGATGCCGCGGGCGGCGACGATTTTTTCCAACGCAGGGCGGTAGTGGGCCACGCCGAAAATCGCGGCGCCCGGCGCAACGTAGAGCATGCGCGTGCGGTCGCGCAGGCCCTTGCGGCGGAGGTAATCCTCCGCGAGGTAGAGAATCTTCTGGGGCGCGCCGCCGCATTTGATCGCGGTGTTCGGCATGGTGAATACCGCGGTGCCGCCGGTGAAATTCCGCAACGCCTCCCAAGTGGAGTCCACGGTGTCGAAGCTGTAGTTCGAGCAAACGCCGTTTTGCCCGATCGCTTGGCGGAGGCCAGGCACGGCGTCCCAGTCGAGTTTGATGCCTGGGCACACGACAAGCTGGCCGTAGGTGTGGCGGCCGCCGTCCGTGGTGACCACAGTTTTGTTCTCATGCTCGAACGCCTCTGCGGCGGTGCGCAGCCATGTGACGCCCTTCGGCATGACATCCGCCTCCGCGCGGGCGGTGGTTTCCTTTTTCACCACGCCGCCGCCGACGAGCGTCCAGAGCGGTTGGTAGTAGTGCTGGGAGGACGGCTCGATGAGTGCGACGGTCAGTTTCGGCGCGGCGCGGCGGAGGCGTGCTGCGACGGTGATTCCGGCGGTGCCGCCGCCAACGATCAGGATGTCATGGGTGGTTGTGTTCATGGGTTTTCAGGTGAGGGACTGGAGGGCCGCGATATTCCTGTAGAGCATGTAGGCACCGACGGCCCACATGGCGGCCGAGAAGACCTTGCGCAGCGCGGGGCCGCTTAATTTTCCGCGCACAGCCCCTCCCGCAAGCATGCCTGCGAGGCCCCCCACGAGAAACAGCACGGAGACCGGCATCGGGAATTTCTGGCCTTGTAGGAGGTTCGCTCCCACGCCCGAGAGGGAGATTAAAAAGATGACCATGAGGGATGTCGCCACCGCGCGGTGGATCGTGGTGCCGGTGACGTAAAGGAGCGCTGGAACGATGACAAAGCCACCGCCGATGCCGAAAAGGCCCGATAAAATCCCCGCCGCCGCGCCAGCCAGCGAGAGCCGTGTGTAGCAGCCCGGGCCAAGACGGCCGTTACCTTGGGACACACACGGGCCGACGGAGTCGGTTGTTTCCGCCTTGCCGCGCCACATCCGCCAGCCGACGAAGGCCATGAGGAGGGCGAAGACCGAGAGGAGCGCGGCTGCGGGAATGAAGTGTCCGATCCATGTGCCAACGGGCGCGAACACCATGCCGCCCGCCGCGAAGACGAGGCCCGCTTGGAGTTCGATCTCGCGGGCCTTCAAGCGGAGGGCAGCGCCGAAGCCTGCGGTGAGGCCGACCGCGGCGAGGCTGAGACCGATCGAGGTGCGGACGGGAATGCCCAGCCCGTAGATCAGCAGCGGCACGGCGAAGATCGAACCGCCGCCCCCGGTGACGCCAAGCGAGATTCCAACCACCAGACCGTAGGCGAGGCCGAGCAGGTCGATGCTGTGGAATGCGTCCATGGCGTCGGGGGCGGGTGGATGTCAGGCGCCGAGGAGATCCGCGGGAGCGTTCTCGAACTTGTCGAGAATGCAGGTCGCCGGGATTCCATGGCGCTCCAAGAACGCGCAGGCACCGGTGGCGCGCATGCCGCTTTGGCAGGACACGAGCAACGGTTTTTCCCTTGGAACATCCGCTAGCCCCGGCAGCAGCCTGGTGTGGGCGATGTTCTTTGCCCCGCGCAGGTGGCCAGCCGAGAATTCGGTGGCCTTGCGGACATCGAGCGGTTGGTCGCCGTTGGCCAAATACGGAGCCGCCTCCAGGAATGTGATGTGCGGTGTCGCGTGGATCACGTCGCTGCCTGCCGCAGACACTGCGGCGGCCGGCAGGAAGCCCACGATCTTGTCGAAGCCGATGCGCACGAGTTGGTGAATGAAGCCTTCAGCCTCCTGGGGATCTTTTGCGATGACAACGATCTCCTGGTCGGGGGTCAGGTAGCTTCCCGCGAAGTCTGAGAATTTCTCCGGCGGCGTGAAGAGGCTGCCTTTCAAATGGCCCGCGAGAAACGCCTCTCGCGGCCGTGTGTCGAGGACGACGAAGCCCGGTTCCGCAAGGCGTGGCGTGATTTCCGCCACGCTGGTCTCGCGGGGAGCCGGCAGCGTTCCCAGCACGGCCGGGCCGACCTTGTTCACATGCTTCATGTTTGCGAAATAGGGCGGCGGCTCGGGTTGTCCGCTGAGGATGAATTTCACGAAGGCGTCCTCGCCCTCGTGGAGCGCGATTTTCAGGGCCGGATTGAATTTTTCCTCGTAGCCGAACGTGGAGTTCGGCACCGAGCCCAGCGCCTTGCCGCAGGCGCTTCCGGCGCCGTGTGCCGGCAAGACCTGCACGTGGCACGGCAGCTCGGAGACCTTGCGGAGGCTGTGGTAGAGAGCCCTCGCGCCTGGCTCCTGGGTGTTCTCGAGGCCCGCGGCCTGCTCGAGCAGGTCGGGGCGGCCAGCATCCCCCACAAACAAAAAGTCCCCGCTGAGCAGCGCGATCGGCTCGTTGGCTCCGCCGCCGTGGTCGGTGACGAGGTAAACCATATGCTCGGGGGTGTGGCCTGGCGTGTGGACGGCCTTCAACTCGATATTGCCGATGTGGAAGGAATCTCCGTCGTGCAACAAATGAAGGCCAGGCAGGTCCTTGGCCCACTCGCTTTGCCAGTTCGGCCCGCCCTCGGCGGAAAGGTAGAGTTTGATGCCGGGGTCGGCCGCGGCGAACTCCCGCGCGCCGCTCACGAAGTCGGCGTGGATGTGCGTCTCGGCGACGGCGGTGATTTTCAGGCCCTCCTGCGCCGCGATGTCGCGGTAGCGTTGGATGTCGCGCTCGGGGTCGACCACGACGGCCTCACCGGAGCGTTGGCAACCGATGATGTAGGCGTATTGGGCAAGATGGGGGTCGGCGATTTGTCGTAAAAACATGGGATTGGCGGGTTGGTGTTAGTTGGTTGAGCAGCTAGTTCCTTCGATGCGCTGGTTCCAGGGCAGCTTGGCCATGAGGATCGCCAAGCCGCACCAGTCGGTGACGCCGGCGAAAATCAACCCCGCGCCCATAAATCCCGAAAGGAGGAAGAACGCCGGATTGACAAGGTATCCTAGGACCACGCCGCTCGCGACAACCGTGCCGATCGTGATGCGCACCTGGCGGTCGAGCGGAAGCACACGCGAGGTGCCGCGGTTCACGGGAAGGCCCGCATCCGCCCACGCAGAAGTGCCGCCTTCGACGACATGGCATTCGCGGAATCCCGAGCGCTCGAGCTTTTCGGCGGCCTGTTTGGCCCGTGTGCCCGCGTGGCAGAGGATGTAAACGGGCTCGTCCTTCGACATGCCGAGGCCCGTGGAAAGATGCGTGGGGTCGAGTTTGTCGAGCGGGACGAGGTCCACGCCAGGCACATGCACGCGGGCGTGCTCGGCCGGGGTGCGCACGTCGAGTAGACGCGCTCCCGGTGTTTGTTGGCGGATGGTGTGGAGTTCGGTTGGTTGGATTGTTTTCATAGATTCGTTCATGAGCATAGACGTATATTTGAATATGTCAACAGGGGAATTTTCCTGATTTGTGGCAGTGGGGCGCTTGTCAATCGGGCGGGGGTGGGGTTGAAAGAAGGGGATGCGCAAAACAAAAATCATCTGCACGTTGGGACCGGCCTCGGACTCCATGGAAAAAATCGAGGCGTTGTTGGCGGCGGGAGCGAATATTTTCCGCCTGAACATGAGCCATGCGCCGCACGAATGGGTGCGGGACGTGGTGAAGCGCATCCGCGCCGCGGCGAGGGCGAAGAACGTGAATTGCGGCATCCTGCTCGACACACAGGGCCCGGCGATCCGGACTGGGAATCTGTCGGCGAAGTTGAATTTGAAGCCTGGAGATATTTTCGAGTTCACAGTTCGCGGGGCGAGGAGCGAGGAGGAGTATTCGGTGGATGTGAACTACGACGGCCTCGTGAATGACATTCATGTCGGCGACACGGTGCTGGTGGACAATGGCGTGTTGCACATGAAGGTGCTTGAGAAGGATCAGAACCGGGTGCGGTGCGAGGTGCTCACGGAGGGAAGCTTGGGATCGAAGCGGCACATCAATCTGCCCGGCGTGAAAGTGAACCTGCCGCCGCTGACGGAGAAGGACCACGAGGACATCCGTCTCGGTGTTGAGGTCGGTGTTGATTTTGTGGCGTTGAGTTTTTGCCGCGAGGCGGCGGACATCCTTGAGCTGAAGCGGGTGTTGCAGAGCCTCGGAAGCAAGGCGCGGACGGTGGCCAAGATCGAGGACCAGAACGCGGTGAAGTTCATCAAGGACATCGTGATCGCCTCCGATTCCATCATGATCGCGCGCGGTGACCTGGGCATCGAGTGCCGCATGGAGGAATTGCCGATCATCCAGCGCCGGATCATCAAGAAGTGCATTCAAATCGGGCGACCGGTGATCGTAGCCACACACATGCTTGAAAGCATGATCGAGAATCCGGTGCCCACGCGCGCGGAGATCACGGATGTGGCTAACGCGGTGTTCGAGGAGGCGGATGCGGTGATGCTGAGCGGAGAGACGGCGACGGGGAAATACCCAGCGGCGTGTGTCGAGGTGCTTGATCGTGTGGCGCGGCGGATTGCATTGAGTGGCGGGGCGGGCTACGCGGCCGAGGCGATCGTGGACACGCAGCGTAAGAAGACGGTGCTCGCGGCGGTGAAGCTCGCGAACTCGCTCGAGAATTCAAGCATCGTGGTCTTTACTCGGCATGGGGAGATGGCCGACACGGTGGCGCGGTTTCGTCCGACGCGCTCGACGATCTTCGCGTTTGCGCCCTCGGAGGAGGTGGTCAGGCATCTGTCGCTGAACTGGTGCACGCACGCATTGCGTCTCGATTTCCATACGGACCCCGAGGAAACCTTCGCGGAGGCGGAGAAGGAGTTGGTGAAGCGCGGGTTGGTCTCGAGCGGAGAAAAGTTGATCGTGCTGCGCGAACTCTTCGAGGGCGAGGAGCACTTCGAGTCGATTCAGATTCGCACGGTGCCCTGAGGGGCGCGCGGGGCTCAGCCGAGGCGCGCTTTGGCGTCCGCCGAGAGCCAGTTCCAAAGCCGCTCAAGCGAGGCGGTGACGGATTTTTTGGCGTCGGCTACCTGCGAGGGGCTGAAGTGGCAATCGCCAGCGTGTTTCATGGCCGCGAACATGTAGTATTTGATCTTAGGCTCGGTGCCCGAGGGGCGCACCGCCACGCGGCGGTTGTCGGCGAGCGTGATCATGAGCATCGCCTCGCGGGGGATGCGGTCGCCTTCGACATCATGGATGACATCGGTCGCGAAATTTTCCACGTTCACGACATCCGCCCCGTCAATTTGTGATGGCGGGTTGGATGCGTAGGAGTCGACGAGTTTCTTGATTTGGGAGGCACCCTCCGCGCCGTCCATGGTGAGGGATTCGCCGCGCTCGAGGTAAACGCCGAACTCCGAGAAAATGCTATCCAGCAATCCCACGAGCGTGGTGTTTTTGGATTTGGCGTAGGCGGCGGCCTCGGCGATGAGGACGGCGGCGCTGTTGCCGTCCTTATCGCGCACGAAATCCGACGCGCTGTAGCCGTAGCTCTCCTCGCCGCCGAAGACGTAGTAGCTGGAGTGTTCCAGACGGAGGCGGCGGGTGTCGTCCTCGGAGAGGTCGCGGTAGTTTTGACGGAGTTTTTCGGGGATGGCCGCCTCGTATTTGCCGAGTTTCTGGCCGATGTATTTGAATCCTGTGAGTGTCTCCACGCAGCGGAGGCCGTGTTTGTGGGCGATCGCCTTTTGGAGGTCGGTGGTCACGAAGGTCTTGATGATCACGCCCCGCGAGGCTGTTGGCTGGGCTGAGGATGCCCAGCTCGAAGCATTTCATGGTGCGATACCAAGCGAGAATCGAGCCGATCTGGTTGCCGGTGAGGAGACGCATGGCGCCCTCGGAATCGCGCGCGGCGATGCCCATGCGGTCGTCGTCGGGGTCGGTGGCGATGACGAGGTCCGCGCCGGTCTTGTTGGCCAGCGCGATCGCCATGGTGAGCGCCTCGGCGTTTTCAGGGTTCGGTGATTTGACTGTGGGAAAGCGGCCGTCGGGGATGTCTTGTTCCGGCACCGTGTCGCAGTGGAAGCCGAGGCGTTGGAGCATGGGTTTGATAATCACGCCGCCCACGCCATGGAGGGGGGTGTAGACGATTTTGAGGGAGTTCTCGCGCTTGATGAGCGCCGGGTCGAGCGGGAGGGTGGCCAGGCGGTGCATGTAGGGCTCGTCGATGTCGGCCCCCATGGGAATGACACGGCCGCGTTCGGATTCCGGAACCGGCTCGTAGTTTTCGCCCGGAACGGCGTTGACGCGCTCGATGATCGCCGAGGCGTGGGGTTCCACGACCTGGCAGCCGTCCTCGAAATACACCTTGTAGCCGTTGTATTCCGGCGGGTTGTGGCTCGCAGTGAGGTTGATGCCCGCTTGCGCGCGGACGTGGCGGACGGCGAAGGAGAGTTCCGGCGTCGAGCGCGGGCCCTCGAAGAGGTAGGCGTCGCAGCCGAGGTCCGTGATGATTTTCGCGGCGAGTTCCGCGAATTCGCGCGAGAAAAAGCGGGTGTCGTGGCAGAGGCAGACGGCTGGCTTGCCCGGCGAGCCGTGTTTGGCATGGTGGTCCTTGACGTAGTGAACGAGTCCCTGGGTGGCACGGCTGATGTTGTAGGGATTCATGGCGTTCGTGCCGGTGCAGGCGAACTGGGGCCTGCCGAGCGGCTGGGGTTCGCCCCTCTCGGCCTTGGTGACGACGGCGCCGATAGTTTTGCCGCGCAGGCCGCCGGTGCCGAACGCGAGGGTGCGGAAAAAGCGGTTGTCCAGTTCCGTCCAGTTTTGTTCCGCGACGAGTTCCTCGACCGAGGCTTTGTCGATGGGGGAGGTCGAGCTGGCGAGGAGTTTGGCGATGTTTGAGCCGGATTCGGGCAGAAGTTTTCCGGCATCGACAGCAGCTTGGATCAAGGAGGCGGGTGTGCTCATGGAATGGAATTACCATGCGTTTCAGAGGCTTGTCCACCGGTGACTTCCGTCGCTCGTGGGCCGATGCACGCGATCAGCCCGGGTGTTCCGAATTTCTCTTGTCAGCGCCGCGCGGGGCCCCAAAGCTACCGGCCCTCTACCATGCCAAACACAATTCTCGTCGGCGCCCAGTGGGGCGATGAAGGAAAAGGAAAGATCATCGATTTTCTCACGGATGAGGCGCAGATCGTCGTTCGCAGCCAAGGCGGCAACAATGCCGGCCACACGATTGTGATCGGCGGCGACAAATACGTGCTCCACCTCATCCCTTCGGGCATTTTGAGGAAATCGAAGATTTGCGTGATCGGAAACGGCGTCGTGCTCGATCCCGTGTCGCTTGTCGGCGAGATCGAGGGGCTGCGCAACCGCGGGGTGAAGGTCGAAAAAAACCTGCTTATCAGCGACGCCGCGCACCTCGTATTGCCATACCACCGCGCCCTCGACGAACAGCGCGAGGTCCTCAAGGGCCGAAACAAGATCGGCACGACCAAGCGCGGGATCGGGCCCGCCTACGCTGACAAGGCCTCACGGACCGGGCTCCGCACCGTCGACATGCTCCGCGCCGATGTCTTCGAGGAAAAACTCGCCCGCCGCATCAAGGAGAACAACACGATCCTGAAGAGCCTCGGGGCGAAGCCGCTCAACGCGAAAAAAATCATCGCTGACCAACTCGCCGCCGCCGAGGTGCTGCGTCCATTCATCACAAACACCGCCGTCTACCTCCACCGAGCGCTGGCCGCGAAGAAGAGCATGTTGTTCGAGGGGGCGCAGGGCACGTTCCTCGACATCGACCACGGCACATATCCGTTTGTCACCAGCTCGAACACGACCGCCGGCGGAGCTTGCACCGGCAGCGGCGTGCCACCCCACCGCATCGATACCGTGCTAGGCGTCATGAAGGCCTACACCACGCGCGTCGGCGAAGGGCCGTTCGCCACCGAGGACGATTCCCTCGGCGAGATGTTCCACGGCATGGGGCGCGAGTTCGGCGCTACCACCGGGCGCGCGCGCCGGTGCGGATGGTTCGACGCGGTTTCCACACGCTACTCGGCGCTTCTAAATGGCATCGACGAGATCGCCATCACAAACCTCGACGGGCTTGACGGGCTGGCGACGATCCGCGTTTGCGTCGCCTACAAGCTCGACGGAAAAACAATCGACTTCCCGCCGACCGACTCCGCCGATCTCGCGCGTTGCGAGCCGGTGTATATGGAAATGCCAGGCTGGAAGACATCCACCGAGAAAGCCCGCAAGTTCACCGAACTGCCACCAAAGGCCCGCGATTACGTGAAAAAAATCGCCGAACTCACCGGCACCAAGCTCTCGATCGTGAGCATCGGGCCCGCCCGCGCGCAGACGATCAGGCTCTGATCCCATGGGCGACACCCCCAAGCATGTCGCGGTGATCATGGACGGCAACGGCCGTTGGGCACAGTCCCGCGGCCTTCCGCGCCTTGCCGGCCACGAGGCGGGCTCGAAATCCATCGAGCGCTGCGTGCAGGCGTGCATCGACACCGGCGTCGAGTATCTCACGCTCTACGCCTTCTCCTCCGAGAACTGGAAGCGCCCGGCACTGGAGGTGAATGGCCTCATGCTCCTGCTCGAGAAGTTCCTCAACCAAAAACGCGACGAGATGGTGCGCGAGGGGATTCGGCTGCATCACATCGGGCGCATCGACGAACTCCCCACCGTCTGCCGACGCAAGCTCCGCGAAGTCATGGAGGCCACCGCGTCGAACACCCGCCTGCATCTGGTCCTCGCGCTTAGCTACAGCGGCCGGGCGGAGATCGTGGATGCCGTGAAGTCCCTCGCGGCGGATGCCGAAAGCGGCGCGATCCAGCCCGACGACATCACGCCTGACCTGTTCGCCTCGCGCTTGAACACCTCAGACATGCCCGACCCCGACCTGCTCATCCGCACCTCCGGCGAGATGCGGATTTCGAATTTCCTGCTCTGGCAGCTCAGTTACACGGAAATCCACGTCACCAAAAAACTCTGGCCCGACTTCCAGAAGGACGACTTCCTCGCCGCGCTTGAGGACTACCGCTCTCGCTCGAGAAGGTATGGATGCGTTGCGGGTTGATTTACCATGAAAACCCTTCTTGTCTTCGGCGACCAGCTCACGCTGGAGAATACAGCGCTTGAGGCCGGCACGCTTGGTGCGGACCGGGTGGTGCTCATCGAGGCGCGCGACGACGGTCCAGCCCACAAGATCAAGCGCGTGTTCCATCTGGCCGCAATGCGGGCGTTTGCCGAGGAGTTGCGTGGGCACGGATGGGACACCCGCCAGTTCGGGATCGATGCCACGCCTTCGTTTCGCGAAGCGCTGGTGGCGCATCTCGAGTGTGAGCGGCCGGATGTCCTCGTTGTCATGGAGCCGAACAACTGGGGGCGGCAGAAGCTGCTCGAGGAGGTGTCGAAGCAAACCGGCGTGTCGCTTCGCATCACGCCAACCTGCCAGTTCGTCACGCCGCGCGCCGACTTTTTGAATTTCGCCAAAGGCAAGAAACGCCTGCTTATGGAAGCCCATTACCGCCGCATGCGGCAGTCGCTCGGCATTCTCATGCGGTCGGATGGCGAGCCCGAGGGTGGGGCGTGGAATTACGATGCCGAGAATCGCAAGACCGTGCGGGATTGGAAAAAGGACGGTGCTCCCAAGCCGCCACGTCCGGTGACGGCGCGGCGTCCACGCGACAAGTTTGTCGAGACGGCCATCGCCGATGTGAACAAATGGTTCCCCGACAGCCCCGGCCGCGCGGAGGATTTCTGGTTGCCGCACACGCGGGAAGGCGCGCTGGAGGCGCTCGCGAGCTTTGTCGCCGAGCGGTTGCCGCTCTTCGGCGATTACCAGGATCTCATGCTCGAGGATTCGCCCACCATGTTTCACAGCATGATCGCCGGGCCGTTGAATCTCGGCTTGCTCCTGCCGATGGAGTGTGTGGATGCCGCCGTGCGCGCCCATACCGCCGGGCAGGCCCCGCTGGCGGCGGTCGAGGGATTCGTGCGCCAGATCATTGGTTGGCGGGAATTCGTCAACGGCGTCTATTGGCTGAAAATGCCCGCCTACCTCGAGTCCAACGCGCTTGGTGCCACGCTGCCGCTGCCGAAATTTTTCTACACCGCGGAGACCTCTATGAATTGCCTGCGCTGCTCGCTGGGCGAGGCCCGCGACACGGCGTTCAACCACCATATCCAGCGACTCATGATTCTCGGGAATTTCTGCCTGCTCGCAGGCATCCGGCCCCAAGAGGCGCACGACTGGTTTTTGGAGATGTATATCGACGCGCACGAGTGGGTCATGGCCGCGAATGTGCTCGGCATGGCGCTTCATGCGGACGGCGGGTTCATGGCCACGAAACCCTATGCGGGCGCGGCGGCCTACATTTCGAAAATGTCGAACTACTGTGCCGGTTGCTCCCATGACCCCGTGAAAAAATCCGGCCCCGGTGCGTGCCCCTTCAATTTGCTTTATTGGGATTTCTACGACAGGCACGCCGACCGGTTCGCCTCGAATCCCCGCACGAGTATGATGGTCCGCTCGTGGCAAAAGCGCCTCCCCGACGAGCGGGCGAAGATCACCGCCGAGGCCCGCGTGTTTTTGGACGGATTGGAGTGAGGGAGGAGATTGGTTCGTTCCGGGGACGCGTGCAAGATCGCGGCTTGTCGTCCGGCGGGACATCTGCACTATTCCCTGCGTGGACTACGATCTCATCGTGATTGGATCGGGGCCGGCAGGGGAGAAGGGGGCCGCGCAGGCGGCGTATTTCGGAAAGAAGGTGGCGCTTGTCGAGCGCGGAGCGTTTTACGGCGGTGCCGCGGCGAATACCGGCACGTTGCCCTCGAAGACGCTCCGTGAAACGGCACTCCACCTCTCGGGGTTTCGCAAGCGCCAGCTCTATGGTGCCGGTCTGGCGGAACCCCCGCGGGTGGATGCCGACATGTTCCTTCGCCATTTCAGACAGGTGCGTAACCAGGAGCGGGAACGCATCGCAGCGAACATGGCACGCCACAATGTGGAGATTCACCGCGGCGCCGCTTCGTTTCTCGATCCGCACCGCGTGAGGGTTGAGCGTGACGACGGTTCCTCCACGATCCTTGAGGGAGGGGTCATCCTGATCGCCACTGGCACGCGGCCAAACCATCCACAATCCTATCCGTGGCATGACAAGCGCCTGTGCGAGTCGGACAGCATCCTGCGCATTCGGACTCTCCCCCGAAAACTGCTCGTGATCGGCGGCGGCGTGATCGGGAGCGAATACGCGTGCATCTTTTCCGCCCTGGGAGCCGATGTGACGCTGGTCGACGGCCGTTCTCGACTCATGGGATTTCTCGATGTCGAGGTCTCCGCCGCCCTCGAGACGGCGATGCGGAACATGGGGATAGAGCTTCTACTCGGAGAGAATGTCGAGTCGCTGGAAACTGGCGAAAAACTCGCCGCCGTCTTCTCGAGGGGAGGAGGCGGCGCGTATGACGCCGTGCTTGCCGCGAGCGGGCGCGCGGGGAACACCGACAAGCTCGCGCTCGAAATGATCGGTCTGCAGCCCTGCCAGCGCGGCCTCCTCAAGGTCGACGAGCATTACAGAACCTCCGTGCCGAACATTTATGCCGCGGGCGATGTGATTGGATTTCCAGCGCTCGCCTCGACCTCTATGGAACAGGGTCGGCTCGCCGTGTGCCACGCCTTTGACTTGAAATACAAAACCAACCTCTCGCGCATCTTGCCGCTGGGCATTTACACGATCCCGGAGTGTTCGTGCGCGGGGGACACCGAGGAGTCGCTTCGCGAAAAGGGGATTCCATACGTTGTCGGCAAGGCGGATTACTCGAACAACAGCCGTGGATTCATCATCGGCGACAAGGAGGGTTTTTTGAAACTCCTCTTCCGCGCCTCGGATATGAGGCTGCTGGGCGTGCATTGCATCGGCGAGGTTGCGACGGACCTTGTCCACACCGGTCTCACAGCGCTCCTGCTCGAGCAGGGTGCCGACCTCTTCATCGACACCTGCTACAACTACCCCACCCTCTCCGAGATGTATAAATATGCGGCCTACGACGCCCTCGGCCGCGCCCATCGGGGCGAGATTTGCCATGCAGGGTAGAATGTCCAACATGATTCGCAGAGACCGTTTCGGAGCCCTTGCGGGATTCACTTTTGCCATTCTTTGCGTGCTTTTGCTTGCCGCGTGCGCCACGCCGAGAGAACGCAGGATCACCGCCACCGCCTATTGCGGCTGCGGATCGTGCTGCGACTGGGAGCGGGGGAGCTGGAAATACCTGAAGCTCGATGTGTGGAACCGGTATGTCAGCAAAGGCAACCGAAAGGGAAAAACCTACACCGGCCGCACAGCCTCCGGCACCCGGCCCCGCGAACCGCACGCTGGCCTCTTCACCGGCGACAGCCTCCAACGCCCCTGGACGATCCCCTTCAAGATCATCCTGCCGTGGAACATTCCCTCCCGCGACGGAACAATCGCCGCCGACACGCGCTACTACCCCTTTGGCACCCGCATGCATGTCCCCGGTTGGGGCTGGGGAGTCGTCGAGGACCGTGGCGGTGCCATCAAAGGCCCCGACCGCATCGATCTCTTCCACAAATCCCACAACGAGGGGCTCAAGTGGGGCAGACAAACCCTCCCAGTAACCGTCGTCAAAAAGTAGCAAGCGCCTAAAGTTCTCCAGCAATGAGCTGGTCCATCTTCGGAAGAAGGTGGGGAGCGGGTAGCGGGAATCGAACCCGCATGGCCTGCTTGGAAGGCAGGAACTTTACCACTAAGCTATACCCGCGAAAGATAGGTTTACGTTTAGGTGTGGGTTGGGGATTGGTCAACTGGAAACATGCTTCCTACGCGCGCGCTCGGGGTCGCGAGGATTGGTTCAACGGGGGGAGCGGGTGAGGTGGAGCACGCATTCGCCGTCGATGATGGTTGTCGATTTGATTTTGAAGTCCAGCGGGCGGGGGAGGAAATCGCCGGGGATTCCAGTGAGGGTGGGGGCGGCGGCGCCCCCGAAGATGATCGGGGCGATGGTGAGTTGGATGGAGCTGATCAGATCGAGTTCTGCAAGCGAGCGGACGAGTTCGCCGCCACCCTCGCAGACGATGCGTTTCACGCCGTAATCGGTGCGGAGCATTCGTAGCGCGGGGACAAGTGGCACGGACGGGGCGTCGAACAGGTGGAGGTCGCAGAGCGGGGCGAGTGCGGAGCGTGTGCGTTGCGGCATGCGCGTGGTCGAAAGAATCACGGCTGTAGACCCGCCTGGTTGGAAGATTTTCCATGCGGGGTCGAGGCGACCGGCGTTGCTGACCACAACACGAAGCGGTTCGGGGGGAAGACCGCGGGAAAGGCGTTCCCGACGAAGGGTTTCGTCGGTGAGGCGCATGGACATCGTGTCGGCGGCCACGGTGCCGCGTCCGGCGAGGATCGCATCGTGGGCGGCGCGAACGGTGCGGAGGCGTGACTTGTCGGTGGGAGAGGTGAACAGCGAGGGGGTGCGGTTTTTTGTGCTGATCTTGGCATCCGCCGTGATCGCGAAATGGGCGGTGATTTTCGGAAGCGCGTGGGTCATGCCTCCGGGCGGCGGCCCTCTTCGAGGTTGTGTTCCACGCGGTGTTCGAGGTCTTCGACTGTTTTTTCCATCTCCGCCAGCGGGGTCGTGTCGTGTTGGGAGGAGCGGTAGAGGATATAGATCAAGCCACCGGCGAGGCTCCAGAAGACCTGCATCATGAAGCCCGAGAGGGAGACTAAGGTGGCGATGGACTCGGGGGTCGCGTAGAGGGAGCCGAGAATTTTGATGAAGAGGCCCTCGCGGAGGCCCGCGCCGCCGATGCTGATTGGAAGGGCCGTGACGGTCGCGACGATGGGCATGACGCAATAGATGCTCAGCAGGTTGAGCCCTGCGGCAAAGGCCTTCGCGCCGAACCAGAAGGTCGAAAACATGAGGAGGTGGGCGGGGATCGAGAGCAGGAACGCCGCGCCGACCGACTTGCCTGCGCGGGCGTATTCGAGGAAAGCCCCGGCGGCCTCGATGATTTTCTCGCGGGCGGGAAGCCAGTGGGGAAGCTTGCGGGTGAGGTCGAACCTGCCCGTGATCCAGGCGACGGCTATGAAGCCGATCGAGCCGCCGAGGATCACCCCGGCCGTGGCCACGCCGTAGCGTGTCACCTCGTGGGCCATGAGGTCGTCCCAGCGGAGCAGGATGACAACCGCCGAAACCGCCGCCAGTGCCAGCACGCCGACCACACGGTCGATAAACACGCTGAGCAGCGCGCCGGCCTTTTTATCCGGAGCCTCGCGCATGATGAGGAAGATTTTAACGATGTCACCGCCGGTTGACCCGAGAAGGAAGAGGTTGAAAAACATGCCGACCATGAGGATGCGCAGGCTCCGCAAGTAGGAGATGGCGATGCCTTGGACCCGGAGGAGGATTCTCCAGCGTTGGGCCTGGAGGAGGAGACCGCAACCGAGCGCCGCAAGGGCTGGAACGAACCACCCTGTGTGAGCCACCTCCAGCGCGGCAAGCATCGCGGCGTTCTGCTCCTGGTTGCGGAAGATCCACCAAAAGAGGCCGGCGGTGACGGCGATTTGGACGGCGGTGAGGATGTGGCGTTTCATCAGGGCGCGGGGCAGGGAACCATGGGTGGAATGAACATGGCAAGAGCGACCTCAGCCATAGCGGCGCGTCCATTCGTCCGCCGCCTTGCGGATGTCTCCCGGTTCGGTGCGCGGGGCGATTTCAAAAATGGTCGCGCAGGATTTCGGAAGGAGCGGCACAAGTTCATCGAACGGCGTGTCGCCGGTGAAGGGCGGGCAGTGGTCGCGGAACGGCCAGTGGGTGTCGTGGATGTGGCAGCCGAGGAGGCTGGGGGCCATGCGTTTGAGAAGTTGAGCATGGTCGATCAGGCCGATGTTGTGCTTGATCTGGGCATGGCCAAAGTCGTGCCAGTAGCCCGCGTGCGGAGAGTCGAGGCGCTTGAGAAAAAGGTCGAACTGGCGGTCCAGCGGAGCGGACTCGTAGTGCTCGCGGTTTTCGAGGCCGAGCTTCACTCCCGACGTGCCTGCGTGGCCCGTGACCTGCGCCAGGCACTCCAGGATCAGTGCGTCGTGGGCCTCAGCGACTTGTTCTCGCGCCTTGATGGCCTCGAATTTGGCGTTGATGTGCTCCGGAGAGAACATGCCGTGGGTCTCAACTGATCTCCGGAGGGTGCGGGTGAGGTCCAGCGAGCGGATGCGGCCCGTGTGGATGACGACAAGCGGAGCCTCGAGCTTCGCGGCCCAGTCGATGGTGGCCAGCGTGAGTTTCACGGCCCGCTCGCGTTCCGAGGGGCGCGGGGAGGTGAATTCGTAGCAATCCGGCGAATCGCTCGTCACCTCGATCGGCATGGGGAGGAAATTGTGGACGCTCGAGACGCGGAATTTGCGTTTCGATTTTGCCGCGAGGATGCCCTCCAGTTGCGAGGAGCGGATGCCATGGCTGATCTCCAGGGTGTCGAATCCGAGGCCGAGAATCTCCTCCACGATGGCGCGGCCGTCCTGGTGTTTCCATGAGTTCCAGCATGTCGAGAGCGAGAGGTTCATTTGAACAATCGGTGGGCGGCGCGGAGTCCGGAGTCCAACGCCGCTTGGATACTGGCTCCGCAAGCCCAGTCACCCGCAGTGTAGACATTCGCGGGGAGGTTCGGGAAGGGGATTCGGGCTGCGAATCCCGGCGGCTGGGCGGGGACGGCGTAGGGCACGCGAATCGTCTCAAGGTGCTCCAGTGCTCCCTCGGCCCTTGGAAAGACGCCTGTGATCTCGCGTGCCGCCAGCACGGGTAGAGCATCGGAGGGATATCTTGCTGGATCGAGGACGGTGGCGGAGATCAGATGCCAATCGAGCGGGGCATAGGAGGGAGCGATGTTGGTGATCTGGACAAAATGGCGAACCACCGGCTCGTGGGCGTCCGGCAGGACCAGACAGGGGTGTCTGTAGAGGGAGGTTCGGGTTTTGAAATACACAACGGCAACCTCGCGGCCCGGCGGAGGCGCCGGGCGTTCGAGGAGAGCGCAAGCCGAGGGCTCGTCCACCGCGAGGACAACCCGTGATGCGGGCAGGAAAGCGCCGTTGGCCAGAAGCACGCCGGTGGCGGATCCGCCGCCGGTTTCCACCGAGGCGACGCGCGTGTTGTAGCGCAGGCACTCCATTGGGATTTCGGAGGCGATCGCCTTTGGAAGCGCCGAGATGCCGCCCGAGGGAAGCCAAGCCGTGCCGGTGAGGAATCGTTTCAGATAAAGTAAAAAGAGGGCGGAACTTGTCTCGAGTGCGTTGTCGAGGAACACACCGCCGAAAAACGGGCGGGCGAAACGGTCGATGAACCCGCGGCTGAACCCCGAGCGACGGAGGAAATCAGCCGTCGTCGAGTCGCCGGGAGCGGAGCAACCCCCGGCAATGGTGGAATCCGAGGTGGCGAGCAACCGCAGGCCCAACGCGGCGAGGCGGGCCTTGTCGGACAACGTGAGTGAGCGGGAAAAAACGGCGTTGAGCGGATTGGCCAGCGGGCTGGTGAGGTGGTGGAGGAGTCCGTCGTGGTGCAACAGCGCGCCGGACTCAAACCAGCGCGGCTCTAGGCGGTGGATATTCACCAACCTAGACACCGCCGGATACGAACTGAGAACGACCTGAAATCCGTGATCGAGGGTGAAGCCGTCGCGGTGGGTGGTGCGTTGGCGGCCGCCGGGTCCGGGTGCCGCTTCGAGAAGCAAAAAAGGCCGGCCTGCGCGGGTCAGTTCCCTTGCGCAGGCAAGGCCCGCAAGACCAGCTCCGACGATGACGATCATAGTCGGCGGAGGGCGTCGGGCATGGGCAGCCGGTCAAAAAGGATCATCGTCATGGCCGGGATCCACCCCACCCGCGAGGGGTTGAAAGTGGTCGGGGGTTTCGAACAAATGCTCCGGAAGTTCGCGAAGGAAGCGGGAGGGTGGCTGGAACGCGCTGGCGTAGCCGGAGCCGAGGCGCATTTCCGGGTAGGTGAGGTGGAGTTCGTCCATGCAGCGGGTGATGCCGACATAGAACAGGCGGCGCTCCTCCTCCAGCGACTCTGGGTGTTCGATGCAGCGCATGCTCGGGAACATGCCGTCTGCAAGCCAGATCAGAAACACCACGCGCCATTCGAGGCCCTTGGCCTGGTGGAGGGTGGAGAGGACGACCTTGTCCTCCTGGTCGCGCACGGTGGAGGGGGTGTCGATGCCTCCAAGGAGGGCGAGTTGGGAAAGAAAGTCATCCGTCGATTCAACCTGTGAGGCGAAGGCCTCGATGGTCTCGAGGTCCTGCTGGCGGTCCTCGGCGTTGGAGAACTTGTGTTTCAGGTAGTCGTCGTAAACGGCGAAGCGGACGCGCTTGATCATGTCCGCTGGGGCGAGGGCGGGGCTCTCCAGCGGGGCGATCTCCGCGAGGGTGTGGACGAGTTGCATCCACTCGTCGCGCGCCTTTGAGGGCACTTTGATGTGGGCGAGTTCGCCGAAGGCCGGACGCCCCGCGAGGATCGACGAGACGGTTTGCCAGAGGGTGTCGGCGGTTTTCAGGCCGATGCCGGGAATCATGCGGACGAGGCGCTTGAAGGCCGTTTCGTCGCGCGGGTTTGCCGCCAGTTTGAGAAACGCAGCGAGATCCTTCACGTGGGCTTGCTCGAAAAAGCGGAGGCCGCTGGTGACAGTGAAGGGAATCCCGCACTTCGTAAACTCGATCTGGGTTTCCATCGAGTGGTAGTGGGCGCGGTAGAGAACGGCGATCTCCGAGGGGGGGGTGCCGTCCTCGATAAGTTCCATAACGCGCCGGGCGACATGGGCCGCCTGGGCTGTGTTCGTCGGGAGAACCGAGAGGAGGGGTTTGCGCGGGGCTGCGGTGCGGGAGGGGGCGAGGTTTTTCGGGAACTGGTTGGTGTTTCCCATGATCGCGGCGTTCGCCAAATCGAGGACACCCGGCACGCTGCGGTAGTTTGTCTCGATCTTGAACACGCGGGTGCCAAGGCGTTTTTGCGGGAAGCCGAGGATGTTTTCGAAATTCGCGCCGCGCCACGAGTAGATACTCTGGGCGTCGTCGCCCACGGCCATGATGTTCCCGTGCCCGGCGGCGAGGATGTCGATGAGTTCGGACTGGAGTCGGTTGGTGTCCTGGTATTCGTCCACAAGGATGTGGCGGAAGCGTCGCTGGTAGGCGGCGGCGATGTCCGGGCGCTCGAGGAAGAGCGCGTGGGTCTTTGAGAGAAGGTCGTCGAAATCCATGGAGCCCGCCTCGCGCTTCCGTGCCTCGTAGGCTGATTGGACCTTGGCGATGTCCTCCTCGAGCGGGAGGAAGTAGCGGTATTTGGCTGCAAGAACGGCGCGGATGGGTTCGGTGGTGTTCGTGGCGTAGCTGAAGATGTCCGACAGGACACCTGCCTTCGGGAATTTGCGACCGGAAGTGACGAGATTCGCCTCGGCAAGCACGGCGGCGATCATGTCCTCCGAGTCCTCGCGGTCCATGATGGTGAAATTGCGGGGGAATCCGGCATCCTCCGCGTGGGAGCGCAGGATGCGGTTGCCGATCGAGTGGAACGTGCCGCTCCAGAGTCCGTCGGCCCCCGAGGGCACGAGGTTCTGGACGCGTTCGATCATTTCCCTCGCCGCCTTGTTGGTGAAGGTGAGGAGAAGGATTGCGTAGGGAGGGACACCCTGTTCCAGAAGCCAAGCGACGCGGTAGGTGAGCGCGCGTGTCTTCCCGCTGCCCGCTCCCGCGATGACGAGCGCCGGGCCCGGCGGTGCGGTGACGGCGGCGAACTGTTCCGGGTTGAGTTCCGCCGCGAAATCGATGCCTCTGGCAGGGCCTTGCACGGGGCGGGTCACTGCGAGGCGATGCGCGACGCGCCGAGTTGTGATGAGTTCATGTTGAGGCCGAAGGAGAGGAGCTTGGCGGATTCGGTCGCCACGACCCCCTTGGTCGAGCCCAAGACGACAGCCACGACCTCCCTGCCGTTGTGGGATCCGCTGGAGATGAGGCAATGCCCGGCAGCGTGCGTGTAGCCGGTCTTCATGCCGTTGCAGAACGAGTAGGTGCGGAGGAGGCGGTTGGTATTCGTGAGCGGGACGACTTTCCCGGTGGGGAAGCGGAAGTTGTAGCTCTTCTTGGCCATGATCTCGCGGAGGACCGGGTTCCTGTAGGCGGCGCGCGCAACACGCGCCATGTCGCGGGCGGTCGAGTGCTGGCTGGGGGCCGGAAGGCCGTTGGCGGTGACAAAGTTCGAGTTGGTGCCGCCGAGTTGGCGCATGCGGGCGTTCATTTTCTCGGCAAAGGCGGTCTGGCTGCCCGCGTTGTCGCGGGCGAGCGCGCGCGCGACATCGTTGCTGCTTCGGATGAGGAGGGCGTGTAGGAGTTCGCGGCGCGTGTAAACTTGGCCGGGTTTGATGTAGAGCTTGAACGGCTCGCACTGTGTGTCTGAGAGAGTGACGGTGATTTTTTTGTCCAGGTTCCCTGCCTCGGCCACGATCAATGCGGTGAGGAGCTTCTGGGTGCTGGCCACGGCCCGGGGGGAGGTGTCGTTTTTTTTGTAGAGAACCTTGCCGGTGTTCGCGTCCACGAGGATTGCGGACTTCGCATTGATGGAGAGGGAGGCGCTGGCGGTCGGCGCGGAGAGCGCCGCGGCGAGGAGAAGAAGAATCGCTGTGCGGAGAAACATCGGAGAGGACATTACGGATTCCGCGGGGTGGCGCTAAAGGTTTTTTCCATGGCGGCGTCCTTTTCCACGCCGAGTTCGCGAGCCTTGTGGTAATGGCGGCGGGCGAGTTCGACGGCGGGGGGATTTTCGCGAAGGTAGAAGACGGCGAGGTTGTAATGCGCGTCGGCGTAGGTGGGATCGAGTTCGACGGCGCGGCGGAGTTCCTGCTGGGCACCGTCGATCCAGCCGCGCCGTCCGACGACCACGCCGAGGAAATTGCGGGCTCGCGCGTTCCGTGGATCGTGATGCACTGCTTGGGCGAGGGCGGCGAGGGCGGCGTCGGAGTCCCCGCGGTCCATTTGGATCATCCCGAGGGTGAGCCATGCGGGGGCTGTCTCGAGGCGGAGGGAGATCGCACGGCGAAGGGAATCCTCGGCGGCGGCGGTGTTGCCGAGTTGGAATTCGACCAGGCCGAGGTTCACCAGACCCATGAGATTTTGAGGATCGATCTTGAGGACACGCTGGTAGGCGCGGCGGGCGGTGGCGAAATCCTTGTTGGCGAACGCCGCATTTCCCTCGGCGGCCGCCTCGGTGATGGCTGACGGAACAAATGGCGGTGGTTGTTGCGCGAAGGCCGGAGCCAGCGCGAGAAGCGCCCCGCAGAGGAAGGCGGACACGATGCTGGCCGCCTGGGGGATCATTCGCCGGAAAGTTCGACGGATCGGCGTTCGGCCGCCTGCACCGCCTCAATAAAGGCGGCCCGCACGCCGTGCTCCTCGAGCGTCGCGAGGGCTGCGGCTGTTGTTCCTCCCGGGCTGGTGACCATCTCCCGGAGGATGGCGGGGTGCTCGCCGGTTTGCAGGCAGAGTTCGCCCGCGCCTGCGACGGTTTGAATGGCAAGTCGGCGGGCAAGCGGTGCGGGAAGCCCGCAGCGGATGCCGCCATCGGTCAACGCCTCGATGACAAGAAAGATGTAGGCCGGTCCGCTGCCGCTGACTGCGGTGACGGCATCGATGAGTTTTTCCTCAACGGCGTGGACCTCGCCGACGCCAGAGAAGATGCGCTCCACGAGGGCGGTATCCTGTGCGGTGACCTCCGGGGCGACGGAATACGCCGTGGCCGATTTGCCTACGAGCGCCGGGGTGTTTGGCATGGCGCGGATGATGCGCGAGGCGGGTGCGGATTGCTTGAGTGTTGAAATGCGAAGGCCGGCGGCGATCGAGACGAGGAGCTTGCCGTCGAGTGCGGGTGCGGACTGGGCCAGCGCGGTCGCCACCTCTTTCGGTTTGACGCACAGGATCACGGTGTCCGCCGCGCGGGCGGCGTCGGTATTCGATGCGGTGACTTGAATGCCTGTGGAGTCGCGCAACGCCTCGAGGTGCGACGGTTCAGGGCTTGCCGCAGTGATTTCGCCAGGCAGGCAAACGCCCGAGCGAAGAAGGCCTTGGATCATGGCGGAAGCCATTTTTCCGGCTCCCAGAAACGCGATGGTCATGGACTGGAGGTTAGGGGGAAGCAGGTGGCTTTGTAAACGCCCGACCGGATGGCGAATGGGAAGCTCAGTCCACGATCGAGATGAGCCACTCGAGCATGCTGCCGTAGATGCCGGATTGCATGAGGGCGAATTCGCGCGGGTCGTTAAGGTCTCCCGGGGGGCGGTTCATGTCGTCCTCGGTGAAGTGGTGGAGGGCGTGGAGGGCGAGTCGGGATTGGGTGAGGGCGCTGAGCCAGTGATCGAGGTGTTTGGGTGGGATGCGGAACACGAAGTCGCCTTCGCCTGTTTTTTCGGCCCCACGGAGGTCCGCCGCAACGGCTTCGCGGGCGGAGAGAAATTCGGTTTGGAGGTCGGGTTCGACGAAGGCCTTCCAATCCTCGGCGATGTGGTCGAAGGAGGAATCCTCGACCGGTGGCGGGAAAAGGCGGTCTTCGACGTCGGGATTTCCCGATTCGGCGGCCTCGTGCATGCGGCTGAGAATGTGCATGAGTTGGGGGGCGATGCCTTCGAAGGAGACGGAGCCGTCGTCGAGGATGCGGACGGTGGCCATGGTCAGGAGGATTTCTCCATGGTGGCGAGGAGGAGGTGGCCGTGGAGTTGTTGGACGTAGAGTTCGGCCTGCTCGCGGATGCCCGACCAGACGATGGAGCGTCCGTTGTTGTGGACTTCCATCATGTGCTTTTCGGCTTTGGATTTTGAAAACCCGAGGACGCGCTGGAAGACGAGGGTGACGTAGCTCATGAGGTTCACGGGATCGTTGTGGACGACAACGTTCCAGACGGTGTCGAGGTCGGATTTCTCGCCGGTTTCCGGAGCTGGGGTTTCGATGGCCGGCATGGGTTAGGCGGCGCGGAGTGAGGTATCCGCGGGGGGAAGGGATGCGATGCAGGATTCGACGGCGGCCCAGGAGGCGTCGATTGGCGCGGCGCGCATCTCGAGTAGCACGAGGGCGCCGGCAACGATACAGGCGGGAAAGTGGAAGACCGAGGCTCTTGCGGCGAAGACAACGGCAGCATGGCCCGGGGATTCGCCGCCGGCCACAGCAGCGAGGAATTTTTTTAGGACAGGCTCGGAATTCGGAGCTTGGAGGGCGGCGGCGATGGATCTGCCCGAGGTGCGGCTCGTTTTCGCAAGCGGTCCGGCGAGGCGCATGTCGAGCGAAGCGTCCACCCGGACGAGTTCGCGGCAGCCATGTTTGGCTGCGATTGTGGCTTCGCGGATGGCGGGTGCGAGGAGCGGGAGGAACACGGCCTCACGCCATGCGGTGACAGCATTGGGATCAACGGGATCGCCCGAGAAGGTCAGCGTGCCAAGGGATTCGATTCCGGGGGCGCAGAGTTTCGCTGCGCGGACAATTTCGGCGCGTGTTTGGCAAAGTGGATGGCCTTCGGGAGCGGACATGCGGCGGGGAACGTGGCCTTTTCGCGTAGTGTTTTCAAGAGCCAGTCTGGTCCGCCCTGATCTTCCAGATGCGATGCCAGACGAAAACGAGGGAATCCGGACGGATGGTGGAGGGCAAGCGTCGTGGAGTGAGGGGGTGCCACGAGGGATTGCCACGACTGGCGACGGCGTGGCGGAACACGTAATCGGGATGCCGGCCCATGCGGAGATCGTGAACGAACAAGGTGTCGTCCTCAACCGTTGCCCCGATGAAGCCGTTGGCGAACCATTCCAGCCGGGCGACTGCGGGCACCTCGGCGGCTGAGGCGATGGCGGTATCCTCTGAGGGATGGAACACAAAGCGGATCGGACCGTCGTTTGCCACAAGGGAATCGTAGCCCTCGAGGTGTCCGCCATCCGTTCGCACCACGACACGCCAAAGGAGGGTGTTGAACGGGGTGGGGGTGATGAACATTTCGCGATCGCGCATGCCTTCGGAATCGAGGGTCCGGCGGGCGTTTTCGGCAACGAGGCCTTGAGCAGTCCACGACCACCCGAGGTAAAGCGTGCTAGCGGCGAGGCCACCCGCCAGCCAGCGACCGGCGGCGCGCGAGTTCGGTTTGATCAATGCAGCCGCCATGCCCGCCAGAAGGGGGAGTGTGTAAAGCGGATCGATGATGAACAGCGTCGCCCATGAGGTGGGCGGTGATTCCGAAGGCCAGAAAAGCTGGGTGCCGTAGGCCGTGTGGGCGTCGAGGAGGGGGTGGGTCAAGAGGGCGAGAAGAATGGCCGCCAGCCAGCGCCCAGGAAACTCTTTCACGGGAGCCCACAGCAAGCGCAACATCGTCCAGATCGCGAGTCCGGCAACGAAGAGCACGGGCAGCGAATGGCTGAATCCCCGGTGCATGGTGAAGTTCGCCACTGGGTCGCCGTAATCGAGGAACACGTCGAGATCGGGCAGGGTGCCGAGCAACGCCCCCGCAAGGGCCGCCTTGCGCCGTTGGGCCCGAGGAACGCACGCGGCCGCGGTGCAGGCTCCAAGGGCGAGCTGTGTCAACGAGTCCATGAGTCGATGAGGCGCACGAGACCAAAAAAAAGAAAGCCGGTTCTTTCGAACCGGCTTTCGTGAGTTGCTTGTGGCGTTTAATTAGAACGCAAAGCGGAGGCCAGCGCGGCCGAGGAGGGCGTTGCGTGGCACTTCGCCGGAGTAGACGTAGCGGGCATCGGAGAAGAGACCGATGTTGTCCGTGACGCGGTATTCGAGACCGCCGCCGACGTTTCCGAAGCCGTAGCCTTTGCCGCTGCCGTAGGCGCCGCCGCCGCCGACCATGGCGTAGGGAGCGAGGCTGAGCGAGCAGATCGGGTAGCGGAGGAAGAGGTTTCCGACGCTGGCCCACTCTGCGTAGGACTTGGAACCGCCGACGCGTTCACGGCCGACGATGTCCTGTTCGAAACCGATACCAACATACTTGTTGAAGAAGTAGTTGATGCCGAGACCGCCACCCCAGCCCGGACGGCCTTCGTCGTAGAAGGCGCCTGCGGCGAAGGCGTCGATTTGGAGTTCTTGGCCGCGGAATTTGCAGGATTCCTCGACGACGACGATTTCCTTGAACGTCTTGGCAGGGGTGCCCGCGAAGGCGCCCGTGATGGAGACGGCGAGGGTGAGTAGTGCGATGGTTGGTTTGATCATAGGTTTGGTTTTATTTAAATGCGCCGCGGCTGTGACGCGGTGCAGGGCCGCTTCATCCATGATTCCCTTTAAGAACGCAATGGAAAAAAGATGGGGGCAAAACCCCATTGCCCCCAAGTGGGAATGCGGTGCGGCCTGCCAACCCCGAGGCAATAACGGCTTGACCTCGTGAGTCGCGCGGGAACATTTCACTGGGTGTCGGCAAGTGGCCGGCGGAAGTCCCATGATTGTTTATGTCAAACCAGGATGTTTTTGGTGCACCGATGCTCTTCAGTGGTTGCGAGGGCGCGGGATCGAGCACCGCGCGGTCGATGTGTTTGCGGACCGGGCGGCGTTTGAGCGCATGAGGGAGATTTCCGGGCAAACGAAGGCGCCCACCTTGGAGATGCCCGATGGAGCGGTGCTGGCTGATTTCGATATCGGGCAGCTCGAGAAGTTTTTGGAGGGGCGGCGCACGGCATGATGTCCTCGGTGTTGCTGGTCGTGGGGGTGGGGGTTCTTTCCATGGCGTTGCGGAGTTTCCACACGCCGGTGTTGTTTCGCGCGGGCACGCTCGGGTTGGTGGCGACGTCGTTTTTGGCCGGATGGCTGCTGGGCGGGAGCTTGGTGGTTGGTGTGATGTTCGCCTCCACTTGGTTTTTGCTGCCGTGGCTGGAAATCCTGACGCGCGTGAGGCGCATGCGGTTGCCCCTGCACCGGTCGCTGGAAAAATGCCCCCCGCCGCCCGCGAGCCATTTTCCAGGGTTTTCCGAATTGTCCGACGAGTTGGAATCCGCTGGCTACGAGTATGTGGACGACGTGAACTGGCGCCATGATGACAGTCGTCATTTTTACCGGTTGTTCTACAGCGCGCCAAAGCGCACCGCCGGAGCGATCTGCCTGGTCGAGCAGGACGGGGTGTCGTTTTACTATGCGTCGTTTTTTTCGCGCACTCCCGACAACCGCTTGCTGCTGACGTGGAACTACCCGTTTTCCTACGGTATGCACCCGTTGCCTCGGACCGAGTTGAACAGGGTCGAGGGGATGCCGGGAATCAAGGAGCTCGGAGACGAGCACGAGGTGTTTCTGGCGGCGAGGACCGGCGGTGCCGGAGATCTTGTCGAGAGCGACATGGCAACGATCCGGGTGGAGCTTGAGCGCGATCTGAAGCTTCAAATCGAGCACAACATTGACAAGGGAATCCTCAAGCGCGACGGCGAGGAGATGATCCGCTACTCGGTGCGGGGGATGTTTTTTCTCTGGACCCAGTTTCTTCGGGAGTTTGTGAGATTGTCCTGAGCGGCTGTCAGCGGAGGGGTTTCACAGATGAGCAGAACGACCGTGATGCAAAGAACCCCCGGTGGTTGGCGATTTGACAACACCTACTCCCAGCTGCCCGCGGCATTGTTCGAAAAGACGCCGCCGGTGCCGGTAAGCGCTCCCGCCATGGCGGTGTTCAATCATGCGCTTGCCGTGGACCTGGGCCTCGATGTGGAGGTGTTGGGTTCCCATAATGGCGCGCTGGTGTTCGCCGGGAACAGTCTGCCCGGCGGTGCCGATCCTCTTGCGCAGGCCTATGCCGGCCATCAGTTCGGCCATTTTACGATGCTTGGCGATGGGCGGGCGGTTCTGCTCGGCGAGCATGTCGATCCCGTCGGACGGCGGTGGGATGTGCAATTGAAGGGGGCTGGGCGGACGCGTTACTCGAGGCGCGGGGACGGGCGCGCGGCGCTCGGGCCGATGTTGCGCGAGTATATCATCAGCGAGGCCATGCACGGGCTGGGCATCCCGACGACGCGCAGTCTGGCGGTGGTGTCTACCGGCGAGGTTGTCGAGCGTGAGGCGTTGCTGCCCGGGGCTGTGCTGACGCGAATCGCATCGAGCCATCTCCGCGTCGGCACATTCGAATATGCGGCGGCGTTGAGTGACCGGCCTGTCTTGGAAGCGCTCCTTGGATACACGATCCGGCGGCATTTTCCGGAATGCTTGGAGGCTCCATCGCCCGCCCGTGCATTGATCGAGGCGGTCTGCCGAAGCCAGGCGAGCCTGTTGGCGCGCTGGTTTTCTGTGGGGTTTGTGCACGGAGTGATGAACACCGACAACATGGCGCTCTCTGGTGAGACGATCGACTACGGACCATGTGCATTCATGGATGTTTATGATCCCGGCACTGTGTTCAGCTCGATCGACCGTCAGGGACGGTATGCCTTTTCGAACCAGCCGGTGATCGCTCATTGGAATCTCGCGCGCTTTGCCGAAGCGCTGGTGCCTGTGATGGGGTTTCCCGAGGAGCGCTCGGTCGAGGAGGCGAAAGAGGCGTTGGCAATTTACCCGGGAGCTTTCAAGCGTGCGTGGTTGGAGGCAATGGGGGCCAAGATCGGGCTTTTCGCGCCGGCCGAGTTGGATATTCCTCTGATCGAGGAGTTGCTGGAGTGGATGCTTGAGACGAGGGCCGATTACACAAACACGTTTCGCCGTCTGAATCCAGAGGGTGATGGGGAGGGGTCGCCCGGCTGGCGGATGCGTTGGATGGAGCGTCTGTTGCGCCAGACTCAATCGCTTGGCGAATCGCGCGGACTCATGAAGCGCAGCAATCCGGCGGTGATCCCGAGAAACCACAAGGTCGAGGAGGCCTTGGAGGCCGCTGTGGTCGGCGGGGACTTCGCGGCTGTGCACAAGTTGGTTGCAGCGCTGGCCAAGCCGTATGAAGACACTGCCCGCGACCCGGATTTGCTTGAGCCCGTTGCGCCCTCTGACATGCCATACCGGACGTTTTGCGGGACGTGAATGGTGTTTTGTAGTAAATTTTAATATAGGGATTTATCTATTTTAAGGCATCCTCAGGCGAAGTAGAAAAGAATCTGAAACGGGAAAAAAGCAGAAGGCGGAATATCAAGAATTAATTCCTGACCCCTTTTGGATTTTTAATAGCTGTTCAGGGGCTGGAACATGCTTTTTAATTCGGCTCTTATGAACCCCTCACTCTTATCCGACGACGATTATTATCCACTGGTCGAGGCAAGGCACAGCGATCCCTTCCGGGTGATGGGTGTTCGATCGCAGGGAAGCGGCGCGGTGGCGCGGGTGTTGAGGCCGGATGTCGCGGGTGTGGCAGTGGTGTTGGACGGGAAGACGGGGGCGCGGCATGAATTGGCAGCTGTCGGCGGGGACGGGTTGTTCGAGGCCGAGCTGAGCGGGGTGGATGCCGGTGTCTCCTACGCGCTCGAGTTCACCGCGCACGACGGGATGCGCTGGCGGGAGCGGGATGCGTATGCGTTCGGCCCGGTGCTTGGCGAGTTGGACATCCATCTTTTCAACGAGGGCACGCACTACGAGGTGCACAAAAAGCTCGGCGCGCATGTGATGATGCGGGACGACGTGCCCGGGGTCCATTTTGCAGTGTGGGCACCGTCCGCCCAGCGCGTGAGCGTGGTCGGGGATTTTAACAACTGGGACGGCCGCCGCCACCAGATGCGCAAGCTGGTGCCCGCGGGGGTGTGGGAAATTTTTCTGCCCGGCGTGCACGAGGGGGCGCATTACAAATTTGAGATTCGCACCGCGCACGGGGAGGTGGTTTTGAAGACCGACCCATATGCCTTTTACGCGCAGCACGGCACGGCCACGGGGTGCATGGTGTTCGATCTCGGGCGATACCAGTGGAGCGACGGCGATTGGATGGAGGCGCGTCCGAAGGCGGATCCCTACAACAGTCCGATGAGCATCTACGAGGTGCACCTCGGTTCCTGGCAGCGGGTTGACGACAATGGCGAGCGGTTGCTGAGCTACCTCGAGCTGGGTGACCGGTTGATTCCGTATGTGAAGGAGATGGGGTTCACGCATATCGAGTTGATGCCCGTGATGGAGCATCCATTCGACGGGTCGTGGGGGTATCAGGTGGTGAACTACTACGCGCCTACGAGTCGGTTCGGGAATCCCGACGAGTTCCGGAATTTCGTCGACCGGTGCCACCAGGCCGGGATCGGGGTGATTTTGGATTGGGTGCCCGGGCATTTCCCAAAGGACGCGCACGGCCTCGCGCGATATGACGGGAGCTGCCTTTACGAGCACGAGGATCCTAGGCTCGGGGAGCACCAGGACTGGGGCACGCTCATTTTCAACTATGGCCGGAACGAGGTGAAAAATTTCCTCATCGGCAACGCGCTGTTCTGGCTCGAGCAGTATCATATCGACGGCCTGCGGGTGGACGCGGTGGCGTCCATGCTCTATCTCGACTACTCAAGGAAGCCCGGCGAGTGGCTTCCGAACTGCTTCGGCGGGCGGGAGAATCTCGAGGCGATCGATTTTTTGAAGCGGTGCAACGAGGAGTGCTACAGCCGGTTTCCCGGGGTGGCGTTGATCGCCGAGGAGTCCACCGCCTGGCCCGGCGTGTCGCATCCCACCTACAACGGCGGGTTGGGATTCGGGTTCAAGTGGAACATGGGGTGGATGAACGACAGCTTGCGCTACATCGCGCGCGAGCCGGTCCACCGCAAATACCACCAAGGCGATATCACGTTCTCGATGCTGTATGCCTTCCAGGAGCATTTCATTCTGGTGCTCAGCCACGACGAGGTGGTGCACGGGAAGGGATCGCTCATTAACAAAATGCCCGGCGATATCTGGCAGAAGTTCGCGAACTGCAGGATGTTCCTGGCATGGATGTGGGCGCATCCCGGCAAGAAGCTCATCTTCCAAGGCATCGAGTTCGGCCAGATCCGCGAGTGGCAGCACGGCTTCAGCCTCGACTGGCACCTGACCGGCCAACCGCTCCACGACGGCATGCGGCGGTTGGTTCGGGATTTGAACACGCTCTACACGAGCGAACCCTCCTTTTTCGAGTGTGACGACAGCTACGAAGGCTATGAGTGGGTGGATTTCGGGGACTCGGAGAGTTCCGTGTGGTCGTTTTTCCGGAAATCCCGCACCGGCGCGCCGGTCTTGTTCATTGTGAACGCCACGCCGGTGGTGCGCGGCGGGTATCGGGTCGGGGTGTCGGAGCCGGGTTTTTACAAAGAGATTCTCAATACGGATGCCGGTGAATACGGCGGCGGGAATGTGGGCAACCTCGGCGGCGTGCTGGTGCATAAGGACTGGGCATGGCAGGGGCGTCCGCACTCGATCGAGGTCACGCTGCCGCCGCTTTCGGTCACGGCATACAAGGTGGTGAATTCCTGAATCGCTTGGCGCCCGCCGTCTGATGAAACGGCGCGTGGGTTTTGGAAAACGGGCTTGCCTCTATTGGTTGCGCTCGTATGGTCCCGTCGCATGACAACCCAGCACAAGACTTTCGCACGGGCTTTTTTTATGCTTGTTGCTATAAATGTTTATATTTCGATTTTCCCTTGTTTCGCGGCCGCCGAGCGCGGGCCTGTGATAGGAGATGTATTTGAGGGCTTGCGGGAGGGTTTTGCAGACAAGGGAGTTGCCGGAGCCGAGTGCGTGTTTGATTTTTCCCCGAGCGGATCTACCTGGATCGAGGGGGTAGACGAACGAAAGGTTTTTCTGGCGTCGATATCGTCGGGCGACTGGCGTCTCGGGATCGGTAAAGGAGGGCAGATTTATTCGTTGCGCGGGCCGTTCGGCGAGTCGGTTCCTCCCCAGCGGGCGGATGCGCCATGGGTCGACGAGGTGTGGCATTTGGTGGTGACAAACGAGCACCTCGTCAGCCCGGTGCATGAATTCCAGAACAGCGACCCCAAGAACAACTGGACCCCTGGAATGCCCATCCAATATTTCATCCACCAGGCGGGCATCTATCTGAAAAGCCTCACCGGCACGGAAGAGACGGGATCCGCGCAGGAGCCGTTCTACTCGCCATTGCTGGCGAGCAAGTGGGATTCTGCGTCCGGCACGCTGTATTTGGTGAATTGGGCACAGCAGGCCCGGAGTCCGAATGTGTGGAAGTCCGGCGTGCTTGTGCAAACCGCCTACCGCGATATCGGTGGCGGGGCGATCGAGGTGGTGCATATTCTGTCGAATTTCGGGGAGGATCTGATCACCTACATGAATGCGCCATGGGGTGGGGTGCGCCACTCCAACCTCCCGAACACTATTCTGTCGCAGCCCGACGGGGGATGGAAAAAAGTGGAGGGAACATGGGGGTGGGGTGGAATCCCGAGTGCTCCCTTCAACGAGACTGGAGGCTGGATCGGGTGGACGCGCGACCAGGCCGATGAGGCGAGTCCAGCACTCGGGCTGGTGTTTGGATTGGAGTCCGCTGAACGGCCCCCGTGGCAGCGTGCGTGCAGCAAGATTCTCTACGGGTCCGCGTCGAAGGGGAGCCCGCGCGACTACGATGCGGTGGAGACGAGCTGCAGCATCAATCTGCCCCCCGGCGAGTCCCTCATGGTGCGCTGGTATTTGGTGGTCGACCGATTTGACGCGATGCGCGGGAAGGCCGCGAAATTGTCTGGAAAGGCCGCGATGTGGAAACCGAATTTCGATGAATCCGTGGTGAAGCCTGTTTGGATCAGTGGCGGGGTGCCTGTGGAAAACGGTGAGGGGAGGCCATCGGTGCTGCTCCATGCATTGCCGGTGAAGGGAACGGTGCCGGTGTATTTGTTGGAGGAAACGGCCACTGGCAAGCGGTTCGCCGCCATCGATCCTTACACCGGCGTGCGCACGGCGCCATATGGGAACCCGCTTCCCAAGGATCATCCGGTCCATGCGATCTACGACAACCGCGAGGTGAACTACCAGTATGAAAGCGCTTTTGTTCCCAAGGCGCTCCTTGGGTTTGCCAGCCTCACGGAGAAGCCAGGGATGGCGCGTGTCGAATTGCCTGGCATGGGCGGGGAGCCGCTTGTTGTGTGGGCCCCCAAGACGACTGAAATCCCCGCTGTCAAATGAATCATCTGTTTTTTGCGATTTTGGGGATTCTATCCGGGGTGGTCCATGCCGCATCTCCAGGTGGCGACCGGCCGAATGTGTTGTTGGTCATGACCGACGACCAAGGGTATGGGGATGCGGGATTCAACGGGAATCCGATCCTCAAGACTCCCAATCTGGATGCGCTTGCCGCGAGTGGCGTGAGTTTCACGGATTTTCTCGCCAGTCCGACGTGTTCGCCCTCGCGGGCCACGCTCATGACAGGGAGGCACGAGTTTCGCTCCGGCGTGACGCATACGATCGAGGGGAGGAATGTGCTTCGCGACGGAGTGCCCACCATGGCCGAGGCGTTCCGCAAGGCCGGCTACCGCACAGGCATCTTCGGCAAGTGGCACCTAGGCGAGCCGCGTCCGTTCCATCCGCTCGACCGCGGGTTCGAGCACGCATTGCTTGTCGGTGGCGGGGCGGTCGGGCAAACGCCCGATTTTTGGGGAAACACGATGTTCGACCCGCATCTGCAGGAGAACGGCGGGTGGAAGCCCTACAAGGGCTACATGACCGACATTCTTGCGGACGAGGCGCTGGCATGGATCCGTCGCGACCGCGAGCCGTGGTTTTGCTATTTGGCCTTGAACGCCCCGCATGAGCCGTTGCAGGTCGGCGAGGAGTGGGCGAAGCCGTATCTCGACGCCGGGTTGCCGCCGAGGTTGGCAAAATTTTACGGGATGATTGCGAACCTCGATGCGCAGTTGGGGCGGTTGCTTGCCGGGTTGGACAGCGACGGACTCGCGCGCCGCACGGTGGTGGTATTTTTGGGGGACAACGGCACGGCCCTCGGTGGAGATCCGCAGCCCGGCGAATTCAACGCCGGTCTGCGAGGCACGAAGGGAAGCGCCTACCAGGGGGGGGCGAGGATTCCAGCGGTCTTTTCGTGGCCCGGGCATTTTCCAGAAGACCGGCGGGTGAGCACGCTTGCCGGGCTGTGCGATGTGTTTCCCACGCTTGCCGCGCTGTGCGGGTTGGATGTGAGGGCATTTCCGGAAATGGACGGTAGGTCCCTTGAGCCCATCCTCCTCGCGGGTCGGCAGCCCGAGGGTTGGAGTGATCGGGCTCTTCCAGTGCATGTGGCCCGGTGGCCCGCCAACACGCCCGTTGACAAGTTGCCATTCCTGAACAGCTCGATCCGCACCCAGCGGCATAGTTTGGTGAACGGGAGCGAGCTTTATGATCTGGAGGCCGATCCCGGAGAGGAGCGGGACATCGCCGCTTTGCGGCCCGATGTCGTCGACAGCCTGCGCAAGGAGTATTTGGGCTGGTGGAACGGGGCCAAGGATGGCGCGATGGAGCCGCAGCCGTTCGTTCTCGGGCGTCCGGGCACCGGGCCAGTGGAACTCACGTGCATGGACTGGTCGCCTGGAAGAACGGCCCGCGAGCCGCTGCCAGTGGGGCTTTGGGAGCAGGAAACGATCGCCGCATGGACCTCCGGCAAGGAGATGTTCCAAGTGGATGGGGGAGTTGGCGGCTGGATGGTTCGAGTGGAGACGCCGGGAACCTACATGATCGAGCTTCGGAGGAGGCCCGCCGGGGCGGCCGAGCCCGCGCCTTACTTGAACGGGGAGGCTGTTTTGGAGGTTGGCGGGAAGACTTTTCGAAAAGCGGTTCCGGAGGGGGCGGAGGCGGTGGAATTTCGAGTCGCGATGCCCGCCGGGGAGGTTTTCCTCGAGCCATTGATTTCCGGACAACGAGCATCCGGTCACCCTGAGGGAGCCTATTTTTGCCGGATCGGGCCGGCTGGACCTTGAGTTCGACGGCGCGCTCCGAAGCCACAATTTCACAGAACACAACCCACATGCATCCCATCAAAGACCTGAAACAGGAAACATTCCCCGCCGGCAACCATTCCGCATGGATGGAAAGCGCCGCACACGACTGGCGCGACGCCACGCCGCTCGGCAACGGCACACTTGGCGCGCTTCATTTCGGGGGGTTGGCCCACGACCGGATTTTGTTCAATCACGAGCGATTCTACGGGGGGGCGGTGACTCCGCCCTTGCCCGATGTCTCCGACTTGTTGCCCGAGGTGCGGCGGTTGCTCGACGAAGGCGAGTTCACCAAGGCGAACGACCTGTATCGCCAGAGGTGGGAGGAATGGGGCTACGAGGCCGACAGCGCGCATTATCTTCCCGGTCCTGTGTTGAACTGGCGGCAGCAGATTCCGGGAGCCTTCCATGGCTACTCGCGCTGGCTGGACTTCACGACCGGAGTGGGCGGGCTCGACTGGCGGCTCGACAGCAAGGTGTTTCGGCGGGTGCTGTTCACCTCGATGGCCGACGGATGCTGTGTGTTCCAGCCTTGCGAGAACGGGTCGCCGTCCGACGAGGCCCTTCTGTGGTTTTCGGTTCAGGACCCCTCCGACTCGCTCGACAGCCACGACGTGCCGCTGCCGGTGAATATCCACCAGCACACGACCATCGGGCCAGACTGGATGGCCTCGTTTTTCGACGGTCCCGAGCAGGCTTCCTGTGCGGTGGTGGCGCACTGGGGCGGGTTGGCGGGCACGCAGATCGACGGGCGCACTGTGCGGTTGCCCTTGCAGCCCGACTGCCAGATTTTGATTTCGATGATTGTGTCTCCGACCCGCGAGGGAGTGCGGCAGGAGGTGGAGAGGCTTGGGCGGTTGGCCTCCGACAAGCACCTGCGCTCGAAGCACGAGAAAATCCACGGAGAGCGCTACGGTCGCTGTGTGCTCGATCTGGATGTCGAGCACGCCGATCTCTCCAATGACGAATTGTTGATGAAAGCCTACCGCGGCGATGTGCCCGATGCCTTGCTGGCGCGGTTGGCGAACTTCGGGCGCTACTTGTTGATCGCCTCGGCGACCAGCGGCACCCTGCCACCGAATCTTCAGGGGATTTGGAACGGAAACCACCAACCGCCGTGGTGGTGTGTGTTTTTCTTCAATGAAAACGTGCAGCAGGCACTCTGGCCTGCGCTTCCCGGCGGGTTGCCCGAATGTGTGACCGGACTGTTCGACCTCCTCGAGGAGCGAGTGGAGGATTTTCGCATGAACGCGAAAAAGATGTTCGGCTGCCGAGGGATCCTGCCTCCGCTCTACATGTCGCCCGAGTGTGGATTGAAAAAGAATCCCCAGGCCCATGTGCAATACTGGACGGGAAGCGGGGCGTGGCTTGCGCAGATTTACCAAGATTATTGGCTCCATACGGGGGATCGCGATTTTCTAGAAAAGCGCGCGATTCCCTTCTTCCGCGAGGTCGCGGCGTTTTACGAGGACTTCCTTGTCGAGGGGGTCGACGGCCTTCTCCACAATTATCCCGCCAACTCTCCTGAAAACAACCCGCTTGGGCATGTCGATCGACATGGTGACCCGGCGCGCGTGTGCGTGGATGCCACCATGGACATCTCGCTGGTCCGCGAGGTGTTTGGAAATCTCATCAAGGCGGTCAGGCTCGTCGAAGGCGAGGCTTCCGAGGACATTCCACTCTGGGAGGCGATTCTTGCCAGGCTCCCGCAATATCGGATTAACGAGGACGGGGCGATTGCCGAGTGGATCGACGCCCGCCAGCGGGACAACTACCATCACAGGCACCTGTCGCACATTTACGCGCTTTTTCCGGGTCTGGAAATCACGCCGGAGAGCACCGAACTTTTCGATGCCTGCCGGATCGCGGTCGAGAAGCGGCTTGTCGTCGGGCTTGCAGACCAGTCCGGGTGGTCGCTCGCGCACATGGCGCACATTTATTCCCGCCTTGGAAAGCCCGGGCGTGCATTGCAATCACTGCAGTTGCTTTGCCGTTCCGTGGTTGGCGCGAACCTTTTCACCGCTCACAACGACCTTCGAGACATGGGCATCACCATGGACTACCGCAAGGGGCCGCGTCCGCTGGTGCAGACCGAGGCGAACAATGGTGTGACCTCGGCGGTCTATGAAATGCTAGCTCTTTCCACGGGTGACACCCTGCGGTTGCTCCCTGCGCTGCCTTGGAGCTGGAGGCGCGGGCGATTGCGCGGCATGAGGCTTCGCGGCGGCGGGGTGTTGAAAATCGAGTGGGACCGCACCGCCGGATGGTGGCGCGCCGAATTCTCAGGCCCTGGGCGGCGCGTGTATCTCGGAAACAACAAGGGCAAAAGCCTAGAGCTGAAAAACAGCACCGGCGAAACCGGTTCCCATGTGTTCCAAGGAACATTCTGCGAATCGGGGGTCGTTCTGCCCTCGGGAACAACATTCGACCTAGGAATGTGAATATGCCAATTGGATCTTGACCCAGCCCTCCGACCTCCCCAAATGCAACAATCCCTCGCCTGGATCGACTACGCCGCCATCCTCATCGTGATTCTTTTCACGATCGGGGTGGCTGTTTACTTCACCAAGTCCGGAGGCAAGGACATGGAGTCCTTTTTCGTCTCTGGCCGTTCGCTGCCATGGTATGTGGCCGGCGCCTCTCTTACGGCGACAAGCTTCGCGGCCGACACGCCGTTGTGGGTGACAAGCCTGGTGCGTGAGCACGGCATCCACTTCGTGTGGCAGTTCTGGGCGCCGTTCATCGGAGCGATCCTCACGGTTGTTTACTTCGGACGCCGCTGGCGCCGCCTTGCCTTGCTCACGGATGTCGAGTTCATCGAAGCCCGCTACGGCGGGGGAGTGGCCAAAATCTTGCGTGGCTGGGGCGGCGCGTTCGGCGCGTTGATCATCTGCCCGCTCATTTGCGGATGGGTGATCAAAGCCATGGAGACGATCTCGCGCGAGGCGCTCGGGTTGTCAGAAGACCAGCGGGTGTATGTGACAATCGGTGTCGTGCTGGTGGCTATCATCGTGTCCACATTCGGAGGGCTTTCCGGGGTGGTATATTCGGATTTTTTCCAATTGATCCTCGCCACGCTCGGCACCCTTCTGCTGGCGGTGCTTTCGGTGGCGGCGGTGGGCGGTCTGGATGTGATGGTGGAAAAACTGCGGGCGATTCCCGACTGGTCGGGGAACAACCTCACAATGGTTCCTGAGATCGGCGAGGGGCCGGGTCAGTTGCCTGTGTGGGATGCGATTTCATTTTTCCTGATCGGCATGGGGATCGCCGTAGGAGGCGGCTACAACGCCCAGCGTTTGCTCGCCTGCAAGGACTCGGGAAACGCCAGCGGAGCGCAGTTGCTGCACTCCATCTTCTACTACGCGCTCATGCCGTGGCCTTGGATCGTTGTCGCGCTGTGTTCGATGGTGTTGATTCCGCATCTGCCCGACGCCGAGCAGGGCACGGCGTATCCACGCATGCTGATGATGATCCTACCTGTCGGGTTGCGCGGCTTGTTGATTGCAGCGTTGCTTGCGGCGTTTATTTCCACGATCACGACGTTGTTCAACTGGGGGTCGTCGTATCTCATGAACGATATCTTCCGGCGGTTCATCAAGGAGGACTGTGCCGCGCACACATATGTGGTGATCGGACGGTTTGCGACGGTGCTGATCGCCGCCGCCGGGGCGACGATCTCGCTCATGGCCGACTCGATTCTCGAATTGCTCGCGCTTAACTACGTGCTCGGGGCGGGCGGCTACCTGCTTGCGTTTGCGCCGTGGCTCTGGTGGCGCATGAACCGCTACGGCGCGTTGGCGGCCTTCGTGGCAAGCTGGGCCGTGGCTATCGGTATGCTGGTGTTCAAGGTGTTCGACGCGCCGCTCGGCTACATTCTCGGATTGGAGGAGGGAGTGGTGTTTTCTTCGGAAATACGCCTGACCGGGGCGAGGATGTTGGTGGCGATTCTGATTGTCACAACCACGGCGGTGACCGTCTCGCTGCTGACCCCGCCGGAACCCATGGAGAATTTGAAAAAATTCCTACTGAGGGCGCGGCCGTTTTCCTTCGGCTGGAAGCCGGTGATCCGCGCGCTGGGCGAACCCTACGATGCCGTCGAGGATTTCGGGCGCACGATGCTATCGTGGGTGATCGGCATGGTTATGGTGCTCTCGCTCCTCTACGGAGTCGGGCAGTTGATCATCGGGTCCACGGTGCTGGGCATCGGTTGCCTTGTGCTGTCGGCGCTCACGCTGTGGTGGACGCTGGCGCGTCTCAAGGAGGACAATCGGAGGGAACTTGAAGTCTATGGAAGGCATCCCTGAAGCCCCTCATGTCCCCCAAGCCGCTGCCCGGGCGTGTTCCGGCGTCTTATCGAAGGGCTTCTCCCTCGTTGAGTTGTTGGTGGTCATGGCGATTATTGGGGTGATGGCCGGGTTGTCAGTGCTTGCGTTGCAAGGCATGAAGGCTCCTGCGGTGCAGATGGCCGCCGAGCAGGTCATGAGCGGGCTTAGTCTGGCCCGCCAAGTGGCGATTTCCAAAAATACGAAAGCGGCATTTCTGATTGCCAATGCATCGGGCAACGGCTTTCCGCAGGAGCCCTACCGCTACTGGGCGGTTGTTTACTCCAATAAGGGCGCGGGCTATTGGAGTTTTGCCAAGCCGTGGGAGAAGATGCCAGACGGGGCTTTTATTTTGGAGACGAGAGGGCAGTCGGGGGCCGCTTACAGCCCGATTGGGGGAAACCCTCTTGGTGCCGATTATGCTGCGGGAGCGGTCGCGCCGGATAAATTTGACGAAGACGATTTCACAATTTCCGGCAGCGCGATTGCGGGACAGTCGATTCCCAATATCACATTTTCGAGTGACGGGTCATCCAGCAGCGCCGCCCGGGCGATCCGTGTTGTTGCCGGCACGGTGGTCGGGGGCAACGCCACGCTCACCAGCACAACCCAGTATTACTTTGTGGAAACCGATCCCTCTATCGGCCGGATTCGATTACGGGCGCCGGACAGCTACCGAACTCCATGAAAAAGCCACCCAGACATGCCTTCAGCCTGATCGAGGTCGTGATCGCCCTCGGGATTTTCGCCTTTTGTGCCATAGCGATTTTCAGCTTGTTGCCGGTGGCGATGAATTCGGTGCAATCCGTCTACAACGAGAGCAATGCGAACAATATCGCCGAGTCGCTGGCGGGCATGTGGGAGGTTGTGCCGACAACAAACACCAACATAACCAACCTTCCGCTGACCAATTTTTATATTGGATCATCGAATGCCAGTATCAGCTACTTCGATGAGTTCGGGAGGGAGACGATCCAAGCCGATGCGGTGTTGGCGATGAGGTATGCGGCAACGCCAATGGCCGCACCGCTCACCAATTCCTTTTCCGTGACCATGGATTTTTACTGGCCGGCGGCGTCGATCAACAATGCGAATGCAAAGCCGGGGCGGAGCTTCAATTACATCTTCACAAAGTGAGAAAGAGAAAGTTTTCAGTTTTCGGTTTTCAGTGTTCAGGGCGTGGGTTCAGTCGGTTTGTTGGTCCCCGTGGCGCGGCCGGGTTTACGCTTCTTGAGATCCTTGTGGCCGTGACTGTCTTGGCTCTCATGATGACCTTCCTGTTCGACATGGTGGGATCGAGCGCGAGGCTTTGGGAGATCGGGAACAAGAAGATTGAGGCTGCCCAGGCCGCGCGTGTGGGGTTGAATATCATGGCCGCCGACCTTCAAAACGCCTTTGCGGGGAACATGACGAGTTACACAAGCAATGGCACGGCGGTGACGAATATCGCTCCGTTTCTGGCAAAAGATGACCCCGATGATGCGATTGATCTGGGCGGGGGAGCGGTGAAGGCGGAGGGAAGCCAGCAACTATTCGGTGTTCTTTCCTCGGGTGATACCTCGCAGCCTTACAAGGAGTTCGGTTACCTGTGCGTTTTTATCGACGATGCTGACGGAGCAGATTCGATGATCGGGGATCGCTATTATCTTTTGCGCAAGTTGGCGAATGGCAGTGCGGCCAAGGGCAACTTTTTTCTCCGTTCGGCAAGCGACGACTGGGCTGATGACTCCACCGATTTCAATCCTGTCATCGACAATTGTCTGCGGGTGACCTTCGAGTATTACGGAAACGAGGAGTCCGCCGAAGAGACCCCCTCGTGGACCAGCAACGGCACTTGGACTCCCAGCGATCGTCTTCCGCTTGGGGTGCTGGTGACGGTCACCGTGTTGGATTCCAGGACGGCGATAAAAATTGCCGATATTAAAAACAACGCTGCGCTGTCAGAGGCTGAAATCGACTCGATTTTTCAAAATGGTGCCCCTGCCGACGGGGTGGAAACACTCCTTCGTCAAGGCGCCGTCACGATGAGCCGTTTCATCCCGTTCAACCGGCAGTGAAGCTGTGTGCCCGCTTACCCTGCCAATGAGCGGAATTCCTCTTCGGTGATGACGGGGATGCCGAGGTCCTTGGCTTTGTCGAGTTTCGATCCTGCCTCGTCGCCGGCGAGGAGGTGGGTGGTTTTTTTGCTGACGCTGCCAGTGACCTTGCCGCCGAGGCGGCGGATGATGTCGCTGGCCTCTTCTCGGGAGATCGAGAGGGTGCCGGTGAGAACCCAAATGGTTCCAGTGAGGCGGTTGTCCGCCGGCGCGGCGGGTTCGTCGCGTTCGCCGAAGTTGAGTCCGGCGGTGTGGAGGGACTCAAGGAGGGCGAGGTTTTGGGGGGATTGGAACCAGGAGTGGATGGCCTGCGCCATGATATCGCCGATGCTGTGGATGGCGAGAAGGGTGGGGACGTCGGCTGACTTGAGGTTGTCGATGGTGTGGAAATGGGAGGCAAGGTCGCGCGCCGAGGTGACGCCGACGTGGGGGATGCCGAGGCCATTGAGGAGTCGCCAGAGCGGGCGGGAGCGGCTCGTGTCGATGGCTGCGAGGAGGTTTGCGGCGCTTTTCTCGCCCATGCGTTCGAGGGCGAGGAGTGGTGGTTTTTCGAGCGAGTAGATATCGGCGATGCTTGCGAGGAGGGAGGCGTCAACGAGTTGGTTGACGAGCGCCTCGCCGAGGCCCTCGATATCCATGGCCTGCTTCGAGGCGAAGTGCTCGATACGGCGGCGGACTTGGGCCGGGCAGGTGGGATTGGTGCATTTCCATGCCACGCCGTCCTTGTGCACCGGGGTGGAGCAGGAGGGGCATGTTGCCGGCATGTGGAAGTGGCGTTCAGTGCCGGTGCGGCGTTCTTTTTTGACCTCCACGACAGCGGGAATGACCTCGCCGGCTTTCTCGATGAGAACGGTGTCGCCGATGCGGATGTCCTTGCGTTCGATCTCCTCCTCGTTGTGAAGGGTGGCGCGGGCGACGGTGCTGCCTGAGACGAACACGGGTTGAAGCTCCGCGACGGGAGTGAGGGTGCCGGTGCGGCCGACTTGGATGGTGATGTCGAGGAGGAGGGTCTCGGCGCGTTCGGGTTCGTATTTGTAGGCGATCGCCCAGCGCGGAGCCTTGGCGGTCGAGCCGAACTCGCGGCGGAGGGCGAGGCTGTCGAGTTTGATCACGGCGCCATCCGTCTCATAAACAAAGTCGTGGCGGATGCCGCCGAGGGATTCGACTGCTGAGACAACGCTTTCGGCGTCCGCCGCCTCGAGGATTTTTTCCGGGATCGGAAGGCCCCATTGTTCCAGTGATTCGAGGAGGCCGTGCCCGGTGGTTGGCTGGTCGCCCTCCCATGCGCCGGATCCGTAGAAGACGGCGGCGAGTTTGCGCGCGGCGGTGATGGCGGGGTCGAGTTGCTTGATCGAACCGGCGGCGGCATTGCGCGGATTGGCGAAGGGCGGAGGCCTCTCTTCGTCGCGCTCGGTGTTGAGCGAGGCGAAGACGGATTTGGGAAGGTAGATTTCGCCGCGCACCTCGATCCTCGCAGGCGGGTGGCCATTGAGGCGGTGGGGAATGTTTGAAATGGTGCGGACGTTTTGGGTGACATCGTCGCCGGTGGAGCCATCGCCACGGGTCGCCGCGCGGACGAGGCGGCCGTGCTGGTAGAGAAGGGAAATGGCAACGCCATCCACCTTCGGTTCGATGGTGAAGTGCAGCTGGCGGCCCTCCGCGAGCTTGTGGAGACGGGCGACGAACTCGCGGAGTTCCTCCGGCGAGTAGGTGTTGTCCAGGCTCTGCATGGGGACGAGGTGTTTCGCCGGGGCGAACTCCTCAAGCGGCCTGCCGCCCACGCGGCGGGTAGGCGAGTCGGGGGTGGCGAGATCGGGGTGGGCTGTTTCGAGATCTTGGAGTTCGCGCAGGAGGGCGTCGAATTCGCGGTCCGAAATCTCCGGAGCGGCCTTGTGGTAGTAGAGGTCGTTGTGGTGTTCGATCTGAGCGCGGAGGTCGCTGGCGCGCGCGGCAGGGTCTTTGGGCTCGGACATGGAGCGGATTCTATTTCCGCACGGTGGGTGCTGGCAAACCGGCGGTGTGAACTTCGTTGTCTGGACATTCAAAAGGCATCGCAAGGATAGGACCGCTAAAAGTTAGTGAAGGTAGATTCGAAGCGCGCAGGGAGTGCAAGTGATATCAGTGAGCGTTGCCAAGCACGGAGGAAGGGCTGTCATAATCTACAGGGTTGCTCCAGTTGGGCGTTGGGATTGAAGCGGCTTGGAGTGGATCGGGTGCGGAATGAATCCAGAGACCGTGACAGCAGGTGGCGAACCAAGGTTCCCGGGTGACGGGGTGCACCCGAACCCATTTGGCTTCGCGGGCGCCATCGAGTGCTCCCTCGCCGAGTGGTTGGTTGCGGTTGAGAGTTTCCCAAGTGAGGCCCGAGTCGGTGGAGCGTTGGGCGCTGGCATTTGAAGCAAAGGTGTCCCGATTGCCTGCGATGTAGAGAGTGGATGGGACGAGTGGATCGATCGCGACGGAGAGAACGCGTGGCGGGCCAGTTTGATCATGCACGAGTCCGGTGAGGGTGGTGGAGGAGTGGGTGTGGCGATCCCAAGCAACGAGATGCGAGCGGGCAGCGAGATAAATGCGTGCGCCACCGGGTTCGATTGCCATGTCGGCAATGGTGCCTGGAGTGGTGAAGACCTGTCCCCAATGAACTCCGTGATCGCTTGATGCCACAATAACGGAGGGGTGTCCTTCCGCTTCGAGGAGGCCGTAGAGAGTGCCGGTGGCGTGGTCATGAGTGCGGACACTCGAGACGCCATGCATTTCCACCCAAGTGCGGCCGGCGTCGATGGAGCGGTGGCGGCCGGCAAAAAGAATGGAGGCATCGCGGGGATCGCCATAGGTGAAGGCGGGGGCGACTGTCTCCGGGGAGATGGACCAGCTTCGGCCTTGGTCGAAGGACAGAGCGCGGCGGACTGGTGCGCCCCAGCTATCGGCTTCGCCGACGAGGAGAGTGTCCGGCGTGGAGGCGTAGGCTGAATAATTATAGCCGCCCCACCCTTTTTTTCCGGGCTCCATGTAAGTCCAATTATCGCCGCTGTCTGTGGTGAGGAGTGTGGCGTAGTCTTGTGATGCGAGGAACAGCACCGCTGGGTTGGTGGTGCTGAAATTAAAGCCCCCCCCGATATAGATGTTGTTCACGCCGTTTCCGGCAAGGGCTTGCGTGTGGCCGCCATCCCGCGAGAGCGTGGGGTAGTCGCCCCCAGTAGAGAGGATGATGTCTGGGTCGGTCGGATGGAAGGCGAAGAGGCCTTCGCGGGCGTTGGTGGGAACGATGACGCGCTCGGGATCGATCGTGGAGCGAGTCCATGTCGCGCCGCTGTCGTGGGATAGAAAGCGTGGCCAATCCCAGTCTGGCGATTGACGCCAGAGGGCCAGTCGGGATGCGTCGGATGGAGCGACAGTGATGCCGCGCAGGGACGATTTCTCTGTGATGATGGCAGCGGCGCCGGGGACTGGCGAAAAGGATGCGCCGCAGTCGTCCGAGTGGAGCAAAGCGTTCGAAAGAGTGATCCAAACGGAGTCGGGCATGGCTGGAGAGACAGCGAGGCCGGTGATCGCACCGGAAAACAAGCGGGCCCAGGTCAGGCCGCCATCCTCAGACCTCCATAGGCCAGATGGCGTGGCGGCGTAAACGAAACCATTTGCTGGGTGCACTGCGATCTCGGCGTTGGCGACCATGTCGCTGCCTGGGATGCGTTGCCAACTCTCGCCGCCGTCGGTGGTCTTGTAGAAGCCCGGTTCGGCAATGGTTTCGCCCCATGAAGGATTGTGGGGTGGATCGATATCCAGGCGTGACCAGTAGGCTACGCGGGTGAAGCCAAGCTTTGGATCGAAGGTGGTAGGGTCGAAGGCAATCTGTCGTCTAATATCGCGGCAGGCCGACATGCGAACCGAGAGGGTTTGTCGCCAGGAGGAGGCCTTGTTTGTGGAGAGGTAAAGTCCATTTTTTTCCGAGGGTGAGGAGTTCGCAGCGACGAGCAGGATACGGTCGGGGTTGTGCGGATCGATCGCTACGGCGGCGGATCCGCGGGAGTGGAGGCCGATATTGGCAGGCTCCCAGTGGCGGCCGCCGTCGAGTGATCGGAAGATGCCGCCGACATCCGTGCACCAGAGCATGAAGTCGCCATCGGAGGGAGCGATGGCAAGGGCGCGCACCCATTGGCAGCCATCACCAGTGAGGGTTCCTTTGGCGCGAAGTTTTTCGTTGGTGAAGGTGACGGGACGCCAAGTGGCCGAGGCCTGCAAGATCCATGTGAACGCCAGTCCGATCACAAGCCATCGTGAGGAAAGCATGGAGAGGGGTTTTATTTTGGAAGGGGTGCTGATGATTTCAAGCGAAGAAGAATCAATGTGCCTGCGAGTGCACCGGCGAGATCGGCGATCCAGTCGAAGAGGTCCATCCCCGAGCGGAGCGGGGTGAATTGCTGGCGGTATTCATCGGCAGCGCCGATCAGTGCGAGGATGACAACGGTGAGGATGGCGCAGAAGGTGCGGCGGAGAGTCCATGTGGAAGAGATCGCCGCCGCGAGCACGCCCGCGCCGCCAAGGTAGAAGACGAAATGGAGCGCCTTGTCCTGGTGGGGAAAGAGGTGGCGCGGGGCCTGATCACCCGGCAGGCCCGAGAGGACAAAAAGGACCGCAAGCCATGCAGCAAAAGCGGACCAATGGAGAGGAGCGAGGGTTAGGAGGCGTTGGATCACGGCAGGACGGGTCGATTTTTGATCAAAAAGGTTTCAGTGGGTGGAAAAAATCCGACACGCGACGGGGAAAAGGGAGGAAAAACGTGCGTGGTTGTGGGGGAAAGCGCACAGCGGCGGGGTTGGCACGGTTGATGCTTAGACAATGTCAAGATCAGTCCGGCCGCAGGGACAAACGGTTCGTAAACTTGGGGGAGGGAGCGAATCGGGGGAGCGGCCGGACTGTTTCCTTTTTATGGGCAGGGAAGTTATCTGCACTGGGCCTCCATTTCCAAGAGGGCGCGGTCGAGCGGGCTGGACGGCAAGGGGGTGAACTTTTGGCGCATGATGTAGATGGTGCGTTTCGCGCGGGTTTTGTTGCCCGAGGAGAGCAGGGCGTGGACGAATGGCAGACCGACCTCTTTCACGAAATCGCCGCCGCCTTTTTTGCCGATGGTCTGGAGTTTCTTGTGGAATTCGAGAGCCGCGGTGTCGATGTCGCCCCGGTCGAGGGCCGCCTGGACCTGCATGGATGCGACGCCCACACTGAGGTCCGAGCGTTTGTTTTTGTTCTGACGCACGACGAGGGATTCTGTTTTTTGCGCCGAGGCCGCATCGCCTGTGGCGCGCTGGAGGGTGGCGAGGGCGAGTTGGTGGCGGACCTTGATGTCGGGAGCCGAGGCGAAGCGGGCAATGGCCTCCTTGTGGATCGCCATGCGCTCAGCGGAGGCGGCGTTGTTGCGTTCCAGGAATGCGGCGGAGGCGTCCCAGGTCATGTGATTCTCCGGGCAGGCTTCGCGGGCTTGGGCAAGGGAACCGGCGGCGCGATCGGCGAGGCCCGCCGATTCGAGGATGCCCGCCATGGCGGCAAGGTCCACGGAGCGGGTGAATTTCGGCGTGTTGCGGACGCTGGCGGCGAGAAGTTTGAGTTCGTGATCGCTGACGGGTTGCCAGGTTTGGGGATCGAGCGCGCGGCCGACGGCATAGTTTTGTTGCGAGTAGCGGCCGCAGTCGAGTTCCCAGCGGTCCTCGCCGCGCAGGTAGCCGAACCAGGCGTGTCCGCCGTCGCTTCCCTGGCCGGTGAAAAAAAGGGTCGGGAGGCCGTTTGCCTTTCCGGCGAGCATGGCGAAGTAGGCCTGGTCGACGCAGATACCGCCGGTTTTTCGGATCGCCTCGAGGGTGTATGGACCGGTTGTCCAATGGAAGCGGCCTGCCTTGATTCTGATCCTCGCGGTAGGTGATCTCGTCGAAGGCTTTTGTGAAACGGGAGCGCGGGTGGCGGACGTGTTTGCGTGCCCAGGTGATCTCCGATGGGGACACAAAGGCATCGACCATGAATTTGAGTTGGTCCGGCGGGAGGGTGCGGATATCGAGCAGGAGGGCGCCCGAGCGGGCGTCGCGTAACCAGCGGGAGAACTGGGCGGCGACGGGCGGCACCTCGATCGGCACGAGGTCGCGTGTCACCTGTGGGTGGGGCCACGAGGGGTGCACCGCCGAGTCGTTCACCACGGCGAGGGCGATGGCGAGGTGTTGGAATTCGGCGAAGGCCGACGGATCAGCTTCGTGCATGATGCGGAGGTTTTTGAGCACGAGGCCGAGGTGGTCGCGGGGCGAGATGGTTGAAAAAAACGCGCGGGAGAACGACGGGGAGGCGAGGGCGTGGCGGATGAGCGCAGGACCGGCGATGGTGGCCAGCGGGCCCGAGGGGAGCGAAGCGCCGCCTGGCAGGAGCGAGCGAGTCATCTCGGCGCGGGCCGGGGCTTCGCTGGCGATTTGGCGGGCTGTCTGGCGGTCAAGTTCCTCCAGCGTCGGCGGCGGGGATTGGTCCAGCGTGAGGAAGTAGATTTGGCCGGTGGATTTCTCGCGGAAGAAATGGCGCTGTGCGAGCGAGGCGTTTTCCTCCGAGGCATCGCGCGAGAGGAGGTCGGTCCAGCGCCAGAGATCGAGCCACGCGCCCAGGGTTTTGAGCTTCTCCGGCGATGGTTCCGCGACGAGCGCCAGTTCGATTCTTTTTTTCGAAGAGGCAAACCCCTCGGAGACGATGTGGTCGATCACCGTCGTCGAGGGAGGGGTTCGCAGGTCGAATGCGGCGAGATTGGCCGCGCAACGCCAGCAGCGCCGCGCCGCAGAGGGCAAGTCCAAGGCGGCGCGTGGCGGGCTTTCGCTGGATCACAGCCCCGGGCTGGAGTGCATGATGCCGCCGTCGGCGAAGATGGTGGTGGCGGTGAGGTAGCTGGCTCCGTCTCCGGCGAGAAAGGCGACCACGCTGGCGATTTCCTCCGGGCGCGCCATGCGACCCACGGGAATCGCGTCGTCGAGTTTTTTGAGGAGGGTGGGGTCCTTCATGGTCGAGGTGTTGATCGGTGTGGCAACGGCGCCGGGGCCGACGGCGGTGACGAGAATGTTGTGCGGGGCGAGTTCGAGGCCGGCGGTGCGGGTGAGCATGCGCATGCCGCCTTTCGAGAGGCAGTAGGCGGTGTTGCCCGGCATGGGCCAATCTTCGTGGACCGAGGTGATGTTGACGATGCGTCCGCCGCCGCCTTGGGCGATGAATTGCTTCGCGGCGATCTGGGTGCCGAAGAAGGCACTCTTGAGGTTGATGTCGAGGACGCGCTGATATTGCTCCTCGGTGGTGTCGAGCACGGAGGTGCGGGTTTCCACGCCCGCGTTGTTCACCATGATGTCGAGGCGGCCGAAGGTCTTGACGGCGGCAGCGACGAGTTTTTGGAGGTCGGCGGTCTTGCTGACATCCGCCTCCACACAGACGGCATTGTCGCCGAGGGCAAGGACCTGTTTTTCGAGGTCTTCGGCGGTTTCTGGGTGGACGACGTAGTCGATGACGATGTTGGCTCCCTGCTTGGCGAGTTCAAGGACGATGGCGAGTCCGATGCCGCTGTTTCCGCCGGTGACGATGGCTGTTTTTCCTTTGAGGTTCATTTGGTGGTTTTTTGTTTGGTTGATTTGAAGCGAAAGTTTGAGTCTACGCGGCGAGCAATTTTGCAGCGGGAATAATGTTTTTAACGAGTTCCTTGCGCTTTTTGGCGAGGGCCCGGAAGTCACACTCGATTTGGATTCCATGCCAGAAGTTTTCGGATTGCGCGAAGAAGGCTCCGAAGCGGATCGACATGGCGGGTGTGATCGAGCGGCGGCCGAGGACGATTTCATTGATGGCTCGGGGCGGAACCCCGATGGCGCGCGCCATGGCGTTCTGCGAAATGCCCATGGGGAGGAGGTATTCTTCGAGAAGAATTTCACCTGGGGTAATTGGAGTTTTCATAGCGCTATAATGTATGGCGTTATACGGCAGCGTCAATGATAGTCCACGAGACGGACTTGGGCGGGGCCTTGTGGAGTCCAGCAAAACACTATGCGCCACTGGTCATTGACACGAATCGAGTGGAACCCGCTGAGATCACCCTTGAGTGCTTCCAGCCTATTTCCCGGAGGAACTGCGAGATCCTCAAGTCGTGAAGCCTGGTTCATTTGAATCAGCTTCCTGATAGCGACCCTGGCGATGAATGCGAATCTCCGGTTGGATTCGTTTTCAAAAAGCTCGCGTGTGTCTGCATCGGAAAAATCCTGAATCATTCTTGAGCTTACACCGACGCCGGGTTTTGGGTGCGGGAGGCGGTGTGGATTTGGCGGGCCATTTTGGCGACGAGGGCGGTCCAGCCGGTTTGGTGGCTGGCACCGACGCCGGCCCCGTTGTCGCCGTTGAAGTATTCGTTGAATTGTAGAAGGTCGCGCCAGTGAGGGTCGTTGTGGATAAGATCGACTCCGCCTTGGAACGGGCGGCGTCCGTCTTTGTCCGGCGTGAAGATGCCAACGAGGCGTTTTTGGAGTTCGATCGAGACTTCCCAGAGGGTCATTTCCACGCCGCTGCCGGTGGGGAATTCGACCTTGAACGAGTCGCCGAAGAAGAAGCCGAATTTTTGGAGCGATTCGATGATGAGGAAATTCATCGGCATCCAGACGGGGCCGCGCCAGTTCGAGTTTCCGCCGAACATCGCCACCGGGCTGTCGGCGGGGCTGTAGGCGAGGGTTTCGGTTTTTTCGCCCTCGGTGAAGTGTAGGGATGGGCCTCGTAGACTTTCGACAGCGCGCGGATGCCGTGGGGCGATAGGAATTCGGACTCATCGAAAAGGCGTTCGCAAATGCGGCGCAGGCGGTCGGGCGGAACCAGCGAGACGAGACGACGGCCATCAATCACATCCGAGAGATGGTCAAGGTTCTTGAGAAGATGCGGGCGGTTTTTTTTGAACCAATCGAAGCGCTTTTTCAGAAGCGGGAATTTCATTGCCGTTTCGTGATCGAAGCTCTCGACAGCGAAAATCGGCGTGAGGCCAGCCACCGAGCGGGTTTTCAGGTGGGCCGAGGAACCATCGGGGCGGCGGAGCACATCGTAGTAGAAGCCATCTTCGTCGTCCCACAGCGAGAAACCACCGGAACCGGGCGCGTTGATGGCAGCTGCGAGGTAGATGAAATCGTTGAGGAACTTGTCGGCGATGTCCTCGTATTCCGGCGAGTCTTTCGCGAGTTCGATCGCGATGTTGAGCATGCTCAGGCAGAACTGCGCCATCCACGCCGTGCCGTCGCTTTGAGCGATGCGGGAGCCGTCGGGAAGTGGGTAGCGGCGGTCGAACACGCCGATGTTGTCGAGCCCGAGGAACCCGCCTTCGAAGACATTGTCGCCAGTCTGGTCCACACGGTTTGCCCACCAACCGTAGTTGAGCAGGAGTTTGTTGAAGGCCCGCTTGAGATAGGCGGTGTCGCCCTTGCCGGTCATGCCTCGCTCTATCGAATAAATCCGCCACGCCGCCCAGCCGCCGATCGGAGGGTTGGCATCCGAAAGCGCCCATTCGTAGGCGGGTTGCTGTGCGCTCGGCGAGGTATAGCGCTCGCCTTGGAGGAGCATGTTCTGGCGTTTCGCCGTGGTGGGATCGGACAACGCGAAGGCGACGGATTGGAACATCAAATCCCAAGCGCAGAAGTAGGGATACTCCCACGAGTCCGGCATCGAAATGACATCGTTCGCGTAGAGTTCGCGCCAGAAAACATTGCGGCCTTTCAATCGCTCGGCGGGCGGCTTGGGCATCGTGGGATCGCCTTCCAGCCAGCGTGTGACCGGATAGCAGTAGAATTTCTTGCACCAATAGAGCCCCGCCAGCGCGCTCCGCATCACGAGCAGGAGTTCGGGCGAGATGCCTAGGTTCAAATTGGACAAAGCCTGCAAGTGCTCATCCTCGCGTTGCTGGAAAAGCGCGTCGAACGGCGTGCCGAACGGCTCGGGCTTCGGTGGGCGGCACAGGCGCAAGCGGATCGTCCATTCCTCGCCGGGTTGCAGCGTGTGGCGGTAAACCGCAGCGGCCTTTGTGCCGATTTTGGTGGAGTTGATGGCCTCCGCGTGGCCCTCGACGATGTAATCATGGAAGGCATCCTTCACATGCGCGGCCTCGTTCGGGACATTGTAGAGGCGGCGCAGGTTGGTTTCGTTTTCGGTGAAAATCCACTCCGCCCCGGCGTCGGCGTAGAGGTGGTATTCCGGCAGGTCGCAACAATTTGCGACAACCGCCTGGCCACCCGGCAGCAAGTGCATTTCGGGTTTGTTTTCCACCCCCTCGTCCCAAGCCCAGGTGTTGCGAAACCACAGGGTCGGCAACACGGTGAGCGGTGCGGCATCGGGCCCGCGATTGATAATGCGCAGGCGGATGGCGATGTCGTCGGGCGAGGATTTGGCGTATTCGACGAAGATGTCAAAGTAGCGGCTGCCGTCGAAAACTCCGGTGTCCACCAATTCGTATTCCGGCTCCAGACGCGAGCGGCGGGCATTTTCCTCGATCAGTTGGCCATAGGGAAACTCGGCCTGAGGGTATTTGTAGAGGCCGCGCATGAAGGAATGCGTGGGGGTGTTGTCGAGGTGGTAAAAGTAGTCCTTGATGTCCTCGCCGTGGTTGCCTTGGGGGTTCGAGAGGCCGAACGCGCGTTCCTTGAGGATCGGATCCTTGCCGTTCCAAAACGAAGGCGCGAAGCAGAGAAGGCCGCGATTGTCGGAAATGCCGAGCAAACCGTCCTCGCCCCAACGGTAGGTCCGCGAACGGGCATGGTCGTGTGGAAACGAGGTCCAAGCGTCGCCATCGGCCGAGTAATCCTCGCGGACGGTTCCCCATTGGCGGTCTGAGAGGTAGGAGCCCCAGAGGGACCAGTCTGCTGTTCCTGAGTCACGTTCTTGGATGCGCAGGGATTCAGAGTTCGAGGGCATGGGCATGGGGGGTATTGGTGGGGGTGGAGGGTGGGGATGTCAACATCGGGCTTTTTGCGGAGTTGGCACAAAAAACGCCCCGCGTTGTAGCGCGGGGCGTTTTTTTTGATTTTCTCGCCGCTTTTGGTGCGGCGGGAGCGGTGTTGATTACTGGGCTGGTGTCTCCGCGGGGGCAGGAGCCGCGGGTGCTTCGTGGCCGAGGAGTTTCACGCGGCCGCCTTCGAGGCGCTTGAAGAGGTTGAGTTTTTTGCCGGTGGTCGAGAACCAGACGTTGACGTTGGCCTTTGGTTTGCCGACTTTTTCGGCGATTTCCTTGATGGTGAGGCCGATGTCTCCAGCGGCGTGGAGCAGGTTGGTGATTTCCTTTTGGAGGACGCCGCGCGGTGTTTTCGGACCGCGGCGACCGCCGGCTTTTCTGGCTTTGCCACGGCGGCCACCCCGGGCCGAGGCTTGCCGGAGGATGTTTTTGATGGTTGAGGTATCACCGGAGGCGAGGGCCGCGATCTGACCGTCGATCTCGGTGATTTTTGTTTGGAGCATTTCTTTTTTCTTTGTCAGAGAAAGAAGTGTGCTCAGTGTCTTGCTGTTGATGTCTGTGACTTTCATGGAAGACAAGTGCTTCCTAAATTTAGAAAAATGACAAGCGTTTTTTGTGTGCGATGGAAATAATTCCTCTAAAAGCGGGGAAAATATCATTCCCTAAGATGGGTGAAATTCACATCTGGAAAGCTTTTTCCTCCAACAAAAAAGATGGATCAAATTGCCGCGAATACGGGGATGGAAAACAAGTTAGTTCTCGTGGGGGAAGTGGAGTTGTTTCCCCGGGTAGGGCAACTGCCGCAAGGATCGCTGCGCTTTATTTTGAGGCGGATGTGAGTGATATTGTATTGGGGGTCAATGAAGGGGGGAAACCCTGTCTTGAATGCAACGGGCGTTTGCATTTCAATTTGAGTCACTGTGGAGGTCATTTGGCTGTGGCATTTGCAAGCGAAGCGGTTGGGTTTGATATGGAGCGTAAAGGCCGGAAGGCAGATTTTTTGGGTCTGTCGAGACGGTTTTTCAGTCCCGATGAGGCGATTGAAATCGAGAAGCACGGAGGGGATTTGTTTTTGGAATGGTGGACTGCGAAGGAGGCGATCCTAAAGATGGACGGGAGCGGGTTGCAGGGTGGCTTGGCGAGGGTGGGGGTGGATTCGCCTGGGTGGGGGAGGTTGGGTCGGGAAAAAGTGGGGTTGCGGCGGTTGGATTGGCCGGATTTTTGCGCCCATGTCTGCACGAGGGGGGAGGTGCTGGAGGTGCGCGAGTTCGAGTTCAGGGAGTGACGGGAGCGGCGGACTCCTGCAGTGCGTGTTGGAGGTTTGCGCGCGCGTCCTCGAGGGTAGGGTTGATTTCCAGTGCCTTTTGGAAACATGCAATCGCTTGTTTCCTGTCGCCGGAGCGAAAAAGTGCCACGCCCAGGTTGCACAGGAACGCGGCATTGTCGGGATATTCGCGGGCGAGTTCGGCATAGATCGCTCCGGCTTCGGCAGGTTGGCCATCTAGGAGGAGGGCGCGGGCCAGATTTTCACGAATGGAGATGATGTCCGGCGAGAGGCGATAAGCTTCCTTGAAATGGCGGATGGCGTTTTTGGTATCCTTTTGGGCGAGGGTGGCCGAGCCGAGGTTGTTCTGGGTCTCGGCGAGGTCCGGGCGGAGGCGGACGGCCTCGCGGAAGTGGATCAGGGCGGCGGTGGTGTCGCCTCGGTTGAATTTTCTGGCGCCGAGACGGTTGTGGGCCTGCCATGAGTCGTTGTGGTGTTCCAGGGTGTGGGACCAGAGGGTGTCTTCGTTGAGCCAGACAGCGGCATAGGAATGGCTGGTGACGGTCAGTGCCGCGACGACGACGGCGACGGCGGTGCGGAGGAGTGAAGCGACCGGTTCGCGGCGCGATGCGACAAGGCGCGCCGCGCCCGCGCCGATCCAGGCGAACATGCTGATGACCGGGATGTGCACAAAGTGGTCGGCGACCCAAGAGACCCTCATGAACGACATGGGGATGAAGCCCAGCACCGGGGCGAGCATGATGATGAAAAATCCGAAGGCCATGATGGCGTCGCGGCCCCAGGAGTTGCGATTTGCCCACATGAAGGCAAAGGCGCCCAAGATCACGAGCCAGGGGAGAAAATCAAGAACGGCCGGAGGGTTCATTGCCCATTGCGGGTAGGTCGGAAGGAGCGAGTGGGGCCAGACGATTTTGGAGAGGTAGAACAGGATGGCAGTGCCCGCGATGGCGAGTCGGGAAGCGGGTCCGCCGATCGGGATCGGTTCGTCGCCGATGGCGCGGTCGAGTTGGAAATGCAGGGTCACGAGGCCGAGGAGGAGGGAGACGAGAAAAAACGGAGCGCTTGCGGCGATGTCGCGCGGCGTGATGCGGTGTTGCCGCCACCATGTGTGGAGAAGGATCGCCACGGGGAACATGACCGAGGAACTCTTGGCGAGCATGGCGAGAATGAAGAAGGCGAGGGTGGCCAGATAGGTCGCGAGAGCGGGTTTTTCCCTGTGGAGGACCCAGCATGACGCGGCGGCGAGGAACAAAGGGAGCGAGATGGTGTTTTTAAGTTCCGAAATCCAGGCCACGGACTCGACGCAGAGGGGATGGACGGCGAAGAGAAGCGCCGCCAACCAAGCCCCGCGCAGCCGCATGAGTCGAAGCAGGTTCCAAAGCATGACGGCAGACAGTGCGTGGAGAAGGGTGGAAATGGTGTGGTAGCCGGCGGGATCGGGTCCGAAAAACTTCCAGAGGAGCCAGAGCGTGCTCATGGTCAGCGGAAAATAGTCCGCGGTGGCGGGGGCGATCCACAAACTCGCGAGGCCGTCGGGGGATTGGACGACCGGGTTGTTGGTCAGGAGATAGTCGTCGTCCCAGAGCCAGTCGGCATCGTGGACCGGCGAGTAGATCCAAAGGGAGACAAGCAGGAGAACGCAGGCTTTCAGCAGGGCTGATTCGGTGACGCGGGGGAGCCGGCCGGCGATGGAATCTTGGGTCCGCATGCGGTGGCACATGTAACCGGATCGGCCCGGCGAGGCAACCTGCAAGCGGCATCAATGAAGCGGCGGGGGAACTTTTTCGAATTTCCACTTTCTTCCCTGGGCGAAAGGAATACCTTCATCGCGCAATGGTGAAAGCGCCCCAGTTTGTCGATGATCACATGCGCACTATCATCGTGGGTGTGGCGGACTTCAAATTTACGACGGACCCGTCGGTTTGCCTTGCGACCTATGCGTTAGGGTCGTGCCTCGGGATCACGTTCCACGACGAGACCCGGCGGATCGGTGGGTTGTTGCATGCGATGTTGCCGACGGCGCAGCTTCACAAGGAGCAAAAAATCCGCGAGACGATGTTTTTGGACACCGGGATTCCGAAAGCCTTGAACACGCTGGTGCGAGCGGGAGCGAAAAAGCAGGATATCCGGTGCAAGGTGTTCGGCGGTGCGCAGCTCATGGCGACGGACAATTTTTTCCGCATCGGATCCAAGAACATCGACATGTTTTACAAGATAAGCCAGGAGCTTGAGCTGGATGTGGTGGCGTGGGAGGTCAGCGGGAGGATCAATCGAACGATCAAGCTAAACAACCAGACAGGGGAGGTGATTGTGAAAATTCCAACCAAGCCCGAGTTTTTGCGTTGATGAAAGCGGCGGCGGATTTTCAGACCGTTGTGGAGATGACGCGCTCGATTCCGTGCGCTCCGGCGATCCTGCCCAAGTTGCTGAAGTTGACGGAGGGAACCTCCTCGGATTTGGGGGAGCTTGAGATGCTGATCTCTCTGGATACCGGGCTTGCGACGAATGTGCTTCGGACGGCGAACTCGGCCTATTTTGCGAATGCGCAGCGGTGCGAGAGCATCGCCGATGCGATTCTCCGGTTGGGGAGCAAAACGCTTTACCGGATCGCCGCGTCGACGCTGACCGGCAGGTGGTTGGTGCATCCGGTGCGTGGGTATGGGTGGGAGCCCGGTGATTTGTGCAAGCACTCGCTGTGTGTCGCGATTTGTGCCGAGACGTTTGCCAAGAGCATGCATCTGGCGGACCCATCGACTGCTTACACGGCGGGGTTGATCCACGATCTTGGAAAGTTTGCCTTGGCATATGCGAACTTCAGTGTGTTGGACGACATTGCGAGCAGGGTGCCCGACGAGTTTGGGACATGGCGCGAGGCGGAAATGGCGATTCTGGGCTATGATTCCATGGATGTGACCAAGGCGCTGTTGGAGAACTGGGGTTTTCCCTCAACCTTCGTCTCTGTGGGATATTACTACTCCGCTCCCTCTGGGGCTCCCGAGCAGGACAAGATGCTGGTGACGTTGATCCATGCGGCTAAGCACCTGGCGACACAGTTGGGTTACGGGGTGGGAGTGGACGGATTTTACAGCAATCCCGACGAGTCGGCGTTAAAGGACGCCGGGTTTCGCGAGGATGAAATGGATGCGGCGATTCCCGACATCCTCACGGCGATCCAGCGGTTCATCCGTGCGGATGGTTCGGTGCATTTCACGTAGGCTGCATCGAACGTCTGCGCTTTAGAATTCGATCCAGGCCTTTGGCTGCTGGAGGTAGTCGGGCAGGAGCGAAAGGTCTTTCCAAAGGGTGTGGAAGACAGGAGTGGCCGAACCCGACATGGGTGGAACAATCCAGCTCCAGTCGGCGGAGACGGCGCGACCAGCCTTTTGTTCGCGGGCGGTGAACTCCATGAATTCCGAGGAGGCGCGGTGGTGGTCCACGATGCGGACGCCGGCATGTTCGAATGAGTGGAGGACGGCGGTGTTGAGTTCCACCAGCGCGCGGTCGCGCCAGAGGGTGGAGGGTTTGGAGGTGTCGAGGCCCATGCCTGCGGCGACGACGGGTAGCATGTTGTAGCGGGCTGTGTCGCCCAGATCGCGGGAGCCGATCTCGGTGCCCATATACCAGCCGTTGAACGGGGCCGCGCAAAAGTCGATGCCGCCGATGCGCAGGCGCATGTCCGAGAGGATCGGCACGGCATACCACTTAAGGCCGAGATCGGAAAACCACGGTAGTGCCGGATGGGTGAGCGGGACTTCCAGTGCCGCTGCCGAGGGAGGAGGGAAGAGTCGCGGAGGGCCGCCGGATTTTTGAATGATAAGGGGCAGGAGGTCGAAGGCGGTTCCCTCGCCGCGCCACCCGAGGGATTGAGCCTTGCGGGTGAACGCGAGGTTTTTTGGGTCGCCGAGGATGGTGCCGTCAGGTTGTTCATAACCGGCATAGCCGAGCAGTTGGTGGTTCCAGATGCGCGAATAGGGTTTCGAGCGCGAGGCGGGCGCAAAGACGGTGATGAGAGGTTGGATTTTTCCGCCGTTTGTTGCGAGGGCGAGGTGCTCGAGGAGTTCGCTGTGGATGTCCTGAGGTTCGGTGAGATGGCGGCGGTCTCGCACGCGGAGCGAGGGCCAGAAGAGGCGGCCGATGCAGCGGGCGTTGTTGCGCCATGCGATACGGGCTCCGTGCTCGAGTTCCTCGAAGGCCGGGGTCCATGTGCCGGTGGCTGCGATCTCCTCCGCCACGGCGCAACGTCGTGAATTGGAGATCGTGTCTGGGAGGGTCTTCTCAGCGGCGAACGCGGCGAGAAAGGCGTCCGCTTCGCGGATGGCGGTGGCTGTGGGATCGGCGGACATGGAGAATCTACGCGCGCGGGGGCGCGAAGGCCGCCGGAATCACCATTCGATCACCGAGCTGGCGTAGGTGAGACCGCCACCGAAGACGACAAGGAGGATGAGGTCGCCCCGCTGGAAACGGCCAGTGCGAGCGGCCTCGTCGAGTGCGATGGCGACCGCGGCGGCCGACGTGTTGCCGTATTTGTCCAGATTGATATGGAATTTTTCCATGGGCACATCCATGCGATCGGCCATGGCTTCGATGATGCGGATGTTGGCCTGGTGGGGGATGACGCACTTGATGTCCCGGGCGGTGAGACCGCAGCGTTCGAGGACGACCTGCGAGGCGCGCATCATGGAAGTGACCGCCTGCTTGAAGGTCTCGCGGCCGTTCATTTGAAGCGTGTTGAGTTTCTGCTCGATGTTGTCGCGGTTGATCGGGAGGGCGCAACCTCCGCCGGGCATGTGAAGGATGTCGCTGTAGTTGCCGTCGCTGGCCATGTAGGTCGAAAGAATGCCGTTCGAGTCGGGGCGGTGACGGAGGATCGCCGCGCCCGCGCCGTCGCCGAAAAGGACACAGGTGTTGCGGTCCTGCCAGTTCACGATGCTGCTCAGTTTGTCAGCACCGATGACGAGGACGGTCTCGCAGGAGCGGTTCGCGATGAACTGGCTGCCGATCTCGACGCCGTAGAGGAACCCCGAGCAGGCGGCGTTGACATCGAAGCAGGCGGCATTTTTTGCGCCGAGGAGTTTTTGGACGTGGCAGGCGGTCGAGGGAAAGACGGTGTCAGGGGTGATCGTGCCCACGATGATGAGGTCAATTTCCGCCGGGGTGACGCCGGCGTTTTCCATGGCGTTGCGTGCTGCTGCGGCGGCCATGTGGCTGGTGAACTCGGTCTCCGCGGCGATGCGGCGCTCGATGATGCCTGTGCGTTCGACGATCCACTGGTGGCTGGTCTCGACCATGGACTCGAGTTCGCTATTGGTGAGGACGCGGTCGGGCACGTGGCTGCCTGTGCCGATGATCGAGACCGGGCGGTTAGGCTGGCGCGTTTTCTCGTGAAGGGATTTGCTCATGGATTGGTTTCATTGCCTCGACGATGCGGGTGTTGATGCCGAGCTGCACGGCGGTGCGGGCGGCGCGGACGGCGTTGCGGAGGGCGCGTGGCGAGGAGTTGCCGTGGGCCTTGATGCAGATGCCGTTCACGCCGAGCAGCGGGGTGCCGCCGTATTCGTCGGTGCTAGTGCGGTTTTTTACGGCTTGGAAAGCGCCCCGGCAGAGCAGCGCTCCGGCGAGGCGAAGCGGGTTGCGCGTGAGTTCGGTCTTGATCCACTGAACCATCGATTTGGCGAGGCCCTCGATGGTTTTGAGAAAGATGTTTCCAGTGAAGCCATCGCAGACGACGACATCTGCCGGGCGGTGGAAGATGCCGTGGCCCTCGACATTGCCAGTGAAGCGAACGGGGGCTGTTTCGAGAAGTTTGTGGCACTCCTTGTAGAATTCAGTGCCTTTGCTTGGTTCGGTGCCGATGTTCAGGAGGCCGACGCGGGCTTCGCCTGCGGCCACGACCGATTGGTAGTAGACGCTGCCCATGACAGCGAAGCCCACGAGGTGGCGGGGTGCCGGGTCGATGTTCGCGCCGCCGTCGATGAGGAGAAACACACCGCCCTCGGCGGGAATGAGAACGCCGAGGGCCGCGCGCTCAATGCCGGGGAGGGTGCGGAGCTTGATGGTGGCGGCGGCGACAAGTGCGCCTGTGTGACCGGCGGAGACGACGGCATCCGCCTCGCCGGATTTCACGAGATCGACGGCGCGGCTGATAGACGAATCTTTTTTCCTGCGGACGCTGTCGAGGCCGCTGTCCTGCATGTCAACTACTTGCGATGCGTGATGGCAGGAAATGCGGCGCTCGATCCCGGTGAGAGAATGGGCTCCGAGTTCGGCACGGATGCGTTGTTCGTCTCCGACAAAGATGATTTCGATGTCGGGAAAGTCCCTGAGGGCCTGAACAGCGCCGGCAACCGGGTTTTTCGGGGAAAAATCCCCGCCCATGGCGTCGAGGGCGATTTTCATCCGGCAGGGCAGGGGCGCCTCGGGAAATTACTCGGCGCCGATCGTGAGAACCTGGCGTTTGTTGTAGTAACCGCAGGAGGGGCAGGCTGTGTGGCCGGGGAGGGCGGCGCCGCATTGCGGGCATTTGCTGAGTTTTGGAGCCTTCCAGCGGTTGGCCGCCTTGCGTGTGCGGAGGCGCATTTTCGAGGTTTTGCGTTTGGGAACTCCCATAATGTGTTACTTGGATTTGGATTTGAATGTGTCGAGTGCGTCCCATGCGGTGGCCGGTGTCGAACTCGAGTGCCAAGCGGTCCCCGGCGCAGTGTTGCGCGAGGCGGGACATGACCGCTCACCACCACTGTCGCAGCGGGGATGCGCGGGCAGGCTGAGGTGAATATCCTCGCGGGCCAGCGGGGTCAAGTCAATCAACTCGCCTTGCAGTTCGTCGAGTTGCAGGGCGAACGGCGAGATCACGATCTCTTGGTCGAACTCCTCGAGGCAGACGACACAGGTCATGCGAACGGTGATGGAGAGTTCGCCGGTGGCGAAGAGTCCGCCGCCGGAGCAGCCGACATCCAAGCTGTAACGGAGTTGGGAGACTGGAGTGGCCCCCGCCTCTTCGAGGCCGAGGGCGGAGGGATTCTCCTCGCCTTCGATGTGGAGCGTGTCGCCTTCGGGAATTTGGTGAAGGTGGACTTTCATGGTCAAACACTACCAATGGCCGCAACGCGGGTCAATGCGGCCCCACCCGACGGGTCAGATTTGGATTTTGCCTTCTTTCGAAAGGAGGATGGCGACCCAGCGGGAGCCAGGGAAATTCGCCAGAATGATCACCATGATGACTGTGATCGGCACGCAAAGGAACATGCCCACAACTCCCCAGAGCATGCCCCAGAGGATGAGGGAAATGACCACGACGAGCGGGCTGAGGTTGAGGGTCATGCCCATGAGGTTGGGTTCGAGGAAGCTGCCGAGTGCCTGCTGGATCACGGTGATGCCAACAACGAGGATGACAAATGGCGTCCAACTCTCGAACTGCACGAGCGCGAGCAGGCCGGGGAGGATGGTGGCGACGATCGAGCCGATGGTCGGAATGAAATTCAGAATGAACACGAGAAGGGCCCAGAAGGCGGCGAAATCGAGGTCCACCGCGCGCATGACCGCGTAGCTCATGAGAGCCGTGGCGAGGCTCACGGCTGTTTTGACGCCGAAGTATGTCTGGATGTCGTGATCGATGCGGCGAAGCATGGCCCGCACGCGCTCGCGGCGGAAGTCGCCTGGGAAGAGGGCTTCGATTTTCGACGGGATGAAGCGGGACTCCAGAAGAAGGAAGACGGCGAAGACAATGATGAGGGTGGTTGTTTTGAGCAGGCCGGCTGAGGTTGGTGGCGACAAGGGCCAGCAGGCCGGGGATGTCGAGCGAGCCGAGGAATTGGCGCATGGCGGGGGGTTGCTCGGTGCCGATGAGTTGGAATACCTTTGCTTGGATCGCGACGATGCGCGTCTGGTATTTCGGGGCCATGTCGGCGACGCGCATGGCGTTGTCGGCGATGATGCTAAAGAGCAGGTAGCTGAGGGCGATGACGGCGGCGAATGCGAGCAGAAGGGAGATGGACTGGGGAAGTCCGCGGCCGGCGATTTTGACGCATCCGATCCAACGCTCGACGACTTTGATGAGGTAGACGCCGATGAGCGCGATGACCAGCGGGATGAACAGGTCCTTGCCTGCCCAGACGACCGTGAGCGTGAGAGCGATGACGACCATCCAGCCAGCGGCTTCGATGCTGCGGGGGCGCCAGGGGTGGTGTTTCAAGCGGGTGGGAGGCTCCATGGTGGGTCAAGCGGGAGTTTTTTCGATGAGGGCCCAAGCGCTGTGATTGTGGATGGACTCGAAGTTCTCCACCTCCACGCGATACCAGAGGATATTGGGATCGGCTTCACAACGCACCGCAACATTGCGAACGAGATCCTCGACGAACACGGGGTTGGCGTAGGCTTGCTCGGTGACGTGTTTTTCGTCCGGCCGCTTGAGGAGGCTGTAGAGTTCGGAGCTGGCGGACTCCTCGGCGAGGCGGACCATTTCCTCGATCCAGAGGGGCTTTGCGGTTCTTACCGAGAGGGTGACATGGCCGCGTTGGTTGTGCGCGCCACCGGAGCTGATCGCCTTCGAGCACGGGCAGAGGGTGGTCACGGGAATCGTCGCTGTGACGATGAAGTCGAGTTTGTCTTCTTCAAGCGTCGCGGCGAAGCGCACGTTGTAGTCCATGAGGCCCGGAGAGCCGGTGACCGGGGCCTTTTTTTCGAGAAAGAACGGAAACTCGATATCGAGGTGCGCACAGCGGCTTTCGAGGCGGGAGGCTGTTTCAGAGAGGATGTCGCGGATGTTGCCCACGTGGATCACTGGGCCGTGCGAGGCGAGGACCTCGATGAAGCGGCTCATGTGCGTGCCTTTGAAATGGTGGGGCAGGTCGACAGTGAGTTGGACTGTGGCCACAGTGTTTTGAACGGTGTGGTCCTTGTCGCGCACCTGCACCGGGTAGCGAAGGCCTTTGACTCCCACGCGGTCGATCGGCATGCGGCGGTCGTCTGGTTCGCTTTGGGTATCCTTTAACATGCGGCGGGAGTCTGCCTGCGCGGGGGACCCTTCGGAAGCCAAAAAAAATCCGTGCGGGCGGGGGGGGGATTGTCTTTAGTGCGCCCATGGCATCGAATCTTTTTGATCTCTCGGAGGAGGTGGCGATCGTGGTCGGTGGCACAGGAGTGCTTGGCGGTGCGATGGCGAGCGCCCTCGCCGAGGCGGGCGCACGGGTGGTGGTCTCGGGGCGCAGCACCGAGCGTGGCGAGCAACGCGTTGGTGAAATCCAGGGGGAGGGAGGTTCCGCAGTGTTTGTGGAAACCGATGCCACCGAGCGGGAGAGTGTGCTCGACCTGCTTGAAATCGCTACCGACACCTACGGAATTCCCACGGTTCTCGTCAACGCGGCGGGGGGAAACAACCCGAATGTCACTGTCTCTCCGGAGCATCCCTTTCCCGAGATCTCCCCCGAGGACTGGGCCGCGAATTTCGAACTCAACCTGATCGGCGGTGCGTTGATTCCGTGCCAGATCATCGGAGCCGCGATGGTTGAAAACGGCAAGGGAAGCATCATCAATATCGCCAGCACATCGGCTCACCTGCCCTTGTCGCGCGTGGTCGCCTACTCTGCCGCGAAGGCAGCCGTGTTGAATCTGACCCAATTCCTCGCCCGCGAGTGGGCATCCGCCGGGGTGCGGGTGAACTCGATTTCCCCCGGTTTTTTTCCCGCCGAGCAGAATTTGCGCCTGTTGTTCAATCCAGATGGCAGCACGACACCGCGTGCGGCGGCGATCCTCGGGCACACGCCGATGGCCCGGTTCGGCGAGGCCGACGAATTGGCGGGGGCGGTGGTGTTTCTCGCCAGTTCGCAAGCAAGCTCCTTTGTGACCGGTTCCGACCTGAGGGTGGATGGCGGGTTCCTGTCGCAAACAATCTGAGCCGTCCTGTGATTTGCCCATGCCCCGCGTTGGTGGGGAACGGCACGCTTGAAGAAGGCCGCAACTAAAACTATCCTCCGGCACCCCTATGGCAGTTAAAACCGAAAAAGACCTTCCGGAGTTTCATCAAGCCACGTGGTTGAAGGCCATGAGCGCGATGCAGCTCAAGAATTATGGTTACACTGTGCAATTGCTGCAGCCGGTCTTGAAGAGCCATCCGGAGTTCCTCGATGGGCGCAAACTGGTTCGCCAAGCGGAGATCGCGAAGACAGGCGGGAAAGCGCCCTTCCTTTCCACAGCGTCCATCGCCGCGATGAAAATCCAATCCACGGTGAAAAAAGATCCGCTCGCCGCGCTCAAGGCCATCGAAAAGGCGCTTGAGGGAGATCCGCGCAATGCGCAATTAAACCAGTTGCTCAAAGAAGCGGCCATGGCCGTCAAAATGCCCGAGACGGCAGCGTTTGCCTTGGAGACGATCTTGGACGGCGCACCGAAGGACACCAAGCTCATGCACGAGTTGGCGCGCTTTTACATGGAGAGCGGGTCGCCCGAGAAAGCGCTGGCTCTTTACCAGCGGATTACCGGCATTTCGCCGAACGACTTGGCAGCGATCAAGGGAACAAAGGATGCCGCCGCCTCGAACTCCATGCAAAAAGGCGGGTGGGACAAGGCGGAGACGAGCTACCGCGACCTTATCAAGGACAAGGACCAGGCGGTCGCCCTCGAGCAGCAGTCGCGTGTCGTGCGGAGCGAGGAGATGCTCGACAACCTTCTCGTCGAACTGCACGCCAAAGCCGAGGCCGAGCCAGGTGGGGTCGATACCGCCCGCCGGATTGCGGAACTTTACGAGCAGAAAGAGGACTTCGAGAACGCTGTAAACTGGTTTAATTACGCGGCGGCGCTCACCAACAACTCCGACGCCGCGCTTGTCCGCAAGGCCTCGGATTTGCAGATCAAGCAATTCGAGGCTGCGATCTCGTCCCGCGACGAGTATGTCGCCGCCCATTCGGGGACTCCCGAGGCGGAACAATACGCCGCCGAACTGGCCGACCTCCGCGCGCAACGGGATGGACTAAGGTTCGAGGCCGCCCGCCGCCGCGTGGAGCAAAACCCCACCGATCTTCAGTTCCGCTTCGAGTTGGGGGAGATTCTCGTCGCCATGGAGAAGTGGCAGGAGGCCATCCCCGAGCTTCAAAAGGCGCGCCAGAACCCGAACGTCCGTCTGCGCGCGATGACTCTTCTAGGGAAATGCTTCACCTCCCGCTCCATGTTCGACCTCGCCGCCAAGACGCTTGCCGACGCCGCCGGCGAGATCACGGCGATGGATTCGCTGAAGAAGGAAATCACCTATAGCCTCGCCCTCGTTTACGAACGCATGGATCAAAAAGAAAAGGCGCTCGATTGCCTCAAGCAAATCTACGAGGTCGACTACGGCTATCGCGATGTGGCCGCGCGGGTCGAGGGATCCTACTGATCCCCGGTGGTTACTCGGTTGCCTTCGGGAAAATAAAAACGGCCGCGATTTTTGTCGCGGCCGTTTTTGCGATTCGGTTTGCGTGTCAGGCAACAGTGACCTCTTTGGCGAGGTAGACATCCTGGATGGTGTGGAGGAGCTTAGCTCCCTCGTCCATCGGGCGCTGGAAGGCCTTGCGGCCCGAGATGAGGCCGGTGCCACCCGCGCGCTTGTTGATCACGGCGGTGTGGACGGCCTCTTCGAAGTCTTTCTTGCCGCTGGCGCCGCCGCTGTTGATCAGGCCTGCGCGGCCCATGTAGCAGTTGGCGACCTGATAGCGGCAGAGGTCGATCGGGTGGTCGGAGGTGAGTTCAGTGTAGATGCGCTCGTCGAGTTTGCCGTAGCTCGAGCCGCCGGTGTTGAGGGCCTTGTAGCCGCCGTTGTTCTCCGGGAGTTTTTGTTTGATGATGTCCGCCTGGATGGTGCAGCCGAGGTGGTTTGCCTGGCCGGTGAGGTCGGCGGAGACATGGTAGTCCTTGTCGGTCTTGAACGCCGGATTGCGGAGGTAGCACCAGAGCACGGTGGCCATGCCGAGTTCGTGGGCGAGGGCGAACGCCTCGGCGACCTCGACGATCTCGCGGTGGGCGTCGTCGGATCCAAAGTAAATCGTCGCGCCGATCGCCGCCGCACCCATGTCGTGGGCGGTTTTCACCTTGCCGAAGAGGATTTCCTTAAAGGCGTTCGGGTAGGTGAGGAGTTCGTTGTGGTTGATCTTCACAAGGAACGGAATCTTGTGGGCGTATTTGCGGGAGACCGCGCCCAGGACGCCGAAGGTCGATGCCACGGCGTTGCACCCGCCTTCGATGGCGAGTTTCACGATGTTCTCGGGATCGAAGTAGGCAGGGTTTTTGGCGAAGCTCGCGCCGGCAGAGTGTTCGATGCCCTGGTCCACGGGAAGAATGGAGACATACCCGGTGCCTGCGAGGCGGCCGGTATTGTAAATCCATTGGAGATTGTTCAGAACGAGCTGGTTTCTGTCGGTGGGAGCGAAAATGCGATCCACAAAATCAGGCCCCGGAAGGTGGAGCATGTCCTTGGGAACGGTGTTGCACTTGTGGTTGAGTAGGTCGTCGGCCTTGTCGCCGAGCATGGATACAATGGAATCGATCATGAGTTGAAGCAGGTTCGGGGGTGGTTCTAAGGGCAGCGGTGTTCTTTGTCCAGCATCCAAGAAAGCATCCCGGCGGGACTATCAAAGGGAACAAACCCGCTTGAACGCCAGTGCCGCAGGACTAAGATGGCGACTCAACTCATTACCAACATGTCATTCGAACTTCCTTCACTTCCCTACTCCGTCACGGCCCTTGAGCCGAACATCGACACCCGCACGATGGAGATCCATCACGGCAAGCACCATGCCACCTATGTCACCAACCTGAACAAGGCGCTTGAAAGCGCGCCAGAGCTCGCGGGCAAGTCCGTCGAGGAATTGATCTCGAACCTCGCGTCGGTCCCTGAGGCAATTCGCGGGGCGGTCCGCAACAATGGCGGAGGGCATTGGAATCACACCTTCTTCTGGAATCTCATGGGGCCGAATGCTGGCGGGGTGCCAACCGGAGCCCTCGCCGAAGCCATCGACAAGTCGTTTGGCAGCTTCGAGGATTTCAAAGCCAAATTCGAGGCCGCCGGTCTTGCCCGCTTCGGCAGTGGTTGGGTCTGGCTTTGCGTGAAGGCCGACAAGTCGCTCTGCGTCTGCTCGACCCCGAACCAGGACAACCCGCTCATGGCCGGAGTCGCCGAGTGCACCGGCACCCCGATCCTCGGATGCGATGTGTGGGAGCACGCCTATTACCTCAACTACCAGAACCGCCGTCCCGACTATCTGAAGGCATGGTGGAACACAGTGAACTGGGCCACGGTGGAGAAAAACTTCGCGAGCGCCTGAGTCGCGTTTCGCTTCAATTAACAACGCCCGACTGGAAACGGTCGGGCGTTTTTGTTTAAGTGCCCTGCTTCTTTATGGCCCAACTCAATTCCCATTACCTCAAACTCAAAGCCGGTTACCTTTTTCCTGAAATCAACCGCCGCGTGAAGGCGTTCACCGATGCCAACCCCGAGGGAGCCGCTCGGTTGATCCGGTGCGGGATCGGTGATGTCACCGAGCCGCTCCCCGAGGCGGTGCGCGAGGCGCTGCACAAGGCGGTGGACGAAATGGGCACGCGCTCGGGATTCCGCGGCTATGGGCCAGAACAGGGTTACGAGTTCCTCCGGCATGCGATTGCTGAAAACGACTACCGCTCGAAGGGACTCGAGGTCGCCGACGACGAGATTTTTGTTTCCGACGGATCGAAATGCGACTGCGGCAACATCCTCGACATCTTCGGCCACGACAACCGCATCGCCGTGATGGATCCAGTGTATCCTGTGTATGTCGATACGAACGTAATGGCTGGGCACACCGGTGAGGGAGATGACAAGGGGCTCTACAGCGGGCTCGTTTACCTCCCGTGCAATGCGGAGAACGGCTTTGTTCCGGCGATTCCTAAGGAAAAGGTCGACATCATTTATCTTTGCTACCCGAACAATCCGACCGGGACGGTGGCCACACGCGGGCAACTCGAGGCCTGGGTCGCGTATGCGCTGGCGAACGATGCCGTGATTCTCTTCGATGCAGCCTACGAGGCCTACATCAAAGACTCTTCGATTCCGCATTCGATTTACGAAATTCCGGGAGCACGGCGCTGCGCGATCGAATTCCGTAGTTTTTCGAAAAACGGCGGCTTTACGGGCGTGCGGTGCGCATTCACCGTCGTGCCGAAGGACCTTCTCTGCACGACCTCCTCGGGCGAGAAAAAACCGCTGCATCCGCTCTGGAACCGCCGTTTCAGCACAAAATTCAACGGCGTCGGCTACATCACCCAGCGGGGCGCCGAGGCGCTGTATTCGCCACAGGGCAAGGAGCAGGTCGCCGCGCTCGTCGAACACTACATGGGCAATGCCGCCATTCTTCGCGCGGCGGCGGCAAAGTGCGGGCTTGAAACCTTTGGCGGCGAGAATGCCCCATACATCTGGGTCCGCGCGCCGAAGGGCAGCTCGAGCTGGGATGTCTTCGACAAGATGCTCAATCAGGCGAATGTGGTCATCACTCCCGGGAGCGGCTTCGGTCCCGCTGGCGAGGGCTATTTCCGCATCTCCGCCTTCAACAGCCGTGCGAACGTGGAAGAGGTTGCCCGCAGGCTGTCGGCGGTGTTCTGACAGTCCGGGAGGGGGCGCGGGCGTTGACCGGATGGCGGTGCGCTGATAGAGGTTCACGCCTTTCATGAGCGGCTACAAAGACACGATCAACCTTCCGAAAACAGACTTCCCGATGAAGGCCGGCCTGGCGCAGCGCGAGCCGGAGATGCTGGCAAAATGGGAGTCGGAGGGACTTTACGAAAAAATCCAGGAGCGCAGGAAGGACGCCCCTCTTTACTTGCTCCATGATGGTCCGCCTTTCGCCAACGGCGATGTCCACATGGGCACCGCACTGAACAAGATTCTCAAGGACTTCGTGGTGAAATCCAAAACCATGGCCGGCTTTCGCGCGCCGTTCGTGCCGGGCTGGGACTGCCACGGCCTCCCGATCGAGTTCCGCGTGGTTAAGTCCTCCGCCGGGCTGGCTCCAGCCGAGGTCCGCCGCCGCTCGGAGGAATACGCGCGCAAGTTCATCGATATCCAACGCCGCCAATTCAAACGCCTCGGCGTGCTCGGCGATTGGGAAAATCCCTACCTCACCCTCGATCCCGCCTACGAGGCCGGGATGATCCGCGCCTTCGCGAAATTCGTCGAAAAAGGCCTCGTCTACCGCAAGAAAAAGCCCGTCCTCTGGAGCACCGGCGCGCACACCGCTCTGGCGGAGGCGGAGGTCGAATACACCGAACGCACCGACCCAGCCATCCATGTCGCCTTCGCTGCCGCCAGCGGCCCGGTCGTTGATGCGTCGTTTGTCATCTGGACGACCACACCATGGACACTCCCAGCGAACCTTGCGATCGCCGTCCACCCGCAGGAAAAATACACCCTGCGCAAGGTCACTCTCTCCGACGGATCAACCCGATCAGTCGTCATTGCCAACGCGCTCTGGGAGGCGTTTCTCGCCGAAACCAAATCCTCGGCCGCTCCCGCCGAACGCGAATTCACCGGTGCCGAACTCGCTGGGGCCAAAGCCCGCCATCCGTTCCTCGATCGCGAAGTTCCCGTCATCTCCGCCGATTTCGTCACGATGGAAAAAGGCACGGGGCAGGTCCATATCGCGCCCGGCCACGGCGCGGACGACTACCTCGCTGGCCAAGCCAACGGTCTCGATGTCCTCTCGCCTGTCGACGACTTCGGCAAATTCACGGAGGAATGCGGTGTGCCCGAACTCGTCGGCCTCCATGTCCTTGATCAAGGCAACAAGGAAGTCCTCCGCATTCTCACCGAACGCGGCGCGCTGCTCGGCCAGTCCGATTATCTCCACGAATACCCGCACTGCTGGCGTTCCAAAACCCCAATCCTCTTCCGCGCGGTGGAGCAATTCTTCATCCGCATCGACGGACTCCGCGAGACAGCGCTCACCGAGATCGACGCCACCCAATGGATTCCCCACTGGGGCCGCAACCGCATTCGCGGAACAGTGGAATCCCGCCCCGACTGGTGTATCTCGCGCCAGCGCACCTGGGGTGTTCCGCTCCCGGTTTTCTACACCGAAAGCGGAGATCCGATCCTCGACCCCGCCGTCATCACCAAAGTCGCCGAGGTCTTTTCCGAAAAAGGAACGAATTCGTGGTTCGAACTCGACGATGCCGCTTGGGCCGCGCTCGTCGGCCTCCCCGCTGGCACCACTCGCCGCAATGACACGCTCGATGTCTGGATCGATTCCGGCCTCAGCCACGAAACCGTCCTGCGCCAGCGCCCCGAACTCGCCTTCCCCGCCGACCTCTATCTCGAAGCGACCGACCAGCACCGCGGCTGGTTCCAGAGTTCGCTCATGACCTCTGTCGCGCTCAACGAAAAAGCCCCCTACCGCACCGTGCTCACCCACGGCTTCGTGATGGATGTCGACACGCGCAAAAAAATCTCGAAGTCCGCGGCAGGCGGTTACCAGAAGCCCACCGACGCCGACCACTATGTGAACAAATACGGCGCCGACCTGCTCCGCCTGTGGGTTAGCAGTGTGAACTTCACCGACGATGTTCCCTTCTCCGAGGAAATCTTCACGCGCCTCTCGGATGCCTACCGCCGCGTTCGCAACACGCTCCGAATCCTCCTCGCGAACCTCCACGACTACGACGCCGAGAATCCCCCCGCTCCCGAATCGCTCACCTTCGTCGACCGCTGGATCCTCGCGCGCTTGCAGGAAGTCGTCGCCACCTGCCTCGACGCCTACGAAAAACTCGAGTTCCACCGCGTGCACCACACGATCAACCAATTCTGCGCCGTCGATCTGAGCAGCCTGTATGTGGACATCACGAAGGACCGGCTTTACTGCGACCCAAAAAATTCCGCCCGCCGCCTTGCCACGCAGTTCGCCATGCACCGCGTGTTCGATACCCTCGTCCGCCTGCTCGCGCCCATCCTCGCCTACACCGCCGAGGAGGCCTGGAGCCACTTCCAGAGCGGCAGCTCGGTCCACGCGCAGGATTTTCCAAAACCCGATCCCGCCTTTCAAAACCCCGACGCCATCGCGTCCATGGACGCCCTCCTGCAAATCCGCAGCCGCATTTCGCAAGCGATCGAGAAACCCCAAAAAGCTGGCGAGATCGGCAGCGCGCTCGAGGCAAAAATCCAACTTGGCGCCACGCCCGACGAATTGAAGTCCCTCGCACCCGTCCAATCCGAGGCGGAGGAACTCTTCATCCTCAGCGATCTGGAAGTCTCCGAATCCGCCACGCCGACTTGCGAGGTTTCCAAAACGCCGAACGCCCGCTGCGAGCGCTGCTGGCGCCACCGTCCCGAAGTCGGCCAAAGCGCCGGGCACCCGACACTCTGCGCCCGCTGCGAAGGGGCGCTGAGCTGAGTCGGCCCGATCGTTTCCCATGAAGCTTTTGCTCATCCTGACCCTTCCTCTCTATGTGATGGACCAACTCACCAAGTGGGTCGTGCTCGCGACGATTTCCACCGACGAGTATGTTCCCGTGATCCCGGGTTTCTTCAATCTCGTCCAAGTCCACAACACCGGAGCGGCCTTTGGAATGTTCAAGGACAACAACCATTTTTTCATCGGTCTGGCCAGCGCCGCGCTTGTCATCCTTGCCATCATGGCGCGGCGGGGGTGTTTCATGGACAAGCCCACCCGCATCGGTGCCGCCCTCCTCGCGTCCGGCGTCCTTGGTAATCTCACCGACAGGTTGATTCACGGATATGTCGTCGATTTCCTCGACGTCATCCTCCCGTGGTATGGCCACTGGCCGGCCTTCAACATCGCCGACGCCGCCATCTGCACCGCCGCCGGCCTCTTCCTGTTCTCCGGCTTCACCGAAACAAAGGCCCCGCCTCGCGAGAATTTGAGCGCATAGGGAGATCCCTGATGGTTATTAATTTATGAATCTTTGGAGGCTTGGCGTGAGCAGATTGATCCCGCAGTGGGCCCCTCCGTCTTCATCGCCACCGAGTGGAACGAGTTCACCCCCGCCCATGTGGTTTCCCCTGTGGTGCGCGGCTCCGGAAGATTGCTTGGCGGCCAACATGTCAACTCAGCGCTGTGGTGAACATCGGCCCCGCGCCAAGACTGGGATCACCAAGCGGGGGGTCAGCGGGGTGGTTGCTGGCCTGCTTTGGTCGAGGGGGTATCGAAGCGGAAAATGGTTTCACCTTCCTTCATGACACCGATTCTGTCGCGGGCGATGATCTCGACATATTCGGGATCGTTTTCGAGCAGGTGGACTTCGCGGCGGTGGAGGGCGCGCTGGGCTTCCTCGCTGCGCAGGACGGCTTGTTCCTCTTCGAGTTGGCGGGCCAGTTCCTTGCGGGTCTCGATTTCGGGGTAGAAAAGGAATGAGCCGAGCAGGGCGACACCTGCGAGGATGAGGGCGATGAGTGCGCGGTTGGCCTTGTGCCAGTGTTCGGACTTGCGGCGACGTTGCGAGCGGAGTTGAGCCACGTCTTATCCCTACTCCTGTGGGCGGTCGGATATCCAGCCGTGATTTTGAAAAATGAAGCATCCTTGCCAAGTTGTGCGACGTTGCTTAGCCACATGCCCATGTTTCACCGCCGCACAAAGCGTGCATTGCTTGGATTCCTCGCTCTCGGGCTCGTGGTGGCGGGCGTGGTGGCAGGTATGAACCGGTATCTGGACGCGCAGAGGGAGAAGCGCCGCAGCGAGGTCGAGCGCAAGGAACTCCTTGCTCCTCCGCCTGTGCCAGTGGTGATCGAGTCGATGCCACTCGAGCGGGTGCGCAAATTCACGGCGGCGCTCGAACCTTGGATGAGCGCGGATGTGCCTGCGGAGGTCGCGGGCAGGGTGGTGGAGGTTTTTGTCGAGGCCGGCGACAGCGTGGTGTTGGGCGATAGTCTGGTGAGGCTGGATGCCACCCGTGCACAGATTCTCCTCGATGCCGCCGCGCTGCGCCTCTCAGAGACCGAGCGGCTCTTGAACGAGGCGGAGCGGCTGCGCGATGTGAAGGCGATTTCAGCGACGGCCTACGAGACCGCGCTATCCGAGGCGCGGATCGCGCGCGCGGCATTTGCCGAGGCGAGGGACACCGTGGAGCGGCATACTGTGAAGGCCCCGTTTGACGGCACGGTCAATGCGCGTCTGGTGGATGTCGGCGATGCGGTGAATGTGAACGAGCCTGTGGTCGAGATGGTGGATTTGAAAACATTGCGCGTGGAACTTTTTGTCAGCGAGAGCGACCTGCCGGCGTTTCCCCCCGGCGCGACGTTGCCGTTGAGGCTTGTGTCTGGCAGGGCAGGGCAGCTTGAGCCTGTGGTGCGCTTTGCAAGCCGCTCGGCAGATCCCGCGACGCGTCTGTTCAAGGTCGAGGCCGTGCTTGAAAACACAGAGCACAATTTACCCGGCGGCATCCAGGGACGAGTCGATGCAGTAGTGCAGGAATTTCCGCCGGGGCCGGTGGTGCCTGCGGTGGCGGTGCGTTTCGCCGGCGCGGATGCGATCGTGGTCAAGGACACGCCCGAGGGGCCAAGGTCTGTGAAAATCAAGGTCGGACCCGAGATCGACGGCAAGTTTCCGGTGCTCGAGGGTCTTCAACCCGGAGACAAGGTTTACATCCAGTGAAACTGTCCGAGTGGAGCGTCAACAATCGCGTGGCGGTGAATCTGCTGTGCGTGTTCTTGCTCGTGGCGGGCTGGATGACCGCGACCTCGCGGCTGAAGCTCGATCTGTTCCCCGATGTGTCGACGAATTTCATCCAGGTCACCACGCTGGATCCCGCGACGAGTTCGGCCGAGGAGATCGAGCGCACGATCACAGTGCCGATCGAGGTCGAGCTGGCGAGCGTGGAGGGAGTGAAAAAAATCCGCTCGTTCTCCGAGGACAACTTTTCGAACATTTTCATCGAGGTCGAATCCACGATCACAAACATCGACCCTGTGTTGAACGAGGTCCGTCAGGCGGTGGACAAGGCAAAGGCGAGATTGCCCGCGACGATCGAGCCGCCGGTGATCGAGGAGTTCGACATCCCCTTCCCGCTGGTCACGTTCACGGTCTCCTACCCGGCGGACTTCGATCCGATGACGATCCGTCAGCAGCTCGAGCGGCTGGAGCGGAAGCTGCGTATCATTCCAGGTGTCTCGGCGGTGCTGGCCGACGGACTCGACCGCCGCGAGGTGTGGGTGGAACTCGATCCACACAAGCTCGAGGCAGCGGGTCTTTCGATCGAGCAGGTCACCGAGGCGGTGCGGCGCAAAAACATCAATGCCGTCGGCGGACGCCTCGACGCCGCAGGCGGGCAGCGCGTTGTTCGGTTGATCGGAGAGATCACCTCGGCGCAGGAACTCGCCGGCACGGCGATCCCCCTGCGCGGCGGTGGCACAGTGCTTTTGAGGGATCTGGCCACCTTTCGCGACACCACGGAGGAGCCTCGCACCATGGGGCGCGCGGACATGCTGCCCGCGGTGACCTTCACGATCATCAAGAAAAAGGGGGCGGATGCGATCAAAACGGTCCAGGCATGCCGGAAGGCGTTTACCGAGGGCGTGCAAGACCTGCCGCCGGAGGTCGAAACCCGCGCGCTTAGCGACACCACGCGCTTCATCAAAGTCCGCATCAATACGGTCGTCCAGAACGGCGTGCAGGCGCTCCTGCTGGTGACCGTGCTGTTGTTGCTCATGTTGAACTGGCGGTTGGCGCTGCTTGTGGCGGTGGGTCTGCCGATTTCCTTCGCGGGGACGATGCTCGTGCTCCAGGCCTGCGGCTACACGATCAACCTGCTTTCGCTCTTCGGCATGATCATGGCGCTCGGCATGGTGGTGGACGACGCGGTGGTAATGGCGGAAAACTCCTACCGGCACTTGCAAAACGGAATGAGTCCCCGCGAGGCCGCGATCCGAGGGGCTTCGGAGGTCTTTTGGCCGGTGCTCGGAAGCGTGGGCACGACGGTGGCTGCGTTTCTGCCGTTGATCTGGGCGGACGGAATCATCGGGAAGTTTCTCATGATCGTGCCTGTCGTGGTGATTTCGGCGCTCGTCTTCTCGCTGGTGCAGGCGTTCATTGTGTTGCCGAGCCACCTGGCGGATTTTGTGAAGCGGGGGAAATCCGCCGCCGAGCTTGCGGCCATGCCACCGGCCACCGGCTTCGCGCGCATTCCGAGGCTGGTGCGGACGACCTACCGCGACATGCGCGATGTGGTGGATTCGGGGTTGCGCGGGGTGATCGGGTTGTATCTGCATCTGCTGACCATCGCGCTGCGGTGGCGGTATGCGGCGGTCGGCTTGTTTTTCCTTCTGTTGGTCGGTGCCGGCGGATTGGTGGGAGCGGGGTTGGTGCCATTCAAGTTGTTCTCCACCGATTTCGCCGATCTGATTTTCGTGAAGGCCGAGCTGCCTGCCGACTACAGCCTGAAGCAGACCTCTCAGGCGGTCGCGCGGCTCGAGCGGCGGATCGCGGAGGTTCTGCCTGCCGATGACGTGCTGGCGCTCGTGACACGCATCGGCGCGCGGTTCGATCCGACGAACGACTTTCTGGAATACGGCACGAACCTCGCGCTCGTCACAGTCGATCTGGACGAGGAGAACCCCGCGTGCCGGAAGGCCTCGGAGATCGCGCGCAGCCTGCGGGGGATCATCAAGGAGTTTCCCGAATTTGTGCAGCTCGAGGTCAAGGTCGAGGAGGGCGGACCTCCGGTGGGGCGGCCTGTGAATGTCGAGTTGAGCGGGCCGGATTTTTCCGGGTTGCTCCTTGTGGCCGACAAGATCGGCGCGCGGCTTGCAGAGATTCCCGGCGTTTACAACGAGGGCAATGATTTTCCACGCGGCAAAACCGAGTTCCGCGTGCGTGTGGATGCCGCCCGCGCGGGCGAGTTGGGATTGGATGCGACAAGTGTGGCGCGCGCGCTGCAGGGGGGATTTTTCGGTCTCGAGGCCGATCGCATGCGCTGGGGGAACGAGGAGGTCATCCTGCGCGTGAAGCTCGCCGAGTCGGTCTCGCAGGATCCCGAGCTGCTTCACGGCTTGCGATTGATGAACAACGAGGGGCGGCCTGTCGCGCTCTCGAGCGTGGCGACGATGGAGAGTGTCACCGGCGTGTCGCGGATCAAGCGCACCAACCAGGAGCGCTTGGTCACTGTGTCGGCGGATCTTGACAGCCGACTCACGACTTCGGCCGAGGCGAACCGCATCATTTCCGAATGGCTCCCGGGTATCCTCGCCGAGCACCCCGGCGTGCGCGCCGCGCTCACTGGCGAAAACGAAGACAGCGAGCGCAGCATCGACAGCATGAAATTCGCCGCGGTCGTCGCCATGCTTCTCATTTATGGCTTGCTGGCGGTGATCACGAATTCCTTCCTGCAGCCGGTGGTGATCATGTCGGTGATTCCCTTCGGCATCGTGGGGGTGATTCTTGGACTCTTGCTGGTTGGAAAACCGATGGGGCTCATGTCGATCATGGGCACGGTCGCCCTCGCAGGTATCGTGGTGAACAACTCGGTGGTGTTTGTGGATTTCATCAATCAATACCGCTCAAAGGCTCTGAAAGCGCACGTCGGAGTTGCATCCTCCGGCATGCGCTGGCGCTCGATCATGCATAGTGCTGCGCTGCGCTTCCGGCCGGTTTTTCTCACCAGCGCCACGACGGTTGCGGGGTTGATGAGTCTGGCGTTCACCGCTTCCGGGCAGGAACAGTTCCTGGCACCCATGGCGCAGGCGATTGTTTTCGGGCTGACCTTCGCGACGTTGATCACACTGGTATTGATTCCCTGCCTCTATGCGGTGCTTGACGACTGGAACGCTCTCGTGGCGCGCTGGTCGTCCGCCGAACCGCGCTGACGCCATGTGGCAGATGCTGTCCTCACTACTCGGCGGGTCGGGGTTGTTTTTGCTCGGCATGGTTCTGCTGACCGACGGGGTGAAATCCTTCGCCGGATCGACGCTTGGCGGGGCGTTGTTGCGATTCACCGGCACGCCGGCGAAGGCCTGTTTTTCAGGGATGCTGGCGACATTGCTGGTCCAGTCCTCGAGTGCCACGACAGTGACGGTGATCGGATTTGTGAGCGCCGGGCTGCTGACATTTCCCCAGGCGCTCGGGGTGGTCTTTGGCGCGAGTCTCGGCACGACGGGCACCGGGTGGCTGGTTGCGTTTCTGGGGTTGAAAATCAATCTTGGCGCCCATGCGTTGTTGATGGTCTTTGCCGGTGCCGGCATGCGTCTGTTTGGGCGCGGCCGGTGGAGGCCCGCGGGAATGGCGCTGGCCGGGTTTGGGTTGATTTTCGCGGGTGTGGATGCTCTCGAGCATGGCATGGCGGGGCTTGCGGGGGAGCTGTCGTTGGCGGCATTGCCCCCTGGAGGAATCGGCGGGCGTGCCGCGGCGGTGCTCGCCGGGCTCGTGTTGACGCTGGTCATGCAATCCTCGAGCGCGGCGATTGCCGCCACCATGGCCGCGCTTCAGGCGGGAACGGTGAATTTCGAGCAGGCGGCGGGTATCGCGATCGGGGCGGCCATCGGCACCACGGTCACCGCCGCGCTTGCGGCGGCGGGGGCGGGCACTCCAGCGAAACGCACCGCGCTGGCGTTTGTGGTGTTCAATCTCTGCACCGGTATCATCGCACTTGTGGCGTTGCCGTTGTTTCTGCGCTTGCTTCCCGAGGTTCTGCCGCGCCTCGGCCTCGACTCGGGCCCCGAGGCGCTTGCGGCGTTTCACACCACATTCATCGCGGTGGGTGTGGGCATTTTTCTGCCACTCGTGCACCCCTTTGCGAAAGTCGTCGAGCGCCTCCTGCCGGAGAGGGGTCCGGCACTCACGAGGCACCTGGATGTGCTGCTTCTCCAAACGCCGAGTGTCGCCATCGAGGCATCGGGAAAAGCGCTACGGGAGACCTCGATCGAGACGTTCCGCCTGATCGGGCTTGAGCTACGCGACACCGTGCCCATGGAAGGGCTCAAGGAGAAAGCCGCCCTGCTGAACGCGGCCGTGCGCGACATCGAGGAGTTTGTGGCGGCCATTCCGTCCACCAATGGGGGCCGCCCGCTGGCGATCCAACTGCACGTGATTGATCATCTTGTCCGTCTCCAATCCAGAATCCTGCCGGCGGATGCGATCAGGCGGGTCTTGCGAACCGAGTTGCTCCGTGAGGCCGTGTCGCTGACGGAGACCCTCTTGCTGGAAGCCGCCGCGGGCTTGAATGGCAAAGCTCCCGAGGGCTGGGACGAGCGTGTGCGTGAGCACTCCACGGCGCTTGCCACCCTGCGCAAGGTCGGCCGCACCCGTGTGTTGGATGAAAGTGGAACCACATTGGCCCCCGAGGACATCCTCGAACGCCTCGATGCCATGCGATGGCTCGACCGGGTCGGCTACCATGCCTGGAGAATCTGCCACCATTTCTCAACCCCCGCCACGGATGTCGCGTCACCCCGCGACGAGGAATGCCATCCCGACGATTGACGCGCCATTCGCAGAGGAACCAATCGGAGGCTTCATATCTGTGCTTTTTAAATAATAAAATCATGATTGCAAATGAAATGATGCTTATATGCTTTTTATTAGGACCACGGTAACGCTCGATCCTGATGTCGAAAAACTCCTTCACGAAAGGCAATACCTAACGAAAAAGACATTTAAAGCCGTGCTGAACGATGCGCTTCGCGCTGCCCTCGGCCCTCCGCAAAAAACTCTACCAAAGTTGATTCCGCCAACCCCGATGGGTCTGCGCACCTGGATCGACCCGGGCGGTCTCTCTGAACTTGCCGACGAACTCGAAGCCGAAACGTATCTCGCATCCCGTCCGCGTTGAGGCATGGTCATTCCCGACGCCAACATCCTTCTCTATGCCACGGATCAGGATTGCAGCGACCACGAAGCCGCTCTCGCATGGTGGTCAAAACCTCTTCAAGGCGTTGAAGAGGGTGGGCTTTGTGCGACTGTTGCGTTTGCTTTTGTGCGCCTCTCCACAGACCGCCGGGTTTTTCTGAGACCGCTTTCGGCGAGGGATGCGTGTGCCCGTGTCGAGAGTTGGTTGGAGTTTCCAAATGTGACTTGGCTAGACGCAACCGCAGAGGATTTCGCCACAGCCTCACGGTTTCTGGAGACCGCCGGCACGGCAGGAAATCTCACTACTGAGGCCCAGATCGCCGCCATCGCCCAACGCGTCGTTGGGACCATCATTTCCTGTGACCAGGCTTTTGCCCGCTTTTCGGGAATCGATTGGCACGATCCCCTTCGGTAAACCGCCAGAAATGGGCGCTTGGATCAGCCGGGGAGGTTTTTGAGCAATTCGGCGTTGGTGGGGTATTTGCGGATAAAGAAGAGGAGGCGCTCGATGGCTTCGATGGGTTTGTGGCCTGCGAGGCCGCGGCGGATGACGCTGATTTTGTGGAGGTCCTCCTCGGAGATGAGGAGTTCCTCGCGGCGGGTGCCGGATTGGAAGATATCGACGGCGGGGTAGATGCGCTGGTCGCTGATCTTGCGGTCGAGGACGATCTCCATGTTGCCGGTGCCTTTGAACTCCTGGAAGATGAGGTCGTCCATGCGGCTGTTTGTCTCGATGAGGGCGGTGGCCATGATGGTGAGGGAACCGGCCTCCTCGGTGTTGCGCGCGGCGGCGAAGAGTTTGCGGGGAATCTCGAGGGCGCGTGCGTCGACGCCGCCGGACATGGTGCGGCCTCCACCGCCCATGGCGTTGTTGAACGCGCGGCCGATGCGGGTGAGCGAGTCCATGAGCACAAAGACGTCCTTGCCCATTTCCACGAGGCGCTTGGCGCGTTCGATGGCGAGTTGCGCGATGCGGGTATGGGTTTTGACATCCGAGTCGTTCGAGCTGGCCATGAGTTCGGCAGTCGGGACGGTGCGGCGGATTTCGGTGACCTCCTCGGGGCGTTCGTCGACAAGGAGGATGATGAGTTTGATCTCGGGGTGGTTTTTGACCACGGCGTCGGCGATATGCTGGAGGAGGGTGGTCTTGCCGGTGCGCGGCGGTGCCACGATGAGGCCGCGCTGGCCCTTGCCGACGGGGGAGACGAGGTCGATGACGCGCGTGGTGTAGCGCTCGGGGACTGTCTCGAGTTTGATGCGCTTGTTCGGGTTGACGACCATGAGTTCCTCGAACACGGGGAGCGGCGGAAATTGCTCGGGGTCGCCGCCCTCGATCTCGGTGAGCTTATACATTTGCGGTCCGCGATTGCCCCGGCGGATTTCGCCTTTGACCCAGATGCCGTCGCGCAGGCCGTATTTCCTGACGAGTTCGGGGGTGACAAAGATGTCGTTGTTCGACTGGGTGAAATTGCGGCGGGACTCGCGGAGGAATCCAAAGCCTTTGCCGGAAACCTCGACGATGCCCTCGGCGTAAACGATCGGAGCCGGTGGGGGAGGCGGGGCTTGTGGAGCGGGGGCAGGCGCCGGAGCGGCTGGGGCAGGAGTCGGCGGAGCCTCCTGAGGCTGTGCGGGAGCGGGTTCGGGGGACTCGGCGGGCGCTTCGGAATCGACGGACGGCAAGGTGGCCGCCGGTGTGGCTTCGGGCTGTTCGGCGGTGGGCGTGTCGGCGGACTTCGCTTTGCGGCGAGTGCGGCCGAGGCGTGGGGTGCGGGTGGTGCGCTTGCGGCGCGGAGTTGCTTTTTCGGCTGCCGCCGGTGTGGCTTGATCCCCGTTGTCCGGGGTTTGCTGTTCTTCGGTCATGGATTGAGTGTCTCGAGGAATTTTCGCTGCCTTGCCGGTGATCCGGACCTGCTAAAAATTCCTGCGTGAAGGTGTGTCGGGGATGATCGGGAAGCTCCTACGAGACGTGGTGGAGGAAGTTCGACGAATCCTGCGACGGGTGTGTCAGTCAGGGCTGCGGCGCGGGTTGTGTGTTCTGCGCTGGGGCGGCCCCAAGAATGCCGACACTCAAGCCGCGCCTGTTCGGCTTGTCAATGCCATATTCTTCGGCGGCGGGGATTTTTTGCGCCGTGGTGTTCTCCCGATCAGTCTTGCAATGACTTCGGGCCCCACTATCCTTCGCCGCTCAATTATGAAACTCGCCGATCTTCTCCTTCTCGCGCAGGCCGCTCCCGGCGCGCCGCAACAGCCGAACCTCTTCATGTCGATGATGCCGCTGATCTTCATCTTCATCATCTTTTACTTCCTCCTCATCAGGCCCCAGCAGAAAAAAGCCAAGGACCACGCGAAACTGGTCGAGAGCATCAAGACCGGTGACGCCGTGGTCACGAACGCCGGCATCCATGGCGTGGTGACGAACGTGAAGGAAAAGACGGTGCTGATCAAAATCGCCGACAACGTGAAGGTCGAGTTCGACCGCGCGGCGGTGGTGACGGTGGTGAAGTCGTCCGACACGGAGGCGAGCGCCTCCTGACAATGGCCGCAGGGTGGTGAACGCCCTGCCAAGTTTTTCTCAATATGACACCCGCGCTGACTTTTGCCTTTGGGCTCTTGCTGTTGATTTTGTTCGGCTGGTATTTCGCCAGCGATGTGCCTTCGAGGAAACGGTGGTTGGGACTGGTGCTGACGGTGCTTCTTGCGGCGTTCTGCATCGAGCAGGTCGTCCCGCCGGCGCAGAAGATTCGTCTTGGTCTCGATTTGCAGGGTGGAACGTCGTTTTTGATCCGGCTGGTGCCGCAGGGTGAAAATAGCATCACGCCCGATCTGCTCGACCAGGCGGTGGAGGTGATCCGCAAGCGTATCGATCAATACGGCGTCAGCGAGCCGGTAATCACGCCGCAGGGCAAGGACCGGATTTTGGTGCAGATCGCGGGCTTGGACACCAAGCAGATCGAGGAGGCGAAATCCCAGCTCCAGCGAGTGGCGAAGCTGGAATTCGCGATCGTCGCCGAGGGCGGCCAAGCGAGGATCGACCGCATCGAGGCCGGCGAGGAGGTCATGGATCCCTCGCTTGTGGTGAAGACATTCCGCCCCGATGCGGAGGGCGGCGAGCCCGAGCGGATTCTGGTGAAGCGACGCCCCGCGCTTACCGGGGAATCGGTGACCAAGGCGTTCGCGTATTTCGACCAGCAAGGCTACGGCGTGTCGCTCGAACTCGATAGCGACGGTGCCCGGCAGTTCGACGAGGTGGCCCGCGAGAACCGTGGTCGGCAAATGGCGATCATCCTCGACGGCGAGGTCATTTCCGCGCCCGTCCTCCAGAGCGACAACTACGGGGGCCGCGCGCAGATCACCGGCAATTTCGACGACAAGGAGGCCCGCGATCTGGCGAGCGCTTTGGAAAACCCCCTGCGCGTGCCTGTTCAAATCGTCGAGACCCGCAGCGTCTCTTCCACACTGGGCATGGACTCGATCCGCAGCGGTGTGTTTGCCGCCTTGGCCGGGCTGGGCCTCGTGGTCCTGTTCACGCTTTTCTACTACCGCTTCATCGGACTGGTGGCGATCACCGGTCTGCTTCTGAACATGGTCATTCTCTTCGGGGCGATGGCGATGTTCCATTTCACCCTCACGCTGCCGGGCATCGCGGGAATCATTCTCACGATCGGCATGGCGGTGGATGCCAACGTGCTCATCTACGAGCGGCTCCGCGAGGAGTTGGCAGCGGGCAAGTCGCTCGCCGCCGCGATCAATGGCGCCTACGACAAGGCCTTCAGCGCGATTTTCGACGCCAACGTCACTACCTTGATCACCTCGATGATTTTGTTCTGGCAGGCGTCGGGCTCGGTGAAGGGCTTCGCGGTCACGCTCACGCTGGGCATCATCGCCTCGATGTTCTCCTCGTTGCTCTACACGCGCACGGCGTTCCGCTGGCTAGTTGACAAGTTCGGTCTCACAAAGGTCAGTATGCTCGACCTGGTGCCCCGGAAGACATTCGACTTCCTCGGCAAGCGCAACATCGCCGCTGTCCTTTCCGTGCTTATGATCGGCGGCTCGATCGGTGTGTTCGCCGTGAGGGGAGAGAAAAATTTTGGTATCGATTTCCTTGGCGGGGATTTGCTTGTGATCGACAGCGCCAAATCGCTGACAGTGGCCGAGGCGCGCACTGCGATCGATGACAACGCCGTGGTGATCCAATTCGAGCGCGAAGGCACCAAGGAGATGCTCACCTTCCGCAGTCCGCAGGGGACATCGGGGGAAATCCTCAAGAAACTCGACGCCGCGTTCCCCGACAGCGGAATCACTCCCGTCGCGCAGGATACGGTCGGACCACAGATCGGCATGGAATTCGCCAAAAGCTCTCTCATCGCACTCGGGCTCGGAATGCTCGGCATCCTTGTCTACGTGACCCTGCGGTTTGAATTCTCGTTTGCCCTCGGCGCGGTCGTCGCGTTGCTCCACGACGTGATCATCTCGATCGGCCTCTTCTCGCTTGTCGGCGGGGAATTGTCCCTCGTCATGGTCGGTGCCATCCTCACGATCGCCGGTTACTCGATCAACGACACCATCGTGATTTTCGACCGCATCCGCGAGGGCCTCCGCACCGGTGAGCGCGGAAATATCCAGCACCTCATGAATGTGAGCATCAACCAAACGCTGGGCCGCACGATCCTGACCGGCGGCACGACATTACTCTCGGTCGGCGCACTGTATTTCTACGGCGGTGTGGTGCTGCAGGATTTCTCGTTCGCCATCATCGCCGGCATCGTGATCGGCACCTACTCGTCGATCTTCGTCGCCGCCCCCGTTGTCCTCTGGACTTCGAGACTGCGCGGCCGGAGCGTGCGCCGCGAGGTGCTCGAGACCGAGGCCCTTAAGAATGCCTGATTGGATAGGGGTGAACTGGAGAGGGTCAGCGCGCTTGCCCCGCATCCAGTCGTATTCATGCCACCGGAAGGCGCAAAGGCGTTCAACAGTCGAAGAGAGACGAATACGATTCCGCCAATCCATGCAAACAATCGACCCCATCCACGGACCCAACAACCCGACACCCGAAGAAGTCGCCCGCATGAAGGTGAAATACTACGGCTCCATCATCGAACTCCGCCCGGAGAAGGAGAGGGAATACCGCGAACTCCACGCCGATGTCTGGCCTGAGGTGCGTGAAGCCATCGCCAAGGCGAACATTCGAAATTTCAACATTTATGTCACCGAGATCGCAGGGAAGCGGCTTCTCGTGAGCCATTTTGAATATATCGGGTCGAACCCCGAGGCGGATTTCGCGTTGATCGGCAACGATCCCACCACAAAGGAAAAATGGTGGCCGCTCACCGATGCCTGCCAGATTCGCCTGCCTGGAACCCCCGAGGGCAGCCAGTGGATGCCGATGGAGCAGGTCATGCACCTCGACTGAGCAAACAGCCTACCGCTCGCCATCCATGCCGGGCCTCCCCAGCGAAAAAAACCAGTATGCCCGACCAACTCCAAGCCGCTGGAAAAGCACCCAAGCGGCTGGGCATGGTGCGTCTGGTGGGTCAATGCTGCTCGATCGGGCCGCTGATCGATATCGCCTTGTTTTTGGGGATCGTGGCCTCGCTCGCAGGGGCTATCGGGCCGCTCGCAGTCGCGCTGGCGGCGGCGGGCATGGTCCTGTTCTCGCTTGTGGTCGCCTTTTTTGCCTCGGAAACCGGGGAGCCGGTGCGATTGGAGATTATATCGGGCGCGCCTGGGGGCCGGCGGTCGGTGTTGGCGCGTTGGGTCTTTATGTGATTTCGCTGATTTTCTCGGGGGCCGGAGGGTTCACGATCGCCGTCGGGGAGCTGTGCACGCGGTTCACCGCGCTTTACTTTGAGATCGATGTGCCGTGGTGGCTTGGGGCGATGCTTCTGGCTGTGGGCGCCTGGTGGATCAATGTGCGCGGCACGTCCTTCGCCACCGGCATTCAGTTCGCGATCGTGCTGCTCTCGGTGATTCCGTTTCTCATGACAGCGATCGCAGCTGTGCTGGAGGCTGGTGCCGCGAACACATGGGCGGTCTTTGCGTGGAACAATCCGCATGGAGGTGATCTGTTCGCCGCGCTTCTCTTCAGTATCCTTCTTTTTGGCGGGTTCGAAACCGCCGGGGCGCTGGCAGAGGAAAGCAACAAGCCACGGCGTGACATTCCCATCGCACTTGTGGTCACGGTCACAGCCGCCGCCCTCCTGCTCGTGTTTTGTTCCTATGCTGGCACGATCCACTACGGGCAGGAGGCTGTGTCGAAGGACTGGGGCGGTGTCATGGATGGATATGCGCGGATGGCCGAGGTGCTGATCGGCCCCTGGGCGGCGCTGTGGATCCGGTTGGCGGTGCTTGTGGACTTTGCGGCGACGTGCATCGGATTCACCCTCGCGGCCTCCAAGGGAATCTTCGCTCTCGCGCGGGCCGGAAGGTTGCCCGCTCCGCTGGCCCGCACCAACAGGCATGGCGCCCCCTCCATGGCATCCAGTGTCGTGTTGGGATGCGCGCTCGTTGTGATTGCCGGCGGCATGTTCGTTCCCGCCGCCGCGCGCTTCCAAACGCTCTTCGTGAGCGCCACCGCGCAGGCGCTGCTGCTTGTGCTCGTCTATGTCATGCTCGCCGCCGGTGGATTGGCCTTGTTGCTGCGGGCCCCGAAATCCCAACCCGCCTGGCGGTGGATCGTTTTTCCCGCAGCGATGGTCGTTCCCCTGCTCGCGCTTTACGGAACCCTCGTCCCCCTGCCAGGCAGCCCCGAGATTTACGGCTTGGCCGCCGGAATCCTCGCGCTCGCATTGACGGGCGGCTGGGTGGTCGCGCTGAAACGCAGGGGCTTGGTGTGATCCAAGCGGCTTCGCTCACGTCAGACTATGGATGACGAGGGCGGTGGCGTTGTCGCGGCCTGAGGCTTCTACGGCGGCTTGGACGATGCGGGCGGCGGGTTGGTCGGCGTATTCGCGGAGGGCTTCGTCCAGTCGGGCGTCGTAGAGGCCGTCGGTGACGCCATCGGTGCAGAGGAGAAATCGGGCGCCGGGTTCGAGGCCGATGGCGCCGATCTGGGGGTCGATATAGCGGTGGCCGGCGCCGAGGGCTTTTTGGAGGACATTGCGGCGGGGGTGGGTTTTCGCCTCGCGTTCGTTGAGTTGGCCGTTGCGCTGGAGCCAGCCGACGTGGGTGTCGTCGTCGGTGACTTGTTTGATGACGCCGCCGGGGGGCAGGAAATAGAGCCTGCTGTCGCCGACGTGGCCGAAATACAGCCAGCCGGGGGTGAACCAGCACAGCGTGAGCGTGGCTCCCATGCCGGCGCATTCCTCGTAGCTGGAACCGAGGTAGAGGAGGGAGCGGTGGATTTCGGCGAAGAGTTCCTGAAGGACGTCGCCGAAGCCGCTGGTGATGCCAGCGGCGCGCTGGCGGAAGAGCGGCGGGAGGATGCGGGTGATTTTTTCCACGGCGATGCGGCTGGCGAACTCGCCTGCCATGGCGCCGCCCATGCCGTCGCTGACGGCGAAGACAAAATCGTTTTCAAGAGTGGGAGCCTCACCCAGTTTTCCGAGGATGCGGGCGCCTGTGGCATCGATGGCCAGCCCGAGGAACGAATCCTCGTTGTTTTTGCGCACGCGGCCGCAATCCGTCTGCCCCCACCAGGCAAGTGAGCGAACGGGGGTTTCGATGTCGGGGGAGGTCATGGAAGGGGGTCGAGGATGGTGGCGAACTCGAAGTCGATGAGGCAAAAGCGGCCGTCGGACTGCCGGTAGGTGACATTGCGCAACTCGGCGTCGTCGTGGCGCACGCCGTAGCGCTCAAGCTCGGCGAACAGCTCACGGAGGCGGTCGTCGTCGAGATAGTCGACGCGGGTGCCGCAGCTGGAGGTCACGATTTTCAGCTCCGAGGGGTCGCTGTCGAGCAGGCGGGGGACAAACGGGCAATCGCGTTCATGCAGGTATTTGAGCACGCGGACCTCGTTCTCGAAGCGTTCTTTGGCCTTGGGGCCCCGGAATTGCTTGTGGACCCGCCCATCGTAGCCGATGCGGACCAAGGCGCGGAGGGTGTCTTTGACCTGGTTCATGGGGTCATCCTTCCATTCGCGCAGGGGGCTATCAAGGAATCTCCCGACGCCGGAAGACGGGCTCGCAACCCGCCGCGCCGACGATCGCGGCGACGCTCGCCTCGAGGGCCTCGCGGGCTTTTTGCGGGATGCGGTCCTCCTCCAGATGGCGCTTTGCGGCACGCTCCAAGGCGCGACTGGCGCGGTGTCTTGTTTTTTCGGGAAGCGCGTTCCAATCCATGCCGGCGGGTTGGATGATGGTGGGAACGGTGAACTCGAGAGAGAGAATTTTCGGCATTGGCAGCGTGCAATCGACCAAGCGGCCGCCGGCGCGCACGTCGAGTTGGAATGTCTCTCGGGAGCGGATGCCGGTCTTGGCGGTGTAGGTGCTCTCCACTACGAGTCCCTGGGCTTGCGGAAGGAGTCCCTCCAGCGTTTCGCGCACAGTGCCGACTGATTCAAGAAGCACGAATTCCTCGGTGCGGCTTGATTGGGCAAAGAGCGCGCCGGCATTTGCATGGATGCGCGGGGAGAATGGAAAATCCGCGGTGAAGCGTTCGTGAAGGGTGTTGGAGGTCTTCACCGCCTCGGCGGTGGGCTGGAGCATGAAGGTCCATATGGCCCAGCATGCGGCGACGGTAACCGCCAACACCGCGAGGAAAACGGCGAATGAAACGCTCCAGGGTTTCATGGCAGCCGGTGTGCCCGGCGCGGCGCGGGTGGCAGGTTCAGCATGTGCGGTTCAACATTTGATCGGCGAGCGCGTGGAGGAAGGCTGCCCGGTCGCCGAAGGGCGCGAGGGCTTTGCGTGCGGAATTGGTGAGGCGTGCGGCTTCCTTGCGGGATTTTTCGAGTCCGAAGATCGCGGGGTAGGTGGTCTTCCCGGCGGCAATGTCCTTTCCGGCGCTCTTGCCCAGCGACTCGGTGGATTGGGTGACGTCGAGGATGTCGTCCACGATTTGGAATGCGAGGCCGAGCGACTCGCCGAATTTGCCGAGGGCGCGCACTTCCTTCAGCGGGGCATTGGCGGCCATGGCGCCGAGGCGCAGGCTCGCGGCGATCATCGCCGCCGTCTTGCCGCGGTGGATGAACAAAAGGTCTTGCGGGGTGGAGGATTTGTTCTCGGCCTCGATATCGGCCACCTGTCCGCCGATTAGTGATGAACTGCCAGCGGCGGAGGTGAGCTCAACAAAGAAATCCTGCAGCTTGTGGCGCGGGGTTTCCTTGGTCTCGGCAAGAATCTCGAAGGCGATCGTGAGAAGCGCATCGCCCGCCAGCACCGCGATGCCCTCACCGAAAACCTTGTGGGAGGTCGGGCGGCCGCGGCGGAGATCGTCGTCGTCCATGCAGGGGAGATCGTCATGCACGAGGGAATACGTGTGAACACACTCCACCGCGCAGGCTGCGGGGAGGGCGAGCGCCGGCTTGCCGCCGCAGGCTTCGGCCGCGGCAAGCGTGAGAACGGGGCGGAGCCGCTTGCCGCCGGAGAAGATGCTGTAGCGCATGGCGCGGTGCAGCGAGACGGGGCGGGTTTTTTCAGAGGGAAGCCAGCGGTCCAAGGAGCGATCGACCTTTTTGCGAAGTGAGTCGATGCGGGTTTTGACGTTCATGGAAGAGGAAAAATGTAGCGCCGTGTTATCGATCCGCGGGACGCCGCACAACATTCAATTCGCCGCAGAACTTATTCCTCCCATCGCGCCGCAAGCCGGTGCATGATCCCCGCCCCATGCAGCCGATTAAAATTGCCGTTCTTGGTTCCGGAAAAGGGTCCAACTTCCGTTCGATCCTGAATGCGATTCTCGCCGGGCAGATAAAGGCGAGGCCGGTGATTGCGGTATCGGATGTGCCCGGCGCGGGGATGTTGACGCTGGCGGAGAACCTCGGCGTGCCTACGGCGGTGGTCGAGGAGATGAAATACCGCACGCGGCTTTCCGAGGAGGTCGAGAGCGGACTTGTGGAGACACTGCGTGCCTCGGGTGCCGAGTTGATCGTGCTTGCGGGCTACATGCGTGTCGTGAAGCAGCCCCTCCTTGAGGCGTTTCCGCGCCGCATCATCAACATCCACCCCTCGCTTCTCCCAGCGTTTCCAGGATTGGAGGCGTGGAGGCAGGCGGTCGAGGCAGGCGTGGAGACCACTGGTTGCACGGTGCATTTCGTTGATTCGGGAATCGACTCGGGGGAGATCATCGCGCAGGCCGAAGTGCCAGTGCTCCCCGGCGACACCCCCGAGACGCTGCACGCGAGGATTCAGGAGGCCGAGCACCGACTTTACCCTGAGGTGATCAAGCGCTTCGCTGTCCGCGAGCTTCTTTGAGGGGGCGAGCCAGGGCGGTGTTCAATGGGCTTGCATTCGGCGTGGTGGGGGGTGAAATGTCACTCGTCATTCATTCCCCCTATGAAAACAAAATCCAAATTCGAGCTGTGCAGCGCGTTTCTCCGTTCCTCGTCGTTTTGGCATGACGAGATTGCTCCGGACAGTGTGGAAGGGCCCGTGATCACGATCTCCCAGGCGGCGGGCGCGCGGGGCAACCCCATTGCCGATGTGCTGGCGGGAGAGTTGCAGGGAAATCGAAATATCCCCAGATTCCGCGAATGGACGATCTTCAACCAATCGCTTGTTGAGCGCGTGATCGAAGAAAACAACCTGCCGAAATCGACCGTCAACTTTCTGGCCGAGGACAAGCGGGGGCGGATTGCCGATTACATCGGCGAGGCGCTCGGCTTGCACAAAGGGGCTTATACGGGCGTGGTGAAAACGGCCGAGACGATCCTCCGCATCGCACAGTCTGGAAATGCCGTCATCGTCGGGCGGGGTGGAAATTTCATCACTAGAAAGATCGAGATGGCGGTGCATGTGCGTCTGGTGGGTGCGCTCGACACGCGGATCAAAAGTTTTGCGAGAATCTACGGAGTCACGCCGGCCGAGGCGGAGAAGGAGGTGGCGCGCCGCGATCGCGCGCGGAGGGATTACATCCAGGAGAATTTCGTGGAGGACATCAACGACCCCTGCCACTACGACCTGGTGATCAACACCGACAACTTCAGCGATGCCGCTGCTGCGCGTCTCATTATCGCCGCGCTCGAGGAAAAGGCGTCGCTGGTGAGGACATCCGCTGAAGGCACATCAATGCGCGTCTGACCGCCCGCGCTTCGGAAGCGTGCCTTGCGCAAGTGGTGGCCAGCACCTAAAACCACCGCCCGATGTCCCGCTTCCGACTTTATGATTTGAATCCCGAGCAGCAGCGCGCGGCCACCCATGAGAGCGGGCCGTTGCTGATCCTCGCGGGTGCAGGCACCGGCAAGACACGCACGATTGTCGCCCGCATCACCTGGCTTGTGTCGACCGGCACGCCGGCGTCCAAAATTCTGGCGGTGACATTCACCAACAAGGCCGCGCGCGAGATGAAGGAGCGGATCGCCGGGATGCTCACCGAGGAGCAGGCCGACGACATCACCGCCTCGACCTTCCACGCCCTCTGCGTGCGCATCCTGCGGGGTGATGCCGACAAGCTCGGCTACAAAAGCAACTTCACCATCTTCGACGAAGGCGACCAGATGGGACTGATCAAAAAAGTCATCAACCGTGTCACGGCGAAGGACGAAAAAATCGATCCCGGCCTCGCGAAGAATATGATCAGCAAGGCCAAGAACAACGGTTGGGCGGCCCCGGAGGACGACGAGACTGTGATCGGCGCGGTGTATTCGTGCTACAACCGGGAACTTCGCGCGCTGAATGCGATGGATTTCGACGACCTGCTCACCAATGCCGTGCGGCTGTTGAACGACCATCCCGACGTGCGCGACAAGTGGCGCGCGCGGTTTTCGCACATGATGGTCGACGAGTTCCAGGACACAAACCGCCTCCAACTCGATCTCGTCAGCCTCCTCGCCTCCGGCGACCCGCCGAACGTCTGCGTGGTGGGGGACGACGACCAGAGCATCTACGGATGGCGCGGTGCGGAGGTGTCGAACATCCTCGAGTTCGAAAAACATTTTCCGAATCCCGAGGTGATCCGCCTCGAGCAGAACTACCGCAGCACAAATACGATTCTGACGGCGGCGAACCGCTTGATCAAAAACAACCCGAGGCGGCGCGCCAAGAGCCTGTGGAGTTCGGTGCAGGGCGGCGATCCAGTGCATGTGGTCTCGGTGCCCGACGACAAGACCGAGGCCGAGTTCGTGGTCGGCGAGGTGGGCGCGATCCGCAACGCGCAGCGTGTGCCGTGGGAGCAATTCGCGGTCATTTACCGCATGAACGCCCAGTCGCGCCTCATGGAGGAAAACCTGCGGCGGCTGCGGATTCCCTACCGGTTGGTCGGCGGAAAGAGTTTTTTCGATCGGCGAGAGGTGAAGGACATCCTCGCCACGATCACGTGCCTGGTGAATCCGCAGGAGGACATTTCGCTGCTGCGGATCATCAACACGCCGCCGCGCGGCATCGGGGCGACCACCGTGGAGATCGCGCTCGAGCACAGCGCCAAGGCGCATCGCAGCCTGTTCGACACATTGACCGATTCCGCCTTTGAGGAGCAGGTGTCGCGGAAAACGGCAGCGGCGATCCGCGAGTTCGCCGAGAACCTCGCCGCCGTGCGGATTCATCTCATGACGCCAGGCGCGGATGCCGCCGCGCTGGTCTCGAGCTATCTGGCCGACACCGGGTATTTCGAGGATTTGAAACGCTCGTGCAAAACCCCCGAGGAGGCGCTCAATAGAGAGGGCGGGGCCAAGGAGATTCTGAACGCGCTCGCGACCCACCAGGCCAGAAAACGCGGGTCGGTGCAGGATTTTCTCGATGAGTTGTCGCTGAACCGCGAGCGCGAGGAGGACAAGAAGGACGACGGCACTGGGCTCACGTTGATCACGCTCCACGCTGCGAAGGGCCTCGAGTTTCCGCATGTGTTTCTGATCGGTGCCGAGGACGGTCTTCTTCCACACGAGCGCTCGAAAACAGAAGGCACCGTCGACGAGGAGAGGCGACTTTTCTATGTCGGCATCACCCGCGCCATGAAATCGCTCACGATCACGCAATGCCGGAACCGCATGAAATTCGGCTCCGCCATGCATTGCCGTCCCAGTCCGTTTCTCAAAGAGATCGAAGGCGAGGGCGTGCATGCCGAGACCTACGAGGATATCATGTCCCGCCCGCTCGATGAAGAAGACATCGGATTCTCCTTCGCCAGCATCCGCGCGAGCCTCGATGATTAGCGCGGCTCCGGGATTTGGCTTGCGTTCGGGCCGGAGCGAAAGGAATTTTGCGGAAGTTTGGAGGGGTGGCAGAGTGGTCGATCGCGCCGGTCTTGAAAACCGGAGGGCCGCAAGGTCCCGTGGGTTCGAATCCCACCCCCTCCGCCATATCCGCGCAGCGGATTCTGAATCCTAGGTTTGGGATGAGAACGAAGTTCGAGCGCCGCTCAGCGGCACAGACCGCGCGAAGCGCGGCCCCGAAGGGGTGAAGGCCGAAGGCCGGAATCAATCCCACCCCCTCCGCCATATCCGCGCAGCGGATTCTGAATCCTAGGTGTGGGATGAGAACGAAGTTCGAGCGCCGCTCAGCGGCACAGACCGCGCGAAGCGCGGCCCCGAAGGGGTGCAGGCCGGAGACCGGAATCAATCCCACCCCCTACGCCAAATCCGCGTAGCCGTCCCGGCCTTATTGAGACTGGCTTGCTTGCACATGCTCCACCTATCGGATTGATGGAGTCCTCTGCCTTACACAGGCGGGACGCCTGTGCCCCTCTCTTGAAGTCCGAAGCAACGGGCAATTTCCGGATGAGAACGAAGTTCGAGCGCTTTTGGACTTCTGGAATGTAGTGCGGGCGTCCCGCCTGCGATCGTAAGTCATTCGATGTCAGGCGGGACGCCCTGACCTACATAAGCAATCCTGAAAATCCAGAGCCTTGGAGACTTTGGAATAAAACCAAAGTCTCTTTACGACTGGAATCTCACGCCCATTCCACGAAGAGGATTGTGAAAGCGAAGCGTGGGCTGAGAACTCGGCTCGATCGTCGCCGTTACAGTTTGTGGCCCATTTTCTTTTTTTTGGTTTCGAGGTAGCGGGCGTTGTGGGGGTTGGATTTCGAGCGGATGGGGAGTTGTTCGACGATTTGGATGTCGTAAGCCTCGAGACCGACGACTTTGCGGGGGTTGTTGGTGAGGAGGCGGATTTTGTGGACGCCGAGGTCGGCGAGGATTTGGGCGCCGAGGCCGTAGTCGCGGAGGTCCATGGGAAAGCCGAGGCGGAGGTTGGCTTCGACGGTGTCGAGGCCGTCCTCTTGGAGTTTATAGGCGCGGATTTTGGGGCCGAGTCCGATGCCGCGTCCCTCCTGTCGCATGTAGAGGAGGATGCCGCTGCCCTCCTTTTGGATGCGCTGCATGGCCTGATGGAGCTGGGGGCCGCAGTCGCAGCGGCGCGAGCCGAAGACGTCGCCGGTGAGGCATTCGCTGTGCACGCGAACGAGGGTGGGTGTGGAGGCGGAGATTTTTCCCTTCACGAGGGCGATATGGTGCATGCCGTCAACGAGGGAGCGGTAGAGGTGGAGATCGAAATCGCCGAAGTCGGTGGGCATGAGGATGGTTTCCTCGCGTTCCACGAGGCGTTCGCTCTTGCGCCGGTGGGCGATGAGGTCCTGGATCGAGCACATTTTGAGGCCGTGCTTGCGTTTGAATTTGACCAGATCGGGCAGGCGGGCCATGGAGCCGTCCTCCTTCATGATCTCGCAAATGACGCCCGAGGGGTCGAGGCCGGCGAGGCGGGAGAGATCGATGGCGGCCTCGGTGTGGCCTGCGCGGCGGAGCACGCCGCCGTCCTTGGCTTGGAGGGGAAAGACGTGGCCCGGTTGGACGAGATCGCCGGGTTGGGACTTGGGATTGGCGAGGACGCGGATCGTGGCGGAGCGGTCTTTGACGCTGATGCCAGTGGTGGTGCCTTTGGTGGCGTCGACCGAGACGGTGAAGTCTGTTTTGAAGAGCTCTCGGTTTTGGGCGACCATGCGCTGGAGACCAAGGCTGGCGGCGCGTTCGGTGGTGATGGGGGCGCAGACGAGGCCGCGTCCGAATTTCACCATGAAATTGACGGCGGCGGGGGTGACTTTGGAGGCGGCCATGACGAGGTCGCCTTCGTTTTCGCGGTCGGCGTCGTCGGTGACGATGACCATCCGGCCTCGCCTGATGTCCGCAATGACTTCGGGGATCGTGTCGAATGGTTTTTTCATGGGTGGGGCAAGCGATACCACACGCTGTGGCGGGAGGAAAGGAGGTGTGTTTTCAAAAAACTGGCGGGGTGGAGCGAGGTTTGAGACGGTTGGCTGATGCCGGAAAACGACCTCCACCGTTCGTTGGAAATCCACAAGGGGTTGGTGGAGGTGAGTGCGTTGATCAATGGAATCACGAATCGCGAGGCGTTGTTGAGGGAGGTGCTGGACGTGGCTCGGCGGGTGATCGGTGCGGAGGCGACGTCCATCTTTCTTTGGGAGGAGGAGAGCGGCAACTTGAGGCTGGAGATGGATGCGCGGGGCGGGGGCTGGGTTGAGCGGCCTGGGATCGTGGTGCCGCGGGGGGCAGGAATCGCGGGGTGGGTCTTCGAGACCGGCAAGGCGCAATTGATTCCCGATGCTTATGCGGATGCGAGGTTTTTCAAGGAGGCGGACAAGGTGACGGGTTTCAGGACGCGGTCGATCCTGTGCGCGCCATTGATCGCGGGAAGTCGCACAATCGGGGTGCTGCAGGTGCTGAATCCTGCGGCGAAAGAGTCATTCGACGCCGTGGAGTTGGAGGGACTGGTGGCGCATGCGAATCTGGCGGCAACGGCGATTGGCAAGCTGCAAGCGCTCGAGCGGGAACGCGAGCGCGAGCGACTCGAACGGGACCTGGCGGTGGCGGCGGAGATCCAGCGTGAGCTTCTGGCGCGTGCGATCCCGCAAACGCTGAGCGGAGTGGTTTTCGCAGCGCACAATGTGCCGGCGGCGTGGGTGGGCGGTGATTTTTACGGGGTGTTTCCGCGGGGGGATGGAGATGTTGATTTTGTGATCGGCGATGTCTCGGGCAAGGGGATGCCTGCGGCGTTGCTCATGGCACAGACGCTCAGCGCACTGCCGTTTGTGTTTCAGGCGGCGGGTGGACCCGCGGAGGCGCTCGGGCTGCTGAACCGCACATTCAGCGAAGGCATGGTGCGCGGCATGTTTATCACTGTGCTGGCCGGGCGGATGCGACCATCGCGGCGGGAGGTGATGCTGGCGAGCGCGGGGCATCCGTCGCCGGTGGTGGTGGATGCGGTTGGGGTGGCGCGGGAGTTTGGGATTCCAGTCGGCTTGCCGGTGGGTATCACGCCGCAGGTGGATTATTCCCATAGTGCAGTTCGCTTGGATGTAGGCGGTCGGGTGGTGTTTTTTACGGATGGGCTGGCCGAGTCGCGTGCGGCGGCGGGGGGATGTCATTTCCAAGACAGGATGCTGTCTGAAATCTCGGGTCCGCCCGACACATGCGTGGGAATGATGCGTCGGGTGGTGGAGGCGGAGGGCAGGCACCGCGGGGGGATGGCGTTGCGCGATGATTTGACCGTGCTGGTCGGCGCGTTTGAGTGATCGTGTCGCGGATTGATTTTTTTTCGGATCGGAGGATGGTGGTGTCCTTGTATGTTTTTCGACGGACTGAAATTTCTCTTTATCTGCCTTGAGGTCATTCTGATTTTCAACCTGCTCATCGTGGTTCACGAGTTGGGGCATTTCCTCGCCGCGCGCTGGCGCGGTCTGGTGGTTGAGAAGTTTGCGATCTGGTTCGGCAAGCCGATTTGGAGCAAGACGATCGGTGGGGTCGAATACCGGCTCGGCTCGATTCCGGCGGGCGGGTTTGTGGCGATTCCGCAATTGGCGCCCATGGAGGCGATCGAGGGCGAGAGCGGGCAGAGCCGTGAGCACCTGCCGCCGGTGAAGCCCCTCGATAAGATCATCGTGGCGGCGGCGGGTCCGCTGTTCAGTTTCGGACTTGCGTTTGTGATGGCGTGCATCGTGTGGATGGTCGGCAAGCCGCAGAGCGAATTCGACACAACGATTGTCGGCTATGTGAAGGAGGGTGGGCCCGCCGCTGTGTCAGGGATGCGGCCTGGAGACAATATTCTTTCGGTCGATGGAAAGCCTGTGAAGCATTTCTTGAGCGGCACGGACAGCGTGAAGTGGCGTGTGGTCCGCAGCGAAGGGGAGACGATTCCGATCGTGGTCGAGCGCGAGGGCCAGGAGATCACGCTGAATTCGGGGTGGGCGAAGCCCGAGACTTCGAGTTGGAGGCGGCCTGCCTTGCGGGAAATCCAAATTGGCCCGCGCATCGTGCCTGGCGTGGGGTTTGTGGTGCGAGGAAGTTTGGCCGACACGTCGGGATTGAAGGCTGGGGACCTTGTCACCGCTGTGAATGGAGTGCCGCTTTTCAATCTCAGCGAACTCGGGCCGGTGATCGACGCGAACCGCGGGAAGACGGTGGCATTCGAGATCGAGCGGAATGGCCAACCCGCCACAGTGGACGTGGCATTGCCGCCCGCCACGGCGGATGCCACGCCGGTGGATTTCGGCATCGAGTGGGGGCGCACGAAGTTGGTGCATCCGTCGCCGTTCGCCCAAGTGTCGGATGCGGCGACGAGTATTTTTCGCATGGTCGGGGCGTTGCTGTCGCCGGCGTCGGATGTCAAAGCCGCGCATTTCAGCGGGCCGGTGGGCATCATGCGGCTCTACTACCAGATTTTCGAAGCCGAGGACGGATGGAGGATCGCGCTGGCGTTCAGCGTGCTGATCAATGTGAACCTCGCCTTGCTGAACCTGTTGCCATTTCCGGTGCTCGACGGCGGGCATATCACGCTCGCGATCATCGAGGCGATCCGCCGCAAGCCGATCAGTGTGCGGGTGCTTGAGGTGGTCCAAACCGGCTGTGCGTTGCTTCTGATCGGGTTCATGCTTTACCTGACCTTCTACGATGTCGGTGACATCGTCGCGGACAGCAAGCCGCCGGTGGAGCGGAGGAATTAGGCGTGGGGCTGGAGTTTCGCAGCCATTTTCCACGGCGCGCCAGCAGGGAGGTGCGGATCGGTCGGTGGGCGGTGGGCGGGGAAAATCCATTGCGCATCCAGTCGATGCTCACGAGCGACACGATGGACACCGCCGCGTGTGTCGCCGAGACGCTTCCGCTCGTGGAGGCGGGGTGCGAGATTGTGCGCATCACGGCGCCGACCGTGAAGGACGCGCGGAACCTCGAGGCAATCCGAGAGGCATTGCGCGCACTGGGGTGCGATGTCCCCTGGTGGCGGATATTCATTTCAAGCCCGATGCCGCATTGGAGGCGGCGAAGTGGGTCGAGAAGGTGCGGATCAACCCCGGCAATTTCGCCGACTCGAAGAAATTCAACATCCGCGAATATACGGATGCGGAATATGCCGCGGAGATCGAGCGTATCCGCGAGCGGTTTGCGCCGTTGGTCTTGGTCTGCAAGGAGCGAGGAATCGCGATGCGCATCGGCACGAATCACGGCAGCCTGAGCGATCGCATCATGAACCGCTTCGGCGACACGCCCGCCGGCATGGTCGAAAGCGCGATCGAGTTCGCGCGGATCGCGCGGGCGTTGGATTACCACGATTTTGTGTTTTCGATGAAGGCGTCGAACCCGAAGGTGATGATCCAGGCCTATCGGTTGCTGGTTGCGCGCCTCGATGAGCTCGATCGCAGCGACGGCGGCGGTTGGAATTATCCCATCCACCTCGGTGTCACCGAGGCAGGCGACGGCGAGGATGGCCGCATCAAGAGCGCGATCGGCATTGGAAGCCTGCTCGCTGACGGCATCGGCGACACGATCCGTGTGTCGCTCACGGAGGATGCGCGGCATGAGATTCCCGTGGCCAAGGCGTTGGCGGAGATTGCGACTCCGCATGCTCCTGCTCCCGCGCTGGAAGGTTGGCCGTTCGATCCCTTCACCTACACCCGCCGGGCCAGCCAGCGCATCGAGGTGGCCGGGGTGCCATTGGGAGGTGGCGAGGTGGTGCGTGTGGTGGTGCGGCGGGCGGTATTCGACAAGGTGGCTCACAAGCTGGATGGCTTGGGCGACTACAGGCCGGAGGTTGTATTCGAGGATGCCGGTGTCGTGGAAATCGATCCCACGGATGGCCCCTCGGTGGCGCGAGTCAATGCGCTTGATGGCTCGAGACTTGTTGCTGTGGCCGACGGGTGCGCTTTGCCGGTGATCGGAGCCCACCGATTGCTTGCCAAGGTGCTGGATGAGCGGCATCCGATCATGTTGAAGGACACGTTGGGCGGAGGGAGCGGCGACTTTTTGCAGAACCTGTTGCGGGCGGCGACGAATCTCGGGTCGCTTCTGTGTGACGGCATCGGCGATGCGGTGATGGTGCAAGGCGAGGAGGCGCCCGGCCAATCGCTCCGTATCGCCTACAACACGCTTCAGGCCGCCGGGGTTCGGATTTTCAAGACGGATTATGTCGCCTGCCCGAGCTGCGGGCGGACATTGTTCAACCTTCAGGAAACCACCGCCCGCATCAAAGTGGCGACATCACATCTCAAGGGCGTTAAAATCGCCATCATGGGTTGCATCGTCAACGGGCCTGGGGAAATGGCCGACGCGGATTTCGGCTATGTCGGCGGCGCACCCGGCAAGGTGAATCTCTACGTCGGCAAGACGCCAGTGAAATTCAACATCCCGCAAGCCGAGGCGGTGGAGCGGTTGGTCGATCTCATCCGCGAACACGGTCGCTGGATCGATCCACAATCGGCTGCGACCAATTGACGGCGGAGCGCTTGGTGCGCCCATGGGGTTGTCTTCAGCTCTCGCGGAGCCAGTCTGGCAACCGGGTGTGAACGCGGGCGCCGATCGTGTGGAGCAGGCTGTAAAGCCCGAAGTAGGCGCGGTTCACGTAGATGCTGTCTGGGGATCCGCGGCGTCCGCGAAACCCCCGTAGGTTTTCATCGCGCCGGTTCCGCTCGCCGAGGTCGTAGATGGAGCGCATGAAGGTGGGATTGGAAAAATCGAAAAACCCTTTGCGGAACGGACGGGCGAGAATCTCGATCGATTCGGCGCACAGGCCCGCGATGCGTGAGCGGTAGGCATCGGTGTCGCCTGGCAGCAGGATGCTCAGGTCCTCCAGCGAGGACAGGAGCGCGTCGCGGTCGTCGAGCAGGCGCTCGTCTAGGAAACGAAAGTGCCGGCGGTAGAATTCCGGCTCGATTTTTTTAGCGCACCCGAAATCGAGCACGACGAGTCCTCCGTCGCGCACGAGAAAATTTCCGGGATGGGGATCGGCATGGAAAAAGCGAAGCGTGTGGATTTGGAATTCGTAAAAATCCCAGAGCGCCTGGCCGATCCTGTCGCGCTCCTCGCTGTTTGCGGAGCCTTTTGCGAAGCGGTCGAGCGCGAGTCCCTCGATCCACTCCATGGTGAGAATGCGACGGCAGGAAAGCTCCGGAAAGTAGCGGGGAAACGAGACACCATCGAGATGGGATGACGCCGCGGAGAGCTCCTGCGAACGCTGCAATTCGAGCTTGTAGTCCGTTTCCTCGAGCAGGCGCTCCTCGACTTCGCGGAAGTAATCCTCCACATCGCTCTCGCGGACGCCGAGAATCTGGAGCGCGACGGGTTTCACGATGCGGAGGTCGCTGCGCAGGCTTTCCGCGACGCCCGGGTATTGCACCTTCACGGCAAAGGCGCGACCGTCTTTCACCGCCTTGTGGACCTGGCCGATCGAAGCGCCGTGGGCGGCTGTCTCGGAAAAGGAGTCGAAGATTTCCAACGGGCTTTTGCCCATCTCGCGGCGGAACGTCCGCGCCACAAGCGGGTAGGAGAGCGGCGGAGCGGAATATTGTGCCTGGGCAAACCGGCTCGCATAGGCGTCGGGGAGAAGGCCCTGATCGATGCTGAGCATCTGCGCGAGCTTGAGAGGCCCTCCTTTCAATTCGCTGAAGGTTTTATAGACCGCCTCGGCGTTTCGCTCGTGAAGCAGGTTTTCGTCCTGAGGCGCGCCAACGCACCGTTGGCCGTAGTGCTTGAGGTAGTTCATGCCGACCCTCGCGCCGGTGCCGGCGAATGCCGCCATGCGGCCGAGGCGGGAACTTCTGAGCGTTGTTTGTTCCCCCATCGCTCAGGATTTTCCACACGCCCGTGGAGCGAGGAAACGCAACAAGTCGAAGGCCGAATCGATCGCCTGGGTGCGCATGAGATCGAAGGCGAGGTTGACGGATTTTTCCACATAGGCATCCGAACGCTCGAAGCGGGGACTGGTATCCTTCACATGGAAATCGATGACCGACCGCAGGAGCAGGTAGAGAGCCGAAGGGTAGAGAACCACAAGTCGTCCCCGACCGGCGATCTCGCCGTTGGAAACGCCTTTGCCAATGAGGCTGAATGCCCACCCTTTGAAGCGCCGTTCCATGCCCTGGAGCCATTCCGGACTGGCCACGGGAGAGAGATGCCGGAACCGAAAAAGAAGCACCGTGCGGACATCGAGCGACTTCTCAAGAAATGCGTAGAGAAACGCCAGCATGCGTTGGCGCGCGTCGAATCCCTCCCACTCGGCACCCGACTCCACCGCGGCGATTGTTTTGGCGACGAGTTCCTCCCAGAACGCCGATTCCAGGGCCTCCAACGAGCCGAATTCATTGTAGAAATCCCGCTCGCTCATTCCCAATGGCTCGCACAGCGCGATCACCGAAGCGGGCAACTCGGAATGTCGCGCCACCTGCTCGCGAAAGGCATGCAATATTTTTTCTCTGGTCTCCATGGCATTAACACTACGAACGAAACTGTGTCGCGGGATCGTTTGACGTAATATCGGTGAACAAAAAAAGCGAGGGGCTTTGGGCTTTCCGGATGCTTGCTTTCACAGAGCCGTGCGTCATTGGATCGAAACAACCACCGCGTCAACTGGCGACGCCGCCTGGAAAGGAGTGATCCCGCCCCGTCGCCTTCGCCCCTATCCAACCTATGAAAAACCATAAAAAGTGAAGTCACAGAAATACCAAACTTCTTCCCATCATTTAAATGACGCGTTATTTGCTGTGTAATAATCTATGAAATTATAACAAGTCTCTTTTTTGATGAAAGTCAGCGCCTTGCCGCATTGAGTGGCTTGAAAGACCCGTTGGAAGAGTTGAAAATGCATATTGATTTCGAGATGTTCCGCCCCATTTTGACCGAGGCCCTTCGAAATGCGGTGCGGAGAAGCCTTGCTGGGCGCAAGCCTTTGGATGTGATTTTGATGTTCAATGCCTTGATCGTTCAACGCCTCTTCAATCTCAGTGAGGAGCAGCTCGATTATCAGATCAATGACCGTCTTTCCTTCACTCGCTTTCTGGCGCTTCACATTGGAGAGACGATCCCCGACGACTTCAGTTTCTGGCGGTCTCGGGAGGCTCTGCCTAGAAGGGGCTGGAGCGCGTACTCTTCGAGCGCTTCAGCACAACATTGGAAGCCGAGGGAGTTTTTGCCAAAGCCGGATCGATCATCGAGGCCACGATTGTAGAGGACCTGCGGCAACGCAAATGCAGATGGAGCCTATATAGTCGCTCAAATGGTGTATCTCATTCGATATAATGAAATAATAATGAATAGGCACCTCCTTGTGTCAAAAAAGCGGGTTTTTGGCAGATAAGATGCCTGCGTGGGATGTCAAAAGACCAAAAGCGGGTTGGTTTTGGAATTATCCTGGGTCCTTGGTGGATTCGGTGTGGGATTTGTAGTTGGCGACGAATGTCTCGCGGAATTCTTGGAAGGTGCCGGCGAGGATGTGGGCGCGGGCCTGGCGGGTGAGGTTGAGGTAGAAGTGGAGGTTGTGAATGGAGATGAGGCGAAGGCCGAGGATTTCCTCGGCTTTGACGAGGTGGCGGAGGTAGGCGCGGGAGAAGTGGCGGCAGGCGTGGCATTCGCAGCCAGGTTCGATGGGGGAGGGGTCCTCGGCGAAGGGGGCGTTTTTGAGGTTGAGGGTGCCCGAGGCGGTGAAGGCGGTGCCGTTGCGGGCGAGGCGGGTGGGGAGGACGCAGTCGAACATGTCGATGCCGCGGGCGATCATCTCGATGATCTGCGGCGGAGTGCCGAGGCCCATGGCGTAGCGGGGGTGGTCCTGCGGAAGGAAGGGGACGGCGTTTTCGATGGCTCGGAACATTTCGCGCTCGGGTTCTCCGACGCTGACGCCGCCCACAGCATATCCGTCGAAGCCGATGTCCACGAGCGCGCGGGCACTTTTCTCGCGGAGGTCGGCGTGGGAGGAGCCTTGGACGATGCCGAAGAGGAGCGGACGGTTTTCGGTCGGTCGGGTGTCCCACCAGGCGCGGCAGCGGGCGGCCCAGCGGAGCGTGAGATCGAGGCTCTTGGCGGCGTCGTCATAGCCGCAGGGGTGCGGGGGGCACTCGTCAAAGAGCATGACGATATCGGAACCGAGGTCGTGCTGGATTTCCATGGAGGTCTCGGGGCCGATGAAGGTGGGGGTGCCGTCGAGGTGGTTTTGGAAATGGACGCCCTGCTCGGTGATCTTGCGGAGTTTGGCGAGGGAGAAGACTTGGAAACCACCGCTGTCTGTGAGGATCGGGCGGTCCCACGACATGAAGCGGTGGAGGCCGCCGAGGCGGGCGATGAGTTTTTCGCCTGGGCGAACGTGGAGGTGGTAGGTGTTGCCGAGGATGATTTGCGCGCCGAGGGACTCGAGTTCGGCGGGGGTCATGGCCTTCACCGTGGCCTGGGTGCCGACCGGCATGAAGACAGGGGTGTTGACCGGCCCGCGCCGCGTGTGTAGAGACGCGGCGCGGGCTTCCCCGTCGCGGGATTCAACGATGAAGTGTTGCGGCAAGGATGTTCGGTCCGTTGCGGATCAGGGTTTGGGGGCGGATCCGGCGATGCTGAGCGAGATGTCGATCGTGTCGGAGACCTTATCGAGGTTTTCGCCGGCCTTGATGCCGAAGTCGCCGCGTTTGATTTGGAAGTTGGTGCGGATGACGATGAGATCGCCCTGCATTTTTCCATTGGTGCGGTCGGAGAGGCGGCCCGGGAGGTAGGTGACCTTGGCCGGGACGGTGATTTCCTTCGAGACGCCTTTGAGGGTAAAGACGCCCTTTACGTCGGCGGTGCCCTCGTTGCCGTTCTTCACGGGGTTGAGGACTTCCTTGATCTCGAAGGTGATCTCGGGGTGTTTCTCCGCGTCGATCCACTCGGCGCCGAGCATGTGTTCCTGCATGAGGGAGTTCGGGACAGTGAGGGACTTGGCGTCCACGACGATCTTGCCTTCGATCTCCTCGGGTTCGGCGGGGTCGACTTCGACCGTGCCACTGATGCCGTTGGCGGTGCCGCTGATCGATTCGAGCGGGGCGTCGAGGGTGAAGACGATGTTGTTCACGCCTTTGGGATCTTTGAGATCGAAGGCGATTTCTTCGGCGGTGGCTGTGGCGGCCAGGGCGGCGGCCGTAGCGATGATGATGGCAGTGTGTTTCATAGGTTGTGGTTTTTGTTGGTTCCGGGGAAAATCGGGAGGAGGGAAATTGCCGCAAGGATGGCGGCGGCTCCGGCTCCGGCGGCGAGCAGATCGACGCCCGGGACGAAGTGTTTTTTCCAGACGGGGTATTCGATACCGGTGATCGGATCGGTTTCCATGGTGGCGACGGAGGTTTTCGTCCAGCCAGGGTTCATGCCGGCGGCTGCCCACCAGATGAGGATGGCGGTGAAGAGGATGGCGGCGGCTGTGCGGAGAAGTCGTTTCACGATGGTGCTACTCTCGGGGGGTGGGGGAGGCTTTGGAAATCACAATTTCGCGCAGGTCGGGGTTTTCCAGAAAGATGCGCGTGCCGTCCACCCCGACAATCCCGGTGGCTTGAATATCCAGCCCGACGTTTTTTTTGAGAAGGATGGTGGAGAAGTCGCCCTTTTCCCTGTCGAAGCAGAGGGTGGGATCGCGTGAGTTGGAGCCTTTGAAGACAAGGTGGAAGCGGCCCTGCTTGTCCTCTTCGAAGCTCCCGATGGTTCCAGTGATGGTGGTTTTCTGGCCCTCGCGCGCGAGGATGGCCTTGCGTTCGTTCCAGACGAACGACGTGCGTGTGGCCTGCTGCGCATCGGCGTCGGCGATCATTTTCGCGTGGGTGTTGCCTCCGGAAAATCCGCCGAGGAGCCAATAGGCGGCTGCGGCGAGGAGAAGAGCGGCGGCGGCTCCTGCGAGAAGGAGTTTGTTTTTGGAACGCGGTTGGCGCGGGGCTGCGGGCGGCGGGGATTGGACAGGGAGCGAGGGTTTGCTTGTCGGCCGGGAGGTCCGCCCCCTGCCGCCGACAGCGGGCAGGGAGGCGAGCGCCTCGGCGGCGGTGGGTGGCCTGTCCGAGCGGTCGCGGGCAAAGAGGTGCTCGACCCACTCGACAAGGGGGCGGGGAAGGTCGGGGCGGAGTGTTTCAAGCGGCTTGTGGTCGTGCGCGAGGTGCGCCGCGACAACGGCCGGGATGGATTTTCCCTGGAAGGGATGCCGACGGGTCAGTGCCTTGTAGAACACGCAGCCCAGCGAGTAGAGGTCGGTGCGGTGGTCGATGGGGAGCCCCTCGAGCTGTTCCGGGGACATCATGAAAATGGACCCCATGAGCGCGCCGGAGTGGTCCATGGTTTGGAGCGAGGGTTCCGCAATGACTTTCGCGAGGCCGAAATCGAGAATCTTGACCTGGAATCCGCCAGAGGCCTGTGCCGCGAGCATGATGTTGCCCGGCTTGATGTCGCGGTGGGCGATGCCGGAGGTGTGGGCTGCCGCCAGACCGCGCAGGCATTGGGTGGCGAACTCGGTGAAAAACGCGGCATCCATCGGCTCCTCGAGTTCGTCCACGTTTTGTCCCGGCAGGTATTCCATGACGACGAGGACCTCATCCTCCGAAGTGACGATGTCGTGGACGGTGATGATGTTCGGGTGTTGGAGGCTGGCGAGGTGGGTGGCCTCGCGGATGGCTGATGTCTCGAGCAGGGGAACGGAGCCGTGGTCGTGGATGCGTTTGATGGCGACCCAGCGACTGAGGACGCTGTCGTAAGCGAGAAACACAGCACCCTCGCCGCCGGCGCCGAGGCGGCGTTGGATGGTGTAGCGTCCGTTCCCAAGGGTCTCCAAGTGCTCGATCGGTTCCACGCAGGCAGGGAACCAGAACGAGGCGTGAACTCAAGACGCAACGGAGAATGGGCATGCAACACGCCCGTAACAATTCGGCGGATCAGGCGGGGATGGCTTGAAGCTCCAGCGTGACGTAGGGGCTGCCCTCGTGGCGGTGGACAACGATGTTCGGGGGCAGGGGTTTTCTGGGGCGCTGCGAGGGCTTGGCCAGAGCGGACTGGATGGATTTGAGTTCCTCGAGGGCGGCGGTGGCGGAGGCCGGGCGTGCGGCGGAGTCCAAGGCGGACAGGCGCTCCACCCAAGCGGTGATGTCCGCGGGCAAATCCGGGCGCATAGAAGCGAGGGGTTGGAATTCGTGCTGCAGATGCGAGGTGATCACGGCGGTGACAGTCTCTCCTTGGAACGGGTGTTCCTTGGTGAGCGCCTTGTAGAACACGCAGCCGAGCGAGTAGAGGTCCGAGCGGAAATCGATTGGTTCGGCGCGGAGTTGTTCCGGAGACATCGTGAAAATCGAACCTAGGAGCGCGCCGGAGTGGTCCTTTGTTTGTTCGGAGGGCTTGTCGATGACCTTGGCCAGTCCGAAGTCGAGGATTTTGACCAGAATGTTTCCCGGGGAGGACTCCAGAACGATGATGTTGCTGGGTTTGATGTCGCGGTGGATCATGCCGATCGCATGGGCCGCCGAGAGGCCCTGGAGGCACTGTGCCGCGAATTTTCCGAACGCGTCGAGCGACATGGGGACGGGGAGTTCGTCCACATTTTGGCCGTTGAGGAATTCCATGACGACCATGATGCCGGTCGGTTCGCGGATAAAATCGTGGACGGTGACGATGTTCGGGTGTTGCAGGCTGGCGAGGCGGGAGGCTTCGTCGATGTTCTGTTTGTTTTCCGAAGCATCGGAATCCGCATGGATTTTTTTGATCGCGACCTTGCGGTTCAGCGTGCGGTCCAGCGCCAGAAAGACCGCGCCTTCACCGCCGGCGCCGACTTTTTCAAGGATTTCATAGCGGCCGTTGCAAACGACGTCCGAGGGATTGAGGGATGACATGGAGTCAAGGAAACAGCATCGGGTTGGCGCGCTCAAGCGATATTGCGCGTGGGCGGGGCGCGCGGCGCACAGGGCGCTTGATCTCAGGGCCCGCGGGCGGTTAGGTAACGCGCGATGAGATTTTCCTGGTCCCCTCGGATTGCCGCCCGGAGGAAGCGCGCGTTGTGAACTGGGTGGTTGTGATCTGGGCGATGGCGGCGGCGGCGTCGCTGACGCTGGCCGCAGTGCATGGATTTGTGTGGTTGCGTAGGCGCTCCGCGGTCGAGAGTCTTTTGTTTTGTCTTGTGGCGATCGGCACGGCTGGCATGGCAGCCTGTGAATTGTGGATGATGCACGCGGCGACGCCCGGGGAGTTCGGGATGGCGTTGAAGTGGTTCGCGATTCCGCTGTGGCTGATGACGATCGCAGTGGTCGGGTTCGTGCATTTTTATCTTGGATCGGACCGGGCCTGGCTTGGGTGGACGGTGGTGGGGTTGCGGACGGTCGCGCTCGCGCTGAATTTCGTGGCAAGTCCGAATGTCTACTATTCGTCGATCCATGAACTGCGGAGGATTCCGTTTCTGGGGTCTGGGGTGACGGTGGCCGACGGGATGCCGAATCCGTTGATGTTGTTTGGTCAGTTGAGCCTGTTGTTGCTGGCGGCGTATGTGCTTGATGCGACGCTGAGCGCCTACCGGGCCGGGAACCAGCGCCGGGCGCTGAGTGTCGGCACGAGCATGGTGTTTTTCGTGCTGGCGCTCTCGTTGCAGACGATGCTTGTGCTGTGGGGTGCAATCGACGCGCCGATGACGGCGAGCCTTTTTTTTGTGGGGATCGTGGCGACGATGGGTGCGGAGTTGAGCAACGATCTCCTGCGCGCTGCCAAACTGGCCGAGGGACTTCAGTTGCGCGAGCGGGAATTGCGCGGCGAGCGCGAGGTGACGGATGCGATTTTCAAGAGCGCGCCGGGGATTATTTTTCTGGAGGACGAGGCGGGGGGGATCGTGCGGTGGAGTTCCCCTGGGGATGACGGCGCGTTGGGTGGCCTGCCAGAGGGGGACAGGCTTGCGGCGATGCTCCACCGGCAAGGTGACATGCCACAACTGAAGCAGGCCCGGCAGACGACGTTCGAAGCCGGGCGGCATGAGTTCGAGTTGGACTTGAAGGGCCGGGGGGACCAGCCGGGGAGGTATTTCTTCCGGACGGTTCGCGTGGCGTTTGATGGGAGGCCGCACTTGATCGGTGTCGGCATCGATGTGAACGCGCTCCGGCAGTTGGCGTTCGAGGCCGCCAAGCAGAAGGAGGAACTGGCGCACCTCTCGAGCTTCGCCTCGATGAGTGAGCTGTCGAGTTCGCTCGCGCACGAGCTCAACCAGCCGCTGGCGATCATCCTCAGCAACGCGCAGGCCGCCCAGCGATTGATCGGGCAGGAGTCTCCCGACCTCGGCGAGCTGCGTGAGATTCTCGACGATATCGTCAGCGCGGACATCCGCGCGGCGGATGTCATCAAGCGCTTGCGGTCGATCCTGCAACACGGCGAGCCGGCGCTTGCGCCGGTGGAGCCCGGGGAGTTGATCGGCCAGGTTCTGCGTCTCGCCAAGGCGGACCTAGAAGCCGCGGGAGTGGGGGTGTCGGTGAGGCACTCGCGACGGTTGCCTGCCGCGCTGGCCGACCGCATCCCCGTCGAACAGGTGCTTTTGAACCTGATCAAGAACGCTACCGAGGCTATGGAGGGAAACGGAAACAAGCCTAGGCAGTTGTCTGTGATGTGCGCGCTCGACCGCAAGGAACTCCGGTTTTCGGTCAGGGATAACGGGTGCGGGCTGCCCGAGGACGCCGAGAAGATTTTCGAGGCGTTCCGGACGACGAAGCCGAACGGGCTCGGACTGGGGTTGACGATTTGCCAGACCATTGTCAAGGCGCACGGGGGAAGGCTGCAGGCCGAGCAGAACAAGTCACGGGGAGCGACATTCCATTTCACACTGCCAGTTGCTGTATGAGCGCATTGAATTCCAAAGGGCCTGTCTACCTTGTCGACGACGAGCCTGCCCTATTGAAGGCGTTGACGCGGTTGTTGAAGGCCGAGGGGTTCACGGTGAGAGCATTCGGAAGCGCGCTAGATTTTCTGGGGGCGTCGGTCGCCGCTGGGCCGGGTTGTGTGGTGCTTGACGAGGCCATGCCAGAGATGAACGGCTCGGAGTTGCAACAACGCCTGCAGACCCTGGGGAGCTGTCTTGCGGTGATTTTTCTCACAGGCAACGGAGATATCCCGATGAGTGTCCGCGCCATCAAGGGCGGTGCGGTGGATTTTCTGACCAAGCCGGTGAAGGACGACGAGCTGCTTGCCGCCATCCGGCTGGGATTGGGGAAGGCTGCGGAGATGGTCGCGGCACGGGGAGAAATCGATGGATTGAAGGCCAGGCACGGCACGCTCTCGGCGCGCGAGCGCGAGGTGATGATCGAGGTTGTCCGTGGGCTTCCGAACAAGCAGATCGCGGGCAACCTGGAAATCGTCGAGCAGACGGTGAAGGTGCATCGCAGCCGGGTCATGCACAAAATGGGGGCGGGATCCCTGGCGGAGTTGGTGTTGTTCGCGGAAAAGCTTGGAATCGCCGGCACCCGTGTGCGCGCGGACTGAAATGGCGGCACGCGCGCGACAGCGCTCCGGGGGAATTGCATTGACCGCCGATTCCACATCTGGGATATAGCGCTCCGTCTTTATGTTGCCATTTACCGCATTCGCGATTGTTTTTGCCGCACTGCTCGGCGGTGTGTGGTGGGTAAGCAGGGATGATCAAGGGGCATCCTAACGCTTTGCAAAATTCCAACCGACTCCTTTTGGCGGCACGATGATCTCTTGGGTTCGTTTCGAGTGGGATCTCACCAAGGGTGGCATTTCTGTGCCGGCGGTGCCTCCGCTGTCGATGCGCGCCGCTGCCGCGGAGGACAGGGAAACCGTGCAGAAGGTTGTGCTGACAGCTTTTGAACTGGATTCGGCGTGGGGAGATGTGATGCGTCGCCTCGAGGAGGGCATGAAGCGGCACATCAAGCGTGTGTTCGAGGACGACGAGCCTCCCTGCATTGTGGTGAAGCACGGCACGCGGATCATCGGGGCATCGTTGCTGTTGCTTGATCCGGCGGCGGAAAGCCATTTGCTGAGTGGCCCGATGATTCTCCACGAATACCGCAACCGAGGGGTGGGATCGGGCTTGCTCGCGGCCTCCCTAGAGCACTTGCGTTCGCGCGGGGTATCAGTGGCGCGCGGCATCACGCGCGCCAACTCGGTGGTGGAGCGCTTTATCTATCCGAAATACTCCGGAGCCTCCGCTCCATGGGCCGGGGATCCGCTCTGCAAGGACTGAGGGGCAGGGAGGCTGTTGGCAGTTCCCATGGAATCGACCCCGGCCAGACCGTTTTATCTCAACGGCGGCTTTGTGGGCGGTGATTCTGCGGTGGAGGTGGTCAATCCGTGGACTGGCGGGCCGGTCGCACGGGTGTGCTTGGCGGGTGCGGCCGAAGTGGAAGCCGCTGTGGCGTGTGCCCAACGCGCGTTCGATGGCGCTCGGCGGATGTCGGCGCGGAAGCGATCTGCCGTGCTTGAAAAAACAGCGGGCTTGATCGCGGCGAGGCGCGTCGGGTTTGTCGATACGATCGTCGCCGAGGCAGGCAAGCCGGTGGTGCTGGCAGAGGCCGAGGTGGACCGGGCGGCGGCGACATTCCGGTTCGCGGCAGCCTTGGCACTGAGCGACGGAGGGCACGGCGTTGCGTTGGATGCCAGCGCGCCCGGTGAGGGGCATTTCGGGTTTGTGCGCCGGTTTCCGATCGGCGTGATTCTCGGGATCACGCCGTTCAACTTTCCTTTGAATCTGGTGGCGCACAAGGTGGCTCCGTGTCTGGCGACAGGGAACACGATGGTGTTGAAGCCCTCGTTGAAGACCCCGATGACCGCTCTGCTTTTGGCGGAGGTGTTGCACGAGGCGGGTGTTCCCGCCGGGCAGATCAATGTGCTTCCGTTCGAGCACACTCTTGTCGGGCCGTTGCTCACCGACCCGCGGATGAAAATGCTCAGCTTCACGGGAAGTGTCGATGTCGGTTGGAGGCTGAAGGGAATGGCTGCACGGCAGAAGGTCGCGCTGGAACTCGGCGGCAATGCGGCAGTGGTTGTCGAGCCCGACTGTGATTGGCGGGCGGCGGTGCCGTTGATTGCGGCCGCCGCGTATGGATTCGCCGGGCAGTCATGCATCAGTGTCCAGCGCATCCTGGTGAACCGCGACATCCTGCCCGTGTTCCGCGAGGCGCTCGTCGCCTACATTGTGGAGCACATCCACACTGGCGATCCGTCCTCGCGCGGGACGCTTGTCGGGCCGATGATTGATGGCGCTGCCAGAGGAAGAATCCTCGAGTGGATCGGCAAGGCTGTGGGTGCCGGGGCCGGGACTCCCGTTCCGGTGCGCTGTGCAGGCGCTTCGGTGCTGGAGCCGGTCTTGCTGGAGGATGTGCCCGCCGGGTTTGCGGTGCTTGAGGGCGAGGCGTTCGCGCCGGTCGCCGTGCTTCAAGGATACGACACATTCGACGAGGCGCTCCGACTGGTGAACTCTTCAGTGTTCGGTCTTCAGGCCGGCGTGTTCACCAATGACATTTCCAAGGCCCTCCGCGCGCACGAGGAGATCGAGGTCGGCGGGGTGATGGTCAACCAGGTTCCCACCTTCCGCGTGGAAAACATGCCGTATGGGGGAGTGAAGGCGAGCGGCACGGGGCGTGAGGGTGTCGGCTATGCGATGGATGAGATGACCGAGCAGCGCCTGCTGGTGATTCGCCGTGAATGACACGCGAGTGGTGCCGGCGGCGGGACTCGAACCCGCACTCCGCTTTCGCGAAAAGGGATTTTAAGTCCCTTGCGTCTGCCATTTCGCCACGCCGGCAACGGACGGGAATTCTGGCACCTCCACGGTATTCGACAAGACCGCAGGGAAGCGGCTATTTCGGCCAGAGGGATACCATGTAGGCGAGGAAGGCGGCGAAGAGGACACCTCCCTCGAGGCGCGAGATGCGCAGGCCTGTCCAGAGGATCGGGATAAGGGCCGCGCTGAACCCCAGCATGACAACGATGTCGGTCATGCGGATTTGGGAGACGACGAGCGGGGAGGCGATAGCGCCGATGCCGAGGATCGAGAGGACATTGAAAATATTCGAGCCAATGACATTTCCGATCGCGATGTCGGATTCCTTTCGGACGGCCGCGACGAGGGAGGCGGCGAGTTCCGGCACGCTTGTGCCCGCGGCGACGATGGTGAGGCCGATGACCGCCTCGGTGACGCCGAACGCGCGGGCGAGGAGCACGGCGTTGTCGGTGAGCAGGCGGGCGCCGAGGACGAGAAGGCCGAGCCCACCGAGGATGAACAAGACATCCAGCGCGGCCGAGCGGGAGCGCTGGGGAACGCCCCCCTCGAATTCGCTGGCCACTTCGGGTGTGGCGGTCCGGCGGGCGATCCAGACATTCATCGCGAGGTAGAGGATGATGCCCGAGAAAAGAAGCGCGCCTTCCCAGCGGCGGATGGTGTGGTCGAGGAGAAGCAGCGGGGTGAGGCAGCAGACGCCCAGCATGACTGGGGCGTCGAATTTGAGGACTTGGAGTTGGACGCGCATCGGCGCGATGAGTGCGGTGAGTCCGAGGATGGCTCCGATATTGAAAATATTCGACCCGATGACATTTCCAACGGCAAGGTCCCCTTTGCCGGCCAAAGCTGCTTTGACGATGACCAGCACTTCGGGCGCGCTGGTGCCCATGGCAACAACGGTGAGTCCAACGACCAACGGGGTGATGCCAAGCCTGAGGGCGAGGGACGAACTGCCTCGAACGAGGCCTTCAGCACCATAGTATAGAAGAACGAGCGAGAGGACGATCCAGAGCCAATACCAAACCATGGGCGTGTCGTTGTGAAATGTCCGGCCGGGGATCTGGGGCGGGCCGGATTTGGGTATCAGTTGTTTTTTAATTGCTGCCCGCAGAGTTTGGCGAAGGCAGCGTGTTGGGCGGGGGTGAGAACGGTGCGCATGCGCGCGGATTGCTCGACTCGGTAGGTGCGGAGGAGTTCGATGCGCTGGTCGTGGGAGAGATCGCGCTGCGCATAGGAGCGGTTGGTCTCGGCAACGAATTCCAGTCCCCGGGTGCGGATTTTTTCAATGGCCGACACTTGCCTCTTTGAGAGGCCGAGTTGTTGTTGGAGTTTCGGCGAGACGAGCATTGTGTAGCCGAGGACTTGGTTCTGCAGTTGGTGGAAGCGGTCGAGTTGGACCGGGGTGAGCAGGGCGAGGGCCTTGGCGTTGTTGCTGTCGATGAGCGCGAAAAGGCGCTGGTCGGTGGTGAGGCCGTTCTGGTCCGCGGGCCTGGCTTTTTCAACGAGCGTGCGGGAGCGGGATTTCAGCTCCTTCCGGAGGGCATCCACTCGCCGGGACTGGTTCTTGTCGAGCGCAAGTTCCTTTTGGACTCCTGTGACCTCGAGCAGGAGGGTGACCGAGCCGGGGTAGTCTGTGGAGCGCGTCGTCGCCCCGCACGGAAGAGCGAGGGCGACGAGAATGGCGAGGATGGTGGAAAGGAGTGTGTGGCGATTCATGGAGTGTTAGAAACTTCGCGCGACGATTTGTTCAAGCTGAACGATGTCGGCGGCGAATTTTCTGATGCCTTCGGCGAGTTTGTCGGTGGCCATGGCGTCCTCGTTGAGCATCCAACGGAAGGTTTTTTCATCCATGGTGATTTTTTCAATATCCGACTTGGCGGCCTCTGCGGCGTCGAGTTGGCGGGTGACGGGTTCTGTGGAATCCTGGAGTTCCTTGAGAAGGTCGGGGCTGATGGTGAGGAGGTCGCAGCCCGCGAGGTGGCGGATTTGGCCGGTGTTGCGGAAGCTCGCGCCCATGACCTGGGTGGTATGGCCGAATTTTTTGTAGTAGTTGAAGATGCGCTGGACGGACTGGACGCCGGGATCGTCCGCGCCTTGGTAGTCCTTGCCTGTAGTGGCCTTGAAGTAGTCGTAGATGCGACCGACGAAAGGCGAGATGAGGCGCACGCCGGACTCCGCGCAGGCGATTGCTTGCGGGAGGGAAAAGAGGAGGGTGAGGTTGCAGTTGATGCCTTCCTTTTGGCAGGCGGCAGCGGCTTGGGCACCTTCCCATGTCGAGGCGATCTTGATGAGGATGCGTTCGCGCGGGGTGCCGAGCTTTTCGTAAAGGCCGATGAGGTAGTGGGCCTTCTCGATGGTGCCTTCGATGTCGAACGAGAGGCGGGCGTCAACCTCTGTCGAGACGCGGCCTGGGACGATCGAGAGGATTTCGCGGCCGAAGGCGATGAGGAGGTCGTCGATGACCTTGCGGTGAAGGGCGGTGCCGGAGAGCGCGGAGTTCTTGTTGTCGGAGACAGCCTTGTCGAGGAGGTGCTTGTATTCCGGTTGCTGGACGGCCTTGTAGATGAGGGTGGGATTGGTGGTGGCGTCCTGCGGGGCGTAGGCGCGGATGCTTTCGAAATCGCCTGTGTCGGCGACGACGGTGGTGAATTGCTTGAGTTGGTCGAGGGCGTTGGTCTGGCTCATAAGTAAAAAATCTTCGGCGCGGGAAGAGTGGGAATCATGCGGTGGAATTGCAATCGGAATCAGAGCGGGTGTCGAAAAACTTTGCGGTTTCCGTGTCTGGCTGCGGTCGTTAGTTTTTTATCGGTGATCGAGGACAATGACGTGGTTGTGACCGGGTGGGGGTGCGTGACGCCGCTGGGTGGCGATGCGGCATCCACATGGTCGCGTTTGGTGAGTGGCGAGGGGGTGAGGGGCAGTCTCGGGTGCATTCCGGTGGAGGGATGCCGCGTGGGCGACGGTGCCGAGGCGGTCTTGCCGGAACTTCCATGGATCGGAGCCAAGGAGGTGGGGCGCTTGAGCCGTGCGTCGAGGCTTGCATTGCCCGCCGCTCGGGAGGCGATGGCCCACGCGGGCTTGCTGGATGCCGATGGGCGGAGTGTGCGCCCGCTGATCGAAACGAGTGTGAGCACGACGGCAGGCGGCATGGAACTGGGCGAGGCGTTTTTGCGCGGGGTGTGGGGTGGCTCCGAGTGGCGGGGGCAGGCGGCGCGGGTGGCGAGGTATCCCACGCACCAGCAGATTGGCGACTTGCAGAGGCATCTGGGGTTCTCGGGTCCGGTGATGATCGTTGCCAACGCATGTGCGAGCGGGGCGAACGCGATCGGGCACGCGGCGGATTTGATTCGGGCTGGGATGGCAGACATGGTGCTAGCGGGTGGCTACGAGGCGCTTTGCGAGTTGGTTTTTTGCGGGTTTGACAGTTTGCAGGCGTTGTCGCCGGATGCTTGCCGTCCGTTCGATGTGGATCGCAACGGGTTGATGCTCGGCGAGGGAGCGGCGTTTCTCGTGATCGAGCGTGCGGGGGCTGCGAAGGCGCGCGGGGCGGTTGCGAGGGCGAGGGTCGCCGGGTATGGCCACACGACGGATGTTTATCATATCACGCGCCCCGAGCCCGCCGGCGAGCCGCTTGAGCGGGCGATGAGGCAGGCGCTCGCGAAGGCGGGCATGGAGCCCGGGGGGATCGGCCACTTGAATGCGCATGGAACCGGCACGCCATTTAATGACGGGGCGGAGGCAGCGGCATTTGCGCGTGTGTTCGGTGATGGGATCGACGCCGTGCGAACGACGTCCACCAAGGCGGCGATCGGGCACACGCTCGGGGCCGCCGGGGCGATCGAAGCTGTCTTTTGCATGAAGGCGCTGGAGACCGGTGAATTGCCGCCGCAGATCAACACGGCGACGCCTGTGGCCGGGCTGGCGAATGCACTGACCCGGCCCGGCGACCGGTTGCAAAAGCCGGCGGTGATGAGTGTGAACCTGGGGTTTGGCGGTTCGAACGCCGCATTGGTATTTACGAAATCATGAGAAACGGGATGGGCATTTGCAGCGTTGGCGTTTCCTGTCCCGGAGGGGTGGGGGTGGAGGCGCTTCTGGATACCGCGGGGTGGCCTGTGGAGGGTGTGCCGGAGGTCGGGAGGCGGGGGGCGATTCGACAGGTGGCCAAGATCGATTGTGGCAGTGAGCCGTTCAATCGCTGGCGCATGACGCCGCGGCTGCGGCGGGCGAGTCCTCTTTCGCACCACCTGATCGAGGCGGTCGCGCAATGTCTCGAGGCCAGGCCCGGGATCGATCGGGCGCGGGTCGGGGTGGTCGGGGCGTTTTTTCTCGGGGCGCTCGAGTATTCGGTGCGTTTTTACAAGGGGCTGACCGACGATGGACGGCGCTTTGCGAGTCCGGTGTTGTTTCCGGAAACGGTGGTGAATTCGCCGCTGAGTCATGTGGTCGCCGAGTTGGGGATTGGCGGTCCGGTGTATTCGCAGACCGGCGACACGTCGTGCTGGGCCTCTGCGTTGCGCACCGCACAGGTGTGGTTGGCGAACGGGGATGCCGACCATGTGGTGGTGGTGGGAGCGGAGGAATTCAATGCGCACGAGTTGGATGGGCTGGGGGCGGTGCGGTGGTTCGAGGGAGGAGCGGTATTGCGTCTGGCCGAGGGGGCAGGGGCCGTGCTGCTCGGGCCGCAGGGATCGGATCAACTGGCGAGAATCACGCGAGTGGTGGACGGCTTTTGCTATCGCACGCGTGGCGAGGCGGTGGAGGCGGCGCGGGGATGCCTCGCGGCGATTGGCGGGGGTGCTCGTTTGGCCGATACGGCTTCGACGTGGATACGGCCCGTGGTGGACGGGCTGCTTGGAGGAAATACCGTGTTGCCTTTGTCGGCAGGGCCTCGTTACGAGGCGTTCACGGCATCCTGTGCCTGGAACACGATCCTCGCCACGAGGTCGGCCGGGCCGGTGGTGGTTCCCTATTGGGGGCTTTCCCACCAGATCGGGGCGGCCGAGATCATGTGTTGAGGTGTGGCGCCTTGGCGTTCAGCGCCGCGAGCCCATGAAAAGGCGCAGGACATACCAGAACAGGAGTGCCACTGACGCGAAGAGTTGGATTGCTGCTGCGAGGTCGGCATCCTCCGGGTAGTCGCGCATGATTGCAGAGGTTGTGTGGAGGATTGATCCACCGGCAAGCAGGACCATGGCCACGGAAAACCAGGTGCCTGGATCGAATTTGAAGATCACGGAGCAGACGATGACACCGAGGCCGAGCAGGCCGCCCCAGATGAGGAACGTGCGGAGAAAGGAGAAGTCCTTGCGGGTGACAACGACGACGCCGGTAAGGAGGAAAAACCCGCCGAGGGTGGCTTGGGCGGCGCTGGCGATCATGCCCGGAGCGGTTTGATCCGCAACATAAAGCAGAGGCACGGTGATGAGCGCCTGGAGCAGGACATAGGAAACGAGACCGAGGTATTGGGCCGGCCTGGGAATGGACGGTCTGGCGAGGAATGTGGCCAACCACGAGAGGAGCATGAATCCGCCGAGGACGACGAGCCAGGAAACGCTCGAGAACAGGGTGACGATGGAGGCGGCGAGGCCCGATTGGAACAACCACACCTCGATGCCGACAAAGAAGGCGATGGCCAGGGCGAGGTGGGTGTAGGTGCGGACAAGGAACGATCCGCGGGCATCCGCGGAAAGCTCGCCGACCGGCATGGAGGTGGATGTGTGCATAATAAAACGGGGGTCAGGCGAGGGCGGACTTTTGGATTTCGAGGAGTTGGGAAATGCCGCTTTTGGCGGCGGAGAGCATTTGATCGAGTTGGGAGGAGGAGAAGACGTTTTCCTCGCCGCTGCCTTGGACCTCGACAAAGTCCAGCGAGTCGGTCATGACGACATTCATATCCACGCTGGCGTCCTTGTCCTCGGAGTAGTCCAGATCGACGAGGATGTCGCCGTTCACGACGCCCACGCTGACGGCGGCGACACGGGATTTGATGGCGAGCGAGGGTGTTTTGCCTTGGGCAACGAGCCAGGCTGCGGCGAGTTCGACGGCGACCGAGGCGCCTGTGATCGCCGCGGTGCGAGTGCCGCCATCGGCCTGGAGGACATCGCAATCGACCCAGAGGGTGCGGGAACCTAGTTTCTCGAGGTCGACGACCGCGCGGAGCGAGCGGCCGATGAGGCGCTGGATTTCGGTGCCGCGCCCGTCCACGCGACCCCGGGTCGAGTCGCGTTGCTTGCGGGTGAGTGTCGAATAGGGAAGCATGGAATACTCTGAGGTGATCCAACCGCCGGATTTATTCTGTTCCTTCATCCAGCGCGGGACGGAATCTTCAACGGTCGCGGCGCATATCACTTTTGTGTTTCCAAAACTAACAAGAACAGAACCTTGAGCGTGTGGTGCGATCCCTTTTTCGATGGTGACGGGGCGGATTTGGAGCGGTTGGCGGTCGTAGGAACGGGTCATGCGGGCGGCAATCTGCCTCCGGCGGCAGGCGGGCGGCAAGGGAATTCGCCTGAGACGGCGCTTGACGTGGTGGGTGTGCGCTCCTACCCTCGCGATCCCATTTTTAGAAAGTAGGTGAATTTATGCCGGAAATTATTGTTCGAAAAGGCGAGCCGATCGATCGGGCTCTGAAGCGTCTCAAAGGAAAAATCGACGCCGAGGGGATCATGGACGAGGTCCGTCGTCTCCGTGCGTTTGAGACTCCCGTCCAGCGCACCCGACGCAAGGCGAAAAACAACGCCAAGCGCGCGAAGTTGAAGATCCGCTTCAATTTCAATCCTGTTTCCTGACCTTGGAAGCACGGAAAGTCGTTATTGCCGGCTGCGGTTACCTCGGTGAGGCCGCAGCCGGTTTTTTTTTGAGTGCCGGGTGGAGGGTCTGCGGGTTGTGCGGGAGTGATGAATCCGCCAAGCGGCTTGAGGGATTGCCATTTCCTGTGATGGCGAGGGATATCTCGCAACCGCTCGGGGATGCGGGGGAATGGAGGCAACCGGATTTGTTGATCCACTGCGCGAGTTCTGGGAGGGGCGGCGAGGAGGCCTACCGGGCGGTGTATCTCGAGGGGCTGAAACATCTGATCGCCGCCTATGACCCCGGGAAGGTTCTTTTTACCGGAAGCACATCTGTTTACGCGCAGGTTGACGGTGGGTTGGTCACGGAGGAATCCGTGGTGGAGCCCGATCGTGCGACCGGGCGGATATTGCTCGAGGCCGAGGCGGTGGCGTTGGCCGCCGGGGGAACTGTGGCGCGCCTGTCTGGAATCTACGGGCCGGGAAGGTCCGTGTTGTTGAGGAAATTTTTGGAAGGCACCGCGGTGCTCGAGGTAGGCGGGGGGCGGTGGATCAATCAAATCCACCGCGATGATGCGGCACGGGCGCTGGTGGTGCTGGGCGATGCTCAGGCCGGGATTTACAATGTGTCCGACAACACGCCCGCCACGCAGTGCGAGGTCTATGGGTGGATCGCCGGGCACTTGGGCCGCCCGATGCCGCCGGAGGGGCCTGCCGACATTGCGCGCAAGCGCGGTTGGACCAGCAAGCGGGTGGACAATGCCAGATTGCGGGCTACGGGGTGGGCGCCGATTTTTCCCTCCTACCGCGAGGCGCTGCCCGGTTTGGTGGGGGCGCTCCGGCAAGGGAGCCAAGATTGACACATCCCTGCGTGCCCGGGGCGCGTAGGTCTACGGTATGGCAAATATTATTATCACCGGCGCATCGAGTGGAATCGGCGCCGAACTGGCCAAAATCCTCGCCGGTCGGGGCGAGCGGGTTTTTCTAACCGGACGGTCCGAGTCAAAATTGCAGGCGCTGGGATTGGATGCTCCCGTGCACGCCGCAGATCTCACTGCGCCGGGGGCTGCCGAGAAGGTGGTCGCCGCGGCTGTGGAAGCGCTCGGCGGGGTGGATGTCGCGATCCACTGCGCCGGGGTGGGCTTGATCAAATCCGCCGCCGAGACCACGGATGCGGACTTCACGCAGGTCATGAACATCAATGCCCGTGCGACATTTCTTTTTGCCCGGGAGGTGTGCAAGGTCATGGCCGCGGCTAAGCGGGGGTTGTTCATCACGATCCCGGGCATTCTTGGAAAGGCGCCCATGAAAAACGCATCCGCCTATGTGGCAAGCAAGTATGCTGTGACCGGAATGGTCAAGTGCTTTGCTCAGGAATACCAGCGCTCGGGGGTGAGGTTTTGCCTGTTCCACCTCGGGGGTGTGGACACGCCGTTCTGGGACAATATTCAGATGGCGGTGCAGCGCGAGCGGATGATCCCCGTGGCGACCGCCGCCGGCTTGGTGATGCAGGCGATCGACGCCCCGCCCCATCTGGTGCTCAGCGAGGTTGTCATGCAACCCGAGAGCCATCAGTTGGTGTAGGATCCCAGCGCGTCCTCTGAAGAGCGCGCGCAGGAAAAGATATTTACTTCATTGCGGGAATTGCAAGTCTTCATGAAAATACCAATGACGAAAGGACCGAGAGACATCTTCCAAAAGTGCCGCGATTACCGCGACACGGCCGACGCCCGTGCGCAAGGGTTTTATCCCTACTTTCGTTCCATTGAGGAACCTCATGGAAACTACGTGATCTGCGACGGCGAGCGGAAGATCATGATCGGGTCGAACAACTACCTTGGCCTCGCGCAGGATCCGAGGGTGGTCGAGGCCGCCTGCGCGGCGACGCGTCAATACGGGGCGGGGTGCACGGGGTCGAGGTTGTTGAATGGCACAATCAAACTGCATGTCGAATTGGAGGAGGCGCTGGCTGCGTTTCTCGGGCGCGAGGATGCGATCCTCTTTTCGACCGGATTTTTCGCCAACCAAGGGGCGCTCATCGCGCTCACTGAAGATGGGGATGCGATTCTTTGCGACCGCGAGAACCACGCGAGCATCATTGACGGGTGCAATTTCGCGCCCGGGAAGTTGATTCCCTTTCGGCACAATTCCGCCACGTCGCTCGAAAACCGTCTCAAGCGACTGCCCGAGGAGGCTGGGCGACTGGTAATTTTGGACGGCGTGTTCAGCATGTCTGGTGACATCGCGAACCTTCCGGAAATCAATGAAGTAGCGAAAAGCCACAAGGCGGTGATGTATGTCGACGAGGCCCATTCACTGGGCGTGCTCGGGCATCAGGGGCGTGGGGTGGTGGATCACTTCGGACTCAACGACGAGGTCGAGATCGTGATGGGCACCTTCTCGAAGTCGCTTGGATCGATGGGTGGGTTCGTGGCCGGCGACGCACAGATGATCGAGTATTTGAAACATCGCGCGCGGTGTTTGATTTTCACCGCTGCTCTGGCGCCGGCCGTGGTTGGCGGCGTGAAAAAAGCGCTCGAGTTGATGCAGGAGGAGACTTGGCGCATCGACCAGCTTTGGAAAAACACCCGTAAGATGCACGAGGGATTCAAGAGGATCGGTTTCAAGATCGGCACCACACAGACGCCGATTGTCCCGATCCTGATCGGGAGCGAGGCCAAGGCGTTTGTGTTCACGCAGCGGTTGTTCGAGGAGGGAGTGTTTGCAACACCCGCGATCTATCCCGCGGTTCGCTACGGCGAGGCGATCGTGCGGACAAGTTTCATGGCCACCCACACCGACGAGGATCTTGACCGGGTGCTTGAGATTTTTGAAAAACTCGCCCGTGAGCTTGGAACCTTCGACGACCCTGCCTATGCCAATCCCGGCCGCCGCAAAAACATTTTCGATTTCCGTTTGCCGGACTCCCTCGCAGAGGAGGCTGTTCGAGAGAACGGCGGAAGCCATTCACAAAACGGATCCGGTCTTCACGCCGCCGTTTCCCGGTAGCGTTGCGAAATTTCTCGACCCGGATTCCACATTCCACCGGCGGCACGGCACGATCACGGCGTTTGTGGCCGAGCGCGGCGGCAGGCCGATCGGCCGGATCGCTGCGATTATCAACCGCTCGCACAACAATTATCATAACGACCGCGCGGGATTTTTCGGATTTTTCGAGTGTGTGAACGAGCCCGAGGTTGCCCGGGCGTTGTTTGAAAGAGCTTCGTTCATCCTGCGCGAAGCAGGCATGGAGACCCTCCGTGGCCCCTACAATCCCAGCATAAATGACGACTGTGGCGTGCTCATGAATAGCTTCGACAAGCCGACAGTGATCGGCTTGCCGTGGAATCCCAGCTACTACGCCGGGCTGTTGGAGGGGCTGGGGTTCGCGAAGGCGCGCTCGCTTTATGTGATGAGCCTCGCCATACACCGACTTCAACCACCCGAGCGGTTCGTGCGAATCATCGAGCGCTTGAAAAAGCGCGCCAATCTCACGATGCGACCCTTTGAGTTGTCGAAGCTTGATCGGGAACTCGACATCGTCCGCCGCGTCTACAATGCCACGCTGGAGCGGAACTGGGGCTTCGTTCCCATCGGCATCGAGGATTTAATGGATTCCGCCGGCGACCTCCGCGCCATCGCCGATCCGCGCCTGCTCCTGATCGGCGAGTCGAACGGGCAATCGGCCGGCGTCGCTCTTACTCTACCGAACTTCAACGAAATCCTCCACGCCGCCCGAAAAACGCCCCACTGGCTCCGGCTCGCCCACATTTTTTTCCTGATGAAAACGCGCAAAATCCAGACCTGCCGCCAGACCGTGCTCGGCGTCGTTCCGGAATTTCGCGACCGAGGCTTCCACACCTGGCTCGTCCACGAGCAATTCCGCGAGGCCAAGGAACACCACACCCATGTCACCCTCGGCTGGCTCGAGGACACCAACGCTGAAATCATCGAAATTTGCCGTATCGTCGGCGGCGAAACCGACCGCGAGTGGGGGATTTTTGAGAAAACGCTGGAACAGTTCGACTCATGATTGCTTGCCTTCCACACCAACTGGATATGCGCTTCAGTCACCAGCCATGAGAATCGCCGTCTTCAGCACCAAGCCTCACGACCGGGAGTTTCTCGATTGCGGGGAGCACGAGTTCGTTTACTTCGAAGCGCGGTTGGACCCGATCACGGCCGAGTTGGCAAATGGGTTCGATGGCGTGTGTCTTTTTGTAAACGATATGGCGGACGAATCCGCGATCGATGCGCTGGCCGATGGGGGATGCCGGCTGATCGCGTTGCGGTGTGCAGGATTCAATAATGTGAACATCGCCGCCGCCGCGCGCAGGGGGATTGTCGTTTGCAGGGTTCCGGAATACTCGCCCTACGCCGTCGCGGAGCATGCTGTCGGGCTCCTTCTGGCTCTGAACAGAAAAATTCACCGAGCCCACTCCCGCATTCGCGAGGGCGATTTTTCGATTCATGGGCTCATGGGCTTCGATCTCCATGGCAAGACGGTTGGCGTTATCGGCACCGGTCGGATCGGGGCAGCATTCGCGCGCATCATGCTCGGCTTCGGTTGCCGCGTCCTTGCCTTCGATCCCTCGCCGGATGCCGTGCTTGCGGCTTCCGGAGTGGAATACAAGCCCCTGCCGGAATTGCTCGGCGCAGCGGACGTGATCAGCCTCCATTGCCCGCTGCTGCCGCAAACCGAGCACCTCGTGCGGGCGGAGACCATCGCCCAGATGAAACCTAGCGTGTTCCTTGTGAATACGAGCCGGGGCAAGCTCATCAACACGCGAGATGCCGTAAGGGCGTTGAAAGACGGTCGCATCGCCGCTCTCGGGATAGATGTCTACGAAGAGGAGTCCGGTGTCTTTTTCGAGAACCTGTCGGACACGATCATCGACGACGATGTGCTTATGAGGCTGACCACGTTTCCGAATGTGATCGTCACGAGCCACCAGGGATTTTTCACCCGGGAGGCGGTGGTGAATATCGCGGCGACAACATTGGCGAACATCGACGAATTTGCCGCCACCGGAACCTGCTCGAACCGCGTGTGAGCTGAGTGAAGCGCTCCGAAGTGCTACAGAAAGCGGGTGTTTCGGCATTGAAGTGCCCTTCCGATCCGTTTAAGCAAGCGTCTTCCATGTTTATTGATCAACAGCCAACGAACCCGCTTCGCGAGGGGCTTGCCTCAAGGGCGATGCCAGATCCTTGCACTCTCGTCATTTTTGGCGCCACTGGGGATTTGACACACCGCAAGCTGGTCCCGGCGCTCTACAATCTCGCTGCCGATGGGGTGTTGCCCCCGGCAATCAGCGTGGTGGGATTCGCCCGCCGCGACAAGACCGACGATGTCTTCCGCATGGAGCTCGAGGAGGCCGCGAGGAAATTCTCCCGCCAGGGAATCAACGACGGGCTCTGGGAGAGTTTTGCCTCCAACATCCACTACCACCGCAGTCCGTTCGACAGCCTCGAGGGCTATGAGTCCCTCGCCAAGCGTCTCGACGAACTCGATGCTGCCCGTGGAACGCGGGGCAACCGATTGTTCTACCTCGCCGCCGCGCCCGACCAGTTCGAGGTCATTTTGGAAAACCTGCGCAAGAGCCGATTGAACGAGGCCCGTCCGGGATCCTGGGCGCGAGCGATTGTCGAGAAGCCCTTCGGCACCGACCTTCCCAGCGCATGCCGCTTGAACGACCTTGTTGAGAAGGCGTTTGCCGAGTCGCAGACCTACCGGATCGATCACTACCTCGGGAAGGAGACGGCGCAAAACATCATGGTCCTTCGCTTTGCCAATGCGCTTTTCGAGGCGATGTGGAATTCCCGCTACATCGACCATGTGCAGATCACCGCCAGCGAGCCGCTGGGGGTCGAGGGGCGCGCCGGCTACTACGACAAATCCGGCGCCCTGCGCGACATGGTGCAGAATCATTTGCTCCAGCTTCTCTGCCTGACTGCCATGGAGCCGCCCGCCGGTCTCGATGCCGACTCGGTGCGCGATGAAAAGGTGAAGGTGCTCCGCTCTCTGCGGCCGCTTGCCGGAGCGGATGTGTTCAAGCATGTGGTCCGCGCGCAATACGGCGCGGGCGCGATCAATGGCAAGCGCGTGGCGGCATACCGCGACGAGTTGAATGTCGATCCCTCCTCGGTCACCGAGACCTACGTCGCGCTGGAGGTGAATGTCGACAACTGGCGCTGGGCCGGAGTGCCGTTTTTTATCAGGGTCGGAAAGCGCCTCGCCAAGGGCGGGACGGAGATCGCGGTGCACTTCAAAAGCGTGCCGCCGGTCCTTTTCCGCGCCACCGGCGAGTCGATCGACGACAACGTGCTGGTAATCCGCATCCAGCCCGACGAGGGGATTTCGCTGCGGATGAGCGCGAAGATGCCCGGGTCCAGTTTGCGGATCGAGCCGGTGAAGATGGATTTCCACTACGGCACGAGTTTCGGCAAGGCGACGCCAGAGGCTTACGAACGTCTTTTGCTCGATGCCATGAGCGGCGACGCCACCCTTTTCGCCCGCCGCGACGAGGTCGAGGAGGCGTGGAGGTTTGTCGATGCCATCCACGCGGCTTGGAATACCCAAAAAGACGACCTCGCACTTTATGAAGCCGGCACCTGGGGGCCCGCCGAGGCCGATGAACTCATGAAGCGCCACGGGGGGGCATGGAGGCGCCTGTGACCGTGCAGGCCGCCAGTGAGCCCGGGATGCCCGTCGAGATCGGGCGGATCGACAAGGAGTTGGGCAAACTCTGGGAGGCTAGCGACGACACAAAGACGCGCGCCTCGTTGATCAATCTCGTCGTCTACAGCGAGAGGGAATCCTCCCTCGCCGCGAACACCGCAGTGATCTCGGCCATCGCCGGGAAACACGCCTGCCGCGCCATCCTGATCGTGGCGAATCCGGCCGCGAAGGAATCCGGCGCCAAAGCATGGATCAGCGCCCATTGCCATTTGCAGGGCAAGGGGAGGCAGATTTGTTCCGAGCAGATCACATTCCGCCTCGACGGCGACAACGCCGCCGCCCTGCCGAACATCGTGTTTTCGCATTTGGACTCCGATCTGCCCCTCTGCATGTGGTGGCAGGAGGAGTTTCCGGAACCGCTCGACGAGAACCTCTGGGCGTGGGTCGACCGCTTGATCTACGACAGCTCCGTGTGGAAAAGGCCGAAACACCAGTTTCTTCTGATGCGGCACTTGTCGACGAGCGATGCCAAGGGCACGGTATTGTGCGACTTGAACTGGACACGCCTGCATGCGTGGCGTTTCGGGTTGGCCGCCCTGTTCGACCACGCGGAGGCTTTTCCAAGGCTGGGTTGCGTGGACTCGTTGAGGGTGGCTTGCGCTCCCGGACAACGCACTGCCGCGCTGCTGTTGATCGGATGGTTTGCCGACAGGTTGGGCTGGAGTCCAGCGGACAGCCCCGAGGTGCTTTCGACAGCCTCGGGAGGGCGGGTCGTCTACAAGATCGAGGAAAAGGAGGGGCCACACGTGTCGCTTTTCTCGGTCCGTTGTGCAGATGCCCATTTTGAACTCGAACTCAAAGAGGGGGCCGATTTTTTCGAAACCACGATTCACGCCCCCGGCATCCCCGACAGCCACCAACTCCTTCCCGCACCGAATGCGAAGCTCGAGGAGACGCTGTTGGCTGAGTTGAGTCGCTCGGGGAGACATCCGCTCTACACGCGAGCGCTCGATATCGTGCTCCATATTATTGCTTGAATTTCTTGTCCCCCCTGGGGTCGCGCGTGCCAGGGAGTGAGTGCCCGCCGCCCGGAATTTCTTGTCCCCCGTTGAATCCCCAGTTCGTATAGATGGCCCGAACCTCATACATCCATGTCCACAGAATCCAAATGTCCCTTCAACCACGGCCAAGTCGCCGGAACCGGCCCCTCCAACTCCGACTGGTGGCCGAATCAGCTGAACTTGAAAATCCTCCACCAGCGTTCGGAAAAATCCGATCCGATGGGCGGGGATTTTGATTATGTGAAGGAATTCGAAAGCCTCGATTATGCGGCGTTGAAAAGCGATCTAGCGGCGCTCATGACCGATTCGCAGGACTGGTGGCCCGCCGATTTCGGGCATTACGGTCCCTTCTTCATTCGCATGGCGTGGCATAGTGCGGGAACCTACCGCACAGGCGACGGCCGCGGCGGCGGCGGGAACGGCAGCCAGCGCTTCGCTCCGCTGAACAGTTGGCCGGACAATGCCAATCTCGACAAGGCCCGCCGGGTCCTTTTGCCGATCAAACAAAAATACGGCCGCAAGATTTCCTGGGCGGACCTGATGATTCTCGCCAGCAACGTGGCCCTCGAGACGATGGGGTTCAAACCCTTCGGCTTCGCCGGGGGCCGGGCGGACATTTGGGAGCCCGAGGAGGACATTTACTGGGGCCTCGAGCGGACATGGCTCGACGACAGGCGCTATACCGGCGACCGCCAGCTTGAGAATCCGCTCGCGGCGGTCCAAATGGGGCTGATCTACGTGAATCCCGAGGGGCCGAACGGCAACCCCGATCCCGTGGCGGCGGCGCGGGATATCCGCGAGACGTTCGCCCGCATGGCCATGAACGACGAGGAGACCGTGGCCCTCATCGCCGGCGGCCACACCTTCGGAAAATGCCATGGCGCCGGAGACGCCAAGCATGTCGGACCCGAGCCCGAAGCCGCCCCTCTCCAGGAGCAGGGGTTGGGGTGGATCAGTTCCTACAAATCAGGCAAGGGCGGTGACACGATCACCAGCGGGTTGGAGGTCACTTGGACCCAAGCCCCGACCAAGTGGAGCAACCTGTATCTCGAAAACCTTTTTAAATACGAATGGGAACTCACCAAAAGCCCAGCCGGTGCGAACCAGTGGGTCGCCAAGGATGCAGTGGCTGACATTCCCGATGCCGCCGATCCGACCAAGCGCCACCTGCCCACGATGCTCACGACCGACTTGTCGCTGAGGTTCGACCCAGCCTATGAAAAAATCTCCCGCCGGTTTTTGGAGAACCCCGACCAGTTCGCCGACGCCTTCGCCCGCGCCTGGTTCAAGCTGACTCACCGTGACATGGGGCCCCGCTCGCGCTACCACGGACCGGAGATTCCCGCCGAGGAACTCCTCTGGCAGGATCCGATCCCCGCTGTGGATCACAAGCTGATCGACGACTCCGACATCGCCGCGTTAAAAGCGACGGTGCTCGCCTCCGGCCTCACCGTGCGGGAACTCGTGGGCACCGCCTGGGCCTCGGCCTCGACCTTCAGAGGTTCCGACAAGCGCGGCGGAGCAAACGGGGCGCGAATCCGCCTGGCACCGCAGAAATTCTGGGAAGCCAACGAACCCGCCCGCCTCGCCAGTGTCCTCAAGACCCTCGAAGGCATCCAAGCCGGGTTCAATGCCGCCCAGACCGGAGGTAAAAAGGTGTCTCTCGCCGACCTGATCATCCTCGCCGGCTGCGCAGGCATCGAGCGCGCCGCCGAAGCGGCCGGGCATGCGGTCACGGTGCCATTCACTCCCGGTCGCATGGATGCCTCGCAGGAGCAGACGGATGTCGAGTCGTTCAGCGTTCTCGAGCCGCAATGGGACGGCTTCCGCAACTACTTGAAAAAGGCGTTCACGGTTCCCGCCGAGAAACTCCTCGTCGACAAAGCGCAGTTGCTCACGCTCACCGCGCCGGAGATGACCGTCCTTCTGGGAGGTTTGCGCGTTCTCGGCATCAATGCCGGCGATTCACGCAACGGTGTTTTCACCAACCGCCCCGGCACGCTTACGAACGACTTCTTCGTCAACCTCCTCGACATGGGGGTCGAGTGGAAGCCCGTCTCGCCAGACGAGCAGGAGTTCGAGGGCGCGACCGCAAAACCGGTGAGGTCAAATGGACCGGCACCCGTGTCGATCTCGTCTTCGGCTCAAACTCCATCCTACGCGCGCTCGTCGAGGTCTACGGCAGCGCCGACGCCTCGGACAAGTTCCTGTCCGACTTTGTGGCGGCTTGGAACAAGGTCATGAACCTCGATCGTTTCGATCGCGCCTGAGTTATCAGGCAGAGGCACGTGGGTTTCATCGGAGGGTCAACGACGCGCAGGCGGTCGTTGACCCTCCATCGTCTCATCAGGTGAACAAATTGTCTCTTTACGGTATCGGAGAGCTGGCTTAGGGTCCGGTCGTAGTTAACCCCCTTCCAACAAATGGCCAGTCAATCCATGCAAGCCAGCGAACAAGACACGCCCCTCCTTGTGTCGCGCAATCCGGTCTTGTTTCCCGAGGGGTTGAGGGTGGCGCGGGGGTCCGGACGCGAGCGGTGGTTGATGGTGTTGTTGCTCGTTCTGGACTGTGCGGTGTGGTGCGGCACGTATATCGGGCTGTCCGAGTTGTCGGGGGATTTCAACCGCTACGGATGGGCCGAGGTGGTGGTTCCGATGCTGCTCTCGGTTTTCACGTTGAGTCTGGTCGGGGCGTATGACCCTCGATCTGACATGAAGTCGCCCGGGTATTCCAGCGAGCATTTGATCGCATGTCTGGCGGCGTTTTTGGTGTCGGCGTTCGCGGTGTATTTAGTCGCCTCATTCGGCGGGGCGGTGGCCTCGAGTCGCGCGATTTTCAGCGGCTCGTTTTTGGTGTTCGGTCTGGTGTCTCTCTTCCAGCGCCGGTTGTTTTTCGGATCATCGCAGAGCCTGAGGGAAAGCCGGCGTCTGCTTGTGGTTAGCGATAGCGAGTGCGGCGAGAGATTCTACAAGAGTTGCATGGCGAATGGCTTGAGGCAGCAAATCTGCTTCTTTGCCACGGGTGACGCAGTGGTCGGCTCGAATGTCGCCGGCCCTGGTTCGCCGGTCTACCTCTCCGATGCGGCCGAGGTGCTCAAGAATCTGGAGGAGAATCCGCACCTCGAGCACGAGGCGATCGTGATCGCGGCCCCGCCAGAGCATTTGGCAAACGACCTGCTGACATCGCTGGTCGCGGTGCACTTCGAGGAGCTTCCGGTCTACACGATGCATTCGTTTTTCGAGACCTATTGGCAGAAGATGCCGCCGGATTTGTTGAGCCGCACGTGGCCGTTAGATTCGGGGTTCCAGCTCGTGCAGCACTCGGCATTTGCCTCGCTGAAGCGGGTGTTTGATCTCGGGTTGGCCTCGCTGACGTTGCTGGCCATGTCGCCGGTCATGGCTGTCGTGGCTCTTCTGATCAAGCTCGAGCGGCGGGGGCCAGTGATTTTCAGCCAGACGCGTGTGGGCCAGCACGGGAATTTGTTCACTCTTTACAAGTTTCGGACGATGGAGGTCGGCAGCGAATTCAAGGGGCTTTACACGGTGGAGGGCGATCCCCGGGTGACGCGGCTCGGGCATTGGCTGCGGGTGTCGCGCTTGGATGAGTTGCCCCAGCTTTGGAACGTGCTTCGCGGGGAGATGAGCCTGATCGGGCCGCGCGCGGAGTGGATCAAGTGTGTCGAGAACTACGAAAAGGTGATCCCTTTCTACCATTTCCGGCATCTGGTGCGGCCCGGCATCACCGGCTGGGCGCAGGTCAACTATCCCTATGGGGCATCAGTCGAGGACACGGTCCAAAAGCTCATGTATGATTTGTATTATATCCGGCATTTCTCCCTGGCACTCGATGCCACGGTGATTTTGAAGACCCTGCACGTGATGCTCTTTGGCAAGGGCCGGTAATCCAAGGTGGATTCCGAGATGCCGACCGATCGCCCAACTTTTGGTCCACGCGTGTGGGCTGCCGCTGCTGGGGCGGCGATGGTATGGTGGCTTGCGATCCGGATGCTCTGGATGGAGTGGGAGGTGGACCCTCAATACGGCTACGGTTTTCTGGTGCCGATCCTCTGCGGGGTGCTTGTTGTGCAGCGCTGGAGGGACCGCCCTCGGTGCGGTGTTCACGGAACGTCGTGGTTGGCCGGGGCGCTTGCGGTGCCGCCCTTGGTGTATTTGCTCTTGGTGCCGCCGTTTTTCGAGGCGAATCCCGAGTGGCGTCCGCTCGGGATGGTCGGGGCGTTTGCGGCGACATGGGTGACATTGCTGGCCATCTATGCGGTTGGCGGGCGGGCATGGGTGCGGCACTTCATTTTCCCGGTGGCGTTTTTTTTGATCGCGATCCCTTGGCCGAGGAACTTGGAGGGTGCGGTGATGGGGTATTTGATGGAGCAAAATGCGATCGCGGCGCTCGAGGTGTTGCATTGGTGCGGAGTGATGGCGGTCCGGAGCGGGCATCTGATTTCGCTGCCCACCGGAATGATCGGCGTCGAGGAGGCGTGCAGCGGGGTGCGGTCATTGCAGAGCGGGATCATGGCCGCATTGTTCCTCGGCGAGATGTTCCGGTTCGGGTGGTTTTCTAGGGTGGCGCTGGTAGGGAGTGCCATTGGGATTTCTCTGGTTGGAAACTTCCTTAGAGCGACCGGCTTGTCCTTGCTTGCATCGGATCAGGGAATCGATGCGATCGAGAAATGGCACGACATGGCTGGGTTTTTGATTCTTGGCTCTACGCTTGGCGGCATCTGGTTTCTGGCTGCTTGGTGGAAGGGCCGGGGCGGTGGCGGAGCTGCGAACCCGACGGATGCGCCACGCCGTGACATTGTGATTTTGCTGCGGTCGCTCGGATTTCTCGGAGGGGTGGTTTTTTTAGCCGGTGTGCTATCGCTTGCCGGCACGGAGGCGTGGTATCGGGCGCGCGGGGGGTGCGGGCGAATCGGCGGCATGGACGATCAAGCCGGGCACTCCGGGCACCCAACCCGTGCCTGTGCCCGACCGCACCCGGCGAATCCTGTTTTTTCCCGATGGGTTTTCCGAGAAGTTCGTCGATGCTTCGGGGTTGCGCTGGCAGGTGTTTTATTTCCGGTGGCCGCCGGGGCGCACGGCGGTTCAGGCTGTTGGCGTCCATGATCCCAGAACCTGCCTTGCCAGCATCGGCATGGAATTGGAATCCCAGCTGGCTCCGATGATCATTGAGGTCGAGGGCGTGGCATTTCCCTTCAGGGTCTTCTTATTCCGCGCGGGTGGGAGGCCCGTCCTTGTGTTTCACGCGATTCTCTCGGATGATACGCGGGAGGGGGGGATCAACGAATTCGCAGGAATGAACGATGCAATGGAAGACTACTCGATGGCCGGCCGCTTCAAGATGATGGCGCGCGGCATCCGGAATTCCGGGCAAACACTGTTCGAGGCCGCGGTCTGGGGGACAACCGACGTCGCCGAGGCATCCAACTCCCTCAAGGCTTTCCTCGGCCGGGCGGTTTTGAAAACGCAAGGGGGGATTGAACCGTGAACGAGCCTGTCGATGTCCCGAGCCCCAAAAAACGAGCGGCCAAGCCGCCCGGGGCAGCACGCCGAGCCGCTCCCAAAAAACGGCCGGTGAAAAAGGAGGTGCCGGAGCCCGCCATGGTCGAACCGCCTCCCTCGCCTTCGCTCGAGCCGCTACCGGATTACGACGACCCCCATCGCGACGGGCATCATTTTCGCGAGTTTCTCCGGTTTTCACTTAAGGACCGCCGATTGATCGTTGTCGGCGTGCTGCTGACCGTTGTATTGGCGGGCTGGCTTGGGGGAGTGCCGCTTTATCGCGAGGTCAAGCTCATGAGGGCGATGCAGCTGCTCGATCGATGCCAGGCCGAAGCGGACTCGGGTGATATCCCGGCGGCCTTCAACCTGATGAGCCAGGCGATCCTCATGGCACCGACAAACGGAGAGGTGTTCCGCAAAATTCAGATTTTCAAAGCCGGCATCGGCGATGCACAGGCGTTTTTGTTTCTGCAGAGCAAAATGATGAACGGCCAGGCCGACACCGAGGAGTTGACGGTGATAGCGGAGCAGTCATTCAACAACAACCAAGTCGAGTTGTGCCGTGCCGCCTTGGACCGGATTCCCGATCCGACCCCCGCGCGCAAGCTCATCCTGCAAATGCGGCTGCTGGACGCCGAGGGACGGACAAAGGAGGCGGTGGACCTGGCCCGGAATGCGTTGTCGAAATATCCTCCCTCCGATGTGGACAGGATTCTCCTGGCCAGCGGCGAGTTGGTCTTAAAAAAAGACGTTGCAGTTGGTCATGAAATCCTGAGGCCGTTGATGAATCGGAATGACGCTGCCGGGATCGCCGCATTGCGATTGCTCACGCGCCAGAAAATCCCGCGTCCGAACGAGGGCGATGTGGAGGCGTCGGAGGTGATCACCCTGATCTCGAAGCATCCCCTTGCCACCGCCGGAGACAAGTTGTTGGAGGCGGATTTGCGTATTGCCGTCGATCCTGGATCGAAGAACGCGACGATCAAATTGTTGGTGGACGCCTACAGTAAGAGCGGTCCGTTGGACGGGTTGGAGTTTGCGAGGTGGTTGAACCGCCGCCGAGAACATGCCGTTGCAATCGAGTTCATCGGGCGTGATCGGGCGCTGGGCAACCCCGAGTGGTTTTTGGTGTATCTTGACGCGCATGCCGGATTGGAGAAATGGGGCGAGGTGTTTTCGATGCTCGATGCCGAGACCATCGTGGGACTTTCCGACAGCATCAGGTTGTTGTTTCTCGCTCGAGCGGCCCAGAAGTCGGGTGACACCGCCGATGCCGACGACGCTTGGCGTGAGATGCACCGCAATCTGGCCTATGAAAAGCCCGAGGTGGCATCGTTTGTGGCGAACTACACCGCGAAAATCGGAGAGACGGGACAGGCGTTCAAGGCGTTTTCCACCATGTCGAAACAACGTGAAACAGCGTTGCAAGGCTATCTGGGCATGATCCGGTTCTGGCCGCCGGACAAGCCGATGGACGAGTTGATCGCGACATATACCGAAATGCTCGAGGAATTTCCAGGCATCGGGGAGGCACAGCTTGACCTCGCGTATCTCCAGTTGCTGACAAATGCGAACAGCATGGAGGCGGCGGGAAGGGCAACGGAGCTTTACCGCCTCGAGCCCTCTTCACTGGCCACGTTGAGCGTGGCCGCGCTGGGGTATTTAAGAAACGGATCGCCCATGGGGGCGGACAATCTCTACGAGGGAAAGACGATTCCATGGGATGAGGCGCCGCATCCGTGGAGGGCGGTGCGTGTCGCTGTCTTGCACGCGAATGGAAAAACGGCTGAAGCCATGGAGTTGGCGGCAACCATCAATCCGGCGAAGCTGCGCCCCGAGGAGCGGGAATTGCTTGAGACTCCCGTCGGCGGTCAGGCCCGCTGAATCCAAGAGAACGGCAGCGCGCCGTGCGAGAGCATCCAGTCGTTGAATTTTCTGAGGGTCCACGAGCCGTGATCGACATGGCGATGGTGGAGTTTTTCGACCTCGAGACGGCCGAGGAGGTAGCTCATCGGCACGGTCGGGCTGGAGGTATACCAGTTCACATCCCCCGTGGCCCTTGCAGCGGTGAAGTGGACGCCTTTCTGGAGTTGTTTCACCGCGGCGGCATGGCTGAGTGTGCCGTCGTGCAAGCCGCAGTCGATCACGATCCGGTGCGCGCGCCAGAGGGCGTCGTGGAGCTGGATCAATTCCGCGTGGGGGATTTTCACCAGGTGGTGGCGCACGGCGTTGAGTTCACACCACATCGTCCAGCCCTCGTAGAAGATCGCGTGGGAGAAAAGGCGCCGGAGGCGGCTCGGGTGGCGGAATTGGGTGACGAACTGGAGGTGGTGACCAGGGTAGGCCTCGTGGACGCAGGTGAGTTCGAGACCGTGGTGCTGACGGATTTCGGCGGCCTTGCGGCGGGGGTCGGATTGATCGAGTCCGAGGTCGTTCACCCAGAAGATGCCGGTGTGGCTTTTGGAAAACGGTTCCGGAGCGCTGTAGGCGGCAGTCGGGAACTGGTGTTTGAGAAACGGAGGGACGGCCAAAATCTTGAGGTGCTCCTGCTTTGGAAGGGTGACAAGGCCGATGCGCTCAAGTTGTTTTTTGATGGCGGTGGTCTCTTCAAGGTAGAGGTCGATGAGCGGCTTGCCCGGTTCCCAGTGTTCGGCGGCCTCTTGGATGAGCGCCCGGGCGGACTTTTTCCCGTGGCGCTTCGCGGCTTGTTCCAGGAGGTGCTCGTGGCGGGCGATCTGGTGGAGGCCGACCGCTCGTGCCTCCGCGAGCGTGAGGTCGAGGCCGAGTTGTTCGCGGATGAGGAACTCGAAGCGCTCGCGGCCGATCGAGAATCCGCCTTTCGGGCCTTGGGGCTTGCGGGTGATCCCCGCCGCGTAGCGGTTGAACGCGCGCACAGCCGATTCGAGGAGCGACTTCGTTCCAGCAGGGCGGGCCGATGCTGCGGAGAGATCCGCTTCAAGACCGCGGAGAAACTCAACCGAACCAGCGCAAGATTGGACGGCGAGTGAGGTCCAGAGCGGATCGGGGGATTTGACGCACTCCAGGCCGGCATCCAGATAGTCGGGAATGAGCGCCAGGCGAGCCTCGATGGCAGGAAGCACACGCCGGAGATTGCCCTCGCCGCGCACCACGAGTTCGAACACGGAATCGATCGCGGCATTGCAGTGTTCCTGGGGATTGGTGCGCCATCTCGCCAAATCGCGCTGGAAAAGCAGGTCGGTCCGGAGACGGGCGAGGAGGCCACGCCTGTCGAGCCACAGGTCGCTTTGGAAGGCGGATTCGGGAAGGTCCTCGATCTGGCGCAGGGTTTTTTCCAGAAGCTTGATGTGGGTGAGGTGGACGCCCGGGGTGTTTTCCCCGAGTCGGGTGTCGTATTTGCGGAGTCCGAGCTTGCTCGCTTGTTCAGGGAACAATTCGCAGGTCGTCTCAAGCCATGCGGTCCAGATCGAACAGAAGGCGGTGTGGATGGACTTCGGGCTAGGCTGTGCCATCGGGGTGGTTTTCATGGTGCGTGAAAATGGTGCCCTGCCGATTTGCGCGCGCAAGGTGGGGTTATTTTCGGATGTTCCGGCGTTCCGCGAAATATCGGTTCGTCTCGGAGGAGACGACTCCGCCGAGGAGGAGGAGGGCAACAAGGTTCGGAATCGCCATGAGGCCGTTCATCGCGTCCGAGAAATTCCACACGGCATCGGATTTCCAGACGCAGCCCGCGAACACGGCGGCGACCCATGCGATCCTGTAGATCGGGATCGCGCCGACGCCCACGAGGTATTCGACCGCTTTCTCGCCGTAGTAGGACCAGCCGAGAATCGTCGAGAAGACAAATGTAAGCAGGCCGGCTACCAGGATGAAGTCGCCGAGGAAGCCGATGCGGTGGAATGCTGCGTCGCAAAATGTCGCCTTTGTCATGTCCGCCGATTGCCAGTCACCCGACGAGACAAGCACGATGCCGGTGAGCGCGCAGACGACCACCGTGTCCCAGAATGTGCCGGTGCCCGAGACCAGCGCCTGGCGGACGGGGTCCCTGGTGCGCGCCGCCGCGGCGACGATCGGGGCGCTGCCCATGCCCGATTCGTTCGAGAAAAGACCGCGCGCAATGCCGTAGCGCATGGCCTCGGCGATGCCCGCTCCGACAAAGCCGCCGACGGCTGCATGGCCTGTGAAGGCCGATTCAAAGATGAGGGAGATCGCGGCCGGAACCGCGTTCCAATTCAGAAAAATCATGACAAGGCAGCCGAGGATGTAAAACAGGGCCATGAACGGCACGAGGTATGTGCAGGCGCGTGCGATGGATTTGATGCCGCCGAGGATCACGGCGGCGGTGATGCCGCACAGCAGGATGCCGGTGCCGAATTTAAGAAGATGGTCGTCCACGGCGAAGGGGAGGAGGTCTTTTTTCGCCACGATCATTTCCGAGATCGCGTTGGCCTGAACCATGTTTCCGATGCCGAAGGCCGCCAGCGCGGTGAAGGCGGCGAAGATCATGCCCGCCCAGCGCGCGCGAAGCGCTTTTTCGAGGACAAACATCGGGCCGCCCGACATTTCGCCTTGGGCGTTGGTTGTGCGGTATTTCACCGCCAGGAGGGCCTCGCTGTATTTCGTGGCGATGCCGAAGATGCCCGTGAGCCACATCCAGAGCACCGCTCCTGGCCCGCCGATGAGGATGGCGCCGGCCACGCCGTAAATGTTCCCCGTGCCGATTGTTGCAGCCAGCGCGGTGGCCAGCGCGCCGAACGGGCTGACATCCCCCGGCGAATCCGGATCCTTCGAGAGACTTAGTTTGATGGCGTGGCCGAGGTGGCGCTGGACGAATCCCGTGCGCAGCGTGAGGTAAAGGTGCGTTCCGAAGAGGAGGGCCACCAGCCAGGGGCCCCAGACAAGCGAGGCCGCTTGTGCGACGAGGGAATCGAGTTGATTCATTTGCAGCGGATGAAACGCCCGGCCGCCGCCAACAGCAAGAGCTGAATCCAGCGGGCATCAACGGGGGTTTGGCAATCGCCCTCCCCGTGCTACTGTCGCTGCATGCGGCGTTTCCTGTTTTTTGTGCCGGTGCTTTGCCTGGCGGTGCGGTTGGTTCAAGCCGAGCCCATCCCTGCCCCCACGCCCACGGAATCCCCCTATGATCAGTTGCAATTGATCGCCCGCACGATCCAGCTCATTCGGCAGGACTATGTCGACGAATCTAAGGCCGGATACCGCGATCTCGCCTACAGCGCATTGCGGGGCATGCTCGACACGCTCGATCCGCACAGCCAGTTCATGGAGCCTAAGGGATTCCAGAGTATGCAGGAGGACACGCGCAGTGAATTCGGGGGTCTTGGGATCGTGGTGACGTTGAGAAACGGGGTGCTCACGGTGATCAATCCCATGGAGGACTCGCCGGGCTTCCATGCTGGGATTCTTCCCGGCGATCAAATTTTAAAGATCAACGGCGAATCGACCGAGGAACTTGGATTGAACGACGCCGTGGAAAAACTGCGCGGGGCTGTCGGGGAAAAGGTGACTCTCACGGTGAATCGGCCTGCAAGCGGGGAGGTGAAGGATTACGAGCTGGCCAGAGCGGTGATCAAGGTGCCGAGTGTGAAGGATGCGATGATCCTGCCAGGGCGTGTGAGTGGCGGGCCGATAATTGGGTATGTGCGGATCACGCAGTTCAACTCTCCCACAGCTGGAGAGCTGGCCGCCGCTCTCGACAAGCTTGAGAAAAAGGGAATGGAGGCGCTTGTGCTCGATTTGAGGCACAACCCCGGCGGGTTGCTTGGCAGCGCGGTGGAGGTGTGCGGCGAGTTTTTGCCATCCCACACATTGGTCGTTTACACCGAGGGCCGCTCGCCATCGCGTGAATACCGCACCGCGGCGAGGAAAAGCCCGCCCAGGAAATATCCGGTTGTGGTGTTGACGAATTATGCGAGCGCCAGTGGATCAGAGATTGTCGCTGGAGCGTTGAAGGACCTAGACCGCGCCCTCGTTGTCGGGGAGACAACCTTTGGAAAAGGATCGGTGCAAAGCGTGGTGTCGCTTCCCGACGGATCGGCAGCACGGTTGACCACGGCCAAATACTTCACGCCCGGCAGAAATCTGATTCACGAGCGAGGGGTCGATCCCCACATCCGCGCAACGCTGACCTACGATCAAGAGGCAAGGTTGCTGAGGTCCCGCCGTCTGCGCGAGGACCCAACCAAGGACGGCACCTCGTTGTGGGATCCGCAACTCGAGCGTGCGGTGGATGCGTTGCAGGGCGCGCTGCTCCATGCGCGGAATCAATGAAAACACTCCTTGCGATTGAGACCTCCTGCGACGAGACGGCCGCCGCCGTGCTCCGTGGATACGGTGAGGTTCTGTCCCATACGGTGTTCAGCCAGGCGGACATCCACTCGGCCTTTGGAGGGGTCGTTCCCGAGGTCGCCTCGCGGAGCCATCTGCAATCGGCTCCGTGGATTGTTGACGAGACGCTGAATGCGGCGGGAATCGGGGTGGGGGAACTTGATGCGGTGGCGGCGACGAACGGCCCAGGTCTCGCCTCGGCGCTGCTGGTCGGTTCCGCACTCGCAAAGGGATTGGCCATCGGTGCGGGGAAGCCGTATCTGGCGGTGAACCACTTAGAGGGACACATGCTGTCACCGTTTTTCGGCCATGCGGAAATCCCTCCGCACACATCGCTGGTGGTGAGTGGCGGGCACACGCTGCTGTTCGATGTGCGGGGATTTGGCGACTACCAGTTGCTTGGACGCACGCTTGACGACGCGGCGGGCGAGGCGTTCGACAAGGTCGCGAAGTTGCTCGGCCTTGGCTACCCCGGCGGGGCGCGCATCGATCAACTGGCCCGGGAGGGAAATCCGGAACGGTTCGACTTTCCAAGAGGGATGATCGACTCCGGCGATTATGATTTTAGTTTTAGTGGACTCAAAACCGCGGTGCGTGTGTTTTTGGAGAAGCACGCCCCTGCGGACGCCGACCTGCCCGATCTCTGCGCATCGTTCCAAGCGGCGGTGTTGGATGTTCTCCTCGCCAAGTTGTTCCGCGCGGCGAGGGAATGCGGCCACCGGGCGGTGGCGATCAGCGGGGGGGTGAGTGCGAATTCCGCCCTCCGCTCATGCGCCGACGGGCGTGCCAAACGGGACGGCGTGTCATTGCATACCGCGCCTCCCGGCCTGCACACCGACAACGCACTTATGATCGCCTACGCCGCCGCGCATCATGCCGCCGCCGGCCGCACGAGCGCGATCGACGAGGACATCCACCCGAACTTCGATCCCGCGCGGCTTCAGGCATCCTGATCGGGCGGGCCGAACAGCTTGAGTGTTGAATCCTCCGGAGCCTCCTCCACTCCGCGTAGGGCGCGTTGCATGACGCGGGTGCGCGTGCCGACCTGATCGATTTCGTTCGAGGCGGTGTGGAGTTTTTTGCGGACGCTTTCCAGTGCGGCACCGAATTTTGAAAATTCGGTCTTCACCGCCGCGAGGATTTCCCAGACTTCACTGGAGCGCTGCTCGATCGCGAGGGTTCGGAATCCCATTTGAAGGCTGTTGAGAAGCGCCACGAGGGTGGTCGGTCCTGCGACCACGACGCGGTGGGTGTGCTGGAGGTCCTCCGCAAGCCCGCGGCGGCGGAGGACTTCGGCGTAGAGACCCTCGGTGGGAAGGAACATGATCGCGAAGTCCGTGGTGGCTGGAGGAGCGAGGTATTTCTCACGAATGTCCCGGGCGTTTGCCTTGATGCGCCCTTCGAGTTGGCGGGCGGCCGCCTCCGCAGCCTCGGCTGCTCCGGCATCCATCGCCGCCACGAGGCGTTCGTAGTCCTCCTTCGGGAACTTGGCATCGATCGGGAGCCAAACGGTTGAAGCATGTTGGTCGCCGCGGCCCGGGAGTTTCACGGCGAACTCGACGCGTTCGCGACCGCCGGTGGTGGCGACATTCTCCTCGTATTGGCCCGGGCTGAGGAATTGGCCGAGGATGGCGGCGAGTTGGACCTCGCCCCATGCGCCGCGGGTGGTGACGTTTGTCATGACGCGCTTCAGGTCGCCGACGCCTTGGGCGAGCGTTTGCATGTTGAGCATCGCGTGTTGGACCTTGTCGAGGTTGTCGCTCACGATCTTGAACGACTCGCCGAGGCGGCGTTCGAGGGTGGTCTGGAGTTTTTCCTCCACGGTCGCGCGCATGGCCTCGAGTTTCGCGTTGTTGTCGTCGCGGAGGGCGGCAAGGCGGTTTTCGACGGATTCCCGGAGGGTCTGGAGTTGTTGGGTATTGTCGGTGGTGAGCCTCGCGAGCTGCTGGTTTTGGAGGTCGAACGAGGTTTTCACCGATGTCGCGAGGGCTTCAAGTTCGCGGCGGGTGGAGTCCGAGAACGACTGGCGGAACTCGGTGATTTGGCGGTCCAGCGCCTCGCGGAGGGCGGTGACAGATCCAGCCTGGGCCTGCAACGCGTCGCGCGTGGATTCGGCACCCTGGCGAAGACCGCTTTGGAGGAGTTGGGAAAGTTCCTGCCGGAGGAGAGATTCCGCTTCGCGTTGCGCGCGGCCGCTGGATGTGCCGGAGCGGAACAGCAGAAAAGCCAACCCCGCCGCGTTCAGCAGGGTAAATCCCAAAATGACGAGAAGGAGGATGGTCATAAGCGCAAACCTACAGGGTTCCCGCCGCGGAGGGAATTGTTCAAAGAACCCCTGCGCGGAGATCGTTGAAAGCAGGGCCGAGCGCGGCAAGAACATCGCTGGCACAGAGTGATTCCTGGGAGGCGCAATGGTCGCGGATGGCGATTTCCGCCGCGCGTCCGCAGACCCATGCTCCGATCCTCGCGGCGTCGCGGGTTGTTTTTCCCTGCGCAACGAGGGCGACGCAGACACCCGTCAGCACGTCGCCCATGCCGCCTGTGGCCATTCCGGGATGGCCGGTGGAGTTGAACGACGGGGGCGTGCCATGCGAGCCGATGATTGTTCGGGACCCCTTTAAAAGAAGCGTCGCGGGGGATTCCTTCAAAAACGCCGTCAACCACTCGCGTCGGGTGCGCCCCTGTTGCGGGAAGAGGCGCTCCATTTCGCCGGGATGGGGGGTAAGGAGGCGAGGGCCAGCGCAGGAGCGGAACATCGATACCGCGACAGCGTTCAGTGCATCGGCATCCACCACGCACGGGGCGGTGGCGCGTTGGACAATGTCGCGCACAAGCGGATCGCGTTCCCTGCCGACGCCGGGACCGATGGCGATCGCGTCGAAAGGCGGCTGCAGGACGTCCTCCGCCGCATGCAGGGGGGCGACCATGACTTCGGGAACGACCGATGCCGAGAGGACAGGAACGCTTTCTGGGGGACGAACAGGGTGACGAGGCCGGCTCCTGATTTGACGGCGGCGGCCGAGCAGAGCCTGGCGGCGCCGGGGTATTTGGCACAGCCCGCCACGATGCCCACCCGCCCCGCCATACCTTTGTGGAAATCGAACGGGTGTGGCGGCAGCAAGGGGCGCAGCGTCACGGCTTGCAGCACATCGGCGGGATCGGTGCCTTCGGGCGCGTGCAGTTCCTCGAGCGGCGCGATGACAATGCGTCCGACGGCGTCTGATGCGTGGTCGGCGACGAGGAGGGACTTGGGAAAACCGATGGTCACGGTGCAATCCGCACGCACGCACGGCGTGCCTGGACGGTCTTCCAGCAGGCCACTGGGGATGTCCGCCGAAAGGACCCATGCCCCAGTGTTGGCGCGGAGGGAATTGATGCGGCGGATTGCTCCGGCGACGGGTTCCCGCGGATCGCCGGAGGCGCCGATGCCGAGGAGACCGTCGAGCACAACCACGCGGAGTGCGGCGGCAGGCAGGCATGGAGTGGATCATGGCCAGCCGGGAGGAGGTGAGCGGGGCAAGTGCTTGTGGAGGGAAGCATCCCTCCAAATGAATGTCCCAGCCCCCCATGGCGAGGTGGCGGGCTGCCACGAGGACATCGCCTCCATTGTGGCCCTTGCCGAAAAAGACATGGCAAGTGGACGGCTCCGGATGGAATTGGAAAACGGTTTCTGCGATTTGGCGGCCCGCCCGCTCCATGAGGTTCTCCGCGGTTGCGCCGGAGGCAAAGGCCAGCCGCTCGGCTTCAAGCATCTGGGAGGGGGTGGGGAGCATTGGTTCAGACGAAGAACGATTTCACGCGTTCGTAGAAATTTTTGTGAATAGGATTGTTTTCATCGCCGCAGAGTTCGGCGAAGGCCTGGAGGGCTTCGCGTTGGCGGGTGTTCAGGCGTGTCGGCACCTCGACCTGGACATAGGTCATAATGTCGCCCTTGGCAGTGCCTTGCAGCGCGGGCATGCCGAGGCCGCGGATGCGGAAGGTCGATCCGCTTTGGGTGCCGGCTGGGATTTTGAGGTTCACCGCGCCGTCCAGTGTCGGCACGCGGATTTCGCCGCCAAGCGCGGCGGTGGAAAACGGGATTGGCACCTCGCAGGAGAGGTCCATGCCGTTGCGGGTGAAGACCTCGTGTTCGCGAATGTGGACGACGACATAGAGGTCGCCTGCAGGGCCTCCGCGCAGGCCCGCCTCGCCGCCGCCGGTGCTGCGGAGGCGTGAGTCGCTGTCGATGCCGGCGGGAATCTTGATTTTCACGCGGCTTGTTTTTTCCACGCGGCCCTCGCCTTGGCAGGAGTGGCAAGGCTTTTCGATGATGCGGCCGGTGCCGTGGCATGCGGGGCAGGTTTGGGCCACTTGGAAAAACCCGCGGGAGACGACCACTTGGCCACGGCCGCGACAGGTTGGGCAGACCACGGCCTTCGAACCTTTCTGGGAGCCCGCTCCCGAGCAGGGTTCGCAGGGATCGAGTTTGCGGATTTCGATTTCCTTTTCGCAGCCCTTGGCGGCCTCCTCGAGAGTGATCTGAAGATCGTAGCGGAGGTCCGCTCCGCGCTGGCGGCCGGAGGGATCGGTAGCCCCGCCGCCGAAGAACTGCTCGAAGATGCCTCCGCCACCGCCGCCGTTGAATACCTCGCGGAAAATATCGAACGGGTCGTGGAACCCGGCGCCGCCCATGCCGCCTTGGAAGGCCGCGTGGCCGTAGCGGTCGTAGGCCGCCCGTTTTTGCGGATCGCTCAGCGCTTCGTAGGCCTCGGAGATTTCCTTGAATTTGTCCTCGGCGGTCGGGTCGTCCGGGTTTTTGTCCGGATGGAATTTGACAGCGAGCTTGCGGTAGCTGCGTTTCAGGTCCTCCGCGCTGACATCGCGGCCGACGCCGAGGATTTCGTAATAGTCGCGTTTGCGGCTCATTCCGCGGAGCCTTTGGAAACAACGACCGACGAGGCGCGGATGAGGCGGTCCTTGAGTTTGTAGCCCTTGCGCACCTGTCGGATGACGTGTCCCTCGGGCACGGTGGTGCTCGCCTCCTGAGCGACGGCATCGTGTTTGTTGGGGTCGAACGGCTCGCCTTCGGCGGCGACCTCCTCGAGGCCGTGGGAGCGGAGAAACTCAAGGAGCTGTTTGTGGACCATGTTCATGCCAAGGAGAATCGAGGCGGCGTCGGGAGCGGTTTTTGCGGCGTCGAGGCCGAGTTCGAAGTTGTCCACGATGGGAAGGAGTTTTTCGAGGAGGGCGTTGTTCGCGTAGCGGATCGCCTCCTCCTTCTCGCGCATGGCGCGCTTCCGGAAGTTATCCAGATCGGCGCGTGCGCGGAGGGCGAGGTCCTTCAACTTGGCGGCTTCGGCCTCGAAATCGACATCAGTGATTTCAGAGGGTTGTGCCGTGTCGTGGCCTGCTTCGGTCGGTGTGCTGTCGGAGTGGTCGGAAGTGCTCATTTTTTGAAGATTGCAATCAGTGTGAAGTCGTCCTGTCTCAAGTTGTTTCCGGTGAATTGCCTGACTTCTTGTGCCACGTGCCGGATGACCCCGGCCGACCCGTGCGGCGCGCTGGCCTTGAGGGCCTCGGCCAGGCGATCGAGTCCATATTCCATGCCGCTGGGATCGAGTGCCTCGGTCGCGCCGTCCGTGTAGAGCAGCAGGCAATCGCCGGGATGCATTTCGAACCGGAAATCGCCGCAGACTCTATTGAACACCTCTCCGCTGTCAATCCCGAGGGCCATGCCCTTCGGGCGGAGTTGTTCGACGGATTTTGCGGCAGCTCGGTAGAGGAGCGGGGCATCGTGACCGGCCCGCGCCATGCAGATTTCCCCGGAGAGCGGACTCAACAGCATATAGGCCATGCTGATGAACATGTCCTCCTTGATGTCCGGGTAAAGGTGGTGGTTGACCCGCTGGAGGACTTTCGAGGGAGTCGATGCCTCGACCGCCTCGCGGCGAAGCACGCCTCGGCACATCGCCATGATCAACGAGGCCGGAACGCCCTTGCCCGAGGCATCCGCAATCGCCACGCCGAGGCGTCCGTCGCCCAGCGGAATGTAATCGAAATAATCGCCGCTGACCTGCCGGGCGGCCAGGCTGAGGGCGCTGATTTGATAGCCTGGAAATTCCGGATCGGCCTCCGGCAGGAGGATGCGTTGAATTTCGCGGGCGATTTCGAGGTCGCGGTCGATGAGTCGTTTTTCCCCGGCCTCGAGGTAGATCGCCTCGTTGTAGAGCGCGAAGGCGCTTTGCTCGGCGATGGTGCGGAAGACCTTGAGCCCTTTGCTGTCGCAATGGGGGTTGCCCCTCTGCATCTGGACGGCAAGCACCCCGAGGACCTTGTGGCGGTAGATGAGCGGGCCCACGATCGCCGACACCTCCGGCGGCAGGCCCTCCTCCCCGGAATTGATGCACACGATTTCGCCGTTGCGCCAGCAATTGGCCACAATGCCCGGGCTGTCCCTCGTCACGGGTTGGAGCTGCAGGTAGCTCCAGAGTGCGTTTTCGTCCCCCTTAGCCTGATCTCTGATGTGCCGCGGAACATCGACAAATGCCACGCAGCCCTTGGAAATATGGGTCGGTGTGAGAACCGACTCGTCCTTGTTGGCGAGGTAGATCGCCCCGCCATCCGCCTCGAGGATGCGCGCTGCGCTCTCGACCAGAAGGCGGTGGAGTTCCGAGCTGCGGACGCCCTCCGAGAAGGCGGCGCCGATACCGTGGAGGAAATCGAACACCCGGTCCTCCTCGGCCTGCAGGTCTGACAAATTGCGTTCCACCCGCTTGGCCCGCTTGCGGTAACGATGCGCCATGTAGAACAGCGCGCAAAGCGCCAGTAGAACCAAGGCAAATTCAATGGGGTTCCTCATCGGTGGACGGCCCGCCACCATCCCGAAAGCCGGGGTGGCGATCAAGACCGATTCACATCGATCGACGATTCGGCAATTTCGGTGCGAAGGAATTCGATGACATCCCGGAAGCGCGTGGCATTGCGGGGATCGGCCTCCACGAGGGCCTCGTGTGCGGCGAGGATGACGGCACGCTGGTCGCCGATGTTGGGCTCTCCAGGCCCTGCGGCGTGGTTGAGTTTGATTGGAGCGGTGGGGGTGGCGCCCGCTTCGATTTCAAACAAGTGGTCGAGTCCCAGGCTTTCCAGGAGCGAAAAATTGCGTTCGTTGGCATGGACGACACGGAGAGTGCCTCCCTCGATATCCCGCAGGTTGAAGGCAACCGAGGCCAGAGTGCCGAGGAAGGTCGAGTCCATGAGTTCGCAATTCTCGAGATCCAGAACGAAGGCCGACCGCCCCTTTGAGATCATGGTCCTGGCGAGACTTTTGATGTTCGGACTATTCTCGAAATTCCCCCGGCCCTCCACTTTGATCCAGACCGTGGCCCCGATGCTCCCGACGAGAATGGCAGATGGTTTACTCACTGGTTGCCCGAACCCCCCTTCAAGTAATGCGGCGCTGAAATGGTGTCAAATGCCACGCTATCTCCACATGTAGGATTGCCTGAGGGCGACGATGCGGTCGTCCACGATGAGCAGGGCCCTCCAGGCGGTGACACGTCCCGCCTCGAGAAAATCGTCGCCCGTGACGTCGAAGGTCGAGCGGTGGGATCCCCTGGTGGCGGGGTAAAAGCGTTCCTGGGCCATGACAAAGTTGCCGAGTTCGGCCTGACGGTATTCCAAGCGGACGGTCACGTCGGATTCGACGGAATTCCTCCAGAAGAACGTGAAGTAGTTTCCGTAGCGTTTGGAGACTTCGAGCGAATCGATGGCTCCCCAGGTTCTGCGGGCGCGCTCGAAGTTGATGTAATCGACTTTCGTGCGGGTCTCCGGGAGATCCGGATCGTAGACGGAAAGGAGGATTTTGCGGAACTGATACGAGTCGTCGATCGCGAGCGGGAGGACGTTGGCCTTCTCCAAGCGCGTGGCGGGTGCCTCGAGTGTGGAGCAACCAGCGAGTGCGGCGACAAGAGCCGTTGCCAGCACCGGGAAGAGACAATTCATGGGGCGGAATCAAAGCGGGTTTGGCCTGTGGTGTCAATTCGCCGGGCGGGAGCGGGAGGTGCCGGTTGACTCGGCCCGGATGCCGCGTTAAGAGGCGCACGCAAATGATCGACGTGCGCCATGACCACGGGGTGTTCCTGCCCGGCTGCGGTCTGTGGCTCGACCCGCGCGGATCGAAACAGTTGGCGTTTGTTTCGCATGCCCACAGCGATCACACGGGCCGCCATGGAACCACGATTGCCACCCCTGCGACCTTGCGGTTGATGGAGGCGCGGATGGGGGCGTTGGAGGGTGAGTCTGTCGCGCTGGGTTTCGGGGAGGAGCGTGCGTTCGATTCATTCACGCTCGAGTTGCTTCCCGCCGGCCATGTCCTTGGATCCGCGCAGGCGTTTGTAGAATCCGCTGCCGGCAGTCTTCTATACACGGGGGACTTCAAATTGAGGGCTGGAGCGACCTCGGAGGCCGCCGCGCATTGCCATGCGGAAACGCTGGTGATGGAAACTACCTTCGGGCTGCCAAAGTATGTGTTTCCTCCGGTCGAGGAGGTGCTCGCGGGGATCGTGAAATTTTGTGTCGAGGCGCTCGAGGAGTCTCGGACGCCGGTGTTGCTCGGCTACTCGCTCGGGAAGGCACAGGAGATTTTGTCGCGGCTCGAGGGGTATGGGTTGCCCGTGATGCTGCATGCGAGCGTCTCGAAGTTGGCGGAGGTTTACCGAGCCGAGGGAATCGGGTTGCCGCCGTATGCGGAATGGGATCCCGCCGCTGCAGCAGGGCATGTGGTCGTGTGTCCGCCCGGAGTCGCTGGGGGGCGCGCCTTGGCCAGAATCCCGCAACGCCGGGTGGCGATGCTGAGCGGTTGGGCGCTGGATGCCGGCGCGGTGCACCGTTGGCGCTGCGATGCGGCGTTTCCGCTGTCCGACCATGCCGGCTATGACGACTTGTTGCGGCATGTCGAGGCGGTGGCTCCCAAGAGGGTGCTGACACTGCACGGATTCGCCTCCGAGTTCGCCGCCGATTTGCGGTCGCGGGGAATCGAGGCGTGGGCGCTGACTGGGCCGAACCAATTGGATTTGAATCTGCTATTGCCGCGGCCACGTCCTCCGGCGCGTCATGCACCCGCCGAGGTCGAGGCGGCGGCGGGGTTTTTAAAATTCTGTTCTGTGGCCTTGGAAATCGAGCGGTTGACCGGAAGGACGGCGAAGTGTGGTGTGTTGGCGGATTATTTCCGGCAACTCGACGACTCAGAACTGCGCCATGCCGCCGTGTGGTTGTCGGGGCGAGCGTTTCCACGTTCGGACCATGGGCCGCACCATGCCGGAAGGGCAGTTGTTCGAGCCGCGTTGATCGAGGCAACGGGACTGCCTGAGGCCGAATACAGGGTGGTTGAGCGCGGCTTGAACGATCTGGGAAGGACCGCCGGAAACGTTCTGGAGCGGGTTGAGGGGATGCAAAACCCGACGCTTCCCGAAGTGGCGGCGGTTTTGGATTCCCTCCGTGCCGCACGGGGCGCTATGGCCAAGACGGATGTGATGGCGGGATTTTTTCGGGAGGCACCGGCGGTAGCCTCCATGTTTTTGGTAAAAATCCTCTCGGGCGATTTGAGGATCGGCTTGAAGGAGGGCCTGCTCGAAGAAGCGCTGGCTGTGGCGTTCGATGCCGATGCCTCGGAGGTGAGGGAGGCGAACATGCTGGAAGGCGACTTGGGGCGCGTGGCCTTGCTGGCGCGCACGGGGAGGTTGCGCGAGCGGGAGTTGCGTGTGTTTCATCCGGTGAAGTGCATGCTTGCTCGGCCCGAGCCGGATGCCGAGGCGGTCCTGTCGCATTTCGCCGGTGTTTCGCCGGTCCGGGTCGAACACAAGTTCGATGGTATCCGGGCGCAAATCCACACCGACGGCATCCGCGCCAGGGTGTTCACCCGTGACTTGAAATGTGCCACCGCGATGTTTCCGGAAATCGCCGCAGCCGCCGAGGCGCTCGGGCGCTCCGCCATATTTGACGCCGAACTGATTGCGTGGAGGAATGGACGACCGTTGCCGTTTTTCTCCCTGCAACGGCGGCTCGGGCGGAGTGGGGACGACCTGTTCCTCGGCGCGGAAATTCCGGTGGCGGCGATTGTCTTCGATGTGTTGCAGCTCGACGGCACCTCATTGCTGGAAACGCCCCTTGCGGAGAGGCGCGCCCTGTTGGAGGGGGTGGAACTGCCGACTCCGCTTCGGCTCGCCGAGGTGTTCGAGGCGCGGGATGCGGCCACTCTCGATGCGTTGTTCGAGGCTGCAAGGGCCAGCGGGCACGAGGGACTCATGGTGAAGGATCCGGCGGGAATGTATGCCCCGGGAAGCCGCGGTGGGGCTTGGATCAAGCTCAAGAAACAATTCGCCACGCTCGATGTGGTGGTCGCCGCGGTGGAATACGGCCATGGAAAGCGGCGCGGGGTGTTGAGCGATTATACATTTGCCGTGCGAGACGATGCCACCGGTGCGCCGGTGGTGATCGGAAAGGCCTACAGCGGGCTGACGGACGCCGAGATCGCCACGTTGACCGACGAGTTTCTCACGCTCGAGGTGTCGCGTTCGGGCAACAAACTTGCCGTCGAGCCCCGCATTGTTCTCGAGGTCGCCTTCGATGCGATCCGCGAGAGTTCGCGGCATGCCGCCGGGTTGTCCCTGCGGTTTCCGAGAATCGTCCGCATCCGCCGCGACAAGTCCGTCGATGAAATCGACACGGTCTCGAGCGCCCGGCGGTTACTTCCGCCCCGGTGATGATTGTGGGCGTATCATTTTCCTTGGGTTCGGAAAAACTCGTGTCTTTACTCCCGGCCCCATGACCGATGCGGAAGCCTACATTGCCCTGAACATGGTGCCCCGCATTGGGCCGGTGAGCGTCAGGCGGTTGCTCGACGCGATAGGGTCGCCGGTCGAGGTCCTGCGCGCCTCCGTTTCCAAGCTGGAATCGATCAAGGGGATCGGCCCTGAAGCCGCAAAGTCCGTCAGGGAGTGGGAATCGCGTGTGGATTTGGCGGGCGAGATGAGCTTGGTGCGCGAATCCGGAGCCACCGTGCTCACGCTTGCCGATGCGGGGTATCCGGTCCTGTTGAGGGAAATCCACGATCCTCCCACTGTCTTGTATGTGCTGGGCGATCTCCTTGACCGCGACCGCTATGCCATCGGCGTCATCGGCACCCGGAAGCCGAGCCATTATGCGGCCGACTGCACCAAGAAACTTTCCTACCAGCTCGCCCACTCGGGAGTGACCGTCGTCAGCGGCCTTGCCAGGGGGGTGGATACCGCCGCGCACCAAGCCGCGCTGGCTGCCAAGGGCCGCACGATCGCAGTGCTAGGAAGCGGACTCATGGAGTTGTATCCGCCGGAAAACAAGGCGCTCGCGGAGAAAATCTCCACGTCCGGAGCTGTGGTCACCGAGTTTTCCATGCGCATCAAGGCGGACAGGCAGACATTTCCCATGCGCAACCGCATCATCAGCGGGTGTTCCTTTGGCGTTCTTGTGGTCGAAGCCGGTGCCCGCAGCGGAGCATTGATCAGCGCCAACCAGGCCGGCGAGCAGGGGCGGTCGATCTACGCCGTGCCCGGGAGGATCGACAATCCGGGGGCGATTGGCTCGAACCGTCTTATCCAGCAGGGGGCGAAACTCGTCACCTCCGCAGCGGACATCCTGGACGACATGGGGCTCCTCTTTGCCGAAAAGCCGGAACTCGCCGTCGCGCCCGGGCCGGAACTCGCCGGGAACGAGAAGGCAGTCCACTCCGCAATCGGCGACGACGAGGCGCATATCGACGCCATCATCGAAAGATGCGGGTTGCCAAGCCATACCGTGTCTTCTACGTTGCTCGCCCTCGAAATGAAAAAGCTGGTCCGGCAGCTGCCCGGAAGCCGTTTCGTTAGAATCTCATAGCCATGGAAAAAACTCTCGTCATCGCCGAAAAACCCTCCGTCGCCCGCGACCTTGCCAAGGCCCTCGGCAAGTTTTCCAGCAAGGACGACTACTTCGAAAACGACGACATGGTCATCAGCTCGGCGATCGGCCATCTGGTCGAACTCTGCCTCCCGAACGAGATGGATAAAAAGCGGGGCAAGTGGAGCTTTGCGAACCTCCCGATCGTGCCGGACCAGTTTGATCTCAAGCCGATCGAAAAAACCACGTCGCGTCTCAACCTCCTCAAGCGCCTCTTGAAGCGCAAGGACATCGGCGAAGTAGTGAACGCCTGTGACGCCGGCCGCGAGGGCGAACTCATTTTCCATTACATCATTCAACTCACCGGAGTGAAAAAACCAGTGCGCCGCCTGTGGCTCCAGAGCATGACGCCCGAGGCGATTCGCAGCGGGTTTGCGCATCTTCGCACGGGCGACTCGATGGTGCCGCTTGCCGATGCCGCCGTATGCCGCAGCGAAAGCGACTGGTTGGTGGGGATCAACGCCACGCGCGCCATGACCGCGTTCAACTCCAAGGGCGGCGGGTTCCAACTCACGCCGGTCGGCCGCGTGCAAACGCCCACGCTGGCGATCCTCGCCGAGCGCGAGGAGAAAATCCGGGCGTTCAAGCCCACGCCTTATTTCGAGGTCTTTGCGGATTTCGGGGTTGCCTCGGGGAGTTACCGCGGGCGCTGGTTCGACGAATCCTTCAAGAAATCCGACGACGAGACCTTGCGCGCCGAGCGGATCATGGACCGGGCCACCGCCGAGGCGATCGTCGCCAAGTGCGAGGGCAAGCCCGGAGTGGTCTCCGAGGAGAAAAAACCCGCCACCCAGATCGCTCCGCAGCTTTACGACCTGACCACGCTCCAGCGCGAGGCGAACTCCCGTTTCGGCCTCAGCGCGAAGCGAACCCTGCAGATCGCGCAGGCGCTCTACGAGCGGCACAAGGTGCTTACCTACCCGCGCACCGACTCCAGATATTTGCCTGATGACAACCTGGCGAATGTCCGGAAAATCATGTCTGGCCTCGAGATCGACGACCTTGCGCGCCACGCCCGCCATGCACTCGATGCCGGCTGGATCGGTCTGAACCGGCGAGTGTTCAACAACGCAAAAGTCTCCGACCACCACGCCATCATCCCGACCGGAGTCTCGCCTGCGAAGCTCGACGAGTTCGAACTGAAGGTCTACGACATGGTCGCGCGGCGCTTTGTTGCCGCGTTTTATCCCGTGGCGAAATTCGAGGTCACGACGCGTGTCACGCGGGTGGACAAGGAGGCTTTCAAAACGGATGGGAAAATCCTGAAAGAACCCGGCTGGATGGCCGTCTACGGCAAGGAGGTCGCTGGCAAGGACGAGAACGTCGTGCCCGTGCGTGACGGGGAGCAGGCGAAGACCGAGGCCTTGGAGATTAAAGAAAACGAAACCCGTCCACCCGCCCGCTTTACCGAAGCCACGCTCCTCTCGGCGATGGAAGGCGCCGGAAAACTGGTCGACGACGAGGAACTCCGCGAGGCCATGAGCCAGCGGGGACTCGGCACGCCGGCCACCCGCGCGCAGACGATCGAGGGACTCCTCGGCGACGGGTATCTCCTCCGGCAGGGAAGGGAGTTGATCGCCACGTCGAAGGGCCTTGCGTTGATCACCCTCCTGCGCGGTCTCGGGGTGCAGTCGCTCACCTCGCCCGAGATGACCGGCGAGTGGGAATACAAGCTCAAGCAAATGGAGTCCGGCTCGCTCGCCCGAGACCTTTTCATGGAGGAAATCCGCGCCTTCACCCGCGAGATCGTCGAGAAGGCGAAGACCTACGAGGGCGATACGATCGAGGGAAATTTCCAGGACCTCGATGTGGCCTGCCCGAAATGCGGAGGCCGGGGATTCAAGGAGTCGTTCAAGGCATTCGAGTGCAAAGCAGAGGGGTGCGGCGCGATCGTTTGGAAAAACATGGCCGGTCGGCAATTCGAGCGCGAGGAGGTCGAGCGGCTTCTCACCAACGGCAGCGTCGGTCCGCTCGAGGGATTCCGCAGCAAGCTCGGGCGCCCGTTTTCGGCGATCGTGCGGTTCGACAAGGAGGAGGGGAAGCAATCCTTCGACTTCGGCGACAGCGCGGACTCGGCGGCGAGCCTGAATTTCTCCGAACTCCCCTCGATCGGAGCCTGCCCGGCATGCAAGACCGGCACGATCCACGACACCGGCACCGCCTGGCAGTGCAGCAATGTCGGGAAATGCAAATTCCGCATGGGAAAAAGCCTGTGCCAAAAGGAAATTCCCCGCGAACAGGTCGAGAAGCTCCTGGCAGCGGGCAAGACCGACCTCATCCCCCGCTTCATCTCGAAAAAGGGCCGTCCTTTTTCCGCCTATCTCAAGCTCGAGGGCGACAAGGTGGGATTCGAGTTCGAACCGCGTGAAAAAAAGGCGCCCACCGCGAAAAAGAAGGCGCCTCCGAAAAAGACGGCCGCGGCCTGATTCGCCGGTCCGATTGGCTGACGTTCGGTGAAAAAATCCATCCTCCCAGCCGCTCAAGCCGTGGTCACCGCGGTGATCCTGTGGCGGATTTTCGGCGATGCCTCGATCCGGGCGGAGGTCGCCGGGGCGCTTGCAGTCGCTGAACTGCCATGGCTTGCATGGGCGGTGATTGCGGCGGTGTGCAGCGAGGCGGCCTGCGCCACGCGGTGGTGGATCGTTCTGCGGGCCTTTGGAATCCCCCTGCGGTGGCGCGACGCATTCGCGTATTCGGCGCTGGGGTTGTTTTACTCACTGGGCCTGCCGGGTTCGGCGGGGGGCGATGCGGTGCGGGTGCTGTATGTGATCAGGCGGTATCCGGAGAAGAAAATCGCGGCGGCGTTTTCGGTGTTGGCCGACCGGTTTTGCGGCTTGGCTGCGCTGGTCCTTGCGATGGTTTGTTCGCTGGGTGCCAACCGCGGCGTGTTTTTCAACAGCGGCTATGGCGAGGCGCTTGTGTGGGCTGCCGTAGCGCTTTGCGGTGGCGGCTTGCTGGCGCTCGGGCTCTGGTGGACGACCACCCTGCCTGGGCTTTCAGGCATTTTCCGGAGCCGCTTTCCGAGACTCAACAAGCACCTTTTGGAGTCGGGGGATGTGTTTCTCCTCATGTGGCAAAGCCCGCGAGCGATGGCGGCGGGCGTGCTGCTTTCGATCGTGTCACTTGCCGCACATTTCTCCGGGTATTTTCTGGCCGGGTGCGCCTTCGGGGCGGGTGTGGATTTCTGGCGCGTCCTCGCGGTCATGCCGGTGGTGGATACGATTACTGCATTGCCGGTGGCGCTCTATGGATTGGGGCTTCGCGAAGCGGTGCTTGTCACGCTTCTTGGCGGGTTTTACGGCGTGCCCGCGGCATCGGCGACCCTCATGTCGCTCGGCGGGTTTGGCGCGCAGGCGGTGGTCGCCCTGTCGGGAATCCTCTGGCTGCCGTTTGTGAAATTCCTCGGTTCCGGACGAGGCAACCCTCCTGCCGCTCAATGATCCTCGAGGCCCTGGAATGGTGTGTAACCCCGGCGTCATGGCGGGCCCGCAAGCGGGGGCTTCTCGCTGCGCAGATCGCGATCCGCCACCGCAAGCGCCGCTGCGAGCGGTTCTGGCGGCCGCACTTGGAGGCCAGTCGGCGCTTCATCGAGCAATGCGTCGAGGCGGATGCCGCAGGTCCACGCGGCCTCGCCGTGGTGCTGGGCAGCGGGCATTTGAATGATGTCGATGCCGGGTTTCTGGCCCGCACATTCGATCGGGTCACTCTAATCGATGCCGTGCATCCAATCGAGGTGCGGCTCCGGTGCCTGGCTTCACGGGGGAAGTGGCACTGTGTGGCCGCCGATCTCGCCGAGCCTGGGCCTGAAATCGATGAAATTGTTCGGGGCGCCTCGTGGGTTTTCTCAACCTGCCTGCTCTCCCAGTTGGTGCTTTGCGGGCCCGCGGGCTTCGCCTCTGAGATCGCCAGTCGGCACTTCGGGTTGCTTCGGCGTGCGCGCCGGGCGGTGCTGGTCACGGATACCGCCAGACGTTTTTCGGCAGGTGAGGATTGGGTTGGACTGCTTGGCGGCTTTGCTCCTCCAGAGCCCAGCGCCTCGTGGATATGGCAGCTCGCCCCGCCGGAGGAGCATGGCGATCCACGCAGGGGGATCGAGGAACGCCGTGTCGAAGCAAGCGTTCTCGAGGACTGACAAGCCGGCTCAGTCGCGGGCGGTCAACCCGTCGGCCAACGTGGGATGCCGGTAAAGGTAGCCCTCGCGCAACGCCACCGCGGGATGCACGCGCACGCTGTCGAGCATCACATGCGACAAGTCGCCGAGGAGAAGACGCAAGGCGAACGCCGGCACGGGAAACAGTGCCGGGCGGTGGACGGACGCCGCAAGTTCGCGCGTGAACTCGGAGTTTCTGATGGGTGCGGGGTTCACGGCATTGAGCGCACCACGGATGGCGGGGTTTTCAAGCGCCCAAAGAATCATGCCGGCGACATCGTCCACATGAATGCAACTCATCCACTGGCGCCCATTCCCCAGTCTGCCGCCAAGGCCCGCCTTGAAGGCGGGGCGGATCATTTTCAACGCGCCGCCGGGGCCGGTCACAAACCCGATGCGCAGCCGCACCACGCGAATGCCGGATTCTCCAGCTGGCATGGCGGCAGCCTCCCAGGCTTGGCAGACATCGGCCAAAAATCCCGCACCCGCAGGCGAGGATTCGTCGACCTCCCGCTCCCCGGTGTCGCCGTAGAAGCCAATCGCCGAGGCGTTCAACAGCACCTCTGGACCGCCACGCCGCAGCGACTCGACAACGCGCCGGGTGGTCTCCACCCGGCTTTCAAGAATGGCATGGCGTTTGGCATTGGTCCACAGCCCGAGGATCGGCTCGCCGGCGAGATTCACCACTGCATCAAGGCCTGAAAAATCAAGTGGCCCTCTGGGGTCAACAAGCCGGAAACCAGCACTGTGGCCGCGCGAAAAGGGAACAACGGTGTGGCCCGCGTTAACGGCAATCGCTGCAAGGTGCGACCCCACGTAGCCGCGTGCTCCCAGGATTCCAATTCTCATCATCTCACGAATGGCATCGCAGGGGGCAATTTCAAGATCGGTTTCAGCGAAATTCCGGAGGGGGGTTCTTAATCGACAAAATTGTCACACTTCGCGGCATCCGGGATAAATGATCATGCCGATAGGTTTTTCGACCTTTATGCAACCCGATCCGCCACTCCCCCTGCCGGCCCGCTATCAATTCAAAGCCCTCCTTGGACAGGGGGGGGCAGGCGAGGTTTTGAGTGCATGGGACACCCAACTGAAACGAACAGTGGCCGTGAAGCGGTTGCGCCAGGCGACAATGCCCGACGCGGACGTCCGCGATGCATGGCAGGAGGCAATGTGCCTGGCCTCAATCCGGCATCCGAACATCGTTTCAGTGTTCGACATTGGAACCGAGCATGACGCGCCCTACATGGTCATGGAATTTGTGCAGGGTGAGACCTTGGAACAGGCCGTGCGCCGCTCACCGCTCGAAATCCCCGTTTTTTGCGACATCGCCGCCCAGTGTCTGGAGGGAATAGCCGCCGCACACCATAGCGGTCTTGTGCATCGCGATCTCAAGCCCGCAAACATCATGCTTGTGCGTTTGCCCACCGGTCAATTTCAGGTCAAGCTTCTTGACTTTGGCATAGCCCAGTATCTTCAAGAAAATCAAGTAGAAGGTGATACGAATGCAGTCGCCGTCACGGGCACCATCCATTGGATCTCACCGGAACAGTTGGAGGGAGCGGCTGTGGACGGTCAGTCCGACCTTTATTCTCTCGGGTGTGTTTTTTATTTTTGCCTGACTGGGGTGCCGCCTTTTTCCGGGACAACCCCCAATGAGATCCTGCAAGCCCATCTTGCCGGAGATGCCTGCCCTTTGGCGGTGTTGCGTCCCGATGTCCCGCCGGCGCTGGCCGGTTGGGTCATGAGCCTCATGGCGAGGCGACCGGACGATCGACCCGCCGGCGCAATCGATGCGCTGAGGCGCTTGGAACCTCCGGCGGCAAACTTCGTAAAAACCACACGAATTTCCGCTCCGCTGTCGGGCCCGCCTCCCGGGGTGGACGAAGAAACCGGTCGGATCGATTGCCGTATGCTGGACTCGCCCGCTGCACCCCCTCCCGAGCCCCGCAAGCCTGTTTGGCCGCTGGCTGCGGCCACAGCCCTGTTTGTTGCGGTCGTTGGGTTGTTGGGTTGGATGTTTTTTCAGAAACCTGAACAGCCCGTGTTCCGCATCCATGGATCGAACACAATTGGCTCAACGCTCGCACCGGCTCTTGTCGAAGGTTTCTTGACCCAACGCGGCAACAAGGAAATCCAGACCGAGAGCGCCCATGGCAGTGTGGAGCGACGTGTGGGTTTTTTGGATTCGAGAAGCGGTCGCCGTGAATTTGTAGAAGTTCATGCACACGGCTCGCGCACCGCATTTTCGGGGCTTCGTGACGGACTTTGCGACATCGGGATGTCATCCTCTCGGGCGAGGGAGTCGGATGTGTCAGAGTTGGCTGGGAAGGGGATTGGAAACATGAGGACACCTTCCTGTGAAATCATTGCGGCGCTCGACGGCCTTGCCGTCCTTGTTCACCCCGAAAACCCCTTGTCGCAGCTCGATCGCCGGGCGGTGGCGGCCATTTTCGAAGGAAAAACCACAGATTGGGCCGAGGTTGGGCGCGAGCGCCCAGGAAAAATCAACCTTCATGCGAGGGATTCCAACTCTGGCACCTTTGAATTCTTCCAATCCGTTGTGCTCGGAAACGGGTCTTTGGCTCCGGACGCGCTCCGTTACCAGGACAGCACGGAGCTTTCCAGAGCTGTGTTGGCGGACGAGGATGCCATCGGATTCGTGGCATTGCCCTACATCCTCGACTGCAAAGCGCTGGCGATTGGAGACGACGGGACCCCTGCTTTGATTCCCTCCCGTTTTACAGTTGCCACCGAAGATTACGCCCTTTCGAGACGGTTGTTTTTTTATGTTCCTGCGTCGGGCATGCACCCCTGGGCCAGGAAATTTCTTGAATTCGCCACCGGACCCGCCGGCCAAGACATCGTGAGCAGGGTGGGGTTCGTCAAGCAAACGCCAGTGGTCCAACCGGGCCTGGTGCCGCGCAATGCCCCGGCCGAATATCAGAGTCTTCTAGAGAATGCCGAAAGAGTGAGTCTGAACGTCCGCTTCAGCGCAGATACGGGGGCCCTCGACTCGAAGGCCGCGCTGGATTTGGGCCGCTTGGTTGATTTGATGGCGGTCCCTGAAAACAGGGGTCGAGAGCTTGCGTTGGCTGGATTCCACGAGGATACCGGCGATGCGGCTGCTGATCTCGCGTCCTCTGTTCAAAGCGCCTCCTTGGTGGCTGCCGAAATTGAAAAACGCGGACTAAAGGTCCGTCATGTCACAGGCTATGGAGCCGCTCTTCCCGTGGGGTCCAACAATGATCCAGCCGGACGCTGGAAAAACAGGCGTGTCGAAATCTGGATTCGTGGCCCACGGGACCCGTTGGCGTTTTCACCCCAGGGAAACTGACCGGTATTCGCAATAGGCGCTTATCTGGCCACCCTGTTCTGCAGCCCCCAAACCCGCTCGCCGGGCCAGATGTTGTTTTTTGAAAACCAGCCCTGCGGCATTTCCAATGCGTAGGCGATGTTTCGGAAGCGGCTTTGAACAGGGGTTTCGTTGAGCGGCTTGAGATCGTGGAGTTCGAGGATTATGCCGCGCGGGTCGATGTAGGCGATCGTCAGCGGCATGGTGGTGTTCTTCATCCAGAAGCCGACCGGTCCGACCCGGTCCATCACGAAAAGCATGCCGCTATCGGGGGCGAGTGACTCGCGAAACATCAGTCCGGTCGCCCGCTCGTGTTCCTCGTCGGCGATTTCGGCGCGCACGGTCTTTCCTCCGATCCTGAGTTCCAGCGAGGGCAGGGGAGGCTGCGGGCCTGATTGCGCTAGGACTCCGGCCACCGCAAGCAACAACGGCAAGGCAAAAAAAGCTGCTTTCAGCAGAGAAGAAAATCGATCGAATCTGTTGACAGGATTTCGGGAATTTGCGCACATACTGCCCTTCAAAACATGTATCCGTTGCAGCGCAATCAAGAAAACACCTACACACTCATTAGTGTTTCCGAGACCACCCGCCGCGGGATGAACCCGACCACCTGAACCGTTACGGACAACGAGGCACCGACCGATGGCAAATTTTTTCCCAAAATGGACCAACTGGCTCCCCCTGAAGCTGGTCATTTGCGCAGGCGCGATCGTCACCTTCCTGGCGGCCGGCATCACCTATTATTTCACCCCGAAATACACGCGGGTCGGCTACGAGCCCACCCAACCGGTTCCGTTCTCCCATGTCATCCATGTCCAGCAACTCGGGATGGATTGCCGGTATTGCCACAGCTTCGTGGAAGTCGCCTCCCACTCGAATGTCCCCACCACGCAGACCTGCATGTCCTGCCACACGCAAATCAAGGCCGATAGCCCGAAACTCGCTGCCGTGCGTGAAAGCTGGAAAACAGGCGATCCGGTCAACTGGGTCCGCATCCACAAACTTCCCGATTACACCTATTTCAACCACGCCGTGCACGTGAACCGCGGCGTGAGCTGCTACAGCTGCCACGGCGCGGTTAACGAAATGCAGGTCGTCTACCAGCACGAGCCGCAAAGCATGTCTTGGTGCTTGGATTGCCACCGTGCCCCCGAAAATCACCTCCGCCCGCCCTCGGAGATCTACAACATGGCCTGGCATCCGCCTGCGGATACCACACAGCAAGAGATCGGCCTGAAATTCAAAGAGGAGTGGGAAGTCAACCCTCCTGTCACCTGCGGAGGTTGCCACCGATGAAGAGAAATTTCCACCACCCGGCCCCGGAGAAAACCCCGCGCATCTGGCGAAGCATGCGCGAACTCGAGAACGATCCCGAGTTTGAAAAGCACCTCCACATGGAATTCCCGCGCGGCGCGGAAGTCTATCAGGACAGCGGGCTCTCAAAGCGAGATTTCATCAAACTGATGGGAGCTTCCATCGCCCTTGCCGGTGTGGGCCTCACGGGATGCCGCCGTCCGGAATCCTACCTCGTGGCCTTTACCAAAGGGGTGGAATACACAATCCCTGGCAAGTTCCTCTACTATGCGACCTCGATGCCGACCCGTTTCGGCGCGATCCCCCTCATTGCTACGACATCCGATGGCCGCCCGACCAAGCTTGAGGGCAACCCCCTTCACCCCTACTCGAATGGAGGCACGGACACGTTTGCCCAAGCGGAAACGCTGAACCTTTACGACCCGCATCGCTCGAAAGTCGTCACTGAACACGGCAAGGCGTCCTCCGTTGAGGCGTTCGATGCCTTTGTGGCCTCCGTCGCCAAAGGCGATGGGTCCGGTGTCGCGATTCTCACCGAGCCGTCCAGCTCTCCCACCAAATCCCGCCTCCGTGCGGCACTTCAAACAAAATTCCCAAAACTCGTTTGGGCGGAATATGATCCACTTGTGCCTATTGCCGCTGTTGCTGCAAATGATGCCGCATTCGGCCCAAGTGTTCGCCTCGTTCCGCAATTTTCCCGGGCGGATGTCATTCTTGCCATCGACAGTGATTTTCTGAACCCCATCGAGACCGGAGTTGGATACGCCCAAGGATTTTCCGCGCGTCGTAATCCCGACCAAAAAGGTGCCCAGATGAACCGCCTCTACGCGGTCGAAAACCACTTTACCGTCACCGGCGGCATGGCCGACCACCGCCTGCGCTGCAAGGTTTCCGAGACTGGCGAATTCACCCGCCAACTCGCTGTGGCTCTCGCCACAGCCACCAACAACGCCGCGCTCGCCGAAGTGGCAAACGCGGTCCCTGCCGCCCAGAGCGAAATTGATCCGGCATGGATCAAGGAATGCGCCGCCGATTTGGCCAACAACGCCGGGCGGTCGATCGTTCTCACCGGACCAATGACGCCCGCACCGGTCCAGATTCTGGTCAATGCGATCAACAGCGCCCTCGGCAACATCGGCACCACGCTGCTTCCGGTGAAAACCGACTCTGTCCCTGCGACCTCGATCGAGGACCTCGCGGCCTTGATCGAGCAAGGAAATGTCAAGACCCTCTTCCTGCTTGGTGTCAATCCCGCCTTCAACGCCCCAGCCAATCTCGGCTTCAAAGACCTTCTTTCCAAAGTGCCCGACAGCGTGCATCTGGGTCTCTTCGAGGACGAGACAGCAAAGGCGTCCCGCTGGCATGTTCCCGCGGCCCACTTTCTCGAGTCTTGGGGAGACAGTCGCACGTTCGACGGCACCTACACCTCTGTGCAACCGATGATCCTTCCGTTGTGGAACGGGGTCTCGGAAATCGAAATTCTCCACAAACTCAATGGCGGCGCCTCCCCTGTCGGCCCAGCCTTGGTGCGTGAGACATTCAACGGCATTTCCCAGCAAGCGAACGACGAATCTTGGAATGCGTTCCTTCGAGATGGTTTCCTTCCAAATTCCGCATTCGCGAAAACCCAGGTGTCCTTCAATGCCTCGACAGCGGCCGCACTCGCAAAGACCGGCGCGACGGCTAAGGCGGATGCCTTGGAACTCGTTTTCCTGCAAAGCTCGAGCGTCGATGACGGTCGTTATGCAAACAATTCCTGGCTCCTTGAGACGCCGGACTTCGTGACCAAGGTGACATGGGATAACGTCCTGATGGTCAGCCCCGCCACGGCGAAAAAACTCGGTATCAAAGCCAACAATTTCGGCATCCTTGGAGATGTCGCCGAGAAAATGGGCAATGAGGTGAACTACGACCTCGTTGGGGACATTGTCGAATTGTCCGATGGCAAGACCACCATCGAAGCTGCTGCCCTCGTTGCCCCGGGTCATGCGGACAACTCCCTTTCGATCGCTCTTGGTTACGGACGCAAGGGCGTTTCCGCCCTGATGGACGGTGTCGGTTTCGACGCCTATCCCCTGCGTTCCAGCAATTCCATGCGCGTCTTGGACAGCGTTTCGATCAAGGTCACCGACCGCGACTACCCGATCGCCCAGACTCAAGAGCACCGCAGCATGGAGGGTCGCGACCTTGTCCGCGAGGGCACCCTCGAGCGCTACGAGAAGGATCACACGTTCGCCCAGACCATGGGCATGGACAGCCATATCCCGCCGAACATTTCTCTCTACACTCACCCTGAGCTGACTGCCAAGGACCAGTGGGGCATGACGGTCGATCTCAACACCTGCACCGGTTGCAACGCCTGCGCTGTGGCCTGCCAAGCCGAAAACAACGTGCCTGTCGTTGGCAAGGACCAAGTCCGCAAAAACCGCGATATGGCTTGGATTCGCCTCGACCGTTATTTCGCGGGAGATGCCGAGGATCCTGAAATGCTCTCCCAAGCGATCATGTGCCAGCATTGCGAGAACGCCCCGTGCGAAACCGTTTGTCCGGTCAATGCCACTGTTCATAGCGAGGACGGCCTCAACCTCATGGCCTACAATCGCTGCATCGGCACCCGCTATTGCGCGAACAACTGCCCGTGGAAAGTTCGCCGTTTCAACTATTTCGACTACAATCAGCGTCCGATTGAGGAACTCTACTGGGGCCCTCTCGCCAAGAAAGGCATGGCGGACAGCCTCAAGATGTCCAAAAACCCGAACGTTACCGTTCGCATGCGCGGCGTCATGGAGAAGTGCACCTTCTGCATCCAGCGCATCGAGGAGGCGAAAATCTCCCGTCTGGTCGAGGCCGGTCCCACGCCCGCCAGCGATACCCCGATCGCTCCGTTCAAGGTCGCCTGCCAACAAGCCTGCCCGAACGACTCGATCGTCTTCGGCAACATCGCCGACCCGAACAGCCAAGTTTCCAGAATGCGCAAGGATTCGCGCGGTTACGTGATGTTCAAATACCTGAATGTCTCGCCCCGCGTGACCTACCTCGCTCGCATCCGCAATCCCAACCCCAAAATGCCCGGCGCCGATCTCGTTGGAATGGCCAATGGATCCGGTCACCATGGTGACGCCCACGGAGCGCATGCCGACCACGGCCAAGTCGGTTCCAAAGGCGACCATCACACCGAACCTGCCGCCCACTAAAGCCACCACTGCCCAATGTCCAACGCGTCCGCATCCGCAGAACCCGCCGAGCAGCTCACGGCCGAGGAGAAACAACTCGTCCGAGCCCCACTCGTGCTCAACAAGCGCACGATGGGGTGGATCAGCGACTACATCAGCTCGATCGTCGAGGGCAAGACGCCCACTTGGTGGTATGTCTCCATGGCCATAACAGTGCCACTTACGCTCATGTGCCTGGCGATGCTCGCCTACCTCATCGCCACGGGTGTCGGTGTCTGGGGAAACAACCATCCTGTCGGCTGGGCATGGGACATCACGAACTTCGTGTTCTGGATCGGTATCGGCCACGCGGGAACCCTGATCTCGGCCATTCTCTTCCTCACCCGCCAGAAGTGGCGCACTTCGATCAACCGCGCTGCCGAGGCCATGACGCTCTTCGCGGTCGTTTGCGCGGGTATTTATCCCGCTCTGCATGTGGGTCGTGTGTGGATGGCGTGGTGGCTTGCCCCGGTGCCGAATGCCAATGCGATCTGGCAAAACTTCCGCTCCCCGCTCCTCTGGGACGTTTTTGCGGTCTCCACCTATTTCACTGTGTCGGTCCTCTTCTGGTATACCGGCCTCATCCCCGATCTCGCTACACTGCGTGATCGTTGTAAGACAAAGATTCGCAAGTTCATCTATGGAGTGCTTGCCCTCGGATGGCGCGGCGGAAACCGTCAATGGCGCCACTACGAGATGGCATACCTTATCCTTGCCGGTCTCTCCACACCGCTCGTTCTCTCGGTGCACTCGGTTGTGTCGTTTGACTTTGCGACATCGGTCGTCCCAGGTTGGCACACGACGATCTTTCCGCCTTACTTCGTGGCAGGCGCGATTTTCGGCGGATTCGCGATGGTGTTGACCATCATGATTCCCGCTTGCGCGGTCTACAAACCCCTCCACGACCTTGTGACCATCGACCACGTGGACAAGATGTGCAAAATCATCCTGCTCACCGGTTCGATCGTTGGTTACGCCTACCTCATGGAGTTGTTCATCGCGTGGTATGGCGCAAATCCCTACGAAAAAGCGGCTTTCTGGTATCGCGCCTTCGGTCCCTACTGGTGGGCTTACTGGTCGATGATGTTCTGCAACGTCATCGCGCCACAATTCTTCTGGTTCAAATTCTTCCGCACCCACTTGGTTTGGGTCTGGATCCTCGTCCAGTTCCCGAACGCTGGTATGTGGTTCGAGCGCTTCGTCATCATCGCCACCACCTTGGCTCGTGATTTCATGCCCTCGGCATGGGGCATGTTCCACCCGACCTGGGTCGACATCCTCACCTTCGTGGGAACCTTCGGCCTCTTTGGCACGTTGTTCCTGCTCTTTATCCGATTCCTTCCCATGATTTGTATGTTCGAAGTCAAAGCCGTTCTGCCCGAAGCGGATCCACACCACGGGGAGGCCCATCACTGATATGAACGCTGTCGGAAATCCTGAATCCCAAGTCTACGGAATCGCCGCGGAGTTCCAGTCCGCTCGCGATCTCTACCACGCTGCGGAAAAAATCCGCGATGCCGGCTTCCAAAAATGGGACGTGTTCTCGCCGTTCCCGATCCACGGCATGGACGAGGCCATGGGAATGAAAAAATCAATCCTCGGTAAACTCGTCTTTTTTGGTGGTCTAACCGGATTCCTCGCCGCTGTGACATTGGAATTCGGCACTTCGTCGTTTCTATACCCGCTCATCGTTGCCGGAAAACCAACCAACCTTTACACTGTCCCGGCCTTTTTCCCGATCATGTTTGAGTTGACGATTCTCCTTTCCGCATTCACCGCAGTGTTCGGAATGTTAATCCTTAATGGACTTCCTCGCCTGAACCACCAACTCTTTAACTGGGAACGCTTTAAACTCGTTACGGAAGACAAGTTTTTCGTGGCGATTGAGTCCGATGATCCCAAGTTTTCCTCCCGCTCAGTCCGGGATTTCCTCGAGTCCCTCGGCGGGACACACATTACCACCATCCACGGGGACTAATCGGCCATGCTGAAATACTTCTTCTACATCTTCGGTCTCATTGTCGTCCTGATCGTCACAGTGGCTGGTTTCCGTGGACAAAAGTTCGAGAAGCCCCCGATTGAAATCTTCCCGGACATGGACCACCAACCAAAGGTCAAGGCCCAAGTGCCAAGTGATTTTTATTCGGATGGGAGGGGGAATCGCGAGCCTGTTGTCGGCACCGTGCCCATGGGGTATCAAATGCCATTGCACAAGCCAGTTGATGGCTCCACCGGCGAATCCTCCAGCCCCTACACAGATATTCGCTTTTCGTCCGGCGTTTCCTACACCGACACCGGAAAAATGGGTAACCAGTGGGGAACTGGTCTTCCCATGGAAGTCACCCCGGAGTTCATCGCCCGAGGCCAAGAACGATACAACATTTCCTGCCAAGTCTGCCACGGCGCGGCGGGTGATGGCGCGGGCATCGCTGGGAAATACGGACTCGTCGCCATCGCCAACCTCCACCAGCAACGCATCCGGGACATGGCCGACGGTGAAATCTACAACACCATCACCCACGGCAAAAATACGATGATGGGCTACGGCGACCGCATCCAAGTCAAAGACCGCTGGGCTATTGTCGCTTACATCCGCGCCCTCCAAAAATCCCAAGGCGGGGCCACAATCAATGACGTTCCATCCGAGGAACGTGCCAAACTCGAATCTCAGAACCAATGAGCAGCGGACACGAACCATCCCAACCCGGCAGCCACACCTTCGACTACAAACATGTCGGAGGCCGCTTTCTCGGCCTAGTCGCCCTCGCCATCGTGGCCTTTGCCGCCGTCGGCTTCGGCGCCTTCAACGACACGAAGCAATTCGCCTTCTCCTACCTCTTTGCCTTCACGTTCTTCCTGACCATCTGCATGGGCGGGTTGTTCTGGACCCTTGTCCACCACGCCGTCGATGCCGAGTGGAGCGTGGTGGTCCGCAGGCAATTCGAGAACATGGCCAGCCTGCTCGTTGCCATGGGCATCCTCTTTATCCCGCTCGTCTTCGTCGCTCCGAAGTTGTGGTATTGGATGACCAAGCTCCCAGGTCAGGACTTCCTTCTGGATGAAAAATGGCCCTACCTCACGAAGGAATTCTTCTGGATTCGCGCCGTCTTCTATTTCGTGTTCTTCGGCATTGCAGCACTCTGGCTCCGCTCGAACTCCATCAAACAGGACACCTCCGGCGCCGCCCGCTACACGCTTCTGAACCGCAAGATCACCTTCGCCAGCCTGCCTCTGTTCGCCGTTGCCCTCACTTTCTCGGCGATCGATTGGCTCATGGGACTCGACTACCACTGGTTCTCGACCATGTGGGGCGTCTATATCTTCGCCGGCACCGCGCTGAGCAGTCTCTGCGTGCTCGTCCTGATCATCACGGCCCTCCGCAACGCGGGCTACTTCCAACATATCATCTCCCTCGAGCACTACCACATCCTCGGTAAGCTCATGCTGGCATTCACCATCTTCTGGGCATATATCGGCTTCAGCCAATACATGCTCATCTGGTATGCGAACATCCCAGAGGAAACTGTTTACTACCTCCGCAGGAACACCGAAAGCTGGCAAATCCTCAGCACCGCTCTTGTCGTCGGCCACTTCTTCGTTCCATTCCTGCTGCTCCTTCCGAATATAGGCAAGAAAAGCCCTGCGTTTCTGTGCGGCATGGCCCTCTGGATTCTCGCGATGCACCTGCTCGATATCTACGTCATCGTCCTCCCCGCGCTCCATAAGGCTGGCGTGGTCCTCAGTTGGCTTGATTTCGCTTGCCTCGCCGCCATTGGTTGCACGCTCGCTGCCATTTTCCTGAAACGCCTCGGGGACGCTCCCCTCTGGCCGCTACGCGACCCGCGCCTTCAAAAATCCATCGCCCTGAAAAACTGATGCAACCCGCCACCACAGAATCGCCCGCGCCCGTGGATACCCAAAAATCCCTCTTCTGGATTTTTGTCATCGGTCTCCTCGGACTGGCTCTCTACCTCGGGATCAACACGTTCCTCCGCAGTTCCGAGACCGCCTCGACCGAACCCGAAGAGGCCGCACGTTCCGCCGAGCGCGTCAAAAACCTCGCCGACGTCCAAGCCGAGGAAACACAAAAACTCACCAGCTTCGGCTGGGCCGACAAAGCCAAAGGCGAGGTTCGCATCCCTTTGGAACTTGCCATGGAGCTGGTCCTTCCGGAACTGGACGCCAAAAAACCCGCACCCGCCTACCCGATTCTAGATGCCACAGGCCAACCAATGCCTGCGGACCAAGACCCCGCTGCGCTGCCTGCCGAACCGGCCGCCTCCGCGCAGGAAACAGCCCCCGCGCTGACGACTCCGGCGGATGCCGCCAATCCCGCAACTAAAAAAGCTCAACAATGACAGCCGGCGCCATCCTCCTCATCTTAGGCTTCTTTTTCCTCGGTGGATCTGCCTTGTTTGCAATCTATTGGGCAGCAAAGACAGGTCAGTTCTCAAACGTCTCCGAGGGCGCTGCCACCATTTTTGATGAAGACGAACCCGTGGGAACACCAACCGATCGCTTCCCTGCAAAAAAAAGCCAATGAACTCGCCTAGTCTGCTTTCATCCCTCAACCCGTCTACCGAGCCGGACGCTCTCGACAGTATCGAACGCGCCGAGATCGACGCCTCGACAAGAATACCGGTCCTGCTGTTTTTTGCCTCTGCCATCTTCTGGCTCCTTGTCGGTTCGTCTCTCGGATTGGTCAGTGCTTGGAAAATGACCAACCCCGCTCTCCTCGATTCCTTCAGTTGGCTCACCTTCGGCCGCCTCCGGCCAGCCCACCTGAATGCAGTGATTTACGGATGGGCCACCCCAGCAGCGATTGGCGTTGGTCTCTGGCTCACGGCACGTCTTTGCCGCATTCCGCTTCTTCATAGTAAATTGCTAATAAGCGCCGCAATCATCTGGAATCTTGGAATCCTCCTTGGAATTTGTGGAATTCTGATCGGGGACGGACGCTCGATCGAATGGCTTGAATTCCCCGCCTACTCGACCCCGATCCTTTTTATCGCCTACGCCTTCATCGGCATTTGGACGATCATCATGTTCCGTTTCCGCAAACCCGGCCACATCTACGTGTCCCAGTGGTATCTCTTCGCAGCATTTCTCTGGTTCCCATGGCTCTACGCTACGGCAAACATCCTCCTCGTCTGGCAACCCGTCCAAGGCCCGGCCCAAGGTGCCATTAATTGGTGGTATGCCCACAACGTGCTCGGCCTTTGGTTCACCCCGATCGGACTCGCTGCAGCTTACTATTTCATTCCGAAAGTGATTGGCCGTCCGATCCATAGCTACTACCTCAGCATCCTTGGGTTTTGGTCGCTCGCCCTGTTCTACAGCTGGAATGGCATGCACCACTTGATTGGTGGGCCGTTTCCTGCATGGATGGTCAGCGCGAGCGTTGTTGCCAGCATGATGATGTTTATTCCGGTTATCACTACTGCAATCAACCACCACATGACCATGCGAGGCCACTTTGAATCGCTGCAGTGGAGTCCGACCCTCCGGTTCATCGTCTTTGGTGCTGTGAGCTACACCGTCGTCAGCCTCCAGGGCAGCTCAATGGCCATCCCAGCGCTGAATACCATCACCCATTTCACCGACTACACAATCGGCCACGCGCACCTTGGTCTTTATGCGTTCTTCACCATGATCTTGTTTGGCTCCATGTATTACATCGTGCCACGCCTGGTCGGTTGGGAATGGCCCTCCGCCACACTTATCCGCTGGCACTTTTGGCTCTCGGCCGTGGGCATCCTACTCATGGTCGGTGCGCTCACTCTCGGTGGACTTCTGCAAGGCCTCGCCCTCTACGACGTTGCCAGCACATTCCGCAGTTCGCTGGAATTCGCCAATCCCTTCCGCGTGCTTCGCGGCATCTCCGGCTTCATTCTCTTGGCCGGCCAACTCGTTTTCGCCTTCCTCTTTGTGCAAATGCTCCTGAAACTCGGCGCACCGAAAAAAGGTCCGGCTCTCTTTACTAAGCCGGCTGAACAGACCAACGACACCGTCGCGATATGAACAAGCTGCCACTCATCTTCGTCGGCATTTTCCTGACATTCACCTCCGCGTGGATCGGGCTTGTCGCGTATCCCACGCTGAACCTCGGAGAAATGCAACCCCTGCCCGACGAGGAAACCGGAGGCGTCCTTCCTCCAACCACTTCTGGCCTCGCGGTCGCGGGTCAAAAAGTCTACGCCTCCTCGGGGTGCGTTTATTGCCACAGCCAGCAAGTCCGCTGGTCGCCGCTCTCCACCGACATCGCCAAGGGCTTGGGCCCGCGTCAAACCGTCGCCCGTGATTATCTCCGTGAGAAAGTTGCCTTCCTAGGCACCATGCGCACTGGTCCCGACCTCTCGAACATCGGGGCACGTCAACCTGACACCAATTGGCACCACCAGCACCTCTTCGAACCGCGCACGGTCACCGATTGGTCGATCATGCCATCTTACCGCTACCTCTACAAAACCCAAAAAATCGAGGGTCAACCTTCCAGCGATGCCGTTCAAGGCCTTCGCGGTCCCCACGCCCCAAAACTAGGATATGAAGTCGTGCCGTCTGAGGAGGCCAAGGCCCTTGTTGCCTACCTGCTCTCACTCAAGAAAAATTACAAGCTTCCCGAGTCGCCGGAGCCTTCCGAACCGTAATCTATTCCCGTGAGTTCGCCCAACACACCGCAAGAAGAGCCGTTCAACGAAAGCCAACCGGAGAACGAGGTCAACATCGTCAATATCCACGCCTCCATCCTCCGCGAGCGCGAGGAACCGCGAGACGGATACGAGCCCATTCCCTTGTGGCTCATCACTGTTTTTTTCGCCGTCATCTTCTGGGCGGGTATCTACCTCGCTTACTACAGCGGTGGCTTCAGCAAGGAGGTCTACAATCCCGACCTCGTCTCTTGGCAAGGTGGCGGGAGTGCTGTCGCCGCGGGTCCGCCGGATCCCAAGGTCATCGGCAAGCGTCTCTATACCCAAAATTGCTTAGTCTGCCACCAATCCAGCGGCCAAGGCGTCGCAGGCCAATTCCCCACACTTGTTGACAGCGAATGGGTCGTCGGTGGTGATTGGGTGGGCGACAACCACCTCGTCAAAGTCCTCCTCCACGGCCTTGGCGGTCCGATCCAAGTCAAGGGAGCGACCTACAACAATGCCATGCCCCCGTGGAGCCAGTTGAAGGACGAACAAATCGCGGCGATCCTCACCTACATCCGCTCGGAGTGGGGGAACAACGCCCTGCCGATCACTCCGGAATACGTCAAAACCATCCGTGATCAATCTCAAGACCGCTCCGACCCATGGACGCAGAAAGACCTGAAAGCCATTCCTTCGGAGACCATCCCTGCCGGTGGAGCAGCCCCGGCCCCCGCAGAAACGGCGCCATCCGCCCCGGCGGAACAGCCAGCAGCCTGATATCGAGACCATGAAATTCATCTCGCGCCTTCTCCCGATCCTCACCCTTCTCGGCGGTCTTGCCACAGCCTCTGCCGAGGAACGCACCGGCAACCTCTACTGGGCACCTCCAACCGTCACCACCGGCGGCGAAAAAATCGATGTCCTCATCGGTTTCATCTTCTGGCTCACGCTCGCTGTCTTCGTTGCCACACAGACAGTCTACATCATCTACCTTATCAAATACCGCCGCCGTCCGGGCCACAAAGCCCACTACAGCCACGGCAATAACACCCTTGAATTCTGGTGGACCATCATCCCCACCGCCATTTTCCTCACCCTCGCCATCTGGGGAAATCGCGTCTGGCACGAACTCACCCAAGGTGAAATCCCGCCGGATGCCATTACTGTGGATATCGTCTCCTACCAATACGGCTGGGATCTCCGCTACGCCGGAGCTGACGGGGAACTCGGCCGTAGCGATGTCAAGCTCATGTCCATGGAGAACAAGTATGGAGTCGATCCTGAGGATCCCGCAGGCAAGGACGACTTCACTTCCACCGAGTTGGTCATCCCCGTTGGAAAAACCGTCCATATCCTCCTGCGTTCGCGGGATGTCATCCACTCGTTTTACGTGCCCGCCTTCCGTTTGTATCAGGACGCCGTGCCCGGCCGCACCATCAAGTGGGTTCATTTCACCACGACCAAAACAGGCGACTTTGAGATTGCCTGCAACCAGCTTTGCGGAACCGGCCACTACAACATGAAAGCCAAAATCCGTATCATTCCCGTCGAGGAATACGAGAAGTGGTATGCCGACAAGTCCGCCGCTGCCCTCGCTGCCCTTGAGGACAGCAAGCCCGCAGATGCCCTCTTGGCAGACTCCGCCAAGTAAGAAAAACCGAGGCACACAGGGAGAAATGCCCTTCGCCATCGAAGGGAGTTTATTGGGCGTTTATTGTTGCGCGGGGGCGATTGGTTCCTTTGAATGTCCGGCCTTATGAAACTCAACTACCCAGTTATCACATCCATCGCCGCCTGCCTTGCCCTCGCCGCCTGCGAAGAGGCCAAGCAAGACACCCAAAAAGCCGTTGAGAAAACCGGAGAAGCCGTCGAAACCGTGGCCAAGGAAGCCAACGACGTCGCCAAGGGTGTTGCTGAAGGAGCAGCGACTGTTGCCAAAGAAGTCAATGCCGCCGCAAAGGACACCACCAAAGGCGTGGTCAAGGACACCGGGGCTGCTGTTGACGCAACAGGCGCCGCCGTGAAGACCGCCGCCCAAGAGGCGAACGCCGTGGCCAAGGACGCTGTGAAGGATGCGGGTGCCGTTGTTGATGCCACGGGTGCCGCTGTGAAAACCGCCGCCGAGGAGGCCAATACTGTCGCCAAGGACGCCGCGAAGGATGTCGGTGCCTCGGTGGACGCCGTCGGCCAAGGCGTGAAAAATGTCGGTGACGACGTGCAAAAGGCCGTCGAGTAATCACTTTCAACATCATTTACTTGAAGTGGCGGTTCCCGCAAGGGGCCGCCGCTTTTTTTTGAAAACCCCGCGACTCCGGAGTGGACCGGGTGCCTCGCATGAACGATGGTTCATGCCGATGGTCCGAATCCTTTGTGTTCTGATTGCCTGCGCCGCACACCTCCATGCGGAAATTCCAAGCGACAGGATTTTTGTGAATCCTGAAAAGTTCCGCGCCATCGTGCACGAGGGGATGAAAAACCAATGGAACCAACTCCCTCTGGGCGAGCGCACCGCCAAGATCGGCCTAGCCATGGCGGGCACGCCCTACGTCAACTATACGCTGGAACTCCATGACCGCCACGAGGCCCCGAGCGTGAACATGGATGGCATGGATTGTTGGACGTTTTTCGAAATCGCCCTCGGCACAGCGCGCGCGTTTTCGCTCAAGGCACCGCCCGAGCCCCACGACCTACTGCGCATGATCGAACTCGAGCGCTACCGAGGAGGCGCGTGCGACGGCACATTCCTCTCCCGACTCCATCATTTGGAGGATTGGGTCTACGACAACGAGCGCCGCGGGTTGGTCGAGGACATCACTCCGGCGCTGCCGGGAGCCAAGAAGCTCAAGCGCGACATGGCCTACATGGGGAAAAATTGGAAAAGCTTCCGTCAACTCCGCGCCAACCCCTCGCTTGTCCCCAAAATCCAACGCATCGAAGACAGCATCTCGCAGCGGGGCATCCACTACATTCCAAAAAAATCCGTGCCCTCGATCGAAAAATACCTTCGGAATGGCGATGTGGTATCGATCGTCACGACATGGCCGGGCACCTACACCTCACATGTGGGGTTGGCCGTGAGGGATCGCAAGGGTGTCCTCCGGTTCCTCCACGCCTCGCGCAACCACCGCAAGGTTGTCCTCGACGCCCGCCTCACGGACTACCTCGCGGCGAACAGCAAGCACATGGGAATTCTTGTTTCCCGTCCGAATGACAGCCGACCGCCGGTGGCTGCGCGCTGATTTCGCATTTCCACAACTCGCAGGCGGGGGTATGGAACCCTGCATGGAATACGATTTGGCGGTAATAGGAGGCGGCAGTGCGGGCTATGCCGGCGCGCGCACGGCGGCGGCCCTCGGGCTCAAGACTGTGGTGCTAGATGGGGGGCGGGAGGTCGGCGGGTTGTGCATCCTGCGCGGTTGCATGCCGAGCAAGACGCTCCTCGAATCCGCCCGCCGGTTCCGCATGTTCGGACATGCCGCGGAATTCGGCCTCTCGGCGACAACAACGGGATTCGACCCCGCTGCGATCCAGGCACGTAAACGCCGTCTCGTGGGCGAATTCGCGGACTACCGCAGGGGGCAGATTGAGGACGGCCGCTTCGATTTCCTCAGAGGCCGCGCGGAGTTCCTCGATGCCCACCGCCTCCGCGTCCACGGACTCGACGGCGCAGCGAGCGAGGTTCACGCAAAAACATTTCTCATTGCCACAGGATCTGAAATCTCTGTTCCTCCCGTGCCGGGCCTTGCCGAGGCGGGCTGCCTGACCAGCGACGCGATGCTCGACCTGGCGGAAATCCCCAAATCCCTCATTGTTCTCGGCGCCGGCCCAGTCGGGCTGGAAATGGCGACCTATTGCAATGCGTTCGGTTCAGATGTGACCGTCGTGCAGCGCAGTCGCCGCATCCTCACGGGAGTGGATGCCGATGTCGCTCTCGAACTCGAACGCGGACTGGAAGGCGAGGGGATTCGCGTGCTGACGGGCACCGGTCTCCTCCACGTCGAGCGGCGCGGACCGCGCGCGGCCGTTGTCTTTGAGCATGGGGATGAGATCAAAACGCTCGAGGCGGATGCCGTGTTGAACGCCCTCGGGCGCAAGCCGTGCCTTCGGGGATTCGAGGCGCTCGGGTTGGCCGCCGAGCGGGGGAGGATCGTGGTCGATCCTGCGCAGCGCACTTCGCAGTCGCACGTTTTTGCGGCGGGCGATGTCTGCGGCGGTCTCGAGGTCGTCCACATCGCCATCCAGCAGGGTGAGATTGCTGCATGGAATGCCGCCCGCCACCTCGGGAGGGCCACAGGTGATGAAAAATCCATGGACTACAGGTTGCGTTTGTTCGGGGTCTTCACCGAGCCGCAACTGGCCGTCGCCGGGGCCACCGAAGCGGATCTGGAAAATGCGGGCACGCCGTTTCTCACCGCGACCTACCCGTTCAACGACCACGGCAAGTCCCTTGTCATGGGTGAAACAGCGGGCTTTGTGAAACTCACAGCCGACCGCCGCACGGGGGAAATCCTGGGAGGAGCGGTGTTGGGACCGGAGGCGACCGAGTTGATCCATGAGGTCGTCGTGGCCATGAACTACCGCGCCACGGCCCGCGACTTCGCGGCGATTCCCCATTACCACCCGACCCTCTCCGAAATCTGGACCTACCCAGCGGAGGAACTCGCCGACACCTGCGGGACCTGATCAGGCGCGGCCTGTGGCTTTCAGAAACGGCTCGATCCCACGCGCGAGCCTGGCGAAGGAGTCGAAGTCCACCTGCTGCTGGCCGTCACTCATCGCCTCGGCGGGATTCGGATGCACCTCGATGAGGAGTCCATCGGCCCCGAGGGCGACTGCCCCCTTGCAAAGTTCGGTGACCAAATCCGCGCGGCCACACCCCTGGCTGGGATCGACGATCACCGGCAGGTGCGATTCCTTCTTCGCGATCGCCACTGCCGCAAGGTCGAGAGTGTTCCGTGTGTAGGTCTCAAAGGTGCGGATGCCCCGCTCGCAGAGCATCACATTCGGATTTCCATGCGCCAGGATGTATTCGGCGGCGAGCAGCCATTCCTCGATCCGCTCGCTCATGCCGCGCTTCAGCAACACCGGCTTGCCGGATTTCGCGCATTCGATCAGAAGCTGGAAATTCTGCGCGTTGCGCGCCCCGATTTGGAGGATGTCCGCTGAGGCCGCCACATGCTCGACATCCCGCTCGCTGAGGACTTCCGTGATGATTTTCAGTCCGGTCTCCTCGCGGGCGGCGACCAGCAAGCGCAGGCCCTCCTTGCCGAGTCCCTGAAACTCATACGGCGAGGTGCGCGGCTTGTAGGCGCCGCCGCGGAGGATCGACGCGCCGCATGCCTTCACCTGCCTCGCCGTGCTCAGCAGTTGCTCCTCGCTCTCGACCGAGCACGGCCCGGCCATGAGCGCGAAATGCCCGCCGCCGATCTTCACACCATCGACATCGATGACCGTGTCGGCGGGATGCGACTCGCGGCTCGCGAGTTTGAAGCGTTTTTGCACCCGGAGCACGCGCTCGACCTGAGGCAGCGCGTCAAGCGATTCGAGCGTCTGGTGCGTGCTCTCGTCGCCGATCGCGGCGACAATCGTCTGCGTGGCCCCGTGAATCGGGGCGGCTTCATAGCCGAGTTTCACAACTTCGCGGATGACCTCCTCGATGAGTGCCTCGGAGGTGTGGGGACGGATGACAATGATCATGGGTTTTTCGGGTTGCTCGGACTCTCGACGAGCATAGTGTGGTTGCCCGCTTCATATGAAAGAAAAAGACGTCGATCCCCGCGTGCGTCAACTCGCCTCCGATGTCGCCGAGGGCAAGGCCGCACGCCTTGTCGAGGAAATGATCGATTCCGCCCTCGGTTTCGGGCGCGACAAGGCGACCATCGCGGAACTCAAGCTCATGAGCCGCGCGCTCAAGGAAATGCGCACCGCCGCCAGCGTCTTCGCCCGCTACAACCGCGTCCGCAAGGTCGCCGTCTTCGGCAGCGCCCGCACCAAACCAGATCAGGACGAATACAAGGTCGCGGAGGCCTTCGGGCGGGAAATCGTGGAAAATGGCTACATGGTTATCACCGGGGGAGGCGACGGCATCATGGGTGCGGCACAGAAAGGCGCAGGTGCTGAAAAAAGCTTCGGATTGAACATCCGCCTCCCGTTTGAGCAGGCGGCGAACCCCGTCATTCATGGCGATCCAAAGCTTCTCAACTTCAACTATTTCTTCACCCGCAAACTAAACTTCGCGAAGGAGACGCACGCCTTCGCTCTTTTTCCCGGAGGCTTCGGCACCCACGACGAGGGGTTCGAGATTCTCACTCTCATGCAGACGGGCAAGATGCCGATCGTTCCGATCGTGATGCTCGACAAGCAGAACGGCCACTACTGGGAAATGTGGCGCCGGTTCATCACAAATGACCTGCTGAACAACGGATTGATTTCCCCCACGGATTTCAACCTCTTCCATGTCACCTACGACGTGCGCGACGCGGTGAGTCACATCGCGGCGTTCTACCGGAATTTCCACTCCTACCGCTGGGTGCGTGAAAAAATGGTCATCCGCATCCACCATGCGCTCACCGCCGAGGGGCTCGGTAAGATCAACGAGACGTTCGCCGATGTCCTTGCCTGCGGAGCGATCGAACAGCGCGGCGCACTGGAGGAGGAGGCGGACGACCACCACCTCCACCAAATGCCCCGCATCGTTCTCACACCGAACAAGCGCGACTTCGGCACCTTGAGGTTGTTGCTCGACGCCCTGAACACCGCCCCCAACGAAAAACCACCGCGGTGATCGACGCCGGCAAGACGGTGGCGCTGGCGTTGCTAAGCCTCTGCGTCAACATCGTCCTCATGGTGGTGAAGATCGCCGCGGGCATCGCTGGAAATTCCTATGCGCTTGTCGCCGACGGGATCGAGTCGGCGGCCGATATCTTCACATCGCTCGTGACATGGGTCGGGTTTCGCATGTCACTGCGCCCGCCGGATGCGAACCATCCCTTTGGCCACGGCAAGATCGAGTCGCTGGCGGGCTTGTTCGCCGGACTCTCGATCCTCGGCGCAGCCGTGTTTATCGGTTGGAGCGCGTTGCTGGAAATCCGCACGCCGCAGCACGGGCCGGAGTGGTTTACCCTGCCCGTGCTCGTCGCGGTGGTGGCTGTGAAATGGGGCGTCGCCGTTGTGATCCGCCGCGCGGGGAGGGATGTCGACAGCCGCGCGATCGAGGGGGATGCCTGGCACCACCTCTCGGACGCCCTCACCTCTGCCGCCGCTGCGGTTGGGATTTCAATCGCCCTCGTCGGCGGCAAGGGCTGGGAACAGGCGGACGACTATGGAGCCCTCGCTGCCTGCGTGATCATTATTGTCAACGGCTCCCGCATCGCTGCCCGCTCCCTCCACGACATGCTCGACGGCAATGTGCCGGAGAACCTCGTTGAATCGATCCGCGCGAGCGCCAGAGAGGTTGGCGGAGTGATGGACATCGAAAAATGCCGCGTGCGCAAAAGCGGCATCGGCCTCTTCATCGAACTCCATGTATGTCTCTCGGGCGACACCAGCGTGCGCGAGGGACACCGCATCGGGCACGAGGTCAAGGACCACCTCCTGGCCTCGAATCCCCGCATCCTCGATGTCGTCGTGCACATCGAACCTGTGGAGTGACGCCGTCAGCCGTGCTTCACGAACCGGTAGTGGCTCACGAGCCACTCGTTTCCTCCGCGGAAGCCCCATAGCTCCGCGCAGGACATGAAGAAGACGCGCCAGTAGGCCCGCCACTTGGCAGTGTTTTCGGGGCCGTAGGTGCGTTCGAGGATCGGGGTGATTGCTGGTTCGTTGGCGTCCATTTTCTCAAGCCAGGCCTCGGAGGTGCGCTGGTAATGGGTGCCGGAGACGCGCCAGTGTTTTTCGATCGCGAGATCGTCCTGAAAGTAGAGCAGGAGGTCGTCGGAGGGCATCGTGCCTCCCTCGAAAAAGTAGCGTGTGATCCAGTCCGAGGGATCCCTCCCCTCGAAGTGGTAGGCGAACTCCCGGTGCGTGAAGATGTGCACGAAGAGCTTGCCGCCTTTCCGGAGCCAGCGCGCGACCTTTGCCATGAGGAGTTGGTAGTTCTTCATGTGCTCGAACATCTCGACCGAAACAACACGGTCGAACGTGGCGTCCCCCGCTTCGAAATCGTTCATGTCGGCCGTGACGATGCGCACATTGCCCAACCCGCGCCGCGCGGCCTCGGCCTCGATGTGGAGTTTTTGGGTCGCGGAATTCGAGACGCCGGTGATGCGGGCGGCGGGGTATTTTTCGGCCATCCACAGCGTGAGACTTCCCCACCCGCAGCCGAGTTCAAGGATGTCGAGGCCATCGGCAAGTTCCGCCCGCTCACACGAGAGGGCAAGCATGGCTTCTTCGGATCCGGCGAACGTTGTGTCCTCGCGGGGCCAGTAGCCTGAGCTGTATTTCATGCGGGGACCAAGGACGAGTTTGAAAAACTCGGTGGGCACCTCGTAGTGCTGCTCGTTCGCCGCCGCTGTCTTGATCGCGATCGGGCTGCGCTTCAGTTCGTCCACAAACGCCGCCAGCGCCTCGGACTGGGCCACCGCGCTTTCGCGCGTTTCCTCGCGGAGTTTTTTCGCGAGCAGGTTGCGGATGCCGATGCGGATCGCCGCGTCGGGCAGGAGGTTTCGGGCGAGGAGGTCGTCGAGTTGGATCATGTGGTTTTAAAAGTTTCCCGCAGAGGTGCAGAGGCGTGGAGGCGGTTCAACCAGTCCGTTGACGCAACGCGTGATGCCGGACTTCAGCACAGCCTCTCCGAAATTCAGCAGGTAGCCCAGCTTCAAGCCGGTCAGTCGCAGGGAGGTCTGCACCTGCTTCTTGTGTGCGGGGATCACCGCTTGAACTGACTTGAGTTCGATCAAAACCTTGTTTTTCACCACGAGGTTCGCGCGAAATCCCTCATCGAATGTGATGTTCCGGTATCTGATTTTGATGGGCACTTGCCTTGCCACATCAAGCCCGCGGGCTTTCAGGCAATCCGCCAGGATTACTTCGTGAACCGTCTCAAGCAGGCCCGGACCGGGTTCCCTGTGCACTTGAATTGCATCTTCGATCACGATTGTGCCGATGGCGTTTTCGTTCATTGAATCCATCCTCTGCGACTCTGCGTCCCTGCGGGCGATCATGCTTTCGGAAACCATGGCACAAACGCGCTCGTGCGGCGCTGGTAGTCGAGGTAGGAGTCGCCGCGGGTCGCGAGGGCGCGGGCCTCGGCGGGCGGGATGCCGGTTACACGAGTCAGGAAAAACAACATGAGCAGCGGACTGGCGAGCCCGGCCCACGCCCAGGGTGAGCCGAGCGAAAAGACGAAATACGCGATCCAGACGATCCACTCGAAAAAGTAGTTCGGGTGCCGTGAGTATTTCCAGAGGCCGAGATCGCACACTCGCCCCTTTGCTCCGGGGAGCGCTTTGAAGAGTGCGAGTTGCATGTCGGCAATCGATTCGCCGCCGATGGCCACGAGCCAGAGGATGACGCCGGCGATTTCAAACAACCCGATGCCCGGCGCCGGATTCGCGCAGGCGAGGGCGACCGGCAGCGACAACAGGCCGATCAGCAGTCCCTGAAGCTGGAAGAATCCGAAAAACATGAGCCAGGGGCGTTTGGGAAACTGCTTCCGCAGCGCGGCGTAGCGCGGATCTTCTTCCGGATGGTGGGACATGACCCGCTTGTGAAGGTGCATGCCAAGTCGCAAGCTCCATGTGCAAACCATGGCGGCGATGAGGCCGTTTCGAATCATATGCCCGCTACCGAAGATTCCGTAAAAAACCGCCACCGGAGTGAACCCGAACGACCACCAGATGTCCACGATGCCGGCGTTGTTCATCCGCCGGGCGAAAAACCACACGACAACCATCATCGCCATGGCAAGCGCGGTTCCGGCGACAACAAGAGGAAGCGGATTCATGTGCGGCCACCTTCGACGAAAGCAGTGTGCTGTGGAACATTTTTTCAAGCGTCTGCGGATCGTGCGCGATTTCTTGTGGGGCGTTCCAAAATCCTTGTCCGGTGGAACCGATGGGCGGATGATCTCAATCAAATGACGCCCCCACGCGCCGAATTCATAGGAACTGCATTGTTGATTCCTCTTGGAAACGGCGTGGTGGCCACCGCGCTTCTGCCGGTGGCGGGCAAGGGAGGCATCGACTAGTGGGCAGGCGTTGATTCCCGTAGCCTGGCCTTGATCGGCGCGGCGCTGGGCGATTTTTAACCATGAAACACATCCTCGCACTCGACCAGGGCACCACCAGTTCTCGCTCGATTGTCTACAACGAGCGCCTCGAACCGATGGCGGTCTCGCAGCGCGAATTCACCCAGCATTTTCCCGAACCTGGCCGCGTCGAGCACGACGCGGACGAAATCTGGGACTCGATTGTGGTCACCGCCCGCGAGGCGGTGGCGACGTCGGGGGTCGATGCCTCATCCATCGCCTCGATCGGCATCACCAACCAGCGCGAGACCGTGGTGGTTTGGGAGCGCGACACCGGCAGGCCGGTGCACCGCGCGATTGTCTGGCAGGACAGGCGCACGGCGGAGTTCATGGACGCCTTACGCGAGGCCGGGAACGAACCGCTGGTGCAAAGCCGCACAGGCTTGCTGCTCGATCCGTATTTCTCGGCAAGCAAGCTGCATTGGATCCTCCGCGCGATTCCGAACGGCCATGCGCGCGCCTCCTCGGGCGAACTCGCCGCAGGGACGATCGACAGCTGGATCATTTACAAACTCACAGGCGGCAACTCGCATGTCACCGATGTCAGCAACGCCTCGCGCACGATGCTGATGAACATCCACCGCGGAGATTGGGATTCCGACTTGCTTGCGTTGTTTGATATTCCCCGCGCGCTGTTGCCGGAGATCGTTCCCAGCAGCGGCCATCTTGGAGTCGCCGGGCGTGGGTTTCTCGAGGCGGACATCCCGGTGTGCGGGGCCATCGGCGACCAGCAGTCCGCCCTCTTCGGCCAGTTGTGCACGAAGCCGGGCCTTGTGAAGTGCACCTACGGCACTGGCTGTTTTCTCCTTCTCTTCACCGGGCCCGATGCCGTGGCGAGCTCGAGCCGCCTCCTGACCACTGTGGCATGGAAGATCGGCGGCGCCCCGCTTCAATACGCCGTCGAGGGCAGCGTGTTTATGGGTGGTGCCTCGATCCAGTGGCTGCGCGACGGTCTTGGAATCATCAAGAGCGCGGCGGAGGTGAACACTCTCGCGGCGAAGGTTCCAGATAGCGGCGGCGTGGTGCTTGTTCCCGCCTTCACTGGACTTGGTGCCCCGTATTGGAATGCCGATGCCCGCGGCACGTTGCTTGGGATGACCCGCGGCACGACGGCGGCGCACATCGCGCGGGCGACGCTGGATGGCATCGCCTTTCAGGTCTCCGATCTCGTCGAGGCCATGGAAAAGGACTCGGGCAACCACATCGCCAGCCTGCGGGTGGATGGCGGGGCATGCGCCAGCGACCTTCTCATGCAAATCCAGGCCGATCTCCTCGGAACGACCGTCGAGCGTCCCGCGAACATCGAAAGCACCGCGCTCGGCGCGGCGATGATGGCTGGACTCGGCGCCGGCCTCTGGAGCGGACTTGGCGAATTATCCCAAACTCGGTCCGTTGAACGCAGGTTCGCCCCGACGATCACTGTCAAAGACCGCAAGGCGCGGATCAAAACATGGAAGCGTGCCGTGAAACGCGCGCAAAACTGGAACACCACGAAATGAACAGATCGAAACTCCTCTCGAAACTCGACGAAACACCCTGCTGGGACGTGATTGTGATCGGTGGCGGCGCCACCGGACTCGGCGTGGCGGTGGATGCCGCCACGCGGGGCTACAGGACGCTCCTGTTGGAGGCGCAGGATTTTGCCCAGGGCACATCCAGTCGCAGCACAAAGCTGGTTCACGGCGGCGTCCGCTATCTCGAGCAGGGCGACATTCCTCTGGTGCTCGAGGCCCTCCGCGAGCGCGGGCTTCTCCACCGCAATGCGCCGCACCTCGTGCACCATCTATCGTTCATCGTGCCCCGCTACAAGTGGTGGGAGGGTCCGTTTTTCGGAATCGGACTCAAGGTCTACGACGCCCTCGCGGGGAAACTGAATCTTGCTCCCTCACATTTGCTGTCGCGGGAGGAAACGCTCGGGAGGATTCCAAATATCGAACCGGAGCACCTCCTCGGCGGCGTGGAGTATTTCGACGGGCAATTCGACGACTCTCGTCTCGCCATCACGCTCGCACGGACCGCCGCCCACCACGGCGCCTGTGTGCTCAACCATGCAAAAGTCGAGGGACTGATCAAAACCGACGGCCTTGTCTCGGGCGTTCGGTTCACCGACAAGGAAACCGGCCGAGTCTTCACAGCTACAGGGGCTGTTGTCATCAACGCCACCGGCATTTTCAGCGACCATGTGCGCCTCATGGACGATGCCAAGGCCACTCCAGTCGTGCAACCGAGCCAAGGCGTTCACCTCGTGTTCGACCGTTCCTTCCTGCAAGGCGACTCGGCGATCATGGTGCCGCACACCGACGACGGCCGTGTGCTCTTTGTCATTCCATGGCACGGCAAGGTGCTTGTCGGCACCACCGACACGCCCATGCAAACCCCCGATCCCGAGCCCCGCGCGCTCAAGGAGGAAATCGGGTTCATCCTGCGCAATGCCGCGCGCTACCTCGCCCGTGATCCACGCGAGAGCGACATCCTCAGCGTGTTCGCGGGCCAGCGCCCGCTTGTCCGCCCGCCGGGCAAGGATGGTGGCCCCACCAAGGCGATCTCGCGGAACCACGAGGTGCTTGTCTCGGAGTCTGGCCTCGTGACGATCGTCGGTGGCAAGTGGACCACCTATCGGAAGATGGCGGAGGACACCCTCGACCACGCTGCGCTCCTTGCGGGATTGGAGGAAAAACCCTGCGTCACGGAAAAACTCCAACTCCTCGGCTGGAGGAGCCCGGATGCCGGTCAGCTGCCCGACTGGTTGGCCGTCTACGGGAGTGAGGCAGAGGACATCAACGCGCTCATCGCTGCTGACCCCGCGCTCGGCGAGTCCGTCCACCCACGCCTGCACTACCCGCTTGCCACGGTCGTCTGGGCTGCCCGCCACGAGCAGGCGCGCACACTGGAGGACGTCCTATCCCGCCGCATCCGCGCCCTCCTCCTCGACGCCAAGGCCGCCATCGAAGCCGCTCCTGCCGTCGCGCACCTCCTTGCCGCAGAGCTCGGGCACAAGGAGGACTGGGCTGCCGCCCAAGTCGAATCCTTCACTGCTTTGGCGAAGGGGTATTTGGTGGAATAGGCGGGGGTCATTTTTTACATGGATTCACAGGATTTACAGGATGCTGGAGGGCTTCATACCGAACTGACCCGTCAGATTATTGGATGTTCCTTTGATGTGTTGAATGAATTGGGTGCGGGGTTTTGGAGTCGGTTTACGAAAAAGCACTTCACATCGCCCTTCTTGAATCCGGCCTTGCCGTCGAGCGGCAGAAACCCATTGAAGTGCTGTTTCGATCGCAAGTCGTTGGCGATTTTTACGCCGATCTTTTTGTTGAGGGGAAGGTTCGGATCGAGCTGAAGGCCGTCAAAGCAATCGCTCCCGAGCACCAAGCCCAAGTCATCAACTACCTGAATGCGACTGGTGTTTCCGTTGGCCTCCTGATCAATTTCGGAAACCCCCGTTTGGAATACAAAAAGATTCACCCGATCCCAAACCGCTCAAAGTAACCTTCCTCCATCCTGTTGATCCTGACCATCCATGTAAAAAGATTGGATCAACGAAACCTGGGTTACTCCGGTAGCCGGTAGATCGCGGAGGGGATCGAGAGGTTGTCCGGGCGGGAGAGGGCGAATTGGGCGACTGTGATGTGGCGGGTGCCGAAGGCTGCCTCGCAGTAGGCGAGGTAGTAGCGCCATTTGCGGAGGAACACCTCGTCGAAGCCCAGCGCGCGGACGGCGTCGAGTTTTTCCTCGAAGGCCTCGCGCCAGCGTTTGAGCGTCAGCGCGTAGTGGGGGGCCATGTCCTCGTAGTCGAGGAGGTTGAGGTCTCCGCAGGCGCGCAGGGCCTGACCGATGCGGGCGTTGCTCATGAGGAGCGAGCCGGGGAAGATGTGTTTCTGGATGAAATCAACGCCGTCGCGAAGGATGGGGTATTGGTTGTCGGGGCAGAGGATCGCCTGGAGGGCAGCGATGCCGCGCGGGGCGAGGAGTTGGTCGATCTTGGCGAAGTAGCCGTCGACGTATTTGTCCCCGACGGCCTCGAGCATTTCGATCGAGGCGATCTTGTCGAACTGCCCGCGCAGGTCGCGGTAGTCGCAAAGGAGGAGTTGGATGCGGTCGGCGAGGCCAGCGGCCTGGATGCGGCGCGCGGCTTCGTCGTATTGTTGTTGGGAGATCGTGACCGTGGTGACGCGGCAACCGAAGGCGCGTGCGGCGTGCATGCTGAAGCCGCCCCAACCTGAGCCGATCTCCAGCACGCTGTCCGAAGGCGCGAGGTGGAGGCGGCGGCAGAGGGTGTCGTATTTGCGGATCTGGGCTGTTTCGAGCGGTTCGTCGGCGTGTTCGAAATACGCGCTCGAGTAGGTCATCGTGGGATCAAGCCAAAGCTGGAAGAACTCGTTGGAGAGATCGTAGTGCTCGCGGATATTTTCGCGGCTCATGCGCTGGCTGTTTGGGCGGCGCAGGTGGAAGAGGCGGTTGGCGAAATGCAGGAGGTTGAACGCGCCGGTGCTTCTCGATGCGCGGGTTTGCAAGGCATCAGCCTCGTCGGCGTTCAGGATGAACCAGGCGATGACCTTGACCAGGTCCGGTGTTGCCCATTCGCCAGCCAGGTAGGATTCCGCGAAGCCGATCGGACCGTGCAGGACGCATCGCTTGAAGAAGTCCTCGTGGTGGATTTCGAACTCCGCTTGCGGCGTCTGCCCGAGCCCGCCGTAGGTGCAGCGTGAGCCATCGGGCAGGGTGATCGAAAGTTTGCCTCGTCGGAATTTCGAGAAACTGGTGAGAACGAGGCGACGGTAGAGCATGGCTTGCGGGACGATGCGCGGAGCGGCGGCCTGAATCAAGACTCGGACGTGGGTTTTTATCCGCAGCCGCAGGCGGATCCGCAGCAATGTCCGCCGGAGGGAGTGGGCGCTCCGCCGCCCTTGCCGGAGGTCATGATGCCCAGTCCGCCGGTGATGACGCGCCGGATGCGTTCGCCGGTCTCCGGGTGCGTGGTGAGTGTGTCTTCTTTCATGCTCTGTCGGATCTCGTAGGTGCGGACCGGTTCCTCCGGCGTGGAGGGGATGGTTTCATAGACGTAGGTGGCCATGGCGAAAAAATTCCCGCGTCCACCTCTGAGGGCAAGCGATTTCAAGACCGGGTGCGGGATTGTTTTCCCTTTCCAGCGGGTGGGTTTTTTTCGTTACTCCCCGCCATGTCACGTATCCCGGTCACAATCCTCACGGGCTTTCTCGGCTCCGGCAAAACCACGCTCCTCAACCGCATCCTCACCGAAAACCACGGCCTCCGGATCGCGGTAATCGAAAACGAATTCGGCGAGGTTGGAATCGATCACGAACTGGTTATCAACACCGACGAGGAACTCTTCGAAATGAATAACGGCTGCATCTGCTGCACCGTGCGCGGGGATTTGATCAGAATTCTGGGAAACCTCATAAAGCGCCGGGACAAGTTCGACCATATCCTGATCGAGACCACCGGACTGGCCGATCCAGGGCCGGTGGTGCAGACATTTTTCGTTGATGAGGAACTGCGTGAAAAAACCGTGGTGAACGGCGTGGTGACGCTGGTCGATGCGCACCACATCGCCGGTCACCTCGAGCAAACCCACGAGGCGGAGGAGCAGGTGGCATTCGCCGATGTGATCCTTCTGAACAAATGCGACCTCGTTCCCGAGGCGGCCTTGGAGGCCTTGGAGCAGCGGATTCGTGACATCAACGCGCTGGCGACCATCCACCGCACCACCAGTGCGGAGATCGATGTCGCGAAAGTCCTCGAAGTGGGCGGGTTCAACCTCGACCGCGCCACGGAACTTGATCCGCACTTCCTCGACGCCCACGGGCACCATCACCACCACCATTCCGATATCTTCAGCGTCGGGATCGAGGCCGAGGGCGAGTGCGACGGGAGGAAGCTCAATGATTGGATTTCGACGCTGGTTCGCGAGAAGGGGCAGGACATTTTCCGGATGAAGGGAATCTTCGCGGTGAAAAACCAGGCCGACCGCGTGGTCTTCCAAGGGGTCCACATGCTTGTCGATGCCGCCAGCGGCGGCCCATGGGCGGGGCGTCCGCGCAAAAACGCGCTGGTCTTCATCGGGAGGAACCTCGACCGCGAGGCCTTGACCTCCGGCTTCCGCGCCTGCCTCGTATGAAGAATCTCGGACAACTTGACGCGGGCGACAATATCCTCGGGCTCAAGTGGAGCACGGACGGCGGGCGGTTGCTCGCCACCCCCTCGACCGGCGAGATTCTTGTGGCGGGGTTGGACAGCCTTTCCGTGCTGGAGCGACTTGCGGGGCATGGCATGGGGAACGGTGCCTCCGATTGGTTCCAGGACGCGCCGGTGACCTGCGGGTTCGACGGGAAAATCCGCCATGCCGGTCGCGAGATTGTTCCAGGGCGCGGCATGATCGACCGCGTCAAGTCGAATGCCGACCACACCCGGTTCGCAGCCGCGCAAAACCGCCGCCTGCATGTCTTCGGCGGGGCGGCGGAAATGGCATGCGTCATCGAGCTTCCCGCCTCCGCTGCCGATTTCGCATGGAGTCCCGTGAACCCCTCCGAAATCTCCACCGCTGGAGCCGGGGGAGCCTGTCTCTGGCGCGTCGGGGAGGACACACCCTTCGCGCGCTTCGATTGGGGCGGTGCGTGCCTCGGCGTCGAGTGGAGCGCCGACGGACGCTGGTTGGCCACCGCCGACCAAACACCCAGCGTGCACGTCTACGACATCCCGCGCGACCATCCGCTGCATATTCAGGGCTTTGATGGCAAGGTGCGGGCGATGGCCTTCTCCCGCGACTCGAAACGCCTCGCCACTGCGGGAAGTCCTGTGGTCACCGTCTGGCCGTGCAAAGGCAAAAAAGGCCCCGAGGGCGCGACCCCGATCCAAGTTGATGGGAGCGAATCCGAGGTCATGGCGGTGGATTTTTCCCCGAAAACCGGCCAACTCGCCACGGGCGACGGCGACGGCACCCTTCTCGTGGTTACGTTCGAGTCTGGTCAATTCCGCCGCAAGCGCACCAGGCTCGCCGCCGGGATTTCGGCCCTCGCCTGGCACCCCCAACTGCCGCTGCTGGCGATCGGACACGCCAGCGGAGAGGTCATGCTCCTCTCGCTGGATTGACAACAGCGAGGAATAGTCTGGTGAGTGGAAATGGTTGGCGTTGATCCGCGTCAGGGCAAGCCACCAGCCTATCGACCTTCAATCCGATTTCGCGCGTCAACCGGCAAAGTTCGGCCTTGAGTTTCTGACCTTGGTGTGCCACGTTGCCACCGCCTCAGGCGCACCTGTCATGCAATACGGTTCCGGCGACCCAGTTTATTTTGGTCATTGGTCTGAATTCATCGCGCTACTCATGTTCCTAGCGGCTTGCATTAAGCATTCGCAATCAACGGGATGTGCTGCGCCAGAGGCTCAACGGCCGCCATTGCCCGGCCCACGGGACATCCCATCCAGGCCGGCACGTTGGCCACGCAACGAAAAATCATACATATCATGTCATCAGAATACTCACCCAGCGGTTCACGCCGGCCCTCACGCCGAGGCGGCCGCGGTCCGCGTCGTTCCAATCGCACATCCACCCAACAATCGCCCAAAAAGCCTGCACCCAAGCAGTCCCTTTTTGCGAAGATTCTGGGTTTTTTAACCGGCAAGTCCGCTGAGGCGCCTGCTCCAGCGCACCGCCCACAAGCTCCGGTTGCCGAAACACCATCCAACGGCTCTGCATCCTCCCGAGGCAGCCGCGAGCGCCAACCGCGCGCCGAGCGTCCCACCGGGATGCGTTCGCCTGAGATGGTCGAAGTCAGTTCGCCGCGGCTTTATGTTGGCAACTTGTCCTTCGACGCCTCCGAGAGCGATCTCTTCGATCTCTTCAATGGGGTGGGATCGGTCCAAAATGTCGAGGTGGTGGTGAACCGCCACACCATGCGCTCGAAGGGATTTGCCTTCGTGCAAATGCAAAGCATCGAAGAGGCCAAGCGTGCGGTCGATGAACTCCACAACAAGGACTACATGGGCCGCAAGTTGGTCGTGAGCGGAGCGAAAGCCCTCGAAGAGCGCCGCTCCGAGCGCGCTGAACAGACAGAGCCCGCCAGTGAGTCGGCCGAACAAGCCGCTGTTCAGTAACTCAACATCATCCGCTTCCGAAGGGCCCTGTCCGGTCATCGTGACGGGGCCCACGGGAGTTGGAAAATCGGCCTTCGCGTGTGCATTGGCCGAGCGGATCGGGGGGGAAATCATCGGGGCCGATGCGTTTCAACTCTACCGCGGGATTCCGGTGCTCACCGCGCAGCCCAGAGCCGACCTTCAAGCACGTGTGCCGCATCATTTGTGTGGCATGCTGGATTTGTCTGACAGTTATGACGCCGCCTCGTTTCTCCGCGATGCCGGAGAAAGCATTCGGGACATCCGATCGCGCGGGAGGGTGCCTGTGTTGGCCGGGGGAACCGGGTTGTATTTAAAAGCCATCACGCACGGGCTCGCAGAGATTCCATCGCCTGATCCCGCGTTGCGCGCGGAAATTTCCGCCCTTTCCTGTGAAGAGGCCCTGTCGCGACTTGGGGAGCTGGATGCTTTGGCAGTGTCGCAAATCGACACGCGAAATCCGGTGCGAGTGCGTCGGGCGCTCGAGATTGTGATTCAAACCGGCAAGCCGCTTGCGGCATCACGCACACAGTGGGCGGGGGGTGATTCCGCGATTCGCGGGATTGTCTTGCTGCGCGAGCGCGGGGAACTGAGGCGCCGGATCGAGGAGAATGTCGATGCGATGTTCGCCGATGGCGTGTGCGACGAGGTGGCGGCCGCCGCGAATGCTGGTCCGTGGGCGAGGAGGGCGATCGGGTTCAGCGAGGTCGAGGCGTTGCTGGAGGGGAGGATCGACATGGCGGCATGCCGCGAGGCGATGGTTCACGCCACGTGGCGGTATGCGAAGCGGCAAATGACTTGGTGCCGCACGCAGTTCGGGTTTCCGGTCATCGCGCTGAGCGGGGAAGGGGTGTCCGGAACTGCCTTGGACGAGGCCGCCGGCATGTTGGGGCTCGGTTGAGGATTCCAGATTGAAAATCCTCCGGGCGTGGGCGAGGGTTTATCGGGTCAACACCTCCCTTGATCAATCACAGCCCCCGATTTTTTCAACATGTCCGCAACCTTCAGAATCCTCTTTTTCGCCAGTGTGGCCGCAGGAGTGCTGTGGCTGGGAGGGTGCAAGACAAACGAAGCGATCGTGCGCTTGGAGGGGGATGGTGCCCCGCATGTTTACGTGCGGGATGTGGCGTTCTCGGAATACGGCATCGCCTCGTGGTATGGCGGGCGCTGGATCGGGAGGTTGACTGCGAATGGCGAGACCTACGCGCAGGGGGACATGACCGCCGCGCACAAGAAACTGCCCTTCGGCACGCGAGTAAGAGTTGTGGATCTGAAGACCGGCAACGATGTGGTGGTGCGGATCAATAATCGCGGCCCGTTTGTGAAGGGGCGAGTCATCGATCTTAGCGTCAAAGCCGCGAAAGAACTCGGCACCTATGACCGCGGCATCGCCAAGGTGCGGGTGGATGTGTTGAAGGAGGTGCCGGTGTTGACCAAGCCCAACCGCAAGTTGAAACCGCTCTCCCAGACCGCACGCGCGACGCCATCGCCCACCCCCGGCGTCCGCAAAAAGGATTGATGCCCGCAGTCAAGGCTTGCCGCTTGCGCGCCTGGTCGATGAGGGGTAGTGGTCTCGGGATGCATCCTGTGGTGAATATCGAAGACCCGGTGGGCAAGGTTGTTGGACGGCGGAAGCCTTCAGCAAAACTTGTTTCGTGCTCAAAGGAAACGGACTCCAACCGTCAGTGGGCGGCAATGGAGTTTTTCCCGCGAATCAAGCCGGGAGTTTACAGGTTCAAATCCCATGAGGAGGCAGACCAATGGTTGATGGACCATATGATCCGGAAACCGGGGAACTGATCCCGCGCGATCCCTCCGTGGAGGATCTTGTTTCGCTCTGCCGGGAGCTTCACTCGCGGGGGGCGGTTTTCATCGTTGTCGGGGGGTTTTCAATCCGCGCCGCTGGTTACGGCAGGCTAACGAAAGACATCGACCTCCTCATCGATACGGAGCTCGAAAACGAGGCCAAGGTTTACGCGGCGCTTGCCACGCTGCCGGACGGGTGCGTGCGCGAGTTGGAGCCCGGCGAGGTCGAAAAATACACGGTCGTGCGCGTGGCCGATGAGATCCTTGTGGACCTCATGGCCAAGGCTTCTGGTATTGATTATGCCGAGGCGTCGAAAAGCGTGGTGATCCACGAGATCGACGGCGTTCCAATTCCCTTCGCGAGCCCGGAACTTCTCTGGCGCATGAAATGCCGCGCGGGGAGGGAGAAGGACCGTGGCGACATCGAATTCCTGCGCCAATACTTCGCCGCGAGGGGCATCGTGCCTCCCGCGCCTTGAGCGCCACGGTTTTTTGCGCCTTTCCAGTCGGGCGGGCGGGGGATTGAATCGTCGTGAATGAAATTTGGATGCCGTGTTGCGGGGTGGGTTGATGCGTTGCGGGAATGCCGCAAGCGCGGGCGTTGGGGGTGGCGGTTTTCCTGTGGGCGGTCTACCTGTTGGTGATTGCGGGGATTGTGGCGGTGCAGCCAGACCGGCGCACGGTGACGCCAGAGTATCGGGAGGCTGCCGAGGAGTGGTGGGCCGGTGAGGATATCTACGAGGTGCGGATGCACGGGTATCTCTACCTTCCCCAGGCGGCGATTCTTTACACTCCCTTCGCGGCGTTGCCGATGAGGGTGGGCGAGCCGCTTTGGAGGCTGACCGGGCTTGGGCTGTTCGCGTGGTGCATCTGGCGACTGTGCGGGGTGTTCGGTGGCGGGAGGCGCGGAGTGTGGTTTTTGGTGGCCACGGTTGCGGCGGTGCCATCGAGTTTTTCCGCTGCGCGAAATGGGCAGATGAATCTCGCCATGGCAGCGTTGTTGGGATTGGCGGCGGTGGATTTGGGGAGACACGCATGGAATCGCGCTTCGCTGTCTTTGTTGCTCTCCGTGGCGCTGAAGCCGCTCGGGGTCGTGCCGTGCCTGTTGGCCGGAGCGTGCCATGTGAAGCCGATGGTGTGGCGCCTGCTGGCGGGGGCGACGGTTCTTGCGGCGGTGGCATTTTTGCATGCGAATCCCGAATACGTCGCGCGCCAGTATGAATTGTTCGTCGAGACGATGCAGATCGCGAGAAAGCCCAAGCAATCCCTCTTTTGCGATATCCAAGGCATGTTTTGGGCGTTCGGGTTCCATCCGCCCGAGGTGGCGATGACACTCCTGCGCATGGCGGCGGCGGGGGGAACGCTTGGGGTGGCGTGGCTTGCGATGCGGAGATATGAAGCGGCCCGCGCGGGGTTTGTGTGCATGCTGTTGGCGGCTTGGTATCTCCTGCTGTTTAATCCCAGGACCGAGACAAATTCCTATGTGCTCATCGCGCCCTTTGTCGGGGTGCTTGTGGCGTCGGCGCTATGGAATCCTGCCTCGGTGCGGCGGTTGGGTTGGCTTGCCGGATACGCGTTTGTCCTGAGCTGCGAAAATTGGGGACCGTTGCATGCGGTGACTAACTTGTGGCTGAAGGCGGCGGCAACGCTGCTTTTTGGGGTGGTGCTGGTTCGCGATGTGTTGGCCGCGAGGAATCCGCTGGGGCTTCGTGCGGGCGGGGAAGACGAGGTGATCCTGGTGGAGCGGGGAAATTGACAAGCAGGAGGACTGTATTAATTTCAAATACATGCGAGCCACGCTCACAGTCAGTCTCCCCGAGGATTTGAACCGCGAGTTGTCCCGATTGGTGAAGCGCAAGGGAATGAGTCGCAGTTCGGTTGTTCAAAACGCGTTGCGCCGTCAAATTGCCTTGGAGCGTTTTCGTGACATCAGGGACCAGCTTGTTCCCAAGGCGGGAAAAGCGGGATTTCATACCGACGAGGATGTGTTCGACGCGGTTTCGTGAGGATTATTTTCGACACGAATGTTCTGTTTGCCGCGTTTGTGGCCCATGGAACCTGCGCGGGTCTTTACGAGGAATGCCTGTTGAAGGGGAGGATCGTGGTTTCCAAGGTGATCCTTGAGGAGTTGCGGGAGAAACTGCTGGTCAAAGCCAAGTTGACGGCTGCCGAGGTTGGAGAAGTTCTATCCGCTGTGCAGAGTGACGCGGAGATTGTGGATGTGAGTCCGCTGGAGTTTCCCGTCTGCCGGGATTCGGATGACGACTGGGTGCTGGCAACGGCACGCTCCGGGAGCGCGGATGCGTTGGTGACCGGAGACAACGATTTGCTGGTGCTGGGCGGTTTTGATGGCATTCCGATTGTGACCCCTCGCGAGTGTCTTGGATTACTGCGGAGGGCACAGGGATAGGGTTTGTTTCAGTCAGGGGCGGGGAAGATGATCCTGCTGGAGCGTGGGGCGTGGGTGACTCACCAGAGAACGCGGATTTTTTGTTTTTTGGCGGTGTGGTGGATTTCCTCGTCGGCTGTCACCAGCACGAGGCCAAGGTGCCTGCAGGCCGCAACGAGGGCGCGATCGGCAGGATCAAGGTGCATGCCTTTTCGGTTGCGTTTTTGCCAGTCCAACTGGGCAGAATCCCAGGCGATATCTGCATCCGTGTGAATGAAATGGTATGTCTCGGCGATTGCACGGATTGCCTTAAGCGGATTGGCCGCTGAGATTCTCCCGGCGGCAAAATGGCGGGCGAGTTCGTAGAGGGTGACATCGAGAACGCACAAGTCAGCAATCGGTGAGGTATCAATCGCTGTGCGGGCGGCGGGGCTCAAGGAGGCGGGATTTGTGGCGTGGGCCCACACAACATGGGTGTCGAGCAGATACCTCATGGAGTCGGGGAGTCTTCATTCCACGGAGGGAGAGCGGACTCGCCGGGTTGGATGGTGCCGCTGCCATTCAAAAAGCCGGCGACCGAGGCTCCTGTTTTGCCCGAGTCGGACAGTGCCCCTGCGATTGTCTCCTTGAGAAAGCGTGAGACCGGTGTGTTGCGACGCCGCGCCTCCCGGCGAATTTCGGCTTCCAATGGGGGATCTGCATGAAAAGACAGAGTGCTCATATAGGTTTTCTATAGAAAAGTGGTGTGATTGTCAAAATTCACAGGCCGGGCATGTTTGCAGGCCGCGAATTGGCGGTTTCAGGTGGAGGCGGGGTGTGGTTAGTTAGGGATATGGTTTATCGAGCGTTGTTGGCGGTGGCGTTGATGCTGGCGGTGGGGAGTTGGGCGCAGGCGCAGGTGCGGGATGGGAAGCCGCTTGTGGTGGCGACGTTGCTGGCAGATACGAGTGTGGTGGTGCCGGGGAAGGAGTTTCAGGCCGGTGTGTTGCTCGAGATGGCGCCGGGTTGGCACACGTATTGGGAGTATGGCGGCGATGCGGGGTTGCCGACGCGGATTGATTGGGAATTGCCCGAGGGTTTTGTGGCCGGGCCGATCGAGTGGCCGGCTCCTGAGGCGAAACTCGAGCCCGGCGACATTCAGACGTATGCCTACTCGGGGCGCGTGTTGTTGATGGTGCCGATCACGCCGCCCGCGGAGTTGCAGGGCGCGGTCGAGTTGAAGGCGAAGGTGTCCTGGTTGGTGTGCGAGGACATTTGCATTCCTGGGGATGCCGGGGTGTCGCTGAGGCTACCGGTGGCGCAGGAGGCGACTCCTGCAAATGCGGCGGTGTTCGAGGAGTTTCGCGCGCAGTTGCCATCGGCTGAGGCGCCGCCCTACCGCTTGGATTGGAAACGCGCGGGCGGGCTTTTGCGGTTGAAGGTCGGGGGAGTGCCGGAGGGCGAGGCGATCGGGTTGTTTCCGCTGCCTGCGGAGAACCAGATCGTGGGGCACCCGAAAAGTGTTGGAACAAACGAGGTGGAGATTTCAGTCGACGGGCCGTTTCGCGGGGTGCTGGCGGTGGGAGCGGGAGCCGCGCGCCGGGCTTGGGTGGTGGGGGATGGCGGAGGAACTGGCCAAGCGAAGGCGGCGCAGCCGGTCGAGGGCATGGGGTTGTGGTTGGCGTTGTTCTACGGGTTTTTGGGCGGCATGATTTTAAATTTGATGCCGTGTGTGTTGCCGGTGATCTCGCTGAAGATTTTCGGCTTCATCCGCCAGGCCGGGGAGTCGCGGTGGCGGATTTTGTCGCACGGGTTGGCGTTTGCCGGGGGAATCTTCGCATGGTTTCTGGGGTTGGCGGTGGTGATTGTGGCGTTGAAGTCCGGCGGCACGGAGGTGACGTGGGCGTTCCAGTTTCAGAATCCGTGGTTCAACGTGGTGATCGGTTCGATTGTGTTCGTCTTTGCGCTGAATTTGGCTGGGGTGTTTGAAATTGTGCTTCCCGGTCGCGCGGCGACAGCGATGGAATCGGCTGGTTCGGCGAGTGGGCTGGGCGGGGCGTTTTTTCAGGGGGTCTTTGCCACGCTGCTGGCGACGCCGTGCACCGCGCCGTTTCTCGGGAGCGCGTTGGGGTTTGCCTTTGGGCAATCGGCGGCGGTGATCGTGGCGATGTTTGCCTCGGTGGCATTCGGCATGGCGTTGCCATATGTGCTGCTGAGTGCCGAGCCTGGTTGGCTGCGGTTTTTGCCGAAGCCGGGGGCATGGATGGAGCGACTGCGCCAATTCATGGCCTTTCCGCTATTCGCCACGCTGTTGTGGATTCTGAGTGTGCTTGGGGGCCAGCGCGGGGTGGATGGTGTGTTGTGGTTTTCGGTGTTTCTCCTGTGCCTTGCCTATGCGTGCTGGCTCTACGGGGCGTTTTGCGGGCCGGTGGGATCAGCGGGGAGGCGCGCGGTGGTGCTCGTGTTGATCGTGGGGATTTGTGTCGGGGGAGGCTGGTGGACGCTCGGGCAGAAATTCGCCGGGGCCGGTGAAAAGTCTGGCGAGGGTATCGATTGGGTGCCGTTCTCCAAGGATCGCCTTGAGCGCGAGATTGCAGGCGGGCGCACGGTGTTTGTTGATTTCACGGCGGACTGGTGCATCACGTGCAAATTCAACGAGCGCACGGCGATCGACACGCCCGGGGTGAGGGCGCTTTTGAAGGAGAAGCGTGTTGTGGCGATGAAGGCGGATTGGACGAATGCGAATCCCGAGATCACCGCGGCATTGAAGTCCTTCGGGCGGGTGGGAGTGCCGTTTTATGTGATCTATCCGGCGGGGGACGCTGCGAATCCCGTGGTGTTGCCGGAACTTCTCACTGAGTCGATTCTGGTCGGTGCGTTGCGCGAGGTGCCGTAGATATCGAAATCCGCTCCGGCTTCCACTACGGGGATAGGGGGGCTGTGGATCCGCGGAGAAGCAGTTCGGGTTTGATGGTGATGATCTGGGGGTCGCCTTTCTTGCGTTGGCTGTGCACTCGTGAGAGGTAGCACTGGGCGGCACACTGGCCGATCCAGTAAGGTTTTTGGTCGAATGTCGTCAGGTTCTGGGCGAAGGGATCGGTGAAATGCTGGTCGCCGCTGCCGATGATGGAAAAGTCCCTCGGGGCCTCGAGTCCCATGGCTGCAGCCACCCGGCGCACTTCGATGGCTGTCCAGTCGTTGATGCACAGCACGCCGGTTGGACGGGTGGCCGCCGAGCCAAAGGCATCCCGAAGTTGGTCCGAGCAGTCGGTGGCCATGAAATCGATCGAACGGAAGGTGGTGCCGGGCTGGGAGGAGAGGACTCCGGCAAAGGCCTCTTCGCGTTGCACCGCGTTTCCCACATGGGAATTCGAGCAGAAGAGGAACCGCTTGTGTCCGAGATCCAGCAGGTGCTTTGCGGCGAGCGCACCCAGCACCTGGTTGTCGGTGCCGATGAAATCGGCCGAGATCGAAGGAATCTGGCGGTCCACAAGGATGAGCGGCACGTTGCGTTCCCAGATTTCTTCAAAGTAGCAGTGGTCGAAATTTTCGTTTGAGGTGGACAGGATAATCCCGTCGACCCTTCGATCGATCAGGTGGTGGATCGTGCGTTGCTCGGCTGTTTCATCCCACGACTTGGTGTGTTTGGCGCTGTTCCAGGTGAGGAACATGATGGTCTGGTTTTCAAGGAGCTTGTCGTGAATGCCGTTGATGATCTCGGTGGAGAAATGCCCCCGGTTTTGGATCATCACGCCCGCAACATGTATCTTGCCGCCGCGAATGCCGCTTGCCAGCGCGTTCGGTCTGTATCTCAAGCGCTTGGCGGTATCGAGCACCTTTTTGCGGGTTTCCTCAGCGTATTTTCCTCCGGTGTCGTTCAATATGCAGGAAACTGTGGTCGTGGTGATGCCCAGTTCGTGCGCGATGTGTTTCAGGGTTGTCCGTCGGGAAGTGGTCATTTGGAGGTGTGGCTGACATTAATAAAAGAGGGGAATTTGTCGCCTTGAAATGAATGCGGGCGTGAATGCGGCCCGTTTGCAGCGAGGTCCAGTCAGAGAACGCCAAGGATCCAGCCTTCGAGTTTGGCTTGTTTCCGCTCCTCCGGGGTGAGGCGCGGAGCAAAGGCCTTCGGCAGGAGTCCCCGCTCGTCGGCGGCGAGCAACCACGAGGCGGCGGCGTAGGCGTCCTGCTGGTCGGGAGTGAGGTCCGGGCGGGGGAATTTGGATCTCCAGAGGGAGGGGTAGATTTCGGCCACGACGGTCACGCCAGGCGGCGGTGTCCAGCCGTCGAATGGCCAGTAGTGGATGCGGGATTTGGAGAAGGAGCGGAGGTGGGCGAGCCACGGAAGCCCAGCGTGGGTCGAGTGGGCCACCGAGCCCGGCACGCCGAAATGGAAAATCGACTTCGCGCCGCGTGCCCGTTGTTCGCAGAGGCGCTTCCAGCGGGGGTCGCCGGTTCTGGCTTGGCCGCTTCCGTTTCGGATATCGGTGACGCGCGCGCCGGGCTTATAGGTCGGCCAATGCTCGAAAAAATCGGAAAGAATCGCGGGCCAGCGGTGCTTGAGCTTGTATTTGTCGATGTAGGCGAGGGGGAAGGAAAACCCGTGGTCGATGCCGATGATAGCGGGGATGCCGGAGTTGATGCCGTCAACGAGCCAGTGGGCGAGCTCGCGGCGCGTCCAATCGGTGCCGAAGCGCACCTCGTAGGGAGTGTGAAGCGGCTCGCCTTCGAACACGCGAATGCCGGGAAGCCGGGAGTCCGGTGTGGCCGCGCCCGAGTAGTCGATGCCGATGTGGCGTCGGAAGAGGGTGGGAGGAGTTTGCGCTGTCACGCGCCGGCGACATTTGCGAGGGCAGCGTCCTCGGGCGGGAGGTAGGGTTGGAAACGGGTCTTGTCGATGGCCTTCATGTAGGCCTCTTGGGGCGAGATGGCTCCCGCGAGGAGTTGTTCCCAGATGGCGTCATCCATGAATTGCATGCCTTGGCCCTTGCCGGCGACGAGCACGTCCTGGAGTTTCTGTGTGGCACCTTCGCGGATGATGGCCGAGACGGCATTGTTGACGATGAGGATTTCGTTCACCGCCACGCGGCCCGAGCCGTCTTGTTTTTTCATGAGGAGCTGGGCGATGACGCCGCGCAGGGAGGCGGCGAGCATGGTGCGCACTTGGGATTGCTGGTCGCTCGGGAAGACGTCGATCATGCGGTCCACGGTCTTGCGCGCGTTATTGGTGTGGAGGGTGCCGAAGACGAGGAGGCCGGTCTCCGCGGCGGTGAGGGCCAGCGAGATGGTCTCGAGGTCGCGCATCTCGCCCACGAGGACGATATCGGCATCCTCGCGGAGGGCGGCCTTGAGGCCCGCGGGAAAGGATTCCGCGTGTTCCGGCACCTCGCGCTGGGTGATGATGCTGCGTTTGTTGCGGTGCACGAATTCGATCGGTTCCTCGATGGTCACGATGTGGCGGGAGAAGTTCGTGTTGATGTAGTCGATGAGCGCCGCGAGGGTCGTGCTTTTTCCCGAGCCGGTGGGGCCGGTGACCAGAACGATGCCGCCGCGCATGTGGCCGAAGGATTTGATGATCTCGGGAACGCGCAGATCCTCGAGGGTCTTGATTTTGGTGGGGATGATGCGGAAGACTGCACCGTAGCCGTGGGCCTGCTTCAGGTAGTTGCAGCGGAAGCGGTTGTTTTCATCCATCTCGTAGGCGAAATCAAGGTCGCCGTGTTCCTCGAAGCGTTCCCATTTTTCCGGTGAGCAAATCTCGCTCAGCATGTAGGACATCTCCTCGCGGGTGAGGGGCTCCTCCCGGATCGAGACGATTTCGCCGTGCTGGCGCACTTTTGGCGACTGGCCCTCGGCGAGGTGGAGATCGGAGGCGCCGCTGTCCACGAGGACTTGGAAGAACTGGTCGATGTAGGGCATGGGGAGAAAAGTTTTAAGTTTTCAGTGTTAAGTTTTAAGTTTTAAGTTGGGTGGTCTGGTGGAGCGGAGGCGGGATGGGGCCGCAGGGGTGTAACGTCTTGCAGGTCAGTGTTCGGAATAGCCGGTGAGTTTCATCATGTCGGCTTTTTGTTCGGCGCGGTAGACGGCCTCCTCTGCGGTGATGACGCCTGAATGGAAGAGTTCCGCGAGCGAGTCGTCCATGAGTTTCATGCCGAGTTTTTTTCCTGTTTGGATGATGCCCGGCAGCATGAAGGTCTTGGCCTCGCGGATCACGTTGCCGACGGCCGGTGTGTTCATGAGGATTTCCATGGCGAGGGCGCGGCCTGTGCCGTCGGCCTTTGGGACGAGTTGCTGGGAGACGATGCCACGGAGGGACTCGCTGACCATGATGCGGATCTGGTCGCGTTGGTCGGTTGGAAAGACGTCGAGGAGGCGGTCGAGGGTGCGGGCGGCATTGCTTGTGTGGAGGGTGCCGAGCACAAGGTGTCCGGTCTCCGAGGCCGTGATCGCCAGTGAGATTGTTTCCAGGTCGCGCATTTCGCCCACCATGATGACATCGGGATCTTCGCGGAGGGCGCCGCGGAGGGCGTTGGCGAAGGATTTGGTGTGGGTGTGGACTTCTCGCTGGGTGACGTGGCAACCCTGCGAGGGAATGATGTATTCGATCGGGTCTTCGAGGGTGATGATGTGGTCGTGGCGGTTGCGGTTGATCTGATCCACGAGGGCGGCGAGCGTGGTGCTTTTGCCGCTGCCCACGGAGCCGGTGACGAGCACGAGGCCGTTGTGAAATTCGGTGAGGAGCTTGAGTTGCTCCGGAAGGCCGAGTTCATCCATCGAGCGCACGGAATCGCCGATGATGCGGAAGACGAGGTCGTAGCCGGTGCGTTGGCGGACGACGCTCGCGCGGAAGCGGCCGATGCCCGTGGCGTAGGCGAAATCGACATCGCCTCGGGTGCTGAGTTGGTCGATTTGGGCAGGTTGGAGGAATCCCATGGCGAGCTGCTCGGTATCCGCCGGGCCGAGAACTGGTGCCTGGGCCCACATCGGCTCGAGGAGGCCGTAGCGGCGCCAGACGGGCTGGGAGTTCACGCTGAGGTGGATGTCGGAGGCGCCGGATTGCTTTCCGGCGGCGAGATAATCGTCGACGTGGCTGGGGGGTGAGTCGGTCGGGGAGTTTTCCATGGACGCGGGCTGGGTATCAGGATTTCACGGCGGGGCCAATTTTTTTGGTTGTCAATCCAGCACGCGGAAGGTGTCGGATTTTTCCAAGCTGCGGATGAATCCTGCGGCGAGGCGCGCGGCGTTCTTGGCATCCGCGAGCGAGATGGTTTCCACCGGCGAGTGCATGTAGCGGAGGGGAATCGAGATGAGGCCGCAGGGGATGCCGTCGCGCGAGGTGTAGATGACATCGGCATCGGTGCTGGTGCTGCGGGAGACCGCTTCGTGTTGGAGGGGGATTTTGAGTTTCGCGGCGACCTCGACGAGGCGTTGCATGACGAGCGGGTGGTTCGCCGCGCCATGGGCGATCGAAGGGCCCTTGCCGAGTTCCACAAGGCCGTGCTGTTTCGCATTGATTCCCGGGGTATCGGTGGAGTGTGTGACATCAAAGACGAGCGCCACCGACGGGCGGATGCGGTGGGCGGCCATGCGGGCGCCGTGGCAACCGAGTTCCTCCTGAACGGCGTTGACGGCGAAGGTCGAGGCGGCGGGGCGCTTCTTGAGGGCGTGGAGTTCGGCGAGGATTTGAGCGAGGACATAGCCGCCAATGCGGTTGTCGAGGGCGCGTCCCACAATGCGGTCCTTTCCTGCTTCGATGGCGTCATCCGTAAAAATGGCCGGTGTGCCCACGCGGATGCCGAGTTTTTCGACCTCCTTCGCGGAGGAGGCGCCGATATCGATGAAGAGGTCCTTCCACTCAGGCGGTTTGTCCTTCGAGGTGTCGCGGAGGTGGATGGCGGTGTTGCCGATGACGCCCTCGACAATGCCCTTCGATCCGAAGAGGCGCACGCGGCGGGCGGAGGCGAGGGTGCGGTCCGAGCCGCCGATGGGGCCGAAGGCAAGATAGCCTTTGTCATCGATGTGGCGGACGATGAAGCCGATCTCGTCGGCATGGGCCTCCAGCATGACGCGCGGGGCGGCGGGGTCCGACCCTTCGAGCACCGCCCAGGCATTGCCGTGCGGATCGGATTCCACGCGGTCCGAAACGGGTTTCACGTTGTTGATCCAGAGTTTCTGTCCGTTACGCTCCCAGCCGGACGGGCTCGGGGTGGCGAGGATTTCGAGGAGGTTTTTGGTTTTCATAAAGCGCGGGCGGATATCGCGGCTTCGGCGAGCGCGAGGTCGGCAGGGTAGGTGATCTTGAAATTCGGGGAGCCGTGGACGACGGGAAGCGGGTGGATGCCCTCGGCGATGAGGGCCGAGACCTCGTCGGTGGCGGAGGTGTGGTGGGCTTGCAGGGCGGCGAGGAGAAGGTCGTGGCGCGCCGCCTGGGGAGTTTGCATGGCGAAGAGATTTGCACGGGGCACGGTCTCATGCAGCGCGCCGGAGGCGTTCGCCCGGTGGAGGGAGTCTGAGACGGGCTGTGCGGCCGAGGCGGCGCCGTGCGAAGCGGCGGCGTGGAGAACGCTTGAGAACAAAGCCGGCGTGGCCAGCGGGCGTGCGGCATCGTGGATGGCGACAAGGAGGGGTGGATTCGAGGCGAGGGTCTGGAGGCCATGGAGCACCGAGGTGCCGCGCTCGGCGCCGCCCGCGACGATGTGGAGGAATTTCGGGAACGGGGCGGCGAGGGAGGTGAACTCGGCGATGCGGTGTTCCGCGCAGACAAGCACAGCAATGGCGATGTCGTCGCAATCCTGGATCGCCCGGAGCGAGTGGACAACGAGCGGGAAGCCGCGCAGAGGCGCGGTGGGTTTGTCGAATCCCATGCGGGAACTCGAGCCAGCGGCGACAAGAACGGCGGCATTCATCTTAAAAATCGAAGGATGTTTGGGTGGTCGAGGGTGGCGGCTGTTTCTTGCGGGTGGATTTTTTTTGGAGGGTCGAGCCTGTTGCCTGCTGGCGCTTTGGTTTGCTGGGTTGTGTGGTGCGTTGGGGGCGGGCCTGGGATTTCCACCAAGCCACTTCCGCCTCGAGTTGGGCGAGGTTCATTTCTTCTTTTTCCACGCGGGCATTGGCAGCCTTGCGGAGGGCGGTTTCGGCCTGTTTCCGGTCCTTCGCGTGCCAGAATTTCCACGCCTCGGATTTGCGGATGCCGCCGATGCGTTTCTTCAGTCCCGCGAGGGTGTCGCCCAATTTTCTGGAGACGAGGCGGATGTGGAAGAGGGTCGATTGGACGGCATCGCCGCCGGTATTCACATCGGTGATGGCGAGAAGGAGTTCCATGCGCTCGAGGTCGCGATTTTTGTAGGCCTCCTGCAGATCGTGCCAGAGGCTTTCGAGAAACGGATCGGGCGCCTTGCCGGTATCGGGGTGGAGGCGGCGCACGAGGTGGCGGTAGAGTTCCTTGAGACGTTCAGGGATGGCGGCGGCCTTGGCGCGTGTGGCGGCGGCGGTGGCCGCCTCGAACTGCGCGCGCCATTTTTTGTAATCGCCGAACATGCGCTTGTAGTCGCGTTTGGTCATTTCCTCGGGGTCGTAGCCGAAGATGTTGCGGAGGTGGGAGCGGAAGTCGCGTTCCTCCTCGCTGAATGCGGCATCGCGGCGGCGGGTCTCCTCCTCGCGCTTGCGTTCCTCTTCTGTGGGGCCGGGATCGGGCGGCGGGGCTTCGGCCGTTTCGCGCTGCTGTTGTTCGGCTTTGGTGAAAATGTTGTAGGGGTTTTTACCGGTGAAGAGTGCTTCCATGGTGGCGAACTCCATGAGGTCGGTAAGCCGGTTGATGCGCGCCTTGAGTTCCGCCTCGCGGGTGAGGAGGTCGCCGATGTTGTCGCGTTCCCAGCGGGAGTAGGCGGGCTCGATGGTGCGGTCGAACTCCTCGAGAGTTTTATTGAGCCGGGAAATCTCGCGCATCGCCGCTCGAGCGGAGCCGACGGCCTCCTTGCGCAAGGGGGCCTGTTCGAGAGGCACGAGGCGGCGCTCCGTGTTTTGCGACTCCACAGAGGTCGACTTCGCAGGGTTGCGTCGCATTTTCTTCACCGGGCCAGACTATGCGATGGGTGGTGCTGGAAAAAGAAAAAGACCGCCGCGGGGATGCCGCGACGGTCTTTTTTTGAGTGTTTCGCCGACCTACTTGAGACGGACCATGGCGGCGTGCTCCTCGTCGGAGCAGGGCGCGTTCAGCGGCACATCGGTGGCTTTTGGGCTTTGTCCGACGATGCCGTGTTCCAGCATGTAGGCTTCGACCTCCTCGCCGCTAATGTCGGCGAGCATGGTTCCATCGATGACGACGCAGGGTGACAGCGGTTGGCCGCTGAGTTGTTCCATCTCGAAGCGGAAGTCCGGGTTCTGGATGATGTCCTTCTCGGTGTAGGGAAGGTCATGTTTCTCGAACACGGCCCGCACCCCGCGGCTCCAGCCGCAGTGGGTTTTAAGGTAGGCGGTGATTTCAGGTTTTTGCATGGCGTTGAATCTACGATCGTCTTCCGACTCGCGAGGCGGTTTATTTTTTCGATTCGCCGGGACGGTATTCGTCCTCCGCGAACTGGAACGCTTGGTCGAGACCAACCATGTCCTCGCCGGGGCGGAGGGTGTCGAAGGCCTCGGCCTCCTTGCGGAGCGCCTCTTCGCTGTAGTTGGCGGCTTTGACCGAGAGACCGATGCGGCGCTCTGCCTTGTCCACCTTGATAACGCGGGCTTCGACCTCTTGGCCGACCTTGAGGACGTCCTTGACCTTCTCGACGCGGTCCTCGCTGATTTGCGAGATGTGCACGAGACCGTCGATGTCGTCCTGGAGTTGGATGAAGGCGCCGAAGTTGGTGAGTTTGCTGACGGTGCCCTTGACGAGGTCGCCGATGCGGAAGCGACCGTCGATCTCCTTCCAAGGATCCTCGTCGAGTTGTTTGACGCCGAGGCTGATGCGTTGGTTGGTCTTGTCGATGTCGAGGACGACGGCTTCGAGGTCGTCGCCTTTTTTGAGCATCTCGGACGGGTGGTTGATCTTGCGGGTCCAAGAGAGGTCGGAGACGTGGATCATGCCGTCGATGCCCTCCTCGAGTTCGACGAAGGCGCCGTAGGCGGTCATGTTGCGGACCTTGCCTTTGACCTGCTTGCCGATCATGTAACGGAGTTCGATCTCATCCCATGGGTTCGGCTCGAGTTGGCGGACGCCGAGGGAGATTTTCTGCTCGTCCTTGTTGACGCCCAGCACGACGGCTTCGACCTCCTGGCCGAGGGTGAGGACATCCGAGGGACGCGCGATGCGTTTGGTCCAGGAGAGTTCCGAGACGTGGATGAGACCTTCGACGCCCTCTTCGATTTGGACGAACGCGCCGTAGGGCATGAGGTTTGTGACCTTGCCCGAGACCTTCTGGCCGACGGGGAAGCGCTCCTCGATCTTGTCCCAAGGGTTCGACTGCATTTGCTTGAGGCCGAGCGAAACGCGCTCCTTGTCCTTGTTGATGTCGAGGACTTGGACGGTGAGTTGCTGGCCGACTTTGATGAGTTCGGACGGGTGGTTGAGGCGGGCCCAGGACATGTCGGTGACATGCAGGAGGCCGTCGATGCCGTCGAGGTCGATGAAGGCGCCGAAGTCGGTGATGTTTTTGACCGTGCCGGAGATCTGGTCGCCGATTTTGACTCCCGAGAGGAAGGCCAGGCGTTTTTCCGAGCGTTCCTGCTCGATGATTTCGCGGCGGCTGAGGACGACGTTTTTGCGGTCTTCGTTGATTTTGACGATTTTGAAATCGTAGATGTTGCCGACGAATTGGGTGAGGTCCTTGGGCGGGACGATGTCGATCTGGGAAGCTGGAAGGAAGGCTTCCACGCCCACGTTGACAGTCAGGCCGCCTTTGACGGCCGAGCGGACTTTGCCCTTGATGAGGCCGTCGCCCTTGAAGACGCCGACGATTTTTTCCCAGTTCTGGCGCTGGGCGGCTTTTTCCTTCGAGAGGACGACCATGCCCTCGTCGTTTTCGAGGCGCTCGAGTAAAACTTCGATTTCGTCGCCGAGTTCGACGGATTCCGGATCGTCGAATTCCGAGGCGGGGATCACGCCTTCGCTTTTGTATCCGATATCCACGAGGAATTCGCGGTTTCTGATTTCAAGGATGTGGCCCTTGACGATGCTTCCTTCGCGGTAGTTCTTGATCGAGCTGGCGATCAATTCTTGCAGTGCTGACATATGGTTGATGGTTCCTGTTTGTTGCCCGCAACCTGCAATCAGTAGGTAATAAAAGCAGGCCTGCGGCCGCGTCGGCCGCATGCGGGGAGGGGCGAATCTACGGCGGGAGATTCGCGCGGCAATCTTTTTATCCAAAAATCGCGGCACCATTCCCGGGCACCGAATCGGTCAATGGTGTCCGCCGACGAGTTCCACGAACCTGCGACCGGAGGCGCTGAGTGCGGGGGCGTTGTCCGGGCCGGTGAGGAGACCTCGCGTGGCAAGATTGTAGGGAAGTCGTGATTGCCGCACATCGGCGAGTTGGGCCCCGTCGGACGGGTAAGCGGCAGCGGTGGCTTTGACGGGTGTTCCCTGCGCGGAGAAGCTGACTTTCCATGCCGGTGGATTGGCGGGTTCCCCGTCGGGGACAAGCCATGGGTAGCGTGAAACGAGAGTGAACCCCGGGGTGTTCGGGAAGACCACGGAGAAGAATGGTTCTTGGGATCGGACATGCTTGCTGAAGAAAAACCCTGGGTCGGAGGCGCAGGCGAGGAGAATGGGTGCGGGGTCGATCCCTATGAGGTTGAGTCCGTTGTATAGGCCATGCTTGTTCGGGCTGCCGGCAAAGTGACGTTGGTGCCAGGTGTCGAAGGTGTCGCTGAGTCGGAAGGCGATTTCGAAATGCAGGTGCGCGCGGCGCTTGTCGATGCCTGCCCCGGTGAATCCGAGGGTGCCGATTTTTTCACCTTGGGCGACTTGTTGGCCGGGTTGGACAGTGATGTCGGCAAGGTGTGCGTAGAGGGTGTAGACGGGGCTGTTCTCGATGAGGTGTTCGATGACGACGTAGCGGCCGTAGTTTGAGGCGCCGGGGAGTTTGCTGACGTGAACGACGGTGCCTTGCGCCGAGGCGCGAATCTCGTCGAGCGGGACGCCCGAGGAATCGCGGCGCACGGGGAGAATATCGATGCCCTCGTGGAGGGTTCTATAAACCACCGCATCGTCTTGCCGAACCGGTCCTCGCACGAATCCGTAGGTGCCGCCCTCCCAGGGAGTGCTTTGAACGCCCTCGAAATTCCGGTCCACATACATATAGAACTCCTCGGGCCTCCCCTCGAGCAGAGCCCGGTTTTCGGTGGGCCAGTCAAAAAGCGCGGCGCGCAGGGGGGTGGCGGCGAGGAGGAGAAACCAGACAATGGCAACGGAGGCACGCATCGGCGGAGAGTGGTTATTTTTTGCGATTTCCTTGTTCCTCGCCGATGAGCGGGAAGGATTTTTGAAGCGTTCGGATTTCCTCCGGAAGAATGCCGCCGGGCACGTAGAGGATGCCGTCCCGCACGGTCTTGTCGATGCGCAGTGCGGAGGCGACACGGCCGTTTACCAGCACGACGGCCTGGCCGCCCTTGTCCTCGATGCTGTATTGCTGGAGCTTGTTGGCGCCGTGGGCGTCGAGGAGAAAGTAGGCGCCGATCGATCCATCGGTGCCCGGAAAGGGAAGAAACGCCCGCACATCGCGTTCGCTGATCACAGGCACCTTCGCGATGCGGATTTTTTCCTTCGAGTGGAGCAGGGTGATTTCGGCCGAGAACGAGGCTCCGTCCGAGGAAGCGGCCTCGCCGTGAAGGCGGATTGTGACCGGTGGGGCTTTTTTGGCTCCGGCGAAGAGCGGAGAGGGTGACGCGAGCGCGATGGAGGCAAAAAGAAGGAGGCGGAGGACGGTCGGAGGCATGGTGAGCGGTGAGCGTAGGCAAGCGGATAGGAATTGCAACCGCAGCAGGCGGGGGGTAGCAAAGGCGGGTATGAAATTTCTTGCCGCAGCCATGGTTTTCCTGACGTTGGCGGGAGCGCGCGCCCAAACAGCAGCGGATCCCTTCGCTGAGCGTCCGCCCGACGAGGCGAGTCCGTTCATGGCGTTGGCGGGGTTGGACGAGCGCGAACAGTCGAAGATCACGGCGCCTCAGCGCGGATATCCTCGGATGCCCGCGCCGGAGGATACGCTCGGAGCGAAATTGAAAAGTTTCTACAGTGGCGCGGTGTCATCTCTCCAAGGCCGCGGCACGCAGACGCGTGAAGTTGCCACATTGTCGATCGAGCCTCAGGACCCGCTCCTCAAGGAAACGCGCGAACTCGATGCGATCTACACGGTGCGCAACACCGGTCGGCAGATGACGCGTATCGAGTTTCTCACAACGCAACGACTGGAGATGGTGACCCGCAACGCCTCTGGCGGGGTGGTCGAGCGGTGGTCTGACGACCGTTCCTTCAAGCCGATCGAGGGAATCGTGGTCATCAATCCCGACGAGCGCATCGAGTTTCAGGAGCAAATCCCTACTCGCGACATGCGCGCCGGAGGGGTCTATACCGTCGAAGCATCGTTGGCGACAGAGCCCGACTATGCGGTCGAGCAAACCGTGCAGCCACGTTGAGGCGATGAATTGGAGCGCATCGCTCGGATTGGTCGCCTTGCTGGCGATTGGTTGCGGCGCGGCACGCGCTCAGGAACAGGAGCGCAAGCTTATCGACCGCATCCAGAACCCTGACCGCACCATGGCCAGTCCCATGCAGGGAAAGTCGTTTGGAGCGGCGGGTGCCGCATCCGCCGCTTCTTTCCAAGGCGCGGGGCGTTCCTTTGGCGGTGCGGACAAGGCAGCGGTGAAGACATTTGCCGGAACGCGTTCGTTTTTGGGCATCAAGAACCCGTGGTTCGGCGCGAAGGTGTATCCAGCCGGGGCCTCACCGCTTGGCAAGGCTGGTTCCGCGGCGCTCGCCGACCGCGTGTATCCGGTCGCTGATGCCGCTGTGCGGACGGCACCGCAGGCGTCGCAAAAAACGGCCGATGCCACCAAGGTGGTTCCAACCGTGGAATTCTCCGGGAAGGGCGGCGCGCAGGGGGCGCTGGATCAAATCACCGACAGGATTCAGAAGGAGATGACGATTGACGATGTGCGGGAATTGCTGAACAACCCGCGTTGAATTTTTCCGAAATGTCCGATCTGTCTTTTCTCATGCGCGGTTGCGCGAAGGTGCTCAGCGAGCAGGAACTCGAATCCAAACTGGCCCTCGGGCGACCGCTCCGGGTCAAGCTCGGCGTGGATCCGACAGCGCCGGACATCCATCTCGGCCATAGCATCGCGCTCTCGAAATTGCGCGATTTCCAGGATCGCGGCCATGAGGCGATTTTGATCATCGGCGATTTCACGGCGATGATCGGTGATCCCAGCGGGCGCTCGGTGACGCGACCGCAGTTGACGCACGACCAGGTCATGGAAAACGCCAAGAGTTTCCAAGAGCAGGCATTCAAGATCCTCGACCGCGAGCGGGCGACGATTGTGTTCAACGGCGAGTGGTTCGAGGGGATGAGCTTTGAGGAGGTGATCCGCCTCAACAGCCGGGTGACGCTCCAGCAGATGCTTGTGCGCGAGGATTTCCGCGAGCGCTTGGACAAGGGGTTGCCGATTCGCGCCCATGAAATCCAATACCCGATCATGCAGGGGTGGGACTCGGTCATGGTCAAGGCCGATGTCGAGCTTGGTGGCACAGACCAGTTGTTCAACATCATGGTTGGCCGCGATCTGCAAAAGGAGGAGGGAATGCCGCAGCAGGTCGCCATGGTCGTGCCGATCCTCGAGGGGCTCGACGGGCGGAAGAAAATGAGCAAGAGCCTGGGCAATTATGTCGGGCTCACCGACAAGCCCGGCGACATGTTCGGCAAGCTCATGAGTGTGAGCGACGAGTTGATGGTCCGCTATTACGACGTGTTGTTCCACGAACAAATTCCCGACGGGATGCACCCGATGGATGCCAAGAAAAGTCTTGCGGGGCGTGTGGTGGAGCGGTTCCACGGCAAGGCGGAGGCAGCCGCGGCGCTGGAGGATTTCAACATGCGCTTCAGTGCGCGGAATCTCGACGAGGCCGAGTTGCCTGCGTTCAGCCCGGCTGGTGCGAGGGATTTTGTCAGTCTGGTGGTCGAGGCCAGTGCGGCGTGTTTCCAAACCACACGTTCACGTTCCGATGCCCGCCGTCTGATCGAAGGCGGAAGTGTGCAGTGGCGAGGTGGGAAGGTGACTGATCCGAAAGCCGAGCTTCCCGCCGGTGAGGCCGGTGTCTTGAAACTCGACAAAAAGCGCGCCGTGCGGATCGGCTGAGGTTCTCCGGGTGAGGCCGAATTTTTACCAGCGCCGCGCGACTCCGAATTTTGGAAAGTTGCCGGCGATTCTCTGGCGGTTGGTGTGCTACTGCCTCTATGCGTTGATCGCCTATGCGGTCTGGGGATTTGCAAAGCGGACTTGGGACTGCCGGAGCGCGGGGAAAATGGCTGGAGTCGCTGCCACCGAGTCGGGCTTGCACGGGCCGGATGCCGCCAAGGAAATACTTAGGGAGGCGTTCAGCTTGTGCCCGGAGAATCCGAAGGCCGCGCGGGTGATGGCTGGATTGCTGGATGCCGAGGGTAGCGCCCAGGCTGTGGCGTATCACTTGATTGTTCTCGAGTCCGGCGAGGCGACGGATGCCGATCGCCGGGCGATGATCGATTCCGCCTTGCGGCATGGAGAGGAGCCAGGAGCCTTGGAAAAAGCGGTTGAGGTCGCCGGGGAACTGGGCGATCCGGCATTGCCTCATCTGGTCAAAGCGCGAATCCATGCGCGGCATGGAGAGGCTTGGGAAAGCGAGCAGGAACTGAGGCGTGCCGTGGCGACGCGTCCGGAGCCCGACACTTGGATCGCGTTGGCGCGCGTTTTGATGGCCAATGCCGGGTCGAACGATGCCGCCGGGGGCGAGGCGCTCGATCTCCTGCGGCGGGTGGCGCAGTCGGATCGAGGGAGTGGCGGGCTTGAAGCGATCGAGGTGGCGGTGGATGGCGGGTTGCTCAACCAGGAAGCATTGGGTGAGTGGTTGGACATGCACCGTTCGCATCCTGCGGCCGACACCGTGTCTCGGTTGAGGGCGGATGCCATCGCGTTGCAAAAAAACCCCGCAATGCGCGGGCAGGTGCTCGAGCGATTGGTGATGCGTTCGCGCGAATTGCCGGTGGAGGACAAAATCTCCGTGGCACGCTGGTTGGTCGAGCGCGGGGAGGCCGCAAGGGTGGGCGGGTTTTGGCCTGTGGAAGAGGCCTTGAGCGGCGGCGGGGAGGCTTTTCTTGTGTGGATCGAGGCGGCTTCGGCCTCCGGAGCTTGGGATACGGTGGACGAGGCGTTGGGGCGCGCGGCGAATCCGCTGAAGGAATCCCAGTCCTTGGCGATTCTCTCGAATGCCGCAAATGCCTCGGGCGATGCGGAGCGCTCTGCGGTCCTGGGAAGGGCGGCTGTTGCGGCGTGCGGAGCGAATCCCGAGTCGAGGATCGAGGTGGTGCGCCTGTTTCTGAAGGGAGGAAATTTCCCCCCGGCGATCGAGCATTTGAGCGGTCTTGTCTCGGATCCTGTGATGTTGGCCATGGTGGAGGAGGAGTTGGTGCCGCTGGTCGGGGGAGGGCACGGTGCCAGCGAGGCGCTCGCATTTTACGAGGAAATGCTGAAGTTGCCGGGTGCTCGAACGGGTGATCTTCTGTCCGACCGCGCCGATCGTTTGAGACTCTTTCTTGACGGGGAGGTGTCGGAGGCCGGTTTGCAAGAGCGGCTGAAACAGCAACCGGAAAACCCCTCGCCGCGGCTGACGCTTGCATTGTCGCATTTGTTGCAGGGAAGGGCCTCGCGGGCCGGCTACGAGGTGGGCTTGCTGGATTCGGAGATTGAACCAGGGAAGTTGAACCCCTCCGACAGGGTGGCGATGGCTGTGCTTGTTGCGGCCGGTGGAAATCCCTCCGAGGCCCTCGCGCTTGCGGCCGAAGTTGGCCGCGAGGATGTGACGGTCGAGGAGTTCGCGTTGATCGAGAAGCATGTGCGTGGAACCGCCGATTGACGCCTCTGCACGGTGCCTGCAGGATGGATCCATGAAAAAAAGTCCGGTGTTCGCGTTTGTGATGGCGGGGGGAAGCGGCGAGAGGTTCTGGCCCATGAGCAGGCAGGCCACGCCAAAGCATCTGCTGCGCCTGCTGGATGAGGAGACGTTGCTGGAAAAGACGATTCGCCGACTCGAGGGATTGGTTCCGTTGGAGCACATTTTTGTCCTGACAAACCACCTTCAAGCCCGAGCCACGCGGGAAGCGGTGCCGTTTCTACCAGCGGCAAACATCGTTGCCGAGCCCGCCAAGCGCGACACTGCGCCCGCCTGCGCGCTCGCCACGGCGATTGCCAACGCCATGGACCCCGGCGCGACCTGCGTGGTGTTGCCGGCGGATGCGGTGATTCACGATGCCGCGGCGTTTCGCGCATGCCTTGCCGAGGCGCTCGACGCCGCCGAGTCCGGCCCGATCGTGACGCTTGGAATCCCTCCGACATTTGCCGCCACCGGCTATGGATACCTGGAAACGGGGGCCTCACTGGGAGCGGGCTCAAGCGCTCTCGCGTTGAAGAGATTCGTTGAGAAGCCCGATCTGGAAACGGCCGATGCCTATGTAAACTCGGGAACGTATCTCTGGAACGCCGGGATTTTCGTCTGGAAGGTGGGCACGTTTTTGGCCGAGGCCGAGCGTCAGGCGCCCCTGTTGGCGGCATTCATTCGGTCATTGAAGCGGGTTGAGGACATGCCTGCGTTGCTTGAGGCCGAATTCGCCAATTTGCCGAAGATTTCCGTTGATTACGCGATTATGGAAAACGCCCGCGAGGTCGCGACTGTGCCTGCGAGATTTGACTGGGACGACGTGGGGGCTTGGACTGCGCTGCCGGCGCATCTGCCGGCGGACGCCAATGGGAATTCCACGAGGGGAGCTGTCGCGGCGCATGACGCCCGCGGGAATATCGCCGTGGCGACCGGCAGGTTGGTCGCTCTCTGCGGAGTGGAGAATCTGGTGGTGGTCGAAACGCCCGATGCCGTTCTTGTGTGCCACAGGGATTCCGTGCAGGAGGTGAAAGCCTTGCAGCCGCTGCTGCCGGATTCGCTGAAGTAGCCCTGTTTTCCCGGCAAAATTATCATTGCCAATCCCCGGCGGCATCCGCACAAGTGGAGCGCGCACCCGAGGTGGAGTGCGGTATTTTCCCTTTTTTTAAAAACATGAGCGAAAGACGAGTCGTTGTCACTGGAATGGGCGTTGTGAGCCCTGTCGGAAATGACCTCCAAACATTCTGGAAGTCCCTGATTGAGGGCCGGAGCGGCATCCGGCGCTTCGAGGCCTTCGACTCCACGAATTTCGACTGCAAGATCGCCGGCGAGGTGGTTGGTTTCGAGCCGGCGAAGTGGTTCAAAAACCCGAAAACCGCTAAGCGCACCGACCGGTTCACGCAATTTGCGATGGCCGGGACCAAAATGGCCATCGAGGACTCGGGTATCGATCTTGAGCAGATCGACCGCACGCGGTTCGGCGTCATGATCGGCAGCGGCATCGGCGGTCTTTACAGCATGGAGGAAGAGGCCCACCGCCTAGCGGACCGCGGGCCCTCGCGCGTCTCGCCGTTCACGATTGCCATGATGATCTCGAACATGGCCAGCGGCATGGTTTCCATGGAATACGACCTCCGCGGGCCGAATATGTGCATTGTCACGGCCTGCGCCACGGCCAACAACTCGCTTGGCGAGGCGTGGCGGATCATCAAATTTGGCGATGCGGACGCCTTTATCGCTGGCGGGTGCGAGGCGACGATCACCCCGCTGGGCATCGCGGGCTTTGCTTCGATGAAGGCGCTCAGCCTGCGCAACGACGATCCGCAAAAGGCTTGTCGTCCTTTTGACAAGAACCGTGACGGTTTTGTGATGAGCGAGGGCGCGGGGATCGTGGTGCTCGAGGAATACGAGCACGCCAAGAAGCGCGGGGCGCGGATTTACTGCGAGTTGGCTGGATATGGTTGCACGGCCGATGCCTACCACATGACCGCTCCGATGCCCGAGGGCGAGGGGGCGGCGAGGGCGATGTCGATCGCGATGCGGCACGGCAAGGTCGAGCCGTCGCAGATCGATTACATCAACGCCCATGCCACATCGACCGGGCTGGGAGACATCTGCGAGACGCGCGCGATCAAGTTGGCCCTCGGCGACCACGCCTCAAAGGTTGCGGTGAGCGCCACGAAATCGGTGACCGGCCACTTGCTTGGAGCTGCGGGCGGTGTCGAGTTGGCTGCGAGCGCGCTGGCAATCAAGCACGGCGTGCTGCCTCCGACGATCAATTTGGAAAACCCCGATCCCGAGTGCGACCTCGATTGCGTGCCGAACACGGCGCGCGAGGCGAAGCCCGTCTGCGTGCTGAGCAATTCCTTCGGCTTCGGCGGACACAATGCCACGCTGCTCCTGAAGGCGGTCTGACCTCCGCGGAAACCGGGAGGCATTTTCCCCACACCAACACGATGAGCGAACCGGATATCGAGGTGCGCACCTATTTCGCGCGGGGCAAGAATGCGTTGGTGGCCCGAGGGGATTTTTCGGAAATCTACGCCGCTTGGTATCTCCATCGCGTGGACAACAAGCTTGAGATTCCCGATGCCGCCGATGCGGTGGCGAAGGACGCGCTGGCGGCGATCACGCTGCATTGCGCCGGGCGGCCGTGGAAAATTTCCTGTGCGTGGACGGTGCAACTCCCGCATCCGCGCGTGAATGTCTTCGCCGCCGGAGACAACAATGCCGGCACCGTGATCGTGAACCTGCTCACGGAAAACCTCCAACCGATCGACAAGGGGGTGTTTTGTTCCGACGTGATCGAGGTTCCCGCGCCAGTCCGCCGGAGCGTGGTGGATTTCGAGACGAACGGATTTTTCGGGGCGGTCGAGGCGTTCTACGCTCAAAGTGAGCAGCGGAGGGTGCGGTTTTTCCACTATGGCGACGACGAGTTTGTGATGGTTGCAGCACAGCCTGATTGCGATGTGGAATGGCTGGAAGGGTTGACTGACGAGTCAATCCGGACGCTCGACAGCAGTGTGGAATTGTCGCTGCTCGAGAAGCGGAATTTTTCGTTCGAGTGCGGTTGCAACCAGGAGCGGATGTTGGATTTCATCCTTCCCGTCTTTCGCCGCGAGGCCGCCGAATTGTTTGGTGACGAGCAGACGATCCGGATGCTTTGCCCGCGCTGCGGAGCGAGGCACACGCTGACCCGCGAGGCGCTTGAGGCGAGGAGCAAGGATTGATTCCCATGGGTGGTTTGAATCCCGACAACAAAATCGCCGGTATTCTCGCGCCGGTGAGCGCGATCCGGGGCGCGAATGATCTTGGGATCGGCGACACCGAGTCGTTGGTCGAACTCGCGCGATGGGCGGCGGGGAAGGGGTTTCGGCTCGTGCAAATTCTTCCCGTCAACGAGGCCGGTTCGGACCACAGTCCCTACAATATCATCAGCTCGATCGCGATCGACCCGTCGACGCTTTCCATGCAGCCCGAATGGCTGCCCGACATCAAAAAAGCCGAGTTGCGGGCGATCCTGAAAACGCACGATGTGGCGGCGATGCGGGAAGGGCCGGTGCGCCATGCCAAGGTTGCCGCGTTGAAGCACGAGGTGCTCGCAGCGGCACACAGGAATCTTCGCGGGCCAGAGGGCGATGCGGAGAGGGTAGGGGAGTTTGAGGGATTTTGCGAACGCGAGGCGGACTGGCTGCACGATTATGCGGTGTTTCGCGCCCTTTGCGCGTGGAACGGGAACAGCGAGGTCGTTTCGAATTGGCCGGTCGAGCATCGCACGCCAAGCGCCGCTGTGGAGTGGGCTGATGCGCTTCCTGCCGGCAAGCGGGCGCGCTTCGACGGGTTGGTGGATTTTTACCGCTATGTGCAGTGGGTTGCCATGGGGCAGTGGCTGCGGGTGCGTGAGGCGTTTGATGATTTCGGCGTCGCGCTCATGGGTGACATCCCCGTGGGGGTGAGTATTTACAGCGCGGATGTGTGGGCCGAGCCCGGCATCTTCGACCTGTCGCGTTCGAGCGGCGCGCCTCCCGAGAAGGTGTTCCAGAGCGATCCATTCACGATGAAGTGGGGGCAAAACTGGGGGTTCCCGCTTTACAACTGGGAGGCGATGGCACGCGACAATTTCGCGTGGTGGCGCCGGCGCCTGCAGGTGACGCGGTCGGTGTTCCACTTGTTGCGGGTCGACCATGCGCTTGGATTTTTCAGGATTTACAGTTTCCCGTGGCGGCCGGAGGAGAACGCGCGGTTTCTTCCGCTCGATCAGGACGCGGCACGCGAGTTGGCAGGAGGGCGGTTGCCAGGTTTTGTGCCCCGAGACGATAGCACGCAGGAGAACCGCGATTACAATCGACGCCAGGGCGAGATGCTTTTCCGTGTGTTTCTCGAGGAGACCATGCCTTATCGCATCGTCGCCGAGGATCTGGGCGAGGTGGCTCCGTATGTGCGGCCGGTGTTGAGGGAGTTGGAGATTCCCGGGTTCAAGATTCCGCAATGGGAGCGCGAGGACGACGGATCATTGATCCACGGTGGCGACTACGAGCGCCTCAGCCTCGCGACTTTTGCCACGCACGACCATCCTCCGGTGCGGCAGTTCTGGGAGGAGTGGTTCGCAGAGGCGACGCTTGGCGGCCGGGAGGGCGGGGCTTTGCGTGAAATGCGGGCAATGATGGATTTTTGCGGCGCGAAGGGGTTGGAGTTGCCTTGCCCGTTCACCCCCGAGGTTCACGAAGCGATGGTGAAGGGGCTTTTTGCCAGCAATTCCTGGTTGGCTGTGCACCAGATCACCGATGTGTTCGGGTTGAGCGACCGGTTTAATGTGCCCGGCGCGATCGGCGACGAGAATTGGACTGCGCGCATCAAGGGGCGATCGCCGAGTGGGATGGCCTCTACCGCGAGGCTGTGCAGGGGGTGGCGGCGGCCATCCGAGAAACGGGTCGCTCCGTGGCGGAGTGAATCAATCGGGCGTGTTGCAAGGCGGTAGGGATCCGGCCTATCCTTTCCCCATGAACACAGCGGAAGCAAAGACCCTCCCCGACGAGCACGGCCACTTCGGGCCCTATGGTGGCATGTTCGTGCCAGAGACGCTCATGACCGCGTTGCAGCACCTTGAGCACGAATACCGCTCCGCCCGCAAAGATCCTGAATTCCGCAAGGAACTCGCCGCGCTCCTCGGGGATTTTTGCGGACGTCCGACACCGCTGTATTTCGCCGAGCGGCTCACGGAAAAACTCGGCGGCGCGAAGATTTATCTCAAACGCGAAGACCTCCTCCACACCGGCGCGCACAAAATCAACAACGCGATTGGCCAAATCCTCCTCGCCCGCCGCATGGGCAAGACCCGGATCATTGCCGAGACCGGCGCTGGCCAGCACGGCGTCGCCACCGCCACGGCGGCGGCGCGGTTCGGATTCGACTGCACGATTTATATGGGCGCGGTGGACATGGAGCGCCAGGCCCTCAATGTCGCCCGCATGCGGTTCCTCGGGGCGAAAGTCGTCGGTGTCACCGCTGGCCAAGCCACGCTCAAGGAAGCCATCAACGAAGCCATGCGCGATTGGGTGACCAATGTTCGCAACACGCATTACATCCTCGGCAGCGCACTCGGCTCGCACCCGTATCCGATGATCGTCCGGGATTTCCACCGCGTGATCGGCGACGAAACCCGCCGCCAGATTTTGCAGCGCGAGGAACGCCTGCCAGACCTGCTCGTCGCCTGTGTGGGAGGAGGCAGCAACGCGATTGGATTTTTCTATCCGTTTCTCAAAGACGAAGGCGTGAAGCTCACCGGTGTCGAAGCCGGAGGCGACGGCATCGTGCGGGGACGCCACGCCGCCCGCTTCCAAGGAGGCAAGCTCGGAGTGTTGCAAGGAACCAAAACCTGGCTCCTCGCCGACGACGACGGCCAGATCGAACTCACGCACTCCGTCTCCGCGGGTCTCGACTACGCCGCCATTGGGCCCGAGCACAGCTACTACCGCGACTCCGGCCGCATCGACTACGACTACGCCACCGACGACGAAGCCCTCTCCGCCTTCCGCGCCCTCGCCGAAATCGAAGGCATCATCCCCGCCCTCGAAACAGCCCATGCCATCGCCCATGTCATCAAGGTCGCGCCCAAGATGTCGAAAGACGCGATCCTCATCGCCAACCTCAGCGGCCGCGGCGACAAGGACGTGAGCCAAGCGGCGGAGATTTTGCTCAGTCAGGAATAAACCCAGCGGCGGTTGAGAAGGGGGAGGATCGGGAAGAGGAACATGCTCGGCCACCAGATGAGGGTTTTTCGCCAGCGTTCATCATAGACAGGAACGCGGGATCGCCCACTCGAGGCGAGTCTGTTTCCCGAAAGAAGATGGGAGTTTTGCAGTGATTCGTCTCCGACGTAGGAACGGGGTGTCAATCCGAGAAACCTCCAGATGGCTTCGATTTCTCCGGCTGTCTGAGAGCAGATTTTTTCGTAGCTGGTGGTGTGAAATTCCGCAGTTGCAAGTGTCGAGAACGAGCGCTCGTTGCGCAGGTTTTTACGCATCCATTGGAACGAGGCTTGGGTGGCGGTCAGCCATTGGGGGCGGTTCGGGTGGCGTTTGGCCTTGCGGCGCGCCTCCGAAACCGCCGCGCCGCGAACGTCTCGAACCGTGTGGATGCACCGGACGCGCAGATTGTCCATCGAGCAAAGGAAACGCGCGGGTTCGACGGTTTTGTTCGAGTCGATGAGTGTTTTTGCGGTTCCGTAGAGGGAGAGGAACTCATCGACCACCACGCGATAACCCGAGTCCTGGTCACGGCACTCTGGAAGCCTCCTCACGACACCGCTCCAGAAAGCGCATTGGTCGACTGGTTGTTGGCAACTGCAATACAATGGGGTTCCGCCAAGGGCTTGGGAGGAGGCCAAATCTGCCAATGCGTAACCCACTTCGCCGAGAAAAACGACGTCCGGATGTTCGGACAGGTTGTATCCGAGAATTGTGGATCCGGAGTGTGGGAGGGAAACGATGTAGCCCACGGATAGGCGGGGCTTCGAATTTCCAAGATCGGACATGTGTATTAACTATGTGCCGTTGACCCGCGGGGAAATAAAATTGTCGATGCCGTGAAAAAGGCCTGTTAACGGGCGGGTGCTTGTCGAATGATGTCGGTCATCTGTTCAATGTCTGCAGCGTTCAAAACTCGAAACATCCACCCGAATTGGACCGGTTAGCAAAAATCCTCTCTTTGATCCTGCTGTTGGCGGGGGCCGTTTTGTTTGTGTGGGGTGCGGACAAGGGTTTCGATTTCACCGACGAGGGTCTTTATCTTCTCGTCTATCAGCATCCGCACGAGTTTCCCGATAGTTATACATCATACCATCGGGTGGGGTCGGTCATCTTCGATATTGTCGGAGGGAATATCATTGCAATGCGCTTGATCGGTTTTTTTTCGACCGCATTGGCGACTTTTTATTTCGGCCTAGCGTGCACGTGGTTTTTGTCAGGCAGGGGTATTCCGCTTTTGGAAAGGCGGGGCGAAAGTGGATTTTTCCATCTCGCGTTGCAGGCCTCCGTGCTGGTGGCGTATTGCTGGCTAGCGCCGACGCCGAATTATAACACGATGGCCGGGATTGGAATGCTTCTGTCCTGTGGCGGAATTTTGGCATTTTTTTCAACCCGAGTCCCATGGCAATCGCCTGTGATGGCGTTTTTCGCGGTGGGTGTGATGGGAGCGGGGTTGCTTCTGGCATTTCTTGCCAAGGGATCGAGCGCGGTTGGCATCGTTGTGATCAGCGGGGTGTTACTGGGCATGTGCTCCCTGGTCGGTGCGAGGGAGAAGGTTGTTTTTGTCGTTGTGACCTCGGTTTTTGTGATGGCGGGGGGACTCTGCGTGTTTCTGCTCATGCCTGGGCTCTTTAAAAGTTGGGAATTCTTTCTTGGATCGATAGCGGCTCTGGCCGAGGGCGACGGAGCGAGGGGAATCATTGAGCGCCACTGGCAGGAGTCGCTGGATTTTGCGATGCGCCACTTGAGGTCGTTTGTATTGCCGGTCCTGCTTGCGGTTGGCGTTGGGATAGTTGCACGAAGCCCGGTATTCGAGAAATCCCGAGAGCAAAAGGAGTCGATGGTTTTCTGGATGGTGCTGGGCGTTTTGGCGGTTGAATTGATTTTGCTGGTTGTCAGAGAGACCTACGTCGGCGGGATACCCGGGAGGCAAAAGGGCTTTATCGGATATACGTCGTTGTTTCTGGTTCTCTTGACGCTTCGCGCTGGAATTCCGGGATTTTCGCGAGCCTTGTCGCCAATCCGGGTCGTGGGATTTCTGGTGTTTCTCTTATGGTTGGCGGTGTTGCCATTTGTCACGGCTGCAGGGACAACGCATAAAATCTTCATCAATGCGCTGCTGCATGCCGCACCAATATCTGCCGCGATTGTGCTGGTGGCGTCATCGCTCGATCGTGATTTGCGGAAGGGAATCGTTGTTCCATGGTCCTGTGCCATGCTTGTGGGTATGGGGTTCGCACAGTTTTTCACGGGCTTCGTAACGACGCCTTATCGGACATCGCCCAAGTGGACGCAGACTGTGCCGGTGGAGATCGGTGTGCCCGGCACCGTATTGAAGGTTGATCCGATGACCGCCGAATGTATCGAGATAACCAAAGCCACGCTACGGGATGCAGGATTCCGGACCGGGGATGATGTTTTAGCTCTCTATGGTTTGCCTGGTCTTGTTTACGCCGTTGGCGGCGTGTCTCCCAGAAGCCATGGTTTTTCAACGACCATGGACCCGATGGTGACGAGGCGAATTTGAGGGCGCTCAAGCGCATTCCGCTTGAGAGAATCCGTGGAAGTTATGTGTTCTGGACCGATCGGGATGAGCGGGCGGTTATCCAGTTTTCCGGTTGCGGTGTCTCGATCACAGGGGATTTTACACCGATCGGGCGGGCCACAATTCCTTTCAGGAACCGAAGGCTTGAAATCTTGATGCCGCAGACGAGAAAAATCCCGGAGGCGTGATGTTCGGCAGGATTTTCCATGACAAGTTCCGCGTTGAGAAAGCGCTGTTGCGCGGGCGGCACAGGAACCGCTCCAGCAGTTCCAGCATCCTGCATTTCTCATTCAACAAAGCAGCGACCCAAACGGTGAAGAAACTCCTTATGGCCTGCGCAAAGTCGAACGCACTCACTTCCGTCTTGCTGCACGACTATGCCTTTCACCATTCCATGCCTTTTTTGGATCACTTGGACCGCGAGGCGATGAAGGAGTATGCCCATGTGTTCAAGCCGGAGGGTTATCTTTACACGGTGTTCGGGGGGATGATCGAAGGGATTCCGGAACTGGAGAGGTTCAAGGTGGTGCTGGTGGTGAGGGATCCGAGGGACATCTTGGTTTCGGATTATTTTTCGATCGCCCACAGTCATGCGATTCCGGACGGAGAGAAGAAGGAGTTGTATTTGTCGAGGCGCGAGACGGCTCTTGCGTCGACGATTGACGAGCATGTGTTGGCGAACGCTGACAAGCTGCGGGCTGTTTTCGAGAGATACGAGCAGCACCTGTTTTCCATTTGCCCGGGGGTTCATGTGGCGCGCTACGAGGACATGGTGGAGGATTTCCCGGCTTGGCTGGACGCCCTCCTGTCGGCATGCGGGCTTGATATTCCGGAAGCCAAGCGTCGACAATTGATAGAGGAAAACGAGGCGCGGCGCCCCAAGGGAGAGAATATTCATAAGCACCTTCGCAAGGGGATGCCGGGTGAACACCGGGAAAAGCTCGCGCCGGCGACGATCGAGACACTCGACCGTGTTTTTCAGAAGCCGCTGGAACGTTTCAACTACCGGAGGTGACCGATGCTTGTCTCGTATCACAAAAAATTCCTGTTCGTTCACATTTTCAAGACCGCCGGCACGAGTATCAACAACAGCCTCGCGAGGTATTGCTATCGCTCTGGATCCACGCGTCCGTCGAACTGGATGGCTTTCCTCATGACCAACTGGAAAAAAATCCACCGCACACCGATCAAGAAACACGCGACTGCCTTGGAAATCCGGGAGTCATTGGATCGAGGAATTTTCGATGAGGCTTTCAAGTTCTCGTTTGTTCGCAATCCGTGGGATTGGCAAGTGTCCCTCTATCACTACATTTTGGACAATCCGAAGAATCGAGGGCATGAGGAAACAAAAGCGATGGGAAGTTTTCGGAGTTTTGTCTTTTCGCGAGAAACATCCGATTTCACGCAAACGGGGTGTTTGGTGGATGAATCGAACAACCTCTTGGTCGATTTCGTGGGGAGGTTCGAGAACATCAATGAGGATTTTTGCACGATTTGCAGCAAGGTCGGGATTGCAGCCAGACTGCCGCACATCAACAAATCCCAACGAACGGGCTATCGCGATTATTACGATGCCGAAACGCGGGAATTGACGGCGAGGCTTTACGCCGAGGACATCGAGCGGTTCGGATACACGTTTTGACATGAGGGTTTTCAAGGCATCCAGCTATGACCACAAGGTGTTGGCGGCGTTGTTTGCCCAGAATGCGCAGCCGCTTTGCGACGATTATGCATCCAGTCTTGAGGGCTTGCTGCGCGAGGTGTTTGTCGGGACGGATTTTTGGTCGCGGGCGATTCCCGCTGGCGGTGGGTTGGAGCTGATGGAAGTGGTGTTGAATTGCAAGCCGCTCCAGGAGCAGTGGGCGACCGAGAATGGGGTTCCCGCCGATGAAGACGGTTGGATGCGAAGCATCTTGTGCGAGCAGGTCCAGCGGTTCGATCCCGAGGTGGTGATTTTTCACGATCAGGAATATCTCGATGCTGGGTTCCAAGCGGAGGTGTTGAGGCACTGCCGTCCGCGGCTTGTGGTGGCTTGGGATGGAATCGCGCGATGCGATGCGTCCCGCTTTGCGCACTGCCATCTGGTGCTGACGAACTTCCCCTTTGTGCGCGATTTTTACCGCTCCGCCGGAATGAGGTCCGAGGTGTTGCCCTACAGTTTCCACGCGGATATTGCGGAGCGGATCGGGGGTCTGGATCGCATCTATCCGATCACCTTTGCGGGGAGCCTGGTGGTGCGATCCGACCTGCATGTGCGCCGGTTGCGCTTGGTTGGCGAGTTGGCCAAGCGTTTCCCTGCTGACGGTGCGTGCCACGGGGAGCATCCTGCAGTGGAAATGGACCGAGCGGGCCCAGCGGCGGAGGCTTCGGCACCTGCATTGGGGCGAGGCGATGGATGTCCACCGCTTGGGGCGGGCGAACCTCGGGGCGGTGCATGGATTGCCGATGTATCGGTTTTTTGGCGAGTCGCTCGTGACATTCAATGTGCACATCGACAACGCGAGAAATGTCGCTAGCAACATGCGATTGTTCGAGGCGAGCGGCATGGGGGCTTGCCTGCTGACGGACGGCGGTGTCGGGATGCAGGATTACTTCGAGCCCGACAAGGAGGTTGTGCTTTACGGAACCCCTGCCGAGGCGGTCGAGAAGGCGCGCTGGTTGTTGGACAACCCCGAAAAGGCGCGCGAAATCGGAGAGGCTGGATTTCGACGCACGTTGAGAGAGCACACGTTCGAAAAGCGGATACCGCTTTTGGAATCGTTCCTTCGCGGATAGTTCAAAAATCGAACAACGCCAGCGGATCGGGGATCAGTGTGGTGCCGAGGGCGATTCGTGAAGCCACGCGCAGCCGGTCTGCTTTTTCAAAACCCGGACACCAGTGGAGACCCCAAGGGAGTTTGCGCCAGAATCGGCGGTAGCGCAGCGCCCGGGCGCGGATATCGGCGCTGAAGTGCCGGTTGGCCACGGTGGTCATCTCTGCGAGGAATGTCGAGGCGTTGGCCGGGTCGCTTGAAACGCCACCCTCGGCAAATTCCGCCACCGCCCGGCGCAGGTAAACAGCTGGAATCCTATGACGCACAAGTGCGCGGATCATCCAGTCGTAATCACCAGCGGCTCGCAGGTCGCCATCAAAAGGCCCGACAGACTCGATCGCTTTTCTGGAGTAGAGTGTCGCCTGTTGGCAGATGCTTTTCTCGGCGAGCGTCAGGCGGTTCATCTGGCGGTGGTTGCGTCTTTTTGAGGTTCCTCGGTCACGGTTGGCCACCAGAACATCGGCAAAGGAAATTCCCTCGGGCGCACCGGAGAGAGCTTTTGACAGCAACCTCAAGGAGTCCTGCTCCAGCAGGCGGTCATCGTCATTCAAAAAATAAAGGGCTTCTCCTCCGGCTGCCAACACGCCTTTGTTCATCGCGTCGTAGATACCGCTGTCACGTTCGCGGATATGCACGACGCTGTAGGAGGCGCGATCCTTGTAGCGGGCGATGAGTTCTGGTGTGTCATCCTCAGAGAGGTTGTCCACGATCACATGGCGAAGCGGGCGCAGCGATTGTGATTCGATGCTTTCAATTGTCCTGACCAGCGTGGCTGACCGGTTCCATGTGGGAGTGACGATCGAGACATTCATTGAAGGACGGCCTTCCACCACCGGCAGCCCCTAGAATCCCAAGAGAGTTCCGCGGCACGCTGGCGGAGGTTGTTGCCGATCTTGTCGGCGAAGGAGGGGTTCATGGCCAATCGGGAAATACAGGCAGCAAGTTCTCGGGCGTCTTCTGGGGGGAAATAGAGGGCATGGATTTCAGGGTCAAGAACCTCTCGAATGGTCGGTATGTCGCTTGCAATGACGGGAAGGCCCAGGCCGGCATAGTCATAGGCTTTCGTGAATGCGATCGATGCGCGGTGGGCTTGGTCGAGTGCTGGGATGACGAGGGCATTCAACGATGCCGAGGTCGCAGGCACGGCATTGCTTGGGACAGGGTCGTGGACATGAATGCCGGAAGCGGAATCCCCTTGCAGAGGTGGTTCATTTTTTCTGCGTCGGCCATAGATGTGCAGTTCCAAGTCCAACCCGCACAGCTCACGAATGGATTTCCATTCCCCGGCCAACCAGGGAACGCCTTGCTCCTGGGACAGCGAGCCGAAGTAGCCGATCTTCAGGAGAGGTTTGACGGCAGGCCTGCGCGGGGGGAGCGAATAGCTGGCTGCCAGTCCAAGGTTGTGGCAGGGGGTCTTGGGATATCTGGACCCCAGGATGTCGGCGAGAGGTTGGCAGGTGGTGATGAAGCGATGCGCGAGGGCGAGGGCTTCGAATTCGCGGACGCATTTTAGATGGTCTTCGCGTCGGGATTGAAATTCGAGTTGGTGAATTTCGTATGCGAGTTGGAGGCCCGAGCCAGCAAGTTTGCCTCCGAGAAAGCGGAACATTTCCGGAAAGCTTGCGGTGCATACGATATCATCCGCCCGGGAGTGCTTGCGAAGATAGCGCAGCGCCGAGAAATGGAATACGGCGTTGAAGTGGAAGGGGCATCTTTTTCCACGGCGGATGTGTGGGAGACCGGTGAAACCGAGTGCCGGGGTGGAGGTTGCCTCATGTAGGGCGAGGATGTCGTTTTGCGGGCCTTCGAGGCATGAAGGAGTTCGACTCTCCAGCCAGGAGGCGCGGTTTTGGCAAGGGAGATGACATTTCGCACGCAGTAGAGCGCATGCGCGGAGCCGTCCAACGGGTCAAGGTTCGCAAGGAAAAAGAGGGTGCGTTCCACGTTATTGGCGATTGGGTTCTACTTGGTGTGTGGACTGCAAGGCATTCGCCTCGCGGCAGGCGTTCAGGACGGCGCTCAGGGGGATGTCGCGCATGGGGGCATGGCAAGCCAGGTCATCCGATGTTTGGTTGGAGGGCCTGACCATCCAGTGGCGCACTTTCCAAGGGTGGTATTCGAAAACGGGCGAGGGGCCGAAGAGGGCGATGGTGGGGCATTGGCAGGCGGCGGCGAGGTGCATGGCGGCGGTGTCGACGCCGACGAAGAAGCGGGCGCGGCGGAGCAGCCAGGCGAGCTGGCACCAGTTGGCTGTGCCTGCGGTGGTTTTCACGCGGGGGCCGAAACGTTCGCAGAGACGGTTGGCGGAGGCTGTTTCGGCGGGGTCGGGTCCGCAGCTGATGACCAGTCGAGGAACAAGCTCGAGCAATTGTGGAATTAAGGCCTCCCAGCGGTCCATGGGCCAGGATTTGCGCTCCCAGCGGGTGTGCATGTGGAGAACGGCGAAGGGATCGCTGCTGGCGTATTCGTTTTCCTGCCATGGGATGCAGCGGGAGTCGTCGAACCGCAAGGGGCCGGGCTCCTCGGGGAGGTCGAGGATTTCCTTTGGGCAGGTGTAATCACGAACGACCTGGTGTTTCTGGTAGCGCTTCGTGGTGCAAATGCGGTGAAAAAACGGCTTCCAGAAAAACTTGAGTGTGCGGTGGGAGTTTGTGCAGCGGTTTGGGGTGCGTGCGGCGAGGGCAAAAAAGCGGGCGCGGTCGTTGTCGGTGAGTTCGAAGACGTGGTCGAAACGCGTGCGGCGCAGAAGCAAGGCGAGGGGGAGGTCGACGAGGATGCCGTGTTTCGAGCGCTTCGCGGTGTCGGGGTTTGCAGTGGTGAGGATGTGGTCGATCTCCGGGCAACCGGCGAGGATGCCGTCACAGGACTCACGGACGAGCACCCAGATCTCGGCCTGCGGGAATTTTTGCTTCGTGGCGACGATCGTGGGGGTGAGGAGGAGCGAGTCGCCGATGTGGCGGAGCTTGATGAAGAGAATCCGCCGGGGTGTGGCGGTGGCGGGAGGTTGGACTACCACTCCACGCCGGCGATCGTGAGGGTTGTGGCTTGGAAGGGGGTGCCGCCTTTGATGTCCTTGCTGACATTTTTTTCTCCGGTGCCGTAGGAGGCTGGAGCGGTGGGGTTGACGAGTTGCCAGGGTTTTTTCACGTCGAAGATTTGTTTCACGATGCCGTCGATCGAGGCGGCGGGTTCCGCGGGTTGTTGCTGGATGGTGCGCCGGGGAGCTTGGGGGGCTGTGAAGTCCTGCGCCAGTGCCAAGGTTGGCAGGGCGGCGGTCATGGCGAAGAGTAGCATTCGCATGGTGGGGATGTAGCAGTGGTGTGGGCTTAAGGCAAGTGGAGGGGGATCACCCCATGGAGGAAGATCGGGTTTGCGGCTTTGGTGGCGGTGTGGACGGGGAGCCGTGGAGCGCCCTGAAAGCAACCGCGGGGGAATGGTGCCGGTGCCGTGCCTGCGGACAAAAAACCAACCGGATGACCCAACAACATATGAACACACTGATTCGATGGAATCCCTTTAGGGAATTCGAAGCCATGCAAAACCGGATGAGCAACCTGCTTGCGAGGCCGCTTTTGCCCTCGGGAATCGACGAGCCGGTCGGCTTGGGCGAGTGGACGCCGCTCGTGGATGTGGAGGAAAGCGACAAGGAATTCACCATCAAGGCCGAGTTGCCGGAGGTGAAGAAGGAGGATGTGAAGGTGGAGATCCAAAACGGGTCGCTGCGCATCTCCGGCGAGCGGAAGCTCGAGAAGGAAGAGGCAGGCAGGCGGTTCCACCGCATCGAGCGCAGCTACGGCTCGTTCGAGCGTTCGTTCTCGCTGCCCGAGGGGACCAAAAAGGGTGACCTGAAGGCGGAGTTCAAGGACGGATTGCTGAAGGTGCACCTGCCGAAAACCGAAGAAGCGAAGACCAAGACGCTGGAAATCCCGGTGTCCTAAGGAAAACGCGGCTGCTGGGCCGCGTGTGCCGCAAGGTGCGCGCGGTCGGCAGTTTTTTTGACTCCGAATTCAGCAGGATTGACCACAGAGGGCACAGAAAACACAGAGCTAATGAATTGGACTGAATTGCATGGATCGTTTTGTCGATCCCCACTTTCGGGAATCGTTCATGCCAATCCTGTTAAGAGCAGATTCCGACAGGTGGCTCCGATGGAGGGGCGGGTTGGGAATATCTGCGAATCAACCAAGAGGCTTCCTGATCGGAGAGGCGCGATCGAGTCAAAGACACAGAGAACACAGAGGTTCTGTTTTTTGTGCGATCTCGACAACTCCCAAGTGAATTCCTGTGAATTGACTCGCTTTGCTCGCCCTGCGGGCTGCCGTTGGCAGTCTTTCTCCGCTGCGCTCCGATTCTTTTCATCCTGTCATCCTGTTTAAAAAACCGACTTTGACTTGAATCCGAATCGATGGAGGAAATCCAAAAGACATTCCGTTCGTATTACCGCCAGCCGGCGGTGCGTGCGCGGATTCTCGAGTTTCTGGGGGGCACGTCGCCCGAGACGGCGACGTGCGAATACATCACGGCGGATGACGCATCGTGTGCTGAGAGGAGGCCGGTGGATCCGGCGGATTTGTTTGCGAAGCTCGACAGTGGGCAGGACATCTGCCGTTCGCTCTGGGACCGGCGGTCGCTCATCGCGCACTTGGATATCGAGTATGTGAATTTCGATTTCGCGGCCGAGGCGTATTTGGATCCGGAGCGGGCGCTTTGCGCTGCAGGAGCCGGTGGTGGAGGCGGTTCGCGTGGTGCTGTCGCGGCACGGGATCAGGCCGCTGCATGTGTTGAGCGGCAGGGGGCACCACTTCGCGTGGAGCATCCGGCGGGATTCCGGGATGTTCGAGCGGTTGCGCGAGATCGGAGGGGTGGCGGCGAATGGATGCGAGCAGCCGGTGCCGTGTGGCTCGGAGCTGCGGGTGTTGGGAAAGGCGTTCGCCGGGCTCGGATTGCTCATGGAGTATGTGGGGAGGCTTGTGCTCGAATTGGCGGGGGCGAGGTGCCAGATTCCCGTCGAGTTGACGGCGGTCGAGGTGCCGACGACAGGGCGTGGACGGGAGATGGTCTCGGTCGATCTTTCCGAATACGGCGACCCGTTGCAAATGCGCACGGTGCGTGTGCCGTTCGGGGCCTACCTGAAGCCATGGCAGCAAGTCTATGCGATGGGGCGTGCGAACATGGGGAGAATCGGGCCGATCATTTTTGTGCCGGTGGACGGGATGGACACACGGCGGGCGGTGCACGTGATGCGTGATCCAGGGTTGGCGGCTGGGCTGGCGGAGGAACTGTCCACGGCGATTCCCGAGCACACGGCGGGCAGCGCCTCGTTGCTTGATGCCTACGAGCGAAGCGCGCTGCGGGAGTTTCACCGCGAATTCTACTCCGAGGCGCACGAACTGCCCGAGCGGTGGCCGCGAGACCTACGACCGCCTCTGTATGGATGGGTTGCCCGATGAGGCGAGGAACGCGTTGATGTTTCCCAACGATCTTTTGCTGCGGCCCGTGGGCATGCGTGCGGTCACCGAGGCCTTGATCGCAAAGGGGTGGCATCCGCGGCACATCGCGGGGCTGATCCGCTCGAAGTTCGAGCGGGACTACAGTTGGGGCGACCAGTGGAGCGGGTATTCGCCGGCGATGCGCGCGGATTTTTATGTGCGCATTTTTGCCGGGCGTCACACGAGTGTCGCGGCGGATGTCGAGGTGCTGCGGTTGCGGGATGTGGCGGGTATTTTTGCTCAACCTCCAACGGATCCACGCGCCTCAGGGAATGGAGGATTCATCTCATGACAAACTGGCCGATTGGTCTATCCACCGGGTGTTTCCACCGCACGAACCTCTTGGATTGCCTGGAGCCCATTCGCTCGAGCGGATTCAGCATGATCGAGGTTGTTTTTTCCCCGACGCACTTGGATTACAAAAACAGCGATGCCGTGCGGGTGGCCGCCGAGCGGATTGGGGAGTTGGGAATGGAGGCGTATTCGTTTCACGCACCATTTGCTCCCGAGATTGATATTTCCTCGCCGGACGAGGCCCGCCGGGCGCATGCGATGCGGGAAATCCTGATCGCCGTGGAGGCTGCCGCCGTGCTCGGGGTGCACTATTTCGTAATCCATCCAGGCCCTGAAAACGCCGATATTCCCTCGCGCGAGGAACGCCTCATTCGCATCGAGAATGTCGTCTCGGTCTTGAACGAGGTGGCGATCCGGTGCGCGGAGTTGGGGATTCGATGTGTGCTGGAAAACAAGTTGCCGCATCTGCTCTTCGGCAATTCAAACGACATCGTGTGGATTCTTGCGGCCTTGGAGACCAACCAGGTCGGTGCCTGTCTCGACACGGGGCATGCCTTTCTCGCCGGCGATCTCTACAACCTTGTTTACAAGCTCGCTCCGTATCTCCGCATGCTCCATGTCCACGACAACTCGGGCAAATATGATGAACACTTGGCTCCTGGCGATGGCGGGATCGATTGGCAGATGTTTCTGCGGGAACTCATCCAGATTGGGTTCCACGGCACGATGATGCTCGAGATTGCCGGTGGCGGAGACACGGAAACCGTCATGGCAAGAGCTCGCCGTGGGAGGTCGGCGATCAGGAAACTTGCTCGGCGATTAGTGATGGGGGGTGGGTAGAGCGGTCGCTGGCAGGCGTTAATTGCTTGGCCGAGGCGTAGGAGTTGCCGTGGGTGTCGGAGTGGGAATCGGTGTCGCCGTTGGCGTGGGGCGGGGAGTCGGCGTGGGAGCGGGTGTTGTTGTCGGCCGAGGCGTCGGTTGGGGAGGTTGAACTGTCCCCCCTGTTGACCCTTGGGTTGGATCGGCGATATTGCCGGGCGGATTGGGGTTGGGCTGTTGGGTGGTATCGCCGTCGCCGGTATCAGTGTTGTCTCCGGTGTTGTTGTCGCCCGTTTGGTTTCCGGTCGGTCTGCCCGAGTTCACGGCATTCTGGGCATCGGTGGTGATGGAGTTGATGTTGGCAGGGTTGGTGACTGGAGCGACAGAAGCTCCCAAGCCGTTTCTGTCGGCGGATTGTTGAACCGATTGTGCGGTCGAGGCAGCTGTTTGGGCCGCTGCATTGAAATTGGCACCGTTGCGAATCGCTGATTGGGCAGATGCTTGAATTGCTGATTTAGCAACATCTGCAGCCAACGTTGTCTGGGTGGTCGGTTGAAGGCCCGAGTTAGCGATGGCATTGAGAGCGGCATCGGAGATACGAGCGGCCTCAGCAGGTGCGTTGGTAACCATTCCTGCGACGACAGCGGCGAGGACAGGGGTTCCGTTGGATGGTGTCGAGTTTGCAAGAGCGATGCCTGATTGAATCGCCGACTGGTTTGCTGAGGTTACCACCCTGTTGATCAATCCTTGGTCCACGCCTGACTTGGTTGATGTATCAAGAACAGAGCGGGTGATTCCCTCGGCGGCTGAGGGCACAGTGGTAATAAGAGCGGATGTGGTCTGGGAAATAACGCCCGGTGCGGTTGCCGGGGATGCTTTTGTCAGTGCGACCGCTGTGGCGACCTGAGCGATCTGGGATGCATTATTCGGGTCTCCTTGGGCTATGTCCGAAACGGCTTCGGAAAATTGGTTGGCATCGTTTGCGTTGACGCCGGCCAAGCCGTTGATGACTTTTTCCACTACGTCCGGGCTACCTTGAACGGCGGCGAACGCATCCTGGTTGGAGGCGACCTCCTTTGAGGTGGAGTTCAATAAAACGAGCCTCTCTGGAGAGAGGCGGGCGGTGACCAACGAATCGATTCGGACACCACTACCCTCAGCCGTTGCGGTAACCTGTGCGCTGAACCCATTGGTTACATTCACTGAACGGGAACCTTCCGGAGTTGAAAAAACAACGCGACCCCTTGCCACATCAACAGTGCCGGTATACGTCGTGATACCGTTGCTGTTTCTTACAGGAGTGACTGTCAATCTCCAGATCGTGCCGCGGATGCCTGCGGTGCCGATGGGAGTGATGATGTCCAAACGGGAACCGGGTTGGAGTTTTTTGGTCTCGCCGATCATGGTGCCGTAGTGGAGGACAAACTCGCTGGTGGCGGTGACCGGTTCGATTTCCAGGTCGTTCCAAGCATCCTCACTGGCATCGAGGTTGGTGAGGACGGCTTTTTCGTCACCGAACTTGTCGACGTCGCGTGCATTGAGGGCGACGCCGTTTGAAAAGACATACTCGTATGGTGCATGCTCGAAGTCAGCCACTGTGAAGCGGCTGTTTTCTTGGATTTGCATTACCAAGCCGTTTGAAAACGCGAGGTCAACGCGTGCGCCTGGTCCGGTGGCGATCGAGATGCCATTACCGATTTTGGTGCCTTTTGTGGCTGGGCCGAGATTGTTATCCTCGGCGTCGATCAACACGACTTGTCCTGTGACTTCCAAGATCGCCACGATGCCCTCTTGCATGGATTCTTGAGCCGCGGATTCCTCCAGAAATTCCTGATCGGAGGACTGGGCGAGAGCCGATGTGGCGGGTGACAAGCATAAGGCAACGATGCAGAGCCATTTGATGCCGAGAGAGCTGAGGGAGGGTTGTTTCATATGGAGTGTGATGAGAGCATAGGAACGTTGGACCCCAAGCGAGCATGCTGCAATGAAAAATTCTGTTGATTTTTCGGAAAGCGCAGCGGTGTTGAGGCATGCGCGGCTCGAATTAACAGCTTGCGCTTGCCGGATGGGGGAAATGGCTGTAATCAAAAGAAAGTGGTCTTGGACACGTTGCCAAGATCGCTTATTTGTCCCTATAGCTCAAGTGGATAGAGCAGGGCTCTCCTAAAGCTCAGATGGTGGTTCGACTCCACCTGGGGACATATTTTTCACACTCAACCGAAGAGGGCATTTTGAAACTCGAGATCCCGGAAGGAAATTTTGGCGGTTACATATTTGATTGCGACGGGACGTTGGCGGACAACATGCCGTTGCACTACAGGGCTTGGTCGCGGGCGATGGAGGATTTTGGGGGGAGGTATCCCGAGGAATTGTTTTACGAATGGGGTGGGCGGCCAACGGCGATGATCGTGGAGGCGCTGAATGCGCGCTATGGGCTATCGCTGGATGTGGCTTCGGTGGTGCGGCGGAAGGAGGATTACTATTTGGAGTTGATCCCCGAGGTGGGTCCGCTGAACGAGGTGGTGGAGATCGCGAGGGATATGCACGGACGTGTGCCGCTTGCGGTGGCTTCCGGCGGGCATCGGGAGCTGGTGGTGGCCACGTTGGATGCGCTCGGGATCACGCCGTGGTTCGAAGCGGTGGTGTGCGCCGAGGATTACGAGCGGGGCAAGCCGCATCCCGATCCGTTTTTGTTGGCGGCAAAACACCTTGGCGTGTTGCCCGGGGAGTGTGTGGTGTTTGAGGACAGCCCGACCGGCATCGAGGCGGCGAAGGCGGCCGGGATGTCGTGGGTGTATGTGCCCGGACCGCTTGAGCGCGGCGGACGCTGAATTGAACGTCGATGGCATTGCGTGAGGTCTGGGATTCGGACAACCTGCCGACGATGCGAAATGTCGTGATCCTTGGAGCAACCGGCTCGATCGGGCGGAGTGCGCGGAGTGTGGCGAGGGCGATGCCCGAGCGGATGCGCATCGTCGGCATGTCGGCGCACAGCAATGCCGACGCCTTGGCTGAGGCTGCGATGGAATTTCCCGAAGCGCGCACGGTGGTGTCCGGCGGTGATGGAGGGGCGGAGCGGCTTGTCGAGCTTGCCACGATGCCCGAGGCGGATTTGGTGTTGGTGGCGATCGTGGGAACGGCGGGGCTGCAGCCCGCGCTGGCGGCGATCGAGGCGGGGAAGGACCTGGCGGTGGCCAGCAAGGAAATCCTGGTCATGGCTGGCGAAGCCGTGATGGAGGCGGCGCGCCGTAAGGGAGTGAACATCCTGCCGGTGGACAGCGAGCACAGTGCGATTTTCCAATGCCTCGGCGGGCGTGATGCCAGCGCGGTGCGTCGGTTGATTTTGACCTGTTCGGGCGGGCCGTTCCGTCAAACACCGGCGAGCCAACTCGCGGCGGTGACGCCCGAGATGGCGCTGCGGCATCCGACATGGTCGATGGGCCCCAAGATCACGATCGACTCGGCGACGATGATGAACAAGGCGCTTGAGCTGATCGAGGCGCGGTGGTTGTTCGATGTCGGAATCGATCGGATCGATGTGGTGGTGCACCCGCAAAGCATCGTGCATTCGATGGTGGAGTTTGTGGACCACTCGATTCTGGCGCAGTTGGGGGAGTCGGATATGTGCCTGCCGATCCAATGTGCGGTCACTTGGCCCAAGCGTCTGCCGAATGCAATGCGGCCTCTGGATTTCGCGCGTCTGGGGAAGTTGGATTTCGAGGCTCCCCGGTGCGCTGATTTTCCCGCGCTGGATTTGGCGAGGCTTGCCGGTGATCAGGGCGGTGCGCTTCCGGCGGTGCTCAATGCGGCCAACGAGGTTGCGGTCGAGGCATTCCTTGCGGGGCATTTGCCATTTCCGGGCATCTGGCGGGTTGTGGAGGGTGTCATGGATGCCTGCCCGCGCGTGGAGCATCCGACGCTCGAGGAACTTCTCGCGGCGGATGCCGAGGCGCGCCGGTTGGCGGCGGGCCTGGTCGGGTGATGTTCAGAACGGCACGCTCAACCCGGCGTGGCGTGCGAGTTTTTTCTGTCGTGTGTCGAAGGTGAGAAATTCCCGCGCGCCCAAGTGCACCGCGGTGGCGACGTGGAGCACATCGAGGGTGCGGTGGCCGTTTTTTGCGGTGCGTTGCATCGAGTAGGTCGCGGCGAGTCGCATGACGGCGTCCATATCACAGGGGGTGACGGCATTGATGCCTGCGGCGACATCCGCCTGCCAGTCGGAGACCATCTGGTCGGCTTGGTGTCTGGGGTAGCCCTTGGTGCGGTCTGCCGAGTGGAGCCAGACTTGGAGTTCGATGGATTGGAGGAATTCGAACTCCAGAAGGCGGGTGAAGTGGAGGGGTTCGCGCATGGATGCACGGTGTTCCAAGGCGAGTGGAGTGTGGTCTTGGCGTCGGTATAGCGAGCACAGGAAGCTCGTGTCGGGATAAGTGATCATGGTTCCCCGGTTTCAAAAGCCCGCATTTCCTCGACCTCGTCGGAACTGAACACCCGGTCACCCCAGAGTCGCTGGAGGCGGGCTTCGTAATCGGGAATGGGGGGCAATTTTTTTTTGGTCTTGGTGCCCGGAGGAGAAATTTTTGCGACGGGCTTCGAGTGTTTGGTGATGAGAATCTCCTCGCCGCCGGCGAGCCAGGCCTCGAGCTTTGGAAAATCGTAACGCAAATCGCGGATCGTGGCGGTCTTCATATCATCACAATATTGTGATGTTTTTTTGCGTCAAGTCGTGCGCTGCCGAGGCTGCGTTGGATCGGTGCGAAAAACATGGGCCCCTAAAGTTGAAGGCCGCCGAAGCGATTGCTTCAGCGGCCTTCTGTTCCCCCCAGAACGCGGTCACAATGGCACGGGCTTTTTCGTGCGGCAAGCGATTTTTTTCAGAAAAATCAAAAAATATTTCAACTAGCTACCCGTCACCGAGTTCCACATTCCAGTAAGCAATGTCCAAGAAGTGTTTCCAGCTATCATGTGGGTGCGCGGAGAGGGAGATGTTGAGGAATGGCTGCCATTTCGGGCGCTTGGGTTTTTTGACGAGCGCCATGCCAGCCTCGTGCGGGAGGCGGTTTCCTTTGCGGGTGTTGCAGCGGATGCACGAGCAGACGATGTTTTCCCAGGTTGTCTGCCCGCCGCGGTCGCGGGGGAGGACGTGGTCGAGATTCAGCAACTCGCGGGAGAGGGTTTTGCCGCAATATTGGCAAGTGTTTTTGTCCCGCTCGAAGACGTTGTGGCGGGTGAACTTGACTTCCTTCTTCGGCAGGCGGTCGAAGAGGAGGAGCACGATGATGCGGGGGATGCGGATGTGCATGGAGATGGTATTCACCATTTCGCCGCCATCCGGATTGCGGCGGGAAAAATCCTGCCAGCTTGAAAAGTCATGGGTCATGAACCCTTGGGAATTATCCGCCGAAACGACCTGCGCGTGGCCTTGGTAAAGCAAGGTGAACGCACGGCGGGCGCTGCAGGTGTTGACCGCCTGCCAGAGCCTGTTGAGCACCAGAACGGGTGTGTCAAGAATGGATTGCATAGAGGAATATTCCGCCTCGGACGGGGCGAACAGTAGAGAGGGGAGGGGCTGATTGTCAAACTGTGTGGCGCTTTTGCAAAGGAAACGTCACAAAGCCGCAGGCGCCTCAGACGAATTTTCCGGGATTCAGGAGGCCCTTGGGGTCCAGCGCGCGCTTCAGCGTGGCATGCAGGGCGCGGGTCTCCGGCGGGAGCGCCTGTTTCCACCAGGGTTTCTTGGCGAGGCCAATGCCGTGCTCACCGGTGATTGTGCCGTTCCATGCGAGGACCTGCGTGAAGAGTTCGTCCAATGCGGCGTTGGCTTTTTTCATGACACGCGGGTTGTCGGGTTCGGCGACCATGATGTTGACGTGGATGTTGCCATCCCCCGCGTGGCCGAAGCAGGCGACCGGGAAGCCTGATTTTTTCTGGAGGCGCGCGGCGAAGTTCACCAGATCAACGAGGCGTCCGCGCGGAACCACGATGTCCTCGTTCAGCTTTTTGAGGCCAGTGGCCTTGAGGGATTGGGAGTAGAGGCGGCGGAGTCCCCAGAGTGCCTCGCAAGCCGACTCGGTGGTTGCTTTGCGGATGCCGTTGGCGCCAGTGCTTTGGAGAAGCTTCGCCAGCGTGGCCGCCTCGCTGCGGACGCTGGCTGGTTGGCCATCGACTTCAAGGATGACTTGCGCATCGCCCTCGGGAAATTCGGCATTTGGCTGGAAGGCACGGGCCGAGCGCAACGTGAAGGCATCCGCCACCTCCACCGCCGCCGGCAGGTGGCCGTGGGCGAAAACCGTTTGGATGGCGGCGGCGGCATCCGACATTTTCGCAAAGCCCGACGGAGAGCACCGCTCGAGCCGGCGGGTGCGGGAGAAGGCGGAGGGTGGCCTCGGTGACCATTCCCAAGAGCCCCTCGGAGCCTGGCAAACAGGCCCACCAGATCGAAGCCTGTCTTGTTTTTGTGGGTGCGTCCGCCGCAGCGAACGATCGAGCCGTCCGGCAGCACGACGGTGAGGCCGAGGATATAGTTGCGCGTCACTCCATATTTGAGGCAGCGGGGGCCGCCGGCGTTGGTGGCGATGTTTCCTCCGATGCTACAATCCTTCAGGCTGGCCGGATCTGGCGGGTAGAAGAGGCCTTTCGAACGGACCTTGGCTTGGAGGTCGCCAGTGATCACTCCGGGTTGGACGACCGCCACGAAATCCTGCGGGTTGATTTCGAGGATCCGGTTCATGCGGTCGAGGCAGAGCACGATGCCGCCATTCACAGGTGTGCAGCCACCTACGTATCCGAAGCCCGCGCCGCGGGGAGTGACAGGGACGCCCGCATGGTTCGCCGCGCGTAGAACAAAGGCTGTTTCCTCGGTGCTTCCAGGAAACACCACAGCGTCAGGCTTGCCAGCTGCGAACCATTTGTCAGAGCGGTATTCCGGCGGGGGAGAAGTCGAGATGGAATCCGCGCCGAGCTTGGCGCGGAGTTTCTTCAGCAGAGCCGCGGTCATTGGTTGGATGTCAGATGGAAGACATGCCAGGACTCGGCCACGCCATCTGCCGCACGCTTCGAGGCGCAGTGGCCTCCCGCCAATTGCACGGTTTCGCGCACCTCGGGGATCGCATTCACCGGGCAGCAGGGAAACTTTGCAAAGCGCCCGTCGAGCATGGGGATGTCGTTGAAATGGTCGCCCGCCGCCAGCACCTCGTGTTTGCCCACGCCGAGCAGCCTGCAGAGTTCCGCGAGCGAACTCCCCTTGTGGTAGTCGCGGTGGGCGAAGCGCAGGTAGATCGTGTTCCGCTGGTGCGAGAGTTCGGGGTGGGCGTGGGATTCGCGATCGAGAAACGCCACGAACTCCTCCATGACCCGCTCGTCGCTTGTGACCACTCCCGCCGGTTGGCCGTTTTCCTCGATCCACGTGATGCCGGGATGGCCGTCCACCATGGCGCGGATGCGCCCGATCAGCGGCTCGGCCTCGACAAAGAGGTCGTCGTGGCGTTTGTAGCATGCCTCGTTCCACGGCGTCTCCGGCACCCACTCGCCCGCGCTGTTTCTGTGAAAAATCTCGCGTTCGTTGGTGAGCAGGAAGTCGGGCAGGACTGGGTGCGGCGAATTCATTGATTCCCTTGATGGCGTGTTCCAGGCTGCGGCCGGTGTTCACCGCCCAACAACCTCCGAGGCGTTTGTGGGTGGAAAGAACCTCTGCCAGCGCCGGGGTGCAGCGCCCGCCGACAAAGTGCTCGGTGAGTGTGCCGTCGAAATCCGTGCTGAGAAGCCGTATGTGAGACATGGGCGAGGAATAAACACGCGAGTGAGCCGTGGCGCAATTTTTCTCTCCCTGCGGCGCAGCATTTGTTCAAATGGAGGAATGAAGTCCGCTTACGAACTCGCCATGGGCCGTCTTGAGAAATCAGCGCCCGCCGTGTCGCTCACCGAGGAGCAAAAACCGCCATCAATGACATCAACACGCGCATGGATGCCGCGATCGCCGAGAAGAAAATCCTCCTCGAAGGCGAACTCGCCAAAGCCGCACCGCACGAGCAGGAGTCGATCCGCCGGCAACTCGCCTCCGAACTCCGCCGCATCGAGGAAAAGCGTGAGCACGAGAAGGAAAAAATCCGGTCCGGCAAGTGAGAGTAGCCCCGCAGGCGCTTCCCACGTTTCCCTTGCCAAAGAGGCCGCCGCGAATATGGTGATGCCGCTTGGCGCCTTCGTCTAGGGGTTAGGACACAGCCCTCTCAAGGCTGGTGCACGGGTTCGAATCCCGTAGGCGCTGCCAGTTTTCCAGCCTCCCCCCGACAGGCTCCAACATACACCGCGGAGGGGCGTTTTTTTTTGGATGATCCCGCACCGCTTGAAATGGCTTGGTGCCGGGGCGTAGGGTTGAGTGTGTTCATGGCGGATTCCCTCAGAGGCCGGTTTTTATGGGTGCCGGTGATTTTACTGGGGTTGGCGTTGAGGGTTGTTGATTTGGGGGTGGCGCCGATGCATGCGGACGAGGCGGTGGGAGCGCGGATCACCGCCGAGCGGTTGGAGGGCAGGGGGTATGCGTTTGATCCTGCGCATTTCCACGGGCCGACGCTTTCGTGGCTCGGTGCTGGTGCGGCGGGGCTTTCCGGGAGGACCGGGTATGGGGAATTGGATGAGGTGGTATTGCGGTTGGTGCCGGCGTTGCTGGGCTCATTGGCGGTGTTGCTGCCACTGGTTTTATGGCCTTGGATCGGCGGGAGCGGGGCGCTGATGGGCGGGGTGTTTCTGGCGACCTCGCCGCTGCTTTGCATGTATTCGAGGGTGTATATCCACGAGGCGGTATTGGTCTTTTTTTCGGCTGTGGCGCTTGGGTGCCTGGCCTGGTGGTTGCGCTCGAGGGATGTGCGGGCGGCGGTCTGCGGCGGGATCGCGCTCGGGTTGATGGCCGCCACGAAGGAAACATTTGTGATTCCCGCGTCGGGGTGGTGCGCTGGGCTTGCGGCAGTGTGGCCGATGGTTCGGGGGCGGGAGTTCGTGGTCGCTGCTGGGGCCGCAGGGTTGGGGTTTCTGGCGGTGGTGGTCGCGGCGTATGGGAATCCGCTGCATTTCCTTTCGACTTTTTTCAACTATGCGACCGATGCAGGGCATGCGAAGCCGTGGCATTACTACGCGGAGTTGATGGTGGTGCCGAAGTATCGCGCGCCGCAGTGGTGGACCGAGGCTGGGATCGCGCTGCTGGCGTTGGTCGGGGCATGGAGCGGATGGCGTCGGGCGAATCCGTTGGTGATCGTGCTGGCTGTGTCGACGGTCGTTCAACTCGGAGTGTATTCGGCGATTTCCTACAAGACACCTTGGTTGATGATGGGTGCCTGGATGCAAGCTTGTGTGTTGGCGGGTGTTGGCGTTGGGGTGTTGATTGGCGGGGGGCAGCGGTGGCGACTTGCTGCGGGATTGGCGGTTTTAGCCTTGGTGGCGGTGTTTCAATTCCAGCAGGCGCGGGCGGCGGTCTTTCGTTTTCCAGCGGACGCGAGGAATCCGATGGCGTTTGCGCCAACCTCGGGAAATGTCATTTCACTGGGTGAGCGGTTGCGTGCCTTGAGCGAGAAGTCGCCTGCCTTTCGCGAGAGCCGGATTGCGGTGGTGGGCAGGGGATACTGGCCGTTGCCATGGTATTTGCGTGGTGCGGACGAGGTCGGTTACTTTGATTCTCTTCCGCTTGGTGCGGAGGCATTCGGAGTGGTGATTGCGATGCCGGAGAGCGCGGAGGAAACGGCACGCGTGCTATCGAGCTCGCATGCGGTGTTTTTCAACGGGCTCAGGCACGAGGTGCCGTTGACGGTGTTTGTGAGGTATGACATCCGAGCAGAGGAATTGGTCTCACAATGAGCGCGGCGCATCAGGCGGTGCCGTTTTTCGAGAATCCCTCGCTGCAGAGGTATGCCTCGGAGGCAATGAAAACGACCTTTCGCATTTTCGTGCCCGGCGGAGATCGAGCGCTTGTGGACTCCGCCGTCTCCGAGGCGTTTCAAAAACTCGAGGAGCTTGAGGGGTGCTCAGCCGCTATGTGCCGGGAAGCGACATCAGCCGCATCAATGCGATGGAAGCCGGGGAAACTCTCTTCCTCAGCGACGAGTGCGACCGCTGCCTGCGCTTGGCGATCGAGGCTTCGGCTGCAACAGGCGGTCGGTTCGATCCCTGCGCGGGCACGATGATCGATGCGGTGAAGTCGGGGTCAGTAGCCACTGGAACAGTGCGCGGGATCGTTTCGCTCGATGGGCACAAGCCACTCGTCACATGCCTCGAAGCCGGGCGCGTGCTGGATCTTGGGGCGATCGGCAAGGGGTTTGCGCTGGAGCGCATGGGAGAAATTCTCGCCGTGCATGGAATCGCGGATGCGCTGCTGACCTCCGGGGCGAGCACGATTCTGGCGATGGGGTCGATGGATTGGCCGATCGACATCCCGCATTCGGCCGGCCCGAGGCGTTTGCACTTGCGCGCCTCCGCGCTTGCGGCGTCGGGAAATTCGCAACAGGGCGCCCACATTGTAAATCCCATGGATGGCACGGCGGCTCGAGTCTTCGAAAATGTCTGGGTGGTCCACCCGAGGGCGCCATTAGCCGATGCCTTCTCGACGGCGTGCTTCACCATGACGCCCGAGGAAATCGCGGAGTTCGCAGCGCTCCTTCCGGCGGGGTGCCGCGTGATCAGTGATCCCGACTGGAGCGCGTAAGGATCAGTGATTGGCCGAGAGGCTGACCGCCTTGTATCCACCGCGGGAGCGGAACCACACGATCAGGCCGAGGTAGCAGAGGAGCATGAAGGCGGGGAAGACGATGACTTTTGCCAGCGAGCCTTGGCGGGCGGTTTTGGCGATGCTGGAGATTTCCTGCGATTGGGTTTCGGAAAGCGCCGAGAGTTTCGCGGGGTCGAGGGCGCGGTAGGTTCCGAAGAAATACGAATCGGATTTCGAGACGGTTTGGTAGACGCCGGGGGTTTTGGTCTCGATGGCGGACTCGATCGAGCGTTCCTGCATTTCGCCGATGAGCGGGCCGCCGAGGATGCCGACGGTCAGCATGCCGATGCCTGCAATGGCATTGAGGGTGAGCGCGCCGCCTTTGGGGGTTTGTTCGGCGACGACGCCCAGCATGGTCGGCCAGAAGAAGGTTTTGCCGACGCCGTAGAGGGTCGCGGCGAAGAAGATGAAGGCGAGGCCTTGGGCTGTTGAGAGTAAAAACAGGCCGGCGGATGCCAGCACGGCACACACGGCGAGAAGGCCGAGCGGGGTGAGTTTGCGGACAATCGGGCCTGCCACAAAACGAAGGCACATCATGATGCTCGATGTGTAGATCAATACCCAGAGTGGGTTCGCGCCGATGGCATGGAGGGGTTCTTCCATGATGCCCGAGATGGCGCCGTCTGTTCCCAGTTCGGTGGTGGCGAGCGGCATCATGATAAGGCACAGGAAAAGCAGAATCGGGCGGCCCAGCGAGCGGCAATAGAGGCCGTAGGCAGCGACGGAGACGATGAGGAGGGTCCAGGTGACCGCCTGTGGCCAACCGAAGACCATGCCAAGTTGCTTGAAGACGAGGAATCCTGCGAGGGCCGCGCCGAGGACGCCGAATTCGGCGAGCATCTCGCGGTAGGAGGTGCCAGCGGCCACACGTTCGTTCACCGGGAATTTCGCCCGAAGGAGCATGAGCATGTAAACGATGGCCGGTATCGAAATGAGATAGACCAGAATGCGCCAATCGGCCGCGACCTTCGCGCCGAGGAAGATCGAAATGAGGCCGCCAACCACAAGTCCAGCCGGCCAGCCAGCGTGGAGGATATTCAGCCATTTCGTTTTCTCACGGTTGAAAAGAGTGGCCACGACGGGATTGATGAAGGCCTCCACGGTGCCATTCCCAGGCCGAGGATAATCGACCCCGCGTAGAGCAAGTTCCATGCGGCCGCGCGAGCGGCGGCAAGGGCCTCACCCTCCAGCGGAGCGCCTGAAGGGTGGAGAACGGCGTGGGCTTGGAGCGCGAGCACGGCGTAGACGGCATAGCAGACAAAACTGAACACCATCGCCGCCCGGTAGCCCACGCGGTCGATGACCAGGCTGAAGAGAATGATCGAGATGGCGAACGGCCAGATGCCCGCTCCGAAGAGTTCCTGGGCTTTGACCTTGTCCAGGCCGAGGTCTGCGGGCCAGAGCGAGGGGTCGTTGACGAGGAACGCCCTCGTGATGAAGGCGAACGAGGTGGTGACGAGGGCGATGAAGCAACCCC
>JAGYIV010000015.1 GCA_018402345.1 Terrimicrobiaceae bacterium
TGACATCCGAGCAGAGGAATTGGTCTCACAATGAGCGCGGCGCATCAGGCGGTGCCGTTTTTCGAGAATCCCTCGCTGCAGAGGTATGCCTCGGAGGCAATGAAAACGACCTTTCGCATTTTCGTGCCCGGCGGAGATCGAGCGCTTGTGGACTCCGCCGTCTCCGAGGCGTTTCAAAAACTCGAGGAGCTTGAGGGGGTGCTCAGCCGCTATGTGCCGGGAAGCGACATCAGCCGCATCAATGCGATGGAAGCCGGGGAAACTCTCTTCCTCAGCGACGAGTGCGACCGCTGCCTGCGCTTGGCGATCGAGGCTTCGGCTGCAACAGGCGGTCGGTTCGATCCCTGCGCGGGCACGATGATCGATGCGGTGAAGTCGGGCTCCGTAGCCACTGGAACAGTGGGCGGGGTCGTTTCGCTCGATGGGCACAGGCCACTCGTCACATGCCTCGAAGCCGGGCGTGTGCTGGATCTTGGGGCGATCGGCAAGGGGTTTGCGCTGGAGCGCATGGGAGAAATTCTCGCCGTGCATGGAATCGGAGATGCGCTGCTGACCTCCGGGGCGAGCACGATTCTGGCCATGGGGTCGATGGATTGGCCGATCGACATCCCGCATTCGGCCGGCCCGAGGCGTTTGCACTTGCGCGCCTCCGCGCTTGCGGCGTCGGGAAATTCGCAACAGGGCGCCCACATTGTAAATCCCACGGATGGCACGGCGGCTCGAGTCTTCGAAAATGTCTGGGTGGTCCACCCGAGGGCGCCATTAGCCGATGCCTTCTCGACGGCGTGCTTCACCATGACGCCCGAGGAAATCGCGGAGTTCGCAGCGCTCCTTCCGGCGGGGTGCCGCGTGATCACTGATCCCGACTGGAGCGCGTAAGGATCAGTGATTGGCCGAGAGGCTGACCGCCTTGTATCCACCGCGGGAGCGGAACCACACGATCAGGCCGAGGTAGCAGAGGAGCATGAATGCGGGGAAGACGATGACTTTTGCCAGCGAGCCTTGGCGGGCGGTTTTGGCGATGCTGGAGATTTCCTGCGATTGGGTTTCTGGAAGGGCCGAGAGCTTCGCGGGGTCGAGGGCGCGGTAGGTTCCGAAGAAATACGAATCGGATTTCGAGACGGTTTGGTAGACGCCGGGGGTTTTGGTCTCGATGGCGGATTCGATCGAGCGTTCCTGCATTTCGCCGATGAGCGGGCCGCCGAGGATGCCGACGGTCAGCATGCCGATGCCTGCAATGGCATTGAGGGTGAGCGCGCCGCCTTTGGGGGTTTGTTCGGCGACGACGCCCAGCATGGTCGGCCAGAAGAAGGTTTTGCCGACGCCGTAGAGGGTCGCGGCGAAGAAGATGAAGGCGAGGCCTTGGGCTGTTGAGAGTAAAAACAGGCCAGCGGATGCCAGCACGGCACACACGGCGAGAAGGCCGAGCGGGGTGAGTTTGCGGACAATCGGGCCTGCCACAAAACGAAGGCACATCATGATGCTCGATGTGTAGATCAATACCCAGAGTGGGTTCGCGCCGATGGCATGGAGGGGTTCTTCCATGATGCCCGAGATGGCGCCGTCTGTTCCCAGTTCGGTGGTGGCGAGCGGCATCATGATAAGGCACAGGAAAAGCAGAATCGGGCGGCCCAGCGAGCGGCAATAGAGGCCGTAGGCAGCGACGGAGACGATGAGGAGGGTCCAGGTGACCGCCTGTGGCCAACCGAAGACCATGCCAAGTTGCTTGAAGACGAGGAATCCTGCGAGGGCCGCGCCGAGGACGCCGAATTCGGCGAGCATCTCGCGGTAGGAGGTGCCAGCGGCCACACGTTCGTTCACCGGGAATTTCGCCCGAAGGAGCATGAGCATGTAAACGATGGCCGGTATCGAAATGAGATAGACCAGAATGCGCCAATCGGCCGCGACCTTCGCCCCGAGGAAGATCGAAATGAGGCCGCCAACCACAAGTCCAGCCAGCCAGCCAGCGTGGAGGATATTCAGCCATTTCGTTTTCTCACGGTTGAAAAGAGTGGCCACGACGGGATTGATGAAGGCCTCCACGGTGCCATTCCCCAGGCCGAGGATAATCGACCCCGCGTAGAGCAAGTTCCATGCGGACGCGCGAGCGGCGGCAAGGGCCTCACCCTCCAGCGGAGCGCCTGAAGGGTGGAGAACGGCGTGGGCTTGGAGCGCGAGCACGGCGTAGACGGCATAGCAGACAAAACTGAACACCATCGCCGCCCGGTAGCCCACGCGGTCGATGACCAGGCTGAAGAGGATGATCGAGATGGCGAACGGCCAGATGCCCGCTCCGAAGAGTTCCTGGGCTTTGACCTTGTCAGGCCGAGGTCTGCGGGCCAGAGCGAGGGGTCGTTCACGAGGAACGCCCTCGTGATGAAGGCGAACGAGGTGGTGACGAGGGCGATGAAGCAACCCCAGAAAAGTTGCTGGTTTTTGTCGGGGTTTGAGCTCATGGCCGGATGATTCGAGGGCTTTGCGGCGGGGTTCAGTTGGTTGTGGGATTGGGTTCGGCGGAGCCAGGTTCCAGGCCGAGGGCCCAACGGATGCCCCCGAGGAGATGGCTGCGGAATTGGGTGGCGATTTCAATCGAGTTGAGGCGATTCGGGAGGGCGGGGTCGATGCTCCACATGTCCTCGCGGTGGCCGAGGAGGTGTAGAAAATGCGTCCCTCGCCGAGGCCGCGCACCCAAGCGACCGGGAAGAAGCCTTCTTCCTCCGGCTTGTTCGGGTGGTGGCGCATGAACCAGATCGAGCGCACCTTGCCGCGGTCGTGGTTTTTGATGAGATACATTTCCTCTTGGGAGAGGGCCCAGATATCGCCGATGTTGCCATTGGCGGGATGCTCCTTGTCCCCCGCGTGGAGGGTAGCGGGCACCTGCGGGCCGTGTCCGTTGAAGGTGCCGCAGAGCATGTCGGTGAAGGGAAGCGAATCCTTGAGGGTGTCGCTGCCTGCGTGCATCCCGATGAAGGCACCGCCTGAGCGAACCCACTCCACGAAGCCCTCGAGATCGGGAAGCGGGAGCTCTCCCGTGGTGTTACAAAAGACAACGGCGTCGATGCGGTTGTCGCGCAGGGCTTGGGGTGAAAGGGCTTCGAGAGTCTTGGCCATGGCGGCGTTGAACTCGGCGCGTTTGATGTCGGCTTCCGGTTTCACCTCACGGTTCCATGTTTCCATCGCTTTGTGATGGTCGGCGAGGGTGGTCGTGTATTTGTCGAGTTCGGCTTGGGGGCGTCGTCACGCCGGCTTGCGGGGAGGATTGGGTGCTTTGGGCACCTCGATATCCGGTTGGCGGAGCCAAGTGACGATCTCGAAGTCCGGCGAGGCGGCATCCAAGGCCGCGAGGGCTTCCTCGCCATAGGGAATCGACGGGTGGCGGAACCCCATCGTAGTGGTGCACACGAGGACGCGCTTGGGGGCGTCGGCGGCCTCGGCCAGAATGGTGGAACCAAGAATCACCGTGAGGGCGAGGTGTTTGATGGTCATGCGGGGAGCGGGGTCCAGCGGGCGTTGTGTTTCGAGCTGTCCACCGCCGCCTCGATGAAGGCCATGCCGCGGATGCCGTCCTCGATCTTCGGGTAGTCGAGGGCGGTGGCGTCGGGCGTGGTGCCGTCGAGGACGGCGCGGAGGTGATTGGCGAAATTGCGGTAGATATTGGCGAAGGCTTCGAGGTAGCCCTCGGGGTGGCCCGCCGGAATGCGCGAGTGCGCGGCGGCGTTTGCGCCGAGGTAGCCGAGGCCGGTGCGACGGATTTCCGTTGGGCGGTCGTTCCATTTCACGAGCAGGGTGTTCGGTTCCTGCTGGTGCCACTCGAGCCCGCCGAGTTCGCCATAGACGCGGATGTTGAGGTCATTCTCCTCGCCCACGGAAATCTGGGACGAGTGGAGGATGCCTTTTGCGCCATTGTCAAAGCGGAGGAGGACATTGCCGTCATCATCCAGAGCGCGGCCCTCGACGAAGGTCGTGAGGTCGGCGGCGAGTTCCTTGATGCGGAGGCCGGTGATGAACTCGGCGAGGTTTTCGGCGTGGGTGCCGATGTCGCCGAGGCAGCCCGCCGCGCCCGATTTGGTGGGATCGGTGCGCCAGGCGGCTTGCTTCTGGCCCGATTCCTCAAGGCGGGTGGAGAGCCAGCCTTGCGGGTATTCCACGACGACCTTGCGGATTTTTCCGAGCTTGGCCGGCGCGCACCATGTCGCGGGCTTCTTTGACGAGCGGGTAGCCGGTGTAGTTGTGGGTGAGGCCGTAGAGGAGGCCTGTTTTGGCGACGAGGGCGCCGAGTTCTTTCGCTTCCGCGAGATTAAAGGTCGCGGGTTTGTCGGAGAGAACCGGGAAGCCGTGTTCCAGCGCGGCTTTGGCGGCGGGGAAGTGGACATGGTTCGGAGTGACGATGGCCACGAAATCCATGCGCTCACCGAGTGGTAGCGCGGCTTCGGATTTCATCATTTCCTCAAAGGTGCCGTAGCACCGCTCGGGAGGGAGGAAGAAATCGGCTCCCGAATCGCGCGAGCGTTGTGGGTCGCTGCTGAATGCGCCGCAGACGAGTTCGATCTGGCCGTCGAGGGCCGCCGCCATGCGGTGGACGCCTCCGATGAAGGCACCACGGCCGCCGCCGACCATGCCCATGCGGATTTTGCGTTTGGCTGCGCTCATTTGGATTTCCCTTTCTTTTTGTCGAAGGCCGCGTCAAACGCCACGGCGCTGGGCGAGAAGTCGAGATCGCGCACGAACAGGGCGGCCTCGCTGGCGCCATGGATGCGATCCATACGAATGTCCTCCCACTCGACCGAGAGCGGGCCTTGGTAGCCGACATCATTGAGAGCCACAATGACCTCCTCGAAGTTGATGTCGCCGCGACCCGGGGAGCGGAAGTCCCACTGGCGGCGCGCGTCGCCAAAGGTCGTGTGGCCGCCGAAGACGCCGACCGAGCCGTCGCCATGACCCCACCAGGCATCCTTGATGTGGGCATGAAAAATACGCGGGCCGAATTTGCGGATGAACGCGATGTAGTCCACGCCTTGGTAGCCGAGGTGCGAGGGGTCGTAGTTGAAGCCGAAGCGGCGGTGGTTTTTCACCGCGGCAAGGGCGCGCTCGGCGGTGGCGATGTCGAAGGCGATCTCGGTGGGATGCACCTCGAGGGCGAAATCGACATCCGCCTTGTCGAAGGCATCGAGGATCGGGGTCCAGCGTTTCGCGAAGTCGGCGAACCCGGCGTCCCAGTATTCCTGCGAGGTCGGCGGGAAGGCGTAGATGGAATGCCAGATCGAGGAACCGGTGAAGCCGTTGACGGCGACGCGGTGCGGGGCTTTCGCGAAACCTGGTTTGGCATTGAAAAACGCGCGGGCGGCCTTCGCGGTGAGCGCCATCTTCTTGGCGGCGCGGCGGCGGACGCCCTCGGGCTCGCCATCGCCCCAGACATCGGGCGGGAGGATGGATTTGTGGCGGGCATCGATCGGGTCACAGACGGCCTGGCCGACGAGGTGGCTCGAGATCGAAAAGCAGGTGAGGCCGTGGTCGGCGAGGAGTTCCCATTTTTCGCGAATGTAGGATTTCGATGAAGCGGCCTGATCGACATCGAAGTGGTCGCCCCAGCAGGCGAGTTCGACGCCGTCGTAGCCCATCGTTTTGACGAGCGGGGCGAGGTCGGCGAGCGGGAGGTCGGCCCATTGGCCGGTGAACAAGGTTAGTGGTCTTGGCATGGTGTGGGTTGGTGAGGTTGTTTAGTTTGGAAGGTTGGCTGCCGTGATCGCCTGTTGGATAGATTCACGGATCGGGCCCTCAGGGGCGGCTGCGAGGACTTTTGCCGTATACTCTTTTTTATCGCGAGCAGAAGCTTTGATGTTCGGGTATAGAAGTTTGGCTGCGGCCTTGAAGAGTTTTTCGCGGCTGGGATCGTCCAAGTCGGAGATTTGAGCAGCGGCGAGCAGCGAGTCGCCAGCGGCGATACTGGACCATGACACCAGTTGATCAACCGCGATTGATCGCAAGTCGGTGTCGCTGCGAACCCACTCCACAAGCGTGGCTCCAGACTCGGGACAACGGAGTGCGGGAATGGTGTAGAGAAGCGCTTGGCGGTTTTCCGGCGATGCGGCCTGGAACGCCGGGAGGAACGTGGATTGCCAGAGGGTGGCCTCGGCACTCAATCTCGGGGCGATTTTACGGAATGCGGCAATGTAGGGCTTGGAATCTGAGCCTTGCGGGGTTTCGGCGATCCAGCGGAGGAGTTGAGCGCCCGTTTCGAGTTGGCCCATGGTTTCGAGACAAGAAAGCGCGGCTTGGCGCTGCTCGGCTGCGGAGTTCGGCGAGGCGAGATTCAGGAGGAGGGCTTCTGTGCCATCCGGGTTGCGGAAGGCGAGCAGCGTGATGACCTCAGGGCTTGGCGCGGCTTTGGCCTGTTCCACGAGGCGTTGGTCGAGTCCGGGAATCTTCAGGCGATTGACGGCGAGTGAGGCGGCAGGGAGTGTTTGAGGGGATTTTTTGAGGGCTTCGGCAACGAGAAAATCCACGCTCTTTTCCGTGCCGCAGGAGCCAAGAAGTTCGATAGCGGTGGTTTTTTTGGATCCATCCAAGGCTGCGGCGAGGGCCAGGAGATCGTCTTCACGCGAGGTGTCGGATTTTAGCGCCAGTGCGGCATGCACGGCGAGGCGTGCATCCTCATTGAGGGTTGGCAGTGCGGCGAGGACGGGATTTTTCAACGAGGGTTTGTCGGAAAGAACGGCGAGGCGGAGGATTTCAAGGCTGCCCGGAGTGTCTTGTTTAGCGATGACTTCGGTGACGAGGGGTGTGGCTTGCGAGCCGTCACCAAGGCCGGCAAGGGCATTGAAAATCTCGCACCGGACTGCGGCGTTGACGGCCTTTGGCCAAAGGGCGGAAATTGCTTTGCCTCCATCCGCTTGTTGAGTGGCACAGCGAACGAGCGCGCTTTGGGCGACAGGCAGGATGTTTGGCGGGCAGTTCGGCAGGAAGTTGTTCAAGGCTTCGAAGGACTCTTTGCCGCCGAGGGAGCCGAGGGATTGGGCGGCGAGTGAGGCGATTGCTTGGTCCGGCGAGGTCAACCTTGAGGCGAATACCGGAATGGCTGCGGTATCGGCGCGCGTGGCGAGCGAGTCCATGAGGCCAAGCGCCCATGCGGGTTGGTCGGCTTTTTCAAGAGCCTGCAAGAGCGGCACGGATGCGGCGGGGTTTGGATTGTTCTGCAGGGCGCTGCGGGCGCCTTCCCGAACGAGGGGGTTGGGATCGGAGAGCAAGGTGGCGAGTCTGGGAACCGAGGAGGCGGAAGCCAGGAAGGGGAGTTGTTCCAGGGCATTGAGTCGCGAAGGCTCGGGGGCCGCTGTGTCCGAGGCGAGTGCGAGGAGGTCATTTACCAATGCAGCTGCGGTGGCCGGGTTTGCTCCGGGTTTGCCTGCCTCGAAGGCGAGTTGGCGGAGTTTTGTTTCCGCCTCGAAGCGCTTCGTCAAATCGGGCGAGGCGAGGTTTTCGAGGATATCCGCTGGAATGGCTGCGTGTGCGGCCAAGGCGGTGGCGAGGAAGAGAGTGGCGAAAAGGTGTCTCATGCGTGAGGTGGATAGAAATTTCAAACGGGGAGCGGATATCCGGCTCGGCGGGTGTATTTGGCAAAGCGCGCAGCCTCCGGATCGCCGGTGATTTCGCGTTTTTCAGGGTTCCAATGGAGCGGGCGTTCCAGACGCTCAGCGATTCCCGCGAGGGCGCAGATATCAAAGGTGCTTGCGCCAACGGTGGCCGGACAAATCGGGGGCTGTCTCGAGATGACCGAGTCGAGCCAGTTTTGACGGTGGTCGTTCGAGCGGTAGGCGCGAAATTCACTGGACGAGGGGATGCGCGAAGCCAGATCAGCGGGCGTGGTTTCTAAAGATTCCCGCGATGCCTTCACCTCGCCGTTTTTTCCGACAAAGCGGATCATGGCCCCGTTGGCTGGACCGCCGCCCTTCAGCGAGGCGGTGACTTTCAAGCCATTTGCATACTGGTAGTAATGATAGGGCTCCCCTTCGAATCCCTTCGGAACAAAGAGCACGGGCCCGTTGCCATCCATGTCGAGGGCCCATTGGACGATATCGAAGTGGTGCGCGCCCCAGTCGCCAATTTTGCGCGAGCCGTAGTCCCAGAAAATGCGCCATCCGCCGCCGAAACTACCAAGCACGCGGGTGTTGTTATAAGGCCTCCAGGGAGCAGGGCCGAGCCAGCGGTCGTAGTCGATATCCGCAGGAACGGGTTCCTCGGGAAGCAAGGTGACGGGCGGGAAATCGCTTTTTAAATCAATGTGAATCTCGGTGACCTCGCCGATCCAGCCGTTGCGGACGATGTCCACCGCCTGGCGGAATGCGTGGTCGGAGCGCTGTTGGCTGCCGACTTGAAGGATGCGGCTGTAGCGTTTTTCCGCCGCCACCATGGCCGTCGTCTCTTCCAGCGTGAGGGCCATTGGCTTTTCAACATAGACATCCTTCCCGGCGCGCATGGCATCGATCGAAATCGCCGCATGCCAGTGGTCGGGCGTGGCGATGATGACGGCATCGATATCGCTGCGGGCCATGATGTCGCCGTAATCAACATAGCCGATAGCGCCGGGGTTCTTTTGTTTGAGCTTGGCCAGAGCGGCTTCACGCTGGGATTTTTTCACATCACAGACAGCGACAAGATCGATCATCGGGTGGGACTGTGCCCAAGCATGGTGACCACCCATGATGAGGCCGCAACCGATGAGCGCCATGCGGACGCGGTTGTTTGCGCCGATCGGATTCGAGCGAGCGATGTAGGGGAAGAAGATCGTGCCGGCGGCGGTGGCGATGCCGGCTTTCAGGAATGATCGGCGCGAGAGGGTGGATTGTGCAGTTGGCGCTGTTTTCATGGAGTGTCGAGGGAGTTTTCGATGGAGGAAATGACGGCTGCATCACCCCGCAGGCGGGCGATGGAGAGGGCGGTGTCGCCGGTTTGCGAAACGGTGGCGGGATTGACGCCGTGATTGAGGAGCAGGGCGATGATTTCGACACCCCCGCTGGCGGCGGCCTCGTGGAGCGGGAGTGCCGCCGCAGGCGCTGAGGATATTGTTGTCTGCGCCGCCTTCGAGCAGGGCACGCGCAACGGCGGAGTCGTTTTTTGCGGCGGCGTGATGGAGCGGGGTCCAACCGATGCTGTCGCGGCGGGACGGGTCGGCTTTGCGGGCCAGGAGAAGGCTGACAATCTCTGGATTGCGGCGTTCCACAGCAAGATGGAGCGGGGTTCTTCCCGAGGAATCGGGAGTGTTCACAGCCGCCCCCGCCTTGATGAGGACGGCCGCGATTTCCGCACGGTTGCGGAGGATGGCTTGTTGCAGCGGCGTCATGCGCGGATTGGCTCCGGCCTTGGCGAGAGCGGGGTCGGCGGCGAGAAAGCTTTGGGCAGTCTCCATGTTTCCACGTGCGATGGCTTCGTCGATTGATTTGCAATCAAAAGGTTCTGTGGCGGATAGGCTGATCGAGGCCGGAAGCACGGCGAGCACCAAAGAGGTTCTCATTTATTAATGCCGACAGGGCCTGCGGGCGAGAGGACCGCGTCATCTGGCAGCGGTTGAATCCAGATATTGCGAAACTCCACGACTTCGTTGTGGTTTTGGATCACGAGCGGTCGGGCATCCGCGTGTTTCTGGTAAGGGCGGCGTTTTTTGTGGGACGTGGGGCCGTCGAAGGGAACGTTGTTTTGGACGAGGACGCCGTTGACCATAACGGTCACGCAGGCGGGCGATGTCATTTTTCCCGATTCATCGAAGAGGGGGCGCTTGAACCAGATGTCGTAGCACTGCCACTCTCCTGTTGGGCGGAGCGCGTTGACATCAGGAGGTTTCACGCCGTAGAGGGCGGCGGCCATGCCATCGGCGTAGGTTTTGTTCTCGTAGGTGTCCAGGACTTGGATTTCGTAGGTGGACATCAGGAGCACGCCGCTGTTGCCTTTGTTCTGGCCCGATTTTTTGGCGCTTTCCGGCGGGGTTCGCCACTCAAGGTGCAAGCGGCACGAGCCGAAGGATTGCTTGGAGGCGAGCGATATATTCACCGGGCGCACTTGCAGGACGCCTTTATCAAGAATCCAAGGTTGGGGCACATTCCAGGCATCGAGAGATGATCCGTCGAACAGGATGGTGGCTCCTTGAGGGGCTTTTGTGTCCTTTTCCAAATCCGTCCATGGCTTTGGCGTGGCCGCGGGTGGCCACGGGCGGGAAATATCATGCACTTCCCAAGCGCCATCCGCTGTGCGTGTGGCATCTGGGTGCTGGTTGAACACCGAGTATTCCGAGGCGAGTGCGCCGCAGGTGGTCGCGAGAATGGTGAAAGCGATGCGGAGGGCGAAGGGAGGCATAAGTTGGAGCGTTACTGTGCCGGGGTTCCGAATACCTCGACTTCGATGTAGTGGTTCATGTCGTTGGAGGTGTTGCCCTGGCTGTAAAGGCGGACATAGCGGCCTTTGACGCCTGCCACGGGAACGAGCAGGCCGTATTGGGTCTCGACGTAGGGGGCGTCGGAGCCGGTGCCGAGCGATGCGGAGTTGTCAAAGTCGTTGTTGAAGACAGTGGTCACGCCGGAGGCGAATTCGGGATCGTTCGAGAGTTGAATGATGACATCGTGGTAGGCGCGGCGCTGGGAGTGGTAGTGCCAGACCCAGACGGCTTGGATGGCCGCCTCCTGTTCGAGGTCGATCTGCACCCACTGGAGACCATTGGCGAGTTCGAGGAAGTAGCCTTCGCCGGCGTCCTTCTCGCCATCGGTGATGTAGGGCAGATCGCCGATGATGGGAAAATCGTCACTGGCGGTGACTGGTTTGCCTTTTGAGAGAAGCGTGGTTCCGGCGGGGACTTGGATTTCCGGGGCCCTCGAAGCGGCGGGTTTCAGGTTGGGAACTTTGATCTCAATCGGAGTGCCTTCGATTTTCTCGGGCGGGATCGTGGTGGTGAGTGGAATCGTCTCGGCCGCTTGCGCGAGCGGAACGACGGCGGTGGCGAGCAGGCTCAGGAGTGTTGTTTTTTTCATGTGTGGAGGTGTTCTTCGGTGAGAAGGATGGTTTCGTTGCGCTCGGCGGCGGGATTGACCCAATAAATCGGAGCCTCGGATGCGAGGGCCTCCTCGGCGTCGCAGTTGAGCGTGGCGTCGCCTCGGATGGCGGCGAAAAAGTTCGCCAAGTGGGGTTGGTGCGGAGGCTCGTTGAGGTCGCCCGGAAGCTCGAAGCCCTCTGGTGCGGCCGAGGCATAGGAGGCGATGGCGTCGGAGGAGTCGGCCGGCGCTGCATAGGCAGAGGCTTTTTTGAGCCAACCTTGCTGCACAAGCGGATCCCAACTCGGGGCGGATCCGGGTTCGCGGTAGATTTTCGTGTAGGCCGAGCGCTCGGAGATTTCGATGGTGCCCTCGGTGCCCATGAAGGACTCGGCATAGCCGCCGCCCGCGCTGGTGGTGGTGAGGACTTGGTAGAACGCGCGGGCACCACCGTCGGCGGTGTCGTAATCGAAAATGCACATGACATTATCGAAATGCTCGCGGTCCTTGAAGTAGTCGCAGCCGCCCGAGGCGATCACAGACTTTGGCGGACCGCCGAAGAACCAGTTGAAGATGTCGATCTGGTGCGCGCCGAGATCCGAGATCGGGCCTCCCGAGAGGTCCTTGTAGAGGCGCCAGTTCAGGAAGCGGCGTTGGAGTTCCTCGACGGAAAGGTCCTCGCCCTCGTGGCCGAAGCCGTATTTGAGGAGGGTTTCCTTGTTCGGGAGGATGCGTGCCGGCGCGGTGATATCGCGCGAGGAGCTGACGGCGCGGTTCCAGTGGGCGTTGGCGTTGACGATGCGGCCGCAGATTTTGTGGCGCTGGATGAGTTCCTTGAGGGTGTAGATGTAGCGGGGGTTGCTGCGGCGCTGGTGGCCGATCTGGCAGAGTTTCCCGGTGTCCTTCATGGCCTTCACCATGGCGCGGGCGCCCTCGAGGTTATGGGCCATCATTTTTTCGCAATACACGTGCTTGCCCGCCTGGAGGGACATGACGGTGTGGGGTGAGTGCCAGAAATCCGGCGTCGAGACGATCACGGCGTCGAGGTCTTTTTCCTTCTCCAGCATGTCGCCCGCGTCGATGTAGCGTTTGGGATCATAGCCGAACCGCGAGCGGATGCGGCCGTAGGCGCCGCCCACGCGGTCCTTCATGATGTCGCAGACGGCGGTGTAGCGGAGGCCGGGGATGTTGACCATCGCGTTGAAGAGAACCTCGTATTGCTTGCCGCAGCCGATGAAGCCCACGTTGATCGTGTTCGACGGGGCTTCGGCACCGCCGACCGCTTTGAGGATCGCCGGGGCGCCGAGCACGAGGCCCGCGCCGACGAGGGTTCCCTTGCGGAGGAAGTCGCGCCGGGTCAGGCCGGGCGAGTGGGAGGGGGTCACAGTTTCCATTTTCCGGTGAGTTCGAGTTTGTTGTGTTTGACTTGGAAGAGCATGAGGGCGATGAGGGCGATATGGATGGCGAGCCAGGCCACGCCCGAGTTCTCATTGATGAGGATGAGGCCCACGGTGAGGCTGGTGTAGAGGAGGCCCATGGCAAACAGGGTGAAGCGGGTGGCGACGCCGAGGAGAAGGGCCAGGCCGAGGGCGATGAAGGCGGGGCCAAGGATTTGGTCGTAAATTTTGAGGCCCCAGTCCGGAAGGAGGGGCTCGGCGAGGAATTTGTCGTAGAGCGGCTTTGGGATGCCGTGGTAGTTGGCAAAGGAGTAGACCTTTACACTCGTCGCATCGGTGAGACCGTAGGAGTTCACTGCGCCGTCGATCGAGACCGGGAGATCGAGGTGGA
>JAGYIV010000016.1 GCA_018402345.1 Terrimicrobiaceae bacterium
CGTGATCGCCTGTTGGATAGATTTCACGGATCAGGCCCTCAGGGGCGGCTGCGAGGACTTGCCGTATACTCTTTTTTATCGCAGGGCAGAAGCTTTGATGTTCGGGCACGGTAGCAGTTTGGCTGCGGCCTTAGAAGAAGTTTTCGCGGCTGGATCGTCGAAGTCGGAGATTTGAGCAGCGGCGAGCAGGCGAGTCGCCAGCGGCGAGTACTCGAACCCATGACACCAGCTGGTCAACGCGATTGATCGCAAGTCGGTGTAACCGCTGCGAGGCCCACTCCACAAGCGTGGCTCCAGACTCGGGACCAGCGGAGTGCGGGAATGGTGTAGAGTAGCGCTTGGCGGGACGCCCGGCGGTGCGGCCTGAACGCCAGGGTGAGGAACGTGGATTGCCAGAGTGGTGGCCTCGGCGCTCATTCTCGGGGGCGATTTTACGGAATGCAGCACCGTAGGGCTTGGAATCTGGAGCCTTGCGGGAGTTTCGGCGATCCAGCGGAGGAGTTGAGCGCCTCGTTTCGAGCTGGGCCCATGGTTTTCGAGACAAGAAAGCGCGGCCCCGGCGCTGCTCGGCTGCGGAGTTCGGCGAGGCGATGGCATCCAGGGAGGGAGGGCTTCGTGCCATCCGGGTTTGCGGAAGGCGAGCAGCGTGATGACTTCAGGGCTTGGCGCGGCTTTGGCCTGTTCCACGGCGAGGCGTTGGTCGAGTCCGGGAATCTTCAGGCGATTGACGGCGAGTGAGGCGGCAGGGAGTGTTTGAGGGGATTTTTTGAGGGCTTCGGCGACGAGAAAATCCACGCTCTTTCCAAAGTGCCGCAGGGCAGCCAAGAAGTCTGATAGCGGTGGTTTTTTGGGTCCATCCAAGGCCGCGGCGAGGGCCCGGAGATCGTCTTCACGCGAGGAACGCCTCGGACTTTGGCGCCAGCGGCAAAAATGCACGGCGAAGGCGTCATCCATCTCAGCTGAAGGAGGTTGGCGGTGCGGCGGGGTACGGGATTTTTCCAACGAGGGTTTGTCGGAAAGAACGGCGAGGCGGAGGATTTCAAGGCTGCCTGGAACGGCCCGGTTTAGCGATGACTTCGGTGACGAGGGGTGCTGAGCACGGCAGCCGTCACTCAAGCGCCGGCAAAGGGCATTGAAAATCTCGCACCGGACTGGCGGCGTTGGACGGGCCTTTGGCCAAAGGGCCCGGGGAAATTGCTGTGCCTGCATCCGACCTGTTAGTCGCGGCACAGCGAACTGCAGGCGCAGCTTTGGGCGACAGGCAGGATGTTTGGCGGGCAGGTCGGCAGGAAGTTGTTCAAGGCTTCGAAGGACTCTTGCCGCCGAGGGCCGAGGGATTGGCGGCGAGTGAGGGCGATTGCTTGGTCCGGCGGGAGTCAGCCTGCGGCTGAATACCGGAATCGGCGGGCGGTAAATCGGCGCGCGCGGCGAGGCGAGTCCATGAGGCCCAAAGCGGCCCATGCGGGTTGGTCGGCTTTTCAAGAGCCTCGCAAGAGGCGGCACGGATGCGGCGGGGTTTGGATTGTTCTGCAGGGCGCTGCGGCGCCTTCCCGGGCTGAGGAGGTTGGGACTGGAGAGCAAGGCGGCGAGTCTGGGAACCGAGGAGGCGGAAGCCAGGAAGGGAGTTGTTCCAGGGCGTTGAGTGCGAAGGCTCGGGGGCCGCTGTGTCCGGAGGCGAGTGCGAGGAGGTCATTTACCAATGCAGCTGCGGTGGCCGGGTTTGCTCCGGGTTTGCCTGCCTCGAAGGCGAGTTGGCGGAGTTTTGTTTCCGCCTCGAAGCGCTTCGTCAAATCGAGGCGAGGCGAGGTTTTCGAGGATATCCGCTGGAATGGCTGCGTGTGCGGCCAAGGCGGTGGCGAGGAAGAGAGTGGCGAAAAGGTGTCTCATGCGTGAGGTGGATAGAAATTTCAAACGGGGAGCGGATATCCGGCTCGGCGGGTGTATTTGGCAAAGCGCGCAGCCTCCGGATCGCCGGTGATTTCGCGTTTTTCAGGGTTCCAGTAGATCGGACGGTTGAGGCGCTCAGCGATTCCCGCGAGGCGCAGATATCAAAGGTGCTTGCGCCAACGGTGGCCGGACAAGCAGGGGCTGTCTCGGGAGATGACCGAGTCGAGGCCAGTTTTGACGGTGGTCGTTCGAGCGGTAGGCGCGAATTCACTGGATGAGGGATGCGCGAAAGCCAGATCAGCGGGCGTGGTTTCTAAAGATTCCCGCGATGCCTTCACCTCGCCGTTTTTTCCGACAAAGCGGATCATGGCCCCGTTGGCTGGACCGCCGCCCTTCAGCGATGCGGTGACTTTCAAGCCATTTGCATACTGGTAGTAATGATAGGGCTCCCCTTCGAATCCCTTCGGAACGAAACACGGGCCGTTGCCATCCATGTCGAGGGCCCATTGGACGATATCGAAGTGGTGCGCGCCCCAGTCGCCAATTCTGCGCGAGCCGTAGTCCCAGAAAATGCGCCATCCGCCGCTGGAAACTACCAAGCACGCGGGTGTTGTTATAAGGCCTCAGGGAGCAGGGCCGAGCCAGCGGTCGTAGTCGATATCCGCAGGAACGGGTTCCTCGGGAAGCAAGGTGACGGGCGGGAAATCGCTTTTAAATCAATGTGAATCTCAGTGACCTCGCCGATCCAGCCGTTGCGACGATGTCCACCGCCTGGCGCGGAATGCGCTGTCGGGGAGCGCTGTTGGCTGCCGACTTGAAGGATGCGGCTGTAGCGTTTTTCCGCCGCCACCATGGCCGATCGTCTCTTCCAGCGTGAGGGCCATTGGCTTTCAACATAGACATCCTTCCCGGCGCGCGGCATCGATCGAAATCGCCGCATGCCAGAGTGGGTCGGGCGTGGCGATGATGAGCCGGCAGTCGATATCGCTGCGGGCTACTGCTGATGTCGCCGTAATCAACATAGCCGATAGCGCCGGGGTTCTTTTGTTTGAGCTTGGCCGGAGCAGCTTCACGCTGGGATTTTTTCACATCACAGACAGCGGCAGATCGACTCATCGGGTGGGACTGTGCCCAAGCATGCGGTGACCACCTATGATGAGAGCCGCAACCGATGAGCTGCCATGCTGGACGCGGTTGTTTGCGCCGATCGGATCTCGAGCGAGCGATGTAGGGGAAGAAGATCGTGCCAGCGGCGGTGGCGATGCCGGCTTTCAGGAATGATCGGCGCGAGAGGGTCGGATTGTGCAGTTGGCGCTGTTTTGCATGGAGTGTCGAGGGAGTTTTCGATGGAGGAAATGACGGCGGCATCTCCCTCGCTGGCGGGCGATGGAGAGGGCGGTGTCGCCGGTTTGCAGAAACGGTGGCGGGATTGACGCCGTGATTGAGGAGCAGGGCGATGATTTCGATACCTGCCGCTGGCGGCGGCCCGTGGAGCGGGGGGCGTGGCCGCAGGCGCTGAGGATATTGTCTGCCGCGGCGCCGCCTTCGAGCAGGGCACGCGCAACGGCGGAGTCGTTTTTTGCGGCGGCGTGATGGAGCGGGGTCGCGATGCCAGTCGCGGCGGGACGGGTCAGCTTTGGGCCGGAGAAGGCCGATCGACCTCGGATCACGCTGGCGTTCCCAGCAAGATGGAGCGGGGTTCTTCCCGAGGAATCAGGAGTGTCTACAGCCGCCCCGCCTTGATAGAGGATGGCCGCGATTCCGCACGCTGCGGAGGATGGCTTGCTATGCAGCGGCGTCATGCGCGGATCGGCTCCGGCCTTAGCGAGCGGGGTCGGCGGCGAGAAAGCTTTGGACAGTACTCAAGGTTTCCTGCGTGCAATGGCTTCGTCGATTGATTTGTAAATCAACAGGTTCTGTGGCGGATAGGATGGATCGAGGGCCGGACAGAACGACGAGCACCAAGCGGGTTCTCATTGATTGATTCCGACAGGCCCGGCAGGCGAGAGGACCGCGTCATCTGGCAGCGGTTGAATCCAGATATTGCGAAACTCCACGACTTCGTTGTGGTTTTGGAGCATGAGCGGGAGGGCATCCGCGTGTTTCTGGTAAGGGCGGCGTTTTTTGTGGGACGTGGGGCCGTCGAAGGGAACGTTGTTTTGAACGATGACCCCGTTCACCATAACGGTCACGCAGGCGGGCGATGTCATTTTTCCCGATTCATCGAAGAGGGGGCGCTTGAACCAGATGTCGTAGCACTGCCACTCTCCGGTTGGGCGGAGCGCGTTGACATCAGGAGGTTTCTCGCCGTAGAGGGCGGCGGCCATGCCATCGGCGTAGGTTTTGTTCTCGTAGGTGTCCAGGACTTGGATTTCGTAGGTGGACATCAGGAGCACGCCGCTGTTGCCTTTGTTCTGGCCCGATTTTTTGGCGCTTTCCGGCGGGGTTCGCCACTCAAGGTGCAAGCGGCACGAGCCGAAGAAGATTGCTTGGAGGCGAGGGAGGGATTCACCGGGCGCACTTGCAGGACGCCGTTGTCGAGGATCCAAGGCTCGGGAACATTGCCAGGCATCGAGCGACGAACCGTCGAACAGATGGTGGTGCCTTGGAGGGCGGCTTTGCTTCCTGCTCGAGTTCCGCCCACGGCTTCGGTGAGGCCGATGGTGGCCACGGGCGGGAAATATCATGCACTTCCCAAGCGCCATCCGCTGTGCGTGTGGCATCTGGGTGCTGGTTGAACACCGAGTATTCCGAGGCGAGCGCGCCGCAGGTGGTCGCGAGAATGGTGAAGGCGATGCGGAGGGCGAAGGGAGGCATAAGTTGGAGCGTTACTGTGCCGGGGTTCCGAATACCTCGACTTCGATGTAGTGGTTCATGTCGTTGGAGGTGTTGCCCTGGCTGTAAAGGCGGACATAGCGGCCTTTGACGCCTGCCACGGGAACGAGCAGGCCGTATTGGGTCTCGATGTAGGGGGCGTCGGAGCCGGTGCCGAGCGATGCGGAGTTGTCAAAGTCGTTGTTGAAGACAGTGGTCACGCCGGAGGCGAATTCGGGATCGTTCGAGAGTTGAATGATGACATCGTGGTAGGCGCGGCGCTGGGAGTGGTAGTGCCAGACCCAGACGGCTTGGATGGCCGCCTCCTGTTCGAGGTCGATCTGCACCCACTGGAGACCATTGGCGAGTTCGAGGAAGTAGCCTTCGCCGGCGTCCTTCTCGCCATCGGTGATGTAGGAGCAGATCGCCGATGATGGGAAAATCGTCACTGGCGGTGACTGGTTTGCCTTTGAGAGAAGCGTGGTTCCGGCGGGGACTTGATTTCCAGGGCCTTCGAAGCGGCGGGTTTCAGGTTGGGAACTTTGATCTCAATCGGAGTGCCTTCGATTTTCTCGGGCGGGATCGTGGTGGTGAGTGGAATCGTCTCGGCCGCTTGCGCGAGCGGAACGACAGCGGTGGCGAGCAGGCTCAGGAGTGTTGTTTTTTTCATGTGTGGAGGTGTTCTTCGGTGAGAAGGATGGTTTCGTTGCGCTCGGCGGCGGGATTGACCCAATAAATCGGAGCCTCGGATGCGAGGGCCTCCCTCGGCGTCGCAGTTGAGCGTGGCGTCGCCTCGGATGGCGGCGAAAAAGTTCGCCAAGTGGGGTTGGTGCGGAGGCTCGTTGAGGTCGCCCGGAAGCTCGAAGCCCTCTGGTGCGGCTGAGGCATAGGAGGCGATGGCGTCGGAGGAGTCGGCCGGCGCTGCATAGGCAGAGGCTTTTTTGAGCCAACCTTGCTGCACGAGCGGATCCCAACTCGGGGCGGATCCGGGTTCGCGGTAGATTTTCGTGTAGGCCGAGCGCTCGGAGATTTCGATGGTGCCCTCGGTGCCCATGAAGGACTCGGCATAGCCGCCGCCCGCGCTGGTGGTGGTGAGGACTTGATAGAACGCGCGGGCACCACCGTCGGCGGTGTCGTAATCGAAAATGCACATGACATTATCGAAATGCTCGCGGTCCTTGAAGTAGTCGCAGCCGCCCGAGGCGATCACAGACTTTGGCGGACCGCCGAAGAACCAGTTGAAGATGTCGATCTGGTGCGCGCCGAGATCCGAGATCGGGCCTCCCGAGAGGTCCTTGTAGAGGCGCCAGTTCAGGAAGCGGCGTTGGAGTTCCTCGACGGAAAGGTCCTCGCCCTCGTGGCCGAAGCCGTATTTGAGGAGGGTTTCCTTGTTCGGGAGGATGCGTGCCGGCGCGGTGATATCGCGCGAGGAGCTGACGGCGCGGTTCCAGTGGGCGTTGGCGTTGACGATGCGGCCGCAGATTTTGTGGCGCTGGATGAGTTCCTTCAGGGTGTAGATGTAGCGGGGGTTGCTGCGGCGCTGGTGGCCGATCTGGCAGAGTTTCCCGGTGTCCTTCATGGCCTTCACCATGGCGCGGGCGCCCTCGAGGTTATGGGCCATCATTTTTTCGCAATACACGTGCTTGCCCGCCTGGAGGGACATGACGGTGTGGGGTGAGTGCCAGAAATCCGGCGTCGAGACGATCACGGCGTCGAGGTCTTTTTCCTTCTCCAGCATGTCGCCCGCGTCGATGTAGCGTTTGGGATCGTAGCCGAACCGCGAGCGGATGCGGCCGTAGGCGCCGCCCACGCGGTCCTTCATGATGTCGCAGACGGCGGTGTAGCGGAGGCCGGGGATGTTGACCATCGCGTTGAAGAGGACCTCGTATTGCTTGCCGCAGCCGATGAAGCCCACGTTGATCGTGTTCGACGGGGCTTCGGCACCGCCGACCGCTTTGAGGATCGCCGGGGCGCCGAGCACGAGGCCCGCGCCGACGAGGGTTCCCTTGCGGAGGAAGTCGCGCCAGGTCAGGCCGGGCGAGTGGGAGGGGGTCACAGTTTCCATTTTCCGGTGAGTTCGAGTTTGTTGTGTTTGACTTGGAAGAGCATGAGGGCGATGAGGGCGATATGGATGGCGAGCCAGGCCACGCCAGAGTTCTCATTGATGAGGATGAGGCCCACGGTGAGGCTGGTGTAGAGGAGGCCCATGGCAAACAGGGTGAAGCGGGTGGCGACGCCGAGGAGAAGGGCCAGGCCGAGGGCGATGAAGGCGGGGCCAAGGATTTGGTCGTAAATTTTGAGGCCCCAGTCCGGAAGGAGGGGCTCGGCGAGGAATTTGTCGTAGAGCGGCTTCGGGATGCCGTGGTAGTTGGCAAAGGAGTAGACCTTTACACTCGTCGCATCGGTGAGACCGTAGGAGTTCACTGCGCCGTCGATCGAGACCGGGGAGATCGAGGTGGAGGTGCCGGCGTATTTTTCGACGCCTGACAGGATGGCGCGCAGTCCCAGCCAGAGGCGCAGAACGAGGACGCCGAAGGTCGCGCCGAGCTCGAAAGACGGGTGGGATTGCGGGGTGGAATCGATCATAGGAAACGAGCGCGATTGTTGGCGGGTGTGTTCTTCAGGCGGTGGGGTTGGACAATGGCGAAGATACGATGCTCAAAAATACTGTCTTGTATTTGAGCGGATTTTTTTTGTGTTTAAATTCACGGGAAATGATGAATTCCAGTAAAAGGCATGATCTGCTGCAGCTCAGCGATCCAATCACGGAAATTTTTTCGTTTATTCAAGACATTGCGTTTTTTGTTAAGGATATAAATGGGAAATTTGCTGTGGCAAACAGGGCTTTTCTGCGTCTGATGGAGGTTGATTCGCTGGCTGAGATCGAAGGGAAAACCGATCTGGATTTTGTGCCTGCGAAGTTGGCGCGGGTCTACATGCATGGCGACCGGAAGGTGATGGATAGTGGCAAGCCGTTGGTGGATCTTGTGGAGCCCATCCCAAAGGGAAAATCGAGCGAGGCCCGGATCGTCACCACCAAGATTCCCCTCAAGACTCCCGAAGGCACAGTGGTGGGACTCGTCGGGATTGCCAGGAACTTGACGGATGGCGCGAGTCGGCCGTTGGGGGTCAGCCGATTTTCGAAAACGATCAGACAGCTTGAGGACCCTGCACTCAAACGCTACGACGCCGGGGCGTTGGCCAGGCTGCAGGGGATGTCGAAGAGCAAATTCGAGCGGGAGTTCAAGAAGCTCTTTCATATGAGTCCGGCGGCGTATCACTTGCAAACGCGGCTGCGCTGGGCGCGAAACGATTTGCTCTACACGACGAATCCCATAAGCCAGATCGCCTTTGATCATGGTTTTTGCGACCAGAGCCATTTCACCAAGCGCTTCGTGAGCGCCTTCGGGATCACCCCCCTGCGCTACCGCAAAAAGGCGTCCACCCCTTTGCCGGAGGAGTCCGCCGTGGCGCCAAGCGGGTTTCCGCAAAAAATTTGACCGATCGGCCAAATTTTTTGCGGTCCGTGGTGGAGGAGTGGCTGCTCTTGAGCCTTTATTTTTCACGTTGTGGCAGGGCAGGCGCGAGGGAATGCCTCGCCAGTTTTCGCCACCGCCATGCCCTCCGTGCTGGCCTGTCTTGGAAGTCAAAAGGGAAATCTCAATGCTTCAAAACCCAAACATCGATTGTTGTTGGGATTAGTCGCACCCCTTCGCATGCGAATGTCAGGGGCGAAGAAAATCCAGTAATGTATCGAGCGTGTCCCCGAGGGTATCTCGGGTTTTTGTCGGGACGGTGTCGAGGAGTGGTTGCACGGATTCGATGAGTGCGCCGCCGAGGGCTTCGGCCAGTCTTGGACTCAAGTCCTCCGTGGGGGCGTCGAGGGTGCCGCCGAGAACCACCGGCGTCCACAGGTAGCCGTTGTTTGATTCGGTGAAGAGGAATTGCCTCGAGCCCGGCAGGGTTTCCAGCACGCGCTCGGTGACTCCGACGCGCAATTTCCCGGAAAGACCGCCGCCGCGGGAGAGGGTCGCTTCCCCCTCGATACGGAGCAATCCCGTGGATTCCAGCACCAGATTCCTCCAGTGCCAGACGCCTTCCCGCATTTCAAAATCCCCGGTGGCTTTGGAAAACGGGAGGTCACCGAATTCGCTGCAGCCGGTGAGCGTGGCCAGTTCCCGAAGCCACGGCAGACCGCGGAGGCGTCCGGCGGAGATTTCCACCCTGCCACTTGCGGAGTCAGCCGCGATGGTGGCATTGCCAGACAATGTGCCGGTCACGGAATCCCTCCAGCGGGCATCCAAAAAGTCGCGAAGCGGGAGGTGGCTTCCCTCCAGATTCATGCTGCCCGGCCAGTCGCCACGCACGCGGAGGCGTCCATCGGTTCCCGCCAGGAGGGACGAGTCGAGCAGAGAGAATCCGGTTGTCTGCCATCGCCCGTTGAGAAAATCCACGTTCAGCATGGGACCGACGGGCGGTGTCACGACTCCGCCGGTTGCCGTGATCATCCACGCGCCGGCGTTCTGCCGAATCGTCAGGGTCGATCCTTTCAAGGCCAGGCCGTCGACATCGAGATCCGCGCGGTGGATGCGCAGCGCTGGCAATTCCACGCGGGCGGGGAGGAACGCGGCGAACCATGGGGGAGGGGTGGACTCCATGGCGACGGCTGCCGGCGTCGGTTCACGATGAAACGAGGCGGTAAGCGAGTCGATCGTGCACTCATCGAGCTTCCATGTTCCTGAAAACACCGCCTGCCAGTCCCATGTCGCGCGGAGGGATGTGGCTTCGAGGTGCTTGAGGGGCGAGTCGGGCCGTGCGGCAAGGCGCAGCCGGTCGCTGGAGACGGCCGAGCCCTCCCATGCCAGCGGAGCCAATTCCACCCGACTGCCAAGGGCCCGTCCGCCGTGGTCCTCCAGCATGTCGCGGAAGGACTCGCCGGAAAGGGAGGCGCGGATGGCCAGAAATGCGAAGCCCGCCGCAAGGAAAGCCGCCGCAAGCAAAGCCATTGCGATCCATGTCAGGGGGCGTTTCACGGAGGCGGATTATCGCCGGTTGCCGCGCCCCGCCAAGAAAACCTTGCCTGCGGCGCGGATGAGGGGGCTGGGAGCCTCCGGCGAACCGCTTGACCGTTCAAAATCGAATCCGTTAGCGTGCCGATCAAGGACATCGGTTGGCGCATTCTTGCGTGCTGAGTGCCTGAAAATTTCCCAACACCCCGCTCACTCGTGACCTCAGAATCGAATGCACCAACCCCCGCTGCCCACGAATTGGAGTTGCGTCGTGTCTCGGTGGTGGCAGGAGGAGGAACCGGCCCCACGCTCCTGTCCGAGGTCTCCGCGCAGTTCCGGCGGGGGGAGTTGTGCGCGTTGATCGGTCCCAGCGGGAGTGGAAAAACGACACTGATCCGCACCATCGCTGGGATGCACGAGCCCGAGGACGGCGAGATATTCTGGGAAGGGCGCGACCTCGAGGAGGAGGACCTGCCGCCTTCCAGCATCGGCTACGTGCCGCAATTCACGATCAGCAACGAGAACCTGACCGCCGCCGAGAATGTGCGACTGGCATTGAGGCTCCGCGTGGCTGGCTTGGATCGTGAACGCCTCTCGGAGCGCACGGCCGAGTTGCTCGAGTTGACCGGACTCGCCTCCGCCGCCGGGACGATGGCAAAGCACCTTTCCGGAGGGCAGCGTCGCCGCCTTGCGCTTGCGATGGAGTTGTGCAGCGGACCGGAGTTGCTGCTTTGCGACGAGGTGACCAGCGGTCTGGACCCGCAATCCGAGAAGGAGATGGTTGCCCTGCTGCGCCGGATCGCGCGCGAGGGGAACCGCGTGGTTCTCGTGGTGACCCATGGGCTCGGCGACCTCGCCGCATATGACAAGGTCGCGGTGCTGAGCGGGGGGCATCTGGCCTATTGCGGTCCCACGGATGCCGTCGGCCATTATTTCCGCGCCGACACGCCCGAGGAGATTTTCGAGCGACTGCCGCAGCGCGAGGGTGCCGATTGGCACGCCTCCTGGCAGAAGCACGGGGCCTCCTTCGAGAATGTTGCGGCTCCCGGCGGCGGGGAGGAAAAGGCGGAGGCTCCGGCTGAGAAGAAGGCCTCGGGTGTGGAGGGGGCGGCCACCCCCGCAGCCTTCCACCAGTTGCTTGTTCTGCTTGGTATCCGATGGAAGATTTTTTTGCGGAACCGGAGCGGGATCGCCATGCAGTTGGGGCTGATCTTCGGGTTTCCTCTGGTAGTTGCGGTCTTTGCGGCAAACGGTCTGCCCGCGGTCCCGTCGCTGGACGCCGACCTGAGCGGGGATGTCGTGCGCCAGATGGTCGAGGCGCGGACCTTCACCGAGGGCGCCAGTCAGGCGGGCAGCATGGTTTCGGGGTTGGTCCTGCTGCAAGTGATCCTCCTCGGCCTCATGGGAGCCAACAACAGCGCGCGGGAGATCGCCGGGGAGCGTTGGATTTTCGAGAAGGAGCGCTTTGCCGGGCTGAGCCCGGCCGCCTATGTCGGCTCGAAGGTTGTTTTTCTTTCGGTGCTTGTCGTGCTGCAGTCGGCGTGGATGACGTGGTTTGTGCGCGCGGTGACGGGATTCCCCGGCGACGCCTCCCAGCAATTTCTGTTTTATCTGATGGTCAACGCCGCGCTGACGTCGGTGTGCCTCGGGATTTCCGCACTGTCTGCGACCGCCGACCAGGCGAGCCTCGCTTCGGTGTATCTTGTCGGGTTCCAGTTGCCGCTCTCCGGCGCCGTCCTTGCGTTGCCGGTCGGTCTCGATGCCGCGTTGCGCCCATTTATCGCGGCCTACTGGAGCTGGAGTGGAGCGTTGCAGAGCCTGCGCGAGACGCGCTACTACGACGTGCTCGAGTTGGTGTTGCCCACGGATCTTTCGGCATCGCCGCTCTGCCTGTGGGTGCTGGCGTTGCATGGCCTCGCCGGGATTTTTGCCGCATTGTTGGGTTGCCTGCGCGCCTCGTGGGATCGATAGTCAACCACGTATGCCCCGCAGAGCACGAAGCACCCCCAATACTCGATTGATCCTGGGACTTGTTGTCGGCGGGATTCTTCTTGTCGCGGTCGGCGGATATTTCCTCGGCGGGTCGGGCGAGCCCTACCGAACCTCTCCGGAATTTCCGGTCGAGGAATACCTGGCGACCTCCAGTTCCCTGCGCGGGAATTCCTACCGCCTTTCCGGAGCTGTTCTCAACTCGATCGCCTGGTCGCCCGAGGCTGGGCGCCTTATTTCCGTGGAGCCGAGCGGGTCGGATTCACCGATCCCGGTGGTCATTCCCGCGGACCTCTCCAAGACAAACATCCAAAAAGGCCAGCGGTTCCACTTTCTCGTCGAGGTCCGCGAGAGCGGAGTGGTGTTCGCGACCGATTTCACAAAACCATGAAGGCACTCCGGTTCTTCGCAGCGGCCGTGCTCGCCGCCCCGATTCTATCCGCGCAGCAACCCGCTGGAATCGGCGACTCGAAGGCCGCCACCGGCGGAGCGCGGCCCCCGCAGGTGAATGAGGGATTCCTCGGACGCGACATTCCGGTGTTCGATCCCGGCAGCGAGGTGGCCTCGTTCGACGGAAAAATCTGGAACATCAACAACAACCGCATCCTACGTGCGCGCTTCGAGAAATACCTCAACGCCCCGCCCGCCACCGGCGAGGCGGATGTTGTCTACCGGAAAACCATCGATCGCATCCTTGAGTTGCTGGCTCCCGGAAATGCCTCGACCAAAAATATCGACCAGGCCATGGCGCTGTTGCCCAAAGCCTCGGAATACCGCGACGACGCCAATCTTTGCCGCGCCATGGCCGACGCCATCCACTCCGCGCGGACCAGCCTCAAGACGGTCGAAAATCTTAAAAACGACAACAGGACGCTCGAAAGGCAACGCAAGCAGGCCGAGTGGAACAACCGCATGGCCGCCCGCACGTCCTCGCTCGAGCAACCGCCCTCTCAATCCAGCGATGCGGCTATCGCGGCGCATCAGGAAAATATCAAATTCCAGCGCGAGATGAAAATGGCCGACACCCAGCGCACGCTGAGCGACATCAACCAGACAATCGAAAACAACAAGCTGCGCATGGCCCTCGTGGAACTCAACACCCGTGGCCACCTCCAGGCGTTGATTATGCAGTATTTCGCCACACGGCGGTTCGAGCATGTCCTGATCGCCAACCGTTTTTACCGTGCGATCTACAAGGACGGCGACAACTCGATCGATGTCTACAAGCGCATGGTCAATTCGCTCCCAGTGAACAAGGACGCCGGGCAGGCTACCATCTCGGGCGAGTTGAATCCCAAGGTCTCCGCCGCGGCAGGCACTCTCGATGACGACGCCGGAATCCGCGGGGGAGCGGGCGCCGGCGAGGGAGGGACGACGGTGAACGTCTACAACAGGCCGCCTGCCGCAAGGACCGGGTCCGCGTTTTCCGCCAGTGGAGCGAAGCTTGGAATGCAGAATTTCAGTGTCGAGAGCCTCACCGGCGGTGCCGCCGTGGCCGCCCAGTCGCTCAGCAAGCTTGTCAGCTCGCTCAGTCAGATCGACAGCCTGGCCAGCGAGGCGATCAGGGATGTCAACGAAGGCGTCGAGGCCTATAAGTTCCTCCTCTCGCAAGGCGAGCTGAACAGCGCCACCGAACGCCTCGCCGAGACGTTCGCGCTGGGCGAATACATGCCAAGCGTGCGCCGTCTCTCGCTCGATGACAAGCGGCAGGCGATCAAGTATGCGCAGATGAAAAACGAACTCCTTGCCGCGCTCGAGGTCAACGACCTGACCAGCGCCGAGAAGCTTGTCAACCGGATGGAGGAAATGGCCTCGGATTTCGATGCAAGCAAGCCCCTGGCCAAAATCGAGACCGCCAAGACGATCAGTTCCATGCACCTCGCCAAGGCCAAGAACGCGGCAGTGTCCGGAGACCGCGCCGCCATGGAGGCCGAGCTGCGCATGGCCACCGAGATCTGGCCCCGCAATCCCGCCCTCGCCGAGGTCGGCCAGAACATTTTCAAGCAGACCGACGTGCAGCAACAAACGATCAACGAGCTCGACCGGTTGCTCGAGCAGAAGGACCACCGGGCCATTTACAACCAGAGCGCGAGGTTCATCGCCGCCGTCGCGCTTTTTCCCGACCGGCAGGAAAAACTCGGGGCCATCCTCGAGGAAATGAAGGAGATCGAAACCGCGCTCCAACGGGCAAGGGAAATCCAGCAACGCGGGGATGCCGCCGGCGCCTGGGAAAGCGTGCAACTCGCCGCCGAGAAACACCCCGACGATTCAGAACTCAACCGCCTTCGCGCCGACCTCTCCAGCGGCGGTGCCGCCACGTTTGTCCGTTCGCTGGGCAGGGGCGATGACATGAAGTCCCGCGGTGACCATGGGGCCGCCCTCGCATGGTATCTGGACGCCCACCGCCAATACCCCCCGAGCAAATTCGCCCAGGAAAAAATCAACGAGATGTCCGCCGTGATCCTTCCCGGTTCGTCGTCTTCCGTTCCCTGACGCCTGCGGCATCAAGCCTGCCAACGGGAAAAAACGGATTGCTTTATTCCACGGGATGAATTGTTTAATTGCCCCGACAACAACACCCACCCCGGATGCCCCTCAAAGCCACATTGATTCTGGCAATCACCGCCGCCGTTCTCGCAGCGGGGTATTTCTTCACCCTATGGGCGATTCATGGTTTCAATCCCGACTTCCTTCGGATCAACAAATGCATCGAATCCGGCGGCCGCTGGAACTACGAGCGCCGCGAGTGCGAACCTGTTCCCGAGGTTTACCAGCCTGTGGGGGTGGGTTACTGAGGAGTGCTCATGGGGGCAGAATCCCGCATGTAGCGAGGGGGCAAAGAACGAAACAATCCCTAAATGCTAAAGGTGTTATTTTTTAAAATAACTGCTCGCCTTCGAGTTTACCCATCTTTAGCCCCATAAGAAATAAAGTTGCACAATCTGATACGTCCCCACAGGACCGACCGCAAAAAATACGGCCTTTGCTGGACTAGCTATCTTGGCCATTTCATACTGCTCGAAAATCAATTGCCAACTTTTTTCTATGCTCTAAAAACCAGATTGCGCCACACATCTTCATGAAGTCTCATGCGGCTATGGTGACTCCACGAAAGCCAATGTGATCTTGCAATATTGCTGCCTCACCAAGCGCAAGATTTCCATCATCGCCGAGCGCGAAAAATCCGGCCCCTTCAAATCCCTCGATCATTTTTACTCCCCACCGTGAACCGCAAAATCCTCGTGAACCTTGTCAAATCTGGCGCGTTCGACACCATCGATAAAAACCGCACTATCCCTTCCCCGCAAGTCGAGCCGACGATGGCTTCCGCCGCCTCCATCCAGCATTAACGCGCCTTTTCTCTTCGGCGACGAGCCACTCATGCCCCCAAAAAACTCCGCAAAGTCAACGAGGACGGCCCCTCTTGACCCAACTCGAGCCCCTCGGATACTATAGTCGAGGACATCCATGCGACTCCTTAGCCAGTCAGTTCGAATCCGGAAAATACAACACCAACCCGCAAGCCATCGGCAACCCCGTCCGCGATCAAATCTATCTGGCGAATGTATAAAAACAAAAAAGTCGTGGTCGTGATGCCGGCCTACAACGCGGAGCGCACTTTGGAAAAAACGCACGCGGAGGTGATGGATCAAAGCATCGTGGATCTGGTCGTCATCGTGGACGACAAAAGCCATGACCAGACGACAGCGATCGCGGCGGGCCTTCCCAACGCGAAACTTATTTGCCATGAAAAAAACAGGGGCTATGGAGGCAACCAGAAAACTTGTTATCGGGTCGCTTTGGAGGAAGGGGCCGACATTGTTATCATGGTCCACCCCGACTACCAATATACCCCGCTTTTGATTCCCGCGATGGCGTCGCTGATTGGAAACGGACTTTACCACTGCGTGTTGGGATCCCGCATTCTCGGGGGCATCGCCTTGAGGAGCGGAATGCCTTGGTGGCGATATTTTTCCAACCGGATACTGACCCTGTTCCAGAACATTCTGCTCGGCGCAAAATTGTCCGAATACCACAGCGGATACCGCGCGTTTTCCCGTGAATTGTTGGAAAAAATCCCGTTCGAAGAAAACTCCGAGGACTTTGTGTTCGACAACCAGATTCTGCTCCAAATTCATTGGCTCGGCTATGTGATCGCGGAAATCACTTGTCCCACAAAATATTTTGAGGGAGCGTCTTCCATTGGATTCATGAGAAGTGTGAAGTATGGACTCGGCTGCGTGGCCGGGGCCATGAAGTTCCGCTTGGCCAAAGCGGGATTTTTGCCTCCGTTGGTTTCCCGCTGAATCCGATCCCATGGAGCCGCCCCCTTTTTTTCATTCCAAAAAATTTCAACAGATTGCCTTGTTCGCAAGCGTCTTGGTGGTGTCCGCCTGTTTTTTGTTTGTGAATTTGGGACGCTACGCCTTGTGGGACGATGAAAGCGTTTCCGCCTTGGTGGCGATGGGAATCCTCCGCACGGGAGATACTTCCGTCATTCTCGATCACAACATCGTCGCCTATCGTAGCGGGCTTTTGGTTCGGGATGGAAAGGACCGCTCGACTCCTCCGCTCTCGACCTATTTCACGGCTGCATCCTTTTCCCTGTTCGGGTCGATGCATTGGCGGCCCGGTTGCCTTCTGCCTGTTTCGGTCTTGCCGCAGTCGGCTTGTTGATATGGTATTGCCGCAAGCTTCCCATGAAAATCCAAGTGATTTTCTCGCTGGGAATTTTGGGAAATGTTTCGCTGTTTTTGTTTTGTCGGCAGGCCCGGTATTATGCCGCCGGGTTGTTTTTCTCCACGGCGCTCGTTCTCCTTTATACCCGCTGGAAAGGCTCATGGCGCGGGGCGTTGGGAATGGCCGTCCTTGGCGTCTTTCTTTTCGCCACCAACTACTTGGCCTATGCTGCATTGGCGCTGTGTTTGTTGGTGGATTGGTTTTTCTGGCGTCGCAAGGAGATTGCCTGGACTCCCCGGAACCTACTCGCCATCGCCCTTCCACAGGCCGTCGCTATTCCATGGATCGCATCGATTTGGAATCCCTTCGGAACCGGATTCGGGGAATATGTCGGTCAAAACTCTCCTTGGGATCGCGTCGTTTTGTCCTTCTGGAATCTCCGGGATCTCAACGCCGCGGAATTTTTGGTCGGTCCCCTAGTCCTTGTCGCGTGTTTTTTGGCTTGGAAAACCAAGGATCAACTTTTGTCCCGAATGCTTGTGGCGCTGTTCCTTTATGTTGGTTTCGTGAGCCTTGTCTCTCCACAAACTCTCTCGAACACCTCAGTTGCCGATGTGCGTTATCTTGTGCCGGTCATTCCCTTGGGCATTGCGATCGCAACCCTCGTCATCATCCGCGTTTCAGCCGGATATCGAATTTTAGGAATTGGCCTTGCTCTGTTGGCCTTCCAAACAAATCTTCTCAACGGAGGTCCCCTTCTTCAAAGTGGAACCCGCAGCAGCATCGCGGAATTCACGAGGGAGCTTTTTGTCCCGAACCCCGAGCCCTATACTCCTGCTGCCGATTGGATAAGCAAAAATGTAAAGTCCGGCGAATCCGTGGCCGTTTTCCCCGACTACATGGTTTATCCCTTGATGTTTCGAAGCCCGCTTCCCACCTATGCCTGGCAATTAAAACCCGGCGTCGAATCCCGCTTTGGAAATGTGCCTGACATTCATTGGGAAGGCCGACAACCGCCGGACTATTTTGTTCTCTTCGGTCCCGTGGTTAACGGATCGCGAAAACGTCCGCATTGGATTCCGTGGATGGCGCTACGAGCATGCCGCCACGCTCAACACATTTTGGAAGGATCTCTACCGCCCGGAACTTTTCTGGCGGACTTTTCGCCCGGTCGGTCGATTCGATCCCGATTGGGAGGCGATCCAGATTTTCCGCCGGAAAGGTCATGATTCCGAATAACGATCCCTCTTCTGATTGCCACGAATGCAGAGTATGCGGGGCGGAGGCCACGGAGCGGTTTTTCGCGATAGAAAAACCCGCATCCCGCGCAGGCGTGGTTTTTTTATGCGGGCAATGTGCGGCATGGAGTTTTCACCCAGCGCAAACCGCAGATGCCTATGCCGAGGACTACTACGGATCCGGAAACTCCAAAGTGGGCGGGTCTGGCAACAGCGTCGCTGGGCCGCTTCTCAGCTAACGGCGGGGGCCCGGGTTTGCCGCCTGGAAGCTAACCGGAAAAGGGTGAATGCCTCTGACCTCGGCTGCGGTGGCGGGAAGGGGGTGACGGCCTGTGCAGCGGCGGGGCTCAGGTCGGTGAAGGGAACGGAACTTCCCGGCACCGCATTCGAGCGGGCGGAACGAAAATTGCCTGGACGAATCGTGTGCACCGACCGGTTTGAAACCGCAGCCCGGCCCGGCTCCTGCTACCTGGTCACGATGTGGCAGGTTTTCGAACATCTGGAAAACCCCAGAGAAGTCCTGACGGCGTGCCGCAACCTTTTGGCGGAAGGAGGAATTCTGGCCATCGGAGTTCCCAACCCCGAATCCTGGCAGGCGCGTTGGGGACGGGAAGATTGGCTCCATCTCGACCCGCCGCGCCATCTTCACCTGCAAAGCATCCGAACTCTCATTCGGCAGGCCGAGGAGCTAGGCTTCGAATGGGTCGCCACGAGATATCCTTGGTTGGAATTCGGCCCCATTGGGTGGCTTCAGACGGCCATCAATAAGCTCGGATTTCCGCGCGACTATTTTTTTGAAAGGATGAAAGATCGTTGGAGAGGCGTTCCTATTCCTTCTCGAATCGCCTGGAACATTCTGGCTGCATTGCTGGCATTGCCTGTATTTGTTCTCTCACTGCTGGAGTGGATGTGCTGGCGAACGGCGACTTATGAAGTTTACTTGCGCCATCGTTGCCGTATGCGAAATGAAAAACACTCTTGAGCTGCCCGTTGCGTTTTCCACGGTTGTTGCCAACCGGAGTTTGAGGGGCGCTCTCATCCAAAAACAAACCCACGTCGCTACCAGAAGACCAGCTCGCAGAATCGATGCGGGTGTTCGCGAATGCGTTACTTCAACCCGAGGCGCGTCGTCGGACCGCGTTACCAGAGGACTCTTACAGGATATCTGTGGATATTGGCGGCCGCCACGAGTTTGATGAAGATTATGTCATTCGCTGGGTCTTGAAGGGCACTCTGTGCGGCAGGGCTGAGATGATAAGACGGAGTTCGGCGAAGGGTTTGTTGCGTTCGCAGATGACGACCTGTTCCCCGCGTTTGAGAAATCTGGTCATGAACATGGTCAAGTATGGCAAGGAAATGTCCGTTGATTCAGGCGCTTCGGAATGCGGGTGGAGCCGGATCAAGCCGGACTAAGCTGATTGGAACAGTCGCCGATAAGGAGTGCTTTTGCCGGGCAGTGGGGGTATCCATTTCGGGATTCCGGTTCGATGAGACAGGTGTTTTTCCAGTTGTTTTGGGGTGCTGTGGCGGTGATTGGAGCTGCGGCGGTGGCGGTGTGGGTGCGGCAGGGGGTGTCGGATCAGGAGTTGCTGGCGAATGTCGCGAAGGCGGAGGATTTTTGGCGGGGGATCGTTACCGGGGGCGGATGGCCGTGGTGGTCGCCGCATTTTTTGCAGGGCACGAGTCTGGCGTTTGCCTGGGGAACGGTGGCGACGAGCGCTGTAGCGCTGATCTTCTCATCGGCGTTCGGGGTGTTGATCGGGAGCAAGGCGGCGGTGGCGGTGGTTGTGATCGCGGGGGGCGGCGGGATGTTTTGTTTTTTGCGGCGGTGGGCGGGGTCGGAGCGTGCGGCGGTGATTGGTGCGGCGGTGTATCTGGTGTTCCCGTCGGTGCTGACGCGTGCGGTCGATGCCGAGCATTTTGTGGTGGTGGTGTCCATGGCTGTGTTGCCGTGGGTCTTTTGGGCGTTGACTGGCTTCTTGCGGCGCGGGACGGGATATTCCGCGCTGGTGGCGGGGGCTTGGACGGCCTTGCTGTTGCTTGCCTACGGGAAGACGGCGGTCATGGCATTGCCGGTCCTGCTGGTGTTCGGGTGTGTGGAATATTTCCAGCAACCGCGCGGCGGGCGTCCTGACTGGTGGAGGTTGGGAATTTTTGCGGCGGTGGCTGGGTTGCTCGGGGTGGTGCCGAACTTGCCAGCGCTGCGGGAGGCGGGTTTTGTGGCGATGTTCGAGTTCGGGCCATTTGAGGGGTGGCAGAGGGCGTTCAGCACGAAGAGCGCGTTGAGTTGGTTCGATCGAAGCGGGGTGCTGGGAGCGGGGATGGATGCGGGATTCGCCCCATCGACGCTCAATGGCGGCACCTATCTCGGGCTTGTGGGAGCCGCGGTGCTTGTGGCGGCGATGCTGCGTGGCTTGCTTCACTCCTGCGAGACCGGGAGGCGTGCGCGACTGATGCTTGTGTTCGCGCTCGGAATGTTTTGGCTGTCGTTCGGGCCGCGCAGCGTATTCGGCGGGCACTTCGAGTTTTTGGGGTTGTCGGCCGGGGCGGCGGATTTCGCGCCCGCGATCGCCTGGTTCCTACTGGGGGCGCAGGTTTGGATTGTCTTCCAACTCGTGCCGCCGGGATGGCCGTTTTCGCGGTGGGTGGCGGGTTTGGCGGCGCTGGGTTATCTGTTCGTGCCGGGATTCCGGTTGATCGAGTGGATGCCGCTGTATGGAAATATCCGTGCGCCGTTTGATTTTTATCAGGTGACCGGCGCGGTGTGCGTGGTGGCGGCGGTGGCGCTGGCGGCGGCGTGTTTACTGGATGGGATTCGGACGGCATGGGTCCGCCGTGTGGCGGCGGTGGTGTTGGTTATTCTCATGGTGCTCGACCAGGGCGTGTATGCGGTTCCGATGGCCGAAGAGCGCCTGCCGCGAGAGGTATGGGAGGATTTCAACGCCGCGCAGGAATTTCTGAAATCGGCTCCGGTGGCGGGCCGGGTGTATCCGTTTTCGGGGCGGTATTTTTATCTCATGACGCCGTGGATCTCGGGGCGGCCGCTTTCCTCGGAGGCGTTCAACAACTACCTCCAACAGCGCGGGGTGGCGGTCCTGCAGGGCACGGCGTTCCTCGACGACACACATCTTGAGACCTGCCTTCGCATTTCGGGAGTGGCCTATCTACTGGTGGACAAGAGTGACCCCGACACCGCTCAGGCTCTCCAGAAACGCCTGCGGGCTCTCTTTCCGGTGGCGTTCGAGAACGGAAACTTCGTGGTGCTGGAGGTCAAGGAACCGCTCGGCTCGGGATTTCTCGCGCGGGATATCGTGCAGGCGTCGGACAACTCGCCTGTGAACGCGTTGGCCGCGCTGGGCGGCGCGACTCACAATCTGGCCATGCTCGAGATGCCAGGCGCTCCCGCCGGACTTGCCGGGTTGCAAGGCCGTGTGGAAGAAGGGAGGATCATCGCGGTCGAGGGGCGTGTGATGGATGAAGGGAGGCCGTTTTTGCCGTTGAAGGGAGGGATGGAACGCTATCAAACGGCCCGCTTCGAGGCTCCCGGCGAAGCCGGTTGGTTGGTGTTCAACGAAGCGTGGCATCCCGACTGGAAGGCTTATGTGGATGGCAAGAGCGTGCCGGTGACGCGGGCGATGCTGGCGTTTTCGGCAGTGGAAACCGATGGAGGTTCTCCGGTCTTTTTCCGTTTCGAGCAGCCTTGGTGGTATGACTGGTGCGCTTGGGGTGCTGTCGCCGGGTGGATCGGGGTGCTTGCGGTGGGGGTGGCGGGAGCCTGGAGGAAAAGATCATGAATGCTCGTGAAAACATCTGGTCGCGCTCGGATGCGGTCGTGGCGGCGGTATCCGCGGTGGTTTCCGGAGCCGTCTATTTTTGGACCGCCGCGCCAAATGTGACATTGCTCGACTCCGGCGAGTTTATTGTGGCGGCACAGCATTTTGGTGTGCCGCATCCGACGGGATACCCACTCTGGACGCTGTTGGCGTGGGTGTTCCAGTTGTTGCCGATCGGAAATGCGGCATGGGAGGTGAACTTGTTCAGCGGGTTTTGCGGAGCGCTTGCGACCGGGTTGTTGGCCGCGTTGTTTTCGAGTTCCACGCGGTGGATGCTCGGCGGACGGTTGGAGCGTTGGAGCGGGTTGACGGAGTTGGTGGCGATTTCAACGGCGCTGCTCTTCGCCTTTAGTTTTTCGATGTGGTCGCAGGCGGTGATTGCGGAGGTTTACACGCTGCATGCGCTGCTGATCGGGCTGTTCCTGGCCTCGCTGTATGTGTGGCTGAGGCGTCCGGAGAGTATCGTGCTGTTGCTGGTGCCGTTTTTTCTGCTGGCGTTGTCGTTCAGCAACCACCAACTCAGCATCGCGTTGTCGCCACTTCCGTTGCTTGCTGTGCTGTTGGTCAGGCGGGAAATTTTCTGGGATTTGGTGGTGGCGTGTGCGTTGAGCGCCCTGCTCGGCTACCTCGGGTTCGCGATCCTTTCCGGTGAGCCACCGATTTTGAAAACGGCGATCCGGTTTTTCTACTGTGTGCTGGCCGGATTCGCTGTGCTTGTGGTGGTGCGGCGCTTCCGGATCGAGTGGAGGTTGGTCGCCTATCTGCCCTTTGCGGTGGTGCTCGGGTTGCTTCCGTATGCCTACATGCCGCTCGCCTCGTCTACGAATCCCCCAATGAACTGGGCCTATACGAGAACTCCCGAGGGTTTTTTCTATTCGTTCAATCGGTCACAATACAGCGGGAGCCTCACCGGGCAGAGCATGCGCTCCCTCGGGAGGCTCATGGGAACCGCGGGAGGAGGGCATCCCGCCACTGGAGGTGAGACCGAGGAACGTCCGTTGCTGTCGAGATTGCAGGAATGGGTCGGTTTTTTCTGGGTGCAGCTCGGGAGGAGTTTCACGCCGCTGGGAGTGGTCGCCTATTTTCTCGCGCTGCTTGTGGTGTTGCGATTGAAGGACCTCGCTGCGCGAACATGGGTCTATGTGCTTGAGGTCGCCTTTGTCCTCGCCGCGATTTTGCAGCCCGTGGCCGACGGCGCGAGGACCGACGTGGGGGGATGGTGGTTGCAGATGCCCTACCACACATACACGAACTTTATTTTTGCGCTGCTTGCCGGGCTGGGGCTGGTCGCCGGGGCGGCGGCGGTGTTTGGCCGCATGCCGCGGTTGGCGGTATTGAGGTTCGGGTTGCCACTGCTTGCTGTATGGCCGTTGTTTTTCAATCACGAGGGTTGTTCGCAACGCGGACGGTGGTTCGGCTGGATCTATGGACATGACATGCTGAACGACCTGCCTCAAGGGAGTGTGGTGCTCGGCGGAACGGATCCCGGGCGCTTTGTGCCCACCTACATGATTCTCGGCGAGAGTCCGCAAGCTCCAAAGCTCAAGCGCGATCCCGGATTCGACCGGAGGGATTTGTATCTCATCACCCAAAACGGCGTCGGGGAGCCACTCTACCGGCGGTATCTCGAGGACCACTACAGTGCTAACCGGCCCAAGGCGAAAAACGCCTTCGAGAGGTGGCTCGGCCGCGACACGATGTATCCGGAGACGCCGCTTGTGTTCCCGACCGAGGCTGAGATCGAGCAGGCGATCGCGAAAGAGGTCGCTGGAGCGGATGTGCCGGATCCGACTCTCGGGCACAGTGTGGTGACGCGCTTGTTGTGGGAGAAGAACCGCGACCGGCATGAATTTTTCGTCGAGGAGAGTTTCCCGCTCGAGTGGTCCTACGACCATGCGGTGCCTCACGGGCTGGTGTATCGCATCAGCAGGGACCCCGTGCCCGAGTTGCCGCCCGAGGTCGTGCGCGCGGATTTTGCGTTTTGGGACGGGTATGTGTCGCGGTTGTTGGCGGATCCGGCGTATGAGGCGGATTTCGATGCGAAGCGGTCGTTTTCAAAACTGCGCGCAACGACCGGGAATCTGTATCGCCACCGGAAGATGGATGCCGAGGCCGAGCGCGCCTACCGGCAGGCACTTCAGTTGTGGGAGGGAAATGCGGAGAGCCTCACCGCCTTGAGCGCGATGCTTTGGGAGCGAGGGGACTTCGAATCCATCCTTGCGATGCTCGGCAAGGCACTTGATGAGGATCCAAACAACTTTTCGCTATGGCGCATGTATTTAACCGTCGAGAAGCGTCAGGAAATGACGGCGCGCATTGCCGAATTGCGCACCACATTGGAGGGCGGGGAGGGCGACGGGCAAGCAGCCCGCGAGTTGCTTGAGTTGCATGCCTCGCTCGGCGACGCTGATGCGTTGAGGGACGAGATCGAGGCCGTGGTGCCGAAATTCAAGAATTCCCCCGAGACTCTACGCTTGGCGGCCCAGTTGGCCGAGTCCGCCGAGTTGACCGAAACCGGCCTGGAATCCGCTCGGATGCTGGTGGCGGCGGAACCGGACGATGCCGGCAACAGGTTGGCGCTGGCCCGATTCGCGCTCCGGGGCGGTCAGACGAACGAATCGCTCGAAGCCGCGCGGGAGGCATTGAAAAAAGGAGGACTTCCGATCCGCGAGGCGTTGGAGAAGTCGGCGGAGTTCGAGCCGATCCGTGACCCCCTGGGGTTGTCCGCTCCCGCCAAAAAGTAAGCTGCGTTAGATTTCCGGAAGAACGCGGTGGAGCAAATCCACCATGCGCCCGGCAGCCTGCCTGCCCGCCACGGTCACCTCTTCGTGGCTGAGGGGGGATGGTGACAGCCCTGCTGCCCAATTGGTGAGGCAGGAAAATCCGGCCACCTCCATGCCGAGGGCCCTGGCTTGGATCGCCTCGTGGACCGTGGACATGCCAACGGCATCGGCGCCCAGGCGCGACAGCATACGGATTTCGGCAGGAGTTTCGAACTGCGGGCCCGGCATGGCTGCGTAGACGCCCTCGTGAAGAGGTGCGCCGGATTCCAGTGCGGCATGGGCGAACAGGGTTCTCAGGCGTTTGCTGTAGACCTCCGACATGTCGAAGAAGTGCGGGCCGCCTCGCAGTGGGGATTCGCCGGTGAGGTTGATATGGTCCGAAATCGACATCCACGAGCCCGGCTCGAATGCCGGATTCAGGGTGCCCGCGGCATTGGTGAGAATCACGCGGCGAATGCCCGCACCGTGCATGAATTGAATATGGCGGACGACGTCGCGCGCGCTCCAACCCTCATAGAGGTGGACGCGGCCTTGGGCGATGAGGAGGGGCATTTCCCCGAGTTGGGCGAGAACAAACCTGCCCGCGTGTCCTGGAACCGAGGATGCCGGCAGGCCCTCGATCGCCGAGTATTCGAGCGAAAATCCGCACGACACGCTTTCGGTGAACGGGCCGAGGCCTGAGCCGAGGACGATGGCGGTTTCCGCGCCGGATTGCTTGATTTCGGGAGGGATGGTCATGCGAGTCGATTAGCGTTTGGCATGGTGGCGGGCAAGGTTGCGGTTGTGAAAAAACGTCCGCCCGGACGGTGCCACTTGCGGATTGCATTCGCGGGCCCGGAGGCGCATCAATCCGGCATGAACTCGAATCCGGCAGGTTTGACCACAGAGGTCACAGAGGACACAGAGAAATTGCACCGGCTCGCAGGAGGATTATCGTGTGCGAGCCACTGCTTTCGGAAATTGTGCCTGTGAATCCTGTTGATCCTGGCCTCCTGTCTCAAAAAACTGTTTTCGACATGAACCCAACAAGACCGCAACACCACGGCGTGGCTGTTTTTTCAGGACGTCCGCGTGTTGTCGGTATCGTGGACAGTGCCGCGGCGATCCGTGCTGCGAAGCGCTTGAAGCCCGAGGCGGTCGACCTTCTCGAGTGGCGCGCGGACTGCCTTGGCACGGGGATTTTCGACACCACGATCCCGTGGGTTGTCACGGTGAGGCATCCCGCGGAGGGAGGGGCGAACAGCCTGTCCGTGGTCAGGCGGAGGGCGATGGCGCTCGAGTTGTTACCGAAGGCGGCGGTTCTCGACCTCGAGGTGCGCTCTTTGGCGCCGATGGGCACCGTGCTCGACGCCGCACGGGGGGCGGGTGTCGCCGTCCTCGCCTCGTTCCATGATTTCCGTGCAACGCCATCCGCCGCGCGCCTTCGGGAGACGATCCGGCGGGCGGTTGACGCCGGAGCGGATGCTGTGAAAATCGCCACAGTCACGGAATCCGCGGCCGATCTGGCGCGTCTTCTCGATCTCTTCGGGCGGGCCTCCGTGCCTCTGTCGGTGATGGGAATGGGGCGCCTTGGCATGGCCTCGAGGGTCGCGCTGGCGGCGGTTGGGTCGGTGTTGAACTACGGATGGATCGATCGCCCGAATGTCCCCGGGCAGTGGGCGGCGCGCGAGCTTCGGGAGTTGCTGGCGAAATGCGTCAGTCGTTCATAGCCCGTTTTTCCAAGCTCCCGCCGGGGTTGGCTCCGATCGGAACGAATTCGTAGCCGAGGGCCTTGATCCCTTCGACTGTTTCCCGGATCAGGGCGGGGTCGAGAAACCAACTGCTGGAAAACCCCGCCCAGCCGTCCCTCACGACCTTGAGTGCCTTCGCGCGCCTCACGAGATCGGATGGCAGGCTCGGTGGTTGGATGTCATACCAGCCCCAGGGGTCGATTTGGCCCAGTGTTTCGGGAATGCGCACGAGGCCGTAGGTGTCCTTGTAGACGAATGGGGCGTCGAGTTCCGTGATCTGGGTGTTCCCCTGCGAGTCCTCGAAAAAGAAGACAGCGCGGTCACAGGCAACGGGGTGGATTTCCGCGATCGCCTTGTAGTCCACCGGCGAAGCGAGTCCATGTGGTGTGAGCCATGCGACCGGACGGATGCCTGCGTTTTTCAGGATGTTCAATCCGCGGTTTGCCTTGCCAAGAGCCCAAGCCCGCGAATCGTTCAATACCGGGCCCACGAGCGTGAGGAACCCGAACTCGTCGGCGGAGACGCGGTAGAATTCGTAATCGTCACCGCTCGCGCCGGTGTAGGGGTTCAGAATGCCATCCGTCTGGTGGGTGGTGCCGTGTTGGACGACCTGCGCGCCCATGTCGATCCAGCGATGGATTTCACGGGTCACGGGGTTTTTATCCGTGAGGCGCTCGATCTCCAGCGTGCCACCGTTGTAAATACCCGACCAGTCGCGGTATTCCGGGATGAGGGCCACGGTGAACGGCACATCGAGCGCGTCGAGGGTCGCGCCGAGTTGTTCGAGCATCCCGACATCGGCAACGGGCGAAACGTCCTCGATGCGGAAATACGCGAGGTGGATTTCCTCGTGGGGGATTCCGAGCATGTCGTGGAGGAGGTCGGCGAACGCCAGCGAGCGGTTTTCGTAGGTTGTCGAAATGAGGGGCATGTCAGCGACAAACCAGAAGTGGCCACTTTGAACGGCATACGGCCACTCGTAGCCGTCGAGATCCCTGCAGGTCGCGTGGACGACGGCCTTGTCCGGATCGACGATCTCGACGCGCGTGAGGCCCGGGTCGAAGGGTTCCTTTTGAAGTTCGGTGTTCTTGTAGAAGACCGTCGGATGGTTCTCACCCGACCAGGAATCGATGCTGAATCCGTAGTTCGAGACGAACGACTCTCTCGGTGTGTCTTGTTCAAAGTCCCAACCGTATTGCCAGAGGTTGAGGCCCACCCACACGAACGGTTTGGAGGTGCGGTCGAGTTCGCGCTCGAAGAGGACGGGCAGCGTGCCTTCGTTCCATGCCGAGGCCAGATAGAATGTGGCATCGTGCGAGTCGAGGTCCGCCGACTTGTAATCGGCGAGCGGTTTTCTGGTGACGCGGGCGTCGAAGTGGCCGAGGAGGTTTTCCAGTTTCAGTGAATGGATTTCACCGAGCCATGTCCATGGCTGCCCACGGTCGTAGAGCACAAGCACCTTGGGCCCAGAGCGGGCGGGTTCCTGTTCCTTTGATCCAAGCAGGAAGAACGCGCCCGCGGCGAGGGCGACCATGGTCAGTGCGGCGGCGAGCGGGTGGGTGCGCTGGAACGCGCGGCGGAAGGCGGGTTGATTTTTCATGGCGGTGGATGACGCACGCACCCATGCTCCGCGCGCCATTCTCCCGCCATGGGGGAAACCCCCTCCGGAAATGTCCTCAGCCCATGTTCAGCGGGAGCTGCATTTGGACCATGTTGTCGATGACTCCAGAGGAGATCGCGTAACGGGTGAGGCTCGCGGTGTCGTGGATGCGGAGTTTGTCCATGAGGTTCTGACGGTGTTTTTCCACGGTCTTGATGCTGATGTTGAGTTCGCCGGCGACTTGTTTGTTTGCGGCTCCCTCGGCGATGAGTTGGAGGACCTCCACCTCACGACTGGTGAGTTTGATTGCGGGCGGAGGGGTCTTGCTGTCGCCCCGCGAGGTCGCCTCGTCGTAGATGGTGCGCATGCGGCGCGAGATGACCGGGCTGTAGAAGCGTCCGCCCTTGGCCACCTCGTGGATCGCGTGGGTGAGGAGGTTCGAGGGCGAGTCCTTGAGGAGATAGCCTTGGATGTTTCCGTCAACCACCTGCTGGATGTATTGGTCGTTGCCGAAGGCGGTGAGGAGGATGACTTTGACGCCCGGCGCGATTTTCTGGATCTGGCGAGCGGCTTCCAATCCGTTCAGTCGCGGCATGCCGATGTCCATGAGCAGGACGTCCGGCCGTTTTTCAAGGGCTTGCTGGAGGGCGCTGCGGCCGTTGTCCGCCTCGCCGACGATCGAGAGACCCGGATCGCCGGAGAGGAGGGAGGCCACTGCTTCGCGGATGAACATGTGGTCGTCGGCGATGAGCACCGAGATCGTCGAGTTGGTGGCCTTGGCTGGCTTCGAGCGGGCGGGTGGCTTGACGGCGGTTTTCGGCGGGGTGGATGTCGGGCGGGCCGCGGCGGGGCGGACTGTTCTGCTTTTGTTGAGTTTGATTTTTTGCATCACCCACGAAATGCCATGGTTGGGGTGTTTGCCGCAATCGACCGCGGGCTGGAACGGGCGTTGGCTGCAAGGTCCAGCGGTATGGGGCGGAATTCCATGAGCGGGTTGAAATCCCGATGGTGGGTGATGACCTCCCGCGTCGCGGGCGGGGGGTGCGTCAGGCGACCGAGGCGGTTTTTGTGGAGGCGGAGGCGCCGAGGGAGGCGAGGATTTTTTGAACTGTGGCCTCCACGGTGAGTCCGTGTTTCGCGCGGAGGATCGGCACGGTGCCGTGCTCGATGAACTCGTCCGGCCAGCCGATGCGGACGACCGGGGTTTTGATGCCCATGTCCGAGAGATGGTCGATGACGGCGCTGCCAAAGCCGTTGTTGAGGACATGGTCCTCCATGGTGCAGAGGACATCGCAGCCCGAGGCGAAGAACTCGATGGTGGCGGTGTCGAGGGGCTTGATCCAGCGGGCATTGACGACAGCGGTCGAGATGCCGTGTGTTTCGAGTTCGGCGGCGGCCGGCAGGGCGAGTTCGCACATGTTGCCGAGGGCGATGATCGCCGCCCGGGTGCCGTGGCGGAGGACTTCGGATTTTCCGATCTCGAGGAGGCGGGGTTTTTTTGCCGGAACGGCGCCCGTGCCCGCGCCGCGTGGGTAGCGGATGGCTGCAGGGCCCTCGTGGTTGGCGATGGTCCAGAGCATGTCCACGAATTCCTCCTCGTCCTTCGGTTGCATGTGGATGATGCCCGGGACGGGGCGGAGGTAGGCGATATCGAAGAGCCCGTGGTGGGTGGGGCCATCGTCACCCGAGAGGCCCGCGCGGTCCATGCAGAGGGCGACATCGAGGTTCTGCAGGGCGATGTCGTGGATGATCATGTCGTAGGCCCGCTGCATGAATGTGCTGTAGATGGCGAGGAAGGGTTTGAGGCCGCGTGTGGCCATGCCGCTGGCGAAGAGGGCGGCGTGTTCCTCCGCGATGCCCACGTCGTAGCAGCGGTCGGGGTGGCGTTTGGCGAAATGGACGAGGCCGGTGCCCGTTGGCATGGCGGCGGTGACGGCCACGATGCGGTTGTTCGTGTCTGCGAAGTCGGCGAGGTGCGTGCCGAGGAGTTCCGAGTAGGTCGGTGTTTCCGAGGCGGGGGTCTCTCCGGTATCAAGGTGGAATTTGCCGAGGCCGTGGAATTTGTCGGGTTTCTCGAGGGCCGGGGCGTAGCCTTTGCCCTTCCGGGTGAGGACATGGAGAATGACCGGTTCGTTTTGGGTTTTGAGAAACTCGAAGGTTTTCGTGAGGAGGGCGACATCGTGGCCGTCCACCGGGCCGTAGTAGCGGATGCCGAGGTCCTCGAAGATGACGCTCGGGGAGATGAGGTTTTTGAGGGCCGCCTCGGCCTTGTGGGCGAGTTTGCGCGCTCCCTTGCCGGCGATCCACTCCACGAATCGGGCGGCGTTTTCATGGAGGTGGGCGTAGGCGGGATTGGTGGCGATGCGGTTGAGGTAGTCGGCCACGGCGCCCACGTTTTTCGCGATCGACCACTCGTTGTCGTTCAGGACGATGATGAGGCGCTTGGTTGAGGAGCCCACGTTGTTGAGGGCCTCGAATGTGACGCCGCAGGTGAATGCGGCATCGCCCGCGACGCAGACGACGTGTTCCCCTGTGCCGAGTTTGTCGCGGGCCACGGCCATGCCCAGCGCGGCGGAGAGCGCGGTGCCCGCGTGGCCCGCGCCGTAGCAATCGTGTTCGCTCTCGGAGCGGAGGAGGAATCCGTTCAGGCCCTGGTATTGGCGGATGGTTTTGAGCCGGTCGAGGCGCCCGGTGAGCATTTTGTGGATGTAGCCCTGGTGGCTGACATCGAAGACAAAGCGGTCCTGTGGCGTATCGAAAACGCGGTGGAGGGCGATGGTGAGTTCCACAACGCCGAGGTTCGGCCCCAGGTGGCCGCCCGTGTTCGAGAGGACGCTGATGAGTTCCGAGCGGATTTCGGCGGCCAGTTTCGGGAGGTCCTCGGCGGGCAGGGCCTTGACGTCGGCGGGGGATTGGATGGTGTGGAGCAGCGAGCGGGTGGAGCCTGGCATGGGTTGATTACTCCTCCTCGTCGTCGTCGAACGGCTTGAGCGAGGGGTTTCCGCGGGCGTCGCGGGCGATGAGTTGGATACGTTGCTCGGCGGCGTCGAGTTGTTCCTGGCAGGATTTCACCAGTCCGAGTCCCTCCTCGTAGCAGTCGAGGAGCTTTTCCAAGGGGAGCGAGCCTTCCTCCATGGCAGCGACGATTTCGGAGATCCGCTCCATTGCGGATTCGAGGGATTTGGTGTTTTTATCGGGTTTCTGAGCCATGGGCCGTGATGCGAGCGGGGTTGAATACACCGCAGTTCGGAGGATCGTGCAATGCGCGATTGCACGTGGGGATTACTCCTCCGCGTCTGGTGGGGCTTGGAAGTGGACGAGGGGTTTGACCGGGGAGGTATTGAGCGGGTGGAAGCGGTCGTGGATGCCCGGGGCGATCTCCGGTTGGCGGGCATAGGCCATGGTGAACATCTCAAGGCGTGCGTCGAGATTGTCGATCATATGCAACGCGATGGCCTCCGGTGTTTTGGGTTCGACCGGCGAGCCGTATTGGAGTTCGCCATGGTGGGCGGCCACGAGGTGGAGCAGGTGGAGGCGGACCTCCTCCGTGGCGGGGTGGAGATCGCGCCAGTCGTCGAGGGGGAGTTTCCTCCAGAGGGTGTTGACGAGTTCCACGCCGATACTGATATGGCCAAGCAATTCGCCGCGGATGTCCCTCGGGATGTCAAAGCCCTGCTCCGGCGGGCACATTTCCCAGAGTTTTCCAGTATCGTGGAAGAGCGCCCCTGCGAGGAGGACGTCGCGGTTCAAGGACGGATAAGCCGAGCATACGGCCAAGGCCGAGCGCATCATTTGGGCGGTGTGGCGCAGGAGTCCGCCGCGGTGGGCGTGGTGGTTCCTGCGGGCGGCGGCGGCGCGCTTGAAGCGTGGTCCGAAATCGGCGAGGAACGCCGTGCAGAGGGCCGCGAGACGGGGATCCCCGAGTTGCGCGACCATGGACTCGACATCGGCGAAATCCTTTTCCATGGCGGCGGCGTCCTGCGGGTTGCCCTCGAACAGAGCGCGGGTCTCCTCCTCGTCGAGCAGGCGCATGCGCCAACGGCGGGCATCGAGTCCAAAGCCGCCATTGATGGAAAATTCGCCAACGACCTCAACGCAGGCACCGCGCGTGAGGTCGCGGCAGAGGGCGAACGCCTCGGTGTCCGACCAAGCACGCAGGGTGAGCGAGTCGGTGGCGTCGCGGAGTTTGAGTTCCCAGTAGGGTTTGCCGTTCGACGAATCCTTTTTGGCGAGGTCGTCGATCTGGGCCCTCACGGAGGCGCCGGTCGCGCTGTCGCGGCAGAGATCCCTGATTTCCGCGATTGTGTGGCATCCTTCATCGCTCATGGGCAGCCACCATGAACGGGCGGTGGAGTGGTTGTCGAGAACGTGTTGGAATTCCTGTTGCCAGCGTGGATGAATCGGGTATGCTCCGCGGTCTTTTCCGAACCATGAAGTCAGACATTCATCCCGAATACCAAGAGTCCGTGATCGTGTGCGCGTGCGGAGCCAAATACGAGACGCGCTCCACCCGGCAGAACATCAAGCTCGGCATTTGCGCGGCATGCCACCCGTTTTTCACCGGCGAGCAGAAGTTTGTGGACACCGCCGGCCGCGTCGACAAGTTCAAGAAGCGCTACGGCACGGTGCGCGCCCCTCGTGCGATCAAAAAGTCCGCCTCCGCTTAGTTTCCCGAGAGGTTGATTTTCAACGGTAAACAGGCCCGGTGCCTGTTTACCGTTTTTCTTTCCCGATGGACTTCGAGCCGTTGATTGAGCGCAAGCGCAGGCGTTTCGAGGAGTTGGAGAGCGAGATATCGTCGCCCGACCTCTTCTCCGATCCCGCGCGCGCCCGCGCGGTGCTGAGGGAGCACGGAGCGGCGAAGGAGTTGCTTGCGTCCTGGGAGAGGTTGCAAAAGGCGAAGCGGGAGCTGGCGGAAAACCGCGAACTGCTTGATGCGGGGGATTCCGAGATGGCGGAGATGGCGCGCGAGGAGATCGTGGCGCTCGAGAAAAACATCCCCGATCTCGAGATGGAGGTGCAGGTCGCCTTGTTGCCTCCCGAGCCTGACGAGGACCGCGACGCGATTGTGGAAATCCGCGCCGGGACCGGCGGGACCGAGGCCGCGTTGTTCGCCGCGGATCTTTACCGGATGTATAGCCGCTTCGCCGATTCTCTCGGGTTGCGGGTGGAGGAGTTGGAGTCGAGTCCCGCGGATCTCGGAGGGTTCCGGGAGATTATTTTCAGGGTTTCCGGCGCGTCGGTTTTCCGCCGGTTGCGCTACGAGAGTGGCGTGCACCGGGTCCAGAGGGTTCCTGCCACGGAGGCGCAGGGGCGTATTCACACATCCACCGCCACAGTAGCCGTGCTGCCCGAGGCCGAGGAGGTGGATATCGAAATCCGGCCCGAGGATTTGCGGATCGAGGTGTGCCGCGCGGGCGGGCCAGGCGGGCAGGGGGTGAACACGACCGACTCGGCGGTGCAGGTGATGCACATCCCCACCGGGCGGATCGTCCGGTGCCAGGACGGGCGCAGCCAGCAGAAGAACAAGGAGGCCGCGTTGAAAATCATGCGCTCGCGATTGCTTGAGGACAAGCGGCGGGAGGAAGAGGAGAAATACTCCGCCCACCGGCGCAGCTTGATCGGCGGCGGCGGGCGCGAGGAAAAAATCCGCACCTACAATTTTGCTGAGAACCGTGTGACCGACCACAGGATCAAGGTGTCGTTGTATTCCCTCGACCGTTTTTTGCAGGGTGACATGGCGGAGTTGATCGAGGCGTTGCAGGCAGACGACATCCGTGAGCGCTTGAAAGAGGCAGGCATCGCCTGACGCAGGGGCGGGAAAATTTCCACAAAATAGCTTGTGCGGCGGAGGCTGCTGGGAAACGCTCCTCACATCAAACGGCAACGACTCCCATGAACCAGGACCCGTCCGCGAACCTCTCCGATCTGGAGATGGATTTATTAAGGAGTTTTCAACCCTCGTGGGTGAAGGACTCGGGAACGACACAATCCGCCTCCGGCCAAGAATCCGGCGCGAACGCGAGGCGGCGCGATGTGGTGGACTACAGCGACTTCGACGAACGTGACGACGGTTGGCGGAGAGCGTCCCGCAAGCCCAAGCCCGGCGGCGGACGGGATCGCGGAGAGCGTGATGGACGGCGCGGTGCCGGGCATGGAAAGGAGAAGGGCAAGCGGCTACCCATGGAGGATGCCGGTCCGCGTGCGCCCCGTTCCGAGCAGCGGGCGGCGCCCGTGCTCGAGGGCTGGGAAGTCCGTTTTGTGGCTGAACCGCGCGGGGTCGAAGGGTTGGCGAAGCAGATCAAGGCGGCAGCGAAGGCACATTCGTTGTTCGAGTTGGCGCGGGTGGTTTTGGAAAAATCACCGAGGTATCAGGTGGTGTTCCGTGGAGGTTCCGGCACCGCGTTGTTCCAAGTGGTGGCGGACGGCACCTTGTGGCCGACCGTGCAGGAGGCTGTCGCGCATGTGCTCCAAGCGCACCTCGACAGGTTTTACCGCAAGGAGCGAATCGAAGTGGATGCGCCGAAGGGGGTTTTTCCTGTGGTGGCGCAGTGCGGGATGAGCCGTGTGTTTCTGGGTCCGCCGAACCACCATGATTACGACCTCAAGGTTCGCAGGCTCCATGCCGAGCGCTTCAACAGGATTCCCTTCGACGACTACAAGGCGCGGATCCGCATGCTGCGGGACGAGGAATCGATTCAAAAATGGGTTGCCGAGCAGAGTGTGAGGGATGTGTTTCATCCGCTCGGCGCACCCGAGGGGGGCGAGGCTCCCGCGCCATTGGGTGGAATGGACGAGGTGATCGGGCATTTCAAAGCGCACCATGCCGAGAGGGAGGTGCTTGCGGCGACGGGGGAATTCACGGTGCCGGGACCGGCCGCGGTGAATGATTCTGCGCCGATCGTTCTGGATTTTGTGCGGAGCGAGTTGGACAAGTTGATCCGGTTTCCTCTGCCGCTGGCGCACACGCTCGGGCGGGAGTTGGCCGCCGCCGGGTTGCAGGTGTTCAAGGCTCACGACAATGTCACTTATGCGTCGGTGGCGCGTCCGCGTCCGCTGGACCGCCAGGCCACGCCTGTCTCCGAGGGGATCGGGACGATTCTCGACTACCTCGAATCGCATCCGGGCCTTCCCCGTGCCGAGCAGTGGCAGGGCATGTTAAATTTGAAGCCTGTGCCCGAGGGCGGAGATGCAGCGGCGCGCGAGTCGGAGGTCTTGAGGGACCTCTACTGGTTGTTGCTTCAGGGACATGTGGTTGACTTTGCGAGGAAGGGACTCGAGATCGCTTCAAAATCCGCCCCCCGCAGGAAACCGGGAAAGGATGGAGCCGTTCAGCAAGTCGGTCCGAAGCCGCCAGTGACCGCGGAGTCGGTTGGGCCTGTGGAGGCTGAAGACGATGCCGAGGAGACTCCCGATGCGGGCGACGCTTCCGGCACACCCTGAGTGCGCGCCGGGTCAGGGGATGTAGGAGTCGACGATGCGGGATTGGAGTGAGAGAAGTCGGTCGAAGACTGTGTTCCAGGAGTAGCGTTGCCTTGCCTGCGCGCTTGCCATGAGGCCCGAGGCCGGGAGGTCGATGGTGAATTTTTTTTCAATCGCGTCGGCGAGGGCCCTGGGGGAGTTTTCGGTCGCCCACTGGGTTTGGCCGGTGAAAATGATGCGGTCCATGTAGCTGCCTCTGATGCCGACAACCGGAGTGCCGCTGGCTTGGCTCTCGAGGGCGACGAGGCCAAAGGTTTCCATGACCCCCGGGTGGACGAAGAGGTCCGCGGCGCGGTAGATCGACGCGAGTTCGGCCGGGTCTTCGCAAAAGCGGGTCCAGTGGACGCCCGGGGTGGAGCGGCGGAGGTCCTCGAGCGAGGATCGCTGGGTGCCGTCGCCCACGCAGAGAAGGTGGTGGAGGCCCGGTTGCCGGGCATGGAGGAGGGTGAATGCTTCGAACAGCGTGCGGACATTTTTCTCCGGGGCAAGGCGGCCGACATAAAGCAGGAGTCGGGCATCCCGCGGAATGCCGAGGCGCGACCGTGTGGCGTCGCGGTCGTTCACGTCGGGGCGGAAGATGGCGTCGTCCACTCCGAGGTCGACGGTGTGTGTGCGTTCGACACCCCAGCTTGCAAGGAGGTTCGCCAGCACGGGGCTGGGAACAAAGGTGCACTCGAAGTGGTTGTAGAGGGTGGCGACGTATTTCCGGCAAATCTCGTCGGTGATCGAAACAGCGAGCGGGCCGAAATATTTTGTGATGGTGCGGATGTATGCCTCCGGGAAGTGGGAGTGGTAGAAGCCGACAACGGGGATGTCGAGGCCGCGACCCGAAGCAACGGCCTTCCATGCGACTTGGTATGGGTCGCCGGATTCGATGATATCCGGGAGTTCCTTTTCCAGGACCTCCTCGACGAGGTGGAGCTTGGTGAGGGCGCGGTAGCGCGAGGTCTTCGAGAGGAGTGGCGAGGCGATCGTGTAGGTGCGAACACGGTCGTCACCCGACATGCCAGTGGTCTCGCCCGGCACGATAACTACATGGCTGCAGTCGGGGCGGTGGTGGCGGATGTATTCGGATTTCTGGCCGATATACCGCCGGACTCCGCCGCTGACCGGGGAGTAGAATTGGGTGAGGTCGCAGATTTTCAATGGAACCCGTGTCGCGGAGCCTTCAATCCCGGCGGCGCTACTCGGAGTCGGCGAGCCAGCGCTCAGCCTCGATGGCGGCTGCGCATCCCTGTCCGGCGGCAGTGATCGCCTGGCGGTAGACGTGGTCGGCGACATCGCCCGCCGCGAACACTCCGTCGATATTCGTGCGGGTGCCGGTGGTTTGCACGAGGTAGCCGTTTTCGTCCGTGGCGAGGCTGGCGCGGAACGGGGCGGTGTTGGGTTCGTGGCCGATGGCGACGAAGACACATTTCAAGGCGAGATCAGACTCGGTGCCGTCCGAGAGGTTCTTGAGGCGGACGCCATCCACGTCACCGTTGGTGTCGGTGATGTAGGAGGTGATCACGGTGTTCCAGAGAGGCTTGATTTTGGGGTTTGCCAAGGCGCGGTCCGCCATGATTTTGGAAGCGCGAAGGGAATCGCGGCGGTGGATGAGATAAACCTCCGAGGCGAAGCGGGTGAGGAAGGTCGCCTCTTCGCAGGCCGAGTCGCCGCCGCCCACGACACAGACTGGGACATTGCGGTAGAACGCGCCGTCGCAGGTCGCGCAGGAGGTGAGGCCGTGTCCGATGAGCGTCTTTTCACCCTCGATGCCCAGGTAGCGCGGTGAGGCGCCGCTGGCGATGATGAGAGACTTTGTTTCCATCCAGTTGCCGTCGATTTTCAGGCGGTGGGGCGTGCCGGGTTCGAATGCCTCGACGGTGCCGAATTGGAAGCGGGCTCCGAATTTCTCCGCTTGGGCGTGCATGCGCTGGATGAGGTCTGGACCGTCGATGCCCTCGGGAAATCCGGGAAAGTTCTCCACGGCGGTGGTGGTGGTGAGTTGGCCGCCCGGGAGGCGGCCTTCGAGAACGAGCGGGGAGAGGTTCGCACGCGCGGTGTAGATCGCGGCGGTGAGGCCGGCGCATCCGGTGCCGACAATGATGACGTTTTCCATAGACCGGCGGAGTAAACACGAACGCCCCGCCGCGAGAAACGAATTATTTCTGCCCGAGGGCGAGGGATGCCGGGAACCCTGAGGGGAGTCGGACTGGTTTGCCGGAGGGCATCTGGACGAGGGCCAGGGCCTGACGGCAGGTGACGAGTTGGGTATTGTCCAACGGGCGGACGACTTCAAATTCCACCCAGAACCTGATGCCGCTCCACTCCGCCACGCGCCCTTGGACCACGAGGATGTCGCCGAGTTTTGCCGGGCGCTTGTAGTCGATTTCGGTGCGAGTGACGACGGGGTGGATGCCAGTGCGTTCGATTTCCTCGAAGCTCATGCCCATCTGGATGGCCAAGAGGGTGCGGGCAGTTTCGATGAAGCGGAGGTAGACGATGTTGTGGACCACGCCGCCGGCATCCGTGTCGAAATACATGACGCGGACTTCGGTGGAGATATGGCAGTGGGCGGGAATCGTGTCTTGCACGTGGCGGCGGGTTATTTGGCGTTGAGGTCCGAGAGTTGCTGTTCCGCTTCCGGGTTCGGCATGATTTCGATGGCCTCGGCGAGTTTTTCGGCGGCTTCCTTTTTCTTTCCCGACTTGACCAGTTCCTCCGCCTCCGCGCGCAGGGCGGCAACCCGCTCCAGTTGGGCGTTGCAGTGGGAATGGATGTTCGTGAAAACGGTCTTCACCGGCGTGCCGATGGCATCGGCGCTGGTGGCCAGTTTTGACGAGAGTTCCGCCGCGGCCGTGTAATCCTTCGCGTCGAGCATGCTCCGCAGGACGGGGATTTTTTCGGCAACGGAAAGCATGTTGCGCGCCTGGCTATCCGGGATTTGCATCGCCGCGGGAGGCCGTCCCGCCATGAATTGGCGCATTCGGGAGACGAGGTCGCCGGTTTCCGAGGCAAGATCGGCGGGGAGTTCCGGCAGGGTGGCCGGGGAGGCTGAAAAGGCCGCGTTGAACGAGCGGCGAAGGGTTTGGGTGGAGGTGGTCAACTCCCCTGCGGTCTTCGACTGGTCGAGAATTCTTGAAACGTTCGGAGTGGGATCCTTGACCTCCGCGAGGGAGTCGAGAATCTCCTTGGTCTGTTGAGCCGGGAGGTCGGCGTTCTCCAGATTCCCAAGCATTTTCTCGAGGGATTCGCGGGCGATGAGTGAGGAAAAATCCCCGTCGATGCGCGCGAGTCGCTCGGCGATGTATGGGTCCGTGGGGGCGAGGGCCTTGATTTCGAGATAAAAGGGATTCCGCTTGTAATCGAACTGGGTTTTCGACGGGGCGGCGTCCATTTCGGCGCGGAGTTGCTTGTCGTATCGCTCCACTTGCGAGTCGAGGTAGTCGACACGGTTCACCCAATTGCCATCCACCCGGATGTTGCCGCTGTCGAACGAGGAGACGGCCTCGGAGAAAGGCTCCACGAGTTCCATGATCGCGGTCGACGAGGAAGGGAACGCCTTGGCAGCTTTTTCGTATTGGTTGATCATCCTGACGAGGACATCCCGGTCGGCGTCGGTTTTGATGGTGTCCGGCAGGGCGGGTTCAAGGAGGATCGTTTTGACCTGCGAGGCCGACACTTTTGTGTCCCTCGAGGCTTTTTCGAATCGGAAATGGTAGAAGCCACGGTCCGCATAGCCGATGGCGGTCTGGTCTTGGTAGGCGGTGAACCTGCGGGGTCTTGGAGGAGAGGAGGGAAAGTCCTGAACGAAGGCGATGCCAGGTTGCTCCACGCGGCGGCGGCTGTCATCGGATTGCGCCTGGACGAGCGGGGCGAGGAAAAGGAGGCAAAGCCAGGCGGTGGCGAGTCGGAGTATCATGGGGTGTGTCGGGTTCAGCGGATGGATGCGATGGCGTGTTCGATGTCGCCGGTGGTGATTTCGCTCGAGACGAAGGGGTCGCCGAGCGAGCGGAGGAGGACAAATCGAATCGAGCCCGCGGAGAATTTCTTGTCCTTCGCCATGGCATCGAGAATCGAGCGGGTGGAGATGTCGGCCGGCAGGCGTAGCGGGAGGTCGAAGGAGGCCAGAGACTCGAGAATGCGGCGGGCCTCGGGTTCGGGAAGGCCCGCGTGTTTTCGGGAGAGGACGCACGCGGCGGCGATGCCGAGGCTGATGGCCTCGCCATGGAGGAGTCGGCCATAGCCCGCCGCTGCCTCGATGCCGTGGCCGATCGTGTGGCCGAAATTCAGAAATGCACGGATGCCCTTCGTCTCGAACTCGTCCGCCATGACAATCTCCGCCTTGATCATCACGTTTCGGGCCACGAGCGCCGCGAGGTCGCGGTCCGGGCCGAGGGCATCGAGCATGGCCGGATCGCGGATGGCCGCGTGTTTCACGACTTCGGCAAATCCCTCGTTGAACTCGCGCGGCGGGAGGGTGGCGAGGGTGCGGGGGTCGGCGAGGACGAGGCGGGGTTGGTGGAAGGCGCCGATGAGGTTTTTGCCTCCGGCCGCGTTTACACCTGTCTTGCCGCCGACCGAACTGTCCACTTGGGCCACGATGGTTGTGGGAATCTGGATGCAGGGGATGCCTCGGTAGTGGATGGCCGCCACGAAGCCCGCGAGGTCGCCGACCACGCCGCCGCCGAGGGCGGCAATCATCGACGAGCGGTCGAGTCCCGCGGCGATCATGCGGTTGCAGACCGATTCCACGGTGGAGAGGGATTTCGAGGCCTCGCCCGCCGGGACGGTGACAGTGACCGGATCGAAGCCTGATGCGCGGAGGGAGGTTTCAAGGGGCTGCGCGTAGAGAGGTGCAACGACCGAGTCGGAAATGATCGCACAGCGCGAAGGGGGCAGGATCGAGGAGATTTCGATGCCGGCGGAGGAGAGGATGCCGTCTCCCACGAACACGTCGTAGGGCGAATTGCGGAGCGCGACAGGGATACGGGAAGGCATTGAGCGGGCGTTGTCAGTTGCCGAGGCGGGCGAGAGTTTTTTCCGCATTGTCCTCGATGACGAAAAACCTGTCCAAGCCGACGAGGCGGAGGATCGATTGGACTTTTTCACGGAGGCCGAACAGTCCGAGCTTGCCGCCGAAGCTCTGGGATTCCTTCATGTATTCAATCAGGACCCCCAGTCCGCTGGAGTCCATGTATTCGACCTCGGACATGTCCAGAAGGAGGTGGCGGGGTTTTTGGGCGAGGGATTCGCGGAGGGATTGCCGGAGCTCCGGCGAGGCGTGCAAGTCGATTTCGCCACGGATTTTGAGGGTCGGCACGCCTTGGATATCGATTTTTTCCACCTGCATGGGCGAGTTGCATAACCCCTCGTGCGCGGCCTGAAAAGCCGAGAATGCCAAAAACCGCTTTGCTCTGGCAAATCCGGAGCGCGGCGGGCATGGTTCACAACGCGCGACTGGTCGAGCGAATCTCCCGTCGTGTTTGAATCCCATGATACGAAACGTGATTTTGGATTGGTCCGGGACATTGGCGGACGATTTGTCATCGGTATTGATCGCGACGAACCGCATCTTTGCCGAATACGGCCGCGATCCGTTGACGCTGGAGGAATTCCGCGAGCACTTCCGGTTGCCCTTTTCGGGATTCTACGCCGATCTGCTTCCCGAGGCCACGGCTGAGGGGTTGGAAGAGTTGTATGAGCGTTTTTTTTACGGCTTCAACGATTCGATCGAGTTGTTGCCAGGCGCGCGGGAGTTTTTGGAATTCTGCCAGGAGACCGGGAGGCGCTCGTTTTTGCTGAGTTCGATCAAGACCTCGCATTTCGATGTCCAAGCGGGGCGGTTGGGGGTGGGGCATTTTTTCGAGGTCGCCTACACGCAGGTCATGGACAAGCGCGGGGAGATCCGGGAAATCCTGAGGACGCATGGATTGGACCCCGCCGAGACGATGTTTGTCGGCGACATGGTGCACGATATCGAAACTGCGCGGCACGGCGGGGTGCTTGATGTCGCGGTGCTGACGGGGTTCGACCGCATCGAGAAGCTTCTTCCCGCCAAGCCAACAATCATCGCCCGCGATATCGCCGCGGTGCAGAGGCTTTTGTGAACGAGATTTTGATCAACGGCCTGCGGGTGGGGACCCGGATTGGAGTTCCCGAGGAAGAGCGCGCGGAGGTGCAGCAACTCGAGATCGATCTCAGGATTGGATCGGCCACTGCGTTCGAATCCATGAACGACGACATCCGCCGCACGATCGACTACGCCGAGGTGTGTCGGCGGCTCGAGGAGCTTGCCGCCGAGAGGCCGCGGGCATTGATCGAGACGCTCGCTTTCGAGGCCGGATGCATGGTGGTGGACGGGTTCGGTGCTCCGTGGGTCGAGGTGGAGATTCGAAAATTCATCCTGCCGCAGACGCGAAGTGTTGGAGTCAGGTGTCGGGTTGACAGGCGTTAGCGGGGCGAATCCGCTCGCATGCCTCCCGGGCTGGCAGATGGCCGAAGTCCGCATGCAGTTGAAGGAGTCCCTGTTGGTCGAGCGCCGAGCGGGTGAGTGACGGCGAAAAACTTCCCGCGAGCCACTCGCAGGCACGGCGGACGCGCCCGCTCGGGAATGGACCCTTGAGTTTGCGGAGTTCCGCGAGGGCTTGTTCGAGGGGCAGGGAGGGGATAATGGCATTGACGAGGATGTCGGTGGCGCGGTCCTTGCCCACCAGCGCGACGTCGCGATCGAGGGGATCGGCCAGGAGATTCCAATGGCGGGACCAGTAGGGGTGTTGGAGGTTTTCGAAAAACGCGGCAAGGCGCTTCATATCGTTCGCGGCAGCCGCCTTGCGAAACGACTGGAACTCCATAGTGATGGCCGCCAGGGCGCCCAGGCGGCGGTGCGGGTGGTTTTGGGGGCGGATCCCGGCGAGTTTCCACGAGGCGGGAGGGAGGACGAGGCGCGAAAACTGGTCACGCACGGTCCACCAGTGGTCCCAGAGGGGCTTGAGGTAGGTGCGGGTGGTGTGGTCCGCGTTGTCGAACGAGCGAGGTTCGAGGAAACCAGCGATACCGAACAGGAGGGCCTCGCCGTGGATGCCGCAGGCGCGTGCGAGACCGGTGCGCTGTGCGGCGAGGAGAAATGGAATCGCATTATTTTTGTATCCGAGGCAGGTCGCCACTCCATGGAAGAGGGCGGCTGAGGGGCCGTGGAGAGCCGAGGCACAGGTGATCGCCGCATGTTTGCGGTGAAGGCGGAATTCAGCGGCTGCGGCGATCATCGCTTGAGCGGTGGAGGCATCCACTGGAGCGGTTGTCACCGGGTGGGGCGCGGGGAATCGCGACTCGAGGTCGAGGCGGGCTTGGGGGATCGCGCGGTTTTGCGGCGTGCGGGCGAAGGCCGCGGCTCCAGAATCCTCGATGAACAGGTGGAGGGCGACCTGTTCGTAGGCGGGGTTGACGGCGTGACCGTGGCGTTCCCAGTCCTTGGCGTGCCAATCGATTTCGATATCACCGCGAAGCGGCGGTGCGTTGTCGAAGCGGAGGGTGGCGGACTTGAAATCAGGGCCGGACTCACGGTTCCAGTCGCCGAAGTGGAGGATTTCGACGGTTGATGAGATGGTTGTTTGGAAGCGCGTTCCGTATTCTCCGTTGTAAAGCCGGGCCTGGATTTCGAGTTCGGGCATGGGTTTTTTGGAGGGGTCGTGGAATGACGACGGTTCCCTTGCCGCGGCGTAGCAAACGGCCATTGTGGAATTCACGGTGGGGAGAAAGGTTTTCCGCTATGGATGCGGTTTTCGATCGCGGCGATCTCCATGCGCAACCTCAGAGCGACCGCTGGATTCTTTGCATAGGCCAATGCGGAGTGGAGCGAGTGGAGAGCGGCGGCATCGTGCCCTGCATCGGCTTGTGCCGCTCCGAGGGCCTCAAGGAACATGCTGTCGCCGGTCCTTCTGGCCGCCTCGTTGAGTGGAACGACGGCATTGAGCAGGTTGGAATTCGCGGTGATTTGGCGGAATTCGCGCCATGGGTTGGGCGCGGCGGATGGTGAGAAAAACCGATCCCATGCGGCAAACGGCCTGTAGAGCGGGTCGCCGACAATGACGCCCGCCCAGGAGATGCTTCGCTGGGACATGTAGCCCGCCTCAGCGAGTGTGAGATTGCTCATGAGGCGGTCCTGGAAAATGTCGAGGTGGGAAGTGAAGACGAGGTAGGGTTCGTAAACGTTTCCCAGTGTTGCTGCGGCGCCGAGTTCCAGCAGGGGCCCGCACCAATGGGCCGAACTGGTGCGCAATGTCCCCGCGCTGAACGAGTGGAGGTGCACGGCGACCGCGCCTTTCCGAAAACGGAAATCCGGCTGCAGGAACGGGCCGTTCGCCTCGGGGGTATACCAACCGTAATACAGGGCGGCGTCGGTCACGGGGAAATCCTGTGGGAGGGTGTCGGGGGACTGGTCGAGAATCACCGGCATCCCCCGTTGGCGGAGTTGTGCGGCGATCCGTCGCATCCAGTCATCGCCTTCCACATAGGCGGCATCCGCCGACGCGTCGCGGGTCAGATTTCTCGAGTCCACATAGGCCCAGCCCCAGAGGCCGGACTCCTCGGTGGCGATCGAGTCGTCGATCATGCGCCGCACGGTGGCCGAGGATGGGGCGTCCAGACGGCATGGAAGCAACAACCCGGGAGGCATGGCATCCTCCAGAATGGGGGTGAACCTGCCGAAGTAGGGGTTGAGCACGAGTCCGGCAGGGGTGAAGTCCGGCAGTCCGAGAGCGGCGATTTCGCTGTCGACAGAGGCGTCGTTCCGCCCCAGCACCACACGGGCCATGCCGGGGAGGTGTTTGGCGGGACCGATGAGGCGGTCGTGGGCGATTTTGAGCGGGACGCCGCGCATGATCGCAACGAAGCGGATGTCTGTGTGCGTGATGGTCGGGGGTGAAGATCCATCGGTGGAGAGCCGCCACCATCCTGCGGAGACAAATTGTTTTTTCAGGGGAATGGCGATCCGGGCATTGAATTCCTCGCGGGAGATTTCCTCGGTGGTCGGGCAGTCTAGTCCGACGATGCGGGCGATGGGGATTTTGCGCCTGGCCGCGTAATAGAGGGCGAGTTCGCGCGACTCGGGATCGTTCGAGTTGAAAAGGACGACGGTTGCGGCTGCCGGGTTCGAGGCGAGCGCCGCCGCCGGGATGCAGAGTGCGGCGAGGAGGGCGGCAACGAGGAGTCTAAAGGTGAAGGCGTAGACCATCGTGGGCGAGGCGCACGGAGTCCGGCAGCGAGGCCTCGGTCGAGGCGTGGCCGAGTTCGTGGCACATGTGGATGAAGTAGGTTTGCCGCGCACCGATGCGTGCGGCGGCCTCGAGGGCTCCCGCGACGGTGAAGTGGGTCGAGTGGGCCTCGTGGCGGAGGGCATCGATGACGAGGGTGTCGACGCCTTTCGCGGCCTCCTCGGCGGGGGGCGGGAGGGATTGGCAATCGGTGAAATAGGCGAAACGGCGCGCCTCGTTTTTCTCAAAGACGAACCCGTTTGTCACCATACGCCCGTGGGGCAGGTCGACCGGCACGATCCTCCAGCCGGCAAGGTCAAATGGGCCGTCGATCTCGCGGGCGTCCGGCCGGACATAATTCGGATACCGCGCCGAGCCGTCGAAAGCGTATTGGAAAACGCGTCGGAGGTTCAGGAGTGTCGTCTTCGAGCCGATGACCGGGATGCACTTGTCCTCGAGTTCGCAGAAGCGGCGGAGGTCGTCGAAGCCCAGGGTGTGGTCGACGTGGGAGTGAGTATAGAGCACGGCGTCCACGCGGGTGATGTTCTCGCGCAGGCACTGTGTGCGGAAGTCGGGGGTGGTGTCCACGACGAGTGAGAATCCATTCATTTCGATGTGGATGGATGTGCGGAGACGTTTGTCGCGGGGGTCGGTCGATTGGCAGACTTGGCAGTGGCAGCCGATGACCGGGATTCCGTGCGACGTGCCGGTTCCCAAAAATGTGATTTGCATGTCCCCCATCGCTTGGAATTCGCGGTCAGACTGGCATAGTCGTGCCATGTCCGCAACGCTGGCATCTCTTCGTATTCGCAATCTCGCTCTGGTCGAGGACCTGACATGGGAGCCGCCGCCGGGTTTTGTCGCGGTGACCGGCGAGACGGGAGCGGGCAAGTCGATTATCGTCGGGGCGGTCAAGTTGCTTGTCGGCGAGCGGGCGGACAAGGGAGTGATTCGCGCTGGAGCGGACGCTTGCGTGGTCGAGGGGAGTTTCGAGGTGTCGCGCGATTCTTTTGTGCACGAGGTGCTGGAGGAGGCGGCGGTCGAGCCATGCGAGGACGGGTTGTTGATTGTGAAGCGCACGATTCCGGCGACAGGAACCGGGCGGCAGTATCTCAACGGGTCGCCCTGCGCGTTGGGGGTGTTGAAGAAGCTCGGGGACCGGTTGGTGGATTTGCACGGACCGCACGACCACCAGAGTTTGTTCTCCTGCGACGAGCAGTTGCGCCTGGTGGACAGTCACGCCGGCGCGGCGGAGTTGAGGAGCGACTACGGGGGAAAGCGCCGCGAGTGGATGCGGTTGGAGGCCGAGAAAAAGCGCTTACGGAAAATGCCGAGGCGATCGCCCGCGAGATCGACCTGCTTGGGCACCAGGTGGCCGAAATTTCGGAGGCGAACCTGCGGAGCGGCGAGGAGGAGGAGTTGGTCGCCCGCCAGCGGACGGCAGCGAACTCGAAGCGCCTGGTGGAAATTTGCGCCTCGCTGGGTGCGGCGGTTTCCGAGAGCGATGAGTGCGTGACCGCGCGCTGGAGCGAGGTGGTGCGGTTGGCGAGGGAGATGCACCGTCTCGACGAGGGTGCGGCGGCGATCCATGACGCGGCGGGTGCGATGTTCGAGTCGCTGCAGGATTTCGGGCGGGCTGTGGACAGGTATTCCGCGGGGATCGATGGTGATCCCCGGCAATTGGCCGGCATCGAGGCGCGTTTGGACGAGATTCAATCCCTGAAGAGGAAATACGGGGCGACGATCGACGAGGTGCTCCGGTTCGGCAGGGAGGCGGCCGAAAGGCTTGAGGCGCTCAGGCACCGGGAGGAGCGGCGGGACGGATTGGACGGGGACATCGCCAAGGCTCATCAATCGATGCGGGAGGCCGCGGTGAAGCTCACCAAGGCCAGGAGTCGCTCCGCTCCGAGCCTCGAGAAACTGGTGAAATCGCACCTTGCGGACCTCGGTTTTGCCAAGGCTGGATTTTCGATTTCGTTTCAGGAATTGGAGTCCGCCGGCACGCACGGGATGGAGGCGGTGGAGTTCTTGTTCGCGCCGAATCCCGGGGAGCCTGAACGCCCGCTGCGCTCGATCGCCTCGAGTGGCGAAATCTCGCGGGTGATGCTGGCGATCAAGACCGCGCTTGCGGGTGTGGCTGGGGTTCCGGTGATGGTTTTCGACGAGATCGATGCAAACGTGGGGGGTGAAATCGGGGCCAAGGTCGGGGCGAAAATGGATGAGATTTCGGGATCAAGGCAGGTTTTTTGCATTACGCACCTGCCGCAGGTGGCGGCCCGCGCGGCGGCGCATTTCAGTGTGCGGAAGGAATTGGAGGGCGGTCGCACGAGGACGCATTTGGTCGCGGTTTCCGGCGGGGCGCGGGTGGACGAGGTGGCGAGGATGCTCGGCGGGCGCTCCGATTCCGCGCGGAAGCATGCCGAGGCGCTGCTTGCGGGGACATCCGCATAAATGCAACATTGGATTTTTCAAAACGGCCCGCCTATCTTGCCATTCCATTGAGCAACGACATGTCCAGTCCAACCGGCTCCAAGCCGCCTGTTTCAACAGTGCAGGCGGACCTCGAGCGTTCGTTGCGGGCGGTGCATCAGGAAAAGCTCCGTGCGGCTGCGGCGATTGAAGCAGCCGGTCAAATTCTGCGCGAATGGGACACGGCCAGCGACGAGTCGCTGTATTCCGGGGCGATGGAGATGATTCTCGGCATTTATCCACATGAATTGGACGGGCGCTTCGAGGCGTGGGTGTCGTTGATCCACCCCGACGACCGCGGGAACTACCGCCGCGAGATTCAGCGTGTGTTGAAGGACGGTGGGCCTTTTGAAATCGAATACCGGGGCAGGAAACGGAGCGGCAAATACACGCTGTTGCTGGAAAGGGGCTACTTCACCTCGCTTGGCGATGAGGTGAGGCCGGTGCTCTCCTCGATGATTTCGGATGTCTCGGAATTGCGCGAACTCGAATCGCGCGTTCGAAACGCCCAGCGGGTCGAGGCGTTCAGCCAGTTGACCGGCGGGGTGGCCCACGACTTCAACAACATGTTGTCGGTGGTGATCGGTTACGCGCAGATTTTACAGGAGGAATTGGCCGAATCCGACGAGAGGAGATCGTTTTTGGACGAGATCGAGAAGGCGGCCTTTCGCGCCTCGTCGCTGGCAAACCAGTTGTTGGCGTTCAACAAGCCGCCTGCGGTTCGCAAATCCACGCTTCAGTTGGGCGAATTGCTGACCGAGGTCACGAAGATGCTCAAGAGGTTGTTGGGCGAGCAAATCGAGTTGGCGATCGTTCCGGATCCCGACCTGTGGCCGGTGATGGCCGATCGAAGCCAGATCGAGCAGGTATTTATCAATCTGGCGGTCGGTGCCCGCGAGGTGATGCCAAACGGAGGGAGGGTGGAGATTTCGGTGTCCAACGAGGCGCTGGACGCCGTTCGCAAAACATCCGCCGGAGACGTGCCGCCGGGAAGCTATGTCCTGATTCGTCTCCTGCTTTTGCCTGAGTCCGGCAAAATGAAAACTAAGGGTCTGGAAAAAATCAGGAGTGTGACCACGGCGATGAAAGTGCTCGAGCAGAACGGAGGGCACTTGATCGGGGGGGGGCAGGAGAGCGGGAGGATGGTTCTGGAGGTTTTGCTGCCCGGGATGGTGGACCGTGCTGATGGAGGAATGCGGGAGCTTCCGCTGCGCGCGAAGAGCGGAGCGAGGATTCTTCTGGTCGAGGATGATTCGGCCATGCGGCAGTTTGCCAGAACGGTGCTTCGCCGTCTCGGTCACCATGTGGTCGATGCCGCGGACGGGGCTCATGCGCTGGAGTTGCTGGAGGCGGAAGGTGGTCCCGGGCCCGATCTTTTGGTGACGGACGTGGTAATGCCGAGGATGGGAGGAGCCGAATTGGCCAAAAAGCTTAAACAGTCACGGCCTGGGTTGGCGGTGCTTTTTCTCTCGGGCTATCCCGACCAGCGTTCGGTTTTGGGACAGTTCGACGGGGATGCCGCGTTTTTGAAAAAGCCTTTTGAAATCGGAGAGTTGATTTCGGAGGTGGGGAATTTGCTGCCCGGGTAGAGGCGGTTCAGCAGAAGACCAGAAGTTGCCGTGGGAGGGACGAGGAGATGTTGTAGTTCCTGATTTTTTTGATCGTGTTTTCCTCGAGGTGGTAACCTTCGGCGACGAGGAGCACGCCGGTGGGACTGTAGATTCCTGTGGCGAGTTGCATGCCGACTTCGAGTTCGTCCACCATAACTTCGCGCACTGAGCGGGGAAGGTGGGTGGCTTGGGCGCAGCGCAGGAAGAGGCGGGTGGCATCGGGGTCGAATGCTGTGCCGCTTTGTTCGAGGATCCGGTCCACGGCCTGTTCGCGGGGGAGACCGCAGGTGACGTAATAAACCACGACGGCGAGGCAGCGTGCGGTCCATGGAATCATCTCGCCCGCGAGGCCATCGGGAAATCCGGAGCCGTCGTAGCGCTCGTGGTGGGCGCGGATGGTGTCGCCGACTGGTTTGAGGAGGTCGACGAAGGAGGCGAGCGTCTGGCCGTGGATGGTGTGGTTGAGGAAGACGGTCTTGAGTTCCGGGGGGGTGTCCTCGGCGTTGTTCTGGACGGCGGACATGAACCCCGGCGGCACTGCGGCGAGGCCGATGTCGTAAAGGCGGGCGCTGACATCGAGGACGTGCTTTTGCTCCTCATCGAAATACTGTGTGTCGGCCATGATCTTGCAGATTTTCATGGCCGACTTGGCTTGCTCGCCGAGAAGTGGATTGAAGGTTGTGAGGATGCGCTGGCAGAGTTCGAGGGAGCGTCCGAAGTTCGTTTTGAGTGCGTCGTGCGCTTCGTCGATTTCCTTTTTGTCCGCGGCGAGGAGCTTGAGTTGGCGGTCGAGTTGTGTATTTGCCTCGGAGAGTTTTTGATTGAGTTCAAGGGTTGTTTTTTCGAGCGCCCTATTGGATTCAATGAGTTCGAAGCGCTGGACCGCATTGTGGAGGGTCGCGATCATCTCGGCGGAAATCCACGGCTTGGTTACGAAGCGGAAAATCTCGCCGCTGTTGACCGCCGCGGCCACGACATCGAGCGATTTGATGCCGGTGATGAGAATGCGGGAAGCGTTTGGCTGGCATTGCGCGAAGCGGCTGAGGAGGTCGGCGCCCATCATGTCCGGCATGTTGTGGTCGGCGATGACGACGGCGAATTTGCGATCTACGGCCAAGCGGAGGGCCTGCTCGGCGCTTGTAGTGGAGATGGATTGGTATCCCGCGCGGGTGACGAGGTCGTCCAGCACCTTAAGGATGAGGGGATCGTCATCAACGGTGAGAATGAGGTGTTTGGCGGGATTCATGCAGGAGGAGGCTGGATTAAAGGTTGATCTCTACTTCTGGCAGCACAAGCAAAACTTCGGAACGGCCCGATGCTTTCGGTGGAATCGCGCGCAAGTCGCCGCTGATGTCCCTCATGATTTGCCGGGCGGCGGCCAAAGTGATTTGCCGGGGGGCGGTTTTCTGAAGTGCCGCATCGATTTCCTCGATCGAATCGCAGATGGCCAACTGAGCGGGAAACGAAACGCCAATCGCCACCTCGTTTGGTGCGGAGTCGGGCAACCCGGCGAGGCTTTCTGTGGAATGGAGGGCAAGGACGATTTCCGATTTGCCCGGCCCAGCGATGTGCTTGACCACGGAAGCAACCGAAAGAAGAGCTACCCGAAGAGGGTATTCCGGCAAGAAGACATGGAGGGGGCGGGTGGGTTTGGTGATCGATATCCGGGCTGTCTTTGGAAAAATCAGGCGAAGCAGGTCGAGTTGGGATGACACAAGCAACTCCAGGTCATGGTAGTTTTGCTCGCGTTCCGCGGTATTCAGGTGGATTTGTGCGGTGCGACCGAGGAGTTCCTTGATTCGCTCCACGCCTTGGTTGGTTTCCCTGAGCGCCTCGCTGGCCGGATGGGAGGAATCAAAGAAATCCCGCATGGTTTCCAGATTGAAATAAATCCCGGTCAGCAGGTTGTTCATCTCGTGAACAAGGCCGGGGGTGAGTGTCGCGTTGATGCAATCCGACAAAGTATCCAGCAGGCTGACGCCCTCCCGGGCGGATGGCGACTGCTGGGGTGTGGATTCGGTCATGCGGGCTACGGAGCGATCGGGTTTCGCAGACTATCGATTTGTGGAGGGTTCGGGGGGTGGGGGGGCGAGACTGGCGAACGTTTCGTGGGCGACAAAGCCGGCGTAGAGGCGCGGGCTTTGGAGAAGAATCTGGTTGCCGCTGTTCTTCTCGCGTTCCTGTCCCTTTGTGATTGTGGGACTGACGTAGCGCATTTGAAGGCCTGTATCGGCGAACATTGAAGCCATGTCGGCAACATCCGGTTCCGCCGCATCAAGAATGCCGTCGGCCATCCAAATCACGTCCATGTTTTTGAGATTGACGATTTTCGCACGGACGCCGATGGCGAGTGGTTTGTAGGGACGGAAGACGGTGAAGTCCGTGAAGAGTGCCGCATCCGCCGCATATTTGTTTTTCAAAGCGGCAATCACGCTCGCGGGAATGAGTTCCGTCGAGGAAACGGCTTCTTGGTCGATGAGGGAGAGCATTTCTTCCCTGCTGACTTCGACGATCTCGTATTTCACGACGCGGGCGAGTTGGGCGCGGAAAATTCCGTCCATATCTCGTTGGGTGGCGTCGATGGGGCGGCTGGAATAGATCGGGAGCATGGCGAGTCGGCGCATTCCGGCGGGCCAGGCGATTCCTCCGGGTTGGGAGATGGTCGCTGCGGAGCGGGCGGTCTTGTCGTTGAGGGTTCTGGAGGAGGGTTGGTTCGAGCAACCACAAAGAAAAAGCGAGAGGGCCGCGCAAACAACGCCGGTGGAGAAAAGAAATCGAAGGAACATGTTGGGTTGATGCAAGCAACTTTCATGCCTTATCCCGCCTCCCTTCGTCAAGGAGTCGCTCCTGTCGCATTCGCTGTGCATTGTCGCAACGGAACTCGAAAACAAAGACCGGCGCCACGACGAAAGGCAAAAATTTCCGCTTGTTCGGAAGTGATTTCCTCTTAAGTTTTGAAGTCCCCGAACGATTCAAGGAGTATGACATCCCTTTTGACTTCCAAGTTCCCTCTCGCCCGCCTCGCCGGTGTCCTTGTGCTTTCGATTGTTCCATTTCTTTTCGTCGCATGCGCCTCCAAGAAGCCGCCGGCCCGCAAAGTCGCCTTTGTTTCTCCCCAACCGCTGCCTAAACCCGCGCCGATGCGTGTGGCACCCGACACCAGCAACCGGAGGAAGGCCCCTCTGCTTCCGAAAACGATCGTCAATATCCGTGACGATAGCGATTCGCAACTCGCAGTGCCCGGCATTGGTGACGAGTTTTTGCCCCCTGCCCAGCCCCAAGTCGTGAGTTCCGCGACTCCGGAATATATCAACAACGAGCAGCCCCAGGATTTCTTCCAAGGGGTCGGAGAGGCTCCCGCCGGCGAGACAATCCTCGGATCATTTTTTGATTCCGTGTTCCGGCCAGCGACACCGGCCAACCAACCGGTCAGCAGCGCCACATACAAAGTCGAATAATGCGTTTCACCACACAGACACTCGCGGTCCTGATCGGGGCCGGCACCGCCTTCTGCGAAATTGCCACACCGCCTCCGCTCGGAACGGCGTCCTCTTCTGCCATGGAGGATGCTTTGGGAAATACAACGCCGCGCTCGCTTGATCCCGCACCCGGACGGCCGAATCTAAATCCGATTTCCGATTTTAAGGCATTGTCACCCGAAGTCGAACAGCACCCCGATTACCGCGCCAAGTCCGAATCACGGGAAATTGTGGGAATGGAAGCGGAAATCCAGCGCGCCATCGATGGCGGCGATCCTGTGCTTGCCGAGCAGTTTTTCAACAAGCTTCTCCAAGAGGGGGGATCGGACGAGGGCAAGCGTGATGCGATTCTTCGAATGGGGCGCGCGATGCAAGACCAAGTCAAGCAACCGGCAAAGGCGATCGTGGTTTACGAGCAGTTTGTGGATTTGTTCCCGAATGATCCCGAGGCGCCCGACGTCCTGTTGAGGCTCGGGAGAATTTATCGCGACCAAGGGGCCTACGCGACTGCCTTGAACAAATTTTACGGAGTTCTTTATTCGGCTCTGCAAGTGAAAACCGTCGGCCCATCTGGTGACAATTCCCTGCGTGCCAAAATGGAAATCGCACACACCCATTTTGCAGCCGGGGACTACCCGAAAGCCTTGGAGTTGTATTCCAGGATCAAGCTGCTGGACATGTCGCAGGAGGAGGCCAGTGAAGTCGCTTTCCGGCGCGCGTATATCTCTTATTTGGCAAAGGACTATGTGACATCACTCAACGATGCCCAAACCTTTCTTGCCACCTATCCTGCGAGTCCGCTCGCGCCCGAGGCCCAGTATTTGTATGTGCAATCCCTGAAATCACTCGGCCGCGATAAGGAGGCAATGGGTGAAACAATGAAGCTCCTCGAAGCAGGTCGACAATACGGAAAGAAGAACCCGGAAGTTTGGGTTTATTGGCAGCGCAAAACAGGCAACGACATTGCTAACGAGCTTTACGAGAACAACGATATCGTCGGCGCGCTTTCCATTTATCAAAAACTCGCGAACCTTGACACAGACCCTGGTTGGCGGGGGTCGGCGGTGTATCAGATCGGGCTTTGCTTCGAGCGCCTTCGCCACCTGAACCGCGCGAAGGAGGCCTACAAATGGATCGTCGACAATGTGAAGCCGTCTGCTCCCAGTGCGACGGATTCCTTGTTGGGAATCAACCTCCAGACATTGCACGAGCTAGCCGCTTGGCGTTTGGACAACCTCGCGTGGTTGGAGAAGACCGAGCAGGAGGTCTATCCGTTGCTCAACAAGCCGATTCCCGGTCCCCAGGCGCCTGCCGCTTCGGGGCAATCAACGACGACAGAGTTGTCTCAAGCCGCCAAGGTGATCGGGGGAAATCCTTCTCCGCAGGGCGACGCGGGATTGCCCTCAGCGACGCGGTAGGGATCAATCCCCCAAGTCTTTGTAGGCCGCCTCGACCAGTGCGAGACACCTTTTATTCGGGAGCACACCGGGTTCCATTTTATTCATGAGGTAGGCAAATCCGATTCGGCGCACGGGATCGGCAAATGCCAGACCGCCCCCTGCTCCCGCATGGCCGAATGAGGATTCGCAAGGGCCGAGGAGTTGGCGGATTTTCCGGCGCTCGCCGTCCAGTGGGTCCATCATAAAGCCGACGGCAAAGGCCATTTCTTTTTGAAGCACTCCGTCCAATCCTTGGGTCAGTCGGGTGGTCATCCAATCGGTGACCGGTTTCGAAAAAAGTCCCGCTCCATGCCCGGCACATTCCTCCGACAATGCCGAATAGAAGCGTGCCAAGGCGGTAGCCGAGCCGATACCGCCCATGGCTGGAAAGGAGGCCGAGCGGTAGGCTGGGGTATTCATGGCCGCGACGCCGCCCAAGCCGCGTGGGCTCGCGAATGCGCGACGTGTCAGTGACGAGGGATCGGCAAATGCCTTGGCAAAGGGGTCGGATGCCTGCGAGGCGAGTTCCTCGACCCGCGCGGACAGCATCGTCGCCGCGCGGTGGTGGTGGTCGGTGGGGAGGCCGATCCAGAAATCCAGACCCAGTGGATCGGCGAACACCCGGCGCCAGTAGGCGCCAAGGGGTTCGCCGCCGGAGAGGCGGCGGACGATTTCGTCCAAGAGATATCCGAACACCCGCGGCCCATAGGCGCTCATGGTGCCAACCGGCGTGACAGGTCTCTGGGATTCGATGGCGGCGACGACGCTTGTGTGGTCGAAGGCTGTGGCCGAATCGCTCTCCAGGGCGCAAAGGCCGGCGCGGTGGGAGAGGACATGGGCAAGCGTGATCGTTTCCTTTCCGCTGCTGGCGAACTCCGGCCAGAACTCAGCCACACGCGTGTTCAAATCAACCCCGGCGGACTGCATGGCATGGAGAACGCAGGCGGTGGAGGGGCCTTTTGTGGCGGACCAGACAAGACAGAGGGTGTCGGCATCCCAAGGCGTGCTCCGGTCGGCATCGCGGTGGCCGCCATGGAGCGAACAAACCTCCTCGCCTTCGTGAAAAAGGGACGCCGAGGCCCCGACTTCGATTCCCGCCGCGAAGTTCGCCTCGAACGCCTCGAGCAGCCTTTTCACAAGGCGTCCTGGATTTCCCTGAGGTCGGGATCGAGTTTGGCGATCTGCGCGAACTTTTCATCCATCCTGCAGCTTGTGGCGACATAGTCGCGCGCCGCATCGAGATCGCCGAGGACGGCGCAGTAGCAACCGAGGTTGTAAAAATATGTCGCTTCCACCGCGAGGCTCGGCGGGCCGCTCAGGAGCAAATCGCGGGCCTCGCGCGTCCGTCCCCGTTCGTGGAGGCAGAACGCGCCGTGGATATAACCGGCGGGCCCGTCGGGATACAGATCGCGGATGCGCGAGCAAATCTCGAGTGCCGGACCCCACATTTGTGTCTTCATGAGGATGAAGAGCCTGATTTGAAGTGCCTCTTCGGAGTCCCGTTCGTCCAGCGGCAGGGAGTCGAGTTCCGCAAGGGCATCGGCGGGCATCTCGAGTTCGATATAACCCTGGGCCGCGAGCAGGGACTTTTCCAGTGACATGGGGCGGAAAATACCCGCCGCCGTCGCCCAGATCAACCGACTTGTTTTTGGCTATGTGACCGGCGGGCGCATCTGCTATGAGCGAGGAAATTCAAAAGCCGTGAACGTCTCCGACCTGCGTGAAATTTTGCAATATGTGCCCCTGTTCCGGGGGAGGATTTTTGTTGTCGCGGTGGATGGCGATGTGGCGGCCTCGGAGAATTTTCCGAACCTCCTGCTGGACATTGCGGTGCTTCGCTCATTGAGCATCAAGGTCGTGCTGGTCCACGGCGCGAGCCACCAGATCCAGCAACTCGCGAGGGACAGGGGTGTTCGGATAACGAACTCCGACGGGATCGGTCTCACGGACGAAGACACTCTCCAGGTGAGCATCGATGCGGCGATCCGGTTGACCAACGAGATCATGGAGGGGCTCTCCTCTGTCGATCTGCGTGCCGCCTACATGAACGCGATCATCGCGCATCCCTCGGGGATCATCGGCGGGATCGACCAGCAATTCACCGGCAAGGTCGAGCGGGTCGATGTGAAGGCGCTCAAATTGTTGCTCGAGGAGGGAGTCATCCCGGTGGTGCCCCCGTTGGGATTTGACGGCGAGGGGCGAACCTACCGGGTGAATTCCGACTCGATCGCGCTCGAGGTCGCTGTGGAGTTGGGTGCGGCGAAGATTCTCTATCTGGCATCCGGCGCATCGTTTGAGGCCGCGGCGCCGCTTCCCCGCCAATTGTCGATCGCCGAGGCGGAGGATCTCGTTAAAAAAAGGAAATCTGATGTTGCGGCTGGGCTGGTTTCGAAGCTTGAGAACAGCGGCAAGGCCTGTCGGCAGGGTGTTGCCCGCGCGCATGTGCTCAACGGCGGGTTGAATGAAGCCCTGCTCAGCGAGGTGTTCAGTCACGAGGGAATCGGGGTGATGGTTTACTCGAACGAGTATCAGCAAATCCGGAGGATTTTCAAAAAGGACGTCCGGGCGGTGATCTCTCTGATCCGGCAGTCGGTGCAGAACGAGGAACTCGTGAGACGCACGCGCAACGAGATCATTGAACACCTTGGAGACTACTGGATCTTGGAGATCGACCGCACACCTGTGGCCTGTGTCGCCTTGCACCACTACGCGGATCAGGCATCGGCGGAATTGGCCTGCCTGCATGTGCGGAAGTCGCACGAGAACCAGGGCTATGGCCGCAAGCTCATGGCATTCGTCGAGAATGTTGCGCGCGAGAAAGGCGTCAACACGCTCTTCGCCCTCTCCACCCAGGCCTATAGCTATCTCCAGCAAAAAGGCGGGTTCTTGCAGGCAGACGCCTCGGCGTTGCCCCCCGAGAGGCTTGCCAAATACGAGTCCAGCGGCAGGAATTCCGTGATCCTCGTGAAGCTGCTCCGCCCCTGATGGAGGAGGCGATCCACACCCGGTTCCTTTGGGTCGATTGGGTTGTCCTGCTGGCCTACCTGCTGCTGACCACATGGATCGGGCATCGTTTGCGCGGGGCCCAGGCGACTGTGAAGGATTTCTTCCTCGCCGGACGTTCGTTGCCCTGGCCCGCCGTGAGCGGCTCGATCGTGGCGACGGAGATCAGCGCCATCACCTTTGTCGGGGTGCCTGGAATGGTTTTCGCGGCGGGCGGGGATTTCACGTATCTACAGTGGGGAGTGGGTTCGCTGATCGCGCGGGTGATTGTCGGTGTCTGGTTCGTGAAGGTCTTCTATGAGCGGGGGATTTTCAGTCCCTATGACTACATGCAGCAACGTCTCGGAAGCGGCGCGCGTGCGTTGACCACGTTTTTATTCTTTATCAGCTCGATCCTCGGTCAAAGCGTGCGCCTGCTCGTTACGGCGCTGATCCTCTGGACGGTCACAGGCCTGCCGTTCGAGTGGTGCATCGCGATTATTGGGGTGTTTGCTGTCCTATGGACATTGATGGGCGGGATGACGACGGTCATTTGGACGGATGTCATCCAATTTTTTGTGTTTATTGGCGGGGGGTTGCTGGCCTTGGGGGTGATGATGGCGCGGATCGACGGCGGGTTCGGGGAAATCCTCCAAGTCGCCGGCGAGGCAGGGAAGTTGCGCCTTCTCGATCTGAGCACGAATCCAGATGTGCAATTCACGCTGTGGGTCGGCTTATTGGCGATGCCCTTCCAGAATCTCGCCGCGTTCGGCACCGATCAACTCAATGCCCAGCGGATGTTTTGTTGCCGCTCGGCTGGGGACGCCTCGAAGGCGATCATCGCCAGCAGTGTGTCGCTTTTGGTCACGGTGCTGATGCTTTTTGTGGGAGCGGGGCTCTTTGTTTACTACCTGCAGCATCCGCCCGACGCCGCTGAGGCCGCCAAGTTCGCAAAGGAAACGGACTCCGTGTTTCCGGTGTGGATCACCACGGTGTTGCCTCCCGGGCTGTCTGGATTGATTCTCGCTGGGGCGTTTGCGGCCGCGATCTCGAGTTTGGATTCCGCCCTTGCCGCCTTGGCGCAGACCTCACTCGCGTTGGTGCACTCGAAGCGCGGGATCGATGCGGGCAACCAGGAAATGTTGATCCGCCAGTCGCGGATCGCGGTGGTGGTTTGGGGAATTGCGTTGATCTCGGTGGCGATCGGGTTGCACGCGGTGCGCGGGCAGATCAACCTGCTCAGCCTGGCCTTCGGCATGGTTACCTACACCTATGGACCGTTGCTCGGAGCGTTTCTGCTTGCGTTGAGTCCGGTGCGCCGGGACATCCGTGGCGTTCTTGTCGGCACGGTGCTGTCGATCCTGCTCGTGCTTTGGGTGCGGCCGGATCTTTATAATATTTTGGTGCACTTCGGAGCGCTGACATCCGCCGAGGCCGAGGCGATCAGGCCCAAGCTCAATTTCGCATGGTTGTATCCAGTAACCTGCCTGATCACGCTGGGGTGCGGGGTGCTTTTGGGGCGCAAGCGCACCAATGGGGAGCCAGATTGCGAGGATTGACCGGTCGGCGGCCAAATTCGGCGTTGTTCTGTCTTTACAGGTAAAAAGCGGGAAGCTGATATGCAGCCCTTCAATTTTTCATGAGTAGAGTCATTGGCATCGGGTTGGCGGGGTTTGGCACAGTGGGTGCGGGGGTTTACAAAAACCTTCTTCGCAACGGCCCACTGCTTGAGCAGCGCACTGGCGCGCGCTTCGAGGTGAGAAAAATCGCCGTTCGGGACATGGCGAAGCCCCGCGACGTGCAGGCTCCTGCGGAGCTTTTCACGCAATCCGCTGACGACCTTCTTGCTGATCCCGCGATCGAGGTGGTGGTCGAGTTGATGGGCGGCATCGATATTCCATTGGCGTTCGTCCGCAAGGCGATCGAGGCAGGCAAGATCGTGGTCACCGGCAACAAGGCGCTCCTCGCCGAGCATGGAGCGGAGATTTTCGAACTCGCCCGCGACAAGCGCGTGCCTGTCTTTTACGAGGCCGCGGTGGCCGGCGGGATTCCGATTATCAAGTCGGTCAGGGAGGCTTTTGCCGGAAACCGTTTCGAGGCGATCCACGGGATTCTCAACGGCACAAGCAACTATATCCTCACCCGCATGACCGACGAGGGGTTGGAGTTCGGGCCGGTCCTCGCCGAGGCCCAGCAACTGGGCTATGCCGAGGCCGATCCCGCGCTGGACGTGAACGGATGGGATGCCGCACACAAGGCGATCATCCTCGCCTCGCTGGCCTACGGGTTTTGGATTCCTCCCCGCGATGTGCTGGTTGAGGGCATCGAGCGTGTCACCGCATCGGACATCCGTTTCGCCGACGAGCTTGGCTACCGCATCAAGTTGCTCGCCACGATCAAGGCCGACGAGGCTGGCGGCATCGAGGTGCGCGTGGTCCCGACATTGATCCCGAAGGCGCACATGCTCGCCTCGGTCGGTGGGGTTTTCAATGCCGTCGCTGTCCGAGGCGATGTGGTCGGAGAGGCGGTTTTTTATGGGCGCGGCGCTGGGCAGGATCCGACATCGAGTTCGGTGCTCGGCGATCTCGCCGAGGCGGCGGCATTTTTGCAATCGCCCCGACAATGCGTCGGCTTCACTTCTCATGGCCTCTACGGGCGGTGCAAGCCGGTCGACAGGACAATTTCCAAATACTATCTCAGGCTGGGAGTGGAGGACCGCCCCGGCGTGCTCGCCCAGATCGCCGGCACGCTGGCAAAGGCCGATATCGGTATCCTCTCGGTCATCCAGCCCGAGGGGCTGGTGGACGGTTCGGTGCCGCTCGTCCTGACTCTGCACGACGCTCCGTATGGCCCGATGAAACAAACAGCTGAAGCACTGGCCTCACTCCCGTGCGTGAAAGGCCAACCGCTTCTTTTGCACATGGAGACATTTTCGTGAACGCCCCGCTCAACGACCGCGGCGTGATTCATCGTTACCGCCGGTTTTTGCCCGTCACCGACGCCACGCCCGTGGTGTCGCTCAGCGAGGGGTCGACGCCGTTGTTGCACTCCCCGCGCCTGAGCGAGCGGACGGGGGCCGAGGTTTATCTGAAGTTCGAGGGATTGAATCCCACAGGATCTTTCAAAGATCGCGGCATGACGGTGGCTATCTCAAAGGCAGTTGAGCATGGGGCGAGAACAGTGATTTGCGCCTCGACCGGAAACACCTCGGCGGCCGCCGCGGCTTATGCCGCCCGCGCTGGGGTGCAATGTGCGGTGATCCTGCCCGCAGGGAAAATTGCCGTCGGCAAACTTGCGCAGGCATTTGTCTACGGCGCGAAGGTGGTGGCGATCCGAGGCAACTTCGACGACGCGCTCCGCATTGTGCGCGAGTTTGGAGGGGTCGAGGGGGTGGCGATTGTGAACTCGATCAATCCCGACCGCATCGAGGGACAAAAGACCGCTTCGTTTGAAGTCATCGACGACCTCGGCGATGCGCCAGACTTGCATTTCCTTCCTGTCGGAAATGCAGGGAACATCACGGCGTATTGGAAGGGCTACAAGGAATTCCACGCCGCCGGGCGTTCCACGCGCCTGCCGAGGATGGTGGGGTTTCAGGCGGCCGGTTCCGCCCCGATTTTCCGCGGCGCACCGGTCGAGCGCCCCGAGACCGTGGCGACAGCGATTCGCATCGGCAATCCCGCCAGTTGGCAAGGGGCGAGCGACGCGGTATCGGAATCCGGCGGGTGCATCGATATTGTCAGCGACGAGGAAATTCTCGCCGCCCAAGCATGGTTGGCCTCGAACGAGGGCATCTTTGTCGAACCAGCCAGCGCCGCGAGTGTCGCCGGACTCCTGAAATGCCTGTCGGGCCAGCCTTGTTCCAAGTGTCCGCTAGCCACAGCGCTGCGGCCCGGGGCACGTATCGTGCTTACGGTCACAGGGCATGGACTGAAGGACACCGAGACTGCGCTGACATTCGGAGGATTTGTGCCCAAAGAAGCCGATGCTACGCTGGAAGCTGTGCGTGCCGTGTTGGAGGGGAATTGAGCATGGCATTGATTGTTCAAAAGTTCGGTGGAACCTCGGTGGGCACGCCTGAGCGCATCTTGAATGTCGCCCGCCGCGCCTTGGAAACCCAGCGCGAGGGCAACTCGGTGGTCGTCGTTGTTTCCGCCATGTCCGGCGTGACCGACAACCTCATCAAACTCGCGAAGGCCGTCTCTCCCGCACCGACCGAGCGCGAGATGGATGTCCTCCTTGCCACCGGCGAGCAAACAACGATTGCGCTCACTGCGATGGCGATCAACGCGATGGGCGGCAAAGCGGTGTCGTTGACAGGCGCCCAGGCCGGCATCCTCACCAGCGGTGTCCATACCAAGGCCAAGATCGAAAACATTGCCCCGCGGCAGATCCGCAACCACCTGAAGGACGGCCAGATTTGCATCGTCGCCGGATTCCAAGGCCAAACTCTCGAAGGGCGCATCACCACTCTTGGCCGGGGCGGGTCGGACCTCACTGCGATCGCGATCGCTGCCGCGTTGAAAGCAGACCTGTGCCAGATTTACACCGATGTCGACGGCGTCTACACCTGCGATCCGCGGGTGGTGCCGGAGGCGAAAAAAATCGACATCATTGCCTATGACGAGTTGCTGGAGATGGCGAGCAGCGGCTCGAAGGTCATGCAATCACGCTCGGTCGAGTTCGCCAAAAAATTCAACGTGCCCTTCGAGGTGCGCAGCAGCTTCAACAACAACAGGGGAACAATCGTGAAAGAGGAATTCATCGGACTCGAAAATGTCGTCGTGCGCGGCATCAGCATCGAACGCAACCAGGCCAAGGTCACAATCACCAATGTGCCCGACAGACCCGGCACCGCCTCGCGATTCTTCACCGCCCTCGCCGAGGCGAATGTCGTGATCGATGTCATCGTTCAAAACATCTCTGTCAGCGGTTCGACCGACATTTCGTTCACCATGAACGCCGACGAGCTCGAGAAACTCGGTGGCCTCATCGACCGCGTCGCGTCGGATGTCGGGGCCGGGGAGGTGATCAAAAAGAGCGGCATTGCAAAACTGAGCGTGGTCGGCATCGGCATGCGCTCGCACTCCGGTGTCGCTGCGACCCTCTTCGAGTGCCTCGGTGCCGGCGGAGTGAACATCCAAATGATCTCCACCTCGGAGATCAAAATCGCCGTGATCATCGACGAGGAGCGGATCGAGCAGGCCGCGCGCCTGGCCCACGAGGCGTTCGGCCTCTCCGCCTGACGCGTCGCTGCCCCTCGGAAGAAGGGGATTTGCGGGGTTGCTTTGGGGGCCGTCAGGACCCAATGTCGCGCGCTATGAACACCATTGAAGCCATTGAAGCTCGCCGCGCCATCAAGCACTACGACTCCGACCACCGCATGTCTCCGGAGGAAGAGCGGCGGTTAATCGAGTTGGCGATGCTCTCGCCGACCGCTTTTAACATCCAAAACTGGCGTTTTGTTGTCGTGCGCGACATGGAGATCCGCAAAAAAATCCGGGCCGCGGCATGGGATCAGGCCCAAGTGACGGACGCCTCATTGCTTGTCGTCCTTTGCGGCAACCTCTCTGCATGGAAACAGAATCCCGCCAACTACTGGCGGAACGCCCCGCAGGCCGTGCAGGATTTCCTCGTGCCGGCGATCGAGGGGTATTACTCCGGCAAGCCCGGGGTGCAGCGCGATGAGGTCATGCGCTCCTGCGGCATGGCCGGCCAGACGCTCATGCTCGCCGCGAAGGCGATGGGATACGACACGTGCCCGATGGATGGATTCGATTACGAGGAGGTGGAAAAAATCATCCGCCTGCCCGATGACCATGTCATTTCCTTCATGATCGCGATCGGGCGCAAAACGCAGGATTCGTGGCCCCGTCCCGGCCAGCTCGACTACAACGAGGTGGTGATTGAAAACGGGTATTGATTCCGTGCGGACATGTCATTGCACTGCTGTGTCAGTGGCCATCTTGGGGGCTTGACGGAGTCCTTGATCGATTGAAAATGCGCGCCGAATGACACCCAACGATATCTTTGCCCGCATGGGCGCCGGGAATGCCGATGAAATTCTCGGCTGGTTGGCGGAGAACGACCGGCCCGCCTACAAGAGCTGTGGCGGCATGCTTGCGACCCGCAGGAAATTGCGCCCCGTGTTTGTGGAGCGCAAGCCCCGGGCCGAGCGCAACCAGTGGATGAAAGAGGCGCTTGCCCGTCCCGCAAACGCGGACCTCGCCGCCGAGACATTGCAACTCTGGACGCTTGGCTGCAATGGGAGGGTGGTCTGTGATTTTCTTGACGCCCTTGGAATCGCCCACGATGGCAAGGGGTTGCTCGAGGATGTGCCCACCGAACCCGACACCGCCAAAGTGCGGGCCGCTATCGACTCCCTCTTGGCAACCCACGCGGCCCCCGCTGTCTTTGTGTATCTCCACCTTTTTTCCAGCATGAGCCCGGACGCATGGCCGGCGTTGCGCGGGATTCTTGAGGAGCACGACGGCTTGCAGGCCGAGGCGGTTTTTTCGGTATGAAGAGTCGATTTTCCGAATCCCTCGATGCCGCGCTGGAGACTCTCACAGGGTTGCGCGCGTTGGAGCCCAAGGTCGAGGAGGCTGCCGCCCTTGTGCTGGCGTGTTTGAAATCTGGCGGCAAGTTGCTCGTGTGCGGCAACGGTGGCAGCGCGGCCGACAGCAACCACATGGCGACCGAGTTCACCTGCCGGTTCCAGAACGACCGCCGGCCGTATCCGGCGATTTCATTGACGGCGGATGGCGGTCTGCTGACCGCGATCGGGAATGATTACACATTTCAAGACCTCTTTGGCCGTCAGGTGCGGGCCTATGGGAAGGCAGGGGATGTCCTGATCGCGCTCACGACGAGCGGCAAGTCCCGCAATGTGCTCACCGCCCTCGAGGAGGCCAAGCGCCTCGGAGTGAAAACGATCGCGTTTCTCGGGAAGGGCGGGGGATTCACCAAGGGAGCCGCCGATATCGAGTTGCAGGTCGAGGGAACGGTCACCGCCCGGATTCAAGAGGCGCACAAGTTTCTGATCCACGCCATTTGTGAACTTGTCGAACCCGGCCTCGAGAAGGAGTCCTGATCCGCGCCGCGTCCGACGGATGCCATGAGTGCGTTTCGCGGAATCGAGTGGGTCTTGTTGGTGTTCAGCGGGGTGCTTGGCTCTGTGGTCGGTTCGTTTTTGAACGCCTGCATCCACCGGCTGCCCCGCGGTCTGGGGTTGATGCATCCTCGGCGTTCGTTTTGTCCCGGATGCGAACGCACGATCCCGTGGCACGAGAACCTGCCGGTGGTGTCGTGGATTTTCCTGCGGGGGAGGTGTTCGGGATGCGGATGGAGAATCCCGGCGAGGTATTTCGTTGTCGAGGTGCTCACCTCCGCGTTGTTCATGGCAGCCTGGTGGCGTTTCGGATGGCCGGTGGCGGTGGTGTGGTGGGTTTTTGCGGGGTTGCTGGTGGTTGCGACGTTCATTGATTTCGAGCACATGATCATTCCCGACGAGATCACGCTCGGCGGGGTGGTCGCCGGGGTGGTCGCGTGTCTGATCGTGCCCGAGGTGATGAATACCGCAGTGTGGTGGCGGGCTGGGCTCGAGTCGCTGATTGGAGCGGTGGCGGGCTTTGTTGTCCTGTTTCTTGTCGTCGAGGGAGGCAAAGTGGTGTTCGGCAAAAAACGGCACCGGTTCGGCGAGCCGGAACCCTTCGAATGGCGGCACGATGGCGAGAGGGTGTGGGTTTCCCTGGCGGGAGAGGAGTTCGAGTGGAGCGAGGTGTTCTCGCGCGAGCGCGACGAACTGCGGATCACGCTGGAGGGGGCGGCGACAGTCGACGGGTGCGAACGCGATTGCGGCGAGTTGGTTTTCACTCACGACCGCTTGGTGACCGGAGGCGACACGATCGCTCTTGAGGAGATCAAGCATATCACCGGGCGCATGCGGGCGGTGGTGATTCCGCGGGAGGCGATGGGTTTCGGCGATGTTAAATTTCTGGCCTGCATTGGCGCGTTCGTTGGGTGGCAGGGGGTTTTATTCACGCTGTTCGCCGGTTCGGTGATCGGATCCGTGGCGGGGGTGGTGGGCATTTGCCTGCAGCGGGATGGTTCCGGAGCAAGGCTACCCTTCGGACCGTTTCTGGCGCTCGGCGCACTGGTATGGGTGTTCGCCGGGCGGGCGCTGGTGGATTTGTATTTCGGGATCTTGCACGCGGGGCGCTTCGCGGCGGATTTTTGATCTCCAACCACCGTCTGATTGTGTAGTGTCGTCGCCCTCCATGTCGAAACCTGCGAAGCTTCCGTTTCCCCAACTCGTGAAAGAGTTCTGGGGGCCTTACCTGCGACTGCTGTCCTACATGGTGCCCTATCGGAAGCGGTTTTTCCTTGGGATCGCCTGCGGGGTGATTGCCGGGTCGTTGAACGGCGTGATCCCGCTGGTGATCAAGCAAGCGGGTGAACCCCTCATGGCCGCCGGGGCAAAGCTGCCCGACAAATCCGCGCTGTTTGCGGGGGGCATCAGCAATGACGGGCCCGGCATCGAGGGGATTGTCTGGATTGCGCTGCTGATTCCGCTCGTCATGGTGGCGCGCGGGATATTTTCCTATCTGAATGTTTACTCGCTCGCTTGGGTCAGCCTGCGTGTCCTGAGGGACATTCGGGACCAACTCTTCAGCCACCTTATGTCCCAGTCGTTGGATTTTTTCAACAGGGAGAAGGCGGGCAAGCTGATGTCGCGCGTGATGAACGACACGCGGCAGACGCAGAACGCGCTGACATCGATCTCCGGCGATATCATCAAGGACCCCGTGGCGGTGGTGATCGGGATCGCGGTGTTGGTAGCAATCGATTGGAAATTCAGTCTTACCACGCTCGTTCTGTTCCCGATCTGCATCATTCCCGTCGTGGTCTTCGGCCGGAAGGTGCGCCAGGCCGGGAAGGCGGAGGAGCGCGAGGCGGCGCAGATGTCGATCATCCTGCAGGAGACATTCGCCGGCGTGCGGGTGATCAAGTCGTTTGCCCGCGAGGATTACCAGACCGGCCAGTTCGAGCGCTCCAGCGACACGCAATGCCGTAACAGCCTTCGGGTGCGGCGTAGTTCGGTGATTGTGCAACCGCTTATCGAATCGGTCTCCGCGCTCGGCGTCGTTCTGGCAATGATCTATGTCTATTACTACGGGATCAGCTTCGCGAAGTTTGCGGCGCTCTGTGCGGGCATCTTCCTTCTTTACAACCCGGTCAAGAACCTGAGCCGCATTCCGATGCTCATGCAGAAGTGCATGGTTTCGGCGACGAACGTGTTCGAACTCATGGCGATCAAGCCCACTATCCTCGACAAGCCAGGGGCGTTGGTCCTGAACGAATGCGCCGGGGCTATCGAATTCCAAGGGGTTGGGTTTGACTACGGCACAGACAAGGCCGCCGTGCAGGGCATCGACCTCCGCATCGAACCGGGCAAAAAATACGCCCTTGTCGGTGCCAGCGGGGCGGGCAAGAGCACAATCCTCTCGCTCGTCATGCGCTTCTACGACCCGCAAACCGGCGTCGTGCGCCTCGATGGCCACGACCTCCGCGACCTTGCGCAGCATTCCCTCCGCGAACATGTCGGGATGGTGACGCAGGAGACATTCCTGTTCCACGACACGATCTTCGAGAACATTCGCTACGGCAGGCTCGATGCCACCAAGGACGAGGTTGTCGCTGCGGCGAAGGCCGCCTTCGCGCACGACTTCATTCTCGCCCAGCACAGCGGCTACGAGACGGTGGTGGGCGACAAGGGGTGCATGCTCAGCGGCGGCCAGCAGCAACGGTTGGCAATCGCGCGTGCCCTCCTCAAAAACGCCCCCGTCCTGCTGCTGGACGAGGCGACCTCAGCCCTCGACTCTGAAAGCGAGCGCATGGTGCAGGCTGCACTGGACCGGTTGTCGGAAGGGCGCACCGTCGTCGCGATCGCGCACCGTCTCTCCACCGTGTTGAAATCCGACTGCATTGTCGTCATGGACCACGGGCGGATCGTGGCCACCGGACGTCACGAGGAACTTTTGCAAAAATCGGAACTCTACCGGAGCCTTTACGAACTCCAATTCCACCATCACGATCAGGTTTGAACATTTTGTCACAAGCCGGAGCTTTTTGTTCACGCAGCACAATTCCAGCATCCCCCTGAACCATGAAGTTTTTCCACCATCCCGGTTTCGCCGCTCCGATCGGGCGGCACATGGTGCCGGTCGCCAAGCCCGCGCTGGTGGCGGCGGCGGTCGTAAAGGTGCTTCCGCAAATTGAGATCGTCGAGCCTGATCCGGTGGGGATCGAGGACCTCTGCCGAGTGCACCTCCCGAAGTATGTCGAGGCGGTGCGAACGGGGAATCCCCGCTCTCTCGCCGAATCACAAAGGTTCCCGTGGAGTCCGGAGTTGTTCGGGAGCGTTTGCCTGACGAGTGGAGGGGTGCTTGCCGCCGCGCGCCAGTCGTTGGAGGACGGTGCTTCCGCAGCGTTGGCCAACGGCTTTCACCACGCCAGTTCCGATCACGGCGAGGGATACTGCACCTTCAACGGCCTGGTGGTGGCGCTGGAGGCTCTCCGCGCGGAGCGAAAAATCTCAACCGCCGCGGTGTTGGACCTCGATTTGCACTATGGCAACGGCACCGCGTTGCTCGCCGCGACCCGTCCGTGGCTCCGCGCGCTCTCGATTTACGGCAACGATTATTGGATGAACCGTTCTTACATGGATGTGCGCGCGCGGTATCACGTGGACGGTCCGAACCACCTCAGTGTGCCGCTTGTGCCAACCAAGGGCGGGGACCGCGACAACATGCTTGAGATTCTGGAGGACTGGTTGCCGTGGCTCGTAGCCGAAGGCAGGCCGGATGTGATTCTGTATCAGGCTGGTGTCGATTTGTTGCGCGAAGATCCTTTTTCGCCGTTGGACCTGGGTCCGGAAGATCTTCTGGAGCGCGACCGCATCGTTTTTGAATTTGCGAAGCGCGAGGGCATTCCGATCGCCTGGACGCTTGCCGGGGGGTGTGCGCCAGACATCGGAAAAGTGGTCGAGGCGCACTTGAACACCGCCATGGCGTGTTCAGGCGTGTTCGCCAAGTAACCCAAGTGCCACGGATCTTGGATTCGATGTTACGGATCTCCGGAGATCAGCGGTAGAGGGCCCGAAGTTCGCGCAGGCGCGAAAGTCAGCACCCTCAGCGTCCGCGGTGCCAAAGGCTGTCCATGCCGCGGGACGGAAGAGCTGCGACACGTCGAGATTGTGCATGTAGACCGGGATGCGGAGGATGCTGGCGAGCGAGACCAGATCGGCACCGATGTGGCCGAAGCTCATGACGCAGTGGTTCGCGCCCCAGTTGTTCATCACCGAGTAAGTGTCGCGGAACGCGCCCGAGCCGGTGAGGTGCGGCACAAACCATGTGGTTGGCCATGTCGGGTTGGTGCGCTCCTCCAGGACGCGGTGGGCCTTTTCAGGAAGCTCGATCGTTTCGCCTTCAGCGATCTGCAACGCGGGGCCGAGGCCGGAGACGAGGTTGAGTCGGTAGATGGTGGCCGGTATGCCACCCTTGGTGGCGAAGCGGGTGCTCCAGCCTCCGCCGGGAAAATACTCGGTGATCGAGGGGTGCCAGCTGGTGGCCTTGAGGCAGGCTTTGGCCTCGGCATCTGTGATGTCCCAGAAGGGTTTCATCGCGGGTTTTCCATCGATCTTCTGCTCACCGCAGCCGTCGAGCGCGGCGGGGCCGGAGTTGATGAGGTGCAGGAGGCCGTTGGATGCGGCTTCGGGGATATTCTCTCCTGAAACGCGTGCAATGGCATCGGCGCTCCAGTAGGTGCGGAGGTCGGCGAAAACCTGTGCGGTGTTGGTGAGAAGATTGCCGAACAGCATGGCCGCGCCGTTGAGCGCATCGTTTTCGGTGGCGACAATGTGAGGCGCACGGCGGCCGTTCCAGTCGAACGAGGAATTGAGGATCGCCTCGAGGAAGTCGCCGTTCGGCATGTGGTCGGTCCACTGGCGCTGGCCTTGGAATCCCGAGGCGATGGCATGGTGGCCCTGCGCCTCTTCACCGAACCCCATCTTGGCGAGCTTGGGATTGCCGACCATGAGATCGCGGGCGATGAGGGCCATCTTAACGCTCGTCTCCCACTCGGTGTTGAGTTGCTTGCGGGAGCGTTTCTTGGCGGGCGAGTTCCAGTCCTTGCCCTCCTTGCAGTTCGCCTTCACCCATTTCAGTGCCTTGGCAAACTCGACCTTGTCGTAGATGCCGCGCTCGATCCTGCGAATGAACTCCGTCATGTCCACCGACTCGAAGCGCATGCCGAGCCACTTCTCGAAGAGCGCGGGGTCGACGATCGACCCGGCGATTCCCATGGAGGTGCCGCCCATCGCAAGATAGGAACGGCCGCGCATCGTCGCTACGGCAAGACCGGCGCGGGCGAACCGAAGGATTTTCTCCGAGACATCGGCGGGGATTTTTTGGTCCCCGGCGTCCTGCACATCGCGTCCGTAGATGCCGAAGGCGGGAAGGCCCTTCTGGGTGTGGGCAGCCAGAACAGCGGCAAGATAGACCGCGCCCGGGCGCTCGGTGCCGTTGAATCCCCACACGGCCTTTGGACTGTGCGGGTCCATGTCCATCGTCTCGGAGCCGTAGCACCAGCAGGGTGTGACGGTGAGCGACACGCCCACGTTCTCGCGGCGGAATTTGTCCGCGCAGGCGGCGGCCTCGGTCACGCCGCCGATGCAGGTGTCGGCGATGACGCATTCGACCTCTTCGCCTGTGTGGTGGCGGAGATTCGAGGAAATCAGGCGGGCGGTGTTTTTCGCCATCGCCATGGTTTGTTTCTCGAGGGATTCGCGAACGCCGCCGAGGCGGCCGTCGATCGTGGGTCGGATTCCGATTTTAGGGAGTGTTTGCATGGCGGGTTGTTGGTTCAGGATTGTTGGGCCTTGGCGATTTGGGCGCGGCGGTAGTGTTCGTCGGGACGGTTGTCGATCCGGTCGCTGACGGATTCGGGAAGGAAGCGTGGACCACCCATGGAGAGGGTGTTGACAAGAATGCGGGCCCACTTGTCGAGCATGAGGAGAATGTTGAGGACCTCCTTGTCGGTGGCCCCGAGGGCGACTGGGCCGTGGTTTTCGAGCAGAACGACCTTCGGGGCTGAACCGTGATTTGCCATGTGGGATTTCAGCGAGCGGCGAAACTCGCGGGCGAGTTCGAGGCCGGGGTCGATGTAGGGCACCACAGCCACATGGCGGCCGCAGACGACGATGGCATCGGGAAAGATGTGCTTGAGAAACGGTCCTGCACCGTGGGATGTCGCGAGGATCGAAAGAACGGATTCGGCATGGCAATGGCCGACCCACTTCGCTCCGCCTTCGGCCAGACAGACCGCGTGCAGGAAGGTCTCGACCGAGGGAAGTTTCGCTGCGGGGTCAACCCGCGAGGATTCAAGCACCGCCCGAACACCTGAGTCGTCGAGGGATGCGTCGTCGAGGGCGGCGAGAGCGGCGTCGAGTTGAACGCGGGTGAGGTCTTCCGCCTCCATGGTCGAGAGGCTGGAGCCCGACGCTTTGACAAGAAACGTTCCATCCCCGAGACAGGCGCTGGTGTTGCCCTCGCCGAGAATGGCGAGGCGCCGGTCCTCGCGCCCTATTTCGCGCGAGAGGCGGATGAGTTTGTCCCGGGTTTGATTGGTTTCCGTGGGAGAGGTTTTCATTCGGGTGTGATGTTGGAAGTCGGTGGGTGGATCCGTCGGGGACGATTCAGCACGAATGATGAGGCGTCAACAGGGTCGCAATTGGTGACTGCAATTTATTTAAAGCGATTTCCAATAGAATGGACCAAGTTGACCAAACCATGGTTAAAATTGACCAATGAAAACCCCACAAGCGCCCGCGGGATTTCTAGAAGCGAAAATTCGGACAGGGCGATATTACTTCCCAGGCGCGAAAACAAGGGGTTGTGGTCTCAGGGTCGTCGGTGCCGGGTTTGAGGAATGCCATTCCGATTTCCGGATCGACCGATCGTCGTTCCGCTACCTTGCGCTCGAGCTTATCGACGCTGGGGAGTGGGATGTCAAATTGGGTTCCAGCAGGCTGCAGAGGCTTGGTCCCGGTGGAATCCTCGTCTATGGCCCCGGCACGCGGTGTTCCGTGGCGGCGACGGGAAGCGGTCCCCACGGGAAGTATTTTCTGGATGTCGCCGGCGTGGAATGCGGCGACGTCCTGCGCGACGCGGGATTGAGGGCGGGGAGTGTCTTCAGGTCCACCCCACAGGGCGGCGTGGCGGCTCTTTTCGAGGAGTTGATTGGTTGTTCGAATTTGACCGCGCGCCAGTCGGGTGCGCTTGCCGTTGTTTTGTCACGAGCGATTTTTTTAAGGGCAGGGGCGGAAAGGTCGCGAATGGAAAGGGGAGGGGGGCGGAGCAACCCGAGTTTCGACAGGTGCCGGACATTCCTCGAGTCCCGCTACACGGAGTTGGAGTCGATTGCCGAGGCTGCGCGCGCCTGCCATGTCTCGCCGGAGTATTTTTCGAGGTTGTTCCGGAAGCACACAGGCACCACGGCCGAGCGGTATTTGAAAAAACTTCGGTTGAACCAGGCGATGCGGCTTCTCCAGCAATCGGGTTTTTCAGTGAAGGAAATTGCTCTGCGGGTCGGATTCAAGGATCAGTTCCACTTCTCCAAGGCATTCAAAGCCGCTCACGGATTGAGTCCATCAGCCTTCCGGGGCGGCGTGGCGAGCTGAGGGGAATGCCGTGCCGCCGGTTTCCGAGAAGGTCAGGATGCCAGATGGCGGGGGAGGTCTTCCAATCGCTCGCAGCCGAGCTGTTCCATGACTTGCTGGAGTTGCTTTTGGATGATTTCCACAACCTGATCGCCGCCTTTGGAGCCCATGGCGCAGACGCCGAACATGGGGGCGCGGCCGAGGAAGACGAACTCCGCGCCGCTGGCCATGGCGACGGCGATGTCGGATCCTGAGCGGATGCCGCTGTCCATCATGATTTTCGTGCGGCCACGGAATTCCTTCACGAGTGCTGCGGTGGATTTCACGGTGGACTGGCCTTGGTCGAGTTGGCGTCCGCCGTGGTTCGAGACGATGAGGCCGTCGATGCCCAGCGAGATCGCGTGTTCGGCGTCTTCGGGGTTGACGATGCCTTTGACGACGAGATTGCCTTTCCACTGGTCTCGGATGGCACGGATGCGGGACTCGTTGAGGCGGCCGGAGAAGGTTTTGTTCATGAAGAGGCCGAGGTGTTTCATGGACAGCCCGGCGGGGATGTAGGGCTTGAGCGTGGCAAACTCCGGGATGCCACCCGCGAAGAGCTGCGAAAAGGACCAAGTGGGGTGCAGGCACATCTGGACGATGTTCGAGAGCGTCATCTTTGGGGGCACGGAAAGTCCGTTTTTGATCTCCTTCGGTCGGTAGCCGAAGGTGGGCGTGTCTGCGAGGAGAACGAGGGTTTTGCAACCGGCGTCGGCCGCGCGGCGGAGGATTTTGTCGCGAAGCGAGTCGTCGGCCGGGTGGTAGAGTTGGAACCAGAAGTCGCCGCCGGTAAGTTCGGCGACTTTTTCGATGCTGGCGGTGGTAACGGTGCTGAGAACGAAGGGGATGTTGTGCGCGCGGGCGGTCCTTGCGAGGATTTCGCAGGATTTCGGCCACATGAGGCCCTGCAGGCCGACGGGGGCGATGCCGAACGGGGAGGCGTATTCGCGGCCGAAGAGGGTTGTCTTTTGGGATGCCCCGGCGTAGTCGCGCAGGTAGGCGGGTTGGAGTTCCACTGCGCGGATGTCGGTGGTGTTTTTGGCAAGGTTGACTTCAGCCATGCACCCTCCGGCAAGATAGTCGTAGGCGAAGCCGGGCATGCGTTGCCTCGCGCGGATGGCGAGATGTTCGATTGAAGGATAGCGTGGGTTCATGGATTGGTGGCCGGGTTTATTTTTTTGACAGCAGCGCCTCGAATCGGGCGGCTTTAGCATCCCACTCAGCGGGGTATTGCGGTTCGTGGATTGTGAGGTCGAATGAGGCGCGCAGAAGTTGCCTACCTTCGGCGAGTGAGGCGATGTTGCCGTTGGCCATGAGTTGCGCGACGGCGTTCCCAGCGGCGGTGGCCTCGACCAGGCCCGCCTCGACGCGGAGACCGGTGGCATCGGCAGTCATCTGGTTGAGCAGCTTGTTCTGGCATCCGCCCCCCACGATTTGAAGGGTGCTTGGCATCGAGGGGACAAGTTCCGCGAGGCGGCGAAGCTTCGAGCGGTATTTCAAGGCAAGGCTTTCGAGAATGGTGCGGATCAATTCGCTGTCGTTCGCCGGAACGGGTTGGCCGGATTTTTCGATCCATGCACGAATTGTCGCCGGCATGTCGCAGGGTTTCTGGAATTCCGGGGCGTCGGGATCGATGAAGGCGGGTGCGTGTGCTGAAGCCGCCATCTCGACCATGTCGCCGAATCCGATGTCGCGACCCTGTTCCGCCCAAACGCGGCGGCACTCCTGCAGGAGCCACATGCCGGCGATGTTGGTCAAAAAACGGGTGCGGCCCTCGAGGCCTTGTTCATTTGAAAAGCCGGCGGCCAGCGCCTCGGGAGCGGTCACCGGGCTCGTCAGTTCGATGCCCAGCAGGGACCATGTCCCCGAGCTGATGAACAACGGAGGAGCTTGGGATGGGGTGCCGGCGACAGCCGAGGCGGTGTCGTGGCTGCCGCAGGTGCAGACCTTGACGCCGTGCAAGCCGGTTTCCTCCGCGATTTCGGGAAGCAACCCGCCAAGGACACGGCAGGGTTCGGTGACCGGCGAGAAGAGCATCGAGGGAATGCCAAGTTCGCAGGCGAGTTCGACATCCCACTCGGGCGATCCCGCGAAGAGAAGGCCGGAGGTGCTGGCGATGGTTCGCTCGACGGCCCGAACACCGCACAGGCGGTGGTTGATCTGGTCAGGAACGAAAAGAATCTCGTTTGCCCGGTCAATGTGGGGGTTGTCGCGGGCCTCGGCCATGAGTTGGTAGACCGTGTTGAAAAACATCGGCTGGATGCCGGTTCGCTCCCAGATCGCGCTTGGCACCGAATGTCCGTGCGGCGGAATCCATGAGTCCGTCGGTCCGGGAGTCGCGATACATCCAGGGGAGGCCAAGGGGCTTACCGGCGGAGTCGAGAAGGACATAGTCCACACCCCAGGTGTCCACCGCGATGGATACGATGTCCTTGCCGAATCGCGTGGCTGCTGTGGCGAGGCCTTTTTTGATTTCGCTGAAAAGTCTCTCGAAGTCCCAGTGCCAGCCTCCGTCGATTTCGACGCCGCTGTTTGCGAATCGGGCCGCCTCCTCGATTTCGATCCGCTTGCCATCGAAATGGATCGCCATGACACGGCCGCCGGATGCGCCGAGATCGACGGCAAGAAAGGTTTTGCGCTCGGGTTTCATTTTTTCGCCACCTCCACTCTCATGCCTTGGGATGTCACGGAATCCAAAATATCCGGCGGCGGGGTTTCGTCTGTGATCCAGAGGTCGATTTCAGAGTTTTTCGCATAAAAGACATTCGAGGAAAGCCCGCATTTCGTGCGGTCCGCAAGGAGGACGGTTTCCGAGGCGCGAGAGATGACCTGCCTCTTGATGCGGGCGTGCTCCTCGGCCGCCTCGCTGACTCCCAATGCGGCATCGATGCCTTTGCAGGAAAGGAAGGCCACATCGATCCGGTGCTGCTCGATGCCTTGCGCCGCAGCCCACCCGGTGCATGACAGCGAGGTGTTCCCGAGTTTTCCGCCTAGAACGAACACCTCGATATTCGATTTTTCGGAGAGCGTGACGGCAGTTTGCAGGGCATTGGTCACCACTGTGAGGGGTCGCTCCGGCAGCAGGGCGGCGAGTTGCAAGACCGTGGTGCTTGCATCGAAAAAGACCGTATTCCCTTCCTTGACGCGCGCCAATGCCGCTCGGGCGATCCGCGCCTTGCCTCCGGCGTTCTGCTCGATCCGCTCGCGCAGGGGAAAATCGCGTTGATTGAATTCCATCCTAGCCGCTCCACCATGGGTCCGCATCAACTGGGCTTCGGCCTCCAGTTTTTCAAAATCACGCCGGATTGTTTCCTCGGTCACTTCGAGTTGGGCCGCCAATTCCGCGGTCCGCACACTCCCGTTGGCGTTCAGGATTTGCAGGATTTTTCGGTGGCGGTCGAGGGCAAGCATGGCGAGGTAATTTTTGAATTTCTTTGTTTTTATTTGAAAAAATCTGGACATGCAAGGAAAACTCTCTTAGACCACAGAAAAATCCAAATACATGAATAAATCCCACACCCATGTCACTCGTCATTGGAACCCCGCCGACCCTGTTGTCGCGGATACCGTCGAGGAGCTCGTGCATCGCTCCAACTGCCTTGGTGCCGACCAGCGCATCACGAATACCGGCGGCGGCAACACCTCTTCGAAGATTCTCGAGACCGACCCGCTCACCGGTGAAAAGGTCGAGGTCCTGTGGGTGAAGGGGTCCGGCGGGGATCTCCGGACATCGAAGAAAGAGAATTTCTCCTCGCTCTACCAGTCGAAGTTGGTCGACCTCCAGCGTGTTTATGCCGCCCGCGCCGAGAAGGGCATCAAAAGCCCGGCTGAGGACGACATGGTCGCGATGTATTCGCACACGACCTTCAATTTGAACCCGCGTCCTTCCTCGATCGACACGCCGCTGCACAGCTTTATCCCGCACCCCCATGTGGACCACACGCACCCGAACGCCGCGATCTCCGTCGCCGCCTGCGCGAACAGCATCGAGGTGACCAAGGAAATCTACGGCGACGAGGTCGTCCACATTCCATGGATGCGCCCGGGCTTCGAGCTTGGCCTCGCCATGCAAGAGGCGTGCAAAAAGCATCCCGGTGCGAAAGGCTTCATCATGGGCCAGCACGGGTTGATCAACTGGGGAAAAACCGGTCGTGAGTGCTACGAACTCACACTCGAGCTAATCGAAAAAGCTGCCGCCCACATTGAGAAAAAACAAGCAGCACGAGGCGGTGAGGCGGCGATCTTCGGCGGAGCCGTCCATGAGTCGCTCCCGAAGGAGAAGCGTGACGCCGTGTTTGCGGCGCTTCTGCCTTGGCTCCGCGGGCGTGTCAGCGCGAAAAAACGCTTTGTCGCTACGATCCAGGACGACGACACCATCCTTCGGTTTGTGAATTCCAAGGATGCGCCGCGTCTGGCGGAACTCGGCACAAGCTGCCCCGACCACTTCCTGCGCACCAAAATCAAGCCGCTCTACATCGCCAACTCCCCGTCTTCGGACGCAAGCGTTGAATCGATCGTTGAAGCGCTCAAAAAGGACCTTGAGGCTGGGCTTGAAAAATACCGTGCCGACTACGCCGGTTACTACGAGGCCTGCAAGCGCCCCGATTCCCCCGCCATGCGCGATCCGAATCCCACGGTTATCCTCGTTGCTGGTCTCGGCATGGTCGCCTTCGGCAAGGACAAGTCGGAATCCCGCGTCACCGCCGAATTCTACAACTGCGCAGTCGAGGTCATGCGCGGGGCCGAGGCGCTCGGCGGTTATATTTCGCTGCCGCAGCAGGAGGCCTTCGATATCGAATATTGGGCGCTGGAGGAGGCCAAGTTGCGCCGCATGCCTCCCGACAAGGAACTCGCCGGTCGCGTCGTGATTGTCATCGGGGCCGGAAGTGGCATCGGCCGCGAAACTGCTCTGCGTCTCGTTCGCGAGGGGGCACACATCGTTTGCGTTGACCTCAACCTCGGAGCCGCACAATCCACCGCCGACGAGATTTTGAAAAAAACCGGTCTCGGCATCGGTGTTGCCGGCAGCGGCATTTCCGGATGCGGGCCCGCCATCGCCCTTCAGGCCGACATCACAAACCGCGCCAGCATCCGGGCCATGCTCGATCAGGTGATCCTCGCCTATGGTGGATTCGACTCGATTGCCGTCACCGCCGGCATCTTTGTGCCGAGTGACACCACGGGACACATCCCCGACGAGAAATGGGCGCTCACGTTTAATATCAATGTCACCGGCAGCTACCTCGTCGCCGACGAGGCCGCGAAGGATTTCAAAAACCAAGGCCTGCGCGGCTCCGTGGTCCTGACCACCAGCGCGAATGCCGCCGTCGCCAAAAAAGGCAGTCTCGCCTACGACACTTCGAAGGCCGCCGCCAACCACCTTGTGCGGGAACTCGCTATGGAACTCGCTCCGCTGGTCCGCGTCAACGGCGTCGCCCCCGCCACCGTGGTCCAAGGCAGCGCCATGTTCCCGCGCGACCGTGTGATCGGTTCGCTCGCCAAATACAATATCCCGTATTCCGAGTCCGAGTCCGACGAATCGCTCACCACAAAGCTCGCGCAATTCTACGCCGACCGCACGCTCACCCGCTCGCCGATCACGCCGGCAGACCAGGCCGAGGCCTACTTCCTGCTCATCGCGGACCGGCTTTCGAAAACCACCGGTCAAATCGTGACTGTCGACGGCGGGCTCCACGAGGCCTTCCTGAGGTAGTCGGCAGGCATCTCCGGAAAAGCGCCCTGCGGATCGGGACTTAACCCTTTTCTCCGGGGCGCTGATGGTGTTAGGATTCGGCCATGGCGGTTTTGATTCTCAAAGTGGCGCTGGCCTTCGGGTTTGGCGTGGTGGTCACAGCCCTGCTGTGAAGTGCTTCCGTTACGCCCTCGATCCTCTGTGTCTTGTGGCGTGTGGTCTTTATGTGCTTAGCCGCCTCGCTCCCATGCCAGGCTGGTCTGCCGGCTGGTTCCGCGATGTGTTGTTTCTTCCGGCTGCTGTGCCCGTTTTTCTGTGGATCGAGCGGAGATTAGGGCTGCGGGCGCACGATGCCCCGCCGAGTTGGGGTGAATTGATGTGGTTGTTCCTCGTGTGGTCGGTGGCGGCGGAGGGAGTCGCGCCCTTGCTTTTTGAGCAATGCACTGCAGATGCCTTGGACATACTGGCCTACGCTGCTGGGGGGATCATCGCAGGGAGTTGGTGGACGAGGAGGGTATAAAAAAACTCCCAACGAGTGTTGGGAGGGGTTGCGGGGAGAGGATTTGAACCTCTGACCTTCAGGTTATGAGCCTGACGAGCTACCGGGCTGCTCCACCCCGCGATTTAGGGTGTAGATAACTACAGCCGGCGGCGGTGTGACGCAAGCAGGATTTTTTTTATTTTTGAATTGTGGATTGCGCGGCGGGGGGAATCCGGTCAGTCGTCTTGGTTGTGAAACTTGGAATCGCTACGGATCACGGAGGCTACGGGCTGAAAGAGGAATTGCTCGAGCGGTTGAGAACTGACGGCCACGAGGTGGTCGACTTTGGGGCGCATGCGCTGGATCCGGGGGACGATTTTCCGGATTTTGTGTTCCCTATGGCCCGCGCGGTGGCTGCTGGCGAGGTTGAGCGGGGGATTGCGATTTGCGGCAGCGGCGTTGGGGCCTCGGTGTGCGCGAATCAGGTGAGGGGTGTTCGGGCGTGTCTGATCCACGACCATTTCTCGGCGCGTCAGGGAGTCGAGGACGATCACATGAACGTGCTGTGCATGGGAGGGCGGACGGTTGGCATCGAGGTCGCGTGGGATTTGGTCCGCACGTTTGTCGCGGCGCCGTTTGGCGAGGCTCCGAGATTTTTGCGGCGCTTGGAAAAAATCGACGCAGGCAGGGAATGAGCGGCATGTATCGGTGGTCGAAGAATTCGACCCAAAAGCACGAGGAGGAATGGGGAGTGCGGTTGGCGCATTTGGATCCCGAGCGTGTGGTGATGCTCACTCGGCCTGGCTCGAGCGCGTTGGTGATCCAAGTATTCGGCGACCGCAACACGGTGGAACGGCTTGCAAAGGCCCATGGGGGAAAGGTGACGCGTCTGAGTGCGAGCGTCTGGACCAGCGACCCGCAACGCCCCCGCGCGCCGTTGTCCATCCGCGGACGGTTGAGAATCCATGCCGATGAGGCGGCTTGGCGTGATGATCCCGAGCCGCAGGCGGCGATTTTTGTTCCAGCCGGAATGGCGTTTGGCACCGGCGACCATGCCACGACGGCGACATGCCTTCGGTTGCTTTGCGATCTCGTGCCTGAACTTCCCGAAGGGTGGCGGGCATTGGATGCCGGGACTGGCAGCGGGATTCTGGCGATTGCCGCCGAGCGCTTGGGGGCGACGGGTGTGCAGGCGTTCGATTTCGATCCGGTGTGCGTGCGGGTGGCCCGCGAGAATGCGGCCAAGAACGGCTGCACGGCGGTGGAAATATCCGAGGCCGATTCGCGGAGGCCGGGTGGGTTTGCGAAGGCCGAGGTTGTGCTGGCGAACCTCTACAGCGAGTTGCTTATGGAGTCCGCTCCTGCGCTTGCCAAGCGGCTGAAGTCCGGCGGGTGGTTTCTGTTTTCCGGCGTTTTGAAGACCCAGATCGAGGAGGTCTGCGCCTCGCTCGAGGCCGCCGGCTTTTCCAAGCCCCGGGTGGTGGGGCGTGGAAAATGGTGTGCCGGCATCTGCCGTTGGCCGGTCAGCGGACCTGCAGCAACTCGACCTCGAAAATCAGGGTCTCGTCTGGGCCGATGACTCCGCCCGCGCCGCGGGGGCCATAGGCGAGATTCGAGGGAATGAAGAGTTGGATTTTTCCGCCTTCCTTGACGAGTTGGAGTCCCTCGGTCCAACCGGGGATCACGCCGTTGAGAGGGAATTCGATCGGCTCGTTGCGCTTGTAGGAACTGTCAAACTCCGTGCCATCGAGCAGGGTGCCGCGGTAGTTGACTTTGACGGTGTCCGTGGCCTTCGGCGAGCGGCCCTCGCCTGGATTGACGATGATGTATTGCAGCCCGCTGGGAGTTTGCTGGACGCCGGGTTTCGTTGCGTTTTCCGCCAGGAAGGCCTGGCCTTTCTCTCGTGCTGTTTGTGCCATGGATGTGTGTGAAAGGAGAAGGAGTGAGGCGCAGAGCGCGCCGAGGATGGATTTCGAGAACATGGGGCGGGACGCTATGGAGGCCTCAGCAGGATGGCAACTCCAAAGGATTGGTCAAAAGACAGCCTTCAGGTTTTTGGCGACGATCTCTGCGGAGCGTTCGATATCGGCTGGGGTGTGGGCGGTGGAGAGGAAGCCCGCTTCGAATTGCGAGGGGGCGAAGTAGACGCCGTCCTCGAGGCAGGCGTGGAAAAATTTCGCGAAGCGGTCCCGGTCGCTGTGCATGGCGTCTTGGAGGTTTTTAACCGGCCCTTGGGTGAAGTAGAGGCAGAACATCGAGCCGATGCGGTGGAAGACGAGGGGGAGGCCGTCGATCGCCTCGCGGGTGGCTGCTTCAAACGCCGCGCCGGTTTCCTCGAGGCGGGCCCAGCCGTCGATGCGTTCCATTTCCTTGAGTTGGGCGAGGCCAGCGGCCATGGCGACGGGATTTCCCGAGAGGGTGCCGGCTTGGTAGACTGGTCCGTCGGGAGAGAGGAAATCCATGATTTCGGAGCGCCCGCCGAACGCGCCCACGGGAAGTCCGCCGCCGATGACCTTGCCCATGGCGGTGAGGTCGGGAGTGATGCCGAAGACCTCCTGCGCGCCGCCGCGGGCGAGGCGGAAGCCGGTCATGACCTCGTCGAAGATGAGAATGGTGCCGTTGGCGGTGCACAGGGCGCGCAGATTTTCGAGGAAGCCGGGTTCGGGCAGGTAGAGGCCGGCATTTGCGGGGACTGGTTCGAGGATGACGGCGGCGAGATCCCCGCGGTTGGCGTCGAATGCCGCTTCGAGTGCGGCCGGATCGTTGAAAGGCACGGTGATGGTGAGGGCGGCGAGTTCGGCGGGAACGCCCGCGCTGTCGGGGGTGCCGTTGGTGAGCGCGCCGCTGCCCGCCTTGACGAGGAGGGAATCGACATGGCCGTGGTAGCAGCCTTCGAACTTGAGGATTTTCGAGCGTGCGGTGAATCCTCGGGCGAGGCGGATGCAGCTCATGGTGGCTTCGGTGCCGCTGTTGACCATGCGGACTTTTTGAACCGATGGAACCAGGTGGCAGATCGTTTCGGCCATGTCGACCTCGAGGGGGTTCGGGGTGCCGAAACTCAATCCGCGTGCTGCCGTTTCCTGCACGGCTTGGATGACCGGCGCGGCGGCATGGCCCAAAATGGCCGGCCCCCATGTGCCAACGAAATCGATGAGTTCGCGGTCGTCGACCGTGGTGAGGCGGCAACCGGCGGCGGATTTAACAAAGAACGGCTCGCCCCCCACGCCGCGGAAGGCACGCACGGGCGAGTTCACGCCGCCTGGGATGCGTTGTTTCGCGGAAAGGAAAAGGGATCGGGATGCGCTCATGGTCCGGATGATGGTTGACAGCGGACCTGTCAAATACAAGATCAACGATCCTGTCCCATGCCGCCGATCAAAATCGACCCGACTCTTCATCAAGCCAAGAAACCCGACTGGATCAAGGTGCGCCTGCCGTCGAATCCGGTGTTTTTTTCGACCAAGGGTCTGATTTCAGACCTCAAGTTGCACACTGTGTGCGAGAGCGCTCAGTGTCCGAACCGCTGGGAGTGCTGGAGCGGGGGCACGGCAACCTTCATGATCGCCGGAGACCGCTGCACTCGGGCTTGTGGATTTTGCGCGGTGGATACCTCGAAGCCGTTTCCGCTCGAGGAGGACGAGCCTCAGCGCGTTGCCGAGGGAGTGAAGCGCCTTGGCTTGAAGCATGTGGTGATCACCGCCGTGGCCCGCGATGATTTGGCCGATGGCGGAGCGGACCATTTCGGCCGCACGATCGAGGCGATCCGCGCATTGGATCCGAAGATCGTGATCGAGGTGCTGGTGCCGGATTTCAATGGCAAAGACGCCCCGCTCGGGCGGGTGCTTGATGCTGGGCCGGATGTGTTCAATCACAATCTGGAAACGGTCGAGCGTCTCACGCCGCTGGTGCGCTCGCGGGCGAAATACCGTCTGTCCCTCGACTTTCTGGCCCGCGCGAGGGAGTTGCGGCCGGACATCATGACCAAGAGCGGTATCATGCTCGGGCTTGGCGAGACCGAGATGGAGTTGTTCCAGGCGATGGACGACCTCCGCGAGGCCGGGGTGAGGGTGTTGACGCTCGGGCAGTATCTGCGTCCGACGCCCCAGCATTTGCCTGTGCTGGAATATATCACTCCCGAGGCCTTCGACCACTACGGGGAGATCGCGCGGAAGAAAGGGTTCGAGTTTGTCGCGAGCGGGCCGCTGGTGCGGAGTTCCTACCACGCGGCCGACTTCAACCCTGTCCAGCGTTGATCTGGAGGATCATCGCCGCAGGGAAGCCCGCGCTGGAGTTCGCGCGCATCGGGATCGACGAGTATTTACGCCGGTTGCAGGGGTTGGGGAAGGCCGAGGTGCACTTTGTGAAACCCGGTCCGCGTCTCCACGAGAGGATGCTCGAGCTTTCCGAAGGAACGTTCCGTATCCTGCTCGACGAGCGCGGGAGGCAGTTTTCGAGCAGGGCGTTTGCGGCGGAGGTGCAAGAACTGCAGAACCGAGCGGTGTCCAAGTGTTCGCTGCTGGTTGGGGCGTCGGATGGATGGGACGGAGAGACGAGGAAGCGCGCGGATTTGCTGTGGTCGCTTGGCCCCCAGACGCTCCAGCACGAGTTGGCGTTGCTGGTTGCGTTGGAGCAGGTCTACCGCGCGGCGACGATTTTGGCGGGGATGCCGTATCACCGAGATTGATCCGAGTTTCAGCTTCCTGTTTGTCAGCGGGTGGGTAAAACGCCCGCTTGATCCAATAGATGTTATGCATCGTTTCGCATTTACGCTGTTTGTGGTGTTGGCAATTGCAAGTCCAGTGAGATCCCAAAATGCCTTGGAGCAATCGGATGATCAGGATGCTGCGTTGTTCCAGCGGGAGAGGGTGACTGGAGAATGGTTTGGCGGCCGGACGCTTCTTGAGGACCGAGGGGTGGCCATTTTTGGCGACTACACCTGTGAGGTTTGGGGGAACACGGTCGGGGGCTTGCGCACCGGGTCGGTTTATACCGGCTTGCTGACCTTCGGGGCGGATGTCGATCTGGAGAAACTCGCCGGATGGCACGGCGGGTCACTGGGCACGACCTGGTTGTGGCTCTCGGGGAGGGATGCCAGTGAGGATCTGGTCGGCAATTTCCTGACGGTGTCGAATATCGTGGGCTTCAACACGCTTCGGATGATGGAGCTATGGTTCCAGCAGAATTTTCTCGAGGACAAGGTCTCCTTCCGGTTGGGCAATATCACGGCGGATTCCGAGTTTCTTGTTTCAGATTATGGCGGGCTGTTTATCAATGCGGAATTCGGTTGGACGGCGTTGGCTGCAAATAACATGCCCGGTGGCGGGGCGGCCTTTCCGGTGGGTGGATTGGGGGCCCGCGTGGCGTATCAGCCGACAGAAGTGGTCGGGTTTCGCAGTGGCGTGTTCCTGACCGATCTGATTCCGCAGAATATCAACCGTGCGGGATTTCGGTGGGATTTGAACACCAAGCAGGCAGTGACATGGATGAACGAAGTGTGTTTCTCCCACGGCGGAAGCGAAGGTGGGCGGCTCTTGCCGGGGTATGTCAAAGCTGGCATGTGGCTCCAGACCGGAGCCGAGGCGAACGCCCTCGATCCCGCCAGTCCTGTGCCGAATACGGGCTTTTATCTTCTTGCGGACCAGATGTTGTTTTCGGAAAACGGAGTGCGTGCGACGGTTGGCGATCAGGGGCTTGGGGGATTTGCGGGGATCGGGTTTGCCCCGCCGAACAGGAATGTTGTGGATTTCTATTTGAACTCCGGTCTGACCTACAAGGGGCTCATTCCCGGCCGTGACGATGACACGTGCGGGGTGGCTTTTGGGTTGGCAAATCTGAGCAGCGGGGCGGACGGCGAGTTGCGCAAGGAGGGCTTGTCTCCGCAGGCTGCGGAGATGGTTCTGGAGGTTACCTACCAGTGCGTGTTGGCTCCATGGTGCTATGTGCAGCCCGACGTGCAATACATCCTAAATCCCGGTTCGTCGGGCAATACCGCCAACGCTCTTGTGATCGGGGCCCGGTTTTCAGTGGTCTTTTGAGGATGGAATCCTTTTCGTTTGACTCGTCTTTCCTGCTGGATTGTCATGCGCGCCCTTGTCCTGCATGTTTTCGCACCAGAAATTTCCGAGCTTCCGGTCTTTAAGAAATAACTGCCGGCCCTTTGATCCGGTTGGTGGCTTGAGGAGGAATCCATGGAATTGACGATTTCATCTCCGAGGGCGGCAGTGACCTCAAAATCCCAGCTGCTCGGATTCGAGTCCCAAGGCCAGCGCTACGCTTGCGATCTGCTTTGGGTCAAGGAGGTTCTGCGCAGCCCGTCAGTCACTTCGATCAGGTTGGCGCCACCGTATGTGCGTGGAGTGATTCATTTGCGAGGTCAGATCCTCACGGCGCTTGACCTTGAGATCCGGCTGGGATTGGAACAGAAAACCCCCGCTCCGATAAACAGGTGCATTGTGTTCAAGACATCCACCGACTTGGCGAGGTTGTCGAATGCGCCCGAGGACAGCGCCGCCGCTGAATCGGATTCGATGGGGGTGTTGGTTGATGCGATCGGGGATATTTTGCCTCCTGGCACGCCTGTGCTGCCCGCCCCGCCAGAGACGCTCAGCGGGTTGGATTCCCGTTTTATCGAAGGCGTGATCAGCGATGCCGGGCAACTCGTCACTGTGCTTCGCATCGGTGCGCTTATCTCTCTTGTCGAACCGCGAGGCTCTCTACCCGCATGAGCACATCCACAATAAACGGCGCGTTGGTTTTGAGGCTGGACTCCTTGAACAAGGACAATGCTGCGGCGCGCGCCGCAGCGATCGGTGCCGCGCTTGGGCAGGCTGCGGGGGTGCTTCGGATCGAGCTTTCCGGCTTGGAGGGGCCCGATGCTGCTGGTCTTGCCGTGTTGATCGCCGCATCGAACGAGGCCCGATCCCGCTCTTTGGAGCTGCAATTGGGCCTGCCCAAGGAATTGTCCGAACTCGCTGAGGATCTCCGCCTCGGCAAACTCGCAGTGGTTGAATCTCTGGAGGTATTGCCATGAACCAAGGAGACCAGGAGATGATGGAGCTGTTCGTGCAGGAATCGAGCGAGCATCTTCAAACTCTCGAAACAGACTTGATCGCGTTGGAGGCTACTCCCGGCGAGGGCTCGTTGCTGAACAGCATTTTTCGGGCTGTCCATAGCATCAAGGGAGCTGCGGGCTTTTTCGGTTTCGATCCGATTGTGAAGCTCGCGCATGTCATGGAAAGCGTCATGTCGCTTCTGAGGGATGGCCAGGAGACGGTCGATCAGGACATGGTGACGTTATTGATTTCGACCTCCGACAAGTTGCGGCTGATGTTGGCGGAGCCGGAAGCTGCCGCATCGATTCCCTGCGATGACGAGAGAGCCGGGTTGCAGGCTGTTCTCGACAGCCACTTAGGCAAGAAAATCGGACCACGGACCCCGGGTGTCGTTCACGATGCGGTTGAACCCGCACAGCAATCCGGCGGGCAAGTTGGGCCCGAGGCTGGAAGTTATCCGCATGAGGCGTTGACGGGATTCAGTTTCACGGCGGCATCGCTTGTCGAAGGCTTGAAGCACGGGCAGAACTTTTATGTGGTCCGGATCAACCTTGGTGAGGTCCAACACCAAGGACAAACGCTAAAGCAGTTTTTCAGTGAGGTGCGTTCGATAGGATCCGTCCTTGATACCGTGCTTGAATGTCCCGCTGACATCGGCCTGACGAGTGCTGTCGGTGTGGTGCCGGTGGCTCGTGTCTTTTACGTGACGCCGCTTGAACCATTCATTCTTTCCGGGGCGCTCGGGATTGAAGGCGATCAAATTGTCGAGATCCCCTCCCAATCTCTCAAGGATTGGGTGAAGGCAACTCCGGAGGGTGTTTGTGCGCCGCCACCGCTATCGGTTCCCGTAGCGGTGGGCTCGAGGGAGATCGTCGCCGCTGCCAAGTCTCCCGTGCCTGCGGCTGTGGAATCTGGCGTGTCGAAGCCCGCACCCACCCAGATCGATCCCAAGCCTGTGGCTGGCCAACGGCGCAAGGCCGAGGAGACGATTCGGATCAATGTCGGACTTCTCGACACGCTAATGAACCTTGCCGGGGAGATGGTCCTCGGGCGAAACAAACTGCTGCGCCTCGCGGGTGGCGGTGGGGCGGTCGGCGATCAAGTCGAATTGCAGTCCATCGTGCAGGATATCAGTTCCGTGACATCCAGCCTGCAGGACACGATCATGCGTGCGCGCTTGCAACCTGTCGGCGGGCTTTTCGGCAAGTTCACCCGCATCGTGCGCGATCTGAGCCACAAGCTGAACAAGGAAATCCACCTTGAGATTTTCGGTGACGATGTCGAACTCGATCGCACTTTGCTCGAGGGGCTTTCCGATCCGCTGACGCACCTGGTCAGGAACAGTATCGACCATGGGATCGAGAGGGCTGCCGACCGTCTGGCTGCTGGAAAGTCCTCCCAAGGAACTGTGAGGCTCTCCGCGGCGCATCTTGCCGGGAGGGTGCAAATCGAGGTGTCCGACGACGGCGCCGGCATGGATCCCGAGCGACTCAAGGCAAAGGCGGTGGAGAAGGGAATTATTTCCGCCGACCAAGCGTCGCGGATGTCTGACAACGAGGCACAGAATCTCATTTTTGCGGCAGGATTTTCAACCGCAGCCGCCGTGAGCGACATCTCAGGACGCGGGGTTGGGATGGATGTTGTTAAAACCAATATCGAAAAGCTGGGTGGACACGTGGAACTCGACAGCCGTGTGGGGCAGGGCACGCGAATTATCATCAGGTTGCCGTTGACGCTGGCGATCATTCCTGCGTTGATTGTTGGTTGTCGTGGAGCAAGTTATGCTCTTCCTCAGATCAACATTGAAGAAATTGTCCGCCCTGGTGAGGATTGCCCGTTGAAGACAATCGGGGGCGCAAGAGTTTTGGAATTGCGAGGCCAGTTGATCCCCGTGGTTGATCTTGGGGAGGTGCTGGGCGAACCCTCCGTGCCGTGCGAACAATTTGTTGTGTTGTTGGAGTTGGACCACGCGACGTTTGGGTTGGTGGTTGATGAAATCCGGAGCAATGAAGAGATTGTGGTCAAACCACTCGGGCGCCATTTGCGGTTGGTTCCATATTATAGCGGAGCGACGCTTCTCGGGCAGGGGGAAATCGCCTTGATTCTCGATCCGACATCGATCGCGCAAGGGCGTATCAGTGCGATACAAAAAGCGCTGGGCACCTCGAAAACGCTCGAACTCCAGACTCAACCCGGATTGGATTCCTCGCGTGTGCTTGTGTTTCATGCTGGTGGAGTGGAGCAACTGGCCATCCACCTGCAGCATGTGCTTCGAGTCGAGGCGGTGCGTGCGGAGGACTTGGAGCGCATTGGCGGCACCGAGTGTCTCCGCAAGAACCACGACGCAACGATCCGCCTTCTTTCGCTCTCCGAGTTGGTTCCCGTCACTCCACCGGAGAGTCGCCCGTCGGAGTTTTTCATCATCGTTCCCCGGCCGCCGTATGATAGGATCGGCATCGTTGCCACAAGAATCGTCGATTCGGCAGACCTTCCCGCAGCACAGATCGAGCGCGGGGCGATGGCAGCGCAAGGCATCGCAGGAAGTGCGGTCTTGTTTGACCGCTTGACCCTCGTTCTGGACTTTTCGGGTCTTATTGAGATTTTGGCCGGTGGATCCGCCGAGAACCAAGGCTCATTGGTCGCCGAAGGCCGGTTTTTATTCACCACCAATCCCAGTCACCACCCTCACCATCAAATCAAACAGCTGCCTGAACAATCCGCCCATTCGTAACTCAAAATGAAAATCAACCTATCCACACGAATCATCCTCAGCATGGCCGCCGCGGGCTTGATCCCTGTTCTTGGCCTGTTGGCGCTTACCATCGACAAGGCGAACACGATCTCCGACATGGCATCCGAGGAAATGCTGATCATGGCTTCGAGTTGCCTGGACATAATTGAGCGCAACCTGTTTGAGCGCTATGGTGATGTGCAGGCATTTGCGACAAATGAAGTGCTTTCTTCCAGCGATTGGAGGGATCCGTATGTGAACAGGTCGATTGTCGAAGCCATCAACAACTATGTCCGCCTCTATGGCATCTACACTCTCAGCATGGTTTTGGACCAGAATGGAATTGTCGTTGCGGTCAACACCCGAGATGCCGCAAGCAAGCCGGTTGAGACATCGTTTTTGATCGGCAAGGATTTCTCAAAAACCGAGTGGTTCAAGAACTGCAGAGAAGGGCGTTTTACGGAAAGCGAAAGTTTATCCGGCACGGTGGTCAGCGATGTGGCGCGGGATTCGGATGCCGGGGCGATTTATGGTCCCGAGACGCTGGTGATCGGGTATTCGGCTCCGATCCTCGGGAAGTCTGGGGAGTTTCGTGGTGTATGGAGAAATCTTGCTGATTTTACTCTCGTAGAAGATATTATAGAATCAGCCTACGGGAGCTTGGAACAACGCGGCATCAAGTCAGGCGAGATTACCCTTGCCAACAGTCAAGGCACTTTGCTGGCGTTTCTCGAACCTGCCCTCTCCGGATCGCTGGATTTCAAGCGCTCCGAATCCGGCGTGCTCAAGAAGACAAAGGAGGATTTGGCCACGCAGTCGATCCTCGAAGCGGCGCAGGGAAAGTCAGGCTCGCTCAGGGAGGTTTGTCCTGACAAAAACGTATGGCAGATAAGCGGTTACTCAAAATCAAATGGGGCCTTGGGGTATCCTGGGCTTGGTTGGTTGATCACGGTGAGTGTCACCGAGCAGGATTTGCTCAAGCGAGTGCACGAGATTTCCTATGCCACGGGGGCTGGTGCCATTTTGATTTTGCTTGTATCGGCATTTTTCATCGGGCGGTCGATTAGCCGACCGGTGGTTGCCTGCGCGAGGGAGGTTCAGAAGTTGGCCGACGGCGATTTGACGGCCCGCGTGGACATCCGACGCAGCGACGAGTTGGGTGTCTTGGCGGACTCGGTGAACACATGTGTTCAAAACCTGCGCAAGATGGTCGAGGAAATCCAGCACACGTCGAGTTCGCTCAATGCGGCCTCGACCGAGTTGACCGAAACGGCCAACCAGCAGGCGGCGGGTGCCGAGGAGACCAATGTGCAGGCCCACACGGTTGCTGCAGCCGGCGAACAGCTCGCCACAAACTCCAAGCTCATGTCCTCCTCGGCCTCGGAAATCACACTATCCGCCACCACTGTGTCGGCGGCGCTGGAGGAGATGTCGTCCTCGATCAGTGAGGTGGCCCGCAATTGTGCGCAGGAGTCCGAGATCGCCCGTAAGGCCGACATCCAAGCGCGCCAAACCCGCGACCTCATGGTCAAGCTCGACGATTCGGCCCGGCAGATCGGAAAAATCGTGGAACTCATCAACCGCATCGCCGAGCAAACCAATCTTCTCGCCCTCAATGCCACGATCGAGGCAGCCAGTGCCGGTGAGGCCGGGCGAGGGTTTGCGGTGGTCGCCAACGAGGTCAAGGAACTCGCCCGCCAGTCGGCATCCGCCACGGAGGACATCCGCCGCCAAGTCGCGCTGATCCAGGAAAATACCGCCAACTCGATGGGGGCCATCGACGATGTGGCGGGCGTGATCGAGCAGGTCAGCCAGATCGCCAGCAGCATTGCTGCGGCGGTGGAGGAACAATCGGCCACCACCTCAGAGATCGTTCGCTCGCTCCACGCGGTCACCTCGTCGACCAAGACGCTGTCGGAAAACGTCAAAAGCGCCTCCGCCGGATCGTCCGAGGTCTCGCGCAACATCCATGGTGTTTCCCAAGCTGCGAGCGACTCGGCCAAAGGCGCCTCGCGTATCAGTTCCAGCGCCGCGGAACTCAGCAGCCTCTCAGAGACGCTCGGTTCGCTGGTGACCCGCTTCAAGCTGTAGCCGGAGGGAAGGCTCTTCCAATCGCCGAATGCGAATTCTCATTGTCGACGACTCAGCCCTCTACCGGAAAATCCTGAGCGAAGCCGCTGGCGCCTTGCCTGGGGTGACTGCGGTATCTGTTCCGAACGCCGAGTTGGCCCTTTCGAAGCTGGCCTCCGAGCCGGTTGACCTCGTCCTGCTCGATATTTTCATGCCCGACCGGAACGGGCCCGAGGTGCTTGCGGAAATCAAGAGCCTCTACCCGAAGCAGAATGTCGTGATGGTCAGCGGTGCCACCGGGCGCGATGCCGGAATCACGCTCGAGGCGTTATCGAACGGGGCGATCGATTTCATCGCGAAGCCCGCGGCGGGTGGACTGGCGACCGGTGCGGAGTTGATGAAAAAGGAGATCTCCCGCGTGCTTGACACGGTCAGGCAGCGGTCGTCCGCCTCCGATGGAACGCCCCGCCCTGCTGCTCCCCAGGAAGCGGCGGCCAGAACTTCTCTGCCGGCGTTCTCGCGCTCACGCACAAATCCGCCGGCGTTTTTGGATCTTGTTCTTATCGGTGTTTCCACTGGAGGGCCCAAGGCTCTTGGAGAAATGCTTGCACGCCTCTCGCCGGATTTTCCCGTGCCGATCCTGATCGTGCAGCACATGCCGGCGGTGTTCACACTGTCGCTGGCAGGGCAGTTAGATCGTGTTTGTCCGCTGCAGGTCAAGGAGGCGGACGATCGACGGCCATTGAAAGCCGGGGAGGTGTTGATCGCGCCTGGCGGGAGGCATCTGGAAATGGTTAAAGACGAGGGCGGTGCGCTCTCCACTCGAATCACCGATACCGCCCCGGTCCACTCCTGCAGGCCCTCGGTGGATGTGCTGTTCGAGTCCGCCGCGAGGTGCCGCTTGCGGGGCGTTGTGAGTGTGGTGCTCACCGGCATGGGGTCGGATGGTGCCGAGGGGTTGGAGAAACTCAAGGCGTGTTCGCCGGTATGGAGTATCGCACAGAATGCCGCAACCTGTGCGGTGTATGGGATGCCCCAAGCGGTCGTCAATGCCGGTCTTGCCGACGAGGTGTTGCCCTTGGCCGGGATCGGACCACGCCTGAACCAAATCTTCCGCGTCTCCTAAATGCCATGTTTGATTTCTCTAAAAGCGGCGCGGATTTTCCCTTGCTGACAAAATTTGTCGCGGAGGCGTGCTGTATTCACCTCGGCGAGGACAAGCGGTATCTTTTCGAGTCGCGTCTCGGGCCCGTCATTTCGGAATCAGGCGCCACCTCGATTCCGGAATTCATACGAATGGCGCGCGGCGATGCCACAGGAAAGCTGCGGGACAGGATCATCGATGTGATGACCACGCATGAGACCTATTGGTTCCGCGACTCACACCCGTGGGCTGCGCTGGAAGCCCAGTTGCTGCCGGCTCTGGCCGCCAAAATCGCCAGCGGGGAAAAAAGTCGGATCAGGATTCTCTGCGCCGCATGCTCCACCGGGCAGGAGCCCTATTCGATCGCGTTGCTGTTGCAAAAGCTCTGCAGCGGGGGGGCACTGGGATCGGTGCGGCCGTCGGATTTCGAGATTCTCGCCTTCGACGTCTCTCGAGGCACGCTCTTCCTCGCTGCCTCAGGGCGATACAGCCAGATCGAGATCGCCCGCGGCCTCCCGGAATTCTGGCGTAACAATTATTTCGATGCCACACCGGGCAATACATGGACGCTACGCGAACAGGTGCGGAGGATGGTCACGTTCAAGCGCAGAAACCTTCAAGACAGCTTCGCGGGAATGGGGCTGTTCGATCTCGTTCTCTGCCGGAATGTCGCCATCTACTTCGAGAACGACTTTAAGAGGGACTTGTTCAACCGTCTGGCCGATATTATTTACCCGTCTGGCTACCTGATGCTTGGCGGTGCCGAGTCGTTGCTCACCCACGGGCATCTTTTTGAAATCGACCGACTCGGGAGCGCCATTTTTTATCGCCGCCGCAACAACGCTTGAAAGATTCCGTTTCAACCATGAGCCCACAACAAAAATCCCAAGACGAAACCCAGACTCTCCAGAACTGGTTTGAAAGTTTGAACGCACTTGCTCGCCGTATCGCGGCGAACATGGACAATTCCCTCCGCCAGATCGACGATATCAACATGCAGGTGCGCCTGCTCTCCTTCAACGCGCAGGTCCAGGCGGCCAAGGCCGGCGAGGCGGGGCGAACCTTCTCGGTTGTGGCGAACGAGATCGGCAACCTCTCAACCAAAACCGCCCGTGTGGCGGAAAGTCTCGCTGCGGAAACCACCCAGGACATCAAACAACTGGCAGAGATCAGCGACCGCCTCGCCGCGGATGTATCCGGCAACCGCTTCGTGGACCTTGCCCTCACAAACATCGACCTCATCGACCGAAACCTCTACGAGCGCTCCTGCGACGTGCGCTGGTGGGCCACCGACCCCAGTGTGGTGGATGCGCTTGCGAAGCCCGACAGCCAGTCGTTCCGTCATGCCAGCGACAGGCTCGGGGTGATTCTCAACGCCTACACAGTGTATTTCGATATTGTCCTTTGCGACATGGGAGGCACTGTTGTCGCCAACGGACGGCCTGAACAATTCAAATCCGTCGGCTCCAGCGTGCTTCATTGCGAGTGGTTCCAGCAGGCTCTCCAATCGCGTTCGGGCAACGACTTTGGATTCCAGTCGGTGCACGCCTCCCCGCTTGTCTCAGGCAAAAATATTTTGGCCTATTCGTGCGGCGTGCGTGCCAAAGGCGAGGCGGACGGTCAACTGCTCGGGGTGCTCGGCATTCTCTTCAATTGGGAGTCGCTCGCACAAACCATCGTTGAAGCCACGCCGATCGAGGCAGTGGACAAGTCGTCCGTGCGCGTGTGCATCATCGACCGGGCTGGAAACATCCTCGCCGACACCCGTCGTGAAATCCTCAAGGAACGGTTGGCAATCGAGCCGCTGGCCCCCTTGATCCAAGCAGGCAAGGGATTTCGTATCGTTGAATCCTCCAGCCAACGTCAACTCCTCGCTCTTGCCACTGCGCCGGGCTACGAGACCTACAGCACAGGGTGGCACGGCCTCATCATTCAAACCCTCTGATATAACAGCAAACACACCCCGGGGAATTTCCCGATTGCACAATCCACCCGTTCGCGACTAACACTCAATATGTCTCCCCACCCGTCATGAAAATCCTCGCTGTCGATGATTCAATGCTGATCCGCCGCATTGTTGCCAATGCCGCCTCCGTTCTTGGGGCGGAATGCACAGGAGCGGAGGATGGTCTGGTGGGCCTCGGACATCTGGAACGCGATCCCACCGGGTTCTCTCTGGTTGTGCTGGATTGGAATATGCCCAACATGAACGGGCTCGATCTTCTCCGCCGGATTCGCGCCGAAGAAGCCTTGAAGCACATCCCCGTGCTCATGCTGACCACAGAGGGAAGTCATCACTCCATCGTCACGGCTATCAAAGCCGGCGCCACGGCTTACATGACCAAGCCGTTTGTCGAAGAGGACCTCCAAAGCCGCATGCTCGACTGCCTGGGCATGGGGTTTGATTGATTCACCTGTTCAACCCGAAGTTCACCGGGACTTCAACTGTTCCCGGGGCGGGGATGCCGGCGATGGTTCGGGGTTTGAAGCGCCATTGTTTGACGGCGCGGAGCGCGGCCTGGTCGAGCACGCCGAAGCCCGAGCTGCGGGCGATCGACACCTTGGTCGCTCGGCCTTCGGGCGAGACGTCGACGCGCACGATGGTTCGGCCCTCCCAGCCTTTTTGGCGCGCAAGTTCGGGGTAGGTCGGCGGGGTGTTTTTGATGACGACCGGCACGGGGATGTTTGAGGCGCTTGAGGGGAGCGGGGTGGATGGCTTGGCGATCGGTTGGGGTTTGGGTTTGGGTGTCGCCCGTGGGGTGGGTGTCGGTGTGGGGTCCGGAGTGGCAGGGGCGGGAATGTCGCTTTCGTCAGCGGTCAGGATTTTTTCCTCGGGTTCTGGGGTTGGTTCGGGGGGTGGCTCGGGTGTTGGTTCTGGAGTCGACTCCGGCGTGGGCGCAGGTGTTGGCAGGGGTTCCGGTGTTTCCTCAACCATCAAGATTTCGGTTGTGTTCACAGGATCTGCGGGGGCGGCTGTGAACTCGAGTTCTGGAACGCTGTGGTGCATGGCCCAGAAGTGGAGGGCCAGGGACACCGCCAGCAGGGCTGGGAAGAAATATGAGGCTGCCTTTCGCATGCCGCGCGGCTTATTTGGCGGGATCGTGGACCAGGTGGAACTGTGTGGCGCCGATGCCGCGGGCACGGCTGATGAGTTCCAGGAAGAGTCCGTAGTCCACCGACTTGTCGCCGCGGAAGTGGACGGTGGTGGTGCTGTTTTGCTCCAGCGCCTGCTGGAGAGCGGCTTCGAAGTCCTCGTCGGCCACTTGGGTTTCGCCGAGAAAGATGAGCCCTTCATGGTCGAGCGATACCAGAACCTTTGATGACTCCGTGGCTTCGGACGAGGCCGCCTTGGGCAGGCTCAACGGCACGGACGGCGGCACGAAGCTCGAGGTGAGCATGAAAAAAATGAGCAGCAGGAACACGACATCGATCAGCGGGGCCATGTCGATGGAGAGCGTGGGGCGTTTCGGTCGGCTGAACATCTCAAGCCACGGAGTTGAAGTCCTCGGATTGATCCAGCCGCTGCGTCAGGGCGGGGGAGCCGATCGGGCAGGTCGAAGAGCAGGAGGGGTGCAGGACATCGTCAAGCGCTGTGATAGCCAGCTCCATGCGCCGGGCGATCTTGTCCGCGACACTGTCATAGGCATGGTAGGCGGCCATGCACGGGATCGCGACCGCCAAGCCAAAGACTGTGGTCAAAAGTGCCTCCCAGATGCCGCCGGCAAGATCCGCCGGCTTCGGCGCGCCTTCGAGCGTCTCGATCCTCGCGAAGGCCATCACCATGCCAGTCACTGTGCCGAGAAGGCCGACCAGCGGGGCCAAGTGCGAGATCGCCGCAAGGACACGCAGGCGTTTTTCCACGCCCTCCAGCACAAGTGCGCCAGCGCGTTTGACATTGTCCACGCGCACTTTCGCCGGGCGGTTGAGATTCTCCAAATACACCTGCACCACTCGAGCCACTGGATGCCGGCACCGCACCGCCATCGCCATGGCGACTTCGATCCTTCCTGCTTCGACCTCCTTCAGCACCCGCTCGAGCCATTCGTCGGGAGCGAATCCATACGACAAATACACAATGCCGCGCTCCATGATCACAGCCAGCCCAGTCACAGAAAAAACCAGCAACACCCATATCAACGGGCCGCCTTTCATCGCGTAGTTCATCAAGGTTTCCATCATTGCAAGGCTACATTCCCACTTGAGCAGATCAATACGAAATCAAGACGCAGTCTCAAAATAAATATTGCAAATGAGACTGACTCTCTTTAAACCCCCTTTTCGCATGAGTGCAAAAAACACAATGAAACGGGCTGCAGCCGCTTGTTTACTGGCTGTGGCGGGTGGGGGAGCTGGTCTCCATGGGCAGGAAGCAGTGGAACAATTGCCAGAAGTCCAAGTGCGCGCCGACTATGATAGCAAGGTCGATGGCGCTTTTTTGCCCGCGACGGAAGGAACAAAAATCCACGCCGGCAAGAAAACCTCGAACATCGACTTGGACGAACTTCCCGAGATCAGCATGGACAATTTCCGCCAAGCGATCGCGAAGACACCGGGGTTGGTTATGGCGGAAGAAAGCACGCCGCTGGTGAGCATCGGCTCCCGGGGGTTCGATCCACACCGCATGATGTTCATGCAGGTGCTGGAGGACGGCATTCCGATCCACGCCGACATGTATGGATACGCTGAGGCCTACTATACCCCGCCGCTCGACTTGGTGGAGAGCATCGAGTTCGTGCGGGGCGGGGCGGCGCTCATGTATGGCCCTCAGCCTGGCGGAGCGATCAATTTCATTATGAAGAAGCCGCCGCTCGACACGCCGTTTGAATTCCAGACGTCGAACTTCATGGGGAGTTTCGGCATGTATTCGAACTTCACCTCGTTCGGCGGCACGATCGGGCGCTTCGGGTATCTGGGCTACTACGACCACCAGCAAACGGAGGGCTTCCGCGAGGCGAACAGCGATTTCTTCGAGAATGCTTGGGGCGGAACCTTCGCCCTCGACGCCACAGGCCCATTCCGCACCTACCTGAATCTCACGGCCTACGATGAAACCCATGGCGAACCCGGTGGCGTGACATTGGCCAAAGGCCCGAACGCGGTGAACTACGACACCGATCGCTTTGGCACCTCGCGTTTCCACGACCGCATGCGGATTAGCCGTTATTCCGCGTCACTGATCAACGAGTGGGACATCTCTGACAGCACGCTCGCGACCTTCCGAACCTGGTGGACCTACTACCAGCGCTTCAGCCGTCGTCAAAATGGTGGCGGATTTGGCACCCTGCCGACCGGAGCGAGCCGCACAGACCAACCAGATCGAGAACCAGCAATTCTACAACTTCGGCTTCGAGCCCCGCGTCAGCCACAACTGGGAATGGCTGGACAACACCCACACGTTCGCGGGCGGGATGATGTTCTATTACAACTGGTCGCCCATGCTTCAGATGCAGGGCAACTCGCCGACGACGAACCACGGATCGATTCTGAACCAGAACAACCGTGAGAGTGTTTCCTACAGCATTTTTGCCGAAAATCTTTTCCAGTTCGGAAATCTCTCGATCACACCGGGCTTCCGCTTGGAAAATATCTGGCAAAGCGTGAATGAGCTCGTGAACCGGAGTTCGTTCCAAACCGGAGCGCCGCTCAAGGACGAGACGATCTACAACTTCGCCCCGCTCTTCGGCCTCGGTGTGGAATACGCCTTCACGCCAGAGGTGGCAGCGTATGCCAACGTCTCTCAATCCTACCGCCCGCCCTTCTTCACCCAGGCAGTGCCTGTCAATCCGAACACCCGCGTTGAAGGCCCGCTGCAAGAGGCGACAACCGTGAATTATGAAATCGGCTTCAAAGGCGAGCCCGTCACTTGGTTCACTTGGGACACCAGCTTCTTCCTTGTCGATACCTCCGACGCGATCGGGTCCCGCGCCGTGAACGAGGGGCAGATCACGACTGTCATTGAAAATGCCGGCCGCGCCGTCGTGTATGGCTGGGATCTCTTTACAGAACTCGACTTTGTGGGTCTTGCCGATGCGGTCTGGAACACCGACAGCCCAGCTATGTCCGGTGGGAAAAATCCCATCGCTGCATCCCGTGGGAGCTGGGTGGACCGATACGGATCCTTCTCCGCCTACACCGCCCTCACGCTCCAAACCGGGGATTTCCTGAGCGGACCAAATGTTGGCAAAACGCCGCAGTATGTCTCCGACTACATCGTCCGCCTCGGCGTGATCTACAACTGGCGCGACCGCTTGAAGCTCGCCCTCATGAGCAACTTCAACGGATCCACCTACGCCTCCGACAACAACGCCGAAAACCGCTTCATTCCAGCTTACAATGTCTGGGATCTGATGGGCGAAGTGAAGGTCTGGCGTGACAATGTCAGCCTCATCGCCGGGGTGAACAATCTGTTCAATGCCAATTACTATACCCGTATCCGCGCCGACGGTATCGATCCGTCTGCTCCTACAAATTGGTATGCCGGCATCAAAATCGAATTCTAAGCCTTGGCAAAAAAGGGATTGAGATGCATTCTCATTCAAGGATGCGATTCTTGCTACTGAGTCTTGTTGCGGTCTTCCTCGCGGGAGCGGCTGTCTCTCGCGCGGGCAATCCGTTGCCCGGCACGGTCGTGCTTGCCCTCAAGCCCGACAAGAATCCCGACAAGATGCTCGAGGAGCGCGAGGCGCTCGCGGCGGCACTTTCACAAATTCTCGAGCGCCCGGTGCGGGTCATCGTGCCCTTGTCGGCGGCGGTGATTATCGAGGGGTTGGCAAACGGGTCGATCGATCTCGGGTGGCTGAGCGCCACCGATATGGTGCGCGCCCGCAAGGCCGGAGCCGCCGAGTTGCTGCTTGTCGGGGAGATCGATGGCAAGCGCGAGTATTCCAGCCTGTGGCTTTGCTTGAAAGAGAAGCCCTACACCTCGATCGAAGACCTCCGCGGCAAGCCGGTCGCCTTCGCCAGTCTCACCAGCACCTCGGGGCACCTTATTCCGCGCCTCGACCTGAAACAACGCGGCCTCATCGACAAAGATCCCACCGAGTTTTTTGGCATGGGCAATGTGTGGTATGGCACGGGCTATATGAGTGGCGTCGAGCGGCTTCTTGCTGGCGAGGTGGACGCCGCAGCAGTCAGCGATTATGTGTTTGAGAAGGACAACCACATGACGCCGCAGCAAAAATCACGCCTTCGTATCCTTGCGCGGCAAGGGCCTGTTCCCACCCACGTGCTCGCAGTCTCCTCGAGGCTGGACGCTGCCGCTCATGAGTCCTTGCGGAGTGCGCTCCTGGCGTTTTCTGCCAACGACCCCGTGCTCTGCAATACGGTCTTCACCTCACCGCTTGTCCCCACAGATGCCGACGCCCACCTCCAGCCCATCGTAGAAGCGCTGGCGATTCTACCAGGCCAATGACCTCACCAGATCCCCAACTTCGTATCCACGGACTCGGCGTCGAGCGCGAGGGCCGTTCGGTGTTGAAAGGACTCGATATGAGTCTTCAGCGCGGCGCGTTTCTCTCTGTCGAGGGCCGCTCCGGCGCAGGAAAAACCAGCCTTCTGTCTTGTCTCGCCGGTATGCTCGAGCCTGCCGAAGGCCAGATATCCTACCGCTGCAGCAAGGGATGCGAGCATTCGCCAGGAGAGTTCCGCCAACGCATCGGGTGTGTCTTCCAGCATTTTGCACTCACGCAAAATGCCACTGTCAAAACGAATGTCCTCTGTGGTCTTCTCTCTCAGCGTTCTCCGCTCCGCACGCTGTTCGGGTTCCCCAGCGCCGACCACCGCCTTGCCGAGGCACTCTTGGAAAAACTCGGCATCGCCCACCTCGCCGAAAAGCCAGTATCCCGCATCTCCGGCGGGGAGCGCCAGCGCGTCGCAGTTGCCCGCGCTCTCATCTCCAGCCCGGAAACGCTGATCGCAGACGAGCCCGTTTCAAATCTGAATCCCGAGCTCGCCCGTCAGGTGCTCTCGCTGCTCAAGGAGCACTGCACTGATACCGGCTGCACCCTCGTCTGTGCCTTGCACGACCCGAAGCTTTCGGAGGAGTTTTCCGATCTGCGATTGCGCCTCGGCGGCGCATGTGACTGGGAACTCACATCCACACCCCGGCAGTGAAGCTTCCGCGCCTCGATGCGCCGCGGGTGGCGTCACTCCTTCTTTTGCTGGCGGTCCTCTTCTCGCTCCCGGTCATCAAGCCCGCAGGGCGCGAACTCGATTACGCCGCAAACCTCGGCCGGTTCCTGTCCCGCTTTTGGCCACCCGATTTTTCCGTGCTTCCGGCCGTTTTCCCCTCGCTCGTCGAGACGTTCCAGATCGCGGTGCTCGGAACAGTGGTCGCTTGCGTGGCGGGCATTCCCATCGCCGCCGCCGCTTCGAAAAATATCGCACCTGGACTGCTTGTGGCCACCGTCCGCTTGCTCCTGAATGCCATCCGCTCGATTCCCGGCCTCATCTGGGCGCTGATCGCTGTGGCAGTCCTTGGAGCCAATGCCGGAGCGGGCGTGGCGGCCCTCGCGATCTACTCGCTTGGCTACATGGGGAAGTTTTTTAGCGATGCCTTTGAGAGCGCCGATCCTGCTGTGAGCCAAGCCCTCGCGAGCCGGCGGCGCCTCGCGCCTTCAGGCCTTCCAATACGGCATCTGGCCCCACGCCGCCCCGCTCGCTTGGAGCCATACGCTCTGGATGCTCGAATACAACATCCGCTCCGCCTCGATCGTCGGCTATGTCGGCGCGGGTGGCATCGGTGTGTGGCTGCACACCTACCAGGAATTCTACCAGTGGGATAAATTCGCCGCTGTCCTCGCCTGCATCCTCGCGGCAGTGATCCTGCTCGACCTCGGCGGTTCCCGTCTCAGGCGCAGCCTCGCCCCGACGGCGCCTTGAACGGTGAAACTGTCGCGCCGCTTCCGGGTGGAAAATGGCGCGGCAGCGCCTCCCCCCTGCGCACGTGCGCGAGCTCCTTCACTCTTCCTCATGAAAAGAAACCCCGCTTTTCTTTACATGAGGCAGATCGTGCGATAAGAAAATGCCACTTTTCTTTCCATGAGCAAACTCCCTCCACTCCCGTTGGTTGACATCAGCTCGTTGGACAGCCGCGAGATTTGGGCGGCATTGACGGAGGCGCACCGTCACTTGGCTGAGTTGAAAGGGCTTTGCGAATCGCTTCCAAATCAAGGCATCCTGCTGGATACGCTGAGCATTCAGGAGGCGAAGGACAGCTCGGAGATCGAAAACATTATCACCACGCATGACGAGCTTTTTGCCGTTCAGGGGGATGTGGCGAGTCCGGCGGCAAAAGAGGTTCGGCATTATGTAGCCGCTCTGCGCACCGGCTATGAAGCGGTGCGGGCTTCGGGCCTGATTCGGCTGGACACGGTGTTGGCCGTGCAGGCGGAGTTGGAGCAAAACCGCGCGGGATTGCGGAAGTTGACGGGCACTGTTTTGAAAAATGAAGCCACTGGTGCCGTGATCTATGAACCGCCGCAGGACGCGGGGGAGGTCGAATCGCTGATGGGTAATCTCATCGACTTCATTCATGCGGACGATGGTCTCGACCCGCTGCTTCGGATGGCGATCACGCACCACCAGTTCGAGAGCATTCATCCGTTTTACGACGGAAATGGAAGGACAGGCCGCATCCTGAATCTGCTCATGTTGCAGCGCGATGGCCTGCTGGATTTGCCTGTGCTTTACCTGAGCCGCTACATCACGACAACGAAGCGCGACTACTACCGCCTGCTGAAAACAGTGGGGGAGGAAAACCTCTGGGCGGACTGGTGTTTGTATCTCCTCCGTGGTGTGGCAGTCACATCGCGAAGCGCGATTGTATTGGTGAAAGCTTTTCGCGATCTCATGTTGAAGACGAAGCACGACCTGCGCGAGCGGGTGCCCAAGCTCTATAGCCAGGATTTGCTGAACAATCTATTCCGCTACCCCTACACGAAAATCGAGTTCATCGAAAACGAGCTTGGAGTATCCCGCCCGACGGCTGGCAAGTATCTGGAGCAACTCACGGCGGCGGGTCTGGTGCGCAAACAACGGATGGGCAAGACGAACTTCTACATCAATCAAGCGCTGTTCGACCTGCTCAGCAATGTCACGCTGAATACAAATCAGTGAACAAGCCCCAGCAACCCATCCCGCAACATGGTGGTTACCGGAAGCTCAAGAGCTTTCAGGTGGCGCAACTTGCCTATGATATGGCTGAGTGGGCGAGGGCATCGCTCCGCCCAGCCATGAAGGAGGTGCCATGGCATTGATCAAGCGGCTGGCCTCGATGCTTGGGGTGTTGTTTTGCGTGGTGACGATCACGTTTTTGTTAATCCGCGTGTCGCCTGGCGGACCGTTTGACGGGGAGCGGAAGATTCCCGCGGAGATCGAGCGGCAGTTGCTGGCGAAATACAAGTTGGACGGTTCCCTGTGGCAGCAATACAGCGGGTATCTGGGTGATCTGGTGCGGGGGGATTTGCGGCTTTCCACGAAATACCGGAACCGGTCGGTGAACGAAATTCTGGCGCAGACGTTGCCGGTGACGCTCGTGCTCGGCGGGGTGGCGTTTTTGATCGCGGTTGTGGCCGGAGTGTGGCTCGGCACGGTGGCGGCGATGCGGCGGCGGACATGGCGCGACCATGCGGCGATGTTCGCGGCATTGGCGGCGATTTCGCTGCCGAGCTATATCACCGGGCCGTTGTTGATTTTGCTCTTCGCGCTCACGCTTGGCTGGTTGCCTGCGGGCGGGTGGGGTGGGGTGTCGCATTTGATCCTGCCCGCGCTCACGCTGGCTGCGCCGGCGGCGGCGGTGATCGCGCGGTTGATGCGCGGGAGCATGGTCGAAACGCTCGAGATGGATTTCGTGAGGACCGCGCGAGCGAAGGGGGTGGGGGAGACGGCGGTGGTCTACCGTCACGCCCTGCGCATCGCGATTCTGCCGGTGGTGTCGTATCTCGGCCCGCTGGCCGCGCATTTGCTCACGGGCTCGATCGTGGTTGAGACCGTGTTCCACATCCCAGGAGCCGGGGGATTTTTTGTGCATTCGATCATGAACCGCGACGGATTCCTGCTGGGAGGCATGGTGATCGTTTATTGTCTTTTGTTGGTTTGTTTCAACCTGCTGGTGGACGTGGCCTACGGGCTATTGGACCGCCGGATCAAGTCCCATGCTTGACCCGCGCGTGATCCAACGGGTGCGGACGAATCCCGCGGCGGTCGTGTCGGCGGTGTTCCTCGCGGCGATGGCGCTGGCCTGTGTCGCGGGGCCGTGGGTTTTGCCCGCCTCGCTCGGGGAGCCAAGCCCTCTGCAATACGCGCCGCCGTCGTGGGAACATCCATTCGGCACCGATCTGAACGGCAGGGATGTGCTGTATCGCGTGCTGGCAGGTGGTCGGATATCGCTGCTTGTGGGAATCTGTGGCGCGGCGGTCGCACTTTTCATCGGCACGACCTGGGGGCTTGTGGCTGGATACGCCGGTGGGCGGGTGGATGCCCTCATGATGCGGGTGGTGGATGTCCTGTATTCCGTGCCCCGGTTGATTTTCATTCTGATCGCGATCAACGCGTTCAATGCCGGCCTGCAGGATTGGGCGTCCTCGCTGGGGTGGGAGTGGCTGGTTGGATCGTCCCGCATCGCGATTTTGGTGGTCACCCTGGGAGTGATCGAGTGGCTCACGATGGCGCGGATCGTGCGCGGGCAGGTGCTGTCGTTGAAGGAGCGCCAATTCGTGACCGCCGCGCTTGCGCTCGGGCAGTCGCATCCGCGCATCCTCTTCCGTCATCTGCTGCCAAACCTCGCGGGAATCATTTTGATTTATCTCACGCTGACGATCCCGGCGGTGATCATCGACGAATCGTTCCTGAGTTTCTTGGGGTTGGGTATCCAAGCGCCACAGGCGAGTTGGGGGTCGTTGCTGTCCGACGGGGCTGGGGCGATCAATCCGCTCCGGAGTTTCTGGTGGTTGCTCGTGTTTCCCGCTGCCGCGATGGCATCGACCCTTCTCGCGTTGAATTTCCTCGGGGATGCCCTCCGCGACGCGATCGACACGCGGACCGGCTGAGACCTTCAGGAAAACAGGGTGCGGAGCGAAGCGGGGGTCGTTCCCTCGAGCGATTCCACGGCGGCGGTGGCGCGGTGGAGGTCCGCCAGCGGATTGGTGGTCGCGACCGCAAGCACACGCATGCCTGCCGCGAGGGCGGCCTCGATGCCCGCGTGGGCGTCCTCGATCACAAGGCACTCGTCCGGCCTGAGGCCGAGGTTGCTTGCGGCGAGCAGGAAGACATCCGGCGCGGGCTTGCCGTTCGTGACATCGTCCCCGCAGACGACCGCTTTGAAATAGCGGTCGAGGGCGGTGGCGGCGAAGATGGCATCGAGGTTCGAGCGCGGGGTCGAGGAGGCCACGGCTGCCGGAATGCCCTCTGCTTGCAATGCCTCGAGAAGTTCGCGGGCGCCGGCGAGGATGGTCACGCCAGACTGGCGCACGAGGTCGCGGTAAATCTCCTCCTTGCGGTCGGCGAGGGCGGCGACCTCCGCCGGATCATCGGCCCAGCGCAGGATGCCTGGAATGATGATCTGGTTTTTTTTGCCGAATCCCGCCTTGAAATGGCCCTCCGGAAGGGGCTTGCCGATCTCCTCTGCCAGGAGTTCCCAAGAGCGTTCGTGTTGCGCGGAGGAGTCGATCACAACTCCATCCCAATCGAAGAGGATGCCATTCATATGCCGAGGACTTTTCTTAAAAGCTGTTCGTCGGGGTTTGGACCGACCACGGCGAGCGTGATGCGGGAGGGGTCGAGCACCTCGCGTGCGACCGCCTGGATTTCGTCCGCTGTGACTGCGCGGATGCGCTCGTTGACGGTCTCGGGCGGCACGATGAGGCCCTGCGACAGGATGCTGCCGCCGAGCCGCGAATTCTGGCTTGCGGCCCGTTCCAGCGCCATGAGGGTCGATCCGATGGTGTAATCCTTCGCGCGGCGGAGTTCGGTCGGGCCGACCGGTTTGTTTCTGAGTTTCTCGAATTGCGCCAGGATGAGGGAGAGGGATTTTTCGATGTTTTTGCGGTCGAGTCCCGCTGAGATGGCCAGAAAGCCGCCGTCGTGGAGGTTGAGCCAATGGGAACTCACCGAGTAGCACAGGCCGCGCTTTTCGCGGATTTCCTGGAAGAGGCGCGAGGTCGAACTCACGCCGAGGATCACGTTGAGGAGGTGGAAGGCGTAGCGTTGCTCGTCGCAGTGGCCCGGTGAGGGAACGGCCATGGCGAGTTGGGTTTGCTGGATGTCCATGGCATCGACCACAAGTCGTGGTTGCGGATGCGGCTGCGGGCAGGGTTTCGCCTTGGGGGATTTCGCGGCGGGGAGGGAGTCGAGCAGCGCCGCAACGCGGTCCACCACCTCATTGTGGCGGACTTTTCCGGAGACGGTGACGATGGTGCTGCGCGCGTGGTAGTGCGATGAGCGGTAGGATCGGAAGGCGTCGGCATCCATGCCCGCGATGGAGTCGAGGGTGCCTGTGATCGGGCGGCCGAGGGGGTGGCCAGCCCAGAATGTTTTTTGGAGCAGGTCTTGAACGTGCGAGGACGGGTCGTCGCGATACATCTGGATTTCCTCCGAGATGACACCGCGTTCGCGGTCGATGTCGCGCTTGGCGAAGCGGGGGTTGATGTAGATGTCGCAGAGGACATCGCAGATGCGGGGGAAGAACTCCGCCGCGGCGGTGGCGTAGTAGCAGGTGCGCTCCTCCGAGGTGTAGGCGTTGAGATCGCCGCCGATCCCCTCGACATCGTCCATGATGCGGCGTGCCGAGCGTTTCGCGGTGCCCTTGAAGAGCATGTGTTCGATGAAATGGGAGATGCCGTTTTGCGCGGCGGGTTCGTGGCGCGCGCCAACAGAGGCCCAGATGCCCATGGCGGCGGTCTCCGCGTGCGGCATTTCGCAGGTGGCGATGCGGAGGCCGGAGGGAAGCGTGGTGAGGGTGGATTTTTTTTCCTGCATGCTATTCGGAGGCCACTGGCGTGTTTCCGGTGTGTTGTTTCAAAAATTCGATGATGTTGCGGCGAACGGCATCGCCTTGTTGTCCGATGGTCGGGAGGTGCCCTCCATCCGGAACGACGAGGAGTGCGGCATCGGGAATGGCGTTGGCGGCCGCCTGGGCCATGGCTTGGGGAAGGAAGCGGTCCATGGCTCCGTGGACCACGAGGGTGGGGGTGCGGATGTCCGCCAGTTGGAGCGGGGCGAGGGATTCGACTTGGAGGAGATCGTTGGCGGTGCCTGTTTCGCGGGGGGTGAGCGGCGAGAGGGCGTCGGCGAGTTGTTGGAAGTCGTCAAGTTGGGCGGGATTCCGGAGGACGGCAGCCGTCCAGGCAGGCTCGGTGCCGGGTGTGGCGGGAGAGAGAAACGGCGCGGCGGATGCCAAGGCGCGCGATGGCGAGCGGCGAGCGGTTTCGGCAAAGAGGAAGGAGCGAAAATCGGTTTGAAGCGCGCGCAGGATCGCCAGCGGAAAAGGGGTGGGGGCTGGGGAGTCGGGGCGGGCGGTGATGGCGGAAACGAGAACAAGCGCATGGATGCGCGGCGAGTATTTGCGTGTGAATTCGAGTGCCGCCGGGCCGCCGTATCCGAATCCAAGCACCGCAACGCGGTCGACCTCGAGTTCCTCGAGGAGCCATGACACGGCATCCGCCTGCTCCGAGGGCGAGGGGCCCGAGGCCAGCGGGGTGCCGAGGTATCCCGGGCGTGAGGGCGAGACGATTTCGAATCCCTCGGCCGTAAGGAAGCCCGCCAGTGCCACGCCTTGATCGTAGCCGCCCGGGGCTGTGTGGAAGACGACCACTGGCACGCCTTCGCCGAGGAGGGTGTATTCCATGTTGCCCGAGGGGAGCGCGGCGATCTCCGAGTTGGTGCCAAGTTCGACCAACCGGCCCGCTTTCCAGGATTGGAACCATGCTGCGATGACGCCCGCGGCGAATAGAAGCGTGACACCGATGAGAAATGTGGCGCGCAGAGCGGGGTGGCGGCGGTTCATCGGTGTCAGTTTCTGGCCAGGCGGCGGAAGAGCCACACTCCAACGGTGATGAAGAGGACATTCGGAATCCAGATAAGGAACTGCGGGAATGCTTCGGCATGGCCCCGGAAGGTGTCCGCCATGAGGATGAAGAAGAAGTAGCTGAAGGCCACAACGAGGCTGATGGCGAAGCCGACGGAGGTTTCCTTGCGGTGGGTGGTCACGCCGAGGGGGATGGCGATGAGAGCGAAGGCGATGCAGGAGAGGGAAACGGAGATGCGTTTGTTGAGTTCCACAAGGGTCTCGAGGTGTTTCTTGCCCTCGGTTGAGGCAAGGAGGTTCCAGAGTTCGGGAAGGGTATAGGAACTCAGGCGGCGGTTGGTTTGATGTTCTCCGAAAAATTTCTCCAGGGAGAGCGGGAAGACGCCCTGTTGCATGACGATGCCTTGCTGGATTTTCGAGATGTCGTTCGGGTCGTTTTTGTCGCGGCGCTCGAAGCGGGCGTCGAAGAGTCGGAGGAGGAGCCGGGAATTCTCGATGTCCGGGGTGAGTTCGCCCTCCTCGGCGTGGATCATTTTCACTGCGCGGAAATCGTCATCCATCTCAAAGACGATGATGTCCTGCAGGCGGTCGCCGTTTTTCGAGCCCACGTAGACGCGGCGATCGGGGAAGGCGTCGACGATCTCGTCTGCTCGGAAAAGAGCTGTCGGATTGCTGGTGGCGATGTCCACGATCGCGCGGGTCATCGCCTGTTCGGAACGCGGAGCGACGTCGGCATTGATCCAGAAGCAAACGAGGGTGAGGGCGACGGAGATGAGGAGCACCGGGGCGCTCGTGCGAGGGACGCTGATGCCGTTCGCCTTGAGGGCGATGAGTTCGCTGTCGGCCGACATGCGGCCGAAGACCAGCAGGATCGCGGTGAGGAACCCCCATGGGATGGTGAATGTGAGGGAAAACGGGAGCACCAGCGCCAGAAACCAGAGCACCGAGAGGATCGGAACCTCGGGGTTGTTGACAAGAACGTTGAGGAGTTCCTTGAAGATGTTTCCCAGAACCAGGACGAGGCTCAGAATCAAGACGCCGAGAAATGCCGTGAGCAGGACGCTCAAGGACACATGGCGGTCGATTATCTTCATCGGCGGTCCGGCGGCGGGCGGCGCTTATTCCTCGAAGACGCCCATGGCGCGGAATTTCGCGTAGCGTTGATCGAGGAGTTTGTCGATCGGGGTTTTTGCGAGCGCGTGGAGTTCCTTGGAGACGGCCTGTTTGAGGTTTTCCGCGGATTGTTCTGGATCGCAGTGCGCACCGCCGACGGGTTCCGGGATGACGCCGTCCACGAGTCCCATCGCGGTGAGGTCCGGGGCGCAGAGTTTGAGTGCCGCCGCCGCTTCCGGGGCATGTTTGCGGTGTTTCCAGAGGATGGCTGCGCATCCCTCGGGGCTGATGACCGAGTAGTAGGCGTTTTCCAGCATGAGGACGCGGTCTGCAACGCCGATGCCCAGGGCGCCGCCCGAGCCTCCTTCGCCGATGACGACAGAGACGATCGGGGTGCGTAGGAGCATCATGTCGCGGATATTGACGGCGATGGCCTCGGCGATGTGGCGTTCCTCGGCGCCGATGCCCGGGTAGGCACCTGGGGTGTCGATGAGGGCGACGAACGGAAAGCCGAATTTCTCCGCGAGGCGCATGAGGCGGAGGGCCTTGCGGTAGCCCTCTGGGTGTGGGCTGCCGAAGTTGCGGTGCAGGTTTTCCTTGGTGTTGCGGCCTTTTTGCTGGCCGATGATGACACAGCGGATGCCATCGATCGTCGCTAGGCCGCCCGGCATGGAGGGGTCGTCACCGAAGAGGCGGTCGCCCTTGAGTTCCACGAAGTCGGTGCAGGCCATGCGAATGTAGTCGAGGAAGAACGGGCGCTCGATATGGCGGGAGATTTGGACACGCTGCCAGGGGGTGAGGGAGCCGTAGATGCTGGTGCGCGTGGCGTCGATTTTTGCCTGCATGCTGGCGATCTCGGAGGCGAGGTCGATACGGCGTTCCTCGGATTGTTTTTTGAGTTCGGCGAGTTTTTGCTCGAGTTCAGCGACGGGTTTTTCGAAATCCAAGGTCTGTTTGTTCATGGAGCGCGTTATTTGATGAGCACGGGGGTTCCGGATTTCACCAGAACGTAAAGTTCGGCGAAATCCTCCGGCGAGAGAACGATGCCTGCGGGCATTGGCGGGGTGGTGCCGTCCTCGGCGGGCGCTGGCGGGGTGCGGATGGCGACAGGGCCTGGATTGACGAGGATCGAGCGTTCGGTGGCGGGATAGTCCTTGTGCCCGAAGGCCACACGGGTGTCGCCTTTGAGGGCGATGCGGTCGGCGACTTTGGCATCGACCTCACCGCTGGAGACACTCGCGGGGAGTTGCATGGAGAGCGGCGTGTAGTCCTTGAAGAACGTGCCTTGGTTCATGAGGGTGACGAGGGATTTCGAGCGGTTGATGATGACCGCGGTGTCCGGCGAGGGGACGATGAGCGACTGGCCGATCTGGAGATTGATGTTCGGCAGGTCATTTGCCCAGAAGATGAGTTCGGCGTTGCTCTTGAGTTGGGAGGCGATGCGGGCGAGCGAGTCTCCTTTTTTGACGGTGTAAACCGTGGTGCCCGGAGAGGTCTCTGGGTTTTTGAACAGGGCGAGGTTCACGCGGCCGAGAGCCTGACGCGCCTCCGGCACGGTCGGGGCAGCGGGGTGGGTCGAGAGGAACACGGCGAGCATGTCGCGGGATTCCATGGTTTGAGCGGCGACCTTGTCTTTGATTTCAGCCCAGGCCGCGATGCCCGGATCGGGCGTGGGTTCGGGCGTCGGTGTGGGCACCGCTGCCGCTTCCTGGGTGTCGAGTTTCTGGTCCTTGTAATAGAGTTCGTGGATAAAATACGCGCTGCCGCCGAGAATGGCCGCGACAAGGACGAGGATGGTCAGAGATTTGGGAATCATTCGGAAAAGATGGGAAGGTTATGGGTTGCTTTTGGAAAATGGAACAATGGAAATCAGGTGAGACCGCGGCGTTTCCATTCCGCGACATTGTCGCCCGCTGAGCGCTGGATCATTTCCATCGAGAATTTGAGGAGGCAGACCTCCCAGACATCGTCCACGCCGGCGATCAATGCGCCGAAGGGGTCGTCGCCTGTTGAAATCTCCTCGCGCAGTCGCTCGACAGCCTCGTCCATGGGCTCCTTGACAAGTTTTTCCGTGAGGTCGGTCTTGCGAAATTGGAATCCGTAGCGGAGCACGCGGGCGGCATCGGGGTTCGCCTCGAGCCAGTCGGCAAAATCGCGCGCCTCGTTGCCGAAGCCCTCCAGAAGGACCTTGCGGAAGTGAACCGGAGACAAAATCCTTGGGCGTTCCGCCTCGATCGTGCCTGAGCGGATGCGGACGGTCTCGACCTCGTCGAGCGGTTCGGTGACCAGCGAGAAGTGGAAGCGGGTGGTCCCGAACGTCTCGATGGCACTGCGCGGCGGAACCACGATGCGGGTGTTTTCCATGGCGTAGTGGAAGTCGTGTTCTTGAAACATGGGGTGGACCATAGCGCAGTGGGCGCGCGGGATTCAATCGCGTGTTGGCCCCGCGTTGCGCTTGATTCGGCGGGGGGGCGGCGATTAAATGCGCGTCCATGAATTCCCGAAAGACTTTCCGTGTCGCCGTGCTGGCCGGCGACGGCATCGGTCCCGAAGTGATGACCGAGGGCCTGCGTGTCCTTGAAACCGCCGCCGCGAAACACGGCATCCCCCTTGAGCTGGATCATCAATTGGTCGGCGGGGCGGCCATTGATGCGGTCGGCCGGGCGTTGCCCCCCGAAACGTTGGCGGCCTGTGAAGCGGCGGATGCGATTCTTTTCGGTTCGGTGGGCGGACCAAAATGGGAATCGCTGCCGGCGGCCGAGCAACCCGAGCGCGCGGCATTGCTGCCATTGCGGAAGCATTTCGGGCTCTTTGCCAATCTCCGCCCCGCTGTCTGCCTGCCGGAACTCACCCACGCCTCGCCGATCCATCCGCGACTGGTCGAGGGAGGGTTCGATGTCCTCTGCGTGCGCGAACTCACCGGCGGTCTGTATTTCGGCGAGCCCAAGCACATCACCATCCGCGACGGCGAGGAGTGCGCGGTGGACACCATGGTTTACAAGGCCTCGGAGATTCGCCGGATTGCGAAGGTCGCCTTCGAGGCCGCAAAGGGGCGGCGCGGGGTGCTTACCTCGATCGACAAGGCAAATGTGCTTCAAAACGGTGTCCTGTGGCGCCGGATTGTGACCGAAGTGGCGCAGGATTATCCCGAGGTGGCCTTGAACCACCTGTATGTGGACAATGCGGCGATGCAATTGATCAAAAATCCAAAATCGTTCGATGTTGTTCTCGCCGAGAATCTTTTCGGTGACATCCTGAGCGACGAGATGGCCATGATCGCCGGTTCGCTCGGCATGTTGCCCAGTGCCAGCCTCGGAGCGGAGACCGGTGGTGGTTCGACGCGCTTCGGGATGTATGAACCGAGCGGCGGGACGGCGCCCGATATCGCTGGCAAGGGGATCGCAAATCCCATCGCACAAATCCTTTCCGTCGCCATGATGCTCCGCTTTTCGGGCGGTTTCGAGGCCGCTGCCTCGGAGATCGAGGGAGCGGTCCGCTCGGTCATCGCTGCCGGCTTGCGCACTGGGGACATCCATACCGGAGACAATGCGTTGGTCGGGACATCCGAAATGGGCGACGCGATCGTGCGTGCGATGGCGTGAGATTCTTTGTCTCCACTCCAACAAAATCTTGACGCCGCCCGCGCGCAAAACCACCTTGCACGACTCGAACGACACCCGAGGTGCATCTTCCGGCCACCCGCCGCCACAGGCCTGCCTCCCCCGGGCCACAGTTCACTGGATTTAACAAAACTCTATCACTTCGATGTTCGACAATTTACTGGGACTTTTCTCAAGCGACATAGGCATTGACCTAGGCACGGCAAACACACTGGTTTACGTGAAGGATCAGGGGATCGTGCTTCGCGAGCCTTCCGTGGTGGCTGTCCAGCAGGGCACCAACCGCGTGCTTGCGGTGGGCAACGAGGCCAAGAGGATGCTCGGCCGCACGCCCGGCAACATCGTGGCGATTCGTCCGCTCAAGGACGGTGTGATCGCGGATTTCGAGATCACCGAGGCGATGCTCCGGCATTTCATCAGCAAGGTTCACAACCGCCGCCGCATGGTCCGTCCACGCGTCGTTGTGGCTGTGCCCAGCGGGATCACTGAGGTTGAAAAGCGCGCGGTGAAGGACTCGGCGACCCATGCTGGCGCCCGCGAGGTGTATCTGATCGAGGAGCCCATGGCCGCGGCGATTGGGGTTGGCCTGCCGGTGCAGGACGCCGCAGGCAACATGGTGGTGGATATCGGCGGCGGCACGACCGAGGTGGCGTTGATTTCGCTCTCCGGCATTGTGTTCAGCCGCAGCGTGCGCGTGGCGGGCGACGAACTCGACGAGGCGATCACGAATTACATGAAGCGGGCCTACAATTTGATGATCGGCGAGCGCACCGCCGAGGAGATCAAAATCAAGATCGGCTCGGCTTACAAACTCGAGAAGGAGGTCGGGATCGATGTGAAGGGGCGCGACCTCGTCGCCGGGTTGCCGAAGACGATTTCCATTTCCTCGCAGGAAATCCGAGAGGCGCTCATGGAGCCGCTGTCGACGATTGTCGACTCGGTGCGCATCACGCTCGAGCGCTGCCCGCCGGAGTTGTCCGCCGACCTTGTGGACCGTGGGTTGGTGCTGGCCGGCGGCGGCGCGTTGCTACGCGGGTTGGACCGTCTCATCTCCGAGGCGACAGGGCTTCCGGTCCATGTGGCCGAAGATCCGCTCAGCGCTGTGGCCGAGGGAACAGGGCGTGCTCTTTCCGAACTCCGGTTTCTGAAGGCCGTCTCCGCCGAGCGGCCTCACGGACGGTAGTCTTCCCGCCAGCGGAAGCGGGTCTCCATTTCCGGTTGCCTGATGAACAGACTCAATATCGCACTCGCAGTCGGCCTTGTGGCAGTGGGCATTTATTTGTCCACGCTCTCCGCCGAGTCGTTGGGAGCGATGAAGGCGAATTTCATGTCGCTTCTCTCGCCGTTTTTGAGAACCGGCACGGCGGTGCAGCAAAACATCGGGTCCTTCGGGCAGCGGTTGAAAACCCTCGACGAACTCGAGGTTGAGAACACGCAACTGAAGACGGAAAACCGCGCCCTGCGCGCCGAGAACGCCTTGATGCGTGAGACCCAGTCTGAAAACCAGCGGTTGAGGTTGGCCCTCGATTTCAGGGCGCGTTCCCCGCACCGCCTGGTGGCTGCGAGGATCATTTCCCGGGATTCCTCCACTTGGTGGAACACAGTGAGAATCAATCGCGGGTTCGAGGACGGCGTCGAGGCGGACCAACCGGTGGTCACCGACAACGGACTGGTGGGAAAAACGGCCACCGTTTCCAAAAACGAGGCGATTGTGATTCTTGTCACCGACGAGTCGTGCCAGATCGGTGCCAAAATCGAGGGCACCCGCGAGCAGGGGATCGTTAGCGGTGTGCGTGTCCAAGAGCACGCACAGGAGGGAATCCTGCAAATGAAATTCCTGTCGAAAAACGCAAAGATCACGGCAGACATGGAGGTGCTGACAGCGGGGGTTGCTCATGGTTCGTTTCCGCCCGGCATTGTGATCGGCAAGGTGCGCGAGTTCCAGCGCCGGGCCCTGGACGGCCAGGCTGTTGTCGAACCGGCTGTGGATCTTTCCGCCATCGAGGATGTCTTTGTCCTTGTCGGGAAAAAATGAAGGCGTTGATCGATCTATTGGCGCTTTTTTTGGGCGTGTTTATCGCATTTGTCGTCCAGCATGCATTGCCGCCGATGGACGGTCTGCACGGGGCGCGGGTCATGCTGGCGCCGTTGGTGTTTTGTTATGGGGCAATTGTTTTGCCCTTTCCTGCGATGCTCGCGGCGGCTTTTTACATGGGATTGTTCAGCGATCTTTTTTACCTGCATCTTGCCGGTGGCGAGGTTGAAATTCCGCTGGGTGTTTCTATTATCTACTTTGTGATCCTTGGATGTCTGGTCGGCGGTTTTAGGAATCGCCCAGAAGCGACAAAAATCTGGGTGTTCTCGTTGTTGAGCGGGGTTGGAACCAGTGCGTTTCTATTGATGCAGTTTTTGTTGATCACTTGGCACCGCGGGGGTTGGGATTGGGCGGAGGCGGCGGCTTGGAGGATCTTGGCACCCGGGGTGATGGTGGCATTGCTTGCTCCGCTGTTCCACTTGATCGCCTCGCATATCGACCATCTTATTCCCGACTTCTCCCGGCGGAGGGTGCAGCGGAGATGAAGCGCGCGCGTCCGAGATCCCGCATCATGTTCCTCGGGGTGTTGATCCTTTTGGGCATGGTTGCTGTGGTTGCGCGGTTGTGGACCGTGCAGGTTGTGGACGGCAAGAAATACGCCGCGCGGATCAACACGAGCTCGCAGGTCAGTGTGAGGATTCCCGCGGTGCGCGGAGAGATTCTCGACCGCAATGATGTGAAGCTCGTCGAAAACCGGGCCAGTTTCGAGGTCGACTTTTATCTGCCCGACATGGTGCGGGCGTATCGGGAGGTGAACGGAAGCACGCCGATGACCGACTACCGCGGGCGTGTGCACGGCATGGCGCGTGATTTGCGCGAGGCGGATGTGTCGAAGATCGTGTCCGAAATGGTGATTCCGCAGATGGAGGAGATCGGCGTGGCGCGCGACTACAATGCGAATGCGCTGCAGATGCATTACCGCACGAACCGGGAGGTGCCCTACAACTACCGGCAGGATTTAACATTCGAGGAGATGGCGCTGTTCTCCGAGAAAAACCTTGGTCTTCCAGGAGTGAATGTCGGAGTGAAGCCCGTGCGGTGGTATGTTTACGGATCCTTGGCCTCGCACCTGCTTGGGTATGTGGGATCCCCCCGCGAGCTCGACAAGCTGCCCGATCTTCGGGAATTCAATTTCTACGAGCCCGATGTGGAAGGAAAGGCGCAGATCGAGTTGCACATGAACTCGTATTTGAAGGGAAAGCCCGGGGCGCGCATCCTGCAGCGCAATGCCAAGGGGGTAATCGAGGACGAGGTGGGACGCCGCGAGCCGACCCAAGGGGACAATGTGCACCTCACGATCGACGCCAGGATCCAATCGATCGTCGAGCAGGCGCTGAGGGTTGTCGGGCGTGGCGCGGCGGTGGTGCTCGATCCGCGAAACGGGGACATCCTCGCCATGGCCTCGGTGCCCTCCTTCGATCCGAATGTGTTCATCCCCTCGATCTCGGCGACCAATTGGAAAGAGATCAACAAGGACGAGACGAACCCGCTGGTGAACCGTGCGATCAGCGCGTATGCGCCGGGATCGACCTACAAAATCCCGATCGCCCTTGCCGGCATGCGTGCCGGTCTCGGGGGGACATGTTTCACCTGCTACGGTGGGGTTCAATACGGCAACAAATACATGCGCTGCTGGATCGCTGAAAAGAAGCGAACCCACGGGCGGTTGGATTTGGCAGATGCCATCAAGGTGTCGTGCAACGCGTTTTTCTACCAGTTCGGCAATGCCGCCGGGATCGACCAGATCGTTGCCACAGGCAACATGCTCGGCTTTGGTCAACGAAGTGGTCTGCCACTCTCCGGCGAGTCGCCGGGCGTCTTGCCAGGCCCCGAATGGCTGTCGAGTGTCAATCCACGCGCCAGGTGGTCGAACGGCCTGACCGCCAACACTGCGATCGGGCAGGGGGATGTGTTGGCGACGCCGTTGCAGATGGCCGTCGCCACCGCCGCCGTGGCCAACGGCGGCACGGTCTATTATCCCCGCTTGATCGACCGCGTGGTCGATCAGGAGGGCCGGATTGTCTTGCAGGATCCTCCGCGCGTGCGTGCCGATTTGATCAAGGACGCCGGGATCACGAAGGAACAACTCGACGAGGTGCGCCTGGGAATGTGGGAGGTTGTCAATGAGGGTGGCGGCACGGCGGGCCGGGCCAAGAATGCCGATATGCCCACGGCCGGAAAAACCGGCACGGCGCAGTTCTGGCGCTCCGGCATCAAGGACAACCATGCATGGTTCATTGCGTTCGCCCCGTATGAAAACCCGGAATACGTGGTTGTGATCCTGGTGCAGGGAGCCAAGTCCGGCGGAGGGGTTGCGGCGCCGATCACGGCAAAAATCCTGAAGGAAATCCACAACTACAAGAGCGGGGGAGAGATCGAGCTTGCTGCGCTGGAACCCGCAAAGGGGAACTTTCTTTTCACGGAAAGCATTGATTTCAATCGTGAAGCACCTGCGGTGAACAAGCTTTACGATGATGGCGAAACAGCGGAGAATCCTTCCGCCACCGCACAGGAAAACAGACCCTCTGGCGCCCCGAATGTGCGGGAGGACGCCGATGCCGCCGGTCGCGTGAACAACAAACCCGCCCCGGCGGGAGCGGAGAGGCAAAAAGAGAAACCCAACAACCCGATACAGCAAATTTTCCGCTTCTTTGGCGGCAAGAAGAAAGAAACCCCTTAGGCACCTTCCCGCCGGCCTGACCGGCAAAACATTTCAACACCCACGGTCCAACCGTGAACACTCCATACACACCCCATGTTAGAAACAGTAAAAAAAATTTTAGGATTCGGAAAAAAATCCACCGGCATCAAGCTGGTGATCAGCTGCGAGAAGTTGGAGAAGCGCGTCGCGCTCCTCGAGAACAACCGGCTTGAGGAATACAACATCGAGCGCGACACCGACCGCAATATCGTCGGCAGCATTTTCAAGGGCAAGGTCCGGAACATCGAACCGGGCATCAAGGCGATGTTCGTCGATATCGGGTTCGACAAAAACGCGTTTTTGCAGTTCTGGGACGCCATTCCGGCCGCTTTGGACAGCGGGATCGAGTCTGTGACCCGGGGCAACGGGAACGCCCGCAAAAAAGCGCCGCGCATCACCCACAAGGATGTCCCGAGAATCTACCCCGTCGGGTCGGATGTCCTCGTGCAGGTCAAAAAGGGGCCGATCAGCAACAAGGGGCCGCGCATCACGACCGATATCAGTCTTCCAGGCCGCTATCTCGTGCTCATGCCCTTCAACGACCAGTTCGGCATCTCCCGCAAGATCGAGGATCCGAAAGAGCGGGACCGCCTCCGCAAGATTCTTCGCGAACTCGACGTGCCCGAGGGCATGGGGGTGATCATGCGCACCGTCGGTGCGGGTCAACGGGCACGGTATTTTGTGCGCGACCTGAGCATCCTCCTCGAGCAATGGGCGCAGGTGCAGAAGGGACTCGAGGAAAAACCGGCGCCGGCATGCCTCTTCCAGGAACCCGATCTCATCGAGCGCTCGGTGCGGGATTTTCTCACCGACGAGGTCGATGCCGTGATCATCGACGACGCCAAGGCCGCTGAGAGCATGCAGCAGATGGTCGGCCAGATTTCCAAGAGGGCGAAGAAATCCATCCAGCACTACAGCGGGGCGCAGCCGATCTTCGAGTGCTTCGGGGTGAAGGCGCAGATCGACGCCGCGTTCCACCGCCAGGTGTGGCTGCCCTGTGGCGGCTATATCGTGATCGACGAGACCGAGGCGATGATCGCTGTCGATGTGAACACCGGCCGCAACAAGGGGGCCAAGGACATGGAGAAGACAATCCTCCAGACGAATCTCGAGGCTGCCGAGGAAATCGCCCGCCAGCTCCGCCTGCGGAATATCGGCGGGCTGATCGTGGTCGATTTCATCGACATGAAGAACCGCAAGGACCAGCAGGCCGTTTATGTGAAGGTCCGCGAGCGCCTCAAGCGCGACAAGGCGCGCACGCATGTGCTGCCGATCTCGCAGCTCGGCCTCATGGAGATGACCCGCCAGCGCGCAAACGAGAGCCTGGCCAGTTCGATTTTCATGCCGTGTCCGCACTGCTCAGGCAAGGGCGTCATCAAGAGCCCGATGACCATGAGTGTGGAACTCCAGCGCGACCTCCACTCCGTGATGCGCAAATACCAGGAAAGCGTCCACGACATCCGCGTTACCGTGCATCCCGACCTGCTGAAGCGCCTGCGCACCGAGGACGAGGAGCACCTGGTCGATATCGAGAGGCGCTATGCCGGTCGCTTGGCCTTCCGTGCCGATCCGACATTCCACCAGGAGAAATACGTGATCGCAAATGCCCAGACCGGCGATGAGTTGAAGGCATAGGGTGGCGCGATTGTTTTTCAATTTCAGCCTTGTGGGCGTTGGATGACCCTGCGCTAATTTCTCAGCATGTCCAAATCGGCAAAATCAATCTGCCTCGAGGAGACTCGGGCCTTGGCAAGTTCGGAGATGCGGGAGGTTGTTGAACCCAAAGCCTGCACAGTGGCCGAAAAAATCGAGGAATTCGTCCTGAAGCTCGGGTATTCAAACGCCCAAGCGCTGAGCGTGATCGTGCAGCTTCTGACCCGTGGCAAGGTGCGTGTGGATTTTCGGGACTACAGCCAGCGGCTGCAGTTGGTCTCGCAGACGGATATCATGCCACGCGCGGAGGCGGTGGCGTTGTTCGACGCGTATCTGGCCGAGATCGAGAATCGTGACGATTCCTCTGCCATGGAATTCACGCAGAAGATCATGATTCAAGCGCCCCGGCGTCCCGCGGGCTGAGAGCGACCGTTCGGGAGGGGTCCGAGACGAGGGCGGAGTCTTCTCTCAGGCGCGCGCCCAGTGCCGAGGCGCAGCGAGTCCATTCCGCGGAAAAGGTGAACGCCTGGCGGGGGTGGCCGTCGCGGTGGACGATTTCGATCCTGTCGCCAAGGAATCCCTCGGAGTGCTCGATTCCGGCATCGCGCAAATCCATGGCCGCCGCGAGGCCTCCGCGCCATGTGCGGCCGAGGAAGCGCACCTCGGAGGGTTCGGCGCCGAGGCTCAGTAGCCAGCCGTGGATGTTTGCCTTCACGAGATCCCCCTTGCGGCTGACGCATGGCACGGCCCATTCGACAGGGGACTTCGCCGGGTGCATGCGGCGGAGCTGGGCCTCCCATTTGGGTGGGATTGTCTTGAGTGGGTCTGCGGTTTTGTTGTGTTCGGGGGGGGCGTTGAGTTTTTTCCAGGCCAGCCAAAGGGTCGTGCGGATGCCGCGGACGAGGCGCGGCAGGAAAAAGAGGATCGTGCCGAACAACACCACGCTTGCCGCCAGAGCGGCGAAGGGGCTCCACGCCAGGAGGGCCAGTCCGCCAAGCACGAGGGAATCCTCCGCCAGGCTGAGCCCGATATTGCTGAAGGGTTCCGGCGAGGTGTTCGCCGCCAAGCGCGTGCCCGCCTTGGCCACGTGCGAGGAGAGCGCCATGCCGCCCGCGAGGAGCGCCGCAACGACTTCGAACACCGGGTGCGCCTCGCCCATCGCCGCCACGGCGAGCGCCGCCGCCCCGACCGGCCGAATGATTGTGTGGGCGGCATCCCACGCCGTGTCGATCCACGGCACCTTGTCGGCGAGGAATTCCACCAGATACAGAACTCCCGCGACGGCGATCACCAGCGGATGTCCCAACACCTCGAGCCCCGCCAGCGGAGACGGGAGCGCCACCCAGTCCATCCGCACGGCCAATCCGGTGACAAAGACCGTCAGGTAGAGGTTGATGCCCGCGAGGGTGCCGAGGCTCAGGGCCACAGCGAGGGTCTTGAGGAGTTCCATACAGGGGAACTATCCGCCCGCCGAGGGGATTGTCACGCCCCGAGCGAGCGGGCTCTTGATCAAGGAGGCATGCGCCGGTAGGGTGCCTGCACGATCCCATGAAACCGGTTACGATCTACGACACCACCCTGCGCGACGGCACCCAAGGCACAGGCATTTCCTTTTCGGTCCTCGACAAGATTCGCGTGGCCCAAAAGCTCGACGAGTTCGGGATCGACTACATCGAGGGCGGTTGGCCGGGCTCGAACCCGCGCGACGCCGCGTTTTTCGCCGAGGCGTCGAAGATCGAGTGGAAACACGCCCGCCTGGCCGCCTTCGGAAGCACGCGCCGGGGCGGGGTGGATGTCGCAGGCGACCCGCAGGTGAAGATGCTGTTGGACGCCGCCACGCCGGTCGTGACGATCGTTGGCAAGACATGGCTCCTCCATGTCACCGAGGTGCTGAATGTCACGGCGGAGGAAAATCTCTCGATGATCGCCGACACGATCGCGCATTTGAAATCCCACGGCCGAGAGGTGTTCTACGACGCCGAACATTTTTTCGATAGTTTCAAGGACGATCCAGACTACTCGCTGCAGACCCTCCGCGCGGCACGCGATGCCGGGGCTGATGTGCTGGTGCTTTGCGATACGAATGGCGGCACGCTCCCGGAGGACATCCAGCGCGCCACCGCCGAGGTCATCGTCCAACTCGGCTGCAAGGTCGGGATCCATACCCACAATGACTGCGGCCTCGGGGTGGCCAACGCCCTCGCCGGCGTGCGCGCCGGAGCCTGCCAAGTCCAAGGCACGATCAACGGCTACGGCGAGCGCGTGGGAAATTGCAATCTCACCACCACGATTCCCGCCCTGCAGGTGAAGATGGGCCTGCCCTGTGTCCCCGAACTGACGATGCTCCGCGAGGTGTCGCGGTTTGTGGATGAACTCGCGAACGTGCCGCAGGACATTCGGGCGCCGTTTGTCGGCCAGGCGGCATTCACCCACAAGGGCGGCCTCCACGTGCACGCTGTGCAAAAGCTCGCCCGCACCTACGAGCACATGGATCCCAAGCTCGTGGGGAATTCGCAGACGATCCTCGTCTCCGACATGTCCGGCCAGAGCAATATCCTCGCCAAGGCCGCCGAGTTGGGCCACGCGTTCCAAAAAGGAGCGCCGGAAGTCGCCGCCATCCTCAAGAAGGTCAAGGAATCCGAGGTGCAGGGCTACGAATTCGAGGCCGCCGATGCCTCGCTGGACCTCTTGATCCGCCGCACGCTCGGCGGGCACAAACCGCTGTTCGATTTGAGCGAGTTCCACTGCTCGTTCCGCCAATCCCGCCAGCATGGCTTCACCACCTGCGAAGCCACTGTGAAACTCGAGGTCGGCGGGGTTCCGGAATACACAGTGGACGAGGGGGACGGCCCGGTGAACGCCCTCGACGCCGCCCTCCGCAAGGCGCTGCGCCCGTTCTATCCGTGGATCGATGCCGTGCGTCTTGAGGATTACAAAGTCAGGATCATCGACGGCTCGCGCGGCACCGCCGCCCGCACCCGTGTCCTCATCGTCTCAAGCGACGGCTCGACCAAGTGGGGCACCGTCGGCGTCTCCGACAACATCATCGAAGCCAGTTGGCTCGCCCTCGTCGACAGCTACGAATTCCACGCCCTCAGGACCACAGCGGGCTGACAGGATTTTTAGGAGGGGGAAAAGACAGGAGGACAGGAGGGCTGGGGATTTTTTAGACAGGATGACAGGATTGGCAGGATTAACAGGAGGGGGGCGACAGATTTTTTTGAATTTTATGGGGAAGGGCAGAATGATGGGAAAAGCTGAGGTGCTGCTGTTTTTTTGAATTTTGTAAATTCTGTTAATTTTGTCTAAAAAAACCCCACAGTTGTCGTGTTCAAGCGGCAGGCGGAGAGCCCGGATTTTTGCCCCATCCCATCCCCCCTCCTGCTAATCCTGCTAATCCTGTCTAAAAAAAACCCGCGGGGGGCGTGTTGCTTTGCCAAGCTATTGGAGGAACTTGATGAGGGCGGCGGTGGTGGCCATTTGGCCGATCCAGAAGAGGAACATCCACTTGATGATTTCCGCTTTGAGTTCCGCGCCATCCTGCTTGGTCATGAGCCGTTTTGTGAGGTCCTGCTCCTGTTCGCGAAAGGCGATTTCCAGACTCTCTGCAATGGCTCTGGCCTTGGGCGGCTCGATGCTGGCAGCTTCAAGGATCGAAAGGATTTTCACCGTGCTCATCATGGCTGATGATGCTGTAGAGTGAGGTGGATGTCAATGAAGCGGTTGGACAGGATGACAGGAGGGGGGAGGGGGATTTTTTGACAGAATTAACAGAATTAACAGAATTTTAGCGGGGAAGGACAGGATGACAGAATCGGAGCGCAGCGGAGAAAGACTGCCAAAGGCAGCCCGAAGGGCGAGCAAAGCGAGTCAACTTTCAGGATTAACAGGAGGGGGAAGGACAGGTGGGTGACACTTAAAACTTAAAACTTAAAACTTAAAACTTAAAACTCCTCTTTGGCCGCCCTTCGGGCGAGCAAAGCGAGTCAATTAACAAAATTAACAGAATTTTATGGGGGAAGGGCAGAATGATGGGAAAAGCTGGGGTGCTGCTGTTTTTTTTGAATTTTGTAAATTCTGTTAATTTTGTCTAAAAAAACCCCACAGTTGTCGGGGTTCAAGCGGCAGGCGGGGAACCCGGATTTTTGCCCCATCCCATCCCCCCTCCTGCTAATCCTGCTAATCCTGTCTAAAAAAACCCGCGGGGGGCGTGTTGCTTTGCCAAGCTATTGGAGGAACTTGATGAGGGCGGCGGTGGTGGCCATTTGGCCGATCCAGAAGAGGAACATCCACTTGATGATTTCCGCTTTGTGATTGGCCATCTCGGTGCGGAGTTCCGCGCGAAGATCGGCCATGGAGGTTTTGATCTCGGCACGAAGCTTTTCGCCATCCTCGTTGGTCATGAGCGTTTTTGTGAGGTCGTCCTCCTGCTCCCGGAATGCCAGTTCAAAGCTCTCCGCAATCGCGCGGGCCTTGGGAGGCTCGATGCTGGCGGCTTCGAGGATCGAGAGGATTTTGACCGTGCTCATGATGGGTGACGATGCTGGAGAGTGAGGTGGATGTCAATGAAGCGGTTGGACAGGATGACAGGAGTTTCAGGATTAACAGGAAGAAAAGACAGGAGGGGGAAGGACAGGTGGGCGACACTTAAAACTTAAAACTGAAAACTTAAAACTCCTCTTTGGCCGCCCGAAGGGCGAGCAAAGCGAGTCAATTAACAAAATTAACAGAATTTTAGGGGGGAAGGACAGGAGTGGGGATGGGCGACACTGAAAACTCCTCTTGTCCTTCCCCCTCCTGTTAATCCTGCTAATCCTGTCATCCTGTCTAAACTGTCGGCTCTTTTCCTTCTTTGGCTTGCAGGCGGCGGCGGAGGGCGTTGAGGAGCCAGCCGCCGAGGAGGACCAGGGCGGTGATGTAGACTTCGGGTTCGGGGACGGGGCCGATTTCGCCGCTCAGGCCCATTTCAAAGGCTGTGCCTGCGAAGCCTTGGCCGAAGTCACCGCTGTAGAAGCTGATGCGGTTGAGATAGGTGGAGAGGCCGCTTTTGTCGGTGAAAATGATGTGCGGGTTGTAGGCCAGGCTGCCGACTTGGGTGCCGTATTTGTTCAAGCCAGTCCAGTTCGTGATCGCGAGCGAGGTGCCGTCCAGCCAGCTGCCGAGGGCGGAGAAGGTGAGGTTGCCGGTGAAATTCTTCACGTCGATGATCGAGTTCGCGCTGAGGGTGAGCGCCCCCACTGATTCGTTGAATGTGCCGTTGAGCGACAACGTGCCGCCGCCGAGGTTCATGGCAGCCGAGTCGTTGATCGACCCGGCGGCGCGGACAAGGAGCGATCCTCCATCGACATTGACCGCCGAGGTTCCCCCCAGCGCGCCCATGGAAGTAATCTCCAACGTGCCGTGCATTGACCGTCGTGGCTCCGCTGAAGGTGTTGCTGCCGGAGAGGACGAGCGTGCCGGTGCCGTTTTTGGTGACTCCGCCGGTGCCGTTGACTGTGTTTGAAATCGTGAGCGTGTCGCCGTTGTCCACATCGAACGTGGCGTTGTTCACGGTGATCCCGCCGCTGAGGGTGAGGGTTTCGCTGGCCTTGACATTGTAAACGCTCATGGCGTTCGCGAAGGTGCCCGTGGCGTTGAGGTGGAGGAGCGAGGCGCCGCTGGATTGCGTGAGGGTGCCGGTGCCCGCCGCGCTGGCGTGGTTGAGGGTCAGCGTGCCGGAGTTCAAGGTCGTGCCGCCGGAGTAGGTGTTGGCGGCATTCAAGATCAGGCTGCCGGTGCCGTCTTTGATGATCATTCCTGTGCCGCCGATGGCTGCCGTGGCAAAATTCGTGCCTTGGGTGACGGTGTCCGAGCGGTTGAAGGCGAGAGTGCCGTTGACTGGTGATCGCGCTGGAGGTGGAGAGCGCGCCGGTGGTGCCGCCGTTGCCGAGTTGGAGGGTTCCGGCGTTGATGGTGGTGGTGCCTGCATAAGTATTGGCGGCGGAGAGGACGAGCGTGCCAGTGCCGTTTTTGGTCAGGCTGCGGGTTCCGCCGAATTGATCCACGATCCAGGCGACTTCCATCGAGGCACCTGACCCTGACGTCTACGGTTGATGTTGGCGTTGAGTTCGATGCGCCCGACGCCGGCGGCAGCGTTGGTGAAATTTGCTGTTGTGGCGGCGTTGACCGCTAATGCTGCCTCCCGTCACAAGCCCTTTTCCGTCTCCGAGATTTGCTGAGTGGTTGAAAACGAAAGCGGTGTTTCCAAGGGTGGTGGTGCCAGTGGTGTTCAAGCGTGAGCTGGTCACGCCCGCCAAGGTCAGTGTGCCGCCGGTGAAGCTGGAGGCATTGCTCAGAGTGAGGGTTCCCGAGCCGATGGTCAGAGCGCCGCCGCTCATGGTGGCCGATCCGACGGTTTCGCTCCGGGTTCCGACGGCGAGCGTGCCGCCGGTGATCGTCACCGCGCTGGTGTCGCCGATGGCTGTGTTGGAGCCGAGGGTGAGTGTTCCGGCATTGATGGTGGTTGCGCCCGAGTAGGTATTCGAACCGGAGAGCGTGACTGCGCCGCTGCCGTTCTTGGTGAGTGACCCGATCCCGCTCATATTGCCCGAGTAGGTGCCCGATGTGGACTGGTCGAAGACCACTGCGGCGTTGTTGGCGATGTCTCCCTGAAGGCTCGAGGTGGTGCCTTGGAGGATGCCGGAGTTGACATTGGTGCCGCCGCTGTAGGTGTTCGTGCCTCCGAGGACCAGTGTGCCGAGGCCTGCCTTGGTCATGCCGTTTGACCCCGCGAGGACCGAGTTGATGGTGGCTTGGACTCCGGTGTCAACAGTGATGGCGTTTGCCACATCGCTGGCGGCTCCGAGGGTGAGCGTGCCGCTGGAAAGGGTGTAGCCGGTCGTTTGGAAGGAGATGCCAGCATTCGCGGAAATGGTCCCCACGGTCACGGTGCCCGCGGTGCCTTCAAAGGTGGCGGTGCTTGCGGGATTCCATGTTGTGCCGGACACAGAGGCATTGCTGGTGGACCAGTTCGTGTTTGTTCCGTTCCATGTGCCAGTGCCGCCCAGACTCGCCCCGTTCGCCGTCCAATACATCGCCGCCGCGCTCTCGATGATGGAGAGCAGGCCGCTGGATTGGTTCAGTGAAAACGAATAGCTTCCCGAAGAGCCGCTCCAAATGCCCGAACTCAAGCTCAGGCTGCCGGTGAAGCCTCCGCTGCCTGTGAGCGACACGGTGGAAAAATCTCCGGAGGGGTGGTGAAATTCCACAGGTCGTAGGAAGCGGAGGGCGTCGCACTGGCTATGTCGAGCGAGAGCCCGTTCCCCAGCGTGATCGTGCCGGCATTCAAAAACCCCGCCGTGCTTGCGCCCACGCCGAGCGTCAATCCCGCTGTGCCGATGCTGAAGCTCGTGGCGGTCGTGTCGAATGTGCCGCCGTCCGAGATGACCAACGCGGAGTCGGAGGCGAGGGAACCGGAGGCCCCGAGCTTGAGCGTGCCTCCGTTGATTGTGGTTGAGCCATTGTAGGTGTTCGCCCCCCCAAGAACCAACGATCCCGTGGCTCCCGCCGCTGCGTCAACGGTCAATCCGGTGCCGGAACTGCCGGACATGGCTCCGTTGAATGTGTAGGTGCCGTTTGCGCCGATTGTGATCGTGCGCGTGGCCGCTCCGAGGGAGACGGCGTCTGAAAAGGTAATATTGGCCGTCGCGCTCCCGTTGCCGGAGGGGACTCCGGTGGTCACTCCGCCGAGGCTAAAATCCCCCCCAACCGTGATGCTGGAGTATTTTCCAGCCGTTGGTGCGAAGTCGGTATCGCTTAAAAGTGAGCCTCCATTGAATGTTAGTGCACCCTGACCAAGGTTGTTGATGCTATTACCGCCGATGACAACCGTTCCATTATTAAGAGTGAATCCTCCCTTGAATGCACCTGTTCCTCTGATGTAGACTATTCCGTCTCCCTCTTTTATAAAACCTGTTTTGACTGATGTGGTGGACGTGGAAAAGCCTTGATTCGAAAAATCAAGAACAGCTCCAGATCCCACATCCAATGTGGAAACCCTATTTCCAGTATTGTAAGTGCCGACAGCAGTCATTTGAACCAGCACATTGGGGCTGACGGTTACATCACCAACGCGTGTGGATGCGAAAGTGATCGCTGAGTTCGCAGTAAAAAAAGCATCACTGGCATTACTGCTCGTCCACACTGTCCCGCCCGTTGGGGAGGCCGGGTTCGACCAGTTTGTCCCGGTCCAAGTGGCGCTGGTTCCGTCTGTTCTCCAATAGAAATCAGCCCCAAGCATGCGCTCTGCGCCCAACCCGAGGGCAACCGCAGCGATTAAAAAATGTTCCATTTCATATCTCGAATTTTTCTTTTGTTTCAGAACCCGGGCTGTTGAGCGCGGGGTGTGTGTTGGAGTTCGAGAGACTCGAGGGCGTTCTCTCCCTGCGGAGCGGTCCCGCAGGCGACTTGAACTGTGGTGTTCGCCGTGGGGGGCATCCACGCGCCGGGAGCGAGCGGATGTCGGTGAACGGAGGTGAGGGTGGGAGAGTTGAGGGGTGGCCTCAAAGGGTTTAGTGCAATAAAACCGTCACATTGGCGGAGGGGGGCATGGGAGGGGAAAGTGTGGCGAATGGAGCAACCGGGCGGCTGGAAATCGACAGTGCAGTCACAATGCGACCCCTTGAGCCCTGCGGGTTTCCTCAATAAATCAACTCTGCAGCAGGTGATTGGATCGAAATCAGTCTCCATGCCGCGACATAGAGCAGATGGAGTGCCAGAACGGGGATTAAGACAAACATGTCACAAACCCAGGGATATTGGACAGGATGACAGGAGGGGGAGGGGGATTTTTTAGACAGAATTAACAGAATTAACAGAATTTTAGCGGGGAAGGACAGGATGACAGGAGTTTCAGGATTAACAGGAGGGGGTTGGACAGGGGGGGCGACACTTAAAACTGAAAACTGAAAACTTAAAACTCCTCTTTGGCCGCCCGAAGGGCGAGCAAAGCGAGTCAATTGGCAGGATTAACAGGAGGGGGAAGGACAGGTGGGTGACACTTAAAACTTAAAACTGAAAACTTAAAACTCCTCTTTGGCAGCCCGAAGGGCGAGCAAAGCGAGTCAACTTTCAGGATTAACAGGAGGGGGTTGGACAGGGGGGGCGACACTTAAAACTGAAAACTGAAAACTTAAAACTCCTCTTTGGCCGCCCGAAGGGCGAGCAAAGCGAGTCAATTAACAGAATTAACAGAATTTTATGGGGAAAGGGCAGAATGATGGGAAAAGCTGGGGTGCTGCTGTTTTTTTTGAATTTTGTAAATTCTGTTAATTCTGTCTAAAAAAAACCCGCGGGGGGCGTGTTCAAGCGGCAGGCGGGGAGCCCGGATTTTGCCCCATCCCATCCCCCCTCCTGTTAATCCTGCTAATCCTGCTAATCCTGTCTAAAAAAACCCGTGGGGGCGTGTTGCGTGGCTGTTGTCCTACGGCAACTCGAAGTGTGCGATTCTGCGGAAGAGGTCGTAGCGGGAGTCGATTTGGGATTTGTCGACGGTTTTGAGGCGTTCGAGGCTGAAGGCTTCGACGTTGTAGCTGGCGAGGACGCTGCCGTGGACGACGGCTTTTTTGAGGAGGTCGAAGGGGATGGTGCCATTGGGCGAGTGGGCGGCGAGGTAGCCAGCGAGGCCGCCTGCGAAGGTGTCGCCGGCGCCGGTGGGGTCGTGGATGTCCTCGAGCGGGTAGGCCGGGCAGCTGAAGAAGGAGTTTTCGGGGCCGAAGAGCAGGCAGCCGTGCTCGCCTTTTTTGATCGCGACGAAATCGGGGCCCATATCGCGGATGGCGCGGCCGGCTTTGATGAGGCTGGTCTCGCCGGTGAACTGGCGGGCTTCGCCGTCGTTCAGGATGAGCATGTTCACGCGGGCGACGAGGCGGGTGAGGGATTCCTTGGCGATGTCGATCCAGAGGTCCATCGTGTCGGCGATGACGAAGCGGGGCTGGCCGACCTGGTCGAGGACGTGGTGTTGGAGATCGGGGGCGATATTTGCCAGCAGGACGATGCCCGCGTTTTTGTAGTGGGCGGGGAGGTCGGGGGTGAAGTGCTCGAAGACGTTGAAGGCGACCGAGCGGGTCTCGCGGGTGTTCATGTCCCACATGTATTCGCCGGACCAGCGGAAGGTCTTGCCGGGCACGGTCTGGAGTCCGTCGAGATTGATGTCGCGTTTGCGGAAGAGGGCGATGTGCTCCTCAGGAAAATCGTCGCCGACGATGCCGACGAGATTGACGGGGCTGAAATTCGAGGCCGACACGGCGCCGTAGGATGCTGGAGCCGCCGAGCAGGTTGGTGTGCTCGGCGAGTTGGGTTTTGATGTCATCAAGCGCGATGGAACCGACGATAAGAACGGACATAGGGGGCGCAGGATGGTGGGGCGGGAGCGGGGATGCGAGAAAAAATCCCAGGGTCGGCTGTCAATATGGGCGTCCGCTTCTCATCGCAAAACTGAAACCTCCCGCAGAGGCGCCGAGGCGCAGAGAAAAATGAAGGGGCACGGCCGTCTCGGCCGTGAAAGAAAGTGGCACAAGAATTCGAAAAAGCGATGATTCGCGGGCCTGACCTCTTTCCCGTTCTGAGCGAGGCCGTCCTCGTTCTGAGTGAGGCCGTCCTCGTTCGGAGTGAGGCCATCCTCGTTCTGAGTGAGGCCATCCTCGTTCTGAGTGAGGCCATCCTCGTTCTGAGTGAGGCCGTCCTCGTTCTGAGTGAGGCCGTCCTCGTTCTGAGTGAGGTCGTCCTCGTTCTGAGTGAGGTCATCCTCGTTCTGAGTGAGGTCATCCTCGTTCTGAGTGAGGCCATCCTCGTTCTGAGCGAGGCCATCCTCGTTCTGAGTGAGGCCAGCGGAGCTTTTCAGGAGGAGCTCGCAGCGCTGTTCAACAATCTGAAATATTTCTAATTTTCAGTAAATTAGAATCTTGGTTACTTATTATACCAACATGCGATTACTTTTTGGCTTTTGGAATGGGGTGCGGGCGGGTCGCATAATACTGTCAGGGTAGCCGCGAGAAAGAAGGGGGCATGACCGTCTCGGCCGTGCAGAGACTGGCGTTCTTTGACACGACGGCTCCGTAGGAACCACGGCACCATGCGCCTCACACAGGCGGGGACGCCTGTGGTCCACTCGTTTCGGTGCAAAGATGACAGCATCGAGCGGGAGCTGTCCGAAGTGTAGGCTCCAAGCCGGAGGGCTGCGAGCGTAAGTCATTCGATATCAGGCGAGACGCCTGATCTACAGAAGCGCCCTCGAAAATCACCAATCTTGGACACATCGGTATTAGACAGAAAAAAATGAACAGAATTGCAGCGGGTGGATCGGCATGGGGGGTGCAACGCAGAGAAAGAAGAGACCGTCAAAAAAATGGCCGATCGGCCAAAAAAGTTGCGGGCTGTTGGTGGTGTGCGTGTTACGGGAGCGGTGACAGGGGGTGGGAAACGCGATAGGGTGGGGGAATGAAAAATCCGGCTACGGAGATGTATCGCGAGTTGAGGGGGTTGGGGTGGGAGCGGTTGTGGGGGAGGAGGTGCCGTTGTTTGATGGGGGTGGGGAGGAGTATCGTGCGGGGCGGGTGGCGTTGGTGCGTGCGGTGGGGGTGGTTTTTTCCGAGTCGGGGCGTGCTTCGCAGCGGGAGGCGGTGGTGGATTGGTTGCGGGGGCTTTTAGGGGACCCGAACGAGCGGATTCGGCGGTATGCCATGGCGGCGTTGCCAAAGGTGGGGGAGCGCGAGGTGGTCGAACGGGCGTTGGCTGGAATGGCGCGGGGAGTTTCTGGCGAGCGCGAACGGCGGCATGCGGGCAAGGCGCTAGCCAAGGTGGCGGGTCGCGGGGCGCTGGAGGTGGCTGATGTATTGCCTGCCGGTGTGGCCCAGAAGATCAAGGCTGGCGCGGCGCGTGAGGCCGGCGGGAGGGTGTTGATGGATGTGGCAATGCCCGCCGGGGTGCGGATTCATCTGCGCGGGCGGCGGGGGTTGGAGGGGTTTGTGCGTTCGGAGGTCGAGGGGAGCCGCATGCTGCGTGGAAGGATGCGGGTGGTCGGTGGTGGAAGCGGGCTGGTGGTGCTGGAGGCGGCGGGGGGATTCTCGCTGGGGGATGTGTTTTCCCTGCGGTGCTTTGGCACGCTGAATCTCGTGCTCGGCGAGGTGGCGCAGGATTGGGAGGCAGTGGCCGGGGTGATTGCCTCCGAGCGCGTGTGGCGCATGGTTCGGGCGCTGACCGAGGGGGTGCCGCGCTACAGGCTGGAATTTATCGGGGAGGGGCATCGCCGGGGAGCGGTGGCGGCGATCGCCGAGCGCGTGCATGCGCTCCGCCCGGAGATGCTGAACGACGCCCGCTCGGCCATGTGGGCGGTGGATTTGCATCCGGCGGGGGGGCGTCTCTCTGTCGAACTGAGACCGCGACTGGTGCCGGACCCGAGATTTTCGTATCGGTTGGCGGATGTCTCGGCGGCGTCGCATCCCCCGCTGGCTGCGGCGATGGCGCTGTTGGCGGGGCGCGGGGAGTCGGTGTGGGATCCGTTTTGCGGGTCGGGGGTGGAGTTGGTCGAGCGGGCAAGGCTTGGCGGCGTGCGTCGTGTTTATGGATCGGACCTCAGCCGCGAGGCGTTGCGTGCGGCGGAGTCAAATCTGGACGCTGCCGGGGTGAAGGGAGTGCTGAGGTGTTGTGACTTTCGCGAGTTTCCTCGGATCGCCGGGATTTGCGACGGCGGAGTGGATCAAATCATCACGAATCCTCCGCTGGGGCGGCGGGTGCCGATTCCCGATCTCAAGGAAATGATCGGAGATTTGTTCACGTTGGCGGCGGAGGTGCTTCGGCCTGGCGGGGTGCTGGTGCTCGCGAATCCCGTGGGGAGCGAATGGCGTGGGAATCCAAGGTTGCGGCGGGACGTGTCGCAGCGGGTGGATTTCGGCGGCTTTGATTGCCGCATCGAGCGCTACAGCGTCAGGCATTCGCGCCGGGCATGACGCCCGCCTGCGCGGCGAGGCGCTTCGAGAGACTGCCGCAAACGTGGTCGCACATCTCGAAAATGCCCGGATCCGCGACGCGGTAGAAGACCTGAAGGCCTGCTTTGCGGCGGGAGAGGATGCCGCTTTGGACCAACGCCCCCAGATGCCGTGAGACATTCGCCTGCGAGAGGGCGGTGGAATTGACCAAGTCGCCCACGCATTGCTCGCCCTGCTCCAGCGCGATGAGCAGGCGGAGGCGGTTCGGCTCGCCCAGCGCCCGAAAGCGCTCGGCGATCATCTCAAGCGCGTCGGCACCCATGGCGGATCGTTTTTGTGAGGAACCCATAAAAAAGTATGGATAAACTGTATAATCACATACTCATATTGTCGAGGATGAATTTTATGAGAAAACCGCGATGGCGGTGCCTGTGCTGTATTTCAAGGCACACGCCAAGAGTGGCCGAGTCGGATAGATCAGGGAGCGGTGGGCTGGGGGACGCGGACGATCCTCGAGGTGTCGTAGCCTTGGCGAGCCGCCTCGGCGAGGGCCTTTTGGTATTCCGCTTCGTCGAGTTGAGGGGTGCGGGCCATGATCCAGATGAGGCTGCGGTCGGGGTAGCCGATCGTGGTGCGGCTATAATCCGGCGCGAGGTCGATGACGAGGAAGGGAGCCTTGAACGGCCAGAGGAATTGCACCGCCCAGCGGGCGTTCGTGGTGGTGTCGACCACTGTGGCGACGGCTTTCATCTCGCGCTGCGGGGCGTCGAGTGACTTCTTGTGGAAGACGTAGCGGATGTCGATTTTTCCATCCGGCCTCGGCGAGTAGATATCCATGGTGCCCACGTTGTCCTTTTCGACAATCCAGGGGATGGTGCCGATGACATACCAATCGCCCATGAAGCGCTGGAGATCGACGTGCGGCACGGTGGTCAGCGGAGGTTGTGGCGGGCGGGTGGCGCAGGAGGCGAGCATGAGCGGGAGGAGGGCGGCGAGGAGGTGGAGCGTGGATCGCATGGAGGAATATTCGCCTTTTATTGACGGCGGGCACCTTTATTTTACGCCGCCAGATGAATCCGTTCGAATATTTGCTCCAGCCGGCGATTTTGTTTTTTTTGATGGGAGGTCTTGCCGTGCTCGTGAAGTCGGATCTGGAGATTCCCGGGTCGGTGTTGAAGGTTCTTTCGTTGTATCTTTTGTTCGCGCTGGGGTTCAAGGGCGGCGTCGAGTTGCAGCACATGGACTGGACAGTGGAAGTGTTCACACCGCTTGTGCTCGCGGTGGTGGCGGCGTTTTTGATTCCGCTGGTGGTGTATCCGATCCTGCGGCGGAAGTTTGAATGCGTGGATGCGGCCGCGTTGGCGGCCACGTATGGCTCGGTGAGTGCGGTGACATTCATGACGGCGGTGTCGTATCTCGAGGCGCATGGCACAGAGTTCGGCGGCTACATGGTGGCGGCGCTGGCATTGATGGAGAGTCCGGCGATTTTGATCGGGCTCCTGCTGGCGAGGAGCGGGCGGAGGGGTGCCGAGGCCGGGCGGTTGTCGTGGTCCAGCGTGTTGCATGAATGCTTGGCCAACAAGTCAGTCTTGATCCTGCTCGGGAGCCTGTGCGCTGGGTTGGTCGCGCCCGAGAGCGGCATCAAGGCATTGAAGCCGTTTGTCGGGGATCTTTTTCCCGGCATGCTGTGCTTTTTCCTGCTGGATCTCGGGATTGTTGCGGCGCGGCGACTGGGTGATTTGAAGGCTGCGGGGGTGTTTGCGCTGGTGTTCGGAATCTTGTTTCCGGTGATTTCCGGCGGGGTGGCGATCGTGGTGGCGTATCTGACCGGGTTCGGCAAGGGGGATGCGGTCTTGTTTGCGGTGCTGTGCGCGAGTGGATCGTATATCGCGGTTCCGGCTGCGCTGCGCTCCGCATTGCCCGAGGCGAATCCGAGTATTTATGTGGGATTGGCGCTCGGGGTGACGTTCCCTTTTAATCTTCTCCTTGGAATTCCGCTGGCCTACACCTGCATCTCCTCCCTGTGGGGCTGACTATTTTTTACCATGAAGAAACTCGCACTCCTCTTTTCCGGTCAAGGTGCCCAGACAGTGGGCATGGGCAAGGATCTCGCCGCTGAATTTCCCGTTGTGTCGCAACTGTTCCAGCAGGCGGACTCGGTGTTGGGATTTTCCCTGAGCCAAATCGCCTTCGACGGGCCAGCGGAGGAGTTGACGAAGACCTCGGTGTGCCAGCCCGCGCTCTATGTGCACGGCCTCGCCTGCCTTGCCGCATTGAGGGAGCGTTGCCCCGCATTGGATTTCCAAGCTGTGGCGGGATTGTCGCTCGGTGAGTTCACGGCGCATGCCGCCGCCGGGACGTTTGATTTCGAGACAGGCTTGAAGCTTGTTGACCGCAGGGCGCGGGCGATGCAGGCCGCCTGCGAGAGCACGCAGGGGGGCATGGCCGCGATCATCGGCGGCGAGGAGGATCGCGTGCGCGAGCTTGCGGCAGTGGCGGAGGTCGATGTCGCGAACATCAACGCGCCTGGCCAGATTGTGCTCTCGGGCGACGCCGCAAAGATCGTGATGGCGGTGTCGATGGCCAAGGAATACAGCGCGCGAAAGGCGGTCGAGTTGACGGTTGCCGGGGCATTCCACTCGCGGTTGATGGAGCCCGCCTATCAATCGCTCTCTGTCGCTCTCGAGGAGACGCAGATGGCGGCGCCGAGGGTGCCAGTGGTGTGCAATGTCGATGCGGTGGCGGTTTCCAAGCCTGCTGAAATCCGCCGCACGCTGGCGGATCAGGTCACGGGAAGCGTGTGCTGGTCGCAAAGTGTCGAGTATCTCATCGACCACCTCAAGATCACCCACTTCCTCGAACTCGGCCCCGGCGGGGTATTGGCTGGGTTGGTGAACAGGATTCGCAAGGGGACGCCGGTGGCCTCGGTGTCGAATGTCGCCAGTCTTGACGAGGCGGTGGCGTTTTTGAATGCGTGATTGGGCTCCTATTGACTCGTTTTGCTCGCCCTTCGGGCTGCCGGAGAGGAGTTTTCAGTTTTAAGGATTAAGTTTTAAGTGTCGCCCACCCCCCCTCCTGTGAATCCTGTCCTCCTGTCCAAAAAACAACGGCGGGAACGATTGCCCGCGGCGGGAGGAGAAATTAGGGTTGACGAGGGGAAGTTGGGGCGTAATCTCCGCGATCCATTTAAGAATTTATGAAACGCACATACCAGCCTTCCAAGCGCACGCGCAAGCAGCAGTTCGGTTTCCGCGCCCGCATGAAGACCAAGGCCGGCCGGGCCATTTTGAACCGCCGGCGTCGCCACGGGCGCAAGCGCCTGCTTCCGAAGGGTGTCGAAATCCACTTCGCCAGACACACCGAGGCCTGATCGGGTCCGGCATCGTTTTCCGAAGTCTGTTCGTCTTCACAGGAGCAGTGAGTTCGCCCTTGTGCGTGATCACGGGCGGTCTGTTCAAGCCCGGTTGATGCGGGTGGGGTGTTTCAAGTTGGCCGAGGGGTGTCCGTCGAGGGTGGGGATCATCACCTCCCGCCGAGTGGGCGGTGCGGTGGTGCGCAACAGGGTGCGCCGCCGATTGCGTGAGATTGTGCGACACGCGTTGGGTGACATTCCGGCCGGTTGGGATGTGGTGATCGTGGCGAAATCCACGGCGGCGGGCGCGACATTGGAGGAATTGCGAGCGGAATGGTTGCTTCTTTGCCGCCGGCTTTCTATTTTCCCGCCTTCCTTATGACCCGAGTGCTAGTGTTTTTGATCCGTGCCTACCAATGGACCGTGTCGCCGCTGTTGCAGGCGCTGTGCGGTCCAGGGTGCGGGTGTCGTTACGAGCCGAGTTGCTCGGTGTATTTTATCGAGGCCCTGCGGACGCACGGGTCTATAGAGGGAGTGCGGCTGGGAGTCGGCCGCCTGCTGCGCTGTCATCCGTGGGGCGGATGCGGCCACGACCCGGTTCCCGCCCCGTTCAAGACTTTTTCAAACTAATGGACCGCAAATCTTGGATCGCCATCATTCTCTCCATTGCCGGGCTCTTCGCCTGGCAGTGGTATATCAGCAAATACTATCCGCAGCCCGAGCCGGTGCCTGCTGGAACTGCTCCGGCGGCCACGCCCGAGCGGTTTGCCTCACCAATCGCGCCGATTCCCGCCGCGCCGTCCGCTCCGCCAATCATGGCGCCGAAGGCGCAGTCGCTGGAGAGCGGGGATGTGGAGTTTGTGTTCAACAACGACACCGGCGGCATCGAGCAGGTCGTGCTCCGCATGCACATGGGCGAGGACAGCGAGCATGTGGCCTTGAATCGCAGCCGCACGATGCCGGTGGGCGCGCTGGGATTCGAGCCCGGCGAGGTGTTGGGGGGGTTCTCGATGAACGCCGACAAGGCCGCTGGCCGGGTGCTCTTCCAGAAGCGGCAGGCCGACGGGTTGGAAATCTCCAAGCGCTTCAGTCTGCCTGACACCGCTGGCGGCAAGAATCAGTATTTGGTCGATCTGGAGATCGTGTTCCGCAATACCGGCGCGGAGGCGTTGACAGTGCCGGATTTCTTTGTCGGCACCGGAGGGGCTGCGCCGATCCACGCGCTCGACCTCCCGATGTATACGCGCTTCGACTGGGGGCACGAGTCGTCCATGTCGAATATCGACGTGAATTGGTTCGGGGCGAGTTCGATTCCGTTGATCGGCATCCAGCTTCACGGCGAGCGCGAGTTGTATTTGGAGAGCGAGCCGGAGATTCGCTGGGCGTCGGTGGCCAGCCAGTATTTCTGCACGATCCTCACGCCTGCGCCCGGGTCGCCGACCAAGTCTGTCTGGGCGAAACGGTTCGACGCCCCGAAGCTCGATGGGCAGGAAATTTTTGGAATCCAAGGCGGGTTGATCCAAGCCGGGCCGATCCTTGAGCCGGGGGCGAGCGAGACGCGCACCTTCAGGATTTATTCGGGTCCGAAGGAACTCCCTCGCCTGCGGGAACTCGGCCCCACGCAGGACCAAGTCATGAATTTTGGAATCTTCGGCTTTGTCAGCGAGTTTCTCCTGTGGGCCATGAATAGCATCCATGGGTTCGTCGGGAGCTATGCCGCCTCGATCATCGTCCTGACCATATTGATCAAATCGTTCCTCTGGCCGGTCCAAAACAAGGCGACGAACGAGATGCGGAAGATGGCGTTGCTCTCGCCGAAGATGACCGAGATGCGGGAAAAATTCAAAGACGACCCGCAGAAGATGAACCAAGAGGTCATGAAGCTCTACAAGGAGTATGGGGTGAATCCGCTCAGCGGTTGCCTGCCCATGCTCATCCAGATTCCGATCTTCTTTGGGTTCTATTCGATGCTGGGAACGGCGATCGAGTTGCGCAACAGCTCGTTTTTTTGGGTGCACGATCTGTCGCAGCCCGACACGATCGCGCATGTGCTTGGGTTTCCGGTTAATGTCCTGCCGATCGTCATGGCCGGCACGATGGTGTGGCAGATGATCATCACGCCCAAGACCGGCGATGCGATGCAGCAGCGGATTTTCTATTTCATGCCAGTCATCTTTCTGGCGTTTTGCTACAACTACGCGAGCGGTCTGGCGCTGTATTGGACGACGCAGAATATCTTCTCGATCGTGCAGCTGTATCTGACCCGCAACAAAGCCGCTGCCCACGCTTGAGAAAAAAAGTGTGGTTGCAAAGCGGGAGGCGGTTTTGGCAAAGAAAAAGGGAAAAAAGCGATCCTAGACCATGAACCCGAAGCCCGCTGAAATCCTCGATACCATCCTTGGATACCTCGGCTTTGTGGCCACGGTGCAGGAGGAATCGGTGGACGGGACAACGGTGCTGCAGGTGCTGACGAGCGAGCCTGAGCGGTTGATTGGGCGCCGGGAGCAGGTGATGGACGATTTGCAGTTGATCGTGAACCGTATCCTTGCGGCGCAGACGCCGCCCGGGCCGTGGGTGGTTGTCGATATTGCGCACCACCGCGCGATGCGTGACGACGCGCTCGCCGAGCAGGCGCGCCAGTTGGGGAATGTCGTTCGATCCACCGGACGCCCGATGCACACCGCGCCGCTGAACGCCTACGACCGCCGTATCGTGCACAATGTCTTCAAGGACGATGCCGAGATTTCGACCAGCAGCCCGAAGACCGAGGAGAAGCTGAAGCGCGTGACGCTTCGCAAGCGGCCCCTCGACAAGCCTGCCTCGTAAGTAAGGCTGGCGGGGATCGGGAGTGCGCGCGTTCGCTCAGTCATTTTTCAGACCGACGGGCGGACAGTGGATGGCGGCTGGTTCGGATTTCCAAATGGCACCGGTGCGTTCGCGGTCGATGGGGTCGCTGAAGGTGTAGGTGTCCGCGAGGATGCGGATGCGTTTGGGCGGGGAGTCGGGGAAGGGGTTTGACTCAAAGAGTGTGAGCACATGGGGATTTCCCTCGAGGAGGTTGAGCAGGAGGGCTTGGAGCCATGGGGTGGTTTCGATGCGGCCGAGGGCGGCGAACCAGAGTTGCCAATCGAGGCGGGGTTGGTGTGGGGCGACGAGTGGCAGGGGCCTGTCCGGGGGGCCGGGTTTCCAGCGGAGGGTGTAGGGTTTCCAGTGGATGCCGTCCGCGCTTCCCTCGATGGTGAGTTCGCGGCGGGTGGTGGTCATGACGGCGAAGAGTCCGTAGCTGTTCACAGTGCGGAGCGGGGCGGCGAGTGAGTAGGCTTGGGACAGCGGGGCGAGCGGCGCTGGAATATAACGCCAGGCGAGGAAGAGGGGGACGATCGAGAGGGCGAGGAGAAGGCTGCAGACAGGGCGGCGGATCCACGCGGTGACGAAGATGCCGGCGGGGCGGGCGTTGGATTTCCAAAAGGTGTCGTCCAGCAGGAGGAGGCAGAGTGCGGCGGTGAGGAGATTGAAGTAGGCGTAGTTTCCCGTGAGGGCGATGCCCGCCTGAAGGGCGATGGTCGCGAGGGCCGCGGCGGTGCGCGGGACGCGCGGCAGAAAAAAGGCGAAGGGCAGGAGGAGTTCGATGACAAACATGCCCGCGCAGGCAGCGCGGAGGAGGTCCGGCGGGGCGTGGTGGGCGAACCAGGCTGCGGGAGAGGGGAGGGGTTGGGTGAAAAAGTGGAATTCGAGTGCTGAGAGGTCCGCCCAGTGAGGGTCGCCGCTGACGAGTTTCAACACTCCCGAACAGAACATGAGGCGGAAGAGGAGGGCGACAGCGACAAAGCGGGCCAGGCGCGGAGGGTCGGGCGAGAGCCAGCGCGGGCGAAGCGACCACGGCGAGAGAAACACGGCAAGGAATCCGCACTCCAACAGGAGGGCGTCCCACTGGAAGTTGTAGAAATCCTGCCCGACCGAGACGAGCGACAGCATCGTGGCCCAAAGAATGAAAAAGCACAGCGGTTGGAGGATTCCCGCGAGGGCGATCAGCGAGGCGGCGATGCCGAGAATCTCGAGGGTGCGCAGGCCGGTGTCGCTGGGAAAAAGCCAGAGAAGTGTGGGAACAAGGAGGAAGCGGTCGCTGCCGTTTTGTGCGGCCACGTTTTCCAAGAGTTGGGGGAAGGGGAGGATGCCACGGGAGCCGATGAGGCCTTCCGATTGGACGGCGAAGGAGAGGAAGGCGATGAGGAATACGAGGGCGAGGGCCCGCAGAAAGAGTGTGTTCGAGAGCGCATAGGTCGGGCGCGTGGCGGAGCGGCCCCAGAGGCATGCTGTGGCAAGTGAGAACAGGCGGCGGCGGGAGGCGACAAAGGCATAGGCGGCCTCGGAGGCGGCACGAAACGGCGTGAAATGTGTGTGAGCGGCCAAGGCAAGACGCGCGAGCGGTTCGTGCGCGGCGGTGATTTCCAAGACCGCCGCGGCACCGGAACGCCGGGTGCCATCGGGAAGCACCAGTTGGACAGAACGGTCGAATTCCGTGGCGGGAATATCAGGATAGAGCGCTGCCGCCTTCTCCGAGGGCATGTAATCCACAGCATCGCCTGTGGTTTGCTTCCAGCGGTCGATCCATTTGCAGCAAAAGCCGCAGTCACCGTCGTAGATGAGGACCGGTCGTGTGGTGGAGGTGGACATGTGACTGGATAGGATGACAGGATTTTCAGGAGGGACAGGAGAGGGGGAAGGGCGGGTGAGGTGTGGGCTTCAGCGGGCGGACGTCTCGGAGATCCGTCCCTACCATCGGCGCGGGTTTCGCGGAGGTAGGGCGATTTCTCCGAAAGCGCCGGGGCGGCTTGGTGAGGTGGGCGCGGGGGTTGTGATTCAGTTCGAGAGGTCGATCTCGGGCGGCGGGGGGAGGGTGATGGCCGGGAGTTCGAGCGGGGAGGCAGGTTGGGCGGAGGGTTGGTTGACGGGTTCCGCGCGGCGGACTTCGACGTCGGCAGTCGGGGCGCTAGCGGGTTCGGCGGCGGGAGCGACAGGGGCGACGGCGATGGCTTTTGCCACGGGAATGTTGTCGTCGTTTTCCATGCCTTCCCCTGGGCGGACGGAGCGGTAGATGTCATTGAATCCCACGAGCGAGGGGGAGGTGATGGCGATCGGACGGATGCGCGAGAGGTCCACCGCTGCGGCGGCGCGGGGCCAATCGGCTTCCTCGAATTCGCGGGCGTAGGTGCGGATGCCACCGCCGTGGATGTCGCAGGGGATGGAGGGGCGCTGGTTGGCGGTGGCGAGTTCCCGGTAGGTGTTGTTTTCCCCGCAGCGGGGAGTTGCGGCGAGGCCAGAGGAGCGGCAAATCGAGACTGACTCGAGGCCCGGCGGGCGCTGGACTTGTTTTGCCGGGTAAATGTGCGTCGCGGTGTTCATGATTTGGGCCCAGATTGGCATGGCGAGGTCTTTGCCGAAGGCGCCGCGGAAGATTTTTGTTGGTTTGTCGAAGCCCACCCAGACACCGCAGGTGATGCTGTCTGGTGTAGCCGATGAAGTAGGTATCGGTGAATCCGTAGGCGGTGCCGGATTTGCCGGCGACGGGGATGTTTGCAAGGCCGAGTTGTTTTTTTGCCGCGGCGCCGTTTCCGGTTTCCATGAAATCCACCAGGCTCGAGTGGACCTGGTAGGCAGCGGCGGGGGCGATGGAGCGGTAGCGCTTGCGCGGGGCCTTGAACACCTCGTTGCCATCGGCGTCGGCGATGGATTGAATGATGTAGAGGTTGGTCGGGCGCTGGCCGACATTGGGAAACACAGTGTAACCCAGCACGAGTTCATCCAACGTGACCTCGCTGCTGCCGAGGAAGGAGTTCGAGTAATCCCTGAGGGGTGAGGAAATGCCAGCGCGGGCGGCGGTCTGTTTCACTGTATCGAGCCCGGTTTGCATGCCGAGGCGCACGGTTGCGGCGTTCTTGCCTTTGACGAGGGCCTCGCGGGCGGGGATCGATCCCTCGTATTCGTTGTCTGCGATCTCGACGCCCCATTCTCCGAGGATGCCGGTCTCGCCGCCGACCATGACGTAGCGGTTGTCGATGCAGTCGTCTTGAACGGTCTGGCCCGGGAAGACGCCGGATTCGTAGGCGGCTGCGAAGACGAACGGGGTGAAGATGGTGCCCGCTGGGCGACCGCCTTGGGTGGCGCGGTTGTATTCGCTGTGGCGGAAATCGCGGCCACCCACAATGGCAAGGATGCCGCCGGTGACATTTTCCACAGCCAAGGCCGCGCCTTGGAGATATTTCGGTTCCGGCATTTTGACTGACATGTTGCCGCGATCGAGGGACTTTTGGAGGGTCCGATTGTTACGGGCGTATTCGGCGAAGGTCGGGTGCTCGTAGCCTTGGCGGCTTTCGACGGTTGTGAGGTGGTCCTGGAGCGCGCGTTCGGCATCCTTTTGGATCTCGGCATCGAGAGTGGTGTGGATGCGGTAGCCGCCGTTCATCGCGCGCTCGAAGCCGAGGGATTTGATGATTTGCTGGCGGATGAGTTCCACGGCGTAGTTGACCTTGAACGGGTTTCTGCGCTCGATGACTCCGAGGGGCGCGGCGGTTTCGTCGAGGAATTCGCGGCGCGAGATGAAACCGAGTTCGCGCATGCGCATGAGGACGAAGTCGCGGTTCTCCTGTGAGGCGCTGGGGTTGTTGAAGGGGGAGAGCGCCTGCGGGCTTTTGAGGAGCCCGGCGAGGGTGGCGCATTGGCCGATCGTCATGTCGATGGCATTTTTCCCGAAGTAGCCTTGGGAGGCCGCCTCCGCGCCGTAGAACCCGCTGCCGAAGTAAACGCGGTTCAGGTAGGACTCCATGATTTGCTTCTTGGTGAATTCCTTTTCGATCCGCCAAGCGAGATACATTTCGACGAGTTTGCGTTCGTAGGTGCGCTCGCGCAGTTCGAAGGAATTCCTGGCGAGTTGCTGGGTGACCGTGCTCGCGCCTTGGGAGATGCGGCCCTTGCGGTAGTTGGTGATGGCCGCGCGGGCGATGCCCATGTAGTCCACGCCGTCGTGTTCGTAGAAGCGGTTGTCCTCGGCGGCGATGACCGCCTTGACGAGCATTTCGGGGAGTCGTTCGTAGGGGACGGGTTGGCGGTTTTGAATGAAGAGTTTTCCGAACTCCCGTCCCCTGCGGTCGTAGATGATCGAAGCCGCCTCCATTTTGTTGACCTCGTCGAGATTGAATTCCTTGGCGCGGTCATGGTAGCGCCGGGTCACAATGCCGAAGGCGATCCAGGCGACCAGAACCCCTGTCGCCAGCACGGCCAATGGCACCCAAACGATCTTGCGGGTGTGGAGCGGTCGACTGGCCGTGAGGTTCGGCTTTTCCCAACTATAGAATTCCTTGCTGATGGCGGCGAATTTTCCATGCCGCGCGGGCGAGATCAAGACCGGTGATGCGCGCGGTTTGCGGGTGGGGAGGAGGGGTTTTTTTAATTTCGGAATCCAGGTCAGCAGCGGCGGAGGGAGTGGAGGAATCGGGAGAAGAAAGCGGCACCTTCTTCGAGGTCATGGATCGAGATGAATTCGTCGGCAGTGTGGGCTTGGTCGATCGAGCCAGGGCCGAGCGCCACGGACGGGCAGCCTTTGGAAGCGAAAACGGCGGCATCGCAGAACCAAGGGGCGCCGGTGAGTCCCGCGCCGAGGGTCTGGAGTTTTTGGATGTAGGGATTGGCGGGATCGGTGAAGAGGGGTTCCGAGCGGCGGAGGGAGACCGAGATGCCTGGCACCGACTCCTCCAGCATGTCCTTGATGAACGAGGGGTCGACGCCGGGAATCGTGCGGATATCCACATGGGCCTCGCAGAAATCGGGGACGATGTTCACTTTCGAGCCGCCGCGGATCGTGCCTACGCTGAGGGTGGAGGTGCCGAGGAGGGGATCGGTTTTTTCGGAGAGGAGGGGTGCGGCGCGGTGGCGGAGGGTGTCGATGGCGACGGCCATTTTGTAGATGGCATTGTCGCCGGCTTCCGGGCGCGAGGCGTGGACGGCACGACCACGGGTTTCGAGGTGCAGCCAGCAGGAGCCCTTGTGGGCATGCACGACTTGGAGTGCGGTGGGTTCTCCTGCGATGACAAAGTCGAAGTGCTCCTGATCGGCGAGGGCCTTGGCGCCGAATTGCCCCGCTTCCTCGCCGACAAGGCCCGCGAACCAGATTTCCGCCGTCAGGTCGTCAAGAATTTCACGGCAGTCGAGGAGGGCATGGAGCATTGCGGCCATGGGACCCTTTGTGTCGGACGCGCCGCGGCCCCAGAGGCGGCCGTCGCGGATTGCGGCATCGAACGGCGGGATTGTCATGCCGGCGACGCTTACCGTGTCGAGGTGTGGGGCGAAGAGGATGCGTGGGGCATTTGGGGTGTTGGAGGGGAAGCGTGCCACGACATTTGGCCGGCCCGGCAGAACCTCCCGCAGCGATACATCGGCCCCAGCCCCTTCGAGAAACGCAAAGACGCGTTCCGCGCAGTCCTTTTCGCCGGTGCGGTGGAATCCCGGATCCTCGCTGTCTGGGTTGATGCTCGGGATGCGGACGAGTTCCGCGGCGATGTCGGTGACGGAGGTCATTGGCGTGAGAGATACCATTCGACAAACTTCGGGATGCCTTCGCGCACGGGTGTGCGGGGATCGTAGCCCAGCAGGCGGCGCGCCTTCGAAATGTCCGCGGCGGTGAGCGGCATGTCGCCTTGTTGCTCCGGCAAGTGCTCGATGACGGCTTTCTTGCCGAGGGCGTTTTCGATTTCCACGATCAGTTCCGAGAGGGTGGTGGTCTGGTTTTCGCCCAGATTGAAAATGTCGAAGCTCGGCCCCCCGTAGGTCAGTGCGCCAGCGACGCCTTGAACGATATCGTCGATGTAGGTGTAGTCGCGGCGGGTCGAGCCATCTCCAAATTGGGGGATGCTTTTGCCCTCGTGAATGGCTTTGGTGAATTTGTGGATGGCGAGGTCTGGCCGTTGGCCCGGGCCGTAGACGGTGAAAAACCTGAGGCAGACAACGCGCATGCCGTAGAGGTGTGCGTAGTTGCCGCAGAGTTGCTCGCCCGCGAGCTTGGTCGCCGCGTAGGGGCTGAGTGTCTGCGGGAGGGGGAGGTCCTCGGCAAAGGGAACAACCTTCGAGAGGCCGTAGACCGACGAACTGGAGGCGAAGACGAAACGCTTCACGCCGGCTTTGCGAGCCGAGGCCAAGAGGTTGTGTGTGCCTGTGATGTTGGTATCGATGTAGAGTTGCGGGTCGAGGAGAGAGGGGCGGACTCCCGCCCTGGCGGCGAGGTGGATGATGGTGTCGAAGGTTCCCTCCGCGACAACAGATTCCACGAATGTCGCTTCGCGGAGATCGCCCTCGCGGAGAACCGCCCCGCTGCCCAGTGAGGCGATGTTCGCCCGCTTGAGGGCCGGGTCGTAGAAGTCGTTGAAGTCATCGATGATCGTGAGGGCGTGGCCCTCCGCGAGGAGGTGCCTGCAGACATGCGACCCGATGAATCCGGCGCCGCCGGTGACCAAAACCTTCATTGCGGGAGATTAGGTTCCGGGTGATCCGGTGCGCAAGATTGCAATCGCTACCGGAAAGGAGGAATGTGCGCCGATGCGTGGCTTGTTGGGAGGCGGGTTGATTTTTCTGGCGTTGCAGTCGTTGCCTGCATGGGAATCGAGCTTGTCCCCGGCAGGAGCGGGGCCGTTTGCGGAGGTTGCTCCCTTCCAAGGCGAGTTCCGGTTCGGGTGGTCCGAGATCGAAGCAGCGCGGGTGGGCGCGGTGGTTTCGTATGGGGCCGATCGAGTTCTCCTGAAGGCGCGTGGGGGAACCGAGGGGTTGGCGAGGAGTTTGTATCAGCTCGATATCGAGTTCGCAGGTGAGGCCGACCGCAGCACCCTCCAGACAATCTCCTCGACCCTTGTCGAGCGCTATGCTGCTCGAACGGTCACCGAGCGTGTGGTTGGTGAAAGCGGTGTGCTGAGAAGTTTCCGGGCCACCGATCCGCCGGGGAAATCCCCTCCCAAATGGAAAACGGTGAAGGTGTCGCCCATTCGAGACCTGTGGGCGGCGATGTTGTATCTGCGCAGCCAGTCGTTTGAGCGCGGCCAGACGGTTCGCGCGCTGGTTTTTCCAGGCGGCTCGCCGTATTTGGTCGATATCGTCGCGGTCGGTCCGGATCGAATTGAGGTGATGGGAGCGCCCCGCGACGCGTTGAAACTCGATGTGAAGATCCAGCGTGTGAACACCAAAAAAGGAAACACTCTCGAGCCGCACGGGAAATTCCGGAGCGGCAAGATCTGGCTGACCGCCGATGCGGAGCGCATGCCGTTGCGCGCTGAGGTGGATATTTTCATCGGGTATGTTTTTGCCGAGGTGGTGGAGATGAGGGTCGGTGAGCGTGTGCAGCGATGAGTGGCGGCGAGTCGTTGATCGATGCCGGTCTGGCGGCGTGGTTGGAGGCGTCTGATGCCCCGCTCGAGATCGATTTCGGGTGCCACCGCGGGGCGTTTCTTGTGGGGATGGCGGCATTGCACCTGGACCGTCGCTTTCTGGGGATCGAGAAGCAGGTCGATCGCGTGGACAAATGCAATGCGCGGATCGGCCGCGAGGGTCTTGCCAACGCGCTGGCGGTGGCGGGGACAGGGGTCGAGGCGCTGGCGGTCTTGCCCGCCGGGTGTGCAACGGTGTTCCACCTGTCGTTTCCCGACCCATGGCCCAAGCGGAAGCACGCTGGGCGGAGGGTTTTCCAAGCCGCGTTTCTCCGCCAGGTGCGGCGGGTGCTCGTGCCTGGGGGCGTGTTGAAGTTGATGACCGACGACAGGCCGTATTTCGAGGAGATGTGCCAATTGACTGCCGGTGGGTGGCGCGAGGTGCCTTGGGACGACGGCAGGGAGAGGGTGGAAACGGCGTTCGAGATCACGTTCCGCAAGCGCGGGGTCGCGCCCTGCCGACGGGCGCTTTGTGCCGTATGAGATTCGACCAGTGGATGCAAGCGGGGCTTGATTGGCGGGAGGGGAGGGGGTAGGCCAATGGCGATGATCCATATCAATCGCGATCGGAAGACGCTCGGCAAGTTCAGCGAGCAGGACGTGGCGGACGGTCTCAAGAGCGGCAGGTTTTTGCCGACGGATTTGGCGTGGCGCGATCCGATGCCCGCGTGGGAGCCGTTGTCATCGTTCACCGATTTGCCCCCGGCGACGGAGCCGGAGGATGGCGTGCTGGAGGACGAAGGAATGAAAGAGGAGGGAAGTGCCGGGGTGGCCGAGCCAGCGTGGGAGCGTGGCGAAGGGAATTTCCCTGCAGGAACCGTTGTCGAATCGGTGAGGCAGGTCTTGTCCACGCCGACGGCCACATTTCGCGGGATGCCCGCCGAGGGGGGATTTGTAAAGCCGTTGTTCTTCTATATTCTGACTGGATGGGCCAGTGGCAGCGCGGCAGTGGGATATCAACTGCTCGCCGCGTTGATCAATCCGTCGATGGTGTTCGGCGACATGGCGAAGGATCTTTCTTCGCCGATGATTGTGTCGATCTTCGTGGGTATTCTGGTTTTCCTGCCGGTGTTTTTGATTTTCGGGCTGTTTCTGAGCGCGGCATTTTTCCATTTGGCGCTGATGATGACCGGTGCGGCGGCGAAGCCGTTTGAAGCGACCTTCCGCGCATTGGCGTATGCGCAGGGAGCGACCTCTGTGTTGCAGTTCGTGCCGGTGTGCGGTGGATATCTGTATCCCGCGTTGAGCATTGTCTATTCGGTGCTCGCGTTGCGTGAGGTTCACAAGGCCGACTTGTGGCGGGTGGTGGTGGCGGCGGTGCTGCTGTTTCTGCTATTTTGCGGATTGGCCATGGGGGCGGCGATGCTGTTTGTCGGCCTTGGAGCGGCGATGGCGCCCGCTGGATAGCGCTCTACAGCGAGATCGTGCAGGGGAGGGGGTGTTCCGGGGAACCGGGGCAGAGGACCTGGGTGTGGTGACAACCTGCCGAGGCGAGGTGTCCGGAGATGGTCGAGACCGCGAGGGCGGGCGAGTTGCAGTCCTCGCTGAGGTGCGCGAGGAGGACGTGGGAGAGAGAGGGAGAGGCAATCTCGGCGATCAATGCGGCGGCCGACTGGTTCGAGAGGTGGCCATGGCGTGACATGATGCGTTGTTTCACACCCCATGGGCGCTTGGTGTCGTTTTGGAGGAGGGCTTCGTCGTGGTTGCTCTCTACAAGCAGGGCGTTCACGCCGCGGAGGGAGTTGACCACTTGCCGGGTCGGGTGGCCGAGGTCGGTGGCGACGGCGAACGAGGCATTGCCGTGGGTCAGGACAAATCCCACGGGATCGGCGGCGTCATGGGGCACCGAGAACGCCGCGATGCTGAAGTCACCGAGGTCGAATGTGGAGCCGCTTGAAAAAAGGCGCCAATCCGCTGTGGGAATCGAGTTGCGGAGTTCGCGGGCGGTGAGGGCGGTGGCGAAGACCGGGATGGAGTGTTTCGAGGCAAGAATCTTCAGTCCACGAATGTGGTCGCCATGCTCGTGGGTGAGCAGAATGCCAGCGAGGGATGCCGGCGGTGCGTCGAGGGACTCCAGCAGAGTGGACAGCGCCTTGGCGCTGAGTCCAGCATCGACCAGCAGGGCGGTGGCACCTGAACGGACTAGGATTGCATTTCCCGAACTGCCCGAGGCGAGGGTGGAAACGCGGATCACGCGCGGGGCTACCCGAGGGCCAGTTGGGCGGTGGCGATCTCCAGAATCTCGTTCGTGATACTGGCCTGGCGGGCCTTGTTGTATTCGAGGGTGAGATCCTTGACGAGCGACTTGGCGTTGTCCGTCGCGCTCTTCATCGCCACCATGCGGGCGCTTTGCTCCGAGGCGCGTGCGGCGAGTTGGGTCTGGTGGATGAAGTAGTGGATGTAGGCCGGGATGATGGCGTCCAGAACGGCTTTCGGAGAGGGCTCGAACTCGAGAATGCCCTCGATCGGATCAACCGGCTGGTAATCGGCGGTGATGCCCACCTCGACGACATTTTGGAGCGCGTTCACATGGAGTTGGGAAAAGTCCGTGAAGCCGGTGATCGGCAGGATGGCGAGGTGGGTCGGGGTTTGGGTGAGGGTATTGACGAAGCGGGGGTAGAGGATGGAGAGCTTGTCGCATTCCCCCGAGAGGAATTTGTCGATGCAGAACTTCGAGATTTGCTTTGACTGGGCAAAGGCGGGTTGCTCCGAAAGCGGGAATTCGGCGGCGATTTTCCGACGGGTGCGTGCGAGGAACTGGGTGCCCTTGCGTCCGATGCTGACGAACTGTGTTGAATCAACCGGAAGGGCCGCCGCCTCGCGAAGCACGTTGGTGTTCAGGGCACCGCAGAGGCCCTTGTCGGTGGTGAGGAGGATGACGAGTTCCTTGTTGCCCTCGCGATGCTCGAGGAGCGGGTGGAGGGCCGGGTCGATCGCGTTGCTGACCGAGCTGATGACCCGGTTGATCAGTTGGGCGTAGGGACGGCCGTTGAGGGCCGCCTGCTGGGCGCGGCGCATCTTTGAGGCCGCGACCATTTGCATGGCCTTGGTGATCTGGGCTGTGTTTTTGACCGACTTGATGCGCCGGCGGATGTCGCGGAGGTTGGCCATGGCGGCAGATTAGAACTGGTTGAAGGACTTGAATTCCTCGAGCGCCGCGCCGAGGTCTTTTTCAATCTCCTCGTCGATTTTGCCCTTTTTGGAGATTTGGTCGAGGACACCGGCCTTCCGTGTTTCGAGGAATTCGATCAGTTTATTTTGCGCGGTCTTGACCTTGTTGACGGCGATCGGGTCGAAGAATCCCTTCTGCATGGACCAGAGGACAGCGGCTTGGGTTTGAACTGCGAGCGGGCTGTATTGGGATTGCTTGAAGAGCTCCACGATGCGTGCTCCGCGTTCGAGGGTCGCCTTGGTTTTTGCGTCGAGGTCCGAGCCGAACTGGGCGAAGGCGGCGAGTTCGCGGTATTGGGCGAGGTCGCCCTTGATCTTGCCAGCGACTTGTTTCATGGCCTTGATCTGGGCTGCGGAGCCCACGCGAGAGACCGAAAGGCCTACCGAGATGGCCGGGCGGATGCCTTGGTAGAAGAGGTCCGTTTCAAGGTAGATTTGTCCATCGGTGATCGAGATCACGTTTGTCGGGATGTAGGCCGAGACGTCACCCGCTTGGGTTTCGATGATCGGGAGCGCGGTGAGCGAGCCGTTTCCGCAGTCCTCTGCGAGACGGGCCGAGCGCTCGAGCAGACGGCTGTGGAGGTAAAAGACGTCACCGGGATAGGCTTCGCGGCCCGAGGGGCGCTTGAGGAGGAGCGAAATCTGGCGGTAGGCGTTCGCGTGTTTGGACAGATCGTCAAACACGATGAGGGCGTCCATGCCGTTGTCCATGAACCATTCGCCGAATGCGGCTCCTGAAAATGGGGCAAGATATTGGTCGGCAGCAGGATCAGAAGCTGAGGCACTGACGATGATCGTGTATTTGAGGGCATCATTGTCCTCGAGGGCGGAGATCACGCGGGCGATGTTCGCGTTTTTTTGGCCGACGCCCACGTAGATCGAGTAGAGCGGGCGGAAGTTCGGGTCGCCGCTTTCCTCGCCCGCGCGGTTGATGCGGGCCTGATTGATAATGGTGTCGATGGCGATGGTCGTTTTGCCGGTGGCACGGTCGCCGATGATGAGTTCGCGCTGGCCGCGGCCGACGGGGATCATGGCGTCCACGCTCATGATGCCGGTTTGGACAGGTTGGCTGACCGGGCGGCGCTTGATGATGCCCGGTGCGATTTTTTCCACGGGGTAGGTTTTGTCGTGAGGGATCGGGCCCTTGCCATCGATCGGTTGGCCGATAGCGTTGACGACGCGGCCGAGAAGGCCCTTGCCGACGGGAACGGAGAGGAGTTTTCCGGTGGTTTTGACCTCGTCGCCTTCGCTGATGCGGGTGTAATCGCCGAGGACGATGACGCCGACCTCGGTTTCCTCGAGGTTGAGTGCGATGCCCATGATGCCGCTGGAGAACTCCACCATTTCATTGAGTTTGACGGCGCTGAGGCCTTCGACGCGGGCGATGCCGTCGCCGATTTCACGGACGGTGCCGACGTTGGTGAGTTGGGCGGAGTTGGTTTTGAGGCCGGTGATTTTTTCTTCGAGTTCGAGGACGATGTTGCTCATGGATTGAAAGGGATGGTGTCAGGAAAGGGTGATGGATTCGAGGCGGGAGCGGACGCTGCCGTCCCAGACGTTGCTTCCGAGTTGGACGCGCAGGCCTCCGAGGAGTGCCGGGTTGGTGCGGAAGGAGGTGGAGATGTTGCCGAAGCGGGATTCGAGGTTCGCCGCGATGCCATTGCGGACGGGTTCGCTGAGATTTGTGGCACTCTCCACGACCGCATGGTGGCGGGCGGATTCGAGGCGTGTGAGGCGCGTGATGAATTTGAGCATCTGCACGTAATGTCGCGGTTTGCGGGCGATGAGTTCGTCGGCGATAAGCAGGAGGCGGTCGTCGTCGAGGCGGCCATCGACGATGGCCAGATCGAAGAGGGCCTTGGCTTCGCGGCGGGATTCCCGGGTGAGTTTCATGTCAGGCGGCGAGTTGCTTCGCAGTTTCGTCCGCGAGGCGCTCCTGATCGGCTTCGGTAAGGATTTTGCCCGTGACCTTGGCGGTGGTGTTGACGACGAGATGGACCATGTCCTTTTTGACTTCTGCGACCATGCGGGCGCGCTCGAGTTGCACGTTTTCGTTGGCCTTTGTGATGATGCCCTCGGCGTCCTTGATGGATTGCTGGAGGTGTTTTTGGGCCTGGGCCTCGCTGGAGGCGCGGCCCTCCTCGATGATTCGCTGAGCGTCCTCGTTCGCCTTGCGGAGGATTTCGTGGCAACGGAGTTCGGATTCGGCGAGTTGCTGTTTGATTTTTTCGGCGTTTCGCTGGCCCTCTTCGATGGTTTTGCGGCGGGCTTCAAAGACGGCGATGATCGGGCCGAACGCGAATTTATTGAGGATCAAGTAAACGGTCAGGAAAAGGATGATCTGGGCGATGAATTTTGGCCAGGCGATACCGAATTGGGTGAGGAGTTGGTCCATGAAAGAGGTCTTGTGGTGAAGAGAAAGGCGAATCCGGAGCCGCCTTGTTGGAGGCGGCTCCGGACAATGGGTTAGCGGCCTTGGAAGGCGAGGATGAGGGCGTAAATGGCGATGGCCTCTGCCAGCGCCATGCCGATGATGCTCAAGGTGAGCACCTTGCCGGATGCGCCCGGGTTGCGTCCAACGGCTTCAACGGCCTTGCCGCCGATCATTCCGATCCCGATGGCAGCTGCGGCGCCTGCGACGCCGAGGGTGAAGCTGCCTGAGATGCCGGCGGCAGTGGCCGCCGCTTCCGCGATGAGTTGTGGTGTCATGTGTATTGTATCTGTGGTTGTGTTTTCTCCGGCGTCCGCAGTCTTTGCCACGGTCCCGACGGTGAAATTAGTGTTCCTCCTCCTCGTGGGCGGTGGAGAGTTGAATGTAAACGGAGCAGAGAAGCATGAAGACGGCGGCTTGGAGAAGACCGACGAGGATTTCGAGGAAGTAGAAGGGGATCGGAACGATGATCGAGGACAGGTAGGCCAACCAAGTGGGGAGTCCGAGGTCCTTGCCGAGGTTGATCATCGTGGTGAGGAGGGTTTCGCCCGCGAAGACGTTGCCAAAGAGACGAAGGGAGAGGGAAACGGGGCGGAAAGCCATGGAAACGACCTCGATGATGCCCACGAAGAGAAAAATCGGGACAAGGATGACGGCCATGATGCCGGTGAGGCCGCCTTTTACGCCAAAGATGTGGTGGAGGAAATTTTTGACACCGACCTCGGTGAGGGACCAGTAAAGCCAGAAAACCATGAAGACGCAGGCGATGGCGAGGGTCATGTTCAGATCCGCGGTGGTCGGGCGGAGGAGGGGGGAGGTGACATTTGGAACGCTAAGGATGCCATCGCCGGGTTGTCCCCAACCGATTGAGCCCACGCCCGGGAGGAGGGCAAACCAGTTTGAGACGATAATGAAGATGAAGATCGTGGCCAGGAGCGAGAAGACGCGCGCGACCATATGGGTGCCGACGATGCCCTCGATGAGGTCATAGAGTTCCTGCACGACGGCCTCAAAGAAATTCTGGGTCGGGCCCGGGATGGTGGTGAGGTTTTTGGTGGCTTGGCGGCAGAACCAGATGATGAACGCTGAGACGATGACGCCAACGAAAATGGAGTTCGACAGCCAATCGAGGAAGGATTCGCCTGATTCATTGAGGAAAATGGTAGGCGCGTCGAGTGTGAGTGCGGCAGCAAACAATGGCGAGAATGGCATGGGTATCTATCGGTGGACCGTTTATCGGGAGCGGCGGGATTCTCCATGGGTGGCGTGCTATCCCGCCGAAAAACGGACTGCTGGTATTACCAATCAAATCCTCCTCGACAATCCCAAATACAAAAAAACTCAGGGATGCGGGGAGATCGGGGGGTCACGGGGTTGGTGCGGCACCGAGGCGCCTGAGTTGTTGCATGGCCATGGCTCCTGCTGGCGAGCCGGGGAATTGCGACACGATCATGTTGTAGCGTTTGACAGCTTCCTCTCGCTGGAAGTCACGGAGAAGGATCTCGGCTTCCGCGTAGGAGGCGATGGGTGCTGCGTAGCTTGCGGGGTATTGGGTCAAGACTTGTTGGTAGGTGGTGGTGGCCGAGGTCACGTCGCCGCTGGCCTCTTGGTTTTGACCGATGCCCAGCAAGGCTCCTCCCGCGAGTTGGTGGCCGGGGAATTTCCCGAGAAACTCACTGAAAGCCTTCGTTGAGCCCTCCATGTCACCTGCCTCGCGACGGTCCGCAGCGAGGAGCATGAGTGCGGCCGCTGAGGGGTTTGAGCGAGGGTGGGTGCTGACGAGTTGTTGCAGAGACTCCGGTGAGTCCGCCAGGGCCAGCATGCGGCGGGCGGCGGCGTTTGACGAGGAGTCGTAGGCGAACCACGCGGAGACGCCCAGGACAACGATGACAACGGAGGCAAGGCCGGTGAGGATGGTCGTTTTGTTTTTTTCCCAGAAGAGGTCTGTCTCTAGGGCGGATGCCGAAAGGTCCGGCTCCGGGGTGCTTGGAATGGTATTGTTCATAGGAATCAGGAGACCTGCGCGCGTGCCTCGTCGGCAAGCGGAGTGCTGAGGTATCGCTCGCCGGTCGAGCAACCGATGGTGACGATGAGTTTGCCCGCGTTTTCAGGGCGTTTGGCGATTTCGATGGCCGCGTGGACATTCGCACCGGTGCTTATGCCGCCGAGGATGCCCTCCTCCTTGGCGAGGCGGCGGGCCATGGCAAAGGCATCGTCGTTCGACACGCGGACGCACTCGGTGATCTGCGGGTCGCCCGAGGTGGTGTTCAAATGGAGGTTATTCGGCACGAAGCCGGCACCGGTGCCCTGGATTTTGTGGGGGCCGGGTTTGAGGGGTTCGCCGGCGAGTGTCTGGGAAATGACCGGCGAGTCGGCGGGTTCCACGGCGATGGCCTGGAACGAGGGTTTTCGGGGGCGGATGGCCTCCACGCAACCGGTGATGGTGCCGCCGGTGCCCACTGCCGCGACGAGGATATCGACCTTGCCGTCGGTGTCCGCCCAGATTTCCTCGGCGGTGGTTTTGATATGGATGGCGGGGTTGGCGGGATTGTTGAATTGCTGGGGCATCCAAGAGTTTGGGGTCTCTTGGAGGAGAGCCTCCGCTTTCGCGATCGCGCCGCGCATGCCCTCGGAGCCCGGAGTGAGGACGAGTTTGGCGCCAAGCATGGCGAGGAGCGTGCGGCGTTCGAGGCTCATGGTTTCAGGCATGGTGAGGATGACCTTGTATCCCTTCGCCGCGGCGACAAAAGCGAGGGCGATGCCAGTGTTTCCGCTGGTGGGCTCGATGATGGTGGTGTCGGGTTTGAGGATGCCGCGCTGTTCGGCGTCCTCGATCATGGCCATGCCGATGCGGTCCTTGACGCTGCCGAGGGGGTTGAAGAATTCGCACTTGAGGGCAATGGTGGCCGGGAGGCCTGCGGCAACCCTGTTTAGTTTGACCAGCGGCGTGCGGCCGATGGTTTCGACGATGTTGTTATGGATGTTGGCCATGGGAGCGAGTGGTTGTTTACATGGTTGGGCGGGGGACGGGCAATGCCGAAGGCGGTTTAGCCCGTGGTGCGGAGTCCGCTGGCGATCGCGTTGATGCTGAGGAGAACTTTCGGGAGGAGTTTTTCGCGGGCGTCGGCCTCGGCCGAGCGCCATTTTGCGAGGAGTGCGACCTGTTGGACGTGGAGCGAGCGCAGGCCTGCGCTGCGGAGTTCGAGGGTCTTCAGCATGCGCGGGCGGCGGAGGGAGAGTTCTCCGCCGAAGACGGAGGCCATCATCGAGCGGGTGGCTTCAAACTCGCCGAGGATGAGTGGGAGGATTTCTCCAAGCACTCCCGGGGCGGTGACGAGGCTTGCGTAGAGTTCGATGATTGCGGGATCCGCGCTGGCGATGTTCGTTTCGACGTTGTTGAGAACGTAGTAGAGAAACGGCGAGCGTTTGAGGTGTGCCTGGAGGTGGTCGAAGTCATCGGGCCGATCCTTTGAGAGTTTTTGCAGGGCGGAGCCGACGCCGAACCAGCCCGGGAGGTAGTGGCGGCTTTGGTTCCAGCTGAAGACCCATGGGATTGCGCGGAGGTCGGCGAGGGTTCGCTGGCCGGTGCGGCGGGATGGCCTTGAGCCGATGCGGCTGGTCTCAAGGGCATCGATCGGCGTGGCGGTTGAAAAGTAGTCCATGAAGGACGGATGCGAGATCAGCGAGGTGTAGGCATCGCGGCTGGCCTGCGAGAGAAACGAGCAAATCGCGTCGAAACGCTCGTCACGGGTCGCGTCGTCGGGCTTGAGCGAGACGCCGGTGGTGCCAGCCTGGAGGAGTTCCAGATTGTGGAGTGCCGAGGTGATCGTGCCGTATTTCTGGGAGATCGTCTCGCCCTGTTCGGTCATGCGCAGGTCGCCGCCCACCGAGCCAGCGGGCAGGGCGTCCAGAAAGCGGTGGGTCGGGCCTGCGCCGCGGCTGATCGTGCCGCCGCGTCCGTGGAAGAAACGGATGCGGGCGCCATTATTTTTTCCGGCGGCGGTCAATGCCTGTTGTGACTGGTGGAGGGTCCACTGGCTGGCGAAGATGCCGCAGTCCTTGTTGCTGTCGCTGTAGCCGATCATGACCTGCTGAACCGGGGATTCGCCATTGGCGCAGAGGCTGCGGCGGGTCACGGGGTGGGCGAGGAACTCCTTGACAATGCCTGGGGCGCGTTCGAGGTCGTCGAGTGTTTCAAACAGGGGGACGACCGGCACTTCGCACACGAGGCCCTCGGGGGTCCAGCGGGCCAGACCCGCCTCGCGGGCGAGGAGGTAAACGGCAAGGAGGTCGGAGAGGCGCCTTGTCATGCTGACGATGAGGGCGCCGATGCCCTCGCGGCCGTATCGGGCGATGTGGCGGCGGAGGACGGCGTAGCAGGAGAGAACGGCCTCGGCTTCCCTCTCGACCGGAGTGCCAGTTCCCAAAAACGGTCGTGGAGAGGAGAGTTCTGCCTGGAGAAACGCGATGCGGCGATCCTCGTCCCACGAGGAGAATTTGTCGTCTTCGAATCCACCGGCCTTGAGAAGTTGGTCGATGGCCAGGTCGTGGAAGCGGCTGTTCTGGCGGATGTCCAGGGCCGCGAGGTGGAAGCCGAAGCTGTCCAGCACGCGTCTTGCGGGGCTGACGGCGGATTCTGCGAGGCGGGCCGCGCCGCCCTCGCGCAGGGCGCGGTCAAGCAGGGCGAGGTGGGCATCGAGTTCGGCTGGTTGGGTGTAGTGGATATCGCCGTCGAGGATTTCGGCGCCGTCGATCTTGCCCTCCGAGACTGGGAGTTTCGCTTGGAGATGGAGGACGAACTGGCGCCATGGTTCGTCTGAGTGGCATTGGCGGAGGGTTTCGGCGAGCGACGGGTTTTCCCTGCGGAGCGCTTGGAGTTCCTTGTGGAGGATTTCCGGGAATTCCTGGAAGTTGCTTGAAAGCGGGAGTTGTGCGGCGAGTTCGCCGAGTTTCCTGTGGAGGACGACGAGTGCGCTTAGGCGGAGGTCGTCGAGGGTGGATTTGGTGACCTCCGAGGTCACGAGGGGGTGGCCGTCCCTATCGCCACCCACCCATGTGCCGAAGCGGACTTTCGGGAGTTTGAGCGGGTCGGAGAGGAGTGCCGGGTCGAATCCCGAGTCCTGCCATGCCTGAAGGAGTCGCTGGTCGAGGCGGGCGAGGGCCGGAGGGAAGACTTCGCGGAGGTGATACATGACGCCGCGGCGTTCGGTGGCGATGTCGGGTTTCTCGAGCAGAATCTCGCCTGTGCGCCAGAGGCGTTCGAGGACGATTTTGATTTCCTTGCCGAGGGTGGATTTTTGAGAGGGGGAGAGGCGCGTATCCTCGCGGCTGAGGAGGAGGCGGTAGATCGTGCGGTGTTGTTCCAGAACAGCCGAGCGCTTTGCCTCGGTCGGGTGGGCGGTGAGGACCGGTTCGATGCGGATATCACGGAGGGTGGTGGCGATGGAGGCGGCATCCATGCCAGCGTCGCGGAGTTGGGCGAGTTGGCGGGGCCAGAGGCCGGGTTCCGCGGCGCTGCCGTGTTCGATCTCGCGGGCGAGGCGGGTTCTTGAGGCGGCGTTCTCCTCAACCATGTTGAGGAGTTGGAAGGCGATGGATGCGGCTTGTTCGAAGCCCTCGCAGCAGCCCTCCTTCCGCCCGACCCAAGGCAGCCTGTCGGCGACTTCGTCCTCCCCCAGTTCCCTGAGAACCTCCTGCAGGCTGCCGACCAGGTCGTTGAGGTCGGTGGAGATTTTCTCGAACCCTATCGCGATGTATTCGGCGGTTGTATTCACGGCAGCCGCCGACTTTTTCTCTTTTTGAAAAAAATTCAATCGCCGCGTTGCACAATGTGTGCGCGGGAGGGGGCTATTGTGCGGCGCCGGGTTTGGCGTTGAGGCCCAGAAGAATCAGGGAAACGCCGCTGAAGATGGACTGGATGCCGTAGAGGACGCCGATGACCCAATCCGCGTCGAGGGGCCACTTCGAGTAGATCATGCCGGCGAGGACGAGGGCGGCGACGCCGTTCAAGCCAAGCCAAATCCATGCGGGGTTCGAGCGCATACGGATCGAGGTGGCGATGCAGACAACGCCTTCCACCGCGAAGACCGCGGCAAGGATGAGCGTGAGGGCGGCCATGCCCGCGCCGGTGAACACAAAGAGTGCGGTGCCGGCGGCGATGCGGACGACCGCGTGGATCGCCGAGAGAACGCGGTGGGTGGCGCCTTTTCCGAACAGGGACTGAAAGAGCGAGGCGATGCCGTTCACCAGCAGGAATGCGCCGACGAATGCGGTGAGGACGTAGGAAAAAACGAGCGGGGCGGCGAGGGCGAAAAGGCCAACGACGAGGGCGATCGCGCCGCCGATGAGAAGCCATGTGCGGCTTGGTGCGGTGGTGGATGTCATGGTGTGTGGAAGGGGAGGGATTATTCGCCGTAGACGCCCTTGGCACCGTAAGAGCCGTAGTATTTGCCCGAGTAGTAGTAGGCGTAGTAGCCGCCGCGGCCGCTCGGAAGGAAGTTGAGCACGAGGCCGGCTGGCTCGGTTTTGGTTTCCTCGAGGGATTTGATGGCGCGCATCACCATCTTGCGAGGGGTGCCGAAGGCCCGGACGACAAGGGTGCAGAGGTCGATGTGCGGGGCGATGAGGAGGGTGTCGCTGACGGCGAGGAGCGGGGCGGAGTCGACGACTACTCGGTCGTATTGAGACAATGCATCGGTGAGGAAGCGCTCGATGTTGTCGAAGGTCAGAAGCTCGGAGGGATTGGGGGCGCGGCCGCCAGCGGTGAGGATGTTCAAGCCATCGATATGGGTCGGCATGATGGCGTTTTTCATGGTGCAGGTGCGGAGGAGGACTTCCGAGAGGCCGGGTTTTCTGTTTTCGCCGAAGAAGACGATCGAGCCGCCCGGTTTGCGAAGGTCGGCATCGATGAACAGGGTGTTGAAGCCTTGTTGGGCGAGGGTGACCGCGTAGTTCGAGCTGCAGAATGTTTTGCCTTCACTCGGCATGGAGCTGGTGAAAAGGAAGGTGCGGGCGTTTTCGTTGAGTTGGTGGAGGGTGAGCGAGGCGCGCAGGGAGCGGAACGACTCTGCCACGATGCCCGAGCGCTCCTCGTTGGTCACAAGAACGCTGGCGCGGGTGGTGAGGCTCAGCTTGGGAATGGCGGCGATGACATTGACGCCGGTGAGGTGCTCGACTTGGTCGACGGTCTTGACGCTTGTGTCGAGGAAGAAGAGGAGGATGGCGATGCCGATTCCGGCGACAAGGCCGCCGAGCAGGCTCTGCATCCATGTCTTCGTGGCGCTTGGGCGGATGGGAGCGGCACCGACGGCAGCCTCGTGGATGCGGACGGGGGATTCGGTGATTTGCTTGGTGATGTCGACTTCCTTGAGGCGGGAGAGGACGGAATTATAGAGGGCGAGATCGGTCTCCTGTTCGCGTTTGATGTCGTTGTATTCGATTGATTTTTCGGTGACCCCAAGCAGCCTCACCTCAGCCTCTTGGCGGGCGCTCTTGGTTTGATTGAGGAGAATTTCCAAGCGATTGCGGGAGTTCTCGAGGAGGCCTCCGGCGTCGAAGAGGACGCTGTTGAGATCTTTGCGGGTGAGGTCGATCTGGGTCTTGAGGGTGATGTAGGTCGGGTGTTTCGCGCGGTAGCGTTGGGAGATGAGGGTGAGGTCGCGTTCGCGGGAGCGGAGGGTTTCGTTGAGTTGGACGACCTTGGGTTCTGAGGCGATGCTGGGAAGGGAGAGGAGTTGGTCGAGGGATTGTTCTCCGGCGCGAATGACCGCGAGGTCGCTGTCGATCTGGAAAATCCGCTGTTCGAGGCTGGCTTGGGTGGCGTTGATTTCGGTGAGTTGGGATTGCGCGGTCGAGAGCATGTTTTCGATGGAGGCCGCGCGCTCGCGTTCGCGGAAGCTTTGCATGGCCTCTTCGGAGACGCGCAAGCGTTTGCGCAGGCGGTCGGCCTCCTCGAGGAGAAACTGGGTGGCGGATTTCGAGGCCTCGGTGCGGCGCTCGAAGACGTAGCGGATGTATTCGTCGGCAAAGGCGTTGGCGAGTTTGACTGAGAGGTTGGGATCCGGGGTGGTGAGGTAGATGTCGATCAGGCGGGTCTGAGTGCGGAAGACGGCGCTCGACATGCTGTTGAGCGCGGCGGCGACTCGGTCTGGGCTGGCGTCCTTCGCGGGGATGCCTGCTGCGGAGAGGAAGCGGGGGTCCTGCTCAAGTTTGAGGCGGGCGGCGACGCGCTGGGCAAAGGGGTAGCTTCTGAGCAGATCGACCACGGTATTGATCATGTCCACGCTGCGGATTTGCTCGTCACGGACTTGTGTCAGCTTCGGGTCGAGGATGCGGGCGGATTCCTGCTCGATGAACAGAACGGATCTGGCGCGGTAGGTGGTCTCGACCTTGGTGAGGCTGTATCCCGCGTAAATGGCGCCGACGAGCAGGCAGAGGATGACGATCCACAAGCGGTCCACGACGGCGTGGAAATATTCGCGCCAGTCGATTGCGTCAGGAGTGACCGAGGTGGCTTGGTGGTGGGAGGAAGAAGCGGATTTGCTCATCGGAGATTCGGATTTTTCTTAATACCAGCTCTCGCCCACGGTGATGATATCGCCGGGAAGGACGATGAAGCTGCCGCCTTGGGGGTCGTCCAACCGGGCGGTGTTTACCTTGATGGTTTCCGTTTTTTTTCCGTCTGTGCGTTTGACGGTGATTCTTTTCCTGTCGGCGATGCGGGTGAATCCGCCCGCCATGCCGATAGCCTCGATGATCCCAATACGGTCGGTGCCTTGGAGTTCGTAGTTGCCCGGCCGGGCGACCTGTCCGATGACGGTGATCGAGCGCTGGGTATAGGAGGCGATGTTGAGATAAATCTGTGGGTTGACGAGGTAGTCCGCATCGTAGAGGCGGCGGATGTTTTCCTGGGCCTCGCGGACGCTTTTGCCTGCAACGGCGACCTCTCCGAGGAGTGGGAGTTGCACCCTGCCATCGCGTGCGATTTTCGACCGCATGTTGAGGTCAGGCTCTTTGTAGACCATCAAATCAAGGGTATCCCCCGGAGAAAGGATGTAGTCGCCCTCGCCGGCCATGAGGGTGGGGATGGGTGAGTCGTAGGAGGCGGATTCCGCCGATGGGATGCCTTGGGGAGCTGATTGGGGCGACTGATTGAAGGGGGCTGGGGCAGCTGGCGCTGGGTTGGACTGGGTCAGTGGTGGGGGGAGTTTTGTAGGATCGGAAAAACCGGCCGGGGAAGCGAAAAAAAGGGCGATCGCGACGACGAGGGGAAAGCGCCATCCAATGGGGAGTGTGACCAACATGTGAGCGGGAAATTACAGGCCGGAGATCAGAACGTCAAATTCAAGCTCGTTGAAAACCTGCTTTGGAGCTGGTTGTTGTTTCCTTGGCCGGTGGAGAGCATGAAGGTATTCTGCCAGCCGAGCCACTCGCGGATGCGCCAGTAGACTGTCGCGCTGGTGAGAAAGTAGTCGGCAGGACCTTCCACTGCATCGGTGAGCCGCTTGCCGGTGAGGGAGACGTATTCCGATTGCTCGTAGCCGCCGGAGAGGGAGACATCGACGCCTTTGAAGAGTTTTTGGGAGATGGTGCCGAGGACGCCGCGGGTGATGTTGTATTGGTCCGGTGAAAGGGTGGAGAAGCCCTGGTTTTGGTAGAGGGAGAGCGAGAGGCGGGTTTTTTCACGAGCGTTCCAGCCGGCGACGAGGCTGAAGTTTGGGCGGATGTCGGCACCTTGCATGCCGAAGTTTGCCTTGAGGTAGGTTTTTTCGGTCGGAGTGTAGTTGATGCCTGCGGTGTAAACCGGGCGCCAGCCGACAAATTCTGGGTCTGGGATGTTTTGATCCGCCACGTAGCCCATGCCACCGCCAGCGTCGATTGAGAATTTGGGGGCGAGTTGGTATGTCAGTTGGAGCATGCCGTCGAGATATCTGCGGCCTTCGGAGATTCCGTCATCGAAGCTTTGCAAATCCTGCCCCGCGCTCACAAGAAGACGCGCGTTTGTTTTCGGGGTGACGAGATAGTCCGCGAAGGCGCTGACGGAAGTGTTGAGGTTGTTCGATGCTGGCTGGACGATTTCTCCCACGGCGGCCTGGGCGTAGGAGTTGTTGGTGTAGGACACGGATCCCGCCGCGCCGATGCTTGCCTGTTCGGTGAGGATGTAGCGGATGGACAGTGAAGCGGAGGCGGATGTCTGCCAATTGTTGGATCCGGAAACGATGTCGTAACCCGATCCCGAGGATGCGGCAGCGTTCAGCTCCACCGACAGGCGGCTGGTGGTATAGCCGATGATGAAGCCGCCGGTGAGGGACAGGGGGTTGCGCTGGTTGCCGGTGCCCGCTGCGGTGTAGTCCTGATTGAAATAATAGCGGTATCCCGCTCCGAAGCGTGCTGCCACCCTCCAGACGCCGATCTCGCGATCGTAGACAACCCCGATCGTCGGGGCGGCGAAAAAGCTGTTGTTGTCCGCGAAATCGGTGTCTGCGCCGCGAGAGTTTTGGGATGAGTATTCCCAACCCGTGGCCAGTCCGAGGGAAAGGTCAAGGGGACCGAAGCGCAATCCGCGTTTCAAATTTTCGGCCATGCGATCGACATCGTTGACGATGCCGGAGGCAGTGCCGGTTTCTTCGTCGGTGGGCAGAGCGCCCTCGCTATCGTCAAGGCCCCCGCCGGGCTCGAAAAATTGCGGCGTGGATAACCGGTCTTCCTGAGGTCCCGCCCAGCGGCTGCGAAACTCAGCTTCTTTCACCGTGAGCACACCTTGATCCGCCGCGTTCGCGCTGAGGCAGCTGAGGCAGCAAAGCAGCGCTGCCGCAATGGGGCGTGGTCGGTGGGTGTGAGGGGTCATTCGAATGAAAACGGGACGAGGTTGGTAGCCGGTCGGTCGTCAATGTTCCGAAGCTTCTGAGGAAAGAACTTTTTTTTGTCAACCCCCGATCCTTGACAAATTTTAAAACGGAAGGCGACGGTGGCCGATACCCATTTGTGGGGATGTTGCAGCAAATGAAGCCGATTGTGAAAGGGGGGTGGGCAGTGAGGGGATCGAACCCCCGACCAATAGTGTGTAAAACTACCGCTCTACCGCTGAGCTAACTGCCCGGAAAAAAGATAAAAATTTCGAGGGGGGATGGTGCGCGATACAGGGTTCGAACCTGTGACCCCTACCGTGTCAAGGTAGTGCTCTACCACTGAGCTAACCGCGCGTGAGGGGGACTAATTCTTAGCGTCCTGCTCGCCCTTCGCAATATTTTTTTAGAGTCCTTTGACGAGGCCGCTTTTTTCAATCCGCTCCGCTTGGTTCGTGGCGCGAAGTGTTCCTGCTTCACTCTTGGTGCGTGGCGGGTGGGTCGCCGACGGTTTCTTGAGGCGAGGTTTTGTCGCGCATGAACCAGGCGATACCGATGCAGATCTCGTAGAGGAGGCACATGGGGCCGCCCATGAGGACAAGGGTGACGATGTCGGATGTCGGCGTGATGATCGCCGCGAAAATGAAGATCACCACCACGGCGAAGGCGCGGGTTTTCCGGAGTCGCACATGATCGACGAAGCCGAGTTTCAGGAGCATGAGCACGGCGAGGGGGAGTTCGAAGGCGAGGCCGAAGGCAATGATGAACTGGGTGGTGAACGAGTAGTATTCGCGGACGGTCCAGGTGGGTTGCCAGTTCATGGCGCGGGCGTCGTTAAAGAAAAAGTCCAATGTTTGCGGTAGGACGACAAAGTAGCTGAAGGCCGCCCCTCCCAAAAAAAGCCCCGAGCCGATGAGTGCCACGGGGAGGATCATGGCCTTCTCCCTGGGGTTGAGGGCTGGAAGGATGAATTCGGCGATGAAAACCACGATGAGGGGAAATGACAAAACGATGCCGCCGTAGAAGGCGAGTTCCAGCGAGATGGTGAACGAGTCGGCGACGCCGAGTGACTGCAGGTTCGCGGCGCGGTCGGGGTCGAGGTCCACAAGTGGTCGCTGGATCAGTGCGGCGAGATGGTCGCGGAACGCGAAGCACAAGAACATGCCGACGATGAGGGCGATCGCGATTTTGATGATGGTGAGGCGAAGGTCCTCGATGTGGGAGAGGAACGGCTTGGCTTCGTCGCCTTTGTTTCTGAAGGCGAGGAAACGCTCGAGGAAGGGGGGTTTAGTCGCGGGAGTCCCGTTCATTTCAAGGAACGATCCCAGCGGGCGATCTCGCGAGCGATATTTTCCGGGGAGGGGGCGCCGGTGGTGCTGCGGGCGGCGAGTGCCGAGCGCAGATCGAAGGTCGCTGCAACGATCTCTGGCGTGAGCACTGGCGAGGCGTCCGAAAAGTCGGCGGAATCGAGTTTGTCGAGGGGGGTGCCGCTTTGCTGTGCAAGGGCGACCAGGCTGCCGACGATCTCGTGGGCCTTGCGGAAAGGCACACCGCCTTCAACAAGGCGGTCGGCGAGGTCGGTCGCGAGGAGGAGCGGGTCGGAGGCGGCCTCCAGTGCGCGGTCCTCCCTCAGGCGCGATGCCGAATACATCTCCGCAAGGATCGTCAGTGTGTCGCGGGTGGTTTTGATGGAATCGAAAACGGCCTCCTTGTCCTCCTGCATGTCGCGGTTGTAGGTGAGGGGAAGGCCTTTCATGACCGTGAGGAGGGACATGAGATTCCCGTAGAGGCGGCCGGTCTTGCCGCGCGCGAGTTCGGCGATGTCGGGGTTTTTCTTCTGCGGCATGAGGCTTGAACCAGTGGTGTGGCGGTCGCTGAGATCGAGAAATCCAAACTCGGCTGAGGCCCACAGGATCGTGTCCTCGCTCAGGCGGGAGAGGTGCATGCCGAGGATTGCCAGGGCGGCGAGGAGTTCGCAGGCGAAATCACGGTCCGCCACGGCATCCATGCTGTTCGTTGTTACCTTGGAAAAGCCAAGCTCGCGGGCCACTGACTCGCGGTCGAGGGCGATGGTCGAGCCCGCGATCGCGCCGGAGCCCAGCGGCATCGCATCCATGCGCTTCGCTGCGTCGGCAAGGCGGCCACGGTCGCGGTCAAGCATCTCGATGTAGGCGAGCAGGTGGTGGGCGAATAGGACGGGTTGCGCGCGCTGGAGGTGGGTGTAGCCAGGGATGACCGCCTCGCGGTGGCGTGAGGCGAGGCCGAGCAGGGCGCGCTGCAGGGCGTTTGCGGCGGAATCGAGCGTCTCGCAGGCCTCGCGCAGATACAGTCGGAAATCCAGCGCGACCTGGTCGTTTCGGCTGCGGGCGGTGTGGAGTTTTGCACCTGCCGGGCCGATGCGCTTGGTGAGTTCGGCCTCGATGTTCATGTGGACATCCTCCAGATCGCGGCGGAACTCGAAGGTGCCTGCCTCGATTTCCGAGCCGATTTGAAGCAGGCCTGACTCGATCGAGGCGAATTCGTCGGGGGTCAGGATCCCAGCGTTTTTGAGGGCGCGGGCGTGGGCGATGCTGCCGCGGATGTCGTGTTTGTGGAGTTGCCAGTCGATGCTGACGGACTCCCCGTAGCTTTTAAGAAGGTCGGATTGCTCCTCCTGGAATCTGCCTTTCCACATGCGATTGATTATTTGGCGGTGTTGGCGGCCCTGCTGCAGGTGCCGAGCGACTGGAATTCGTCGCAATGGGCCTCGATCGTCACCCGTTTGTTTGCCGGAGTGAAGCCCAGGCGGCGGGTGATGCAATTTTCGAGCAATTCCATGTTCGGGTCCTCGAATTCGACGATTTTTTTACAGTCCACACAGACGAGGTGGTTGTGTGTTGGGTGTTCCAGAAAGTTCGGATCATAGATTTTCGTATCGCCGCCGAAGTCGAGTTCGCGCAGCAGGCCGCTTTCCACCAGAATCGGCAGGGTGCGGTAAACCGTGGCGCGCGAGACCGAGGTGTCGATCGAGCGGGACATGGTGAGAAGTTCCTCGGCGGTGTAGTGCTCGTTCGTGCCGAAAGCGGCCTCGATGATGGCATCGCGTTGTGAGGTCTTTCTCAATCCCTTTCCTGCAAGAAAGGCATGGAGGACTTCTCGAACGCTATCGCGGGAGACCGTGGACATGGGGTGATGAAATTACAAGCGGTGCGGAGCACGTCAAGACGCGCGGAGCCTGGGAGGGAGTGTCAGGGAACCACGGCAAGGAGGATCGGGCTACCGTTGCTGCATTCCTGCCCTGGCGGGGTTCGCCTGTCCGCAATCCATGGCCCCTGACATGCGGGACCATAGCGGCGAGTTGATGCGGGGGCAACCGTGAATCCGACGCTTTCGCAGGCTGGAAGGCGCAAGCTGGGGAAAGGTGAGGTCGCGGACAGGAACGCAATTGGCACGCCCGCGAAATTCCGAAGACTCGCTTGAGGCGTCAAGGAGCGGGTTGGCGTCGAAAGAATAGCTCATCGCTCGTCGAGCAAGCGATAGACCGCTTTCATATCGGCGGGATTCACTTGGCTGACATGGTCATGAGACTCCTAGCGAACCCCCGGCGGCGCCGCTGCGTCAGGCTGTCTGGTTGTCAATGACTCGGCCAAAAGTCGTGAAGCCAAGCTCTCGAGAAATCTTTTCTCTTATTCCATAAATGGCTTAAACTATTCAAAAACAGGGCTCGCCAAGTCCAATGTCGTTCTCATGAGGGTTGATGTTTTTTAAAACGCCAGATGTCATTAGCTCAAAAAAATCACGCTGGGCTATTTTCATTCACCCGCCTCGAAACTGCAAAATCGCGCAAAATGGACGGCTCTTGGGCGCTTAGCGGTGGGAGTGCAAAATCCGGGCCAGTTCGGCAATGCCCTCTGGGTGTTCGTGGGCTCCGTGGCCGGAAGGGACGATTTTTTCCGATACCGCTCCCTCCATGCGCGAACTCCAATAGGGCACCACACCATCGGAGCTGTTTGGAGAATCGTTCTTTCCCTGGTCTCCGACGATCGAGTGGTAGGGCAGGCCCTGCCGCACGGGGAGTGAGAGGATCGACTCTAGTAATGGGGAATTTGCCCGGAGGAAAACCAAGCTGTTTGCGGGCGCTGTAAAAAGATCGCGAAATTCGTTTCGCACGACGGATTGGAGCACTCTCACATCGGTTTTCAGGAAATTGACAGGCAGGCGGATGAGGCGGGAAAAGAACTCGGTCGCGGGGTGCACCGCCATGTTGCTGCCTCGGTGTGGCGTGGCAAAAAAGACAACCCGAGCGACCTCGGGCCTGGGTTGGAATTCCACGACCTCGACGATGCGGTTCCGCAACGCTGGCGAGAGCGAGAGGCGATCGGGGGGCGTGTCCATGAATTGCTTCCAGAGGGTCTTCCCGCCCGTGCGCACCTGGAGGCTGGAGACCAATCCACCCATGCTGTGACCGACGAGCACCATGCGGTCGAAGTGTTGATTGCTGCGATCGGGGTCGAGGGCCAAACGGAACCTTTCCAACTCAGAACGCAATTCCGCAGCCGATCCCCACACCGGCAGCCCAGTGGGATAAAGAAAGAACCAGAACTGGTAGCGCTCACGGATTTTTTCATCGGCCAGCAAGCTGTTCACTGCCGCCATCCAAGTCTCGGGGCGCGAGAGCAGGCCATGCACAAACACCACGGGGATTTTTTTCGGATCGTAGCGCTGGAACTGGTAGAGGCCGGTGTGGGCGAAATTCTTGTCGCTTCGCACCAAGGAGCCGATGTCAATGGCGCGATTGCGGCCCTTCGACAGCATGTAAGCCAGAGGCGCCGTAAAATCAGCGGCCAACGTGACTCGGCGACCATGGATCGTGACGTCGCCGTCGTTGAGTGTTCGGTGAAAAACCAACGCAGGATTGGTTCCATCGGTGCGGATCAACGCGGTCACCGGTTCGCAAATTCCGCCTCTTGGAGGAGTTCCCGGTTCGCCATTCAGTGAGGGTGAGTGGGGCTCGAAGCGGGCAACGCAAGGCAAACCGGCCCCATCGCGTGTCGATCGCCCGCGGAGCTTGGAGATTTGAATGTCTGCGGCGGGCAGAATTTCATTCGCCGCGCGGGGGTCGAGCGTGCTGCGGCTGTTTCCTGAAACTCCCAAGGTTCGGCCACCGCCTAAAGGAAGCGGGGCGAATCCTCGTTCAGCCATGAGGAAAAGCAGTCCACGGGTTGCTGCCAGGTGGATTTCCTCCTCGGGTGTCCCAGGCTTTGCTTTGGAAGTGGATTCAGCAGCTTGGAGCAAGGCCAGTGCCCGCGTGGCCTCCTTGGATTTCATTTGTTGTCCATCCACCAAAAGACGGGCGGGCGTGGAGTTTTCGGTGAGCGTTGAAAGTCGCAAGGCCTCGCGATGAAGCACAACGTGTGCGGGCTTGCGCACCTTCACTCCTACAGCGGCACATGCCCCGAGGAGCAGCGACACACCAACAAGAAACAATGCTGCGTTTAATTTCATTGAGACCATCAGAGTTACAGGCTTGCCGTCAGATGCCGAGCAAGAAACGTCCTCGCTTCTATGGACCAGGCGGGCGCGAGTGGACTTGGAAGGATCGGCTGCTCGTCCCCAAAATGATTCCTCGCAATCACCGAAAAATGCTGCTTAACAAAAGGCCGACTTTTATATGTGCATAAAAATCCCTGCCACCATCATTCTCGCCACCTTGGCGCTCCTCACCAGCATTCAACCCGCCCCCGCCCAAGGCACCAAAAAACCGAACATCCTCGTAATATGGGGTGACGACATCGGCCAATTCAACATCAGCGCGATCAATCGCGGCATGATGGGCTACCGCACCCCGAACATCGATCGCATTGCGAGCGAGGGCGCATATTTCACCGATTGGTATGGTCAGCAATCCTGCACCGCCGGCCGCGCCGCCTTCATCACCGGGCAGTCGCCGATCCGCACTGGCCTCACGAAAGTCGGCCTCCCCGGCACGCCCGAGGGCATGAAAATCGAGGATCCGACCATCGCGACACTGCTCAAGGCACAAGGCTATGTCACCGGCCAATTCGGCAAAAACCACCTCGGCGACCGTGACGACATGCTCCCGACAAACCACGGCTTCGATGAGTTTTTCGGCAACCTTTACCACCTCAATGCCGAGGAGGAGCCCGAAAATCCCGACTACCCGAAGAATCCCGAGTTCAAAAAGAAATTCGGCCCGCGCGGCGTGATCCACAGCTTCGCTGACGGCCGCATCCAGGACACAGGCCCGCTTACGAAAAAGCGCATGGAAACCATCGATGACGAGGTGAACGAAAAGGCGCTCGAATTCATGGAGCGCGCCGCGAAGGAGGATAAACCCTTCTTCCTGTGGTGGAACTCCACCCGCATGCACATCTTCACACACCTCAAGCCCGAGTCCGATGGAAAAACCGGGCTCGGCATTTATGCCGACGGCATGGTTGAACACGACGCCCATGTCGGCCAAGTCCTCGCGAAACTCAAGGAACTCGGCCTCGAGGAGAACACGATCATCATGTATTCCACCGACAATGGCGCCGAGGCCTTCACATGGCCCGACGGTGGCACCACGATGTTCCGCGGAGAGAAAAACACCCAATGGGAGGGTGGCTATCGCGTGCCAACCTTCATCCGCTGGCCTGGCGTGATCCAGCCCGGCACCGTGATCAACGATATCGGCTCACACGAGGACATGCTGCCCACGCTCGTCGCCGCCGCCGGAAACCCCGACGCCAAGGAGCAACTCCTCAAAGGCGCAAAACTCGGCGACCGCTCCTACAAGGTCCACATCGACGGCTACAATCTCCTCCCTGCGTTGAAAGGCGATGCCGAGTGGCCCCGCCGCGAATTCATCTACTGGACAGATGACGGCAGCGTCGCCGCGCTCCGCTACGACAACTGGAAAATCACCTTCCTCAAACAAAACGCCCACGGCATGGAAGTGTGGCAGCAACCCTTTGAGGAACTTCGCGCGCCGATGGTCTCGAACCTCCGCATGGATCCCTTCGAGTTGGCCCAAGATATCGGCATGGGCTACGACCGCTGGTATTTCGAGCACATGTTCGTTATCGCCCCAGCCGCGGCGTATGTCGGCAACTGGCTCCAGAGCTTCAAGGAATTCCCGCCCCGCCAGAAGCCCGGCAGCTTCAATCTCGACCGCGTGATGGAGTCGGTCACCAGCGTTTCTCAATAGCAATCAACCACAGGAAAAACAGCTATGATGCCCATCCTCGCGGAAGCCGCCTCCACACCGGAGGCGGTCACCACCGCCAAGGATGTCTTCGCCACCGCCACCAACTGGGTGTCGGAAAACGGAATCAAGTTCACCGTCGCCCTTCCCAACGCCGCCATCACCGGCGGCAATATCACAAACTTCAGCGCCCACCCGACACGGGCGGTTATCGTCCCCAGCACCGTCGGCGGATCCAATTCCCCTGATAAGGTTCGCGCCACTCTCTTGGCCGCCACCGCCGGCAATTCGAATGTGTTGAATGAGCCCGCTCCGGTTGCCGTTCTTACCGCTTTGGGTGAAAATAAGTTCACGATGGAGCTTCGCGTCTGGTGCAAGCCGGAGAATTTCTGGGCGGCCCAATTCACCCTCAACGAGGCGACCAAAAAAGCCCTCGACGAGGCTGGAGTCACAGGGCCGCTGCCCGCCATGCGGATTGTTCAAAGCTGAGGCGTCTCTCCGATCTTCATGCGGAAATTTCTCATCCTCCTTGCGCTACCTGCTGCCGTTTTCGCAGGCACCATCACCGATGAAGTTCGCCCCCTGACTCCACCGCAGGAGGAAAACTCCGGATGGCATTTTCGTGTCGCTCCCTACCTCTGGCTCACATCGGTCAGCGGCACGGTAGGCGCTGGTCCGCTGAGTGCGGATGCGAATCTCGGCGCCTCCGACGCGCTCTCCAAACTCACCTTTGGATTCATGGTTCTCACCGAGATCGGCTACGACCGTTGGTCGCTTGAGAACGATGTCATCTACGCCCGCTTCCAAACGAGCAAGGAAACGCCCGGCCCGCGCTTCGGTCAGCTCAACTCGACGCTCAATCAATTCCAATGGACCAGCCTGCTCGGTTACCGCGTGATCCAGACAGAGCGATTCAGTTTCGACCTACAGGGCGGTTTTCGGATGCTCTCGCTGGGGTTGGATTTGGAACTTACCCCCGGCTTGCTCAATGGCCGCTCCCGGTCGTTCTCGCGCACATGGATTGATCCGGTCATCGGGTTTCGCTCCCGCGCGTATCTCACCGATTGGCTATTTGTCATCGCGCGCGGAGACATCGGCGGATTCGGAGCGAACTCGGAACTCACCTGGCAGGCCTTCGCCGGAGCTGGCGCACAGATCAGTCGCTGGGCGACGTTTGTCGTCGGCTACCGCGCGATCGGCTACGATTACGACCAAGCCGGTTTCTCCTACGAGGTCACCACCTACGGGCCCGTTGCAGGGTTTGAATTAAATTTCTAAAAAATGCTCACGGTTTTCGTTCTCCTGCTCGAAATTTGCACCGCCCGGGGATAGCCAACTTTTATTGGATTTGTAATTACAAAGTGCCTACTTTAGTTTTATGAAGACAACCTTGATCCCGATTGGAAATTCGCGCGGCGTGCGGATTCCAAAGCCCTTCATTGAAAAATGCGGACTTGAGGGGGAGTTGGAAATCGATATCGCGGACGGCGTAGTCCTCATCCGGGCCCCACGACGGGCGCGCGGGGGTGGGCTGAGGCCTTTGAGCGCATGGCGCGGGAAGGCGACGACAAATTGCCCGTCCACGCGACCGCCACACGATGGGACAAGGAGGAATGGGAGTGGAAGTGAAGCGCTTTGATGTTTTCCAAGTCGCCCTTGATCCCACCATCGGGCGGGAGATCAAAAAGAAGCGGCCTTGCACGATCATCTCTCCCGACGAAATGAATCGGCATATCGGGACAGTGATCATCGCGCCCATGACCAGCAAGGGGCGGAACTACCCCAGTCGGGTTCCCTGCACATTCCAAGGAGTCCAAGGTCAAATCGTGCTGGATCAAATCCGGACCATCGACAAATCACGACTCGTGATAAAACTCGGCCGCCTTTCTCCTTCAACCAGTGATCGAGTGCTTCATATCTTGGGAGAGATGTTCGCAAAGTAGCCTATGAGTTTTTTAAAAATGCGATTTGCAGCCCTCCTTCTTGTTCTCATCAACAGCGCCATCGGCGCGGAACCCTTGGGTTTCGAAACGCCGGGCCCGGTTCCATCGGCCGAGCTACTTCCACCGGCTTTGCTGTCTCAAACCGGCCCAACTGCCCATACCGACGGGCTCCATGCGACCTACGAGCTTTTCAACGGCTCCGCCCGCGAGGAGATCACCGGCACGCAACTCCTCGCCACCCGCATCCGCGAACTCCGAGCCATCGCGTCCCTTCGCGCCATGAACAAATCCGCCGAGTTCGGCAAGGCGCTCCTCCAAACCGGCGGCGAAAAAATCCAAAGCGTCGGAGCTGCGGTGAAGGATCCCGTTGGGACTGCCAAACGCCTCCCGCAAGGCGCATCGAAGTTTTTCGGCCGTGTCGGCAACTCGATCAAATCCATGGGCGAGGGCAAAGTCGGTGCCACCGAGGCCGTCGAAGCCGCTGTCGGCGTGCACCGCAAAAAAGCCGAACTCGCCCTCCAAGCTCGGCGTGAGCCCGTTTTCCACCGACCCCGTGTTGCAGGCGGAACTCGATGCCGCCGCCCGCGCCATGGCCGCCGGAGCCTCGCTGGTGAATTTTTCAGGACTCCTCGTCGGAGGCGGTATCGGCACCGCGCTCTCTGCCGTGAACATGAACGACACCTTCCAGCGCGCCCTCGTCGAATCCTCCCCAGCCGAACTCGTAGCCCAAACCCGCGCCGCCCTCCAATCCCTTGGCGCATCGCCCGAAACTCTCGACGCCTTCCTCGCCAACCCCTCCTTCAACCCCTGGCAAAAATCCGCCATCGCCAAACTCCTCGCCACCATCGGCCACAACCCCGACCCACTTCTCGCGCAGGCCGCTCCAGGCCACATCTCCCGAGGACGCTGTCTACTTCGTCCAAACGACCCGCCTCTTTGAAAACCACCACAACATCAACGCGCCGATCACCGAATTCCGAGCCATGAACGGCATTCCTTGCGCGCTCGACCGCGACGGAACCCTCGTCGTTGCCGTCGCCGCCGATTTCATCCAGTGGACCCCGTTGGTTGAATCGCGCGCCAATGAATTTCTGGAGATGAAAAAATCCAACCCCGACATCCAATCCCTCCGCCTCACCACCGATGGCATCATGTCCCCGCGCGCCCTCGAAGCCCTCGCTGCCAAAGAAATCCAAACCACCCCGCAAGCCCTCGGCCCCGTCGAATGAAATCCCTGCTCCCATTCCTCCTCGTCTTACTCGCACCCCTCGCCTTCGCCGACCCGCTTCCCTCCTGGAACCCCGGCCCGGCCAAGCAAGCCCTCCTCGACTTCGTCGAAAAAACCACCGATCCCGCCTCGAAGGATTTCGTTCCCGAGTCCGAGCGCCTCGCCGTGTTCGACAACGATGGCACCCTCTGGCCGGAAAATCCAATGCCCTTCCAACTCGCCTTCACGCTCGATGAACTCAAGCGTCGCCTGCCCGACGAACCCGCATGGAAAGACGATCCGATGGTGCAAGCCGCCCTCGCTGGCGATCTGCCCACGCTCCTCGCCGACCACTACAAAGGCCTCTTTCGCCTCATCGAACTCACCGGTTCCGGCATGACCACCGAGGAATTCGACGACCGCGTCCGCACGTGGTTCGCCACCGCCAAGCACCCCCGCTTCGACCGCCCCTACGACCAACTCGCCTACCAGCCCATGCTCGAGGTGTTGGCATTTCTCCGCGCGAAGGGATTCCAAACCTGCATCGTCTCAGGTGGCGGAGCCGACTTCATGCGCGTCTTCGCCGAGCGCGTTTACGGCATCCCGCCCGAACAAGTCATCGGCTCAAGCACCCGCGCCGTCTTCGAGCTCCGCGACACCGGCCCCGTGCTCGTCAAAACCATGAAAGACCTCTTCATCGACGACAAATCCGGCAAGCCCGTTGCCATCCATCAATTCCTCGGCCGCCGCCCCATCGCCTGTTTCGGCAACAGCGACGGCGACCTCCAAATGCTCGAATACACCACGATCAACAACCCCCGCCCCAGCTTCGGCCTCCTCGTCCACCACACCGACGCCGAGCGCGAATACGCCTACGACTCCACGCCGAAAAGCTCCGGAAAACTCATCGATGCCCTCAACGACGCGCCAAAACGCGGGTGGATCGTCGTGGACATGAGGACCGACTGGGCAAAAATGTTCGTGCCCTGATTTCTCAGCACGTGTGCCCCTTGACTGGGCAGACCCCTTTTACTTATGGCAAGATGTATGGCTCTTTTGCTCAGTGGAAAAGGCTGCTCTCTCTCATGGTCGGTCTAAAACGGCTTGGATTTTCTTTGCGCCTATTTTTTCCCGGACACAATTCCAAGAATGAGTGATTCAGCGGGCAGGATGGGTTTTTTTGAAAAAAATCTTACGGTATGGGTGGTGTTATGCATGGTGGCCGGAGTTCTTATCGGGAGGTTTCTACCAGTGGTGCCGGATTTTCTCTCCCGATTCGAGTATGCGAATGTATCGATCCCGATTGCGGTGCTGATCTGGCTCATGATCTACCCGATGATGATGAAGGTCGATTTTACGAGCCTTAAAAATGTGCGGAAAGAACCCCAGGGCCTTTATCTCACCTGGGTGGTCAATTGGCTCATCAAACCCTTCACGATGTTTGGCTTGGCAGCCTTTTTTTTCTTCGTGGTCTTCAAGGCGCTGATCCCTGAGGAATTGGCCAAGGACTACCTGGCCGGTGCGGTGATTCTGGGAGCGGCGCCCTGCACGGCGATGGTGTTTGTCTGGAGCCACCTCACGCGGGGAAATCCGGCCTATACCGTGGTGCAGGTCGCAACAAACGATCTGATTATTCTCGTAGCATTTGTGCCAATCGTGGTTTTCCTGCTTGGGATCGGTGGGGTAACGATCCCGTGGAGCACATTGGTTCTGTCGGTGGGGCTCTTCGTGGTTATCCCTCTGGCGGGGGAATTCTCACACGCACCGCGGTGATTCGGAAAAAGGGGGCGGACTACTTCCACCGCACATTCATCCCGAAGTTCAATAACATCACAATCGTGGGCCTGCTCCTCACACTCGTTCTCATTTTTTCCTTCCAAGGCGGAGTGATTCTGGGAAACCCGCTACACATCCTTCTCATTGCAATCCCGCTTGTTATTCAGACATTTCTCATCTTTTTCATTGCCTACTGGGCGGGCAAAAAACTCGGGTTGTGTCACGATGTCGCAGCCCCGGCCGGAATGATCGGAGCCTCGAACTTCTTTGAACTCGCAGTCGCTGTAGCAATTACACTTTTTGGAGCATCCTCTCCGGTAGTCCTCGTCACAATCGTTGGCGTTCTCGTTGAGGTCCCTGTCATGCTGGCACTTGTAAAGATCGCCAATCGCACGGGGCATTGGTTCCCAGCACGGCTGTAAAAATTGCACCGCTGCATCGATGGCCCAAGGCGACACTTCGCCCAAGTCCTCTTGACAGGTTCAAAGAACGTCCTTTGGTATCAACCAATCGGCGGGGTGCGGAGCTTGTAGCCGTTGTCGATGATGGCTTCGGTCATTGGTTGGCTTTCCTCCTCGGAGATCATCACTCCGATGTAGGCGGCTGTGTCCTCAGCAGCGACGCGCTCGAGAGCGGCGTCGAGATCTGCATTTGTCGCAACCTTGGCGACGAACCACCATTTGCAGCCGAAGGCTTCAGGGAGCAGGTGGTAATTGATCTGGGCGAGGTCGTCATATTCATGGCCGCGCTCACTGATGACATCCTCGACGCCGTAGATGCCGTTGTTAATCACAAAAATTTTCGGTTTCACGCCATACCGTCCCATCACGGCGAGTTCATTAAACGTGAGTTGGTGGGCTCCGTCTCCGGTGACCATCCAAGTGCGGCCGGATTCCTAGGCCATGACGACACCGAGGCAGGCGGGGGTAGCCCAGTCGATCGATCCCCATGATTTCACCTTCGGGGGATTTGCGTCGGCAGGGTCTTCATAGCACGACTTGCCAGTTGCCGCCTTTGGCCGGACCGATGCGGCGGAGGCGCTTGGCTTGCTTGAGTTGGCGAATCTGTTTTTCCACCGCTCGTGTGCTGATGCCCAGGATCTCGGCAATTTGTGGAATAGAAACGCTTGGGGATTTGCGAGCGATTGCAATGATCTTATCCTCGGTTTTCCCCGAACTTTTCCCCGAACTTTCCCCGAACTTTTTCTCATCCGTGCCGTTTGAGACTTGAACCAGATAGGCGGTCGAAAAGGGGAATTTGATCCAAATGCCTCCGGGTTCGTAATCGATTGTGGGCCGCGGAGTGCCGGACTCTCGGCAGGCGGACATGATGCGCGAGGCGCGGATGAATTTTAGAAAAATTTGGTTGAGACAGAGGTTGCAGGTGTTACGTTGATACACGAGCGACCAGTGTGCTTCGGACCTTTTCCGTTGCCGAGATTCATCTCCCTGGCCGCTCCTTTTTTTGTTGAGCGTCGAGCCATGCGAGAACATCGAGCATAGGCTCCCCAGCGGTGTGCCGAAGTGGATCGACCAAGGGGATAATGGCCGAATCGGCAGGTTTGACGGGATGGCCGATTTTTTGCTCCTCGGCGCGGCGAATGGCATAGGCGCAGAGATCGCAGAGTTGTAGGATGTGGCTTTTTTCAGATTCGATGAAGAATCCTTTTTCGACGATCTGACTTAATCGAAGCGATCCTTCCTCGCCTCGAAGGAGGCGGATGGATTTTTCAATGTCGGGCATGACCTCGTGGTTCTCGTCGGAAATTAGAATGCCAAGGGGAGAGCCCGGCATGGCTCGCAGGAATTCATTCACGACTTGGGCGGTGAGCACGAAGGCGACATTATGGGGGTTGATGACGACGCCAGGGCCGTAGGTGTCGAGGAGCCATGAGGCGTATCGTTTCTTCACAATCGCTCGGCTCACGAGCCGCAATTGGAGCGAGGCTGCTACAGAAAGCCAGCTTCGGTAGAAACCCAGCCGGTGATCCATCGAGAAGGCACGGAAGAATCCACGCGGATTGAGCAGTTCGTTCGCGTGAACCTCGAAATCTTGTGGGCGGTTCGGGAAGTAGTGCTGAATGGATTCAACAAGGCGTTTTTCGAGATTCAGCCAGACAGCTTCGGGCACGATGAGTGCTGCGAGGACGAAGACCGGTTGCTGAGGGTCGGAGAGATTCGTTCCGGTGTTTCCTGATTCGTCGAGGTAAATGAGGTGCATGGCCGCATCCGATTCATTCAGGGATTTTACAATTCCAAAAAATTCTTCAGCATCTGCTTCCCGTGCTGGGTGAGGATCGATTCGGGGTGGAATTGGACGCCGTAGACGGGGAGGTCGCGGTGGGCGATGCCCATGATTTCGCCTTCGGCGGTTTCGGCGGTGATTTTGAGGCAGGCGGGGAGGGTTTCGCGTTTGACGATGAGGGAGTGGTAGCGGGTGGCTTCGAAGGGGGAGGGGAGACCGGTGAAGACATTCTCGCCGGTGTGGAGGATGGGGGAGGTTTTTCCGTGCATGAGGCGCGGGGCGCGGATGACGTCGCCGCCGTAAACCTGGCCGATGCTTTGGTGGCCGAGGCAGACGCCGAGGATGGGGGTTTTTCCGCCGAATTCGCGGATGGTGTCGCAACTGATGCCTGCTTCGGTCGGGGTGCAGGGCCCGGGGGAGACGACGATTTTCTCGGGCGCGAGCGTGGCGATGTCAGCCGTGGAGATCTCGTCGTTGCGCTTCACGAGCAGGTCGGCCCCGAGTTCGCCGAAATACTGGACGAGGTTGTAGGTGAAGGAATCGTAGTTATCGATGACGAGGATCATTTGGGTTTTCTGGCGCGGTCGATGGCGCGCATGCCGGCCATGGCTTTGTTGACGGTCTCTTGGTATTCGCCTTCGGGCGTGGAGTCGGCGACGACGCCGCCGCCGGATTGGACATAGGCCTTGCCGTCCTTGAGGACGACGGTGCGGAGGGCGATGCAGGAGTCGTGGTTGCCATCGAACCCGAAGTAGCCGACGGCGCCGGAGTAGGAGCAGCGTTTGCTTTTTTCGAGTTGGTTGAGGAGTTGCATGGCGCGGACCTTCGGGGCGCCGGAGACGGTGCCGGCGGGGAAGGTGGCCCGCATGACATCAAACGCGCTGCGGCCCCCCGCGAGTTTACCCGAGACGTGGGAGACGATGTGCATGACATGGCTGTAGCGCTCGATGGTCATGAAGTCGGTGACCTTGACCGAGCCGAATTCTGCGATGCGGCCGACATCGTTGCGGGCGAGGTCCACGAGCATGAGATGCTCGGCACGTTCCTTGGGGTCGGCCATGAGATCGGTGGCGTTGGCATTGTCCTCTTCCGGCGTGGTGCCTCTGCGGCGGGTGCCGGCGATCGGGCGGATTTCCACAAGGTCGCCGGTGAGGCGCACGTGGACCTCCGGCGAACTGCCCACAAGCGAATACCCCCCGGGGCAGCGCAGGCAGAACATATAAGGCGAGGGATTCACAAACCGCAGGGAGCGGTAGAGGTCGAGCGCGTCGCCGGTGAAGTCGGTCTCGAAGCGCTGGGCGAGCACGATCTGGAAAATGTCTCCGGCGCGGATGTATTCCTGCGCCTGCTCGACCATGGCGTGGTATTCCTCGCGGGTGGTGTTCGATGTGGATGAGGAAACGGGCGGAGTGGTCTCGGTGAAGATGGGATCGAAGGCGAGGGGGCGGCGCAGCGCGACGAGGGTGTCCTCGATCCTGCGGCAAGCGTCGTCGTAGGAGGCGGCTTCGGTGCCGGGTTCGGGAAAGGCATTTGCCACGATGCGCAGGCGGCGGCGTTTGTGGTCGAAGACAACGACGGTCTCCGGCACCATAAAAAACATGTCGGGAATGCCGAGTTCGTCCTTCGGCGCTGCCGGAATCGAGGGTTCGAACCAGCGGATGCAATCGTAGCCGATATGGCCCACCGCTCCGCCATGGAAGGGCGGCAGCGAGGCGTCCGCCGCCATGCGGTAGGGCGCCATCCACCGCTCGAGTTCATCGAGCGGATCGCGGGCGGCCTCGAACGTGCGCGAGGTGCCTTTTTCGCAGATGGTGATGGTTTTATCCGAGGCGCTGAAGGTCGCACGGGTGCCGAAACCGAGGAAGGAAAAGCGGCCGACCTGGTCGTTTTGTTCCGCCGACTCGAGGAGGAACGAGGGGGCCTCCGAGCAGAGTTTCACAAAGGCCGAGACGGGGGTGTCGGCATCGGCAACGATCTCGCAAACGACGGGAACGACGCGTGCCTTGGCGGCAGAGTCGAGAAAAGCGGACCTCGAGGGCGGGACGGGAATCATGAAAAGGAGACTTTAGGAGCCTGCCTTTCCGACGGGTTGTCCACTTGAAAAAGTTCCGCTGGACCGAACTGAAAGATACCGGCAACGAGGTTCGTGGGGAAAAGCTCGCGCTTCGTGTTGTAGGCCATGACCGAGTCGTTGTAGGCCTGCCGGGCGAAGGCGATTTTGTTCTCGGTCGAGGTGAGTTCCTCGGTGAGTTGCATCATGTTTTGGTTCGCCTTGAGGTCCGGGTAGGCCTCGGCCACGGCGAGGAGTCGGCCGAGGGCGCCGGCGAGTCCCGCTTCCGCGCCGCCGAGATCCTTCATGGCGGAAGGATCGCCTGGATTGGCTGCCGCGCGGTTGCCCGCGGCTTGGGCGAGGTTGCGGGCCTGGGTGACGGCCTCAAGGGTCGAGGCCTCGTGTTGCATGTAGGCCTTGGCGGTTTCGACGAGGTTGGGAATGAGGTCGTAGCGGCGCTTGAGCTGGACATCGATCTGGGAGAAGGCGTTTTTGAAGCGGTTCCTCAGGGTGACCAGCTGGTTGTATTGGCCGATGACGAAGAGCAGGAGAAGGCCGGCCACCGCAGCCACGACGACAAGAAAGACGACAAAAGCACCCATACTCGCAGTGTGGCGGGGGGTCGGATGCCGCGCAACCCCAAAAAGGCCCGCCGGAGGCGCTTGCGGAGGCCCGCCGGGAGGTCAATTCCCTCTTGTGGGGACCGCGCGCGCCGCATAGTGTCGGGTCAAATGATTGCGCAACGCAGTCCCGACAACAACGGCCCATTGACTTGGATGGGGTCGTTTCCCGTTTACGCCAGCACGGTGCTGGCTGGGGTGCACGGAGTGGCGCTGATTCTGACAGCGTTGGCCATGGCCGCCGGCGCGGAATGGTTTTTGCAACTGTTCGTGTTCTCAAGCAGCGCGATTTCCACAAGCTGGGCGCTTTGGCAGCCGGTGACGTATGCGTTTGTGCACACGCCCCCGTATTGGTTTTTCCTGATCGAGCTGTATTTGCTGGTGGTGTTCGGGCGAGAGATCGAGGGGTATCTGGGGCGGCGTGGGTTTTTGCAACTTTACACGCTTCTGTTGCTTGCTCCGACATTGTTGCTCACCTTCGCCGACCTGCTTGGTTGGTCCACGACATATGCGGGATCGAGCGCGTTGCATTTCGGTGTGTTCGTCGCGTTTGCGCTGATTTTTCCGACTGCCGAGATGTTTTTCGGCATCCAAGCGAAGTGGATCGCTTTGGCGTTGCTGGCGATCAATTCCCTCCAATGCCTCGCGTTGTCGGATTACACGGCGTTGACCGTGCTGGCGGTGGATTGCGTGGCGGCGTGTCTGTTTATCGGCTTCCACCAAGGGAGGTTCATGATTCGCATGCCCGAGCGCCGCTTCAAGGTCGTGCGCGATCCCGCGCCCTCCGCGGCGAAGAACCGTCCAGCGCGTGAAGAAGCGCCGGTGGAGGATGTCATCGATCCGATCCTTGAAAAAATCTCGCGCAGTGGTCTTGCCAGCCTGACCGTGAAGGAACGCGAACGCCTCGAGCAGGCGCGCGCGCGTCTGCTCGCCAAGGACACGCCGAATCAATGAGAGAATCCGAAGAACACAGCCCCGAACGCTGCCTCGATCCGAAACTCAAGGATCCCTGCTACGTGAATGCGATGTCCCATTTTTACCGGGGTGAGCTGGGGCGGATCATGATCTGGCGGCAGCGGCTCGATGTGACCACGACCTGGGCGATCACGACGAGCACCACGATTATCGGTGTGGCGTTTTCGATCCGCGAGGTGCCCCACATCATCTTCTTTTTCAATCTGGCGCTCGTGTGGATCATGTTGTGGATCGAGGCGCGCCGCTATCGGTTTTACGATGCCTTTCGCGGGCGGGTGAGGATGCTCGAGTCGCATTTCCTGGTGCCGATGGTATCGCAGAGTCCGAAGATTCTGGACGGCGAGTGGCGGCGCCTTGTGTGCGAGGATTTGATCCTGCCGTCCTTCAAGATCGGGAAGATCGAGGCGGTGGCGCGGCGGTTGAAGAGGAACTATGCGTTCATCTTCGGCATCGTGCTGGTCGCCTGGACCCTGAAGATTTTCATTCACACGCCGAAGCCGATCCAGTCGTTCGGGGATTTCTACCACGCGCTCGCCGTGCACGAGTTGCCTGCGTGGCTTGCCTTCGCGGTGTATGCCGGAACAATCGTGGTCATCACGGCGCTCATGGTCTTCATCCTCCGCTCCAGCAGCGAGGAGGTGAACGAGTTCGGTCGCACAAATGGATCGCTATGGAAGATTTGAGCGGGGTGGAGCGGTTGCGCTCGATTGTGGCGCGCCTGCGCGGTCCAGGCGGGTGTCCGTGGGATATCGAGCAGACCCATGAAACGCTAAGGCCGCTCCTTGTGGAGGAATGCTACGAGTTGATCGACGCCATCGAGTGCGCTGACGACGCCAACATGCGTGAGGAACTCGGTGATGTGCTCCTGCATGTGGTCATGCACTCGCAAATGGCCGGCGAGCGCGGGGCGTTCACTCTCGACGGTGTGGCCGAGACGGTCTGCGAGAAAATGATCCGGCGGCATCCGCATGTGTTCGGCGACAGCACGGCCGATGATGTCCCGCAGGTGCTCGGGCAATGGGAGCGGATCAAGCGCGAGGAGAAGGGGGAAAAAGCAAAGAGTCATTTGGACGGCATCGCCGCCGCGTTGCCCGCGCTTTTGAAGGCGCAGACGGTTCAAAAGAAAGCGGCGCGGGTGGGGTTTGATTGGCCCGATGTCGAGCCTGTCTACGCCAAGATCGAGGAGGAGACAGGCGAGATCCGCGAGGCGGTTGCCGCTGGCGGCAGGGAGGAGATCGAAGCCGAGGTCGGGGATTTGCTTTTCAGCGTGGTCAATCTTGCAAGGAAGCTCGGGGTGGATGCCGAGACGGCACTGGCGGGAGCGACCAAACGCTTTGCGGACCGGTTTCGGAACATCGAGCGTGTGCTTGAGAGCGAGGGCCGCCGCGTCGAGGATGCCGGTTTGGAGGAACTTGATAGGATTTGGGAGCAGAGCAAATGAGGTTCGCCGTGGTGAATCCCGGTGGGCGCGACCGCTCGCAGTCGTTTGCCGCTGGGCCTGGAAAGCCGTGCGGCGGGGGGCATGCGCCGGTGAATTTCCATGCGTATGCAGCGTGTCTCGGAGGGAGTTTTTTACGGGACGAGCGCGAAGTCGAGGAGGGCGCGGCATTGCTGCTCTTGAGGAAAAGGAACCTGCGGCAGGTGCTGGTCTCGATCGAGCGGTTGCGGCGGCGGGGCGTGAAGGTGCTTGTTTCGTGCAAGGAGACAGGGTCGCACCAGGTCGCCGAGTTGCTGGGCGATGTAACGCGGTGGGAACTGTTCTGCGAAATCTGCCGCGCGGCGGACGCCGTGCTCACGCCTGTCTCGGCCCTCGAGACGCTTTACAAGGCCGCTGGAGCGAAGCGGGTGGAGCGCGTGCCGACGCCGTATCCGCTGGAATTTCCCGATTGGAATTTCGGTGCTCCGCTGGGAAAACGGCGTGGGGTTTTTGTGGGAACGAGGGAATTCGGCGTTCCCACGCGGAACCACCTCGCCGCTGTCGCCATGGCGGATACCCTCTCCCGCGAGTTGTCCTGCCCGCTTACGGTGGTGAACTCCGAGGGGCGGCGCGGCAGGATGCTGCTCAAGGCCCTCCAGCGCGGGAACCCGCTGTTTTCGATCCTCGAGGGGCCGCTGGCGTATGCGGACTACCTTGAGGCTATGGCGCAGCACCGCATCGTGTGGCAGCTCGATGCAAGCTCGGTGCCGGGCCAGGTCGCGGGGGATGCGCTGCTTTGCCGGATGCCGTGTGTGGGGGGCAACAGCGAAATCGAGCGGATTGCCTTCCCGGAATTCGCCTGTGGAGGCCCTCGGGAAGCGCTTGCAGAACAGGCGAGGGGGTTGCTGTCGAGCGATGACAGGTGGGCCGCCTCTGTCGAGGATTCCTCGCGCCGCGCGGAGGAGTGCCTGACATTCCATGCTGTGGCCGGGAGGTTGCAAGAGATCGTGGCGTCGTTGGATTGAGCGGCACCGCCCGAAAAAATCCGCTGGCATCCCCCGCCGTGCCCGTTCCATGCTTGAGGGATGAAGAAGCTGGTTGTTTGTCTTGCGGTTCTGTTGTGCTCCAAGGTGGCGTTCGGCGTCGGCGGGGGTTCCGCGTTGCACGCGCTTCAAACCGTCTCCGCGCAGGAATTCGCGAAGAATGCGACGATCGTCGAGATCAAGGGCATTCGTGGTGAGCCCATGCCTGCGGAGTGGACTGTGCTTCTGTCCGATCCCTCCGCGCGCGGCGGGGTGCGCGAGGTGGTCGTGGCTTCGGGGCGCATTCTTTCGGAACGCGCGCCGATGCACGGATTCACGGAGGTCGCGAACCTGCCTCCCATCGACATGCAGAAGGTGTCGATCGATGCCGGTAATGTGTTTCAAAACGTCAATCAGCAGGCGGATTCGGGTAAGATGGGGTTCCACTGGATCGATTACACCTTGAGGACCGATCCGCAATTGATGCAGCCCGTATGGACGGTGCGTGTCTTCGACAAGCTCGGCTCCGAGATAGGTCAGTCGAAAATCTCCGCCGACGGCGGGGCGATCATCGAACCGCTGGTCAACCCCTCACAGGAATCGCGTGGGAAGCGCCCCGGGGGATTGGTCGGTCGGGTCATTGATTTCTCCGAGTCCACCGGCCGCAAGATCGGCGATGCGACACTCCTCACCGTCGGCAATGTTCAGGAATTCTTTGTCGGCGAGCGGACGGTTGGGCCGAAGGACAGGGAGTAGGGCGAAAAGGCTGGCGCTTGCCTTTGTGCCCCGATAGGCAAAGGCCCGTATGAATTCAGGTATTCGCGCCATTTGTCTTTGCGCCGCGGTTGTTTTCGCCGCCGGTTGTAAAAAATCCGCCCCTCCGGAGGCAGGCACACTTCGTGTCGAGGTGACGCCGGTGATTCAGAAGGATGTCATCGCCAACAACCGGTGGGTGGGGTTGCTCGACGGATACCAAAACGCCGCGATTCAGGCGCAGGTGACAGGCTACCTGCTCACCCAGAACTATAAAGAGGGGTCCACATTGAAAAAAGGCGACGTGCTTTTCACGATCGATCCGAGGCCCTTTGAGGCTGCACTTGCCCAGGCTCAAGCAAACTACGCCACTGCGATCGCCAAGGCGCAACTCCAACAGATCAACCTCCAAAAACAGGAGCAACTCTACAAAACGCAGGTCATCAGCGAGCTGGAATACCAGACATCCTATCAAAATACGCAGGCTGCGATCGCGAACGTCGCGGCTTCGCAGGCCGCTGTGCAATCTGCCCAGGTCAATCTCGACTACTGCACGGTCACGGCCCCCTTCGACGGCGTCGTGGGTGTCTCAAACGCCCAAGTCGGCGACTTGGTGGGCCCCGGCGGTCGCGTCACGGTGCTGACCACCGCTTCGCAGATCGAGCCGATGAAGTTCAATTTTTTCATTACCGAATCCGAGTATCTCGAGATGGCGGAGCTTTTGCAGAAAATCCAGAACCTGCCATTGGAAGAACGCAAGAGCCGCTTGAGCCTGCAACTTGCCGATGGCACCACCTATCCGGAGCTTGGCAAATTCTATTTCTTCAACCGGCAGGTCAATTCCTCGACAGGTGCGATCCAGATCACTGGGCTGTTCCCAAACCCCACCGGCGTCCTGCGCCCGGGCCTCTTCGCCATGGTCACAGCGCCAGTCAAGGAATTGAAGGGAGCCTTGCTCGTTCCCCAAAAAGCAACGGTCGAACTCCAAGGGAGCTATTTCGTTTCCGTCGTCCAACCGGATAACACCATCAAAACCGTGCCGATCAAACTCGGGCCGCAGGAAGGTCAACTTCGCGTGGTCACTGGGCCCCTTGCCTCCGGCGAGAATGTGGTCGTGAAGGGTGTGGAAAAAGTCCGCCCTGGCATGAAAGTCGACCCGGTGCCCTACAAGGCAAGCGAGCCAGTCGCGACATCCTCCGCCTCGGCGGCCCCCTCTCCCAAACCCTCTGCCAGCCCCGCTCCGGCGGAAACCAAGTAGGACCGCCATGTCGAATTTCTTCATCCGCCGCCCCATCGTGGCGATGGTCATCGCCATCATCACCGTCATCGTGGGACTGGTTTCAATGGCGGGCCTGCCGATCGCGCAGTATCCCAACATCGTTCCCCCGCAAATCCAGGTCACAACCACCTATGTTGGCGCCGATGCCCTCACGGTCGAGCAATCGGTCGCCACGCCGATCGAGCAGCAAATGAGCGGCGTCGAGGGCATGGAATACATGTATTCCATCAATGCCAACTCGGGCATCATGAGCCTGAACGTCATCTTCGGCACAGACACCGAGCCGACGACCGACCAGATTCTCGCGCAGATGCGGCAGACGCAGGCGAGTTCCCAGTTGCCTTCGGAGGTGCGCAACTACGGTGTCACTGTCGAGCAATCCCTTTCCTCCCCGCTTGGCGTCTTCGTGCTGAGTTCGCCGAATGGCGAGTTCGACCCGACCTTCCTGGCGAACTACGCCTACATCAATATCAACGACCCGCTGACGCGCATCCCCGGGGTGGGTAGCGTGAGCATCTTCGGTGCCGGCGAATACGCCATGCGCATCTGGGTCAAGCCGGACCGCCTTGCCACGCTGAACATCACAGTGCCGGAGGTCATCAGCGCCGTGAGTTCGCAGAACAAAGTGAACCCCGCCGGCCAGATCGGCGGCGAGCCAGTGCCCGAAGGACAGGTCTTCACCTACACCGTCACCACGACAGGCCGCCTCACCACCGTCGAGGAGTTTGAAAACATCGTCATCCGCGCCAACGACGATGGATCGATCGTGCGGGTGAAGGATGTCGCGCGAGTCGAACTCGGCGGTCAGGTCTACAATCTGCGAGGCCGTTTCCAAGGCAAGAACGCCGCCATTATCGCCGTCTACCAGCTCCCCGGCTCGAACGCGGTGGACACGATGAAGCAGCTTCGCGCCTACTTCGAGCAGCAGTCGAAAGTTTTCCCCTCCGGCTTGAAATACGATGTCGCACTCGACACCACGCTGGCGATCACCGACGGCATGAAGGAAATCGTGAAGACGCTTTTCGAGGCCATGGCGCTGGTGATTTTCGTGGTCTTCATCTTCCTGCAGGGGTGGCGGGCGACATTGATTCCGCTCATCGCCGTGCCGGTGTCGCTTATCGGCACGTTTGCGATTTTTCCGATGCTTGGATTTTCGATCAATACGCTGTCGCTCTTCGGCATGGTGCTTGCGATCGGATTGGTGGTTGACGACGCCATCGTCGTTGTCGAGGCGATCGAGTCGCATATCGAGGAAGGCCTCTCGCCGAGGGATGCGGCCTTCAAGGCGATGTCGCAGGTCTCCGGACCCGTGGTCGCGATCGCGCTCATTCTCGCGGCGGTGTTCATTCCGACAGTATTCATTCCTGGGATCACCGGAGCCATGTATCAGCAGTTTGCCGTGACGATGGCCGTGTCGGTGCTCATCTCCGCTTTCAACGCCCTGTCGCTCAGTCCGGCACTCGGCGCGTTGCTCCTGCGCCCGCGCACCGAGGTCCGTGGCCCATTGGGGGCATTTTTCAGGGGGTTCAACAAATTCTTCGGAGCCGCCACCACCGGCTACGGCACAGTGTGCCGCGGGTTGATCCGCAAGTTGGCCATCTCCATGCTGATCCTCGCGGGTCTCGCCGCCGCGGCGGGAGGAATCGGCGGCACCATGCCCACGGCATTTATTCCCGAGGAGGACCAAGGGTATTTGTTCGGAGTCGTGCAATTGCCCCGTGCCTCCTCGCTGCAGCAGACGACAGCAGCCGCCGATCAGATCGAGCAAATTCTCCTCAACACGCCCGGCGTGGAATTCGTCACCTCGATCATCGGCTTCAACCTGCTGAGCACCGTGCAGAGCACCTACACCGGCTTCTTTTTCATCACGCTCGAGGACTGGGGCAAGCGCAAGACCCCCGAACTCCAGGTGGACGCCATCCAAGCGAGCATCAACCGCGAGTTGGCGGCGCTTCCAGGCCCCACGGCGTCGTTCGCCTTCCCGCCGCCGGCCATTCCAGGCATCGGCACGGCTGGCGGTGTCACGTTCATGCTCGAGGACCGCACCGGCGGACCGGTGGAGTTCATCGCTTCGAACACACAGAAATTCATGGCCGCCGCGAAAGAGCGTCCTGAACTGACCTCTCTCTTCACCACGGCGCTCTGGGACGTGCCTCAGATCCACCTTGAGGTCGACGAGGCCCAGGCGATGATTCAGGATGTCGATTTGAACCAGGCCTACCAGACGCTCCAGACCTTCCTCGGCGGGTATTTCGTGAACTACTTCAACCGCTTCGGCCTCCAGTGGCAGGTCTATGTGCAGGCCGAAGGCGAATACCGCACAGACCTCGACAATCTCGGCCTGTTCTACATCTCGAACAGGAAGGGCGAGCCCGTGCCGGTGAACTCCTTTGTCAAGGCCACCGAGTCCTATGGGCCGGAATTCACGATGCGCTACAACATGTTCAGGTGTTCGCAGATCAACGCTGGTGTCGCGCCGGGGTATTCCACCGCGCAGGCCATGAAGGCGCTTGAGGAGGTCTTCGCAGAGACGATGCCCGAGGGCGTGGGCTACGATTACTTCGGCATGTCCTATCAAGAGCAGCAGGCCGCGCAGGGCGTGCCGCCCACGGCGATTTTTGGCCTCTCGCTCTTGTTTGTGTTTCTGATCCTCGCCGCGCAATACGAGAGTTGGAGCCTGCCCTTCAGTGTTCTCTTCACCACGCCGATCGCGGTGTTTGGCGCCTTTGCGGGACTCTCACTCCGCGGCATGCAAAACAATCTCTACGCGCAGATCGGTCTCGTCATGCTGATCGGCCTCGCCGCGAAGAACGCCATCCTGATCGTCGAATTCGCCAAGGACGAATATGAAAAGGGCAAGGACCTGCTCGAGGCAACGATCGCGGGGGCGAAACTCCGCCTGCGCCCGATCCTTATGACCGCCTTCGCGTTCATTCTCGGCACAGTGCCCCTAGCGATCGCCACAGGATCCGGCGCGGTGAGCCGTCGTGTGCTTGGCACAACTGTGATCAGCGGCATGCTCGCGGCGACATTCATCTCGATCTTCCTCATTCCGGCGTGCTTCTACCTCGTTGAAAAATACTTCGTCGGAGAGAAAAAGGGCGGTGAGTCACCCGAGCCGGAACAAGTCAAGGACAAGCCCCAAGCCTGAGGCGGAAGAGAGTCGCCAGAAGGTCTCAGTTGGGGATGCCTGCACTTCATTCGAGAAGTCCCAAAGCAAGCGACTAAGTGGACTACAGGTTTTTTCTGATGATCCGGAAGAGATCGGTATTGTCCATGAAGCCGCTGATTTTCTCGGTGCCGGGGCCTGATCCAACCACAATCGAGTCCTCGGCGGTCTCGATGCCCGCGGCGGTCTGTGCGGCGGCGGGTTCCGATGCGGCGGGGCCCTCGGGTGTCGAGCGGGTGCCCGATCCTGGGCCTGTCGACCAAGTGAAGGATGGCACGCCTTGGGCATTGATGCCGAGAAGTGCCGCCCCGCTGTCTTTGCGGAAGGGGTAGCCATTGAGACGCAAGCCGCCCACGTTGCGCTTGCCTGCAACGACGATGACGGCAGTGTCGCCGGCGAACTTGGCCGCCTCGGTGATCGCCTCGTCGAGTGCGAGGATTTCCTTCAGCGTGCGCTCGGCTTCGTTTTGCGAGGCGGCTTTTCCGGCCAATGCGGCATCGACCACGAGGAAATACCCGCGGGAGTTGTATTGGAGCAACTGGATGGCCTTGCGCACCATCATGGCGAGCGAGGGTTGGCCCGCCTCGGGGGAGAACTCATCGGTGAAATTCAGGTTGTTCATGCTGAACACGCCGAATGTTTTCGGGCTGCGCCAGGTGGGAACCTCGAGCAACTCGGACTCCGAGCGCACCACATCGAACCCGCTGTCGCGCATTTCCCGCACGAGATCGCGGCCATCCTTGCGGCGCCCCTTTTCGGATTCCGGAAGAAAATCCGCTGCGCCGCCGCCGAGCAGGACATCGATCGTCTCGCTGGTGGAGAGTTCCAAGGCGATGTTGGGATAGTCGAGCGCATCGCGGGTCGCGGCATAGAACGCTGCGGCGGTGGCATCCGTCAGCGAAGCGTTCGACACGATCCCCGTGGCGCGGCCTGCGCGGCGTGCGAGTTCGAGCAACGTGGGAAGCCGCTGGTTGTCGAGTTCCACGCCGAGCAGTCCCTTGCTTCCTTTATGCCCGGTGGCGATTGCGCTCGCCGCCGCTGCGGCATCCGAGACCGCAAAGTTTCCCGCGTGAGTGGAGATCAACGCCACTCGCGGGAATCTCTCCAGCGCGAGCCTGTGGTCCGCGCCGCCGGAGTAGTTGCGCGCGGGCGTGAGGACCGATGGTGTCAGGTTGTCGGCGAGAAAGAGAATGATGGCGAACGGACGCTGCACCACCCAGTTCACATAGAAAAAAGATCCGAGCGCCAGAAACACCAGAAGACATCCGAGAGCGAGCAACCGGTTCCGAGTTTTTTTGTTCATGAAAAACAATTGCGTCCGCCGAGGCTTGGCGGCAATATGAATCTCCTGTTTGCCCTGTGGTGTAATGGTAACACAGTGCCCTTTGGAGGCATTATTCATGGTTCGAGTCCATGCGGGGCAGCCACCTTATCTAATATCGAGTCGGGTGGCTGAACGGGGTTGAAGTGGGAAAAATGGTCGTCGCTTTTTCCCGCGGCCCGAAGTCAACCAAGAACCTCCTGCCGCGCCGCCTCGATAACCTCGTTGTTGGATTTGTTGATTCTCTTGAATGTCATCTCAGAGAGATCGGTTCTCAGGCTCGCGTGTTCCACGGTGATGGAAACCACATGCCCCTTCTCGTCAAAATCCAGGTAAACATCCTCGGACAATTCCCGCGTCTCCGCAGGCGTTCCCCCCGATCTCTAGCAAGGCGGTATCTGTATCCTTGAAGCATTTGATTTTCATCGTTGCTGCTCTTCGTAGTGGTGGTCGAAGAAGGCGTCGTGGACTGTCCGACTGTCAGGAAGAAGGGTAACCCGCTCAACCCGATGGCGCGTGTGCCGGAAGTAATAGGTTTGCGGAAAAAGTGGCATCGGATGGATTTTGCCGAGGGCAGCATCGAATGAACACCCCGTCCCCCGACAAAAAGAACATCGGTAACTGGGCTTCCTTTGCGTATGTGAAAACGGCTCGCAGCCACCACAGACTGGGCGGTTCGATCACCTCGAATGGCCGGGAGCAGTCCGACTTGTGTCAGAGCAGCTGTGGCTCAGACATTGAGGCCGATCATCTCCTTCACGGAGGCGGCGGTGAACTCGCGGTTCATGCGGCCGATGAACGAGGCGGGGACGCCTGCGGGGCATACGGCTTCGCAGGCGTAGTAATTCGAACAATTGCCGAAGCCCTCTTCGTCCATTTGGCGGACCATGCCGAGGACGCGGCGGTTTTTCTCGGGTTTGCCTTGAGGGAGCAGGCCGAGGTGAGTGACCTTGGCGCTGACAAAGAGCATGGCGGAGCCGTTCGGGCACGCAGCGGCACAGGCACCGCATCCGATGCACGCGGCGGCATCCATCGCCTCGTCGGCGATGACCTTCGAGATCGGCACGGCATTGGCGTCTGGCGCGGATCCGCTGCGCTCGCTGATGTATCCTCCCGCCTGCATCACGCGGTCAAAGGCCGTGCGGTTTGTCACGAGATCGCGGCGGACAGGAAACGCATCGGCGCGGAACGGCTCGATGGTGATCGTCTCGCCGTCCTGGAAATTCCGCATGTAAAGCTGGCAGGTGGTGCCGCGGCCCTTGCCGTGGGGGATGCCGTTGATGGTGAGCGAGCAATTTCCGCAAATCCCCTCGCGGCAGTCCGAGTCGAACTGGATGGGCTCGATATTTTTTCCCGTGAGCTGGGAGTTCACGATATCGAGCATCTCAAGAAACGAAGCCTCGGCCGGAATGTTCTCGGCGTCGTATTCCTCGAGGTTGCCGGGGGCGTTGCAGGATTTCTGGCGCCAGACTTTGAGATGGAATTTCATAGTTCGGGTTATTTGTAGCTGCGTGTTGCCAGTTTGACCTTCTCGTAAACGAGCGGTTCCTTGATAAGGGAGGGCATGTTGCCATCGCCTTCGTATTTCCATGCGGAGACGAAGGAGAAATTTTCGTCGTTGCGAACCGCCTCGCCTTCGGGCGTTTGGTGTTCGACGCGGAAGTGGCCGCCGCACGATTCGTCGCGCACGAGGGCGTCGAGGCACATGAGTTCGCCGAACTCGAGGAAATCGGCCACGCGGCCGGCGCGTTCGAGTTCCATATTGATGCCGTCCCCGGTGCCGAGGAGGCGAAGGTCGGTCCAGAACTCCTCGCGAAGCGCCTGGATTTTGCCGATCGCCTCCTTGAGGCCCTCCGCGCTACGGGCCATGCCGCAGTAGTCCCAGATGAGCAAGCCGAGGTTGCGATGAAAATAATCCACCGGCTTCGTGCCCTTGATGTCCATGAGCTTCTTCACGCGGGCCTTGGTGTCGCTGAGGGCCTGCTCGAATGCCGGATGGCTCTGGTCGACCTTTTTGCCGAATTGCGAGGTGAGATAGTTGCCGAGGGTGTAGGGAATCACGAAATACCCGTCAGCCAGGCCCTGCATGAGCGCGCTGGCTCCGAGGCGGTTTGCGCCGTGGTCGGAGAAATTCGCCTCGCCGAGGACATGGAGGCCCTGGATGTTGCTCTGCAGGTTGTAGTCCACCCAGAGGCCGCCCATGGTGTAGTGGACGGCTGGGTAGATGCGCATCGGGCGTTCGTAGGCGTTTTCGCCGGTGATGTTCCGATACATCTCAAAGAGGTTGCCGTAGCGCTCCTCGATTGTTTTTTGTCCGAGGCGCTTGATGGCGTCGCTGAAATCGAGATACACGCCGAGTCCGCCGGGGCCGACGCCGCGACCCTCGTCGCAGACCTCCTTCGCGGAGCGCGAGGAGATGTCGCGCGGGGCGAGGTTGCCGTAGCTGGGATATTTCCGCTCGAGGTAGTAATCGCGGTCCTCCTCGGGGATCGACGCCGGGTCCTTGCCGCTATCCTCCTTGCGCTTCGGCACCCAGATGCGGCCGTCGTTGCGGAGCGATTCGCTCATGAGCGTGAGCTTGCTCTGGTAGTCGCCGCTGACAGGAATGCAGGTCGGGTGGATCTGCGTGTAGCAGGGGTTGGCAAAAAGCGCGCCGCGCTTGTAGGCGCGGAAGGTCGCAGTCACGTTGCACCCGCGGGCGTTGGTCGAGAGATAAAAGACATTGCCGTAGCCGCCGGTGCAGAGAAGCACTGCATCACCGGCATGGGTGGTGATTTCTCCGGTGTTCAGGTCGCGGACCACGATGCCCTTCGCGTGCCCGTCCACCACGACGAGATCGAGCATCTCGGTGCGCGGGAACATTTTCACCGCCCCGAGGGCGATCTGGTGGCTGAGGCCGGCATAGGCTCCGAGGAGAAGTTGCTGGCCTGTCTGGCCGCGGGCGTAAAACGTGCGGGAGACCTGCGCGCCGCCAAACGAGCGGTTGGCAAGGAGACCGCCGTATTCGCGGGCGAATGGCACACCCTGCGCGACGCATTGGTCGATGATGTCGGTGCTGACCTCGGCGAGGCGGTAGACATTCGCCTCGCGGGAGCGGAAGTCGCCGCCCTTGATTGTGTCGTAGAAGAGGCGAAACACGCTGTCACCGTCATTCTGGTAGTTCTTGGCGGCGTTGATGCCGCCCTGCGCGGCGATCGAGTGGGCGCGGCGGGGGCTGTCTTGGTAGCAGAAGCATTTCACGTTGTAGCCCTGCTCGGCGAGGGTAGCGGCGGCGGATGCCCCGGCGAGGCCGGATCCGACGATGATCAGATCGAACTTCCGCTTGTTGGCGGGGCTGACGAGCTTGGCGTTGTTTTTATAGTTCGTCCACTTCAGCTCGAGGGGACCGTCGGGAATGTTTGATTCGAGTGTCATTGTGCAGCTCCTTTCCCAAGGCCGAACACGAATACCGCGATCGGGATGGATGTGTAACCAGCGAATAGCGCCCAGGCCAGCACGCGGGCCGCGAGTTCATAAGTGTGCCGGATGTGGGAATTCGTGATGCCGAGCGTCTGGAAAAGGCTCGAGATGCCGTGGCTGAGGTGGAAGGTGAGGAGAAACAACCCGATCACATACCCAAGCACCACCGGCGCGCTGCTGAATCCCTTCACCACCATCGCGTAGACATCGTGCACTTGGCGGCCATCGAGTTGGGTTTCCATGTTCTGGAAGGAGGGATCGACAACCCTCACGGTGAAGTGGGCGAGGTGGAAGATCACAAACGACAGCACGATCAACCCGCTCAAGCGCATCGTGCGCGCGAAAACGGTCGTCTTGATCGGGTCCGAGGCAATGTATTTTTGCGGCCGCGCTGCTTTGTTTTCCTTCCAAAGAAGCATCGTGAAGTAGATATGCAGCACCACTGTGGCAAGCAGTGCCAAGCGGATGGCCCAGAGGATGGGGCCGAGGCTGTGGAGCTTCTCCGCGTAGAGGTTCATTGCATCCGGGCCGAGGTAGATGGTGAAGTTGCCCAGCAAGTGGCCGATAACGAAAAGCACCAGCGCGATGCCTGTCAGGGACACGATGGTTTTTTTGCCGATGGATGAAAAGATCCAGAGTTGCGCAGGGCAAGGGCCGGTGCGGACTGAGGATGATGAAGAAGTAATCATGGGAAGTGCGGCATTGTGTTAAACGCCCGACAAATGCCAGTCGAGGCAAAGAAATTGAAAAAAAGTCGACTGCCCCGTCACAGAGCGGCGACACATTCGATCTCGACATCGAACCCCAGCAACTGGGCGCCAATCGTCGCACGGGCGGGCTTGGACTCGCCGAAATACCGGGTGTAAACGGCATTCATCTCTTGGAAGTTCTCCTTGGTGAGTTCGGCCAAATACACGCGTGAACTCACGACATGCGAAAAATCCGCCCCTGCCGCCGCGAGGACCTTCTTGACGTTTTCCAGCACCAGCTCGGTCTGCCGGGTGATCGACCCGCGCTCGATCTGGCCGGTGGAGGGATCCCAGGGGATCATGCCCGAGACAAAGACAAAATTCCCCTCTGCTGCCACGCCGAGGGAATAAGGACCAATAGCCGGCGGACCGCCGGGAACATCGCGCAATTCAGTTTTCATCGAGACGGATGTGAACGCATCGCGGCCCGCGAAACAAGCGCGGAAAAGAATCCGGCATCGTCAACCCCAGCGAAATGGCGTTAGGTTCCAGCGATGGACCCATGGCAAACGCAGCGCGAGTGGTTGGTCGCGCACGGCACAAGACTTCTCGAAACCCACCGCCTCCGCACAGGCAGGCACTTGATTGAACCCACTGGCGAGGCCCTGGCCGATGCGCTACGCCTGTTCCAAGCCCCGTTCGCCGTGGTCTCGGCGGCGGCGGATGACGACCAGACGTTGAATTACGGCAATGCCACCGCCCTGCGCCTTTGGGAAATGGACTGGGCCACGCTCGTGAAGACGCCCTCCCGGCACACGGCGGAGCCTGTCCACCGCGACGAGCGCGCCGCCCTCCTGCGGCGGGTGCGCGAGTCGGGATTTATCGACGATTACTCGGGCATCCGCATTTCAAGCCGCGGCAACCGGTTTCGAATTGCGCGCGCCACGGTGTGGAACCTGACCGACGAAACTGGCGCGCATATCGGGCAGGCGGCGACATTTTCCTCTTGGGAACCTCTCACAGGGAAGGAGGCACGCTGATGGGCGGCATCATCGTCAAACCCCGCTCGCGCATCCTCCACGGCCACGATTGGGTCTATGCCAGCGAGATCTTGAAAACTTTTGGCGCGCCGCAAGGCGGCGAGGTCGTGTCCATCAAGGACGGCAAGGACCACCTCCTTGGCGTGGGCATCTACAACCCGCGTTCGCAAATCACCGTGCGGCGCATCTCGAGGCACCGACAGGACCTCGATGCGGATTTTTTCAATCGACGCATCGCCCAAGCGCTTGAATACCGCCGCCACACAGGCTGCCGCATGGACCTCTGCCGGTTGCTCTGGAGCGAGAGCGACGGATTGCCGGGTGTCGTTGCTGACCGCTACGGGCCAGTGGTGGTGCTCCAGACACTCACGCTTGCGATGGATTCCCACCGTGAGACGATCGCCGCCTCTCTTGCCGAACTCACCGGCGCGGCTTGTGTGATCGAGCGGAACGACGCGCCTGTCAGAACCTCCGAGGGATTGGAAGCAAGGACATCCGTCCTCATCGGCACGAATCCAGGACCTCTCGAGATTGAAACTGGTGGCGTGACATTTCTTGTCGATCCACTCGGAGGCCACAAAACCGGCCTGTATCTCGATCAACTCGCCTCCTACGCCGAGGTAGCCCCGCTGGCAAAAGGCCGCACGGTGCTTGATTGCTTCTCGAACCAAGGCGGCTTCGCTCTCGCCTGCGCCAAGGCCGGTGCCAGCGAGGTCACCGCTGTCGAGTCGGGCGCCGACAGTATCGCCAGGCTCCGCGAGAACGCCCGCCGGAACGCGCTGAACATCACCGCCAGGCAGGCGGATGTGTTTGATTTCCTCAAGCGCCCCGACAAACCGGAATACGACCTCGTCATCCTCGACCCGCCGTCGTTCACCAAAGCCCGGGGACGCGCTACCGAAGCGCTTCGTGGCTACCGCGACCTCCACGCGAGGGCGGCAAGGCTTCTCTCGAAAAACGGCATCCTCGCCACCTTCTCCTGCTCGCACCACATCGCCGCGCACGAATTCGAATCCGCCATCGCCGAGGGTCTCCACGACGCCCGCCGCAACATGCGCGTGCTTCGCCGCATCGGACAACCGCTCGACCATCCCGTCGTTTTGGGCCTTCCCGAGACCGAATACCTCAAAGGCATCGTCCTCGAAGCCATGCCCGGCCGGTAGCAAATCCTATCATCCACTCAATCAGTGGCGTCATCTGTAGGAACGCAACCTTCTTTCCTCCAATGAAACGCAACTTTTTTGGCCGATCGTCCATTTTTTTGCTGGTTGAGGAGTTGGGTCGTCAATTCCTGTCGCGGAGCAGGAGGGACTCTGAATCTTGGGACGGCTCGGCGAGCCATCCCTACCTGGGAAAACGACGGTGGCGCGGGAGCGCCTATCGAAAATGGATGGTAGGGATGGATCGCCGAGCCGTCCCATTTTTGCGGCGAAGCCGCCCCATTCACTTTTTCCGGCTCAGCAACGCGACGAGCACAGCGAGGGCCAGTGCCGGAATCGCTGTGAAGGCAAAAATCCGCCCCAGCGCGAGGCCGGCGAGGTTTTCGAGGGGACCGACACCGAAGGCGGCGATGCCGTAGCCGAGTTGGTAGAAGGCGATTAACAGGCCGGCGACCGAGGCGGCGATGGTGGACATTTGTTTTTGTCCGAAGCTGATGATCAGCGGGAGCATCGCCGAGCAACCGAGGCCCGCGAGGGCGAAGACCGCAAGCCCGGGAAGGGCGGATTTTTCAGGCAGGAGGGGGATCAAGAAAAACGAGAGCGCGATGACCAGCGGTAAAAACCGGAAGGCCAGGCTCTCCGGCACCCAACGATCGATCGACGCGAAGAGTAGGCGTCCGCCGGTGACGGTTCCCCAGAAAATCGTGAGCGCGAGCGAGGCGGTGGTGGCGGGGTTGCCGAGCGTGTTCGACATGAGGATGGAGGCCCAGTTGCCATTCATCGTTTCGCAGATGCCGTAGAGGAACGCGGCGGCGGCGAAGGCGGGGAACACCGCAGGCAGTCCACCCGAGGATTTGGGATCGGCTTGCGGGCCGGCGGAAATAGCGAGCGGCAGGGCGAAAACCAGCAAGCCGCCGCAGAGAGCCGCGACGAGGACGGGCAGTCCCCACCAGAATCCGAGGCCGACAAACACGGCGACGAAGGCTGGCGCGAGCGCAGTGCCGAGGCCGAGGAGGGTGTTGAGCGTGAGGAGGGCTCGGTCGGCGGTTTGCGGGAAAAACGCGGCGGCGCAGGTGTTGATGACGGGAACCGTGAGGCCGAACGCGAGGCCCATGAACGAGGTTGCGACCATGAGCACCGGGTAAGCGATCGATTGGTCGCCAGCAATGAACTGGCTCGCGATGAGCAGCGCCATCGAAACGAGGTTCGCTGCCAGTCCACAGAGGAAGACGGTTTTCGCGCCGAGGCGGCTGGCGAGTTTCGGGCCGGCGAGGGAACTCGCAATCGCCAAAATCGCCTGCGGAATGAACAGCGCGCCGTATTGCGTGTTGGTGAGGCCGTAGTGGAGCGGGCTCGTGAAAATTGCCCCGGCGGCGGGGAAGGTAACGAGGGCGATGCCTTGCGCCACGCCCGTCCCGAAAACCGCTCCCACGGACGCGCGGGAGGGTTTTCCGTTTTGCGATGAGTCCGCCATGTCGGCCTGCGGAGTCTTTATTTGAGCCGCTCGAGGAGGTGGTCGCCGACGCGCAGGGCGTTTGCCATGGCGGTCAGTGCGGGGTTCACTGCGCCGATGCTCGGGAAGAACGAGGTATCCACGACGTAGAGGTTGTCGAGTTCGTGGGCCTTGCAATTTGTGTCGAGCACGGATGTCGCAGGGTCGCTGCCGAAGCGGCAGGTGCCGGACTGGTGGGCCACGCCGCCGATATCGATCTCGTTTTTCATGTAGAGATTCCTCGGGATGAGGTGCTCGTGCATGTCGAGGTGGTTGAGCATCGACTTGAGCTTCGCGTAGAGGCGATTTTTGGGCTCCTGGTTGTTCGGCGTGTAGCTGAGCGTGATTTGGCTGTCGCGGTTGATCATGACGCGGTTCTGGGGCGAGGGCAGGTCCTCGGTGGAGAGCCAGAAATCGACGGCGTGCTTCGCGACGAAATCGAGCGTGAACATGGGCGCGAGCCCGGCTTCGATCGGCTTCTCGCCTTTATACATCGGGCCTTGGGATTTTCCGACCATCTGGATGTTCCCCATCGGAAACTCGAAATCCTTCATGCCGAAATAAAAATCATTCAACCCAAGAGTCTTCTGGTATTTCGTCGGATTCGGCTCCTTGGAAATGGCGAGGACGGCCTGGCTGTTGTGATACATGTAGTTCCGGCCGACTTGGTCGGAGCCATTGGCGAGGCCGTTCGGGTGTTTGTCGTTGGCCGACATGAGGAGGAGTCGGGCGGAATTCGCGGCTCCGGCGGAAACGACGACGATGCTGGCGCGGAACGACTCGGTTTTTCCACCGCGATCCACGAGGACTTCGCTCACGGATTTTCCGGTGGGGTCGGTGACGAGCTTCAGAACCTGCGAATCAGTGAGGAGCGTGACATTCGGGTGTTCGAGCGCGGGGCGGACGCCGTGGATTTCGGCATCGGATTTCGCCTGCACGAGGCAGGGGAAGCCGTCGCAATCCTCGCAGCGCACGCAGCGGCTATAGGGCATGTTCGCCTCGTTGAGCATGATGCCGCAGGGCGAGTGGAACGGATGGTAGCCGGCGCGCTTGAGGTCGTCGGCGAGTTTTTGGATGCGTGGCTCGTGGGAGACAGCGGGGTGCGGGTAGGGTGCGGAACAGGGTGGTTCGGTGGGGTCCTCGCCGCGAGCGCCGTGGACCTGATACATCTGCTCGGCCTTCGTGTAGTAGGGCTCGAAATCATCGTAACCGAGCGGCCAGGCGGGTGAGATACCGTCGTGGTGTTTCAGGACGCCGAAGTCCTCTTTGCGGAGGCGATACAAAGCCGCGCCGTAGAGTTTCGTGGCACCGCCGACGAAGTAGTGGACGCCGGGCTGGAATTCCTTGCCGTGCTTGTCGCGCCAGGTGTCTTTCGAAGTGTAGCGATTCGCGATGAAAACCTCCGAGGCCGACCAGTTTTCGGGTTCGCGCGGGAGCCAGCCGCCGCGTTCGAGGATGAGGATGCGTTTGCCGGAGGGAGCAAGGTGGCGGGCGAGCGTGCCGCCGCCGGCACCGCTGCCGATAATGATGATGTCGTAGTCGTTTGGCATGGGATTTGGGTTAGCGGTCGATTTGCGGCACGGGTTTTGCGCCTTTGGTGTTGAGCTGGATCGCCCAGACCGAGTCGGACGAACAGATGAAGAGGATGTTGTTGTCGCGTCCCCCGAAGGTGAGGTTCGCGGTTTGTTTGGGGAGTTGGATTTTGCCGATCATTTTGCCCTTCGGGTTGAATACATGGATGCCGTCGAGCGCGCCGGAATAGACATTGCCCCGCTCGTCGAGCCGCATTCCATCGGGAAAGCCGGGGTAGACATTTGCAAAGACGCGCTGGTTGGAAATGGTCTTGCCGTCCGGCGCGACATCGAACGCATAGATCGTGTGCGGCTTGTTGTAGTAATAGGTGCGCGGGGCTTGGATCGCGCCACTGTCGATGATGTAGAGGATTTTCTCATCGGGCGAAAAGGCGATGCCGTTAGGCATTTGGAGGTCGCCGGTGACGACGGTGAGTTTTTTCGTGGCGGGGTCGTAGCGGTAGACATTGTTCGGCAGTTCGGCTTCCTGAGGGAATTGGAGCGAGCCGTAGCTGGGGTCGGTGAACCACACGGAGCCGTCGGATTTCACCACGAGGTCATTCGGAGAATTCAGCGGCTTGCCGTCGTAGGAGCCCGCGAGCGTCTCCACGCGGCCGTCGTGGTGGGTGATGGAAACCCGGCGGCCGGTGGTCTCGGCAGTGAGCAGGCGCGCCTCGAGATCGGCGGTCTGGCCGTCGGCGATGCTCGACGGATGACGGAAAATGACAGGCTCGCTCCAGGAGGCGGGCGTGATGGTGTTGTAGGGCGAGAGGCCGTGCCAGCGGATGAGGTTGATGTTGTCGTTGATCTGGTCGGTGAAGACGAGGTAGCCCTCCGGCGAGTTTTTCACCTGCAGGTAAACCGGCCCCTCAGTGAAGCCGAAGCCCTTCGCGAGGTGGATGAGTTTCGGCTCTTTGCCGAGGATCTCGGCGAACTCGTCGTCGTAGACCTGGAGCGGCAGTTGGGGGTTTTGCGCCTCGGGATAGGGCGGATTTTTTTCGTAGGCGAGGTTGCCGATTTCGACCTTCTGGGCGGAGGCATTGGTGGCGAATGCGACCGCCGCAACGAGACTCAGTGCGAGGGATTTGATTCTGGGAAGCGACATGCGGAGGGAAGGCTTGTGGGCGCTCCAAGCAATGTCAATGTCCGGAATGTGATTTGTGGCGTTGTTTCAGCGATCGAGCTGCGCCGCGCCGCGGGCTTGGGGTGATTAGATTTTCGAGACCTGCGCGGCGAGAAGCTTCATCGAGCCCTCGGCTTTTTTGAGGCCGGACTTGGCTTTGTCCCACGCCTTGTCGTCGGAGGCGTGGTGAACGCTGTCGTAGGCGCGGGCGAGGTTTTTGGCCTGGCCGTCGATGCGGGTGCGCGCGGATTCCTCAAGCGCGACGGTCTTGGTGGGGATGGCTTTCAAATAAGCTTGGAGGTGCTGCTCGGCATCGTGCGCGGCGGGGATGTCCTTTTTCTCGATCGCGGCCGAGAGCTTCGCGTGTTCGGCTTCGATGGTTTTCCAGAGGTCGGAGAGTTTCTCCGGGATGACGACCTCGATCTTCGAACCGTGGCCGTGGCTGTGATTGTCACCGGCGAAGCCGAGTGGCGCGAGGGTGAGGGTGAGGGTGAGGGTGAGGGTGGCGATGGTTGCGAGCAGGGTTGGTGTTTTCATAGGTTGGCTTGGGGTCGTTATAAAGAGCCTAACGCCTCCACGGCGTAAAGAGGAAGGGATAGCAGTTCGAAATGAACCTCGGCGGTGTCCGCTCCGTTGCGGGCCTTGAAGGTGAGGGGCAACCGGCTCGGCTTGTTGAGGTCGAAGCGCAGCGCGGTGGCGGATTTTTTTTCGAGGCAGAATTGGTGGAGGGATTTGAGCGAACCAGCCGCGCCTGCCTTGACTTCGACGGGTAAGATTTTTTCCCCTGCCGCCACGACATAATCGCCCTCGGCGTTTTCCGTCACGACCCGGCGTGCGAGCAATCCGTCGATCTCGTGAACGATCCGCATCACATCCAGACTCCGAAAAACGGAATCCAAGGTGGCATGCCGTTCCAAATTCACCTCCAAAAGATCCAGCCCCGCCGCCTTGGCAAACACTCGCACCAAAGTGCCTCGCGCCTCGCGGGGCGATTGGAAAACCCCGCGGCCGAGGGATTCCTGCAAATCAGGAATCCGAGCTCACTCTCGGCTTTCAGCAACGAACAGGTGCTGCACGGCTGGAAGGCAAATACCAAACTCAGACATCCTGCCTCGCCGGGAAATCGAATGAGCCCGCCCAACTCGGAAAGTGCAGCATTCGAAATTTCGACCACAGCCCGCGAGGCCACACAAACCGCCATCGAAACTCGTTCCGAGTTCCGCTACAGATTCGACGCGTCTGTGTCGCAGCAGACCCAAGCCAGACGCCCGAGGCCGGTCATCCCCAACTTGCCAATGGCGCGGCAGCGCCCTGGTCTCGGGGAGCGCGCCCGCCCGCTCGCCCGTGGAGTCCTGCATTTTCTACTCCACTGGGCTCGGGTGCACCAGCGCGCGCCCCCGCGGGCTGAGTTGAAAAGAATGCGGCCGCAGGCCGGTGGGTGTTTCGACAAGTCGGGCGCGAGGCGCACCCGACAGCGCCCGAGGGCGGGCACGATCCCCGGGACTATGCACAGAAAGCGCGGCATTCAAAATTTCGACCACATCTCGCGAGACCCCACCAAACCGCCCTCGAAACTCGTTCCGAGTTCCGCGACAAAATCAGCTCGTCTTCCTCCCCATCGCTCTCGGTTCGCTGTGGATCTTCGAATGGCCGTGGCTTTGTGGGCAAAATGGGGATCAGGCGGTTTCCCTGCGATGCGCAAGGCGATGGGGAGAGGTCAGGATGTCTGAAACTGATTGCTTTTGAACTTCTGGAATGTAGCGCGGGCGTCTCGCCTGCGATCGTAAGTCGTTCGATGTCAGGTGGGACATCTGACCTACATAAAGAACCATCGAAAAACCACGACCTACGAGAGATTGGCACTGCGCCAGGCTTGGGCGATCGCATCCATTTTCAATTGCGTGGATTCATCGACAGGAATGACGTCTGCAACCGGGGTTGGCTGAGCAGTGATGGCCAAGTGATATCGCGTGCCCTTCAGGCGACCGGTGCGGATGAGCGCTCCCATTTCCACGAGATCCTGCAAGTCGCGCGTCGCCGTGGCGCGCGAAGCTCCCGTGATTGCGAGGTAGTTCTCGGCGCTTAAACCTCCCTGGAATCCAACCGGCCCTTCCCGCGCCATGCGCAGGATCACCTTTTCCTGCCGCTCATTCCATTTTCCGCGCAGGCGGTCGATCAACCTTGTTTTATCGATGAGAAACTCTACCCATCGCTGGGATTCCGCCTGCGATTCCAAGACGGTTTCGGCGAAATAAACCAACCACTCCGTGATCTCGTTGCGCTTGTTGTTGCGCTCCAGCATTTCATAGTAGGCCTTCCGGTTGCGGTGGATCGCCGCCGAGAGCGCGATCAACGCTGGCTTGCCCAGGCCCTCGGCCAGGGATTTTTCCGACAACGCCCGTCCGATGCGACCGTTCCCGTCCTCGAAAGGGTGGATGCTTACGAAATACAAATGGCAAATCCCGGCACGAGTCAGCATCGGCAGGCGAGCCGAGCCCGCTGGCCCCGTGTTGCGATACCACTCGAGAAACCGCTGCATCTCGTTCGGAGCCGCTGAGGCGGGCGGTGCCTCGAAATGCACTTTCGGTTCGAGCAGCGGTCCCGAGACCACCTGCATCGGATCGCCGCCTTCACGATAAACGCCGCCGATCAAATCGCGTCGACCGTTCATCAGCAACGCGTGCCAGTGCAAAAGCCTCGCCTCGTCCAATGGCACTTGGGACTCCCGGTAAAGTTCCACCATCAATTCCGAAATCCCCTGCTCCGCCCGAGGAACCCGGCGGTGGTCCGTCGCCAATCCGAATTGCCGCCGGATCGACGACTGCACGCTCTCGCGATTCAGGATTTCCCCCTCGATCTCCGAAGTCTTCAGCGCCTCCTCGCTCATCAACTCCGCCACCAGCAAATCCTTGCCATCCTTTTCCAGATGTTTCACCGCCCCCCAATAGACCCCCGATTCCTGCAAAAACCTCTCCTCCAGCGCAGTCAAACTCCCCGCATCAAAACGAAAATCCGGCCAATCGTCCTTCTGCCAATTCCAAAGTTTCAATCGCGCCATGAGTTATATAATCGCAATATATAACTCACAATATTATAAAAACCGAGCTATATTTTGAAAGGTTTGAATCAATTTTAGATTGTTTTGGGAGTGGGCGGATTACTCGATGAAAGTTCAAAAATATGTGAATGTGTGGGACTGGACCTTTTTTCTTTTTTGACCCTTTTTTGTGATCAGCGGGCAGGTAGGTATCGATAGGCGGTTTTAAGTATCTTTCCTCAGGGAGTCGCCTTTTCTACTATTTCAAAAAAGCTTAGCGAGTAAACAACCCCACCGGATTCTTCGAGAGTCACTGCTGCCCAACTTGAAGCAAGTTCGATTTTTGCCAGGGTGTAGATGTTGCCAACGACAAGATTCTTTTCGGCATCCTCGATTATATTTGTGAACCAGAAAACGCGAGTGCCCTTGTAGCGGAGTTTCGATCCAGGCCTGGGCCATTTGCCATTCAGAAGTTGGCCGTTATAGCGTTGGTCGTATTCTGACTGCGGTTTATCAAGAATCATAGTTGATTAGTGCTTTTTGGAGATAAAGATATCATCGCTGGGCTTTATTTTCGTAGTATTTTCAGCCCACAAACTTCTTCGATATACTTAAAGTCCCGATCTTTATGATGAACTTGGCAGTCGTTTTCAATCGCACATGCAGCGATCAAGCAGTCAACCGAGCTACGAATAGTGTATCCCTGTTTTCTGCAATCTCGATAGATTTTGGCAGCCAACCTGTAGGATGATCTCTGGGGAAAAAGTTCGATAAACGGCTCGAAATGCTCCTCAATTGCTTTTGCATCCGTCTCGTCCGAGCATCCTTGCATGAGCTCTTGTAGAATTTGCCCGGTGTAGGAGATAGTCTCTTTCTCCTCCAAAAGAGAAACCACGATGCCAACCTCTGAGGTGGTTCGACCGGCCAAGAAATCGATCCAAACCCCTGTATCAACCAAAACCATCAAATTCGGCTTTCGCGCATGAGTTCAAGGTCGCCTTGCCATTGAATCTTGCCCCGCAATTCGAGGATTTTCTTCTGATCGTTTTTTCGGATGAACTCACGCAACGCCATGTTCACAAGCTCCTTTTTGGTGCGGAGGCCGGAAATAAGGAGTCCACGGGCAACAAGCCCCTCGTCAAGATCGATATTCGTGCGCATATACACATATAAACAAAAAAGGGGTGTATATGCAAATATTATTTCTTCCTGCCGCCCAACGTCAAAGCTGAGGCTCGCGCGGTAGAGCGTTGCCTTGAGCGCTTTGTTCGCATTTTTTGTAAAGGGATTCTGGTGCAATATCAAATCCGCATTTCCATGCCAGCGTCGGCCAGGAATCCAAGAAAAATTTTGAAAACTCCGTAGGATCTTTTAGGGGATCAGCTATGGGATGGCTGTGGATTGTCTCTTTCAGATCCACATTTCCGCACAAGCCATCATTGAATCGAAGAAAAACACTATGATCTCTTAAATACTTTGCTTCCTGAATGTAAATACAATTCATAGTTTCTATACCAAGGGTTCAATCTTGTGAAAATCTTTGGAATTCCAAATGCCCAACAACTCGTCCTTGTGCAGTTCAGCCCATTCCACAACAAGCCCGCGAACTTTTGCTGGGAGTGATCCAACGATAATATTTAGTGTTCGGATGTCAACAGATGCGCTATACTCATTATAACGAACATGAAAAATGCGGCGGATCATGTTCGTCAAAATACATTGTTATCACAATTCCTAAAAATCTGCTAATTTCTGGCATATTAGTTTCTTTATTTTTTTGCAGAAGCCAATCGCTCCGCAATCCAGATTTTAATCAATGATTGTCGTGGAACACCAAGACGGTCCGCTTCGAAATCCAAGCGGGAAATCATCCACGATGGAAAATCGACATTAACCCGCTTGGCTTGGTGCCCAGGCCGAACGGCCTTGGCCAAATCCAGATAAGGAAGAATATCTTCTTCTCCTTTGTCAAAAATCTCGTCCAGTTGTTCAGCTGTCATAATATATTTGTTCTTCGTTCTCTCGGGCTCGCCTCACGGAAATAATCCGAATTGCAGCTTCGCGCATCGTGTAGAAGGCAACCCATATCTTTTCATCGTTTTTCGCAATCAGTGCATGGCGCTCCTCGGTGTCGCTCCGTGCCGGAAACTTGACCCGATCCTCATCCAGCCAAAGCACTTGGGCTTCATCAAAATCAATGCCGTGCTTCTCCTTGTTGGTGTGACTCTTGACTGGATCATACTCGAACTCCATGCGGTATGGAAAATATACCGGAAAGCCCGGCGCCGCAAGGGATATTTTTTTTCGAACGTTCGTCGTCAGCAGTCGAGTCCTTGACTCGATTTGCTGGACGACATGGTTCGATCTTCCCCTTTCGCTTTGATGAATGCGGCAATGCAACATGCTAACACAGCCAAGGACACCGCAATTCCGAGAAACAAACCGGACTCGATCGTCCTGACTGCGGCTTTCACGACGCTCCCCGCGTCGTTTAGAGAGTTCCACAGCTTGTCAACATGGTCCCGTAACTCCTCCGGGTCATTTGACTTCATTGCCGCAGAGTGCCACTCAACAGCTTTGTCGCTGTAGGGCGTCGGATAATCAATGGATCTCGCTATTGACCCCAGATAGAGGCAGAAAGCCAAAACGATCGCAGCCGAGATCATTGGGACTACGAGGAGTTTTCTAACCGGATTCATTTTGGTCGGATCGAACGTTGTTTAGTTACACAAATTTCAGTTTTATCAGTCAAAACAAGAAAAAAGAGGGCATTTCAATCGAATACTACCCGATTCGTTGGAATCCCTGGTTTGATGGAAAATCCGCTGAAACTCACTCTTGGCGGGCAAGGTGATTCTCCGCGGCGCGGCGGCTGAATTTCCAGAAGACGAGGGGGCGGACGGTGAGGTCGAGGAGGGTGCTGCTGAAGAGGCCGAAGAAGATGACGACGGCGACGGGGTGGAGGATTTCTCGGCCGGGTTGGCCGGCGCCGAGGAGAAGGGGGATAAGCGCAAAACCGGCGGTGAGGGCGGTCATGAGGACGGGAATGATGCGTTCTTGCGTGCCGCGGAGGATCATTTTTTGATCAAAGGTCTCGCCCTCTTCGCGCATGAGATGGAGGTAGTGGGAGACCATCATGATGCCGTTTCGCGCGGCGATTCCGGTGAGGGCGATGAAGCCAACCATGGAGGCGATGGAGACGGTGCGGTCGGAGAAAAACCAGAGGCCGATCACGGCGCCGATGAAGGCGAGGGGGATGTTTAGCATGACTTGGAGGGCGAGCGAGACGCTTTGGAACTGGAGATAGAGGACGAGGAACATCGCAGCGAAACTGGCGGCGCCGAGGAGGAGGATGAGTCGGGAGGCGGTGGCCTGACTCTCAAACTGGCCGCCGTAGGTGAGGAAGTAGCCGGTGGGCAACTCGACTTCGGCGGAGATTTTTTGGCGGGCCTCCTCGACGGCACTCACGAGGTCGCGTCCGGCGACATTTGCGGAAACATAGATGCGGCGCTGGCCGTTCTCGCGGTTCACCATGTTTGGGCCCATGGCTTCTTCGACATCGGCGACGAGGCCGAGCGGAACGAGTTGGCCATTCAGGGTGTCGATCGGGATTTTGCGGATGGAATCGATGTCGGTGCGGGCGGAGTCGGGGAGGCGGAGGGTGACATCGTAGGAACGCTGGCCTTCGAGGACTTTGGTGACCGAGCTGCCCCGCAGGGCGAGTTCGGCGTAGCTGGCGACCTCGCCGGGGCGTAGGCCGAAGAGGGCGGCTTTCTCGCGGTTGATGCGGACATGGACTTGCGGGATGAGCGTTTGGCGTTCGGCCTGAACATCGATGAAGCCGGGAATGGCGGCGACGATGTCGCGGATTTGGGCGGCTTTTTCGCGGAGGGTGTCGAGGTCGTCGCCGAAAATCTTGATCGCGACTTGGGCCTGCACACCCGAGAGGAGGTGGTCGATGCGGTGGGAGATGGGTTGGCCCACGCTGGTAAAAACACCGGGGATTTCGGCGAGCTTGGAGCGGATCTCGGCGAGGATTTCAGCGCGGGGGCGTTGGGAGGAGGAGAGTTCGAATTCGATCTCGGCGGAGTTCACCTCCTGCACATGCTCGTCGCCTTCGGCGCGGCCGGTGCGGCGGCCGATGGTGCGGACCTCGGGGACTTCGCGGAGAAGGCGCTCGGCGACCTGGCCGATGCGCGAGCTTTCCTCCAGCGAGGTGCCGGGGGCGGTGAGGACGAAGACGGTGGCGCTGCCTTCGTTGAATGGCGGGAGGAATTCGCGGCCGAGGAAGGGAACGAGCGCGAGGGCGCCGAAAAAGGCGGCCAGCACGAGAGCGAAGATGGTTTTCGGAATGCGGAAGCCGACGGCGAGGACGCGGGCGACAAGCCCTTTGAAAAAGCGCACGACCGCGCCGTCCTTGGGATGCGCCATGCGTTTCATTCCCGGCAGGAGGTAGGAGCAGAGCGCCGGAGTGACGGTCACGGCTACGAGCAGGCTGGCGGCGATCGAGACAATGTAGGCGAGACCGAGCGGGGCGAAGATCCGACCTTCGATACCGCCGAGGGCGAAGAGGGGAATAAAAACCAAAATGACGATGAGGGTGGCAAAGACGATGGAATTTCGGACCTCGCGGCAGGCCGCGAGCACGACCCCGGCGACGGGTTTGGGATTCGGCGAGAGGCGGTTTTCGCGCAGGCGGCGGAAGACATTTTCCACATCCACGATGGCGTCATCCACCAACTCGCCAATCGCAACGGCGAGGCCACCGAGGGTCATGGTGTTGATGCCGAGGCCAAACCATTTGAAAACGATAAAGGAAATAAGCAACGAGAGGGGAATCGCGGTGAGGGTGATGAAGGTCGTTCGGAAATTCAGCAGGAAGAGAAAAAGAACAATCGCAACCATGATGCTGCCGTCGCGGAGGGCGTCTTCGACGTTAGTGATGGCGCGCTCGATGAAATTCGACTGGCGGAAAATGTCATCGTGGATGGTGACTCCCTCGGGAAGGGAGGAGCGGAGGGTTTCGAGTTCCTTCTCAATCAGGCGGGTGAGTTTGACGGTGTCGGCGCCGGGCTGTTTGGCGACGGCGAGCATGACGCCTGGTTGGCCGTTGATGCCTGCTTCGCCGCGTTTGACGAGGGGGCCGGCTTCGCGGATCTCGGCGATGTCGCGGAGGAGGATGTTCGCGCCTCCGGGGGTGGCTTTGACTACTGTCGAACCGAGGTCCGAGGGGCTTTCGACGCGGGCGAGGTTGCGGATGAGTTTTTCCTCGTAGGGTTCGAGGAGGAATCCGCCCGAGGAATTCACATTGGTTTCGCCGAGGGCGGTGCGGACCTCATGGAGCGAGATGCCGTAGCCAATGAGTTTCGCGGGATCGACAAGGACTTGGTATTCCTTGAGGTCGCCGCCTTGAATGGTGACTTGGGACACGCCGGGGATGGCGAGCAGGCGGCGCTTGAGGTCCCACTCGGCAAGGCCTCGGAGTTCCATGGGACCGACCTGCGGGTTGTCGCTGGTGAGGCCGATCGCCATGACCTGGCCCATGATCGAGGAGATGGGGCCGAGGAACGGGCGGATGCCGTCGGGCAGCGTTTCGCCCACGCCTTGGATTCGCTCGGCCACGATTTGGCGGGCGAGGTAGATGTCCGTGCTCCAATCGAACTCCACGAAGATGAGCGAGAGGCCGATGCCCGAGAGCGAGCGCACGCGCTCGACATGGGTGGCCCCGTTGACGGCGGTTTCCAGCGGGAGCGTGACGAGTGTTTCCACCTCCTCCGGCGCGAGTCCGGGGGCTTCGGTGAAGATGGTGACGGTTGGTCGGTTGAGGTCGGGAAAGACATCCACCGGCAGGCTGCGAAGAATCCAGAGGCCGTAGGCCGTGACGAGCGCGGCGAGGGCTACGACGAGCAGGCGGTTGCGGATGGAAAAGGCGATGATGCGGTCGAACATGGGCGTCAGTGGCTGTGACCGTGGTCATCCTCGCCGGCGGATTCGGCGCCGAGGTATTGGAGTTGGTAGTTGCCGACGGTAACAACTTGTTCATCGGGCAGGATGCCTTCGAGGATTTCCACGAGGTGGCCCGAGCGGACGCCGGTGACGACGTCACGTTTTTCGAATTCGCCGTCCTCATTTTCCACAAAGACGAAGAGTTTTCCGAGCGAGCCGAGGATGGCGCGGCGGGGAACAGCAATGGCGGGTTGGGGTTCGCCGAGGGCGATACGGAGGAGTCCTCGGTAATTTGGACGCAGGCGGTGATCGGGATTCGGGATGGCCGCGTAGAGGTGAAAACCGGGTTCCTCGGCGGCGTGGCCGGTATCGAGGCGCTGGAGGACGCCGTGGAATTCCTCGCCGGGGAAGACATCGAGCGTGAGCGCGGCGGGTGCGCCAATTTGGATTTTGTTGAGTTCGGGAGATTGGAAGATGAGGCCCTGCGCGAGGAGTTCGGTGTCATCGCCCACTTCGACAAGTGAGGTTTCCGGCGTGAACGCAAGGCCCGGCATGGCGTTTTGGCGGATGACATGGCCCGAGACCGGCGAGGCGAGGGTTTGGGCGGGGCTGCCGATAGCAAGCGGGGCGACGCGCACGACGGGGTCGCCGGCTTGGATGTGTTGGCCGAGTTTCACGAGAACCTCGAGCACGCGGCCTGCGAAGGGTGCGCTGACCGAGCCGTGTTTTTCGGGAGGCACGACGAGGATCGCGGGAATTTCGACCGAGGGGGCGAGATCGAGGATGGCGGCGGGAGTGGTTTCGAGGCCGAGGTTTTTGCGTTGGGCGTCGGAGAGGGCGACGGGGCCGGTGTGTGCGGTGGTGCCCATTTCGGGGCCGTGGTGGTGGTCATGGCCTGGGCCTGCGAGGAGAGATGACCACGGGATTAAGACGGCAAGAAGGAAGGAGAGGCGTTTCATTGGTTTTTTTCTTGGCTGGCGGCGAGGTATTCGCGGCGGATGGCGGGGTGGTTGCCGGTGGTGGATTCTAGGTCGGAGAGGGCGAGGGCGAGTTGGGCCTCGAGGGTGATGCGCTCGAGACGGAGTTGGGCGAGTTTTTCGCGGACAGTGAAGAGGTCGCGCATGTCCACGCGGCCGGTTTCGAAGGCGGTGGTAAGCTCTTCGAGCGATTGGGTAACGGGTTCGAGTGTTTTCGAGTCGAAGGCGGCGAGGCGGGATTCGAGGAGGGCGACGCGGCGCAGGGCGGAGGCGAGGGCGTTTTCGAGGTCGAGTTTCGCGGCGCGGAGGCGGGCTTGGGTTTCGTTGCGCTGGGCAGTGCGTTCTTCGACGAGCCCTTTCTTTTGGTCCCAAACCGGGAGCGGGATGGAGACGGCGAGGCCGAGGAACTGGTCGGTGCCGAGGCCCTCTGGTTCGTCGGTGTTTTGATCGTAGGTGTATTGGATACCGAGGCGGATGCCTTCCCAGGCCTCGGCGCGGGCGAGTGCTATTTCGATGCCGGCCTTTTCCTCCTCGAGGGAGAGGAGATCGACGTCGGGGCGGTGGATCGTTTTAGGTGGTTTCGCGGCGCGGAGTTTTTTAACGGCTTCTGCAAGGGAATCGGAGATGGCGAGCGGGTCGTTCGCGCCGAGGCCGAGGAGGGTTTTGAGTTGGATGAGGGCGAGATTTTCCGCGAGGCGGGCCGAGTCGAGTTCGTTGGCGATGCGGCGTTGTTCCACGAGCGCGAGGCTTTTTTCCGCGAGTGTTCCCTGACCGGCGGCGAGGCGTTGATCGGCGAGGGCAGAGGTTTTGTCGGCCTCGGCGAGGAGTTTCTGGAGGGCCTGGATGCGGGCTTTGGCCTCGAGGATTTGGATGGAGGTGGTGCGCACCTCGGCGATGAGGAGGCGTTCGCGATTGCGGATTTCGCGGAGGGCGCGAAAGACATCGACGCGGGCAGCTTCGCGGGCGAGCGAGAGCCGGGCGGTGACTGGAAATGTCTGGGCGAGGCCGACGGTGAAGGCGCCAGCGCCTTCGTTGCGGAAGACGACATCGCTGAGGCCGGAGAGTTCGAGTTCGGGATTCGGCCATTTACCGGCCTGGGCGAGGCGGCCTTTGGCTTTCCAAACGGCGTAACGCGCGGCTTGGAGGTCGCGATTGTTGGCAAGGGAGGTTTGAACAACGGATTCGAGGCCGATGCTGGACGCGCCCGCTGAGTGCAAGGCGGCCAACAGCGTGAAGAGGGTGAAAATTTTAAGAAGCATGGGTATCGAGACCGGTGGATACGCACCGGAACGCGGAAGGGGTTGAGTTTGCCTGACGAGGTCGTGGCTTGGCGGGTGACCCGAACGGGTGGTCAGGATATCCTCGGCGGGAGATCGATGGGCGGCCTGGGGGAAGTCGGCGGGATGGTGATCAATTCCTGAGATGGGATGTCGATGGGCTGCGGGAGGAAGGGAAGTGCTGATTGTAAAATTGCTGGGCTGTGGTCATGGGGTTGGCAGCCATGATGTTGGTGGCCGGTATCGGATGGTGCATCCTGGTCAGAAGAAGCTTGGCCGTGATCGCAGGCTGAGATGCATTGTTCAAACGCCGAACGTTCCAAGTGCTCGAAGGCATGAAGCAGACCTGAGAGAAAAAGAAGCACGAGGCCGATGGACAGAAGCCTTTTTGTGAGAAATGCAGCCACTGCGATGTATTAACAGGGCGTCTGTGGGTGCCTGTCAATAGCCGACGCGGTAGGTGAAGTGCGGATGCCAAGGCAGTGCGGCCGAGGCAGGTCAATCCAGCCTCGGGATGCTGGGTATGCGGTCGAAGTGCGCGTCGCGCGAATAAAGGACGAGCGAATGCTCTATGGCGAGGGCAGCGATCCAGAGGTCGTTCGTCGGAATCGGTGTGCCGGCTTTTTTCAAGCGGGCGTAGAGCGCAGCATAGTGGTGGGGCGTTGTGTCGCTGCTGTGGGCGACACGCACGCCGGGTTGCTGGAGGAGTTCTCCGAGGATGCGGACTTGGGCGTCCCCGCGTTTGATCGATTGGGCGCCAACGCGGATTTCCGCCAGCACGATGAAGGGCACAACAAGCAACGCCGCCTGCTCAAAGGCGTCGACGACAGCCGGTTCTCCCGCGCAGAAATCGATGAAACGGTTCGAGTCGATCAGGATTCTCACTTCCAGTCCTCGGGATTGATCTTGTCCTGCTCCTCGAGGGCAGCGCGCCATGCCGCCGTGGAGGCTTTCGGAGTGGGGTTGACCATCTGGCGAAGAGTGCGGTAGCGCACCGGCACCCGGCCGCTCCCTAAGCCTCGCTCCAATGCATGAAGGGTAGCCTGGTTCAGGCTCACTCCCTCGAGGGCCGCGCTCTCGCGCAACAGTCCGTCGACCTCCTCTGGAACATCGCGAACCGTGTATTGAACTGTGGATTTCTTTTTCATGCCTGCACAAAATCATGCAAGTGCAGGCATGTCAAATGAGGATTTTGGAAAAGGGCTTTGGGCTTGAGCGCGCTTTTCCCCAGTATAAAACTGCACGTAAAAACGAACTATGGCTATTGGAGGAAAAAATCGGCATCAGCACGATGCAGTCACTGGCAATACGGCTTTGAGTGCTATTCAAACAATAACTAAGAACAGTGGGCTGGCGTTTCCGAAAAACTTCATCTGGGGCGTGGCTACGGCGGCACCGCAGATCGAGGGGGCGTCCTGCGTGCATGGAAAAGGCGAGTCCATTTGGGACCGATTTGCCCAAACACCCGGCAAGGTGCGCAACGGCGACACGCTTGACATAGCCTGCGACCATTACCGCCGATACCGGTCAGATTTCCGCCTCATCCACTCGCTGGGAGTTCGCAATTACCGCATGTCGATCGCATGGCCCCGCATTTTTCCCGAGGGGGAGGGGACGCCCAACGCGAAGGGTTTGGATTTCTACAAACGGCAACTCGACGCGCTCGGCGAACTCGGCATCACACCCTGGGTGACGATGTTCCATTGGGATCTCCCGCAGGCCCTCGAAACGCGGTTCGGCGGATGGAGGGATCGCCGCGTTGTGGACGCGTTCGCGCTGTATGCGGAGACGATCGTAAAGGTTTTTGGGGATCGGGTGAGGCATTGGATCACTCTCAACGAGATTTTGTGTTTCACACGTCTCGGCTACGGCACTGGTCAGAAAGCACCGGGCCTTAAGTTGCCCGAGAAGGAGGTTCTCAAGACTTACCACAACGCATTGCTCTGCCATGGGCACGGGGTGCGGGCGGTGCGGGAGCACGGAGCCAGAGGGGCGAAGGTGGGACTCACGGACAATTGCGGAATCAGCATTCCAGTCACGGAAACGCCCGAGGACATCGAGGCCGCTCGGGTGGAATTCCAGCGCGACAATTGGCTCACCCTCGATGCGGTTTATCGTGGCGGCTACAATGAGCGGATGCTCCGCGAGGCGGGAGATGACGCTCCGAAGCCGCTGAAGGGCGACTTCGATTTGATTTCGCTACCGACCGATTTTCTGGGGTTGAACATCTACACCGGAAAATTCGTGCGGGCTGGTCGCCGCGGAAAGCCCGAGGTGGTTCCCTTCCCGGAGAACTATCCGACTGCCGATACGGCCTGGTTAAAAATCCTGCCGCAGTCGATGTATTGGGGGCCGCGTTTTGCCAGCGAGCTTTATGGGGTGAAGGAAATCCATATCACCGAGAATGGATGCGGCTACAACGACAAGCCCGCGCCGGACGGGTCGATCAGCGATCTGCATCGTCGAGACCTCGTGCGCAACTACTTGGGGGAACTGCTTCGCGGTATCCGCGACGGGAATCCAGTGAAAGGATATTTCCTGTGGTCGCTCATCGACAACTTCGAGTGGGAGGACGGTTACGACATGCGCTTCGGCATTGTGCACTGCGACTTCAAAACCCAGAGGCGCACCCCGAAGCTCAGTGCGAAGTGGTATTCGCGCGTCGTCTCGGAAAACCGCCTCGTTTGAGCACATGCCCTGCCAGCTTTATCGAAAAGGCAGTTTGGATGGCTTAGAGCGTGTGCATGATCGACCGAAGCCAATGACACCAATGCTCGCGGTCAACCAGCCAGCATCGGTCGAACAACAAAGTAAACGATCGCCAGCGCCAGCACGATCACCAAGCCACCCATAAACAAAACGGTCCGCCCGTCGTAGGGCACCGTTGTCGAGCTTGAAATTTTACGCTCGGTGGAAGCGAATCTCCAAGTCGCGACGACCAGCGCCACCAATCCCGCGAGCACCATGGCCAGCCCCGCCTCGCGCCCCCCGTGGGATATCTCCACCGGCGACTTCCCGCCGAACGATTCTGAAACCGTTTGCAAAAACAGGCTGAACCTCTCCAAAACAAACCCGAACGCGATGATCGAAATGCCGGTTCTCAGCCAAGCCAGATAGGTCCGCTCGTTTGCCGCATGGTCGCTGAATTGGGGAATCACAGATACAACCTGGCAAAACTGCGGCGCGCCCGCGAGCCTCAAATCCAGCCGGCTTCTTGCTTGTTGAACCCCGCACGGCCCCGAGGTGGACTCCAAAGATCAACTTTTTCGACTTTTGCACATTGACAGGCATATACCCCCCCAAATGGCTCACCACCCCAGCCAATCCCATAAACTTTTTGGCCGATCGGCCATTTTTTTGCCGGTTTTGTGCTGTAACCGACTCTTATTTTGAAGCTCGGGACTTGTGTTCCGTTAATCAGCTCTTCGGTTCTGGGAGTGACTCATGCTGTCCTGTCGATCGATCATGGGTTCGAAGAATGGGAAAGGCGAAATCCTCAACCCCAAATTGACAGGGGTCGATTTTTTCAACCGGCTTATTTGGTGAAACTGTTCACTGAAGAAATACTACGCGCTGATCTATTCAGATTGGTTTTGTGGATAAAAAATGCGCGATTGTGGATTGCCGCAGGCTGCTGACACTCGGATAAGTAAGTAAACCCCGAACTTCCCCATGGTTCCCACCACGGTCAATGCCGGCACCTTGGCTTTGGGGGCTTCCGATGTGATTGCGAACTCCTCCGATGTGGTCGTTGGAGCCGGGGCTGTTTTTTCCATGGGCGGGTTCAACGACACGATAGGCAAGCTTACAGGCGCCGGGTCGGTCATGCTCGGGAGCGGCACCCTCACCACAACCTACGGGTCTGGCGGGGGAACCTTTTCGGGGGTCATTTCTGGAGATGGGTCTTTCACCCTTGCCGGGGCTGCCGACTACAATGCCTACCTGACCCTCAGCGGATCAAACACCTACACGGGAGCAACCAATGTCAATGGAGCGACGCTTATTCTCGGCGCTAACAATGTGCTGAGCAGTTCCAGCACCTTGAATATCGCAGGCGGACGCTTCAGCGCCTCCAATCGCAACCAGACGCTCCACTCGGTGACAATGACGAGCGGCGTCATCGAGCGCAATGGAGGTGCACTGACCTTCAACAATGCCTCCAGCCTCACGGGCGGAAATGTGAATATCGGAAACAACGGCGGGTCGATCGTTACGGGTGGCACAACCACGCTCGGGGATGTCACATTCACCTACAACGCCTCCCTGGCGGGATTCAACGCACTGGTCCTTGGGGGTGATGTGGCGGTTGGCAACGGCAGCACGGCGAACATGGCCATCGGCTCGGCCGGCGGGCTCGGCTACATCAAACTCGGCGACGCCAACCGTGTTTTCGATGTCGGAGCGGATGCCCAATTCAACATCAACTGGGTTGTCACCAGCAACACCCCCTCCGCCGGGGCTCTCACCAAAAACGGTGCCGGCACGTTGACCCTGAATGCAGGTAATCCCTACACCGGCGGCACAACGATCAACGCCGGCACGTTGGTTCTGGGCCATGCTACAAACACGCTGGCCGACATTGGAGCGGTGACGATCAACGGCGGCACGCTCTCGATCGGCTCCAACAGCGACACGGTCGGCATCCTCACCCTCTCCGGGGGAGCGATAAACGGAACAAGCGGCACGTTGTCAGCCTCCTCCTACCAACTCCAGAGCGGCACGGTCTCAGCCAAACTGGGAGGCTCGGCTTCGATCAACAAAACGACTGCTGGAACTGTCGCCCTCAATGCCGCCAACACATTCACCGGAGACACAGTGATCAATGGGGGAACGCTCGAAGCCAACGTCAGCAGCGCCCTCGGCGCCACGGGAAACATCACCGTGCATTTTGGCGGGTCGCTTCTGATTCAAGCGGACGATGCGATCGGCGACTCATCGAACCTGACGCTTGCCGGCGGCACGCTCGAGTTTGGTGGTGACGTGAGCGAGACGATTGGAGCCCTCACGCTCTCGGCCAATTCGACGATCGACATGGGCGGGGGCGATATTTCCCTGATTTTCTCGGAGTTGGTCGCTGGCCTGACCAACACCACCCGCTTGAATGTCTACAACTACACGCTGTATTCCGACCATATCTACTTCACGGGCAACGCACACCTGTCTGACAGCCTCCAATACATCAGCTTTTACAGCGGATTCGGCACTGGGTTTATCGGCAACAGCTTTATCGAGGGGTTCAGCAGCCCCTACCAGGTGCGCCCCGTTCCCGAGCCCGAAACATGGTTCGCCGCCGGACTGCTCTTGGCGTTTGGCGCGTTGCATCTCTTGAAGAAAAAACGGCAGGCTGATTCTTACAAATGAATACATTGATTGAAGTCCCCTTTGACGAGGCATTCGATGTCGTGGTCGTCGGGGGCGGTCCCTCGGGGTGTGCTGCGGCTGCGGCGGCGGCCCGGGAGGGAGCGTCAACGCTGTTGATCGAGGCGGGGGGTTGCCTTGGCGGGTCCGGAACAAGCGCCCTCGTGCCAGCGTGGTGCCCCTTCTCCGACAAGGAGAAGATCATCTATCGTGGGTTGGCGGAAACGGTGCTTGAGCGCACCAAGGAAGGCATGGCGCATGTCGCTCCGGACGCCCTCGATTGGGTGCCGATCGATCCAGAGCGGCTGAAGCGCGTTTACGACGACCTCGTGGGAGGGTTTGGAGTGAAGGTTCTCTTCCACACGATGCTTTCGGCTGTTCGCACCGACGGCAACGGCCGTGTGGAGCATCTCATCACAACAAACAAGGCAGGCCTCCGCGCGTGGAAGGCAAAGGTCTTCATCGATTGCTCCGGCGACGCGGATCTGGTCGCCTGGGCCGGCGGGCGTTTTCACAAGGGAGATGCCGAAGGGAAGGGGTTGATGCCCGCCACGCATTGCTTTGTTCTTTCGAATGTCGACGAGGAGGCATACCTGGCGAGCCCGCCACTCCACCTGCCGGTTCCCGAGAATCCGATCTTCAAAATCCTTGAATCCGGAAAGTTCCCGCTGCTTGTCGATGCCCACTGTTGCCAGAACCTCATCGGCCCCGGCACGGTGGGGTTCAACGCGGGCCACATTTTCGATGTCGACAACACGGATCCCGAAAGCACATCGAAAGCTCTCGTCCACGGCCGCCGCATCGCCGCGCAATTTTGCGACGCCCTGCGTGAGTTCCATCCTGCCTTCCGCAACGCTTTTCTTGTCGCCACCGCCCCACAGGTCGGCATCCGCGAGACCCGCAGGATTGTCGGCGATTACACGCTCACCCTTGACGACTATCTCCAGCGGCGCTCCTTTCCCGACGAAATTTGCAGGAACTCCTACTACATCGATATTCACTGGGCACGTGAGGAGGCTGCCAAAAATCTCGCCCAATGGGAGAAATGGGAGAAGGGCAGCATGCGCTACGGTCCCGGGGAATCCCACGGATTGCCATACCGCTGCCTGATCCCTGCCGACCTCTCGAATGTCCTTGTCGCTGGACGATCCGTTTCCTGCGAAAAAACCGTCCAAGGCAGTATTCGCGTCATGCCGGTCTGCCTTGCGATGGGCGAGGCGGCAGGGGTGGCTGGGGCGATGGCTGCCGCCTCGGGCGCGGAGCCTCGCGGAATCGCTTCGGATGCCCTCCGCATGCGTCTCCGTTCCCATGGCGCCTATTTGCCTTGATTTCCAAGGTCACGATCGAGGAGGGAACACCCGAGGAATACTCGAAATCTGGCGGCCCGCCATATTGACGGGACGCCGGGGCCGCACCCTGCCGGCGATGCACAGGTAGTCTCTGGCGAGGAGGCGCAGGGTTTATTTGTTGAGGTGTTGAGAGGCTCCCTGGGCGGCGCGTGTGGCTGTGGAGAAGCAGGCTTGGAGCAGGAAGCCTCCGGTCGGGGCTTCCCAGTCGATCATCTCGCCGGCCACGAAGAGTCCTGGGATTTTTTTGAGCATGAGGTCGTCGGTGAGTTCGTCCCAGCGGACGCCTCCGGCGGAGGAGATGGCCTCGTCGATCGGGCGGGGGCCTTTGAGGGGGATCGTGCAATTCTTGGCCTCGTGTGCGAGGGAGGCGGCATCGGGCCATTCTCGTCGGGCCAGGAGTGCGTGGGCGGCATCGCCGAGTTTCCAGCGTTGGCGCGCCTCTGCGGCGAAGTTCCTGCGTGCGGATTCCATTTTTGCCACGAGTTGCTCGATGGAATGCGCGGGTTTGAGATCGATCGAAATCATTGGCTCCGGCATCGCGCGCAGGGTGGATCCGAGGGCGTAGAGGGGGCCGCCCTCGAGTCCGTGGTGTGTGAGAATGAGTTCGCCGGAGGCGGTGACGGTGCCGGCGGTGACGCGGATGTTTTTCAGTGGCTTGCCTTCTGCCTCCTCGAGGACCTTGGCTGGCCAGTCGTGCTCCCAGCCGCAATTCGCCGGGACGAGTGGGGAGGTTGAAATGCCGAGGCTGTCGAACAGTGACCCCCAGCGTCCGTCGGATCCTGTCTGCGGCCACGAGGCGCCTCCGAGGGCGAGAATCACGGCATCCGCTTCTGTTTCGCCGCCGTTTTCAAAGGCCAATCGAAAAGGATGGCCGGGGATGAGGTCCACAAGCCGGTGTTGCATTTGAAACTCCACCCCCGATTGCCTCAGCCTGGACACCCAGTGGCGAAGAAGGGACGCGGCGTTGAGGTCCTTCAGATAGACGCGGCCGCTTTTCGTCTCGAAGGTGTCGCAGCCTAGGGCTGCCGCCCAGTCGCGGAGGTCTTGCGCGCCGAATTCCTCGAGGAGCGCTTTCCAAAAGGATGGTGTTTTGCCCGAGTAGCGCGTGGTGAATTTTCCCTCCGGTTCGGTGTTGGTGAGGTTCAATCCGCCCTTGCCTGCAACAAGGAGTTTGCGACCAACCGAGCGCTTGGCGTCGTGGAGTGTGACACGGAGGCCCAATGCCGCACAGACCTCCGCCGCGCGCAGGCCCGCCGGGCCGCCGCCGATGATTGAGATGTTTCCGCGCGTTGGATTCACGCCTTTGGTCATGCCTTCAACCCAGCCTCGGTTTGGGGAGGTTCGGGCACAATCATCAAATGCAGGTGCTTGTGAGGTCAAAAAAGTCTTCCTTGGCCGGAGGGCATGGCGTTAGGTGGCGGCTGTGATGATGTGTCTTCGCCGTGTTCTTTTGTTGCTTCCGCTGGTTGTTCTGGGGGCGTGTTCGAGTTGGAATCCGCTTGGGCGCGACACGACGGGGCCGATGCCGCGTCCGCCGAGGCCGTTGCCAGATCCCCCGGCGAAGTTCGCGTGGGGAATTTCAACCGCGAGCTATCAATACGAGAACCCCGATGTGACCAAGGGGGATCCGGATTATTTCACGACCGACTGGGACGCGTTGGTGGCGAAGGGGGCAGCGCCCGAGAAGGGGAACGCGCTGTATTCGTGGACCAAGTTCGACAAGGATGTGGCTGCGTTGAGGAAGATCGGGGTCACGCACTACAGGTTCAGTATCGAGTGGGCGCGGATCGAGCCGCGGCCCGGTGAATTCAACGAGGAGGCGATCGCGGGCTATGTGGCGATGGCGCGCAAACTGAAGCAGGCTGGCATCGAACCGGTCGTGTGCCTGTGGCATTTCACGTTTCCGGGATGGCTCTACGATCCGAAGAAACCGAAGCAATCGAACTGGCTGCACCCCGAGGTCCGCGAGCGGTGGCTGGTGTATTTGGACAAGGTGCTGCCGAGGTTGGCTCCTTATACAAATTATTTCGCGCCGCAGAACGAGCCGAACGGGCAGATCACGACAGCCTACATCGCTGGCCAGTGGCCTCCTGCCATGACGCTGGCGCTTGGCACCTACTGGAAGGCGATCGATGCCAGCACCGGCATGTTCCGCGATGCGGCCGCGCGCATCAAAAAGGTGAAACCTTCGGCGAAAGTCGTGTCCGTCGAGGCCCTGCCGTGGTGGGAGCGCTCTCCGTTGGATCCGGGCGGGTTGTTCTACAATACGATGATTCATGGAAACATCGACCACCTCGATCGGGTTTGGGATGTCTGCGATATTCTGGGCATCAACTATTACTACTCGCAAAAAGCCAGTCCCACCTCGTTCCTCGCGGAGGCCTTCCGTCGCGGGCACAACTACACGATGATGGGCTGGCGGATCGATCCCGAGGGCCTCACCAAGGAAATCCGTCGTGTCGGGGACCGCTACGGCAAGCCGATGATGATCACGGAAAACGGCATCGCGACCGAGGACGATCCCAAGCGTGTGTGGTATATGCGGAACCACATCGCCGCAGTCGGGCGCGCGATTCGCGAGGGCTATGATGTGCGCGGATATTTCAGTTGGTCGCTGGCCGACAACTACGAGTGGCACTATGGATACAAGGCCCTCTTCGGCCTCGCGCGCATGAACCCGGAGACCTACGAGCGTGTCCTGAAGCCCTCCGCGTTGGCGTTCCGCAAAATTATCCGCTCGAGAAAAACAGTGGGCGACGTGTCCAAAATCCCGGCTGATCCGGGGTTCGTTGCGGCAAAGCCCACGCCGGCTCCATGAGTGCAGGAAGAGCCATTTATCCCGGCACGTTCGACCCGGTGCATCTCGGGCATGTGGATGTGATCCGGCGGTCCGCGCAGATTTTTCAATCCGTGATCGTGGCGGTGGCTGCGAACAAGCCCAAGGGACCACTCTTCAGTGTCGAGAGGCGCATGGAGATGGTGCGGGAGAGTCTCGGTGGCGATCCCTCGATCGAGGTGCTTCCGCTTGAGGGATTGCTGGTGGATTTCGCGCGGAGGCACGGAGTGTTCACAGTGATCCGTGGATTGCGCGCGGTGTCGGATTTTGAATTCGAGTTTCAGATGGCGCTTATGAACCGCAAGCTCGAGCCGCGGTTGGAGACCGTCTACCTCACTCCCAAGGAGGACTACAGCTACCTGAGTTCGCGCATCGTGAAGGAGGTCGCGTTGCTCGGCGGAGATATTTCGGCGTTTGTTCCCGAGTCGGTCCACAAAGGCTTCCAAGGGCAGGATGGTTGGGGACAGGCTTGACGCGGCGTTTTGTTAGCGGTGCGGGTTTTATGGCGGGGTTGTCTGGACAGCCGCATCGTGCCGGCATTCGCCGCATGCCGGCGGCGGGGGGCAAAAAACTTGAGTCAATCGTTGCCACGTCCGGCGAAGCTTGTTAGAACGCCCGCCACTTATGGCTTATACCGTCAAGCGTCCGCGCCTCACATTGGCCGAGAAACTTTACCTGCCTTCGATCATCGCGGGATTGGCGATCACATTGCGCCACATCGTCCGGGTTGTCTCGGGGCAAACAAAAGTGACGATGCAGTATCCCGAGCAGAAGTGGGACGCGCAGATGCCCGCATGGTATCGCGGGGCGCCGACATTGGTGAGCGACGAGCACGGGCGTGACCGCTGCGTGGCTTGTCAACTTTGCGAATTCATCTGCCCGCCGCGCGCGATCACGATCCACCCCGAGGAAATCCCAGCCGCCGACAAGTGGGGCAAGGTCGAGAAGCAGCCCAAGAGTTTCGATATCGACATGATTCGTTGCATTTACTGCGGTCTCTGCGAGGAGGTCTGCCCAGAGCAGGCGATCTACCTGCGCAAGGACTACTCGATCACCGGACTCTCCCGCGAGGAGATGGTCCACGACATCAACAAGCTTCGTGAGCTTGGCGGCGAGATGACCGGACTCGTAAACAAGTGGAACGAAAAAAAGTAGAATCTGTCGCCGCTCGCTGTTAGAAACCCCGCCCGTCTTACCTGATGCAACTTGCCCTTTTTTGGATTTTTTCCCTGCTGATGCTCCTCTTTGCGGCAGGGGTCGTTCTGTTGAGAAACCCGGTGTCCTCGGCCATGAGTCTGGTGATGTCCTTCGTCGCGCTGGCCGCGGTGTTTGTGACTCTGGACGCCTATTTCATCGCTGTCGTGCAGGTGCTCGTCTACGCTGGGGCCGTCATGGTGCTGTTTCTCTTCATCATCATGCTTCTCGACCTGCGCGAGGAAAAAAGCCGCCGCGTGCGGTTGTCGGCATGGGTCGGAGGGGGCTTGGTGGTTGGTGGGTTTGTCTCCGCACTGGTGCAGGTCGTCTCCTCGCTGCCCGGGGCGGACTCAACGAAGCCTGCGGTGTCGAATCCCGAGGCCAATGATGTCGCGCTGGTCGGATTCGCGCTTTTCCGCGATTTCAATTTTCCCTTTCAAATCATCGGTGTCCTTCTTCTCGTCGCCACGGTTGGCGTCGTGCTCCTGAGCAGAAAGGAGCTGAAGTGAGCCGCGGCACGTCCGGGCCGATCTTCTGAACTACCCATGCCCACACTTGCGCATTACTTGATTGTCAGCGGCCTGTTGTTTTCCATCGGCCTCGCCGGGGTGCTCCTGCGGCGGAACATTCTGATTATTTTCATGGGTCTCGAACTCATGTTGAACGCCGCGAACCTCTCGCTGGTGGCGTTCTCGCGGTTCAACCTGCTCTCCGACGGCATGCCGAACTACAACGGACAGGTGCTGGTGTTTTTCATCATCACCGTGGCGGCGGCAGAGGTGGCTGTCGGCTTGGCCATCATCGTCGCGCTCTTCCGGGCGAAACAAACAACCCACGTCGAGGACCTGACCACTCTGAAGTTTTAGATGAGCATGCAAACCGCTCCTTGGATCATTCTTTTCACGCCCCTTGTGGCAGCCGCCCTTATCATGTTGGTCGGGCGCTTTTCCAAAACCCTGAGCGCCTCGCTGGCGATTCTCGCCGCACTGACCTGTTGCGTGCTGAGTTGGAATCTCTTTCTTTCCGGCGGCGAGGTGCAAACATTTTCCCATACGTGGCTGAGCTTCGGTCCCGATCTGACCATCCCGATCAGCTTCACGCTGGACCACCTGGCCAAGGTCATGCTGCTGGTGGTCTGCACCATTTCGCCCCTGGTCTTCATCTATTCGCTCGGTTACATGCGCGACGAGGAGGGGTATTCCCGCTTCTTCGCCGGATTGTCGCTCTTCCTTTTCTCGATGCTTGGCATCGTGCTGGCAGACAATTTCGTGATGATGTTCATTTTTTGGGAACTGGTGGGCGTGAGTTCCTATATCCTGATCGGACACTACTATTCCAAGGACTCGGCGGCGGATGCCGGGAAGCAGGCATTCATCGTGAACCGCATCGGGGATTTCGGGTTCATGCTCGGCATTTTGTTGCTGTGGTTCGCAACCGGCACGGTGGTCTTCAGCGACATCGTGGCGGCGATTCCGCAACTCGGCACGTTGCCCTTGTATCTGACCATCGCCTGTGTGCTGGTTTTTCTCGGCACGGTTGGCAAGTCGGCCCAGATGCCGCTGCATGTGTGGCTCCCGAATTCGATGGAGGGACCGACTCCTGTCTCCTCGCTCCTTCACGCCGCGACGATGGTTGCCGCTGGCGTTTACATGCTGGCCCGCATTTTCCCGATCCTCGAGGTCGTGCCGGCCGCGCGGGAGATTATTGCGTGGGTGGGTGGAATCACGTGTTTCGCCGCCGCGCTCATGGCCACCCAGCAGTCGGACATCAAGCGCATCCTGGCCTACTCCACCATTTCCCAGCTTGGCTACATGGTGCTGGGGATCGGCGTCGCGCCGACATCGGATGTCGCGATGTTCCACTTATTCACCCACGCATGCTTCAAGTGCCTCCTGTTCCTCGCGGCGGGTTCGGTGATGATCGCCATGCACCACGGCGTCGACATGTGGGAGATGGGCGGCCTTCGCAAGAGGCTTCCGGTGACAATGATCTGCTTTATCGCCGGCATGCTTGCCCTCGCGGGGTGTCCCTACACCAGCGGCTACTTCAGCAAAGACCTCATCATCGAGTGGGCCGTGGTGAAAATCCCGTTCCTCGGCTGGCTCTCCGCCGCCGCAGCGGGTCTCACTGCCTTCTATATCTTCCGCGAATTTTACGTCGTCTTCTTTGGCAAGGAGCGCAGCAGCCATGCCGAGCATGCCAAGGAGCAACCGATCACCATGCTGGTGCCGATGCTTGTTCTCGCGTTCTTCGCGATCTTTGCGGGGTGGCCGTTCATCCAAGACCACTTCTTCACCCTTGAGCGGCCCGACCAAGTGCCGAACACCCTGCATCCGTTCCTTTACGGCATGTTCTTCGGCGGAGCGGGCCTGGCCACCCTCCTCTACATCAAGGCCGCGAAGGATCCTGTGAACATTCCGCTCTTCGCCAACCGCCTCTATATCGATGCCGTCTACGATTGGTTTGTGAAAAACATTCAAGGTGGCGGCGCGGCGGTTCTCTCCTGGGCCGACCGTTGGGTTGTGGACATGTTGGTTGTCCAAGTGCCCAGCAAGCTCACTTGGGCCTGTGGCTTTGCCCTTAGGTTCCTCCAGTTCGGCAATATCCAAGCCTACGCGTTTTTCTTCGGAGCTGGCGTCGTTGGCCTTATCTACATCTTACTTTCGACAAAATGAGTCCGCTGTTGTTTCTCATCCTTGTGCCTATTCTCTCGGCCGCGCTGGTCATGGCCGGAGCCAATCCTCGGTTTACCGCCCTCCTTGGTGCGGCGGTGAACGTCCTGCTCTTCGGCGCGCTGGCGTTTTTCTTCAATCCGCTCCAAGAAGGGTTTCAATTCGTCTCCAGCTTCCCGGTCGTGCCGGATCTCGGGATCGGATTCACGCTCGGGGCGGACGGCCTGAGCATGGTAATGCTCTTCCTATCGGTGGTGGTCACGCTGGCCGCCATCGCGGTTGCCCGCACGCCGGTAGATGGTGCCCGGTGGTTCTACGCGAGTCTGCTGTTTATCTCCGCGGGTGTGGTCGGAGCCTTTGCTTCGGTGGATGTGTTTTTCTTCTACATGTTCCACGAACTCGCGCTGATCCCGACCTTTTTGCTGATCGGCATCTGGGGGTCCGGTGACAAGCAAGCCGCTGCGTGGAAGGCGACGGTGTATCTGGCCACGGGCAGCTTCGTGTTGTTGCTCGGTTTGATCGGCCTGTATCTGATCCAACCGGTAGATGCGCGTTCCTTCGATCTGCGACAAATCGTCGCCCATGCCGATGCGGGGCTGATCTATGATTCGCCGGTTGTCTATCTGCTGTTGCTTGTCGGATTCGGGATACTGGTTTCTTTGTTTCCTTTTCACACCTGGGCGCCGCAAGCGTATGCTTCCGCGCCCGCTCCGGCAGCGATGTTGCATGCCGGGGTGTTGAAGAAATTTGGACTTTACGGACTGATCCGCATTGCCGCACCGGTCTTGCCAGAGTCTGTGCAGGCCTTTCTACCGCTTTTGTTGGTGTTATTGATCGGGAATATCATCTATGTCGGATACGTCACGATCGCCCAGCGCAAGCTCGACTGGATGCTCGGTTACTCGAGCGTCATGCACATGGGCTACATTTTTCTTGGGTTCGCGGCGCTGAATGAAATCAGCCTCACTGGGGCCTCGGTCATGTTATTGAGTCACGGGTTGACGGTTGCTGTTCTCTTCGCCCTCTGTGGTGAGATTCGCGAGCGCACCGGCACGCTGGATTTCTCGGAGCTGGGCGGACTCGCCCGCACCGCACCGCGATTGGGCCTTGCCTTCGGATTCGCCGCGATGGCTTCGGTCGGCCTGCCCGGTTTTGTGGGATTCGCCGCCGAGCTTATGGTCTTTTTCGGATCCTTTGCTGGTGCACCGCCCGCGATGGGAATTTTTGACGGCAAGGAAGTCTTCTCCTTCAATTTCCTCCAGATCGGCACGATTTGCGCCGTGTGGGGGATTGTGATTTCCGCCATCTACATGCTGCGCGGCTATCGCCTCATCTTCATGGGACCGGTGCAGGAACGCTGGTCCTCGATTGGCGACATCGGCGGCATTTCCCAAGCCGCCGTGGTGCTCCTCATCGGCATCATGCTCCTTTTCGGCTTCTTCCCGCAAACCCTTGTGAACCTAGTCACTCCCGCTTTGATCTTGCCATGATTCAGCCCATCGCCTTGGAAATCATCGTTGTCTGTTTGGGCATCCTTCTGCTCATGGTGGAGGCGTTTTCCTCCAAAACGTCGAAGACCCCTCTCGCTTACGCCGCGATTCTGGGCCTCTCGGTGGTGTTCGTGCTCACATTTTTTGTGCAGCCTTCCGCGGCCGGTCTCCAAGAGTCGGGCTTTTATGTGCTCGATCCGCTGGCCCTCTTCTTCAAACGCTTCGCACTTGTCGCTACGATCGTGACGCTTGTTCTGGCGTTGGATTACCTGCCGATCGTGCAGCGGCTTGTGCCCGGCGAACGGCCGGGAGCGGGATCCGGCGAGTTTTTCATCCTTCCGGTCTTCACGTGCGCGGGCCTTATGTGGATGGCTTCCGCTGCGGATTTCATTGTGATTTTCTGCGCGCTCGAGTTGGTGACGATCTCGCTCTACGTGCAGGTCGCCTACCTGCGCCGTAGCATCGCGAGTCTCGAGGCGGGAACGAAATTTCTCATCCTCGGAGCTCTCTCCACGGGATTCTTTGTTTATGGCATCACCTGGATCTTTGGCACGGTCGGCCAGACCGGGTTGGAGGCGATCCGGCAGGCGCTGCCGGGCGTTCCCGAGGCTGCACAGCCCGCAATGATTTTCGGTGTTGCCCTCGTGCTTGTGGCCATCGGGTTTAAGATCGCGGCTGCCCCATTCCAATTTTGGGTCCCCGATGTCTATCAAGGCGCGCCGACTCCTGTCACCGCCTACCTGGCTGTGGCTTCTAAGGCAGCCGGGTTCGTGATCCTCATCCGCGTTCTCGAGCCGTTCTTTACCGTCATCGCCTTTCAGGAAAAGCTCTTTCTGGCGTTGGTGTTGCTTGCGGGATTGACGCTTCTTTTCGGAAACCTTGCCGCGATTCCGCAAACCAACTTCAAGCGGCTCATGGGTTACTCCAGTGTCGCTCATGCGGGCTATCTGCTAGTCGGGTTGGCGGCAATCGGAGATGCCTTTGCCGGGCGCGCGGTGGTTTTCTATCTCTGCGGATACCTTCTGATGACCTTCCTTGCGTTCCTGATTCTTGTGCCCGTGTCCAAAGCCTCCGGCGGGGATGATATCGCCAACTTCAACGGGCTCGCCCGCCGCTCGCCGGCACTCGCCCTTGCCATGCTTATCGCCGCGGCCTCCCTGGCAGGGGTGCCCTTCACGGTGGGATTTTTCGGAAAGTTTTTCATCTTTGAGGCAGCCATGAAGCAGGAACTCTTCGGTTTGGTCCTACTTGGCGTCGTCACGGTTGCCTGTGGTTTCTACTATTACTTCAAGGTGATTCGCGCGATGTATTGGCAACCTGCCTCCGAGGATGCCGCGCCAGTGCAGGTCTCCGTGCTCTCGAGGTTGGCCATCGCCATCTGCGCTGTCCTGATCCTCGTCCTCGGGTTCTATCCGCAACTGCTGATCCAAATCCTTCCCTGAGGAGGAGACGAGTGCCATGGACGAGTTCTGGCTCCAATGGCAACCCCGCGAGCGGGCCACGCTTTGCTTTATTATCAAGGACGGTGAAATCCTTCTCATTCGTAAAAAGAGAGGCTTGGGAGCGGGAAAGATCAACGCCCCGGGCGGGAGGATCGAACCCGGGGAACTGCCGCTCGACTGCGCCATCCGCGAAACGCGCGAGGAGGTGGGCATCATTCCCCACGGCGTCGAATCGAAAGGGGTGTTGCATTTTCAATTCAAAGACGGCTACAGCCTACACTGCACCGTCTTCACGGCATCGGGCTTCAGCGGCGACCTGATTGAGACAGACGAGGCCCTGCCAATCTGGACCCGGCTTGAGTCAATCCCCTACGACGAAATGTGGGCCGATGACACACATTGGCTCCCCGGGATGATCGCTGGCGGGGTATTTCGCGGATACTTCCATTTCGACGGCGAGGAAATGCTGTCGAAAGAATTGATATGGGATAGCCCATCCACAGTTGCCTGTTGATTGATGCGAGGGTGTTCTTGGAAGTCGAGAGAGTGGGCGCGGGGGCCCTTCCATTCCTGTGATGTGCCTGAGCGTCACGATCAAGGCAACGAGGTCCTGTCCGCCCGGTGGCGGCATGCGTTGACTTCGGGGGCAAGCTCTCTTACATAAGCCCACCGTTATTTCTCTCCAGAGTGGCACACCAAGACGACAACATCGCTGAAATCTTAAGGGACCTTGGATTGTTGACCCGCGGGCAGATCGAGGCCGCGAGGGCATCAGCCGACGAGGAGGGGTTGCTGGCGGAGTTGGTGAAGCAGGGGGTCGTGTCCGAGGAGGACATCGTTCGCGCACTCGCTTCGCAGAACAGCATGGAATTTGTGGATCTCGGGGACACTCATGTCGAAAAAAGCGTGATCGACTTGATCGAGGCCGACGATGCGCGGCGCTACCACGCGCTGCCGCTTGCGGTGAGGGACGGGGTTCTTGTGGTGGCGTTGGACGATCCCATGGCGATGCAGCGAATGGACGACCTCACGTTCAAACTGAAGAGGGAGATCGAGTTCGTCTGTTCCACCCCTGAGGCGATCCGCAAGCTGATCATCAAACACTACGGGAGCGCCGACGACGCCTCCTCGGAGTTGCTGAAAACGATGTCCAGCGGGCCGTCATTTGGCGGCGACGAGGATGATGCCGACGAGGAGGGGGACGAAGGGGACGCGCCGATCATCAAGCTGGTGTCGATGCTTTTGCTCGAGGCCCACACGAACCGTGCGAGCGATATTCATATCGAGCCGCTTGAATCAAAATTGAGGGTCCGGTTCCGGATCGACGGTGTGCTTCAGGAAATGCAATCGCCGCCGAGGCGTCTCCACGGGGCAATCATCAGTCGCCTCAAGATCATGTCGCGGTCGATGAGCATTGCCGAAAAGCGCTTGCCGCAGGATGGCCGCATTCAAATCCGGGTTGGTGACAAGGGGATTGATTTGCGTGTGTCAACGATCCCGACGGTGCGTGGGGAGAGTGTCGTCATGCGTATTCTTGACAAGACGTCGTTGATGCTTGGGCTGCCGGATTTGGGATTTCTTTCCGACGACCAGGCGAAGTTCGAGCAATGCATCAACCTGCCCGACGGAATCATTCTGGTCACCGGCCCCACCGGATCAGGAAAGACGACCACGCTCTATGGCAGCTTGAATTATATGAACAAGCCCGACCGGAAGCTGATCACGGTCGAGGATCCCGTTGAATACCAGATGAACGGGATCAACCAGGTGCCGGTGAACACCTCAATCGGCATGACATTTCCCGCCGCGCTGCGCTCAATCCTCCGCCAGGCACCGAACATCATCATGATCGGCGAGATTCGCGATCACGAGACCGCGAGTATCGCGGTGAACGCCTCGTTGACCGGCCACTTGGTGCTCTCCACGCTTCACACGAACGACGCCCCGAGCGCGATCGCGCGTCTGGTGGATATCGGCGTGAAGCCGTTTCTCGTGTCGAGTTCCGTGCGCGCGGTTGTCGCTCAGCGGTTGGTGAGGCGATTGTGTCCGAAGTGCAAGATTCCGTCCGAGTTGACCGAATACGAGATGCACGCCCTGCAGATCGATGCGGCGCAGATCGGCGAGGCCCATGTGATGAGGCCGCACGGGTGCGAAGCCTGCCGGGGCAAGGGATACAAGGGGCGAATGGGAATTTTTGAAATGTTCATCGTCGACGACGAGGTGCGCCATATGATCAACAACAACGAATCGACCATCGCCCTGCGCCAGCGAGCCCGCGAACTTGGAATGCGGACCCTCCGCGAGGACGGGGTGCGCAAAGTTCTGGCCGGAATGACCACCGCCGAGGAGGTCATCAGCACCACGATGTCCGATCTCGACTGACACGCCATGGATTCACGACACGTCATCGAAGTTTTCCGCGAGAGGGGGTTGCTCGACGAGGGACAGGCTGCGGAGTTTCTGGAATTCGCCGCCGCCCACAATCAACCGATCGAGAAGACGCTTATCGATTCCGGGCTTGTGGACGAGGGAGGGTTCACGCAGGTGCTCGGGGAATCGCTCGGGATGGAGGTTTGCGACCTGTCGGCGTTCGAGCCCGACACCGGCATTCTCGCGTTGATTCCCTCTGGATTGGCGCGCTTGCACGGGGCGTTTCCGGTGGCGGCGTCCGGCAACACGATTTTCATCGCGCTGATTGATCCCTTCAACAGTCGCGCCTTGGAGGACATGCGCTTCGCGCTCGGGAGGGAGATGGTCCAGGTGCTCGCGTTTCCGGCCCATGTGCGGGAGTTGATCCACAAGCACTACGGCTCCGGCGACGCGGATATCGATGAAATCCTGGGGCAGCTCGGTGGGGATATCACCGTCGAGGAGCGCGAGGAGGAGGCGTTCAACCTGCAGGCTGTCACCGCCGAGGCCAACGCCGCGCCGATCGTCAAATATGTCGACCTGATCCTCGACAAGGCGATCGCCGCGAGGGCGAGCGATATTCATTTCGAGCCCTTCGAGAACGAGTTCAAAATCCGCTACCGTGTGGACGGAGCGCTGTATGAAATGGATCCGCCGCCATACCGGTTGGCGCTGCCTGTGATCTCTCGTGTGAAGGTGATGTCGAACCTGAACATCGCCGAGCGGAGGTTGCCGCAGGACGGGCGCATCCAGCGCATGATCAACGGCAAGCAGGTCGACCTCCGTGTATCGACACTGCCAACGGCATTCGGCGAGAGCGTGGTGTTGCGCGTGCTCGACCGGTCGAATGTGAATCTCGAATTGGAGACGCTCGGCATGCCTGCGGAGATCATGGACTACATCCTACAGGTGATCGAGAAGCCCAACGGCATTTTCATTGTCACCGGGCCGACGGGATCGGGAAAAACAACCACGCTTTACTCCTGCCTGCGGAAGATCAACACGATCGACTCCAAGTTGCTCACCGCCGAGGATCCCGTGGAATACGAGATCGACGGCATCATCCAGGTGCCGATCAACGACTCGATCGGCCTCAGTTTTTCGAGGGTGTTGCGCGCGTTCCTGCGGCAGGATCCCGACCGTATCCTGGTCGGCGAGACCCGCGACACAGAGACCGCTCAGATCGCGATCCAGGCGTCCCTTACCGGGCACCTAGTGTTCACGACGCTGCATACGAACGACTCGACCGGCGCGGTGACGCGTCTCATTGACATGGGCATCGAGCCGTTTTTGATCTCCGCCTCGCTCGAGGCCGTGCTGGCGCAGCGGCTGATCCGGAAAATCTGCGAGAATTGCAAAACCGCCTATGAGCCCAGCGAGAAGGTGCTCGCCTCGCTGGGGTTGAGCATTCATGACATCGGCGACAAGAATTTCTACTACGGGAAGGGGTGCGAGGTGTGCAACCAGACCGGCTACAAGGGGCGGAAGGGCATTTACGAGCTGTTGAAAATCTCGGATCCGATCCGGGAAATGATCAATGACCGCGCTCCCGGAGTCTTGGTGCGGCAGAAGGCGATCGAGTTGGGAATGACGACTCTTCGCGAGGACGGATTGCGCTCGATCTACGACGGGCTCACGACGATCGAGGAGGTCGTGAAATACACGTAGCAGATTCAGGCCTTCACGCGCTCGATGTGGGCGCCGAGTTCGTTGAGTTTTTCGTCGATCGATTCGTAGCCTCGGTCGATGTGGTAGACGCGGTTGACCTCGGTGGTGCCGTCCGCCTGCAGGCCCGCCAGCACGAGTGCGGCCGAGGCGCGCAGGTCGCTTGCCATGACCGGCGCTCCGCTGAGTTGGGGGACGCCCTTGATGACTGCGGTCGAGCCTTGGAGGTCGATATTCGCACCCATGCGCTTGAGTTCCGCGATGTGCATGAAGCGCTGGGGGAAGACATTTTCAGTGATCACGCTGATGCCCCCGGTGATTGCCAGCAGGGCGCACATCTGGGCCTGCATGTCGGTCGGGAAGCCGGGGTAGGGAACGGTGTCGAGTTTCAGTGCCGAGCGTTTGGCCCCCGGGCGGATGGTGATCTGGTTTCCGGCGAGTCGGATGTCGAAGCCCGCCTCGGCGAGGGGTTCGGTGACGGCGGAGAGGTGTGCCGGGTTGACGCGGGAGACGGTGACTTCGTCTCCCGAGATGGCTCCTGCCACGAGAAATGTGCCCGCTTCGATGCGATCGGGGATGACCTCGTGTTTCGCGCCGTGGAGTTCCTTAACGCCCTCGATCGAGATTTTGCGCGTGCCGGCACCCTCGATCTTTGCGCCCATGGCGATGAGGAAATTGGCGAGGTCGACGACTTCGGGTTCCTCGGCGGCGCCGTCGATCACGGTGGTCCCTTCGGCGAGGACGGCAGCCATCATGACATTTCCGGTGCCGAGGACGGTCGAACCGAATTTGCTGCGCATGGAAACCTTGGCGCCTCTGAGGTTCGGAGCCAGGATTTTGACATTGCCCCCCGAGACGCGGACAGCCGCTCCGAGGGCCTCGAAGCCGCGGAGGTGGAGGTCGATTGGGCGGTCGCCGATGACGCACCCGCCTGGAAGTGAAACGGTCGCCTCGTGCTCGCGGCCGAGGAGCGGGCCGAGAATGCAGACCGAGGCCCGCATTTTGCGGACGATCTCATAGGGCGCCTCGGTTTTGATTTTTTCCGCCTTGATCTGCACCACCCCGCTGGCGCGTTCCACCTCGCAGCCCAGTTCCGAAAGGATCGTGAGCATGTAGTGGATGTCGCTGAGGTCGGGAACGCGGGAGATGGTGCAGGGTTCCTTGGTGAGGAGGGTGGCGGCGAGGATGGGGAGGGCGGAGTTTTTCGACCCGCTGATCTTGACCGATCCGCTCAGGCGGTGTCCTCCGTGAACCAATATTTTATCCATGTCTTGCGGTAACGAATCGTTGGACGCCTTGATAATCGGGGTGCGCGGCAATGTCCCGATAATTGTGGACTGCGAGGATCGCGCATACCTTTTCGGACTGGTCGTGGCCGATTTCGAGGGCGATTAGTCCCATGGGGGCGAGGTGTTGTCGTGCCGCCGGAACAAGGCGTTCGATGAGGTCCAGTCCCTCCGCGCCGCCATCCAGCGCCCTTCGTGGATCGTGTTGAACCTCGCGGGAGAGGGAAGGGATTTCGGAGGCGGGAATATAGGGAAGGTTCGCAACGATGGCATCGAACGGCCCCTTGACCGCCTCCAACAGGTCTGATTGGACGAGGGCCAGGCGGTTCCCCAGCGAGTGGCGTGCGGTATTTTCGGCGGCGAGTGCGAGGGCGTCCGGAGAAATGTCGGAGGCGTGGACGGTGGCCTCGGGGAGGGCAATGGCGAGGGATGCGGCGATGATGCCGCTGCCGGTGCCCACATCGAGAATTGAGTTGGCTGCCGGTGCTTCCTTGAGGACGAGTTCGACGAGTTGTTCTGTTTCCGGCCTCGGGATGAGGGCGCGGGCATCGCAGTGGAACGTGCGGCCGCAAAACTCCACCGTTCCGAGAATGTGCTGTAGCGGTTCTCCCTCGCCGCGGCGCTTGGCGAGGTCGCGGAGGGGGGCGCGCTCCCTTTCCCCAAGAGGCCTGTCGAATTCGAGATACAGGTCGATGCGTTTCTCCTTGCCGAGGACGTGGGCGAGGAGGTGCTCGGCATTGAGACGGGGGTTCTCGACGCCGTGTTTGGCGAGATACCCGGCGGCGGCTTTGAGGACTTCCAGAGCGGTCATGCGGGCGGGAATGCAGCCTTGGGTGTGGTTGAATTTGGGAGGGGAGTGTGGGGCATCAGTATCCGGTTTTTTCGAGTAGGCGTTCGATATTCACGTTGGTTGCAACAAGGTCCTGGATGTTGCGGATTTTTGCCGCGTCGCCGGGTTCAATCTTGATAGTGAGCGAGTGGATGCGGCGCGCGATCGTGTGGGAGTCGCTTGGAGAGACGATCACCGGGAGGGTGGATTGGCGCAGCATGTCGAGCAACGAGGGGTGGGGGTGTAGGTCGTCGGAGAGGATGAGGCCCGCCAGTCGGCCTCCGCAGGGGGTGGAGGCCTCGTCGATGGCGGCGAGGATGATGTCCTCCCGGTCGCCCGGTGTGATGAGCAGGGTGCCGGGGGTGAGTTTGCGGAACACGTTTCCGGAGCCCGGCGCGCCGATCATGTGCTCGAAGGCAAGATTCCTGCCGAGGTCGGGGTTGGCAACAAACGATCCGCGGATTTTTCTTCCGATTTGATCGAGGGACGGGACGGCGAGGGATTTTTGGAGGGGCATGACGCCGAGGAGTTCGATGCCAAGCCGCTCGAAGCCGCGCATCGCCACGGCGGCGATGGTGTCGATTTTCTCCTCCAGCACCTTGTTCATGACCACACCGACGACCTCCACGCCCTCGCGGTCGAAAAGTGCCTTGTTCAGGGCCACCTCATCGATCGGCCTGCCGATGCCGCCCGGGGCGAGCAGCACAACCTTGCTATGGAGGAGGCGGGCCACAGTGGCATTCGACAGGTCGAACACCGATCCCACGCCGGCGTGGCCCGAGCCTTCGATGATTGTGAATTCCTTTTCCCACGACGCGCGGTCGAACGAGTTCTGGATGCGCCTGACGAGGGTGTCGTGGTTCGCTTCCCGGATGTAGCGGCGGGTGAAATCAGGTTCCACCGCGATCGGGCTCATGTGCTCGATCGGGACGCGTGTGTCGAAGGTCGATTGGATCAGAATGCTGTCGTCGTCGATCCTGTGGCCGTCGACCTCTGTGAAGCGCTGGCCCACGGGCTTGATGTAGCCGATTTGCGCGAACCGTTTCTGGAGGGCCTTGTAGAGGCCAAGGGATACGGTGGTCTTGCCGGTGTCCTGTTCGGTCGCGGCGATGAAGATGCGGGGAGTGACCGTGTTCAATGGATCACTCCGAATGGTCCTGGTCCGGCGGATGGAGTTTCCGGTATTCGATGGCCTGGAGTCCCACGAGCGCGGCGATGGCGACAATGTCGTCAACCGTGCAGCCGCGGGAGATATCGGCGGCCGGGCGGGTGAATCCCATGAGAATCTGGCCGTAGGTTTTCGCTCCCGCGAGGAGGTGGACGAGTTTGACGGCGATGTTCCCGCTGTTGAGGTCGGGGAACACGAGCACGTTTGCCTTTCCGCCGACGTGCGATGTTTCGAGTTTGAGCTGGGCGATAGCCGGGTCCAGGGCGGCGTCCGCCTGCATTTCGCCCTCGATGGTGATTTCCGCGTTCGTTTTTTGGGCGATGTGGCGTGCGAGTTCCACGGCGCCGGCGACTTTCTCTGTGGATGGGGTGCGGGCGCTGCCCTTAGTGGAAAAGCTGAGCATCGCGATGCGGGGGCGTTTTCCGAAGACCTGTCTGGCGAAGAGTCCGGTCTGGACGGCGATGGTGGCGAGCTGCTGCATCGTGGGATCGGGCACGATGCCGGTGTCTGCGAAGAAGAGCACGCCGTCGTCCCCGAATTGTTTGGATTGGAGTTCGACAAGGGTGCAGGCGGAAATCACATCCGCAAACGGGAGCGGCTTGACCAGGTGGAGCATGGGCCGGAGGAGCGAACCGCCGGAGGTATTGATGCCGCCAGCCATGGCGTCGGCGAGGCCGTATTGGATCATCATGGCCCCGAAGTAGGGCGGGCGGGTCATGACCTCGGTGCTGTTTTTGAGGCCAGCGTGCCGGTAGCGTTCGATTCGCTCGAGGCGTTTGCAGAAGACCGGTAACTCCGATGAGGTGGCGGGGTTGACGATCGCAACGTGGTCCAGATCGATGTCGTGGGTGGCCGCGATGTGTTCGATGATGTTGCGGCGGCCGAGCAGGATGGGAATCCCCAGATCCCTCTGGTAAAACCTTTCCGCCGCCCGTATCACAATATCCGTCTCTCCGTCCGGAAAGACGACTCGCTTCGGATGCCTCCGAAGTTTTTCATAAACAGTTTCAATGAACCCCATACCCTCTGAAATCGCGATTACGTTGGAGAATAACGTCCCCCGAGACAAGGACAAGATCGTGTCGGTCGCGAGGCGGTTGCTGGCGAGGGGGCGCGAAGTCGGGATCGGGGAGCGTCCGTTGGTGATGGGGATTTTGAATATCAACGACGATTCGTTTTCCGGCGACGGGAGGGTGGATGTCGAGTGGGCTCTGCGGCGCGCGGTGGAGATGGTCGGCGAGGGGGCGGACATCATCGATGTCGGAGGCGAGAGCGCGCGGACGAATCGCGGACCCGTGGCCGAGGAGGAGGAGATCGCGAGGACGAGACCGTTCCTCGAGAAATTCGGGGAGGCGATGCGTGGAGCTGTTCCGCGCGACCGCGACCAGGTGTTTCCTCCTCTGGTATCGCTGAATACGTGGAGGCATGGGGTGGTGAGAGGGTGCCTGGATGCGGGGTTTGACATCCTGAACGACATGGGTGCGCTGCCCGACGACAAGAACGCCCGGCTTTGCGCCGAGATCGGCGCGGCGCTGCTGATCATGCATTCCAAGGGTGAGCCGAAAGTGCCCCACCGCCATGTGATCTACCGAGACCTCATGGAGGAAATGGAGGCGTTCTTTGTCGAAAAGACCGCGCTGGCGCAGGGAGCCGGTATCGCCGCCGAGTCGCTCATTCTCGACCCCGGGATCGATTTTGCCAAGCAGGTCGAGGACAACCTGCTGTTGCTGCGGCAGCTCGGGCGGATCTCGGCGCTGGGGTATCCGGTGTTGCTTCCCGTCTCGCGCAAGAGTGTGATCGGCCGTGTGCTCGGATTGCCGAACGCCGCCGCTCGCGATGCCGGAACGGTGGCCTGCATGGTTGCAGGGTGCCTGCGCGGGGCGTCGATTTTCCGGGTGCACAATGTCGATGCTGCTTGGATGACCTTGCGATCAATGGAGGCGCTGGGGTGAGAAAACTGCTTTGTGTTGTCCTGCGGGTGGTGCTTGGCGGTCTGTTTGTGTATGCGGGGCTGGTCAAGGCGAGCGACAGCCAGCAATTCGCGCTGGCTCTGGTTCCGTTCACCTTTTTGCCGGCGGGATCGGCGGGATTTCTTGCGGTGGGGCTCGCGTGGACCGAGTTGACGGCCGGCGTGTTGATCCTGCTTCCGCGGGTTTACCCGATCGGAGCAGTTGTGATCGGCGGTTTGTGTCTGCTGTTCATCGGAGTGCTGTGCTGGGCGTTGTGGAACGGGATTGTGGTATCCTGTTCGTGCTTCGGAGACGAGGGAACGCCTTCCGAGCAGGCGATGGTTTTGGCTGTTGTGCGGGATGCGTTCCTGTTGGCCGGAGCTGTGGCGGTGGTTAGGTTCCGTGAGAGCGGGGTGGGTGCTTCACCCCTTGCGCGGTTGGTGTCGGATGGTAGGTTCGAGCAGTGAACAAGAGCGTGGTTCCAGTCCAGATCAAGGCCCTCATTCCCACCGGTGCTGGGACGGCGGTGTTTTTGGGCAACGAGGAGAAACTTTTCACAATTTACATCGACCATGCGATCGGATCCGCGATCGGCATTTATCTGAATTCGGTCGAGAAAGAGCGTCCCTTGACCCACGACCTGATGGTCAGCGCTCTCACTGCGCTCGGAGCGAAGGTCGAGCGGATTGTGATCAACGATTTCAAGAATGGCGTCTATTTCGGCCGGTTGATCATCACTGCCGAGAACGAGCTGCAGCAGCGCAAGATCATCGAGATCGACGCGCGCTCCAGCGACTGCATGGCGCTGGCCGCATTGCAAAAGGCCCCGATCTACGTGAGTGGCGTGGTGTGGGACGAGGTCGAGGACACGTCTCCCCTTTTGGAGAGGCTCGGCAAGGCCGAGGAGACAGGCGAACCCGAGGAGTGAATCGTGTTAGCCCCGCCGCGAGCGGAAGCGCATGACCTCCTCGAGAACCTTTCGTGCGACATCGTCCTGTTCGGTGCGGGACGAGTCGAAGCGCACATCGGCGAGGGATTCGTAAATATGGCGGCGGGAGGAGAGCAGGGAGTCGAAAGTCTCCCTGGGATTCGGAGTGTTGAGTAGGGGGCGCCGGCCGGTGCGGGTGGCGCGCTCGAAGAGGGTGTCCGGGTCGGCGTCCAGCCAGACAACGATCCCAATTTTTTTGAGGGCCGCGCGGTTGGGTTCGCGCAGGATCGCGCCACCGCCGCTGGAGAGGACAATGCCTGCGACGCCGACCAGATCTTCCACCACCTGTTGTTCGAGGTCACGGAACCCGTCTTCACCGAGTTGGGAAAATATTTCGGGGATCGAGAGATTGCGTGCCTCCACGATCGCGTCGTCGGTGTCGAGAAAGCGGTGGCCGGTGAGAGCAGCGAGCCTGCGGCCTACGGTCGACTTGCCGCAGCCCATGAATCCAATCAAAACAAAATTCGGCAACATGAGGGCGAGTGTTTCATATCGGGCAACAGGCGGAAACCCAATTCCCCCCTGGCGTTCAACGGGCCTGTTGCGATCAAAACGCGAGAATCGCCTTGCAGTGGAGCGGGATTTGCTCTCTAACAAACGCATTCCACGATGACCAGCAGTGTGTCCCGTTTCCATATGATTTTTGAATCGTCCGCATGCGGAGCTTGAGAGCATTCGTTCCAAGTCCCCAGGGACAGGTTGTCAGCACCCCGGACCGTGCTTCGCAATGCATGGTCCAGTAAACAATCCCTCACAGAGGAGTCAGAGCTATTAATATCCGAGACATACGCATCAATGAACGGATCCGCGCCCGGGAGGTGCGCGTGATCCTTGCAGCAACGAACGAGCAATTGGGAATCATGAGGCTGGACGAGGCGATCCGCCGCGCCCGTTCCTACGGGTTGGACCTGGTGGAGATCGCCCCGCAGGCGAAGCCGCCGGTGTGCCGAATCATCGATTTCGGGAAGTTCCGCTACGACCTCGCGAAGCACGAGAAGGAGAAGCGCCACTCGGTGAGCAAGGTGAAGGAGATCAAATTCCGTGTGAAGATCGCCGAGCACGACTACCTCACGAAAATCCGGCATGCGGAGGATTTCCTGGACAAGGGGAACAAGGTGAAAGTGAACCTGCAATTCCGCGGCCGCGAGATGGCACACAAGGATCTCGGGATGCTTGTTGTGCAGCGGGTGCGCGAAGATTTGTCCGGCATGGCGCATGTGGATATGGAGCCCAAGCTGGTCGGCCGTGCCATTGGCATGACACTCAGTCCGCTGCCCGCGAACAAGCGCCACCGCAAGTTCTCCAAGCACGGGGAGATTCTCGAACCCGAGCCTGAGGACCACCACGAGGAAGATGACGCCGAGTGACCGTCGACTGCTGCTGTTCGACATCGACGGCACGTTGATCACCTCTGGAGGGGCGGGCGAGCAGGCGTTGAAAGACGCCATGGGAGCGCGTTTCGGGGTGGTCGAGGATCTGAAGGGTGTGTCGTTGGCGGGTTCGACGGACGCGAATATCGCGATGCAGTTGCTCTGCCGTCACGGCCTCGAGGCCAGTCCTGAAAACATCGCGGCCCTGCTTGACGAGTATTTGTCGCATTTGCCCGTCAGAATGGGGCAGCGCAACGGATTTTTGATGCCCGGAATTTTGCCGTTGCTCGAGGAGTTGCACTGGCGGCCGGACGCGGTGCTGGCGTTGCTCACGGGGAATGTCGAGCGTGGAGCCAAGATCAAGCTCACGCATTACGGGGTGTGGCATTTCTTCGAGTTCGGGGCGTATGCGGATGACCATCATGATCGGAACGAGTTGGGGAAATTCGCTCGGGCGCGTGCGTTGGAGCGTCACGGCGAGGAGTTCGACCCCGTGAGAATCTATGTGATCGGCGACACGCCGAGGGACATCGAGTGCGGTCGGGCGATCGGAGCCCGGACCGTTGCGATCGCCACCGGGCAGTTCGGATCGGAGGAATTGGCAGCGCACCGGCCGGATTTTTTATTTGAGGACCTTTCTGACACTGTTGCAGTGGTCAAGGCCTTGATGGAGTAGGGGGGGCTTAGTTCGGGATGTAGGGAACCTCCCCGAGGCGTTTAGGCACGAGGCGCTTTTTGTTTTTCAGGACTCCTTTTTTGTGGAGGTGCTCTGAAATGGTGGCGGTGATTTCGCGCGAGGTGCGTGTGGCATCGAACGAGACGCCGCTACGCGCGCCGTCGAGGACATTGAAAAGCGATGTGAGAGCCATGGGGCCGGTGAAGGGAGCCATAGCCACGCCGCCGATGCCTTGTGAAATATTCGAGCCGCCTGTGGTTTCGAAGCGGAGCACGGGGGTGGAGGATTCGCCCGAGAGATCGTAAACGGAAACGAGGGTTTCCATTTTGCTGGCACCCGCCCCGAGTCCGACGGTGCTGCGCAGGAGGCGGCTGCCCTGTTGAACTGTGAGGAATTTGCCCGAGACGAGCAGAAAGTCGCCCCGAGGCAGCGCATCGGTGCTCGTCAGGATGCGGGCAGGGGCGATGTGTTTGCCAAGGCGCTCGGCGAGTTCCGAGCTGAGGTAGGATTGAAGGTCGGTTTTGAACTGCTTCAGTTCCTCTCCTTCGCGGTCCACACGGAGGGCTTCATCCGGCAGAAGGAACGGGACGATAAGAATCTCTTTCGGAGGATTGAGCGGGGATATGGTGTTAAACCGCCGGAGGTTGTCCACGCTGACCGATGCGCACGAGGTTGCCAGCAGGGCGAGGCATAGGCAGACAGGTTTGTATGCCCCTGACACAAGGCGGGAGAGGGAAGGCATGAACAGACTCGTCAGAGAGAATGGAGAAGATGCGAGAGGTGCAGTGGAATCGAGCGCAGGCCGTGGGCGTATCTGTTTTCCTGGATGCCGGAGCAGGATTCCAGCGCCTCGGAGGAGAGGCGGAGGGCGATGGATTTCGCGGAATCGATGGCGCCGGATTCCTGGAGGAGGAGCTTGAGGCGGGCCGGATCGCCCGGGGTTTCCTCAAGGAGCAGTTCGCGAAGCGCGGTCGTATCCTTGCCCGAGTGGAGCATGAGGAGCACGGGGAGGGTGAATTTCCCCTTTTCTAGGTCGGTGCCAAGCGTCTTGCCGCTGTCTTCTTCCGAGCCGGCGAGGTCGAGGATGTCGTCGTAAATCTGGTAGGCGACGCCGACCTTTGTTCCGAAGGCCTTGAGCGAGCCTATCACGGCCGGGCTTGCTTCGCTGATGAACGCAGCGAGTTCGCATGCCGCTCGGAAGAGGGCGGCGGTCTTCATCTCGATGATGCGGTAGTAGTCGGCGGTGGTGAGTTTCAGGTCGAAGCGGCGCTGGGTTTGGATGATTTCGCCAGAGCAGACCTCCGCGGCGGCATCGGCGATGCGGCGGGAGATTTCGCTGTTGCTGAAGTTGGTCGAGAGTTTGAGGGCGTGTGCAAAAAGGACATCGCCAAGCAGGACGCTGATCGAGTTGCCCCACTTCGCGTTGGCGGAGGGTTGGTCGCGGCGGAGTTCCGCGCCGTCGATGATGTCGTCGTGGACGAGTGTGGCGATATGGATGAGTTCTAGGATGACCGCGAGATCGACGTGGCCCGGGGTGATTTTCCCGGTGGCTCCGGCGGCGAGGAGCGCGAGGGCCGGGCGGAGGCGTTTTCCGCCAGCGCCACAGATGTAGGAGACATAGCCCTCGACCGCGGGGTCGAACGCCTTGGCTTGGGCGCGGATGCGTTCCTCGACCGTGTAGAGGTGCGGGTTGATCAGTTCAAAGGCTTCTTGAAACGTCAGGGCATCGTTGACCTCGGGGATGGCTTGTCTGGTTGGCGTGGACATCGGTGAAAACTAAATGGAATCGGATTTTGCGGCGAGAATCCTGCGGAGGACGAAAAACGGCAGGGCGAGAGCGACGGCTGTGGCGAGGGCGAGGAGGGGATTGGGAACAACGCGACGGCGGTCTTGTGCCACGGCGAGGAGGCCCGCCTTAACGGCTTCGGCGGCCGAGACGGTGAATGCAGGGGGTGGTCGGAAGTGGTGTTCCTTGTCCTCTGCTCCGGCGCGCGAGGCTGTTTCGAAAAACTCGGTGGGCACCGGGCCCGGGCAGAGTGCGGTGACGGTGATGCCTCTTGGGCGGAGTTCGATACCGAGGGCTTCTGAGAAGCTGGTGACGTAGGCTTTGGTGGCCGCGTAGACAGCCATGTGGGGGATGGGAAAAAAGCCCGCCACGCTGCTGACATTGAGGATGGCAGCGCGGCCATTCACGAGCATGCGGTCGACGAGCGCGTGGGTGAGGTGTGTCAGGGCGTGGATGTTTACATCGAGCATCGCTTGGATGCGGTTCCAGTCGCCCGAGGCGAACTCGCCGTGGTCGCCGAGGCCCGCGTTGTTCACGAGAAAGTCGACGTGGATTTGTTCCGAAGCGAGCCAATCGACAAGGGCCGAACGGCGGTCGTGGCAGGCGAGGTCGGTGGCGAAGACCCTTATATCGAGGGGTGGGTGGAGATGACGAAGGGTCGAGGCGAGTTCCTCCAGGCGGTCGTTGCGGCGCGCGACAAGGACAATGCGGGAGGCGTGCGGGGCGAGTTGGCGCGCGAATTCGCTGCCGAGGCCCGAGGAGGCCCCTGTGACAAGTGCTGTGCAACCTTCAAAAAATCTCATCGGGATTCATTTCTTATACGGCTCCGGTGGCCGACGGGTTTCCGGAGTCTCAGTCGACTTTTTCCACGCTCACCACGGACTTCATGCGGCTTTGAACCTGCGCGTTCGAGTAGTAGGCACCGGAGACGGGAGCGACGTCCGAGTGGCGGCGGCCGACGGCGGTGGCGACAAAGTGGTGGTCGGTCAGCACGCCGTTGGTGGGATCCATGCCGAACCAGCCGGCGCCAGGGAGGCAGGCCTCGACCCAGAGGTGCATGGAGCTGACGGAGCGTTTGTCGGCATCGGATTTGTCTCCCTCCCAGACGAAACCGCTAGCCAGGCGGGCGGCGACCCCGTTTTGGCGGAGCGCCTCGGTGAGCAGCGCCGCCATGTCGCGGCAGGATCCGGCAGACTTGTCGAGCGTCTCGCGGGGGGTGAGGGGTTGGCCCTCGTGGCGGAGTTCGTAGGCGATGTTTTCGTGGATCCAGTGGTTGAAGTTCACGAGTGTCTCCACGGTTGGGCGCGATGCTGCCGGAGCAAGGGGTTGGGGCAGATCGGACCAGTCGACCGGCGCAAGGTAGGGGGCGAGCAATTCCGACTCCTCGGCGCGGTATTGCGGGGGGATGTTCAGGCAGTTGGAGTCCAACAGGAAGTGGAAGGGATTTTTCTCCCGCACGTCGATGGTCATTTCGAGGTGGAAGGGAAGCGTCGCCGAGGCGTCGGGGTAGAAGCAGTAGGCGATGATGTTGTCGAACAGGTCCTGGCGGTATTGGATATCGGCTCCCAGGGCCGTGGAAAACGAGACGCTTTCGACTTTCGCGAACAGATCGGTGCGCGGGAACACCCTGACGTGGTGCGGAGAGAAGGAAACGGATTCCGCGTAGTTGTAGGTGGTGGACTTGGTGATTTTCAGTTTCATGGCTTTTTCTGGATGCGGCGCATGGTCACATGGGCTTTCATGATTTGCGAGGCTGAACCTTTGAACGTGCCGCGCACGGGGGCCGCGTCAAGGGAGTCTCGACCCACCGAGACAGCGATATGCTGCTCCCCGCACCACTGGTTGTTGGTGGGGTCGAGGGCAACCCAATCCATGCCGGGGACGAGGGCCTCGATCCAGGCGTGGGTGGAGAGAGCGCCGACGAGTCTGCGCGAGGGTGTGTGTTCCTTTTCAAGTGGTTCGGATTCGATATAGCCGCAGACATAGCGGCAGGGGAGTCCCGCGGAGCGGAGCACGGAGAGCATGATGTGGGCGAAGTCCTGGCATACGCCCTCGCGGGTTTTCCACACGGTGGCCAGCGGGGTTTCGTTGTCCGTGGCGCCCGAGCGGTATTTGAACTCGCTGTGGATGCGGCTGTTCAAGCGTTCCAGGCAATCGCCGAGGGGATCGTTTTCGCGCACGAGGCTTTGGGCCCATGCGTCGGCGGCACCGCCCAGCGGAACGGACTGTGTGGGCTGGATATAATCGAATACGGTTGTGCGCGCCGAGCGGAGAATCTGTCTGGCCTCGGCCACGGTGAGGGCCAACGCACCCGCAGGAAGCGGCGCCCGCGATGTGCGCACGGTGAGATGGTTTGAAACCCGCATGTGCTGGTGGCGGAGAGTCATGGAATACACGGTGGTCATGTTGCCGAAGTAGTCGACGTAGTCCGAAACGGCGGCCGCCGGCGGGGTGAACTCGATGCGGTGGATCAGGATTTCTTGGCCCGGGCGCGTGGGCGGTGTGAGTCGGACCTCCAGATAGGCTTCCATGGCGGGATCCGAATACCTGTAGCTGGTGATGTGGGAGACCTCGAAAAGCATGGTCAGTTCGGGAAGAGTGGCCGGGTTTCGTGGTGCATCAACACTTGATGGTTCAGAAAACTGTCGCAAATCACCGTGTGGAGGGCCAGCAAGCGGTCGAGAAGGTGCTCGGAATGGATTTGGAGGTCTGATTTTCCGGAGGAGGCTGCCGTGCTTTCGCGCAGGAGGTGGCTCCAATCAGTGGAAAGAATCGCCTGGATCAGGTGCTCCATCTCCGCAAGGGCGCGCTCGGTGGGGGGGGAGAGGCTGTTTTCGTTCTCGCGGACGAGTGCGGCGCAGCCATTGAGGCAATGGAGCACCGAGCGGGGAGCGACCGGGTTTTTCCACAAGAGGTCGAGCATGGGCTCGGGTTCGATGCGCATCTGGTAAACGCGGCGGTAGACATCCCTGCAATTCAGAAGGCGGAGAAACGCCGAGAGTCTTATCTCGAGGGCGTGGGTCGGGCGGTTTTGTGCGTTGGATTGGAGGAGTGTGCTGGTGATCGAGGAGGCGGCGTTCGCAGTGATCGCTCCCCGCTCGATGAATTGTCCGATCCTGCAGAAGTTCCATCCGTCGTCCGAGAGCATGCTGCGTTCGGCGGTGCCGAAGAATTGCGGGATCATCTCGCGAGCGAGGCGGCAGAGCGAGCGGCTGGAGGCCGCGAGGACATCCGCCGGCGCGGAGGGATCGAATTTCGCCTCTTCGAATTGTTCGCGCAGGTTGCTGAGCACGCCCCAGGCATCGATGCTTAAGGTTTCGACGACGGACTCGGCATTGCCCACGGCGCGGAGGATCGTGCTCACGACGGAGCCCGGTTCGGCGGTGTCGAGGGTGAGGCGGTGGCGGCCCTCAGGGCTCGAAATGGTGCGGCGCGAGGAGACGGCGGCGCTTTCCAGCATGGGGAGGATTTTGTTCCAGACCGGGCGGTAGTTCATGCGTTCGGTCGGGTTGAGTTCCTCGAGTTCGAGGGATTCGATGACGCCGACCATGCCCGCGAGATCGTAGGCGCGCTCGAGGTAGCGTCCGATCCAGTAGAATGCCTCGGCGACGCGGCTGGTGACGCCGTGGGAGGGGATTTGAAATTCCGTTTGGGGTGTGGCGTCCCATTCCTCGGCTTGTTCGTGGAGGTCGACCTGAACCCAGGTGTCCTTGCCCCCGCCCCCGAGTTCCGAGGCGGTGAATCCGGATTCCGCGGTGGCGACGCGGGTGAGCGCGCCCGGGCAGATCGAGACGCTGTCGGCGTCGTTGCGGATTGCGAAGAGGATGTGGTCCTGGTGGCGTCTGTGGCGTTCGCCTTTTTGGAACGAGACGGTTGTGGCGTCGCAGTATCGGGGCTGGGCGACGTATTGCGCGGGGTTTTCGAGGATGGTCGAGCGTGCTGCCGCGAGCGATTCTTCGCAGGGGGTCGATCTGTCGCCACCGGAGAGGATGCGTTCGCCGTAGAGGGGGCGGATGGTGAAGTCGGAGAGGTTCGCCAGCACGTGTTCGCGTTGATCGATGTCGCCCAGCCAGAAGGTCTCGAGTGTGGGAAGAAGGGGATTTTGGCCGAGGTAGTAGCGGATAATGCGGGAGGCGTGGGGAAGGAGGGCGCGGTCGTCGGAGAGTTGGGCACCGATGGCATTGACGACCGACACGTTTTTTTTGCGGATGCAGTGGACGAGTCCCGGAACGCCCAGAACCGAATCGCGCTGGAAGACGAGGGGGTCGAGCCACTGGTCCGAGACGCGCGAGTAGATGACATCGACCTTGTTGAGGCCGCGGACGGTTTTGAGGTAGACCTCATCGTTCATGACCAGGAGGTCGCCGCCTTGGACGAGGGGGATGCCCATTCTTCGGCTCAGGAAGCCGTGTTCGGAGTAGGCTGGGCTGAGGGGGCCGGGGGTGAGGAGCACGACGAGGGGGTCGTTTTCGGAGGAGTGGTTCCTGAGCATTTCCAAGATGTCCGTCGGAACATCCGAGATCGAGTGGATGCCCGTTTCTTGGAAGGACTGGGGGATGACGCGCGTCAGGACGCGGCGGTTTTGGATCATGTAAGACATGCCCGAGGCATGGCTCATGTAGTGGTGCTTGACGGCGAGGGTGCCGTCGGGCAAGCGGCATGCGGCGACGCCGCTGAGGTGGAGGAACGAGCCGCCCGGCAGAGGAAGTCCGTGGGCCGGGCGTTGGAAAAAGCGGCTTCCGAGCACGGTGGCGACGGGAATGACTCCGTCGCGGAGAATTTGTTTTTCGGAGTAGATGTCGCGAAGGAGAAGTTCGAACGCGTGGATGCGTTGGCGGATGCCCTCCGCGAGGGGATTCCAGTCACCCGGGGTGAAAATTTGGGGGAGGAGGTCGCAGAACCATGGGCGTTTTCCCCATGGGCGGTCTCGGTCGACGTCGAAGGAGACACCCATTTCCCGCATGGCGGCCTCGAGTTGGTGGTTGATCGACTGGAGTTGGGCGCGGGTGGATTCGCGGAGGCGCTCGAAGAGGTTGCGGTAGACCTCGCGGGGTTCGCCACCGGGGGTGAGGACTTCATCGAAGGCGGTTGGCGGGTGCTTCATCGGTTGCGCGACTGCCCTTCGAGCCAGTGCCGTGCCTCGCCGCAATCGAGCGCGATCTGTGCCTTGAGGTCCCCGATTCCATCGAAGCGGCGCTCCGCGCGCAAGCGGTGGAGAAAGGAAATGTCGAGTTCCGCCCCGTAGAGGTCGCCCTCGAAGTCGAACAGGTGAGCCTCCAGCACGCGGGTGGAGGCGGAAGCGAGGGTCGGGCGCACGCCAATGTTCGCGACGCCGTAAACGAGGCTGGATCCATGGCGCGCCTCAATGGCGTAGACGCCGTTCGCCGGGTATTGGCGTTCGTCGGTGGCGATATTGGCTGTCGGAAAGCCGATGGAGGAGCCAAGTTTTTGGCCACTGATGACGGTGCCCGAGACGAGGAATGGTCGTCCCAGGTAGCGGTTGGCGGTTTCCATGTCGCCTTCGGAGAGTGCTTGCCGGATGAGTGTGCTGCTGACGGTGCGGTTGTCGATGCGGACGGCGGGAACCTCGCTGGTGAAAAAGCCCGCTTTCATTCCCAGGGTGCGAAGGAGGTCCGGATCGCCCTTGCGGTTTTTGCCGAAGAGCCAGCCCTCGCCGATGCAAATGCCAACGAGGTTGGCGGAAGCGTCGCAGAGGGCGGCGATGAAGTCCTCCGGTTCGACATGGGCGAAGGCGCGATCGAAGGTGACGACCAGCGCGTGGCGGATGCCGGTTTCGGCGATGAGGCGGAGCTTGAGGTCCTGCGGGGTGAGAAGGGGGACGGGGTTCTCCGGGCGGAGGACGGTCGCGGGATGGGGGTCGAAGGTGAGCACCACGGGTTCGGCATCGAGTCGCCGCGAAGTTTCGATCGCGGCATCGAGCACTGCGCGGTGGCCGAGATGGACGCCATCGAACACGCCCGCCGCGAGCACGAAGGGCGATGGAATCCGCGCCAGTTCGCCGATGGAGCGGAGGATATCCATCACGCGCCGCGCATTCTGGAAACTGTCGGCAGGCTGAGCACCCTCTCCGCGATCACGGAGGCTGGGCCTGCCTTGAGCTCCTTGATGGTGATGGCTCCCTCGACGGGGAATTTTCCGGATTTGGTGCGGCGGAGTGTCTTCAAGTGGGCGCCGCAGCCGAGTTCCAACCCGATGTCGTGGGCGTAGGTGCGCACGTAGAATCCCTTGCTGCAGACCACGCGGAAATCGATTTCATGGGGCTTGATGTCGAGAATCTCGTGGGCGTAGACATGAACGAAGCGAGGTTCGCGTTCCACGGTCTTTCCTTGGCGGGCGAGTTTATAGAGTGGCACGCCCTCCTTTTTGATCGCGCTGACCATGGGCGGGGTCTGGTAAAAATCGCCGTGGAATTTGGAGAAGGCCGCCTCGATTTGTTCGCGGGTGAACTCCGGAACGGGGCGGGTCTCGGTGATCTCGCCGTCCGAATCCTGGCTTGAGGTGATCTCCCCGAGGCGGAGGGTGCCGGTGTATTCCTTGTCCTCGCTCATGAGGAGGTCCTGAATTTTCGTGCCTCGACCGATTGTGATGATGAGAAGGCCGGTGGCGAGGGGGTCCAGGGTGCCGCAGTGACCGACTTTTTTGGTGTCTAGGGCGCGGCGGGTGATCGCAACGACATCGTGGGATGTCATCTCTGGGGCCTTGTCTACGAGGAGGACGCCGTCAATTCCTGTTGTGGATTTCATGGTCGAGAGCTTTGAGAAAGTCGCGTTTCACTTGGTCGAGGGTGCCCGGGATGCGCGCGCCGGATGCCATTTTGTGGCCCCCGCCACGGAATTCGCGGCAGACCTTGCAGACATCGACCTCTGGGATTTTCGAGCGGGCGCTGACGCGGATGTTTCCGTCCTCGAGTTCCTCGAAGAAGACAGCGGCTTCCACGCCCTCGACGGCGCGGAGGTGGTCGATGATGCCCTCATTGTCCTCCGGGAGAACGCGGAGTTCGCGGGCCACGGCAAGGGGGAGTGCAAAGGAGGCGATGCGGTCACCGCTGTGGAACTCGGCTGTGTTGAGCGCGTGGCGAAGGAGTTCGAAGCGGCGGCGGGGGTGGCAGTCATACATGTCCCGGGAGAGGGCGGCGACATCGACACCGCGGGAGATGAGGTGCGAGGCGGCGGCGAAGGTGCGCTCGTTCGTGCCCTCGTATTGGAATGATCCGGTATCGGTCGAGATGGCGGCGAAGAGGTTCGAGGCCATGTCGCGGGAGATCGGGGCGCCGATGTGTTGGAAAAACTCCACGAGGATTTGTCCGGTCGCCGGTGCTGAGGGATCGACATGATTGAGGGAGCCGTATTGCTCGTTGCTGACGTGGTGGTCGATATTGAGGAGCGGGATGTCTTTCGGGATCGCCTTGAGGACGGTGCCGAGGCGATTTTTCACGGAGGTATCGAGGGCGACAAACGCATCGCAGGCGATTGGTGTCTCCGGGGGCATGGCCACGAGTTCGTGGCGTGGAAGGTAGCGGAATTTCGAGGTTGCGCCCTCTTCGTTCAGGGCGATAACTTTTTTCCCTGTCGATTCGAGCCAGAGCGCGAAGGCGATGGTCGAACCGAGGGCATCGGCGTCGGGGCGGAGGTGGCTTGCGACGCCCACGGTGCGGGCGTCGCGGAGGGCGTCGGCGATGGAATTGAAGTCATTCATTGGGTTCGGGATTTTCGTCGACCAGGCCTAGTTCGTCCATGAGATGGATGATGCGGGATCCGCGCTCGATCGACCCGTCGAGGTGGAAATGGAGATGCGGGGTTTGTTTCATTTTGATGCGCTTGTTGAGTTCGGACTGGATGCGCACGCGGGCGTCCTCGAGTCCTTGCATGGTCTTGCGCCGGGCCTGGGCGTTGCCCAGGGCGGAGATGTAAACGTGGGCCTGCTTGAGGTCCGGTGTGATATCCACCGAGGCGACGGTGATGAGAGCGTCGCGGATATCGATTTCGCGTGGAATGATGACGCCGAGTTCGCGTTTCAAAACTTCGCACACCCGGGCGAGGCGGTTGATCATGGCTTTGAGTGGGTTCGCGGGGTTGGACCGCGGGGTTTATCAGAGCTTCTGGGGGATTTTCTCGAGTGTGTAGCACTCGATGACATCCTCCGGCATGTATTCGCTGAAGTCGCCCAGTTTGATGCCGCACTCCAACCCGGCGCGGACCTCCTTGACGTCGTCAGCGAAGCGTTTGAGCGTGGCGAGGCCGCCGTCGTAGATCGGTTGGCGGCGGCGCAGAACGCGGGCGCGGGCGGTGCGGGCGATCCGGCCATCGGTGACGAGGCAGCCCGCGACCTTGCCGCGGCTGAGGTCGAAAACCTGCTTGACCTCGGCATGGCCGATGATGGCCTCGCGGAGTTCGGGAGCCAGCATGCCGCTCATGGCATCGCGGACCTGGTCGATGAGTTCGTAAATGATGCTGTAGAGCTTGATCTGAACGCCCTCACGCTTTGCGGTGGTGGCGGCGGTGTTTTCGGTTTTCGTGTTGAAGCCGATGACGATGGCATTTGACGCGCTGGCGAGGAGGACGTCCGACTCGGTGATCGGGCCTGCGGCGGTGTGGATGAGGTCGAGGGAGATTTTCTTTTGCGGGATGTCCTTGAGCGAGGCGGCAACTGCTTCGAGCGATCCTTGGACATCGCACTTGAGGATGGCCTTGAGGGTCGGTTTTTGGTCCTCTGCCAGGCTGGCGAAGAGATTTTCAAGGGTGGCGCGCTGTGGGGCGGCGAGTTTGGTGCTGCGGAGGTCCGTCAGGCGTTCCTCGCTGAGGATGCGAGCGGATTTTTCGGAGTCCATGACCACGAGTTCGTCACCCGCGTTGGGGAGGCCGCTGAGGCCGAGGATCTTGACCGGGGTCGAGGGTGGGGCCTCCTTCAGGGGTTTTCCGAGGTCGTTGATGAGTTGCTTCACCTTACCCCAGTGGTTGCCGCAGATGAAGACATCTCCCTGACGGAGTGTGCCCATGCGAACGATAACGGTGGCAGTGGGGCCACGGCCCTGCTCGACCTGGGCCTCGATGACGGTGCACCTGGCATCGACAGTCGGGCTGGCGCCGAGTTCGAGCAATTCGGCCTCGAGAAGCATGAGGTCGAGAAGATCGTTGATGCCGGTGCCCTTGGTGGCGCTGACGCCGACGCAGATGGTGCTGCCGCCCCAGTCCTCGGGGGTGAGATCCTGTTCCTGGAGTTGTTGTTTCACGCGGTCGGGGTTCGCCGAAGGAAGGTCGATCTTGTTGATGGCGACGACGATTTTGACGTTGGCCGCCTTGGCGTGGGAGATGGCCTCGAGGGTTTGGGGCATGAGCCCGTCATCCGCCGCAACGACGATGACGGCGATGTCTGTGACATTCGCTCCGCGTGCGCGCATGGCGGTGAATGCCGCATGGCCCGGGGTGTCGAGGAAGGTGATTTTCTGGCCGCTGCGCTCGACGCTGTAGGCGCCGATGTGCTGGGTGATGCCGCCCGCTTCGCCTGCGGCGACGCGTGTTTTGCGAATGGCGTCGAGGAGCGAGGTCTTGCCGTGGTCGACGTGTCCCATGAACGTAATGATCGGGGCGCGTGTGACGACTTCGTCTGCCTTGGGGGGCTCGGGTTCCTTCGGGGCCTCGATTTTCTGCTCGACCTTGTGGTGTCCCTTCGAGGTGTCCTTCTTTTCGCGTTCGAAGACAAAGCCGTGGAGTTCGCACACCTTGGCGGCGATGTCCGGCTCGATCGTCTGGTTCAGATTCGCGAAGATCGAGAGGGACATGAGGTCCTTGATGAGCTGGAAAGGCTTTAGATCGAGCTGTTCGGCGAGGGTTTTGACGATGATCGGAGGTTTGAGACTGATGACTTTTTTTCCATCCGTTTCGACAACCGGTTCTTCCACGGCCTCTGGGGCAGGTGCGGGCTCCGGTTCCGGTTCGGGCTCGGGAGCGGCGACTGGTTCCGGGGTGGGCGGTTTCGGTGCGCCGAGCGGGCGGATCAGTGGCTTGAGCGGGGTTCCGGACGTGGAGGTTTTTTTGACCTTTTTGGACGGTTCGAGGAGATCGACAGTCGGGCCTTGGACTTTTGGTTTTGGGGGTTCCTTGGCAGGGGAGGATTCCGTCGAATCAGCGGCGGGGCGGGTGGAACGCGACCCAGCCCGCCGGGCGGTGGCGGGTTTTTTGTCGGTGGATTTTTTTTGGAGTTTCTCTGCCATAGTCAAATTGTGTGCCCGGGGGAGCGTTCATGGGTTTCCGTCAGGCGGCGGGTGTGCCGTTCAATGCCTGAGCCGCCTCGAGGATTCTCTTGCCGGTTTCGATGTCGGATCCGAGGGCCTCAGCGATATCTTCGGGGCCGGCCAGCACGATGACCTCGATGGAGTTCATGCCCCCAGCGGCGAGTTTTTGGGCCTGTTCCTCGCTGATGCCGAGATCGCCGGCGATCGAGTGGGCGGCCTCCTCGGTCTTTGTCTGGAGTGCCCGCTCTTCGCGCTTGTCCTCTTGGATATCGACGTCCCATCCGCACATTTTGGAAGTGAGGCGGGCGTTTTGGCCCTTGCGGCCGATGGCGATGGAGAGATCCTCCTTGTCCACGAGGACGTGGATGGTTTTGGAGGCTGCGTCGGCGGTAATGGAGCGGATTTTGGCGGGTTTGAGGGCCGCCACGACAAAGTTCGCGGGATCGGGGTCCCAACGGATGATATCTACTTTTTCGTTGTTGAGTTCGCGGACGATGTTTTTGACACGAGCACCGCGCATGCCGACGCAGGCGCCGACGGGATCGACTTTCGGATCCTCGCTGTGAACGGCCACCTTAGTGCGGAAGCCGGCTTCGCGGGCGATGACCTTGAGTTCCACAGTGCGGTCGGCGATTTCGCTGACCTCGAGTTCGAAGAGGCGGCGGACGAAGTTCGGGTGGCTGCGGGAGAGGATGATTTCCGGGCCGCGGCTGCCGGATTCGACGGCGACGACGTAGGCGCGGACGCGGTCGCCGATGTTGTAGTCCTCTGTCATGACGCGCTCGCGGGATGGCATAACGCCCTCGAACTTGCCGAGGTCGATAATGACGTCTGATCGATCGAACCGGCGGACGGTGCCGGTGACGATCTCACCGGCGCGGTCCTTGAATTCGGCGTAGATCATCTCGCGTTCGATCTGGCGGAGGCGTTGGTTGATGGCTTGGCGTGCGGCCTGGGCGGCGATGCGGCCGAAGTCGCGCGGGGTGACTTCGACTTCGATTTCCTCGCCGGGTTGAATATCCGGTTTTATTGATTGGGCCTTGGCGAGGGCGATTTCTTCGTGGGGATTTTCGACTTTCTCGGCGGCAATGAGTTTGGCGATGGCGCGGATCGCTCCCGACTGGGGGTTGATCTCGATGCGGAGTTCGCGGGTGCCGGAGGTGAAGCTTTTTTTCGAGGCGGCGAGGATGGCTGTGGAAATGGCATCGACGAGAACATCGCGCTTGATGCCTCTCTCGCGCTCCAACAGATCGAGCATTGTAATGAGTTCGGAATTCATAGATTCGGTCGAAAATTCTTTCTTTCCCGCGGCGTCCGGCCGAGCGGGCGGCAGGATTTCACGGATCGGGGACTATGAGTGCAGGTCCCAGCGGGGTCAAGTGGCAAGGCGGACCGGTTTGGGCAAAAGTTTTTGCGTTTGGGCGGAGGCGCTTTCGAATCGGAGAAGGGGGGTGTGTGGAAGCGATCCGGGATCAGTCGATATTCCGCGGGGGCTGCCTTGTCGATATGTGGTGGCCTTGGCCGATCGAGCGGGGGTGGAAGAGGCCGATCATGCTCATGAGGGAGGAAGTGGTCCAGGCGATGGAGAACATGCCGGAGAGGGCGATGACGGCGGTGATGGCGTTCCACGATTCCGGCATGATGTCCGAGCCATAGCCGAGTGTGGTGTAGGTGCTGCCGCTGAAGTAGACGGCATCCTGCAGGTTGGGAGCGAGATTTGCAAAGACCAGGGCATAGGCCCAGATCATGATTTCAATGAGGTGTGCCGCGAGCAGGAGGAGGACGCTGAGATAAAGAAACGGCCTGGCGAGCCACGTGCGGTTTGTTTCAAAAAGTTGTTTCGTGACACGATTGTGGAGAAACGAAACGCACTCGGTAAAGAGCGCGTGGTTTGACAGGACGAGCATGAGAACAAAGCCACCGAAGAGCAACGGGGAGACTTGCAGGAGGAGCGACTCGGACTCGTGGATGACGGGGGAGAGGGGTTGAGGGTCGGGCAGGTTGTTCATTGCGAGTCAATGGTGGGCTGGTTTTTGAAAATTCTTTCGACGATCTGCCTGGCGTCCTGGGCGCTGTGTCAGCGGGTGGTGGCGATGGAGACGGTCTGGCCGATGCGGAGGGGGATCGGCGGGGTGCCGGTGACATTGATGCGGACGGGGAAGCGGTTTGGGAGGCGGACCCAGTCGACGGTCTGGTTGACTTTGGGGAGGAGTTCCACGGTGGATCCGTCAGGGTCGAAGATGCCCCAGGCGACGCTTTCGACGAGGCCGTCGAACGGTTCGCTGTCGCGGCCGATGAAGGTGAGGCGGACAGTGCCGCCCGGGGTGACGTGTTGGAGTTGGGTTTCCTTAAAATAGGCGGCGACCCAGAAGCTGCTGGAGTCGACGAGGGCGAGGATTTGTTGGCCCGCGTAGACGTAGGTTCCCGGCGAGGTGTTCATGTTGGTGAGGTATCCGTCAACGGGCGCGAAGATTTTCGTGTAGCTGAGATTGAGTTTGGCGAAATCGAGTTCTGCGGCGGCGGCGGCGGTGTTGGCTTGGGCAGCTGCGAGGGAGTCCTGGGCGTTTTGGAGGTCGCGGAGGTCGGTGACCTTTGATTGGTAAAGTTGGGTTTGGCGCTGGAGTTCCTGTTGGGCCTGAATTTGCGCGGCTTGGGCTTGGAGGAGTTTCGCTTCCCAGTTTTTCACGGTGGCCTCGTAGGTCGAGGGATCGACCTCGAAAAGGAGGTCACCTTTTTTGACCTGTTGGTTGTCGCGGATCGGGATGTTAATGATCGGGCCCTCCACGCGGCTGGCGACGCCGACGATGTTGGCGCGGACCTGTCCGTCGCGGGTCCATGGTTTGGTGGTATAGCGTTCATACATCCCGAATGCCGCGACGGCCGCGAGGACGATGGCGACGGTGGTGATGACAAGCGGGGCCTTTGAGGATGTCATGGGGCGAGGAGAATGCCGAAAACGCAGCCGAGGAGCACGGCGAGCGCGACGAAAAACACAGGGAGGTTCCAGACGTGGCGTGTCCACCGGAGGTGCTCCATGCCGATGACGACTCCCCAAGCCGCAGTGAATCCAAGGGCTCCCACGAGGAGGCCCCAGGGGAAGAGGAACCCCCCGAGAAGCATTTCCGGGCTGTGAGGCAGAAAGTCCATGGTGAGGGGGAGATTTCTTTCATGCCTTTGGCGTGGACGCAAGCATGGGGGCGAGTCTAACGTCCGCCGCGTGGCATCCGAAGCGGCACACCATGGTTTTGCGGGTCTTTTGCGTCAAATCGACCGCGACGGGGCGGTGGTGGGGTTGCGGATGGCGATCGGGATTGTTGCAGCCTTGTTTTTGGCTCTGGTGTTGAGGTTGGAATATCCGTCTTGGGCTGTGTTCACGGTGCTGATGTTGTTGCTGGCGCAGTATGTTGGGGCGGTTCAGCAAAAGGCTGTTTTGAGGTTGGCCGGGACGATTGCCGGCGGGGTTCTCGGGTATGTGGCAACTGGGGCGCTTCAGCAGTCGCCGTTTCTTTACCTGCCGCTGACGTTTGTGGTGGTGGCGTTCTCGGTGGCGATGTTTGGCCAATCACGCGCGCCGTATGCCTTTTTTTTGGTCGGCTTGACATATGTGGTCGTGGTCTCGAACAGCCAAGTAGACCCCTCGCAGGCGTGGGTGTATGCGATGTTGAGGATCGAGGAGGTCGGGTTGGGGGTGGTGGTGAGTCTTGTGGTGCAGAGCACGGTTTTCCCGACGTATGCGAACGAGGTCTTCAAGCGGGTGTTCGGGAGTGCGCTGGTCGAGTTGGCGCAGGCCACGCCAGCAGGGGTGGGGCATTTTGAGAGTCCGCACACGGGATTGAGGGAGAGTTTGAGGGACTTTCCAGCCAAGGCCTCGGAAATGCGCACCCTGCTGAAATTCGGAGGGATGGAGAGCGGGGATTTCCGCCGCGAAATCGGCAAGCACGCGCACCGCATCAACCACGTGTCACGTGCCGCAGGGTTGTTGCGCTCGTTGAGTCGGCTCGATCCCGCGGCGGAGCCGTATCGTGGGGAGTTGTGGGAACCGGTGCGTGAGGCCGGGGAGTTGCTTTCCGGGGGGTGGGGGATGTTGGAGCGTGGCGAGGATTTTTCCGCTTGTTGGAAGACCCGCATGGAAGCGTTGCTGGAGGAGATCGACCGGAGGGTGGTGGCGTTGCGCGCGGATGGCGCGGCGGCCGCATTGGAGCCGCGTGATTGGGTGTCGGTTTCCGCGCATTTGCTCACGTTACGCGAATTGCACGGCACGCTTCTGGCGCTTGATGTGTTGCAGCGCGTGCCGCCGGAGAAGGCTGGGCGGGCCGAGAGCCTCGAGTTGGCGCCGCCGTGGCCCGGGCCCGAGTGGATTGGGCGTGGAATCCGGTCCGGCGTGGCGGTGGTTGTCGCGCTTGTGCTGGAAAACTGGCTGCGAATGCCCGGCGGGTCGTTGATTTTGCTGTGTGCCTACACGTTCACTGTGTTGAACGCGCAGAGTCCGGATGAAACCGGGGACCGCTCCGCGATGCGCTACACTGTGTTGTTCACGGTGGTGATCGGCGGCGCTTGTCTGGCGTTGCTTGCCGGCACGCCGATGCTGGCGAGTTACGCGGTGCTGAATATCTTCATGGCGGTGTGGGCGTTTCTCTTTGGATACTGGCTGAGGCAATCGGGAGGGATCACTGTGCCGCTGACGGCTTCCTTCATGTTATTGGTGACAATCGTCGGCCTGAACGCGCAAAAGCCGGTGGCATTTCCTGCGATTGTCGGCGTGTTCACCGGAATGATCGGCGGATTTGTGATTTCCGCACTGGCGCAGCGGTTGTTCTGGCCGGTGCTGCCGCAAAAAAACCTGCAAACCGGGATGGTTGACTATTTGAGGACTCTCGCAGGAGCGATTGCCGCGGGGTTGGACGGATTGCCACTTTCCAAACGAACGGCGCATGCGCTTTTTCCCTCTAAGGCGATGAAGTTTGTGGCTGTGATGGAGGGGCCGTGCTGTCCGCCGGATGAGGCCGCGAGGCTTAGGGAGGTGGTTTTTACGATCCGCGATCTGGGCGGGGAGTTGGCGCTGTGTGCAGGGCGGTTGCATGCACTGCTGCCCCGCGAAGCTTGCAAAAGCGGGGCGGCGACGCTCGAGGATTCCAAGGCGGTGTTGCGCGACGGCCTTGAGGAACTGGCCGAGGCTTTCCGGGAGGCGAGGCCGCCACGCGAGATGGGGCCTCGCATCGACCGGGCGATTGAGGTGTGTGATGGTTGGTTCGGTGATTTGCGGGAGTATGTGGTCGGGCGGAATGTGCCGCCCGAGGTGTCGTTGTTGATTCTGGGACTCGGGGCAAGATTTCGTATTTCGTTGGTGTTGTTGGGGCAGGCATTCGACCAGGCGCGCGGGTTGCGCCTGCGCGAGTATCTCGGCGACGTGTCGTTGTGACGGTCGTGCGCGGGGATTCGCGGATTCGCGGGATTCGGGGTTGGCGCGGGCGGCGAATTGTTGCACCCTGCTGGGCATGGGAAGGGTTTTTCTATTCGGCATCGCGCTTGCTTGCGTGGTGATTCTTGTGTATCCAACATTAGCAAAGGAAAATACGGCGAAAGATCCCGCGGTGGCAGAGGATCTCGGTAAGGCGGGAATACAGAAAATCACCACCGGGGTGGAGGAAAAATTGAGAGATGTGGCTTCCAAACACAATGTGGCGAACGATGCGCTGAACGTGGTGCTGGGTTTTTTCAAATGGGACATCTTCGGCCTTACGGTCGGGCAAATACTTTTGAGCCTGACGATTCTTTTTTTTGCGTTGTTGTTCCGGAACATTCTCAGCAACGCGATATTGGGTCGTCTGGTGCAATTTGCACGACGTAGCGGGTGGATCGACTATCGGTTGGTCCTCGCGCTCACGCAGCCGCTGGCGTTTTTCTGCTTCTTGGAGGGGTCTACCTGTCTGTTGCGATCCTGCCGTTCGGGAGCGAGATCGAGAGTCTTCTGGCAAATGTGTTCCGCGGCTTGAGCATGCTCGCAGTGGTGTGGGGGGCCATGCAGGTAAGCGATGTGTTCGCCGAGCAACTCGAAAAGCGTTTCGCCGGTCAGGGGAACTCGATCCTCGCGGGGTTCGCGCCGCTGATCAAAAAGACGCTCAAGATTTTTGTCTTCGCGATCGGTGTCCTGCTGACAATCGACAACCTCGGCTTCAACGTCACCGGCATCCTTGCCACGCTCGGGCTTGGCACAGCCGCGATCGCGCTGGCCGCGCAGGACTCGATCAAAAACGGTTTTGGCACGCTGATGATCATTCTCGACAGGCCTTTCCAAGTGGGTGACTGGATTCAGGTCGGCGACAAGGTGGATGGAAATGTCGAATCGATCGGCCTGCGGTCGACGAAGGTCCGCACGTGGCCGAAGACGATCATATCGATCCCGAATGGTGTTTTGGCGAACGAATACATCAACAACTGGAGCCGCATGCCCAAGCGGAGGGTCAAGCAGGTCGTTGGGATCAGCTACGATGCCACGGCGCAGGACATGGAGGGGCTCGTCGAGGAATTCCGGCAAATCCTGCGCGCCGACCCAGGGGTGAACCAAGAGTTCATCTTGGTTAGTTTCACCGATTTCGGGGAGTCCTCGCTTGATATCCTTGTTTACTACTTTACCTCCACAATCGCGTGGATCGACCATATGGACATCCGCCAGCGGATCAACCAGCGCATTATGGAGGCGGTGCACCGCCGGGGGCTTTCGATCGCCTTCCCTGCGCGCAGTCTGTATCTGGAGGGACCGGTCGCGAGCAAGATGGCAGGCATGCCACACGAGTCACGTTGGAACGCGCAGGGGCCGTTGCCTGGCGACACGGTCCTTTGATACCTCCTTGAGGCGAAAAATCCCGACTCGCCAACTGTGCGGCTCCTGCTAGGCTCGGCGCGTGATCGACCAGTCGCCGGTGCGCGTGCGCGCCAAGTTTTTCTTCGAGGAGGACAGGAAATTTTTTATCAAAGGGGTCACCTACGGGCCGTTCGCCCCCGATGCCGAGGGTGATCATTTTGGCACGCCGGAGGGGGCGGCGAGGGATTTGGACCTCATGGTCGAGGCCGGGGTGAATCTGGTTCGCATTTACTACGTGCCGCCGCGCTGGTTTTTGGATTTATGCGCCGAGCGTGGCATCCGGGCGTTGATTTCGATTCCATGGGCAGAGCATTTGGATTTTCTCCACAACAGGAAAATCCGGAAGGATGCGCAATCGGCGGTGCGGGAGGGGGTGCGAAAGAATGCGGGGCATCCGGCGGTGTTCGGCTATCTCGTGGGAAACGAGATTCCGACAACGATGGTGCGTTGGTTGGGCGCGCGGGAGGTCACCGAGTTCATCGAGGAGTTGATCACGATCGGGCGGAAGGAGGACCCCGTGGCGCTGTTTTCCTATGCGAGCTATCCGCCGACGGAATACCTGCTGCCGCAGAACAGCGATTTTGTGACGTTCAACGTCTACCTGCACCACCAGGAGGATTTTGACCGTTACCTGGCGCGTCTGCAGAATCTGGCGGATGACAAGCCGTTGATTCTAGGTGAGTTCGGGATGGATACGATCCGGCATCCCGAGGAGGAGCAGGCCGAAATGTTGCGCTGGCATATCGAAAGTGTGGTGCGCGGCGGGTTGGCCGGGACGATTGTGTATGCATGGACCGACGAGTGGTATCGGGGCGGGCAGGAGATTTTGGATTGGGCATTTGGGTTGGTCCGCCGGGACCGAACGAAAAAGCCCGCCTTCGAGACGGTGAAAAGCCTCTTTCGAGGGGAGGCGTCGATGACTTCGCGGGTGATGTTGCCCTCGTATCCGAAGGCCTCGGTCATCGTGTGTTCCTTCAACGGTGCGAAAACGCTCGAGCGGTGTCTGGAGTCGCTGAAGGAGATCAATTATCCGAACTACGAAGTGGTTCTTGTGGACGATGGCTCCACCGACAACACCCAGGAAATCGCTGCCCGGCATCCCTGGGTGAAAAACATCCGCCAAGAGAACAAGGGGCTGAGTTTCGCCAGGAATGTCGGCGCACAGGCATCGAGCGGCGAGGTGGTTGTTTACACGGACAGCGACTGCATGGCCGATCCGGACTGGTTGTATTATTTGATCGGGACGTTGCTGAGCGGGGATTACGCGGGAGTGGGTGGCCCGAACATTTCGCCGCCCGCGGAAAATTGGGTGCAGGCGTGTGTGGCAGCCGCTCCCGGAGGTCCGAGCCATGTGTTGCTTACGGATGTGGTGGCCGAGCACATTCCCGGGTGCAACATGGCGTTTCACCGGTGGGCATTCGACCAGGTGGGGGGATTCGATCCCGAATACCGCAAGGCCGGTGACGATGTGGATTTTTGCTGGCGCCTTCAGCAGAGTGGCGGGGTGATCGCGTTCAGTCCGGCGGCGATTGTGTGGCACTACCGGAGATTCACCTTGAAGGCATTCCGCAAGCAACAGGAAGGCTACGGCGAGGCCGAGTCGATGTTGCGGTTCCAGCATTTGGTGTTTTTCGGACCCACCGGCACGGCAAAGTGGAAGGGGCAAATCTATGGTGCGCCGAGGTTCACGTGGCTGGTGAACAAGCCGGTGATCTACCACGGAGTGTTCGGGCAGGGGCTCTTCCAGTCGATTTATCCCACTCCGCAATCGGATGTCGCCGCGTATCTGAGCAGCATCGAGTGGGTGGCATTGACCTTGTTTGTTTTTGCGGTGTCGATCCCGGTGCCGATCCTGCGGATCGTGCCGTATTTGATGTTCGGCGGGACGTTGCTTGTGGCGTTGTCTTACATGATTCATGCCCGGCTTGAAGCCCGTCACGACACTGTGCCCGCGCGGTTGCTTGTGGCGTTTCTGGCGTTGACCCAGCCGTTGGTGCGCGGGTGGGCGAGATATTTTACCTGGCTGAAGTTCAAGCGCACCCCCCCGGCGGTTATCGCCAGCGAGGAAAAGGGATTCAAGCCGGCGGTCAGGCGGGCCGGCAGATTGCGGTTCTGGAGCGAAGAAGGCCACGGGCGAGAGGGGTTGCTTCAAGAGGTGCAAAACAGACTGGAGCAGGAAGGGTGGAGCTACTCGATCGATACTGGGTGGAAGAACTGGGACATCCAAATCTACGGAAGTTTCTGGTGGGGAATTCAGATGCGCACGGTGACGGAATATCATGGCGGCCCGAAGTGTCTAACCCTCGTGCACTTGCAAACGCGTGTGGTGGCCACGACTGTGCTGGTCAACATGGTGTTGCTGATGGCGCTCTGCTACCAACAGTTTTTCATCGGCGGGGCCTCGGTCTGGCTGTGGGTGCCCTACGGGTTGTTTTTGGTGTTTCTTGCCCGGCGGGCGAGGCGGCTCAAGCGGAGGGTTTCTGCGTTGGTGGGGGCTGCCGCGGTGCGATGCGGGTTGGTCGTGCCCGGAGCGAAGTCTTGATTCGAGTCGATGTCCGGTCTTGTCAGTGAATATTTCTACGAGTTGCCGCCGGAACTGGTGGCGGTGAGGCCTGCCGAGCGCCGTGATGCCTCGCGGATGCTGGTGCTTCACAGGAGCGATGGGCGCATCGAGCACCGGATGTTCCGTGATTTTCCCTCCTATCTCGAACCCGGCGATGTGGTGGCCTTGAATGATTCGCGGGTAATCAAGGCGCGGTTGCTGTCGGAGGACGGGCGCACCGAGATTTTCCTGCTGGAGAGGATCGGCGAGAGGACGTGGAAATGTCTCGCCAGGCCTGGCAGGAGGCTGCGGTGCGGGGCCGGGGTTGAGATTGCGGGAACGGTTGCGCGGGTGATCGAGGTGCTTCCCGGCGGCGAGCGAATCTTTGAATTCGACGACGGGCTCGACCTTGAAGCCCATGGGCACATGCCGCTGCCGCCCTACTTCAAGCGACAGGCCGACGAATCCGACCACGAGCGCTACCAGACCGTCTACGCCGACAAGCCGGGTTCGGTGGCGGCTCCAACCGCAGGCTTGCATTTCACTCCTGAAATTCTCGCCACGATTCCACACGTGTTCCTGACCCTGCATGTCGGGGCGGGCACGTTTCTTCCTGTGAAAACCGAGCGTATCGCCGATCACGAGATGCATGAGGAATCGTATGCGATCGGTGCCGGAGCGGCCGAGGCGTTGAACGCCGCCCGCCGGATCATCGCGGTGGGCACTACCGTCACGCGCGTGCTCGAGTCCCAGCCCGATGGCCCGATTCATGACACCTCCGGTCGGACGCGTATTTTTATCCACCCGCCGTATGCGTTTCAGCGTGTTGGAGCGTTGCTGACGAATTTCCATCTGCCCGAGTCCACATTGCTCATGCTGGTGGGCGCGTTCGCCGGGCGCGAAGCGGTGCTTGCCGCCTATGCCGAGGCGATCCGCGAGCGCTACCGGTTTTATTCCTACGGCGACTGCATGTTGATTGTGGATTAGTCCGCGATCCCGCCGAATTTCGGCTTGCCCGAATTCCGCCGCGAGGGGATTGTTGAAACCAGCAACCGCTCGGGTGGCGAAATTGGCAGACGCGCCAGACTTAGGATCTGGTTCCGCAAGGAATGTGGGTTCGAGTCCCACCCCGAGCACTTGCCGGATGAACCCCTCCAGCCACCTCCGAAGCCCCATGAACAAAGCAAAAGACCGTCGCCGCCCCGTGCAACGCCCGATTGATCGACGTTCCGGCGGGTCAAGGAAAACTCCGTCGAATTTGAAAATTTTTCTTCGCCCGGATCGCGCTTTTTTCTTGTGGGGGGAATCCCCCGGTTCCTAATCTAAAGCCACTGGCGGAAACGATCCCGACCGGCATGTGAACAACCTGTGAATAACTTTCATTTCAAGATGTTGCGGAAAAGTGTCCGCTCCGTTGGACACCTCTCGTGCCTCCAAGGTATTTCTCGCCTTGGGACACATTGCCGTTCCCAGAATTGATTCTTAACCTACTGATTGGAAACAACAAAAATGTCCGATGTGCTTCATTGTCTTCCGAGCCCGACGATTTTCATCGGCGTGGCGCCTGCCATTCCAGTGGAAGCCAGGAGCGCGCGTCGTGTCATTCTCTCCGTTTCCTCCCCCGTGTGTAACTGTCCATGAACAACAATTCCAAAGACCTTTGGACCCGGATTTCGGGTCATATCCGCCAACGCGTCAGCGCCGATGGGTATGACCGGTGGTTTTCCGGCATCCGCACCGCCGCCGCGGACGCCACCACGTTGACCGTGACCGTGCCGAATCCGATCCACCAATTTTTCATCGAGAGCAATTATCTGCCGATCGTGCTCGAATCCGCGATGCTTGAGGTGCCCGGAGTGAAGGATGTCCGCCTGGAATCGGCAAGCGAGCAGGAGCCTTTGGCTCAGCCCGTCGCGGCGACCCCAAAACCTGTCCGTGAAAAGTCCGCGCCCGCTTCGTTGACCGGCCTGAATCCGAGGAACGTGTTCGAGCGGTTTGTGGTGGGGTCGAACAACGAGTTCGCCCACTCAGCCGCCCTCGCGGTCGCGAAGGCCCCTGCGGTAACCTACAACCCGCTCTTCATCTATGGCTACAGCGGGCTCGGAAAAACCCACCTCCTGCACGCGATCGGGCATCAGGTTCTGGCCACGAAGAAGCCCGCGCGTGTCATCTATCTTTCCAGCGAGCAGTTCACCAATGAGTTCATCGACGCGATCCAGCACGGCACATTGGTGAAATTCCGCAAAAAATACCGCCAGGCCGACGTGTTGCTGATCGACGACATTCATTTCTTCGCAGGCAAGGAGCGTTCGCAGGAGGAATTTTTCCACACCTTCAACGCCCTTCACGACGGCCACAAGCAGATCGTGCTCACAAGCGACCGGCCAGCCAGTGAGATCGAAAAACTCGAGCAGCGGCTTGTGTCGCGCTTCGAGTGGGGCATGACCGCCGAAATCCAACCACCCGACACCGAGACGCGCATCGCGATTCTCCGCAGCAAAGCTGAGGGATTGAACCTGCAGATTGATGCGTGGATTCTCGAGTTCCTCGCTGACAAAATCCGCAACAACGTGCGCCGCCTTGAGGGTGCGCTGATGCGTGTTGCATCATACAAATCTCTAAGCGAAAAAGAAATAAACCAGGAGGTGATCGAGAATCTCTTGCGTGACATTTTTCAGGAGCAAGCCCGGAAGTCCGTCACGATCGACCAGATTCAGCGGCGGGTGGCCGAGCATTTCGACGTGCGACTGGCCGACATGACCAGCAAGCGGCGACCGGCGAACATCGCCTTCCCGCGCCAGATCGCCATGTATCTTTCCCGGGAACTCACGGGATCCTCGCTCACAGATATCGGCGACGCTTTCGGCGGGAAGGACCATGGCACGGTCATCCATGCGTGCCGGTTGGTGAAAAAGCGGATGGCTGAGGATGAGAAAACACGCCAGATCGTGAGTTTTCTGGACAGCAATCTACAGCGTTGAGCGGGTTGTTTCCGCCGGACTGGGGAGGAGACTGAGACGCTCATGGATATCGTGTATTTCGATCTCGAAACCCAGCGCACGGCGAACGATGTCGGCGGCTGGGATAAAAAGCACGAGATGGGCATGTCGGTGGGGGTCACCTACAGCTCGAAGGACCGTGAGTATGAGATTTTTCCCGAGGACAAGGCCGACGCGCTGGTCGACCGGTTGCGCCGGGCGGATCTTGTGGTTGGCTACAACGTGCTGAAATTCGATTACGACGTGCTCATGGCCTACACGATTTTGGATTTGAGGGAGAACCTCCGCACGCTCGACCTCATGGCCGATATCGAGCAACTCAGCGGCCAGAGGCCCAAGCTCGAAAGTGTCGGCCAGGGCACGCTCGGGGTAGGGAAGACGGCCGAGGGGTTGGATGCAATCCGTTGGTGGCGCGAGGGGCGGGTCATGGAAATCGCGCGCTATTGTTGTTTCGACGTGAAGGTCACCAAGCTCGTTCATGAATACGGCGCGGCGCACAAGGAGGTTCTTTTCAACGACCGCTTCGGCCGCCCGCAGCGGGTGGCTGTGGATTGGAGCGCATGATCCAGGCGCTGAAATCCCGCGGCAATTTCTGGCATTTGCATCTGTTGTTCCTCGAGGAGCCGGTGCCCATGAATGACGACTGGGTGTTGCCTGTGCTGGTGGTGGTCTGTGACCGCGCCGGAGTTCCGGTCGCGCCTCCCGAACTCATGGAGGAACTCGACCAGCCGAGGATCGAGAATTTGATTTATCGGATCCTTGAAAAGCAGGCCGCGCCCGAGCAGTTGCACATTCCGCGCAATGACGAGTGGGACGAGGAGGCGTGGCGGGACTTTTCAGAGGACAGCAAGCTCGACCTGCGGTTCATCACACCGCAAAAGTCGGTTGCCGAGGAACTGCGCGCCGTGACGCGCCTGCTTGTGGTAAAGGCTGGACGGGCGGGCGAGGCCAGCCCCTCGCCGCGTGCGGTGGCTGCCGGACTTGTGCGCACGGCCATGCGGGTGCGCTCGCCGTCTCGACGGGAGGCCCATTTGCGGTTGGCGCTCGGGTTGGACCCCGACAATGCGCTCGCCCGAGTCGAGATTGCCGATGTCGATTACAACAAGGGGAACTGGAAGGATTGCCTCGAAGGGTATCGGGAGGTGGTAAGGCGTGAGTCGCCGCTGCGCGAGAAGCCGGACACGCTATGGTGGAGCGACCGCGACACTCGGCCGTATCTGCGTGCGCTGTATGGACAGGCGATGACCGATTGGCACCTTGGCCGGTTTTCCGACGCCTGTGCGGTGCTGGAGGACCTCCTTGCCTGCAATCCGGCGGACAACCAAGGCGCGCGCTTTTTGATTCCCATGCTCCACCTTCTGGCCGAGGCGCCTGAGAAGGCCGCCCGTTATTTCGCGACCTACGTTGAGATCTACCCCAAGGATTACAAGGAACCGTCGTTTGTGTTCGGCTGGGCCTTAAGCCTGTCACTGGAGGGGCGAGAGTCCGAGTCGAAGGCGAAATACAGCGAGGGCATCCTGCGCAATCTCCATATTGCACCGATGCTCTTGGAACTGCCCGAGCCGGTGCGAAACGTGTGGTATCCGAACGACCGGGCCGAGCCCGGCTACGCATCGGATTTCATCTCGAGTTACGCCACGCTTTGGGACCGCGAGCCCTCCGCCTTGCGGCTTCTACGCGAGGTCTGGCAGGAATCGGCCCTGCGCGTGGAGGAAATCGTCCGCCACCGTGCGGCGATGCTTGATTTCCAAGATCAGCGCTACGAACCGGAATTCAAGGCGAAGTGGCAGGCACTTGTGGACGAGGACGAGCGGCTTGTTGCCGGATCCTGAGGCGCCCATGGATGCTCCGCTTCCCTTCGAGCGTTTCATGAGGGACGCGCTCTACCACCCGCAAAAAGGCTATTACTCCCGGCGGATTCGGGGGGTCGGGCGGCGGGGGGATTTTTCGACATGGGCGACGCTCGACGATTCGCTGGCCCGTGCGATCGCGGGGTGGATCCGTGGACGTGGAATCCGGCGGGTGATCGAGGTTGGCGCCGGCGACGGGTCGCTCGCGCGGGCGGTCCTAAGGCATCTTGGTTGGTGGCGGCGGTTGGGGCTCCGGTATCATATCGTGGAGGTGTCAGCGCCGCTGCGTGAGGTCCAGCGGAAGCGCCTGAGGGGCTGTGGCATCGTGTGGCACGAATCTCCGCGCGAGGCGCTGCGCGGCTTCAAGGGCAGCGCGTCGATTTTTTCCAACGAGTTGCCCGATGCGTTTCCCTGCCGGGTGTTTGAAAAGCGGGGGGGCGAATGGCTTGAGTTGTGCGTGTCGCCGTCGGCGGAGGGTTCCGTGGAAACCCTCCAACCATGCCTCTTGCCGGAATCAACGGTGTTCGGGCACGCATTCCGCGAGGGCTGCCGTGTCGAGGTCCATGAAAGCTACAGGCGGTGGCTTGAGGAGTTCGCGCCGGAGTGGACGCGCGGTGAAATGCTCACGATCGACTACGGCAACACGATGCCCGGCCTCTACCACCGGCGTCCGGCGGGAACCCTCCGCGCCTATCTCGCCCACCAGATGCTCGCTGGTTCCGCTGTGTTCGAGGCGCCGGGCACGCGCGATCTCACGGCGGATGTGAATTTTTCCGATCTTGAGGCATGGGGCGTCGCCTTGGGTTGGCAAACGGTTTCGCAGGGCGTGCTTGGCGAATTTTTCGGCGCATGGACCCCCGGCGTGCGTCCCCCAGCGGGATTCGAGGGGGCGGCGACGGCCTTTCGTTTTCTTGAACAGCGTGTAGCGGCGGCGGGAGGTTCTTGTTGATCCGCCTCCAGCACCCTGCGATATAGCGCACCCTCACGGCGAACTATGGACTCCCTATGGCATCGACTTGGTTGGAGCCGTTCGGAAAAAACGGCAGCGGGCGGCCGCAGTCCGCAGCTCGACGGGTTGAGGGGAATTGCGATTCTGGCCGTAGTCTTGCACCACTCGGGCATCCGCCCGGATCACTTTTTTGACTGGGGACCCTTCGGGGTGCGGTTGTTTTTTGTGTTGAGCGCGTTCCTGATCACGCGCTCGCTGTGGAATCTCGGCGGGTCGGCGATGTATCTGCAGGAGTTGAAAAAATTCCATCTTCGCCGGTTCGCCCGGTTGCTTCCGGCGTATCTGGCGGCGTTGCTTTTCGGTGTGTTGGCCGGCATGGAGGAGGTGAGGGAATCCTTGTTATGGCACCTCGGGTTTCTTTCAAATTTCCACCTGGCCCAACTTGGGTGGTTCCCGGCGGCCACCGGGCACTTTTGGTCCCTCGCGGTGCAGGAGCAGTTCTACATCGTGTGGCCGTTTGTGTTGTTGGCGGTTCCCTTCCGCTTATTTCCGTGGGCGGCGATGGGGCTTGTGGTGTTTGGATACGGGTTCCGCGTGTGGTGTCTCGAGACGGATGTGCCGGAGTTCTGGCGTTGGTTCATGCTGCCCGGTTCCGTGGACTCCTTCGCCATGGGGGGGCTGCTTGCGTGGGTCCAGTGCCGCCATGGATTTCCGGCACTGCATGGGGGCAGGACAGGATTCCGTATCGCGGCGGCGGGTGTTCTTGTGCTGTGGATTGTCAACCGTGCGATCCGCTTTTACCCGGTGTCTCCCTGGGTAGCTGCCATGCCCGAGGTTCTGGAGGCGGTGGTGGCTGCAGCGCTGGTGCTGGTCAGCGCGGTCGGTGTCGGGGGAACCGTCGGGTGGGTGTTGAGCCTGCGTCCGCTGCGGTTTTTGGGAGGGATCAGCTACGGGGTCTTTGTTTACCACCTTGTCCTTTTCCACCTCATGGAACCTGGGTTGGCGCAATACGGCATCACGCGCCAGTCACACCCGGTGGCGGTGGCGGCGTTGATCTTGGGGGTCACTGTGCCCATCGCCATGCTGTCTTGGAGGTTTCTCGAGCAACCGGTCATCAATGCCATGAAGGGGAACCCGGCGGTGTCGGATCCGTCGCGCAATCGCGCTTGAGGTCGGGCAATGCCTGGAGCAGGTTGGCCGCACATGGGAAAACGCGTTTTGATCCTCTCGGCCTCGGTGGGTTCCGGCCACGTAAAAGCTGCTGAGGCGCTTGCCCAGGCGATGCGGAGCCGTCCGGATGTCGAGGAGGTGCTTTCGGACGATTCGCTGGACCACACAAACGTGTTGCACCGGCAATTCTACTCCACGCTTTACACCAAGCTCTCGGCGATGATGCCCGAGTTTCTGGGGTGGTGGTATGAAAAGAGCGACGATCCGTGGGTGGCCGACAAGGGGCGGCTCGCGATCGACCTGCCGCAGGCGTTGCCGTTGATGAATCTGGTGAGGGAATTCCGTCCTGATGTGATCCTGTGCACGCATTTCATGCCCGCGGGAGTGATCTCCTGGCTGATCGCCAACGGAAAACTGGAGGCGAGGCTGGGGGTGGTGGTTACGGATTTTCATTTTCACGCCTTTTGGATCACGCGGGCATTCAACTGGTATTTCGTCGCGCAGGAAGAGGACAGGATTCACATGGAGGCCCTCGGGTTGCCCGCCGACCGCATCGAGGCGACCGGCATTCCTGTCGAATCCGCGTTTGCTGCACCTGTGGACCGCGAGGCTGTCCTGAGGCGTCATGGGTTGGATCCCGCGAAGCCCATGGTGCTTGTCGCCGGGGGGTCGCTGGGGTTGAGTCCCGCGACGGCGGTTGTGCGCCAGTTGCTCCAGGTGAAGCGCGACTTCCAAGCGGTCGTGGTGTGCGGAAAAAACGAAGAGATGCAGGCCGGTGTGCGGGCGTTGATTTCGGGACGGGAGGCCGATTTCCGGGTGTTCGGCTACACGGGCGAGATGGCTGATTTCATGGGGGCGGCGTCGGTATTGATGAGCAAGCCTGGGGGCATGACCACGGCGGAGGCGCTGGCACGGGGGGTGCCGATGATGATTCTTGATCCGATCGGGGGGCAGGAGGAGAGAAATTCCGATGTGCTGCTCGAGGCGGGGGCCGCATTGAAATGCTCGGAAGTGACTCTGGTCGGACACAAGCTTCGGCGGTTGCTTGACGAGCCTGGCTTGCGCGAGCGCATGGCGGCGAATGCCCGTGCCCTCGGGCGTCCCCATGCCGCTGCGGAGATCGCGCGGATCGTCCTCGAGAGTCCTGAGCGAAAACCCGTGGTGATTTCCAAACTCCGCGAAAAGGTGCTGCGCAAACGCGTGGTTGAGGGAACGTGAGTCGATGGATGCGCGAATGATTGATCATCCGTTTCTAATCGGTGTGGCGACCTCGGGCTACCAGAGCGAGGGTGGCTACAACGAGCGCGGAAGGCCCTACAACAACTGGGGGGCCTGCGAGGAGGCGGGGCGTGTGGCGAAGACCGGACAGGCGGTGGACTTCTGGAACCGTTACAGGGGGGACTTCGGTCTGGCCCGCGGCATGGGGTTGAACGCCTTCCGGCTCAGCATCGAGTGGGCGAGGGTGCAGCCGACCCGCACCAGCGCGGCTGGGCACGCGCCGGAGTTCGATTTGGAGGCGATCGATGCCTATGCCGAGAGGATTTGCGCCTGCCGGGAGGAGGGCCTCGAGCCGGTTGTCACGCTGCACCATTTCACACATCCGGCTTGGCTGGGGGTGGATGCCTGGTTGGATGACGGGACGCCTGCGGCATTCGAGCGGTATGTCGGTGTGGTGTTGCGTCGTTTGAACGACCGCCTTGCCGACAGGCACGGCCAAGCCCCAGTGCGGTGGTATGTGACATTGAACGAGCCGAACATGCTCGTCCTGAACACGTATCTGAGCAGGTATTTTCCCGGCGGCGGGGAGGCTGGGATTCCTGTCGGATTACGGGCCTACAACCGCCTCCTTTCGGCCCATGTGCTCGCCTACAACACGATTCACGATCTTTATGAGGAGCGAGGGTGGGACACTCCGAAGGTGTCGATGAACACGTTTTGCAGCGATGTGTATTGGTCTGAGAAAATGCTCCTCGACCTGCTGTGTGTGCAGGAGCGGGGAGTGCCGGAATCGGGGCTGATCGACTACTTTTTGGAGCGGGCTGGGAATTTGTCGCGGTATTTCCTGAAAGCCGCTCTGGGGCGCCGAAGGGACCCCGCGGCGATCGCCGGTGCTGGATTGCACAGCCTGGTGAACCGGTTTGTCCCCCGAGCGGCGACAGCCGCGAATATGAGATTTTTCCTCGATACGGCGAGAAGGGCGAAACGCGACCGAACGCTGGATTTCCTGGGATTGGATTACTACGACCCGTTTGCCAGCCATGTGTTCCGTTTGCCGGATTTTTCGGATTTGGAATTCCGCAGTGCGAGTATCCGCGCCCATTTGTTGGATGTGCTGACGAGCAAGTGGTGGGACTGGCATTTTCTCCCCGAGGGGTTGTCGGCCTTCTGCCGCCACTATGCGGCCGAGTTTCCCGGGCTTGGCATTTTGATCGCGGAGAACGGTATGGCACAGCGCTCGTCGCAGGACGGCGCGCAATCCGTGCCCCGGAAGGACGGTCTCACGCGCAGTGCCTACCTTGAGGCGCATCTGGGCGAGGTGCGCCGCATGCGGCAAGACGGAGTGCCCTTGCTTGGTTACCTGCACTGGTCGCTGACCGACAACTACGAGTGGGGCTCGTTCACGCCGCGCTTTGGGCTGTATCGCGTGGATTATCCGGGAGGGTTGCGGCGACTTGAGACGGATCACCTCGGTGACAATCCCTCGGAAACCTATCGCCGGTTGGTGCGGGAGTTTGGTTTTTATGTATAATATTCCCGTTGAATAATATGAAATAATATTTTGAAGGGCCTGCATCCGATCTGGCTCCTTGGCATCGAACCTGCTTAATTCTCAACGCCGTTAGGGAATCCGGGAAAAACCAATAAAAAAGCTACACCAGGCGGCCTGGTCTGCTCAAAAAAAGACAAAACAACACATGGCTAAATACAAACTCGAATATATCTGGCTGGATGGCTACGAACCCGTCGCCAACCTCCGGAGCAAAACCACGATCAAGGATTTCAATGCGTTCCCCAATTTGGAGGATCTCCCGGTTTGGGGATTCGATGGTAGCTCCACCCGACAGGCCGAGGGGGTCAGCTCCGATTGCCTTCTTAAGCCGGTGGCTTATTTCCCTGATTCCACCCGTAAAAATGGTGTGCTGGTCATGTGCGAAGTGCTTATGCCTGACGGGTCGCCGCATCCCTCGAATTCACGCGCAACGATCCTCGATGATCCAGACGCATGGTTCGGGTTCGAGCAGGAGTATTTTCTCTACCAAAACGGGCGGCCGCTCGGGTTCCCTGCCGAGGGATTTCCGCCGCCCCAGGGCCTCTACTACACCGGTGTGGGCTACAGCTCCGTCGGTGATATCGCCCGCGAGATTGTCGAGCAGCATCTCGACATCTGTCTGGACGCAGGCATCAACCACGAGGGCATCAATGCCGAGGTGGCGAAGGGCCAGTGGGAGTTTCAAATCTTCGGCAAAGGCTCGAAGCGTGCCGCCGACGAGGTATGGGTCGCCCGCTACATCCTCGAGCGCCTCTGCGAGCAATACGGCGTGGACGTGAACTACCACTGCAAACCGCTCGGCAAGGACTTCGACTGGAACGGTTCCGGAATGCACTCGAACTTCTCGACCAAATTCTTGCGCGAAACCGGCGGGAAAGAATACTTCGAGAAGCTCATGGCCGCCTTCGACAAATACAAGAACGAGCACATCGCTGTTTACGGTCCGGACAACCACCTGCGCCTGACCGGTCTCCACGAGACCCAGTCGATCGACAAATTCAACTACGGTGTCGCCAACCGCGGGGCCTCGATTCGTATCCCGCACAGCTTCGTGAACAACGACTACAAGGGATACCTTGAAGACCGCCGCCCGAACTCTCAAGGCGATCCCTACAAAATCGCCAGCCGCATCCTGCAAACGATCGCGACCGTTCCCACGGCCTGATCCACTGGAGGGATTCCTTCAACGCCGCCCGGGCATGTTCCGGGCGGCGTTTTTCGTTTTGAAACGCCTTGGGACAACGTCGCCTTGGGGGTCATTTTTGAGCGAGGCTGAAATTTTTCATCTGCTCGGGGGGGTCGGAGAAAGGTGATGAAAAGCCGCTACAGTGCTTGTGCAGCCAGACGGCGGCGCATCCGATGGATAATCCGGCAAGCACCGCACACATGCGCTCCAGCGATCCCCACATGAACTGCTCGGGCTGGGGAAGGATGGTTCCCATCACCCCAAAAATGGCACCCGCCTGGCGGCATGCCGATGTGATGGTGGCAAACCGCTCAGCCATCCAAGCGAAGCCACCCATGGCAAGCACCAAGCCCAGAAGATAAAAAGCCACGTCGTTGCCCGCGCCGCTGGTGATGATGACGAACCCTATTGCCGCGCCGGCACCGAGCAGACCACCGAGGAATCTTTGACCGATGGCGGCAGCGCCTCGACCGAGGGCAAGCGCGGTGGTGACGGATGCCACGACCGTTACGGTCGGTTGGGTGGGGAGAACGGCGCAGGAGATGACGAGCGACATCACGGCGGCCAGGCCGATGGCCAGGGCCGAAGTGTGATTTGAGCCGCGATGTTCATTTTTTGGAAACGCAAAAACCCACCCCGCGAAAGCGCTGCAGATCGAGGCGGTGATCAACGAGGCAAGATGCGCGAGTCCGAAGGGCAAATCCCGCGCCGGAAACACAAAACCCACGGCAACCATCGAGGCGATGCCCATGCAGAAAAGAATGGCGCTGGCCATGTCGCGGTGTCTCGCGACGAACGATGTCCCCCCGCCCGCGAGGAGGAAAAACAGGGGAAGGGAAACCCATTGTTCGTTCGGGGCGAGGGTGAGAATCGCGACCCCGCAGAGCGAACCAGCGGTGGCCGAGGCAAGGCGGCTGAAAAAGACCGGAGCCGATGTGCAGGGAGCACCAGCGATCAGTTGCGCCGCAAGGATCGCGAGGAAGGGCTGAGGCACATGCAATGCCCCCACGGTCAGCGCGGTCAGGCCGACCGACAGGCCCAGACGGAACGCCCCGCGCGTGGCATCAGTCATTTCGAACTGGAGGCGTGAAGCCTTGTTCCTCGATGGATTTGGTTTTTTCCAACTGCCCGAGATCCGCCTCCGAGCGCGTGTCCACAACAACAGCAGCCCGGCCGCCCATGCGGAAATCCCCTTTGTTTTCGATGAGGATTCTCACGGGGAAGCGTTGGGCGAGTTGGATGAAATCAAAGGTCGGCTGCACTCTTGCGAACACTCCCTCGCCGCCCGGTTGGGCTTGCGACGCGGTGCCGAGTGGGAAGACCGCCTTCGGGATCCCCTGCACGATGCCGCTGACGGGGTTTTCGCGTTGGGACATGAGAAACACACGCGCCCGCTGCCCAGGGCGGATGCGGCGAAGGTCGGTTTCACGGAAGTTTGCCAGCACGAACCACGCGGACTCGTCCACGAGGGAAAACATCTGCTCACCCGTTGCGGCGTAGCTGCCTGGAGCGATCTGGAGATTCGTCACGGTTCCAGCACAGGGTGCAAAAACTTTGCAGTAGGAAACCTTCAGTTCGGCATCGCGCAGGGTGGCGGCGGCTTGCTCAATGCGAGTGTTCCTCCCCTCGAACTCGCCAAGTTTGTTGCGGGCGCGCTCGAGTGCGGCCTCGGCTTCGCGAACCACCGCGCGGGTGCTTTCGGCCTCGGTCTGTGCGCGTTGCACCCTGTCGGCGGAGGCGAAGTTCCCTTCCAGAAGCGGCTTGAGACGCTCGTAGTGGGACCCGGCATAGGTGGCGCGGGCCTGCCTTTCGCGCAATGCGGCCTCGGCGGCGGCGATCTCGTCGCGGAGGGCGTTGACTTCGAGAGCCGTGAGGTCGAGTTGAGCCTTTGCGCGCGCCATCTCGGCCTGGTAAGGGCGGGCATCGAGTTCGAAGAGAAGGTCTCCGGTGTTTACCCGCTGGTTGGCGACCACGTGCAAGCGCACAATCGTGCCGCCGACCTGGGGAGCGATCCCCACGACATTCGCACGCACCTCGGCATCCTCCGTGCGCGGAAAGACACGCAGGTTCCCGGCAACCGCCCACATGGATGCCGCCGCCGCGGCGAGCAATGCAGCGCGCAGAATCCAAACCAAGGGGCGATTTGGAGATTGGGAGTTCACGCTGCGGAGAAAAATACAAGCCAGACCGCGCATGTCATCAACGCAAAAAGGGCGGGATACATGAGGAACGGCGGCTGTAGGATCGCCGCCAGCCCGATCCTCGAGAGGATTTCGCCAACGAGCCAGGCGCCGAGCGTTCCCGCGATCATGCACCCGAGCCATGCGGGGAAATACGCTCCCGCGACTTCAATGAGCGGATCGCCTGGAGACTTGATCAACGCGAAGAGGGCGGGCAGTTTGGCGGGACTCATGCAGTTCCACATAGATAGACGGTGGAGTTCCCGGTTTACAACGCGAATCCCCGTGGTTGCTGCCCTTGGAGTTGTTTTTTCAGTCTGTGTGGGCCGGGCAGCGCTTCACAAAAAATGCCCGTGTTCGAGTCATCGCGCGCCTATGACCTTGGGTCGCTGGTCGAGTTGGCGATGGCCAACAATCCCAAGACCCGCGCGGCGTTGTTTTCGGCCCTGGCGTCGAAGGCAGCGGTCGGCGAAGCCCGGGCTCCCTACTATCCTCGGCTCTCCGCCGAATTCCTCGGAGGCTATGACAAATGGTATACACCGGCCACAGAGGCGCCGGATTTTTTTCGCCGCCAGCAGGCGACTGCTGTGCTCTCGATCGAATACCTTCTTTTGGATTTCGGTCGCCGCGCCGCCGATGTGTCCCGCGCCGTGGCGTTGTTCGAGGCGGCGGGGTTGATGGTTGACCGGAAAGTCCAGGAGGTCGTCTTCGCTGTGCAGAGCAGGTATTTCGCCCACGAGGCGGCGCTCGCCAAGGAGGCCGCTGCCTCGTCGATGCTGGAGGCGGCGCGAACCGCTGTGGAAACAATCCGTCTTGAAGTCGAGACCGGGCTTTCCGCCAAGCCCGAGTTGCTGCAAGCCAAGCGGATTCTTCTGGATGCCGAATACGGCTTGGCCGCTGCAGCCGCTCTTTCCCGCAACACCCTCGGGGAGTTGTGCGTGGCTACCGGTTTGCCAGCCAATGCGCCGGTGCAGCTTTCGGCTGGCGATGCCTCGGCATCCACCGCGCCGCTTCGGGAAAATGTTGGTGGCTTAATCGAAAAGGCGCTCTCGATCAGGCCTGACCTTGCCGCCAAGGCCGGCGAAGTTCGAGCCAGCGAAGCCGCGACAAGGCGCGCGCAGGCGGATTTTTTGCCGGAGGTCCGGTTGCAGGCGGACTATGCCTATTCCGCCTTTCAATATGATTCCGAGACCGGTCCGAAATCGAATGCGAACGCCGCGGGCATCAACGGCTACGGAGCGTTTCTGAATGTCAAATGGGACCTCTTCGACGGCTTCGAGCGCGTCGAGAGGCTGCAAAAAAACGCCGCTGAGGAGGATGCCGCTCGGGAATCCCTCGAAGCCGCCCGACTCGATGCCTCGCGGGACGTCTGGACCTCCTATCATGACACCCTCAGCGCCTCGCGGCGTGTTGATGCCGCCGAGGGCTTTGTCGCCTCGGCACGGGAGAATTTCCTTTCCATCGAGGCCGCTTCGCGCACCGGGCTCAGCCAAGTTTCGGAGCTGGCCGAAGCTGCCGGAATCTTGGCAGAGGCCCGGTTTGAACGTGCGGAGGCCCTCGCCGTCTACTTGACCACCGTCGCGGAGCTCGCCTTAGCAGTGGGTGCCGTGCGGTGATGTTGGTGGCGCCGCCGAATGCTCAGGGCGAGAGGCGCGCGCGAATCCATGAGTCGCCGGTTTTTGTGTAGCGGAAGCGGTCGTGGAGCCGGTCATGGCCGCCTTGCCAGAACTCGATGGTTTCGGGAATGACGCGGAAGCCGCCCCAGAAGTCGGGTCGGGGAATCGGACCGGCGGCGAAGCGTTTTTCGAATGCGTCATTCCGCTCGAGGAGGAACTGGCGCGAGGGGATTTCGGTGCTTTGATTCGAGACCCACGCTCCGATGCGGCTGCCGCGGGGGCGGCTGTCGAAGTAGGCGGTGGACTCCGCGTCGGCGAGTTTTTCGACCCTGCCGGTGACCTCCACTTGCCGCTGGAGGGCGATCCAAGGGAAGAGGATGGCGGCACGGGGGGTTGTCGCGAGTTGGCGGCCCTTGCGACTGGTGTAGTTGGTGAAGAAGACAAATCCGCGCTCATCTAGGTCCTTCAGAAGCACGGTGCGGCAGGAGGGGTGGCCGGCATCATCCGTGGTGGCGAGGGACATGGCGTTCGGTTCGGGAATGCCACTGGCTGCGGCCTCGTCGAACCAGAGGCGGAATTGCGCGATCGGGTCCGTTGCGAGGCCGGTCTCTTCGAGTGGTTCGCGTCCGTAATCGACGCGGAGGTCCTTGAGGTCTTGGGCGGGGTTCATCGTTGGAAAACGTCAGGCGCCGAGCGTGGCAAGGTTGCGCAGGAATTTATATGAGTAAATGCCAGTCGAGTGGCCGTCGCCCCATTTCGGTTGGATCGCATAGCCACCCACAACCTGCCAGCCGGCAAGATCGAAGCTTTTGGTCGTGAATTCCACTTGAGGACGGACGATGTGGCCCATGACATCCGGTTCCCCCCCGCAGGCGGCGCAGGGGCAATGGCGACGCAGGAACTCGAGGGGCAGGTAGGTTTCGGTCGCGTCATTCCATGCGATGGCGAGTTCACCGCCGATTTTCTGGATGGCTGTGGGCTGGAGCGGTTGGGTCATTTCGAGGGTGTCGTGATGTGTGGGGGTTTGAGATAGATCGGTTCGGCGGGACCGGCTGAGGCGGTGCGGTTGGCGAGGACGCCGGCATCTGGGTGCGCGGTCGTCGCCGCATCCAACAGCCGGGAGGTGGAAAAAACGTGAAGGCGTGGATCAAGAAGGGCGACGGCTTCATCCGGCCGCATGAGTTCGACGGGAGCAGCCAGAGCACCGTTTCGAATCCTCCCGAGGAACCACTGGCCCGCGCGCGCGTCTCCGATCACATCGTAATCGGCCGGTTCGTAGCCCAGCAACGAGCAGACGCCAAGCAGCGGGATGCCGCGGGTGCGGGCGATGCCCCATGCCGCGGCGATGCTTGCGCGGAGGGCGTTGTAGCTGCCGGGGCCGGTTCCCGCAACGATGCGCCCGAGGTCGGGATGCAACGGCACGGCGGCAGCCAATGTCGAAAACAGTTGCCCGCCGCGCCCCCTCGGATTGTCAAACACATGCCTGTCCAGCAAACGCGTCCCCTCGGTGATCGCGAGGCTGCCGGTGGCGCTGGAGCATTCGATCACGAGTGTTTTCATCGAATCAGACGGATGCGGCGCTGCCCGCCTTCGATCGAAAAAGACAGGCGCAATGTGCCCGGCGGCAGCCGGTCCAAAAACTTGTCACCCCACTCGATGGCGGCGAGGTGAGCTTCCGCCAAGAGGTCGTCGATGCCGAGGGTCTCGAGTTCGGCGGGGGATTCCAGCCTGTAGAGATCCATGTGAACGAGAGGGTGCCGGCCGCCGGAGTATTCGTGGATCAGGGAAAATGTCGGGCTCGAGACGCCGGCCGGGTCGCAATCGAGAGCTTCAGCGAGGCCTTTGACAAAACATGTCTTCCCCGCGCCGAGAGGGCCTTCGAGGCTGATGACCGCCGCCCTGCCGGAGAGCGCTGCCACGAGATCCTGTGCGGCTTGGCGGGTGTCGGACTCGGATGGGCACAGCCTCCCCTGCGGGGGAAGAAGTTGTTCCAGTTGCGTGTCCGGCATGCTTCGTTCAACTTACCGCCCGGATTCCAGCAATGACAACATCTTCCCTCAGGCCATTCCCGAGCCGGTTCGCCTCACTCATCGCCTGCCTCTGTGCGGTGATGCTTGCCGGGTGTGATTCGCCCGAGTCGACCATCCGCGAGATCCGCGAAAATCTGAGCGCCTTCCAGCGACAGCCAAACATCATCACCCTCGACACGCTGGATAAGTCCTTCAAAAAAATCGACGCGCAGATCCTCGATCTGGAGGCCCGCGAGCGGATCGACGAGGCCGATCTCTACAGGCGGCAAGCCATGCTCATGAGGGAGGAATACCGGCAGACGCGGATCAATTTCCTCAAATGGAGCCAACGTCAAAGCCGGTCGCAGTCGGAATCCCAGTGAGCTTCGACTCGAGATCGCGGAGGTTTTTCGCGAGTTGGTCGAGGCCGAACCGCTGAACGCCGTGCGCGGCCTCCTCGCGCATGGCCTGGTGGCGCTCGGGATCCTCGAGCAATGTGCGGATCGCATTGGCCAATGCCGTCGAGTCGCCGGCTGGAATGATCAAGCCGTCCAGACCATCCCGCACGACATGTCCGCAATTCGGCGTCGCGATCACCGGCAGGCCGTGGGACATCGCCTCGAGTTGGGTGAGCGCGAAACCGTCCGAGATCGTGGGTAGCACAAAGACATCCGCCGCCTCGTAAAATTCACGCGTTTTTGACCGGGGGGCGGGGCCATGAAAGCGCACGTTCGACGGTGCCGACACCACATGGTGGTCCGCGATGGCGATCGGACCCACGATATCGATTTGAACTGGTTCGCCGCGGAGTTGGGCGGCTGCATCGAGAAGATACGGGATACCCTTGCGAAGATTCGCCTGGCCAAGAAAGAGGACACGCAGCGGCTCCGACTCATCGCGAACGGGATGTGTTTCAGGTGGGACGGAGTCCAATTCGTAGGCGAGGGGAACGATCGCGATCTTTTCAGCGGCGACTCCGAGTTTAAGCAGTGCGTCGCGCGTCCAAGCGGAGTTCACCATGACGGCATCCGCCAGAGCCCACTCGGCCTTTCTCCAGGCGAAATATTCCTCCGGCACGAGCAGCGGTGTCTTGGCCCACCCTGGCCATTTTTGCTCCTCTTGCCGCACCAGATCGACTTCCACTGAGGAGGGGTCCATTTGGCAGACGATGGATTTCGCCCCTCGGTCCCTCGCCCAAGCCGCCGTTTCGAGGAATCCAGTATCGTAGCCGAAGAAGATGGTGTGTTCCCAGTGCTGTTCGCGCCTCTGGGACAGGCGCGAGCGCACGCGGCGCCCAAATCTTCCACCAACGGTGAGAAACCCTGCATAGGCATCCGGCGCGCGGCGAATCCTAGCGCCCGCCGCATCAAGGAGGGTGGCCGCATTGAAGGAGTAAACCTCCGCGTCCGTCAAATCCTCGTGCTTGCGGCCGACGAGGCGTTTCGCCCCGAGCAAGCGTGCTGCGGTGTCCCAAGCGCCGCGCGACCAGTAGTCGGTGTAGAGCGCCTCGAGTTTTCCCGCACGGTGGAGGACTCTGGGGATAGCGTAGTGTTCCCTCGCTCCGATCTGGGAGCAGATCCAGGAGGTGCACGGCGCGTGGACTTTGAAACGTTGGCGGGCGATGCCTCGAAAAAACCACGTTCACGCGCTTGAGTGGAGGCAAAAACGCAGGTGGCTTGAAAATGCAGAAGACGGTTTGGAGTGATGGTATCCACCGGCGTGAGGCATGGGCATCTTCGGGCGGCTCATTTGTTTTTAAAATGGAGGCCACGCGGTTTTGCATAAACTGTGTGCCGCTGGAACCGCTGAAATTGCTTCAGGTGGCGGCGTCCAGAGTCAGTCGAGCACCCCCACTTCATCGCTACCGATGATCTGAATCGAGTAACCCATCTCGCGGTAGGCAGCGGTTCGCTTGCGATACATCTGCGCTGTGAGCGGGTGGTCGGGCTCCACATAGTCGTAAATTCGGACAGACTTTTTCTTTTCGGAAAACCGGTGCAGTCGCCCGGCATATTGAATCAACCGGCCTTTGAAGGAGATCGGCATGGCGAGGAAAAGCGTGTCGAGTTCGGGCATATCAAATCCCTCGCCGAGCAAGGAGGCGGTTGCAAGAAGCACGAATGGTTCTCCCTTGGTTGCCTTGGAGTGGAGGTTGCAAAGTATGGTGGTTCTCAACTTTTGGTTTGTTGATCCATCGATTCGGTAAATGCAATCCGCAGGAAATTTTTCGAGAATCAAAGACTCCAGGGCATTGAGGTGCTCTTTGCGGTCGCTCAATAGGGCGCAGAATCTTTGCTCTTCCAGGGCGGCGGAGACATCCGAGGCGATGGCGCGATTTCTTTCGCCGGATTGGATGAGATGCTCCCAGATTTGATGAATCGGCAGACGCTCCTTCCCAGCAGGCAACCGCAGGGAAAATTCACGGAGAAAGACGGTTCGCGATTGCTCCGCGGAGTGGTCGAGATCGATTCGGTGCCGGATGGGACCGCACTGGAGAAAGAGGATTTTTTGTAACCCGTCTTTTCGGTTTGGCGTCGCTGTTAATCCCAAAATGTAGCGGGCGGAGCATCGTTTCATCGCCGCCTCGAAAGATGCCGCCGGCACATGATGGCATTCGTCGATGATGACATGTCCATATTTTGCAAGTAGAGCCTCGGGAAACTCCGACCGTGCGAGCGTGGGGAACATTCCGAGGGCGACGGGTGCGTCCGGGTTTCGCGCTTTGCCCAAAAAATGGATTTCGTTTTTTGAGAGTCCGAGAAACTTTTGAAGCCGATCGCTCCATTGCTCGAGAAGCTGTTTGCGGTGGACCAAAACCAATGCCGTTGTGCTGCGGCGGGCGATGGCCGCGCAGGCCATTACTGTTTTTCCAGCGCCTGGAGGCGCGACAAGAACGCCCTCCTCGTGCCCCAACATGGCTTCCACGGCAGCGCTCTGGGTGGCTGTGAGAGTTCCAATGAAGGAAAGATCAGCTGTTGCCAGAGCAGGTCGCCTGTCGATGACTTCAACCTTTCCTCCTGACTTGGAAACAAGCTTTTCGATTTCGTGTAGTGTCCCCCTCGGAAGCATCAACCGGTCGTCATGCTCCTCCCCGCAGAAGATGAATCGCGGAATGTTTACTGTGGGAAAACGAAGTCTCTGTTTTTCATAAAAGAGTGGGTTGGCGATGGTCCCAAGGCGCTTGAGAGCGGCTCCAAGACTCGTTGGCACATCGCCAAGAGGAATGATGATTTGCGCTTCCCTGAGCAATTTCAGCGTGCCTTTGAAATCCCCTCGTCGAACAGCCTGCGGAATCACATTCAATGCGGCTTCGTCAAAACTCAGCGATACGGATTCGGTGGGTTCGCTTTCTTTGTCGTAACTGCAACTGGTTTCAAGAAGCCGCTGCAAATCGGCTAAATCGATTTTTGTGAGACTCGCCAGATACGCCCACTGATCGGAAACAGGCTCGAAATTTTCATCCAGAAAAAGTGTGTGTCCCGACTTTCGAGGCTCCTGCTGGAGCGGCAGCGCGATGAGATTTCCAAAACCACCTTTGGGGCATGTATCCTGATTTGGGAAAAATCGATCGTAGGTTGAGAGCTTCATGCCCCGGTGAAACGACGAGGCGCGTGCCACAATGAGCGTTCCAAGCCTGCGTGCCTGGACGGCAGGCACGGGACTGCATAAAGAAAATCCAAGCATGGCCGCCGTTGCCTGATCTCGAGCGCTCAACGGCGACAGAAATCCCCATTTGTTCTGCTGCACGGCGGTAGGCCTCGATGTCCTGCATCCATCCCGCGCCATCGAAATCCGCTGCGAGAAAAATGCAACTGTCGTCCTCGCGGATCGCATAAGTTCCGATGGTGTGGCGTCCGGTGAGGTGGGAGTGGATCGCCAAGTGATCAAGTGGTGGGAAATTCTGGTTCGGGCAATCCGAGCATTTCACGCGCGGCTTTTCGCAGAGTCCGTGAACCCATTCATTGCCGCAGGCTGGCGAATACCCTTTCGAGCTTTTTTTGTGATTGATCCAAAGTTTCGGATAGACGGATCGGCGCGCACCAAAAAGGCTCAGGAACAAATCGATCTTTTCTTCATTGGTGCCCGGCGTGCCTTTGCCGAGAGGCAATTCAGGAGATTCCGCCGCACTGCGAATTTCGCGCATTTCTGCAAGCAATCCCTGCCTGCGAATCTCCAAGTCTTGAAGTTCAGACTCTATGGCCGCGATGCGATCGATGGATTCCTCCATGTGCAAAACCCTTCACGGGAGTGAATACCAAGTGGCTTTGCCCTGACCATGGCGGGCGAGGTGGCCTTGGATCAGCAATTTTTTGAAATGCTCCTTCAGTGTGTTGCGGCTTGCTCCCGTGGAGCGAATCATTTCACCGATTGTGATGCGGCCACGCTGGCGCGTCGTCTCGAGAATCTGCGCGGCCAGCTCTGGCAGGACTGCCATCATGAGTTTCTCGCGCTCCACTTTTTCTGCCAAGCGACGCTTCTGCTGCTGCATGGCGCGCATGAAGAAGTAAATCCAAGGCTGCCAATTTGGAGCATCGGTGCGGATTGTTGACTGCGTTTGGCGCAAGGCCAGGTAGTAGGCTTCCTTGCTGTGTTCAATGACGCTCTCGAGTGACGAATATGGAACATAGGCATATCCGGCCTGCAGGAGGAGAAGTGTCGTTAGAATGCGGCTCAAACGGCCGTTCCCGTCCTGAAAGGGATGGATTTCCAGAAATGTGACAATGAAAACGGCAATGATCAGCAAGGGGTGAACTCGACCCGTGCCCCGGGTTTGATTGAACCAGTCCACAAGCTCTTGCATCCGGCGAGGTGTATCAAAAGGCGTTGCTGTTTCAAAAACGACGCCAATCATTTTCCCGTTCGCATCGAAAGCGCCTACATCATTTCGCAAGGTTTTATACTCCCCGCGATGCCGCTCGTCCTTTGCACTGTATCGCAAGAGGTCTCGGTGGAGTTGTTTGATGTGGTTTTCGGTGATTGGAATATCGGCCCACGCACGAAAGACGGTTTCTATCAAGTCGGCATAACCTCCGACCTCCTGTTCATAGCGCGTCGTGAATTTCTTGATTTCGAGGTTGGCAAGCAGGCGCTCCACCTCGCGATCGTTCAGTTTGCTCCCCTCGATGCGAGTGGAAGAACCAATACTTTCAATCGTGGCGATATGACATAAAGCAACAAGGCGCTCAGGCGCAAAGGTTCCAAGTGCGCGCCATGCACCTTTGAACTCATCAACTTCGCTGATCAGAGCCAAAAGCGCTGGCGTGATCTGGATCGTATCAATTTTCATTCGGAATACCCGCATTTACACCCACATTCATCCAGAAGTCTAACCAAAAACACACCCGTATTCGTCCAAAAATGATTGATTTACGCCGCTGGGGGGTGAAAAGGAATCTGTTGGCCTAGTTTCTTATGATTTCGGAGCGCCAACGTCCCCGTTGGCATATTGAAAATATGTGAATGTGTGGGACTGACGTCTTTTCCATTTTGCCGTTCCAGCACTGGGGCAGAAGGCCTACTGCGCAGCGTGGAATCCTGCGGTTTTGAAATGCTCATCGTCCCCAAGGTATTCCAGGCAACCTTCTGCGAGCATCACTTCAAAAGACACGCAATCCGTGAGGCTGAGACGGCGTTCCCTAGCTTGCCGCGCCCGCGCTGCGCCGAGTTGGTGGAACCGCTCATCGACCCACACAATCCGACACCGCACGACCAATTCTCGCAGAAAATCCTCCACCGCATCCCAGCCCAGCCGCGCTTGGATCAACGCCCAACTTTCGTGCAGGACATAACTCGATGTCACCAAAGCCCACTCGCCGGCTTCGGATTTTAGGAACAAACGCTTCGCCTCTGTGTGAAACCGGTCGTCGCGGTCCAGAAACGCATAGAAGCCGCTCGTATCGACAAAGACGCTTTTCACCGGATCGACTCCGCCCACCCGCGATCATGTGACTTCAAGTCCTCGACGGTCCGCGAGGAGTATTTCCCGGCAAGCGCTTCCAGTGAACCGGGCGCGCCCTTTTTTTGGGTCTTTAAAAAAAGGCTCACACTTTCGCGGATCACATCCGACATACTCCGTCCGGCCTCAGCCCCCGCGCGCTTGAGCGAGCTGTATTGCCAGTCCTCCAATTGAATCTGAGTTTTAATCATGATGGCATAATGGCGCAAGATGACATCATGTCAATAAATGGCTTGGCAAGCACCTCAAAATTCTTGCTGAAGTCATACTCAATAAATTATTTAGCCATAATATGTGAATGGGAGAGACAGATGTCTTTTTCACTCACGATCGCTCCTGCCAAAAGTCAATAATCAATTCCTGACCCCTATCGCAATGGGTTGTGGTTCATGGGGGGGATTTTATCCGCAGATTTCGCAGATTTACACAGATTTCAAGTTTCTTAATTTTTCTTAATCATCTGCGTGAATCTGCGCAATCTGTGGATCGGGGATGATTTGCTGTGAGGATGAAGCGTTTGTGTTGAAGAGATGGGGCTCCGAAGTTGATCAGCAGGCCTTTGGTAAAACCGGAGGCTTTGAGGTAGTTGATGACTTGGGATTCTTCTGTGCCGGAGAGGGTTTGGAGCGCTTTCAATTCGACGATGATGTCTCCGAAGCAAACGAAGTCGGCTCGGTAGACGCTTTGAAGTTCTTTGCCCCGATAGCGAATGATGAAATCGCATTCGCGTTCGAAAGGGATGGCGGAGGCTTGAAACTCCATCTGCAACGCTTCTTGGTAGACGGATTCCAGAAAGCCGTGGCCGAGTTCAGAGTGAACCCGCATGGCGGCTCCGATGATTGCGTAGGTCGAGGGGTCTCTATCCGCAGATTTCGCAGATTTGCGCAGATTAAAATTTAAAGAATCTGTGTCCATCTGCGTAATCTGTGGATGACCTTAGTTCTCCCAAGCCATCAGTGCCGGGATAGTTCCTTGATGGGCGGTGCGGAGGGTTTCCAGGGGCCACTCGCAGGGGGTGTTGGCGGCGGTGATTTTGAGGCTTTGGTCTGCTACGACGGTTCCCAAGCGGGTGTGGGGGATGTTTTTGGCTTTTAGGAATTCCTCGGCTTGAGCGGCGTTTTCGGGCGAGACGGTGATGACGATGCGGGATTGTGACTCGTTGAAGAGGGCGACATCGGCGCGGGTGCCGGGGAGGGTGGCTTTGGCTCCGAGGTTTCCGCTCAGGCAGGACTCGGCGAGGTTGACGGCGAGGCCGCCTTCGGAGCAGTCGTGGGCGCTGCGGACGAGGCCTTGGCGGATGAGGTCGCGGACGGCGTTTTGGACTCCGAGTTCCTTGGCGTAGTCGAGCTGCGGTGGGGCACCGGCTTTGCGGCCGTGGACGGCGAGGAGGTAGTGTGAGGCGCCGAGTTCGTGGCCGGGTTCGCCGATGAGGAGGATGATGTCACCCGCGGCTTTGAAGGCTTGGGTGGTGATGTGCTCGGGTTTTTCGACGAGGCCGACCATTCCGACGGTGGGCGTGGGGTCGATGGCTCCGGCGGGGGATTCGTTGTAGAGGCTCACATTGCCGCCGGTGACGGGGGTGTCGAACGCGCGGCACGCTTCGGCGAGGCCTTCGATGGCTTCGCGGAGTTGGAGGAAATTTTCGGGCTTGTGGGGATTTCCGAAATTCAGGTTGTCGGTGACGGCGAGCGGGATCGCGCCGGTGCAGGCGATGTTGCGGGCGGCTTCGGCGACGGCGATGCGTCCGCCTTCGCGCGGGTCTTGCTTGCAGTAGATCGCGTTGCAATCGGTGGAGGCGGCTAGGATTTTGTTGGCTTCGCGGACGAGGAAGACGGCGGCGTCCGAGCCTGGCAGGACGGTGGCGCCGAGGCGGACCATGTGGTCGTATTGCTGCCAGACCCATTGCTTCGAAGGCGATGCTCGGGTGGGCGAGAGTTTTTCCAGCGAAGAAATGGGGTCGGCTTCGGGCACGCTGGCGAGGTCGAGGGGCTCGGGAGCCTTTTGGGAGCGGCTTCGCGGGAGTAGAGCGGGGCTTCGTCGGCGAGTTGGCGGGCGGGGATTTCGACGGCGATTTCGTTGCCTTCGCGGACGCGCATCATGCCGTCGTCGTTGACCACGCCGACATGGGCGTAGGGGAGATCCCATTTTTCAAAGATGGCGCGGACTTTGTCTTCCTCGCCTTTTTTGACGATCACGAGCATGCGTTCCTGGGATTCGGAGAGCAGGATTTCGTAGGGGGTCATGCCGGTCTCGCGTTTCGGCACGAGGTTGACATCGATTTCCACGCCGGTGCCGCCACGGCTGGCGGTTTCGCAGGTGGAGCAGGTGAGGCCTGCGGCGCCCATGTCTTGGATGCCCGCGACGCAGCCGCTGGCGAGGAGTTCGAGGCAGGCTTCGAGGAGGAGTTTTTCGCGGAAGGGGTCGCCGACTTGCACGGCGGGGCGGTCTTCCTTGGATTCCTCGGTGAGTTCGCGGGAGGCGAAGGCGGCGCCGGCGAGGCCGTCACGACCGGTTTCGGCTCCGACATAGAAAACGGGATTGCCCACGCCCTTGGCGGCTCCGCGGGCGATTTGCTCATGCTTGAGGATGCCGAGGCAGAAGACATTGACGAGCGGATTTCCCGAGTAGCTGTCGTCGAAATAGACCTCGCCGCCGATGGTCGGGATGCCGATGCAATTTCCGTAGTGGGCGATGCCGTTGACCACGCCAGCGAAGAGGCGGCGGTTCGTGGCGGATTGTTGGGAGTCACCGCGGATGTCGCCGAAGCGGAGGGAATTCATCGAGAACACAGGGCGGGCGCCCATGGTGAAGATGTCGCGAATAATGCCGCCTACGCCTGTGGCTGCGCCTTGGAAGGGCTCGATGGCGCTCGGGTGGTTGTGGCTCTCCATCTTGAACGCGATGGCCCAGCCGTCGCCGATGTCGATGACGCCGGCATTTTCCTCGCCCGCCTTCACAAGCACTCGCGGGCCAGTGACGGGGAATTTTTTCAGCTCGAGCTTCGAATTTTTGTAGGAGCAATGCTCACTCCACATGACGGAGAAAACGCCGAGTTCGGTGAGGTTGGGTTCGCGTCCGAGGATTTTGAGGATGCGGTTGTATTCGTCGGGCGTGATGCCGTGTTTGGCGATGATTTCGGGTGTGATGGCGGGCATATTGGAAGAATTTTTAACCACGGAGAACACGGAGAACACGGAGGGGAAGAAGAGTTTTCATAGGGAGAGGCGCTTGATCCCTGTTTTTAGGAGCGGGACGTTGAAGTTGATGAGCAGGGCCGTTCGGAGGCCTGTGAGCTTGAGATAGGTCAGGACTTGGGCGGTGTGGACAGGTAGGAGTTGGTCGATGGATTTGAGTTCTACCAGGACTTTGTTTTCAACGATGAGGTCTGCACGGAAGCCGCTTTCAAGCAAGAGGCCTTTGTAGATGAGCGGGATTTCTTTTTGAGCGGCGATCTGGAGCCCGGACCGGGTTAATTCAAGGGCGAGGCATTTCTCGTAAACCGACTCGAGCAAACCGGGGCCGAGTTCGCGGTGCACGGTGATGGCGGCACCGATGATGGCGGTTGTGAGCGAGTTGTTTTCAAACTCCTCTGTGTCCTCTGTGGTCAATAAGTTGGAGCGCTGCGCTGCTGATCTACTTTTTCTCGAGATGGCCGCCGAATTGGAATCGCATGGCGGAGAGGAGTTTGTCTTGGAAATCGGCGTCGCCGCGGGAGCTGAAGCGCTCGTAGAGGGCGGTGGTGAGGACCGGAACGGGCACGCCTTCGTCGATGGCGGCCTTGATGGTCCAGCGTCCCTCACCCGAGTCGCTGACGCGCCCGGCGAAGTCTTTGAGGGTCGGGTCTTTGACGAGCGAGTTGGCGGTGAGGTCGAGGAGCCAGCTGGAAATGACGCTGCCCCGGCGCCAGACTTCGGAGATGTCGGTGAGGTTCAGATCGAATTGGTAGTGTTCCGGATCGCGGAGTGGGGTGGTCTCAGCGTCGATCGTTTGGGATTTGGTGCCGATGTTGGCGTTGTGGAGGACATTGAGGCCCTCGGCGTAGGCGGCCATGATGCCGTATTCGATGCCATTGTGGACCATTTTCACGAAGTGGCCGGCGCCATTTGGGCCACAGTGGAGGTAGCCGTGCTCGGCGGTGCCTTGGTTCGGAGGGCGGCCTTCGGTGAGGGGGATGTCGCCGATGCCCGGGGCGAGGGTCGAGAAGATGGGATCGAGGCGATCCACGACTTCCTTTTCGCCGCCGATCATCATGCAATACCCGCGCTCGAGGCCCCATACGCCGCCGCTGGTTCCGACATCGACGTAGTGGATGCCGCGGGGGGCGATGTGTTTGGCGCGGCGGATGTCGTCGACGTAGTAGGAATTGCCGCCATCGATAATCGTGTCGCCGGATTGGAGGAGCGGGAGGAGGTCTTCGATGGTGCTGTCCACGGCGGCGGCGGGGACCATGAGCCAGATGGCGCGCGGGGCTTCGAGTTTCGAGACGAAATCGGCGAGCGAGTCCGCGCCTGTCGCGCCCTCTTTGACGAGCGAGGCGACGGCATCCTGCGAGCGGTCGAAGACAGTGCAGCGGTGTCCGTCGCGCAGGAGACGGAGGACCATGTTGGCGCCCATGCGGCCGAGGCCGATCATGCCGAGTTGGAGTGGTGTGGTGGTCATGTGGAGTTTTAAGGATTAAGTTTCTAAGAATCTGGAATTTGAAATTTTTATTGGGCGACGTTGTGCAGTGGCATGGCCGCAGGGGTGGCATCCGCCGCGCGGGAAACAGCGATCGTGCCGAGGAGCGCGACCAAAAAAGCTGCTATCGAGCGGAAACCGCCAAGGCATGAGTGTCTGGGCAAAAGAAAGACCACTATCTTCTTAAAAAGGAACGCGGGAAGGGTGGGAAGGTTTTTTTCGGTAAAACTCCGAATCTTCCGGCATAGCTCGGCGGGCGCTTAGAATTTGAGGATCGCGAAGGCGCTGGAGTCCGAGCGTTCCAGGATGAGAAGGACGCCGCGGTCGGGGTCCGATGTTTCGAGGGTCTTTGCGAGGTCGTCCTTCGAAGCGACGGGTTGGCCTGCGGCTTCGGTGATGACGTCGCCCGGCTCCAGGCCAGCGGCTGCGGCGGCAGAGTAGGGTTCGACAGCGGTGACGACGACTCCCTTTGGCGCCTTGGAAGTGATGCCCAAGGCCGAGAGTGCCTTCGGGGTGGCGTCCTCGTAGGTGAAGCCCGGCGAGGTCGGGGTGGCGGGGGCGGCATTATTACGAGGAGGGGCTTGGGGGCGCGGGGTGTTCGGGCGGGTGGAGGCGCGGACGAATTTGTCGGGGCTTTCGCCGGTTTTCACGGCGAGTTTGAGGGTGCGGCCCTTCCGCCAGACTTCGAGTTCCACGGATTGGCCGATTTTTTTGCCGAGGATTTCGCGCTGGAGATCAGATGCCAGCGAGACTGGGGCGCCATCGACCTTGGTAATGACATCGCCCGGCGTGAGGTCGCTGAGTTGGGCTGGGGCGCCGGGTTCGATGCCGCGGACGACGACGCCGCGTTCGATGCCAGGGAAGAGGGAGCGGAGTTGGCGCATTTCCTCGAGGGTGGCGATGGAGATGCCCAGCCACGGGCGGCTGACGCGCCCTTTGGTGATGAGTTGGGAGGCGATGTCCTTGGCGGTGTTTGACGGGATGGCGAATCCGACGCCTTGGCTATTTCCGCTGATGAGGGTGTTGATGCCGATGACGCGGCCGTCGATGTCGCAGAGGGGGCCGCCGCTGTTACCCGGATTGATCGAGGTGTCGGTCTGGATGAACTCGTCGTAGTGGCCTCCGAGGCCGAGGGTGCGGCCTTTGGCGCTGATGATGCCGAAGGTGAAGGTGTGGGGGAGTTCCATGGGCGATCCGATCGCGAAGGCGAAGGTGCCGACTTTGACAAGATCGCTATCGGCGAGTTCGGCGGGGGTGAGGTTTTCGGCGGAAATTTTTAGGACCGCGATATCGCTGCGTTCGTCCGTGCCGACGAGTTGGGCGGGGAAGCGGCGACCGTCGTGGAGGCGCACGCGGATGTCGGTGGCTCCCTCGACCACGTGGTTGTTGGTGAGAATGTGGCCGTCGGTGGTGAAAATAAACCCCGATCCGATGCTTGGCGGCATGTCGAGGAGGTCGTCATCCGAGAGGTCGGGGATAAGGCGGTAGGGAACGCCGCCGGGCCCGCGGAAGGTGTAATTCATGCCCGAGTTGGCGGGATTGCCGCGGGATTCGACGACGACGACGGTCGGAGCGGCTTTTTCGTAGACGCCCGCGAACGAGTCGTTCATCTCGCGCAGGAAATTCGTGGGCGATTTGGCAGGAGCCGGATCTGCGGCCATGGAAGCGGCCGCTGTGAGAAGGACAAACGGAACAACCAGGAAATTTTTCATGTCGTGTGAAAAGTAATCACGACGGAGGGATTTTCAAGGGGGTGACAAAAAAACGGCCGCCCGGCGTGCGGGTGGCCGTTTTTCGAAAACGTGCAAATGGACGGACTATTCCTCGGAGGCGACTTCGTCCTCGAGTTCGTCCGCCTTGCGGGAGAGGCGGTTCGAGAGGATGAAGAAGCTTGGCACCCAGAGGCCGATAAAGATGCCGAAGCGCTCGCCGTAGGCGCGGTTCTCGCGCGAGGCGGTGAACCAGGTGGCGACGGAGGCGATGATCGAGAGGAATCCGAGGTAGAGGCAGACATCCGACAGGAGGCGAAGGTTGTCGCTGTTGTAGGTGTCGCAGGCGGGTTTGATGTAGTCCTTGATTTTCGAGGTGTCCATAGGGTTGACAGGGTCGGGGGCGCAACTTGCGGTGTCAATGGAAATGGGGTTAGAAGATAGCCCTATGAAAAAAGCGCTCATTATATTGGCGGTTCTCGGTGTGGTGGTTTTCGCCGCTATATTGGTCTTCAAGCGGTCCGGCGGTCCATCGAAGGCATCGCTTCTGGCGCCGGCGGAGTCGGTGTTCTTTATGAATGTCCCGAACGTGCCGATGAGCGGGTTTCGCTGGCAAAAGACCGCTTTGGCGCGAATCGCCGGCGAGCCCGAGGTGGCGGCATTTTTGAAAAAGCCGACGGCGCGTGTCGGAGAATCCGAGGTTGGTGGCGAGGTGCTCGATCTTCTTGTCGCCTTGAAGCCGGGGAACATTTTTTTCTGTGTCACTGGTGATGAGGGCGGTGGCGGGGCGTTGCTGGGGGTTCAGTTCTGGGGCAAGCGCGAGGATTTCGACCGGGCGGTGGCGAGGGTGCGCGAAACGATTCCCGGCGGAGGGGGCGAGCCGCAAATCGAGACGCATCGCGGCATCGAGATGTCGGGCACACGGCACGGGGACCGCATGGTGTGGTCCGCCGCCGCCGGGCGTTGGGGGTTGCTGGCGACGGATGCCGGCATGATGCGCGGAACGATCGATCGCGCCACGGGAGCGGCCGAATCGCCGGGGCTTGGCGCCGACGGTCAATTTTTGAAGGTTGTCGCCGCCCTGCCTTCCGAGCCCGATCTGCTTGTGTTCATGCGCCCCGACAAGGCGGTGGACTCGTTGATCGAGGCCGGTCGGTTGCTTGGAGCCGAGCCGATTCCGGCGCAGGCCGAGGCGTTGAAAGGGGCCGAGGCCGTGGGGGCGGCATGGAAGATGGATGGCGAGCGCCAGCGCGATGCGGTGTTTTTTTTAAGACCGAGGGATGTCGCCGCGTTGCCCTCGTTGGATCATGGAGCAATGGCGTTTACTGATGCGGGAACGGATATTTTTTTCGATTTCGTGCTGAATTTCGATGCGTTGCCGGGGGTGTTGGAGGGAATGGCTGGAACGTTTCCCGACGAGGCGTTGCGCCTGGCGCCCTACGTGCAGGCGCTCTCCCAAGCCTATGGGCCTGAGTGTGCTGTGGTGGGGGATTGGGCTGCGGGGAAAATGGCGCCATCCGCGTTTGTTGCATTGAAAGTGCGGGACAAGGAGCAAGCTGCGCCATTTCCAGGATTTCTCGCTGCGAACGTCCCCGGGGCTGTTCTTGAGGTGGACGGCGGAGTGAGCGTGACCACGGTTCCAGGCGGGCAGGGGAGCTTCACGCTGGTGCAGAACGACGCGTTCCTTCTAGCGGGAACCGATGCCGAGAAACTTGTCCAGTTGGCAAAGAGTGGCGGTGGAACCCCCACGCTGGCCGGCACTCCGGCATTCGAGCCCGCTATGAAAGCCTATCGCGGGGCGAATGAGATGTTCGGCTACATCGACACGCGGGTGGTTTTCGAGAACGTCTACAACACGCTTGTGCCCGTCCTGCGACTTAGCGCGATGATGGTGCCGAGCATTGGCGAGGTGGTGGATGTCGAGAAGATGCCAGCTGCCGGGACGATTGGAAAACACCTTCCGCCGATCGTGGTGTCGCAAAAGGTGAGTGCCGAGGGGACATTGTTGGAATCCAGCGGGCCGGTCAGTTTGAGCCAGTTTTTGATGATCGGCGGTGCTGCCGCCACGCTGGCGAACCAGAGCCTCTTCGGGCGTTGATCGGGGGGGTCAGCGCACCTCGAGCGGCGTGCCCGGCTTGAGGCGGCGGCTGAGGAAAAACGCGTCCCAATTTGCAAGGCGGATACAGCCGCTGCTTTCATTGCGCCCGATGCGGTCGGGGGAATTCGTGCCGTGCATGCCGAGGCTCGGGCGGTTGATCCCCATCCAGACGATGCCCACTGGGCTGTTCGGCCCCGGCGGGAGGAGATGGGCATTGTCGCTGCGCACGCCTGTTTCCAGCACTGACTTGTCCCAGCGGAAGTGGGGCATGAGGACATTGCTGGTGATGCGCCATGTGCCGATGGGCACTGGAAACTTGGAGGAGCCGGGGGTGCATGGAAAGCAGGCGGAGAGTTTGTCGTCCTCGTAAAGCTCGACGAGCCTCTCGGCGCGGTCCAGCACCAGGCGGCGGGCTGGTTCGCGGATGGGTTCGGGAGTTGGTTCAGGAGTCGGTGTCGGGGTTGGAGCGGGTGTTGGCGTTGGCGCGCCGATCGGGCGTGAGAGGTCGAAGGGAGGCGGGCCGGCTGGGAGAACGGGGGCTTTCGCCGGGGGCGGCTGCGGGGGAGTTTGGAGCGGCGGTGGATTGGCGCCACTTGCGAGGAGGCGTTTCAACTCCACGACATCCTGCGGCGAGAATTCCTCGACATCCGGCACGCGGAGGATCGATCCAACGCCGATTTCCTCGAGAGCGGGGTTGAGTTCGCGGAGGTATTTAAGGTCGCAATGGAAGCGCTCGGCGACGGCTTCCCACAGTGAACCGTAGCGCAGGGACTTGAATCGGGCCTGTTCCTCGGGTTTCGATGAGGTCGGGCCGACCCATTCCGCGTCTGTCTCGGTGATGGTGTAGAGGCGGAATGGCGAGTCGATGCTCGAGAGATCGAGTGGCGTGCCGGGGGGCAAGCCGTGGGCGATGGCATGGCGGTCGGCGGCTTTTTGGGTGAATTCCCCGCTGAGGCCGTCGATCTTGCCTGGCCGGAATCCTGCGCGGTCGAGAAGCACCTGCACGCGGGCGAGGGTGACACGCTCGGGAGCGTCGGGTGGGGGTTTCGGGAGATTGACTGCCGGAGCCTCGACGGGGGCGGCAATCGATGTGTCGTGCAACATCGCCCATGGAGCGATTGCGGCGAGGGCGAGCCCTGCGGCGAGGGTGTTCCATGAGCGGGCCACGTGCTTTTGGGGATTACTTCGAGCCGGGCTTGATGGCGGGGATGCCGCGAAGATCCTCTGGAATGGCATCGGGCGAAAATGTCTCGGGCGTCATTTGAACCAGCGAGACAAACGGGCAACCGAAATCGGGAAGCGAGCCGCCGCTGCGGTCCACGATCGAGCCCGCCGCTGCGACGATGCCGCCGAGGTCGCGGACGATTTGGATCGTTTCCTGCACGCGCCCGCCGCGGGTGACGACATCCTCCGCCACGACGATGCGTTCGCCGGGGGTGATTTTGAATCCGCGCCGCAGCACGAGGCCGCCCTCGCCGTCTTTTTCCGCGAAGATGTGGCGCAGGCCGAGATGGCGGCCGACCTCTTGGCCCACGATGATGCCTCCGACGGCCGGAGAAATAACGGTGGTCGCCTCAAAGCCACGGAGCTTGTCGGCAAGGAGGCCGCAAACGCGCGACGCGGCTTGGGTGTCTTGGAGCAGGAGTGCGCATTGAAAAAACTCCCGGCTGTGCAGGCCGCTTCGCAGGATGAAGTGGCCGTGGAGCAGGGCGCCGGTTTTGCGGAAGAGGTCGAGGACGTCGTTCATTCGGGCAGTGCGGCGTGCTATTTGAGTTTCGACTGAATCCAAGAGATCATGGCTGACGGGCCGCCGCGCATGAGGCCGACATTGCGGCCGAGTTCCTTGCCCTCGCTCGAGAGGAGGACGACCGTGGGGAAGCCCTCGATGTTGTATTGCTCGGAAAGCGCTTGGTTTTGGGCCTTGAGTTCAGGGCTTTGGGGCTTCGAGCGAGGGAAGTCGAGTTTAACCGGGACGATGCTGGTGTTGGCGAACTCGGTGAATTCGTTGGTGTCGAAAATCTGGGCTGCCATCATTTTGCAGGGTGGGCACCAGTCCGAGCCGGTGAATTCAAGCAGGACGGGTTTCTTGTCAGCGGCGGCGCGGGCGAGGGCCGCTTGGTAATCGGTGGTCCAGGTATCCGAGGCGTGGAGGGAGGCGGCGGCGAGGAGGAGGGCGAGAAGGAATGGTTTCATCGAGTGGAAGCATCACGATTGCCTGCCGGAATGACAAATGGAAAAACCGCTCAATACGCCGCCGCGATTTCCTCCGCGATGATCTCGAGGCCAGCTTGGACATCCGCATCGGCCATGGCGAACGAGATGCGGAGGCATTCGTGGCGGTGGCGCCAGGAGTCGTCGGTGTCGCCGAAAAAGAAATACTCGCCCGGCACGACGATGACGCCGCGTTGTTTCAAGCGGTCGTAGAGTTCCCGCGAGGTGCGGCGGGCATTTTCCAGCCAGAGCCAGAGGAAAAGGGCGCCTTCGCATTCGTGGAGGCGGTAGGGGATGGAGTCCGGAAACACCTCCGAGACGACCTTGAGGGCGGCATCGCGCTTCGCGAGGTAGTATGGGCGGATGACCTCGCGGCTGAGGCGCGTGATGTCGCCATTGGCGATGAGCGGGCCGGCGATCGCCTGGCCGAAATTTCCATTGGCGAGGCCGGTGACGGCCATCATCGACGAGACGGCGGCGGCGATCTTCGGCGGGGCGATGACGAATGCGGTGCGTGTGCCCGGCAAGCCGAATTTCGAGAGGCTCATCACGTGCACCGTGTGGTCGCTCCAGAGTGGCTTGGCGTCGGCGAACATGATGCCCGGAAACGGCCAGCCATAGGCATTGTCGATGATGAGTGGGATGCCTGCCTTCGAGGCCATGGCTTCGAGGTGGACGAGTTCGGCATCCGAAATGACATTGCCGCTCGGGTTGGTCGGGCGCGAGACGCACATGGCGGCGATTTCCGGACCGAGGGCGAGTCGGTCGAAGTCGATGGTGTATTTGAAGCGGTGGGGGGCGGTGTGGGTGATGTCAGGCCTCACCGAAGCGAACATGCCCGGCTCCAAGGCCTGGTTCGCGTAGCCGATATACTCCGGCATGAGCGGAAAGAGGATGCGGCCTGGAGTGCCGTCGGGCCGTTTGCCTCCAAAGAGGTTGAAGAGGAAATAAAACGCCGTTTGGCCCCCCGGCGTAACGGCGATGTGTTCCGGTCCCACCGGCCAGCCGAACTGCTCGCGCAGGAGGGCGGCGAGGGATTCCAGCACGCCGGGGTTGCCGCGAGGCGGGTCGTAGATGGCGAGGGTGCGGCGGAGAACGGCGGGGTCGCCCATGATCTCGCGCAGGCGGCGTTCCCAAACGGCCTCCATCGCGGGAATGTGCGCTGGATTGCCGCCACCGAGCATGCGAGTGGACGGACCCGAGGCCGAGAGGGCATGGCCGAGGTCGTCCATGAGGAGTTCGATGCCACTGCCGCCCGAGAGCATGCCGCCGAGTGAGGAAAATGTCATATTCCCCGAGGTTCTACGGGGGAGGGAACGCGGGATCAACCGCGCTGTTTGCCCCGCTGGCAGGCGGGCGCTTGCAATCGCCGGGTGCGGGGGTATTCTCGCCGGCCACATTTTTTTGATTTATGCACAAAAGTATCTTGGATCCGGCGCGTGTCGGGGCGGTTGAATTCAGCAACGACGAAATCGCGCGGTATTCGCGGCATTTGATCATGCCCGAGGTGACCCTCGAGGGCCAAAAGCGCCTGAAGGCCGCAAAGGTGCTTTGCATCGGCACGGGAGGGCTGGGGTCTCCGATCGCCTTGTATCTCGCCGCCGCCGGCGTGGGCACGATGGGGTTGGTGGACTTCGATGTGGTCGACTACTCGAATCTCCAGCGTCAAATCCTCCACGGCACGAAGGATGTGGGCCGCAAGAAGCTCAAGAGCGCGCGGGACCGGATCAAAGAGATCAATCCCAACGTGCAGGTGAACCTCCACGACGCGCTCTTCAAGGCCGAGAACGCCATGGAGATCGTCGAGCCCTACGACATCGTGATCGACGGCACCGACAATTTCCCCACGCGCTATCTTTCCAACGACGTGTGCGTGTTGTTGAAAAAGCCGAACATCTACGGCTCGATCTTCCGCTTCGACGGCCAATGCACGGTCTTCGCGCCGCACCTCGGCGGCCCGTGCTACCGCTGCCTGTATCCCGAGCCCCCGCCGCCAGGAATGGTGCCGAGCTGCGCGGAAGGCGGCGTGCTGGGCGTTTTGCCCGGCGTGATCGGAGTCATGCAGGCGATCGAGGCGATCAAGCTGATCGTCGGGATTGGCGAGCCATTGATCGGGCGCCTGGTTCATTTCGATGCGTTGAAGATGAAATTCCGTGAGTTCAAGATTCGCAAGGATCCGACCTGCCCGGTGTGCTCGGAGAATCCAAGCATCACGGCATTGATCGACTACGAGGAGTTCTGCGGTATCCCGCAGGCAGCCGCCGAGGAGGCCGCCGAGCCGCCTGTGCCGGAGATCACTGTCGAGGAACTCAAGGCCCGGCTCGATCGCAATGATAAATTTGTGCTCCTCGACGTGCGCGAGCAGTTCGAGTGGGACATCGCTCGTATTCCTGGGGCGACATTGATTCCGCTCGGCGAGTTGCCCTCGCGCATGAGCGAGTTGGACTCCGCCGACGAGATTGTGATCCACTGCAAGGCGGGCATCCGCAGCGCCAACGCCCTGAGGCATCTGCAGAAGGCCGGATTTTCCAAGCTCCTCAATGTCGAGGGCGGTATCCTTGCCTGGGCCGAGCGGGTCGATCCCTCGGTGCCGAAATACTGACCGCCGCAGGCAAACAATGCATGCGAACCCCTACAGCGAGCTCCTTGTTTGCCCGCAGACCCGCAAGCCCCTGCGAATGGCGACCGAGCAGGAGTTGCACGCCTTGAAGCAGCGGGAGGGGATGGAAAAGGTCGAAGGGGCGTGGATTCGCTCGGACCGCGCTGTCGCGTATCCTGTGATGCGCGGTATTCCGTTGCTGACCGAGGCCAATGCCATTTCCCTTAGCGCCACGCGCCGCAAACCCAAGACCGACGAGACACCCGAGAATCCATGACCGAACTTGAACGCACCCGCCACTCCGCCGCCCATGTCCTTGCCACGGCGATCCTGAAAATCTGGCCCGAGGCCCAATTCGCCGCCGGCCCGCCCGTGGAGAACGGCTTTTACTACGATGTCGACCTCCCGCACCGCATCTCGCCCGAGGATTTCGAGCGGATCGAGGAGGAGATGAAAAAGGAGGTGAAGGCAAACCATGTGTTCGAGCGGGTGGAGATTTCGCGCGCCGATGCGCTGGCCATGGCCGAGCGCGGGGAGCTTGCTGCCCTTGGTGCGCGGGGCGTCGCCTCGAAGTTCAAGTTGGACATCGTGCAACGCATCCCCGAGGGCGAAACGATCACGCTGTATCGCAACGGCGAATTCACCGACCTCTGCGCCGGGCCGCACGTGATGCGCACCGGCAATATCGGCGCGTTCAAGCTCACGCATGTCGCCAGCGCGTATTACAAGGGCGACGAGCGGAACCCTCAACTGCAGCGCATCTACGGCACGGCATTCAAAAACAAGACGGCGATGGCCGAGTATTTTGCCATGCTCGAGGAGGCCAAGAAGCGCGACCACCGCAAGATCGGCGCTGAGATGGGTCTCTACGCGATCGACTCCGAGTATGTCGGCCCCGGCATGCCGCTGTGGTTGCCCAAGGGCGCGGTGCTGGTCGAGGAGCTTGAGCGGTTGGCCAAGGAGACGGAATTCGCCGCCGGTTATGTGCGTGTGCGCACGCCGCATCTGGCCAAGGAGAAGATGTATAAAACCTCCGGTCACCTGCCCTACTACGCCGAGAGCATGTTTCCGCCCATGGAGTTGAAGGAAGCAGGCGAGGGGGAGGGCGGGGAGGCCGAGCGGTATTATCTGAAGGCGATGAACTGCCCGCACCACCACCGCATCTTCGCCGCCGAGCCGCGAAGCTACCGCGACCTGCCGCTGCGCCTCGCGGAATACGGCTGTTGCTACCGCTACGAGCAATCCGGCGAGTTGTTCGGCCTCATGCGGGTGCGGTCGCTGAACATGAACGACGCGCATATTTACTGCACCGAGGAGCAATTCGCCGCGGAGTTTCGCGCGGTGAACGAGATGTATCTGCGCTACTTCAAGATTTTCGGTCTGGAGAAATACCAGATGCGTTTTTCAACCCATGATCCCGAGAAGCTCGGGCAGAAATTTGTGAATGAACCCGAGCTTTGGAAGAAGACCGAGGACATGGTGCGGCGGGTGCTGGTCGAGAGCGGGATCAATTTTGTCGAGGTGCCCAACGAGGCCGCCTTTTACGGCCCCAAGATCGACGTGCAGGTGTGGAGCGCGATCGGGCGGGAATTCACCATCGCCACGAACCAGGTGGATTTCGCCGTGCCCGCCAAGTTTGGCCTCCACTACCGCGACCGCGACAATTCTGAAAAGACGCCGCTCTGCATCCACCGCGCGCCGCTGGGCACCCACGAGCGCTTTATCGGATTCCTCATCGAGCACTACGCCGGGAATTTCCCGCTGTGGCTGGCTCCCGAGCAGGTGCGCGTGGTCACGCTCAACGACGACCAGGTGCTCATCGACTACGCCGAGCCGATTGTCCGTTCCCTGCGGGCGGCAATGGTTCGCGCCGAGGGGGATTTCGGCTCGGATCCGGTGAAGGCCAAGATCGCCGAAGCCGAGAAGGCGCGGGTGCACACGATGCTTGTCATCGGCCACCGCGATGTCGAGGCCGGCAATGTGAGCGTGCGCCTGCACGGCAAGGGAAATGTCGGAGCCATGCCGACCAGCGAGGTCGTCGAGGAAATCATCGAATCGATTCGCCTGCGGCGGTAGCGCCGGAGAAAGAAAACGTCGGGCAACCCCCAGCCCTCAGGCGGCGGCGGCAAAGCGCTGGCGCATGGCCTCGGCGCGTTGCCTTGCATCGCGGTTCCGCTCCATCGATCGGGCGGCGGATTCTGCCAACGCCCGGGAATTATCAGCCGCCTCCGCTTGGGCCTTGGCGGATTCCTTGCGGTCAGTCTCATTCACGACTTGGCGGATGTCCGCGGCCGGTTTGGGGGGAGGCGCTGTAGTGGTGGATTTCGCCCGTTGCGGCTCTGGCGGGGGAGGAGTGGTGGCTTTTGGCTCTGGAGCAGGTTGCGGCGGGCGGGCTTGCGGCGCGTCCACCCTCGTCGCCTCCTTGACCCTGTCTTTGGACTCGCGGGCGAGGTCCTGCATTTTCTGGAAATTCGCACTCTGCGCCTGCGACTCAATAAGCGAGCGGTAATACTGGGCGGCTTGATTGCTGGCGGAGATGGTCATGGGATGGGCGCTGGCTGGACGAAAGATTGGTCCGGGTGATGTGCGGCGCAATACTTTTCTGTGTTTTAGGTTACGTCAACAGTGGATTTGTAGACGTGCCTGCAGGCATGCCGGTGTTCAGCGAACGCGCAATGCGCCTGAAGTTAGGGTCCACTCTGGCCACCGGCTTGACAACTAGCCCAAGTTCCGCAGTTCAAAAAGTCGTTTTGTTGTTTTTGAATGGTTTGTGTGATTTTTCAGTCCGGTTTCGGCACTACATATTGACCATTTTGGATTGGCGGGGGATTTGGAGGCCGAGATGGGCGAGGAGTTGGGCCACTTCTTTTTCTGGCTTGGCCACCACTCGCAGGCGCAGGGTGTGGCGGTCTTGGTTGCGTTCGACTGGGAGCAGAACATCCATGCTTTTGATCGTGGAGATGGCGGAGACGAGTTTTCGCGCACAGGTGCCCATGCCTTTGGAAGCCATCCATTGTTCGAGCGAGCGCCAGAGGGCTAGGGCGAGGAAGCAGACGAGGATGTGGGCCTCCACGCGGCTTTCGCCTGGGCAAGGCGCCTGGTGGGAATGGAACACCGCCACCGATGACTGGCTTGGATCGCGAACCAGTTTGGAAGAAAAAGGTCTGGAGATTTTCGGCAGCTACACCTCAGAACTGTGGGGAAACACCACCGGAGGACTCAAACAAGGCACCGTCTACACGGGATTGCTGGATTTTGGGGCCAACCTCGACCTTGAGAAGCTCGTGGGATGGCAAGGCGCAAGCGTCAGCACGACTTGGCTCTGGTTGAGCGGGCGCGGCGGAGCTTGTGGGTTGACTCTCCGCTCTGCGTGTCCGACCGGGTCCTTGAGCAGATGTCAGCCAAGCTGGGCAATCCAGCCACCGATCCCCATGGATCCCCGATTCCCGGAACGGATGGAGAATTCAAAGAACTCGATCTGGGCTCGCCCCTCGCCGAGTTTATCCCCATTCAGAAAGTGAAAATCACCCAAGTGCGTCAGCAGAGCTGTGAATTTTTGGAATTCCTCGGAAACCACTCCATCAAACCCGGCGAACGGTTTGTGGTCCGAGCAGCAGATAGCAACGCACAAACGATCACCCTCGAGCGTAAGGGTTCAGCCCCAGTGGTCTTGTCCCTGCAAGCAGCCAAGGGAATCTGGGCCATGGGTTCTTGATCGAGCGAGGTCACGATTTTGGAATCAAGGTCATGGGACCTCATCTTTCTCCCAAGACAGGAGGTCTCCCAGTTTGAAATTTGACGGGTAGACGGGCTCTACTTCAGCTTTTGAAGAAGTTTTAGAAAGAGCGCCCTGCAGGGCTTTTGCGCTCCGCACGTCGAAGCGCCTCGGTCAAAATGGAGCGAACCATCCCGAAATCAATATGCTTTTCCAACTCTTCCAACGGGTCTTTCAAGCGACGCAATGCGGCAAAGCGCTGACTTTCATCAAAAAAAGAAGGCTTGGGATGATTCCAAGCGATTATTTCACAGAAAATAATGGGCCATTTCCATGATGGGAAGTTTTTTGAAATCTTTAAAACTTATAATAATCAAGAAATTCACGCAGAATTTTTAAAATTATAAAAATTCAGTTGATCGGGAAGGAGAGCGTTCTTCTAAGCCAAAATGCTCTTGGTTTGGGCACTGTAAGATGTGGCTTTCCCGCGCTCCCCCCTTTTTCAAGCGGCTCCTTTTCTCTTGCTTGCATGGGGCAAAGCTAATACAGAAAAACTTAGTGTTTTTGTCGATGATCGATCCCACCACTAATTTAGCCATCGCGGAATCCTTTCTGCAGCCGATGGGGCCTGTGGCGGCGGAGCAGTTGAGACATCTCAAAATCGTCACCCTCCTCACTTTGATCGCCGTGGTTCCCGTCATGGTGGCCACGCCATGGATTCTGTGGCGCTACCGTCGTAGCAAGCCGACTGGCGAATACCGTCCGAACTGGGAGTCGAACTTGGCACTGGAATGGTTGATGTGGGGCGTGCCGATTGTTGTCGTCGCTCTGATCGGGGTCAGCCTGACGATCATGACTTTTCGTCTCGACCCCTACAAGGAACTGGGCAAAGACCCGCTGCAAGTTCAGGTGATCGGTCTCGATTGGAAATGGATTTTCATCTATCCGGACGAGGGTGTTGCTTTGGTGGACGAGTTGGTCGTGCCTGAGGGGCGCGCGGTCGAGTTGACATTGACGACCGATACCGTGATGCAGAGCCTGCAAATCTCGGCGATCGTGGGTCAAATCTACGCCATGCCAGCGATGACCACGAAGTTGAACTTCATTGCTGCCAAACAGGGCGAGGCCCAGGGGATGAACTCCCAGTTCACCGGCAACGGATTCTGGAAGCAGAAGTTCCAAGTTTATTCGGTTTCCAAGGAGGACTACGCCGCCCGGATGAAAAAGGCGCAATCGAGCGACCTCTCGCTCACCGCCGACACCTATGCCATTCTGGCCATGCAGGGGACTTCGGAAGAGGCAAAAAAACCCCTCGCCATCGAGGATCGAAAGGGGCCGATTGAAATGGTCCTCGGGGATCCGAAAATTTTTCAACGCGTGCTGGCCCGCTACATGGTCGAGGACATGACTCCGGAAAGCCAACCGGGCAGTCCCTCCTACGATCCCAAGAAATCCCCCCTCCCGCCGGCATCAGATAAACCCATGATGGGAATGGAAATGTAAAATGCTCGACGCGATTTTTGGCAGATTAACTTGGGACTCGATCATCCTCGTTCAGGCGGTCGAGGAACCAAATATCAACACCTTCATCACCGCCAGTGCGGCGGCCATGATGCCGGTCGGAGGAGTGATGATTGTCGCTCTTCTCACCTGGATGAAGTGGTGGAAGCCTCTTTTCGAATGGCTGACGAGTGTCGATCACAAAAAAATCGGCACGATGTATATCATTTTTGCGGTGATTATGCTGTTCCGCGGAGTTGTCGAGGGCATGCTGATGCGGGCGAATCAGGCGGTCGGCCTCAATGGCGGGTTTCTCTCCTCGGATCACTTCAACCAGCTTTTCACGACCCACGGCACGAACATGATCTTTTTCGTGGCGATGCCTTTTCTTTTTGGCCTGATCAATATCGTGGTTCCCTTGCAGATCGGTGCCAGGGATGTGGCCTTTCCGAGGCTGAATCAAATCAGCCTGGGTCTCACGGCGGCCGGCGGATTTCTTTTCATGATCTCGCTGATGGTCGGCGAGTTTTCGACGGGTGGCTGGACCGGGTATCCCTCGTTCACCGGCCGCTTGGTCAACCCCGGCGTCGGTCCCGATTATTACATCCTCGCCATCGCGATTTCTGGCATCGGCTCCACTCTCACGGGCGTCAACTTTTCGGTGACCATTTACAAGTTGCGAACGGCGGGGATGAGTTTCATGAGGATGCCGCTGTTCACTTGGACGGCCCTCTGCACCTCTATCCTGCTGATCTTTGCGATGCCGCCCCTCACAGCCTGCTGCGCCATGCTCGGGCTCGACCGCTTTCTCGGTTTCCACTTTTTACGAACGACATGGGCGGGAATTTGATGAATTTCATCAACCTGTTCTGGATGTTCGGCCACCCGGAGGTTTACATCCTCGTCCTGCCGGCGTTCGGGGTGATGTCGGAAATCGCCTCCACCTATTCCGGGAAGCGGCTTTACGGCTACACCAGTATTGTTGCCGCCACGATGTGCATCGCGGTTCTCTCGTTCACGGTCTGGCTGCACCACTTCTTCACCATGGGGCAATCGGCCACGGTGAATGCCGCCTTTGGCGTGGCGACGATGCTGATTGCCATCCCGACGGGGGTGAAAATCTACGATTGGCTGGCGACACTTTGGGGCGGTCGGATTCGGTTTACGGCCCCGATGATCTACCTCTGCGGGTTTTTCGTCCTCTTCACGATCGGCGGTCTCAGCGGGGTGATCCTCGCGAGCCCCACCTTGGATTACCAACTGCACAACAGCCAGTTTCTGGTCGCGCATTTTCATAATGTGATCATTCCCGGAGTCCTGTTCGGAATTCTTGCGGGCATTCACATCTGGTTCCCCAAAATTTACGGGTTCCGGCTCATGGAGAGTTTGTCCCGCATCACCGCATTCCTGTGGGCGATCGGCTTCATTCTGGCCTTCATGCCTCTCTACCAAACCGGCTTGATGGGCATGACCCGGCGAACCGTGGCCTACGAGGATCCGGATCTTGTTCCGTGGATGATTGTCTCGGGAATCGGGTCGCTCATTCTCGGCCTCGCCTTCCTTTCCATCCTCCTGACAATCTTCGTAAGCGTTTTAAACCGGAAAAAATTGATGGTTCCCTTTGGAGATCCTTGGGACGGACGCACCCTCGAGTGGTGGACCCCCGCGCCAACTCCCGAATGGAATTTTGCTGTTCTGCCCAAAGTCGAATGCCGGGATGCCTTCGCGGATGCCAAGGAAAAGGGCACGGCCTACCAACCGATCGAGAAATACGACGACATCGAGATGCCCGCAAACACCTATTACGGCTTTATCATTATGATCATGGCCTCTGGGCTCGGCTTCGGCTTGGTCTGGCACATGTGGTGGCTCGCCATCGCCTCCCTCCTCGGCGCCATCGCGACAGCCATCATTTACGCGTTTCTGCCTCAAAAACATAATATCATTCCCGCCGCCGAGGTGCGCGAGATCGATGAAGCCTGGCGCCGGGCGGCCCGCGAGGGCAGAGGAGTCACGCGCGACGATGAGTGCAACGCGGCAAACAAAGGGCTGGCCCGTCCCGACAACATCACCAATCCATGAGTTTCTCGATCAGAAAATCACTCCATCCCGGCCTGAATCTGGGCGAGGATCACGGCGACGACCACCTCGAGGCGGAGACATCCGTCTTCGGGTTCTGGGTTTTCATGATGAGCGACCTGGTGACCTTCGGGATGTTTTTCGCCGTCTTCGCCACCACGATGCCTCTCGCGTGTTGCCCTGGCCCGAAGGAACTCTTCGACCTCGGCAGCGTCGCCTGGCAAACCGCCTTCCTTCTCGCCTCGAGTTTGACCAGCGGAATGGCCATCCTGACCCTCAAGCAGGAACATGGCGGCCGAGGTGCCTGCACCAAAAAATTGGTGTTTTGGCTCTTGCTCACGGTCCTGCTGGGGTGCGGATTTCTCTACCGTGAGATTTCCGACTTCATCGCCATGGCCGCCGCCGGAGGACCGCCCACTCGCAGCGGCTACCTCTCCGCCTTGTGGTCCCTCGTTGGACTCCACGGACTGCATGTGACTGGAGGAATCATTTGGTGTCTCGTGATTGTCGCCGGGATTCTGGTTCGGGGTGTCGACCTCCGCTGGAAGTTGACCCTGCTCCGCTGGGCGGTCTTCTGGCATTTTCTCGATGTCGTCTGGATCTGCATCTTCAGCTTCGTCTTTTTGGGAGGATTGCTCTGATGGAAACAAACAAAGAATTTCGTCATTATCTGCTCGGTTTTGTGCTGGCGACGGTTCTCACGATTATCCCCTTCACCCTCGTGGCGACTGTGGGAGGGAAGATCGCCTTTTTCGCCCTGATCCTCTGCGCGATCCTTCAACTGATCGTGCATCTCCGCTACTTCCTGCACCTTTCCTTCAAAGGCCAGCAGAGGGAAGATCTCCAACTGGTCATGTTCACAGGGCTCATCCTGCTTATCATGATTGGTGGAACCGTCTGGGTCCTTGGCGATCTTTACAACCGGATGTAGGCCAAAGCTTTATTTTCAAGGAGCTTGGGCATTCCCGCCCACGTTCCTTGATTTTTTTCGAAAAAAGCAGCCTCACTCGAAGCCGTAAAGCCACGAGGGAAGAAGGCACCAAATCGAAAACCCAAGGGGAGGGGCGGCTCGCCGAGCGGCTCCAAGATTCAGGCGCGAAGCGCCGTGCCACTCCCGCCAAAAAAACCTCGGCCCCTTTTCATTTCCTGCAATCTCAAAACCCCTCAGCATCTGGCCGAGGCGGGGCGTCGTAAATGTTTTCCACCGAAACCAACAAAGCACAAATTCGCATCAATCTTTCGGCCCACTTTTTCCATGAAGCCCACACCTTTGCCTGAGCAGATATCCCGAATCGTGCGGTTGGCTTGGGAGGACAGAACGAGCTTTGAGGAAATCGAGAAGCGCACAGGCTTCGTGGAGAGGGATGTCATAGCACTGATGCGCCGTGAGTTGAAACCTTCAAGTTTTCGCCTCTGGCGTAAACGAGTTCATGGCCGCATCACCAAACACCGGCGATTGCTCGAGCGGAAGCTTAAGGGACCTCCGCTTGCGGACTTCGATGCGTGAAATCCTGAAGCTTTTGCGATAATCTGTCACCTTCAGACCAAAATCTGCTTGCGTTTGGACTGTTGGAAAGCGGCGCGGTAGCGCCCGGTCTCGTGGAGCGCGCCCGCCCTCGGGTGCCGTCGGGTGCCCCCCCCAGCGCCCGGCTTGGAGAGCTTCGAGCGGCCCCTGGCCGGATTTTTTTCAACAAACCCCGAGAGCCATTCGATAAGCTGAATTTAATTTGCAACAATTTACTCAGGATATTTTTAAAAATGTTTTGAAAAATTCATCTTTATTTTTTTGGGTCCAGCGAAGCATTTTACTGAGGTGAGTTCCATGAATCCGTTTCTCCCGTTTGTCGAGACCCTGCGATCCGCGACGCGGAATGCAAGAGGGATCGCCTTTGCTGGTGGTTCGCAACCGGGAGGGCAGGGGCCGGCCGTTCTTTTGTTTTCGCCGCACCCCGATGACGAGTGCATCACCGGGCTTCTTCCGCTGCGACTCATGCGGGAGTGCGGATACAGGATCATCAATGTTCCCGTCACCTTCGGGAGCGATACCGCCCGCCGCCAGGCCCGACTCGCCGAGTTGCGTGCCGCCTGCAATTGGCTCGGCTGGGAGACGCATGTGGCCGATGAAACGCTGGCTCCGCTCGACGCCCCGCGGATTGGCGCCGCACTCCTCCGCTTCCAGCCCGCATTCATTTTCCTGCCCCATGCACTGGACTGGAATTCCACACATCTGCGCGTCCACCAGAGCGTGATGGAGGCCCTCGCCTCGATGCCTCCGGGATTTTCCTGCCGTGTGGTCGAGACGGAATTCTGGGGTGCGATGGACGACCCGAATGTGATGGTCGAAGGAGACGCCGCCACGATTGCCGATCTGGTGGCCGCCACAGCGCTCCACACCGGCGAGGTTGCCAGAAATCCCTACCATCTTCACCTCCCGGCATGGATGCAGGACAATGTCCGCCGAGGCACAGAGCGCATCGGCGGGCAGGGGAGTGCCTCGCCGTCATTCGACTTCGCCACCCTTTATCGAATCCGATCATGGGAAAATGCCGCCTTGATTCCTTTTCTGCCCAGTGGCGTTTTCCTTCCCGCCAACGCTTCGCCTTCTGTTCTCGCCTGACATGGAAATCATCATCCACGACACCCCTCAGGAAGCCGCCGTCGCAGGAGCCCGCATGGTTGCGAGGTTGGTCCGTGAAAAACCCGAAGCGGTGCTGGGTCTGGCCACTGGCGGCACGCCGCTCCCGCTTTACAGGGAACTCGTGCGCATGCACCGCGAGGAGGACCTCGACTTCAGCCGGGTCACTACCTTCAACCTCGACGAATACCTCAGCCTCGGCCCTGAGCACCCGCAGTCCTACCACCACTTCATGCGGGAACATCTCTTCGAGCACATCAATATTCCCAAGGAAAATACCCACATTCCCGACGGCATGACTCTTGATGTTCCTGCGTTTTGTCGCGACTACGAACGCCGCATCGCCGAAGCCGGCGGCCTCGACCTCCAGATTCTTGGGATCGGGTCCGACGGCCATATCGGCTTCAACGAACCGGGCTCCTCGTTTGCCTCGCGCACCAGAATCAAAACACTCACCCGCGAAACCCTGCAGGACAACGCCCGCTTCTTCGACGGCGATCCCACGCTTGTGCCGCGCCACTGCATCACCATGGGCATCGGCACGATCATGGACGCGCGCTGTGTGCTCCTCCTCGCGTTCGGTCCTGGCAAAGCCGATGCCGTTGCCGGCATGGTCGAGGGCCCCGTCACCGCGAGTCTCCCCGCCTCGATCCTGCAACACCACTCCACTGCCAAAATCCTCCTCGACTCCCCCGCTGCCGCCACCCTGCAGCGTGCCGACTACTACCGCTGGGTCCGCGAAAATAGACCCTCCTGGCAACAGGATTGAGCCTGCCGAGAGGAGTGGGGTCCCGCGGCGTATCGCTTTTTGCTCCTTGCCCGCCGCATGTCCTGCGGCCCCTTTCCGCCATCGCCCACGAGAGCTTCGTGTCGCGGGATGCGTTGCTGCGCGACCTCAGCCTCGTGCAGACGCATGTCGCCGACCAGAAGTCCCTGCTCGACGACGCCCTGCTGCTCATTGGCAACCATATGTATTCCGTGAGCCGCACGGTTTACGCCGTGATGAAGACCGATGGCGGCAAGGCCCGTCTGCAGGAGCAGAAGGCGCTCATGAAGCAACGCTTCGCCTCCAAGAAAAACAGCCAGCCCGCGACAAACACCGCAGTTAGGCAATAACGCGACGCTGGTCCCCAGCTTTTTCGAGCCGGTTTTCAGGCATCCGGGTGGCTCCGGGTGCCCGATTTTTTGGCCGCAGGGCCGACTGGGCTAAAATCTCCACCTCGCGCCAGATGCCTGCAAGTCAAAAGGCCCGCAAATCCTCGCTCGGAGTGAAGTCATCCTCGCTCGGAGTGAAGTCGTCCTCGCTCGGAGCGAAGTCATCCTCGCTCGGAGTGAAGTCATCCTCGCTCGGAGCGAAGTCGCCCTCGCTCGGAGTGAAGTCGTCCTCGCTCGGAGCGAAGTCATCCTCGCTCGGAGCGAAGTCATCCTCGCTCGGAGTGAAGTCGTCCTCGCTCGGAGTGAAGTCGTCCTCGCTCGGAGCGAAGTCGTCCTCGCTCAGAGCGAAGTCGTCCTCGCTCGGAGTGAAGTCGTCCTCGCTCGGAGTGAAGTCATCCTCGCTCGGAGCGAAGTCATCCTCGCTCGGAGCGAAGCCAGCGGAGCTTTCCACAAGGAACGTGAATCGATGATGACCCCCAATCGAAAACCCGGGAGGGCGATGCTTTACCTTCCTCGCCACCGCCCGGCGTCTCGGTTGTCCGCGCCAAAGGCTCAGGCGCGACGCGCCGTTTCACTCGCTGGAAAAAGCCGTTCTGCCCTCGGGGCGGCTTGTTTTAGCTGCTGGTTGGTAATAGACATCAAATCCATTTGACCAAGTGAGCATCAATGAGCATTTTTGAACCATGTCAAAGTCAGTTCTTTTCAGAGCTCGTGTTCCAGCAGATCGGTTGAAAAAAGCTGAAAAGGTTTTTTCCAAGCTCGGCATGAAGACCAGTGATGCCTTCAACATATTCTTGGCTCAAGTAGAGCTTCGGAAAGACCTTCCCTTTTCGATCACTTCAAAGCCCGAGCCCCTATTGACCACAGCACAACAGGGCAAAGCCTGGGAGGAGGCTCTTGGCGAATATTGAGCCCAGTGCGGGCGAAATATGGATCGTAGATTTCGGCACTACAGCAAAACAACGCCCTGTTGTTGTTTTGGCTTTTCCTCAACCCCAAGACGCCCGTGCTCTCGTGGTAGTTGCCCCGCTTACTTCCCAAATTCGTGGGTTGCGCGGTGAAGTGGACATTGGGAAACCCAAGTGGCTTGCGAAACATTCCGCTGTGAACATTCAAGCTCTGGCCAGTATTGACCACAACAGCCTCGAAAGAAAACTGGGACGCCTGATTTCCCCTCAATTTGAAGCCGTAAAGGATGCTCTGCGGGATTTGCTGAATTTATAGGCAAGTCCCATGAGCTGCAGCCGGCGAAGCGTTTCACGAGGATCATGAATCGATCATGACCCTCAAATCGCGAAAGTTGCTTCCAAACCCATGTCCGCATGGAATCCTTTTTTTGCTCTGCGGGTGGTGGATTTTTTCGGTATTGGCGGCGACTCGGGCCTGGCTATCGATTTCGAGGATACTTACCTGGAAGAGGTTCTAGCGGGGGATTCGGTCTTGCAGTCCCCTGAGCGGTCTGGCACGTGTGCTTCACCGATTGAGCAAAGGTGGCCTGCGATCGTCAGGTATTCACACCCCGCCCTTTCCGGTCGGGGTTTGTTTTTGGTCTTCTGTGTGGGGGTTCTCAGGAACCCAGCGAAATCGTGATTCTTGCGCGCCTTTGCGGTGCTTCTCAAACTGATTCATAGCCTGCTCGTAGGTCACGGGCGGCTGGTTGAGACGGATTTTTCTTAACTTGATAGCTTCTTGTTGGAGTCGGGTCAGCGGCTTTATAGGGCGCTCGGAGTTCTGATCACAAACTGGTTGACTAAATATGGGCGACGAAAGGAATTTCTCCTCGTTGCTTCTGGCGGGAGCTGTGTCATCGCCAGACTTGGGAACAAGGTCGGGAATGTCCATCGTCCTTCCGGCGGCGACTTCTCTTTTAGTGCGATAGGCAACGAGCCGTTGGCCGCCTGGGTCCTAAGTCTCAACTGCGGCGAGCCGTTACTCGGCGTGCAGGCGCACCTCATCCGACTCCTTGCCATCCGCGTTAAAAACGCGGGATCATTTTAACCGCTGAATTAAAAAAGTTAATATGTGGGACAGGCCCTTTTCACTGCGGCAACTCCAGCAAACCCAATGCGTCAAAACGCAGGGCCAATTCTTGCGCCTGCTGAATTCAAATGCGTGCTTAACACGATTAAATGTCAATTATTAATTCCTTCTCTGACCGCCGCGATCTTCCCGGCAATCCCGACATTGTTCTCCCTCGGCATCGAATCTGCATTTTTGTGCACGGATGTTTCTGGCACCTCCATCGCAATTGCAAGGACGCGCGGATTCCCAAAACACGGGCGATTTGGTGGAGCAAAAAGCTCGAAGGAAATGTCGCCCGCGACAAACGCCATGCGGCTGCACTCCGCCGCCTCGGTTGGCGTGTGATCACAATCTGGGAATGCCAGACGGAAAAACCCGAGCGCCTCGTAAGTCGTTTGCAAAAACTCCCAGCCTCGAAACCTCTTGTTTGAGAAGATAAAAGCTCCTTAGGACGAAGAACCAAGCAGCGACTGCCAAACAGCTTTTTTATATAAGTCCTTGTTGTTGTAGTTTTGACTTGCGTAATGAGGAATTTTTTTGACCTCGCATTCGGCGCTGAAATTTTTTTGAATATGCGTGTAAACTACATCTCCAAAAGCAATTAGCGTAGTTTTTTTAGAAGATTTTCCAACGACATGCCTAAGCTCGTCACGCAGGAAATTTACATGAGCAGCTATTATTGAAGGATCGTTTTTTATTAAAGCTTTAACTTTATTTGAATCCTTTTCATCCAGATTTTTGAAGAGATCTGTCATGTATGCTCCCCAGTATTCTGTTCCTTTGAACGCGTGCCGGATTTTAAAGTCGGTGCCTTGGGGACGGGGGTCGTGGAAATTGGCAAATGGTTTATGAATCAACCCTCTAGAAATATTCAAACCAACTAACACGATATGAGGTTTGAGTTCACCCAAGACGCTGGGATTTGCATCCATGTCAAAAATGCGCAGGTCGCCAATATTTGATTTCGGCTTTCCTCCGGCATCCGCCCAGATCGCCCAACTGGAGTAATATCCGTATTTTTCTTTGATCAAATCAAAAGTGGCGCGAGTCATTGCGACAGTAATTTCTCAAGATTTATGTTAATGCGATTTCGCTTTCAGCAGACTCAAAAATCTCGTGCAGGCTCAAAATCACCGGCTCCCCGCCGCGCTTTTTCACGAGGCCTGAAACTGAAACCTGTGAGCACTCGATCGCGTCACCCAGTTCAAGAAGATAATAATAGGCCGCGCCGACTTCTTGCATGGCAGGCTTGCGCCTTGTGAGCCGGCGATTTCTGCAGCCCCTTCCAGCCTCACGCTTTTCACTTCCGCGAGCCAAGGCAAGCGCTTTAGGTCCGGCTGTGGCCAGATGAAGATATCTGGCGGAAGATCCGGTCGGTCGTAGTTGCGGGTGTCGCCGGTTTTTTTGTCCACGGCGTAAAAATAAAACCTCCCCTTGTGCCGAACGAATCCCACTTCGCTAGGGCGCACATATCCGAGTAAACACGGCGCATCAGCCATTGGAATGGACACGGATGGTGGCTGTTGTTTTTTTGCTCCAGAGGCAGGCGGAGTTTCCTCGGAGCGTTGTATGAGTCCAGTGGCGGATTCGGTAGTCACGGCTGAATTTGTTTTCGTGTGCGCGCCAGAACATCGGCCATGAAGTCCGCCAGCACATTCTCGCACAGCCTCGCGGGTGTCGGGTATCGCCAGGGCGCACTCGAAAAGCCCCCACTCCCGGAATCACCTCCTCGTAGCGGGGTCGCGCGCCCCATCCTGCCCGATACAAACATACAGATGCATGCGGCGGATCGCATCGTTGTAGGTGTGCATTTTGTAGAGGTCGCCCCGCTTATAGGTGTCCGTGGATTTGGTGAGAGCGCGCTCTTCGTCGAGGGCCTCCGCGGTTTCTTTCTCGACGCCGAGAGCCTCCTCCACCGACTCGATCCGGAACTTGGCATCGAAGTGCAAATACCCGATGCGCCCTTCCAATTCAGCGGCCTTTTCAGCAGCCAGCCCGTTCGAGGAGGATTCGGCAAGGCGAGGCGGGAAAAACGCCAGTGTGTAATCCGCCTGAAGTGAGGCCAACCTCGAGGCCAGCGGGGTCGCGCACAGGTGAGAAAGTCCGGTTGTAAAGTGTGCACAAATGGCTGCCATCCGGAGCAGTCTTACAGATAGCGGCCCACAATAAGCCTGATCGTTTGGGATTCACCTGCAGCGCTCCTCTTCCGAAGTCGTGACAAAAAGGAACGCACCATCCCCGCCAGGCTCGCGGCGAATTTCATCCCAAGCTTTGATCTATGAGCAACTGGCGGCATAAAATACAGCCAGAACTCATACAGAGTCGCCGCATCGCGGTTCGTGCCATCGTAGGCACTGTCCGCCCGGGCTTAGTCCAGTTTTGCTGCCGCCTCCAGCATCAGCCACGCTCCCAGGATTTCGCGGTAGCCACCGCGTTTTTGGAGTGTTTGGTTTTCCAACGGCAACTATGGAGCGGTGACATCCGGAGTAAGAAATGGTCTTGGGAGGAAAAAGATCGAGCGTCTCCCCGTATCTCCAGCGCCTCCATCCAGGCCGCCGCGCGTGCCGTCGAACCTGAAGCCAGCACCTCGTCGCAGACTCCGCAAAGGCTTCCAAGGCGAATTTGACGAACCGT
>JAGYIV010000017.1 GCA_018402345.1 Terrimicrobiaceae bacterium
CGGGCGGGCTCAAGTGTGTCGAAGAAAAAGCATGATTATTCTTCGATAGACTCGAATTCAGACACGCGCGCTCCGCCCTCCTCCGCTGAATCTGCAGGTTCGCGGCGGCCGGTTGTTCAACGGCATAAATCCGGCTAAAAACTTGCACTGAACTGTCACAAAATGACAGATAGTGGCAAAAGTAGACCATCACCGAGGATGCGCCCAAATAGCGGAAAAATAGACTTCCTGTGGCTAATTTGCGAGGAGGAGAATGACGGTTACAGATAAATTGACACAAAACACACAAAGCATACATTTCACTCATGTCTGCGACCGCTACCTTAAGCATCCGGGTGCCTCTGGAGACCCGCCGCTGGCTGGAGAGATTCGCCAAACGGCGCGGAAGTGCCGGTATGGCCGCCACGCGCATCCTGGAAGAAGCGCGTCGGCGGGAGGATTTTCCCGCCGTCGAGTTCCGCGACACACGGCTCGGCCGCGTTGCTTACGTGCAGGGAACTCGTGTGCAAGCGGCCTTGGTTTACGGACAAACCCTTGATGCCCCGACCTTGGCGGCCGAAAAGATCGCGGAGTCTTTTGCTTGGCCGCAGTGGAAGGCCGCCGGCGTGCTGGCCTACGTGCGGGAGTTTCCCGAAGAGTGCCGGCAGGAATGGGAGGATCTCACGGCTTGCGATGCGCAGGCTCTCAAGCGCAGCCTGCCGCATCTGGAGCCAAGGGAAATCACATCGCTTTGAAGTTGCTGCTCGATGAGCACATCTGGCCCGGCATTGCCGCGCTGGTGCAGCAGATGATTCCGGCGGCTGATGCGGAAAGCATTCACGGGTTCTGCGGGGGTCGATTGATGAACAGCGATGATTGCGTCATCCTACACGAAGCGCATCTGGCGGGTCGGGTTCTCGTTACCTATGATCTGAACACCATTCCCGCCTTGCTGCAGGAAATGGCTGCGGCCAATGAGGAGCATAGTGGTGTAATTTTTATCTCGTCCCAATCATTCGCCCAGAATGATCACCACCGAATCGCCCGGGCCCTGGCCGAGCTCCTGCGCGATGAAGCCGGGGCCGTCTGGACCAACCGTGTCATGTTTGTCAGCGCGCCTCGCGGTGGTTGGAACCAACAAATAGAATCACATCCAACGGTGGACTCGGTCTGAACTCCAGAATAGTTTTGGCGTGATGACCGTTACCGTTGACGAGGCGAAGAAGAGTCTACCGCGTTTGCTCCGGCAGGTGGAACGGGGTGGGGAGGTGATCATCTGCCGCGGAAAACTACCCGTGGCCAAAATCGTGCCGACCGGGAAATCCCGCGGACCCCGGCCGCCGGTCGGTCAATGCACCTCGCCGCGTTTCGACCTCCCCGAAAACGTTTTCGCGTCGCTGGAGGATGGCGAGCTCAAGATGTGGAGCTGAGGATTCTTGCTCGCCCAGAAACGCAAGCTGACCGGACTGGCCTGGTGAGCGGGCCGCAAGACGGAAGACGCGTCGAGCATGGAGCAGGGAGCATGGAGCATGGGGCGTGGGGCGTGGAGTGGAGAGCGAGGAGCGGGGAGCGTGGAGCGGGGAGTGGGGGGCGGATCACTCGTCACATGTCACTCGTC
>JAGYIV010000001.1 GCA_018402345.1 Terrimicrobiaceae bacterium
TCGTCGTTGATCTTGTCCAACGGAACAGTGACCACCTTTTTGATGGGCGACAGCTTGTCGATCTCGAACTGCGCGAAATTCAGCGCGTCGATCGTGCGCAGGAAGTAAAGATTCCGCACTTTGTCGTTCATCCAAGTGAAGAGCGTCACCTCGCTCGAGGTGGTGCCCGGAGTTCCTCCTTCGGCCGAGTAACCTTTGTCGATCGAGAGGTCGTAGGGACGGTCGAAATTGTTGAGGATATGCCCCAAGGTGATGACCGCGTCCCGCGGCGAGTCGGCCTTGCGCACGTATTGCGTGTAGAAAGCCGCTTTGACGAATCGGCCGGCGGAAATTTGCGAGGAGGGCACGTTGGCCAACGCGTTGCCGCTGTCGGGAGCGCCCACCTCTAGCTTGCCGAACTGGCCGGTGTTTTTATCCAAATTGGTCAGCTGCGCATAGTTGTTCAGATTTTTCAGGTGCCACGGAAAATCCGGGGCGTTGGTCACGACACCCACCGGGTTGTCGTGGATGTTTTGTTTGCCGTCGAGGTATTCGATGACAATCCCTGCGCCGGTCTTGTCGAAGAGGATGTAGTGGAGCGGCGCCACGAGATTTCCCATGAGCGGAATCTCCGGGAGCCAGACACTGACGGAACCGTCCTCGAGCGCCGCTCTGACCTCCGCCACGGTCTTGAAGTTGCCGAGGAGGTAAAGCGCGAGGTCGGTGGAGGCCAAAGCCTTCGCGGCGTCGGATCCCGCGCCGGCCGGAGATTGGGATCCGGGCATTTCGTTGGTGCTAAGAGAGAGCCCCTGATCGTTGGCCGACTCGACCATCATGTTCTGGCCCGACCCCACGCCCACATTGGCACTGACCCCGAGCACCGGATACTTTGTCTCGAAGGACAGCCCCGGCTTCTGGCCCGGCGCAACGGAAGCGACCTTCGTGCCCGCCGGGACATAGGTCATTTCGAATGGCAGCGGCACTGCGTATTCCATCGTCTTGCCGCTGTAGGCATTGCCTGGCTTGTCGGTGATCATCAAGGCCGTGCAGGCACGCGCGGAGGGCACGGCTATAACAAGTGACAAGCTGAGAAGGAGGAGAAGCGATCTTTTCATGAGGGCTTAACGTAGGAACTCCCGGCAGAAATGCAAGCCACGACCGCCCACTGCCACAGGGACGTACAACGGCAATCCGCTGGATGCCGCCGGTCCCCGCTCAGCCGTAACGATGCATTTGAACCACGGATTACACCGATTTCACCGATAGTTTTCAGAGGAATGACGGTCAATGACTGGCCTTGAGCCCCCCTCACTAAGTGGTGAGATCTCTGGCCCCAAACTCGCTGTCTCACAACTCTCTGTGATCAGTGCCATCCGTGCTATCCGTGGTTAAATTCTTCTGCATGGTTCCGGCTTAGGATCCTTGCTCCGGATAAAACAACTTGAAGGAATCCGCCCCGGCCTTGTCCACGTCATAGGTGAGGACGGACTTCACCTCCTTGACGTCTTTCAGCTTGTCCATGTCGATGACGGC
>JAGYIV010000002.1 GCA_018402345.1 Terrimicrobiaceae bacterium
GGATGTGCTGGTTGTCGACGAGGCGCACCACCTCGAGTGGTCTCCGGCTGCCGCAGGGCCTGCCTACGCGCTGGTCGAATCGCTTGCAGCAACCGTGCCATCCCTTCTGCTCCTCACAGCAACCCCACAGCAACTCGGCATGGAAGGCCACTTTGCGCGGTTGCGGCTACTTGACCCCGACCGTTACAGCGATCTCGACTTATTTTTAAAGGAGGCCGACCGCTACGAATCTGTCGCCAAGGCGGTGGATGCCGTTCTTGCCGAAAAAAAAATCCCTGACAAGAAGCTGATCGAGGGAACGCGGCTTGCGGAGCATTACGAGGCATTTTTAAAAGGAGATGCTGCAGCGAAGGATCGCGTGGTGGGAGGGTTGTTGGATGAGTTTGGAACTGGCCGCGTTATGTTTCGAAATACTCGTGCAGCATTGGCGGGTTTTCCAAAGCGCAAGGCGAGCCTCTCGGTATTGGATGATGAGGGCGATGCCGTTCAGGCAAAAATCAGTTGGCTGGTCGGGTTGCTCAAGGAGCTGAAAAAAAAGAAAGTCCTGCTGATTTGCCATTCCAGAGAATTGGCGGTGGATGTGCTCGAGCGCTTGCAGCGCACGATCAAAATTCCAGCTGCAGTCTTTCATGAGGGGTTGACTCTTCTTCAGCGCGATAGGAATGCCGCGTTCTTCGCCGAAGAGGATGGTGCCCGGTTGCTTGTGTGCTCGGAAATCGGAAGCGAAGGCAGGAATTTCCAGTTTGCACACCACCTTGTTTTGTTCGATGTCCCGGAGAACCCCGAGCTTCTTGAGCAGCGGATAGGCCGCTTGGATCGGATCGGCCAGACCTCGACCATTCATATCCATATCCCTGTGCTCAAGGGGTTACCCGAGGAATATTTGTCGCGGTGGTATCACGAGGGGTTGGATGCATTTCAGAAGCACCCTCACGGTGCGCCCACACTCATGGAGCAATTTCGTTCAAGGCTCCAGGAGATTGCCGGAACACAGGATGAAAATGCCTTTCGGGCACTGTTGGAGGAGACTGTGGTTGCGAATAAGAGCATCTCAAAGCGCCTCCAGCGCGGCCATGATCGGCTGCTGGAAATCCACTCAAAACGGCCCGAGTTGGCTCTTCCGCTGATCGACACAATCCGCAAACAGGACGGCGACCCTGGGTTCGAGGCCTTCTTCATCCGCATGCTCGACCAGCTTGGAGTCGAGGTGGAGGAGCTTGGCAGTCGCTCGTATCTATTGAAAAGCGGAGCTTCGCAAAATGCCGCCCTGCCCGGCTTGGCGCCCGAGGGAGCGACATTCACCTTCGACCGGGCACGAGCCCTCTCGAGGGAGGATGTGGGATTTCTCACTCCGGATCACCCTTTGGTTCAGGCTTCTTTGGATTCCCTCCTTGGGATTGAAGCCGGGAATTCCGTTTTCGGGGTGTGGCGCAGTGCACAACCCGATGGGATTCTTCTCGAGGCCCACTTTGTGATCGAGTGCGTGGCACCGCCTGGATTGCATGCAGACCGCTTTCTTCCCGCCACACCCGTGCGGGTTGTCGTGGATCAAACGCTGGGGGATCGCAGTGACGATGAGGCATTCCTCGAAGCCGAGCTTGAGAAGGGGGATGTTTTCCGATTGCTCGATACACCGGTGTTCAAAAAGAAGCATCTGCCCGCGATGCTCGCCAAGGCCGCTGAAATCGCCGGCAAGCGCAAGGAATCGATCGTGCAGGGCGCCGCGCTGAAAGCCACTGATCAGTTGAAGTCTGAAATCGAACGCCTCGAGGATCTTCGGCGCGTAAACGCTTCGATTCGCGAGGAGGAAATCACCGCTTTGCAGGACTTGAAGGCCAGCCTGCTTGAGGCGTTTACCTCTGCAAATGTCCGCACCGATGCCCTGAAGCTTGTGCTGCGTCTCACCGACAAATAAAAGCTGAACAACCCATGCCGCTCGATCTACTCCAACGCCCGCGGCGCACGAGGCGCTCCGAATCCCTGCGCCGACTTGTGCGCGAGACTGCACTGCATCCGCAGGATTTGATCTGGCCGTTGTTCATCCACGAGGAATCTGGCGACAAAGCGATTGACTCCATGCCAGGGATATCGCGTCTCGGGAGGGAGTCTCTGATCGAGGCATGTGGGCGCGCGTTGGAGTTGGGGATTCCTGCAGTGGCTCTTTTCCCCTCGATTCCCGCGTCTCTGAAGGATGACGTTGGCACGCATGCCTTCGAGAGTTCGAACCTCCTCTACCTCTCGGTGGCCGAGGTGAAGCGCTGTTTTCCGCAGTTGCTGGTTATCACGGATGTGGCACTTGATCCCTACACAAGCCACGGGCACGACGGGTTGTTGGTAGATGGCGGGGGTGCAGTCGATAATGACCAGACTGTGGAAGCGCTGAGTCGCTTGGCTATTCTGGAAGCGGCTGCGGGGGCCGATATCGTCGCGCCCTCAGACATGATGGATGGGCGGGTCCAAGCGATCCGCCGCGCGCTGGATGCCGCCGGATACCATGAGACCGCGATTCTCTCGTATGCCGCAAAATTTTGCTCTGCCTACTATGGGCCTTTTCGTGACGCTGTTGGCAGCAAGATCGGTAAAGATGCAATCAGCAAGGCGACCTACCAGATGGATCCTGCCAATGCCCGTGAGGCACTGAGGGAGGTCCGGCTCGATGTGGAAGAGGGAGCGGATATTGTTATGGTCAAGCCAGCCGGGCCGTATCTGGATGTCATCCGCTCCGTGCGTGAGGCCGTCCATGTGCCAGTTGCTGCATATCAGGTCAGCGGGGAATTTTCCCAAATCCACGCTGCTGCGCGTCTGGGGTGGCTCGATTACGAGCGCACGCGCGACGAGTCGCTTCTGGCGATCAAACGTGCCGGAGCGGATATGATTCTCACGTATTTTGCGCCAGAGGTGGCGGCAGCCCTCCGATGACATTTCCGGCATGTTTCCGGTTGGTTTTGCTCGCCTTGGTTGTCAGTGGCTGTGTGGCCGCCGTGACATTCCCGTGGGACCAACCGGTGCGTGATCGGATCGTGGCCTCGCAGGAACCGAAATGGAGCAAATCTCCCGAGGGAAAAATGCATGGAGCGATCCGAAAATGGGGGGACTGGCCATGGATCATGGTT
>JAGYIV010000003.1 GCA_018402345.1 Terrimicrobiaceae bacterium
GTCGGGCCGCGGGTGATGTCGCCGGGCGTGACGTCGATGCCGAATGCTTTCAGAGTCTCGATGATCGTGGTCTGGATATGAAGCAGCTCGGAGTGGTTCGCTGCCTCGGCCTCGACCTCCACGTCATCTAACAGATCGAATCCGGGCAGCTCGTAATCCTCGAAGCCGGAGATGGAAAGCGACTGGTGGGAGGGCTTCTTGCGCTCGAAGGGCTTCGCGCCGGGATCCATCACACCGGAGGCGCGGCGCTGGGAGGAATCGATGATCTGCGGGGTAGGGGTCTCGCGGATAGCGAGTTCCTTCTGGCCGGGTTCGTCGGTCTCGGCGCTTTTCAGGCGGGCCATTTCGCGCTCGATCTTGCGTTGCTCGCGCTGGCGTTCGCGCTCGCTGAGGAGTTCCTTTTCCCGCGTCGCGGAGCGCCCGGCTTCGGTGCGGCTTTGTTTCCATGCGTCGATTTTCATTTTCAGCAGGCGATGGCAGCCTTTCGCGAAATCGGCAGGTGTTTGCCCGGCGAGCCAGATCATGCCGAGGAGGTAGGCGGTAGCGGCGAGCGCCATGGTGCCCGGTTTCCCGATCAACGGCATGAGCAGGGAGTCACCGAGCGCCTGGCCGATGACCCCGCCGGGCCGGCCTTTCAGGTTGCAGCGTTCCACCCAATCCATGAAAAAAACGCCCGACGCGTGAAAGAATAACGCGCCCGCAACAAGAACCACCGCGTGCCCCAGCGCCATTCGCGGCCACAACCTTCCTTTGAAGGCGAGTTTCATCACGCCGAACCAGATGAAGCCGATCGAGAGCATCCAGCCCGCCGCACCGAATATCAGAATCTGCGTGAAGGCGAGGATGCCGCCCACCGGCCCGAGCCAGTTGTCCCCGCGCGCTTCGCTGTCATCCGCGAAAAGCCCAAACATCCGCCAATCCGGCAGATCCGCCGGGCTGTAGGAAAGCAGCGACAACAGCAGGATCAGCCCGCCCGCCATCCAGCTCACCCCGGCGATCTCGGTGGACCATTTCTTCGGCTCCTCCACCTGGCCGCGCTTTTTGTTGACTCGGGTTCCCATCGTTACTCGACGCCGAAAGCATCCCCCCGCGTCCTTTGAGGTGCAAGATTGTTTTGTGAGGCGAGAAATTCAAGGATGATTAAGGAAATTTGTCCCACATGTCCATCGATATGGCAGTCCCTTGATCCTGACCAATTCCCACTTAGCCCGAAAACCGAAATTGACACCCGTTGGGTGAACCAGTTGTGCGTTGGTTTTCGTCTTCAAGCGCCGCTACGATAAGCACTTGCGCTTCCTATCATCAATCTCAACTGCGGATTAGAGGATCAAGGCAGTTTGCGGGCAGCGGAGTTTTTTTTGTTAGTTTATCCGTCTAACTGAAAACCGCTGGAACCCTTTTAAAATATGGCGGAGAGGGTGGGATTCGAACCCACGGTAGCTGTTACACTACGCCTGATTTCGAATCAGGTGCCATAGACCACTCGACCACCTCTCCAAGGTGCG
>JAGYIV010000004.1 GCA_018402345.1 Terrimicrobiaceae bacterium
TCGAGCGGTTTCACGTCGGTGCCGGTGGCGATCATGTCCACGGTGACGGCGGTGCGGTCGGGGAAGATTTCCGGGAGCTTGTCGCGGAACGTTTTCACGACGGTGCGGATCTGGGAGGGATTCACGATGTCGCGGTCGAGCTTTTTGGAGTTGTAGGCTTCGTCCTCGTCCTGCGCTTCCCAGCGTTTGGCGCGGGTGAGTTTCTCGCGCTTTTCGACAAGGCCTTTGAGGACGGTGCCGCCGTTTTTGGTGACCTCGGTCTCGATGACGTAGATCTCGCCCTGGACGTTCACGCCATCGGCGACGGCGTCCTCGTGGGTGTATTCGGAGACGACGTTCTGGTTGAAGAAGGCATAGGTGCGGGCGTCCGGCGTGGCGGTGAGACCGACATGGAAGACATCGTAGTATTCCACGACCTGCCGCCAGAGGTTGTAGATCGACTGGTGGCACTCATCGATGACCATGAAGTCGAAGAACTCGGGCGGGAGTTTCCCGCTGTAAACGACCGGCATGGGCTTTTTCCGGTGAGACGTGCTCTCCGCCGGGTCTTCGTCTTCGGCGGATGGATCGAGTTCCCTGCCCTGGAGTATGGAATACATGCGCTGGATCGTGCAGATGCAGACCTGCGCGTCCGCCGGCACGTGGGAGGAGGTGAGGCGCTGGACGGAGTAAAGCTCGGTGAACTTGCGGTTATCGTCGGTGGGCTGGTAGGCGATGAATTCCTGCTCGGCCTGCTCACCGAGATTCCGGGTGTTGACGAGGAAAAGTATCCGCTTGGCTTTCGCGTGTTTCAACAGGCGATAGATTGAGGTGATGGCGGTGAAGGTTTTCCCGGCACCGGTGGCCATCTGGATGAGGGCGCGGGGCTTGGCCTGCTTGAGGGATTCTTCCAGTTTGGTGATGGCATTGATCTGGCAATCGCGGAGGCCGGTGGGATCCAGGGGCGGGAGATCTAGGAGACGGGCGCGGAGGGATTTTTTTCTGCGAGAGGTGTTCGCGCAGGGTTTCCGGACGGTGGAAGGCGAAGACTTCGCGGGAGCGGGGTTTCGGATCGCGCTGGTCGGTGAAGCGGGTGAGGACGCCCGTGGCCTCGAAGAGGAAAGGCAGCGGGAGTCCCGTATGCTGAACCCATCTGAGCTTTGCGATGGAGTAATCCTTCGTCTGGTCCTCCACGGAGCTGTGCATCGATCTGGTCACGTGCTTTTTGTTCGGGATTCTGGTTTGGCATCAGTAAAGCTGAGTAAATACGCCATAGAATTCGACAGAGTGGAAGGCTAATGACAGAGGAAGAATCCCAGTGCCGACAAAGCTGTTAAGGATGACTTTTAGCACCCATCGCCTTGAATGCTTAGCAGCACTAGCCTGAAGCAGCGCCACACAAAAAACGCCCATGCCCCCTGTTTTTCAAAAAAATCACCCGTTGCGGCCTTAGGTGGCAGGATTCTCCTTGACGCAACCCGCGGCCGAGCCTAAATCCGCCGCCCGTTTCGCAACATAAACACCTTTCCCACCAT
>JAGYIV010000005.1 GCA_018402345.1 Terrimicrobiaceae bacterium
GCTCGCAATGCCCCCGAATTGGATTTGGGGGCAATCCAGCCTCGGCGATGCAAAGGACGCCCTCGAAGCCATCGAATCCTTACCCATGGAACCGCCAACCCCAAAACAACCACATAAAACAAAATGAGCTCTATAAGCACAATCGAATGGACGGACGCATCCTGGAACCCGGTCAGGGGATGCACCAAAATCAGCCCGGGCTGCAAGAACTGCTACGCGAAAACCTTCGCCGAGCGCTGGCGAGGCATTCCGGGTCATGCCTACGAGTTCGGCTTCGACCTTCGCCTTGTGCCGGAACATCTCACGGATCCACTCCGCTGGTCGGAACCGAAGAAGATTTTCACCAACTCCATGAGCGACCTCTTCCACGAGGGAGTTCCCGACGATTACATCGCGAAGGTCTGCGAAGTAATGCTGGCGGCCGACTGGCATGAGTATCAGGTTCTGACAAAACGTCCTGAACGGATGGCGGCTCTCCTCAAGGGGCCGCTCGCGGCGGCGGCGAAGGCCGGGCATATCCTCTGGGGCGTTAGCGTCGAGGATCGCAAACACGGAGTTCCCCGCATTGAGAAACTCCGCCAATCAGGCGCACGCAACACATTCCTCTCCATCGAGCCTCTGCTAGAAGATCTCGGCACCATCGACTTGTCGGGCATCTCATGGGCGATCGTCGGCGGCGAGAGCGGACACGGAGCTCGTCCGATGGACGAGTCTTGGGTACGCTCCATCCGCCGCCAGTGCCGCGCCCATGATGTTCCCTTTTTCTTCAAGCAATGGGGAGGAGTGCGCAAGAAACTCGCCGGCCGCCTGTTGGATGGCCGCACCTATGACGAGTTCCCGGAGATCCAGACCGGCTCGAAGCCAGCCATCAAACGCCGCCGTGAGCTATTGGTAAAATTCAGCCGTGCCTGATTCGATGTTCGTCAACTTCGGGCATCACCTCATGCCCCTGCTTCCCCTTTCCGGGGCGGCGGGAGCTTTGGGCGGCAAAGCCCTTCTGACTCATGTCAAGGAAGCCTGCAAATCCGCCGTGCGCATCCATGGGGCGCTCGCGCTCGCGGGCCGCGTGGAAGTGGCCCTTCTTCCCGAGACTCCGGACTTCTTCGATTCCGCGCCCGCCATGGCCAGGGCGGGAAACCTGATCTGGGAAACCATCCGCACCACCCCGCGTCTCCGGTGGGTGATACCCACCCGCAATCCCGCGCTCATCTCCCGTTCGCTCCCCCCCACCTGGATTGGCAGGGGATTCCCAAATGTATGCGTGGGTCTCGTGGCGGATCACACCGACTCGTTCTCCGAAAAGCTCCAGGCACTGAGAAGTGCGCCCGTGCGTTACCGTGCGATCTTCCTCGACCCTTCCAGCGCGTCCGTCGATCTCCGCGATCAGCTCGACGGGCTGGATTGGCTCGTCCTCGCAGGGACGGCGGCTGATGCCCCTATGGCCTCCGCCATGGAAGCGTTGTGTCGCGCGGCCGGTGTGGCTTTCCTCTTCCATGGCCATGTCGGAGACCGCACTTCAGAAACTCAAGGTGACGAGTCCGCGAGCCCTCCGCCGCACCCTTTCGGGGAGAAGA
>JAGYIV010000006.1 GCA_018402345.1 Terrimicrobiaceae bacterium
GGCCTGACCCGTCATGGTGCTGTCCCCGGCACCCAAAAAACAACGGGGATAAGGGGCGGTGTGCCCCAATCACACGACCAAGGCGAAAAACACGCCAAAATCACCGCCGCGCAAAACCATCCAATGACAAACCGCCAAAATGATCGACCGGTGAAATATGCGGGTTAGTCAACTTTCGCCCAGGCGCGCCTCTGTGGAACCGCCGGAAAAGGCAGAATGTTTTGCATCGTTCCGTCTCAGCGGGGACCGGCGGGATCCAGCGGATTGCCGTGGCACGTCCTCGTGGCGGCGGTCGGTCGTGCCTTGCATTTGCGCCGGGAGTTCCTACGATAAATCCCTCATGAAAAGATCGCTTCTCCCCCTTCTCAGCTTGTCTCTTGTCATGGCCGCGCCCTCCGCACAGGCCTGCACGGCACTGATGATCACCGACAAGCAAGGCAATGCCTACAGCGGCAAGACTTTGGAATATGCCGTCCCGCTGCCCTTCGAGATGTCCTATGTCCCGGCAGGCACCAAGGTCGTTTCGGTGGCGCCGGGTAACCAGCCGGGCCTGTCTTTCGAGACGAAATATCCCGTGTTAGGCGTGAGCGCCGCTTCCGGCGTCGGCGACGGCCCGAATATGATGGTGGAGTCGGCCAACGACCAAGGGCTCTCGCTCTGCACCAACGAAATGCCTGGGTCGCAATCGCCGGACGGTGCCGGGTCCGAGGCCGCGAAAGCTTTGGCGGCCACGGACCTCGCATTGTATCTCCTCGGCAACTTCAAATCCGTCGCCGAGGTCAAGGAGGCGCTCACCAACGGCAGTGTCACCGTCTGGCTGCCCAAGGTTCCTCTCGTGGGGAACATCGAGCTGCCCATGCACTACATCCTCTTCGACAAGACCGGTGCGGGCATCGTGATCGAATACCTCGATGGCAAGCAGAACATCCATGACAACCCGGTGGGCGTCGCGACGAATGCCCCGGACTTCGGCTGGCACCTGAAAAACCTGAACAACTACGCGCAGTTGACCAACCTCGACAGGAACACGGGTCAGTTCGGCCAGCTCAAGGTGAACGCGCCGGACAGCGGCAACGCTTTGGCCAACGTTCCATCCACGCAAATCTCCATGGGCCGCTTTGTCAAAGCGGCCTTCTACACCCAATTTGTGCGCAAGGCTGACAAACCCGAAGACGCGGTGATCACGCTCGGTCACATCCTCAACAACTTCGACCGTCCCTACGATCTCTCGATCGACAAGGGTTTCTCGGCCGAAGGCGGAAAGCCGGGCGAGACCACCAGCGAAGTGACGCTGTTCACTTGGATGAACGACAAGGTGCGCAATCTTTACTTCCTGCGCACGATCGACGCGCTGAACTTCTCCAAGTTCGAAATCGACAAACTCGCGCCCATCAAGAGCGTGGTCAAAGTTCCGCTGGCCAAGATCAACGACGCGTCCTTGGACGGAACGCAGGTGCTGCTCGGCGCGGCCAATGCTGAGTAGCGGACGCCCTGGAAAGATATTTCCTTCCGTTTTGACCCTCTCCATCACCCGCTAAACAAAACATCCCATGCGTTATCTCCTCGCCCTAATGTTTCTGCTGCATGCCTCGCTGGCCTTGGC